>NZ_KB899988.1 GCF_000378485.1 Flavobacterium rivuli WB 3.3-2 = DSM 21788 | reverse complement strand
CTAACGTAATGCCGTTGTGGAGAATATCGGAGTCGAACCGATGACCTCCTGCGTGCAAGGCAGGCGCTCTAGCCAGCTGAGCTAATCCCCCGTTTTAGTGTACAGTTAACAGTCTTCAGTTAACAGTCCTATGCGGTTCGTCACTTAAAGTGCAACTCAACTTCTAAAATTTCCTTTTCCGAAGATGCTTTCTTTTAATTAGTAGTCCCGGACAGACTCGAACTGTCGACCCCTACATTATCAGTGTAGTACTCTAACCAGCTGAGCTACGAGACTATTTTAATTTCAGATTGTTGATTTCAGATTTCAGATTTTTTCCAATCGGAATCCAGTCTTAAGTCTAAAATCTAATTTCTTAAATCTTTAAAGCTCTTCTTCTTTGTATTATTTGAATTAACAGCGAGAGTAAGTATATCCATACTTAATCTTATTACATAAAACTAACGGTCGTGTCTCTAGAAAGGAGGTGTTCCAGCCGCACCTTCCGGTACGGCTACCTTGTTACGACTTAGCCCCAGTTACCAGTTTTACCCTAGGCAGCTCCTTGCGGTCACCGACTTCAGGTACCCCCAGCTTCCATGGCTTGACGGGCGGTGTGTACAAGGCCCGGGAACGTATTCACCGGATCATGGCTGATATCCGATTACTAGCGATTCCAGCTTCACGGAGTCGGGTTGCAGACTCCGATCCGAACTGTGACCGGCTTTATAGATTCGCTCCCCCTCGCGGGGTGGCTGCTCTCTGTACCGGCCATTGTAGCACGTGTGTAGCCCAGGACGTAAGGGCCGTGATGATTTGACGTCATCCCCACCTTCCTCTCAGTTTGCACTGGCAGTCTCGTTAGAGTTCCCGACATGACTCGCTGGCAACTAACGACAGGGGTTGCGCTCGTTATAGGACTTAACCTGACACCTCACGGCACGAGCTGACGACAACCATGCAGCACCTTGTAAATTGTCCGAAGAAAAAACTGTTTCCAGTCCTGTCAATCTACATTTAAGCCCTGGTAAGGTTCCTCGCGTATCATCGAATTAAACCACATGCTCCACCGCTTGTGCGGGCCCCCGTCAATTCCTTTGAGTTTCAGGCTTGCGCCCGTACTCCCCAGGTGGGATACTTATCACTTTCGCTTAGCCACTCAGTC
>NZ_KB899987.1 GCF_000378485.1 Flavobacterium rivuli WB 3.3-2 = DSM 21788 | reverse complement strand
GAAGCCGTCTCAAAACTGAGGCGGTTTTTTTATGCATTTTTTTGGCAGAAAGTTTATTTTTTATTATATTCAAGTATTGATTATCAATATTTTAAGCGATGAAATTTAAGCCCTACAACCAGAACCAGTCGACTCTTTTCCCTCATTCGTTTGATGAATTAATACCTGCGCATCATCCGGTCCGGGTTATTAACTCCGTTGTAGAGAAAATAAATATCCAGCCGTTACTTGAAGCCTATAGTAAAGAAGGAAATCCTGGGTACCATCCCAAAATGCTTTTGAAGGTGATGATTTATAGTTATATGACTAACGTTTATTCCTCGCGTAAGATAGAATTAGCACTTCGTGAGAATATTAACTTTATGTGGCTTACTGCAACCACCTTTGTAGACCACAATACCGTGAACCGCTTTAGGAGCGATAAGCTTAAAAGCAGTTTTAAAGACATTTTTAAACAGGTCGTACTGATGCTGGCCGATGAAAAATTAATCAGTTTAAAACAGATCAATACCGATGGCACCAAGATAGAAGCGCAGGCAGGGCGCTATACTTTTGTCTGGGGCAAGGCCATACAAACCAATAAAGCCAAAATGCTCTCCCAACTGGAAGAACTCTGGAATTATGCCCAAAGCATTGATAACGAAGATGGCCCTGAGAATGACCCGCCTGAATTTAAAGAAATAAGCAAAGAGGTAATAGAGAAGACGGTATCCAGGATTGACCAAAAGTTATCAGGCAATACTAATGCCAGTAAGAAATCGAAAGCTAAACTGAATTATATCAAAAAGAATTTCGTCAGCAATCTTGAAAAATATGACCAGCAGCAGGCCATTTTAGGCCAACGCAACAGTTACTCCAAAACAGATACGGATGCCACTTTTATGCGCATGAAGGAGGACCATATGAAAAACGGGCAGTTAAAACCGGCTTATAACCCGCAGATATCTACAGAAAACCAAATTATCATTCACTATACCATCCATCAAAACCCAACAGATACAAAAACGCTGAAACCGCACCTGCAAAGCATGAAAGAGCTTTATGGAAAGCACATTTACCGTAAAATTAAAGAAATCACTGCCGATGCCGGATATGGCAGTGAAGAGAATTATGACTTTTTGAAAAGGGAGAAAAAGACAGCTTTTGTCAAGTACAACACTTTTGATAAAGAGCAGGACAAAAATTATCAGAAAAAGCACAAGTCATTTAGCAAAGAAAACCTTCATTATAATAAAGAAGGAGATTATTATGTATGCCCGATGGGTCAGAAAATGAACAAAACCCACCAAAGCAAGAGGGTAACCGAAGCAGGATATGAACAAAACTTATCTCATTACCAAGCCCAAAACTGTCTGGGATGCCCCATCCGTGGCCTGTGCCACCAGGCAAAAGGAAACAGGAGCATTGAGCGCAATCACAA
>NZ_KB899985.1 GCF_000378485.1 Flavobacterium rivuli WB 3.3-2 = DSM 21788 | reverse complement strand
AGGTTTACGCCTGCGGTGTATTTTGTACTCACTCCTGTTAATCTAAGATGGCAAATTAAAAATTAACATGCTTTTAGCCCCGATAGCAGCGGCACCACGCCAACCGTAGGGCGGCGTGTACAGCGGATAGCGGGCGCGACCACTGCTAATATGCGCATGCAACAACTGCTCCTTATATATAGGTGTGCTATTTATTATGCAAACATGCTAATGTAATGTTAAGGGTTAATGCCTGCAATTATGAAACGGGCTAAATGGTGTATATTTATGGTTCACGTAGTTTTTTCTTACATGAATAGATTTTTCTTTAACCTAAAAATGCCCATGTACACACTTAGTGTGCTGTTGGCAGTTATTTTGCTTATGAGTTGCAGTTCAAAATTTGTAGAAAGCCAGATATTTTTCGACTTGCCCATTGATACAACAATGCAGGAATTGCTTGCCGGGTATGACACTGATGGCGATAAACGCATTACTAAAGACGATGCGCCTGTTAATAAAGATTACCGAATGGTGAGTACCGATGGCCATACCGTGATTTTGCGCAACACCTATTATATAAGCAACCTGCTACAGGAACTGGCTATTGCAAAAGACGGCACTGCCCCTACCCTGCATATTAGCCTGTGCCAAATTCAGGAACCGCCTGCCGAGAGAATTTCGCGACGCATTCGCACGCAGTTTTGGGACGACCTTACCCGTACCATTGATGAGGAAGGTATAAACCGAATTGCAGGCGACGAAAAAATGCACGACAATGTGCAGCGCATATACGTACCATATAACGATAGTGTGGGTATTGCTTACTTTAAAGATGTGCAAACCCGCATGCCTAAACTGGATGTTGTGGTGTTGCCAAAAGATATTACGTCCGACTATGTAAAGTCGATTAACGATAAGCCAGGGATATTATCGCTTAAAATAGAAAACGGTAAAGGTGTGCCCTTTGTGGTGCCCGGCGGCAGGTTTAACGAAATGTACGGTTGGGATAGTTATTTTGAAGGCATTGGCCTGTTGCTCGACGGCAGGGTTGACCTTGCGAAAGCCATGGTTGATAATTTTTGCTACCAGATAAAATACTACGGAAAAATTCTTAACGCTAACCGCTCCTACTACCTAACCCGAACACAGCCTCCGTTTTTATCATCGTTTATTAGGGAGGTTAATGATGCCATGCCGGTTAAAGACCCTAAATGGCTTGCCGAAAGCCTGGCTATTGCCATACAGGAATATGAAACGGTGTGGATGGGCGGCAAACGCTATACTTCTAACACCGGACTGAACAGATATTATGCCGACGGGATTGGGATTCCGCCCGAAACGGAGCCGGGGCATTTTAAAGAGTTGCTTCAGGAATATACCGATAAATATAAACTTACCGAACTGGAATTTGAGCAGGCCTATAAGGACGGAACCATTAAGGATGCCGAACTCGACCGTTATTTTGTGCACGACCGAACCCTAAGAGAAAGTGGGCACGACACGAGCTGGCGACTGGATAACGTGGCGGCCGACCTTAATTGTGTTGATGTAAACTCCTTATTATATAAGTACGAGAAGGATTTTGAATACCTTATAGCTACTTACTTTAAAGATGGCTTTACAGGCGTTGACGGTAAAACTTACACGCCGCAGTACTGGGCCGAAAAAGCTGATACCCGTAAAAACCTGATGCATAAATATATGTGGGACGAAAACACGCACGGCTACTTTGATTACAACCAAAGGACGGGCAAGAGGAGCGACTTTATGTCGGCTACAAACTTTTTTCCGTTGTGGGCGGGGCTGGCAAGTAAAGAGGAGGCCGCGCAAATGGTTCCGCAACTAATGCACGAACTTAAGGCGCAGGGTGGTTTTACCGGAAGCAGCAAGGCATCGCTTGATAAATATGCTACCGGAAACGTACAGCGCCAGTGGGATTACCCTAACGGATGGGCGCCGCACCAGATGGTTTTGTGGAAAGGCCTGATTGATTATGGCTTTGAAACCGAAGCCCGCGAAATGATTTACCGCTGGCTATGGACGATCACTCAAAACGCCGTAGATTATAATGGTACGATCCCAGAAAAGTATGATGTGGTTAATGCCACCCATAAGGTATATGCCGAATATGGCAATGTAGGTACCGACTTTGCTTATATTACCCGCTCGGGTTTTGGGTGGATGAATGCATCGTACCAATATGGCATGAGCCTTTTGGGCGATGATTACATTAAAAAGCTTGATAATTTAGAACGGCCGGAAAGCATTTTCAAGGAGTAGTATTCAGCCTGCCTGCCGGAAGGCAGGTCGAAGTATACAGTTCCCATTTAAATAGTGGGTATGAGTGTAGTTGGTTCCCCTCTTGAGAGGGGTTAGGGGTGTGTTGGGATGATGATTTAAAGATAATTTTTAAATGACACACCCCCGCCCCTCTCGAGAGGGGAGCCAGCCCCAACGCCGGATAGAATTGAAGAAATAACTTTATAAAAGGAGAGTAACGGAGTTGAGAAATCTCTATTACACAATCCCGATAGCTATCGGGAGCACAAAGGAAGAGACACTAATTTCACAAATTAGCACTAATCGGGAGGGTTTTCCATTTTGACCGCAGGGAGACACTTAACTAATCTATATTTTTTAAACTTGGATTAATTTTTGTATAATATTCACCAACAATATAACTACTATTCTTAAGTTCGGGAGGGAGATATGATGTTGTATAAATCATTTGAAAATTATTTGAATCATATTTGTTAGCTTCTTCAATAATTATCTTTTGAAAATTATAAGCTCTCGCTTGTTCAATTCCCTTATCTTCCATATTATCGCATAGTATGAATCTTGGATATCTCATCTTCTCAATTTCTAAGGATGCAAGAAAAATTGCAAATCTAGCTGCTGTTTTTAAATAAAAATTTGAGCTAGCAGAATATTTCGCATCTTTATCAGCTATAAATGCAATATTATTTCTATAATCAATATTAAATTCTTTAGCTGCAATAAAATCATCCTGCCTTTTCAAATCATTGTTTAGCAGATAAAGACCTTTCTTTTCTATTTCAGCATTAATTACTTTTTTTAGTTGTTCCTGATTGCCCTGCATTGATTTTATGGAAGTATTCAAAAAATCAATTTCCTTATCTAATTTATCTTTACTTTCTACTAATTTTTGATACATTTCAGCATTTTCCAATAGTGTTCCAAATTGAATTATTTCTCCCTCTAAAAAGCCTTTATCGCCGTAAAGAGCATCAATTTTTTCGTCTCTAACAGATTTTACATCTTTTAATGCAGAATTTACTTGTATCTGTATCTGAGAAAGTTTAATTTTTTCAGAATCAATTTTAGTAGTCAATTCTAAAAATCTACGTTGATTTTTAATCTGTAAAGATTTAGACTCCTTAATTTGAAAATTTAAATCCTGCTCAATTTTGCGCGCTTGCGTTACCCCAAAACTTTGGTCAACAGGTTCTTTACATAATTTGCAAGCAGTTATATCATCATTTTTCTTTAAGTCACTCAAACACTCTGGACAATAATCTAAGGGGAAATCCCCAAGAAATTCCCTTGTTAATACTGAATTTTTTATTGCTCTTTGCTTTGACTCTAAAGTTTCAATGAAATAATGTGAATCTTCAATTTCATACTTGAGAGTCTTTATTTCAGTATCTAATTCATTTACCTTTTGACGTTGAATAATTGCTTCGTCATTTAATTGTTGAAAATTGAGTTTTGTATTTTTTGTATATTGAACAATTTTATTCTTTTCCTTAAGCTGTATTAATTGTTCCTCTAAATTATGTATCTCTGCTTCTTTACCAGCAATTAATTGATAAATATGTTCAGGAAATAGATGTAAATCATTATTAGTAAATTGCTTGATAACTTTAATTTCTTTTTTGACATCGTCAAATTCTTTCTCCGCTTCAACTTTTCTTGTTTTTGCGTCATATAAATTTTGGTTATATACGCCTAATAATAAATCCGATACTGTTTCTCGAATCAAAGTTGTATCAAATTGTTCATAATAAAATAATGAACTCGTAGGCGATTCTTGATCAACATATAACAACCTTAAAATTTGATGAAAAGTAATATTACTTTCTTCCTTTACAACAGGTAAATCAAGATTATCAAAGAATATGTTCGAAAAACTTTTTTTTTCGGAAGTTGTATTGTAATTATACTTAAACCATTCATTCGCAGAAGCTTTAAGGCTATCTTCTACAATTCCCCAATATATAAAAATTGGCTCTGAACTATTTCCTTTTTTGCTTTCAGTATTTATTTGGATCGCTCTTCCAATAGTAAAAACCGCACCGTTCATTTCAACTTCAGCGATAACACGTGTACATTTTTTCGCTTCCTTTACCCAATCATTAAAATACCCTCCTAATACATAAAATATAAAATGGGATATTGTAGACTTCCCACTGCTATTATCGCCATTAATAATGTTTATTCCTTTATGGAATGTTTCATCATAGGCAATTTTATTTTCGTTGGTATGAATAATTAATCTATGTAAAAATAAATTGTTATGCATCATATTTGCTTTCTAATAACTGTGTTCTCGCTTTTAAACCGAACTCCCCAAATAATGGCATTAAATAAAAATGGGAAGTTAGAAGCCTTATTGCGTTTACTTCTTTTGGTTCCAACGGTTCAAATTTAGATGTATAAGTAGATAAAATTTTCTTGGATACTATTGTAACTCTATTTGAATGTAAATAATCTTTATCAATAATCCCATATGATGCTAAACATTTTAAAGCACCCAATTGATATGGTTTTATCTTCTCAAACATTTTTCTGTTATCGGAAAGTAATTCGTAAGGATTTGAGTCTTTTAAAATAAAAATTTTAATCATTAGCCTAACATCTTTTTCATCCCTTTTAAGTTTTATATTGCTCATTTTATTTGGGAATAATAAGTAAAAATCCCAAATTCTTAACCTTTCAACTTCAACATATTCATTTCTATCAAAATATGTAAGGATTTGCAGTAATCTATAAACTGAATGGTATAGATCAAATGCTTGATGATATAGTATCATGAGTTCCATTTTATATGGCAACGCCCAGTTAAAAAATAAATCATACCTTCAATATCTGTAGAATCTAAACCCATAACATCATCACAACCTTCTTCCTGTAAAACATTTAATATTGGGTTTACAATATCCTCTGAGATAACTTTTAAAATTTCAATATCTGACGATTTCTCCCTGATTAATGGATATATACGATTTCTAAACTTCTCAAGAATTATACCTAAAAGCAAAGCATGAATCTCTTGGGCTGGTTCAAAAAATTGAAATTTTGTCAATTTTTTAGCGTATTCTTGTTTTAGCCAACTTGCATCATCAAACAAATATTCCCGATTGCCATTTATCAGTTTTTGTTCTAACCCTATCGTATCTCTCTTGTCTAAATATCTCTGTAAATCATCATTGATATCACTAATTTCATTATTAGCATTATATTCTTTATTTAGACGCTCAAACAATTTTGATAATTTAGAAGTCTTACTGCTATATTGATGATAACTTGTAGAATTATCGTCGCCTGCCACAACTTTGCCATTGTGACCGCTAATATCTATTCCTTCTTGTCTAGTACCTAAAATCATTAATTTGTAGAGTTATCATCACCACCGATAACTTTGCCCCTGTCTCCGCTAATGTCAATATCTCTTTGAATTACTTTATTATTGCTTCGCTTACTTTTCTTAATAATAAAAAATGCACCTCCTGCAACAGCTGCAATAACTGCAATAATAATTTCTGTGCTATATTTATCTAAATTCATAACTAATCTTTTTGTAAAAATATAAAAATATATAAACAAATGTTAAAAATATAAAAATAAACTACTATTCCTATATAGTGTAGAGTTTATTGGTTAAAGGATTTGTCAAATGTGATTTATTTTCATGTGCTAGTGCTAGCGCGAACCTCTTAGCACGCAACAATGATTGTAGCAACATTATTGATGCAATCGAGCGTGACGCTCGCGACAGCAACATCCCAAACACAAAACAACCTCTCCCCTTAGCCCCGACCGAGGCGATATCCTGCCAACCGCAGGGCGGCAGATAAGCTAAGGGCGGGAATCCGCCTACCGAAAATGCCCATGCCTTAACGCTCCTAACCCTCTTAAAAACCATGAAAATAATATTAAAAACTGGTGGGGTTTATGTATTGTTTGTTGCAGGTTAAAACGCTATCTTTGCACACTATAAATTTTTAACAATGATAGATATTACATTGCCGGACGGTTCGGTTAAAAAGTTTGACGCCGGGGTTACTCCCCATGATGTTGCCATGAGCATAAGTGAAGGCTTAGCAAGAAACGTGATTTCTGCTTCCTTTAATGGTACAACTGTTGAAACGAAAACACCACTCACGACCGACGGCTCCCTAATATTATTTACATGGAACGACAAGGAAGGCAAAAAGGCTTTCTGGCATTCGAGCTCGCACGTTTTGGCGCAGGCCCTTCAGGAATTGTACCCGGGCATTAAGCTTACCATAGGCCCTGCTATAGAAAATGGTTTTTACTACGACGTTGATTTTGGCGACCACGTGGTTACCGATAAAGACTTTAAAACCATTGAAGATAAGGTACTTGCCATAGCCCGCGAGAAATATGAGTTTACCATGCGCAGCGCTACTAAAGCCGAAGCGCTTGCTATGTATGCTGCCGAAGAGAACCCTTATAAAACAGAACTTATAACCAACCTTGAAGACGGTACTATTACGTTTTGCGACCACGCAACCTTTACCGATCTTTGCCGTGGTGGGCACATACCTAACACCGGTATTATAAAGGCGTTTAAAGTTATGAGCGTTGCCGGTGCTTACTGGCGCGGCGACGAAAAGAACAAACAGCTTACCCGTGTGTACGGTATATCGTTCCCGAAACAAAAGGACCTTACCGAATACCTTGAACTTTTGGAAGAGGCTAAACGCCGCGACCACCGCAAGCTGGGCAAGGAATTAGAATTGTTTGCTTTCTCACAGAAAGTAGGTCAGGGTCTGCCTTTATGGTTGCCTAAGGGTGCTGCCCTGCGCGACCGTTTAGAGCAGTTTCTTAAAAAAGCACAAAAAAAGGCCGGTTATGAGCAGGTGGTTACACCGCACATAGGCCAGAAAGAATTATATGTTACCAGCGGCCACTACGCTAAGTATGGTGCTGATAGCTTTCAGCCAATCCATACACCTAATGAGGGTGAAGAGTTTTTGCTGAAACCAATGAACTGTCCGCACCACTGCGAAATTTATAACACGAAGCCCTGGTCTTACAAAGACCTGCCTAAGCGTTATGCTGAGTTTGGCACGGTATATCGTTATGAGCAAAGTGGCGAGCTGCACGGTTTAACCCGTGTGCGTGGCTTTACTCAGGATGACGCCCACATTTTTTGTACTCCCGATCAGTTAGATAGTGAGTTCAAGAAAGTTATCGACCTTGTATTGTATGTTTTCAGCTCATTAGGGTTTGATAACTTTAGCGCGCAGGTATCTTTACGAGATAAAGAGAACCGCGATAAGTACATAGGCAGCGATGAAAACTGGGAAAAAGCTGAAAATGCGATTATTAACGCCGCAAAAGATAAAAATCTTACCACGGTTGTAGAGTATGGCGAAGCGGCTTTTTATGGCCCTAAACTTGACTTTATGGTTAAGGATGCCCTGGGCCGCCAGTGGCAGTTAGGCACCATTCAGGTAGATTATAACCTGCCGGAAAGATTCGACTTAACTTACAAAGGATCTGATAACGAACTACATAGACCGGTAATGATTCACCGTGCGCCTTTTGGGTCGATGGAGCGCTTTATAGCAATATTGCTGGAAAATACAGCCGGTAATTTCCCGCTTTGGCTAATGCCGGAGCAGGCTATCATACTGTCTCTTAGCGAGAAATATGAAAATTATGCTAAAAAAGTTTTAGATTTGCTCGAAAATCACGAAATTCGCGCCACCGTAGATAACAGGAACGAAACAATAGGCCGAAAAATAAGGGAAGCTGAAGTACAAAAGCTGCCATTTATGCTTATTGTGGGCGAGGAAGAAGAGAAAAACGGCACGATATCTGTACGTCGTCATGGCGATGCAGGTAAGAGTAACCAAACAATGACCATCGAAGCATTTGCTGCACTTGTGCAGGAAGAAGTAGATAAAACACTAAAAACATTTCAAGTTTAACTTAAATTTTTAAAGCCATAGCAATAAGAAACAACAGAGGCTACCAGCCTCGAGTAGAAAAAAAAGATGCGCACAGGACTAACAATGCCATCCGCGTACCCGAAGTAAGGCTTGTGGGAGAAAATGTAGAACCGGGAGTTTATAAAACTTCGCAGGCACTGCAAATGGCAGAGGGATTTGAGCTTGACCTGGTGGAAATTTCACCAAACGCCGAGCCGCCCGTATGCAAGATTATGGACTATAAAAAGTTTCTTTACGAACAAAAGAAACGCGACAAGATGCTTAAGGCTAAGTCTACGCAAATTGTTGTTAAAGAAATACGCTTCGGACCGCAAACCGATGAGCATGATTATGACTTTAAACGAAAGAATGCTGAAAAGTTCCTTAAAGAGGGTTCTAAACTAAAAGCATTTGTATTCTTTAAAGGGCGTTCTATTATCTATAAAGAACAAGGGCAAATATTGCTGCTTAAACTTGCTACCGATCTTGAGGAGTGGGGTAAAGTAGAAGCGATGCCGGTTCTTGAGGGTAAAAGGATGATTATGTTTATTGCACCTAAGAAGAAAAAAGCGTAATCAGCCCTTATAAGGCAGTGTTCAGTAACTCGTCGCAGTGATTATTTGCTGCGTTGTTACTAAAAGTATGTTTAAGAAGGCCGAAAAGCCCTTGATTATAAAGTAAGTAAGAATAAATTAAATACAGGAACAAAATGCCTAAAATGAAAACTAAATCCTCTGCCAAAAAACGATTTAAAGTTACTGGCTCAGGTAAAATTAAAAGAAAGCACGCTTTTAAAAGTCACATCCTGACTAAAAAATCTAAGAAGCGCAAGCTTGCTCTTACTCACTCTGCACTGGTACACCCAACAGATGAGAGGAGCGTTAAGCAGCAATTAAGGCTTATCTAATAAGCCGCTGCCGGTTAAACAATTAAAATAACCCTGGAGTATGGCCAATAAGTGTTTGCGCATTTGCAAGCCGCCTGCTACAAAAAAAAAGAAAAATTATGCCAAGATCAGTAAATTCAGTTGCTTCAAGAGCTCGTAGAAAGAGAATTATGAAGCAAGCCAAAGGTTTCTTTGGAAGACGTAAAAACGTTTGGACAGTAGCTAAAAATGCCGTTGAAAAAGCAATGGTTTATGCTTACCGCGACCGTAAAGCTAAAAAGAGAAACTTCCGTGCACTTTGGATCATGCGTATCAACGCTGGTGCAAGACAATACGGTTTAAGCTACTCTCAGTTCATGGGTAAAGTTAAAGCTGCAAATATCGAATTGAACCGTAAGGTTCTTGCAGATCTTGCTGCTAACCACCCTGAAGCTTTTGAAGCGATAGTTAACCAGGTTAAATAAAAACGTTTTATAAACAATATATTTATTTCTTACTTACACAGCAAAACCCGTTTAGCAATAAACGGGTTTTTTGTTGCTTTACTATTAATACTATTTTTATATATTGACAACATAATAAAATAGTATGTTTGCAATCTGCAATAAACATCTAAATTTTATGTTAACCATGCAAAAGCCCATTATAGGAGTGGTATCGCCCTGTTACAACGAGGAATTAGTGATTAATGAAACTGCTAACAGGTTACACAATATTATTACCAGGCTTGCAGATAATAATATAATCTCTCAAAGTAGTTTCATTGCATTTATAGATGATGGTAGTAAAGATGCCACATGGCTAAAAATTACGGCCAATGCTACAACACTTAGCAACATTAAGGGCCTTAAGCTGGTTAGTAATGTAGGGGCTCAAAATGCTCTGCTTGCAGGCTTGCTAACTTTTAAAGATGAAGCAGACGCTCTTATATCTATTGATGCCGACCTTCAGGATGATATAAATGTACTTGAGGAGATGATATTAAAATTTTGTGAGGGTACAGATGTTGTATACGGTGTAAGGAAAGAACGCGATACAGATAGTTTTTTTAAAAGAAACAGTGCTTTACTATTTTATGGCCTGATGCAGCGCATGAAAGTAAATATTATACACAACCATGCCGATTATCGTTTATGCAGTAGCAGGGTATTAAATGCATTGGCAGAATTTGACGAAGTTAATCTTTTTTTAAGAGGCATAATCCCATCTATAGGGTTTAACAACGATGTTGTGTACTATAACCGCCAGGAACGTTTCGCCGGAGAATCTAAATTTTCTTTTAGCAAAATGTTATCATTTGCATGGAACGGTATTACCTCTTTTAGTAATTACCCATTACGCCTTGTTAGTATAATAGGCTTTGCTATATTTTTTCTTTGTCTTGTTATGTCAGGTTATGCCATTTTTGGTTTATTTCTTGGCCACGTAGTGCCTGGGTGGCTTTCTACAGTATTGCCTATGTATTTTTTAGGCGGTGTACAGTTGTTCTGCTTTGGTATCCTTGGCGAATACATTGGCAAAATATACCTCGAAGTAAAAAAAAGGCCACGATATTTTATAGACAAAAGAGTAGATTAAATATCTATAGATATTTAAATAATAAACCCGTAAGCAATCACTTACGGGTTTGTTGTATTGAAATTATGACTACGATCTAACTAATAACAGGCAGGCTTAAACTAATTAAATACTTTTACACTCTCCCCATCAAAACTTGCAAATACCATACTGGGGTGCGAGTCCTGATGAAAAATGTTTCCTTGTGCATCTATTGCAATGGCACCGGCAAAACCGTCATAAGGTTTTAGTTCGTTAAACGTTTTGGCAAAAGCATTAGCTATTGGCATGCCATCGGTAACGCGGGTAACAATTTTTGCAGCGGTGGCATTGCTTACAATATCTTCGCCCACACCGGTACAGCTTACACCACAAAAGGCATTGGCATAATTTCCGGCAACGGTGGCACTATCACTTATACGGCCTACCATTTCGAAACCCTTACCTCCGGTAGATGTTGCCACGGCAAGTTTGCCGTCAGCATCAAGCGCTACACAGCCCACGGTCCCTACGCCAGTTCCTGCAAGTTTTTTTTCATATTCTGCACGTCTTTCAGGTGTCTCCGTGCTAAATTCTGCAAAGCCGTTAGTATGTGCATACTGTGTTGCCCCTTCTCCACCTAAAACACGATCATCATACGGCGACAGTTTTTCGGCTACAAGAATGGGATTCTGCACATTCTGTATATTAATAACACCACTCATCTTCTGGGTTTCGCCATCCATTAAGGCAGCACTCATGCGTATCTGCCCATCGCTTTGTATCTGCGACCCTATTCCGGCATTAAACAGCGGACTGTCTTCTAACAACGACACTGCATATACCACCGCTTGAGTAGCCGTATGCGTTTTTAGGTAATCGTACGATTTTTTTACAATAGCAATAAGTGCCTCCTGTTTGGCATGCTTAGTTTGAGCATCGGTAGTAGATTCGCTAAAGAAACCGCCGTGTATAATTATTTTCATCTTTTAAAATTTGTTTCATAAAGTTACACGAAGAAGGCACAAAGATTCACAAAGAAATTACAACCATGTTATAAACCTCGTGAGCCTTTGTGCCCCATATTATTTTCATTAAAACTTACTCTACATCATCTGTTTTAATTGCCTCGTCTGCATCTGTCTCTGCAGGAACATACAATGGCAATGAATATTGCGAGTTATGTATTTCCATAGAATGCGTGTTAAGGTCGTAAGTATCATACATACTCATAACGTGCACTATCATATTGTTTATAGATATTGGCTTGCCAAGTTCTACCTGGGTTAAATTAGTATCCATTATTTGTCTTCCATCTACCAGTATCACAAGTCCAGATCCTATAGCTTCCATCCTGCCGTCGCTGGTAATAAGCAGCCCGGTATCTTCGCCAAGGCCAATACCAAGAACGCGTGGATTGCCTACAACAGCCTGAAACAGGCGCCCTATACGGCCACGTTGTACAAAGTGGGTATCTATAATTACATTTTCTATAAGGCTAAGGCCGCTGGTAATTTTTACTTCGCCTTTAAGCAGCGCTTCCTGGCTGCTACCCTGATAGATCATGTTATTAGATGCCGCAGCAGCACCCGCCGATGTACCGGCATATATAAAATCTTCGTTCTTAAATTTATCAAGAATAATGTCATGCAGTTTAGTTCCGCCCAAAATAGATGTTAACCTAAGCTGGTCGCCACCGGTAAACATAACCACATCTGCTGCCTGTATGCGTGCCAGTATTTCGGGGTCTTTAGTTTGCTCCCGTTTTTCAA
This sequence comes from Flavobacterium rivuli WB 3.3-2 = DSM 21788, assembly GCF_000378485.1. GTDB lineage: Bacteria > Bacteroidota > Bacteroidia > Flavobacteriales > Flavobacteriaceae > Flavobacterium > Flavobacterium rivuli. Next base: position 20,449 of record NZ_KB899985.1, on the reverse strand, counting down.
TGTACATTAACCCTACATTTTTTGCATTAAGGTATTCAAATGCCTTAACATACTGTGGCCCCACCTGCCTCGGTATAACCGATGCTGTAGTTATAACCTCAATGCGCGACTCTTCGCCATGTTTAGATTCACGAATGATCCGGCTTAAAATCCCTGTTTCAAAAAAGTTTAGGTTGTTCGCTATATTCTGGTCAAAAGACACCTCAGTAAAACTGCCTTTATCTACCGCTCCCCCTATAATTATCAGTTTTCCCTGTACATTATTCATAGTGCAAAAGTAATTAAATACGTAAAAAACGCAATTTACGGTTAATTATTTCTCGCTTAATTGTTACCAATCAGGCTTTTTATAAAATATTTACCGCAAAGATACTTTTTAATTATTTTTTTAAGTAATTTTCTAACGATGAAATGCCATTTAAAACGCATTTGTCGTACTTTACTAAAAAAACAAAAACAAGAATATATTTTACTAATTTACATTAACCTTATCCCCATTTTTGCCATTTTATGAAAATCGAGAAAATCCAGGCACTGCGCGGACCCAATATATGGAGCGTAAAAAGAAAAAAACTGATACAAATGCGCCTCGACCTCGAGGAAATGGAACAAAACCCCACTAATAAAATAGACGGATTTAGGGAAAGGATAGAAGCTTTAATGCCTTCGCTTGTTACCCATCGCTGTTCTGAAGGTGTTAGGGGAGGCTTTTTTTCGCGTATAGAAAGAGGCACCTGGATGGGGCATGTTATAGAACACATTGCCCTCGAAATACAAACCCTTGCGGGTATGGATACCGGTTTTGGCCGCACCCGCGAAACTAAAACTCCCGGTGTATATAATGTAGTGTTTAGCTATCTGGAAGAAAACGTAGGCATTTATGCTGCCGAAGCATCGGTACGTATTGCCGAAGCGCTTATTGCAGGCACTGATTATGACCTTGAAGCTGATATACACAATATGCGCAAGATACGTGAGCGCGACCGCTTAGGCCCAAGTACCGGCAGTATTGTAGAAGAAGCCGTAGCACGCGACATTCCGTGGATACGCCTTGGTACCAATTCGCTTGTACAATTAGGCTACGGTATTAACCAGATGCGTTTTCAGGCAACGATTACTAATAAAACAAGCCATATAGCTGTAGATATTGCCTGTAATAAAGAGCAGACAAAGCGCATGCTTTCGGCAGCCTCCATACCTGTAGCAGGAGGTGGTATTTGTACTGATGAAGAAAGCCTTAAAACTATTATAGATGAAATAGGTTACCCCATAGTACTAAAACCACTTGATGGTAATCATGGTAAGGGCGCTTCTATAAACGTATTGAATTTTGAAGATGCTCTTGCCGGGCTTGAGTTTGCCCAAAAATACGGCAGCCGCGTTATTGTAGAAAAATTCATTACAGGATACGATTTCCGTGTGCTTGTAATAGATAATAAAGTTGTTGCAGCAGCACAAAGGGTTCCTGCACACGTACAGGGCGATGGACAGCTCACCATACAGGAGCTTATTGATAAGGAAAATGAAGACCCTCGCCGTGGTTACGGGCATGAAAATGTTTTGACCGAAATTACCATAGACCGTGATACTACCGACCTGCTTGAAAAGAAAGGGTACACTACTGAAACGGTTCCGGCTATTGGCGAGATCGTTTACCTTAAATCGACAGCAAACCTTAGTACGGGCGGAACATCTGTAGATGTGACTGATATGATGCACCCCGAAAACATTTTTCTTTCAGAAAGGATTTCCCGTGTTATAGGCCTTGATGTTTGCGGTATAGATATTATGGCAGAAAACCTTACGCAGCCCCTTAAAGAAAATGGCGGCGTAATACTTGAGGTTAATGCAGCACCGGGTTTCCGTATGCACCTGGCACCATCATCCGGTTTACCGCGCAATGTAGCTGCCCCGGTTATAGATATGTTGTATCCTCCCGGTAAGCCAAGCCGCATCCCTATTTTTGCCGTAACAGGTACTAATGGTAAAACTACCACTACACGTTTGCTGGCACATATTGTAAAAAATAATGGTTTTAAAGTGGGCTTTACCACATCTGACGGTATTTATGTACAAAACCACATGCTCGAAAAAGGCGATACTACAGGCCCTTTTAGTGCTGAATATATATTAAAAGACCCTACGGTAGAATTTGCCGTACTGGAAACTGCCCGTGGAGGAATCCTTCGCTCCGGCCTTGGCTTTAGCCGATGCGACATTGGTATTATTACCAATATCCAGGAAGACCACTTAGGCCTTAGCGACATTCATAGCATAGACGATCTTGCCCGTGTTAAAAGGGTAATTCCGCGCAGCGTGAAAAAAGACGGTTGGGCTGTTTTAAATGGCGATGACCCTGAGTGTATAAAAATAGGCAAAGAGCTGGAGTGCAACGTGGCTTACTTTAGCCTTTACGAAGACAGCCCTTTTATTAAAGAAGAGGCAAAAGCAGGCCGTGTTACAGCTGTTTACGAAAATGGCTTTATTACCATTAAAAAAGGCGAGTGGAAAATAAGGGTAGAAAAAGCATCGCACGTTCCGCTTACGCTTGGTGGTAAGGCAAAATTCATGATCGCCAATGCACTGGCTGCAACGCTTACCTCATACCTGTGGGGCTTTAAGACCGAAGACATCAGCCTTTCATTGCAAACATTTATTCCCGGCACGGCACAAACCCCCGGACGAATGAATATTTTTGAGTTCAGGAAGTTTAAAGTACTTATAGATTTTGCACATAACCCTGCCGGCTACCTTGCCGTAGAAGATTATCTGCAAAATGTAGAGGCGACACAAAAAATAGGAATTATATCTGGTGTGGGCGACAGGCGCGACCAGGACATTAAGGAGTGTGCAAAAATTGCTGCCCGAATGTTTGACCATATTATTATGCGAAACGAAAAGCACCTGCGCGGCCGCACCGAAGAGGAGATTAACGGTTTGTTACTGGAAGGCTTTAAAGCATCCGGTCGTGAGGTTACCTATGAGGTTATCCCTAAAGAAACCGATGCTATTAAACATGCTATAAGCAACGCGCAGGAAGGCAGCCATATTACTGCACTTAGCGATGTTATTGCAAATGCCATACAAATTGTGCAGGGCTACCTCGATAAAGAGAACGAGGATGCTATGTTATAATAATCATACTAAGGGAGCTATTTTGGCTCCCTTTTTTATTGCAGGTTACCGAAAAGTTTTACTTATGTTTTGTTAATGTAAAATTTAGCTAAATTTTAAATATAACAGCTCCTAAATATTTCTTAAGGCGTATTGAAATTGACATGACTGCTATTTATTTTGCTATAATTAAGGCTATAAACTATTGCATGTAAATAACTTACTATACTCTCTGCCATGAAAATATTAAAAGTACAGGTGCTGCGTGGTCCTAACGTTTGGAGCAACTACCGCAAAAAATTAATACAGATGCGCCTTGATATTGGCGTACTCGAAAATTTCCCTACCAATAAAATTCCCGGGTTTACAGAGCGCCTTAAAAGCCTGTTGCCCTCTATGGTAAGCCATGAATGTTCTGAAGGGGTTTATGGCGGTTTCTTTCACCGCGTGGAAGAAGGTACTTGGATGGGTCACGTTGCAGAGCATATAGCATTAGAGATACAGTCGCTGGCAGGGATGAATGCCGGCTATGGCCGTACACGATCTACTAACGATGAAGGGGTTTATAACATTGTCTTTGCTTATGAAGATGAAGAGGCGGGTAAGTATGCAGCGCAGGCTGCCGTAAACATTGCACAATCTTTAGTTAACAATATACCTTATGATTTACAGGCCGATATAAACAGACTGAAAGAAATATTTAGGAAAAATACACTTGGCCCCAGTACTAAGAGCATTGTAGATGAAGCTGTAAAACGTGGTATCCCCTATTTCAGGCTGGGTACAGATTCTACCATCCAGTTAGGTTATGGCGTTAACCAAATGCGTTTTCAGGCTACCACCACCTGTAAAACAAGTTTACTTGCAGCGGGATTGGCTTCAGATAAAAATAAGACAAAAAAAATATTGTCTGATGCCTCCATCCCCGTACCAAAAGGCGGGGTATGCACAGATGAAGATACACTAAGAGAACTTGTAGATACTGTTGGATATCCGTTGGTATTAAAACCACTCGATGGTAATCATGGCCGTGGTGCAACAATAAATATTAAAACCTGGGACGAAGCGGTACGTGCATTGGCTTTTGCCCAGATACACAGCCGCAGGGTTATTGCAGAGCAATTTATAACAGGCTTTGATTTCAGGGTGCTGGTTATAGACAATAAATTTGTAGCAGCCTCTAAAAGGGTACCTGCACATATTACAGGCAATGGCATTGACACGATAAATACTTTGGCCGACATTGTAAACTTTGACCCAAAACGGGGCGATGGACATGAAAATGTACTCACTAAAATTATTGTTGATAAAGAGAGCGAAGAGCTTTTGCATAAACAGGGCTATACGTTAGACAGTATTCCGGATAATGGCGAAATAGTTTATCTTAAAGCAACCGCAAACCTTAGTACCGGAGGATCGTCTATAGATGTTACCGATGATTTACACCCTCATAATATTGCACTTGTAGAAAGGGTGGCTAAAATTATTGGCCTCGACATTTGCGGTATCGATATTATGGCTCCTACATTAGAACAGCCGTTAAGGCATACAGGCGGAGTAGTGCTGGAGGTTAATGCGGCACCCGGCTTCAGGATGCATTTTGCACCATCTCAGGGTAAGCCGCGCAATGTAGCCGCCCCGGTAATAGATATGCTGTATCCTGCGGGTAAACCAAGCCGTATACCTATTATGGCCGTTACCGGTACCAATGGTAAAACCACTACTACCCGACTGCTGGCACATATTGCCCAAAACAACGGGTATAAAACCGGCTTTACTACTACTGATGGTATTTACATAGACAACATTTTAATGAAGGAGGGCGACACTACCGGGCCGGTTAGTGCCGAGTATATTTTAAAAGATCCTGCCGTAGAGTTTGCTATCCTCGAAACCGCGCGAGGCGGAATTTTACGCTCGGGGTTGTGTTTTGATGAATGTGATGTGGCAGTTATTACTAATATTAAAGAAGACCATTTAGGGCTTAATGATGTACATACCCTTCGTGACCTTGCCAAAGTTAAGGCTGTTGTTGCCCGAAGCGCAAAGAAAAAGGGATGGGCTGTGCTAAATGCCGATGACCGTTACTGCAGAATGATAGGCCGTGAACTTAGCTGTAATGTTGCTTATTTTAGCGCCGACCCTAAAAGTGAACATATTCACAGGTTCTATGCTGAGGGTAAAACGATCGCCGTTTTTGAAAATGGTTATCTTACCATTAAACAGGATGCGAGGGTAATACATGTATCGCACGTGGCAGATGTGCCGCTTACTGATGGCGGAAAAATAAAATGTATGGTAGCTAATGCACTTGCCGCCACCCTTGCTGCATACGTGTGCGGATTTAGCAGCAAGCAAATACATCTATCTTTAGAGCGTTTTGTACCGGGATATAATTTAACACCCGGCCGAATGAACCATTTTGATATGGGTAATTTTAAAGTACTTGTAGATTATGCACATAATCCGCATGGCTATGAAGCCGTAGAAGATTATATAAAAACACTTAAAGCCGACAGGAAAATAGGTATTATATCGGGTATTGGCGACCGCCGCGATCAGGATGTACGCGATTGTGCAGCTATTGCTGCCCGAATGTTCGACCATATAATTATCCGCCAGGAGCAAAGCCTGCGCGGTAATGATGCCCAAAACATCGTGAACCATTTACTGGAAGGCATTACTGCAAGTGGCAGAGAAGTAACCTATGAAATAATTCCTGACGAAGCCGAAGCTGTTAAGCGTGCGCTGGCAATAGCAAAAGAAGATGATTTAGTAGTTGCCCTGACAGAAAAAATAAATGATGTTGTTGCTATTATTAACAGCCGCAAAGAGTCGGAGTCGATTGCTCACCATGTATAATTATTTGTACTGAATTAGATTGCATTTTTCGTTCTGAACGAAGCGTAGTTGAAGAATCTCAATTAAATATTGATAATTATTACTGGGTTTCACAAAATTGGTCATTGTGAGAATGAAAATAATCTTTAGATTACTTCATTCCTCGCAATGACCAAAACTCGAGATTTCTCCTTCGTCGAAATGGAAAATTACGTTTTAAGTTTTTTCTTTCTTGCTGCAGGAAAAAGTACGTTATTCAGTATCAGCCTGTAACCGGGAGAATTAGGATGCAGGTCCAGTACAGTTGGGGCATCACCTACACGGTGCTGATAATCTTCGGGGTCATGGCCACCGTAAAAAGTAAACATCCCCTTGCCTTTAGTACCGTGAATGTAACGTGCCTCGCCGTTTTGCTTTTGCTCACCCATAACCAAAACGTTAGATTTTACCCTGTCACCGGCAAAAGCCGTTGTCTGCCCCATAAAGCCTTTTACAAGCTGTGTATGGTTTTGGCAAAGCATAGAAGGTATCGGGTCCCATTTGGCCGAATATTCCATTAAAGTAAAATAATCATTATCGGGCATTATATTGCGTTTTGTAGTAGTATCAATATCCGAAAATTCATAAACCACAGGATTCCGTTCTAAAGTGAAATCTTTAAATGCCATCGACTTATTGTAGTCAATCTTACTTTGGTAATTAGGAGCACTTGGGTCGCCATCAAACATAGGCTCGCAAATATCTACTCCCTCGGCAGCAAGGGCAATATCAAAACTATCCGTAGCAGAGCACATGGCAAACATGAAGCCACCGCCTATTACAAAATTCCTGATCTTAAGCGCTACAGCCAGTTTCTCTTCAGATACTTTACTGTAACCTAATTTAGTGGCCAGAGCCTCTGCCTCCTTTTTCTGTTCAATGTACCAGGGTGCATTGCGGTATGCTCCAAAAAACTTACCATACTGCCCGCTAAAATCTTCGTGGTGCAGGTGCAGCCAGTCATATAAAAGCAAGCCATCGTTTAAAACTTCCTGGTCGTATATTGCTGTAAATGGAATTTCGGCGTATGTAAGCACAAGAGTAACCGCATCATCCCACGGCTGTTTTCCCGGAGGGGTGTAAACTGCAATTTTAGGCGCTTTTTCAAGTACTACATTCTCCATGTTTTGCGATGGGCTGCTAATATCATCAAGGATACCATTGGCCTCACTATCACTTAGCACTTCAAAGCTTACACCACGTATCTGGCATTCGCGCCTAACATCATTAGCGTCGGGCAAAAGGAAAGAGCCACCACGGTAGTTAAGCAGCCAGTTAGCCTTCATACCTTTATTTAGCACCCAATATGTAATACCGTAAGCTTTAAGGTGGTTTTGCTGTGTGGTTTCGTCCATTGGCAGAAGTATCATAGATGCCCTTCCTGCAAACGATGTTAGCAACAATAAGGTAAGTATATGGATTTTTTTAAGCGGCATTGTAATAATAGATTTATTCAAAGATAACGAATATTGGGAGGAAATGGTATGGCATCCTTTACAACTAATCTAACTCACACCCTCATTGTTACCTGCCCGTCATGAAGCAGGTACAATTTAGCACAGGCACGTGCATCTGACAGTGCTTCATGGTGGTTAAGCTGAATATTATTCCGGTCGCAGCATGCTTTAAGATTAGCAGGTTTATAACCCTTAGCCTTATATATTTTTACGGTACACTCCCATTTATCAGCAATTTCCAGTTCATCATAATACAGGCCATAGTAACGCATGGTTTTTGCCAGTACATTACGATCGAACGACTCATTGTGGGCAACTATCTTTTTCCCGAAAAGCCTCTTGTGGATTTCAGGAAATAAGGTGTCAAATGTGGGTATATTCAGCGTTTCAACTGGCTTTATGCCATGTACCATTATATTGCGGTACCAATATTCATTTTCCGGCGGCTGTATGAGGGTATAATACTCTTCGGTAATAATACCGTCTTCTACAGTTACAATACCAACGGCGCACGCACTGTGGGGGTGGCCAGTTGCAGTTTCAAAATCTATTGCAGTAAAATTCATATCCTTTTTTTAATCTTTTTCTTTTGCCTTGATGCAAAAGAAACAAAAAATCAAGGCTACATCTTTTTTAGCTACAAATTATTCATTGAATCTAAAACATTTGAACTCGCTACGCTCAAACAGCAAATGTTTTTAAACGCTTCAATTTCATAATTTGCTTAACGCAAAAAGATGAGGCCGCCTTAAGCATCACTCAGAAGTTCTCTTAGGATAGACTTAATATACGTACTCTAATAAAATAAGGCTGATAAAATACCAGCCTTATAATTTATTTAATAGAACTAATAATATCATGTTTGGTAATAATGTGATATTTACCGTTACCAAGATCTACTAATACAGCCTGATTGTCTTTATTTATAAGCTTAGATATTTCCTCTATAGCTGTTGCTGCTTTTACAATAGGATAAGGCTTGCCCATTACACTTTTAATAGGTTTATCTGCAAGGTCTTTATCTTCTACATAACTACGGAAAAGATCAGTCTCATCTACCGACCCTACAAACCCGTCAACATCTACTACCGGTATTTGCGATATTTTATATTTACGAAGGCGGTCTATCGCGTGGCTAACCAATTCCTCTGTACGTACCGTTACCAATGGTTTATCTATATGGTCGCGAATAAGGTCTTCTGCCTTTGTAATATCATCATCCAGGTAACCGCGTTCGCGCATCCAGTCGTCGTTAAACATTTTACCAACATATCGGCTACCGCTATCATGAAATAAAACCACAACCACATCTTCAGGTTTAAAATGGTCTTTTAACTGCAATACCCCTTTTATAGCTGCTCCTGCAGAGTTGCCCACAAAAATGCCCTCTTCAAGCGCTAACCTTCGTGTATATACAGCAGCGTCTTTATCGGTTACTTTTGTAAATCCGTCTATAAGCGAGAAGTCAACATTTTTAGGCAGTATGTCCTCCCCTATTCCTTCGGTAACGTACGAGTAAATTTCATTTTCATCAAATATTCCCGTTTCATGGTACTTTTTAAATACAGAACCATAGGTATCAATTCCCCAAATTTTCACATCCGGATTGCGTTCTTTAAGATATTTAGCAACGCCGGATATTGTTCCACCCGTACCTACACCCACAACAAAATGAGTTATTTTACCTTCTGTCTGCTCCCATATCTCAGGTCCGGTTTGCTCATAATGGGCGGCAGTATTGCTTAAATTATCATATTGGTTAACATACCATGAGTTAGGCGTTTCCTGGGCAAGGCGTTTAGAAACCGAATAGTAAGAACGCGGATCTGTAGGCTCTACATCTGTAGGGCATACTACAACGCGGGCACCCACGGCACGCAAAATATCCATTTTCTCTTTACTTTGCTTATCAGAAATCACACAAATAAGCTTATATCCTTTTACAATAGCACCAAGAGCAAGGCCCATACCTGTATTACCCGAAGTACCCTCTATAATAGTTCCTCCCGGTTTAAGGCGGCCATCGGCCTCGGCATCCTCGATCATTTTTACAGCCATACGGTCTTTAACCGAGTTACCCGGATTAAAAGTTTCTACCTTAGCTAAGACCAATGCATCAATGTCTTTAGTAAGCTTATTTATTTTTACCATAGGTGTATTACCAATGGTACCAAGTATGTTTTCTGCGTATTTCATTTAAATTCTATTATTGGCTAACCTCTATTACAAAGATAAAGCCATTTATTAAAAGTTAGAAACTTATTTGTTATGAGAAGAAATTCCAGGTTACCCCAAATCGTACTGTAAAATCACGATAAGGATAATTAGGTGCCGAGTAAAAATCATACCCCGTAAACCCCGAATTAAAATGTTCTGCTTTTAAGAACAACTGAAACTCCTGTATTTTCATGTTAAAGAAAAAGTCGATTAGCGGGAAACCGCCAAACTCTTTTTTGTCCTGCACATAAAACTCGCCAAGCAACGGGTTATAATCGTTACCATGATATTTTGTAAAGTATTGAAAAGTAAAACCTGTTTGCACCAACAATGCTTTTTTAAACCAGTAATCGCTATAGTATAATGTATTACGGGTTACAAGTTCAGGAACATTAAGTATTTTATCCGGCTGCTGAACATTTTGATAAAGTATTGTATTATCAAGACCTAACTTCCACCAACGAAATTCTTTACTTGCCTTTACAGAAAGATAATTTATAGTTTTACCATATTGTTTTGGCGTAACCAGTAAAGAGTTTACCAGAGTTGCAGGAGCATCTGCAGGGCGAACAAAATCATCACTAAAATATAAATGATCGTTAAGTATACTATACTGCGCCGATACATCTACCCATTTAGTCTTTGCCGTAAATTCAAAATTATTAATTTTTTCATTTTTAAAAGCATCTGACGTACCTGGTGCATGATACCAATTATAATTAGTATAGTCACTTTGATACAACATATAATTAAGGTTAGGCAGCTTATTCATATTTTGATAACGGGCTGTAACTACCGTATTTTCATTAAAAGTATAACGTGCCTGAATATCCGTATTAGCAAGAGACTGGTTGGTTATAGAGTTTGAAATTAAAGCAGTACCATTCCATTTACCTTTTTGGTAGGTATAACGCGCACCATACGTATCAATCCTGTCATTAATGGCATTAGGAGTTTCTATTTGCCCAGCAGAATTTAATATAATACTGCGGTAAAAATAATTGTAGTTATAGTCTTCAAGATAAAATTCTATAGTACCAATAGCTTCGTTTGCATAAGCCGCGCCTATTAAGTTATACATTTTATTGTATCGGGTCTTATCATTAATATTAGATGTATAAGAACTGCCCAGCCTTGCGCTTACTGTAGGCTGTAGGAACTGAAAAAACTCATTCTCATAGTTAAACTGATGATGAAACACCAGGCTGTTAGGGTTATCTTTACTTAACCTGAAAGTATGGTCGAAAAAATAACGGTTACCTTTAAGCACCGATTTTGCATCATTAAAATATACACTAAGCCTTTCACGCTGGGTGTATGGGTCTTCGCCACTTTCAAATAAAGAGGTATCTGTTATCCCGCCGCTTTCACCATTGCTAAAATCCTGGCCGGTAAAATGCCACTTTAAAATGTATCGCTTATTAGTTGTATTATAACTACCACCCATTCTAAAATTACCGTTACTGGATAACGCATTGATGTATTTACCTATAGAGCGTAAACCTTTATAGCCTACAAAAAAATTAAGATTTTCGGATGTGTTAACGGTAATAAAAGCATCAAGTATCTGGCCCTGCGCTAAAACAGACCTGTACATTAAATCAGTATAAGGCGTTGCAACGTTATAATAATTTATATCGTTTACTCCCATATAAGCAGCATGTTTTGCAGTAAAGCCAAACTCAGGGAAAGGGTTAAATTGTGTCAATCCAAAATCCAGCACATTATAGGTTTGCCCTTCATTACTAAAAGGCAATAACCCAAAATTATCTCTTCTTAAGTAATTAACCCTATAATCTTTTTGTATAGTAAGAGATGTATCTATATATGTAGTATCCCTTTGCAGGGTAATAACTTTATACATATCTATAGTAGCAATAGTATCTGCTACTTTTGGGGCAGCAGGTTTATTCTTTACAACTTTTGCAGGCTGTACAGTATCCTTAACAGCAGGCTTATTACCTACCTGTTGCTTAGAACTTTTATTTACCTGAGAAAAGCAAAATATTGGAAAAAACACAATAAAAAATACTATACTCTTTTTAAGCATTGAAGTTAATTTGGGGCAAAGTTAATTTTTTTTTAATAATACGCATAAAAAAGGCTCCCAATAAGGGAGCCTTTTTAAAAGTATAAACGTTAATTAACGAATATTATTGTACTGGTGTTAACTGTACAGTTCTGTCTGCAAAAGCACCCAAGGAAATCCTCGCGCTGCTTACAACATTTAAAACTTTAGTTACCTCATTGTATGTACCTGTAGCGGTATAGAAAATATCGTATGAAACTCCTGCTTCTTCATAGCCCTGAGCTTGGTACAACTGAGATTCTGCTACAACAGTTCCGCTTGTTGCCCCTGGAGAATTAGGCGTAAATACAAAGTTTATTGGCCCATCAGATTCGCCAACACCAGGGTGAAGCAAGCCTGTTACAAGCAGGATATTACAGTCACCGTTCTCATTAACATCGCCGATAGCAGTACCTACGTTAGAACCATTAGAAGCAACGTTAAGGTCGCCAAACCAAATAGCAAATTCTGTAGTACAGTCGTCATTAATAAGCAGGGCTCTCTTAGTAGTAGAACCTGGATTAGCTATACCAAGGGCAATACCTGTATCTGAAATCGATGCTAATTTAAACTGGAATACTTTAGAATCGTCAAGAATATCATTGTCAATAATTCCAATAACAATATTAGCAGTAACCTGTCCTGCAGGAATTACTATACTATTGCCTGGTAAAGTATAATGCACACCCTCTACAGCTGTATCGCTTGTAAGGGTAAAACCTACAGTTACATCATGGTCTACAGGAAATGCAATTGTAACAGGGATAGAATATGTACCTGCATTTTCAAAAAACCTTAAAGATGTAGAAGCAACATTTTGTAGCGTTACAAAGTTCTCGCCACTGTAGCTTACAGTATCTTCGTCACAACTTACTAAAAAAGTAGCTGCAGCAATGGCTAATAAACCAATTTTATAGATATATCTTTTCATTTTAAAAATTTAATAATTAATAACCAGGATTTTGTTGGATGTTACGGTTAGCCTGTAGCTCTTCAAGAGGTATTGGCATAATCCATCTGTGGTCATCTATAGGTAAAGTACATGCATCGTTAAATGCACAGTCTGCCGGAGCTCTGTCTACAGTAGCGTTAGCTTTAGCACCTAAACGTCTTAAATCTGTATACCTAAAGCCTTCAAAAGCAAGCTCTGCCCTTCTTTCATCAAGAATAGCTTTCCACACGCCCACCGCACCATTGCTTGGCAAAGGTAAAACACCTACGGTACCAGTCCTGGTAGAGTTGTTACGAGCTCTTCTTACAAGGTTAACATAGTCCATTGCTCCCTGAAGGTCTCCTGCATTAGCAAGTATTTCAGCTTTAATAAAACGCAATTCTGAACCCCTGAATATCTGAACGTCACCTAATAAATTAAGCTGCTCATTACCATCTGTGTATTTACCAACCGGCCTAATAGTATAAGAAGGAGCTGCACTAACATCTACAATAACAGAACGCCTGCCATCTGTAGCTGTATTAACAGTGTTAAATAATGCAGTGCTCACTTCGTAAAAAGGAGAACCAGTAGTTGTACTGTTTACAGAAGCCCAATACTGGTAAAAGTTACCTAAACCACCAATAGTTCTTTCCAGTTTAAAAATAGTTTCCTGAGCAGGTAAATTAGTATTTTTAAACATCCCAAAGTAATCACCTCTGTAAGTCCCGTCAGCAGCAGTAACAGCACCTCTTTGAGTTAAAGGATAAGCAGTAATTAGTGCATCAAGATTAGTGTTAGCCTCTTCATATCTGCCTCTGTAAAGAGCCATACGAGATCTAAGAGCGTTTACAAAATCAATAGAAACAGCAGTCCTGTTTGTAGATCTGTTAGTAAAACGGATAAGATTCTCATCTGCAAAAGCAAAATCACTGTTTATAAGCGCATATACTTCAGCATTGGTATTTCTTGCCAATTGCTGATCTGTAGTAGGAACAAAATCAACAGCAATAACACCTAATGCATTGTCATTAGTCATATCTTCAGAGAAGAATGTTAATAACTGAAAGTGAGCCCAAGCCCTTAGCACACGGCACTGGGCAATGATATCATTGTACTCATCCTGTTCAGCTTCTGTAGGTGTAACGTTAGCCGCACCAGCTATAAGCCTGTTAGCATAATTAATAAGTGTATAGTTTGATAACCATATAGACCCGGGATCTCCTGATGCAGCATTTAACTGGAAAGCAAGCTCACCATTTGTGCCCTGGCCACCATTAGCCCTGCCTAATTTTACTTCGTCTGTAAATAGAGACGTAAACAAAATTATATTTTCGCCGCCGGCACCGCTGTATACACCGTTTAATCCTAATCTTAAATCTTCAACAGTTTCAAAAGCAACCTCAGGAGTTAGCTCGCTGGGCTGTATAATATCTATAGCATCGTTACAAGCACTAAATAAGGATGCTGCAACAACAAATAACAATATTCTTATATTTTTCATATTCAATTTTTTTTTTAAAGTTGTACTTCTAAACCAACCGAAAATATTTTTGGAGTAGGGTATTGGTACGCATCCTCGCTACGAGGGCTTTCTGCATCCCATCCTCTCCACTTGGTCCAGGTGTATAAATTTTCTGCCTGAAAATAAGCCTTAAGACCGGCAAAAGGAGTTTTTGCAAGCGTTTTTGCAGGGAAAGTATAACCAATACTTGTATAACGAAGCCTTACGTAAGAAGCATCTCTAAGATACCTGTCAGAACTAAAATCAAAACCTTTGTTAGTAAATCCAAGTGATGGTATATCTGTATACCTGTTATCAGGAGTCCATGCACGATCTAAATCTGTCGATTTATTTTGTACACCTATACTTGCAGGGTTTTGTAATCCATCAAGATCGGTATCAAACCTCCATACATCCTGAACGTAAGAGAATTGAGCAGTTAAGTAGAAACCTTTGTAATTAGCATCAAAACCAAAACCACCCTGGTATTTAGGAACATAAGATTTACCTGTCATCCTTCTGTCTCCGTTATCAGGAGTTTCAGTAAGTCCACCTTCTGCGTTGCGGAACAATAAGTTACCAGTTGCAGGGTTAACACCTACGTAAGGAATAACATAATACTGATTAAGCTGTCCGCCTACAACATTTATTGCTGTACCATTATCTACAGATCCTGTAGGTAGTTTAACAAATTCATTTTTGTTGTAAGAACCATTACCAGTAACTGTTAATGTAAAGTCAGTAGTTTTAATAACGTCATAAGACACTAATAACTCCACACCGCTATTTCTTAAACTACCATTATTAGCAAACTGGCTAAACTGGCCATTAATAGCCGAAAGTGGTGAAGTTTGGTATAGGTCTTTAGTTGTTTTACGATATACGTCAACAGTACCTCTTAATTTACTGTCAAAAACTTCAAAGTCAACACCTATATCTCCCTGGGCAATTGTTTCCCATTTCAAATCTGAATTACCTAACTGGCCTACAACATAAGCAGGAAGGTTAGCATAACCTGATCCTGATGCAAATAATGTTCTTGAACCGTTAGGAAGGTTATATATACTCTGACCAGAGATGTTTTGGTTACCTGTAGTACCGTAAGACCCCCTTAATTTAAGCATATTAAACACAGAGCCTTCCATGAATTTTTCTCTGTCTATATTCCAACGCGCATCTACAGACCAGAATGTACCCCACCTGTTAGTTTCAGAGAACCTGTATGAAGCATCTCTACGTGCAGTTAAGCCAAGACCAAACCTGTCAGCATACGAGTAGTTAACAGAACCAAAGTATGAAAATAAACCTGCAGTAATTTTACTTGAACTTACATCCGGAACGTAGAACGGAGATGTATCTGAGTTAAAGCCAATGTAACCTGCACCGTTACCCGGTACAAATACTTTAGGATTTAAACCATTTTGAGTTGCAGAGAATGATTTAAAGTGAGACTTGTAATACTCTGTAAATAAAGACGCATCTATATTATGGTTTTCACCAAAAGTATGGTTGTAATTAAGCCTTGTATTAATATTAGCACTAAAATCCTGAGCTAAAGATTCTGTTTGAAAACCTAAATAGTCTTCTCCTGAATTTCTAAATACATAAGAGTTAAAAGATCGTGGATCCTGAACACGTAAACCAACATTTTGAGTATAATCTGCTGCAAAAGTTGTACCCAAAGTTAAGTCATCCGTAAGCTTATAATTAGCCTGGAAGTTTGACAACATTTTTAACTCATTAAACTCATTAGTACCAGTCTTAAGAATATCCATCAACATTAATGGAGACAATAGTAAAGTACCAGAACCAAAACCAGTACCCGTGTATTGGTTGTAAAGATCTAAACCATTAGTATACATATCAGGGCTTAAGTAAGGAGCCCCATTATTTGCACCAACAAGCGGGTTAATATTTACCGCACCTGTACCTAAGTTAGACGCTTCACTTCTTTTAGAGTAGTTAATGGTAACAGCAGTAGAGTAATCAAATTTACCGTTATTGCTTTTACCATTCATATTGTTCCTAAAGTTAAACCTCTGTAACGACGTTTTAGCAACAACACCTTCCTGATCGAAATAGCCGATAGATGTAAATGAAGAAAGGTTTTTACCACCGCTTGTAAGGCTTAATACGTGGTTTTGAGAATGTCCTGTCCTGAATATCTGATCGTACCAGTCAGTATCTGTAGCATAGTTATTAATCTCATCCTGAGTTAATGTTGCACCAAGACCTTTACCAGCTCTGTTCTCAAGGCTTAACAACTGCCTTGAATTCATTTTGTTGTATTTATTGTCCTGTAGCCTTGTAAAACTTGTAGTACCCAAATATTTAATTCTAAGCGGAGACTCAAAACTACCTTTTTTAGTTTTAACAACAATTACACCATTAGCACCCCTGTTACCATAAATTGAAGTTGCACCCGCATCTTTCAATACAGACAACGACTCAATATCGTTAGGGTTAAGGCTCCTGAAGTTATCTACGTTTAACGGCATTCCGTCAATAACATATAGTGGCTCCACATTACCGTTTACAGATCCGTAACCCCTTAATATAACTGTACTGTTAGCTCCCGGCTGACCAGAACCTGTAGTAATGTTAAGTCCCGGAACCTGGCCTTGTAATGTTTGTATAAAGTTTGCATTTGGCCTGCCTTCAATAGTTTTTGCAGTAATAGTTGTAACCGCAACATTCGATGTAGCTCTTGTAGTAGTCCTGAACGCCTCAACTACTACCTCATCAAGATCTGACGGCTGTAATTGCACATTGTACTTACCTGAAGCTCCTACTGTAACAATTTGTGTCTTCATAGACACGAAAGAAAATTCTAATTTTTGATTCACTGAAACCTGAATGGAAAAATTTCCATCAAAATCAGTCTGAACACTTTGACCAGAACCACCTACTACCTTTACATTAACCCCCGGAATAGACATTCCTGTAGGATCTGTAACGGTACCCGTAACTGTTTTCTCCTGCGCAAAGGCAAACTGAATAAAAAACGCCAGTAAAAGCGTAAAAATCCAAGTAAACTTTGATTTCATATTATATTAATTTGAGTTAGTTAAGGCGCAAATCTATTAAATATAATTATATTTAGCAAACTTTAACATTGCATTACTTTATCATTTTTTTAATATAAACAAAAAAACCATAACAGATTATTAATAATCGCCATCATATAACGTAATATTTGAATTAACAAAAAACGCCAGCAAATGATGCTGACGTTTAATAGATGTTAATTAATATAAAAGGTTGCGTTATAAATGCTACTTTTTTATGAATTTATTTGATAACTAATTTTTTAGTGTCTTTTTTAATACCGTTGGTAACATTAACAAAATATACACCCGATGTAAGATCCTGAACATTTACAGTATTTTCTGACCCGGTTAATGCAGCATGTTTAACATTTCTTCCCTGTACATCATATATAATAACAGATGCATTACTTTCAATGCCGTCTTTTATTGATATGTTAACTACATCCTGAGCAGGATTAGGCCATACTTTAAATGCAGAATCTACAGCCTTTACAGGATCTGTACTCAGTACCCCGTCAGTACCCGTTATAATAAGCGAATATTGCTGTTGCGCAACACCTCCCGCATTAGGATTTACAAGAGTTGTACCTTTATGGGATATCCTTACAGTATAAGACCCCGAAGCACTTGCAATTTGTACTTTTTCTATATTATCAATACTGTTATCTCCCGTTACAGCATTTGCAGAATTGCTTGTTGCAAGTTTCCATGGAAAACTTACTACATTACTATCATTACTTGTAATCCTTATATCAAGATCGTTAACCAATACAGATGCATTACCGCTTGTTATAGCACCGGCAGGGTCTGTCCAGGCAAGAGTTGCTGTAAGCGGCTGCCCGGCAATAGCATTAAATGTACCTTCAAATACGGTACCTGCAGCTAATATACCTTCTTTTATTATTGATGATGTACCCCTGTTAGTAATAGTTTCGGCAGCGGCTTTAACATTTATTACACCCCAGCCCACCTGGGCATCCGGGCCATCTGCACCAACCTCGTCTGCAGTATGCGCCACAAGAGCCCTAACTGTAGAGGAAAGCATAAAATCGCCATATAAATTTGAGTAATGTTGCTGAACCAGCAGCAACGCCCCTGTAACACCTGGAGTAGCCATAGATGTACCATCAAGATAATCATGTGCCGTATCGGATGCAGCTCCTGTTGCCAGATTTTTATCTACCGTACTCCACACATGCACACCTTTATTAGCTACATCCGGTTTTATCCTCCTGTCATTAGTAGGCCCCCAGCTGCTAAAACCTGCAATAGTTACAGCCGTGGGACTTATTGTACCATCTGTATTAACTACGGGCTGTACAATAGCAGCTACGGTGATACCGTTTTTAGAACATCCCCTGTCAGACAATCTGTCATAAGCACCATTACCATCATTACCTGCAGCAAAAACCGGCTGGTAGTATGGAGCATCATAAGTTATCTCGTCTACCTGCTGCGATTCCCTAACATACGAACCCCTTACTGCTGTTGATGGATTACCAAACCCGTACGAGTGATTAGACAATATCAAGGAGCCGGAAACATTCGCCATTTCAGAAAAATCATTTGCAAAGTTAGCTACAGAGGCTTCTGCTTCATAAGCCATTCCTCTTGCTGCGGCACTACTTGCTCCAGAGCCCATTATAGTACCTAACACATGTGTAGGGTGTGTAGCCACAGGGTTAGGAGGACCATCATTACTTGTATACCTGCCAGCAAAATCTTCATGGGAAGATAAAGGATATTCTCCGTCCCAAACCCCAACTGTCATAAACAAACCTGTTAGATCAAGCCCCAGGCTTCCTCCCGGCTGTAAGTAATTAGTACGCGATGTTATTGCAGACCCCTCATTAAAAGTAGAAAGATATATTGGCTCACCTTCTGCACCTACTTTAATCAGTTTACTATAACCTCTATTTTCTCTTATTTCTAATGGCCAGTTATTTATAGCCGCCTGTTTGTTAGCTTCAGCGAGGTCAGCTTCAAATTCTGCTTTATACTGCGCTACGTGCGCATTTATCCTTGTCATGTCAGAATGTTGTTTAAGCCATTCCTTTTGCTTAGCGTTTTGAGCATTAACTGTTCCACTAAGAATACCCAGCGTTACCAGCAGCAATACCTTAACAGTATTTTTTTTCATTGTAAATATTATTTTGATAAGTTATAGATCGTTAAGTAAATACGTAAATTACCTATGCATATTTACTAACGGATAAGCAAAAATATAAATATTTAGAAATTAACAGCCTATTATTTTAACTTTAACTTTCTGAAGTTATATTTGTGACAATATATTCGAGAAAACTTTCTTTAAAGTATGCTTATTTTAAAACATTCTGCTTTTGAGTATGAAACCGGTACAGATGAAGCCGGCCGTGGCTGCCTTGCCGGACCGGTAACAGCTGCTGCGATCATACTTCCTGAAAATTTTGAGCTTGACCTTTTAAATGATTCAAAACAATTATCAGAAAAAACAAGGGAGCACCTGCGCCCGCTTATACAGCAAAAAGCAATTTGCTACCACGTTACCCATATACAGCCCGAGGTTATAGATGAGATTAATATTCTTAATGCCTCCATACGCGCCATGCAGGAGTGTATTGTAAAGCTTACCCCAACACCACATTATATTATTGTAGACGGCAACCGTTTTAAGCCGGTCAATAATATTCCGCATAGCTGTATTATAAAAGGAGACAGTAAATACCTTAGCATAGCAGCAGCATCTGTACTGGCAAAAACATATCGTGATGATTACATGAATAAACTTCATGAAGAGTACCCCATGTACAACTGGAAAAAAAACAAAGGATACCCTACTTTAGAGCATCGCGAAGCCATACGCAAATATGGCATTACAAAATACCACCGAAAATCTTTCAGGATGCTGCCGGAGCAAATGGAATTGGAATTTGAAATGCTGCGAAATGAATAAAAGAAGCCGTCTCAATATTCAATTGAGGCGGTTTTTTCATTTTTAGCATTATTATATTAGGCTATTATATTTTTCAGGTCAGGATATTTTTCAAGTGGCTTACGCCGCTATTTTCTTTCTCAGATTGTGTGCTAAGGCCATTAATCCGAACTCTAATTCTACTTTTTCAAGTCCTTTTAAAGTAAACCTCTTAAAATTGTTATTGTGTTTGAGATGTGCGAACACAGGTTCTACATCGGCAGAGCGCTGTTTTCTTTTTTGTAACCCTTTTTCGCTTAAAAGCAGTTCCCTCG
>NZ_KB899984.1 GCF_000378485.1 Flavobacterium rivuli WB 3.3-2 = DSM 21788 | reverse complement strand
CCTGTAAGCTTATGTACGCTCTTTTCCCCGGTGCAAACCGGGGGAAGAACTTTCTAAATACTATTTTTTCTTTATCTCAGTATGTTAATATTATTAGTTTACGGTTTACAGTTCATAGTTAACGGTATACGCGTAAATCATTGTCCAAAGCAATGAACCTTTTAAGGTGATTATTGCGGCGGGGCTCACCTCTTCCCATCCCGAACAGAGTAGTTAAGCCCGCCTGCGCAGATGGTACTGCAGTTTGTGGGAGAGTATGTCATCGCCTTTCTTTTTAAAAGCCCTTTATCAGTATAGATAAAGGGCTTTTTGTTTTTATAGAAATTATGAAAGTTTAGAAGAGTTTTTATACATTTGAATCGAAATTAGCAATTTAAAAACAATATTCAATGCTACCAGGCCTTCCGTTCTACATACCTTCCGTTTTTAATATTACTGTGGTGGCTACAGTATTGTACGCTGTACAAACTGCAAAACAAACGGGCGTTGTCTCTGTTAGAAGGCTGAGTTGGGCAATAGGGTTATGGCTTGTACTACAGGCAGGGTTGACGCTTTTAGATTTTTATGATTCGCCTGTTAATGTTGAATCTACTCCGCCTAAATTAATTTTGTTTGGCGGAATACCCTTAACTGTGGCGCTGATAACCATATTTTTCAGCAAAAAAGGCCGAATGTTTATCGATAATCTGCCACAGGAAAAGCTTATATTGTTGCATACCATTCGCATTCCTGTAGAGATTGTTCTTTATTGGCTCTGCATCAATATGGCCGTGCCAGAAATAATGACTTTTTCCGGACTGAACTTCGATATTATAGCAGGCTTAACGGCTCCATTTATTTACTACGGCTATATTAAAAAGAAATTAAACCGCACAGCTGTTTTAATATGGAATGTTGTAAGCCTTTGTCTACTTGTAAATGTTGTTGCACTTGCTATACTCTCGGCTCCTTCGCCATTTCAACAATTTGGTTTTGACCAGCCCAATGTTGCCATCCTGAATTTTCCATTCAGCTGGCTGCCCACTTTTATCGTGCCGGTAGTGTTATTTAGCCATTTGGCATCTATTAGAAAGCTTCTCATTAATAAATAGTTTTATAGCATAAGATATAGCTGTAACTTTGCACTATGAAAGATTTTATTATTGTAGGTGCCGGACTTGCGGGCATCTGTTTTGCCGAAACTGCTTTTATAAACAACAAAAGTTTTACAGTTATAAGCGATGCTTCTCATAATTCGAGTCACGTAGCAGCGGGCATTTATAATCCGGTAATATTAAAGCGTTTTAGCCTGCCACAGGATTCTAAAGTACATTTAGATTATATGAAGCCGTTTTATAAAGCTATTGAAGAACAGCTAAACATAAAATTTGATTTTGAAATTCCGGTTTACAGAAAATTTGCCTCTGTAGAGGAACAAAATAATTGGTTTGAAGCAGCAGACAAACCTGCACTCGAACCGTTTTTATCTACACAAATTGTGCATAAAAAGTATGAAAACCTGCCGTCGCCTTTTGGTTTTGGTCAGGTATTGCATACGGGTTATGTAGATACGGAGGTGCTAATTAAGGCATACCAGGCATATTTAAATGAAAACGATAATCTTTTAAACGATACTTTCAATTATAGTGATCTCATTATTCATGAAGATCATATTGAATATAAAGACATAAATGCAAAGCATATTGTCTTTGCAGAGGGCTTTGGGCTGCATGCAAACCCTTATTTTAATTATCTTCCGCTCGACGGTACAAAGGGGGAGTTGTTAGTTATTAAAGCACCGCAGTTACAACTTGATGTTGCTATAAATGCCGGTGTATTTATCCTCCCTATGGGCAATGATGTTTACAAGGTGGGTGCTACATACGAGTGGTACGATAAGAACGCTACGCCAACCGAAGCCGGAAAAGCAGAATTGATTGAAAAGTTAAATGAGGTAATTACCTGCGATTACGAAATCGTTGAACATCTCGCAGGCATACGCCCAACAACTAAAGACAGAAAATCGCTTATTGGTACCCATCACTTACATAAAAATGTACACTTGTTAAATGGGCTTGGTACACGAGGAGTGATGCTGGGGCCGGCTATGGCAAAACTGCTTTACGACTGCATTGAAAATGGAACCCCTATATCTCGGGAAATAAACCTGTCGCGATTTATGGTTTAAGAGATTTCCAGTCTTTTTTATAGCTTATAAAAAAACTTATCCAAATGTTACGTGCCCAGCGCATTTGCAAAGGCATCAATACTATAAGAGTTACAATAATTGCTATAAAAGAGGTTTTAAGGCTTGACTCTAAAAAAACAAACGACACTATAAATGCGGCAATGCTAAAGGCTACACCAAGGCCGTAACTTACATACATGGCACCATAAAAAAAGGATGGCTCTATTTTGTAATGCAGGCCACAATGGCTGCAATTGTCGTGCATTTTGTATATATTGCCAAGATTGTAAGGATTTTTGTCTTTATACATGCTTTCCTGATGGCAACGGGGACAGGTTCCTGTTAAAATGCTATATAGTTTGGATCCTTTTTTTAACATTTGCAAAAAATTTGTGTTTTTACAAATTTACGATTAAAATACATACATAAAGATAATGCTTAATATTCATAATTTATCGGTTTCCTTTGGCGGATCGTATTTGTTTGAGGAAGTTACCTTCCGTCTTGGCGCCGGCGACCGTGTGGGCCTTGTTGGTAAAAATGGTGCAGGGAAATCGACCATGCTTAAAATTTTATCCGGCGATATCCCGCCAGATACCGGTGTTATCGCTACAGAGAAGGAAGTACGTATGGGCTTTCTTAGGCAGGATATCGATTTTATTCCGGGACGTACCGTTCTTGATGAAGCCTATCAGGCATTTGTTGAGATAAAAAAAGCAGAGGCTAAAATTGACGAAATAAACCATCAGCTAGTTACCCGTACCGATTATGAAAGCGAAAGCTATTCTAAACTTATAGAAGACTTAAGCGATTACTCACACCATTACGAAATTTTAGGTGGTTACAACTACCAGGGCGATACCGAAAGGATTTTGCTTGGGCTTGGTTTTAAGCGTGAAGATTTCGACCAGCTTACAGATACGTTCTCCGGAGGATGGCGTATGCGTATAGAGCTTGCTAAGCTGTTATTACAATCTAACGATATATTGCTACTGGATGAGCCTACCAATCACCTTGATATTGAGAGTATCATTTGGTTAGAGTCGTTCTTAAGGGTGTATCCCGGTGTTGTGGTAATTGTATCTCACGATAAAATGTTCCTTGATAACGTTACGAACCGTACCATCGAAATTTCGCTTGGAAAAATATACGATTTCAACAAACCGTACTCTGAGTATTTAGAACTGCGTGGCGAAATTAGAGAGAAGCAATTAGCTACACAAAAGAACCAGCAGAAAAGCATTGAGCATACCGAGAAGCTTATCGAGAAATTCAGGGCTAAGGCAAGCAAGGCTTCTATGGCACAGTCTATGATAAAGAAACTGGACAAGATAGAACGCATAGAGGTTGATGAAGATGACAACTCTGTAATGAATATATCGTTCCCTGTTTCTATGACTCCCGGCCGCGTGGTGGTAGAGGCTGAGGATGTTACCAAAAAATATGGCGAGAAGCTAATACTTAAAGATATCGACCTGCTTGTAGAACGCGGAAGCAAGATTGCTTTTGTGGGGCAGAACGGCCAGGGAAAATCGACCTTTATTAAAGCGATTACTAATGAGATAGATTATACCGGTACCATAAAACTGGGACATAATGTACAGTTGGGTTATTTTGCACAAAACCAGGCAGAGCACCTTGATGGTGAGATTACCTTATTGCAAACTATGGAGGATGCTGCTACAGATACTAACCGTAGCAAAGTGCGCGATATGCTGGGTTCTTTCCTGTTTAGGGGAGATGATGTAGAGAAAAAGGTAAAAGTGCTTAGTGGTGGCGAGAGAAACCGTTTAGCGCTTTGTAAACTATTGCTTCAGCCCATTAATGTACTTGTAATGGATGAGCCTACCAATCACTTAGATATAAAATCTAAGAACGTACTTAAGGCGGCACTGCAAAAATATGAAGGCACACTATTACTGGTTAGCCACGACAGGGATTTCCTGCAGGGCATGAGTAATATTGTGTACGAGTTTAAAGACCACAAGATACGCGAATACCTTGGGGATATTAATTTTTACCTGGAGCAGCGCAACATGCAAAACATGCGCGAGGTAGAAAAGAAAGATGTGGTTAAGGCTGCGGCTAAAGAAAGTGCAGCACCGGTTAATTACCAGGATCAAAAAAAAGGTAAAGCGTTACAAAACAGGTTAAGTAAGATAGAAGGACAAATAAAGCAACTTGAAATTGAAATACAAAAAGATGACAGGATGCTGGCAGAACATCCCGAAAAATTAATAGGGGATGCTGCTTTTTTTGCAGCTTATGAAAATAAAAAGAAAGAACTTGATGTACGGATGGAAGAGTGGGAGCAGGTTCAGGAAGAAATAGAAAATGCGTAACAAAGTAATGCCCTCATATTCTGAGGGCATTTTTATTTAATTCGTAGAAAATTTTACTTCTTTTTTATTTTTAGAAATAATTACTTTACTATCCTTCGCTCCATTTTTAGAACTTACATTAACCCCATTTTCGTCCAGACTAACCGATGTACCATCTTTTTCCTCCGGTGCTACGGTGGGTGGCGGTGGCGGCGGAACCTGTACCTGCGGTTTAGGTGGCGAAGGTGGTGCAGGGTTTTCTACAGGTGGCGGTGTAGGCGGTACCTCCGGTGCTACCGGAGCATCTTTTTTGCAGGATGCCAGCAACAACATGGCAAGCCCCATTGTTAAGATTACTTGTTTCATAATTTGTAGTTTTGTTTATGTTTTGTACTATAAATGTACCTAATAATAAGCAGGTTATCCTTAAAAATACTATAAAATTATGAGATTAATCCTATTTTTTTAGAATGGGCTATGGCATCGCTGCTATCTTTAAAATAACATGCGGCAACCCCCATACTTTCTATGTTTTTTATGGCGGCAACAGCTTTTTCTTTTTTAGAACGCCCTGTTTGCCTTATATAAACTGCCTTAATTGTTACCGGGAATATCTTGCAGATATTTTCATATAAAAAGGGGTCATGCTGAGAGTCGTCGCCCAAGAGGGTGTATTGCAAATGTGGGTAAAACTCCAGTATATGCTTTATCTTATCAAATTTATGGTTATGGTTACCACGCCCTGTAACAAAAAAATCCATCAGGCTGTCTTTAATATCTTTTAGTAACAGCACAGCGCGGGGCAGGTCGTGCTTCTCTGTAAATTTTACAATAAATTTATAGAGGTTCCACTCGCTGCTTGATACGTAAAAAAAAGCATTAAGTTCGTTCTTGTTATTGCGGCCTGCAGTGCTTAGTGCCCGGTAATGGGGTACAACATCTTCAAATATCTTGCGGTCGTTAATATTCTTCCACAATAATATGTATATTTTTTTAAATAAATTTCGTGTATGCGACACTAGGAAAGTATCATCTATATCGCTTATAAAGCCAAGGTCGCCTTCATAAGGGCGTATGTAGGTGCCTTTTTCCCGTATTTCTTCGCCTTCATGAAAAGTGCTCACATAATAATCGGCCCACCCGTGTTTTAGTTCGTCCTTTACAGGGATACAAAATTTAAAATACCCGTCGTCCATAGTTTTAGTATGTATGCGCTTACCGTCGTGTTCCAGGTACACATCTGCATTAGGAATAGTCTTAATAAGAAACATCCTTAAAACCGATTTGGCATTTTTAAACCTTTTTTTTTCGAACTCATAGTTTCCGGCTTTGCTTTCCTTAAACACATGCCCAAAAACAATAAATTCCTGGTCGTTGGCATAACCGCGGTATAATTTTAATGTTGGCTTCATCTAAAATTTATATATTTGATAAGACATTGCATGTTCCAATTTACCTACTTTTATTGGAAAAAGAAGCTAATGAATTCCCAAAAGAAGTTTTTACTGGTAATTAATCCTATATCAGGCGGTAACGATAAGACAGAACTGGTAGCTGCTACGCGTGATTATGCTGCTGAAAGCAATATTGAACTCGTAGAATATGAAACTACCGGTAATGATGATGAAGAGGCAATACATAAGCTTTATAAAGAACATGCGCCGCAACGCATTCTTGTAGTGGGGGGCGATGGTACCGTTAAAATTGTTGCAGAGGCGGTAGAGAACTGCGATGTAATTATAGGGGTGTTGCCGGCAGGATCGGCCAATGGGCTCTCGGTAGATTTACAACTCTCTAAAGACCCACTCGAAAATATCAAAATTGCTTTTCATAATCATTATATGGAGATGGATATGGTGTGCATTAACGGTAAAAAGAGCCTGCACCTAAGTGATATTGGTGCTAATGCAGAGCTTATTCGCAATTATGAAAACAGCAGCATTCGCGGAAAACTGGGCTATGCCCTGCAAGCTATTAGTACCATAACCGATTTGCAGGAACCTTTTACAGCAACTATTGAAGCAGATGGTAACACCATAGAGACCGAGGCCCGTATGATAGTTATGGCTAACACCAAACGGTATGGTACCGGCGTTACCATAAACCCAATAGGTATTATGGATGATGGCAAATTTGAAGTTGTTATACTTAAAAATCTCGACCTTATGTTTATAGGTAAAATACTGGCAGGCAATATTAGTCTGGAGGGTAACGAGAACGTAGAGATAATTTCTACGCAGCAGGCGCTTATAACGACCAATTTTCCGGTTCATTTTCAGATAGATGGCGAATATTGTGGCGAAGTAGACCGTCTTGATGTGCGTATATTGCACAAGCAAATGAAAGTTGCCATACCCGAAGCGTTAGAAGCTTAACTGTAAATGTGTTACAGTTATTTAATGTAAAGAGTAATCTTTATTGGGATTTTAAAAACATTTATCCTTATATTTGCACCCGCAATCAGGGTTGTTATAATCATGATTGTAAATAATAAAAAGGCCTCGTGGCGCAACTGAATAGCGCACTTGATTACGGCTCAAGAGGTTACTGGTTTGAATCCAGTCGAGGTCACAGATAAAAACGCATACAGCTTCTTTAAAGGTGTATGCGTTTTTTTTATGCTTATTACTTAAATTAGCCATTAATATGAGTGCTAAGTTTTTACTTTTGTAAATAATACAGCATAAGGATAATTAGTAACAGGATTAAGAAATGGAAAATGGAACGGCACCCTGGACAGTTTGTAATGAATGTAAAGGGCAGGGCAAAAAGAGCCGTGGACTCAGCAAAAAAGCGAAGCTTTTTTACCAGAGAGAACTTGAACAGTTTGAAAAATCGGGAGGCCGGGGAACAGTGCCGCTTCGCCCCAATGCACATTTATACACATGCCTTAGCTGCAATGGCTATGGTATAGTTCCTTCTGCAGTATATCCTGTTGCAGATAATGATAAGTACCCACATATTGCTATTATTGGCGGTGGTATAGGGGGTGTGGCGCTCGCTGTAGCCTGCCTTCACCGGGGTATACCCTTTACTCTTTATGAACGCGATGCTAATTTTAATGAGCGTTCTCAGGGCTACGGCCTTACTTTGCAGCAGGCCGGTAAGGCAATTAGCGAACTGGGTATTGTGTCGCTAAAAGATAGTGTAATTTCTACAAGGCACGTTGTTCATACCCCGGAAGGTAAAGTAATAGGAGAATGGGGGTTTAGAAAATGGATGCCAAATGCAGACAGGGTACCCAGGCGTACAAATATGCACATTGCAAGACAATCGTTGCGGCTGGCTTTGCTGGAACAGCTGGATGGTCACGACACAGTACAATGGGGGCACCAGCTAATAGATTTTAAAGAATGTAAAGACGGTGGCATAAATTTAGGCTTTCGGGTAAATGGCAAAGATAAGACAGCCAGGGCAGATGTTGTGGTTGGTGCCGATGGTATACGGAGTTTAGTACGCAGGCTGCTTTTAGGCAATGATAGTACACCCCTGCGTTACCTGGGCTGTATTGTAATATTAGGAATCTGTCCTTTACATCTTCTTGAAAATGCTGACAATCCCCTGCTGGATTCTGCTACGGTATTTCAAACGGCAAATGGCAATGAACGAATTTACATGATGCCTTATACATCTAACTCTGTAATGTGGCAGTTTAGCTTTTATATGCCACAGGATGAGGCTATAGCCTTAAGCGCACAAGGTCCGGAGGCATTAAAAGCTGAAGCTTGCCGCAGGGCAGGCTGGCACGATCCGGTACCTCAAATTTTAGCAGCTACCCCAAACGAAAATGTGTCGGGTTATCCTGTATACGACCGCGAATTACCTAATAAGCAATTGTTTTGCAAGGCAGGCCCGGTAACAATTATAGGCGATGCAGCCCACCCCATGAGCCCTTTTAAAGGGCAGGGGGCAAATCAGGCATTGCTGGATGCGCTTTTGCTTGTCCGTGCTATAACTAAAGGATGTGGGCCTTCGTCTCAATGGAGAACTGCCGGAATAAGGGAAAGTGTATTAACAGAATTTGAATCGAAAATGTTTGAACGCAGTGCTGTTAAAGTAAAAGATTCTGCAGAGGCTGCGCGCTTCCTGCATTCTGAAACAGTGCTTAACGAGGGTAATGCGCCAAGGGGAAGGTGTTTAAAAAACAAAGATTCTTAAAATAATAATGGCACTTAAATTTCTTTCAGAGTTCAATTTCAAAAGACAATAGTTCATCAGGTTTTAGACCCAAGCCTTTACAAAGCTCTAAAAGTGTTGTAAATCCAAAATTTTTATTTCCCTGTTCTATCAAAAGCAAATCCTTTTTAGAGAGATAGCTTCTTGCAGCAACATCGGCAGCACTTAGTCCCAGCTTTTCGCGGATAAGCCTTACATGTTGCCCAAACTGTATTAGTCTTTTGTCTTTAAGCTGAAGCATAATTTAATCAGGGATTAAGCCTTTTACCCAAAAATAACATTTATTGTTTGTTTAAAAAATGTTAGGGCTCAATTCGGATTTAGAATCAATTAAAACAATTTTTTTAAACAGGATATAATCTACATTTTAAACGGACTACGATGTTTCCATTGCACTTTTGGATCATAAAATTTAAATAACCTGCCGGTAAATAAATTTATAACGGGGTTAGTGTGCTTTATAATTCCGTAAACTTCTTCGGCTGCTGCACCTACAGAGCTTTTAATTTCCATAGCAGACCGCGCAAAAATAATATGCTTAAACTGTTTTTTAATAGCGTAGCCTACCATGTCATATAGCATGTTGAGATACAACATTTTTTCTTTTTGTATGGAAGCATCATAGCCTAAAAAATAGGTGTCCATATCAGTGCCATTTTTTATAAGGGTGTTAAAGCCTATAAGTTTGCCATCCAGAAAATAGCCGTAAAACAAAAAATCATCTGCAAGCTGCTGTTTAAAAACTTCAAAATGATTTTTAGGTAAATGAAACGTGTTAAAAGATGCATTGCCTGCCACAGTTAAATATAAGCGGTTAATGCAGCTCTCATACTGTTTAATTTCGGCTTCGGTTAGTTTTCGTTTTTCAATGCCCTCTGCTTTTTTGCGCGCGCGGTTGTATTGCGTGCGGTATTTATTAGAAAGATCTGCCAGGTAATCATCTATAGAATACCAGTTTTCGCGTATTCCGAATATCATATTGGGCTGGGTGCAAAATTGGTAATAACCCTTAAAGCCTGCTGCTTTAAAATCGGGCAATTCGTATGCATTAAAATCTTTTAGAGAAAGCAGGTTTATGTAAATGCACTTTTTACGGTACAGCTTTTTAAGTTGAGATAATACATTTTTAAGAAGTCCGAGTGCTTCGGTTTCAGAAATTGCATCATTAAGCAAATAAGCATTTTGTCCTGTTAGGGTATTGTTACCAATGATAAGTATGTGCGATGAGAATTTATTAAAGATATAATCCTTTAAACAGAAGTCTTTTTTCTCTTCAACGAAAGTGTTGATGCGGCTCAGGTTAATATATTGCGAAAGGGCAATGCCGCACAATTCATTATCTTTAAAAAGCCCAATAAAATGGCAGTCCATATTATCGGGAGATGATTTTTCTAACACCGCCAAATAATTGCGCGATAAAAAAATGTTCTTCTCAGCAAGAGCATCCCATTCGGGTGGCAATGCCTTAGCCTCAGTATAAATTTTAAAATGAAGTTTTGGTTTCAAGTGGTAGTATATGGTACTGCAAATTTACGGTGTTATAGGTATGCCGGTTTTGTTGTAAAGTTCAATTTTTAAGTGTTGATAAATTTCAGGAAATTCCAAAACTGGCGGTGTTTTAAATAACCAGGATTACTTTCGTTGGCATAAGCCTCGCGCTCGAAACCAATATTCCTATAAGCCTGTTTTCTATTTCGGTACATTAATAGCCGGATTAAATATTCTATTACATACCATACATAAAAAGGCAGGATAAGCAATTCGGCCTGCTGGCGTAAATGTATGCGCTCATGGTTAAGCAGCACCGGATGTTGCATAAGCTGGCGTTCCCTAACAATTATGAAGGGATAGAGGGTTATACCTATGTAGCCTTTGGGTACTATATATTTAGAGGCAATGAGTATCATTTAATTTATGTGTAGGAAAACAGTTTTTAAAGCGATTTATACATTTTGAAATAGCGTAGCCGAAAATCTCAGAAATAAAAATTCCTCAATTCCGCTGCGCTTCATTCGGAATGACAGCCGCCCGGATATTGTAATTATTGATGAGTAACTACATCTATTAAATATTTAGGAGCAATACCTTACATTAAATGTAAAGTTGCTAAATTTGTGCGTATGAGCGACCAAATTTCGGGAAATAAATTAATAGAAGGCGAAGATTATTACCTCTCGCCCGAAGGCTATAAGGTATTTACCGAGAAATACCATTTAAAACGCGGATACTGCTGCAAAAACGGCTGCCGCCATTGCCCGTATGGGTATGATAAGAAATCAGGTACCCTGAAAAAGTAGGCAGTCTCAGTCGCAGTTTTCAGTCGCTGCACAAGAGTAAGCCTGTAAACTGTGACTGTAAGCTAATAAAACAACCGACAACTAATAAAAATGACATTTCAAGAACAAATACAACAAGGTATACCGCAACAACTGCCGCAGCCCAAGGCATACGACCCGGCTGTAAACCATGCACCAAAACGTAAGGATATACTAAGCGCCGACGAGAAAAAACTCGCGCTGCGCAATGCCCTGCGTTATTTTGAACCGCAGCACCATGAAGTTTTGGCAAAAGAATTTGCTGCCGAACTGGAAACCTACGGGCGTATTTATATGTACCGCTTTATGCCCGATTATGCTATGTATGCCCGCCCCATAAGCGAGTATCCCGGTAAAAGTGAGCAGGCAAAAGCCATTATGCTCATGATACAAAATAACCTTGACCCTGCCGTGGCACAACACCCGCAGGAATTAATAACTTATGGCGGTAATGGGGCCGTGTTCTCTAACTGGGCACAGTACCTTTTAACGATGCAGTACCTAAGCCAGATGACCGAGGAGCAAACACTGGCTATGTACAGCGGCCACCCTATGGGATTGTTCCCGTCGCATAAAGAGGCACCAAGGGTTGTGGTTACAAATGGTATGGTAATACCCAACTATTCTAAACCGGATGACTGGGAAAAATTCAACGCGCTTGGTGTATCGCAATATGGGCAAATGACGGCAGGCAGCTATATGTATATAGGGCCGCAGGGCATTGTGCATGGTACAACCATCACGGTATTAAATGGCGGGCGCAAAATTGCCAAACATGGCGAAGGGCTGGAGGGTAAAGTATTTGTAACATCGGGCCTTGGGGGTATGAGCGGTGCACAGCCTAAAGCAGGTAATATTGCCGGCTGTATAACCATTTGTGCTGAGGTTAACCCTAAAGCGGTAAACACACGCCACAGCCAGGGATGGGTAGATGAGGTAATAACCAATGCCGATGCCCTTGTAGCAAGGGTAAGAACCGCTAAAGAAAATAAAGAGGTAGTATCTATAGCGTATCAGGGGAATATAGTTGAAGTATGGGAAAAATTTGATGCCGAAGATATTTATGTAGACCTGGGCAGCGACCAGACATCATTGCATAACCCATGGGCAGGAGGGTATTATCCTGTAGGCTTAAGTTTAGAAGAGTCTAATAAATTAATGGCCGAAGATCCTGCTGCATTTAAAGACAAGGTACAGGAATCGTTACGCCGCCAGGCAGATGCTATTAATAAGCATACTGCTAAAGGAACATATTTCTTCGACTATGGAAACGCATTCCTGTTAGAAGCATCGCGTGCGGGAGCAGATATTATGGCACCAAACGGTATCGATTTTAAATACCCAAGTTACGTGCAGGATATAATGGGTCCTATGTGTTTTGATTATGGTTTTGGGCCTTTCCGTTGGGTATGTGCTTCGGGCAAGCCGGAAGATCTGCTTAAAACAGATGCTATTGCTGCAGCAGTACTCGAAGAAATGGCAAAAACCGCTCCTGTAGAGATTAAGCAGCAAATGCAGGACAATATAAAATGGATAAAAGGAGCACAGGAAAACAAACTGGTGGTAGGATCTCAGGCACGTATACTGTATGCCGATGCCGAAGGCCGTGTTAACATTGCCCGTGCCTTTAATGAGGCTATTGCCAATGGCGAAATAGGCACTATTGTACTGGGCCGCGATCACCACGATGTAAGCGGTACCGACTCTCCGTACCGTGAAACGTCTAACATTTATGATGGGTCGCGCTACACGGCCGACATGGCCATACAAAACGTTATAGGCGACAGCTTTAGGGGTGCAACCTGGGTTAGCATCCATAACGGTGGTGGTGTAGGATGGGGTGAGGTAATCAATGGTGGCTTTGGTATGGTTCTTGATGGTTCTACCGAGGCATCAAGGCGTTTAGAATCAATGCTTTTCTGGGATGTTAATAACGGTATTGCAAGGCGCAGCTGGGCCAGGAACGACGGGGCTATTTTTGCTATAAAAAAAGCTATGGAAACACAGCCGCTGCTTAAGGTTACCTTACCTAACCTTGTAGACGACGCATTGCTGGGATAATTAACCAAAGAGGGATAAGTTATAAATGCTGAGGGGCTATTTGCTATGAAAAGAACATTAACTTTTTTATTACGATCATGAAAACTATAAAATTCCTCTCGGTGTTATTTATTGCTGCAGTGGCGGCTTCGTGCTCATCAATCAGAGTAGATGCCGATTATGATGAGGCTGTTGATTTTACCCATTACAAAACATACGGCTACCTTAAAGACGGGGTAGATAAGGCAGAGATATCTGACCTTGACAAAAAACGCATACTAAAAGCAGTTGATGCAGAGCTGCAAAAGAAAGGCTTTACCAAAAGCGAAAAACCTGATGTTTTGGTTAATATTTTTACCAAAGCTAATAAAGAAGTAAACATAAACCAGGGCTTTGGCTATGGGGGTTACGGTTACGGCGGTTTTGGTTATGGCGGCTGGGGTCCCGGTTGGGGCTGGGGTGGCCCGTGGGGTTATGGCGGAGGCTATAATGCCGTAAGCACCCATACCGAAGGTACATTGTACATAGATGTTATAGATGCCTCTAAAAAAGAACTTGTTTGGCAGGGTGTGGGCAGCGGCGTGCTTACCCAGGACCGCAGCAAAAAGCAGGAGCGTATTAACGAATTTGTTGCCCAGATCATTGCAAAATTCCCTCCGCAAAAAGATAAGAAATAATCAGGTTTTAAGGTTATTTAAAAAAAGCTCGCTTAGGCGGGCTTTTTTTATGTTAAAAATTTTAACAAAGGGTGATTTTCATATATTTACATCCATATACAACCAACACCTATGAAAAAATTATTACTCTTTTTGTTTTTATTTGCCTGTGCAATAACGGATGCACAAATTGTAAACATACCGGATACTGCATTTAAAACCCTATTGATAGATGGTACTGAAATGAGCCTCAAAGATTTGAATGGTATACCGGTTTCAACCATTGATACTAATCAGGATGGTGAAATACAGTTTAGTGAAGCTTTAGAAATAGGTGAAATGACAATATCTCACGATTTCATTGAAAACCTTGATGGTATAGAAGCTTTTGCTAATCTTACAAGTTTAATAATATTAGGAAATTCTCCTTCACTCACTACAGTTGATATTACTGCTTTAAGTAATTTACAGGAATTTTTTTTATTTATGAATGATAATATTGTATCATTAAATATTGCGGGTTTGTCTAACCTGATTAAGCTTGACTTAACTTATACCGCCATAACGGAATTAGATTTTACAGGCCTTACGTCATTGCGGGAACTCAAAATTAGTTATTGTAATATTACTGTAATAGATGCAACGCCGCTAACCGCATTAGTGAAACTAAATGCAGCTTCAGGAAACGTAATAGGAATTATACAGTCAATAAACTTAAGTGGCCTAACTGCTTTGAAAGAGTTTGATGTCAGTGATAATATTGCTCTCACAACATTAACACTCTCCGGGAATACTTCACTTGAGCATATACAATGCTCATATTCATCAATTACAGCGTTAAATACGTCAGGATTAACAGCTTTAAAAACTATTGATTGCACAAGTAATCAAATAACAACTCCTTTAGATTTTTCTGATTCCCCTAATATCGAGGATGTGCAAGCAAGTATTAATAGCATTCCGTCAATTAATATTGAAAATAAGGCTCGTCTTAGAGGACTAGTAGTTGATCATAATCAACTAACGGAATTAAATATAGGGGATGCACCGGCACTTAGAGCTATTAGAACTAGTTATAATAATATAACATCAATAGATTTAAGCAACTGCCCTCTGTTAGAAGATCTCTTTATAGAATATAATCCTTTAACATATCTAAATTTAAAAAATGGTAATACCTCTTTGCTGAATTTTTACGGTGCATACGACTTGGAAAACACTCAACCCGTTTTTATTTGCGTTGATGAAGGAGAAGAACAATTTATATTTAACAATTACTATAATCCGTGGTACTATCCAAATTTAATTAATGTAAATTCTTATTGTAGCTTTACGCCAGGGGGTAACTACAACACTATAACAGGAACACTTTCTTATGACAGCAATAATAATGGTTGTGATGTAAATGATATTGAATTGTCATACGCCGCAATACAAGTTAATGATGGTGCCACACTTAGTACTTCTCACACTTCTAATGGTAATTATACCTTTTTTACCCAAGACGGTACATTTACCCTTACACCACAGTTTGAGAATGACTGGTTTACAGCTGCGCCTGCAACAGTAACGTTTGATGAGGCTAACAATAGTAATGTAATCCAAAACTTCTGTGTTACATCTAATGGTGCTCATTCTGATGTTGAGGTAGTAATTGCGCCAGTAGGTGGTGCAAGGCCGGGGTTTGACTCTACATATGAAGTAACATATAAAAATAAAGGCAACCAAACATTATCGGGAGATGTTGTATTTACATACAATGAAGATGTTTTAGATTACGTGACTGCATCTGCTGTGCCTTCTGCAACAGATACGGGTTCATTGACATGGAGCTATACAGACTTGTTGCCATTTGAAAGTCGTGTAATATTTGCTGTTCTAAATGTAAATGGCCCAATGGAAACACCCGCAGTAAATATAGATGATGTGCTTAATTTTACTGCTGCAATTACACCTGTCACAGGAGATGAAACTCCTGAAGATAACACCTTTAATCTAAACGAAGTGGTTGTAGGCTCTTTTGACCCTAACGATATTACCTGCCTTGAAGGTGCAACAGTAAACCCAGATAAAATAGGGGAATACCTGCATTATAACATAAACTTTGAAAATACCGGTACCGCCGCAGCTACATTTATTGTAGTAAAGGATATTATTGATGCTGCTAAATTTGATGTTAATACATTACAAATTTTGGATGCTTCGCACGCTATGGAAACAAGGGTTACCGGCAATAAGGTTGAATTTATATTTGATGATATTGACCTTGGCGCAAGCGAAAAAGGCAATGTAACCTTTAAAATAAAAACGCTTAACACACTTGCTGTAAACAGTGTTGTAACGCAACAGGCAGATATCTTTTTTGATTATAACTGGCCAATACAAACCAACGAGGCCACAACTACTTTTGCTATATTAAGAGCAGGTGGTTATAGTTCAGACAATTCGGTTAAGGTATATCCTAATCCGGCTGATGGTATAGTAACTATTTCTGCAAAGGCAGAAATTACATCGGTGCAATTGTATGATGTTCAGGGCAGGCTGTTGCAGTCGGGATCAGGAAACACACTTGATATTTCTAACCGCCAGGTAGGAATCTATTTTGTAAAAGTCACGACCGATAAGGGGATGAAGGTTGAGAAACTGGTAAAGAAATAGTTATGTAATTGTATGGATAAAAAAAGCTCGCTTAGGCAGGCTTTTTTTATGTTTTTAACGCAACCTTTAGTAAGTATTTACATCTGATATTAAAACCACCAATTTAATTACTATGAAAAAAAACTTACTTTACGTGTTATTCCTGTTAGTTTCAGGAATAGCAAATGCCCAGATCGTTAATATCCCTGATGTGAATTTTAAAAGTTTCTTAATTGAGGCAATTGACCTTTTTGATGGACATCCTATTGATGCAAATGGAGATGGAGAAATTCAGGTTAGCGAGGCAGAGGAGGTAAATACTCTCATTATTACAGATATTTATAATCATGCACCAATAACTAATATTCAGGGGATTGAATTTTTTACAAATGTTGAGGTACTTAATATCATGATTTCCCAAACCCCGGATATTGATCTATCAGCTCTTACAAATCTTGAATCTCTATCAATTGAAGATGAGAGATTAGTTAATCTAAACATCCAGGGATTGATAAATTTGGAAACATTTAATTTAGTGAAATCAGGAATTATATCTCTTGACCTTTCGTTGTCACAAAATCTTTCGCATATTGGAATTGCAATAGCATACAATGATGATCTTACTTCTTTAATAATTGGGAATAATACTCAATTAGAAAATATATCGGTTAATTCTACTGGGTTAGAGTCATTAGATTTGAGCGGATGTCCGAATATTGAATCTTTTAGTTTCAATTTTGGGGGCTCGCATGATGTTTTTTTAAATTTAAAAAATGGTAATATTAATTTCTCGTCATCTTTCGGGGCATCAGCCTATTTTGATAATAATCAGGGAAACAAATGTTACATATGCATCGACGAAGGTGAAGAATTTGAAAATGTTTCAGACAATGTGGTATTTGGTTCCTACTGTACCTTTAAGCCAGGAGGAGATTACAATACTATAACCGGGAGTATAAACTACGATCAATTCAATAATGGCTGTGCTTCCGGCAATTTGTCGATACCTTTAGCTGTTGTTAGAATTAATGATGGTACTACAACTGGATATTCTTATAATACCGATGGTATTTATAACTTTTTTACACAGGCGGGTACTTTTAATCTTACACCACAGTTTGAGAATGACTGGTTTACAGTAACGCCTGCTACGATAAA
Source organism: Flavobacterium rivuli WB 3.3-2 = DSM 21788 (assembly GCF_000378485.1). GTDB lineage: Bacteria > Bacteroidota > Bacteroidia > Flavobacteriales > Flavobacteriaceae > Flavobacterium > Flavobacterium rivuli. The sequence goes on along the minus strand of NZ_KB899984.1, from coordinate 18,559 downwards.
TTTTGCGGATAACAATAATAATGAATCTATCCATAATTTCTGTGTTACATCTAACGGCATACACCACGATGTTGAGGTTGCTATAATACCTGTTTTAGGTGCAAGGCCGGGATTTGATGCAACATATAAAATTGTCTACAAAAATAAAGGCAACCAAACATTATCGGGAGATGTAGTTTTTACATATAATGATGATGTTTTAGATTATGTGTCAGCATCAGCAACACCCGCTACGGGGTCGCTAACATGGAGCTATACCGATTTGTTACCATTTGAGACAAGGGAAGTAACTGTAATTTTAAATGTGAATGGACCAATGGAAACACCGGCAGTAAACATTGGCGATGTACTTACATTTGTAGCTGCTGTAACACCTGCCACAGGCGATGAAACTACTGAGGATAATTCATTTAACTATAAGCAAGATGTTGTAGGATCTTTTGACCCTAACGATATTACCTGCCTTGAAGGTGCAACAGTAAACCCGGATAAAATAGGGGAGTATCTGCATTACAACATCAACTTCGAAAATACCGGTACCGCCGCAGCTACATTTATTGTAGTAAAGGATATTATTGATGCTGCTAAATTTGATGTAAATACATTACAAATTCTGGATGCCTCTCACGCTATGGAAACAAGGGTTACCGGCAATAAAGTTGAATTTATATTTGATGATATTAACCTTGGTGCAGCAGAGAAAGGCAATGTAACCTTTAAAATAAAAACGCTTAACACGCTTGCTGTAAACAGTGAAGTAACACAACAGGCAGACATCTTTTTTGATTATAACTGGCCAATACAAACCAACGAGGCTACAACTACTTTTGCCATATTAAGTGTAGGAAGTTTTAAACAGGATAGTTCGGTTAAGGTATATCCTAATCCGGCTAATGGTATGGTAACTATTTCACCAAAGGCAGAAATTACATGGGTGCAATTGTATGACGTTCAGGGCAGGCTGTTGCAGTCAGGATCAGGAAACACAATTGATGTTTCTAACCGCCAGGCAGGCATCTATTTTGTAAAGGTCATGACCGATAAAGGGATGAAGGTTGAGAAACTGGTAAGAAAGTAAAAGATTAAAACCAATAGTAAACCGCAATTTAACCGTTGCGGTTTTTTTTATTCCCATTCACCTGTTAAAATAAACGCTACACCTCAATTATTAATTTCAACCAGAGAGTTACCGTAATTTTGATGCAGAGTTAGTCCTCTTAATTTTATACCTGCATATTTATAATGAGTTGCATTAGCTGAGTGAGAAACTAATGCCAGTGGGGTTTACTGTTTTCATTATTATTTTTTATTAAAAAGCCACACCGCTAAAGTGTGGCTTTTACATTTAAAAATCCGTTTGTATTAAAATTTAATCCGTTTAGCCTGCCTGCTAAATAAGTTTACGAAAGATATTTGCGCTCAAATATTATTTAGACTAAATACAAATAGTGTTGAGTACAAACCATCTTATTATTTTTTTATGAACAATTATTATTCAAAATGCCTGAAGAGACTATTTTCTAAAAATAGAAATGTTCAGGCTTTAACCATTATGGCAGCAATTCTCCCGATGCTTTCATTTGCACAACAATGGGAAAACGTGGGGCCCGCAACAGGAGTTTCGGCAGGTGGCAGCAGTTTTCAAAATTTGGCCAAAGATGCCAATGGTAATCTATATATTTCTTACTATGATGTAACGGTTACAAAAGGCAGTGTACAAAAATATGACGGTACAAGCTGGTCCTACCTTGGTGGTACTGCCGGTATAACTACAGGTACAGCAACGTACAATGCTCTGGCAGTACACGATGCGCAAAATATATATTATTCTAACCAGGATGGTTACCCCAACACGGGTATGAACGTACGAAAGTTTGACGGTACCTCATGGTCCGGCTTTGCTAACCCCGAAGCAGGATCTGTAACGTACCAGGCATTAATAACAGATGCTGCCGGGATTGTTTATGCGGGTAACGGTACTGCAAACGGTACAGTAAAAAGATATGTAAATGGTGCCTGGGAGCAGGTGGGTACTACGGGTTTTGCGGCGGGTAGCGCTACATACATAGACCTACAGGCGGGTACAAATGGTAAAATATATGCATCGTTTAATAATAACGGAAATGTGCATGTGTACCAAAACGATGCCAATGCCGCTGCCACCCAGCCATGGACGGCTGTAGGCATGACAGATATTGCGCCGGCTTCGGCAAGTGAAAACTATAACTCGTCGCTGGCTATAGATGCTAATAATAACCTTTATGTTGCCTATGTATCTAACAGTGCAGGCGGACAAAAACTTAATGTAAAAAAGTTTAACGGTACAGAGTGGTTAACACTGGGCGCAGAAAATTTTTCGGCAGGCAGGGTGCAGTTTGTGAGCATAGCGGTTACTCCTGCGGGTGTACCTTATGTAGCATGCAGCATTTGGGAAGATACAAATTTTCTTAAAAACTTGGTGTATGGCTTCAATAACGAATCTTGGGTGCAGTTGGGCGGCCTTGTGTCTGCAGGAGAGGCAAGATACAACTCACTTATTGTAGATAATAACGACGACCTTGTTTTAGCTTTTGATGATTCAGAAATTGGAAAGACCGTGGTTAAGAAATTTGACATCGTTACACCAATAGCAAACTATTGCGAAATTAACTTTCCACAAGGGGCAGAGCCCGTAACTAACGTAACTTTTGCAGGTATTAATAATTCATCGTCTGATGCTATAAACAGTTCTACCCTTGCTTATGAAGATTACACAACAGTTTTTGGGCAGGTAACTGCGGGCAGCACTTATCCTATATCTGTTTCGGGTTTTAACCCTGCAAACACTATTGGCAATTTTTCTAACCACATAGTTGTTTATTTCGACTGGAACCATAACGGTTCTTTCCTTGATGCTAACGAGGTATATTACCTGGGTTACATTCAGGGTAATGCAGCAGTAAGCACAATAACAGGCAACGTTACTGTTCCTGTAGGTGCAACACCGGGTAATACAAGAATGAGGGTTATTAAAAAATATTATACTACAACAAGCGAGTCTGTAGCAAACCCATGTAATGTTACAGGGTATGGCCAGGCCGAAGACTATATTGTTAGCGTTACTGCCGAAGATGCTGTACCTGTAGAGAGCGTAGCAGTAGCAGCGTTAAACAACAGTACACCTGCAATTACAACCCTTAACGGAACGTTGCAGCTAACAAACACGGTTTTACCGGCAAACTCTAATCAAAATGTAGTATGGTCTGTAACATCAGGGTCAGATTTTGCTACACTGTCTCAAAACGGTGTGGTTACAGCTACTGCTAACGGTACTGTGGTTGTAAGGGCAACATCTGTAGAGAATGCTGCAATATTTGGCGAGATCACCATTACAATTTCTAACCAGGTTGTACCTGCTGCATGTACATTTGCAACACTTGAGCTTACGGGTTTTAACGCCGATGTTGTTGCCGAAGGTATGGGAGGAAATACAGATACTAAAACATCGGCCATTGTAGATGCTGCCAATGTATTTTATGCACAGGATTTTGTACCGTCTAACCCACACAGTTCTGCAGCAAGTGCAGCAGCTTTTGGCGGCGGGCTTCCGGTAAACGGAATGTTAACCAGCGTGGCTACACAAGGGCTTACTTATCAGTTTAATGATTATACTGTAAACAATGCCTTAGTATTGCGCAACAACCTTGTTAACACAGGTACACTTACACTTGTTACTCCTAAAAAGGCAAACACAATATATGTTGCCGCTATAACTGCGGAAGGAAATAACACTGTAACTGCAGTTGTAAATTTTGATGATGCTACATCTCAAACTTTCACTATCCAGGCTACCGACTGGTGGCAGACAAGCACATTAACTAATAAAGTAATAAGCGGTTTAGGCAGGGTATCAAGAGGTGCAAACTGGGCTCCGTTAAATCAGTTTGACGGATTGACCCAAACAGGTATTTACCAAAACGAACTTGCGCTTGATGCTGCAAACCACAATAAGCTTATAAGCTCTGTAACATTTACACAAACGCCGCCATCAGGCAACGCTACAACTACTGCGGTTTTAGCAATTAGTATATGCGAAACTCCTGCAACGGTTGCTTACGGGCCTGTTACTGTAACATCGGGCTTTAACCACGATATTATAGCAAATGGAGAAGGTAATGCATCACAATCTACAACGGTAGGGTTTGATGAGGCTAACACAAGGGCATTAGTGTCTTTAGATTTTCAGGCTGCCGCAGGAAACACTGCACCAGCTTATGGCCTTCCGGTAAACGGAACAATAAACAGTGCTGCAACAACAGGGGTAACTTTTCAACTGGCAAACTACACTGGGCCAAACGCATTGTTCTTAACGCCAACCCATGTAGGTAATAGTAATACTAACAGTGGTACACTTGCATTTTCTGCATCAAATGTTGGTAAACTTTATGTGCTTACGGCTGCGGCAAGTGGCGGGTCTAATAGCCTTACTTTTAATGCAACGGTTAACTTTAACGATGGCACATCTCAGGCTATTAATAACGTAGCAGTGTCCGACTGGTATGGAGGATCTAACTATGCCATAATGGGAATAGGCAGGGTAAATACAGCTAACAACAACCTTGAAGGCAATAGTACAGATCCAAAATTATACGAAGTAGCTTTGAATATCGATGCTGCAAACCAGACTAAAACCATAACTGGCGTAAACTTTAGTTTTGCAGGCGATGCAAATGCGGAATATGCTTCTCAAATAAGGATGTCGGTACTGGCTATAAGCACAGCAGCACCGTCTGTAGAGGATAACGAACTAACCGTTTTAATAAGGAATAATGCACCCGCAGTAATAACTACTAATCAGGGAGTATTAGAGTTGTATGCTAATTATGACGGAGACGATTTGTACTCTGGATTAGTATGGTCTATGGAGCCGGAAAACCTTGCAACTATAGATATGTATGGCAAACTTACAGCAGTTACAAATGGTACAGTTACCGTTAGGGCTACAATAGAATCTGACCCTACAGTTTGGGGAGAATTAGATATTGTAATCTCCGGTCAGGCAGAAGGTTACTGTGAATCGTATTTTGTTAACGGCTGTAATGAAAATGCTTCTGTAACATCTGTTGCAACAACAGGAGCAACTATCCAGTTGTCAAACCTTAATTCGGGTTGTTCTAACGATAATTCACTTACAGGTTACGGCGATTTTACAGCGCAGTTTGTTACAGCACCAAGAAATGGCAACGTAGAATTTACTGTCAACTTTTCGAGTAATACCGTTTACCTTTCTGCATGGATAGACTGGAACCAGGACTTTATATTCTCTGATTCAGAAAAGGTATATTTTTCATCAGATGCCGAAGCGCTTTCTGCTGTTGCCTTTACCGTTAATGTTCCTGCCGATGCTGTTTTAGGTGCCACAAGAATCCGTTTAAAAGGAGTAAATGGCTGGGAAGGTTCGGGAGCCTGCGGGTACAACTCATTTGGTGAAGTAGAAGATTATACTTTTAATGTTGAGGAAAGCCTTGGCGTAGATGGTGTAACTATAAACAACTATAAAATTTTCCCTAACCCTACATCTGGTTTTGCCACAATACAAACAACAGAGCAGGTTAAAGAGGTAGCGGTTTATAACATGATAGGCCAGCAGGTATCTAAAAGCATTACTAACGAAATTAACCTTTCGGCAGTAGAGCAGGGCGTTTACATGGTACACATTTTATTTGAAAACGGTACCGTAGCCACACAAAAAATGATTAAAAAATAAAGATAATCCTCTTTATACATATAGGCTAAAAGCTAAACCTCACAGGTGCATTTGTACCTGTGGGGTTTATCCCTTAAATAGACAATCGCCCCAAAAAGGTTTAATCAGCTAAAATCAGGGCAAACCACAACACACAATGAAAAAATTCGCAGTACTCTTATTTACCATTTCTGCCCTTTTATTTTCTATAACTACAAAAGCACAGTATACCACACAACACCACATAGCACCGTCGCCGTGGCAGTACTGGAGCAGTGCTAACGAAATTGTAATAACTACACTATCTCCCGGGATTGTTAATGCAACCATACTAAAAAGTGACGGTACCGAGATTATTACCCTTGCCTTAACAGCAGATTTGCCCGCCGTATACCGGTTTGAAGGGGTGCCTATACAAACACCGCGAAACAACCTTAACGTACTTTACAACGACAGGGGCTTACGGGTAAACAGCGATGCGCCCATTGCCGTAAACGTAAGGAACATTGCCAGCGATGATGCCAGTACCGCTACAGATGATGCCGGTAACTTTATAAAAGGAAATGCATCTTTGGTAAGCTTTGGCGATCAGGGTAAAGGAACTTCTTTCAGGCTGGGGTATTATCGTAGTAATTACACAGGCTTATCGGGCAATGCACCGGTATTTTCTGTAATGGCTACACAAAATAATACGGTAGTGCAGCTAAACAATGCTGTACTTGTAACACTAAACGAGGGCCAGAGTTATTTATTTAATGCACCTATGGGGTCGTTATTATCATCAGATAAACCTGTTGTTGCAAATGCAGGGGCATATTCTGATGCGCCCGGCTCCTGTGCCGATGGCGTGGGTACGCAAATAATACCAACACAGTCTTTAGGCAGAAACTACGTTATTATACGCGGTAACGGTACTGTGGGTACATTGCCCGTATACCCTGAGCAAAGTACCATTATAGCCACACAGCCCAACACTGTTGTAGAAATTAGCAACTATACCGCACAGGGCACACTGATAAGCACCAGTACACAAACTATTGCAGCGGCAGGCGGGTCGTACACGTTTCATCATGGCGATGCACGAACGCAGTATTCCTCGTCTTTTGTAGCGTCCGATAAGCCTGTAATTATTTACTCGGGCTCAGCTGATACCTGCGAGGTAGACATGTCGGCCGTTATCCCGGTGGGCGATTGTACAGGGTCTAACGATGTAATTACACGAAAATTTACCGCTTATAACGGTAACGACCTTGATGCCTTTGGCTACATTATAATGGCAAGTGCCACAGAGCCTGTTCTGTTTAACGGTGCCGATCTTGAAGCCCTTACAGGAAATACAAGAACAGCCATAGGAACATCGGGTTACTATCTGCTTACATTTACAAATACACAGGTGGGTGATCCTGAAAATTACCACATTACATCGGCTGCAAAAATGACGGTAAGTTTTGTGCAGTCCGGTAACGGTTTCAGCATGTCGGGCTTTTTCTCGGCTTTTAATGCCACGGTAACCACCCCCGAAATTCAATCAGCACAGGATTGCCAAACGGTAATAACCACAGCACCCGGGTTAGCGCCTTACCAGTGGTACCTTGACGGAAACCTTATTGCCGGAGCAACAGGGCAAAGCCATACCGTGCTTAATTCAGGAAATTATACAGTAACAGGCACGCAGGACTGTGGTACAACAAGCCAGTCGTCGCCATTGTTTGTGCAGGTGTGCAGCGACCTTAGCGTAACAAAGGTTATAGATAACAGCGTGAATAACGGCTTTATAACATTTACCATAACAGGAACCAATTTAGGTGCATTTCAGGATACAGGGGTAAAAGTTACCGATGTACTTCCGGCGGGTTACACCTTTGTTTCGGCAACGGCAAGTACAGGTACGTATAATAACAGGACCGGTATTTGGGATATTGGTACACTAAACGTAAGCCAGGAAGTAACCTTACAGGTTGTTGCAACGCTAAACGGCACAGGCAATATTACTAATATAGCAACCATTGCAGGGGCAAATCTTGATATTAACCAGCTTAACAATACTGCACAGGTTGCCCCTAACTGGGCCATGACCTTTACAAAAGCACCTCAGCAGCCGGTATACAGCAATACGGGCGATGTTATAGTGTATAACCTTGTGCTTACAAATACAGGTAACGTAGCTATTTATAATGTTAATATAGCCGATGCTAATGCAGATGCCGGCTCTGTAACGCCATCATTTATTAATGCCCTTGCGGTAGGGCAGAGCGTAACACTCACAGCCAGCCATACGGTAACAGCCGCCGATGTTTTAGCAGGCCGGGTGGTAAACCAGGCAACGGCAGTAGGGGAGAGTTTTCCCGACGTATTCATAAGGGCAAATTCAGATGACCCATCTACAGCGCCGCTTAATGATGTCACGATTACCCCAATAGTTTCGCAAGCCGATCTTGTTACGGTAAAGACCGATAACCAGGATTTTTATACGGCGGGCACTAATGTGGTTTACACCATAACAGTAACTAACAACGGTCCTGCTAATGCAGTTAATGTTAATGTTCAGGACGCGCTTCCGCAGGGAATAACGGTTATGAACTGGACAAGCAGTTTAGGTGCTTCGGGTACCGGTGAACTGTCACAAATTATTCCGGTACTTTTAAACGGTGCCTCAATAACCTATACGGTAACCATTGCAGTACCGCAAAATTATACAGGCAACCTTACCAACACCGCAGTTGTAACCAGCGATACTTTTGATCCTGATACCACCTGCACACAATGTACCGATACAGATCAGCAATACATCCCTAAAGCAAACCTTGTTACTGTAAAGACCGATAATCAGGATTTTTATGTTGCAGGGAATGATGTGTCATACAGTATTACAGTAACTAATAACGGACCCGATTCCGCAGCTAATGTAAGGGTACAGGATGCACTTCCGCAGGGAATAACGGTAATGAACTGGACAAACAGTTTAGGTGCTTCGGGTACGGGAGCACTTTCAGATGTTATACCAACGCTTGCAAATGGTACGGCAGTGACTTATATAGTAACCATTGCAGTTCCTGAAAGTTATACAGGCAACCTCACTAATACAGCTGTTGTTACCAGTGATACTTTAGATCCTGATACTACCTGTACACAATGTACCGATACAGACCGGCAATATATTTTTACAGCCGACCTTGTTACCGTAAAGACTGATAATAAGGATTATTATGTGGCAGGGAGTAATGTTGTTTATACTATAACAGTAACCAATAATGGTCCGGACGATGCCGAAAATGTTACGGTACAGGATAACCTTCCGCAGGGTATTATGGTAATGAACTGGACAAGCAGTTTAGGTACATCCGGCACGGGAGCCCTTTTAGAAACTACGCCGCTATTGGCAAATGGCGCATCGCTAACGTATACGGTAACTATTGCGGTTCCTAATAATTTTACGGGCAACCTTACTAATACCGCCGTAGTAACAAGTACTACTTTAGACCCTGATACATCCTGCACTGAATGTACAGATGTTGATGAAAAATGTGTATCTCCAAACCCTGATTGTGATGAATATGTTATTCCGAGGGGTATCTCTCCCGATAACGATACTAAAAATGATGTATTCGATCTTAGCAAGCTTCCGCCAATAGCAAAACTGCAAATATTTAACCGCTACGGGCTATGTGTTTATGAACGCAATAATTATGTTAAGGAATGGGACGGAAGAGCCGATGACGGTAACGAACTGCCAACAGGTACTTATTTTTATGTAATTCATTTTAAAGAAAAAAGTCCCGAAACAGGCTGGGTTTATATAAGCCGATAATTTATCAGTCTGCATTTTTTACTACAATATCTACTAATGAAAAATTTTATTTCCCTTTTATTTGTTCTGTTTTTAAGTTTTACGGCTTCGGCACAGTATGCAACAAACCACTATATAGCCCCGTCGCCGTGGCAATACTGGAGCGATGCTAACGAGGTTGTTATTAGTACAACTTCGGCAGGTACCGTTAGCGTAACCCTTAAAAAGAGTAACGGAACGGTTATAACAACGCTTAGTGTTACGGCAGCAAACCCGGTATCTTACAGGTTTGTGGGTAATCCGGTAAATGTTCCTGCAAACACCCTTAACACCATAACGTCTGACAGGGGCCTTATTGTAGAGGCCTCTGCCCCCGTGTTGGTAAACCTGCGCAACATAGCATCTGACGCTCCGGGTACAAATACATCAAACATAAAAGGAAATGCATCGTTAGTAAGTTTTGGTAATGAGGGAATTGGGCTTGCCTTTAGGCTGGGCTATTACCGCAGCAGTTATACAGGTATTTCCAGCGGTGCACCGGTTTACTCTGTAATGGCAATAGAGAACGGTACCATAGTAAGGCTTAACGGCACTGTAATGGCAATTTTAAATGCAGGGCAAAGCCGCCTTTTTACAGCAGCTATGGGTTCACTATTAACATCAGATAAACCGGTTGTTGCCAATACAGGCACTTATGGCGATACCCCGCAGTCCTGCAACGGTAACGGAGAAGATGCCACTGTAGACCAAATAGCCCCCGTTAACAAGCTGGGTATGCAGTACATGCTGGTTAGGGGTAACGGTACACCCGGAACAGATGCCAATAACCCGGAGCAAAGTACCATTATAGCATCTGAAGATAATACAAGCATAACCATAATTAATTATGATGCCGATGGTAACGAGATTAACACATCTACACAGGTGCTTGCAACTGCCGGTAGTTATATAACTATTCATCATGGCGATGCGCAAACCATGTACTCATCTACATTTGTAAATGCCTTAAAGCCTGTTGTGGTATATTCGGCTACGGCAGTTAACTGCGAGACCGATGTTTCTACCGTATTGCCTATTGGTGGTTGTGCCGGTTCTACAAACATTATTACCCGTAAATTTATCAGTTACAACAGTACCGACCTTCCTTACTTTGGCTATACCATTTTAGAAAGTGCCACAGAGCCGGTTTTTATTAACGGGTTAAATTTAGAAACCGTTACCGGAGTTTCCAGAACGCCTATAGGCAGTACCGGTTTTTATATGCTGCGCTTTACCGATCTTGATATTGGCAGCCCAACGGTTATTGGTATAACATCTAACGCACGTTTAACAACAAGCATCATACAGCAGGGCGACGGTTTTTCTATGTCGGGATTTTTCTCCGCTTTCAGCGATACCCCTGAGCCTCCTGCCGAAGTAACATCATCAGATACTTGTACCGTAACACTATCAACAACTATAGGGCTTGCTCCCTACCAATGGTATCTTGAAGGGGTTGCCATTGCGGGAGCAGATGCCCCAACTTACGTAGCCACACAAACCGGTAACTATACCGTGGTTGCAAGCAGGGATTGTGGCATAACAGCGCCATCGGCTCCTGTGTTTATTACTGTAAACCCTTGCAGCGACTTAAAGGTTGAAAAATCCGTAATCTCTATAACCGGTAATCAGGCCGTTTTTCAAATTACAGCATCAAACGTTGGGTCGGTTAACGATACTAATGTACAGGTTTCAGACTTACTGCCGTCGGGCTACCAGTTTGTTTCGGCAACAACATCGGCAGGTACTTATACCGCTGCCACAGGAGTATGGGCAATAGGCAATTTAAATGCCACAACTTCGCAAACCTTAACGGTTACTGCAACAATTAATGCAACGGGTAATTTTGTAAATATAGCTGCCATAACAGGCACTAATACAGATACCAATACGGCAAATAATACGGCGCAGGCAACAGCGCAAATCACTAATTTTACACTATCAAAAAGGCCGGAGTACGACCAGTATTATAATGTAGGCGATGTAATAAGATATAACCTTCAGTTCTTTAATGTTGGGCAAACAACACTTACTAACATTGTTGTAAGCGATACAAATGCCGATGCAGGAAGTATTAGCCCTGCAACCATAGCATCTGTAGCTTCGGGAGAAGTTGTAAATATTACAGCATTGCACACAATTACTATGCAGGATGCGCTGGCAGGAAGGGTTGTTAACCAGGCATTTGTTTCTGTTCAAAATGATCTGGGTGCTACGTTAACCGCAGTATCTGATGATACACATACCCCAACAATAAACGATGCTACCATAACCCCAATTATTTTTGCCGCCGACCTCTTAGTGGTAAAAACAAATAACCAAACAGTTTATGTACCGGGAACAAATACGGTATATACTATTTCTGTTACTAATAATGGGCCGGGTACTGCCACAAACGTATCGGTAAGCGACCCGCTTCCGGCAGGAATAACAACAATGTCCTGGTCGGGCAATGGTGCTACAGGCACAGGCAGCCTTAACAATGTTGTAGCAAGTATTGCAGTAGGGGCTACAGTAACATATCAGGTTACGGTTGCTGTTCCGCAAAGCTTTACAGGAAATTTAATAAATACAGTTGCTGTTACAGGCAACCAGCCAGACCCGGATCCTGTATGTACCCAATGTACCGATATTGATACCGAATGTGCCTTGCAAATTACTGCACCCACACCTTTAAGCGAATGTGACGATACTGTACCAGACGGTTTTAAAATATTAAACCTTACCGGTAAAACGGCAGAGATCATTGGTCAGAATACCGGTCTTACGGTAAGTTATTACCTTAATAATACCAACCTTGCCAACGGTACTGCAATTGCTACGCCAGATAATTTCAGGAATACAATTGCCTACACGCAAACCATAATTGCCGAAGTTACCGATGCCGGAGGATGCAAAACTTACGTAAACCTGCAAATAGAGATAGCTAAAAGCCCGGAGCCGGTATTAATTCTTCAAAAAACAATATGCCAGGACAATAGCAATTTATATAACCTAACTGTTTATGAACAGGAAATTTTAAATGGTGAAACAGGTACACGCATAACAGGTTATTTTACAAGCGATACTAATGCGGAAAATAATGTAAATGCTTTACAAAACCCTGCAGGCTTTACCCTTATGCCCAACCTGCAAACTATTTTTATAAGGGTAGAAAATACCACGGGATGTTTTACAATTGCCAAATTACAACTTACCATACTCCCTGCAATGGCGGTAAACCTTCAGGGCAAATATACTATTTGTTATGATGCTAATGGTAACATACTTTCTCCGGCGGTGATAGACACAGGGCTTTCGGCTGCTTTATATACGTTTAAATGGTACAGGAACGGACAATTGCTTAACAACACGGATCCTGCTATATCGGTAAGTCAGACGGGCAATTATACTGTTGAGGTTAGTAATGCTTCCGGCTGCCCTCCGGGAACGGCAACCACTGTTGTCTCTCTTTCTAACGGGCCGGAAAATTTTACAGCGCAGGTAGTTACAGGGTACTTTTCTAACAACGCGACCATTTTTGCACAGGCCACAGGAGGCAGTAACCTTGTATACTGGATGGATAATGGCCCGGAGCAGCAAAGTAATTATTTTTATAATGTAGAGCGGGGAACGCACCTTGTACACGTAAAAGATGCCGGCGGTTGTGGTGCAGTATATACAGTGCAGGTTGTAGTTATAGATTATCCAAAATATTTTACACCTAATGGCGACAGTACTAATGAGTACTGGAACATTCGCGACCTTAGGAACCAGCCCAATGCCATGATCTATATTTTTGACAGGTATGGTAAATTGATAACTTCTGTAAAACCATCGGGAACAGGATGGGATGGCACGCTTAACGGCCACCCGTTACCGGCTACAGATTATTGGTTCACATTGTTTTACAGGGAAGGAGCAACAGACAAAGAGTTTAATGCGCATTTTTCATTAATACGGTAAGTTAGTAAGGGCGGTACATTTTGTATCGCCTTTATATTTGGGTTTTAGATCCGGGTTATTAAATAAGGAATACCACTTAAAAATAATGTAGTAGCCTTATAATAAATGTTCAGAATAGTTCAGTTTTATGGCTTGTTCAGAAAGCATATTCTTATGCTTTAACGGTTTAGTGTGCGTTTTTGTAGGTAAACGCCAGTTAAATGCAGGTTAACAAAACGGCATTGCGTGATATCTTTACCGCCTTACCTAAACTGAATACTATAATGAAAAAACATTTCCTTTTATGCATTACTGCTGTACTTAGCCTTACAGCCGGTTATGCCCAGTCTGTAAAAAGCTGGACCCCCGTTAATGCAGATAAAGCTGCCACCATGGGAGAGATAAAACAAACTTTTGCCATTGCAAAAAGCAATGTTAGTTTTGTTACTATCAATACCGATGAGCTAAAAACGATACTTGCCACAGCTCCGCAAAAAAACTCCGGGGGTAAGGGTATAGTAATTACGCTGCCTAATATAAATGGCGTTGCAGAACATTTTGTTGTGCTGGAAGCCTCAAACTTTTCTTCGGTATTGCAGGCACAATTTCCTTATATACGCTCTTATGTGGGTAATGGAGTAGAAGACCCTACAGCGCATTTAAGGATAAGTATATCGCCAAAAGGCATACAAACAATGGTGCTAAGGGCAGATAAACAAACAGAATTTATAGAGCCATACACTGCTAATGGCGAGGTATATGCCGTATTTAACTCTGGTGCAACACGTGCCAAAGGGCAACTGCCATTTAATTGTACAACTGCAGACGACCGCAGTGTACAAAGAGCCGCAGCGCAGGCAAACAGGGCAGCACTATCAGAATCGCTTACGTTTAAAACATTAAGGCTTGCACTTTCATGTACGGGAGAATATACTGTATATCATGGCCGTACGGTGGCAGGAGCCCTTGCCGCTATGAATGCTACCATGAGCCGTGTTAATGGCGTTTATGAAGTAGATTTTGCTGTAAACCTTATACTTATAGATGATGAAGCCAGCCTAATTTACACAAGCGCATCTACCGATCCTTACTCTAACGCCAGCAGTATGGACAACTGGAACAGCGAGCTACAGGCTAATCTTACGGCTACTGTAGGAGAAGGTGCTTATGATATAGGCCACCTTTTTGGCGCTACAGGCGGCGGCGGTAACGCAGGCTGTGTAGGCTGTGTGTGCGAAGACGGTGCAAAGGGCAGCGGTATAACATCTCCCTCTAACGGTGTACCCGAAGGTGATACTTTTGATATAGACTATGTAGCCCATGAAATGGGCCACCAGCTTGGTGCAAACCATACTTTCTCTTTTGAATATGAGCAGAGCGGTGTGCAAACAGAGCCGGGTAGCGGCAGCAGTATTATGGGCTATGCCGGTATAACCGATGCTTATGACGTACAGGCGCATTCTGACGATTACTTTACGTATGCAAGTGTACACCAGGTACAGCTTAACCTTGCCGATAAAACATGTCCTGTAGATTCACCTCTTAATAACGCTGCTATTGTTGTAAATGCAGGATCTAATTACAGTATACCTAAAGGTACGGCGTTTGTGCTAAAAGCAGTGGGCGCAGAGGTTAACCCTGCAGGTGTAACATACACCTGGGAACAAAATGACAGTGCAAGCAATGCTTCATCCGGCGATAGCAGTTTTGCATTGCCTACTAAAACGTCGGGTCCTTTATTTCGTTCTGTAGCTCCCGGTACATCTACAACCAGGTATTTTCCTGCTTTTAGCAGCGTAGTAGCAAATTCTCTTACTACTACATGGGAAACCGTTCCTAATGTAGCCAGAACGCTTCACTTTACACTTACCGGCAGGGATAATATAGCTGCGGGAGGACAGACCAAAACCGACGATGTAAATATTATTGTTAAAAGCGCAGCGGGGCCTTTTATTGTAACTTCTCAAAACAGCGAAACAGAGTCGTGGACGGCAGGAAGCCAGCAAACCATAACCTGGAATGTAGCCGGTACTACAGCAAACAACATTAATGTTGCCAATGTAAGCATACTGTTATCTACAGATGGCGGACTTACTTTTCCTACCGTGCTTGCGGCAACAACCGCGAACGATGGCAGCGAGATTATAAATGTTCCGGCAGGGGCAGACGGTGTTCACTGTCGTGTAATGGTACAGGCAATAGATAATATTTTCTATGCCCTTAATCAAAAAGAATTTGCCATTGGCTATTCTGTTATTAACGATTGTACTACCTATACAAACAGTACAGGCCTTAGCATACCAGATGGTGCTTCGTCATTTACATCGCAAACATTAGCCATTTCTGCGCCCGGTGTAACGGTATCAAGTGTTAAAGTACAGGTAGATGTTACACACACCTATCTTAGCGATTTAACTATTAATGTTGTAAACCCTGCGGGAACTACCGTAAACTTATGGAACCAGCAGTGCAGCAATAACGAAAATTTTAATATTACGTTTAGCAACGGTAGTGGCTCTGTGGTATGTGCAAGCCCTACAACAGGTACATACGCGCCTCAGGGAGATCTTTCTGCCTATGCCGGGGTTACTGCAAATGGTAACTGGAGGTTAAGGGTAAAAGATTCTCAAAGCCAGGATACAGGTGCTTTAAATTCGTGGTCGGTTATCGTGTGTACACAAACGGCTACGGCATTGGGCACAGAGAGCTTCGGGCTTAAAGATTTTGCTATTTTCCCTAACCCAAATACCGGTGCCTTTACGGTACAGTTTAATTCTGACTCGCAAAACAAGATAAATATCCTTGTAAATGATATAAGCGGCAGGGTAGTATATAATAGTAATTATGCAAATTCAGGAATTTTTTCGGGTATTGTAAACCTGCAAAATGTACAGCAGGGTGTTTACCTTGTTACCGTTCAGGATGGCAACCGTAAAGAAACCCGCAAAATTGTAATTAAATAATACTTTGCAATAACGATAAATTACCTAAAAACAGCATGTATTCCTGATTCTAAATGTTGTGCTTTCAGGAAATTCATCCTCTATAAAAGCTCCGGTTATCGCCGGGGCTTTTTTGTTTTTATAATATGTGTAAATTCTACACTAATTTTTTATCGATAGTAAAAAATAAATACTAATTTTAGTTAATACTATAAAAACATATTTATGATAAAAACACTACTTGCATGCTGCATGATAACCATTAGCGGTATTGCCACTGCCCAGGATGTACCACCCATACAGGAACAGGACGCAACGTTACCCTTTAATTCTAAAAATCCGGGAGTGCACGACCCCGTAATGGCAAAAGAGGGCGATACGTATTACGTTTTTGGTACGGGTAAAGGCATCAGCACCATGTACTCTAAAGATTTAAAGAACTGGGCGCAGGGCAAACCTGTTTTCGACAAATTGCCGGCATGGACAAAAGAGGCCCTGCCCACATTTAATGGAGATATATGGGCACCCGATATTATTTTCTACAAAGGCAATTACCATATATTTTATGCCTGTAATGCTACTCCCGGCAAGCCAGACGCTGCAATTGGCCATGCATCTACGCCCACACTTAACCCTGCCAGCCCTAAATTTAAATGGACAGATCACGGCAAAATAGTGCAATCGGTTTTAAACCGTGACCTTTGGCAGGCAATAGACCCTAATATTATAGTAGACGAAAAGGGCACGCCATGGTTTATTTTCGGGTCGTTTTGGGATGGTATAAAAGCCGTGAAAATGACCAGTGATATGATGAAATTAAAATGGCCCGAAGAGTGGCATACTATCGCCCGCCGCCCAAGCACTCAGAAACTGTATAATTACGGGCTCGAAGACAGCCAGATAGAAGGGGCCTTTGTGTATAAGCATGGCGATTATTATTACCTGTTTGCTTCTTTCGATATGTGCTGCCGCGGTGTTAACAGTAACTATCATGTGGTGGTGGGCAGGTCAAAATCTGTAACAGGGCCTTACCTTGACAAAGCAGGTTTTTCTATGATGGACGGAAACGGTACCGATTTTGCCGTTGGCGATGGTAAAAAGTGGGCCGCACTGGGACATAACTCTGTATATAATGTAGACGGAAAAGACCTCTTTGTTGCCCACGGTTATTCTATACCCGATAAAGGTGCCTCTAAACTTATAGTAACCGAACTTAAATGGGATGCAAACGGCTGGCCCATTATAGAACTTAAATAGTGTAATAATTATTAATGCAAAACCCCATAGCTTACTTATAGTTATGGGGTTTTTGCTTTGTTATTTTGGGCGTGCCGCTTCATTGCGTTACGAGTCGGGCTTTCGCTGCAAATCCTCGCACCGGCTTCGTACCTCAACCGTTACTGTGGGCTTTCGCTCTATCCCTCACGCAAACACTTCCCTTTTAAAGGTATGTAGCTAATGACTAAAACCTATCTGTATTTCTATAAACAAAAAGAGCTGCCCGTGGGCAGCTTTTTTGCAAAAAATATTTAATTGTTATTTTTTAAGGATCTTAAGTTCCTTAACAGCATTACCGGTTGTAACCCTTACCGTATAACTTGCAGCCTGTAGGGTAGACATATTAAGCTTACCGCTTGTTTTGTTCCACTGTACATTGAGTACAAGTTTACCGTGAAGGTCATACACCTCAATGTTAGAAATAAGGTTAGACGATTCTATCGTTAACTCAGTATCAACCGGGTTAGGGTAAAATTTAAATACATCTTTAGTAACCGGTTTCACACCTAATACCACGCTAATAGTCACAGCAAGTGTTTCCTGGCTTGTACAGCCGTTTACAGTTTGTGTAGCATAATATGTTGCGCCATTAGTAAGTACGGTTCCCGCAGTAAGAGGTGTGCCAGACACAACATTTTCCTGTGATGCATACCATACAATATTCTCACCTGTTAAAGTAACAATATCTTCTATTGTAGCATCTTCGGCAGCGGTTACACTAACCGTTTGTGTAGCTTCAGCTGTTGGAGCCGGAGTAGTGTTAATAGTAACACTTACTGCAACCCTTGTACTCTCACAAGTATTAACCGTTTGAGATACATAATATGTACCTGTTGCTAATAATTCGGTAGCAGCTAAAGCTGT
>NZ_KB899983.1 GCF_000378485.1 Flavobacterium rivuli WB 3.3-2 = DSM 21788 | reverse complement strand
ACCCTGTTAGGATATTTTTCGTGGTCAGATTTGTAACGGCTCTCTGTATAGTTGTAACCTGCAATATCAAGCAATCCGGGATATTCGGTTTCGTTACTCATTGCTACACCTGCAAGTCCTGCCGTTGTAGGGCGCGATTTGTCATATTTTTTAACCGCGGCAACAAGGCGTTTAGCAATAGCGCCAAGCCTCATAGCATCCGGGGCATCTTTTTTATAGCCACCGTAAGCAGCCTGCGTAAAGCCCATTGCTTTAGTACCGTCAAGTATTGGGTGCGAGTAAGGGTCGTTAGGATAATCTACCTCGTTACCTATACTCCATGCAAATACAGACAGGTGGTTGCGGTCGCGGCGCACAAAATCTTCAAGGTCTTTTTCGGCCCAGTCGGCAAAAATATCAGAGTTTCCTTCGTAGCCCGGAGTACCATAGTTCCATCCCTCAAGCCATTTACGCTTAGGGTATTCCCACTCATCATACGCTTCGTTTAAAACAAGTAAACCTATCTCATCGCAAAGTTCATAAAAATCAGGAGACTCAGGGTTGTGGCTTGTACGTATGGCATTAACACCTATTTCTTTAAGGGTTTTAAGCCTTGTCTTCCAAACATCTCTTGGCACTGCCGATCCTAATACACCTGCATCATGGTGCAAACACACCCCTTTAACTTTCATCCATGTCCCATTAAGGGCAAACCCTTTATTGGCATCAAATGTAAAGGTGCGGAAACCTGTAGTGGTTGTAGTAGCATCAGTTTGCTTACTGCCTTTAAGAACCGTAGTTTTCAGTTTATAAAGGTTAGCATTATTCAAATCCCATAATTTAGGGTTGCTCACCTTTAACTGCGTTGTAACCTTTTGGTTTTTACCAGCCGCAGCAGTAAGTTTCTGCGAGCTTTTAGCAACTGATTTTCCGTCAGGGCCAATAAGTTCATTTACAACGGTAACGCTTTCTTTAGACGATGAGCCATTTTCTACTTCAACCTCTACGTTAAGTACACCATTACCTTTAGTAACTTCAGGATAGGCATATACACCCCACTGTGCAATATGCACCGGGTTAGCATAAACTACCCACACGTTGCGGTATATACCAGAGCCTGTGTACCAGCGCGAATCGGCACTTTTGCTGTGGTCTACCCTTACAGCAATGGTATTGTCTCCACCAAAGTTGATATATGGTGTAGCATCATAAGAAAAAGAAATATATCCGTTAGGGCGTTTTCCTAAAGAGTGCCCATTTACAAATACTTCGCTCCTGTTGTAAACACCTTCAAAATATAAATATACTTTCTGGCCTTTTTGTGCATTTGGCACATTAAGGTATTTACGGTACCAGCCTATACCACCAGGCAAATAACCTGTCGCACTTGCCAGTGTAGGGCTAAGCTGCCCTTTTATACTCCAGTCGTGCGGAAGGTCTATCGCCTGCCATTCTTTGTCATCAAATTTTGTTTCCTGGGCGTTCTTGGTATCTTCATGGTTAAACTTCCAGCCATCATTGATCTTTTTTGCATCGCCAAAAGATATCTGGCTAAAGCCCGGTATCCAGGCAAGGCTTAGCACAAGTAATACAAGTGTTTTAGTAAAGTGATTGTTTTTTTTCATTGATTATTGTTTAATATTACCTCAAAAAATAATTGAGCGTTTTGGCATATAAATTATTGT
The DNA here is from genome assembly GCF_000378485.1 of Flavobacterium rivuli WB 3.3-2 = DSM 21788. Taxonomy (GTDB): domain Bacteria; phylum Bacteroidota; class Bacteroidia; order Flavobacteriales; family Flavobacteriaceae; genus Flavobacterium; species Flavobacterium rivuli. Next base: position 38,294 of record NZ_KB899983.1, on the reverse strand, counting down.
GTAACTATGGTAACTATAGATTTTGCAGGCACTACAAATGGCTTTTTAGCTTCTATTTTTTGTAACCGCAGGTTTTTATCGCCCGATGTTACGTAAAAATTTAATTTTTTAAGCCCTGTTCCTTTATGCTTAAGATTAACCGGGACAGCTTCGCTACCGGAATTTATTATTACCGTCACAAGTTTACCTGTAGCGGGGTCTTTATAAGCTGAAAATAGGAAATCCTTATTTACATTGCTGTTTTGAAGATTATCTATTTTTACTCTTGTATAGCCGGGTCTTATAAAACGGCTGTAATTGCCGAAGCCCCATAGCATTTTACTTTCGTAAAAATTGCCATCCTCTTTTTGCTTGTCTATATAAATAAGCCCATCCTTGTAATCGTAAGGAGAAATAGCTACCCACCAGTGCCATGCTGTAGCCTGTGCCACAGCAATATCTGTATGAATGGTGCGTGCTAAATATAATGCAGCATTAATGGTAAGGTCACGACCATTACCGTTAATTTCGCCATCATTATCGCCAAGTATGCAATATTCTGACATCCAGTATTTAAGTTCGGGAACCTGTTTTACTGTATTGGCAAGCTGCTCTCTTTGGGAAACTGACGTTGCAAATGGCGATGTTGTGAAGTAACTGTGCCCTGATATAGAATTATCTACATGAGATAGTCCACCCACATAATTTGCTGAGCCTTTTACAAAAAAGTTATTAACCTGGCTTGCCCTCCCCGGCCTGTTATGTTCCTCATACAGGTAGTTTATCTGTCCGGCTTCGGCAATATTAATTTTAGACGTTATCTTTTTATCTTCCAGCTTTTTGTTTAGTGCTTTTACAATAGGTGCTATTTCATTATTATAAAACGGTGTACCTTCCTGCCCTCCATCGCTCCAGTCCCATTGGGGCTCATTCATAGGGCTTATGTAATTTACATTAAGTCCTAAATTTTGTATTCCCTTTGTTACTGTTGCAAGATATTCGGCGTAAGCATCAAATTTAGAAGAGTCAAGGTTAGACTGTGCCCCGGCATTTGCGAAAGCTTTACCATTGCGTGTTAATGACACCGGCGGGCTGTTAGGAAATATAAGTAAATTGTTAACGTTGCGCTGTTTTGCCGCATTGGCAAACCAAACCTGCCCCTGCTGTCTTTTCCAGTCGTACTCGCCGTTAGGTTGCAAAAAAGATTCAGCCCTGCGCCACTCATCACCTATACCGCTGTTAGCTCCCTGCTCTGCACTGCCTGCACCAACGTTAAAACGCCAAAGCGACAAACCTATACCAAGTGGGTTACCATTAGCATCATTTTTTTGGCTGAATAACAAATCTGCCATTGCATTCTTTTTAGCATCCGGCCAGTTGCCCACAAACTGGCATGACCAGGCATCAGATGCACCAAAATGTTCTATAGTTTGGTAAGCTGTAGCATCATCTATATTTAAATTTACAGTTGCAGTAAGTATTTCGGCGCTCTCGTTTTTAGCAACATCGCTGCTGCCGCACGAAGCATAAGCTGCAAATACTGCTAAAGACAGAAACCGAAGTCCTGTATTTTTATATTTCATAATGAGGTATGGAATGTTATAAAGTTATAAAGCCGGAGAACTTTTAAAGGCTCTCCGGCGTTACAATTAATATTCTGGATTTTGCTCTAACTGATTGTCAGAAGCCAGTATCTCAAATCTCGGTATTGGCAGCCAGTAATGTTTGGTCTGGAAGCTTTTACCAGCCAATGCGGTAAATACAGAATATGTTTTGGTGCCATCAAGCGCCCTAACAATATTTATACCCTGTGCAGGCTTGTTTTCAGTAACATCTGCTATTTTCCACCTTCTTACATCATAATAACGGTGCTCTTCAAAAGCAAGTTCAATCCTTCTTTCATGCTGAATACGGGTACGCATTTCAGATTGTGTTAACCCTGCAGGCAAAGCCGGCATTCCAACACTCGACCTGCTACGGATTGAATTTATAGCTTCGTACACAGAAGCGTCAGGACCTGCCGCTTCATTTTGAGCTTCAGCATAGTTAAGCAATATTTCTGCATAACGCATGTATATCCAGTTTTGTACACCTGCTACTTCCCAAGGGTTAATAATAGGTAAGTCTTCACGAATAAATTTCCTTAGGTAGTAACCTGTTTTACTTGTGTTCCAGTTATCACGTCCTCCCGGGCTGTCCTGACCATCAGGATAACCTCCTTCAGATATAGGTGCATTATTAATTGATTTATATGTTTCCACAGTCCTCTCGCGGTATGGTGCACCATCATAAAGAACAGTTGCAGCAAAACGAGGATCTCTGTTAGCATAAGGAGCAGTTGCCTGTGCAGTATTATTCCAGCTAAATGAGCTACCATCGGTCATTTCATAATCGTCTACAAGGTTTTGTAACGGCACGTTACCGCCCCAGCCACCATAACCGTTTGGCCCGTTAGCAATTTCTAATGCTAAGTGACGTCCTGTAAGGTTATAGAACCTTGCAAAAATGTATTCTGAATTACTTTGTTCGTTTGTAAACAACTCAGTATAACCACCCTGATAAAGGTTGTAAACACCCATGTTCATTACATCTTTTGCAGCCTGTGCAGCAGCAGCCCATTTTTGAGCACTGCCAGAACCACCTGTATAAAGTGGGCTTGCAGCATATAGTAATAACCTTGATTTAAGACCAAGTGCGGCTCCTTTTGTAGCCCTGCCTTCGCCATAATTATTGCTGTTAGCTACAGGCAGGCCTGCAGCAGCTTCGTCAAGCTGGGCAATTACATACGTCATTGCCTCATCTATAGACTTACGGTCAAAATTAATAGGGTCCTGATAATTTTCTCCTAATTCCACTACCCTGTCGCCCATAAGTACTACTTTACCATAGTTTCTTATAAGGTCATGGTAACGGAAAGCCCTTATGAATTTAAGTTCTGCAATTAGGCGGTTTTTACGGCCCTCACTCATATTAACCTGGTCAATATTGTTAAGCGCATAATTAATTTCACGAATGCTACGGTAACTCCTTGCCCAGAAAACACCTGCAATACCAAGATTTTCAGGAGCAAGCTGACCTTGTTGTATTAACCAGGTATCATCATTATTGTTGTAAATAGACTCATCTGTAAGAGAGCTCCACATACCGTACTCAAACCCACGGCCAAAACCCGGCTGGTTAGAGTCTCCTTCTTTGTTTGTAAGTTTAACGCCAATATAACGGTTAGTTACATAAGCTTCAAACAACGTAGAATCGGCAAGAATGGCTGCATCCGATAAACGGTCTGTGGGTGTAATTTCGAGAAAATCTTTCTCACAGCCTGTAAGCACAGCACAAGCTGTAATACCACACAGGACAAGTTTAAATATATTATTATTTTTCATAGTGTAATTTTTAGAATTGAACGTTAAAGCCAAAGTTCACAATTTTTTGCTGCGGATAAAACTGTCCGTTCTCACTGTTAGTTTCCGGGTCAAAGTCTTTAAAATCAGTTATAGTAAATAAGTTAAACGCACTTAGATACATCCTGAAGTTAGCAATGCCATATTTTTCGGTAATATCTTTAGGTAATGTAAAACCTACCTGTACATTTTTAAGCCTTACAAATGAGGCATCCTGTAACCAGAAATTGTTTCTGAAATTACCACCGCTTATAGAAGATCCAGAGCTTTCGCTAACTTTAGGATACGAACCGTTAGGGTTTGAAGGGCTCCACCTGTTATCTGCCCAAGTGCTGTAAAAGTTTCCTGTTGTACCAGACTCTGTTAAGATATACTGGCTTACTTGTGCCTGACCTGCAAACAATACCGAAATATCAAAGTTTTTGTATGCTGCATCTAGGTTAAGGCCAAATACCATACGTGGCAAGTTACTGTATTTACTCATTATTCTATCATCAGGATTAATAACGCCGTCGCCATTTGTATCCTGGTAAATAAGGTCGCCCAAATTTGCTCCGGGAACGTGTGGAGTTGCATCAAGCTGTTCCTGCGTCCTGAATATACCCGCAGTTTGATATAAAAGATAAGTACCTATTTGGCGTCCTGTTTGTCTTTGATAATCTAAAACGCCCGGTGCCTCATCTATATACTGTATTTTATTTTGGGTATAGGTAAAGTTACCCGATACTCCCCAGCTAAATTCACCATTATGCCTGTAACCCAATGTAGTTTCGAAACCGTTGTTTTCCATTTTACCAATATTTTCAGATGGTACTAAAGGGTCTGATCCGAAAGGGTTAACAATACCTGTTGAACCTGGTAACGATGCATTCCTGGCCTGAAGCAATTTTGTCCTGTCCTGCATAAAATAAACCGCTTCAAAGGTGAAATTTTTCAGGAATGTTGCATTAATACCAATATCAGTTTTTGTTGCAACCTCCCATGTAATGTTAGGGTTAGCAAGCTTTATAAGGTCGATACCCGAAGCTAAGTTACCACCAATAACATTTCTGTTGTTAAATCCGTAATTATTAAAGTACTGGAAATTACCCACGGCATCATTACCTAATTTACCCCATGAGGCACGTACTTTAAGATCGTTAATAAAGCCTTCTGTATTAAACCAGTTTTCTTTAGATATCCTGTATCCACCCGATATTGATGGGAAGAAACCATACTGGTTACCTTTCGGGAAAATTGATGAACCGTCTACCCTTGCCTGAAGGTCTAAAAGGTATTTTTCTTTATAATCATAAGCAATACGGCTTATGTAACTTAACCTTGTAAAGTTTAATGACGAACCACCATTTCTTGCATCTGTACCGGCTGCGCCACCCTGAGATAGCTCCGGCAAAGCAGTTGTTGGGAAGTGAAGTCGTGTTGCATTAAAGTTACTGTCTTTATTTTCACTTTGCTCATAAGCTACAAAAGCATCTACACTGTGCTCTCCAAACTTGCGTTTAAAGTTTATTTTTATATTAGCTACAGTTTGCTCAATATTTCTTTGTGCCTGGTATAATGACCCTTGCTGGTCTGCACCACCACCAAGTAAGAATGGATCATAGTTGCCTGTTGCCCTGTTATAATCATACAATGTAAAAGGTGTTGCAAAACTTTTAGTAGTGCTTTGGCTAACATCTGTAGAGAAGAAACCATCTGCAGAGAAACCTGCTCCAAAATCAAAGCTACCTCTTAATATACCGTTGAATACATACGTAGGGTTATTGTTAATACCTGCAGTTCTTGAGGCATCTATAAGCGGATTGCTACCTTCTATACCTCTTGATGGCAAACCATTAGGATATATTGCAGCTACTGTAGGGTATGCCCTATAAATAGCACGGAAAATATTTCCTGCACTTTGTATAGGGAACTGCCTGTCTTCTTTACGGCCTGATAATGATACACCAACTTTAAGTCTTTTACCAATATTGGTATCTATGTTAGTCCTTACGTTAAACTGGTCGTAATTTGCAACGCCATTTTTATAAAGCCCTTCCTGAGATAATTTACCTAACGAGAAAAAATAGTTAGTATTCTCGCTGCCACCCTGTATATTAAGGTTATGCTGGCTTTGTAACGAAGTTTTCTTTAATGCTGCTTTAGCCCAGTCGGTATTAGGGTGCCCAAGAGGATCTGATCCATCGCGGAATTGCTGAATATCGCTGTCAGAATAGATCTGGTTCATTCCCAGAGTTGGTCTGTTGTAATATGCAATTTCATTTTGTATTGTTCCATAAGTGGCGGCATCTGCCATGTCCGGAAGGCGTGTTGGCGACGAAAAACCTTGGTCAAAGCTATAATTAACCGTAGTTTTAGAACCTTTTTTACCTTTTTTAGTGGTAACAAGTATTACACCATTTGCAGCACGGCTACCATAAATAGCTGCCGATGCATCTTTAAGTACAGTAATACTTTCAATTTCCTGAGCTGATAAGCGGCTTAAACCACCTACTTGGCCAGGAATACCATCAACTACTACAAGTACATCTGCATTACCGGTAGTACCAAGACCCCTGATAGTGATACTGGAATCATCATAACCCGGTTCACCACCCCTATTGCTGGCAACTACACCCGATATACGGCCTGCTAAACCATTAGAGATATTTACAGCAGGGCTTTTAGCCACATCTTTACCGTTTATTTCTCCTACAGAGCCTGTTAATGTAGCTTTCTTTTTAGTACCGTAACCTACAACTACCACCTCTTCGAGGTTTTTTACATCTTCTGTAAGGGTTATTGATATGTTTGTCTGGCTACCTACAGTAAACTCCTGAGCCGCAAAACCAATACTGCTAAATACAAGTACTGTGCCGGGTGCTGCAGCAATTTCGAAGTTACCATCTATATCAGTCGTAGCAGCATTTGTAGTACCTTTTATTAGTACTGTAACCCCAGGAAGAGGCAGCTTATCTGTACCGGAAACTACTTTTCCTTTTACAACATTTTGAAAATAGGCGCTTTTTATAGCAGTATCCATTGCCATTGCCTTATAGCTTCCGCCACTTAGGCAAAGAGCCAGTAAACAGCCCTGAAAAATAATTTTAGGCTTAAAAAAAGTAATGTTATTCATAAATTAGGGTGTTAGAAATTCCCATTTGGAGGGATTTAATTCATGTATTAATGGTTAGTTACTCAAAAAAATTATGTCAGGTTTGTCATAGGCAATCCGTCTGGTTTAGTTTTAACTGTTTATTTTATTTGCATTGCACAATATTATTTTAGATACTTAATTAGGTGATTTTTAAAACTGCCCGCAAAACTCGTCATTGCAGGCAGTGTGTAAAAAACCCAAAACTCTAACAAAATTCTATTTTTCTATGCTATTGCACTTGTTAATCAAAATTCATTGCTACACAGCTCAATACACCAACGTTTCTGCTTCAAGCATTGCTATATCGTTATAGTAGCTAATTATAGATGCAAAGTAAGGGGGGTAAACGCAAATTTATGGGGGGTAAAATCGAAAATTTAGCGACGCAGATTTGTAAAATCACAATATAAAGCTATTAAAATTACACAAATACACATTTTTAATCCTAAAAAATAGCATTACAACAGAGATTTAAAGTTTTAAATGTCTGTTGTAATATTTTAAGAAAGAATAATGATTTATGGGAAAATTATTAACTTAAATATAACCTAAGTATAAGGGCAATTATTTAATTACATTCAAGTCCCTGTTAAAAGAGCTTTTGTATTTTCTAATATAATCAGATGGGGTCATACCAAATAATTTTACAAACTGCTGCCTGAAATAGCGTTGGTCTTCAAATCCCACCTGGGCACTTGCATGGGCTATATTTACATCTTCGGTAAGGAGTATAAGTGCAGCTCTGCGCAACCTTACAGATCGTATAAATGCTGTTAAAGTTTCGCCCGAAATTATTTTTATCTTATCGTAAAGGCTTCTGTGGCTCATACCCATTGCCTTGCTAAATGTTTTTATGGTAAAATCTTTATCGTCAAGATTGGCTTCAATTATTTCGATACATTTTTTAAGAAACTCCTGATATTCTGCCGGTACTTTCTGGTTGTTCTCCTTAAGGGTAATATTATCCAGAAAATAACTTCTAAGGTTTTCCCTGCTTTTTAGCAACGTTTCTACCCGTGCCATAAGGATATCGCTATCAAAAGGCTTGGTAATATAATCATCTGCTCCTTCTGTAATACCCTGCAGATGCACTTCGCTGTTTGTAGTTGCAGTGAGTAAAATTACAGGTATATGACTAAGTTTCTGGCTTTGTTTTATGTTTCGGCACACCTCAAGACCATCCATACCATCCATAGATATATCGCTGATAACTATATCCGGTATATTTTTTTGGGTTAGGGCAAGACCCTCTATACCATTTATTGCGGCGTAAACAAGATATTGCGGTGAGAACAGCTTTATTAGGTACTCCCTTATTTCATTATTGTCATCTATTATCAGTACCGATTTTTTACCCGTTACTATTTCAGTATGTATTTGCGATTCTATTTCTGTACGGTCCGGCTGGATTTCTATGGGAGAGTTATCTTCTAACAACTCTTCTACCAATTCAGACATTTTTGGTGCCTGCATACTTATAGGCACTTCCGGCAGGTGTGCTTTTCCCTTAACAAAGTTTAATGTAAAGGTACTGCCCTGTCCTAACGTACTTGTGCAGCTTACTGAGCCTTTATGTTTTTCTATAAAATATTTTACTATAAATAAACCTATACCAAAACCACCGGATGACGTAGGCTTTGTAGTTACCTGCCTGAATTTTTCGAATATAAACGGAACATCTGCTACTGGTATGCCACTGCCGGTATCTGTAATGCTTATGGCCGCCTCATTTTCTGTTTGAATTAATTGCAGCATAATGCTTCCTCCGGCGGGTGTATGTTTAAAAGCATTAGACGTAATATTAAAAAGGGCGATTTCAATTTTCTCATAATCGCCAAATATTTCTATTGGAGCATCCGGTATCGAAAGGCCAAACTCAATATTCTGGCCTTTAGCCTGGTTTACAAAACATTCATATACCTCATTGCACAGATGGTTTAAATTAATAGCCGATATTTTAAGCACATCTGCATCACTCTCTGCCTTACGAAAAAGAAGCAACTGATCTACAAGGCTTAAAAGCCTGCGCGAATTTCTGTAAGCAACAGCAAGGTCGTTAGGCAAGTCGTTATTTTCGCCAACAGGTTTTCGCACTGCCCTGCGCAACGGGTTAATTATTAGTGACAACGGAGTCCTTAACTCATGAGAAATGTAGGTAAACATAGAAAGCTGCTTTTCGGCAAGTTCTTTTTCTTTTTTGCTTTCCATCTGGGCAAACTTTACGCTATAGCGCATTTGCTCTTTATATCTGCTGTATTTTAAATAGGCATAAATGGCACCGGCAAACAATACTAAATACAATGTATATGACCACCAGCTACGGTACCATGGTGGCAGCACGGTAATGTGCAGTAAGCTAATCTCTTTGTTCCAGGTACCATTACTGCTTTTTGTTTTTACTTTAAAAATATAATCTCCTTCATAAAGCCGGGTGTAATTAGCTTTTCTTGTATTGTTTACATAATTCCACTCTTCATCCCACCCATCAAGGGTGTAAGCATAATCAATTTTATCAGAATTATTATAATCTAATTCTACAAATTCTATTGATAGTGTTGTCTCATCAAAAGGCAGGCGTACACTTTTTACCTGTCCGGCAACCCTTTCTATAACATAATCATTATAATGCTCTACAGGTTTATTATTTACAAGAAGCGATGCAAGCCTAATTTTACTGGTGCTACTTCCTGTCTTGATCTTTTCGGGATAAAAAATATTAAAACCGTTAATGCCGCCAAATAAAAATTCGCCCGACGATAGCTTTAATCCGGCATTAAAGCTAAACTGGTTACCCTGAAGACCATCTGTTACAGAAAAATTCCTGAAAACTTTTTTCTTAGTATCAAAACGGCTAAGCCCATCGTAAGTGCTCATCCATAAATATCTTTTCTTATCCTGCAAAAGCCTCAGTACTGTATTACCGGCAAGACCATCATCCATGGTAAAGCGTTTAAATTTGTGTGTATTCCTGTCAAAAAGTAACAGTCCGCCCTCCTGTGTGCCTATCCATAAATTTTTATCGGCATCTTCTACAATACATCGCACAGGATTACCAATTTCGAATACTTTAAACTTTTTAGTTAATGGGTCTATGCAAAGCAATGATGTGTAATTACCTCCCCATAATTTACCATCCTTAGTTTCGGTAAGGCTTTGCAGGTTAGCTATATCGGCATTAAATAATTCAAATTTATTTAATGCCGTATTAAAACGGTACAGGGTACCCTCGTTAGTTGTGCTTGCCCAAATATTTTTCTTAGAGTCTATATACAACAACCACACATTTGGCTCTGCTTGTCTGGTTACCGTATTGTAACAGGCAAAATAATCTATTTTCCCGGTTTTAGGATTTATTCTGTTTATGCCCCCGGCCCAGGTAGAAAGCCAAATATCATTAGTATCATCTTTAACAATGCTGGTAATAAAGTTACTGGTAAGACCTCCCGATCCTTTACTGTATGATGTGTAGGTATTTTTCTTTCTGTCCCAATGCCGTAGCCCTGCACCATCGGTACCTATCCATAAGTTATTATTCTCATCTTCGCAAAAAGAAAGGATAAAGTTATCTGTAAGGTTATCACTACCTTTATATTTTACATGCATAAAAGAAGCCGGTATAGCGCTTAGCATGCTTATACCACCCCGCAGGGTACCTATCCATTTATTGCCTCTTGTATCTTTATAAAAAGTCCAGACAGAGTTACTCTTTATTATTTTAGTAGCGGTAATACTTGTATACGGTACTGCCAGCCTTGAATCTTTTGGGAGGATGTATACCCCTACGCCATCTGTGGCTATCCAGAGTATTTCATTTTCATTAAGTATATTAGCAACACTGATTTTTCCGGGCATATAATTAGATGACAATGAATTAGCCGAGGGGTCATATAAAAACACGCCATCATCTGTGCCTATCCATAACTTGCCATAAGCACCAGATGCAAGGCAATTACCTTTTTGTGTCATGGGGTAAACAAGCTTTAACTGGTTTGTAGCTATATTGTAGCTGCAAAGGCCTGCATTATTTACAAAAACCCAGCAAGCGCTGCCAGATGCTGCTTGCTCTATAGCAAGTACGTCATAATTTACACTACTTTTCCCTTTTAGCTGTAAAGGTATTTGTATACCGCAATACGAGCCTTCTTTAAAAAGCAATAACCCACGGCGTTGCGAACCTGCGAGCATAGCTCCTTGTTTTATTGATTTTATTTGATGTACAACGTCACTTAGTATAATGTTTTTAGAACTCGTGGCAGACTTATAACGTAATGGTATAAAAGAATCTTTAGATTGATTTAGCACAGACCCTCCTTTAGAACTACCAACCCATATATTATTTTTTAAATCTTTCTGGATGCAGTAAACCGCATTGCTCGATAATGATGTTGTATCGCCTATGCGATTGCGATACGTTTTAAAACTATAGCCATCGTAGCGGTTTAGCCCGTCATAAGTACCAAACCACATAAAATCGTTATCGTCCTGATATATTGTTATTACCGAATTATTTGACAAGCCATTGGTAATATCAAGAAATTTAACCGGGAGCTCCTGTGCTGCAATACTATAAGGTTTACAAAACAAAAAAAGCAACGGCAGTATTCTTAAAAATAATTTCATTCTAAACTGGTATTTTTTAGCTTTAGAGCATAACGCAAGCACTAAGCAGGCAAATTTATTGCTGTAAATATACCCACATATTAAAGTATTTTTACTTACATCATAAAAAAAACTATGTTTTATTATGGTAAAAATAGCAGCATACGATTTCGGGCTATCAACTATTGCTAAATTTTGAAGCATTAGTATTAAAAAAACATAGCCCTATGCATTTTATTTTGCATAGGGCTAAATGTTTAACAGGCTATTACGCTTATATAATATGTTCTAACTTATCATTGCGTACTATCCCTGAAAACTTTTGTAACAACAGTTTTAATTTAGGATTAATATAATTTTCGCAAAAAGGCTTTTCCGGGTCACTAAAATAATAATTTAAAGAATCTTCCCTGTTTAACTTAAAATCGCAAAACGGCAGGACTTTAGTAACAATTGTGTTTTTAAACTCTTTTTGCAAATTAGCAATGGCATGTAGCGCAGGCCGTATATCATTGTCATCAAAAGTATAAATTGCCGACCTGTATTTACCCCGCATAGAATGGTTACTTGTACTGCTATGCGTATATAAATGTATCGCTATTAAAACATCAAAGGATATTTGTGTGGCATCATAAGTAACTACAACCCCTTCAGATAAATCATGGTTTTCTCCATTTGATGCAATCCAACCCTGATGCACAGCCATAACTCCTTTTAAAGCCCAAAAAACAGCTTCGGTACACCAATGGCATCCCCCGCCAAATCCTGCTTTTTTAATCATTAGCTATCTAATTAAATAGTCTCCGTTTTCATTTTATCCCTAAAGAGAGCTTTAAATTTTTTAAGCTTGGGGTCTATAACCGCCTGACAATATCCGGCTTCGGCATTGTTGGCATAATAATCCTGATGGTACTCTTCTGCTTTATAAAACTGCTCGTAAGGAGCAAGTTCTGTAATAATAGGATCGCCGTATGCTTCCTGGAGTTCATCAATTACAGCCTGGGCATCTTCTTTTTCCTGCTCGCTTCGATAAAATATTACGCTGCGGTACTGCGTTCCCACATCGGCTCCCTGCCTGTTTAAGGTTGTAGGGTTGTGCGTGCTAAGATGTATACGCAACAAATCTTTATACGATATTTCTGCCGGGTTGTATGTAACCTCAATAACCTCAGCATGGCCTGTCATACCGCTGCATACCTCCCTGTAAGTAGGGTTATCTATTTTACCACCACTGTAGCCACTCTCTACTTTTGCAACACCTTTAAGCAATGTAAATACGGCTTCGGTACACCAAAAGCAGCCACCGCCAAAGGTTAGTTTTTGTTCATTGCTTTCTACTTTTTCAAGAGAAACAGCATTCATACAATAACGCAGGCCGCTTGGTTTAGGACCATCTTCAAAAACGTGACCCAGGTGGGCATCGCAGGTATTACATAATGCCTCTATGCGCACCATGCCATAGGTTGTATCCTTGTGGTAAGCAACCGCATTTTCTTTAACAGGCTGTGTAAAAGAAGGCCAGCCCGTACCGCTCTCAAATTTTTCACTGCCATCAAACAGTAGTGTGCCGCAGCACACACAGGCATATTTACCGGGTTCGAACAAAGAACACAACTCAGAGCTGTGCGCACGCTCTGTACCTTTAAGCCTTGTAATCCTAAACTGCTCCGGAGTAAGCAGGGCTTTCCATTCTTCTTCCGTTTTCTCAACCCTTCTGTCCGGGGCAGGCGCGCCATTATTGGCATATTTTATAATATCAATCCACTTTAGCATAAACACGTTTTTTAGAGGTTTAAAAGATTTTTGTTGAAACAAAAACTCATGTGAAGTTACCAAAAGATATAGTTTTTGTTTTATCGCGTTAACGGGTAATTAACAAAATTTTACCGTTATTTCACACTCTACATTAAGCAAAGATAATGCCGTGCTTAACCTTGCGGATACGCACAACAATACCTGCCATTATTGCAATCTTATTCTCAAAACAAAGTGTTATTTCCTGACACTTAGGCACAGTCTTTTTTAAATGCTCTGGGTTTCGCTTCGTGGCTCTAAATAAAATGTTTCACATTCTTTTTGTTTAAACATTTCATAACCCTCCTGCCACCACTGTTTCATTTCTGTGGCATCAAAAATAAAAGAGCGTGTGGTAAGCAGCCTGTTTATGTAATAAAATGCTATGGTAACATTATTGCTTGCCGCCTGCAGGTTAGCAATGAGTAAATCGTCTATGGCAATCTGGTTCAGCATAAAGTCGTAAGTACGGGCAAAGGCATCAAGGCCGTTGCGTAGTGGCGGGTTATTGTACACCCCATTTTTAAGCCTCAGCACAATAACATCTATATTAGTTGCACCCTTTACTATGGCCTGTTGTATGGGTATAAGGTTGCCAAAACCGCCATCGGCATAATCGTAACCGTCTTTTTGTACAAGGCTCATGAGCGGAACCATATTTGCCGAAGCCCATATCCAGTCGCAAAAATCATCGTATCCATAATCGTCAGATGATTTATACTCAATCATGTTTGTAGTTAAGTTAGCAACAGTAACCACCACTTCTTTACCCAGTTTTTTAATTTGTGCAAAATCTGCCGGGGTAAAGCTCTTAAAAATTAAATTGCGCAACGCCCTGCTGTCGCCAAGTGTTTTTTGCCTTTTAAAAAACTGCTTTAAAATCCCGAAATGGTTAATGCTGGTTTTTACAACACCATCTTTCTTTTTAATTATAAAAGGGCAAACTGTAAATATATCTTCCTGCTTTATAGTTGTATATATTTTTTTAATCCTTTCAATATCGCCTATTGCTAAAAAAGGGACTAAAAGGCTTCCTGTAGATGTACCCACAAAAAGCTTATAATCTTTATGGGTAACTTTTATAAGATATTCTGAAACTCCGCCGGCAAATGCCCCTTTGCTCCCACCGCCGGATATAACTAATGCATCCATGTAATTGTAAATAGTTTTCAGCCTTAAATATAGCTAATACTTTATTGCCATGCATTAATCTAAATTCATTTAACTAAACGGTTATGGGCTGCAAAATACCGTTTATAATTTTTAAAGAAGCCGCTTCGCCAAAATCAAGCCCCGAATAATCAGGATTGTAGCCACCTATGTAAGGTACTGCCATTATATATATTCTTGGATTTGGGTTATCATTCCTGTCTACCACCTGAAAATTATCGTTTATCGTAATTCCGGGTACTTCAAGGTAATAGTCTTCATTTATTTTCACCACTTTTTTATTACCCTCTTGCGAGGATATGCAGCCTTGTTGCGCCGACCTGAATGCCAGCATTGCAGGGCTTATAGCCTTATCTTCTATCATGGTCTTAAACGGAAAATCTTCATACAACAAGTGCGGCTGGCCTATGCAATCTACAAATACCTTATAGTATACCGATTGTTCATCGCCATTTTCATCTTTATAATTATAGGTTGCACCGCCTGCAGCTTCAGGTTCAACAGTGCTTTCTGCATCCACCTTTATAATATCAAGCTTTCCGGCATCGTAAAGCGCTAATAGTTCTTTACATGAAGTTTGCGGTACAAAGGCAATTACTATAGATATTAAAGGCATAAGCGTTTTTTGCAGTCGAAGCATGTCTTCTGCAGAAAGGTGTTTGGCAGGATAATTCATGGCAAAGCTAAGTATGGCCAAAGCCTCTTTCCAGTAAACCGACTCTCGCTTTTTAATCGACTTTTCAGCTTCATAATATTCTTCGCGCAGTAGTGTAAAAGGCTCCGTACTTTCACGCAGGTCCATCATGGCATCTACAAACTCTTCAATTTGCATATCCTTTATAAGCTCATAAAAATCGGCATGGTTTTCTTTAAAGAGGTCTTTAAAATCTTTTTCAAAAATAAAGTCCAGCGATAAAAACCCATCGTTTTGCAAGCGGTGTTCTTCAATTTCTTCGGGCGTTAGTAACGATTTGTTTTGCAGGTGCGAGTCTTCCAGATGAAAGCGGACTGCAGGAAGCAATCCATTACGTGTATGCATTACCATTCTGAAATCAGGGTTTTCTTCGTTAGCTTTATACGATAACATGCCGTTAGCATCTTCTCTAAAAGAGCCATTACTTCTTGCAAGTGTGCGAATAGCATCTATAGCAGTAAGCGAAGATCCTCTTATCGCAACGGCATTATTGCAATACAATTCTAATTTTGAAGGTGGGTATGGGCTATCAAAATAACCTTCAGTTTTGCCCTCATTCTTTTTAGGCCAGTTGTGACCGGTACATATAATTACCTCATCAAATTCTACAATGGCAGAACCTTCAAATTCTACCCAAACCTGGTTAAGTTCGGGTTTATCTATAACATCACTTACATCAATGCCTTTGTGTATTTTAGCAATTATTCCGGCATCCTGAGCCATATCCTGCAGCAAATCGAATTGGGCAGAAAGGTACTCGCCAAACAGTAGCCGTGGCAATACCTTATAATCATTAAAATTTTCAGGCGTTATATTATAAGGTGCGAGTACTGCCGCATTAACAGTACAAACCCATTCGTGAATAGAGGTTACAATTTGCGGTATCTCGTTGCCGGAAACGTTTGTAATATGTTCTTTATTAGCACCTTCATTACTATATGGCATGCCGGCCCCTAATTGTTTTTTCCTCTCGAAAATCTCAACTTCAAGCTCGTTGCGGCCCGACTCTATCAGTCGCTTAAACATAAATAACGCGCTGGGGCCTCCGCCAATGATAGCAATACGCTTATTTGCTCTTTCCATTCTTGTTTTGTGCCAGCCATTTTTTACCGGAACTCTAACGAAATTATAGTTTACGTATTCAAAAATTGTTTAAGAAATCTTAAATAAAGAGTTCCTGTAAAATTTCAATATGTTTCTGCAAAATGTCATACATCAATTTACCAAAAAATTATAAAAAATGCATTTATGGATGTCTAATTTAGACAATCAAAATAATTAAAATGGAAACCACTATAGCCGATGCTCCCGTAAAAATGAGCGGCAAAAAATTATACACGTACCAGGAATCGGATATTGCAACATTGTTCGATAAGATGGAGCAAAGTGTTACCAGGCAAAGGCTATTATACCAACTGCCTACGGGTGGTGGCAAAACCGTAATATTCTCTGAAATTGCCAAACGCTATATTGATAAATTCAGAAAAAAGGTGGTCGTGCTAACCCACCGTACCGAATTGTGCAAACAAACGTCGGCAACATTAAAAAAAGCCGGGGTTAATAATAAAGAAATTAATAGCTCTGTTAAAAAGATACCTAAAAAAGATGACTACCAGTGCTATGTTGCTATGGTAGAAACCTTAAAGAACCGTATTAAAAATGGCGATATTAATGTAGATGCCGTAGGCCTTGTTATTATAGACGAAGCCCACCACAACTCATTTCATAAACTGCTGGATAAGTTTAAGAATGCGGCCATAATTGGCGTTACAGCTACGCCTTTTAGCTCTGACATTAATCTGCCCATGCATAAAAACTACAACGAACTTATTGTGGGTGAACCTATTGGTTCATTAATAGAGCAGGGCTTTCTTGCCAAGCCTAAAACATGGCGTTATGATGTAGAACTTAACTCACTTAAAACAGGGGTGCATGGCGACTATACCGTAAGCACATCAGATGCTTTGTATTCGTCTCCAGCAATGCTTGAGTTGTTGTTGCATGCTTACGAGTCGAATTCTAAAAACAAGAAAACACTTATTTTTAATACAGGTATTTTTACATCGAGGGCGGTGTGCCAAATGTTTACCGATGCCGGATATGATTGCAAACACCTTGACAATAAAACACCTGCCGCCGAGCGTGCCGAAATATTAAAATGGTTTAAAAAAACTAAAAATGGTATTCTTACATCGGTATCTATATTAACTACAGGCTTTGATGAGCCATCGGTACAAACTGTAATCCTTAACAGGGCTACAAATTCCCTTACGCTTTACCACCAGATGATAGGCCGCGGATCGCGCAGGCTGCCACAAAAAAAGACGTTCTCTATTGTAGACTTAGGCAATAATACAGAACGCTTTGGCGAATGGAATGCCCCTGTAGACTGGAAACATGTTTTTGAAAACCCGGACCACTATCACGAAAGCCTAAACAGCCATACCGAATATGAAGGCCACAATATACCGGCTGAAATACGGTCTAAATTCCCCAATAGCCTTGAGGTTTCTTTTGATGTGCAAACCGCTCATCAGGAAGCCATTGCCAATGGCGATAAGGCAAAAATTGTGATTCGTGATTCCATTCGACAGCATGCCTTAATGTGTGCAGATAATGCCGATACCATTACCGAAGCCCTGCATCTTAGTAATGAGTTGGACAAGGAAATTGACTGGAGGGTTAAACAATATGCCAAATGCCTTGACAAGGTTACTAAAAACTATACCGACTGGCTGCGTGACGATTACAAATCTAAACTGCGCATACTGATACAGAAAATCATGCACCGAAGGGAATCCCTTAAAGCGGCTCAATAATATTAAAATACAAACCAAATAAATGCTATTATGACTAAAATTCAAACTATTGGGTACGGCGCTTCGGGGTCGCTTATTGGCGGAAAAACCTTAGAGCCGTACCAATTTGAAAGGGAACAGCCCAAAGAAAATGAAATACTTATAGACGTAATGTACTGTGGCGTGTGCCATAGTGATGTGCACCAGGTTGCAAACGACTGGAAAAACACCATTTATCCTTGTGTGCCCGGTCATGAAGTTGTGGGCAGGGTTATAAGCACAGGCAGTGCGGTAACTAAATTTAGTGCCGGCGACCTTGTAGGCGTAGGATGTATGATAGACTCCTGCCAGCATTGTGAGCCATGCCATGAAAACGAAGAGCAGTTTTGCCAGGGGCCACATGGGCAAACCATGACTTATAATGGTTACTGGAAACCAGATCCTAATTTTAACACCTTTGGGGGCTACTCTGAAAACCTTGTTGCCAACGAGAAATTTGTAATGAAAATTCCTGAAAGTTTAGAGATATCGGCGGTGGCGCCCATACTTTGCGCCGGTGTTACTACCTATTCGCCTTTAAAATACTGGGGCGTTACAGCAGGCCATACCGTGGGCGTTGCGGGTATAGGCGGCCTTGGGCACATGGGCGTAAAAATCGCAAAAGCCATGGGAGCTAAAGTAATTGCCATTACCACTAAAGACGAGAAAAGAAATGCAGCCCTTGTCCTTGGTGCCGATGATGTCTTAATATCTACCGATGAGAAAGCGATGGAAGCATACGCCGATAAAATAGATTTTATACTGGTAACCATCCCCGAAGCTTTTGATGTTAATGATTATATCCCGCTTATAAAACGCAGGGGCGCGCTGGTAACTGTAGGCCTTCTTGGTCCTTATGATGCACCTACCAATAATATGGAGGTTGCAAAAAGATGCGCCACCGTAGGCGGTTCGATGATAGGCGGTACGGCCGAAACACAGGAAGTACTTGATTTTTGTGCTGAACACAACATTCTGCCGGACGTTGAGATCATCGATATTAAAGATATTAACGATGCCTTCGAGAAAATAAAAGATGAAGAGGTACGCTTTAGGTATGTTATAGATATGGCAACCTTAAAGAACAATCCTGAACTGGCAAAATAAGATTTCTTTATAAAGTAAAGCCTGCAAAGATTTAATTTTTGCAGGCTTATTGTTTTTATACATTCCCAGTATCATGCAAATATTTACAAAAAAGGATCTATTACTCACTGCCAATATTTAGTAATTTTTACCACGAAGCCCACCAAGTTTTTCACAAAGGTCACAAAGCGAAACTCAATTTTTGAAAAAAATATCAATCTTGATTATCAGTATTGATGGACACAAAGCTTTGCGTAACAGCTTTGTGTTCCTGATAGCCTGGAACAGGCCTTTTACTAACATAGCCTTGTGGCCTTTGTGAAAAACTTTGTGTTCCTTGTGGTTAATTCAGAGATTATATTTTAAAAAGCAATCCATAAGCTTTAAGCTGTTTTAATCCATAAATAGTATGCTAAACTAACAAATGCAATTGCTTTAATGCCTAAATTTGTTATCTGTACATCATTAAAATCATACTCAATGATAAAAACAGTTTTTGTTGCCAGTACAGAACCTCACGCCGGCAAATCTATCATATCTATTGGCCTTGTAAACATGCTTTTAGGCAAGGCACAAAAAATAGGCTACTTTAAACCCATCATCAGCCAGAGTCAGTTTGAACAAAGAGAGAACCATGTAGATGCCATTGTGCGCCATTTCGACCTTCCTTCAACTTACGATGATACGTATGCTTTTAGCTGGCAGGAAGCCATGAGTAAAATGGAAACCGAGAGCCAGGGCGATATGATAGATACCATCATCCGTAAATTTAAAGTATTTGAAAAAAAATACGATTTTACCGTTGTAGAAGGTACTGATTATACGGGCGAAGGTGTAGCTTTTGAATTTGAAATAAACATACAGATAGCAAAAAACCTTCAGGCACCCGCAATAATAGTAGTTTCCGGCGAAGGCAAGTCTACCGCACAGGTGGTGAATGGCGCAATTACCGCACTACATAATTTTGATGCCCGCGAAATACAGGTACTGGCACTGGTTGCCAATAAAGTAAAGCCCGAAAACGCAAAAGACATTGAAGAGTTGCTGAGACAGCAACTTCCATCGCAAATAGTACTTGCAATTATTCCGGAAGACCGCAGCCTGCAAAGCCCAACCATGAAAGAGATTCATGAAAAATTAAATGGTAAGCTTTTATTTGGAGGGGAACATCTTGATAACCTTGCCGATAGTTTTGTTACCGGTGCCATGCAGGTACCTAACTTTTTAAACTATTTAAGGGAAAACGTGGTAATTGTTACTCCCGGCGACCGTGGCGATATTATTATAAGTGCTTTACAGGCCAATTTATCTACTAATTACCCAAAGGTTTCGGGTATAATATTAACGGCGGGTTATGAGCCTGAAGAGCCTATTATAAGGTTGATTAACGGTTTACAAACTGTTATCCCGATCATAGCCGTAGAGGGCGGAACATTCCAGACCAGTAATGAAATGGGAGCAATACGCTCTAAAATAACGGCAGACAATACCCGAAAAATTGAACTTGCCATAGATACTTTTAACCGATGTGTAGACACTACCGAGCTTGATAAGCGTATGGTAACCTCTACGCCATCGGGCCTTACGCCAAGAATGTTCCAGTACCAGCTTACAGAATGGGCAAAAAGCTCTAAAAAACATATTGTATTGCCCGAAGGTACAGACGAGCGCATACTAAAGGCAGCCGCACGCCTTATTAACCAAGGTATTGTGAACCTGACTATTCTAGGTGATGTGGCCGAAATTACTGCCATTATTAACCGCCTGGGCATTGCCCTTGATATGGCATCGGTACGAATAGTGAACCCTGCCGATGATGCTTATTATAACGACTATGTAAACACACTTTACGAACTTCGTAAAACAAAGAATGTAAACATGGAAATGGCGCGCGACCTTATGACCGATGTATCGTATTTTGGTACTATGATGGTTTATAAAGGCCATGCCGATGGTATGGTGAGTGGCGCAGTGCATACCACCCAACACACTATAAGGCCTGCGTTGCAGTTTATTAAAACCAAACCGGGAATATCTGTAGTGTCATCCATATTCTTTATGTGCCTTCCGGACAGGGTGTGCATCTTTGGCGATTGTGCCGTGAACCCTAACCCTACAGCCGAACAGCTTGCCGAAATTGCAATATCATCTGCCGAAAGCAGCCTGCGCTTTGGCATAGAGCCAAGGGTTGCCATGTTATCTTATTCATCGGGAACATCGGGCGAAGGCGTAGATGTAGAAAAAGTGCGCCTTGCAACAGAGATTGTAAAAGCTAAACGCCCCGACCTGAAAATTGAAGGCCCTATACAATATGATGCCGCAGTAGACCCCGAAATTGGTAGCAGTAAATTACCGGGCAGCGAAGTGGCAGGGCAGGCAAGCGTTCTCATTTTCCCTGATCTTAATACAGGTAACAATACGTACAAGGCGGTTCAGCGCGAAACGGGGGCATTGGCCATTGGCCCTATGCTACAAGGGCTTAACAAACCTGTAAATGACCTTAGCCGTGGCTGTACCGTAGACGATATTTTTAATACCGTTATAATTACTGCCATACAGTGCCAGGATAATTAATAACCATAAACACACTTACTGTGAATATTTTTGTAATAAACTCGGGCAGCAGCTCTATAAAATACCAATTATTTAAAATGCCTTCTACCAGCCCTATATGTGTTGGCCTGGTAGAACGGATAGGCCTTGACGATGCCGTTATAATCCACAAGATATATAACAACGGCGAAGAGGAAACATTAAAGTTTACACTGGACATCCCGGACCATGAAACGGGACTAAACGAAGTTAACGCCCTGCTAACCAACCCTGAATTTGGCGTTATACAGGACACGGCCGAAATTACCGCCGTAGGCCACCGTATTGTTCATGGTGGCGAATTTTTCTCGACCACTACCATAATTACCCCGGAGGTAAAAGAAGAATTAAAAAAGACGTTTCAGTTGGCGCCACTGCACAACCCGTCCGGTTACCGTGGTATAGAAGTAGCCGAAAAGATATTTACCAATGCCACACAGGTAGCGGTTTTTGATACAGCTTTTCATCAGACGATGCCCCCGCAGGCGTATCGTTTTGCATTGCCTAATTCTTATTATACCGATTATAATATAAGGAGCTATGGGTTTCACGGCACCAGCCACAAATATGTATCAGAACAGGCAAATGACTATCTTGGTAAATCTGATACTAAACTTATCTCAATACACTTAGGGAACGGTTGCAGTATTACAGCCATTAAAGACGGGCAAAGTATAGATACCAGTATGGGGTTTGGCCCGCTTAGTGGGCTTATTATGGGTACGCGTACAGGAGATATAGACCCTACAATTGTATTCTATCTGGTAAATACGTTAGGGTATGATGTAGAACAAGTAAGTAACCTGCTTAACAAACGCAGCGGTATGTTTGGCCTTACCGGTTACAGCGACATGCGCGATATTACCAAAGCCATTAACGAAGGCGATGAAAACGCAAAACTGGCTTATGATATGTATGCCTACCGCATTAAAAAGTTTATAGGCTCTTATGCCGCGGCACTTAACGGTATAGATGCCATTATTTTTACCGCCGGTGTGGGCGAAAACGACACGCTGACCCGTAAACTTGTCTGCGAAAATTTAGAATATTTAGGCATCACTATAGATAATGAAGCGAATAGCACCCGTAAGTCGGGCATACGTGAAATTAACCTGCCTGATGCTAAAGTAAAGGTGCTTATTATACCTACAAACGAGGAGCTTGAAATAGCAAACCAGTGTTATACACTGCTACTATAACCTTGTAAATTGTTACTACAACCTTGTATGTTGATAAACAACCCCCGGAGAGCCCAATCTTCGGGGGTTATTTTTATGCCTGAACTATAACGTTTCACTAAATTTGCAGTATCAAAAGTATTGCGACTAAAGTTGATATTGTTACCCAAAACAATATTATCCTTATTTAAAACCCAACTTTTTAAAACAAAATGAATTTTAAACCCAAACAGATGTCCCAACTAACATTGACAAGAAAAATAGCATTGCTATTTTTTATCTGCACAGCTCCCATTATGGTATTCGCGCAAACCATCACATCACCAGATAAAAACTTTACCGCCCAGTTTAGTTTAGATGCCAATGGTGTGCCATTATACCAGCTCAACTACAAAGGCAAAGCGGTTATTAAACCCAGTACGCTTGGTATAGAAGTTAGCAAAGGAGCCTCTTTTATGGATAGCTTTACCGTTACTAATGCAACCCAAACATCCAGCAATACTACCTGGGATCCGGTAATGGGCGAAGAAAAAACCATTCGCAACAATTATAACGAACTGGTTGTAACACTGGCACAGGCTAAAAACAATAACAGATACATCCGTATCAGGTTCCGTTTGTTTAATGATGGTTTGGGTTTCAGGTATGAATTCCCTAAACAGGCCGACCTGAGCTACTTTGTAATTAAAGATGAGCACACACAATTTAACCTTGCCGGCGACCATAAAATATTCTGGATACCGGGAGACTATGATACTAATGAGTATGCATACATAACCTCTAAAATATCTGAAATTCCGGGATTGCAAAAAAAAGCTACTATAGAGATCAATGCACAGCAGCCTATCCCTAATCCATCGGTGCAAACACCGTCTATGATGAAATCGGCAGATGGTTTGTACATCAACATTCATGAGGCAGGGCTTATTAATTATCCTGCAATGTCGCTTAATGTAGAACCGGGTTTTAAACTTAGCAGCCACTTAACTCCCGATGCTGTAGGCAATAATGGCTACATGCAAACCGATACGCAAACCCCGTGGAGGACCATAGTGGTAAGCGATAAGGCTACCGACATATTAGCCTCTAAACTGATCCTGAACCTTAACGAGCCAACCAAATACAAAGATGTATCGTGGATAAAACCCGTAAAATATATAGGTGTATGGTGGGAATATTTTGTTGCAGGGAAAAGCACATGGGCTTATGGTAAAGAAAATAACGTAAAACTTACTGACGATTTTAGTAAGCTTACGCCAAACGGTAAACATGGCGCTACAAACGAGCGTGTTATGCGCTACATAGATTTTGCTGCAAAAAATGGTTTTGATGCCGTACTTGTAGAAGGCTGGAATGTGGGCTGGGAAGACTGGATAGGCAACTGGAAAGAAGAAGTTTTTGACTTTGTAACGCCTTATCCTGATTTTGATGTAAAAAAACTAAATGCTTACGCCGCATCAAAAGGGGTTAAGATAATCATGCACCATGAAACCTCAGCTTCGGCAACAAACTATGAGCGCAGGTTAGACAGGGCATTCCAGTTTATGCAGGATAACGGTTATAACGCTGTAAAGACAGGCTACGTAGGCCAGATCATTCCGCGTGGCGAGCACCACGATGGCCAGTGGATGGTAAACCATTACATTCATGTTGCCGAAAGGGCTGCCGATTATAAAATTATGGTAAACAGCCACGAGGCAGTACGCCCAACAGGTTTAAACAGGACGTACCCTAACTGGATAGCGCAGGAATCTGCCCGCGGTACAGAGTTTGAAGCAATGGGCGGCTTAGCACCGGAGCATACTACAATACTCCCTTTTACAAGGCTTATGGGTGGCCCTATGGATTATACACCGGGTATCTTCCAGACCGACCTTACTTATTACAAAACAGGTGGCAACCAAAGGGTAAACACTACACTTGCTAAACAATTGGCTTACTATGTTACCATGTACAGCCCGTTACAAATGGCCGCTGATTTACCTGAAAATTATGAGCGTTTCCCGGATGCATTTCAGTTTATTAAAGATGTGGCTGTAGATTGGGATAACAGCTATGTACTTGAAGCCGAACCCGGAGATTATGTAACCATAGCCCGTAAGGCAAAAGGCAAAGACGAATGGTTTGTGGGTAGCGTAACCGATGAAAACTCACGCACAGCTACGGTAAACCTGAACTTTTTACCAAAGGGGCAAAAGTTTACAGCAACCATTTATGCTGATAAGAAAGATGCAAGCTGGAATAAAAATTCGCAAAACTATGAGATAAAAACTGTTGAGGTTACCTCTAAAACTAACCTTAAACAATTTGTAGCCCCCGGTGGTGGGTTTGCAATATCAATCAGGGTGAAAAAATAATGCTGTGAGTGTAGCAGTATGTGATCGATTATTATACAATCCCCGTTTTTTTTATAAAGCCGGGGATTTTATTTTCAAATAACAATTGCTATCCTAAATCTATTTTATTTACAATTGTTATCTTTGCATCCTTTAAGAAAACAGACTAACTCATGCGCATATCCTACAACTGGTTAAAACAATTTATTAAACTCGACTGGAAATCTGAAGAAACGGCTGCCCTGCTTACCGATCTTGGCCTTGAAGTAGAGGGAGTAGACAAATTTGAGTCGCTTAAAGGCGGACTTGAAGGTGTGGTTATAGGCCATGTTCTTACCTGTATACAACACCCCAATGCCGATAGGCTTCGTATAACTACTGTAGACCTGGGCGATGGTGTACCTGTACAAATAGTGTGCGGCGCGCCTAATGTGGCTGCCGGGCAAAAAGTGGCTGTAGCAACTATAGGCACTACATTATATGATAAAGAAGGTGTTGCTTTCCAGATAAAAAAAGGAAAAATTCGCGGCGAAGAAAGTCACGGTATGATATGTGCCGAAGATGAGCTGGGCCTTGGCGCAAGCCATGACGGCATCATGATACTTAATGAAGACCTTGTTGCGGGTACTCCTGCTGCTAAAATATTTGACATTGTAACTGACGAGGTTTTTGAAATAGGCCTTACCCCTAACCGTGCCGATGCTATGAGCCACCTTGGTGTAGCCCGCGACCTTAAGGCAGGGTTAAACCAAAAAAATGTTCATACCGAGCTTATTACACCATCGGTTAGTAACTTCAGGGTAGATAAACGTACCCTTAAGATAGATATAAAACTGGAAGACAGTAAACGTGCACCGCGTTATTGTGGTGTAACCATATCCGGTATTACAGTTAAGCCTTCTCCGGCATGGCTGCAAAACAGGCTTAAGGCTATTGGGCTTACGCCAAAGAATAATGTGGTAGATGTTACTAACTATGTTTTGCATGAGTTAGGCCAGCCACTACATGCCTTTGATGCTGCTAAAATAAAAGGCAATAAAGTGCTTATTAAAACAGCCGATGCAGGTACAAAATTTGTTACTCTTGATGATGTAGAACGTACATTGCATGAGGAAGACCTTGTAATTTGCGACGAAAATGGCCCTATGGCTATTGCGGGGGTTATGGGTGGCAAAAAATCGGGGGTTACCACGAGTACGGCAACTATATTTTTAGAAAGTGCTTACTTTAACCCGGTATCCATTCGTAAAACTGCAAAACGCCACGGTATAAGCACCGATGCTTCATTCCGCTTTGAGAGGGGTATTGATCCTACAATTACCCCGTATGCCCTTAAACGTGCTGCCCTGCTTATACAGGAAACTGCCGGTGGCGAAATTACCTGCGATCTTGAGGATATTTATCCTAAAAAAATAGAAGACTTTTCTGTATTCCTTAATTTTGATACGGTTACACGTACCATTGGCCAGGAACTATCTAAAGAAAATATCAAGAAAATACTGGTATCTCTGGATATTAAAATAACATCAATGTCAGAAAAAGGCCTTGGCCTTATTATCCCGTCTTACCGTGTAGATGTTACCCGCGAGATAGATGTTATAGAGGAGATACTTCGTGTATTTGGGTACAACAACATTACGTTTACTCAAAAAATAAACGCATCGATATCTAACTCGTCTCGTACCGAAGATTATAAACTTCAAAATGTTGTGGCAAGCCAGCTTACAGCCCTTGGCTTTAACGAAATGATGGCTAACTCGCTTACCACGCCGGATTATATTGAACTATCGGAAAACCTTAAGGAGGAGCACAATGTGCTTATGTTAAACCCATTGAGCAATGACCTTTCTGCAATGAGGCAGTCATTACTGTTTAGTGCGCTTGAGGCTGTTTCTTTTAATATTAACCGCCGCCGTGCCGACCTTAAGTTATTTGAATTTGGCAAAAGCTACCACAAAATAGCCGGAAGCTATGACGAGAAAAAACACCTTACCCTAACTGTAACAGGTAACCGCCAGCAGGAAAGCTGGGCTCAGCCACAAAAAGGCAGTGATTTCTTTATGTTTAAAGGCTACATCACTATGATATTAGGCCGTCTTGGTTTTAATAAACTACAAACACAGCCGTTAGAAAATGATGTATTTGCAGAGGGTTCTGTTTTGGCAATAGGTAATGATGTTATAGTAGAATTTGGTACTGTAAAAAAGCAGGTGCTTAAGCATTTTGATATTAAACAGGAAGTTTTGTTTGCCGACTTTAACTGGGCTGCAATAACTAAACTGGTTACCGGTAAAATTAAATATACTGATATTTCTAAATTTCCGGAAGTGCGCCGTGACCTTGCGCTATTGGTAGACAACGCCATTACTTTTGACAGTATTTATGCCATTGCCCGCCAGACAGAAAAGGCCTTACTGAAAGACATTAGTTTGTTTGACGTGTACGAAGGCGAGAACCTGCCTGAAGGTAAGAAATCGTATGCGGTGAGCTTTGTATTGCAGGACAGTACAAAAACACTTACCGATGAGCAGATAGAAAAAATTATGGGCAAAATAAGGAATAGCCTGGAAACACAAACAGGGGCGCAGTTGCGATAACATATTATAATTATATTTTAAAGCTTCGGAAAAGCAGTAATTACTTGCTGTTTTTCCGAAGCTTTTTTATTACCGAAGCAGTTTTCCAGTCTGCAAAAGCCGATAAATAAAGACGAAAGCAGGACAAAGATGGCGCAAAATACACCTGCCGTTCGCTACCTAAATGAATATATTTTAGGCACAGTTGTTGATTTATTGTTGGCGAAGATTTAGACATTTTTTTTTGTAACTTCGTAAAAACATTTGCCATGGATACATTAGAACTTAGAAATATTGTGATGGCGCAGGTTGCTCAAATTGAAGATAATTCTTTCCTTGCCGCGCTGAAAACAATTATTGAAACAAAAGTAGAACCTAAAATATTCCTCAACAGCGCCCAAAGGAAAGAACTTGAAGAGTCAGCTTTAGAGGCTAAGAGAGGATTATTTAAGCCACATAGTGTTCTTGACAAAGAAGTAAAGCAATGGCTCGAAGAGAAATAGAATGGCTACCCACTGCTGAACGCAAACTTTTTGCGATACTTGTATATTTTGCCGAACGAAATAAGAGTAAAACGTATTCGATAAAATTGTATAAAACCCTTAATAGGGAATTACAATTACTTAATAAAAATCCCGAAATTGGAATGAAGTCTGATTATGAAAACATCAGGGGTCTAATAGTGGGGAATTATACAGTTTTTTACGAAGTTACGCCTAATAAAATAGTTGTACACTCTCTATGGGATAACCGTCAGGATCCCGATGAAATAATAATCAGATAAGAAAAGGATAATAATGAAATTTAAGGTTGTATCGGATTATAAGCCTACAGGCGACCAGCCCGAGGCGATTAAACAATTAACGGCAGGTATAGAGAGTGGCGAACCGTTCCAGACGCTGTTGGGCGTTACAGGATCGGGTAAAACATTTACTATGGCTAATGTTATTGCCAATGTAGAAAAACCTACGCTGGTGCTTGCGCACAACAAAACGCTGGCAGCACAGTTGTACAGTGAGTTTAAGCAATTTTTCCCGGAAAATGCGGTTGAATATTTTGTTTCGTACTACGACTACTACCAGCCGGAAGCTTACATACCTGTGAGCGGAACGTATATAGAGAAAGACCTTTCGATAAATGAGGAGCTCGAAAAAATGCGCCTCCACACCACTTCTTCCCTACTATCCGGACGCCGCGATATTATTGTGGTAGCATCGGTTTCCTGCCTGTACGGTATCGGTAACCCGGTTGAGTTCCAAAAAAATGTGGTGTCTATACACAACGGGCAAAATATATCGCGCACTAAGTTGCTGCACCAATTGGTACAAAGCTTATACTCGCGCACAGAAATGGATTTTAACCCGGGGTCGTTCCGCATTAAGGGCGATACGGTAGAGGTATTTCCAAGTTATGGAGATGAGCCGTTCCGAATCCACTTTTTTGGAGATGAGATTGAAGAGATCGAAGCCTTTGATAAAAAGACATCGCAGGTTATCGAGAAATATAACCGATTGAATATTTACCCGGCTAACATGTTTGTTACCAGCCCCGATGTGCTTAACGGCGCAATATGGGAAATTCAGCAGGACCTTGTTAAGCAGGTAGATTACTTTAAAGAAATAGGCAAACACCTTGAAGCCAAGCGTCTTGAGGAGCGAACTAATTTTGACCTTGAAATGATTCGGGAACTGGGTTACTGTTCGGGCATTGAGAACTATTCAAGATACCTCGACCGCAGGCTGCCCGGTACGCGCCCATTCTGTTTGCTGGATTATTTCCCGAAAGACTTTTTGATGGTAATAGACGAAAGCCACGTTACCGTGAGCCAGGTGCACGCCATGTATGGCGGTGACCGTTCGCGTAAGGAAAACCTTGTAGAATATGGCTTTAGGCTACCGGCTGCAATGGATAACCGTCCTCTTAAATTTGAAGAGTTTGAGGCAATGCAAAACCAGGTGGTTTATGTGAGTGCCACCCCTGCCGATTATGAAATGCAAAAATCGGGAGGTATTTACACCGAGCAGATTATCCGCCCTACGGGACTGCTTGACCCTATAATTGAGATTCGCCCAAGCCTTAACCAGATAGACGACCTTATAGAGGAAATTCACCAGCGTGTAGAGGTCGATGAGCGCGTGCTTGTTACAACCCTTACTAAACGTATGGCCGAAGAACTTGCTAAGTATCTTGATAAACTTTCCATTCGCTGCCGATACATTCATAGTGAGGTAGATACCTTAGAGCGTGTAGAGATCATGCAGGATTTACGTAAAGGTATTTTCGATGTGCTTATAGGCGTTAACTTGCTTAGGGAAGGACTGGATTTACCCGAAGTATCTTTAGTAGCAATACTTGATGCTGACAAAGAGGGCTTTTTGCGTAGTAACCGCTCGCTTACACAAACTGTGGGCCGTGCTGCCCGTAACGTAAACGGTAAGGCCATTATGTATGCCGATAAAATTACCGACAGTATGCAGCGTACTATAGACGAGACCAACTATAAGCGCGAAAAACAGATGGAATACAACACCCTGCACGGTAAAGTGCCTATGGGACTTAGTAAGAAAATTGAAAAAAATACCCTTGGCAAAAGCAATGCCTACAAGTTGGAACATGCCCCCAAAATTGCTGCCGAACCGGATACAACCTATATGGCAAAAGGCGATATAGAAAAGATTATCCGCGATAAACGCAAGAACATGGAAAAAGCCGCTAAAGAACTCGATTTTTTACAGGCTGCGAAGCTTAGGGACGAGATTAAAGCGTTGCAGGAGCAGGTGTAGCGCAACCCAATAAACATACCATGTTAATTGTACGTTAATAAATTAACGGTTGTATATGAAAATGAGAAGCCTAAATTGCGTAATTTTGTAGGCTGTGAAATTGAGAACATAAAAATTTAAGTGCTTCCGGGAGAAGGTTTAACTGCTATGAGTAACACAAAAGTAGATCCGTGGAATTTTGAATCTGATTATCCGTCGCCGGATAATTCGCACACAATAGTATATAGCGATCTTGAAGAAATGGCTATTGGCGCACCACTTAACGGCCAGTGTTTTCTGGAATTTCCTAACGGAAGAAGCATAAAACTTGGTGGATGGTGTGGTGGCCCTCCTGTATGGGAACCTAATGGCTCACGCGTAGCCCTGCCTTTATGGAAACGTAAGATATTTGTGGGTACTGTTCAGCAATTGGCTATTATAGACGTTGATGCGCTCGAAATGAAAATTTACAACAAGACGTTTAACGTATTAGATGTACAATCGTTTACAGAAAACACGATTAAAGGCTGTAACACCCCACTTAATAAATGTGAGCCTGTCAATTTAGACCTTAGCAAAGAAAAGGTTTGCAAAATTGTAGATTTAAAGTGTGGTTTGAGGTAAGTTTGAACTTTTTAATAATATTGATATATTCGTAGTAAACTAATATTTGGTATTATGAACACAATTGCATATTTCGAAATCCAGGCTGCCAATGTACCGCAGGCAGTGGCATTTTACAAGGCGGCTTTTGGTTGGAATTTTGTTAAAGAAGAAAGCTTCCCTATAGAATACTACCGCATAGAAACTGACAGCATTTACGGTGGAGTATTAAAGCGCCCTGTAAAAACACCGCCCATGGAGTTTGGCACCAATGCTTTTACCTGCTCTATTCAGGTTGAAAGTTTTGATGCTACTGCACAAATAATATTAAATAATAACGGACAGTTAGCAATGCCCAAGTTTGCTGTTGCCGGCCGTTGCTGGCAGGGTTATTTTATAGATAATGATAATAATGTATTCGGTATTTTTGAAGTGGACGAAAATGCCAAGTAAATAATTTACTATTTATCAAATTATAAATCCCTATGTTAGAGGTAGCAGATGCTATGTCTTTGTTTTACAATTTATCTTTTTTACTCGTTACCCCTCCCCCATATAGTGCCCACGCCATTAGCACCGGCTGAAAGAATAAACGTGCAAATCGTTTCTCATCGGTATCAAGGCCAAAGGCATCCCTGCGGTTTTTAAACTGCGAAATGTTTCCAGGAAATACCGCTGCAAAAAATCCGGCTGCTGCTATCCCAACTTTCTTCCTGTCGTTTTTTAATAAGGCAATAGAGGTGCCAAGAAGTATCTCCGCAATGCCCGAAAGCACAACCGTGGTATCTTTTTTAAGCGGAACCCAGTCCGGCACCTGTGCCTGAAATTCTTTGCGTGCAAAGGTAAGGTGGCTTGTACCTGCTGCGATAAGCATGGTACCTAAAAGTAATCGTGCAGCGTTTTGCCCCTTGCTATAATTATCAGTAGTTTTCATAACATGTAGTTTTATATAAAGTTAGGCACAGAAAATTGTGTAACCACAGCATTTAAAACAACTTTATGAAAATTAGAAAACTATGCTCTCTTACCCCTCATTAAAGAACTCCATGCCCCTGTGCTCCACAGTGGCCATATAATAAGTAACGGGTGCATAAAAAGGCGTGCGAGGCGTGCGCTATCGGTATTTAAACCAAAAGCATCTACATGATTTGCATATTGCGCATAATTACCGGGAAAAATTGCAAGAAAAAATGCAGCGGCCACCCACCCCACTGCTACCCTGTAACATTTTAAAAAAATTAAGGAAATGCCAAGAAGTAGCTCTACTACCCCTGATAGGGATACCACCAAACTTTTATCAAGCGGAACCCAGTCGGGTACCTGGGAAATGTACCCGTCATGCAAAAAAGAAAGATGGCCCGTACCGGTAAAAACCAGTAAACACCCTAACAGGATCCTGAAAAAATTTTGTGCCGTAGTGTAACTTTGTAATGTTTCCATCATCTTAAATTTAACTTTATTAAAATCAACATAAATTTATAACAAGCTAATTTAATGAATATTACAACACTATAAATAAGAAATATAGTATTAATTTATCCCAACCATTCTTTAAAATCGTTTACCCGCTCGCGGCTCACAATTATTTCGTCATCCTTATAGGTAGGCGGTATAACCTTAAGTCGGGAATTAGTGTACACCACAATATCTTTAATGGCATTAACAGCCACTATAAACTTTCTGCTTACCCTGAAAAACTGCTTAGGGTCGAGTTCCGCTTCCAACTGCTCTAAAGTGTTTTCCAGTAAGTAATCACGATTATCGGTAGTGTGAATATAAGTGCCTTTGTTCTCGCTATAAAAACATTCGGCATCCTCAATATTAATCATCTTAAGGTGCTGCCCCATTTTTATGGTAAAGCGTTTTTTATAGGCTTTCTCGGCAGGGTTGGACAGCATGCGCTTTATCTGGTCAAAATCTATGGCCTGTGGTTGCGGTTTGGGCTGGCGCTCTTTAAACTTGGCAACAGCAGCTTCAAGATCGTCTTCGTCTATAGGCTTAAGCAAGTAATCTATACTGTTAAGCTTAAAGGCACGCAGGGCATACTCATCATAAGCCGTTGTAAAAATAACAGCACTGGTTATATGTACACGGTCGAAGATCTCAAAAGATAAGCCATCTGACAGTTGTATATCAAGAAAAATAAGGTCGGGGTGCTGGTTGTTATTAAACCACTCTACGGCTTCCTGTACAGAGTGCAGCATGGTGCCGGCTGTAATATCCAGTTTTTGCAGTTTGCGCTGCAGCAGGCGCGCCGCAGGTTTTTCATCTTCTATAATAATGACGGTCATATGGTATGGTTTTGAGTGATTGATGATTTTTCAAAAATAGTAATTTTCAGATATTTATCTTCATATACTTTTAACCTGCCTTAAACTATACGGATTAAAAAACATCTAATACCATTTGCATATGTATTATGGTTAAATTGGGATTAAATGTCACGCAAAGTCGCGAAGCTTTGCGACTTAACAGTTGCTATTGTTCCATTTATTAAATACTACAGCTTTGCGGCTTCGCGACTTTGCGTGAAAAAATATTTGAACTATATTATATTTTCATTTGGTATTACAAATCAGGCCCTTTAAATAAATGGAAAATACCCTATATCCAAAATTTCTAAAATTCCAAAACCCAAAATCAGAATTTATATTTTACCTTTGAGGGATTAAATGCTACTACTATGGTTTATAAATTTAGGGTAATACTGGATGCAGAAGAAGATATATTTAGGGATATAGCCATTCTTGAAGAAGATACGCTGGAAGACCTTCATAATGCCATTGTTAATGCCTTTGGGTTTGATGGAATGGAGATTGCCTCTTTTTATACCTGCGATGACGACTGGACCCAGGAAGATGAAATTGCACTTTTTGACACCGGTGATATTCCGGGAGAGCAAAAAACTATGGCCGACTATGTACTGGGTGATACCCTGGACAGGGAAAGCAATAAAATTATTTATGTTTATGACTTTTTAAATATGTGGACGTTTTTTGTAGAACTTGCCGCTATTGAAGAGCCGGAAGCAGGAACGGCTTACCCGGACCTACTTTTTGCACATGGCGAAATGCCTGCAAGCGCACCGGAAATGGCTTTTGGCACAGATGCTACCAGCGACGACCTTTACGGCGAGTTTGACGACGATTATGATGAGGAAGACCTTGACATGTTTGATGATGACCACAACATGGACGACTTAGGGCTTAATGACCATAATTGGAATTAGGAGAAAGGTTCTGAGGAACTTAGGTGCTGAGAGACTTAGAGAAACTTAGATTCTAAGTTCCTCAAATTCTCAGGATCTATGAACCTTAAAAATTATATTTTTGGCAACAACCTTAAATATAAATTTATGAGCACCTTTAGAAACCTGTTAATATGGCAAAAAGCCATGGCACTTGTTACAAAAATTTATAAAACAACCCAACAATTCCCCAAAGAGGAGATTTTTGGGTTAACATCTCAAATAAGGCGATGTAGTGTTTCTATGCCAAGCAATATTGCTGAAGGGTATGGAAGAAATTCTGATGGAGATTTCCTACGATTTTTAAATATTGCAACAGCATCCTTATTTGAATTACAAACGCAGATAGAAATAGCATATAATATTGATTACCTTGCGCAAGATACGTTTAATGCTTTATATGCCGATACCCGTGAACTTGAGATAATGCTGGTATCATTTTCTAATAAAATTAAAGAGAGGCGCTAAAAATCTTAGCCTCTAAGAACCTAAGAACCTTTTTCAAAATCGATGATCAATTTATTCAATACAAATATAGACACCCTTTCAATCCACAGGGTAGGAAACAAAAGCCGTAGTGAGGCCATTTTTTTATCTGATGAGCACTATAAGCCTACAGATGAAATTATTCCGCTTTTAAAAGAGTATTTTTTTAAACCTTTCAGGGATAAGGAAGAAAACTATTTTCAGTTTGCGCATGATGTGCATTTAGATTACCACGACATGTATAACTTTGCTACAGAGGTTTTTACCGACCCAAGCAAGGCACATGAAGTTTCTAAAAAAATAACCAAGCACCTTTTTGAGCAGTCTAACCACCCGCACATTAAAAATGGTGAGGTTTATGTGGCTTACCTTACCAATATTACTATAGATAACAACCCGGTTGACGCAATTGGTATCTTTAAAAGTGAGATAAAAACAGATTTCCTTCAGTTTGACGAAAAAGGCGGAAACATCGAGCTTATGCTTCAGCAGGGTATTAACCTTAACAAGCTCGATAAAGGCTGTATTATCTTTAACTATAAAAAAGAAGAAGGCTATAAAATACTTACTATAGACCATAACCGTTATGATGCGCGTTACTGGCTGGAACATTTCCTATCGGTAGATACGTTTCAGGACGAAAATTTCATTACTAAAAAGTACATGAAATTCGTTCAGGATTTTGCTAAAGATGTAGTATTACCGGCAGAAGACAAGAAAGAAGAAGTAATGTTTATGAACAGGGCCGTTAACCACTTTGCTAAAAATGACACGTTTGAAGAAACTGCATTTTTAAATGATGTTATAGAAAACCCGGACCTTATACCTGAATTTAAAAACTATAAGGTAGAGAAAGCACCTAAATACAGCATAGAAGACGTTACAACTTTTCCTATTGCAAATGCAGCAGTAACGGATGCTCGTAAAAAAATAAAAAACGTTATTAACCTGGATACTAACATACAAATAAAACTGGACTTTATAAATACAGAAAGTGCCGAAAAATTTGTTGAAAAGGGCTGGGACGAAGAAAAACAAATGTATTACTACCTTGTTTACTTTAATAAAGAGCAAAAAAGCTAATACCTTTTTTAATTATACAAAAAGCCCTGTCGATTTATTATTGACAGGGCTTTTTATATTACTTAACCGAAAATCTGATCGTCATCAGGATTATCATACTGGCTAATCGGGTGCTTGTCTTCGGCATCGCTGCCTTCAAGTTTTACAATTTTGTTGTAAATCCCTAACAATAAAAAAGGTGCTGCCCACTGACCCACAAAAAGAGCCGTAGTTTTTTGGCCTGCAATTTTAAGGCCGGCAGATACTGCCATAGAGCCTAATGCTGCCCAAAGAAATACATCTGATGGGATTTTAGCTGTTTGTTTTTCGATAGTTTTGGCTACTTTGCCTTCAGAATGGTCGTTGCTGTTAAATGACATAATGATAGATTTTAATGATTGTATCCTTTTGGATGTCATGTAAAATTACCTATACCATGCTTAAGCAAAATACATTGTTTTGTTAATAAATGATAAGGTTACGTTAAACTAAACAACTAAAAATGAATGTTTTATATAATTTTACATTCTATTTATACTATTATACATTTACTCTGTTCCGGTTTATAAAATTTATTTTATACGCTTGTAAGTAGTACTAAAAAGGTCGTACTCATAAAACTGGTTAGGCCTGTTATCTGTAGTGTAAGATAGTTTTATGGTGTTATCATCTACAACAGTAAATATTCCTTTAAGGGTTTCCTTTTCGTTAGTATCTAAAGTAGTGACTTTAATAACAACCTCGTGTGGGTTAACATCAAGGTTAGCTTTATAGGTTATGCTTGCTTTGTGCCCGTTGTACATAAATTCTTTACCGCCTTTAAGTACGCCATCTATAACCACTTTGGCATAACCTTCGCTATCAAAAACAAAGGATGGCGCTGTGCGCTTATCCTCGGCCCAGGTACCCACAAGAGTAAAAGCGGTTTTATATGGCGTGGTAAATGATGTTAGCGTAGTTAGTACTATAAAGAGTAACGATATTCTTTTCATGACAGGAATGTTTGCAACCAAATATAAAATTTTTCTTTTAACTAATGGCAAATGCAATTTGGTTTAACTTTGTGTTTCTAACAATTAATATGCGCTATGAAATTTTCTTATATACTCTTGCCCCTGTTCCTGCTGCTGATAGGCTGTAATGCCGCCTCTACAGATGCTGTTCCTGCCACAGGCTTTACACCTTCTGCAGAGAAAGGTATTGCCATTGCTACTATAACTTTTGAAGGCGATGTACCCGTAAACGATATTTACCGCTTTTTTTACAATGCACAAAGTGGCGATAAAAAATTTAAAAAGCAGAATGCCGGCAAAATTATGATTAATGGCCGTCAGAATAAAGAGAAAGGTTTTAACGGCGACTTTAATAATAAAAAGAGCTACCTCGTAGTAATAGAACGCGAACCGGGCAGCTATGCCTTTACACAATACAGCTACTTAGATCATTTAGGGTCTAACGGCATGGTAAGCAGCAGTAAATTATTTGCTATACCCTTTGAAATTAAAAAAGGCGAAATAACCTATGTGGGCGAAATGGATTATAAAGACCTTGCCGAAAAAGGTACGCCCCGCATTTATGTTGCCGATTATTATACCCGCGACATTCCCGAATTTAAAAAGAAATACCCCGGCGTTAACTGGGACACTGCTGTAAACCGAACCCCTAAAACCGGAAATAACGGAGAGGGTATTGTAGATTTTAGATAGCAGACAGTAAACTTTAACATTTAAAACTGCCTTACACCATAAAATCCCTATTAATGGGTATTTTATGGTGTTTTTGTATACGTTAGTTTTACACTCTCAATGTAAAACTACACAATTATGATTACTGCGATATCAAACTTTCTTGTACACCTTTTAAACGCCATTGTGCCTTAACACATCGAATCTTACAAATAAATCTTTATAAAATATAATCAGCATTCACTCATGGTTAATGTTTTATAGAAATGGTAGGCGGGCATACTATATCTATAACGTTAATACTATCAGCACAATACGATAATTATCAAATTAAAAAAGAAGAACACTAATAATTTAACAAATAAGAATTTTCATATCATAAAATTTTAACAAGATTTTATGTATTATTCTGAACTAAACAGACTGTTAAATGTTAAATTATCAATATTTAACATTTTTAACAGAATTTTATTCAGTTTATTATTTACTTTTATGCTACCTAAAAATCTGAAAACATGGAGAAAATTACTTTAGACGCGATGCGTAATTTTATTGTAGAAAACGAGTTAACCGACAGTGTTGCAATTACCCTGCACCCGGATAGCTTTGATGAACTTGTATTAGAGTACCTTGACACGAATGGCAACCAGATAGAGCGTCCCTTTGAGATTCTTGGTATAGAAATTTTGCAGGACACTACAGGTAATGTACCTGTAAACAAAGTAAACCTGCTTGATACTGTAGAATAACTTACATTTAATCGTACTACTTAAAAGTAATGAAGCCGTCTCAAAACTGAGGCGGTTTTTTTATGCATTTTTTTGGCAGAAAGTTTATTTTTTATTATATTCAAGTATTGATTATCAATATTTTAAGCGATGAAATTTAAGCCCTACAACCAGAACCAGTCGACTCTTTTCCCTCATTCGTTTGATGAATTAATACCTGCGCATCATCCGGTCCGGGTTATTAACTCCGTTGTAGAGAAAATAAATATCCAGCCGTTACTTGAAGCCTATAGTAAAGAAGGAAATCCTGGGTACCATCCCAAAATGCTTTTGAAGGTGATGA
>NZ_KB899982.1 GCF_000378485.1 Flavobacterium rivuli WB 3.3-2 = DSM 21788 | reverse complement strand
GATGAGATAGGTTTACTTGTTTTAAACGAAGCGTATGATGAGTGGGAATACCCTAAGCGTAAATGGCTTGAGGGATGGAACTATGGTACTCCGGGCTACGAAGGAAACTCTGATATTTTTGCCGACTGGGCCGAAAAAGACCTTGAAGATTTTGTGCGCCGCGACCGCAACCACCTGTCTGTATTTGCATGGAGTATAGGTAACGAGGTAGATTATCCTAACGACCCTTACTCGCACCCAATACTTGACGGTACTAAAGCAATGGGCTTTACGCAGGCTGCTTACGGTGGCTATAAAAAAGATGCCCCGGATGCTATGAGGCTTGGCGCTATTGCTAAACGCCTTGTTGCCGCGGTTAAAAAATATGACAAATCGCGCCCTACAACGGCAGGACTTGCAGGTGTAGCAATGAGTAACGAAACCGAATATCCCGGATTGCTTGATATTGCAGGTTACAACTATACAGAGAGCCGTTACAAATCTGACCACGAAAAATATCCTAACAGGGTAATTTATGGCAGTGAGAATGTACACGATATAGAGCCCTGGCTTGCTGTGGTTAACAACGACCATATTTTTGGACAGTTTCTTTGGACAGGTATCGATTACCTTGGCGAATCGGGCAGATGGCCATCAAGAGGTTTCTATTCAGGACTTGTAGATTTTGCAGGCCGTATAAAACCAAGGGGCTATTTCCGCCAGTCATTATGGTCAGATAAACCTATGGCATTTATCGGTACCTACTTACCACGTCAAAAAGAAAAGTCTCCAAGTAAAGATGCTTGGCCAATATGGAACTATGAAGCAGGACAAACTGTGCGTGTAGTTGCTTATACCAATGCTGCCAAGGCACGTTTAGAGCTTAACGGTAAAGTAGTGGGCGAGGTTAAAAACTATGATAAAAACGTAGGTATCATCTCCTGGGATGTACCTTATGCAGCGGGTAAACTGGAAGTTATAGGTCTTAATGCCGATAATAAAGAAGTTAGCCGTTATGCTATAACATCATCATCGCAATCTTATGCATTGGTAGTAAAAAATAAATCAATTACTATAGATAAGCAAAAAGGTGTTGCCCAGATAATGGTTGATATTGTAGATAAAGACGGCCTGCCTGTAATATTAAGTGATAACGACATTACATGTACGATTAATGGTTCGGCTAAATTGCTTGGCCTTGAAGCCGGTAACAACAGCGATATGACCAATTATACAGATAATGTACAACGCGCATTTAACGGACACTTGTTAGCTTACATACAAAGTGCCGGCGAAGGTGGTAAAGTTACAGTAACTTTTACAAGCCCTTGGTTACAGCCGGTTACTGTAACTGTAGATGTTAAGTAATTAGCTAAATATGAAATATATAGTTTGTGAAAAACCCGGCGAATTTCTGCTTAAAGAAAAACCGATTCCGAATAGAAAAAGTGGAGAATCGTTGTTAAAAATCAAAAAGATAGGAATATGCGGTACAGATATCCATGCCTTTGGTGGTACCCAGCCCTATTTTAATTATCCCAGGATATTAGGCCATGAACTGGCAGCAGAATATATAGAAGGTGAAGCGGAGGGTTTTAAACCTGGTGATAAACTAACTTTTATTCCGTACTTTCATTGTGGTAAATGTGTGGCATGCCGCAATGGCCTAACAAACTGCTGTGTTACTATGCAGGTTTTTGGTGTGCATATAGATGGCGGTATGGCTCAATATGTCACTATTGCTAATGAATACTTAATAAATGGTAAAGGTTTGGATTATGAAGAACTTGCACTGGTTGAGCCACTTGCTATAGCAGCACACGGTGTGCGTAGGGCGGTAGTTACAAGTAATGATACAGTGCTTGTTATGGGAGCTGGACCTATAGGGCTCGGCTTAGCTCAATTTTCTAAGTTAAAAGGTGCAAACGTGATCGTGTTAGATATTAATGAGCATCGCCTTAAGTTTTGTAAAGAAGTACTTAATATTGATAACCTTATAAATCCGGTTAATGATAATGTAATAGCACGGCTTAATGCAATTACAAATGGCGATATGCCTAACGTAGTTTTTGATGCTACTGGTAATGCAACTGTCATGAATTCAGGATTTAATTATCTTGCACATGGTGGGCGTTATGTATTAGTTGGGCTTCAAAAAGGTGAGCTAAAATTTAACCATCCTGACTTTCATAAACGGGAATCTACCTTAATGAGTAGCCGTAATGCTACAAAAGAAGATTTTGACTACGTAATACAGTGTGTCAAATCGGGCAGTATAAGCCCCAAACAATACATTACTCATAGAGGCAATTTTAATGATGTTATACACTTATTTAATGATTGGATAGATCCTGAAAATAATGCTATTAAAGTAGTTATCGATCTGGATTAAAAATATAAATTATGGATTTAGGATTAAAAGGAAAAGTAGTTGTAGTATCGGGTTCAGCGGGGAAAGAGGGCAGCATTGGAGAAACAATTGTAAACAGGCTTGCCGCCGAAGGAGCGATACCGGTGCTACTTGACCATAATGAAAGAGGTGCCATCTATGCCGATTTACTTAAAGCTAAAGGCATAGATGCTCTATTTTGTAAAACGAATGTAACCGATGCAAAGCAAGTAGAAGAGGCTATTAATAACATAATACAAAAATATGGACAAATAGACGTAGTTATAAATAATGTAGGCCTCAACGATGGTGTAGGTCTCAATGCATCGTACGAGGAGTTTATAAATTCACTTCAACTTAATTTAGGGAGCTATTTTTTACTCGTAAAATATGCCTTGCCACATCTTAAAAAATCGAAGGGCAATATCCTTAATATAGGTTCTAAAGTAGCTTTAACAGGGCAGGGGGGCACTTCTGGTTATGCTGCGGCAAAAGGAGGCGTGTTAGCACTTACCCGCGAATGGGCGGTTGATTTAATACAATATGGTATTCGCTCTAACGCGATAATTATTGCCGAAAGTTATACACCTGCCTATGATGATTGGCTTAAAACCCTTCCGAACGGGGATGCCGCATTAGCAAAAATTAAAAAGAATATTCCTTTTGAAGCCCGCATGACACGCCCGGAAGAAATTGCAGATACTGCCTTGTTTATTATATCGAACAAATCATCGCATACTACGGGGCAATTTGTATTTGTAGATGGTGGCTATGTACATTTAGACAGGGCATTAATTAATGATTTATAGTTAGTAGCAATGCACCAACGAATAGACTCTCACCAACATTTCTGGAAATTCGATCCTATTAAAGATGCGTGGATTGATGAATCGATGCTTAAACTAAGGAAGGATTTTTTACCAGCCGATTTACTTCCTCTATTAAATGATAATCAATTTTCGGGTTGTGTGGCGGTACAGTCAGTACAAACTGCAGGCGAGACAGAATTTTTGCTCAATTTGGCCACAAAACACTCTTTTATTAAAGGCGTAGTAGGTTGGGTAAATTTATTAGATGAAAATATATGCGAAAGGCTGGAGTATTTATCCAATCAAAAAAAGCTAAAAGGCTTTAGGCATATCATTCAGGGCGAACCCGATGGTTTTATGTTGCGCGAAGATTTCAGGAGCGGAATAAGTGCATTAAAAGAGTATAATTATACCTATGATATTTTAATATACCATCGTCAACTTCGTGAGGCCATTAAGCTTGTAAGGCATTTCCCTAACCAGCCCTTTGTAATTAATCATATTGCTAAGCCCGATTTGAAAATGGGTAATATAGCCACATGGAAAGAAAATATTAAAGAACTTGCCCAGGCAAAAAATGTATTGTGTAAAGTATCGGGCATGGTTACAGAGGCGCATTGGAATACTTGGACGGCTGATGATTTAAAACCCTGCCTTGATGTAGTTTTTGAAAATTTTACTGCAGATAGAATAATGTTTGGGTCTGACTGGCCGGTATGCAATCTTGCGGCAAATTATGCCAGGGTGATACAAACCATACATGATTATATAGCTCAATTATCAGAAAAAGAACAGGAACAGGTTTGGTTTAAAAATGCAGAGGCATTTTATAATCTCGATTTATAAGTATTGTCTGTCTATTGCTTATTACATTCGAAACCATGAAAAGATTAAAAAGGTTAGAAAATTATACTCAAAAATTACCTATAAAATAGTGCAGTTTGGCGATGGTAATTTCATTAGGGGATTCGCCGATGACATTGTAGATAAACTAAATACAGAGGCAAATTTTAATGCTGGTGTTACCGTAGTTAAGGCCAGGGCGGGCGGGTCTATACAATTATTGCAGGATCAGGATGGTTTGTTTACGCTTTTAACTAAAGGCATAAGCCAGGGTAATCAGTCAGAGCACACAAGCATTATATCGTGTATTCAAAAACTATTAACCCATATGAAGATTATAATGCATATCTGGATTTAGCAAAAGAGGAAGAGTTAACTATTTTATTATCTAATACTACCGAAGCCGGCATAAACCTGCCGGAAACAGAATTAACTATTTTTTCTATAGAGGTATTTGACCGATTTCGCAATCCAATTTATTCATCACAAACTTTCGATCTGCTGCGGGTAAAAACAAAAACGATCCTATAGCAAACAGGATTAGGCCAAATATTATTCCGCTTTTGTAACCATATTTTCGCATAAAATAACCTGCTGGCAATGCCATTAAAAAGTAGGCTATAAAAACTGAAAAATCTACAAAGGCTGTTTCAAGATCGGTTAATCTAAAAGCTTTTTTTAGATGGGAATAAGCACCGGATCGAGGTTATGAATAAATCCTCAGAAAAAGAATAAACTTGTAATCAGTATTAAGGGGAAAAGATACCCTTGATTACTGGATGTAGCTGTAGTTGTAAATGTTGTATTTGACGTATTACTTATGTGTGTTTTTACTTGGTTACGGCTATTGGGTTAGGATGCCTGCCCTATAATAAATACATCGAGGCTGCGCGAGCCGTGAGCCCCAATGACTAGCGATTGCTCTATATCAGCAGTTTTAGAAGGCCCCGATATAAATGTTCCATAGCCATAATCGGTTAAACCTATTTTAGCGTAAGCATCCTGTAATGATGCAATTATAGACGATTCTTTTATGATGAGGATAAGGTGCTGTGTTATAAAAGGCAACACGCGATGATGTAATGATTCATCTGTAATCCAGATGGCACCGTTTTCGGCTACGCCAAAGGGCGCGTCTAAAATGGTAACGTCTACATTTTCTAGTTCATGCGGAATTTGCTTATCCAAATCGGTATTTATTAAATGCGTTGCCACATTTTTTAAAGCCTCATTATTTGTAACAATACGCTTAGCCGACGGAAAGTTAGAGTATAGAAATTGCTCTATCTCGCTAATAACATTAATTTTATGTACAGCACCGCCAATAAGTGTTATGTTTTCTTTAAAACGGCTTACTATGTTATAACCGTTTTCTGGTGTATACAAGCCAACAGGTAAAGGTTGGTAGTCCGGCTTATTTGCCGCAATGGCAGCTAAAATTTCATTTCTGCTACTCATTATCATTTTTTTTATTCCTGTTTTCATCGTACCATTTTTTAAACGAATTCTCAGGTGCTGCAGGCATATCGCGTTGCTTGTACCACGGGTTTAATTTATTGTTAATTACAAATGGAGCATATCTTAAAGTAAAGCGTAATGCTTTGCCAGATATATCATAAACCATGGGTTTAGAAAGGCTTACGCTCATGGCTTCCATAGCAATTGTTTTACTTTTAGGG
The DNA here is from genome assembly GCF_000378485.1 of Flavobacterium rivuli WB 3.3-2 = DSM 21788. Taxonomy (GTDB): domain Bacteria; phylum Bacteroidota; class Bacteroidia; order Flavobacteriales; family Flavobacteriaceae; genus Flavobacterium; species Flavobacterium rivuli. Next base: position 34,476 of record NZ_KB899982.1, on the reverse strand, counting down.
CTGTATCCACTTTTCACGATTTCCTGTCGCCATTTATACAACTGGTCGTGAATATCTATTTTTACGGGGCACACATTGGTACACGATCCGCATAGGGTAGAGGCAAAAGGCAAATCTTTATTCTTTTCCATATCTAAATTAGGGGCGAGGATAGAACCAATAGGCCCCGCAACGGCCGTGTGGTAGCTATGACCGCCACTGCGCCTGTAAACAGGGCAGGTATTCATACACGCTCCACAGCGAATGCATTTAAGCGAATTTCGAAAATCTTTACGGCCTAATTGTATACTCCTGCCATTATCTACTAAAATAATATGCATTTCCTGCCCATTACGAGGGCGTTTAAAATGACTGGAATAAGTTGTTATGGGCTGACCTGTAGCACTGCGTGCCAATAGGTTGAGAAAAATACCCAAATCTTCCCGTCGCGGAATTGTTTTTTCCAGCCCCATGCTGGCAATGTGCAGGTTAGCCAGGTGGGCACCCATATCGGCATTGCCTTCGTTAGTACATACTACAAATTCTCCGGTTTCGGCAACAGCAAAGTTAACTCCGGTTAGGGCAAGTTTTCGTGTTAAAAAAGTTTCCCGTAAATGCTGGCGTGCCGCTTCGGTAAGGTATTGTGGGTCGGAATTTCCTTTTTCGGTACCTAAATGCTCATGAAAAGTATCTGATACATCTTCCTTCTTTAAGTGAATGGCAGGCAGCACAATATGGCTGGGTGGCTCGTTACGAAACTGAACTATACGTTCGCCCAAATCAGTATCTATAACTTCAACACCATTGTGCTGTAAAAACTCGTTAAGGTGGCATTCTTCGGTAAGCATGCTCTTGCTTTTAACCAGGCTGTTTATTTCATGCTTTTGTAAAAGTGATAATACAATTTGGTTATGTTGGGCAGCATCTTTAGCCCAGTGTACCGTTATGCCGTTTTTAATGGCATTGGCCTCAAATTGTAAAAGATAACTATCTAAATTACTTAGCACATTGTTTTTTATTTGCGACGCTGTTTCGCGCAGTTGTTCCCAACCGGCAAATTTATGGGCAGCCTTATCGCGCTTTGTGCGCACAAACCACAACGTTTCGTCATGCCAGGTAACGCGTTCTTTATCTTTATTAAAAGCTTCTGCCAGTTGTGCGTGGTCTTTCATTATAAAGTGGCGTTAAGTATTTCGGCAATATGTATTACCTGTACGTTACTATTTTGTCTTTTTAAAATGCCCTGCATGTGCATAAGGCACGACATATCTGCAGCTGTAATGTATTGCGCTTTATGGTTTAAATGATCGGCCACGCGATCCTGACCCATACGTACAGACACTGCTTCTTCGGTAACGCAAAATGTACCGCCAAAACCACAGCATTCATCTTCGCGGGTAAGGTCTATAAGCTTCAGGCCGTTAACCATGCTGAGTAAATGTTTAGGTTTAGAAAAAGATACTTCAACACGTTCGGTCATACTAGCAAGGCGTAGTCCGCGCTGGCCGTGGCAACTTTGATGTAATCCTACACGGTACGGGAAAGTGGCTTTTAAATTTTCAACCTTTATAACATCGGTTAAAAACTCTACCAATTCATAAATGTGTTTTTTAATATGCTGCGCGCTACCTATATTTTTATAGCTATGTAAATGCTCTTTAATGTGTAATGTACAACTGCCCGATGGCGATACTACATAATCACAGCTTTCAAAATTATGAGTAAAAAGCTCATCTATATCATACGTTAAATGGCTGTAGCCAGAATTTGCCAAGGGCTGCCCACAGCAGGTTTGGCGGGTAGGGTAATATACATCAAGGCCCAATTTTTCCATTAACTCTAATGTAGCAACAGCTACTTTAGGGTATAATTGGTCTATGTAGCATGGTATAAATAATCCTACCTTCATAAAGTTGCGAAATGGTTATAGTATATAATTGATAATTACAAAATAAGGTAAATTTTTAAGTTCAAAGTTTAACCTTATTGTCTAATTCGTAAGGTATATTGCTGGTAATTTAGTTTTTAATTAAAACTGTACATTATTTTGCTTATTTATTTTATCTGCAATGCTAAATGATAATCAGGTTTAATGGTTGGCTAATTTTTCAGACTTTTAGCATTGTTAAATGCTTTTTATTTGTTTACACCTAATTCTGTTTACAAAACAGTATAGTTACTTATTTATGAAAAGATTTTTTATTTTATTTTTTAGTTTGATACCAGCACTACTTTTTGCTCAATCTTACAAAAGCCATACTTTGAGAAAAGATGGATTGCAAATAGAACTTGCTGAAGGTATATTAACCATAAAACCACTTTCTGCTAAGGCAATAAGCATACAATGGGAGAAGGAATTAAAAGAAGAACAGGAATTTATTTTTGTAAGTAATCCTGCAACGATAAAATTTAAATTTAAAGATACAGCAGATAAATTAAAATTGTTTACCGAAATGGTAATGGTAACTTTTGATAAGAAAAGTGGTGCTATTGACTATAGCGATATCAACGGCAAAATATTTTTAAGCGAAAAAGCGGGTAGCCGAAAACTAATACGCGATTCTATTATGGGTGAGCCTTGTTTTATTGCAGAACAAAGTTTTAATTCGCCCAAAGATGAATACTTATTTGGCCTTGGCCAGTTTCAGGATGGTAATTATAACCTTCGTAACATAAGCCGTAAACTTACTCAGGTAAATACACAAATAGCTATTCCGTTTTTATATTCCAGTAAGGGGTACGGCATCCTCTGGCATCAATACGGACTAACTAATTTTAATCCGGCCGATACCTTTATTCCACTTTTAAAAAGTACTACTATTTTAGGAGAAAAGGCAGATGCTAATGTAACTACTACTGCAGGCACCCAAAAAATATCGCAGGAACAATCGCTGCATACTGCAAAATTCACGGCTATTAAAGATGGTAATTATACCTTTATGCTTGACATGGGTGCAATGGATAACCGTCATTTTTTATCGATAGATAATGTACCGTACATCGACTTTTCTAATATGTGGTTACCACCAGCAGTAAGTAAAATGATTTATCTTAAAGCTGGTGAACATACTATTAATGTTGTTTGTAAAACGGCGAATACCCCAAAACTTACCTGGAAACAGGAAAGTGATGAAACTACATTTAGGTCGCCCAATGCTAAATCACTTTACTACGTGGTGTTTTACGGCAACGATGCCGATGATATTATTGCAGGTTATCGTAACCTATCTGGCAATGTGCCCATGCTTCCACAGTGGGCATATGGCTTTTGGCAATGCAGGGAACGTTACACATCTGGCAAACATTTGGTGGAAACAATACAAGAATTTAGAAACAAGAAATTACCGGTAGATGTTATTGTGCAGGATTGGCAATATTGGGGCAAGTATGGCTGGGGTGTGCCTAAGTTTGATGAAACGAATTACCCAAACCCAGAAAAATTTATAAAGCAATTGCATGATTTAAATGCGCACCTATCTATATCGGTATGGGAAAATTTGGATAAAAAATCAGACGTAGCTAAAGAATATCTTGCGAAAGACTTATATATACCCAATAGCGACTGGATAGATATTTATAAGCCTGAAACACAAAAAACGCACTGGAACGCACTTAATACTAATTTGTTTAGTAAAGGTGTCGATTCATGGTGGATGGATGCTACCGAGCCCGAAAATGATGCATTGGTTGGTAAACAGACATATTATGGGTTGGGCGATTTTTACCGTCTTACATATCCGCTTTTTGTTAGTAAAACGGTTTATGAGGGACAACGAAATACTAATCCGGATAAAAGGGTTGTCACGCTTACACGATCGGCATTTGCAGGGCAGCAGCGGTACGGAACCATAAACTGGTCTGGAGATATTGGCTGGGACTGGGATACTTACAAACGGCAAATTGTTGCAGGGCTTAATTATAATTTAACGGGTATGCCGTACTGGACCACAGATATAGGTGGATTTTTTCGTCCCGGGCCCGGCCAGTATACTGATAAAAAATACCATGAAATTTTAACGCGGTGGTTTCAGTGGGGGGTGTTCAATTCAATATTCCGTATACATGGTTACGGTACCGAAACAGAACCTTGGAAATACGGACCTGAAGTAGAAGCAAATATGAGGGAGATGCTCAATTTACGATCTGCCCTCATGCCTTATATTTATTCTGAAGCATGGCAGGTTTCTAAAAATGGATCGACCATAATGCGCCCATTAGTTATGGATTTTGCTTCAGATACAATAGCGATCCAACAGCCTTATGAATACATGTTTGGTAAAAGTATACTTGCAGCACCGATTACTGAGCCAAATATTAAAGTATGGAATGTATATCTGCCTAAAGGTTCAGATTGGTATAATTACTGGTCAGGTAAACATTTTACTGGCGGTAAAACCATTACAACTGATGCTCCCCTTAATAAAATTCCGCTTTTTGTAAAGGCGGGTTCTATTTTACCTATTGGTGAGGTTATGCAATACGCTTCAGAAAAACCTCGGGATACTATTCATATACATATATATCCTGGAGCAGATGCCAAATTTGATTTGTATGAAGATGAAGGCGATAATTATAATTATGAAAAAGGGAGCTACACTATTATTCCGTTTGTATGGAGTGAAAAAAATCAAACCCTAACCATTGGAAAGTTACAAGGTAATTATGCCGGCCATTTAAAGAAAAGGGTTTTCAATATTACTATTGCTGAAAAGGTTGATGCGAAAAATGAGCCTTTAAAAATGAAAATTTTTTATACGGGAAGCAGGATATTAATTAATGAAATCAAATACTAAATTTATCAATTGAAAGAAATTAACTATACAATAAATTTCGAATCAATCAATGAGTTTTAATTAAAGAAATATTTTAAAATTCAATATCTGTTTCCACTGGCCTTGTTTGTTTTCCGTGCACTGTCAGGGAACACAGTCGAACACCTCGTACTTATTTAAGCTTATTCACGACATTTAAAAAAATTAATTAATTTTCAATATTTCCAAAAATGAGCTCTATTTAATTTATGAGGGAATGTCGAACACCTACTATAAAATTATCACTGTACGTGAAATGTATATGGATATAACAGCAAATTCAACTTTTAAAATTTGTTACGTAATAATTTGCAATTTTATTACTTGGCTGCCGGTAGTTATATTAAAATTGGTGCCTGATTACATATATAAATAAATCCCCTATCTAATCAATTATAATTTAGATCAAGTTCCATTTGTATGTTGCAACGCTTGTATGGTGTAGGCTGTCCAGCAATTTTTTTGAATCCCATTTTGTGATATAGGTTGATAGCGGGTTTTAGGATTGTGTTACTTTCTAAATATAATAGAGAAGCACCCTCTTTTTTTGCTGCGTTAATAATGGCTTGCCCTAATAACCAGCCAACATTTTTTCCTTGTGCTTTTGGGGATACTGCCATTTTTGCCATTTCAAAATCGTATTTCTTATCCTCCATCTTTATTAATGCACAAACACCTACAGGCTCATTATTATATAGTGCCACAAATATTTTTCCACCTTTAGCGAGTATATACTCTTCAGGATTGTTTAATGCTATAAAATCGGTCTCCTCCATTTCAAAATATGCGGATATCCACTCTTCATTTAACGACCGGAAAGCTGATTTATATTGAGGTTCATAATTGATAATTTGAACATTTTTGCTTTCACGAAGTTTTTTTTGTTCATGTACCCTTTGGTAAAGTGATTTTTGTTCGAATAAATATTCCCATTCAGCAATGGCTTCCCAAAGGTTGTTCGTTGCTTCGGCAATAACACAATCAATGGCAATATCAATGTCTGCACATTGTATCTTTATCTTTTCTGCTAATTGATTTCCTTTATCGGTTAGCCCGGCTACATTTCTTCGTTTATCTATAGATTTTAAATTTTCCTGAACCAATCCGGACAGAACCATCTCCTTAATTATTTTTGTTACTGATGGTTGAGAATGTCCCACTTCTGTAGCTATTTCTGTAATGGTTTTAGGATTACCTTCGGACAGGACAAAAAATATAGGAAACCATTTTGGATTAAATTCGACATCATATAATTCATAAATTTTGGAGGCTTCTTCGGTTACTTTAGCTGTAAGTAAACGTAGCCTGCTGCCTAATGCCATTTTGCCGGTTTTATCAAATAAATTCATATTCTTATTTTTTAGTGGTTTTAATAACATTCATCCTCGTTAGGAAAATTTGCTGCTTTAACATCAGCAATATAATTTTGTGTTGCCATCGTCATTATGCTATGTAGATCAGCATAACGCCTTAGAAACCTGGGTGAAAAATCGTTGTTCATTCCCATTACATCCTGTATAACTAATACTTGTCCATCGGTTCCTGAGCCAGCACCAATACCTATTGTCGGAATTTTTACTTTTGAGGAAATTTCAGACGCAAGTGTTGCAGGGATTTTTTCCAAGAGCAATCCAAAAACCCCTAAATCTTCCATACGAAGGCAATCCTCAATAAGTTTTTTTGCTTCAGCATCTTCTTTACCTCTTACGATATATGTGCCATATTTATTAATTGATTGTGGCATTAAACCCAAATGTGCCATTACGGGTATGCCTGCATTCAATATCTTTTTCACATCATCGGCAACTTCTATACCGCCCTCCACCTTAATAGCATCTGCACCTGTCTCCTGCATCATCCTGATCGCTGCTTCCATAGATTTATATGGATTGCCCGACACAGTACCAAATGGCATATCTACTATTACAAGTGCCCTCGAAGTTCCGTTAACCACCGCCTTGGCATAATTAATCATTTGATCTAGCGTTATAGATAGTGTTGTAAGATTCCCGATCATTGTATTAGATGCAGAGTCGCCAACGATAATTACATCAATACCTGCACTGTCGATTATCTTAGCCATTGTATAGTAATAAGCAGTTAATGCGCTTATTTTTATTCCGGCTTCTTTCATTTTTAATAACTCGGGGGGCTGTAACTTTTTTACTCATTTCTTTATGAACTGACATCTTTTTCTGCTATAATTTATTACATACGTTACAAAACAAGTTATATAACTGGTTATACAAATGTATGAATTTATTAGAAGGAGTTCTCAAATCATGTATAAATCATTATTATTTTTTTTGAAAGCAATCGCAAATTGCTGACATTCATTAAATTATGAAAAACTTACTGCCTATATATACATCTTGTGGTATACCTTATTTTCGATTACTAAATTTTTTCTATTCTCCTTGCAGTAGCATATAAAATATGTCCATCATTTAATAAGGTTTTTACAAATTCTTTGCCCATACCTGATGAAGCTCCAGTTACTAATATTACTTTTTATTGTTGTCCATTTTTATCTTTTTAATAATGGTACAAATATCAGTTTATCAATTTTGTCGGAAGTAGCCAAATCCCTGATTGTTTTAGTTAAAATGGGCAAGCCTGAAAAAGTTGTCTGAAGCGTGGGGCTTGAAAGCATCGCAAATTGTCTTCTTTTTTAAACTTGTAGATAAACCAAAACTGATTGACCCCTTTAATCGATAGAGAATTGACCTATTTCTATTGGTCAACAAATAATTAGCAGCGTCATTTAAATTGGTGTTGAGAGGTCAACTTAATTAATTTATCCAATGTCGAACACTGAACAGAGATCTATCTCACTGTAACTTATAAAATAATTGTCTTCCTCTACAGTTAATTCTAAATCATGAAAAAGCTTATATAGCATCGTTTTTACATCCTACTTTTCGTAAAAATAAGATGTCTTGCTATGGTTTCATTGGCGAAGAAGTCCTGATAAAATGATAAATAGAACCAAAAAATATGTTTGCAGCAAATTAATTCAATTTTTGCAGCGAAATCATTAAATACAAACTGCCTGACTATATCCTTTGAAATCGGGGACAGGAATGAAATTGAATAACTGCGTCGATATATGTAGATAAAAATACTTTTAACGCAACACTCTTTAGCTGCTATTCTAGTCTTTCCGCTCAGGACATCCTTTGGGAAAAATCATATAGTGGTAAGCATGCGGACTATCTTCTTGACGCACAACCTACCGCCGACTATGGCTTTATCCTTGCCGGCAGCTCCCTGTCCGGTAAAACAGGCAACAAAACGGCGGACAACAGCGGTGACCTTGATTACTGGATATGGAAAATGGATGAATCTGGGGAACTGGACTTGCAAAAAAGTATTGGTGGCTCAGGTGCAGATATGCTCTATAGCATACGGAATACTACAGACGGCGGCTTTGCACTAGCCGGTACTTCTGAATCACCTGTAGGCACTTAAAAGAAAGTTTCCTGCCGTGGCAGGAAACTTATGACACAGGTAAAGTGGATATCCTTACATCTTTAGTTGAAAATAATGATGGCACTTTTTTACTTGGAGGTTATGCACAGACTGGAGTTGCAGGATCCATAAAAAAGGACAGCAAAATAAATGATTATGTAGCGATAAAGATATCGGTCGAAGGGGAAGAGCTTTGGAAGAAAACCGTTTGCAGCAATGGCGAGGATCTGCTAAAAAAAGTAATAGAAACCCGTGATGGCGGTTACCTGATGGGCGGCTACCTCTAAAGGTGAAATATCGCGGGATAAGACAGCGGCAAAGGCTGTAACGACTTTGGGTGGTTAAGCTTAAAGACAAACAAAAGAAGGAAAACCCTAAAGAAAAACACTTCTTGAAGCCATCCCTAACCCAGCAAAGGATTTTATCAATATCATAGTTGTATATTATTGGTTACCTATATAATTAAACTGGTCAAAATCTGCATACGCTTTAGAAAGCTGGTTTTTAGATGTGGCAAAAAGGCCTAAATAAATGCCTGTAAAACCACCAGCAGTTTCAGAGCTTATATAGCCTACATTCATTTTACTTATGGGCTCAAACTTTTTACCATCTGTAGAATATGCAAAAGAATAGTAATCGTTACTGCCTGTAACCTGTAGGTAAACTTTGCAATTAGGCACAGTGATTTCGGCTGCGGTATGATTAAGATCTCCCATGCGGTAGGTTACTACTAAAACGCGTTTATCTCCGGCTGCCTGTTTTAATACTAAATCATAGTGCGATTTGTTGTTCATGTAAACTGTTATTCCGGATGCGTCGCCTTCCTGAGCATCAAAAAGGTTTAATGATGCAGTGGCTTTAAAATTTATGTGCTCCTGCCTGCGGCCAATAAAGGTAGGCGAATCAATATCATCTAATTTTACTTGTGTAGCCTTTAAGCGCAAGGAGCCTTTTTTCTCAGTTAAAGAATAATTTTGGATATAAGGATTCCTTAAATAATTCCATTCTGTTCCCAGTTTGGCATCCTTAAAGTTATTACTTATAACGGGGTTTTTTATTGGCTGTAATGGTAGCGTGGACACATCCATATTTAAATCAATAGTACCATTGCCGTTCACTACCGGCCATGCATTTTTATCCCAGCGCACGGGAGCGAGAAAAGTTTCGCGGCCTAACATGTGGTTAAGAGCCGATTGTGGTCTGAAACCTAAACATACCATCCACCAGGAACCATCATTTGTCTGTACAAAATCGGCATGGCCAGTACCCTGTATAGGATTCATTTGAGTACCTACATTAGCGTGCGTTAAAATAGGATTTGACGGGTTAGAGTCATAAGGGCCGTCTATATTTTTGCTGCGTGCAATAGTTACTTTGTGGCCATACTCTGTCCCACCTTCAGATATCATTAAGTAGTACCAACCGTCTTTTTTATAAAGGTGTGGAGATTCCGGGTAGCGGCCGCCCGTACCACCCCATAGCGCTTTACTTGGTGTTAGTTGTTTGCCGGTAATGGGGTTAATCTCGCTTAGATATATTGTATTATCGGGGTTTGTAGTTAGGTAGCATTTGCCATCTTCAAAATATAACGATGGATCTATGCCTTTTTGCTCCAGCCAAATAGGATCAGACCATTCTCCACGCGGGTCTTTTGTATGTACAATAAAATTCCCTTTGTCAGATACATTAGTGGTGATCATGTAAAAAACACCATCATTATACCTGATGGTTGGGGCATAAATACCTGCCGATGATCCTGCTTTTTGCAAAGGTAACTGTGACGGCCTTGTTAAACAATGGCCTATTTGTTCCCAGTTGATAAGGTCTTTACTGTGGAATAGTGGTACCCCCGGGAAAAACTCGAAACTGCTGGTAACCAGGTAATAATCGTCGCCAACTCTACAAACGCTTGGGTCAGGATGGAAGCCGGGAATAATGGGATTTTTATATCCCTGGGCATAGCTATTTAAAAGAGACAGATTGATAAAAAGTATAAAGAGGGTTATTTTTTTCATTAGTGATGTTATTACGTTTTTATTGTTGGGAAGGAGAAGTGTTTACTTCAGGATAAATTCTGCCGACCCGCGCAGATCGGTTGCTGAAGCGCCTATTACAGCTTCAAATTTTCCGGGTTCGGCAATCCATGAGCCTTTAATGTCGTTATAGTACGACAGCATACTTTTATCAATTGTAAAAGTTACCAATTTTTCTTCGCCCGGGTTCAGGGATATTTTTTCGAAGCCTTTAAGCTCTTTTACAGGTCTTTGCAGTGTTGATTTTTCATCTTTAATGTACAATTGTACTACTTCTTTACCTGCAACGTTACCTGTGTTTTTTACGGTTACTGTTACAGTCAGCGTTTGCTCATTTGTCATAGCTTTTGCAGAAACAACAGGTTTACCGTATGTAAAAGTGGTATAGCTTAACCCATAACCAAAAGGAAACAAGACCTTTATTTTTTTAGTATCATACCAACGATAGCCTACAAAAATATCGTCTTTGTAATACACATTGGTTTTATCGCCGGGATAAACCGTTGCATCAAACGAATGTGCACCGCAGTCTTCTAATTTTACAGGAAATGAAAATGGCAATTTACCACTTGGGTTAACTTTGCCACTTATAACGTTTGCCAATGCATTACCTGTTTCCGATCCTAAAAACCAACCCTGAACCACAGCAGGTACTTTTTTTATCCACGGCATTTCAATTGCATTTCCGCTTATAAGTACCATTACCATTTTAGGGTTTGCCGCTACAAGCCCTGTAATTAATTCATCCTGTTTAAATGAAAGGCCATATCCGGCACGGTCACTGCCTTCAGAATCCTGTTGATAGTTTTTATTAAGGCCGCCAACAAAGATCACAATATCAGCCTCCTTAGCCAGTCGAATTGCCACAGCACGAAGCGAATCGGTTTTTGCTGACGGGATTTCGTCTATCCTGTCATACAATGGGCGCCCGCTTTCATACCCTTTTGTATAGGTAATTTTATCGCCATACATGGCCTGCAAACCTGCGAGGGGAGTTATGTTTTTTTTAACCTTAAGTGTAGACGATCCGCCGCCATCCATCAAATTTCGTGTTGCATTTTCGCCTACAACCAGTATCTTTTTATATTTACCGGCATCAAGCGGCAGTAGGGGAGCTTGTTTAGTGGCTACAGGTTCGTTTTTTAATAATACAATACCGTCCTCAGCAATAGTACGGGCAACGTTATGGTGCTCTTCATTGGCAAAACTGCCCCATGGCCTTTCCCTGTTCATAGAAGTGCGAAAGATCAATTTCAGTATACGGCCTGCCTTATTATCAACCGTGCTCATAGGTACAGCACCTTCTTTCAGCATTTTCATATAAGCATCTGCCATATAAAAATCGTTGTACCCAAATGCCGACTCAGTAGTTAACCCGTTAGTGTACGATCCCATTTCAATATCAAGGCCATTTAATGCACCTTGTTTGGTATCGTGAACGCCACCCCAGTCGGATATTACTACCCCATCAAAATCCCAGTCTTTTTTCAGGATTTTATTGAGTAAAAGATCACTATGGCAGGCATGCTCGCCACGCACTTTATTATAAGCGCCCATTATACTCCACACGCCTCCCTGTTGTACCGCTGCTTTAAAAGCGGGCAGGTAAATTTCGTAAAGGGCACGGTCGCTAAGCTCAACATTAATATCCAGCCTCAGCGTTTCCTGATTATTTACTGCAAAGTGCTTAACACAGGCAGCAACGCCATTTTTTTGAACCCCCTGTATGTAGGGCACAACCATTTGAGAGGCAAGGAAAGGGTCTTCACCCAGGTACTCAAAGTTACGGCCGTTTAAAGGGGTACGGTAAATATTTACACCGGGAGCCAGTAATACATCTTTGTTCCTGTAACGGGCTTCTTCGCCTATGGCGCGGCCGTATAATCCTGCCATATCCCTGTTCCAGGTGGCGGCAAGGCAGGTTAGGGCAGGGAAGGCGGTGCAGGAATCGTTCGTCCAGCCGGCACCATCCCAGGCATTCCACAGCTGTTCTTCGTGCACACCATGAGGGCCATCGCTCATCCATAATTCAGGAATACCTAAACGTGGCACTCCGGGAATGCTAAATTTACTTTGGGCGTGGCACAGTGCTACTTTTTCCACTAATGTCATACGCGAAAGCGCATCTTTAACGCGGTCTTCCACAGGCAGCTTCTCATTAAGGTAGGTGGGTGCCTGCCCTAATGCAGTGAGAAAACAAAAGATAGCGGCTATTGATAGTCCTAATTTTTTTTTCATTTGATATTACATTCAGCGTCTATAACAATCGCATTAGGTTTAAATAAGTAAAAAGCACGACTAGTCGTACTTTTTACTTATTTAAAATTGTTTATTAATATCTGTTCAGATATTATTTCAGGGTAACTTTCTGCTCACGGCCGTCATAGGTTACGCTCTGTCCGTCAGCATCATAGTTAAATGCTTTAGGTTTATCTTTGCTAACTGTTACAATTACAAACGTGCGGTTTTTAAGCATTCCGTCAAACTGGCCTTTGCGCTCGCCAATTGTAAGTGTATTGTTTGTGTTATTATAAGTTAAGCTAATGTTGGCATATTTACCGGTTTCGTAATTATAATTGCTGTCTTCATCTTCATAAAGTGTGAAGCTGCCGTCTTTACCTTTATACACATACAAAACAATTTTGTCTGCCTTTTTTTCTCCGGTATATTGTATTTCAGGGCCTACAGGAATAATAGATCCTTCTTTTATAAATAACGGTATGTGTTCGTAAGGGGCATCTACGCTTACCTGCTTGCCGCCGGTTATGTAATTTCCTGTATAGAAATCATACCAGTTAGAACCTGCCGGGAAGTAAACATTACGGTTACGCGCCTCATAGCTGTAAACAGGGCACACCATAAATGCAGGGCCAAACATAAACTGGTCGCTTATGTTTTCTACTTTTTTATCTGCCTGGAAGTCCATAAATAGCGGACGCATAATTGTATAATCATTAAAATAGGTCATACCTGCCATTGTATAAATGTAGGGCATAAGCCTGTACCTTAAATTAGTATAGTATACAATAGATTTATAGGCAGGGTGGCCTTCCGGAGCAATATTCCATGGCTCACGGTACGGGAACTGGCCGTGTGCCCTGTACAGAGGAGCAAAAGCACCAAACTGAAACCAGCGTGCATTTAACTCTCTCCATTCTTTATAATCTTTATTTTCCTGTCCGTTTTTATCATACTGCTGCTGCCCGGCAACATAACGGTCTTCTACACAAAAACCGCCAATATCCATTGTCCAGTAAGGAATACCACTTACGGCAAAATTTAAACCGGCCGAAATTTGTGCTTTCATATCTTCCCAACGGGTAGCAATATCACCACTCCATGTAGCGGTAGAGTAACGCTGTAAACCGGCAAAGCCCGAACGTGTTAACAGGAATACCCTTTTATTTGGGGCAACGCTGCGCTGGCCATTATAAATAGCCTCGGCATTCATTAAGGCATAGGTATTAAAATATTCTGTAGACGATCCTAATGCCGTAGGCCCACATAATGCTTTACGATAATCCATATCAGTACAGTCAAGTACATTAGGCTCGCTGGCATCCATCCACCAGGCATCAATACCTAACGGGTATAAGTTATCATATATCTGTTTCCAGAATAATTTACGGGCACCACCGCTGTAAGCATCATAAAAAGAACCTACATAACCGGGGCCTACCCAGTCGCGAACACTGTCTTTAATTGCCTGCTGGTACATCCAGCCTTTCCTGTCGAATTCTTTAAAATGTTCGGTCGTTTTATAAAATTTAGGCCAAACAGAGATCATCATTTTACCGTTCAAGGCATGTATAGAATCTACCATACCCTGCGGATCCGGGAAACGTTTTTTGTCAAACTCATGGCTTCCCCATGCATTTTCTTCCCAGTAATTCCAGTCTAATACTATATTGTCAATCGGAATTTTACGTTTCCTGAATTCTTTTAAGTTAGTAAGGATTTCATCCTGCGTTTTGTAGCGCTCACGGCTCTGCCAGTACCCCATAGCCCATTTAGGCATGATTTGAGATTTTCCTGTAAGCATACGGTAGCCTTTAATAATTTCATCAGCATCATTACCATAAACAAAGTAATAATCCAGTTTTTTGTTCATTTCACTCCACCAAACCTGGTTATCTTTCTCATCTGCCTGCTGCGGTGTTAACGCACGCAAACCACAATAAGATGTACCGCCATCCGGCTGCCACTCAATACGTAAAGGCACGCGTTTTCCAGCTTCTAATGGCATAGAAAATTTATAACTGTTAGGGTTCCATGCTGTCCTCCAACGTTCAGGAACCACTAATTTATTGTTTAAATATACTTTTACATAACCTGCATAGTAAAGCGTAAATTTAAAATCGCCGCTTTCGGGAGCTTCAATTTCTCCTTCGTAGGTTACATTGGCATTTTTTAAAGGAAAATTTTTAGGCAGGTTTTTAATGCTTTTAATATCTTCAAAGAAAATAGATTCTTCGTTACGCACTAAAGTTTCCACACCCTTATCTTTAGAGGTATAAGTGCCTGTTAAAGAACCCTGTTTTCCCGTTTTATCATACAGTTTAAAAACGTTATTTAGCTGTTTGTAAGGGCGGCTGTCGCCAAAACGGCTTAAAGAGTAGCTGTCCCATAACAAACCATAATTTTTGTTAGATACTATAAAGGGTACAGACACCTTAGTATTGTACTGAAATAACTCTTCGCTTTTGCCTTTATAATTAAACTCATCAGCCTGGTGTTGCCCTAAACCATGAAAAGCTTCATCTGCCGGCGAATTAAAAATTTGACGTACCGAAAATCCTTTTGTGCCCTCCACCTCAATAGGGGTAAAGGTTTTGCCGCCGCCCTGTTTTTCTGCTAAAATTACTTTACCGTCTTTATCCTTAAACTTCACACCACCATCTAAGTTAGAAACGGCTACCCTTAAACGGGATGTAACAAGCATGATAGAATCTTTATGGCTGTTATCTACTGTAAATGGGGTGTTTTTAAGTCCGGGTACAATAATAAGCGTAGAATCTTTTGGGAATTCATTATCAGGAGTCGCAGACACGTGAATAAGTTCGTCCCTTACTACCTGTAAGCGCACCTTATGGGTGTCTGTTTTACTTTTTTGCTTAACATTTACAACAACACCACCATCTATCATTTGGTATTGTTTAGCAGAACAGCCGGCCAGTAACAATCCTACAAGCAGGATATGTATTTTTTTTCGTATCATTAAAGAATAGTTTTAATAAAATAATGGGTTGTAAATATGTTTGAGTGTATTGGGTTTATTATGTTTAAATAGTAAGGTAATGTTTTATAATTCTATCATAATTATATAATTTCAACAACAGTAGTCCACTTTAAAATAGTATCATAATTTATTTGTACTTTATGTATTATATGTTCAAAATGTAATTTACAGCACAAACGTTATAGTAAAATAATTGAGCACGCAATTTAGAAAATATAAACGAAATAAAGTCAATAAGACCATAAGTTTATTTCATTTAAATATTTAACTTTAACATCGCAAATAAAACAACCATAATGGAAGATAAAAAAATTATTCGCTGGGGTATTATAGGCTGTGGCGATGTTACCGAACGTAAAAGTGGTCCCGCTTACCAAAAGACAGAAGGCTTTGAAATTAAGGCTGTAATGCGCCGCGATATTGATAAAGCCGCCGATTATGCCCGCCGCCACAACGTAGATAAATATGGCGCTGATGCCGAAGCCCTTATAAACGACCCGGAAATTGATGCCGTATATATTGCCACACCGCCCGATACCCATAAGTTCTATGCACTTAAAGTAGCACAGGCAGGAAAACCCTGTTGTATAGAAAAACCCATGGCACCTACCTATGCCGACTGTGTAGAAATTACCAACGCCTTTGATGCTAAATTCCTGCCTTTGTTCGTGGCCTACTACCGCCGCTCGCTGCCCCGTTTTCTTAAAGTAAAACAATGGATAGAGGAGGGGCGCATAGGTACCATTCGTAACCTGCACTGGCACCTTACTAAAACCCCCTCAGCATTAGATATTTCGGGCGAATATAACTGGCGTACCGATGCTACAATTGCTGCCGCCGGTTATTTTGAAGACCTTGCCAGCCACGGCCTGGATCTTTTTATCTACTTTTTTGGTAATGTCAAAGAAGTTTCGGGTGTGAGCTTCAACCAGCAGGGACTATATAGTGCTAAAGACGCTGTTGCTGCGAGCTGGCTGCACGAATCGGGTGTTACCGCTACCGGAAGCTGGAACTTTGGTGCCTTTGAAAAAGCTGATTCCGTAACCATTTATGGCAGTGCAGGTACAATAACCTTTGCTGTTTTTGATGATGTGCCACTGGTGCTTACTAATGCTGCAGGCAGGGAAGAACTGGTTATAGACCATCCCGAAAATATACAGCTCTACCATGTGCAAAACATGAGGGAACACTTGCTGGGTAACATAACGCATCCGTCTACCGGGCATACGGGAGCACACTGCAACTGGGTACTCGATAAAATAACAGGTACTATATAAAATAAAGGCAGCTCGCGGCTGCCTTTATATATTGGCTATTTGGTCTCAATTTTTAATACAAACGCCTTATCATCTGTTTTTTGAGATGGCGTTGTAAAATGCAATCCATTCTCATCGAGGCTGTATTTTATAGTCTCAGTAGACCCTAACACGCTTACCTTTTTAATCTTAGGGATTGTATTAAGCGTTTTACCGCTAAACGACTCTAATGTTACCACGCTGCTATTGCCGGGCCAGCCTAATACTATTGCATAAATAGTATTGCCCTTACGTGTATAGCGAATATCTTTTGCGCCATAGCTAACCTTATCTGTAAACATACCGCCTTTTTCCAGTTTTGCAGGGCCTTCGCCATATACATTCCAGGTACGGCTGCCATAAATAGCTTCTCCGTTTACACTAAGCCATTTGCCTATGCTCAGTAATATATCCTGTTGGTTTTGTGGTATGGTACCATTTGCCATAGGCGATACATTAAGCATTAGAGCACCATTTTTACTTACAATATCGGCTAAAAGGTCGACAATTTCATCGGCAGTTTTAAGGCCCAAATTATTGGTATAACTCCAGCTGCCCACAGATACGGTTTCATCTGTAAGCCAAAAATCCTGAGTAATGGCATTGTTACGCCCTTTTTCAAAATCTTCAAGGCTAACCGTTTTAGGTAGCTCACCTTCTTTGTGGGTAACTATAACCTGTTGTTTTTCTTCAACCGAGTGGTTAAAGTAATGTGCTAAAAATTCCAGTTTGTATTTCTCAGGTATTTTGCTCATTTTACTGTCAAAATAAATTAGGTCAGGCGAGTAATTATCAATCAGTTCGCCCAGTTCTCCTAACCAGTTTTTAAAAAACTGCTCCTGCGGAATATTACCGTACATAATGCTAAGCAAAGGGTCTGTAGAGGAGGTAGCCATATCCGGATTGTAAGGGAAATAAGAAATATCATCCAGCCATTTGTCCGGGTTATCTTTATTTATCTGCAGGTTACGGTCTTTATGAAAAGAGGTTACCAGTTTTAATCCGCGCCCATGTATTGCTTTAGCAAGTTCGCCCACTATATCGCGATGCGGACCCATAGCCATACTGTTCCACGGGTTTATTTTACTGTTCCAGTTGCTCCATCCATCATGGTGCTCTGCTACAACACCGCCAAATTTCGCACCCGCTTTAACCATAAGGTCGGCCCATTCATCGGCATTAAAATTTTCTGCTTTAAACATAGGTACAAAATCATGATAGCCAAATTTATTTAGTGGCCCGTAAGTTGCTACCTGGTGTTTGTTTTCGTCGCTGCCCACCACGTGCATGTTGCGCGGGTACCAGTCGTTTGCATAAGCCGGTACCGATAATACCCCCCAATGCGCATAAATGCCAAACTTGGCATCCTTAAACCATTCTGCGGTTTCGTCATACTGTGCTAATGATTCCCATGTAGGTTCATAATGCATTTTTTTAGGAGCAGTATTTTGAGCGGAAGAGCATCCTGAAAGTACAACCAGTGCTGTTAAAGATAGTAGTGTTTTTTTCATACAGATTGTATATAAAAAACTCCGAAGAAACAGTTTATGTTACCTCCGGAGCTTTACTAAATAAAATTTTTATTTTATAGATATAGTTACCTCACCTTTAATGTTTCTTGATGAGTTGCCTATTTTAAAAATATATTTACCTGGCTCTACAGTCCATTTTTTTGATGTAACATCATAGTAAGCCAGTTCTTTAACCGGTACTGCAATAGTTACCGTTTCGCTGCTTCCTGCTTTAACCATTGTTTTTGCAAAACCTTTTAGCTCTTTTGCTGCACGGCTAACTTTAGAATCTGCTTTGGAAGAATATAACTGAACTACCTCTTTACCATCAGCCTTACCTGTGTTTTTAACCACTACAGTCATCTTGATGGTATCATCAGCATTATACTCTTTTTTGTCTGCTTTAGCATTGTTAAGCTCAAATGTAGTGTACGATAATCCGTAACCAAAAGGATATAACGGCTCAATGTTTTTAGTGTCAAACCAACGGTAGCCTACTAAAAGCCCTTCTTTGTACTCTGCTGTTACACCACCTGGGAAACTGTTGGTAGCATGGGCAGGAGAGTCAGATAATTTTTTAGGCATTGTCCATGGCAATTTACCCGATGGGTTTACTTTACCAAGTAGGATATCAGCCAGGGCGTTACCGCCTTCAGAACCATTGTACCAGCTCCACACAATAGTAGAATGTTCTTTTTCGATCGTGTTGATGTCAAAAGGCGCGCCGGCTACAAATACTACAATAGTTTTAGGGTTTGCCGCTTTAACGGCTGCTATAAGTTTTTCCTGTCCAAAAGGAAGGGAAAGATCTTTACGGTCAGATGCTTCAGTTTCATAGTTACGGTTAGAACCCACAAAGAGTATCGCCACATCCGATTTTTTAGCAGCCGCCACAGCATCTGCCACCATTTTAGGGTCAAGTTCGTTAACGGTTTCTTTAGCTTCCTGTGTTACTTCGCCAAATTTCATTTCTTTTTTAGGCTTGAATTCGGTCTTGTAACCTTCAGCATAATTTATTGTAACCGATTTTGGCAATTTTGCAGTAAGTGCTTCCAGCGGAGTAACCTCACGTTTGGTTTTTACACCGGCACCAAAACCACCCTGGGCATGTTTAGCAGTAGCATTAGCGCCTATTACAGCAATACTTTTTACACCGTCTGTTTTAAGTGGTAAAAGGTTCTCATTATTTTTAAGAAGTACTACCGACTCTGATGCAATGTTGTAAGCATCTTTAAAATGCGCCTCAGTACTAATGCTACCCTTTGCACGATCCTTAGCTGTTCCCATTGCTTTAAGGTTGAAAAGTAGTTTCAATGTTCTCTTAACATGCTTGTCTACTTCAGCTTCGGTTACAGTACCGGCTTTTACAGCAGCAAGAAGCGGCTTTGCAAAGTAAAACTCATCAAAAGATGGTTTATTGGTACCCATTTCAAGGTCGGTACCGGCTTCAAGTGCTTTTTTAGTGCTGTGTACAGCATCCCAGTCGGATATCACAATACCTTTAAAGCCCCATTCATCCCTTAGGATATTTTGCAACATGTAAGGATTTTCACATAAATACTCACCACGAAATTTGTTGTAAGCCCCCATAACACTATAAGCATGCGCCTCTGTAACCGAAGCCTGGAACGCCGGAAGGTAAATTTCACGAAGTGTACGCTCATCCATAAGCACATCTAATGTACCACGGTTGGTTTCCTGGTTGTTAGCAGCATAATGTTTTATACAAGCAGCAACATCCTGCTCCTGCACACCTGTAACGTAAGGTACAATAAGGGTTTTATTTAAAAATGGGTCTTCGGTCATGTACTCATAAGTACGGCCGCCAAGTGGTGTACGTATAATATTAAATGCTGGCGCTAAAAGTACATCCTTACCTCGGGCACGGGCTTCTTCGCCTATAGATTTACCAAAAGTGTGTGCCATCTCCGGGTTCCATGTAGCCGAAAGGCCTGCACCGGCAGGGTAGTAAGTAGCAAAATCATCGGTACGGCCGGCAGGTGCCCAGCTCATACGCTCTATTTCTTCACGCACGCCAAGGGGGCCATCGGCCATATGCACTTCAGGTATACCCAAGCGCTCTGTACCCTGGTTAGTAAACATACTGTAACCGTGCAGCATACCCACTTTTTCCTCGATGGTCATTTTGCCTACTATCTCGTCTATCTTAGCATCATATTCATCGCTAAGTTCTTTACCTTCATAAACGGCTGCTACTTCTTTACCATCGGCAGTGGTAGTTGTTGTTTTGTCTTCTTTACACGATACTGTTAATAGCATCAATGCTGCCCCAAGGCATAAAACTTTGTTCTTCATCTTTGTGTTGGGTTAATTAATGGTAATATTTTTTTTCAGGGCAATAACGTCAGATGCGCCACCGGCCTGCAATTCTATGATATCTTTTTCGAGCTCAAACTTTTGGGTCTTGGTATTCCAGTATTCCAGGTCTTTAGCTTTTACAGTAAGGTTAACGGTTTTTGTTTCACCGGCTTTTATAAAAATCCTTTTAAAGGCTTTTAGTTCTTTTTCCGGCCGCGCTACTTTAGAATTGGTGTGCTTAACATATAGCTGAACTACCTCTTCGCCATCTCGCCTGCCTGTGTTTGTTACTGTTACATTTACGGTAAGGTTTCCGTTTTTATACAGAGAAGCAGCACTGGTTTCTATGGCCTTATAAGTAAAAGTAGTATAGCTTAAACCAAAGCCAAAAGCGTATAGTGGCTTGCCTTTAAAATACATATAAGTGCGGCCGTTACGGATGTTATAATCTAATAATGGCGGAAGATCTGTAACGTCGCTTACCCAAGTTTGTGTCAGCCTGCCTGCTGGGTTATAATCTCCAAAAAGCACATTAGCTAAGGCCGTTCCTGTTTCCTGGCTGTTCTGGGTCATGTGTACAATAGCAGGCACATGTTCCTGTGTCCAGTTTATAGCATAAGGAAAGCTGCTTATAAGCACCGCAACTGTATTAGGGTTAGCCTGGTATGCTATTTTAACAAGGTCTTCATGCTCTGATGTTATTGACTGGCGGTCTACCGCTTCCTTACCGTTGCTTGGCACGGGGCAGTCTGCCCAACCCGCGTTACACCACGGGTGGTTACCGATAAGCACAATAACAAGGTCGGCATTTTTAGCAATTGTAGCTGCTTTACCATCGGCATTGTTAAGGGCATAGCTAATTTTAATGCTTTCGCCCGCCTTGGCTTTAATACCCGTAAGCGGAGTAAAAGTGTAGGGTGGGGTGCCACTGTACCAGTCCAGCAATACTTCATCGGCACGCGGGCCAATAACTGCAATGCGTTTTACCTTATTACGGTCTATAGGCAACAGCTGTTTTGCAGGATCGTTCTTTAACAGCACGATCGATTTTTGGGTTGCCTCCAGGGCCAGCTTCTTATGGGCATCGGTTGTCCATGGGTCTGTAGCCTCTTTTTGAGTGCCAATAACTGCATAAGGATTGTCAGTTCCTGCATCCAGCATGCCAAGTTTTATCATCACGCGGTAATCACCACGCAGCACATCGTCGATATCTTTTTCTTTGAGGTAGCCATTTGCAATGGCGCCATATACACCGTCTCTATAATCGTCAAGAAACTGGTTTATACCTGCTTTTACAGCGGCGGCAGCCCCAAGATACTGATTTGGGTAATATTTATGGTCTGACAGTAATAATTTGAAAGCACCGCCATCAGTACAAATAATACCGTTCTGGCCCCATTCTTTTACTGTGATATCTTTAAGTATAGGGTGTACCATAGCAGGTATGCCGTTTATTTTATTATATGCTGCCATGTAAGCCCGTGACCCTCCTTCTTCAACACCCATCCTGAATGGTACAGAATAATATTCCCTCAAAAGCCTTTCATCAAAATCAGATGAGGTATAGGTACGGCCGTCTTCGTTACTATTAGCTAAAAAGTGTTTAATTAACGCTGCGGTTTGCCAGTATTTGCTGTCATTGCCCTGAAGCCCTTTTACAAAAGCCACGGTCATGGTACCATTAAAAAAGGCATCTTCACCATAGCTTTCTTCGGTGCGTCCCCAGCGTGGGTCGCGTGCCAAATCGGCATTTGGTGCACGAACCACAAGGCCGCCGCGGTTATAATGCTGGTAGGCATAACGGGTTTCAATAGCTTCCACGTTCGCCACTTTTTGCAGTAATTCGGCATCCCATGTTTCACCCAGGCCATACGCCTGCGGAAATGTTGTAGTGGTAACCACCTCTTTGCCCTTGCCTTCCCAGTGCCCGGGTCCGCCTAACGCCAGTCCGTGCAGTCCTTCTACATGCCCGGTACCTTTTACATTAAGCCGGGCAACAGATGGGTTAGTGCTCAGCGCCATAATCTTTTCATCAAGCGTCATAAGCTTTAGCAGGTTATCTACACGCTTCTCGGTATCCAGTTTTGGATCCTGAAAAGGGTATTTTTCCTGTGCCCATACGGGCGACGCTATCAATATAAAAATGAGGAGTTTATAAAACTTCATACTCTGTTTATAGATTTTCAGAACGGATAGTTTACCGGTTATGTTGTATTATGATATTTGTGTTCGTAATTAAGATAAACCGGGAACTTTGGAAGTCAAAACAAAGCCCCGGTTTTCAAACTAACTAACCCAAATAATTAATTTATTTTATCCATTCTGTCTTAAATGTCGTTTTTGCGCCCAACGGATTTTGGCTTACCTCAAAGCTGCTGCCTTTTTTATCGGTAGTTACAGTTTTTACTGTATCGCCACCCGGCAGGAATACTTTACCGGTTGCAGTGGCAGTACCTTCAGCAGCATATACTTTTAACGTCAGGTTTTTCCAGTCCATATCCTGTGTAGATTGTGCCAGTTTTATGTGTGGTATAACCGCACCATTTTTAACCAGTACAACAATAGGAATGTCGCCGGCTTTAATTTTATGCCAGCCACCGGCATATACCTGTTTCGTCTGGTAATCTATCCATTGTCCCGGCGGCAGGTATACATCCCTTTCGGTTACCTCTTCCAGTAATGGCGCAACGAGGATATCCGACCCAAAAAGGTATTCGTTATCTATTAACCATGACCCAGGATCGTTAGGGAATTCTACAAAGAGTGCACGAAGCATAGGCAATCCTTTTTCTGAACTTTCTTTTGCCTGTGCATATATGTATGGCATCAGCTCATAACGCATATTATCTGCATTTCTGTAACCTTTTAAAAAGTCTTCGCTGTATAACCATGGCTCCCTTGGCGGCTCGCCGTGGCTGCGCACGTGAGAGGTAAGCATACCAAACGGTGTCCACCTTCTGTATAAACTTTCCGGCGATTTTGTTACAAACCCGCCTAAGTCATGGCTCCAGAAACTAAACCCTGAAAGCCCTAATGATAATCCGCCACGCAAGGTAGCTGCTATAGCGCCATTATTGGTTTCGGCATCGCCACCCCAATGCAATGGGTAGCGCTGGCTTCCTGCCCATGTACTGCGAGCCCAAATAAGGGTATAGCCTTTTTCTTTTTGTGTAATTTCTGCTACGGCTTTATTATAGCGCAGTGGATATAAGTTGTGCTCATAAAACCCTGTACGGCCGGAGTGGTACAAACCATCTGCAGGAGCGGCTTCGCCAAAGTCTACCTTAAATACGGCAACGCCCTGGTCAAACAAATGTTTTAGTTTTGCCTGGTACCATTTAACAGCATCAGGATTAGAGAAATCTAACACGGCATCCTCATAAGGCAAATTTCCTTTCCTGTCTTTTACAACAAGTCCCTGATCTACAACTTCGTTAAACAAAGTGTTTTTTGGAGTAAAATATGGTAGCTGCCAAAGGCACACGTTAAAGCCATCTTTTTTCATGTCGGCCATCATTTTAACGGGATCGTCAAAACGCTTACTTGCAAACTGATAGTTGTTCCTCCAGTCTACGTCAAACCAGCCTGTATCAAAATGGATAACATCGCTTGGTATTTTATATTTCCTTAAGTTTTTAGCAACTTCGCGGCCTTCCTTTTCAGAGAAGTAAGTAATGCGGCTCATCCATAAACCAAACGACCATAATGGCGGCATAGATGCTTTACCCGTCAGGTCGGTATACTCATCAAGAATATCTTTAGGCTCACCTATAAAAAAGAAAAGGTCGGCTTCATCATCGCCAAGCATCATTTTGTTAGCGCTTGAATAATATTTCCCAAAGTCGAGAGTAATTGGGGCAGAGGTATGCATAAACACCCCGTAGCCGCGGCTGCTCATGTAAAACGGTATAGGCTTGTATTGGGTTTCATTCTGAACGCCATTGGCATCGTCCGCCCATAAAATCATTTTTTGCCCACGCTTGTTAAAGTTTGTGAACGATTCGCCACAGCCAAAGATTTTTTCGTCTGGCTCAAGACTAAATACCGGTGCCATACTGCGGGAATAATCGCTGTTGCGGCGCACGTAGCTAAACGGCAGGGTAGGTGTGTAGGTGTTTTGCAAATCGCTGTCATGCAGTGTAGATGTAAGCAGTTTGCCCGTTGCATCATACACTTTTACATGCCAGGGTTTTGCTATGATTTCTACAGACCCGTATTTACTTGTGTATTTATGTCCGGTAGGTGTCTTGCTATATTTCCAGCTTTCCGGGTGGTTAGGAGCTGTACCGTTAATCAGCATAAGCGATTCTGACGGTTGGTGGAATTGCGGGCCGGAGCTCATTTTTATCCTGATGGTACGGTCTGACACAAACTGTAAGGCAAATGGCTGTACAGGTTCTGCCTCATACTCTGTAGAAGGAAATTCGTTTGGTACCGCCAGGTACGGTTTCATTTCAATATTATTAAAGGCCATCCTGGTTTTATAATTAAACCTTAAATACTTTACCGTACCTTTTCCTGTGGCAGGATCAAAAGAGGTAAGCTCATCGGCAAAATAAAACGTGTTTAAATAATTTTCAAAATCTCTGCTTACATCAACCGGGGCGTTGAGCACATCTGCATTCTGAATCTGTGCTATGGCAACGCCGTTAAAAAACAGCATTCCCGATGCGGCTAAAAGGCAATTCAAGCGGTTTGTTTTCTTCATTGGTTTGGGTAATGTTGAATTAATATCTTAAGAAACCGGGAAAGCTATTAGTTGGCAGTCTTAATTTGTATAACGCTATTTTTAAGCCCTGCCGCACTTGCCGCAAGTTCTAGGTTGTCTGCCTTATCGCCCGCCTGTATAATTACAAGGCATTTACCGTTAAGCGCAGTATGTTTGTTGCCCTTGTAAGATTCATGGCTTACAGGGTCGCCACTGCAAACCCCCACAATTTTGCCGTTGCCTTTAAGGGTAAAGGTAATTTCGTTATTAGCTGTAGCAGCAAAAACACCCTTAGCATCGGTAATGTCTACAGTTACAAAACTAAGGTCGTTACCGTCGGCTTTAATGGTGGCACGGTCGGCAGTTGCTTTTAAGGCTGCGGGCGCACCGGCGGTTTTAATCTCTTTTTCAAGAACTGTTTTACCATTTTTACGCGAAATAGCTTTTAGTGTTCCCGGCTCATAAGGTACTTTCCATATAATATGCAGGTCGTCTCCCTGTTTGCTTTTTTTGCCAAGAGATTTTCCGTTGAGGTAAAGTTCTACTTCATCGGCATTATTGTAGTAAGCCCATACATCTACATTTTGTCCTGCTTTCCAGTTCCAGTGCGGGAATATATGTAATACAGGTTTGTTAGTCCATTCACTTTGGTACATATAGTACACATCTTTAGGGAAACCTGCAAGATCTGCAATACCAAAATAAGAACTTATAGATGGCCAGCCATAAGGTGTAGGCTCGCCTATATAATCAAACCCTGTCCAGATGTACATACCCGACAGGTAATCGTGCTTTTTAATAACCTTCCAGGTAGCTTCGTGTGTGGAGCCCCACGGTGTCTGTACCTGGTCATAGGCCGACACAGTATTACCCGGATTTCCTTCGTTAAAAGGTATATCCCATCGCACCGGCCATTGTTTTATAGTGTCTGAATTTGCATCATAATAACCGCGTGTGGCCAGTGCCGATGTAGTTTCGGTAGCTATAAAAGGTATGTTAGGAAAGTTCTTTTGGTGCTGTGTATACGTTTGGTGCGCATAGTTGTACCCAATAAGGTCTAACGCGCCCGATGCTGCAAGTGCATTGGGTTGTGCCGCTGCATTGTCAAACTGGGTGGTAACGTTATTGTTAACCACAATAGGCGGGTTCATTGCCGCTGTTATAGGTCGGGTAGTGTCTATAGCTTTTACAATAGCAGCCAGTTCTTTACCTATTTTTGCTCCCTGTTCGTTCCATTGTTCCGGGATTTCGTTGCCTATGCTCCATATAAAAATACTAGGGTGGTTACGGTCGCGGTACAATTGGTCCTGTAAATCGGTTACATGCCACTTGTCCCAGTCTTTACTGTAATCATCAGGGTTTTTAGCCTGTTTCCACATATCAAAAGATTCATCCATTACAATAAAGCCCATTTTGTCGCAAAGGTCTAATAACTCAGGGGCGGGAGGGTTGTGTGTGGTACGTATACCGTTAACCCCCATCTCTTTCATTATTTCAAGCTCACGTTCCATAGCACGCGTAT
Organism: Flavobacterium rivuli WB 3.3-2 = DSM 21788; assembly: GCF_000378485.1. Lineage (GTDB taxonomy): Bacteria > Bacteroidota > Bacteroidia > Flavobacteriales > Flavobacteriaceae > Flavobacterium > Flavobacterium rivuli. The sequence goes on along the minus strand of NZ_KB899982.1, from coordinate 7,588 downwards.
TAAAGGCAGATCCTAATGCGCCAAGGTCATGGTGCAGGCAAACACCTTTTATCTTCACATGTTTGCCATTAAGGATAAAACCTTTAGTGGCATCAAATTTAAAAGTACGTATACCAAAAGGTGTTTCATAGGTATCCAGAATATCGCCGTCTACCTTCACCTCGGTAACCGCTTTATAAAGTTCCGGTTTTTCAACCGACCATAATTCCGGATTTTCAATGCCGGTTTCCTGGCTTATGGTTTGTTCGGCATTCGCCGGAAGTTTAAGCTCTTTGGTAACAGCGGTAATTTCCTTATCGCCTTTATATATAGTGGTTGTAATTTCAGCAGATTTTTCGGCAGCAAATTCATTTTTAACGATGGTTTGCAGTTTTAAATTGGCTTTTGTGGTGTTAGCTACGGGTGTTGTAATGTAAGTACCATCTGCTTTTACATGTACTTTTCCGGTAGTTTCCAGCCACACATTCCTGTAAATTCCTGATCCCGAATACCAACGGGAATTAGGCTGTTTGGAATTATTTGCTTTTACAATTATTTCGTTCTGTTTGTCGCCATAGTTTAAGTAGGGGGTAAGGTTATACCTAAAGCTTATATAGCCATTAGGGCGTTTGCCCAGGTAGTGGCCGTTTATCCATACCTCGCTGTTACGGTATATACCATCAAACAATATTGTGGTAAGTTTTGTGCTGTCCTGTGCTTTTACGGTAAATGTTTTTTTATACCAGCCAAGGCCGCCATTAAGTGCGCCACCGCCTACACCGGCAGGGCTTTTCTCGTCAAAATTTCCTTCTATGCTCCAGTCGTGCGGAAGGTTAAGTGTACGCCATTGGGTCGCAGTCCCTATAGTGTCACGATCTTTAATGCTGTCATTCAGGTGAAATTTCCATCCTGAATTAAATGAGGTTTTTCTTTCGGCAAGTGCTTTACTGTCTTTAGTGCCACAGGCAATAAAGGTAAAAAGGCTAAATGCCGCCAGTGTTTTTATAATTTGGGTAGTGTAATGTTGGGTCATAGATGGGTTTTAAAAAAATGCCGGTAAGCAGGAACCGCTTACCGGCATTATAAAATTTATGCTGGTTTGTAATGGAAAACAATTAGACAAACACCTTCACCGGTACGGCTTTGGTTTCTTATAACCGCAAGGCGTAAAGAGTTGTCTGATAGTTCTACTACTTTTACTGTAGTCCAGTTACCTGCATCAGGACGGTAATCGCCGCCTGACAGTAGCTCAGTACCACCATTAAAGGTCAGGGTGTGTGCAGCAATATCAAAACTAAAGCTGCCTGTTTTTGAAGTCTGGGCATCTGTGGTAAGTGCAGTTTGAGAAACAGTAGTATTGTAACCACCGTTAAGGTCAAACTTCATGCTACCCCAGTTTTTGTTAGGCATTACCCAACTGTTACCTGCATAATCAGGAAACCAGTTCCAGAAATCTGTACCCGTAGTATTATATGGATAATCTAAACCTGCCCAGCCAATAGGGCTTTCCATATCTAATACCCATGTTTTACCATTTACACCATTAGTAAGCATGTTCCATTCCGGTGCGCTAAAATATTCAGCGTTATTACTTGCTATCCTAACTGGTACCGGTGCTGCGGCTACAGCGCCGCCACGTGTGTAAGCAGTAAAATAAACACTGTAATTACCTGCAAACGGGAACGTAGTGCTTACCGTTTTCAGGTTAGAGTGCCCTAACTCATTACCGGCAGCATCTGTATAGCTCCAGTAAGGTATTACATCATCCATGAGGTTAGTCATAGTAACAAGATTAGGGTTTAAAGGATCTTGTGTTACCGAAATGTTTATTTCGGAAGGACTAACTCCTGTTGCAGGAAGGCTCTGGCGGTCTTCCTCGGCCTCGCAGGAAAACAGCAACGTTGCTGCCATAACACCCACAAGCATTTTTGTCATCATCTGTTTCATAATCATCAATTTTTATAATTTAAAATTACCATCCCGGGTTTTGTGTTATAGCACCATTAGAAAGCAGTATCTGAGACTGTGGCAGTGCAAAGAAACCTAATGTTTCCGGCCTGAAGTTTACAGTAAATTCTCCTCCCATATTGGTAGCGTTTATAGCAGTGGCAGTAACACCCATACCTTTTCTTATAAGGTCGAAGTAACGGTGCCCTTCCAGTGCAAGCTCCAGCCTGCGCTCGTTCATTATACTTGTCATATTTACAGGTACGTTATTTGTTGTATTGCCAAACGCACGGCTACGAACCCTGTCAAGACAGGTTTGTGCAAATCCTGCATTACTGTCAAGGTTAAGTTCTGCAGCGGTAAGCAGTACATCTGAAAAACGGATAAGCGGAATATCTTCATAGTTGTCTATCTGGAAATCTCCTATAAAAGCAGGATCCAGTACACGGGTTAATTTTTTCCATGCATAGCCTGTATACTGGCGTTGGCCACGGGCATCTGCATCAAAATTAAGGCCTTCGCCCACATAGTCTATAATGGTAGCTTTCTTACGGGTATCTGCGTCAGAATATGCATTAAACAACGCAGGTGTTACAGGCCCACCGCCCCATCCTTGTCCGTAAGGGGCAAGGTCGCCGCCACGTGTAGAAATGTTTACAGAGAAGCGGTTACCCTCATGCAGGTTCCAGTTAGCGTTACCAGAGCTGTTAAAGCGGATAGCAAAAACCATTTCGGTATTGCCTTCGCCTGCATAGGTAACACCCTCTGAAGCAGATGAACCAAGCCATAAACTGGCAAAGTTACTTACAAGGTCGTGGCCGCTGTTATTTACAACATCATTTATATAGGTAACAGCCTCTGCTTTAGTTACTACACCTGCAAGGTCTGGCTTGCTGTAATAATCTGTGTAAAATAAAAATGCTTTACCCAGGTATGCTTCTGCAGCCCACTTAGTAATACGTCCATAATTTACGTTGCCCGGTGTAGAGTAATTTTCGTTACCAAGGTTATCTGCAGCAAATTTAAAATCGCTTGCTATAAGTGCATAAGTAACATCTGCAGGGGCGCGGGGAGAGGTAAACTCACTTGTTGTTAGCGGGTGGTCTAAAGGTACGATATCTCCAAATACCCTTGCCAACTGAAAGTGGAAGTATGCCCTTAAAAAGCGTGCTTCTGCTTCGTACTGCGTACGTAATGCTGTATCAGCTCCCCAATTAATATTATCGAGGTTTTTTAGCAATACGTTAGCCCTAAAAATACCTATGTAGGCATTTTCCCAAATGGGGTCGTTCATCTCTTTATCAGTTACAAACTGAAAGCGGTCCCATTCAAGGATAGTATTGCTATCTGCAGTACCAAAACCACCGTAGCAGTCATCAGATGCAATCTCTGTGTTCATAAGTGCTCCGCCATAGGCTTCGCGCTGCAAAATATCGTATACAGCTACAAGGCCTTTAAAACCATCCTGCGGTGTTTTATAAAAGTTCTCTTCTACCTGTTGCGTGTAAGGACTGTTTTTAAGAAAGTCGTCGCTGCAAGAACCAAAGGAAAACATTAATGCCAATACTGCTACTTTAATTATATTTTTTTTCATTTTCAATTTTTTTAGAAATTAACACTTAAACCCATCATATATGTCCTTGGCTGCGGATAGAAACCTACGTCTATACCTCTTGCCCACGACTGATTTGCATTACCAAAACCTACCTCTGGATCCAGTCCTGGATATTTGGTAAAAGTGTAAAGGTTGTTAGCAGATACATAAAGCCTGAACTGAGAGAATGTATCACCAACAAATTTTGAAAGTTTAGCGATATCACAACCCAATGTAACTGTTTTGATCCTGAAGAAATCGCCATCTTTCATATAAAGGTCGCTAAATTTAGTCCAGTTACCATTAGCATCTGTACCATAAGTAACCCTTGGCAATGTGTTAGAGCTGCCTTCTGTTGTCCAACGGTCAAAGATCTCCGTAGTGTAATTGTTAAATGGCCTTGAATAATCACGAACACCATAAGCTATCTGGTTACCGCCTACACCATACGTATATACAGAAAGATCGAAAGCTTTGTAGTTAAGCTGGAAGTTTACACCATAATGAAAATCAGGATTAGGATCGCCTATCTGGGTTTTATCATCGGCTGTAATAGATCCGTCGCCGTTACGGTCTACAAATCGAACATCACCTGGTTGCGCATTTGGCTGTATAGGGTTGCCTCCCTGCCTGTAAGCATCAATTTCTGCCTGGTTCTGGAAGATACCTGCTGTTTGCAAACCATAAAAGTATCCTATAGGATGGCCTTCCTGCACACGGTTCATCTCGTCAAGACCCTGGAATAAAAGGTTGCTTTCGCCATATATAATACCATTTGTAGTTGCAACCCTTGTAACTTCATTTTTGTTTTTAGAGAAGTTTGCGTTTACGGTAAGTCTCCAGTCATCGCCAAATTTTGTATTGTAATTAAGGCCTATCTCAAAACCTTTATTGCTTATGTCTCCACCGTTAACGTATGGGCCTAAAGCTCCTGCAATTTCCGGGACTTCTTTTAGTACGATCCAGTCTTTAGTCTTTTTATCGTAGTAATCAAACGTAAGGGTAAAGTTAGTAAACAGTGTAGCATCAAAACCAAGGTCTAACTGCTCAGAAGTTTCCCATTTTAAGTTAGGGTCGTTAAGGGCATCCGGGCTTGCACCTACCTGTAACGGTAATTCGCTCGATCCTGTACCAAAATGGTAGTTTTTATCGTATGAAGATATTGTAGACATGTAAGCAAATCTTCTTGAAAACTGGTCGTTACCGTTTTGTCCCCAGCTACCACGAAGTTTTAACGCTTGTAAAACTTTATTTTCTTTTGGGAAGAAGCTTTCCTGGTCTACATTCCATCCTGCAGAGAATGAAGGGAATACTGCCCATCTTTTATTTGGACCAAATTCTGACGAACCGTCACGGCGCACAGTAGCAGTAAGAAGGTATTTGTTGTCATAGTCATACAATATCCTTCCAAAGTAAGAAGCAATATTATAGTCATAACGTGTACCGCTTACTGTATTTTGTGTAGGGTCTGTAACGTTATCAAGGTACGCATGGTCGAAATCATCAAATATAAGATTCTTTCCAGATGCTCCTGCCGATTTTAGAATGCGCTCACGTGCAGACATACCGGCTAACAGGTCTAAATTATGTTTACCAAATGATTTTTTGTAGTTAGCAGTGTTTTCCCATATCCATGAAAAATTGTTTGTAGCAGTCTGGTTAACTGTAGAAAGCAAATTGTAAGATACAGTAGATAATTCATACTGCGGCGTAAAGGCGCGGTAATCATCACTGTAAACATCTACACCAAAAGATGTCCTTAATGTAAGGCCTTCTACAGGGATAACATCTGTAAATACGTTAGCTACAAAACGGTTAGATCTTGTTTCTTTAAAGTTGTTGTAATATAATAAACCTGCAGGGTTACTAATATCTGCACTCAGGTCAGAACTTCCGTAGCTGCCGTCTTCGTTAAAGGTAGCATAGTTAGGAGGAGTATTAAGAAACCCTCTTATAGAGTTGTTGTAAATACCCTGATCTGCAATACCGCGGCTTTTTGTATTGGCATACGAAAAGTTCTCTCCTATTTTAAAGCGGTCTTTAATTACATTATAGGTTGAATTTGTTGTAAATGTAACCCTGTCATAGCTCGACTGGTTGTTTTGGCTTCCTATAATACCATCCTGGCCGTAATAAGAAATACCTGTATTGTAAGTAGCTTTATCATTACCACCGCTTATAAGCAATGAATGGTTTTGCTTCATAGCACCATCGTTAAACAACTCGTTTTGCCAGTTGTTACTTTTCATGCCGTTAATTTGCTCTTGTGTATATAATGGGGCAGACCCACTGTTTACACGTGCCTCATTCATTATTGTAGCAAATTCACCTGCATTAAGAAGGTCTAATCTTTTATATGTTTCCTGAAAGCCTGTATAGCTGTTAAAAGAGATAGTTGTTTTTCCTTCTTTTCCTTTTTTTGTTGTTACTAATATTACTCCATTTGCTGCACGCGCACCATATATGGCCGCCGCCGAAGCATCTTTTAATACGTCGATCCTTTCGATGCTTGAAGGGTCAAGATAACCAATACCGTTATCTACAACAACACCGTCTACCACATATAGAGGTGTAGCATTGCCTACAGTACCTGCACCACGAATGTTTACTACCATGCCTGCACCGGGTTGTCCTGAGCTTTGCGTTATAGAAACCCCAGATGACTGGCCTTGTAGTGCACTTGTTGCATCTATACTATTAGTTTGTTGCAGGTCTTTACCACTTACTACTGTTGTAGCAGCTGTAGATACCTTTCTTTTTTGTGTACCGTAGCCCACAACTACGATTTCGTTAAGCTCAGATGCGCTTGGCTTTAAATTTGCATTAATTGCCGACTGGTTATTTACGGCAATCTCCTGCGATCCAAAACCTACAAAGCTAAATACCAACACAGCGTTGGGTGCTGCTGTAATTTGGTAATTTCCGTCAATGTCAGTGCTTACGCCATTACTTGTACCTTTTTCTACAATATTTACCCCCGGTAGTCCAAGGCCGTCTTCTGTAGAGGTTACTTTACCTGTTATTTTTTGCTGTGCAAATGCAGGCAATGCCAGCATAACAAAGAAAAATGACAAGCAATAAGTAAGCACTTTAGGCGGAATACAAATTTTACTTTTCATAATAATTCAGAGTGTTTGGTTAGAGTTCATTTAGTTTGGGTGTAGTCTCCTAATAAGCGTTTGCAATAATTTGTTCAAATAATTCCTGCCTGCCGCTCTTAGGTTGGGGTTCTCCATTCTGACGGGCAATTTCGCTTAGGTTTTCTAAAGTGAGCTCTCCTTTTTCAAACCGGGCGCCTTTGCCGCTGTCAAATGATGCATAACGCTCCTTGCGCAACTGCATATAGTTAGTATTCTTTATAATATGATCTGCACTTATAAGGCCACGGGCAAAAATATCCATACCACTTATGTGTGCTATAAATTTATCTTCAAGGTCGGTAGAATTCCTGCGCACTTTAGCATCAAAGTTAATACCACCGCCCTGTAAGCCACCTGCCTGAAGGAAAACAAGCATAGCCTGTGTAACCTCATAAATATCTATTGGGAACTGGTCGGTATCCCAACCGTTCTGGTAGTCACCACGGTTAGCATCAAGAGAGCCTAACATACCTGCATTAGCGGCAAGCTGCATTTCATGCTCAAAAGTATGCCCTGCAAGGGTAGCATGGTTAACCTCAAGGTTTAATTTAAAGTCGTTTTGTAATCCGTATTTATTAAGGAAGCCAATACAGGTAGCAGCATCAAAATCATACTGGTGTTTCATAGGCTCCATAGGCTTAGGCTCTATAAGGAATGTTCCTTTAAAACCCTGGCTGCGGGCGTAATCCCTGCATATGGTAAGAAATTGTGCCAGATGGTCCTGCTCACGCTGAATATCAGTATTCAATAAACTCATATACCCTTCACGGCCACCCCAAAAAACGTAGTTCTCTCCACCTAATGCGATAGTAGCATCAATAGCAATCTTAGCCTGTGCACCGGCATAGGCCACTACATCAAAGTTAGGGTTGGTAGAGGCACCATTCATGTACCTTGGGTTGCTGAACAAATTCGACGTTCCCCAAAG
>NZ_KB899981.1 GCF_000378485.1 Flavobacterium rivuli WB 3.3-2 = DSM 21788 | reverse complement strand
AAGCATTTTGGGATGGTACCCAGGATTTCCTTCTTTACTATAGGCTTCAAGTAACGGCTGGATATTTATTTTCTCTACAACGGAGTTAATAACCCGGACCGGATGATGCGCAGGTATTAATTCATCAAACGAATGAGGGAAAAGAGTCGACTGGTTCTGGTTGTAGGGCTTAAATTTCATCGCTTAAAATATTGATAATCAATACTTGAATATAATAAAAAATAAACTTTCTGCCAAAAAAATGCATAAAAAAACCGCCTCAGTTTTGAGACGGCTTCTTGCTTTTTTGTGGTAATGTCATTGTATAGAAGCCTTGAGTTCACTTAGTTTTATGTATTTGTTTTCTTCTCTTTCAAAACGCAATGTATGTCATCTGATCAGGGAGGAATTTCAGGTTCTTAAGATTCTTCGGCTTCGTTGCACTTCGCTCAGAATGACAGGTGCATCCGGATAATCTTTTTCATGGTATTTCTCCCTTTATTAAAAGGGCAACTGTAATTCTTTGGTGGTGTAACGTTTTAAATATTTTGTCATTCTGAGCGAAGTGCAACGAAGCCGAAGAACCTCTTGGAATTCCTTAAAAAATAAGTAGCCGCTTACTAAACTTATCATTTTTGACGTGTTTGTGTCATTCTGAACGGAGCGCAGCGGAGTTGAAGAATCTCTTAAAATTGTCTACAGGAAAATGAGCAGTAATTTACTAAATGGTAAACATGTTATTTTTACGCGTTTGTCATTCTGAACGCAGCGCAGCGGAGTTGAAGAATCTCTATTCTAGTCCTCATCTGGAATTAGTTTTAACAACGAGCAAATACCAAACGTTTAAAAAACACCTGTAGTGATACATAGCCCTGACTGCAGTGGCATCCTCCCGACGCAGGAGGGAGATATAGCGAAAGGCAGGAACAAGGTTTAAAGAATGCGCAGGCATTGTGCTGCAATAAAAAAAGCCTCACAGTTGTGAAGCTCTTATATAAACGTATTAAAGAATATTAACTCCTTAAGGCATGCAGGCGTGCTACATATTTGCCTACAACGTCAAACTCAAGGTTTACAACGGTGCCGGGTTTTATATTTTTAAAGTTAGTGTGCTCATAGGTGTAAGGTATAATGGCCACACTAAACTCGTTTGCTTTAGAATTAACTACGGTAAGGCTAACACCATTTACGGTAATAGAACCTTTCTCTATAGTAATATTGTTAGGGCCGGCATCATATTTAAAGGTAAAGTACCAACTGCCCGATGCATCTTCTACAGATACACATGTTCCTACCTGGTCTACATGCCCCTGTACTATATGCCCGTCCAGCCTGTCGCCCAGTTTCATGGCGCGCTCCAGGTTTACCTCGCTACCCACAGCCCAGCTGCCCAGGTTGGTCTTCTCTAAGGTTTCTTTAATGGCTGTTACCGTATAGCTATCTGGCGATAATGCAACCACAGTAAGGCACACACCGTCGTGAGAGAGGCTTTGGTCTATCTTCAGTTCGGGTACAATAGGGCAGGTTAGCGTTATGTTGATATTGTCGTTATCTTTTTCTATTTGCGCAATGGTTGCGGCAGTTTCAATAATTCCTGTAAACATGCTGATTAATTTTACTAAATTTGTAGGGTACAAAATTAAGCAATAAACAGCATCATGACAAAACAGGCAGAAAATGTAATTGTAGGCATATCCATAGGCGACCTAAACGGCATAGGTACAGAGGTTTTACTAAAAACTTTTGAAGATGCCCGCATGCTGGAATTTTGCACGCCGGTTATTTTTGGCAATTTTAAAGTGCTGTCTTTCATAAAAAAAACGTTTCAGCTTACCTGCAACCTTCACGGTATTGATACTCTTGAACAATTAGTGATTGGTAAAATAAATGTACTTAACATTTGGAAAGAAGGCGTTAATGTAGATTTTGGTAAGAATGATGAGACAGTAGGTAAGTATGCTATAAAGTCGTTTACCGAGGCTGTAGCTGCCCTTAAGGATAATAAAATAGATGTGCTGGTAACGGCTCCTATTAATAAATATAACATACAAAGCGAAGATTTTAAATTCCCGGGGCATACTGATTATTTAGATCAGGAGCTGGAAGGCGATGCATTAATGTTTATGGTACAGGGCGACCTGAGGGTAGGTTTGCTTACAGACCATATTCCGGTAAACGAAGTGTCGTCGCATTTAACCGAGGAGCTTATACGCAAAAAGATACTTACTATAAATACGTCGCTAAAAAAAGATTTCAAGATAAATAAGCCTAAAATTGCGGTGCTGGGTGTAAACCCCCACAGTGGCGATAACGGTGTTATAGGTAAAGAAGACGATGTGGTTGTAAAACCCGCACTTAAAAAACTGTTTGAAGAAGGTGTTATGGTTTTTGGCCCCTACAGTGCCGATAGTTTTTTTGGCAGTGGGCAGTATGAAAAGTACGATGCTGTAATAGCGGCATACCACGACCAGGGACTTATTCCTTTTAAAACATTATCGTTTGGAAATGGTGTTAATTATACCGCCGGGCTCGAAGGAATACGCACTTCGCCAGATCATGGCACGGGTTATGATATAGCTGGTAAGGGAGTGGCCGACAATAATTCGTTTAAAGAAGCCGTTTATCTTGCTATAGATGTGTATCATAGCAGGCAGGAGTATGCAGAACTGACCAAAAACCCGCTAAAAATTAGAGAAAAGCAGGAAGAATCAAAAAAATATTCATAACAGTCTTGGATTTGCAATTATTTTATATCTTTGCACGCTCAAAACTGTTGTAGTAAAACAAGTTGCGGTATACAAAGTACACGCCTTATTAATAATAACAGTTAAAATACTGGAAGTACATGAAAGTGAACAAGGATTTTTTAATCCCGTTTGTGGGATTGAAGCAGGGAAAACACCAGTTTGAGTTTGATATTGACAAAAAGTTCTTTGATGGCTTTGAATTTGACGAGTATAACGACGTCAATATTAAAGTTAATCTTGTTTTGGAAAAGAAAAGCACTATGCTCGAGCTCACGTTTAAGCATAAGGGTACAGTAAATGTTCCCTGCGATCTTACCAATGAGGATTTTGACCTGCCTGTAAAAGGTGCGTTAACCCTTATTGTAAAGTTTGGCGATGAGTATAACGATGATAATGATGAGCTGCTGGTACTGCCGCATGGCGAATATCAGGTAAACGTAGCCCAGTATATTTATGAAATGATCGTGTTGTCTGTACCAACAAAACGGGTTCACCCGGGAATTAAAGACGGTACGTTTACCGCAGATATATTAGATAAACTGGAAGAGCTTGCTCCAAAAGAAGAATACAAAGAAAAAAAAGAAGAAGAAAGCACCGACCCGCGTTGGGACGGTTTAAAAAAACTATTAACGGATAATAAATAATATAGTAAAATGGCACATCCTAAGAGAAAGACCTCGAAAACAAGAAGAGATAAGAGAAGGACGCATTATAAAGCATCGGTTCCTCAAATTGCTAAATGCCCTGTAACAGGTGAGGCACATTTATACCACAGAGCTTACTGGTTTGAAGGTAAAATGTACTACAGAGGTCAGGTTGTTATAGACAAATCAGAAGAGGCTGTAGCATAATTGCTGGAAGTAAAGGGTAAAACTCTCACTTGGTGGGAGTTTTTTTGTTAAATACCCTTTTTTTTAAATTAGGCAGGCTTATTTCCCGCCATATTATAAAATTTTTGTAATTTCCACCACTTTTCGGGGGTATTTCCGCCTGAAACAGAATGATATATTATTCCTATGAGTAAAATAACAGCTGCCATTACTGCCGTTGGGGCTTACGTGCCGGATTTTGTGCTTACAAACCAGTTGCTCGAAACAATGGTAGATACAAATGATGAATGGATAACATCCCGTACGGGTATTAAGGAAAGGCGTATTCTTAAAGAAGAAAATCAGGGTACTTCGTTCCTGGCTATAAAAGCGGCAGAAGACTTACTTAAAAAATCAGGGACTAACCCTGCAGAGATTGACCTGGTACTTGTGGCATCGGCCACGCCGGATATGCCTGTTGCAGCAACGGCTGTATATGTGGCCACAAAAATAGGTGCAGTAAATGCTTTTGCATACGACCTTCAGGCTGCCTGTTCGAGTTTTTTGTATGCTATGAGCAATGCTGCTGCTTATATAGAAAGCGGCCGTTATAAAAAGGTACTGGTTATAGGTGCCGATAAAATGTCATCGATTATAGATTATACAGACAGGGCAACCTGCATTATCTTTGGTGATGGTGCCGGGGCTGTGTTATTTGAGCCTAATTTTGAAGGGCTTGGGTTGCAGGACGAGATATTAAGGAGTGATGGCATAGGCCGCGATTACCTTAAAATTGAAGCCGGCGGCTCTATACTGCCTGCAAGCCATGAAACGGTAGATAATAAACAGCACTACGTTTTTCAGGATGGTAAAACTGTGTTTAAATATGCAGTGTCTAACATGGCCGATGTAAGCGAAAAGATCATGCAGCAAAACAACCTGTCGCATGATGATGTAAACTGGCTTGTAGCACACCAAGCTAATAAAAGGATAATAGATGCTACGGCACACCGTATGGGTGTAGACGAAAGCAAAGTACTTATAAATATAGAAAAATACGGTAATACAACATCGGCCACGCTGCCGTTGCTGCTTCATGATTTTGAGCACCTGTTTAAAAAAGGCGATAACATTATCTTTGCCTCTTTTGGCGGAGGGTTTACCTGGGGCTCTATATACCTTAAATGGGCATACACTAAAAACTAAACAAACTACAAATAAAAACTGAAATATGGATATCAGAGAAATTCAAAACCTAATCAAGTTTGTGGCAAAGTCCGGAGCTACAGAAGTTAAATTAGAGATGGATGATATTAAGATCACCATAAAAACCACAAGCGACGCCAGCACAGAGGGTACAACTACTTACATACAGCAGTTGCCAGCAAGCCAGCCGGTGCAACAACAGGCTCCTGCCGCTGCACAGCCACAGGCTCCCGCTGCTATACAGGCTGCCCCGGTTGCAGATGACAACGCTAAATACCTGGTTATTAAATCGCCTATTATTGGTACTTTATACAGAAAGCCATCGCCGGATAAACCTACATTTGTAGAGGTAGGCAGCACGATCTCTAAGGGAGATGTTGTTTGTGTAATTGAGGCAATGAAGCTGTTTAACGAAATAGAATCTGAAATTTCAGGTAAGATCGTTAAGGTACTGGTAGACGATTCGTCTCCGGTGGAGTATGACCAGCCTTTATTTTTAGTAGACCCTTCTTAATTATTTTAAATTTTGAATTTTAAATGCCGGATGATTTTGGTGTTTAAATAATTTGAAATTCATAATTCATAATTTAAAATTACAAAGAACGATGTTTAAAAAAATACTAATAGCCAACAGGGGAGAGATTGCACTTCGTGTAATACGCACCTGCAGGGAGATGGGCATTAAAACGGTGGCAGTATATAGTACTGCCGATGCGGAAAGCCTGCATGTAAAATTTGCCGATGAGGCTGTTTGCATAGGGCCGCCGCCAAGTAACCTGTCTTACCTTAAGATATCTAACATTATTGCCGCTGCAGAGATAACTAATGCCGATGCCATTCATCCCGGTTACGGTTTCTTGTCTGAAAATGCAAAGTTCTCTAAAATTTGTAAAGAGCACGGTATTAAATTTATAGGCGCTTCGCCAGAGATGATTAATAAAATGGGAGATAAGGCTACAGCCAAAGCTACCATGAAGGCTGCAGGTGTACCTTGTGTGCCGGGATCTGACGGATTGCTTGAATCGTACGAACATACTAAAAAACTGGCTGCCGAATTTGGTTACCCTGTTATGCTTAAGGCTACTGCCGGAGGCGGGGGTAAAGGTATGCGCGCCGTTTGGAAAGAAGATGAGTTGCAAAAAGCATGGGATAGTGCCAGGCAGGAAGCAGCCGCCTCTTTTGGTAACGACGGTATGTATATGGAAAAACTTATTGAAGAGCCACGCCATATAGAAATTCAGGTTGTGGGAGATGCTTTTGGTAAAGCCTGCCACCTTAGCGAGAGGGATTGTTCTGTACAGCGACGCCACCAAAAACTAACTGAAGAAACTCCTTCGCCATTTATGACCGATGAACTTCGTGAAAAAATGGGTGCTGCTGCTGTTAAAGCTGCAGAATATATTGCTTATGAAGGTGCCGGTACAGTAGAATTTTTGGTTGATAAGCACAGGAATTTCTATTTCATGGAAATGAATACCCGTATACAGGTAGAGCACCCTATTACTGAGCAGGTAATAGATTACGACCTTATACGCGAGCAGATACTTGTTGCTGCAGGTGTGCCAATTACAGGTAAAAATTATTTACCGCAAATGCACTCTATAGAATGCCGTATTAATGCCGAAGACCCTTATAATGACTTTAGGCCGTCGCCGGGTAAAATTACGACCCTGCACATGCCGGGAGGCCATGGTGTAAGGCTTGATACGCATGTATATAGTGGTTATACAATTCCGCCTAATTATGACTCTATGATAGCGAAGCTTATTACTACTGCACAAACAAGGCAGGAAGCTATAAGTAAAATGAAACGTGCGCTTGATGAATTTATAATAGAGGGTATTAAAACAACCATACCATTCCACAGGCAGTTAATGGATGAGCCGGACTATGTAGCCGGTAACTACACTACTAAGTTTATGGAAAGCTTCAAAATGAAGGAGCGCGTAACAGAATAATATTTGAGCCCCGCCTTTGGCGGGGTTTCTTAATTTTATGGATGAGCCGGATTATTTAGTGAATTTTGTCTTGTAATAAAATTGTAGCACATGAATACAGCTGTTTTTGTAATTTTATATGTAATAAGTGATTTAATATTAGCATTGGGATTTTTTAAAATTCTTACTTCAAAATATTCAGTTCCAATATTTATTATTACGTCTGTTTTGTACCTATCAGCAGTTTACGCTCTTGCTGAAATATTTAATCGGTTGCATATTTATTTTAGACACAAAGGTTATACAATAGAAACTGGGCATGCATCAATTTTAGAACTTGAAATTTGGTTTCTCTTTCAGGTTCTTTCAATAATCCTTATTGTCATTGCTTTAAAACGGAAAAGATGTATGGATAAATAAATATTTGAAAAGTTGGCCATTTTAAATAGGATTTTATCATTCAATTCAAAATATCATATATTTTTGCAATGAATGCTGCGGTTGCATTAATAGAAAATTAACCAAATATAAATTAGAACAAGATGATTAAGAAAATCACATCGGCTGTAAAACTAATGTTAGGTGCTATGGCACTGGTAGTAATGTTTACCACAGCTGCCCTGGCGCAGGACAAAGCTGCCGAAAACCTTACTAAGCTTAACGACCACATGAAAACACAGCTGTCATTAAACGATAGCCAGTATGTAAAGGTTAATGATATTAACCGCGTGTTTGTTACTAAAGCTAAAGAAAGCGAAAAGAGTAATGCCAACAAGCTGGATAAAGCTAAAAAAATAAAAGCTTTAGAAGAAGACAGGGATACAAAACTAAAATCTGTCCTTACTGCAGACCAATATAAAATATTTGTGGCTAACAGGGGTGAGAACACCAAAAAGCTAAAAGCGTTACTTCCTGCTAAAGAATAACAAAAAACCCGGAACTTAAATTCCGGGTTTTTTGTTGCTTTTATTTCAAATGGGGATCTAAAATTTCTCTGCAGATGCTTTTTTCCAGAAGTAAAACATATCTGTAGGTACAGAGTGCCCCTCCAGCATGCAGCCCGGTATAGGTTCAGGATAGGTTTGCAGGTAGGTTTTAATAGTTGTACGATCTGTACGCATGCTTACCACACTACGGTCTACATCATCGGGGTGGCATATACCTGCCGATGCCATAAGGTCCATAGCGCTTTTAACGGTTTCATGCTGAAAACGGTATACACGCACACTCTTCTCTTCAGGAACCAATCCCTTAACTAAATGCGGATCCTGTGTGGCAACGCCGGTAGGGCAGGTGTTGTTATGGCATTCTAACGCTTGTATACAGCCCAGGGCAAACATCATTCCGCGGGCAGAGTTACAAAGATCGGCACCTATAGATAATGCCTTGATAATATCAAAACCGGTAATGATTTTGCCGCTTACAATAATTTTTATCTGGTCTTTAATTCCGTAACCTACAAGGCAGTCGTAAACAAATGCTACGGCATCACGAAGCGGCATGCCCACGTGGTCGCTATATTCCTGTGGGGCGGCTCCTGTACCTCCCTCGCCACCATCTACAGTAATAAAGTCCATGTAGGTGTGGGTTTGTACCATTGCCTTACAAATAGCAATAAACTCGTGCTTGTTGCCTATACATATTTTCATACCTATGGGCTTACCGCCAGACCCTTTGCGAAGCAGTTTTACAAAATCCATCAATTCTAACGGTGTTGTAAATGCTGAGTGATACGGTGGCGATATGATATCATGGCCTTTACTTACAAGCCTGATATCTGCAATTTCGTCGGTTACTTTTTCTTTAGGCAAAATCCCGCCGTGGCCGGGCTTGGCACCCTGCGAGAATTTTATCTCTATCATTTTTACATTATCCAGCATGGCGCGTTTTGTGTACTGCTCGTAGCTAAAATGGCCATCATCATCTCGGCAGCTAAAGTAGCCTGTACCAATGTTCCAAACCACATCGCCGCCTTCCTGTAAATGGTAAGGAGATAAACCACCCTCGCCGGTATTGTGGTAAAAGCCGCCCTGTTTTGCTCCCCTGTTAAGGGCTATAATGGCATTTTTGCTAAGCGAACCATAACTCATGGCACTTATATTAAATAAACTGGCAGAATAAGGCTGGGTGCATTGAGAAGAGCCTATAACAACACGTGGGTTCATGTTTACATCGGCAAAAGGGATGGCACGTATGCTGTGATTTATCCATTCGTAACCTTCGTCATACACGTTAAGCTGGGTTCCAAATGGCATTGTGTCGGTTTCTTTTTTACTGCGCTGGTAAACAATGCTGCGCTGCAGGCGGTTAAAGGGTTTGCCGTCAAGGTCTGTCTCAACAAAGTACTGCCTTATTTCCGGCCCTATAGATTCCAGCAAATAGCGCAGCCTGCCCACAAGGGGAAAGTTGCGGCGTATGGTTTTCTTGGACTGGAACATGTCATACAATCCCATTAAAATTAACGGTAAAAAGATGAACAACAGTAAAGCCGATTTTGGGGTTATGTAAGTTAGAATGCCTATTATGGCTAACGAGGTTATGCTAAACAGTATAAATATTTTTCTCATGTGTGTGGCTCAGTTTGTTCTGTGTTAAAGATGCCATACAAAAATAAATATATCTGGCAGTTTAATCTCTAACACTTATTTTAAAATAAATATTTCAAAGCTTATTTTTAATAATTCTGCATAGTAAGTTTTAGTATCAATAATATAATTATACATACATATTTTTAGCGATAATGATGTTACACGTCGATTAAATAGTTATTGTATTGTTAATATTTTTATAATTGCTACTGGGAGTGTTATATTTACTATGATATATACCTATGAAAAATGAAAAATTTTGATATGCCACTATTTAGTAATACGTGTGGCAAACTGTATGCCGATACTGTCGTTTTTGCATTGGTTAACAGAGAGTTTATATTACCTGTAGAAGACATAAAATATATATCTTTAAAAAAATCGATTAATTTGAGCAACTTACTATATTTGGCCCTGCCGGCGGCCGTTTTTATATTGTCTCGCCTGGTTAGAGATGACGATACTTTTATTAAAGTATTTTTATGCGGCATAGCATTTGCTTTTACCGTAATATGTCTGGTAAAAGTTCAAAAAAAGTATACCGTACGCATAAAGATGGTTAACGGGTCGTTAAAAACCATACACGTTGCTAAAGCTAATTATAATGACGCCCAAAAATTTATTTACAAAGCAACAGAACTTATTAAAGAACAGCGTGCGTTTGCAAATAATGAAGCCATAGCCAATAGAAAAGAGACCCAGGCTTTTTCTAAATCAGTTTCTAATATTGTCCATCATTAAAAGACTGTAATATCAAAAACAAAGAATCCCAAAGTTATGCTTTTGGGATTCTTTGTTTTATTTAAAAGTATAGCCTATACGTATATGGGCATCAACTACTACGTCATCCCTTCGGGCTAAGAACTGGCTATCTGAAATATATCTGAGGTATCCAACACCTATACCCAGCTCATAGTTAAAATTACTTTTAGCTATTGCCCTGCGTATTCCCCATTTAGGTGTAAAACTTATTTGGTTAGGTACATATATATAATCAGGCCCGCCTATTTTAAAAAGGTCAGGATAATATTTAACGGCTAGTGTTATAAAGTTAGCACTGTTGTTTTCTGTATGTTTGCCTTTGCGTGCACGCTTTTCTATATTATAATACCAGCGTGGCTCTATACTTATATCCGGTGCAAAAAATGTCCCTTTATCTTTTATAACAGATGTGCCATTGTATTTATATGCATCATAATACCATAGGTCGAGCCCTGCCTCTGCACGTAAAGCCCAGCGTGTACTAAGCGGCATCTCATAATTTACATAAATGCCAACTATACCTGCCTGTACATTAAATAAAGATTCTACTGCTCCGGCTTGTGCTTGAGGTACATCTGTTTGTGCCGATGCACTAAAACTATAGCAGGATAAAAGTGCTGCTATAAATAACTTTTTGATTGTCATATAATTTTTTGGTGATTTGATAATTCAAAAGCGAATTTAAGATTATTAATTTCACAGCCAACCTGCAAGCAAAAAAAAATCCCGAAGCGTTTTTGCTTCGGGATAAGTAGTAAAAGCGTTGCTGTTACTTAATATTCATTTGCTTGGCAAGCGGGGCAGGCAGGCCGCCTTTGTTTACCATTATAGCAGTACTTTTATATTTCACAAAGTTTTTGCTCATGTACAGGTAGCCTTTATAATCGTTGCTTGCTCCCCATGAGTTTTTAACAATGTAATATTCTTTACCATTCTGGTCTTTACTAAGGCCAATGATGTGCATACCGTGATCATCGGTAGTCTGGTAATTGTCAAATGCCTTTTGGCGCATCTCTTCGGTAACGTCAAGTTCCGGCTGCGGCCCTTTAAAGATAGTTTCTTTCTCTTCAGGAGTCATTTCTGCAAATGGTTTGGTAGGTATGTAAGCCACACCATTTTTCCAGCTAAAGCCTTTTTCGCTTACGTCGCCGGCCCAGCCTACTGTGTACCCTTTTTTAAGGGCATTGTCTATAATAGTGGTAAGGTCGTTCATCTTTACATTATAAACAAGATCTAAAGACCAGTTGTCAGGCACCATAAGTACCATTTTTTCGTAGTAAGGGTGGTCTTTAAGCGACGATATCTCTACATACTCATCAGGGTTAATACCTACTACTTCTTTAGCAAAAGATTGCGGAGTGTACTTTTTTCCTTTGTAATCAAAAGATTGAGGTACTGCACCTAAGTAAGAATCTATAACAGCAGTATAGGCTTTTTCCCAGTTAGGAGTAAGCTCGCCATTAGGGTTTTTAACCACTGCCTGAAGCAATCCTTCCTGTATAGCAGCCATTTCGGCAAATTTATTATTTGCAGTACCATAGTTAAGGCCTGTATATGCACTCTGCGGAAGCGCACCATACTGGCGGTACATATTTATAACATCGTGTAGTGCACCACCGTCGCCCAGAGTGGTGGCACCGTGCATGCGTACATAATTTTTACCCTTTTCTATATAAGCATTACGCGCAGTATATATTTGCGACAATTCTACAGGCTGTTTGCCCATACGTATCATTTCTGATTCAAGAAACGAATTTGTAGAATAGCTCCAGCATGTGCCTGATGATCCCTGGTTTTTTACCGGAGTATTATCAAGGCTTATAACATCTGTAAAAACAAAAGAGTCTTTACTATTAGCACTAAGGTTGCCGTTAAGCGAATTTACAAGGTTGTCCTGTGCAAAGCCCATGCTTATACCTCCTAATAAAAGAGAGGCTGCTACAAATGGCTTTAAAGAAAATTTGTACATAGTTTTTGTTTTTTAATTTAATCGTAATAGGCTGCTAATGTACAGAAAATTTATAAATAGTTAACTTTCTTTAAAAATTCTGTAACGCATTGCATTCAAAAAGCACGCCATTACAATAATTATACACCATTAATGTAAATTAATTATTCGAAGATATAAGGCTTTGGCTACAAAACGGCAGTTTAAGTGATAACTACAATGTCTCTTTAAGCCATTTAAAGTATTCACGCTGCCACACCATAGCATTTTGCGGTTTTAATACCCAGTGGTTCTCATCAGGGAAATAAAGAAAACGGCTTTTTATACCCCTTAACTGTGCTGCCTGAAAAGCTTCCTGTCCCTGGCCTATAGGCACACGAAAATCTTTACCGCCCTGTACAATAAGTATAGGTGTGTCCCATTTATCTACAAAGTTTACAGGGTTAAATTGTGAGTACGTTTTTTGGGCTACAGCATTGTCCTTCTCCCAGTACGGGCCACCACTATCCCAGTTGGTAAAAAACACTTCTTCGGTAGTGCCATACATACTTTGCAGGTTAAAAACGCCATCGTGGGCAATCAGGGTTTTAAAGCGTTTATTGTGTATACCTGCTAAATAAAACACAGAGTAGCCGCCATAACTGGCACCCACAGCGCCCAGGCGGGCTTTATCTACATACGATTCTTTAGCTACATCATCAATAGCGCTTAGGTAATCGTTCATTACCTGGCCGCCCCAGTCTTTACTAATAGCCTCGTTCCATTCTACACCATGGCCCGGCATGCCCCTTCGGTTAGGCGCTACAACTATATATCCCTGTGCCGCCATCAGCTGAAAATTCCATCGATACGAATAAAACTGCGTCAACGCACTTTGCGGCCCACCCTGGCAGTACAATAGTGTTGGGTATTTTTTTGTAGCATCAAAGTTGGGCGGCAGGATAACCCATACCAGCATCTTTTTACCATCGGTAGTAGTTACGTAACGTTTTTCGGTCTTGCTCAGCGCAAGTTTGCTGAAAACGGCATTGTTAACCGTAGTAAGCTGTTTCCACGATTTCTTTTTAAGGTCGTAACTGTATATCTCAGAGGCGTGGTTGGTATCGGCACGTTCTACAATAATGTTGTTACCGTTAAAGCCTACAATACCGTTCACGTCAAAAGCACCGTCGGTAAGCTGTGTTATTCTAACAGCGATTTTTGTAAGTCCGGGAAAGTTGACTTCAAACAACTGTTTTGTGCCGTCTACAGGTGCTAAAAAATATACTTTTTTGCCGTCGGCACTCCAAGTAAAACTATCAACAGTGCCATCCCATCCGGCGGTAAGGTTAATCTTGGTACCTTTATGGCTTACAATAATATCATTTTTATCTGCCTCATAGCCGTCTCGTTTCATTTGAAGCCAGGTAAGGTCGCCCTGCGGAGAGAATGCCGGGTTAGTGTCATACCCGGGATTATCGGGCGTTAAATTTTTAGTGGTCTTGGCAGCAAGGTTATACTCATAAAGGTCTGTATTAGTACTCGTGGCATAGGCTGTACCCGCCTTCTTTTTAGATACGTAGATGATGCTTTTGCCATCGGGGCTCCAGGTATAATCTTCTTCGCCGCCAAAAGGTTTCTGAGGAGAATCGTAAGGTTCTCCTGCCATGATATCTATAAACCCCTCCCTGTTTTCTACAGGATAATAACATATATGATTGTGTGTACCGTCGTTCCATGTATCCCAGTGGCGGTAATCTAATCCGTTGTAAATTTGTACGGTAGATTTTGTCAGTTCCGGATAAAAATCGCTGCCCAGTACTTTATCAACCTTAATTTCTTCACTGGTAAGTCCAAATTTTCCATCGGGAGAAATACTTGTGTCTTTTACCAGACTTTTCGAATTATGTATCTCGATAGCAGTGCCGCCGTTAACAGGAATGGTATAAAATTTTGAATCCGATTTATTTTCGGCAACATCAGGTACCGAAACTTTATATACAATGGTTTTCCCGTCTTTAGATATGCCCACGGCACTCACGCGGCCAAGGCTCCAAAGCAGTTCGGGGGTCATTACTTGTTGTGCCGAAGCAGATAATCCCATAATGCTTAAAGTTAAGAGAAGTATTTTTTTCATTTTTATGAAGGGTTATAAAAGTGTACCAAAAATAATTAATAGTTGGCAGGTAGCGGGTAAAGAGGGAGGATTTAATTTTTTAAAGCGATTTTGAATTTACATACCCCTGACCATCGCAAAGTTGTAGTGTGTATATATTTTTTACAGTCCTCTCCCCAACCCTCTCCAAAGGAGAGGGAGCAGATACACTGGAATATTTTTGACTATAGATTAGCCTTAATTCTACATTGATTTTTGTCGAACTTTACTCGTTTTGTTGGCTCCCCTCTCCTTCGGAGAGGGGCCGGGGGAGAGGACTTTTAGTGGAATTATTTATTTAAATTTTATCCACACGATAGCTCTTGAGAGAGGCTTGGGGTATGTATTACCTATCAAACGAAAACTACGACTGCAGTTAAATCACAAACGATAACTCAACACTATAGAGCCGTAATAGTAACCGGTAATAACACGGTTAGTAAGTTCTTTACTGCGGTAATTAAAAGAGTAGGAGTAGGTCCAGTTATTGTAACGGTATTTAACACCGGCTTCAGCATTAAAGCGAAAGGGAATAAGCGGAAAAGTAACCGGACTGTTATTGTTAAACATGCTGCCCAGTATGGTAGCATCATAATTTTGATAATTGAGTACCGGGTTTATGTATAAAAATAATTCCCGCTGCTGCCGCGAAAGTTCCTTATCTATATTAAGTGCAGCACCGTGTAGTGCCGAATCGTACATGGGCAACAGCTCCCTTTTAAGGCTGATGCGCATCATTGGCCCTACCGATGCTCCCATCCAGATGGTACCCACGTTGAGTTCTCCCTGTACATGAAAATCTACATTTTCGTGAAACCTGCCGGATAGTATTTTATGCGAATATACAGCCTGCGCCTGCGCGGCAATGGTAGTGGTTATTTGGTATTGCCAGCCTTGTACCGTGGGGTAGCCAATAATTTTATGCAGCCCCCTTTGTAACTGCTCAGCATACGACTCCGGCCCTACCACACCACCCTGAAAGTTGAGTTTCAGTACGCTTTCATTTTTATAAAAAGTGTTGATGCCTGCTTCGGCAAAAAGGTAGCCTGCAAACGGGCGGTCGTTTACATTAATATCTGCCGCACGAACAGATTGCGGATTGTAAATATATTGCCCTAACCGAAACTCGGTTATTTTCTTGGCAACGTTTTCATTTTTAGAATTGCCCAGGTAACGGTAAATAAGTTCGATGCCGTTAGTGTAATACTGGTCGTTTATGGGAGATGTGTACAGGTCGTTATCGCTTATAATGCTAATTTCGGCAGGCTTTTGAGCAAAACCAAAAGTGCTGTATAACAAAGCGAATAATAACCCATAGCGTGATTTCATTTAATAATCCAGTTTTACGTAGCGCATTAATTTTACTATCCTGCCTTTACGTCTTTGTGTATATCGCGACGAGTTTACTGCTTTAAACTTAAAAGGATTAGGCAATATTGCGGCAATACCCGCTGCTTCATATTTAGTAAGGTTAGCAGCATCTTTATGATACCAGTGTTGTGCCGCAGCCTGGGCTCCATAAACACCGTCGCCCATTTCTATACTGTTAAGGTATACTTCCATTATGCGCTCTTTACTCCATAGCAGCTCTATAAGCATTGTAAAATAGGCTTCAAGCCCTTTGCGAAGGTAGCTGCGCCCCTGCCATAAAAATACATTCTTGGCAGTTTGCTGGCTTATGGTACTGCCGCCTTTTATGCGTTTGCCTTTGCTGTTGTTTTTATATGCCTTAAACATAGCATCAAAATCAAAACCGTGGTGTATTAAAAAACGATCGTCTTCGCTGGCAATAACTGCCTTTTGCAGGTTGGGCGAAATTTCTTCGAGCGGTACCCAGTCGTGGCTGCTGTGCATTTCTTTACCGTCGCCTTTTTGTTCAAAGGCGCGTGTTATCATAAGGGGTGTAAACGGAACAGGAACAAAACGGAAAACTACAACAGAGAATACCGATAGGACTATAAACCAAAGCAGGGCTTTATAAAAAATGCGGAGTATTTTTCGCAGCATACAGAATAGGGGATTAGCAGATGCGAAATTACAAATTTAGCGGTTACCTAAAAGTGATTTTTAGCATGAAAATAATGTTATGCCCATATATTTGTAAAACTACACTTTAAAGTATCTATACTTGTTTTAACCTGCTCTTTTAAACCAGTTTTTGATTGTACGATATTGAAATTAAGAACATATAGCTGAGTCTTTAATTGAAAATAATTGGACAGATTACCTCTTAAAAATTTGCTAAATGCAATCTAATTGCATTTTCAATACATTTTATAATTATCTTTGCAGTTCATGAAAAGAAAGTTTGCTTTATTCAACCTGGTTTTAATGGCATTAGTGCAGTTCACTATTGCTTACCAGTCTTTTCATGCCTTTAGCCATACCCATTATGCCGAATCGCATAAACAGTATGAGCTAAAAAAAGACTCAAAACATGATGTTGCCCAAGACCATGTGCACGATGATGAAAGCTGCTCTGTCTGCGATTTTCATTTTGATTTCTTTGTGGCACCACAGCAGTTTTGCTTAACGCTCAATTTCCCTTTTACACAAATTCCTTACAGCTACAGCAGTTTAGAAAGTAATACTTTCTTTGCCGGTAGCCTCTTTGCCCTTAGGGCACCTCCTGTTTTAGCATAGCTAAAACTCACCTTATCCTTCTCAATATTACTATTTAGGAAAGCTATACCACAAAGATGCGCAAAGAGAGCACAAAGATTTACAGAGAGAGAAAGTTTGCAACTTCGTTGCGAGTATGCAAAGCGTTATGTTATAGTGGCATAAAGCTATAGTCATATTCTATATTATTCACACAGCTTTATATTCTCTCGCTTTAAGCGTAATCTCAATTTGTCGATCCTTTGCGAATCTCCGCGCTCCCTTTGCGCATCTTTGTGGTAGAATTCATATCCAATAAGTATAAAATTTTGAAAAAGGACTGTAGGTGAGGTAAATCCATTTATTTACTTCAAGCAATCTTACCATGCGAATTTATTTTACGCTTCTGCTTATTACAGCGGGAAGCTGGTGCACCTACGCCCAAAACACTTCGAGCGGAAAGGTAACCACCACACAAGGACAGCCCTTAGATGGCGCACATATTCATATTGACGACCTGCATGCCATGACCCTGCCAGATGGCTCGTATACACTACCCGGTATTCCGGCAGGCAACCATCGTGTTGTGGTATCGTTCATTGGCTATAAAAGCATGGATACGCTTGTAGATATTTATCACAACTTAACGCTTAATGTTGTGCTAAAACCTACAAGCACCCAGTTGCAGGAGGTTGTACTTACAGAAAACGTTTCAGCAAAAAGCACCACGCATGAACAGAAGCTAAAAACCGAAACACTCGAAAAGTACAGCAACGCTTCGTTAGGCGATGCCCTAAAAGAGATTGCGGGGGTGAGCGCAGTAAAAATGGGCAGTACCATTGTAAAGCCTGTAATTAACGGCCTGCACAGCAGCAGGGTTCCCATAGTATCTAACAATGTGCGGATGGAAGACCAGCAATGGGGTACAGAGCACGCGCCTAACCTGGATATTAACGCCGCCGGAAAGGTATCTGTTATTAAGGGCGCATCGGCATTGCAATATGGTGGCGATGCCGTGGGCGGTCTTGTGCTGGTAGAGCCGCTTACCGTGCTTAAAGACACACTTTTTGGGCGAACTATACTTACCGGCGACAGTAACGGCCGCGGCGGAAGCGTAACCTCAAGCCTGCATCAGGGTGCCGAAAAGGGCTGGGCATGGAACGCTGCCGGCACGTTTAAATATTACGGCGACCGCGAATCACCTAATTATGTATTGTCTAACACAGGAAATAGAGAAGCTAATTTTGCCGGAGATGTAAAATACATTGGCAGCAATTATGACCTTACCGCTTACTATAGTTTTTACAATGCAACCATAGGCATTGCCGAAGCTACGCACACCGGCAGCACGTCCGACCTTGTTCGTGCCATAAACAGCCGTGAGCCTAATGTGGTCCGCCCGTTTACTTATAAAATAGGTGCACCAAGGCAGGAAATACAGCACCATTTGGCTAAGATAAACTTCAACAAAAAAATAGACGACAATACATCGCTTGCTGTGCAGTATGCTTTTCAGCTTAACAAGCGTGAAGAGTATGACCTGCGCCGAGCCGACCTGATAAACAAACCTGCACTCGATCTTACCCTTGCTACCCACAGCGTTAATGCCGACTGGAAACAAATTAATGGCAACGCCACAATTAAAGCAGGCTTAAGCGGATTGATGCAACACAATGAAGCAAGCCCTTACACAGGAGTCCGTCCGCTAATACCTACCTATGAACGTTATGATGTCGGAGCTTACGGAATTTATTCCTATGCTTTTAGCAATACACTAACCGCAGATGCAGGCGTGCGCTATGACTTTTCGCACATACAGGCATCTAAATATTACCAGATAACCCGTTGGCAGGATTTAGGGTACGTAGGAGTTTATGACAAATTTATAATTCAGGATTTTGGCACCCAGTATTTTACCAAACCCACATTTACCTATCATAATGTATCGGCAAGTTTAGGGATACGTAAAGAGCTTAACGGCAACCTTAGCCTGTTAGCAAATGCGGCCCTTACCATGCGAAACCCTAACGCTGCAGAACTTTTTAGCGATGGCCTAAACCATACCAATGCCACTATAGAGTTGGGTAATCTGGGTAACAAAAAAGAGGAGGCTATTAAAGTTTCGGCTACGCTGTTAAAGACAGGTAAGGTTTTTAGCTTTGAAGCTACCCCTTACATTAACCGCATCAATAATTTCATATACCTGCAACCCGGCCAGGCAGAAGCTACTAACCGCGGAACATTTCCTGTTTTTCGCTACAAGCAGACGGATGCTTTTATGGCAGGGCTGGATTTGCATGCCGACTGGAATATTACAAACCGCTTTAAGTACATTTTTAGTGGCGCATATGTATACGGGCAAAACACTGCCGAAAATCTTCCGCTCATCGATATGCCACCGGTTAACATTTCCAACACAATAAGATTTACGAAAACCGAATGGAATAGTTTTTTTGCTGAATTGCGCAGTGAAGCCGTCTTTACCCAAACCCGCTACCCCGATTATAATTTTAATGCAAATGTACTTGTAAATAATGAGTTTGTATCTACACTTACAGATATCAGCACAGCACCAAAAGGGTACCACCTACTGCATTTTACAACAGGTATGCAATTTAAGACGGGTAAATCGCTAATAGCTGTCAACTTCTCAGTCAATAATATTTTCAATATTGCTTACCGCGACTACTTAAATCGCCAGAGGTTATATACTGATGAGCCAGGCCGCAATTTTCAATTACAATTAAAGTTCAATTATTAATCAATTAAATATTTTATCACATGAAAAATTTCAAAATCCTTGCATTGGCATTGGCAACTATCGTTTCATTTTCTTCTTGCAGCGACGACGACTCTGTAGCGGCACCGGTAAACGAAGAAGAGGTTTTAACCACTATAACGGCAACATTTACACCTGCAACAGGCGGTACACCTATTGTACTTATGTCCCGCGATCTTGATGGCGAAGGGCCTGCTGCACCGGTTGTTACCGTGTCCGGCAATTTTACTGCCGGATCAGATTACACAGGGGCTGTTACTTTTTTAAACGAAACAACAACTCCTGTAACAAATACCACACTTGAAATTCAGGAAGAATCGTTAGATCACCAACTGTTTTTTCAGCAGTCTGGCTTAGGTATTTTTGCATATGCCGACAGGGATGCAAACGACCACCCTATAGGGCTAAGTTTTACCTATAAAGCGGCTGCCGCATCGGCAAGAGGTAACTTAACCATTACGTTAAGGCATTTACCTAATAAATCGGGCGCAAATGTATCTGCAGGTGATATTACAAATGCAGGCGGTGGTACTGATGCTGAGGTTACCTTCCCGGTTGTAGTACAATAATATCTATTATTTTAACCCCGAATTTGGCTTATCTACAGCAAGGTTCGGGGTTGGTTTTTTCTCAACCTGCCATGCTTATTTTTATTTATTTTGCTACACATTATAAAATTGCAATTAATTCATAAATAAGTCTTTAACAACATTTTCATTTCACACTGTAAATTTAATTTCAGTAATATGATATTTTTAATGCCGATAATGCATCAAAACTTATCAAAACGGCGACTATAAAATGCAATTAATAAAAATCAGGCAATTGCCTGATTGCTAAATTAATGTCAAAATATTTACTAATAATTTATTAACTTGGATAAAATTTAAAGTTATACCAATTAATACATTATTTTATGAATTCAAAATTTACTCAAATTGTAAGAATCCTGCTTGGCCTTATCCTTGTTATTTTTGGTGCTAATAAAATTTATTCCTTCATTCCACTCCCCTCGCCACCTCCCGAAGCCGCAAGCTTTATGGAGTCGT
This sequence comes from Flavobacterium rivuli WB 3.3-2 = DSM 21788, assembly GCF_000378485.1. Lineage (GTDB taxonomy): Bacteria > Bacteroidota > Bacteroidia > Flavobacteriales > Flavobacteriaceae > Flavobacterium > Flavobacterium rivuli. The sequence continues at coordinate 23,232 of NZ_KB899981.1, read as the reverse complement.
TAGCCGCTACCGGTTATGTGCTTACCGTAGTAGCCGTATTAGAAATCATTATTGGGCTTATGCTTATCTTTAGGCTATGGGTTCCGTTTGCGCTTTTAGTACTCGTACCCATATCGTTAAACATACTATTGTTCCATCTTTTTTTAGATGTTCCTGCCATAGGCACAGCACTTTTAGTAGTTATTTTAAATGGCGTGCTGTTGTACAAAAACAGGCGTAAATACAAACCGCTGTTTGCAGAATAACCACTGCTTTTTTAGTATTTTTGTGGTGACTAACCCAACCCAAAATGAATAAAACTATAGTTACACTTGCTATGGCTACCGGCCTTGGCATGACCGCACAAATGAACCAAAAAATTAATTACCCCAACACCCGTAAAGACAACACTAAAGACACTTATTTTGGTACAGAAGTACCAGACCCATACCGCTGGCTTGAAGACGACCGCAGCAAAGAAACTGCCGAATGGGTAAAAGCCGAAAATCAGGTAACCTTTGATTATTTATCGAGAATACCATTTCGTGATGCCATAAAGGCTCGCATGGAAAAGCTATGGAATTACGAGCGCATCTCGGCACCATTTACAGAGGGCAGCTATACGTATTACTATAAAAACAACGGCCTTCAAAACCAAAGCGTTTTATATCGAAAAGACAGCAAGGGTAAAGAAGAGGTGTTTCTGGACCCTAATACTTTTAGTAAGGATGGCACAACATCATTGTCATTTGTAAAGTTTACCAAAAAAGGTGAACTGGCTGCTTACATGATATCTGAAGGCGGAAGCGACTGGGGTAAAATAATCCTGATTAATGCCATTACTAAAAAACCGCTTGGCGAAACTATAGAAAACGTAAAGTTTAGCGGCATTGCCTGGAAAGGCAGCGATGGTTTTTACTACTCAACCTACGAGAGACCCGAAGGTAGCCTGCTATCTGCCATGACAGACCAGCATAAGGTGTATTACCATAAATTAGGCACACCACAAAAAGAAGATAAGGTTATTTTTGGCAATGATATAAAGAGGCGCTACATAAGCGCCTACCTTACAGAAGACGAACGCTTTTTAATTGTAAACGCCGCAAACTCCACATCGGGCAGTGAATTATACTTAAGCGACCTGAGCAAACCAGGAAGTGGCATGATAACTATTGCTGATAATTTTGACAGCGACAGCCATGTAATAGATAACGACGGTACAACGCTTTACATTTCCACCAACTACAATGCCCCTAACACAAGGGTAGTAACTGTAGATGCATCCCAACCGCAACAAGCTAACTGGAAAGATTTTATTAAGGAAACAGAGCATGTGCTTTCTGCATCAAGCGGAAGCGGATACATTTTTGCCAGCTACATGCAAGATGCTATATCTGTAATTAAACAATATGACCATAAAGGCAAACTCGTTCGTGATATAGCATTACCGGGACCGGGTACTGCAGCGGGTTTTGGCGGAGATAAAGACGAAAAAGTTTTGTACTATTCGTTTACCAACTACATAACACCGGGAACCATTTATTCTTTCGATCCAAAATCAGGGAAGTCGGAAGTTTATGCCAAGCCAAAAGTAGATTTTAATAGTGATGATTATGTGTCTAAGCAGGTATTTTACACCTCTAAAGATGGTACGAAGGTACCCATGATAATTACACACCGTAAAGATTTAAAATTAGACGGCACTAACCCAACTATGCTGTATGGCTATGGTGGTTTTAATGTAAGCCTTACTCCTGCCTTTAGCATTGCCAATGCCGTTTGGCTGGAAAATGGAGGAATCTACGCCGTTCCTAATCTGCGCGGCGGTGGCGAGTATGGTAAAAAATGGCACGATGCCGGCACCAAACTGCAAAAGCAAAATGTATTTGACGATTTTATTGCCTCAGCAGAATACTTAAATACAAACCACTATACCTCTAAAGAATACCTTGCCGCAAAAGGAGGTTCTAACGGTGGCCTTTTAGTAGGCGCGGCAATGACACAGCGTCCCGATCTTTTTAAAGTTGCATTACCGGCAGTTGGTGTGCTTGATATGCTTCGCTACCACACCTTTACATCGGGTGCAGGATGGGCATACGATTACGGTACATCGTCAGATAGTAAAGAAATATTTAATTACATAAAAGGTTATTCGCCCTTGCACAATATAAAAAAAGGCACACATTACCCTGCCACGCTAATAACTACGGGCGACCATGATGACCGCGTAGTGCCGGCACACAGTTTTAAGTTTGCCGCAACATTACAGGAAAATCAGGCAGGTAACGAACCTGTGCTTATTCGCATAGAAACTAATGCAGGGCATGGGGCAGGAAAATCGGTAGCACAAACCATTGCAGAAGCTGCCGATATACAGGCTTTTACACTATATAATATGAACCTGTCAGTTAAAAAGTAATACAGTTTAAAAGATAACTTTTACTAACCCGCTCATTTAAGCGGGTTATTTTTTTAATAGCTTTAGTTAATAGCTTTTGAAAAACTCACATTTCATAAAAAAAGCTGCTATAAAGCAGCTTTAAAAACTAACTAACACAAATATTTACTCTTAACTAACTCATAACAAATAGTTTTACTTCAGTAGCCATATCATTTAAACCCAGCTCCTGTGTAAAATATAAATATACATTAATACCATCACAATATCTATAACTTGCGTTAATTTTCGATTAAATACATGTTATTTAAGATAAAAAGATTAAGACATATAGTATTTGTTAGCATATACTTACATAAAACAAAATATCTTACACTTGGGTACAATAAAAATATAAGGTTTAATTACCCTTTAACTAAAGGCTGATTAAAAAAATATCAGTAATTTCACGGACTTAAAATTAGCCGTATTGAAAAGCAACAACAAGCTGTTTATATTTATAATTATTGGCCTTATACTGGGTGTAGCCCTTGGTGGTCTTGTGCATTACCAGTATGCCGATAGTGCTGCCGGTTTTGCAAAAAATATAAAACTACTGGGCACCCTGTTTATACGTATGGTGCAAATGATTATTGCCCCACTTGTATTTTGCACCCTTGTTGTGGGTATTGCAAAAATGGGCGATATGAAAATGGTAGGCCGCGTGGGAGTAAAAGCTATGGCATGGTTCCTTTCGGCATCACTTATGTCGCTGTTGCTGGGCATGGTACTGGTAAACTGGCTTGAACCGGGAAAAAACACCAGTGTAACCATGGAAAGCGTTGCTCCGGCAGACGACCTTGTAAATAACACCGGCTCCTTTTCTCTCGAAAATTTTGTGGTGCATATAGTTCCTAAAAGCCTCTTTGAGGCAATGGCGAATAACGAAATACTGCAAATAGTTATCTTCTCTATAATGTTTGGTATAGCATTATCGTCTGTTGGCGAAATTGCAAACCCTGTAATACGCACACTCAACACCATATCGCACGTAGTGCTAAAAATGGTGTCTTACATTATGTGGGTTGCTCCATTTGGTGTTTTTGGTGCCGTAGCAGGGGCAGTAGCCATTTACGGTTTCGACATCTGGAAATTATACTACAATTATCTTTTAGATTTTGCATTGGGCATTGCGCTTTTATGGGTAGTATTGCTTAGCGTGGGTTACCTTATACTGGGCAAAAGGCTGTTTGTATTATTAAAAAGGCTTGCCAGCCCATTACTTATTGCCTTTAGCACTACAAGCAGCGAGGCCGTTTTCCCTAAACTTACAGAGGAGTTGGAACGTTTTGGCTGCGACCCTAAAATAGTATCATTCACTTTGCCGTTAGGATATTCTTTTAACCTGGACGGCAGTATGATGTACATGACCTTTGCCTCGCTTTTTATAGCGCAGGTGTACGGTATAGATATGCCTATAGAGAAGCAGCTGCTAATGCTGCTCGTACTTATGCTTACCAGTAAAGGTGTGGCCGGTGTGCCCCGAGCATCGCTTATAGTGGTGGTGGCTACCTGTGCCATGTTTGATATCCCTGCCGAGGGGATAGCACTTATACTGCCCATAGACCATTTTTGTGATATGGCACGAAGTATGACAAATGTATTAGGAAATGCCCTTGCTACCAGTGCGGTAGACAAATGGGAAACAAAAACGATTAACTAAAATTAAACACTCATGGGTTTTCAATGGACCGACTTAATTAATCCTGAATTTTATATAAACCTTAAAATAGGAAATGTTACGATAGGTATTTACGTAATTTTATTCATTGTTTTTGCCGAAACAGGTCTTTTTGCCGGTTTTTTCCTGCCGGGCGATAGCTTGTTGTTTCTTGCCGGCATTTACAGCACTGACTTAATGAGTACAATAATACCCATAGAAAGTGATTTTGTAAATGTTACACTTCTGGCTATCATGGTCGCAATTTCGGGTATAATTGGCAATACCTTTGGCTATTGGTTTGGTGCTAAAAGCGGTACATTCCTTTACTCAAGACAGGATTCATTTCTTTTCAAGAAAAAATACCTTATACAGTCGCACGAGTTTTTCGAAAAACACGGCGGCCGCGCTATAATTTTTGCGCGTTTTCTACCCATCATCCGTACGTTTGCCCCTATTATTGCAGGTGTTGTAGGTATGGAGAAAAAGAAATTTATGCTGTATAACATCATCAGTTCTTTTTTATGGTCGTTTGCACTAATATTTGCAGGACACTATCTTTCGGCATTATTCTTAAAAGAGTTTGATATCGACCTTAAAAAACATATTGAAATCATTATTATAGCCATTGTACTTATGACAACAGTTCCGTTAATACTAAATGCCCTTAAAGGCAACAAAGTAACAGAGCAGGAAGCTATTGATGAAGCAAAAGATGATGATAACGACACAAACATTATGCCTCACTAATGCAGACTAGCTGGTGGGAGATAAACAGTAATTAATGACCTGACGGCCATAAATCACTTACGGCTCCAAAAATTTACTTAACAAATATTAATTATCTTAAGAAGGATATTAATATACATTGCCGGAAGCAAAATGCATGGTTAGTATTTCGTTATCTGCACGCAGGATACATTTTTAATTGTAATTTCTTTGCCGGTTTTAATCAGGAGCCCGGTTATTGCATCGCGCCTGAAAACAATTACATTGCTACTGTTTACGTTTGTGACTATCAAAAATTTACCACTTGGATCAATGGCAAAAATGCGCGGATGATTGCCAAGTGTAGACTGGTAGCCAACCGGTTTTAAAGTGCCGTTTTCGCCTATCGAAAATATAGCAATATTGTTTTCTTTTCCCCTGTTTGAAGCGTATAAAAACTTCCCATCGGGAGAAATATGAATGTCAGAACTCTCAAAACCTCCTGTTACTGTTTCAGGATGGGTGTAAATTCTTTGTAGGCTGTCTAACCCGCCGTTCTTATAAACATAAGCGCTTACAGCGCCGCCCATTTCTTCTATGCAGTAGGCAAATTTGCCGTTTGGGTGAAACGTAAAATGCCGTGGCCCGCCACCGGGAGTGGTAGGTATATAAGTACTGGCAGTATTTTGTAATGGCTCACTGGCTGCTGTCTCATTAAATGTATATGCTCTTATTTTATCAGCACCAAGATCCGGGAAAAATATGTATTTAAAATCAGGTGCAAATACAGCCGAATGGATGTGCGCGCCTGTCTGCCTTTCGGGGTTTATACTCCCTTCGGTAAATTTAAAGTTTTGTACCATTGCACCAATGCTTCCATCCTGGTTTAAGTGGTGCACCGAAACACCTGCATCTGTATAATTTGCATTTATAATCCATTTCTCTGATGCGTCAACCGTTACATAAACAGGGTTTTCGCCACCGCTTTCCTGTCTGTTCATAAACGTTAGGCTTTTTGTTGTAGGATTAAATTTGTATGCGCTAACGCTGCCTTCATTAGGAGTTTTAGTATTGGTACAGGCATATATAAATCCATTTGGTGTTACTGTCAGATAAGATGGATTGCCTACTTTAACTGATGTAATTTTAGATAGCCTGCCACTTACAGTATCCAGTTGATATACATAAATACCTTCTTTAACCTGATTTTGGTTGTACGACCCAAAAAACACATACGTGTTTTGAGCAAATGTATTTATTGTAAATAGTATGAAGAAGAGTGGGGAGAGTTTTTTAATCAAGGTATGAAAATCGTAAAATGTTGTATATGATGTTGTATATGATGTTGCAATCCGGAAAGAGCGGTCATGCGAGGCACGAAGCAATCTTTTAAGTTAGGAAGTATTGAGAATCTGACATAATAATTCTATACACAGATTGCTTCGTGCTTCGCAATGACTAATCACTCTGTAGAATGTCACTATTCAACAATTACTTCATTAATTTTCTTTACCAACTCCTGGTTAACATTACCTGTAACTTTTATATTTGTATAAGATTGCAGCACATAACCACTTGATGCAGAATACGTATAATACTCTGTTTTTTCGAGCAGACCGGTTTCGTCGTAATAATACTTTGTTTTATCATCAGTGCTGCTATTGCTGGTATATCGGTTTCTGGTTTTACCGTTAATTATAATTTCTTCTTTTATAAAACTATTGCTGTCATTATATTGGCTGGAAAATGTACCTGTACGGAAATTATCCTTATACATAAAATTACACTCCCACTTCAGGGTATCGGCATGAATTTGGCGTATGCCTTCAAGCTTCCTGTCTTTGGTATATGCTTTCTCCAGAAAATCATCAGGCTCGCGTATTGTTTTTATGTTATTGCCAATGCTATCATACTCATGTACTACCTTTGCAAAAACAGACCTTTTTCCTGCATAAAAAACAGAAGCATCGGTAAGGCGTTCCTCCCTATCATATACATATTTTGTTTCATACAAAGGTTTTAGTTTGCTATCGCCATTCACCCATTTAACCATTTGTACAGGCTTATCTTTTTTATAAGTATAGGCTTCTACATAATCAGGCTGGTTATTGGGTACTTTTATGTAGTGAACCTTTTCCTGTAATAAACCTCTTTTGCCAAAGTAAAATACGGTTGATGATTTATCTGCAGTAGTTATATCCTTAGCTGTTGTCAGAGCATGAGTAATCACTTCAACAATTATATCGCCGTCCTTTTTAGGAATCTGGCAATATATCGGCTGAAGGATAAAAAGTACTGCAATAAGGTAAAGGCAGTTCATTACTGGGTTACTTACTTATCTCAAATATAAGCTAATTCATGATTATTACTTCGTCTTGCAACAACTAATCTTTTTCCGATAATTAAATAATAACCCGCAGCATCCTAAAATACTGCGGGTTATTAACTATGAACTCATCTTGACTTTTTTCAATTGGCTGCAAAATGATCTTTTCGCTCCATATTTTACCTGTTTCATTATTCCGTAGCGCTGCTATGCAATGCAAAAAAGCCAAAATCTGAAATAAAAATCTCTATTTTTCGCTTCAATCAAAAAAGTCAAGATGGGTTATACTTTAAAAAAGTGTTACACCAACTTATTCTCAACTAAATACTCTGCAATCTGCACCGCATTTGTAGCAGCACCTTTACGAAGGTTATCGGCAACTATCCAAAGGTTTAGTGTGTTTGGCTGGCTCTCATCGCGACGAATACGGCCTACAAAAACATCATCTTTGCCTTCTGCATATAACGGCATTGGGTAATCAAACAACGCAATGTTGTCCTGTACGGTTATACCATCGGTTTCCTCTAAAATTGTACGTATATCGGCCAACTCATAATCATTAGTAAACTCTACGTTTACCGCTTCGCTGTGCCCGCCCACAGTTGGGATGCGCACGGTTGTAGCAGTAACCTGTATAGAGTCGTCGCCAATTATTTTTTTGGTTTCGCGTGTCATTTTCATTTCTTCCTTGGTATAGCCGTTGTCTTCAAACACGTCTATCTGCGGAATCGCATTACGGTGAATAGGGTATTTATATGCCATTTCGCCCTCAATGCCTGCATACTCGTTTTCGAGCTGTTTAACAGCCTTAACTCCTGTGCCGGTTACACTTTGGTACGTAGAAACTACTACGCGCTTAATGTTGTATTTTTTATGCAACGGCGCCAGTGCCAGTACCATTTGTATGGTAGAGCAGTTAGGGTTGGCTATAATTTTATCGTCTTTAGTAAGTTCGCCGGCATTAATTTCGGGAACAACCAGTTTTTTTGTTGGGTCCATACGCCATGCGCTCGAGTTGTCTATCACAGTAGTTCCCGCCTCTGCAAAAACCGGTGCCCAGATTTTACTTGTGTCGCCACCTGCCGAAAATAATGCTATCTCGGGCTTCATGCTAACGGCAGTTTCAAGGCTTACCACCTTATATTTAGTTCCCTTATATTCTACTTCCTTACCTACAGATCGCTCTGAAGCTACAGGTATTAGTTCGGTTATTGGGAAATTTCTTTCTGCCAGTACTTTAAGCATTACTTCACCTACCATTCCGGTAGCGCCTACAACAGCAACTTTCATATTAAGATGGTTATTAATTAAACGAATAAGGCAAAATTAGTTATAAAAGTGTTTGAAACCACAAAAATATAACAAAGAAAAACCGCCTTTTAAAAGCGGTTTTGTGAATAATAGAATATGTAGTATAGCGGAAACGTCTTTTTATAACAAAGCTAAAAATACTCACTAATCAAAAATAGAGAATACACCAATTAGCATTTCAAATATGCATATTATTCATGTAAGATCTTCAAAATCTTTTCTCTTTTTCATAATTAATTACAGCGTCCTGCTTTGTATAGCATCCCTTATTTCCATAAGCAATTTTTCTTCGTTTGTAGGTGCCGGTGGAGCGGCAGGAGCAGGAGCTTCTTTTTTACGGGTGCTGTTTACTGCCTTAACAATAAGGAACAATACAAACGCCACGATTATAAAAGTAATTACATTACTAAGAAAATTGCCATACTTAACCCCTGCACCCCAGGTAAGTTGTTTAATATCTTCGAGACCGGCTTTTTCAAGTATGGGCGATAGTATAAGCGGAGTGATAATATCTTCTACCAGCGATTTTACAATGGCACCAAAGGCAGCGCCTATAATTACACCAATAGCAAGGTCTAATACATTACCCTTAAGTGCGAAGTCTTTAAACTCTTTAGCTAATCCCATATCTTGTATTTTTAGGTTGTAAATAATTGTTTGGTAATTGCTAAGGTACAAAAAAGATTTTACTCCTTATAAAAAACCCTTTTTACCCTTTGCGAAATACTCGTTAAAATTTCATACGGAATAGTGCCCAGCGCTTTTGCAATAGTAACTACCGATGGGTCTTTGCCGAATATTATAGCCGTATCCCCTTCTTTACAATCTATGCCGGTTATGTTAACCATCATCATGTCCATACTTATGGTTCCTGTAATTTGGGCCTTTTTACCTTTTATCAATACGTAGCCGGTCTCATTACCCCAGCGGCGCGGAATGCCATCGGCATAGCCTATGGGCAGCGTTGCAATAGTAATGGGTTCGCTGGTGCGGAACCTGCGGCTGTAGCCAATGCTCTCGCCAACAGGGAGTTCTTTTATCTGGAGGATGATGGTTTTAAGCGTGCCCACATTTTCGAGGCTTTTGTATTCTGTCTCGTCATTACCCACGCCATACAGGCCTATACCCAGTCGTACCATGTTATACTGCGCGTGCGGGTAATTATAAATGCCCGATGTATTCAGTATATGCCTGATAGGGTCAATATCTAATGCCTGAATTAAAGTATTCGACCATTCGTCAAATTTTGAAATCTGTCCTAAAGTAAAATCTTTAAACTCCGGCACATCGCTGGATGACAGGTGCGAGAAGATACTTTTTACCGTGACAAGGTTGTTGTTTTTAAGCAAATCTATAAGTTCTTCCAGTTGGTAGCCTTCAAAACCCAGTCGGTGCATACCGGTATCCAGCTTTATATGAATGGGATAGTTAGATAAATTCTTTTGTTGTGCAACAGCGATAAAAGCCCGTAGCTCTTTAGCGGAGTATATTTCGGGTTCCAGGTTATAGGCAGCCATTGCAGCAAAGGCACTGCTCTCAGGGTTCATTACAATAATAGGCGTGCTTATACCCGCATTGCGTAGTGAGATGCCTTCATCTGCAAAAGCAACCCCCAGATAATCTACCTTTTGATGCGACAGGGCTTTGGCAATTTCATAACTGCCGCTGCCATACCCAAAGGCCTTTACCATAACCATTATTTTGGTTTCCGGCTTAAGTTTAGATTTGTAAAAGTTGAGGTTGTGTACAACCGCGTTCAGGTTAATTTCTAACACTGTTTCGTGCGTTTTCTCTTCAAGGAACACCACAATTTCATCAAAACGAAAAGAGCGTGCCCCTTTAACCAGTACCGTTTCGTTCTCAAAAGATTTTGCCCGGTAATGTGCCAAAAATTCCTGCGTGGTTTTATACGGGTAAAAGTTAGGGAAGTCGGCAAGCTGTGTACTTATTTTTTCGCCAATGCCTATCACGCGGCTTATATTGTGGCTTGCTAAAAGCTTTGCAACCTTAGCATACAGCAAATCAGCATCAAACCCGCTTTGAAAAACATCCGATAGTATAATGGTTTTCTTCTGGTGCGTTTTATGTTGCTCTAAAAAGTCGAGCGCTATTTTAAGCGACTGATAGTCTGAACTAAAACTGTCGTCTATAATGGTGCAGCCGTTAATGCCGTTCTTAACCTGCAGCCGAAGCTCTACAGGGTACAATCCTGACAGGCGGCTAATAATCGTTGCAGGGCTGTATTGCAGGTAGAGTAAAAACATCAGGCTGTTAATGGCGTTCTCTATAGAGGCATCATCGGTAAAAGGGATGGACGCATCAAAATGTACCTCGTTATAAGTTACAGAAAGTATGCTATTGCCGTTGTTATGTTTGGTATTTATTAGCACATCGGCCCCAGGCTCAAAACTCCATGTAAATGTTTTTATAGCTGGGTTTAATTCAGCTTCAACCTCTGCATTTTTCTGGAGGATAAGGAGTTTTGTATGAGCAAATATTTTTAGCTTCTCACGTATTTTCTCCAGTCGGTTGGCAAATCCTTCATCGTGTGCAGGGCCTATATTTGTGAGTATCCCTATATCCGGCCTTATTATGGGCTCCAATTTTTCCATTTCGCCGGTAGTCGAAATTCCGGCTTCAAAAATCCCCAGGTTATGGCGCTCGTTAATAGCGATTATAGATAGCGGCACGCCAACCTGCGAATTGTAACTCTTAGGGCTACGGATAATGGTATAATCTGGGCTCAGCATATAGTTAAGCCATTCTTTTACAATGGTCTTGCCGCTACTTCCGGTAATAACAAGGACAGGGAAATTATAGAGGTTTCTGTAATAAATAGCAAAATCCTGAAGTGCAGTCAGCGTATTGTCTACCACGAAAAAGTTGGCTTTGCCCGTGGCAGTTGCGGGAATGTGGTTAACTACAAAGTTCACCACGCCCTTTTCTGTAAGAGATGTAATGTATTGGTGGCCATCACGGTTTTGCCCGCTAAGTGCAAAAAACAAAGTACCTGCATTGTTCTGCAGTGACCGGCTGTCTATAGACACATTGTCTATTTCCATATCAGGTTGTATTCCTTCAAAACGGGAATGCATGGCGGGTATAAGGTCCTGGATTTTTACGCTCAAGGTTTTAGTTTTTTAATAAGGCTATAAAGTCATCTGGAGTAAGAACAGGAAGTTCAGATTTTTTGAAATCCTTTACGTTTCTGGTAATTATGTAATTACAACCCCCTTTAATTGCAGAATAATATTGCAATGCATCTTCGAAATCTAAAAAACCGGAGTTGAGGCTCTTTTCAATAATAGTTTCATCAAGGGCAATAATATCTGAAATTGTTTTGAATTTTCTCAAGGCTTCTATGCTTTTGGCAGGAGATTGAATTTTCTTAAGAAAATAATCAGTAGTTGAGTAAGATAATGCTGAAACAGATATGTGTGCCTTTCCTCTATCTGCAAGCGAAAGTATACGGGCTGCATTTACAAAAAATGGTTCACGCATACCAAGCAAGTCCAGCATAACGTTAGTGTCAAGAAATAGCCTCATTATGAATGCTTTTTAAGCATGTATTCAAAATAGTCATCAGTGTTACTGTTTGCAGGCAATGAAGTTTCAGATGCCATGCTTCTTACAAAAGGAGTAATTTCTAAATCTTTCAAATTAGTATTATCTTCTTTAAGTATCACTTGCAGCAGTGATTCTATCATTGATGACAAGCTTCTGTTTTGACTGGAAGCATGTTCTTTTGCTTTTTGGATTATATCCTTATTTAATTTTAAAGTCAGCTTTGTGTCCATGTCAATATAGTTATACGTACAAATATAATAAATTTACACGTATAACTCACTTTTGTCATCGGTTTTTACAACGACTCCGATTTTGGTTCCTGCAAATTCCCTCCTTTGTTAGGTAATACATTAAGCGTTTTCATAGCCTCATAATAAGCCGCCCTGCTCAGGGGTTCATACTCTTCGGTTTCGCCAAGCATAACAAGGTTGTTGTTATTGGCTTTCCTAAAACTATAATTGGCAAGATTACCGGTGCGGGTACAAACGGCATGTACTTTAGTAACATATTCGGCGGTGGCCATAAGGGCAGGCATGGGGCCAAAGGGGTTGCCCTTAAAATCCATATCGAGCCCGGCTACAATAACGCGTATGCCGCTATTGGCAAGGTCGTTACACACGGCAACGATCTCGTCGTCAAAAAACTGGGCCTCGTCTATGCCCACAACTTCGCACTCCTGTGCCAGCAGGCGAATCATGGATGCTGAGGTAACGGGAGTAGACCGTATTTCGTTAGCATCATGGCTTACCACCATTTCTTCGTGGTAGCGCGTATCTATAGATGGTTTAAATATTTCGACCTTTTGTTTGGCAAACTGCGCGCGCTTAAGCCTGCGGATAAGCTCTTCGGTTTTACCCGAGAACATAGACCCGCAAATTACCTCTATCCACCCGAACTGTTCTTTATGATTTACTGTATTTTCAAGAAACATTTTGCATTTTTCTGGCAGTAAAACAAAAATGTTTTGTGTTACTTTGTATTCAAACAAATTTATTAAAAAACTATTGCGCCACCCCTTATTATTCTAAAAGTTATGAAGAAAAAGTTAGAAGCCGACCTGGTAAGCATTGCCCACCGCATACTAAAACAAAAGAATAGGGAAGAACTGGACCAGCTCCTGCAGGAAACCCTTAAGCTTTATGAAAAATTGCTGGTGCTTAAATTTGTAGAGGAGCAGTTTGGCGATGCCGAGCCTACGATAGGGCATGCTTCTGCTTTGTTTAAACTGGAGGAGACTTACGGACTTGAAGAGCCGCAGCATGTTAAGGCGAATGAAATTGAGGCGAAAGAAGAGGAAGCAAAAGAAAAAAAGGAAGAGGAGAAGGCTAAAAATGCAGCATCTAAACAAGAGGAAGCTCCTGAAGAAGATAAAGAAAATAAGGACGGCGAAGGTGTAGTGACCGAACCTACGGAGGAGGAAGCGGCATCTGACGTTGAGAAAAAGGAAACAGAAGAATCTGGCGAGGAAGTTCCTGCCGAAGCCGATGCACCTAAAACTGAAACTGAGGATGCTCCTAAATACGATAAAAAAGAAGAAGCTGAAGAGGAAGTAATAGCCGAGGAATCGGGTGATGATAAAGGCGAGCCTGTTCCTGCGGAAGAGGAAGCTGAGGCCGATGCCGAAACTCAGGAAGAGGCAACAGAAGCTGCCGATGAGGAAGAGGTTATAGAAGAAGAATCTCAGCAGGAAACCGCACAGCCCACGCCTGCGGAAGAGGAGCCTGTAAAAAAGGAAGCTCCAGAAGAGGCACCTAAACCGGAGCAGCCTAAAGTTGAAGAACCAACAGAAGAGCCGGAAGTAAAAGTTGCCGTTGTAAAACCGGAGGAAACTATTGCAGCCGAAGAAAAATCGGCGGCAGCGGTATTTGAAAACACACACAACAGTACCCCTGAAGAAGAAGAAAAAGCGGCCGATGCCGAAATTAAAACCATAGCACCCGATGCAAATGCCAAAGTAGAGGAATCTAAAATTGGTTTCGACTTTGCTTACGAGCGCAAACCGGCGCCCGAAGAACCTGTGCAGCAAAAAGAAATCTCGTTTGAAGATTTCCGTGATTATAAAGAGCCTGAGTTTGTAAAGAAAGAAACATGGCCTGCCGACTTTGATGCGCCTAAAACTCCGGTTCCGCCAGAGGTAAAACAAGAAATTAATGGCGCAGCTAATGATGACTGGCAAAACTGGGAACCTAAAAAATCAGAGCCCGAAACGCCAAAAACTGCCCCTAAATTTGACTGGGAGGCAAATTTAGAAACAATAAAAGTACCGGAGTCTGACGACTGGAAAAACTGGGAGCCTGCAAAATCTGCCGAGCCTGAAAAACCTGCAACACCACCATCTTTTAACTGGAATGAGCCTGAGCCTGCCGAACCTAAACAGGGCTTTAGCTGGGACGAGCCTAAAAAAGAACTGGTAAAAGACGAGAAACCCACGGCACCAAAGACGCTTAATGACAGCTTTGGCAAAACCATAAGCCTGGCACTTAACGACCGTATAGCGTTCGAAAAACATTTGTTTGCCGGCAGCAGCGACGACCTTAACCGCGTTATCTCACAGCTTAATACACTAAACTCGCAGCGTGAGGCGCAAAACTTTATAGAAGACCTTGTTAAGCCCGATTATAACAACTGGGTGGGCAAAGAAGAGTATGAAGAGCGCTTTATGGCTATTGTAGAGAAAAGATTTAATTAATGAGTAAACTCTATATTGTACCTACGCCCATAGGCAACCTTGACGATATGACCTTTCGCGCCATAAAAGTGCTTAAGGAAGTTAACCTTATCCTGGCTGAAGATACCCGCACCAGCGCCAAGTTGCTTAAGCATTTCGAGATAGGCACGCACATGCACAGCCACCACATGCACAACGAGCACAAAACGGTAGAGGGTATTATTCAGCGGTTGCAAAATGGCGAAACCATTGCCCTTATAAGCGACGCAGGCACCCCGGCAATATCAGATCCCGGTTTTTTGCTTACCCGTGCCTGCGTGCAGCATAAAATACCCATAGAGTGCCTGCCCGGTGCCACGGCCTTTGTGCCGGCACTGGTAAACAGCGGCCTGCCAAACGATAAGTTTGTGTTTGAGGGTTTCCTGCCAGATAAAAAAGGCCGCCAAACGCGCTTTTTAGCATTGCAGGAAGAAACCCGCACCATGATATTTTATGTATCGCCACACAAGCTGGTTAAAACCCTGGCCGAATTTATACAGTACTTTGGCGAAAGCCGCCCGGTATCGGTATCGCGGGAGTTGAGTAAACTGCACGAAGAAACCGTGCGCGGCACCGCAACCGAAGTGCATGCGCATTTTGACAAGAAAGAACCGAGAGGGGAAATTGTTGTGGTGGTAGGTGGTTTTGTGCCGGAGGGGAAAGTGAGGAAGGTAGGTCGAGGAGAAGAAGGGTATATAGAGGAAGCACAAGATTAAATTTAATTAGAACTTTCAGGAAATATATTGAGTATAGAAAAGATATAAGTTAAATGAGGTTTGCTTAAAATTTAATTACATTATTAATTTTAAATATGATGCAACCTTTGAAGCTGTTGCTGCATTTATGAATTTTTACACTAAAGATTATTGTAAAGAATGTGAGTGTGCTAACGATTTCTAATGAATGTAAAGTGTAAAGAGTATTATGTTAAAAATTTCGCCTCTTAAAGCATAAACCAAAAATGAAAGACCAGTGGCTTGACCGATGGGATAACCGATACAGCGCCGAGGCATTTGCTTATGGCGAACTACCCAATAATTATTTAAAAGAACAGTTAGAAAAACTCGAAGCAGGCACGATACTTTTTCCTGCTGAGGGCGAAGGGCGTAATGCTGTTTTTGCTGCAACGCTTGGATGGGAGGCTTCGGCTTTTGATATTAGCAGCGAGGGCAAAAACAAAGCACTAAAACTGGCTGAAAGAAATAATGTTACTATCAATTATAAAGTAGGCGAGCTTGACACATTAGGCTATAGCCCGCAATCTTTTGATGCTGTTGCGTTAATCTATGCTCACTTTCCGGCTGAAATAAAATCGGCTATTCACAAAGGGCTTGATAAGTACCTGCGTAGTGGCGGTATTGTAATTTTTGAAGCCTTTAGTAAAAAACACCTTGAGTATATAGCCCGCGACGAAAAAGTGGGCGGACCAAAAGATATCGATTCGCTATTTTCGATTGATGAGGTGCGTTCTGATTTTGCTAATTATGATTTTCTCGAACTTGAAGAAAAAGAGATCGACCTTAACGAAGGTATTTATCATAATGGAAAAGGATCTGTAATACGTTTTGTGGCGAGGAAAAGATAGTTTGTCCGCATCATACAGCAACCTTTGTTGCTCTTGTTGGTGGCTAATAGTTTAACCTTCCTTTAAAATGATTGGCTTAGATATTGCATATATTTATATAACCAATCATTAAAATATGAAAAAGCTTCTTTTTACTTTTTGCAGTATCTTGTTTATGTTCTCGCTCCATGCTCAGGATAGTTTAACATCGCAGCATAAAAAAGAGATAAATGCTTTTATTGCCGAGGTTAAAGCCGTTAATAAGGCAGCAATTGCAAAAAGGATTACTTTCCCTTTTGAACGCGAATACCCTATACCCACCATTAAAAATAAAGTTGAATTTATAAAGCGTTACGATGAAGTTTTTGATGCTAAGCTTGTTGGGCTTATATCAAAAACCGATGCTAATCATGACTGGTATGCCGGTGGCTGGCGCGGCATGATGTTTCTGGATGGCGAGGTGTGGCTGGATTATGATGGCAGGCTAACATCGGTAAATTACCAGTCGGCGGCGGAAGCGAAGATTAAAGAACAGCTTATTGCTAAGGATAGAAAATCGGTACATGCTTCTTTAAGTAATTTTGCAAGGCCGGTACATATTTTAAAGACTAAAAAATACCTTATAAGGATAGACGACCTTGACCATGCCAATTACCGTTATGCCGCCTGGAAGGTTTCGGCAAAAATGACCGACAAGCCGGATATAATTATTACCAATGGTAAGTATGTACCTGACGGTAGCGGGGGCAACCATAGCTATGTGTTTAAAAAAGATGGATATACTTATGCAATAGAGATATTAATAATCGGTGCGGAAGATTCGCCTCCTGCAAACCTCGTAGTATCTAAGGGAGAGAAACAAATACTATTGCAGCCTGCAACAATTATTTTAAAATAATTTACTTCAGTGTTTCCCTCTCCTTGTAAGGAAAAGCAATGATAACAAATTGGGCTTCGGTACCGGGGTACATTTTTTTAAATTTGGCTTTAAATTTTTTAAAGTACCAGTCTGCAGGGTAGGGCAGCATGCTTGTTTCGGTATACGTCCATTCATACATACTTATTTTTACCTGTCCGTTGCACAGATTGCGGCGGTCATTTTTAGAGAAGTAAGGGCTGAGTGATTGTACAGGTTCGACATTTTTAATACAGATGTGCAGTTGTTTTGAATTGCCGGAATAAAGGCTGGACGATAAAAAAGCATCCCAATATCCTATAAAGCTCAGGGCCGGCATTATTCCCCAAAACAAAAGTATCATCGCATTTTTTGGGTTTGCTATAACGGTAAACGAAAACCGGTAATGTTCTTTATAATAATAAAAATACAGGAAGCATATCATGGCAGCATTCCACGGCAGTATAATTTTGTTGTGGTTAATTCCCGTTTTACCCAGCATAATTATTATAAAAACGTGCATAACTATTAGCAGGGCGGCAGGAAGCTTTTTATTTTTCATAACCAGCAGGCCAACTCCCAAAGCGGTTTCTATTACCGCCAATGCAAGCCCTGCATAATGTAATTTGTATAATACAATTGTGGCGTTAGACAACCCAAAGAACCTCTTTAACATAAGCAACTCCCAGACGGAATATAGAAAGCCACCATTTATTTTATGCAGACCACTGTAAATATAAACCGATGCCATTACAAAAACAATGGCACTGTATAATGCCTTAGTATTGTTGTGGTTAATAATAAAAATAAGCAGAAAAAATAAAAACTGGTATTCCCACGGTTGCCAGCGCAGCACATCGAGCGAGCAGGAGCATAGTATTACTATAAATGTTGCGGCAATAAACAATCTCTTTTGAGGAAAGATAAGTAAGAGCACCAGTCCGCATAGCGTCAGGCCATACAATATGGTATGTATAATGGGCGGTACAGCATCCAGAAAATCCAGAGGGGCAACAACAGGATAGGTCCTGCAGGTGGCCAGCCACGCTTTGCAGGCACAAATTTTAGCTATAAGCCAAAAAAAACAGGTAATCCTGATTAACAATTTTTGTTTGCTGTGCATAAGGCGGGTTGGTTAAAACAAATATATAGATTTGCAGGGAAATCAGGGCTGCTTTTTCTACTTTTGGGTGCCTAAACCATTACCATGCGCTGGAATTTAAAACCACAACCCAACCCTATAAACGTTAACCATTTAGCAACTTCTCTTGGGGTAGATGGTGCTGTGGCCTCGTTACTGGCACAGCGCGGGGTGCATACGTATGATGAGGCAAGGCAGTTTTTTCGCCCATCGCTGGATGACCTTCATAACCCATATTTAATGAAAGATATGGATAAGGCGGTAGAGCGTATAGAAACCGCTATAGAAAAGGGCGAGAACATATTGGTTTTTGGCGATTATGATGTAGATGGTACTACCGCCGTATCGTTAATGTCATCATACTTAAAAAGTTTTTACCCTAATGTAGATACCTATATCCCGGACAGGTATAAGGAGGGCTACGGAGTATCTGACGCCGGAATAGACTACGCCGATGATAACGGCTGTACCCTTATTATAGCGCTCGACTGTGGTATAAAAAGCATAGATAAAGTAGCCTATGCTAATAGTAAAGGAATAGATTTTATCATCTGCGACCACCATCGCCCCAGCGATACCTTGCCCGCTGCCATTGCGGTACTCGACCCTAAACGCGACGATTGTAATTACCCGTATGATGAGCTTTGTGGCTGCGGCGTGGGCTTTAAGCTTGTACAGGCACTGGCCATGAACCGGAACCAGACTATAAATGACCTTATATCGTATCTTGATCTTGTAGCTACGGCTATTGCTGCCGATATTGTACCCATAACGGGAGAGAACCGTGTACTTGCAAAATTTGGGTTACAGGTTATAAATACCAGTCCCAGGCCGGGAATAAAAGCACTTATCCAGAATATTAAAAAGCAGGTGCTTACCATAAGCGATGTGGTATTTGTAATTGCCCCGCGCATTAATGCCGCCGGCCGCATTAAACATGGTAACTATGCAGTACAGTTACTAACCGAATTTAACCTTGCAGAAGCCGAAGGTTTTGCTGCACAAATTGAAGGCCTCAACGCCGACCGCAAAGACCTTGATAAACAAATTACTGCCGAGGCACTTTTACAGATAGAGCGTAACAGCGACCACGATAAAAAAACCACAGTTGTGTTTCAGGAAGACTGGCATAAAGGTGTTATAGGTATTGTAGCGTCGCGGCTTATAGAAACGTATTACCGCCCTACACTGGTATTTACACGGAGCGGCGATAAGTTAGCAGCGTCGGCACGATCTGTAAAAGATTTTGATGTGTACAATGCCCTCGAAGCCTGTGCCGAACATCTGGAACAATTTGGCGGGCACATGTATGCGGCAGGCTTAACACTTAAAGAAGAGCAATACCCACAATTCAGGCAAAAGTTTGAAGCCGTGGTGGCTGATACTATTCATCCTGACCTGCTAATTCCTGAAATATCTATAGATGCCGAAATTAATCTGGGTGATATTACGCCTAAGTTTTTCAGGATATTAAAACAGTTTGAGCCCTTTGGCCCCGGCAATATGACGCCGGTATTTTTAACCCAAAACCTTATAGATAGTGGCTTTGGTAAAGCAATAGGCAAAGGCGAAGAGCATCTTAAACTTTATGTTAAGCAGGAAGGCACGGAAGGATTTGGGGCGATAGGCTTTGGGCTTGCCGCCAAAAAAGATCTTGCCTGTAAAGGCAATGCTTTTGATGCAGTATATTCTATCGATGAAAATGTATGGAATGGCGAAACTACGTTGCAGCTGAGGCTTAGGGATATTAGGTGTGAGGAATAAATACCAAAGGTCAAAATTTAAATTCCAATTGAGTTCAAATCCCAAGCCTTAAAAAAACCACCAAAGTAGTAGTGTAGCCCTGATGGAAGCGACATCCGCGACGCAGGAGGGATATAGCGAACAGCAGGAATTACGTTATTAAAATGCCTTGTGTTGTGCTTTGAAAAATTATTAGAAATTATTTTAATTTTATTTAGAATGATTTTAAATAATTACTATTTTTGTCTCAAATCAAGTTAGCATGAAAGAAGTTGAACAAATATATCATAATGATTTTGGCGTAGCTTTTCACTGGAAAAAAGATGATGAGGTGCTGAGAGAAAAAGTGCAGATTATTTTTAAAGAAACCGGTTTTTATTTTACCCATCAACAAATTGCAGAATTTGCAGATATTATAGACGAAACCTGCCGCGAAAATAGTTGTGGTAGCTGCTGCCATCGCGCTCAATGCCATAAATTTTTACTAAAAACACCGTTGAACCAGATAGATCTTGCCGTTAATAAAACAGAGCTAATGCAAATTAAAGACCTTGTTGAGGGAACTATTTTTAATATAAACTTGTTAGACTATTTGGGGTCGGTTTGCAGGAATTAAGCGGTTTCTCCTGGCGATCTATATTCCTTAAGTTCAAACGTAGCACCATCAAAAACACCATAGGTAAAGTAACTTATCCAGTCGCCTAAGTTTATATACTCCGATTTTTCGCCCAGTTTAATAACCATAGGCAGGTGGCGGTGGCCAAAAATAAGGTAGTCGTAATGTTTGGTTTCCAGTTTGCGCTTGCTGTATAATACCAGCCATTCGTTTTCTTCGCCAAGAAAAACTACATCATCGTCGCCGGAAATTAATTTGTTTTTTACAGAAAGGTATTGTGCGAGCCTAACGCCCACATCGGGGTGCAGCCAGCGGAAAAGCCACTTAGAGAAAGGATTTGTAAAAACTTTTTTCATGCGTTTATATCCTTTATCACCGGGGCCAAGACCGTCGCCGTGGCCTATAAAGAATATCTTGTCGTTAAAAATAAATTCCTGTGGGCGGTGGTAAACAGGTATATTAAGCTCTTTTTCAAAATAGTCGCTCATCCATAAATCA
Organism: Flavobacterium rivuli WB 3.3-2 = DSM 21788; assembly: GCF_000378485.1. Taxonomy (GTDB): domain Bacteria; phylum Bacteroidota; class Bacteroidia; order Flavobacteriales; family Flavobacteriaceae; genus Flavobacterium; species Flavobacterium rivuli. The sequence goes on along the minus strand of NZ_KB899981.1, from coordinate 2,080 downwards.
TGGTTGCCCACAAAATAGTGTATAGCAATGCCACTGTCGCGAAGTTCGGCCAGTTTGCCTAATACCCTTATAAAGCCTTTAGGTACAACTGTTTTATATTCAAACCAAAAGTCGAACAGGTCGCCTAAAAGGAAAATTACGGTAGCGTCTTTTTTAATTTCGTCCAGCCAGGCTACAAATTTTTGCTCACGCGGAAAACTTTTTTCGGGTGTTGGTGCGCCAAAATGCTGATCGGATGCGAAGTATATTTTGTGTGTGGTACTCATTATAATATATAGTAATGCAAATATATAAAGACTGTGCAGTATATAATGTATGGCTTTTGCTTTATGTATGCGCTTTTTTTTGGAGTTCAAAAAATTGTAACAAATGCAATCTAATTTGTTTCTTTTAGTTAAAATTGCATTATGCTTAACAGTTATTAACAAATCTTAATTTTTTTTGCTTATTTTCGAGAACTAAAGAATATCTTAAGTAAACAATTTATGAGAAAATACTATTTTAATGTTTTTCATGTTATGTCGGCTCCTTTGCAAAACCTACCTCACAAAAGAGTTAAAAGTAGGATTTAGTTATAAAATAATTAATATTTCCGAAACTAATTATTAGGGCTTTACAATAAATTTATTATAAATTTGGGCGCGGCTATTTAAAAAAATAACAGAGAAAACGTTTTTATCCAAAATAAACTTTGTTTTTTTGCCAATGACAGCTCAAACTTTAGTAATAATGGAGTTTAAGCACGTAGTATTAACATTCGAAAAAACCAAATAAAGAAAACCAAACACATGAAAAAAATATACCTTGCTGCATTATTGGCACTGGTTGGGATCGCCGATGCGTTAGCACAACAAGACCCCCACTACACACAGTACATGTACAACATGAATGTTATTAACCCGGCGTATGCAGGTTCAAAAGAGCACTTGTCCTTTGGCCTTTTGTACCGCAAGCAGTGGGTAGATATCTCGGGTGCACCAAGCACCGGGACATTTTCAGGCCACAGCCCCGTGGGTAAAAATGTAGGCCTTGGTTTATCGGCCATAACCGATAAGATAGGCCCTGTAAACGAAACCAACGTATATGCAGATTTCTCGTACACCCTTAAGCTGGGCGGAGAGCACCGTTTGGCATTAGGCTTAAAAGCAGGAGCGACCTTCCATAAAGTAGGGCTGTATGACGATATAGGCAACGGCTATGTACCGGCTCCCGGTGACCCTGCCTTTTCGCAAAACCTGAGCAAAACCTATTTTAACGTAGGTACGGGTATCTTTTACTACACCCAAAAATACTATGTAGCCTTCTCTGTACCCAATATGCTAAAAAGCAAACACCTTGATTTTAACGGGGTTAACTACGGTTCAGAAGTATCACACTATTTCTTAACGGGAGGGTATGTATTCGAGATAGGCGACAACTTTAAGCTAAAGCCATCGTTCATGGTAAAGTCAGCCTTTGGGGTAGACCCATCGATAGACGGGTCGCTTAACGCATTGTTCTTCGATAAGTTCGAGATAGGTGCCACCTACAGGGTAGACGACAGCTTTGGCGGTATGGTAAACTATGCCATAACCCCGAGCATTAAAATAGGGTATGCGTATGACCACATAACAAGCGACCTTAAGGTAACCACCCCGGCATCGCATGAGTTCATGCTGCTGTTCGACCTAAACTTCCCGAAAAAAGTATCACGTTCACCACGTTATTTCTAACCTAAAGCGACCCATCAAAACATGAAGAATTTATATATTACCCTTAGTTTTATGTTCGCCGCCACAGCAGTAACGGCACAAAACCAGGATACCGAAAAAGCAGATAAGCTGTATGCCCGCTACGAATATGTAGATGCCGCAAAAGCCTACCTTGACATAAAGAACAAAGACGCTTATGTAAATAAGCAGCTGGCAGAAACATATTATAATATGTTTAACACCAAAGAAGCCGTGACCTGGTTTGCCAAGGCAACAGAGACACAGCAGGATGCCGAGACCTATTACAAATATGCCCAGATGCTAAAGGCAGAAGGCAAGTATGAAGAAGCCAACAAGCAAATGGCAAAGTTTGCGTCATTAGCACCAAG
>NZ_KB899980.1 GCF_000378485.1 Flavobacterium rivuli WB 3.3-2 = DSM 21788 | reverse complement strand
AATGATCTCCCCTTCCTCGCAGTTGGGGTGGCAAAGATAACATCTTTTCCGTTTATCAAACAAGCTTTTTTTTACTTATTTTTTTTAGCTTTCCTCAGCTTTAAACTTTTTGCTTTATTGCAAATTGCCTATTGCCTATTCTTTTCTCTTGTATCAATCTCTCAATGAACTTGTGCTTGTTAGCGGGTGCAAAAGTAACACTTCTTTTGTCTTTTCAAAGACTTATTTCTTACTTTTTTTATTCTTTTTCTTAACTCTTTGTTAACGTGAAGCTTGGGAACGAAAGTTTTTTTTGTTTCAAGGAGGTTATTGCGCAAAGTTGCACAAAGAAGGCACAAAGATACACAAAGACTTTTCTTATTTTATAAAGAAACCTATTATATATAGGAGTGGCAAGAGTACACAGAGGTTTACGCCTGCGGCGTATTTTTTACTCACAGCTAGCACTCCTATATATAGAGCGATAATTGTGTTGAAAAACAATATTACTTCAAAATCACATAAACCATTAAACTACAAAAACTTATCATGCCGAAACCAAAATATTTGATCTCATATAACAGAATTTTTAATTTACTTAACCCTCACACTCCACTCAAAATCCATTTCAGATACCTGGTCTCCCTGCTCGTCTACACCTATAGATTTCATCCAGAAGGTTTGTCCATCTCCTGTTGCCACAGTTTTAGCAATGGCATCGGCAATAAGGTGACCGTCATTGCATGTAAAAGTTATCCTGCCTTTTGCTTTTTTACTAAAGTTGCCTTTGTTGTTTGCCACCAGCATAGATATTTTTTTTCCACTATTTTTTATATGATACATAACCAGTGCGCCGGTGGTAAGTTCTGCCGCCATTGCCTGCACCGCAAAGTACATAGAGTTAAATGGGTTTTGGTTTATCCAGCGGTGCTTTACACTTGCCGTGCATTTCTCTGTAGTTATTTGCTTTACCCTAACCCCGCTAAAGTATGCTGATGGCAGCTTTACTAATAAAAAAGTATTGAGCTTAGATGGCGTAAATTCCATTGTTTATTGATTTTCAAGCTAATTTACAACAAAATACTGTAATTGTAAAATGTTAATTTTTTGTTAAATATTAGTACTATGCGTTGCACACTACCTTACAATAGCCATATATTTGCATAGGATATTAACCGTTATACTAATCTACTATGGTAACTACAGCAAACAAAACATACGCAACACTATTACAGTTAAGCGCTTACACACAATACTTTTTTCCTTTTGGTAGCTTTATCTTCCCGGTTATATTGTGGAGCGCTAAAAAAGAAGAGTCAGAATTTATAGACCATAACGGCAGGCAGGCAATAAATTTTCAGTTAAGCCTTTTGGTTTACACTATTGTACTTACAATAATAGCAGTTCCAATATTTTTTTACACGCTGTTTAAAGATTTTAATTTTGGGCCAGTATATAACAGCAACTGGATTTACAGAGACAACATACACTGGACCATAGAAAATTTTGATACAGGTAAAATAACAGGGCTTGTAGCCGTAGCACTTATTGCCGGTTTTATACTACTGGCAATGAAAATAGCCGAGTTCTTCCTGATACTTTATGCAGCTGTAAAAAACAGTAACGGTATAAACTGCAATTATCCTTTAACCATAAACTTTATAAAACCAACATTAAAACAACCTGTAGCCGGCAAACAGGTATAGCCTTAGTTCAGTCATCAATCAAATCAATCATCATCATCAGCCTGCTGCGCCGGGAGCAGGCAAATCATCATCAATCATCAATCAAAAACGAACATTATGAAACATTTAATTATTGCAGCAGTTACAGGCCTAATCAGCCTTACAACCCAGGCACAGGTAAGCGAAACACGAGCGCTTAAAGAGGTAACTTCTATAGAAGTTAAAAACGGTATAGAAGTAATCTTTACCCAAAGCGACACTTTAGCCCTTAAAGTTGAGGCTAATAACCCCGAAAATTTATACAGTATTGCTACCGATTACAGCGGGCACAAACTTAAAATATACATTAAGAGCAATGACGGTACAGCTGTTACAAATGCGAAAGCAAGGGTGTATGTTTCTCAAAAAAATGTAACCGATTTTAAAGCCAGTAACGCGGCAGTTATAAGAGTTAATGGCACCTTAACTACAGGCGATACAAACATCAGCCTATCATCTGGCGCTACATTATCTGCTATCATTGTTAGTAATGGTATTTGTAAAATAGATGTAAAATCGGGATCGGGTTTCAGGGGTAAAATAACCACCGATAAGCTTGATGCAACTATTATGGCAGGCAGCTATATGAAAGTAAATGGCACCGCTAACAGCGCTAAACTATTTTGCAGTGGCGGCTACCTTACTGCCGACAAATTTGTGTGTAACGATGCCGATGTATGGGCAAAAAACGCATCTGCCGTTTCTATCTTTACTAAGAACTCTATTACGACAGATGTAGACACATCATCATCTATAACCTATTATGGCGAGCCTGCCAAAACGAGCCTGGGTACCAATAGCTATGCCGTTAAAAGGGATAATTATAAAATGAGCCTTAATTAATAAATATGAGAACCTATGAATATTGAGAACACCAAGGCCCAGATGCGCAAAGGAGTTTTGGAATTTTGTATACTCTCTGTACTAAAAGCCAAAGATGCCTATACATCTGAAATACTGGATACCCTAAAAAACGCTAAATTGCTTGTTGTAGAGGGTACTGTTTACCCACTGCTAACCCGCTTAAAGAACGATGGCCTGCTTAACTACAGGTGGGAAGAATCTACATCGGGGCCGCCACGTAAGTATTACGGCCTTACCGATGAAGGACACGAATTTTTAAAAGAACTTAACATTACCTGGACAGAACTGTCTGACGCAGTAAATATAATAACCAGCCAAAAAGCATAGCCATGAACAAAACAGTAAGTATAAATTTAGGTGGTTTCTTTTTTCATATTGATGAGGATGCCTTCCAAAAACTTAATCGCTACTTTGATGCCATAAGGCGATCGCTTTCGGCTGATGGAAGAGATGAGATAATGAGCGATATAGAAGCGCGTATTGCCGAACTATTAACCGAAAAGCTTAAGAACGACAAACAGGTTGTAAGCATTCGTGAGGTAGATGAGGTTATAATTATTATGGGCCGCCCGGAAGATTATCGTATAGACGATGATGAAACTGCTTCGGGGCCTAAAACATCTACAAACTTTAACTTTAATTTCAACAATACAAAGACCAAAAAGTTTTACAGGGACGAGGAGAGCGCCATGATAGGCGGTGTATGCGCCGGGCTGGGCCATTATTTTAAAATAGACCCTCTATGGGTAAGAATTCTATTTATAATATCGCTTTTACTGTCTTTTGGCTCGAGCATACTTATTTACCTTGTGCTGCTGGTACTTATACCAAAAGCTATTACAACAACCGAAAAGCTGGAAATGACCGGCGAGCCGATAAACATATCTAATATAGAGCGTAAGGTTAAGGAAGAGTTTAGCAACCTGTCTGACAAGCTTAACAATATGGATTATGACAAACTGGGGGCATCGGTAAAAACAGGTGCCGATAAAATAGGCGCTACTGCAAGTACTGCTGTGCTGGCTATATTAAAAGTATTTGCAAAGGTTATAGGTGCTTTACTCACAGTATTTAGCGCTTTAACGCTGGGCAGCCTTATTATTGGTCTTATTGCAATACTATTTTCGTTCACATCGAGGGCACAATGGTACCCGTACTTTAACAGTATGAATTATACAGAGGCTCCTATGTGGCTTATTGGCATCATTGGTTTCTTTGCTATTGCCATTCCCTTCTTCGCCTTATTTTTATTAGGCTTAAAAATACTGGTAGACAATTTAAGACCTGTAGGTAACTTAACAAAATCTACACTGCTTGCTGTATGGATAATATGCGTAAGTACAGCCATTTATTTAGGTTTAGCGCAGGCATCGCAGTTTGGTAATGAAGGTAAAACTGTTAGCAAGCAGGAACTAAAACTTACTGAAGGAGATATACTTGAGGTTAAATTTAAAAACAATGAGTACTTTACAAAATCGTTAAACCACGATTACAGCGACTTTAGCTTTAAGCAGGACTCGCTTGGTAATGAAGTTGTATACAGCAATAATGTACGCTTTTATGTACTTAAAACAGATGAGGCTTTTGCTTATGTACAAATAGAAAAAATTGCCGAAGGCGCAACAATATCTGAAGCAAGGAAAAGCTCTGAAACTATAAAATATAATTTTAAAATACAGGGAAACAGCCTTATATTAGATAACTATTTACTTACCGGTACCGATACTAAATTTCATAAGCAGCGTGTAGAAATATTTTTGTACCTTCCCGAAGGAACTGTGTTTCACCCTGATGCAAGCCTTAAGGAGTATGACGACAGCGATAATGAATTCTTTGACCTTTGGTTTGATGGTGATCATCAATATATGATGGACGATAACCATGTAAAATGCCTTGACTGTATTGGTGAGGAAGATAACAGCCAGAATGAAGGTAATGACGATGGCAGCCAGAATGAACCTGCCATACCTGTTGTCCCCGCCCCTGTTGCTGCGCCAGCTCCTGAAAGCGGAACGCAAAATGGAATGACAAACCAGGAAAAGATTCGCATTATGGAACTTGAGGCCGAAAAAGCAAGGATAGAACAGGAAAAATTGCAGCTGGAACACGATATACAGGTTGAAAAAAATAAAAGTAAAAGACAGTAATCATGATAAAAGTATTTGTACATATCTCTAAAGCTATTGTAGGTTTTGTAGCAGCGTTGTTATTTGCCTCTTGTAACTTTGGTGGTAAATCTCTAGATGGGAGCGGTAATATAACTACACAAACCCGGACAGTTTCGGGAGATTACACAATTGTTTCTGTAGCAACAGGGCTTGAGGTATATGTGGTTCAGGGTAATAAACCCTCTATAGTTGTAGAGGCCGACGACAACCTGCAACAGTATATTAAAACCGAAGTTGAGGGCAATGAACTTAGAATTTATGCCGACGTGAGTATTAATAAAGCGGGGGCTAAAAGGGTAACGGTTACCCTGCCCAAAATTGAAGGTTTAGAAGCATCATCTGCCGCAATACTAAAAAGTAAGACTGTTATTAAAGGTGATGATATTGATTTTTCTGCAAATAGTGGTGCAAGTGTGGAAGTTGGGGTTGATGCTAAAACTGTAAATTGTGAAGCCAGCAGCAACGGGACTTTAAAAGTGAGTGGACGTACCACTGACCTGAATACCATATCGAGCAGCGGGGCATCTGTTAATGCTGCAGGACTTACAGCAGAAGATGCAAAATCTGAAGCATCAAGCGGTGGCAGTGCAACCGTAAATGTTACGGGCAAGCTTGATGCAGAGGCATCGAGTGGGGGCAGCATTTCTTACAGCAACACTCCAAAAACTATAAAATCTAACGCTACATCGGGCGGTAGTGTAAGCAAGCAATAATAGTAAACTATAGACAGATGCCCGCCTTTGTGCGGGCATTTTTTGTTTTTATATAAAACCAGATTACTTCAACTGAAAAGCTAAACAGAGCTACTGTATATAATAAAATAGCTTACCAATCGTTTTTTAATATATTTGCCTAACCAATATTTGCTTTGCTCACAATGAAAAATTTTAGTATACTGCTGTTTGCACTATTAATAACTACGGTTGCTTTTGCCCAAAAAAAAGAAAAAATTAAAGGCTCTAAAAATGTTACCGTAGCCCAAAAAGAACTTGAACCTTTTGAATCACTTGAAATTGAAGATAACATAGAGCTCTACCTTGTAAAGGGCACTACACAAAGCCTGGAAATAGAAGCCGACGATAACCTGCACGAAATAATTAAAAGTGATGTAAATGGTACAGCCTTAAGAATATATACCAGCAAAGATGTAAGCAGCTCTAAAAAGTTAACAGTCCGCCTAACCTATACCGGCAGCCTGAAAACTATTACAGCTAAGAACGAAGTGCAGTTATATGCCATTAATGAGCTTGAACTGGATACTGTGAGTGTAAAAAACTTTGACTCTTCTAAATCGTTCCTTAATGTAAAATCGGCTAAGTTTAGTTTAGCCATGAATGATAAGACCAAGGCTGAAATAAACGTAAAATCGGGTGCAACAACAATAGAACTTAGCAAGAATGCTAATCTTAAGGCACTTATAGCAAGCCCGGAAGTAAAAATAGATATGTACCAAAAAACGATTGCCATAGTAGAAGGCGATGCCGTTGCTGCAGCTATACGTGTAGATAATAACGCAGAGTTTACAGGCAAAAAATTTACCGTTAAAAACCTTGACCTTACCGCCGAAAGCTATACTAAATGCGCTGTTTTGGCAACTGAAACCCTTTCATTGTCAGCATCAGGAAAAACCGAAGTAAGCTTGTACGGATCCCCAACAAGTTTTTCAGTAAAAAAGTTTAGTAATAGCGCCGTAATTTTCAAGAAAGAAGATTAAAAAATTTTAGCCTACCTTAAAGTAAAATACAATTACCTAACTGCATATCATATTTTAAGTATCTTAAGAATGTGCCTGCATATATAATAAAAGGTTATTTAACTGCTTCAAACTTCCATGCGCTAAGCCAGGTTTTTAAAGGATGGTTCCCCATTTTGCTTGTAAATTCTTTTTGTAATGTTTGAATAATCGCGGGTAACAAATGCGGAATCTTTTCTTCAATAATATTCAAAGTAGGTAATCCTGTTATAAATCCGCGGGCTGCATCTTCTGCACTATCTATAGTACCTGGCAACGTTACTATTTTTGCAGTGCTGTGTTTAAATCCGGATTTTTCGAGTAGTTGCAATACAGCCTTTTCATCATCCATACAAAAAGGTCCCTCTTTAAAAATAGTTACAGGCTCTTTACCAAAAAAAGAGTTAACTACCAGATTAGTGAGCAAAAACGGTTTATTATTAACAATACTTGCCCAGGTATTAAAAATGAGCCTACCTCCTTTTTTAAGCACGCGGTACATTTCGGTAAAAGCCGTTTTCTTATCGGGAGCAAACATTACGCCGAACTGGCATACTATAAGGTCAAAAGATTCGTCGTGATATTTAAGGTCAAGCATATCTGCTGTATCCCAGGTTATAATATTATAAGGTACTTTTTGTTTTGCAACGGCAATCATACCCGGATTGAGGTCGGTTGCGGTCAAACTGGTGCCAACTGGCAGTATTTTGAGCAATTGCCTGGTAACACGGCCTGTACCGCAGGCAATTTCCAACACGTTTTGCTGTTTATTGCTTTCAATATTTTCTACAAGGTTAATGGCAAAAGGTTCAAATATAAAGGGTCCTAACAGGTCATCATAATTTTGTGCTACAGAACCATCAAAAACTATTTGTGCATTTTTCATAATCAAGATCAATGTAGGTGATAATTAAATTACAAAAAGTCGGTTATTTAAACACAACTTACATACATATAAAAGTAGAACTTACTTTTACCTTTACGGGCTAAATAAAATTATATCGAATAGCTCATATAAATGATTTAAGCCTTTTTTTTAATTAGTTGCACAATGGTCTTTTACCCTATCTTTCATGTGTGTCATTGCTCATTAGCACCGTTATACGCTTAGAAAGTTAAAATCAGTACAATATTAAAGTAATGTGAAGATAAGTTTCTTTATACCTTTTTTTATTTAACTTGTACTGTATTATGCTATAAAGATGGCATTTAAATAAATTGTATACCTCATGCCTCTCGTAACGAAGATGACGGGTGTCAGTCGGTTGAGGAGGCTGTAAGGGGCTGTGTACTTTCCACCCGTTCGTGCACAACTATAACTAACGTCGGCGCAATATTGCGGAAACCGATCAGCAACACAACCGCCGGTGGGCATGAGGTAAATTTATTTTATAACTTAAATTACGGTTTCGAAACAAACGTAATATTTACAGAAGTTAAAACTTCCAGTCAAATTCGTCTTTGTTATTAATGGTGGCACCAAGCTCTACACGAATAACCTCTCCAAACTCTACACGAAAAATAATCCAGTTTGCTTCGTTAAAAAGATTATCTTCAGAATCATAAGTTTCCCTTTCAAAACCCGAAACGCCTTTTTCTTCAAGCGTCTTTTTAAGGCTTTCCCAATTTTGACCTAATACTTTTAAAGAGAATAATTCTAAATCAGGGTGGGCTGCAATAAGGTATCCCAGTTTAAAATCTTCATCGGCATAAAAAGTAAGCCTTATCTTCTCATTATTGTAAAGGTAAATGGTATTGTTATCGTCGTCCTTAAACTGGCGTGATGGTTCGCCATAAACGGCCTTTACATCTTTCTCTTTCATGCCAAATACCAGTTGGCCTATCCCCTTTTTTAAATTTATTTTCATAAACAATATATAAACTTTTGTTAAGGCAAAGGTACATTATTTTAACGCAATCGCAGTGGCAGTAAGGCATAAAGACTATATTAAAATCAAGATTAGATATTCTAATGTTCACATTGTGAAACCCTTAACAACATTCCCTCGTAGCTTTATTGTAGAATTAACAACTAATTATTTTAAGTATTATGAAAAAAACAATTACTTTTTTAAAGGGTGTTGTAGTTTTTTGCTCTCTGCTTGGGTTAAGTGCCAATGCTCAGACAATTACTGTAACCAACACTAACGACAGCGGTGCAGGGTCTTTCAGGCAGGCGGTCATTGATTCTGAAGCAGGCGGAACAATTATTTTCAACCCTTCTACTAATGGTAATGCCATTACGGTAGCTTCGTCAATAACTATTGATAAAAGCCTTACAATTACAGGTAATGGAATTGCAGCCACCACCTTTGATGGTGATGAAACTTACCGCATTTTTACAATTACCAATGCTACAAACGTATCTATAAGCGACATATCCTTTACTGATGGTTATGCAGCCGATAATGGCGGTGCAATATCTGCCACAGGCAGTGGAGTGGTTATTACTAATGCCGCTTTTACCGGCAATGAAGCTAACGGAGCAACAGCCGGCCAGGGTGGCGGCGCTATTTATACTACAGGGACACTAAGTGTAACAGGAACTGCCTTTACAGATAATGAAGCTACAGGCACAGCCGGCAGTGGCGGTGCTATACTTATAGGTACCGGCGGCAACTTTACCGTAAACACAAGTACGTTTACCGGCAATACCTCTAATAGGGCCGGTGGTGCTATAGAGGGCAACTCTGGTGCAGATACTGCCATTACGGTAAACACTGTTACGTTTACAAATAACACTACAAATACCAGCCCGGGTAATGGTGGTGCGATACACATAACAGGCGCAGGTAATACCACCATTACAGGGTCTGAATTTACAGGCAATACAGCAGGTGCCGAAGGTGGTGCTCTTTGGAACGGAAGCGGCACAATGTCGATATCTTCTACAGATATTACTAACAACACTGCAGCAGGTGCCGGAGCCGACCAGGGTGGTGGCGGTATTTATAACCTTAGCGGTATTATTAATGTAAATGCCGATACTGTAATTACACAAAACGATGCTACCGGAGCAGCAGGCAGCGGCGGTGGTATACTTAACGACGTGGGCGGAAGGTTATTTGTTACCGGTGCTACAATATCTGCTAATACGTCTAACCGTGCCGGTGGTGGTATAGAAGATGTATCTGGTGCTAACGGGTCTGTTACGATATCAAATACAACTTTAGATAATAATATTACAAACACTTCTCCGGGTAATGGCGGCGGGTTACACGTTACAGGTGCCGGTACGGTATCTATAACCAATGGTACTGTGAGTGGCAACCAGGCCGGTGCCGAAGGTGGCGGACTGTGGAACGGTAGCGGTACTATGACCATTTTGGGTACCGTAATAAACAACAATACTGCAAGCGGTGCCGAAGCTACCAATGGTGGCGGTGGTATTTACAACCTTAGCGGTACTGTAAATGTAAATACAGGTACAGAAATTACAAACAATACCGCCAATGGTGCTTCAGGCAGCGGTGGGGGTATACTTAATGACGTGGGCGGAACGCTTACAATTAACAATGCCACTATAACTGGCAATACATCTAACCGCGCCGGTGGTGGTATAGAAGATAATTCGGGTGCTGTAGGATCGGTTACTCTTACAAGTGTAACACTTAATGACAATACTACAAATAATGCTCCGGGTAATGGTGGCGGACTTCATGTAACCGGCGCAGGCACTGTAACCATAACCGGCGGTACTGTAAACGGTAATGAGGCAGGAGCCGAAGGCGGTGGCTTATGGAACGGAACAGGTACGATGAGCATAGATGGTACTGTGATAAATGGCAATACTGCCGGTGGTAATGATGCTACAAATGGTGGTGGCGGTATTTATAACCTTAATGCCGGTACTGTAACTATTATAAATGCAACCATAAGCAACAACGTAGCCGATGGTACTGCCGGAAGCGGTGGCGGTATACTTAACGACGTGGGCTCTCAGTTAACTATAACTGACACTGAAATTAGTGGCAACACAGCAGTACGTGCCGGTGGCGGTATAGAAGATAACTCCGGTACGAGCACTATTGTACTTAACAATGTAGACCTTACAGGTAATAGCGTGAGCGGCCCTCCGGGTAACGGTGGCGGACTTCATATTACTGGTGGTGGTAGTGCAACCATTAACGGCGGAACCGTAACCGGTAACACAGCTGTACAGGGTGGTGGTTTATGGAATGCTACAGGTACACTTACCGTAAATGGTGTTACCGTTAGCGGAAATTTTGCTACAGGCGCAGCTACTACAGATGGTGGTGCAGGGATATATAACAATGGCGGTACACTTGCCGTGAATAACTCTACCATATCTGCTAACAGTGCTACAGGCTTGTTTGGCAGGGGTGGCGGTATTCATGTAAACGGTGGTACAGCAACACTTTTACTTTCTACCATAAGCGGTAATAGTTCTGTAACTAACGGTGGCGGTATTTATAATAATGGTACGCTTACTGTTAATGCTAATACTATTACCCTTAACAATGCTATTATAAGTGGTGGTGGTATTTATAATAATACAGACAATGGTGCAAGCCTTAAAAACACCATCGTAGCAGGAAATACTGCTGTACTTTCTGGCCGCGACGTGTTTAGCGATACAGGAAGCATTACATCAAATGGTTTTAATCTTATAGGAGTTAGTGGTGATGATTTTACATCTGTTGAGAGTGATATTACAGGTACGGTTTTAAACCCTGTAAACGCAGGCCTGTTGCCATTAGCAGATAACGGTGGCGATACGTTTACACATGCCCTTACATGCCCTAATGCTGCTGCCGATATGGGGAGCAATGACGATACTTTTGCCGACCAAAATGGTATGGCAGTATTTAACGGCAGGCGCGATATTGGTGCTTATGAAGCACAGGAAGAATGTGATGTTACGGGTGTTGACGACTTTAATATAGCTGTAAAAAGCAGGCTGTTCCCTAACCCATCGGTTAACGGACTGGTAACTATTCAACTTGCAGAAAACCATAATGCAATTGCTAACGTATATATATATGAAGTTGCAACAGGAAAACTGGTGCAGACTTTAAAAACCAATGGTACGAGTACACAAATTAGTGTAGATAATCTTGCCAGAGGTACTTATGCGGTTAGGATTACATCTGACAGAGCATCTGAAACGCATAAGCTTATTGTAGGTTTGTAAGTGCTAAAAATTACTATATGGAGAGGTTGTCCCGCTTTGGGGCAGCCTCTTCTTTTTTAAAATATAATGGCACGCGGATGATGCTGATTTTTTAATATACTATCAGTCCAATGTATTTAGGGGTGTCACGCAAAGGCGCTAAGACGCAAAGCAGCGAACTTATACACCTGGTTTACCCCGGCGACTGTTAAGATACTAATTAATGCCACATACTTTGCGGCTCCGCACCTTTGCGTGATAAAATTTTTGAACTATTAAATTGTGACATTTGGGATAATACCGAATTTATCAAAATTGCATCATAGTGACAGTTTATTTCTTAATGCTGATTTTACCACCCTGCCTGACTACTATTTCTGACCCTTCGGCAAGATAAACAGATACCGGCTTCTCATCCTGAAGAAATGCAAAATCAGCACCGTATACCTTTTTAAAGTCAACATTTACATCATAGCTTATTACAGGATATATTTGCCAGCGCGGGTGTGCCACCTCATATTCTGATGTTACGGTATCAGATATTTTGGTATAACCCCAAAAGTGTTCGGTAATAAATTCTTCCTCACTATCCGGCATAATATCTACCGGAGTTTTGTTCGCTACGGCAGTAATAGTATTCCATTCCCCTTTTTTCCAGCCATATTGTACGGTAAGCGTATCACTTTCCTCTTTCCAGCTATGTGTAGTTTTTAAGGTTTCATAATTTTCATTATAGAGTAAATTAGCAACCAGTGTTAAGGCGGGCCGCGGAACAATTTCTTTAATAAACACCACTCCCCTTTTATAGCCTTCGGTAGCTTTATGCTTTACATAAAACCTAAGGTTAATCTCTTCAAAATTTATATGGAAAGGTATCTTTAGCCGCAGCATTTTAGTATCTACAAACATAAACCCTATTAGGCTTACATAGCAGGTTCCCTGCCATATATCAAGCTCTGTGTTAAAGGGTATGTACGGTTTTAAAATTTCAGGATCTATAGCATAGTTTATTATAACGAGCTTACGCCACTGGGCATCGAGAAAAGTGCGTTTTACAGGAAGGGTATTCATATTGAATTTTTAGACTATTAGATATTAGATTTATTGATAATTAGATTATTAGACATTGAAAACAGTCTGATTCTGAAGTACCAAAAAATTTAAGAAGCAACTTATTTTTTTATCAGCTTATAACCATCCGTTTCAAAGCCACTTATCACAACTGTATAAATGCCGGGTGTTAATGCCGAAATATCGAGGGTATTTGTAACATTTAATAAAACGCCTCCCTGAACGAGCCTTCCCGTCATATCTATAATAGTGTACTGTTTGCCTACAATTGTTTGCGGACATTGTATAGTTAACGTACTAAAAGCAGGGTTAGGGAAAATAATTATTCCGGCTTCTTTAAGCGTGGTCCCGGTTAGTCCGGCTACATTTTGCAAGTATGCTCCAAGATAATCGCCCAAGTTAATGGCATGTAATTTTTGAGGCGTGTTTACCACAAACTGCTGAAAATGCTCATTAGAAAGATAATAATCTACCCCATTATTTGTAGCTATGCCCTCAATTTGATGGAAACCTAAAGACAGGCTGAGCTTGCGCTTATTACCACTAAAAAAGTTGTTACCTGTAAAATCATATAGGAGATATATAAAAGGCTGCAAAGTTGCACTGTAGCCACACAGGGCTACCAACTTTTTATCCTGCATATACGTAGCACCGGTTATAAGTCCGCCTACGTTATACGTTTCATGAAGCTGTGCTACATAAGTCCCCGGTGTTTTTGGCAGGCTGTATACGCTGGTTTTGTGACTCACCCATTGTTTTGTAAACAGGTAAATGCTATCTGTACCCACTATAATGGCTTCACAGTCAAAATCGGTACGGTTGTTAGCTGTTGTGGTAAAATCAGTCTGGTTAGAGTATGTAAAGTTGATAGAATTCACATTAGGATTACCTCCTAAAAGACCAGCTTTGTCTACACGCAATATTCTGAGGTTACTGCGGTTACCGCTTAAATTGTTGCCTGTTTCAGCAATATACAAATAGTTAGCATCCTGGTCTATATCTTCCCAATCCTGGTTTGATGTTCCTGTTACAGCGAGGGTATTTTCTAAAGCTCCAGTAAGTGAGTTTATGGAATAAAGGTTAGTGTCGGTATTATCGTTATGGGTATACAATGAAGCATCCCAAAGCAAAAGGCCGGAAGTTTCATTTATAGCATTTGGCAAAACAACGGTAGATACAGGCGAAACAGAGGCGGAAGTATATGTACAGCTGCCATCATTAACGGTAGCATTGGGATTAAAATTTCGGGAAAGCGGATCTGTACAACCGGATACCTGAGCATTTGCCTGATAACAAATAAAAATAAATAATGTAAAAAGTATAGTTTTGGCTTTCATGGCATTACATTTTGTTATCTTAAAGTTATGCGATAAAGTACAGGAAAGCCCATGAATTAGCATAAGTTTTACACAATAAAGTATCCGAAAGATATACAATTATCCTGAAAACAGTGCGTAACTAAAGCATTTTAGTTAATACATTCTAAAAAACCTTTAGCAAAAGTTAAATGATTTAGAGATTTGTTGTAATGGCCGTAATTTTATTTAAAACCTAAAAACAAACACCATGAACAAGATAATCAGGGCACTTATTGCAGGATGGGGCGCTAAAAAACTCGGCGGAGGGTGCGTAGGCACCATTGTAGTATTTGTAATTATTTATTACCTGTTAGGCTACTGCGACAGGATGTAAAATATATTAATTAGTTGCAGCGAATATTTGCATGGTTTGTATAGCATTGTATTGATATAGCGATAATGCTATTATTAATTGTTCTATACGGCTGCTGCCAAAGTTATCGTTGCAGCTAATGGTATAGCCCGGCATAACTTTATTCCAGCTAAAATCGGGCGTTATACTAAGCATTTCCTGCCCTTTATAATTAGTAAGACTGTAGCCACTTACAAAGTAACCTTTAGCCTTTAATTCGTAAAAATGCTCTTTATCATTAGGCTTTATCATGGCTATGCCACCATCCCACTGCGCTTTAAGCAGAAATACCACCTCATCTTCATGCTTAACTTCGTGCAATGTACCCCAAAACCCTTTGCGTGTTATTGTATAATTGTCTTCGCCAATAGTTATTTCGATATTAGCCGAATACCAATGCTTATAGTTTAGTGTACCTATAACATTATCATCACTGATTATACTAAAGCTCTTGCTATTGTCTGTAAGTACTTTTATTTGAGACATGATTTCTAAATATTATCTTATCAAAGATAGTAATTTTTAAAACAGCGATGCTTTTATTAACAATAAACACGATATATAAACCACTTTACAAAATTTCACTTTGTCTATGATTCTCCCTTTGTATTTTGTATATTTAGTATATTGAATTTTTGCGCTCTTACTTTCCGATACAGAAATTAGCAAATATATTACCCAACAATTCATCGTTTGTAACCTGGCCTGTAATTTCACCAAAATAATATAATGCCTGGCGGATATCTATGGCCATAAGATCGGCAGAGATGCTACTTTGTAAACCGTACTGTACTTTTTGTATTTCTTCTAAAGCCTTTAGTAGCGAATCGTAATGGCGGGTATTGGTAACAATAGTTTCATTATTACGCAATGCCCCTGTATTTACAAACGATAATAATTTATCTTTAAGTTCCTCTACCCCAATGTTTTCTTTTGCCGAAACAAGCAGCAATTCAGGAATTTGCTGTAACGCATATGCCTTTTCACTTTCAGTAAGTTTATCTGCTTTGTTACCAATTATTACTAATGGCTTAAGCGGAAACTGGTTCTTAATTTTCTCTATTTCTGTTTTAAGTCCGGCACCGTGAGTAGTAAAGAGTGAAGCATCAAAAAGGTAAGTAACCACCTGTGCCTGCTCCATTTTTTCAAAGGTTTTTTTTATTCCAAGGCTCTCAACTACGTCTTCGGTTTCACGAATACCGGCAGTGTCAATAAACCTGAACCCAATACCGCTTATAACCAGTTCATCTTCTATAGTATCCCGGGTGGTACCGGCTATGTCGCTTACAATGGCACGTTCTTCATTAAGCAATGCATTAAGCAATGTAGACTTGCCTACATTGGGCTCTCCTACAATAGCGACCGGGATACCGTTTTTTATAACATTACCCACAGCAAAAGAATCTATAAGGCGTTTTAGTACAAAACTTATCCGGTTTAGCAGTTCATGAAACTGTGTACGGTCGGCAAATTCAACATCCTCCTCAGCAAAGTCAAGCTCAAGTTCTATGAGTGATGCAAAGTTAAGCAGCTCTTCACGCAGCCTGGCAATTTCGTTGCTAAAGCCGCCACGCATTTGCTGCATCGCTATTTGGTGCGAAGCTTCGTTATCACTGGCAACAAGGTCGGCTACGGCTTCTGCCTGGCTAAGGTCGAGCTTTCCATTTAAAAAGGCACGCAGGGTAAACTCTCCGGCATTTGCCATACGGCAGCCTTTGCGCAATAGTAACTGTATGATTTGCTGCTGTATGTAGGTAGATCCGTGGCAGGAAATCTCAACAGTATTTTCGCCGGTGTAAGAATTTGGGCCTTTAAATATAGAAAGTAAAACCTGGTCGTATATTTTATTATCATCCTCTATATGGCCAAGGTGCAGGGTATGCGTTTTTTGGTGCGTAATATCTTTACCGGATACTGATGTAAAAACACCACCAGCAATAGTAATTGCATTGCTACCAGAAATTCGCAATACAGCTATTGCCCCTGCGCCGGATGGCGTTGCCAATGCCACTATGGTATCTTGTGAAATCATTATAAATTATTTTTGCAAAGATACTGTTTGTTTTTAGGTTTAAGTGGTTTAGGCAGGCTCAAAAGACTTTTGATATTGTAAAGGTGTTTTTCCTGTAATATCTTTAAAGCATTTATGAAAACTGGCAAAATTATAAAAGCCGCATTCATAGCATATCTCTTTTACACTCATCTTTTTCTCAATCAAAAGGCGGCAGGCATGCCCTACCCTTATCTCGTTAGTAAAAAGCGAATAGGTTTTACCGGTACGCGATTTAAAAAATTTACAAAAAGAGTTTCGGCTTATTTTAGCAATACCGGCAATCTCGGCCAGCTCTATCTTTTTCCTGTAATTAAGAATAGTATAATTATATATAGACTGTATCCTGTCACGCTCTGTCTCCTGAAAATCCGGCTGAAAACCTAAAGATACTAAGTAATTAACCTCTTTACACTTACTAATTTGCAGCAGGGCCTCCATAAGGTTTATTATCTTGCGGGCCCCATTAGCTTCTACTGTGTCTATAATAAGCTGTGCCACAACAACTGCCGTACTGCCCGTTACCCGTATCCCCAGCCTGCTTTGGTCTATAATGCGGTTAAGATCCTGATTTTCTGGCAGGTTTAAAAAAGAGTTTCCCCAAAAATCTTTGGCAAAATGAACCACATAAACATCTGCTGATCGAGATGTGCACTCACTAAAATAATGTTCATCAAATTGCCAAAAATGTGGCAGGTTACTGCCCACAAGCACTACGTCGCCATCATTAAACTGGCTAATACTGTCTCCTACAAACTGAGTACCGCTACCATTTTTAATATAAATAAGCTCAAGTTCATCATGATAGTGCCAGCGATTGTTAACATTAGGCGCCATATCGTGCCTGGCACTAAATGACTGCGCAAGTCCTGAAGCAATAGTTAAACGTTGAGGTTTCATAATTTATAATAATTAGCTATTTGTGCTTAAAGGTAAATAATTAAGTAAATATCATACAATATAGCTTACTATTTAGACAATGGAGTATAATTTTTAAATTAATAATTAGTCTTACTTTGTAAATACACTTAAGTAACTATAACCATTTCGTAAAATACAAACTATTAATGAGCCACGCTCCGGAAACCGAATACCCGACCAAAGTTAAAGGCAGCAGAAAAAGTAATCTTTTTCCTTTAGTCCTTGTAACAAGCCTTTTCTTTTTTTGGGGATTTATACACAACCTCGACCCTATATTAATTCCGCATCTTAAAAAGTCGTTCAGGCTAACAGATCTTGAAACGGCATTTGTAGATTTTTCGATATTTATAGCCTATTTTGTCATGGCGTTGCCAGCCGGATATTTTATGCGAAAATATGGTTACAAAAGCGGTATTATATTGGGCCTTTGCCTGTTTGCAACCGGCTCATTATTATTTCTTCCTGCTGCAGATACACGACAGTATATATTCTTTTTAGGTGCTCTCTTTATCATAGCATGCGGGCTTACCTTTCTGGAAACCGCTGCAAATCCTTATATTACCATACTTGGCAACCCAAAAACTGCTATCCAGCGTTTAAATTTTTCGCAATCATTTAATGGCCTGGCAGCATTTTTGGCACCGGTTATTGGAGGAACATTTATACTATCAGGAACAAATTATACAGATGCCCAGCTGGCTGCCATGTTACCATTAGATAAAGAAACCTACCTGCTAACAGAAGCCAGTAGCGTAAAAGGGCCTTACCTTACACTTGGTATACTTATAATTATTATTGCCATACTCTTTATATTTACTAAACTGCCGGATATTAAAGAAAATAATACCGAAGCAGACGGTAGCAATATTTGGCATGCCCTGCGCCACAGGCATTTATCGTGGGCCATTATTGCACAGTTTTTTTATATAGGTGCACAGGTATGCGTACTTAGTTTTTTTATCCGTTTTACAACCACATCGGCAGGTATTAGCGAGCAGCAGGCAAGTTGGTATGCTGGCGGTGCAGGATTAGCTTTTATGATTGGGCGCTTTGCGGGTACGTTTATAATGCAATATGTAACACCAAATAAATTACTTATGCTTTACGCCCTTATCAGCATGATATTAACAATCGTAGCCATTTTTGCTACAGGCATGTTAACGGTATATGCTTTAATTGGTATAGCGTTTTTTATGTCGATAATGTTTCCTACTATATTTTCTATGGGTATAGCGGGTTTAGGTAAAGATACCAAACTGGGCTCTTCGCTTATTGTTATGTCTATTGTAGGCGGTGCATTGCTGCCATTGGGCTTAGGCTATATATCAGACCTTACCAATAATATCCAGTACGGTTATATAGTGCCAATGATCTGCTTTGCTGTGGTGTTTTTCTTTGGTTGGAAAAAATGGAAACCTGTGGTGACCGAACCCGAAATTCCTCTTCAAATACAATAAAATTATTCCCCCATAATGAATCATTTAGTCTTAAAAATTAATAAAGCCGATAACGTGCTTGTGGCACTGCAGGATCTATCTCAAGGTACAACAGTGGTGCATGAAGGCTTAAGCTATACAACTACAGAGCCTGTACCTGCCAAACATAAACTGTTTATGCAGGACATGAAAACCGGCGACGAAGTGCTAATGTATGGCGTGCTTGTGGGCAAAGTGCAGCATAACGTTAAACAGGGCGAACGCATGAGTGTAAAAAACACCAAACATGCCGCAGAGCCCTTTGCCTACCGCGATTTTAATTACACTTGGGAAACACCAGATGTAACTGCATTTATAAACCGTACATTTAATGGTTATCATCGCAAAAATGGCGAGGTAGGTACTGCTAATTACTGGCTCTTTATACCAACCGTTTTTTGTGAAAACCGTAACCTGAGTATTATTAAAGAATCGTTATACAGCGAACTTGGCTATGCTGTAGATGATAAATACAAATCGTATACACACAAACTGGTTCAGGCTTTTGAGAATGGCCAGGATGTAACCAACATATCTTTTGAGCCCGATACCTCACCTAAAACTAATCGCGTATTTAAGAATATAGACGGTATTAAATTTCTTAACCACAATGGCGGTTGTGGTGGCACCAGGCAGGATAGCGATACGTTAAGTAAACTTTTAGTTGCGTATGCAGATCATCCTAACGTAGCGGGTATAACGGTATTAAGTTTGGGTTGCCAACATTTGCAATTGTCAGATTTTAACCGGGACCTTGCAGAGCGTAATCCTGATTTTGATAAGCCTGTGTTTG
This sequence comes from Flavobacterium rivuli WB 3.3-2 = DSM 21788, assembly GCF_000378485.1. Taxonomy (GTDB): domain Bacteria; phylum Bacteroidota; class Bacteroidia; order Flavobacteriales; family Flavobacteriaceae; genus Flavobacterium; species Flavobacterium rivuli. Next base: position 43,141 of record NZ_KB899980.1, on the reverse strand, counting down.
TTTTCGAGCAGCAAAAAGCACAAAGTGAAGAGCAACTTATACAACAAGCCATTCAGGAAACCTTTGTCGGATTAATTGAGGCTAACAAACAGGAACGCAGGCCGGCACCACTATCAAAATTAAATGTTGGGGTAAAATGTGGTGGCAGCGATGGTTTTAGTGGTATATCAGCAAATCCGGCTGTAGGCCATTGCGCTGATTTACTTGTAGGGCTTGGTGCCAAAGTACTTTTAGCCGAGTTTCCTGAATTGTGTGGTGTAGAACAGGAAATGATAGACAGGTCTGTTAATAAACCTGTTGCCGAAAAATTTATAAAGCTCATGACAGAATATGATGAGCTTGCACATAAAGTAGGTTCCGGTTTTTACATGAACCCGTCTCCGGGAAATATAAAAGACGGTTTAATTACAGATGCCATTAAGTCGGCAGGGGCGGCGCGTAAAGCAGGCTCCTCCCCTGTTGTAGATGTGCTCGATTATACAGAGCCTGCCACTAAGCCGGGGCTTAGCCTTGTTTGCACTCCCGGAAATGATGTAGAAGCTACTACAGGCCAGGCAGCATCGGGCGCTACTCTAATTTTGTTTACAACAGGCTTGGGTACGCCAACAGGTAATCCTGTGTGCCCTACCATAAAAGTGGCAACAAACTCGTTACTGGCAAACCGAATGAGCGATATTATAGACATTGATACCGGCCCTGTAATAAGCGGCGTAAAAACCATAACACAAATGGGTGAAGATATACTGGAGTACTGCATTAAAGTAGCCAGCGGCGATGAGATACCTAAAGCTGTCCAGCTAAACCAGGACGATTTTATTCCGTGGAAACGCGGGGTGAGCTTGTAAAAGATTTTAGATTTAAGAATGTATATTTAAGATTTGGCTTCACTCTTAAGAAATAGATTATTAGAGCGTTACCTCCAACTATAAACAAATAAATATGTTTTCATTACAAAATAAAAAAGCAATAGTTACTGGTGCCGGTAGCGGCATAGGAAAAGCCATAGCGGTGCTGCTTGCTAAACAGGGTGCCGAAGTTCATGTTTTAGAGATTAGCGAAGAACATGCTGCAGGAACATTGAAAGAGATTGCCCAAAATAATTATACTGCTTTTGCACATGTATGCGATGTATCTAATCAACAAGCTGTTATAGATACTTTTAATAAAATAGGGTTCATAAATATACTTGTTAATAATGCCGGGATTGCCCATATTGGCAAAGCCGACACCACTCCCGAAGATGACTTTGACAGGGTTATGCGTGTTAATGTAAAAGGCGTGTATAATTGCCTCTACGCTGCCATACCACAATTGCGGGCTGCCGGTGGCGGGGTTATTATTAATATGGCATCTATAGCGGCATTAGTGGGTATTCCGGACAGGTTTGCATACAGCACGGCAAAAGGGGCAGTAAAAGCCATGACAATGAGTGTGGCAAAAGACTATATTAGCGAAAATATCCGCTGTAACTCCATATCGCCGGCGAGGGTACATACACCTTTTGTAGATGGCTTTTTACAAAAGACGTATCCTGACAGGATTGATGAAATGTTTGAGAAGCTTAGCAAAACACAGCCCATTGGCCGTATGGCCGAACCTGAAGAAGTTGCAGGCCTTGCGTTATATCTTTGTAGTGATGAAGCCGCTTTTATAACAGGTGTAGACTACCCTATAGATGGCGGATTTACAACCCTTAATAATTAAAATATATATCAGGATATGAAATTAATACGATTTGGCGCCGAAGGGCAGGAAAAACCGGGTGTTATTATAAATGATAAATGGTATGATGTATCGCATTTAGTTACCGATTATAACGAAGCATTTTTTGCAGGCAATGCCATTAATGAATTACAAACAGCTATAGAAAAAGGCGGCCTCACGGAGGTTGACCAAAACATACGTTTAGGTGCAGCTTTAGCCAGGCCAAGCAAGCTGATATGCGTAGGGCTTAATTATAAGGACCACGCCCACGAAACCGGAGCTGCAATACCGGCAGAGCCTATTTTATTTTTTAAAGCAACATCGGCTATCGTGGGTCCTAATGATGATCTTATAATCCCCAAAAACAGTAAAAAAACCGACTGGGAAGTAGAACTTGCATTTGTAATTGGTAAAAAGGCAAGTTATGTATCTGAAGAAGAAGCCTTAAGCCACATTGCCGGATATATTTTGCATAACGATTACAGCGAACGTGAGTTTCAGTTAGAGCGCAACGGGCAGTGGGTAAAAGGTAAGAGCTGCGATACTTTTGCTCCGCTTGGGCCATTTATTGCCACACCCGACGAAATTGAAGATGTGCACAACTTAAAACTCTGGTTAACTGTCAATGGTAAAAAAGTACAGGATGGCAGCACAGCAAACCTTATTTTTAATATTCCATTTTTAGTAAGTTACATTAGCCAGTTCATGACACTGCTTCCCGGAGATGTTATTACAACAGGTACACCTGCAGGTGTGGGGCTTGGCATGAAACCGGAACCATGGTATTTAAAAGAAGGCGATGTTATAGAGCTGGGCATAGACGGTTTAGGAGTGAGCAAACAACATGTTAAGGCATATCAAAAAGTATAACTATGAAACGGTATTGCCTGGCGTTAGACCTTGTTGACGATAGTAAGCTTATTGCTGAATACGAAGCCTTTCACAAAAAAATATGGCCTGAAATACAGTCAGGCATAAAAGATTGCGGTATAGAAGCTATGGAAATTTACCGTACCGGTAACCGTCTTTTTATGATAATGGAGGTAAATGATACATTTAGTTTTGAAGCTAAAGGAAAAGCCGACGCCTCGAACCCTAAAGTGCAGGAATGGGAAACGCTGATGTGGAACTACCAACAGGCACTCCCCCACGCCAGCCCAGGAGAGAAATGGCTGTTGATGGATAAAATATTCGAACTGTAAACAAAAGCGTATGATTATAGATTCGCATGTACATTTCTGGAATTTCGATCCTTTAAGGGATACCTGGATAACAGAAGATATGAAGGTTATCAGTAGGGATTTTTTGCCTGGTGATGTAGAACCTATATTTAAAGAAAATGCAGTTTCAGGATGTATCGCAGTGCAGGCCGACCAAAGTGCCTCAGAAACACAGTTCCTTTTAAAATTGGCAGGACAAAACCCTTTTATAAAAGGTGTTGTGGGCTGGATAGATCTCAAAAATTTACATATTGAAGATGAGCTTATAAACTATTCAGCGTATAAAAAGCTAAAAGGATTCAGGCATATAAGCGAAGGCGAAGGCACCGGCTTTTTAGTGCAGGAAGATATAATAAATGGGCTAAAAGCACTGCAAAAATATAACTATACATACGATATTCTTATTAAGCAACATCAGCTGAAAGAGGCAATTACCTTAACAGAAACTTTGCCCGAGATGACTTTTATTTTAGACCATTGTGCAAAGCCTGACCTAAAACAGGATGATTGTACTTCATGGAAAAGTCATATTAAAATTATTAGCCAAAACCCTAATGTGTATTGTAAACTATCCGGATTACTAACGCAATGCGACTGGAACAACTGGAACGAAAAAGAAATTTTTAACTGCCTCGATGTAGTTTTCGAAAACTTTGGTAGCAGCCGTATTTTGTTCGGGAGCGACTGGCCGGTTATGTTGTTAGCAGGCAATTATAGCCAGTGGTTAGATTTGATTAAAAAATATACGAACCAATTTACACAGATAGATAAGGAGAATATCTTCTGTAAAAATGCTGAACATTTTTATAAATTATAGTTTAAAATAATATTTAATTACTGATATTTAGCACTATAAAAACATCAACTTAAAGTATGAATTTACATTTAAACAATAAAGTTATAGTAATAAGCGGTGGTGCAAAAGGCATTGGCGCAGCTATTGCAAAATCTGTTGCGGCAGAAGGTGCCCTGCCGGTAATTATTGGGCGTGATGAAAACGACAATAAAAAATTAGTGGCTGAGATTGAGCAGCTGGGCTACGCAGCGGGCTATGTTACTGCGGAATTGTCTCACCCTAAAAACTGTAAAATAGCCATAGACAACATAATTTCCAACTATAAAACTATTGATGGCCTTGTAAATAATGCCGGAGCAAATGACGGTGTGGGACTTGAAAATGGCAACTATGAGGGTTTTATAGCTTCGCTCCATAAAAATGTAGTGCATTACTATTTACTGGCACAGTATGCTCTGCCGGCTTTAAAAAACAGTAAAGGCAGTATTGTAAACATAGGCAGCAAAACAGCCGAAACCGGCCAGGGAGGAACCTCCGGCTATGCGGCGGCAAATGGTGCGCGCAATGCTTTAACCCGCGAATGGGCTGTAGAGCTCCTGCCCTATAGTATTCGTGTAAACGCTGTTATTGTGGCCGAGGCATGGACGCCCTTATACAAAACCTGGATAAACACATTTGATAATGCCGAAGAAAAACTTAAAAGCATTACCGATAAAATCCCGTTTGAAAAACGCATGACTAAAGTTGAAGAAATAGCCGATATGGTGGCGTTTCTGCTGTCGGGCAGATCTGCCCATACTACAGGACAATTAATTCACGTAGATGGTGGCTATGTACATTTAGACCGTGCGTTATAATTAACTAATAAGAATATAATTGCAAAAAGCTGCCCTTGTGAGGCAGCTTTTGTACTTAAAAAGGCTAAGATTATTTCTTACCCCATTCGTTTATAGAGTCTTTGTTCATTTTAATGTAATCAGCATTTTTAGCTTTTTCAGCACCTTGTAACGACAGTTTAGCCGTTTCTATAGCACCTTTTTTGTCACCCAGTTTAGCCTGTATAAGCGATTTTTGCCTAAGCATATAAAAAGGGGTTTCTTCGCCTTTAGGCGTTTTATCAATACCGGCATTAATCCATGTAAGGGCTTTATTCATATCAGCATTACTCTGGTAAAAATATTGTGCCGCAGCAAAATAAGCACCTTGTGTAGGGCCAGACATAGCCTCGTCTATACTCTTAAGTGCAGTAGCTTTAGTAGGAACCTCAATTTTTAGGGCAACCATGGTTTTTTCCCAGGCAATTTCAAGAAAACCATAATCGTTTTCAAGAGCGTTAAGGCCTATTGTAAGTGTTTCTACATTACGGTTAAGAAATTCAGGCTTAACAGGAACCCTTACTGCTTCTTTTTTCTCATCCCATTTTTCCGGTAGTCCCCAGTTGTTGGTATCTGTATAAAAAATAACATCCCAGGTATCTGCCTTTGGTTGTGTGTATAAAGCATAAGAACCTGCAGAAAGTGATTTCCCGCCTATAAGTACATCATCGCTAAAGGTAACGATGGTGTTTGCATTTGCACCCGTTCTCCATAATCTGCCAAAAGGAACCAACTCGCCGTAAACCGACCTGCCTCTTGCACTTGGCCTTGAGTAATCTATTTTAACAGTTGTTAAACCCACAGTTTGCTCTATAACAGCCTTCGGACTTGCCTGTGGTGTTTGTATTTGTGCCGTTGCGCTAAGCATAAAGGCCATTACAATAACGGCGGTGGCGAATATTTTTTTCATTACTCTTTGTGTTTTAATGTTTGCAACTGCGAAATTAATAATTAAACCTGTTACGCCTGTTAAAAAAAACCGAAATTCGTTAATCATCTTTTCAAAGTATGGGTTTGGTTTAGTAACTTCACACCTCTTTTTCTTACAATGATATATACAGTACATAAATTCCAGAAACTACCCATATCCCTGCAACAGGCGTGGGATTTTATGGGCGACCCTAAAAACCTCTCAGTAATAACACCACCCTCAATGGGGTTTAATACCCTGAGTGGCGATGACCGCAAAATGTTTGCAGGCCAGGTTATTATTTACACCATAACGCCGCTGTTAGGCATAAAATTACAATGGGTTACAGAAATTACCCATGTAGTTGACAAACAGTTTTTTGTAGACGAACAGCGTTTTGGCCCGTATGCCTTTTGGCACCATAAACATTTTTTAAAAGAAATTCCCGGTGGTGTAGAGATGGAAGATATTGTACATTATAAAGTACCTATGGGCATTTTAGGCCGCCTGGTGCACCCGTTTTTAGTTAAGCAAAAGCTTGATGAGATCTTTGCTTACCGCCAAAAGAAACTGATAGAACTATTTGGCGAATTTAAAGCAATGCCTGTATGATAGTATTCTGGTTTAGGCGCGACTTAAGGATTGATGATAACACCGGGCTGCATGCCGCCATTGCAACAGGAGAGCAAGTACTGCCCATTTTTATTTTTGATAAAAATATACTGGACGAATTGCCAAAGGATGACCACCGCGTTACATTCATAGTGCAGTTACTTGAAAATATAAATACCGAATTTAAAAAGCATAACCGGTCATTAGCAGTATTTAATGATACGCCCGAAAATGTATTTAAAAAATTAACTGCTGAACACCAAATTACTGCTGTTTATACCAACCATGATTATGAGCCTTATGCGCGCACAAGAGATAAAGCAATAGGTGAATTTCTATCTGCTAAAAATATAGAATTTAAAACATTTAAAGATCAGGTTATTTTTGAAAAGGACGAAGTAATAAAAGGTGATGGTACACCTTATGTAGTGTATACACCTTACAGTAAACGCTGGAAAGAATTGCTTAAAAATGACAACCTTACGCAGCATAGTACTGTTATAAAAGCAGAAGATATAGCCACCCACTCCTATCGTTTTTTAGGATTAAAAGATATTGGATTTACCGAATCTGACATCAAGCCGGCATCTTATGATGTATCTACAGGATTAATAGATAACTATGAGGATACACGAAATTTTCCTGCTATAGATGGCACTTCGCACCTTAGCCCTTACCTTAGGTTTGGTGCTGTGAGTATTCGCCAACTCGTAAAAAAAGGTCTGGACAGTAGTAACGGAGTATTTTTAAACGAGCTTATATGGCGCGAATTTTTTATGCAAATATTATGGCATTATCCACAAACGGTTACTAAAGCCTTCCGTCCTAAATACGACAATATAAAATGGCGGTATAATGACGATGATTTTAAAGCCTGGTGCGAGGGCAAGACCGGCTTCCCGATGGTAGATGCCGGTATGCGCGAACTTAATGCAACAGGCACCATGCACAACCGTGTGCGTATGGTAACTGCAAGTTTTTTATGTAAGCACTTGTTATTAGACTGGCGTAAGGGCGAAGCTTATTTTGCTGAGAAGCTATTTGATTATGAGCAATCCAGCAACATAGGCAACTGGCAGTGGGCCGCAGGCAGCGGTGTAGATGCTGCTCCTTACTTCAGGGTATTTAACCCAACAGAACAGGTTAAAAAATTTGATAAGGATTTAAAGTACATAAAAAAATGGGTGCCGGAATTTGAAGACCTTAACTATAAACCTATTGTAGACCATAAAGAGGCCCGCGAAAGGGCGCTGAAGGTTTATAAAGAGGGACTTGTTTAGTTTAGTCGCGGTCGAAGTGAACAATTCCATAAGGGTTGTGGACTGATAATAAAGCTGTAAGCTAAATTAAATCATTAAATTTATTAAAACTAAGTTCCTTAAAATCGGTAATTACCTTATCTGCACCGGTAGTGTCCTGCGGCAAGCCGTGTCCACTTACATAGCCTATACAGTAAACTCCGGCCGCTTTCGCGGCCTTTATGCCGTTAGCACTGTCTTCTATAATAACACATTCGCTTTTATTAAATCCTGATTTTGCAACAGCTTCAAGAAATATGGCAGGGTGCGGTTTAGAGAATTCAAAATCATCGCCGCTTATCACTTCATCAAAATAAGGATACAGATCAAACCGGCTAAATACCTTATCTATCTTACGCTTAGTGGCCGATGATGCCAGTATGAGCTTCATGCCATTTTTATGTAAATCGATAATAAGGTCCTTTACCCCAGCCATCAGTTCGAGATCGTCGGCCTTATCAAAAACCTCGTAGTAGTATTTGTATTTTTCGTCAAGAAGTTCTTCGCGGGTATGCTCAAGATTATACAAATCCTTAATTCGTTGCATATTATTTTTGTCAGAACTCCCAATAAATGTGGCGTATATATCATCGGGCACTACAATGTTCAAAGATTTAAACAACTCACCATTAGCTTGATAGCCTATAGGTTCGGTATTTACCACTACCCCATCCATATCAAAAATTACACATTTTATCATAATATCTTTTTTATAGCTGGCAGACGTTGCAATGCAACGCCTCTACTATTTTATATCGCTGATCCTTTCAAAGCTTAATTGCTTAAAATCGGTAATCACTTCATTAGCTAACGATGTGTCCTGTAGCGAATCTTCCTCGCTTTTATAGCCTATACAATAAACTCCGGCAGCGGTAGCCGCCTTTATACCATTAGTACTGTCTTCAATCACAATACACTCATCGGCAGTAAAGCCCGATTTTTCTACAGCTTCCATAAAAATAGCCGGATGCGGTTTAGAGAATTCAAAATCCTGACCGCTAATAATATGGCTAAAATAAGGGTATAAACCAAAACGTGTGAACACGCGTTCTATCTTAATTTTAGATGATGACGACGCTAAAAGCAGGATCATGCCATTAGTATGTAAATCTACAATAAGATCATTAACACCGGGCATAAGCTCCAGGTTAGGGTCGTTATCAAACTCATCGCAGTAATAATTAAGGCACTGTTCTAAAAGGACTTCCTTATCGGTTTCCACACCATATCTGTCAACAATTTTCTGGATAATATTCTTGTCAGAATTCCCTATAAAAGTAGAATACACATCATCGGTAACATTAATACCTAACGAATCATAAAATTTTTTATTGGCAATATGGCTTAGCGGCTCGGTATTTACTACTACACCATCCATATCAAATATTACTGCTTTCTTCAATTTCTTTTATTTAAAGTTTAATGTTCTTTTGTTTAAAGTTGCTGAAAACTATTACTGCAACTGTAAACTATATCAGCCCCCTGACAATATCTGCATTCAGTTCATTAAAATGGTTGATGGTCATATCGGCTATAGAAATTTCCTGCAATACAGAATTTTCGCTTTTATAACCCACACAAAATATACCGGCAGCTTTAGCGGCCTTAATACCGTTCGTACTGTCTTCTATAACAATACATTCGTTAACCGGAGAGCCTGATAATTCGGCAGCCCTTAAAAAAATAGCCGGGTGAGGCTTAGACTGCGGAAATTCTTCACCACTTACAATATGGGTGAAATATTCGTGCAACTTGAAACGGTTAAAAATCCTTTGTATCGTTACATGCGATGCCGATGATGCCAACACCAATTGCAGGCCATTTTCATAGAGGTTTACAATAAGGTTCCTTACACCGGGAAGTAATTCAAGGTCGGCCTTTTCATCAAAGGCATTATTAAAAATTTCACGTTTAGAAGCAATTAGCAAGTCTACTTCATGAGAGAGGTTAAATTCCTTTACAATTGCCTGATACGTATTTTTAGTAGAAAAACCGGTAAAGGTACCGTACATTTCATCGGTTACTTCTATGCCAAGTTCTTTAAAATGTTTGTGGTAGGAGTAATAGTGTACGGGTTCTGTATCTACAATAACGCCGTCCATATCAAATATAACTGTGTTGACCATAATTTTGATTAAAAGTCAAAAATACAATATCCTGTAAGAAGTAAAAAGTAATACTTGGTAAACTTTGCGTTAAATACCCCCGCAGATACTACGAAAACGCTATAACTTTATTAATACATACAATGCTATTAAACCTTTTGTACTAACTTTAGTCTAAATAATAAATGGTTCACTTTGCAGGACGAAAAAGCATTTATAGCACAGTTACTAAACCCTAAAACGCAGGATACTGCCTTTAGGCAGCTTGTGGCACAATACAGCAGGCCGCTGTACAGCCATATTCGTACCATTGTGCTGGATCATGATGATACTGATGATGTTTTGCAAAATACTTTTATAAAAGTATTCAGGAACCTGGCCGGGTTTAAAGGCGAGAGCAAGCTATTTTCCTGGATATACCGCATAGCCACTAATGAGGCACTTACGTTTATTAGCCTTAAAGCCCGTAAGAACTATATAAGTAACGAGGAAGTTAACGAGAGGGCTCTTAACAGCCTGCCTGCCGATGATTATTTTGAAGGTGACGCATTGCAATTAAAATTACAGCAGGCTGTAGCATCGCTGCCGCAAAAACAGCAGCTTGTTTTTAAAATGAAATATTTTGAGGATTTAAAGTATGAAGATATATCTGAAATATTGGGCACATCTGTAGGGGCGCTAAAAGCCTCATACCACCATGCCGTAAAAAAAATAGAAGATTATATTAACAACCATTAAACCTTTTACAATTAATAAAGTCTTAATGCCATGAATGATTTTAAGTTAAACGAGGGACAAAAAATAACGCCGGGCTTTACCACCCCCGATGATTATTTTGAAAACTTTACCAACAGGCTTATGCAGCAATTGCCTAAGCACGAGGCTAAGGTGGTGCCATTGTATAAACGCAAGCCTGTATGGTTCTCTGCTGCTGCAGGGTTTATTATTATGATTACCCTGGGCGTATTTTACACCACCACCAGTGCGGTTTCGCAGCCAGATGATGCTGCCATAGAAAATTACCTTGTATACCAGGCAAATGTAAACTCGTACGACCTGATGCAAAACCTTGACCAGCAAGATATTGATGAGCTTGAAGAAAGCATTGTAATTAATGATGATGCAATTAAGGACTACCTTACTAATGAAGATGTATATTTAAACGAATAACACTATGAAAATAAAATTGATATTACCCTTGTTATTGCTCTTTACTTTAACCGGTTTCAGCCAGACCCACGAAGAAAAAAGAGAACAGATAAAAGCCCTTAAAATATCTTACATAACAACCGAGCTAAATTTAACTACTGCCGAATCGGAAAAATTCTGGCCGGTGTATAATGCTTATGAAGAAAAGGTATACGAAATAAGGCATGATAAGTTAAGGCCACTTTTTAAACAGCTTAAAGATGGCGCACTTGATAAAATGAGTGAGAAAGAGGCCCGCATTTACCTTGATAAATTTCAGGCAGCAGATGAAGAGCAGTTTAACCTGCGCAAAAAAATGGTTAGCGATTTAAGGCCTGTTATAGGATCTGTAAAACTTATTAAACTTAAAAAAGTAGAAGACGATTTTAACAAAAAACTACTGGAGAAATATAAAGATAAGGATAAAAAAGATTAAATGTGAGGAAGCAGCAATGCTTCCTTTTTTTATACATAAATGCAGAAGCTCAAATAACTTTGCTCATTTGTTGATCTGCTACTTTGCTATTGCTTTGCAACTCTCAAAATTAAACTAACTATCTTTACAGCATGAAACGATCCGGGTCTGCTGATTTACCGCTTCATAGTGGCCATGTGCCACCCTGGCTATACGAAAGAATGGCTAAATTAGGGCTTGCGATTGTCGAGACCATTGCCATGGAATTTTCTACAGCTGCGGTAATCAGTAAATTAGCAAATCCATTCTGGTTTCAGAGTTTTGGAGCGGTAATGGGTATGGACTGGCATTCATCCGGCATTACAACATCTGTGCTTGGGTCTCTTAAGCAGGCTGTAAACCCTCATGCCAAAGAACTGGGCATCTATATTTGCGGTGGTAAAGGTAAAAACTCTATGAAAACGCCCGATGAGCTTGTAACAGTAGGAAACCGTACAGGGCTTAACGGTTTAGAGCTTGCCGGGCTAAGTAAACTTACTGCTAAGGTAGATAATACTGCTATACAGGATGGTTTTCAGCTTTACCAACACAATTTTATAGTAAATACCTGGGGCGACTGGTGCGTTATACAACAGGGTATGAACAATGCTACGGGTATGGCACGCCGTTATCATTGGCACAGCGAAAACCTACAGTCATTTATCAATGAGCCGCATACTTTTATTTGTGGGGAAAACCAAGGCAAGATATTAAACCTTACCGCAGGAGATGCGGCAGAAACAAGAGAAAAATCGTTGCTTATTTTAAATGAACATCCGGAAAGGATGCTTAAAGAAATTAACCACCTTGTAATGCCAAACCATCATGATGTAAGGATGAAGGATGTAAATATGAAACGCCTTGGCGCAATGCTATGGCTTGCGCACGAAAATAAACCCGAAGATTTTGAAGAATTATTAATGCTTAAAGGCATGGGACCAAGAATGGTACAGTCTTTAGCATTGGTAAGCGAAGTTATATATGGCACCCCTACACGCTTTGATGACCCTGCCCGCTTCTCGTTTGCCCATGGCGGCAAAGACGGACATCCATTTCCTGTACCTATAGATGTTTTTGACGAAACTATAAAAACATTACAAACAGCTATACAAAGGGCGAAGATTGGCAACAGCGATAAACTTCAGTCAATACAAAAATTATCAGAGCTATCGCGGCAGGCAGAAAGTAACTTTACACCAAATACAAATTTTAATGCACTGATACAAAAAGAGCGCGATGAATCGTATAAGTACGGTGGCCGTACTATTTTTGGCAATGCAAAACCACCTGAACTTTAGTATTTCACTTTAATTATTGAAAAGAGCCTTGTAGTGACTTTTGTTTGAAGTGAAAAGGCCATATTGTAACCAATTGAAAAAAGTCAGGATGAGTTCAATATATAAATACAAAAAGGGCTGCCTGATTAGAGCAGCCCTTTTAGGTATGGTGTATAAACTATTAATTAGTTTTTCACGATTTTTTTAACTGTAGTACCTTTATCAGAAGATATAGACATCATGTAAACACCAGATGCAAGATCTGAAACATTTACCTGAGCTTCAGCTACACCGTCAAATTTAGCAGTTTTAACTACACGACCGTTAAGGTCAGCAAAGTTAACACCATTTACAAGTGCATTGTTAGCATTAACGTTAACAACATTTGATGTTGGGTTAGGGAATACTGCAAAGTTAGAAATTGTTTGAGATCCTGTTCCAAGTAAACCATCAAGAGTTACGTTAAATACTAATAAAAGACCACTACCAGCTTCAGATGTAGAGCGTAATCCAAAATAGTACTCACCATCATCTTCCGGCGTAAACGCATAACTGCCAGTAGATGCTTCTCCTAATAGATCTGATCCGTCTCCACCTTGTGTAATACCTGTTTCTTCACCAATAAGAGCAACTGGATTAAAACCATCAGCATCAAGAGTTAATACATAAACTTCATAGCTCTCATTAGCTGGAAATGGTACAGGAGGGGTTGTATTACTTTGTAAATCAGCAGCATTGTAAACTACATTTAAAGTATATTCTGTACCTGCAGTAAGGCCTACACCTCCAGATATAAGAAAATCATCATTAGCATCAGCTTCAGGAGAATAAATTCCTACAACTTTATCTACAGCAGCATCTTCACCACCTAAATCAAATGTATCTAAATAAGACCATCCGTTCTCATCGCCATTAATGTCAATTCTTGACCAGCAGAAATAATAGCTTGCACTGTTAGTCCAGTCTTCGTTAAGTGCAGTTGTAGTACAACCTGGCTCAAGGAAAGATACTTCAAAATCGAAACCAGCATCATCCCATTGATTATCAAATACGATGTAGTAAGTGTCACCAGCAAGAACAGGGAATTGGAAATCAGTTAAGCCGTTATAATCATCATCGCTAACGTAATAAACATCGTCAGCAGCATTCCAGCACTGTAAAGCACCACATTCTCCAGAATAAATAGCTACCCTTGTATCGCCACCTTCGTTTGCAGGTAAATTTGTATTAACCCTGTAAGCTCCATTTGCAGATGCAGTAACAGCAAACCACACAGCATTATCTGCCGCTGCTGTCCAACATCCAGTTTCAGGATACTCACCTGCTATTTCAGTAACAGTATAACTTCCACCGGCAGCCTCAATTGATGTTGCAGTATCACAGCTGTCCTGTGCATTTGCAGTAATAAACGAGCCTAACAACATGCCCGCTAAAAGTAATCGTTTTTTCATGATAATAGTTTTTAATTTTTCCAAAAATAGGAAAAAATACATTTGTTACAATTTATTTATAGTAAATTTAAGAAGAAAAAATATAAAATATTAATCAGATTTATTTAAATAATTGATTTTTAGGGTTTTTAAACTGACAATAATAGCAACTTATTTAGCTAAAAGATAATAATCTGTTAATACAAGTGCCGCCATAGCCTCTACAATAGGCACTGCACGGGGCACTACACAAGGGTCGTGCCTGCCCCTGCCCTGCATTTCTACCTCATTACCATTACTATCTATAGTAGTTTGCGTTTGCATTATTGTTGCAACAGGCTTAAAGGCTACCCTAAAATAAATATCCATACCATTGCTTATGCCTCCCTGAATGCCCCCCGAAAGATTACTTTTGGTAGTACCGTCTGTATTAAAAAGGTCGTTATGTTCACTCCCTTTCATTTTTGCGCCACAAAAACCACTGCCATATTCAAATCCTTTTACGGCATTAATAGACAGCATAGCCTTGCCCAGCTCTGCATGCAGCTTGTCAAACACTGGTTCGCCAAGGCCCACGGGCACATTTTGTATTACACAGGTTACAGTACCGCCCACGGTATCGCCTTCTTTCCTTATTTGTTTAATGTAATCTTCCATACGCGCGGCAGTAGCAGCGTCCGGGCAACGAACGGCGTTACTCTCTATAAGCGAAAAATCAAGTGCCTGGTAAGGTTTATCTATAAATATATCCCCTACAGATGATGTAAATGCATTTATGGTAATGTTAGGTATAACCTGTTTTGCAATGGCCCCACCTACTACACGGCTTATGGTTTCGCGGGCAGAACTCCTGCCACCACCTCTGTAATCGCGCGTACCATACTTTTTATCATACGTATAATCAGCGTGAGACGGACGGTACACATCTTTAATATGAGAGTAATCGTCAGATTTTTGGTTTGTATTAGGCACAATAAAACCTATAGGCGCACCTGTAGTTTTCCCTTCAAATATACCCGACAAAAACTGTACTTCATCCGGTTCTTTTCTTTGCGTTACAATAGCACTTTGCCCCGGCCTGCGCCTGTTAAGCTCATTTTGTATAGCATTAAAGTTAAGTTCTATTCCCGGAGGGCAGCCATCTATAACACCGCCAATTGCCGGCCCATGAGACTCTCCAAAGGTGCTTAGCCTGAATAGTTGCCCAAAAATATTTCCTGCCATTATTATTGTGTTTTAAACAAATATACTCGCTTCTGCCCTATTAATAAAATAAAAGTAGCTTTAGGATATCTTAATATACCTACTATTCTAAATTACAGTATAATAACCTTAACTTAAAAACAAAATAACAGCCATAGTTGTACTTTGCAAGAAACATATCATGAAAAAAAGAAATGTTGACCTTGTAGTAATTTCAGATGTTCACCTGGGCACTTATGGCTGCCACGCTAAAGAATTACTTAACTACCTTTCTTCCATTAAGCCAAAAACTCTTATTCTTAATGGTGATATTATAGATATATGGCAGTTTAGAAAGTCATATTTCCCTAAATCGCACCTTAAAATTGTAAAAAAAATACTGGATTTTGCAGCACGCGGCACCAAAGTGTATTACATTACCGGCAACCACGACGAAATGCTGCGCAAGTTTAGCGAAACCACTATGGGCAATTTTTGTATAGATGACAAAGTGGTATTAGATCTTGATGGTAAAAAAGCATGGTTTTTTCACGGTGATGTTTTTGACAGCTCTGTACAACATGCAAAATGGATTGCCAAGCTGGGAGGTATAGGTTATGACTACCTTATATTAATGAACAGGTTTATAAACTTCCTGCTTGCAAAGATGGGTAAAGAACCTTACTCACTTTCTAAAAAAATTAAGTCGGGTGTAAAAAAAGCCGTAAAATTTATTTCGGATTTTGAAACCACCGCCGCAGACCTTGCTATAGAGAACAACTACGATTATGTAATTTGCGGGCATATACATGAGCCAAACATGGTGCGCAAACAAAACAAACGAGGAAGCGTTATGTATTTAAATTCGGGAGACTGGATAGAAAACCTCACAGCTCTTGAATATCATAAAAAGAAATGGAAGCTGTACCAGTACACTAAAGAAGAAAAAGTTGTTGAAGAAGAAATACAGGAAGCCGAAGTTAAATTAGGCGTGCATCTTGTTGCAACAATGCTTTTTAATAATAAAGTTGCACTTTAAGTTAAAATCTTGGCTATATTAGCGCAAACTTAATATAGCCATCTATGAAAAAAATTGTTTACGTATTTTTTGCCGCAGCATTGTTTGCTGTTTCCTGCTCGAGCAACGACGATACTACTGCCACACCCCCTGCTACAGGAGATACCAGTTATTTGCCCCTTGCAACCGGCAAATTTTGGATTTATGAAATAACAGGATCTGCAGAAAGCGGTAGCGACTCTCTATATGTAGCAAACGACACTGTGATAGGC
Source organism: Flavobacterium rivuli WB 3.3-2 = DSM 21788 (assembly GCF_000378485.1). GTDB lineage: Bacteria > Bacteroidota > Bacteroidia > Flavobacteriales > Flavobacteriaceae > Flavobacterium > Flavobacterium rivuli. The sequence goes on along the minus strand of NZ_KB899980.1, from coordinate 26,800 downwards.
GCTAATACTTATAAAAAGTTTAAAACTAAAGATACCCCTTTTGGTTTTTACAGCAGTGCCCTTAGCAATAATGGCGTTAAAAAAGATGGCGATAAAATAGTTGTTACAGGCAGCACAACCTTAAGCATATCTGAAGCAGTGCCTTTTACAATAGGAGTATCAGACCTTGTTATATTTAAAGAAAGTGCAACAAACGATGAAGTACTAAGCAATGTTACAGGATCTGTAACACAAAATTATAATGGTTTTCCAGTAATTGTAAATTATACCTTAACCACAACTTCAAAACAGGATGTTGCAAGCCTTGTGGTAAACAATCAAACCTACACAAATTTAAAAACGGTCGAAACTACAATATATGTAGCACTATCTACAACATTAAGTGGTGTTACTTTTCCGGTTGTTGCCAATCAGAAAATAGTTACCTCATTACAATACTATGCACAAAATACAGGGGTTGTAAAAACAGTAACCGATTTTCAATACCAGGTTCCGCAGGAAATTGCGACACAGTTTGGCATTCCGGCATCATCCCAACAGCACCAGGAAGAACTGTTACTTAGGCATAACCTTGAGTAGCTGATTTAACATAATGATAACTGTTAAAACTTTAACATACATATATTCCTACAAAATTTAGCATGTTATTTTTGTTTCAGATTAAACAACTAAAACAATCATTATGAAAAAACTACTTTTATCTGCCTTCATGCTATTGGGCTTAGCCCTTACTGCACAGGCACAGGACAGGAATGCATTAGGTTTAAGGCTGGGCGATAACGACGGTTTTGGCGGGGAAGTTTCTTACCAAAGGTCATTTTCGGGCAACAACAGGCTGGAGCTTGATTTAGGATGGCGCAACTCTAACAACTACGATGCCGTTAAGCTTGCTGCTCTTTACCAATGGGTATGGAATATAGAAGGTGGTTTTAACTGGTATGCAGGTGTAGGTGGTGGTTTAGGTACCTGGAGTACCGATTATAACGGACCAGGCCCTCGCCCGGATCGTTTTGATGATAGTGGTACATTTATATTTGCGGCAGGAGACCTTGGTATAGAATATAATTTTGATATCCCGTTACAACTATCTCTTGACTTTAGGCCGGAACTTTATTTTAATGATGACTACAGAGGTGATAACTTTGGCCCGGACATCGCTTTAGGTATCCGTTACAAATTTTAAATAGATATTATTCCTTAAAAATTAGTTTATTGACTATTTAGCACGGTACAACTCTGTATAACACAACATTATTGTAATTTTTAATAGTGTGCGTACTTTAATACAGACTATCCCTACTAAAAGTATAATATATCAGCCATTCCCTTTAAGGAATGGCTGATTTTTTTTGAACGATGCTGTTACGAAAGAATAGGAAATAAGGTAAGTGAGTATTTTAAAATGCGTGTATAGAAACAATCCTATGTAAGCTCTTTAAAGTACTGCAGCAATACTCTATCGTTTTCTAACATAGGTGTAAAAATTTCCAGCAATTTGGGGCCTTCTGTTTTTTCAAAAAATGCAGCAATTTCCTTTTTAAGTTCGCTTTCATTATGAGCGGTTTGGTACACAAAACCATACATTTTAGCAATATGCTCTGCTGTAAGATTATGTGCTGTTTCAAAATAAGTATTAAACACAGGGGTTTCGGCATGGCCCGGCAATATCCTGAAAATTCCGCCACCACCATTGTTTATTACTATTATTTTAAAATCTTTAGGTATGTAGTTATTCCATAACGCATTGCTGTCATATAAAAAACTTACATCGCCGGTAATAACTACTGTTTCTTTATTGCTGCCTACTGCCGCGCCTGCCGCTGTAGATGTAATACCATCTATACCACTGGTGCCACGGTTACAAAAAACATCTATACCCGGTTTAATATCAAACAACTGCGCATACCGTATAGCCGAGCTGTTACCTATTTGTAACTGCGAATTTTTTGGCAGGGCCGGTAATATAATTTCAAAAGCTTTAAAATCTGTAAAAGGTATTTTAGCTAAATATTCATTGTGTTTTACCCTCCTGAAAGCATTTAGTTTTAACGCCATTGCCCGGTAGCCACTATCTGTAAGTTCAGTTTTGGCTAAAAAACCGGCAAGAAACGTATTTGGGTCTTCTTTAAAATGCTGTGTTAATACCCCAAAAGTATTATAAGCACGAAGGGTATCTATATGCCAATGCTCCTGCGGCTGGTATTTTCTTAAAAACGCCTTAACTCTTTTAGATACTACCATACCACCAAATGTAATCAGGATTTCAGGCCTGTAAGCCTCAAAATCTTCAGCAGTAAATGGTGTTATTATTGTATCTATACTATTAAGAAATGCAGGGTGGTGTAAATTAGACGTAGTCTCTGTCATTACCACTACAGATGGGTCGTTAGCGAGGTTTTCTATAACAGCATTATCTAATGCATCAGGACTATTTACCCCTACAAGTACTAATTTCTTTTTAGCAGTATTCCATTTTTTTACATAAGGGGTTATATCACCATTAAAAGTAACAGGATTCATAGTGGTATAATGTACCTGAACATTTACTGTAGGCTCTGTAACGGTTTCATACAGCGGTTCTTCAAATGGTGCGTTTATATGTGTTGGCCCTTTTTGAAAACGCGCTACAGCAATGGCTTCATTAATTAACGCGTCATTTTGTTCAGATGCTTCTTCATGCAAATTAGCACTGTACAAAATATGATTTGCATATACATTTTCCTGGCGTATTGTTTGCCCGTCGCCAATATCTATTTTATCATGCGGCCTGTCTGCAGATATTACAATTAGCGGTATCTGGCTGTAAAAAGCCTCGGCTACAGCAGGATAATAATTTAATAATGCCGAACCTGATGTACACACTAAAGCCACCGGAGTTTGTAATTGCTGAGCCAGTCCCAGTGCAAAAAATGCCGCGCAACGCTCATCGGCAATACTATAACAAGTAAAATCAGGGTTATTGGCAAAGCCTATAGTAAGTGGCGCATTACGCGATCCAGGAGATATAACTATATGATTTATAAGCTTGCAGTGGCATATTTCTATGATACTTTGTGCTAAAGGTATTTTAGGGTAGATCATTTATTTTTATGTGAAATTACAGGCTCTGTATTGTTTAAACCTGCCACTACAAATTTACCATTACCATAAGGAAATGCATAATAAAAAATGTAAAATTTTAATCCGCAGTTAGCATATCAAAAAAGAGGTAACAACTTTTGCCCTTAAAAATATGGTTTTGAGCCAATCGTTAAAAATGCCATTTAATAACGACCAGAAATTGGTATGTAAACTCACTTAAAAGTATTGTTTCTAAAATTTTAAATCATGCAACCGCACCATGCCCAAATTAATTTAATTAACGATACTGTTAAAAAAATGAAAGCCGCAACTGTACTACACAGTCACGGCTTTCTTCCTTCAAACCCCACATTTTTATCTGTTAATAAAATTGATCATCTCATCGTTAAAGCGATGCCTGTGGGTGTAAAACAATCCGTGAGGCGCATCGTCATATACAATATATTCGGCATGGGGAACACGCTTAATGGTTTCTTCAGCAGATGCATCAATAGGCACTGTTTGGTCTTCCTTTCCATGCAATACTAATAGCGGAATTTTAATAGTATCAAGATCTGCCCTAAAATCAGTGGCAGACCATGCCTGCATAGCTTTAATAGTACTATAGCCTGCCGAGTTTAATGTACGCATAAGATTGTGTTGTAAAAATTCTTCACTTACCGGATGGCTAAACAGGTTTACACCATAAAAAGTTTTAGCAAATGATGCAAGAAATTTAGGCCTGTCTTCTTCAAGCTGTTGCTTTATTTCGTCAAACATTTGTTGCGGCAGCCCCGTGGGGTTGTCGTCTGTTTTTAGTAAATATGGTGTTACAGCGCTTATAAGTGCAGCTTTGGTAACTCTGCCATCTGTATTATATTTGGCAAGGTAACGTGCAACTTCGCCCCCACCCATAGAAAAGCCTGCAAGGGTTACATTAGTTAAGTTAAGGTGTTCCAGTATAAGCTTAAGATCCTGAGCAAAGGTATCATAGTCGTACCCTTCCCATGGGCGGGACGATTTACCAAACCCCCGGCGGTCATAAGTAATTACACGTATATTATGTTTAGGTAATTCGTTTACCTGGTATTCCCACATTTCATGGTTAAGTGGCCAGCCGTGTATAAATACTACCGGCCTGCCCCTGCCTATATCCTGGTAAAACAATTTTACTTCTTCTGAACTTCCTGATAAACTAACAGAGTTTGTTGTGATAAATGGCATACTATTATTTTTAAATATTTATAACTTAAAGTTAGGAACATCAAAAAACAGGTCAAATACTATTAGCAAATAATTAGCTATTGTTAAGGGTAGAACAAATTTAATATGGGGTATATTTCAATAAGGCTATATAAATAATTTATACTACCCCCATTTTTTCCATAATAAATGTTGCACTCTTATTTTTACATATCCCGTCGCGCAGGCAGTAATCAAAATAAAGCTCATTATCTACAATCTGCACTTCGAAACAACGGTTAATTAAATTTTCAGGATATTCATCGGCGGTATTGCAAACCTCAATATCATGTGTAGCAATGGCACCTATGGCGTTAAGCCCCATCATACGTTTTACAACTTTAATGGTTCCTGTACGTTTATCGTCAGAGTTTGTGCCACGCAAAATTTCATCAAGCAATACAAAAGCTTTTTCTCCCTGTAGTGCATCCATTATCTGGCGAAGGCGTTTTATCTCGGCAAAAAAGTAAGATTCTGAATCTGACAGCGAATCAGATAATCGCATTGATACCAATACCGGCAACGGATGTACCATAGCCTGGGTAGCACAAACAGGCGCGCCCGCACCTGCCAGCACCATATTAATGCCCAGGCTACGCAAAAAAGTACTTTTACCCGACATATTAGACCCTGTAAGTATTGTGAAAGCAGGATTAAATGTAATATCGTTGCCCACTCTCGTACCCTTTTTTATAAGTGGATGGCCAAGGTCTTTAAAAATTATGTGAGAGTCTGAATTTAGCTGTGGAAAAGTAAAATCGGGATTGTTATAATACAGGTTGGCAAAACTACCCATAGCTTCCGCCTCTGCAATAGCTTCAAGCCAAAGGATAACATTGTTAGCATGGTTTTTCTTCCAGCTCACTAATGATTTTAGCGTATGAAAATGAAACAACGAAACACTATTAAGGATGGCTGCGCCAAAAACATTATTTACAATATCCATACGGGAAAACAAAAGTGCAAGTTTTTTTATATGTATACTTGCTTTTTCTCCACTACCCGTAAGCGTTTTTTGAAGGTTTTTTAATTTTTCGCTTGTAAATAGCTCATTCTCCAATTGCTCAATAATAAGGGCATAACGATGTATTGTTTCGTGTATCTCTGTAGTATGTTCTATCTCGTTTTTTATAATTTTTATATAGCCCAGTATAAAAATAAAATTAAAACCTATAAGATATTCTGCTACGGTGGCAAAGATGCCATTGCCTGTACATAAATAACCAATTACGGCGGCAAGCAGGGCTAAAGGTGATATAACAGCAAGAATACCTGCCACCGGCGATAAACTTACCGGGTTATGTTTAAGCCATTCCTGAAGCTTATAATATGCATCGGCGCTATCTTTATTGCTTTTACCTAATGCCATAACTTCCTGCCTCCACTCCGGTTTTGCAGCAAGTTCTTTTACCGCTGCCTGGTTTAATAAAATTTCGGGTTGCGGCAGTACATTAAGTAATAGTTCGGCCAGTTTATTAGCCCCTTTAAAAGTTTCGGTACGGTTAAGGTTATGGAACAGGGATCGCTGCCCAAAGACATCCAGGTCATGAGAATAAGCATGGTTATGGTCGGCAAAATGCGTACCATCTGCAAAGGGTATGCCGTGGCCTGTAAGGTAAGTTATCTCCTGTTCATTAACAGCCACAAGTGCTGCAGCCCTCTCCTTTTTTTTAGATACTGCAGTATGCAGCCTCATTAAACCCGAAAAGGCAAGAGCACATAACGCCATTGCAATTACAAATTTTACAGGGTTGGCACTTTGCACGCTGTAGTACCCTAAAATTAAAAATGCAATAGCTATTATAAATCTTATAAGACTTATGGTATTATATTGTTTGGTATGATGTGCGAGTTCTTTTAAAAATTGTTCCCTTCGGGTGGTATAAAATTCCATAGATATGTACTAAGCCGCAAATATAGAAAATAAAAAATCCTGCCGGCGGGCAGGATATATATTTAGCTTTCATGAAACACCAGCAATGGCACATTGCTATGGTATGCCAGTTTTTTTGTAAGGCTCCTGTGAAACAGGCTTTCGAAGAAACCACGTTTATGGGTTCGCATAACAAGAAGGTCTACTTTTTGGTTTTCTATAAAATCAAGTATCGTTTGTTCTATATGGTCTCCGGCAATATTAAAAAAATCTATATTTTCATCGCGGTAGTATATCTTCCACTCGTTTATTCTCTCTTCAATATCTTCGGGGTCGTCGTCATTTTTAATATAAAGGCATTGCACCCTTGCACCAAATTTACTTGCAATATCTAAAGCGCTGCGCAGGGCGTCATTGTCTTTATCCTGGTATTGTGTTGTAAATGCAATACTTTTTATAGATTTATAATCAGCTTCAGCAGGAATGGCTAAAACCGGCACCTTGGAATTTGATATTACCGATCCTGTTTTAGAGCCCAAAAACGTTTCTTTAAGGCCTGTGGCACCGCGGGTGCCCATAACTATCATATCTATAACTTCATCTTCGCAAACCTTATTAATGTTATATATAAGGTCGCCATACTGAAGTATATTACGCAGTTTTACGTGCCCTAAGTTATTTTCTTCAGCAATTTTATGAAGCCCCGGCAATTCGTCCCTGAAGCTTTCAAACTGGTTCATTTCTACAATATCAAAAATTTCCATTGTAGAGTCCGGTAAAGATGGGGTTTCTACTATAGGCAGGTCATATACATGCAATACAATAAGTTCTGCGTCAAAAGAATCGGCAAACTTAAGGGCATATACAAAGGCCTTATGGGCAGCCTCAGAAAAATCTGTTGTAAAAAGTATTTGTTTCATAATATCTGTTAGTATTGTTGAGTTAAAGATAACAAAAACCAACGATGTTTTCTTACTTTTTATGCAATGGTTAACACAAATTTGTTGCAAGAGATCATTATAAATTTAATGTGCAACCTACCCTTCTGTAATATTATTTTGCAGTTATTCTAAACCAGTCAAAATCAGCGTAACCTCCCCTGCTAACTTCCTGTGTGCTTACGCTAAACAGCCCCACTTTTGCTCCTATCCATTTTCCGGGCCTTGCCTGAAAGACCTTACCTGCATTTATAAAGCTTTTACCATTTTGGCTATAGCTAAACTGGCACAATCCGTTAGGCTCATTTACTTTTACTTTTAGGTAAACTTCGTTACTGCTTAGTTTGGTTTCAAACAAAATATTTTCGGCAGTACCTTTGTCTGCATTTTGAACACCCTTAAGCTGTAAATAATAACCATCGGGCTTATTAGTAATTACTAAGCATTGGTAATCAAGACCCATAACCAGCAACCCTGCCGATTTTCCTTCTTTAGCATCTTCGGGAGTTAACTTTACTTTTGTTGATGCTGTAAAGTTTGGCGCAGGAAATTTTTGCAGTAGTAAGTTAGGTACATCCCAAAGATTTTTTGCCCCTTCAGGTATTTTTATAGCAAAAAGCCGCAAATAATTTGTGCCTTTAATTTTTGACGACCACACCAAATTAGAGTTGGCACTCCATTGCCATTGCAGGCCTAAACTATCGGCATCAAATTCATCTGTTTCATAAGGTGTCGTTATGCTGCTTTTCTTTGCTATAGTTGGTTTTTTATGTGTCGAAACCGGTTCGCCAATACCATTTTTATCATAATCGACCCCAATTACCGGCCAGTCTTTTTCCCATTTCATGGGCTGCAAATGTATAACACGGCCATAAGCATCCAGATCCTGAAAATGATAAAACCACGATTCCCCTCCCGGAGTATCTACCCATGCTCCCTGATGTGGACCATTAATTTTTGTCGAACCCTGCTCTAACACAATCTTCTCTTCATAAGGGCCGTAGATATTTTTAGACCGCAGTATTAATTGCCACCCTGTAGCCACACCACCTGCGGGGGCAAATATGTAGTAATAGCCATTACGTTTGTACATCTTAGGCCCTTCTACAGTTGGGTGTTTATCATGCCCGTCAAACACATGTACGCCTTTATCTAACACTTTTGTGCCTTCGGGGTTCATCTTGTTTATGGTAAGCAGGCTCTTTACCCCTGCCCGGCTTCCTGCCCAGCCATGCACCAAGTAAGCGTTACCGTTATCATCCCACAACGGGCAGGAATCTATGAGCCCTTTACCTTCCATAACCAGCACAGGCCGCTCCCATTTACCACGCGGGTCTTTAGTTTTCACCATAAAGATCCCAAAATCAGGGTCGCCCCAATATATGTAAAATTCGCCTTTGTGATAACGAATAGCCGGAGCCCACACGCCGTTACCCCTTTGCGGAATGTTGTAATGCTCTAATGGCAGAACATCTGTAATGGCATAATTAACTAACTGCCAGTTTATCATATCTATAGAGTGTAAAATGGGCAGCCCCGGAGTTTCGTTAAAACTGGATGCCACCATATAAAAATCATCACCTACACGAATAACATCAGGATCTGAGTAATCAGCATACAAAATGGGGTTTTTGTAGGTACCATCGTTTTGGTCAGCCACCCAAACCTGAGAAACATAAGGCTTAACCTCTTGTGAAAACAAACTATTTGATATAATAAGGCTTAAGCCAGTGACAATAAAAACAGTAAGTGTATTTTTAATTTTCATAGTAGTTTACTCGCTGGTTAATGGCTTTTAATTTTGTTCACTTTTCTCGCAATAACATCGGCAATAGGCTCATCATTAATATGCCCTTCCAGCCAGGAAAGAAGGTCAAGGTACAGGAACGCCCTGCGCTCAAAAGGATGGTTTTCATACGGTTTAAGCACAGCGTGAAATTTCCTGAACTCATTTTTAATCTCTAAAGGAGATATTTGAGAAAGGCTGCCTAAAAACTGCATTAATGCTTTTTGCACTTCATGCAGGTGGTTCATCTTACTTAAAAATATGCGTGTAGATTTTATAAGTGCCTCAAGCCTGTAATCCTGCCCAGCCTCATAATGTGCCGCGAGGTTTAATATCATGGTAAAGCACACCAGGTCTTCGCGCAATTGTGTCGTTTTATTATCTATGATCTTTTTAAGGAAGTAAATACACTTATCATATTTTCTATTACCAAAATACAGGCACGCCATTTTGTAGTACAGTATCATGATGTGGTGCTCATCTACCTTATCCCTGTAGCGATCTATCTTTTTATTAATGGTATCCAACAGCTCCTCGCCACCGGTATATTCGGCTCTCATAAACCTTAAATTCAGCTTATTAGAATATACATACAGGAAAGAAAGTACTAAAATATTATCATCTTCGGGTATATCCGTATTGGAAAGTATCGTTTCAAAATTATCCAAGGCTGCCTCAAATTGCTTTATACGGTTTAAATAAAACAACGACTCTAAAACATAGTGGTTGCCTTTTATATAAAACACCGGATGCACGGCAATTAAATGTGGGGTTTTATCGAACAACGCTACCCATTTAGTGGCATATTTATAGCACGACACAAAGTCCTGAATAATAAAACTGTACCATACATACGCCTGGTAATACCATAACTTTTCCCTAAAGCCCAGGCGCTTTTCATCATACTCCGGCAGGTGCGCAAAAAAATGGTCGCTCACTTCTTTCTTCTCATCTGGCGTACGTACATACCCATTCTTTAAAAAGATATTATATAAATACAGCGTAAGGTTAGATAACTGACTTGCAATACCATTAAGATGTGTTAGTTCATTAGTTTGTTCAATAAGCAAATCGGCCCTGTTAGCACGGCTACGGGTAATGTATTGCGACTCAATTATCTTTTCTAAATCCAGAATTTCGTAACCTATATTCTTTTCTTCATACAACAAAGCAAGCGTTTTTGTTTTATCAAGTAGTTTAAGGCTTTGCTGGTATAGCCCTTTCCTGTATAATATCATGGCAAAATCAAGCTGCTCACGTATTTGTAACGGCACACTGCGCACAGCGGGATTTAAACGTAAACTCGTTAATATCTGGTTATACAAATGCGATTTAATGTTAGACAACTGCTGCTTAGATATATCTGTACCCTTAAGTATAGCGGCTTCATCATATTTATTTTGTGTGCAGAGTATTTTAAAAAGGCTGATAAATTTACTTTCGCTGTTCATGGCCACCCTCCCGGCATAGAGTGAAAACTGCCGCTTTTCAGACGCTGTAAGCGACTTTACAAGTGAAAATAAATTATCGGTCAATTCGTTGTTATTCTTAATCATTGTGGTGTTTCTATCTGCATAGATACAATGATAGCATCTATATTACACCCGAAATTTAAGCGTTTTTTTTGCTACAACCATCCGGTTGTATCTAATAATTTTAGCAAAATCGTTAGCCAATTAGCTTGTGCGGTATTAATTATCAGTCTATTATCTGCATCAAGCGTCGTAAAAAAAAACACATAATAAACTAAATTACAGACACATAACAAACAATTATGCGCGCCTACCATCGTAAATTGTGTGCTTTTACAAAACCTGTCACACATTAATAACAATAAATTAGCTACAAAGAAATACATTACGATGGAACACGTAGAAATTTTTGATACAACCCTTAGAGATGGCGAGCAGGTTCCTGGCTGTAAACTAAATACAGGCCAGAAGCTGCGTATTGCTGCCCAGCTGGATGAGCTTGGCGTAGATGTTATAGAAGCCGGGTTTCCTGTTTCGAGCCCGGGCGATTTCCAGTCGGTTACAGAGATTGCCAAGCTGGTAAAAAATGCTACCGTATGCGGCCTCACAAGGGCTGTAGAAAAAGATATTGATGTTGCTGCCGAAGCACTTAAATATGCCAAAAGGCCAAGGATACACACAGGTATTGGCACATCAGAATCGCATATAAAATATAAATTTAACACCACACCCGATAAGATTTTAGAACGCGCTTATGAAGCTGTGGCATACGCCAAAACGTTTGTTGAGGATGTAGAATTTTATGCCGAAGATGCCGGTCGTACCGATAACGAATTTTTGGCAAAAGTATGTGCCGTTGCCATAAAAGCAGGTGCTACCGTGCTTAATATTCCTGACACAACCGGCTATTGCCTGCCCGACGAATACGGTGCGAAAATAAAATACCTAATGGAAAATGTACCGGGAATACACACGGTGCGCCTTTCCTGCCATTGCCATAACGATCTTGGGCTTGCCACTGCCAATGCTATTGCAGGAGTTATAAATGGTGCGCGCCAGATAGAATGTACCGTAAACGGTATTGGCGAACGTGCCGGCAACACCTCTTTAGAAGAAGTTGTCATGATATTGCGCCAGCACCCTAAGCTTAACCTGGCTACCAATATAGATTCTAAACGATTGCTGGGCATTAGTAAAATGGTTGCTGAAGAAATGGGAATGATGGTACAAGCTAATAAGGCCATTGTGGGTGAAAACGCTTTTGCGCACAGTTCAGGAATCCATCAGGACGGGATGATAAAGAACCGCGAGACTTACGAAATTATTAACCCTAAAGATGTGGGCGTTAACGAGTCTTCTATAGTGCTCACGGCACGTAGTGGCAGATCGGCGCTGGCATACAGAGCTAAAAATATAGGTTACGATTTTACCAAATTAGATTTAGATATCGTATATTCAGAATTCGTGAATTTTGCCGATACCTGCAAGATCGTTACCGATAACGACATTCATTATATAGTGGAGATGTCTAAAAACAAGTTTCAATTAAGTTTATAATACAATGAAAAAAACGCTGTTTGATAAAGTTTGGGATGCCCACGTGGTAGAGTCTGTTACTAACGGGCCCGATATTTTATACATAGATAAGCACCTTATACACGAGGTTACAAGCCCACAGGCATTTAACGAGCTGGAGCAACGCCATATTCCGGTATTTCGCCCAAATAAAATTATTGCCACTGCCGATCATAATACGCCTACCATAAACCAGCATTTGCCTATAAAAGACGACATGTCGAGAAAGCAAATTGAAGAATTAACCCTAAACTGCGAAAAAAACAATATAGAATTTTATGGCCTGGGCCACCCATATAATGGCATTGTACACGTTATAGCACCAGAGCTTGGCATTACCCAGCCTGGCATGACCATTGTGTGTGGCGATAGCCACACCTCTACCCACGGGGCATTTGGTACTATTGCTTTTGGCATTGGCACCAGCCAGGTAGCGCAGGTATTTGCAAGCCAGTGCCTTTTACTGCAGAAGCCTTTAAAAATGCGTATTAATGTAAACGGTAAACTTAAAAAGGGCGTATTGCCTAAAGATGTTATCCTTTACATTATAAGTAAATTAGGTACAAACTCCGGTACAGGGTATTTTTGCGAATATGCAGGTAATGTGTTCAGGGAAATGTCTATGGAAGGCCGCATGACGGTGTGTAATATGAGTATAGAAATGGGAGCCCGTGGCGGACTGATAGCGCCGGATGAAACTACGTTTGAATATGTAGCAGGTCGCGAATTTGCCCCTAAAGGCAAAGAATTGGAAGCTAAAATTACTTACTGGAAAACCCTTACTACCGATGATGGTGCTGAATTTGACAAAGAATATAATATTGATGCCGAAGAGATTGCCCCAATGATAACCTACGGAACTAATCCGGGAATGGGAATTAAGATAGGTGATACAATCCCTACCCTTGTAGAAACGAGTACAGATAAAGCTCTCGCATATATGGGGTTTGATTATGGGCAGTCGTTACTGGGCACCCGTATAAACTATATCTTTATAGGCAGTTGTACTAACTCCCGCATTGAAGATTTCAGGACGGTTGCCGATTATATTAACGGCAAAAAGAAAGCTGATAATGTTACGGCATTAATCGTTCCGGGGTCGCAACAGGTGGCGAGCGAAATGAAAGCCGAAGGATTGTACAAAATTTTTGAAGACGCTGGTTTCCAGGTGCGGCAACCGGGATGTTCTGCCTGTTTAGCCATGAACGATGATAAGATCCCCGCCGAAGAATATTGTGTTTCTACAAGCAACCGAAATTTTGAAGGCCGCCAGGGACCGGGTGCGCGAACCATACTGGCAAGCCCGCTTACCGCTGCTGCCATTGCCATTGAAGGAAAAATTATAGACTTTACTAAAAACCTGAATTAGATGCAAAAGTTTACAACACTTACCGATGTGGCCATGACGCTTGATATTGAGAACGTGGATACCGACCAGATAATTCCGGCGCGATTTTTAAAATCCACCGATAAAGATGGTTTTGGAGCTAATTTGTTCAGGGACTGGCGTTATACAAAGGACAACGAACTTAACCCAGATTTTAGCCTTAACATGCAATCGCAAAGGGGAGCTGTTTTAATTACAGGCAATAACTTTGGGTGTGGCTCCAGCCGGGAGCATGCAGCGTGGGCGCTTTCAGGCTTTGGGTTTAAGGTTATTGTGTCGAGCTATTTTGCCGATATTTTTAAAGAGAACTGCCTTACTAACGGGCTGTTACCATTACAGGTTAGTCCGCAATTTTTAAAGGTATTATTTGATTTTCTTAAAACAAATCCATTAGAACCAATTGCCATAAACCTTGAAGAACAAAGCATTACCTGCGCCGGCAATACAGAGCATTTTGATATTAATCCCTACAAAAAGCTCTGCCTCATTAACGGTTATGATGATATCGATTTTTTACTGAGCAGGCTTGAAGCAATTACACAATTTGAAGAAAAATATAGTTAGTTATGGTTTTAAATATAGCAGTTTTAGCAGGAGATGGCATAGGCCCTGAAGTTACTAACGAAGCCGTAAAAGTATTAAAAGCCGTTGCATCGCGCTTTGGCCATGATTTTACCTTTACCCCTGCACTTCTTGGTGCATGCGCCATAGATAAGTATAACGAGGCCCTGCCGCAGGAGACCCTCGAAATTTGCCGGGAAGCCGATGCTGTTTTGCTTGGTGCTGTGGGTCACCCTAAATATGACAATAACCCCGATGCGCCTATCCGTCCGGAACAGGGACTGCTCTCTATTCGTAAGGCGTTACAACTGTTTGCAAATATAAGGCCTATAACTATTTACGATAAATTAATACCACAATCACCGCTTAAAGCTGATAGGATTGCTGGTGTGGATATTGCCATTTACCGTGAACTTACAGGCGGTATTTACTTTGGCGAAAAGTATTTAAGCGACGATAAAACCGTAGCCACAGATGTATGCTCGTATTCTGTAAAAGAAATTGAGCAAATAACCCACATGGCTTTTAAAGCAGCGCAAAACAGGCGCAAAAAAGTAACACTGGTAGATAAGGCAAACGTACTTGAAACGTCGCGCTTATGGCGCAGGGTGGTTTCTCAAATCGCTGCCGAATATCCTGATGTGACGTTAGACTTTTTATTTGTAGACAACGCTGCAATGCAGCTAATATTAAACCCGAAACAGTTTGATGTAATGCTTACAGAAAATATGTTTGGCGATATACTATCAGATGAAGCAAGCGTTATTGGCGGAAGCATTGGGCTGGCAGCATCTGCATCTGTGGGAGATAAATACAGCCTTTTTGAGCCTATACACGGCTCCTATCCTGCCGCAACGGGTAAAGGAATCGCTAATCCTGTGGCATCGATACTTTCTGCAGCTTTGCTCTTAGAGCATTTTGATTTGTATGAGGAAGCCGATACGATTAAAAATGCGGTTGCTGTAAGCATCGACCTGAATTATTGTACCCCGGATATTTTTGCCGACAGCACCTACTCTACCGATGATGTGGGCGATTTTATAGAAAGTATGGTATTGGGCAATGAAATTTTTAATAACCATGCCAATGTGAGTATTGGTAAATCGACCATTATCTAAATGTATTATAATGAGAACACCATAGTTTTCCTTAACGGAGAATGGATACCTGCAGCACAGGCAACAGCAAGCCTTTATAACCAAACCATGCACTACGGTAATGGTATTTTTGAAGGCATAAGGGCTTATGACACCCCAACAGGCGTAAAGATATTTAAGGCAAAAGAGCATTTTGAGCGCATGCTTAAGTCGGCCGCGACGATGCATATAAAAACAGATTATACCGTAGAAGAACTTACAAAGCTAAGCTATGAATTGCTTGAAAAGAACGGAATAACCAATGCATACATCAGGCCATTGTTTTACCTTGACCCTAATATGTCTTTAGTGCCTGTAGATAAAACCAACTTGTTTTTATGTGCCTGGGAATGGGGCAAATATTTGGGCGATAAACTACTGCGCATTAAAACATCGCCTTACCAGAGGCCAAACCCTAAGTCGTGCCATGTAGAGGCCAAGACTGTGGGGCATTACATTAATTCTATTCTTGCCACTACAGAGGCTAAACAAAATGGTTTTGACGAAGCTTTAATGCTTGATGCCGCAGGTTACGTGGCCGAAGGGCCGGGTGCAAATTTCTTTTACGAGAAAGACTGCTGCCTTTACACCTGCCCATTAGGTAATATATTGCCGGGAATTACCCGCAATACTATTTTAGACCTTGCCAAAGAGAACCATATTCCGGTTGAAGTAAAGCTGTTTACAATAGACGAGGTTAAAACCGCCGACAGCGCATTTTTTACTGGGACTGCTGCCGAGATTGCCGGCATTGGCTCATTAGATGATTATACTTTCCCGATGGACTGGAATGAAAGCCTTGGCAAAAAGCTTTCTATATTATATCAGCATGAAGTACATGCTACACAAAATGAACTGAAACCCATATCTTAAATAAATTCTTAGTTATATAATACTAAAAAGCTCTCACTGTCTGGTGAGAGCTTTTTTGTATAGGTAATTCTGTAAATAATTAATGTAACCACATTATTTCGGCATTAGGTTTTACAGCTAATGTTTCTCCCTGCAAAGTTATAGGCAAGATAGCCGTTTTACGCGGATCTACCTGTATATTAGAAAAGTGGGTATGAAAAACGTAATACATATCTCCGCCATCACCATAAAAAATATCTCCGTGCCCTGTGCCCGGATAATTTAGTAATTGTTTAGATATAAAGGGGCTGTTGTTGTCCTTACTCCACGGTCCAAAAGGGCTTGACGATGTAGCATAGCCTACAGCATAATCCTGATTCCTGAAATCGTTAGCCGAATATACAAGGTAATACAGGCTGCCATTTTTAAAAACAGTAGGGCCTTCGGTTACTGTCCACGGCACGTTTTGGGTATTTTCCCAGGGCTTGGTGGCATGTACACATTCGGTAAGGGTTTCTGGCTTTATAGCACTCAGGTCATCTTCCATCTCTGCAACAAAGATCCTGTTGCCTTCGTTAAGCCTTACGTGATAGAGATAAATCTTCCCTCCATCAAAAAACACAAACGGGTCTATTTGTTTACCGTTAAACGGAATAGAATTTCCTGCATTAGTAAATGGCCCAAGCGGGCTGTTGCTTACCGCAATCGCTATTTGTTCATTAGCAGTATATGCCATGTAAAACTTGCCATTGTGTTCAAAAATTTGTGGTGCCCAAAAACCTGTATCGCCATAGCCATCTCCTTTTTTAAAGGCAAAACCATCATGCGCACCGGCAGGTCCTTCCCAGTTTTCAAGATCGGCAGATGTATACACTAAAAAACCTTCTCCCTGAATATTAGGATTGTTTTTTGTTCCATAAAGATAATACATGCCGTTATGCTTAAAAATAGTCGGATCGGCAAGCATAGGGTTTAAGCGTACCTCAATAGGTGCCGTGCTTTTACTATCGTCAGATCCGCACATCATAAATAACGGACATATTAAAAGATATAAAGCCAGTTTAATTAATAATTTCATCAGGTTAATTTATGCAGTTAGTGGTTAAATGAGTACGAACAGGATTAAACTATTTCGTTTTCGCAAAGTAGGTTCATTTAGTTCAAAGACTGTTCGCTTATCCATTTCATTGTTTACCCATTTCGTGTCAATATTTAAAAAGGGGTAACTTTATATCTGCATTTAAATCAAAATGTCGAAAAATGAGACATTATAAACATCATGATAAAATATTTTGCTCCTGAAATCATGCCTCAATTAGTGCAAATACAAGCGATTTGTTGTTTAAGGTAAGATTTCAGATTTGATACCGTAGCGTATGCACAGACAAAGAATGCTATCTTTCTATAATTTCTATTTCTACCCTGCGGTTGGCTTCACGTTGTTCTTCATTTTTTTCAGGTATGGCAAATATGGGCCTACTACCGCCAAAGCCTTTGTAGCTAAGCCGCTTTTTATTAATACCATGATCTTTAAGGTATCTATAAATAGTTTTAGCGCGATCACCGGCTAAATCAGTATCATCAAGTGGAGAACAGCATTTATGACCCTGAATTTCTATTTTTAGCTTTACATTATCCTGCAATGTGGCCACCAGTTCGTTTAACGTATGTCTTGATTTAGGAAGCAAAATCTCAGTATCGTTGTAAAAATATATATTTTGAAGTACAATCTTATCCCCTTTTTGGGCCGAATCCATAATTTGTGTAAGCGTAGGTGTAACAATTTCTGGTTTTACAGGTATGGGTAAAGTTTCAGGTTTGGGTTCTTCTTCAGCTAAGGGCAAAGGCTTCGGTTTTGTAAACTCTATTACCACCCGGCGGTTTTTATTTAATTCGGCAAACGCTGTGCTTTCACCAAATCCTTTTAAATCGGTATCAGGAGTAACCATATTTTTGTTTTTAAGCTCACTATATACCCATGCTGCCCTGCGCGCAGATAGTTTTATATTATATGCGGCATTGCCTACGCTATCGGTATAACCATATACGCTTGTAACCTGTGCCGCATTGTTATTAGTAATCCACGCCGATAGATTTTTGTTCGATGTATCTTCGGCATCATCAATATTAAAGTCAAAATAAACGGTAAATTCTTCCTGCCCGTGGGCAACCCCAATGGCCATGATGCATAATAAAAGTGACAGTATAAACTGTTTCATTTGCTGTAAGGTTTTTATGATAACGGTATAGGTATGTATTTATTTTAAGAAAGAACTCATCTTGGCTTTTTTCAATTGGCTGCAAAATAATCTTTTCGCTTCAAATTTTACCTGTTTTATTATTCCGTAGCGCTGCTATGCAATGCAAAAAAGCCAAAATTTGAAACAAAAATCTCTATTTTTCGCTTCAATCAAAAAAGTCAAGACGAGTTCAAATAAAAAAACCTGCCACTTTCGCAGCAGGTTTAGTATATAACCTATTATAATAACTATCGTGTAAACAATAACTCCCTGTATTTTGTAAGTGGCCAGGCCTCATCATCTACAATAAGTTCCAGCTTGTCGCAATGCCTTCTTATTACATCAAAGTAAGGTTTTACAGTATCGCAATACGCATGTGCAAGCTCTTCGGCAGTAGTTAAAGCGTTAGCTGTTTTACGAGCCTCGGTCATTTGCTCTACCTGGGTGTTTATACCGGCAATATGCCCTGATATCTCCCTGATAATATTTATTTGCTCTTTACCTATAGATGTGTACTCATCGCCAAAAATTTCTTTTAAGCCGGTTACATTCTCTATAAGTATATTTTGGTAACGTATAGCAGTAGGTATAACGTGGTTACGGGCAATATCGCCTAATACACGTCCTTCTATCTGTATTTTTTTAGCATACTCTTCAAGCTCAATCTCATAACGCGCTTCAGCCTCAGTATGATTCATTACACCAAGCTCCTGAAACAGGGCAAGTGATTTTTCTGAAATTTTAGCTTTAAGTGCGCCCGGTGTAGTTTTGTGGTTGCTAAGTCCGCGTTTTGCAGCTTCTTCAGCCCATGCTTCACTATAACCATCACCTTCAAAAAGGATAGCTTTAGTTTCTTTAATATACTCTCTAAGTACATTAAAAATAGCATCGTCCTTTTTCATTTCTTTACCATCTATAAGCGCATCAACTTCTTTTTTAAAGTCTCTTAGCTGCTTAGCCATGATTGAGTTTACAATAGTCATTGCGTTAGCACAGTTAGCACTTGACCCAACTGCCCTAAACTCGAATTTATTACCTGTAAAGGCAAATGGCGATGTCCTGTTCCTGTCGGTATTATCAAGTAATACATCCGGAATTTTACCTACTACGTTAAGTTTAAGGTCGGTTTTTTCCTCAGGAGAAAGCTTACCTGTAGAAACGCCTTCAAGTTCGGCAAGAACTTTAGTTAATTGCTCTCCAATAAAAACAGATATAATTGCAGGTGGCGCCTCATTAGCTCCAAGCCTGTGATCGTTTGATGCTGTTGCGATAGAAGCCCTCATTAGCTCCTCGTTAGTATAAACAGCTTTAATAGTGTTTATAAAGAACGTAAGAAACTGAAGGTTGCTCATTGGTGTTTTACCTGGACCTAACAGGTTAACACCTGTATCTGTAGCCATACTCCAGTTATTGTGCTTACCACTACCGTTTACACCTGCAAAAGGTTTTTCGTGCAGTAATACTTTAAAGTAGTGGCGCTCGCCCACCTTTTGCATAACATCCATTAATAGAGAGTTATGGTCTACTGCAAGGTTAGCCTCTTCAAATATTGGAGCAAGCTCAAACTGGTTAGGGGCAACCTCGTTATGGCGGGTTTTAACCGGTATACCTAAAAGCATACACTCGTTTTCAAGGTCCCTCATATAGTTAAGCGCCCTTGTAGGGATAGAACCAAAATAATGGTCGTCTAACTGTTGTCCTTTAGCAGACGAATGCCCAAGAAGAGTACGGCCTGTTAAGGTAATATCCGGCCTTGAGTTTGCAAGGGCAGAATCTACAAGGAAATATTCCTGCTCCCAGCCAAGGGTTGCAGTTACTTTTTTTACATTTTTATCAAAGTAGTTACATACTGCTACAGCAGCCTCGTCTACCGCGGTAAGTGCTCTAAGTAAAGGTGTTTTATAATCTAATGCCTCACCTGTATAAGATATAAATACTGTAGGAATACATAACGTAGTACCAAAAATAAATGCCGGCGATGTAGGATCCCATGCTGTGTAGCCACGAGCCTCAAATGTATTACGTATACCACCGTTAGGGAAACTTGATGCATCCGGCTCCTGCTGTACAAGTTGGCTGCCGCCAAATTTTTCCACAGGGTCTGTACCATCAAATGATGTTTCAAAAAAAGCATCATGCTTTTCTGCAGTAGTACCAGTCAATGGCTGAAACCAGTGCGTATAATGAGTTACACCTTTGCTTAGTGACCACTCTTTCATACCCATTGCTATATAATCGGCAAGTTTGCGGTCTATTTTAGTTCCATGCTGCACTGCGCTTTGCACCGCCTTATAGGCTTCTGGTGTTAAGAATTGGCGCATTGCCTTATCATTGAACACATTACTACCAAAAATAATTGATTTTTTGTCTAGTTCTTGTACTTTAACCGGCTTTCTACCTGCGGTTTCTTTTAAGGCCTGAAAACGAAATGTTGACATGAAACTTTAATTTTTATTGTTAATGATAAACTAAAACTTGTGCAAATGTACAAAAAAATGTTCCTAAATATTATTACCCCTGCTTAATTGGGGGTTAAATTTTATTTTATTTATCAAAATAGCAATTCAACCCAGTAAAATTAAGGCATTGTAAATATATGGTTAAAAGTATCGTACCTTTACTAACAGGATTACATTTTTTTCAATAAAATTCCTACATTGGTTAATAAAAATCTAAAATTCCTAACGCTTAGTTAATTGAGTTAAATATTTATTAACCAAATAACCAACAAGATAGGAATTGTGTAATTTGGCTAAAGATTTAAATACTAACCTAAACGCCAATTATCATGAGCAACAAAAAATTAATTTTAAGCATTGCAGCGGGAGCGGCAGTACTTGCAGGAGCAGCAGTAATAGTTGCACGTAAAAGATCTCAAAATAAATATAGAGCTAATGTAGAAGAAGCTAAAGAGAACTTTAAAAGTAAACTAAGCCAACTGCAGCGTAAAGCAAAAAAAGAATACCAAAATAGTGTTTCTGAAACTGAAAGTGCTGTAAACAGCGCTAAAGAAAGAGCCGCAGAATGGGTAAACAAAGCTTCAAGAGCTTAATTAGCCAACAACACACATTATAGATTACAGCCGGTTATAATTTTTATAGCCGGTTTTTTAGGACCAAAACACAAATACCCATATACAATATAATTACTTAACTACTAAACGTTTGCCCACCATGAAAGCCAGAAAAAATGCCGGAAAAAAATTTTTACCTTACACCTCACTTATAGAGCAATTAGCCACTCAGAATATTACAAATACACTTGATGTATTACCCGAAATATTAGTTATTACTACTTTTCCTCCAAGGCAGTGCGGTATTGCTACCTACTCCCAGGATCTTATAAAAGCACTTAACGATCATTATGTTGACTCGTTCTCTATAAAAATATGTGCCATAGAAAACAAAAATGAGCAACATACTTATACAGATGCTGATGTAAAATACGTGCTTAACACATCGGAACCAGACTCTTATACTGAACTGGCAAAAGCAATAAATGAAGATGCTAATTTAAAGATTGTTTTAATTCAGCATGAGTTTGGTTTGGTACACGAAACTGTAGCGCATTTTAACTCGTTTGTAGATGCTGTACAAAAACCTTTATCGGTAGTTTTCCATACTATACTTCCTAATCCTAATGAAGAGTTTAAGGCTAACGTGCAGCACATTCTTAACAGGGTAGACTCTCTTATTGTTATGACAAATAACGCTGCCGATATACTGGTACGCGACTATATAGTAGACCGCGAAAAAATTGCGGTTATAGCACACGGTACCCACCTTGTATCTCACGGTCACGGGTCGGCGCTTAAAGAAAAATACGGCTTTGCAGGCCGCAGGATACTTTCTACCTTTGGACTTCTAAGCTCGGGTAAAAGTATAGAGACTACGCTTGACGCATTACCGCAGGTGGTAGCACAAAACCCGGATGTTTTATTCCTTATAATAGGTAAAACCCACCCTACTGTAGCTTTACAGGAAGGTGAAGTGTACCGCGAAAGCCTTGAAAGAAAAATTAAAGAGCTTAACATAGAAAATAATGTTCAATTTATTAATAAATATGTAGCTCTTGATGAACTGTTAGAGTATTTACAGCTTACAGATATCTACGTTTTCTCAAGCAAAGACCCTAATCAGGCAGTAAGCGGAACCTTCTCTTATGCTCTTAGCTGTGGCTGCCCCATAGTATCTACCCCTATTCCTCACGCTAAAGAGGTTTTGGCAGGCGATACCGGTATTACTTTCGACTTTGGTAACTCGCAACAACTTGCAGATGCTGTGAACAAACTTTTTGCAGATCCTGCACTTATGGAAAAAATGATCCTTAACGGATTACACAAAATTGTACACACTGCATGGGAAAATTCTGCAGTAAGCCATGCCAAGCTATTACAAAAAACAGCCGGCCCGGGCGCAATAAAACTGCAGTACCGCAACCCAAAAATTAACCTGGACCATATGAAAAATATGACCACTGATTTTGGGTTTGTACAATTCTCTAAACTTAACGTGCCCGATCTTGGATCTGGATATACTATAGATGATAATGCAAGGGCTATGATAGCATTATCGCAACACTATAAAAAATACAGGGAACGCGATGTACTTAAATACATAAAGGTATACCTCGATTTTATTGGCTTTTGCCAGCAGCCAGACGGCAGGTTTCTTAATTATGTAGATGTAAATAAAAACTTTACAACCCAGAACGATAATGAAAATCTTGAAGACAGTTCTGGCCGCGCCATGTGGGCTTTAGGCTACGTAGTGTCGTTAACAGGAATATTACCTGCTGAGTTTACAGATAAAGCCGAAGCAATTTTCCAGAAATCGCTCTCCCTTACTAAAAACATTTACTCTACAAGGGCAATGGCATTTATAATAAAAGGATTGTATTACTATAACCGCAGGGTTAAAGATGCAGATACAATGATCTATATTAAAATGTTTGCCGACAGGCTTGTAAATATGTACCGCCACGAAGCAGATGCGGAATGGAGATGGTTTGAAGGTTACCTTACTTATGCAAACAGCGTATTGCCCGAAGCTTTATTACTTTGCTACACTATAACAGGCAATGAGGTTTATAAAGACATTGCTAAAGAGTCGTTTGATTTCCTGTTAGAGAACACCTTTGATGATAATTCAATTCAGATTATATCTAACCAAAGTTGGTTAGTAAAAGGAGGCAAAAGAGCACAATATGGCGAGCAGCCTATAGATGTAGCTTATACAATATTGGCATTACGCAAATTCCACGATATATTTAAGGAGGAAGAATACCTTAATAAAATGGAAATGGCCTTTAACTGGTTCCTTGGCAATAACCACCTGCAACATGTTATTTATAACCCATGCACCGGGGGAAGCTTTGACGGTCTTGAGCAATACAGCGTTAACCTTAACCAGGGAGCCGAAAGTACTGCGAGTTACCTAATGGCAAGGCTTACCATTGCTAAATACTTTGGCAACCCTGATACTGTTTACTTTAGGAAAAGAATTAAGGCTGCAAAAATTGAAGCTTTAAAAACCTTAAACATATAAGCAACTAATAATAAAACAATTATAACCCCGCAACAGCGGGGTTTTCTATTTACAAGCCACATGAAACGTACTTTTTAGTTGATTAACTATAAAAATAGTTTGTAAACTAAAAAAATAGTTTATCTTTGATATAACCAAAAACACTACAATGCAAAAATTGACTAATAAAGAAGAAGAGATCATGCACATATTATGGAAACTGGAAAAAGCTTTTGTAAAAGATGTGCTTGCGCAAGTTCAGGATGATAAGCCCCATTACAATACTTTATCTACCATAATTCGCAATCTTGAAGAAAAAGGATATGTAAGCCATACAGCCTTTGGCAATACCCACCAATATTTTCCGGTGGTAACTAAAGAAGAATACCGCAAAGGTTTTATGAGCAATGCTATAGAGAGTTATTTTAATAATTCTTATAAAAGTATGATTTCCTTTTTTGCTAAAGAAGAAAAAATTAGTGCCGATGAGCTTCGTGAAATATTAGATATGATAGAAAAAAACAAATAATATGGAAACATTTATTATCTACCTTATTAAGGCATCGGGCCTGACAGTGCTATTTTTCCTGGCTTATACTGTTTTGCTAAAAAAAGAAACATTTTTTACCCCTAACCGAATGTTTCTTCTTGCAGGCCTCTTTACTTCTGCCCTGCTGCCATTAATGGTTTATACTAAAGTTATCTGGGTAACGCCTCAACCGGCACTGCAAATGGCAGTACAACAAATAGATATTGATAGCTTAATGGCTAATGTGCCCTCTGTAGCCACACCCCGGCCTTTTACCATAAACTGGTTTTATGTGGCCGGTATAGCATACGTCGCCGGCTTCCTGCTTTTTGCCATTCACTTTTTAATAGATCTTTATAAAGTAAAAAAAATGCTTCGCGGAAAAAAGGTTTTACAGCAGGAAAACTTTAAATACATAGATTCTGAGGCTATAAAATCGCCGTTTTCATTTTTTAAATACATAGTGTACAATTCTGCAAGCCTGCAGCCGCAGGAACTGAATAATATTATTGCCCATGAAAAAGTACACAGTAGCCAAAACCATTCTCTCGATGTACTTTTAAGCCAGCTGTTTTGTATTGTTTTCTGGTTCAATCCTTTTGCATGGCTGTATAAAAAAGCTATATCCCAAAACCTGGAGTTCATTGCCGACTCGGTAGCCGCTAAACAAGTAATCGATGTTAAAGCCTACCAAATTACTTTATTAAAAATAACGGTACAACAAGAGCGTCTTGCAATCACTAATCATTTTTATCAATCATTAATAAAAAAACGAATCGTTATGTTAAACAAACAACAATCTAAAAAGCGCAATTTTTATAAATATGCCCTTATAGTGCCGGCATTAGTTGCATTTGTACTTTTATATCAGGTAGAAATACTGGCACGGGAAAAGCAGCAGGCAGAAAAGAAAACCACATCTTCGGTAAAAAGTTTTAGTGAGCTTAGGGTAATAATGGACGTAACCAGTACTGCAACGGACAAAGAGCTAAAGGACGATGTTGCAATTTTTAAACAGGAGTTTGATGCAGATGTTACTTTTACAAATATAAAACGCAATACCAAAGGCGAAATTACAGCCATAAAGGTTATAGTTAAGGACAAGGATAACCAGGTTTCCTATCCCGTCCATGAGGTTTCAAATTCAGGACAAAGCCCTATATCATCATTTACAGTAGATATAAGTAAAGATGACAAGACCGGCAAAAATATTATAAACTTTGGCCAGCCTAAAACAAAACTTATAAAAATTAGTATTCCCGGTAATTTGAAGGATACCATTGTATATGGTAAAGATGCCACTACTCAAATAATAAGCAACAGTAATCATAAAAATATTGTTCATGACCCCGAAGAGCAAGCAAACTACCTTTATATTATAGATGGTGTTCCGAGAGAATCTGATGGCAAACCATTAAGCGATATCGACCCAAATACTATTGACAAAATTGAAGTTATTAAAAACCAGGCCAATAATGTGAAATTATATGGCGAAAGGGCTAAAAATGGTGTAATACTCATTACAACAAAGAAAAATACTAACAATAGTACTTTTAAAAAACCCGAAGGTACAATACCCGACAAATGGTTTCAATCAGCACCCGACCCTTTGGATATGAACATATCTGACAAGGTAAACAGATCAAATTCCGGCCCTTTCAGGGAAGTAACTACTTATGTTTATACTGAATCTGCAAATTATAAACCTAATAGCGACGAGGATAACCTTAAAAATATTTTAGAAAGTGACAAGATAGATTATAAAAAGGCTTACATACGTATTAACGGCAAAGACGCAACTGCAGCAGAACTGGAAAGATTAAAGCCTAAAAAAATTGAGACGACTGTAATTATTCCCGGTAACGTACAGGTAATAAGTAAGTATGGTGAAAAAGCTGCCAACGGCGTTATTATCGTGGAATTGAAAGGCTTTAAATCTGAAATATATGCTGATACAAAAAATGATTCAGCCCCGGATGCCGAACAGGCTAACATAGGGTATATTATAGATAAAAATAATGATAAAAAAGCTATTGAATTTTACATAAAAGAGCTTAAAAAAAGAGGTTTGAAAATAACCGTCAAAACTTTAGAACGAAATGAGAAGGGATTGATTACATCAATTGAAATTGAGTTAGTTGATAAAAAAACCGGCAAAATACAACTGGCCAGCTACACAAATAAGAACAGTGGCATACCAGATGTATATGTAGGATTTAAAGGTGGCGCACCTGCACTCTACAGTATGGGCAAGTAACCTTAATGTCTTTAAAAACTACCGTAACAGGTGGGGTATGGCCGGAAGAAGTTCCATCTATTTTTTTAAACGCAAAGAAGCCGTCTCAATATTCAATTGAGGCGGTTTTTTCATTTTTAGCATTATTATATTAGGCTATTATATTTTTCAGGTCAGGATATTTTTCAAGTGGCTTACGCCGCTATTTTCTTTCTCAGATTGTGTGCTAAGGCCATTAATCCGAACTCTAATTCTACTTTTTCAAGTCCTTTTAAAGTAAACCTCTTAAAATTGTTATTGTGTTTGAGATGTGCGAACACAGGTTCTACATCGGCAGAGCGCTGTTTTCTTTTTTGTAACCCTTTTTCGCTTAAAAGCAGTTCCCTCG
>NZ_KB899979.1 GCF_000378485.1 Flavobacterium rivuli WB 3.3-2 = DSM 21788 | reverse complement strand
GGCAAATGGGCCAATGTAACCGCACTGCCTTTTAACGACAAAAAATGGTCTACCGGTAACCCGGCGATAAGCAAGGACGGCAAGACATTATACTTTGCCTCCGACAGGGAAGGCACCCTTGGGAGCAGCGACATCTGGAAAGTAGAAGTAAAAGAAGGCAACACCTACGGTGAGCCGGTAAACCTTGGGCCAAAAGTAAACACTGAGGCAAGGGACAACTTCCCGTACATAACCGATGGTAACAAACTGTTCTTCTCTTCAGACGGGCGTAAAGGTTTTGGGGGCTTAGACGTATTCATGATCGACCTTGGCAAAGGTACCGATGCCATAAACATAGGCGCGCCGATAAACACCGGTAAAGACGACTTTGCCTTCAGCTTTAACGACAGCAAAAAAATAGGCTTCTTCTCCAGTAACCGTGACGGAATTGACAAACTGTACAGCGCCACGCCACTATGTGCGGTAGAAGCACTGGTATTTGTAAAAGACGCCGTAACCGGCAAAGCCATAGCAGCAGCCAAAGTAGCCATACTGGATGACAAAGGCAATGTGATAGAGACTAAAACAGCCGGTAAAGACGGCAAGACCGACTATACGGTAGACTGCGACAGGGGCTACACGATACAGGCAAGTGCAGACGGTTATGAGAACGGCACGTTCCCGGTAACCAAATCAGCCGGAGGCGTAGTAAACGTAGACGCACCGCTAAACCCGATAAAATCGATTGTTAAAGAAAACGAAGTGGTACTTAACCCTATCTTCTTTGAATTTGACAAGAGCAACATTACTAAAGAAGCAGCCTTTGAGCTTGACAAGTTAGTAGAGGCAATGAAAACACAGCCGGAGCTTGTAATCATGGCCAAGTCACATACTGACAGCCGCGGTAGTGACCAGTACAACATGAGCCTGTCTAACCGCAGGGCAAAAAGTACGGTACAGTACATTATCTCAAAAGGTATAGCCAAGAACAGGATAAGCGGACAGGGATATGGCGAGAGCGAGCCTAAGGTAGCCTGCGGCGACAACTGCACAGAAGAGCAGCACGCACAGAACCGTAGGAGTGAATTCCTTATCGTGAAGAAATAAGCTTCAAGAGACAATAAGCAATTTGCAATAAGCAATAAGCAACAGGCAATTAAGCGAAAGCTTAAACAAACCAAATACAATGATGAACGGCTCCAAATTGGGGCCGTTTTTTTATGGGTTTTTTTAACCAGGATCACACATTTATTAGGTTGTTGTAAGATTTTCATTGTGCGTTTAACACACCCCTCCATATAGCTATCGGGGCTCTCAAGATGGGGAGCCAGCTACACTCCTGCCGCAAAACGGATGAGTGCATTACAAAATTGCGGTATCCGGTAGACGCATTAAATGCGTCTAAAAAAGGTTAGTTTAAAAAATCACTCTACTGTTTTAAACACATCCCTCCCGATAGCTATCGGGACTCTCAAGAGGGGAGCAAGCTACACTCTTGCTGAAAATCTTTAATATCCATAAGGTTTTCCGGTAGAGACGCATTGCGTCTCTACGAGTGAACAGGCAGCTTTGCGTGAGGGACAGAGCGTAAAGCCCGCAGCGTGGCTGAGGCACGAAGCCATGTGAGGACTTGCAGCGATAGCCCGACGCGGAACGCAGTGGAGCGGCACGCCCAAAAAAACTCAGGTTAAGTAATACCTCAGCTACAGAAAAAAAAAGGCAGAGCGTGATGCCCTGCCTTTAAATACTATAATAAATCCAATTACTGTTTTACTATCCTGAAATGGGATTCTTTACTGCCATTAGTAACTTTAAAGAAGTAAACCCCGTTTGCAAATTGTGATATATCGGCATCGGCAGTAGTGGTGTTGATCGTTTTATTAAACAGTAATTGCCCTGCTACGTTATATACCGTTATACCCGTTATACCTTCGGGCGATGTTATGGTTACGGTGCCGCTCGTGGGGTTAGGGAAATACTGCAGGTTTGTAAACACGTTTTCTTTAAGGCTAAGTGCGCAGGATACTGTGGCATTCCACCCCGCACCGTTTTCGAAAGGATCTGAAATAAACTCGAAAGTAAGCGAACCACCCTGTGCCGTACTTGTAAAAGGCCCGGGATTTTCTGTACCACTATAAGCACCAAGTAATGGCGCATCGGTATCGGGACCATCATATACATACAGGAAGTCAAAATCCTGTTCGGTCTCAAAGCTATTAAAAGTAACCGTTAAGCTTTGGGTAGCATTTTCGGGTTTTATAGTGCGTATTAAGTGTTGGTTATTGGGGTAATTACCGTTAGCATTTGTATCCCTGAAAATTGCACCACTGCACCAGTTTGCTGCCGTTGCAAAAATAAATTGCTGCGTTTCTGCCTCCCTGTCGTCTGTACATATTGGCCTGATGCCAAATTTATAATAGGTATTTGCTGTAAGCCCACTCACTGTAAAACTATTTACAGCTACCTCCTGCCAGTTGTTAATTGTTCCGTTTACAGAAGTATACCCCACCTGCCAGGGCCCGGCATTCTGGTCTGTCCAGGTTATGGTAGCCGAAGTTAAGGTGCTGTTTGCCACTGCAAATTTAGTAACGGTATTAAAACAGGTATTTATACAATCTGTACTAAGGCATGATGAAGATTCTACATGGTTAATAATGCGCGCTGCGGGCTGTGGGCCAAAACCGTTCGCAAAATTTATACCCACACCATCTACAAGATGGCAATAGCTCATTATGGTTCCCTGATTTTGTGGTATAGGCCCTGTTTCGCATTCGCCCTCTACATAACCGGCAATGGTACCGCAACCGTCTATGGCAGTACCATTACCGTTCCAGTAGCATCCATGTGTGTGCGGCGATCCAAAAAGGTGGCCCAGCTCATGGGTTATAACCTCTACAGTCCATGAAAATAAAGGTACATCCTGATAATCAAAAAACACATCGCCAAAACTTACATTTTCTTCAGAACATAAACCGCCAATATTTATGGCAACACCGCCAAGGCCTCCGCCATTAGTGGTAAGCAACTGGCCTGCATCGCCATCAAAAACAGGGCGCAGGGTATAAAATTCTTCCAGATAATCTGCGGACGATTCTCCAAAGTAAGGGTCTTGTTCTGTCCAGATGTAAACTGATTTTAAGGCAACGGTAATACCGTCGTTATCATACAGTGTCTGCACATTATTAAAAATCGATGCCATCCAGTTTGTAGTAAGGTCGGTATCAAAATCGTTGGCCGCATAAATATCGTTAGCCAGCTCAAAATAAGTGGTAACACAATGCTCTGTAAATGTTTCGCGCCTGTTGTTATTTTGTGCAGGTAAAACACCACCATCTGTAACGGCGCACGTAAACGGATTGTTTATACTAAGCCTGGCATCGCTGTAAACAATGTAGTTATCAAGGTTTCCTGTGGTTTGCATCCTGCCCACTACAAGGTTATTAATGCCTGCGGCAGATATTATACCATTCATCTCCTTATTATAAAAGTTGAAGGATACTAACGAGTTAGCATCGCCCTTTACAATACCGCGGTAATGTGCACCATCTGTCCACGTTATATTAGCCTGCTTATCAGTGTCGGCATGAAAGCCTTTGGCTAAAACCTCTACGCGGTAAAGCTGAATTTCGATGGTACTGCCATTGTATGGTATTGCCAGCTCTACAAACGGGTATTTGTTTGTTGCTATACTTTGCAGCACCCGCTTGTTTACGGTAGCAAATGTTGCATTACTTGCCACAGTTATAGTCTGAGGCGTTGCAACAACCGTAAGTGGAGCAAACTTTGTAAAGCTTGTTTTAGCCAGGGTAAGCTGCTGTACCTTAGCAGCAATTTTGTGCTGCCCGTAAAAAGTTATAGCACTAAAGAGCGCTATAATAAGCGTAATTTTTTTCATCTTAAAAGTAGTGCAAAGCATTATTAAGTAACAATGCCTAATTTAATTAAGTATTTGATAAGCAACTATGTGGTGTTAAATTGTTTTATTTACGCACTTACTACGCTGTTGGTTTTTCTTTTAAAAAAATTATGGCGCCGAAAGCGCCATAACAAGATAATTTCTTTAAATGGTTTTAACTATTAATTACAGGCTCTTCAGGTCTTTAATTACCTTAAATGCCAGGTCTACTTCCTGCTCGCTTACCAGTATGGTAAACTCAAAAGATGTAGAGATAACCTCTATAATAATAATGCCCTCCCATGCGAGCCTCTGGAAAATGTAGTAGTACACACCGGGTGTAGATACGTTTTCTTTAGGAAGCTTTACTGTAATAGATGCCAGGTTGTCGTTACGCTCTATTTGCTTCTCGTCTGCAAAAAGGCGGTCTACCACCGGGCTCATAGATGCACTTACCACAATGTTTGTTTCGTTAACGCCGCGCGATGATGTGTAAAACACCTCCGGATTTGCGTTTACGCTCGTTATTAGCTCTGCCTGTTTGTTCAGGATGGTGTCAGATACTGCAAACGTGTAATCTGTAAGCGATGAGCGAACCGTAATTTCGCCAATGCCTTTAAGTACTTTAACTATCTTGTGGTTAACCCTAAAATCAAGATCTTCGCTAAGCCTTTTTAAAGACATTACCACAGCGCCCTGCTTTACATCTTTGCCAAGTTCCTGCTCAAGTTCAGGCATCATGTTGCGGGCCAGCGATGTTAGGTTAATAATTCCCTGAGAAAGCGCACTGAGTAAAAATGGCTTTGTCTTAATGTAGTGCTCTACTACACTCGAAATTGTTTTCATAGCTAAATAGTTGTGTTTGTTGTTGTTGTTGTGGGCACAAATATATAAAATAAAACAATTTGTTAAATCTCTAACATTCTAAAAATAATAAAATGCGTCTTCCAGATGCTCAATTTCATAGTTTTTACCGTTCTTAAAAACGGCAATAATGTCAAACCGCGCTTCGCTGTCAAGGTCATTAGTTATAATATATTCGTTTACCGCTTTTACTAACAACCCAATTTTTTTAGGCTTTACAAAATCCTGCGGCAAACCAAAATCGACCGACGAACGCGTTTTAACCTCAACAACAGCAAGTACATTACCTTTTTGGGCAATAATATCTATCTCTGCTTTTTGGAAAACCCAATTAGTTTCTAAAATTTTATATCCTGCTTTTTCGAGGAAATCTATTGCCAGTTCCTCACCCAGTTTTCCTAATTCGTTATGTTCTGCCATAATAACATCTTACTGTATAAAAACCCTAAAATTATTATTGTATTGTGCAAAGTAATTTAATGTGTAGCTTTTTAACCAGGAACCGTTTAAAACGGAAAGAGGTATTATTCATAAACAATTTTTGTTCCGGTTGCTGTAACATCAAGGGTTATTTGTTTGCCCATTATTAAGGTACGGTTGTCCTTAATATGCCCTGCCGGGAAGTTAAAGCAAATGGGAATGTTATATTCTTTTGTAATATCCTGAATTATCTGCAACGCATCATGCCCCCACGGAATATCATTATCGCGCATTTTACTCATGGCCCCTATAATTATACCCTTTACGTTTTTAAAATAATCGTTGCGCTCCAGGTTCATCATCATACGGTCTATATGGTACAGGTATTCGTCCAGGTCTTCTATAAAAATAATTTTGCCCTTATAATCAGCCTCTGATTTGCTGCCCATAATGCTGTACAGTACAGAGAGATTACCCCCCACGAGCTCGCCCGTTGCCTTACCTATTTTATTATAAGCATGTGGCGGAATGGTGTAACTAAGCTTTTCGCCAAAGAGCGCCTTTCGGAAACTCTCTATTGCCTCCGGGCTCGCACTTTTTGCGCTTATGCCCACAAGGGCGTGCATGGTGGCAATATCCATAGTATTTATGTGGCTGTGCAGCACCGTGGCATCACTAAAGCCTATAAACCATTTGGGTTTCTTTTTAAATTTTGTAAAGTTAATGCGGTCTACAATGCGCACGGTACCGTAACCGCCCTTGCCGCACCATATTGCTTTAATTTTTGGGTTATCCAGCATTTCCTGCAAGTCGGTGGCGCGCTGCCAGTCGGCGCCGGCAAGCTGGTTGTTGTCCAGCCCTATGGTTTTGCCTATAACCACGTTAAGCCCCCAGCTTTTAAGCAGGGCAATGGCGGGTTGTAGTGGTGCAAGGTCTACCTTACGGGCAGTGGCGAGTATACCCACGGTATCGCCTTTAGTAAGGTAGGGCGGGATTTTCATGGCAGTTTGGGAATAACCTATGCTGCCGATTGACATCAGGAAAATGAAAATTATTTTGTTGAAAAACATTACAATAAATTTGCTGTTAGTAGTATTTATGGTAACCAAATCCAAAGGTTACACCTATACCCACAAAGGTAGTCTTAGAAACGTTACCCAAAACCTTAAATCCGAAACTATTACCAAAAGCTGTAGGTTTGCCGATAGGGATTATACCATAAATATGGTACGGAACCCTGCGGCGCTTAAACCATTTTATAGAAGCCTCAAAAGGCAAGCCAAAGGCATTTTCCCGTACATAAAAAGCATTATCTTCATTAACAACAAAGTGTTTTCTGCTTACAAAGGCAACTCCGGCAGAAAAGCTAAATGCACGATTCTCTGCAATGTAACGCCGGCCATAGAGTAATGCATATTCATCTACAGATTCTTGCAGCCTTACTAAAGGAAATGGAAGTACAGGCGATAACAACCTCGTTCTATAGCTTGATAACTGACCCACACGTGCAGTAAATAAGTGTTTTTTATATTGATAATTCAGCGTTCCCGCGGCACTAAAACCGTGAGAACTGCCACCGGCACCTCCAAAATATACATCGGCAAAAAGGATTGGGTTTGTTTTTACTGGGGCAATACTATCGGTAGGTAAGGAGTCTGTTAAATTTTCCTGACCGTTAATAGTGCCAAAAGCAGCAAGCAGTGTAAAGGCTAATGTAAAGTATAGTTTACTCATATTTTGTTGTTAGTATTACTGCCTGTTTATATTCAGAGAGTTACACAAACTTAATGAAATCTTTAAAGCGAAATGTAAAATAAGATACCCTGATATTGAACTCGTCTTGACTTTTTTCAATTGGCTGCAAAATGATCTTTTCACTTCACATTTTACCTGTTTTATTATTCCGTAGCACTGCTATGCAATGCAAAAAAGCAAAAATCTGAAACAAAAATCTCTATTTTTCGCTTCAATCGAAAAGTCAAGACGAGTTCATTAACAGATACTTTAAAACATAATCGTTATATTTAGCAAAACATTATTATAATAACTATGAAACACTTTTACAATCTTTTTTTACTTACACTGTGTTTATCTGCTTTTACAGTAAATACTACTAATGCACAATGCAGCGGGTTTCCGGCGGCATCTACCACAGTGGCAGCAAATACATCGGTATGCCTTACAGAAAACGTGGTACTATCGTTAGGCACTACCTACAGCGATTCGTTTACGTACCAGTGGCAATCATCTTTTAACGGTGGCCAGTGGGGCGACCTAAGTGGCGAAACCAGCGCTACACTTGATATGCTTAATGTGGGCACCAGATATTACCGCTGTAAGGTAACCTGCACTAATTCAGGCATGCCTTCTTATAGCAGCTCTGTACTTGTTACAGCCACAGGCCTTGCCTGCGAAGGGCAAACGTTATGCGAAACTGCACCGGCAACAACTAATATACTGGTTACCGGTACAGATGTTTGCGGAGGCAGTAATGTAACATTTACCTTAGATACCGAATATACCAACAACGAAACGTTTCAGTGGCAATATGCCGGCTTTAACGGGTTCTTTATTACTATTCCGGGAGCTACATCGGCATCATACACTACAACCGTAACAGATACTTTTGATTACAGGGTAGTAATTACATGTGAAGCCGGGAATCTTTCTACCACAACAGAATCTATAGAAATAGAGGTTAACAACACGCCGCCGGCACTGGCAGATCCGGCACCGATATTCTGCAATGCATCTGCCGTAGGCGACCTTATTGATGCACTTGCCCCAACAGGTACCGATGTGTTATATTATGATGTTGCCACCGGCGGAGAACCTTTAGCCCTTACTACTGCTCTAAACACAGGGACGTCTTACTATGCATCTCAGGTTGTTAACGGATGCAGGAGTGTAACCCGCACGCAAATTGTGGTTATACTCAGCGAAATTATACTTGATGAGCAGGAGGATGTTACAACATGCGACACGTATGAGCTTCCTGCCTTAAACAGGGGTAATTACTATACTGCCACAGGCGGCCCCGATGGCGAAGGTAGCATAATACAACCGGGCACTTTAATTACTACTACCCAGGGCGTTTATGTATATGCAGAAACCAGCGGACGCGGAAACTGTACTGCCGAAGTTAGCTTTACTGTAAATGTAAACCCTATTGCTGCACCTGCAGGAGCAACCGAACAAACAATTTTTGCAACAGATGCAGATCCTGCATTTGTAACGGATATTGAAGTAACCGGCACTGATGTATTTTGGTACTTAACGCCCGAGGCTGCACTTGCAGGAGTTGTAGCGCCAGTACGCTTAGATACGCCATTAGTAAGCGGAACAACCTATTATGCCATACAAATTGTTACGGGCTGCAGAAGCGCCGAAGTTTTACCGGTAACAGTTACTTTAGAAACATTGGGCATTGATAACCCTGAAGCAAAATTATTTTCTTATTATCCTAACCCTGTAAACGATGTTCTTACGGTATCGCATCCGGCGGGTATTGCATCTGTAAGTGTTTATAGCCTGTTAGGCCAGCAGCTAACTTCTAAAAAAGCTGATGCTGTAAACGCTACTGTAGATATGTCGGCATTAACAGCAGGCACTTATATTGTAAATATAACGGCGGCAAACAACACTGTTAAAACGTTGCGAGTGGTTAAAAAATAAAAACATTAAATTTTTACTATACTATCCCGGCTGCAATTGCAACCGGGATTTTTTGTTTCAGGACCTAAAATATTTGTAACAATACGCCTAAAACATGAGCAATATAGTTTGCCCAATATTTCGTATTTTTGCATATTAAACCATAAGAAGAAATGTTACACGACCCGAAACGTTATACTGTTACTGCTGCATTGCCCTACACTAACGGGCCCATACATATAGGCCACCTTGCCGGTGTTTATGTTCCTGCCGATATTTACTCCCGTTTCCTGAGGCTTCAGGGGCGCGATGTGGCATTCATCTGCGGAAGCGATGAGCACGGTGTAGCCATATCTATGAAGGCTAAAAAGGAAGGCATTACACCACAGCAGGTTATCGATAAATATCACCACATCATTAAAACAAGTTTTGAAGATTTTGGTATATCGTTCGATAATTACTCACGCACATCGGCTAAGGTACACCATGATACCGCATCGGAGTTTTTCAGGAAACTGTATGATGCCGGCGATTTTATTGAAGAGGTTACAGAGCAACTCTATGATGCCGAGGCAGAGCAGTTCCTGGCCGACCGTTTCGTTATTGGCACCTGCCCTAAATGTGGCCATGCAGAAGCTTATGGCGACCAGTGTGAAAACTGCGGGTCATCGCTTAACGCTACCGACCTTATTAACCCAAAAAGTACCATTACCGGTACTACACCTATATTAAAATCTACCCGCCACTGGTTTTTACCCTTAGACAGGTATGATGCCTTTTTGCGCGAATGGATACTGGAAGGCCATAAAAGCGACTGGAAACCTAACGTTTTTGGCCAGGTAAAATCATGGCTTGACGACGGGCTTAAACCCCGTGCCGTAACCCGCGACCTGGACTGGGGTATCCCTGTTCCTGTAGAGGGTGCCGAAGGTAAAGTGCTGTACGTTTGGTTTGATGCGCCCATTGGCTACATATCGTCTACTAAAGAGTGGGCCGCACGCGAAGGTAAAGACTGGGAGCCGTACTGGAAAAATGAGGACACCAAACTGGTACATTTTATAGGTAAAGACAATATTGTTTTTCATTGCATTATATTTCCTGCCATGCTTAAGGCAGAGGGCACTTACATTTTGCCAGATAATGTTCCGGCAAACGAGTTCCTTAACCTTGAGGGCAACAAACTTAGCACCTCTAAAAACTGGGCGGTATGGCTGCATGAATATTTACAGGATTTCCCTAACCAGCAGGATGTATTGCGTTATGCCTTAACCAGCAACGCACCCGAGACTAAAGACAACGATTTTACCTGGAAAGATTTTCAGGCACGTAATAACAATGAGTTAGTTAACATTTTTGGTAACTTTATTAACCGCGTTGTAGTACTTACCAATAAGTATTATGAAGGGCGCGTACCTCAGCCTAACGAGTTTACAGATATAGACGAAGCTACGCTGACCGAACTTCGTGCCTACCCAGCCGTGATTGCAAGCAGTATAGAGCGTTACCGCTTTAGGGAAGCATTAGTCGAACTTATGAACCTAGCACGCCTTGGTAATAAATACCTCGCCGACGAAGAGCCATGGAAAGTTATTAAGACCGACGAAGAGCGTGTTAAAACCCAAATGTATGTGGCGTTGCAAATTGCTGCGGCTCTATCTGTTTTAAGTGAGCCGTTCCTGCCCTTTACAGCTGCTAAGCTTAAAAACATTTTAAAGCTTGATGCAGTGCCCGAATCGGTTTCTGTATTTGGTATTGTAGATGAAACGCTTAGTGCTAATGATGCAAGGTTTAACAACCACGTTACTTCGTGGAACGATGTTGCCCTTAAGCAAGAACTTATTGCGCCAAACCACCACATAGGCCAGGCAGAATTACTGTTCGCTAAAATAGAAGATGAAGAAATACAGAAACAGGTAGACCGTTTAGAAGCTACAAAAACTGCTAACAAAGCAGAGAATAAAACTGCCGAACCGCAAAAAGACCTTATTACGTTTGAAGATTTCGGTAAATTGGACATCCGTACAGGAACCATTCTTGAAGCAGAGAAAACGCCCAAGAGCAAAAAGCTATTAACGCTTAAGGTAGATACCGGTATAGATGTGCGCACCATAGTAAGCGGCATAGCAGAGAGCTTTACCCCCGAAGAGATAATAGGCAGGCGTGTTACGGTGTTAGTAAACCTTGCGCCTAAAGAAATAGCAAAAGTGGAAAGTCAGGGTATGATACTCATGACCCAAAATGCCGCCGGCAAACTGGTATTTATTAACCCTGATGCAGATGGCGTGGGCAATGGGGAAGGGATTAGCTAAGGTAACTTGGGCATTTAAGTGATTAAGATGCTTTTTTAATTGAATTTTCTACGAATTACTAAAATAACTGTAAAATAACGGCGTTGATGTATTATTGTGCTTAAAAAATAGTATTTTTACTATAGTAGTTGTATTTTTGCACCCTCCTAAAACATTCAAAATGAACAAGCCTATTAAAATAGAAGCCTTTGAATATCTGCTTTTTATGCTTGTGGAATGGCATAAGAGTGAAAATAATGGTATACAAAATAACGATATAAGTATACTTAAAGCATTGAAATTATTGTTTTTTGTTTCGGCCGTTGGTACGACACGTAAATCGGAAAGCACTTTACTTGATGACGTGTTTGATAATTTCGTAGCAATGCCTTATGGACACGTAGAAAGTGATATTTATTCAGCGATAAAGGATAATTTGCTTGTCTCGTCCAAAGTAGATAATTCCAAGACTCTGATTATTGATGGTTATTGTATAATGCAAATTGATCTGAACTTAAAACTAAGGATTGATACTTCCGTTAATTGTTTAAAAAAAATTAATCCAAAATTAATTAACATGAATGCATTTGATTTAGTAGAATTAAGTCATGCTTGGTATTCATGGAAATATTATTTTGCAAAAGCTAAAGAGAAGTTTACTCTAAGAGAATTTATACCTTCTGAGATAATTAAAGCTGAGGAAAAAATTTACTTTTTAAATTAATTTTCCATCATACATGGAGAAGTTAATATCAAGAATTCCTGCTTTAATTGATGCTTTTGAGACTAGTTCTATTGATGTTAATGATATTTTTTATGAAATATCGGAGGTAAGATCTTCTTCTGATTCTTGGCTACAGGATACAATAGAATTAGAAGAAGAATCTTTACCTATAAATAATGACGAATCCTTAATTGAAAATTCAACTGATGAAGCCATTGTTACATCTGGTTCAGAAGCACCAATAATCAACTCAATTGCAGAAAATAATAATTCTCATTACGAAGAAAGACTTCTTCTAAAGAAAGATATTTTTTTTCAACAATCAGACGACTATATAAAAGATATCTATAAGCTTTTAAATTATTCTCTTTTAATTGGGGAGTATATCTATAATGTTAACATTAAGACAGAGTTAGAGGGTATTGAAGATCGTTTATCTACAACTTTAAACCTAACTAACTCATTTCATTTAGAATTACAAACTAAAATATCAGAATTTATTAGTGCAGTTAAGATAGGATGTTCGAGCTATAAAATTTTTATAAAAAGAATAGAAAATGAATATTCCTTAGATAAAGTTGAATATCTTTTTTCTTCCGATCAGCAAATAAGACGTGAGTTCAATAAATCTACATTATCTAAGTACTCAGAAAATCTTTGGCGTTATTTAGTAAATAATATTGATCTATCATTTTACGATCATTTTTTTTCAAGTGAAAATAGACAATTTGAAGGATTATATACAATTGAAAAAGTAATAGAAGAATTAGATATTTTAGAATTTGTAAAAGTTACCAAAGTTATAAAATTTAAGATAAGCTATTTAGAACACAAGTGGAAGGCTCGAAAACAGCAAGAAAATCCTTCTGCAATACATTATTCAATTGATGGAAACACTAATACATTAGAAGAGTATCAGTCAGATAATAGTAAACTAATTGATTGGTCAAAATTGATCGATTCACACTACGAATTATTTAATAACTGGAAACATGAAACACAAAAAAGAATTAAAGCCATAAAAAATTCTGAGTTGTCAACATTAAACACGATTCAAATTCATCAGTTAATTAAATATAACAAAGATGTACATAGAAATTATCAAAAATTAAAAGAAATATCGTCACATCTCCTAAAAAAACAGAGTGATGTTAACACAAATTTTTATGATAAATACGCATTAAATATTATTTCAAATTACGCATTAAATAACGCATTTTCCTCATATATTGAAAAAACGGATAATATTTATGATATTAAAGAAGAATATAATAAAACGAAAAGATTACTTAAGGGTGAAATAAATAACTTTTTTTTAGATTATAAATATTTAAACGTATTAATTAATATCCTGTCCAAAAAAAGCGAAGAAGTAACAAATCTCCAATTTTTGGATGAGTATGAAAAATTAATCACTGATGAATGTGGTAATAAATTAGACGAATACTTTTTAAGTAAAGAATGGTCAAAAACAAACAATAATTATATCTTTTTATTACCTTTTAGTGAGTGCCAAGTCCCTATAGATTCTTTTAATATAGATGAATTACCAAATATTTTTATAGCATCTTCATTTATTCTACCCGCAGTAAATAATCAAATTGATAAACAGTATATTGAAATAAAACAAAAATTCAAAAGTTTATCTTTTCAGATTGATTCAATTAAAAGAATTAGAAAAGATTTAGAAGACATTAAAGATCTTAAAAGCGAAATAGAGAAAAGAGATTTTAAATCGATTGAGATAATTAGCATATTTACGGCAATTATAACATTTGTCCTATCTTCAATTCCAGCATTTAAATTTGTAGAATCGGTATGGCAATCTCTATTATTTATGCTTTCACTTGCATCTGCTTTAGGAATTTTTATTATTTTGATATTATTTTCAACGAGAGGTTTTAAAAATAATTGGATAGGTATTATTTATGTTTTTGTTCTCTTTATTATCGCTATAGTTGGTTATAATTCTCTTTCAGAATTTGAGAAAAAAGAGGTCAAATTAGGAGATAATATATCTAAATCAGTAGATTCAATTTCATTAAAAAAGGTGGATTCAATATTAAAAAGTAAAAAAGCTAAGCCATAAAACATGCTTAAAAACAAACTGGCTCAAAAATTGTTACCTTAAATAAAAATTTGCCAGCCATGACCATCAAAAAAATACTCACCACATTACTTATAACCTGCTGCCTGCAAAACGCCTTTAGCCAGGTTGTTTTATCTGCACATAATATTGATTTAAAAAAATCGAGGGACTACCACGAAATCCTTACTGCACCGGAGGCTAAAAATCATGGCGTGGTTGTTTTTGCATCAGATAAAAATACGGTTACTGCCCTGCAGTACACCCGGGTGCTGTACTATAAAGACAGCATTGCTACAGAACGGCCCGATGCCGACGAGTACGATTTTATGGCCGGTTACAGCTATAACGAAAACGGGCAGCCATCGGCTTACTGGGCAAGTTCTGACTATAAAAAAATACAGGAGCTGCATTTTGATTTTGAAACCAAAACCGTTACCGATTATAATTTTGCGCTGCCTTTTACAAATGAGCAAATACTGAGCACCTTTAGCGAAAACAACTATTTTTACATTATAACGCTGCCTAAACTGGGCTCTAAGTTAAAATTATATGCTTTTTACGAGGGCCGCTACCTGCTCAGGCTGTTAGATTTTTCTGCGTTTACGTTTAAGGATGCCGATAACCACCCTACCACTTTAAGCAAACTTTTGGGAGACTATTCGGTTCAGAAAGTTGAAAATGCTTACACTCCCCTGCCCCCTGCTGCTGCAAAGGTAAAATTATACGTTTCTGAGAAAGCCATACAGTTTACATTCGACCAGAACCCTGCCTATACCCAGATTTTTACTGTTAATACAAGCAACTATAGCGTAACAGAAAAAGTAATTCCGCAATTAATTATAAAGGAGGGCAAGTCTAATTCGTTTTTGCACAACCAGAAGTTATACCAGGTTACCCTAAATGATGAAGAACTTAACTTATCGGCAACTAATATATTAAACGGCGAAGTGATAAAAACATACGAGGCCGGTAAAGAAGATACCATTACCTTTAAAAATTCGCCATTGCTGGAGCAAACCGGCGACAGGCGCGGCAACGAGTTTAAGAACACTAAAAAGTTTCTTCGCAAGGCAGCTATGGGCGATGCAGCCGTATCGGTTTACCAAACCCCAAATGATATTATGGTGGTAACAGGCTCTATTCGTAACATCATGCCGGCGGGCGACCTTATTTTAGGCGCCATGATGAGCGGGGCTACAATTGCATCGGGCGTTGGCAGCGGAGACATGTCGGGCATGTTTCCGGGCAATAACCAGAATGTTTATTTTGAAAGTTTGTTTGATGATAGCTTTAACCACAAGCCATTGCCCCAGCAAAGGCTTGCCGCCGATTATATAGGCCAGTATATTGCAGGCCATGAAAAAGCTGTTAGCATGCAAACTGTTTTTAAATACGATTATTATTATGTGCTTGGCTTTTATGATGCTAAAGCTAAAAAGTATGTAATGGTAAAATTTCAGGACGATTTTGTGGAGTAATTAACGGTATCCTGCTCTATAGGTTTTACCTTTGCAATATACTTATTACATACAAAATGCCTGTTACATTAAACCTTGATACCTGGCCACGCAAAGAACATTTTAAATTTTTTAGCAGTTTCAATGAGCCTTTCTTTGGCGTTGTTACCACTATAAATTGTACAAAAGCATACACTGCCGCTAAACAAAAAGGTATCCCTTTCTTTTTATACTACCTGCACAAAACCTTAACTGCCGTTAATAGTATTGAGGCTTTTAAATACCGCATTGCTAATGGCGAAGTGCTTATTCACGATACTATAAACGTGTCATCTACAGTAATGCGCAACGATACTACTTTTGGCTTTTCTTTTATGCCTTACCACAAAAATATAGAAACGTTTGTTGCCGGTGCGCAAACAGAAATTGAGCGCGTGCGCAATACTCCGGGTCTGTTTACCAGAACGTTTGATGAGGATAATTTAATCCACTTTTCTGCATTACCCTGGGTAAACTTTACCTCGTTATCTCATGCACGCAATTTTACGTTTCCTGATAGCTGTCCTAAAGTATCTGTTGGCAAAATGATGGTTGATGATGCTGGCAACCGTACTATGCCGGTATCGGTACACGTACATCATGGCCTGATGGACGGTTATCACGTGGGGCTATTTTTTGAAGTGTTGCAAAAGGCAATGGATGACGGGATATAAAACACTGTTATATGCTCCCTATAGCTTTTCATCCCATATATAAACACCCGCTGCCGGAAGGGCACCGTTTCCCAATGCTCAAGTACGAGCTATTGCCACAGCAATTACTGTATGAAGGCACGGCCGCAGAGGCGGACTTTCATGCCCCCGGCATGCCGGATATGCAGCATGTACTGGCAATACACGATAAAAGTTATGTGGACGATTTGCTCAACCTTACGCTCGACCCACGGGCAGTGCGAAAGATTGGTTTCCCTCTTTCTACCGAATTGGTAGAACGCGAACTTCGCATTGCACAGGGTACTATTTTGGGATGCCACCAGTCATTGCAAACGGGTATCGCCTTTAATATTGCCGGAGGTACGCACCA
Organism: Flavobacterium rivuli WB 3.3-2 = DSM 21788; assembly: GCF_000378485.1. GTDB lineage: Bacteria > Bacteroidota > Bacteroidia > Flavobacteriales > Flavobacteriaceae > Flavobacterium > Flavobacterium rivuli. Next base: position 51,103 of record NZ_KB899979.1, on the reverse strand, counting down.
TGCTTACAGTACCCACGGCGAAGCTTTTTGCCTCCTTAACGACCAGGCTATTGCCGCACAATACCTGCTTGATAATAAACTTGCCAAAAAGATTTTAATTGTAGATCTTGATGTGCACCAGGGTAATGGCACTGCCGAAATATTTACTAACAACAATGCTGTGTTTACTTTCTCGATGCACGGTAAAACCAATTACCCATTTAAAAAAGAAGTATCAGACCTTGATATTGCGTTACCGGATAACACGGGTAATGCCGAATATCTTGCTATCTTAAGAGAAACTTTACCCAAACTTATAGACTCTCACAAGCCCGATTTTATTTTTTACCTGAGCGGTGTAGATATTTTAGCCACAGATAAACTGGGAAAGCTGGGCTGCACCATAGATGGCTGCAAACAGCGTGACGAAATTGTATTATCTGTTTGCCATAAGCTGGGCATACCCGTACAGTGCAGTATGGGTGGCGGCTATAGCCCCGATATTAAGGTTATTATAGAAGCACATGCTAATACTTACAGGGTTGCAAGGGATATTTATTAGCTCAAAAAAAGATAATTGCATATCTATTTCCGGTAAAATACCAAATACACAAACATTGAAAACTGCATCGCAAACTGTAATGGGTATCTATTAAAACAAACTGCCCTGTGCCGGGGGGCATTCATGTTCCAGTAGCCATTTTTTGCGCCACAAACCGCCGGCATAGCCGGTAAGGGAGCCGTCGCTGCCTATAACCCGATGGCAGGGAACTACTATCCATAATGGGTTTTTACCATTGGCAGATGCCACAGCACGAATAGCCTTTACATCGCCTAATTGTAATGATAATGCCTGATAGGAAGTTGTTGTGCCAAACGGAATTTTAAGGAGCGCCTCCCAAACTTTTTCCTGGAAATCAGTACCTGCAGGGTTTATTTTAAAATCAAAATCATTACGGCCTCCGGCAAAATATTCCTGCAACTGCGTTACCGCTGTTTCAAGCTCATGAGGAATAGTATCAGAAACCGGCACAGCATCATCTAAAATAGATATTTTACTAATACCAAAGGCATCGCCCTTAATAAGGGCAATGCCAAGTGGAGTTTTAATGTATGCCTGGTTCATGCTGTTTATGTCTTGCCGTAAAGATACGCATCGCAAAAATCAATCGGTAGCCTCAAGTTCAAAAATATCGTTCACGCTTTTATCAAACAGTTTTGCCAGTTTAAGGGCAAGCACAGTAGATGGCACATACTTACCGGCTTCGAGCGCGTTAATGGTTTGCCTGCTTACCTGTATTCGTTCTGCAAGGTCCTGTTGGGTTAAATTGTGTATGGCACGTTGTACTTTTATGTTATTCTTCATCTTGCTGGGTAGTATAAAAACGATACATTTTATAACGAAAAAGTATTATAAATATAATTAGCTGTGAGAACATGGCTCCCATTAAAACATTTAAAAACGGCAGCCCGTAAACAAATAAGTAGCAAAACAGCAGTATGCCATAATTTGCAATGGTTGCCCAGGCAAGGCTGTGAAGGCGGATAGATTGTACCATTTCGTCTTCATGCTTTTCTTTGGCAAAGGCAAATACAACTCCGCTAACAATTACAATTGTAGCAAGTACCTCATCTACAATAGAATTTTCTACCCAGTCAAATATATCATTATTGCCTAAAAAACCGTCGTTGCCTATAATGGCAAAAACTTTTGCCTTGTACTCAAAATTACCAAACTGGTCGAATGCGTAAAAGCTAACAAACAGTATAAACGACAACACAAACAAAATACCGCTTATTGTTTTAAACCAGTGTGCAAATAAATAACTCGTTTTCATGATTGATGATTTTATTTTAAGCTAATGTAAAACAAAATACTCAATAAGTAAAACAAACTTTACATTTTGTAAAGATATTTTTCCAACTAATTTTATTTATAATTATTAAACAAAAAAGCCACCGGTTTCCCGATGGCTTTTACTAACCTTAAATGTAGAGGGTTATTATTGTTGTGTAGGACCGTTAGCAGGAGCAACTACAGCAGCACCAGGGTTTACTTTACCTTTTATAGTAAGTACTTTGTTTTGCTCTGTATCGTTAGCTGTAACAGTAATAGTTTTTGTAAACGCGCCTTCGTTAGCAGCATTGTAAGTAGCAGTTACATTACCGCTTTCTCCCGGTTTAATAGGAGTTTTTGTCCATGTAGGAGTAGTACAGCCACATGAAGCTTTTACATTTGTAAGAAGGATAGTTTGTTTAGATGTATTTTTAAAAGTAAATTCGTGAGTTACCGGTTTACCTTTTTCAATATCGCCAAAGCTGTAAACTTCTTCTTTAAAGGTAAGTCCTGTAGGTTTTTGATCTACCGGTGTAGCGGCAGCCGGGGCTACAGCAGCTTTTACAGGAACGCTTGATGTTTTTACATCTTTTTTAGCAACCTGTTGTGCATTTGCAGAGAAAGAAAGGAATAAAGCTCCTGCTACTGCGAATAAAGAAAGTTTAAGAGTTTTCATAATTACTTAAATACTATTAGTTAATAAATGTTTTTTAAAAATTGATATTACAAATATATTTACTTATAGCCACAAAGTTGTTAACCTGTTTTAAACTCTTGTTAACGACATGTTAACGGGTTGTGGCTGTGCTTATTTTATAGTAATATCGGTATCGCAATTTACGTTATCGTGTACATATAAGCAAATTACATTCCAAAAATTGAAATTCAATAAATTAAATATCATTGTTTTAATAGGGCTGCTCGCTATTGTGGGCGTTATTGCCATGCAGCTGGCCACCCTAAACCAGGCGTATACCTTTGAAAAAAAGGAACTTGGCGAAAAAATACATTTTGCCCTGCAGGATGTGGTTACAAAAATTTACAGGGATAATAAAAGCGAACAGCCGGCTACAAGCCCTATAAAAAAAATATCTGAAGATTATTATGTGGTGAATGTTGATGACGTTTTTGAGGCAGATATCCTCGAAATATACCTCAAGAACGAATTTCAGAAGGTAAAGCTCGACATGGATTATGAGTATGCCATGTATAACTGCGGCAGCGACGAAATGGTTTATGGCGAATACATAACCATGAACAGTAGCGATAAAGAGAAACATACCTGCAAGAACTGTTTTACAAAACGACCGGGGCTGGTATATTATTTTGCCGTTAGGTTCCCGCAGTTGCGCCATAGTTATATAACATCGTTACAGCAGTACTGGGTATATACCGGCGTACTACTTTTAGTATTGGTTATATACGTCTATTCTGTGCTGCTGCTTTTGCGCCAAAAAAAGTATACAGAGCTGCAAAAAGATTTTATTAACAACATGACGCACGAGTTTAAAACACCACTATCGTCTATACTCATAGCATCTAACTATGCCATTAAGCAGGAGGCTATAGAAACTAACCCTAAACTTAGTAAGTACCTTAAAATAATTATAGAGCAAAGCAACAAGCTTAATCAGCATATAGAGCGCATATTATCTGTAGCCAAAACAGAAGGCAGCATTGTATCGCTCGAAAAAAAGGCTTTTAACATTACCGAAACGCTGGAGCTGGTTAAAGACAATGCCATGCTTAAGTTTGAAAATGCACAGGTAAATGTAACGTCTTTAGGCGATAGCCGCCCAGTAAAGGCAGATGAGTTTCACTTTTATAATATTGCTTATAATATTGTAGAGAACGCGATTAAATACGGTACGGCAACACCTAAAATTGATATTACTGTTACACCCGAAGGTAAAGGGCTGCAACTTCAATTTAAGGATGATGGTCCCGGTATTGCAGCAGAGCACATCGATTTTGTGTTTGACCGTTTTTATCGCATACCGCGCGAAAATAAAAAAGAGGTAGAAGGTTTTGGCATAGGGCTTTTTTATGTAAAAAAGATTTGTGAACTTCACGGTTGGAAAATATCCATAAAAAATAATTCGGGAACCGGGATAACCATTACCATACATATACCTAAAAGCAGCCTTGAATGAAAAAAAGAATACTATATGTAGAAGACGATAATACCCTGGCATTTCTTACGGCCGATAACCTTGAGCAATATTATGAGGTAGTGCATTTTACAAATGGTAAAGATGCTTTTGATGCTTTTAAAAAGGAGGATTATGACCTGTGCATCCTCGATGTTATGCTGCCGCAAATGGATGGCTTTGAGCTTGCTGCTGCCATAAGGGCCATAAATATAGAAGTGCCCATTATATTTTTATCGGCCAAGACCTTAAAGGAAGACCGTATAAAAGGTCTTAAGCTGGGTGCCGACGATTATCTTGTTAAGCCCTACAGCATAGAAGAACTTATACTTAAAATAGAAGTTTTTTTACAGCGCAGCCAAAAGCAGCCCACCATAAAAAACAATACCTGCACGGTAGGCTCTTTTACGTTTGACCCCGATAACTATGTGGTAATAAAAAATGGCGAAAGCACCCAGCTAACCGAAAGGGAGTCGGCATTGCTGAAGCTTTTTATTGATAACAAGAATACCATACTAAAACGCGAAAAGATACTTACAGAGCTTTGGGGCACCGATGATTACTTTATGGGCCGCAGTATGGATGTGTTTATTTCGCGCCTGCGCAAAATTTTCCGGGAGGATGAGAGCATCCGTATAGAAAATATCCCAAGGATAGGGTTTAAGCTTATAGCGCCTTAGTTTAGTTTGCAGTCGCAGTTTACAGACAGAGGCCTGACATTGCTACATGTAACGTTTTAATAATTAAATCCAATATAAAATACATACGCTTTTCCATTTCGACGAAGGAGAAATCTCAAACGCTTAATTAAGAGATTCCTCAATTTCGCTGCGCTACATTCGGAATGGAATACTCAGCTCTTAAATTTTTACAACAAAAAAAGATGCCCTAAAGCATCTTTTAACTATTCAATTTTAAATCTTTAAATTTAAAGATTATACATCATCAAAATCTACATAGATCTCCGGAGTAGTAGGGTGTGCCTGGCAGGTAAGCACTAAACCTTCGGCAATTTCGCTATCAGTAAGTATGGCGTTTTTACGCATCACTGCCTTACCATTTGTTATACGCGCCATACAGCTGCTGCATATACCACCCTGGCATGAGTATGGGGCATCTACACCCTGTTTAAGGGCAGCATCGAGCACCGTCATTTGCTGAGACATTACAAAGGTAGTCTCCTCATCATCTACGAGAACCGTAATTTTTGTCTGGCCATCCAGGTTCTCCTCAATTTTCTTCTCGGCAATAGGCGTAGAGAACAATTCGAACTTAATGTTCTTTTCAGGAACGTTCTTTTCTTTAAGCACCTCGTTTACGGTAAGTATCATCTCTTCCGGCCCGCACAGGTAAAATTTAGAAAATTCTTTTTCCTTGTGCTTGTTCATAATTACAAAATTCACGGTAGAACGTTCTATACGCCCAAAAAGTGATCCTTCTTCGCGCGCTTTGCTGTACACGAACTGTACAAAAAAGCGGCCTACATATTTAAGTTGCAGCTCGTGCAAAAAGTCATGAAAAATAGTGTCTTCCGGCGATTTGTTACCATAAACAAGTACAAAAGTACTCTCCGGCTCACCCTCTAAAACAGACTGTATAATGGCAAGCACCGGGGTAATACCGCTGCCTGCGGCAAAGGCGGCATAGTTGCGCTGGCGGTCGGGTTTAGGCTCAAAAGTAAAATTACCTTCGGGTGTGCCTACTTCCATACTGTCGCCTACGGCAAGCTTTTCATTGGCAAACTTAGAGAACCCACCATTTTGAACGGCCTTAATGGCAACACGAAGTTCGCCGCTGCCGGGGGCAGAGCATATAGAGTATGCCTTTCGAATTTCTTCTCCTTCAAAAATGGTTTTTATATTAATGTACTGGCCCGCTGTAAAGTTGTACAGGTCGGCCAACAGAGGAGGAACATCAAAAGCAATAGAAACTGCTCCCGGTGTTTCTCTTTTTATATCTTTTATTTTAAGTAAATGAAATGTGGACATTGCTATATATTTCCTGCAAAAATAAGCATTCCTTTTGCGTTAATAAAATCTCTAACACTAAAATAATACTTAAGAGTATTATGCATAAGAAAATTATGTATATTTGCAGTGAACATTTTTTATATGAAAAACTCACAACTTTACAAAGGCAGCCTTAATACAATAATAATGAAACTGCTGGAAGAGAACGGCCGCATGTATGGCTACGAGATTACCCAAAAGGTAAAGCTTATAACCAAAGGCGAGCTTAATATTACCGAAGGTGCCCTTTACCCTGCCCTGCACAAACTGGAGGCTGATGGCCTGCTGGATGTGGAAGTGGAAAAGGTAGACAACCGTATGCGCAAGTACTACAAGCTTACCGAAAGCGGCGAGAAAGAAACCGTGAACCGCCTTAACGAGCTGGAAGAATTTATAAAGAACATGCAGAGTTTAGTGAGCCCATCGCCTAACCCCGATTTACAATTTTAAGCTATGAAACTTACAGAACATCAAATACAGCTTATAGATAAAGCGCTTATAAAAGCGGGTATAAACTATATTGATATCCGTATTGAATTAACCGACCATATCGCTGCCGCACTCGAACAAAAAGATGAGCGTTTTGAGCATCATTTAAAAGGTTATATGTTAGCACATAAAAGAGAACTTAAAAAGCTTAACATAAGGTTTATAATTATTGCTATGGGCAAAGCTTACAAGCAGTTGCTTATTACTTTGCTAAAGCCTTTATTTTTAGTTTTTACAATAGTGGTTTTTACAACAGGATATGTTATAAATACTTTTTTTGGCAAGGCCGAAACTATCCTTACATTATATATGGCATACATTGGCATTTGCTGTTTGGTAACAAGCAAATCTGGTGCGAGCCTGTTTGACGCTACTTTTAACAGAAAGAAGCAATACTCTTACAGCTTTAGCTTTGCTTTTATTTATGTGCTGCTGTTTTATCCTACTATGCAACTGTTTTTTCATGAAGAATATTTTAACGATACAACTTTAATACTTTGTTTTACAGCAGTAATTATGTTTAGCCTGGCAATGTTTATAACTGCTAAGCAATTTAACAAGCAATACAAATTACAATACCATGGCTAAACCACTAACCCCTTTAGAACTGCGGACTATAGATGAATACCTTGAAGAGGCGGGTGTGCGCTACGACGATATTCGCCATGAAATGACCGACCATGTGGCTACTGCCATAGAAAACATGGATGGCACATTTAAGGATAACTTTAGCCGGTACATGCTCTACAATAAAAAAGACTTGCTTGCTTCTAACCGTGCTTTTAAAAAGCTGGCACGTAATAAGGCATTAGGCATACTTAAAAGCACCGTGCTTAAGCCACAGTTATGGGCCGTAGCATTAACCCTGTTTGCTTTAGCAATACTATCTGGCAATTATAGTGATGTAGAAGATAGGGCCACCGACCTTGAAATTACATTACTTATAGTATCATCTGTGCTGTATGTTTATTTCTGGTTCTATAAAATTATCAGCAGGAATAATTACTCGGTAATAAACAGGCTGGTAACTTTTATATATTGCGGGTCGATAGTTTTTAGGGCAGGCAGGCTTATAGATAATACAATGGTTTTACTATTTTACTATTCGTTTAGCATAACATTCTTTTTGTTCCTAATGCAGTCGTTATGGGCACTTAATAAACAATACAAATTACGCTACAATGCATAAAACTGTAAACGCCGAACAAATTGTACTTATAGATGCAGCCTTAAAAATAGGGGTAGCCTATATAGATACACGGTATGAAATGACCGACCATATTGCCACCGCCCTGGAGGAACTATCGGGAGATTTTAATGAAAAGCTGAAAGTTTACATCGTGTTTCATAAAAAAGAACTGAAAAGAACGAACAGGAAGTTTATGTTTATAGCGTTCAAAAAAAGCCTCAATTACTTGTTTAAAAGTAGTCGTAAGCCGTGGTTCTTCTTGCTGTTTGTTTCGGTATTTTTAATCGCTATGCTTTTACACACTTTTCTTGACAGGGGCGATGTAACACTATTATTGTTTTTAAGCTATGTTGTATTAAGCTGTATGGCCTCTATGCCTAATGCATGGAAAGCTATTGTAGATAAAGACCAATTTTCTGCAATTTCCGGTTTTGGTATTTTACCGGCTCCGCTTTTTTACATAACCTTAAGAATGCTTAAATGGCAAAAAGAAATGGCATCAGATGCCTTGGTAATGCTGTGTTTTGCTGCAATAATTTCTTTTTCGGCATTGCTGTTAGTAACGGCAAAGCAACTTAATAAAGAATACAAATTACGCTACAATGCATAAAACTTTAAACGCCGAACAAATAGAACAGCTTTATACTTTTACCCGACAGCATTTTGTAGAATATTACGACTTGCAGACAGAGCTTGTAGACCATCTTGCCAATGCCATAGAAACACTTTGGGAAGTAAAGCCGCAGTTAACATTTGACGATGCCCTGAAAACAGAGTTTAAAAAATTTGGCATATACGGCTTTAGCGATGTGGTAGAAGAACGCCAAAAAGCGCTGGGCAAAAAATATACGAAGCTTATGGCCCGTTACTTTAAAGAGTTTTTTAAACTGCCGCGCATACTACTTACCATAGCCATGTTTGTAATAACCTATAAATTATTCAAATTTTTTCTTCCTGTTTATATACCGCTAATTCTTATATTAGAAGGTTTCAGTTTTTACAGGATAATAAAGCTTAAGAAGATATACAAAGTAAAAACTGACGCCACAGGTAAACGCTGGCTCCTGGAAGAAATGATATACAGGGGCGGATCGGCTATGGCTGTTGCAGGCATGACCATACAATTCATGCAGTTTGCATTGCGCGATCATCTGCAAGAAATCTTTATATTGTTAATGGCACTTGTATTTGTACTCAGCCTTATGCACAGCTATGTAGTGCTGTATGTTATTCCGGCAAAGGCAACAGAACATCTCTCAGCAGCATATCCTGGTTATAAATGGGAAAAACTGTAACATAGTGTAGTACCATCTATTATTATATTTAGTCGATTTTTGACTATTTTAACTTCATGCAAAGACGCTAAGCCGGATACTACACTCTTACCCACCAAGCGACTGTAAGTCGGCAAAGCTTTGCGTCTTAACAGTTGTTGTAATGACACCTAATTTAGTATACAGCTTTGCGTCTTCGCGCCTTTGCGTGATAAATTATTCAGACTGCTTTATTTTTCAATAAATACTGTAACTTTAGGCGGCATGCAGCTACTAATACCATAAACCAAACCGCAACCCTTTATGTTCAGTAAATTTTTACGCCTTGAGTGGAAATCCTTTACCCGCTCTGCATCTTTTACCGGCAACATGATCTTAAAGATATTTATGATCATTGGTAAAATAAACCTTGCCATTTTATTTGCAATGGGCGGTGTAGGCATGTTTTTTATTTTTAGGGACGAAAAAATGAACCCTATACAAACGGTAAATAGATTCCTGATTTACTACTTCCTGGCAGATGTTACCATTCGCATAATTTTTCAGTCGATACCCGTTATAAACATACGGCCGCTGCTACCCATGCCTATAAATAGGGGTACGATAATAAGCTTTATAATGGGTAAAACGTTTGTATCTATCTTTACATTGCTGCCCGCTTTTTTGTTTATACCTTTTGCTTTATTGCTCATATTTAAGGGAGATTATCCTGCCCTGAACGTAATTTTATGGATGGTATCGTTATGGGCAATAGTGTATATAAACAACCTTATAAACCTGCTGCTTGATGGCAAAGACAACCTCTTTATTATATTTATTGCGGTAATTGCAGGTTTAGGATCATTACACTACTATAACCTGTTTGATGTTACACAGTATACCGGGCCGGTGTTCGATAGTTTTTATAATACGCCTTATATGTTCCTGCTGCCTGTAATAGTGTTAGCGGCAGTATGGAAATACACCTTTACCTATTTTACAAAAGCCATGTACCTGGATACCGGGCTTAAAGGCAAACATACTGAGGCCGTTACCCAAAACCTTACCTGGCTTAACCGCTTTGGGCTTATGGGCACGTTCCTTAAAAACGACATTAAGCTAATATGGCGCAACAAGAGGCCACGCACCACTGTGTTTCAGGGTGTGTTTTTTTATGCCTATGGTATACTTTTATTATCGGGAGTAGTAGAACAATATAATAACCCGTACTGGAAGATACTCGGGGCACTTTCTATAACAAATGGTTTCATGTTTACCTTTGGGCAGTTAGTGCCCAGCTGGGATAGTGCCTACTACCCATTAATGATGAGCCAGAATATTAAATACCGCGAGTATATATCGGCTAAGTGGTGGCTCATTGTTATTGCCACAGCGGTTACAACATTACTGGCTACCGTTTGCTTATTTTTTGGTGTCGAAGCTTACCTTATGGTACTGGCAGCTGCCATATATAACATGGGTGTAAATTCTCATTTGGCATTGCTTAGTGGTGCATTTATAAAAACCCCTATAGACCTTACAACTACACAACAGGCTTTTGGCGGTAAAAAAGCATTTAATATAAAGGCTATTTTGCTGGTACTGCCTAAGCTTATACTGCCTTTTCTTGTTTTTATGTATGGCGATAAACTGTTGGGCAAAGGAGCCGGCATTGCGCTGGTAGCCGCATTAGGCATTTTGGGGTTTGCTTTCAGGAACATCGTATTTAAAGCTATCGAAAAGGTGTACCTATCAGAAAAGTACTCTACTATAGATGCCTACAAACAAAAAAACTAACCACAACTATTACTACTATATATCATGATACAGGTAAATAACCTTACAAAAACATATAAAGGAATCACAGTACTTAACATAGGCAACCTTGAGATACAAAAGGGCGAAAGCTTTGGGCTTGTGGGTAACAATGGCGCGGGTAAAACTACTTTTTTTAGCCTGCTGCTGGATTTAATAGAGCCTTCTACCGGCTCTATAACATCTAACGGGATACAGGTAAACAAGAGCGAAGGCTGGAAACCGTTTACTGCTGCATTTATTGACGAAACATTTCTTATTGGCTACCTTACGCCTGAAGAGTATTTTTATTTTATAGGCGAATTGCGCGGGCAGGACAAGCAAGCCGTAGACGAATTGCTCAAAAAGCATGAAGATTTTTTTAATGGCGAAATACTTAAAAAGAAGAAATACCTGCGCGACCTCTCTAAAGGAAACCAAAAAAAGGTGGGCATTATCGCCACCCTCATTGGTAACCCCGAAGTTATTATACTCGATGAGCCTTTTGCAAACCTGGATCCTACTACACAGTTCAGGCTTAAAAAGATTATTAAAGACCTTTCTGACGATAAAAATGTAACTATTTTGGTGTCGAGCCATGACCTGGCACATACTACAGAGGTTAGTACCCGTATTGTAGCTATGCATAAGGGCGAGGTGGTAAAAGACATAAAAACATCTGCCGAAACATTACAAGAGCTGGAAGATTTCTTTGCGGTTTAAGTTGCAATAAACAGAAACACGAATTGTGGTTTTACCACAAAGGGCGCGATGGTTTCACTAAGAACACAAAGTCAGGCCTGATACTTTGCACAAAAAATGACAATCCTGTCAATCAGGATTGAGTACACAAGGCTTTACGTATTAGCTTTGTGTACTCCCGCCTATGGCGGAATATGTACCTGTTTTATTCATATAGCCTTGTGACCTTAGTGAAAAAACTTTGTGTACTTAGTGGTTTAAATCACTTACATGCATTTGTACGCGATAACTATAAAGCACAAAAAACCCGGCAGTATTAAACACACAAACTGCCGGGGGGAATAAAACAAAAACTAACTTACAAAAACTTATTGTACAAGGGCATACTGAAAGGACGGGTTACCTCTTTCGCCCTGCTGGCTTAGCAATGCTGTAAACCTTAGTTTATAGATGTTGCCCGCCGGATCTTTAATTATATAATATCTGTCAGAATACAGCTGCACCGGAATAACATTTCGCCAGTTAGCACCTATTATTCTTTGGTCCTGCTCTGTATCTGTTTTAAGCCTGGCATCATCTGTTACAAGATTTGCAGCAGTAAAATTATCATAAGGTATTGCACTTGTAAGTACTTCATAAGCCCTTGTGCCGCCTTTGGCATTGGTAATTACAAAATCTGAATAAAAATAAGATCCTGCACCTTCTATAATATTAGTAAAGGTGGTAAAGTTAAGATCCCAGGTTGCTTTCTCGGGTTCTATTGTTACAGGTGCATTATTTTGCAGGCTGTAATAAGTAAAATTATATACAGGGTCTTTTGCAATGGCAACCTCTGTATGTGTGGTGGCATTCAGGTCGGCATATTGCAGTTTGTAACCATTACTATCTCTAAGTATGCGTATTTTTTTCCATCCTCTTAATGGTCCGGCTACGCTTACAGCTCCGTTTCCTGCCGGTGTGGTAGGTACACTAAAGCCCATGTTTACAAGATATACCTTATTATCGGCATCATTAGCGCTAACTTCTGCAATGGCGGTACCGCTTAAAAACCCGTTAGGGTTGTCAATATATACTGCATTGGCAGGGTCAAATGTCCCTATAGACACAAGATTGTTAGATGTTTGTATGGCATCTATATCTGTAGTAGTAAGTTGTTTTACAGCCATGCCTATAGAACCGTTTATTACTACCCTAAAGTTATCGCCACCATAAAAACCTAAATCCCAGTTTGATCTTAACGACGTTTTGTACTGGCCGGAGCTTAAATCAAAATATACCTGGTTAGGCTGATTAGACCCACCCACAAGTGGCGATGCCGGGCCTCCGGTAGAAGCTGTTTCATTAAAGTTTAATGTTACCGTTTCGTTGCCTGTAATTTCTACCTGGCTAAGCGATATCTGTGCTATTTTAAATACTACGTTTTTTACTTCGCCTTCGGCAGCATTGGTAATTTTATTAAAGTTAAATTCTATTGCTGTGGCTCCGGCAGTAAAGGGTAATGTAAACGTGCCACCTTCGGCAGCAGTATTCGTTGTAAAATCAGCGCCATAAGCCACATTTTGCGTGGTATAGCTAATTGTTACAAAACCATCTGATGGTGCGTCTTTATAAAAAAGGATCTTTACGGGAGTTACGGCATCTGTAATATTTACAGATTCTACTGCGAACGATACACCCATGCGGTTTGTGCCGTTATCATCTTCATTACAGGCTGTTAAGAGCAATGCCACTACAAAGGCAAAAAGTGTAACTATCTTTTTCATACTAATAGTTTATAAGTTTATGTTGTAAACCAGTTTAACAAAATAAGAACGGCCGTATGCTGCGGGCAAATCGGTACTGCCACCGCCATGGCCCAGGTTACCGCCTTGTGCTATAGAGCTGCGCACGTTTGTAACATCAAGCAAATTTCTTGCACCCAGTGTTACATCAAAACTCTTTTTAAAGAATGATTTGCGAACAGATGCATTAAGCCAGCTAAATGAACTGATTTTTGCTATACCAAATATTGATCTTGTACTGTCGTTAGGATCTGTAGTAGAAACTATTTGCTGTTGCTGCCCGTTTAGTTTGTAGAATACAGAAAATTCTGTATTCCATTTAGGAACGCTATAGTTTAAATTAGCATTTAGCTGCACTGCCCACAGGTATGAGTCATCACTCCTTACGGCCCCATTGCTTACATTTTGAGACGTTCCTGTTACTGCCCCACCGGCTTTAAGCATAAAATTATTATAGTTAAACTCGTGGCTCGTACTAAAGTTCCATACCTTAAAGTTATCTATGTTTATATACTTGTATTGCAGGGGTACAAAATTTATTTGTACCTGGCCTATCCTGTCTATAACGTCAAGGTAAGTAACCATAAAGTTGTTAGACATTTTTAAGCCCGATGAAAAGTTGGTTATTTTTTTGATATTAAGGTCTACAGATGTACTGTTTTCCGGAACAAGGTCAGGATTACCCCTTACATCGTGGTTAGAATCTACAAGGTATGTGTAAAGCTCTTCAAAGTTTGGTGTACGGTATGATTTGCCCAAAGACGAGCGCACTTCTATACCTTTATCAAACAAGTAGCGAAGGCCTACAGATGCTGCATACTGGTCGTCGAATTTTGATTGTGCTGAGTAACGTACACCGGCACGGCCAGAGAAACGTTCTGTAAAAGCCAGTTCGGCAGCAGTATACACATCATAATTATTAAGAGTAGCTCTTTTATCTGCAAAGCCACCATTTTCGTCCCTGAATAATCCTGTCCTGGAAGATGCAAATCCTTTTTCGTTTACAAGCTCATAACCTACCTGCAGGTTGTATTTTTTATTATTAAGAATGTTGCTTATACTACCCGTAGAGTACAATACCTCTGTAGACTGGTAGGTTAGCCTTTGGTTATCTGCCTCGTTGCGCTCCTCTATAAAGTATTTAAAATCTTCAAAATCGCGCGTTTGTTTTTGGTATGAGGCAGAAATGTTGTAGGCCATTTCTTTAAACAAATACCCCGACGAGTTTAAATGATGGTACAGCCTTTCTGTTTTGTAGCGCCTGTCGTTGCCAAATAAAATATCCCAAAAAGGATAATTATCCTGTATGGTTACAAGAGGGTTATAGTAATCTATATTCTCGTTAAAATAATCAAATTTATAAAATACCCTTGTTCTGTTCTTTTTGTAGCTTAATAGTGCATTGCCCACATACTGCTCTTTAGGCAGCCAGCTGTAACCACGTTGCCTGTTAATATCTGTTTCGTTATAAAGATAGTTTTTACCCCCCCTGTCGCCTTGCAGGCCTGCAAAGTCGTTACGGTTACCGCCTACAGATATAAACCAGTTATCGGTTATTTTGTGCGATACTTTTACCGATTGTATGTGCCGGCCTTTATCTGATGCAGAATATTCGCTGCCTACGCTTTCTTCCTGTAGAGTTGCTTTAATTTCCCAGTCGTGCTGCGTAGATTTTTTAGTAATTATGTTTATAATACCCGATACCGCATTTGCACCGTGGGTAACACCCATAGAACCCTCTATAATTTCTATCTGCTCTACATCATCAAGGTTTATCTGGGTAAGGTCTATGTTGTTGCCAAGGCCGGTATCGCTAACAAGCGGAACGTTATCTACGAGTACCTTTAAATATTGCCCATCCAGCCCGAATACAGATACTGTAGAACGGCCCTGCCCCGGATCCTGGTTTATGTTAATGTTGAGGTAAAAATTCATTAGGTCGGCCAGGTTATTTGCCGCCTGCCTGTCAATATCTTTACGGCTAATTACCTTTACATTAAAAACCGATTTTTTTATAGATTGAGGTTCCGGCTGTCCTGTTACAACTACTTCATCTAGGTTAGTATATATAGTGTCTTTAACCGGTTGTTGCGCCAGGGCACTAAAACTAACAAATGAGGCAATGTAAAAAAACAGTCTTGAAGTGGTTTGCATTCTGATTAAACTTAGATTAATTCTAAATTGCAAATCTAAAGGACATACGTTAGATATGCAAGTTATTTTTATTAATTCTAAATAATAATATTCTAATGTAATTTTAATGTATCTATTACTGCAAAACATAGTTATACCATCAAAGAGTATAGTAAAATAGGATGTTCGCTCTGCATAAATAAATATCTTTACTTAAAAATTTAGAAGTAGTATTAGCGGTATTTTACTTAAATGCCTTACATAATTATTAGAATTTCGCACTATGCAAAAAGATTATGAAAAACAATATCATGATGTTGAAACAGATCATTGGTGGTTTAAATCAAGGCGTGATTATTTATTAGACCTGATTAAAAATGCCCCTAAAGACAGTAAAATATTAGATATTGGATGCTCATCGGGAGTTTTTCTTAAAGATGCAGAAAAACTTGGCTTTGCAATTAACAACCTTTACGGGATTGATATTAGTGAACAGGCAATAAAGAACAGTAAGGCTAACGGTATTAAAAATTCTTATGTAATGGATGGGCAGGATATTACACTTACCCAAAAATTTGATATTATAATTGCATCAGACTGCCTTGAGCACCTTGAGCACGATAGCAAGGCCCTTGCAAACTGGAAAACCCTTTTAAATAAAGGGGGCACAATGTATGTTTTTGTTCCGGCATTTATGTCTTTATGGAGTTATCATGATGATATTAATATGCACTACCGCAGGTATACAAAAGCTGAACTGAAAGCCCGATTTAAAGAGCAAAACCTTAAAGTTGTTAAATCAGGGTACTGGAATTTTTTCCTGTTTACCCCGGTATTCCTGTTTAGAAAAGTAAGCGGTAAATTAAAAAAAGACAAATCTGCGGTAAGCGATATTGCAATGGGCAAAAGTTTTGTAAACACTGCAATGCTAAATCTTTTACTATTAGAAAATAAAATGCTGCGATTGTTCTCATTTCCTTTTGGCATAAGCACATTTTGCATAGCAAAAAAAACCGAAGAATAACTACTCCATATAATACATAAAAAATGCCTCTGTATAGAGGCACTTTATGTATTGCTATATTTAAGCCGGATATTTACAAATCGAAGCCTATATTTACACCAAGTTTAGAGGCAATAAGTTTTGTAATACGTGCTTTAAGTTCCGGTATTTTTATACTTTCTATAACTTCGTTGCTAAAAGCATACATAAGTAAAGCCTTAGCTTCTTTTTTAGGAATACCACGGCTTTGCATGTAAAACATAGCGCTCTCATCGAGCTGGCCTACTGTACAGCCGTGAGAACACTTTACATCATCAGCAAAGATCTCTAACTGAGGTTTTGCATTAATGGTAGCTTTCTCACTTATCAATATATTGTTATTCTGCTGAAAAGCATCCGTTTTCTGGGCTTCTTTCTCAACATATATTTTTCCGTTAAATACCCCCGTTGCATTACCATCAAAAATACCTTTATAATTTTGGTGGCTCTCGCAGTTAGGTGTAGCGTGGCGTACCAGCGTGTAGTGGTCTACAAGTTGCTTATCGCCTATAAGTGTAATACCTTTAAGGGTGCTCTCAATACGCTCACCCTGGTGGTAAAAATTAAGGTTGTTCCTTGTTATGTTACCTCCAAAAGAGAAGGTGTGTACAGATGCGTTGCTTTTACCTTTTTGGGCAATGTAAGTATTGTCTACAAGGTTTGCAGTAAGCACGTCGTTTTGTATCTTGTAGTAATCTACAATAGAACTTTCCTGTGCAAAAATTTCGGTAACGCTATTCGTTAAAACAGGATTACCATTAAGGCTTTGGTGCCTCTCTATAATTTGTACCTGTGCATTTTCGCCCACAATAATAAGGTTGCGCGGCTGTACCATAAGGGCAGCCTCGTTACCGGTAGAAAAATACATGATCTCGATAGGCTTATCGGCAATCTTGCTTTTAGGGATGTTTATAAAGGCACCCTCACTGGCAAAAGCTGTATTTAGCGAGGTAAGGCTATCATCTGTATTTGCTATTTTATTAAAATAGGTATCTATAACCTCTTTATACTTAGGCTTTGTTAATGCCGAAGACATTAAGCAGATATCCTGCCCATCGTGTGTGGTAGAAGACAGGAATGAGCTAAACACACCGTCTATAAACACCAGTTTAAAAGTATCTATTTCGTGCAAAAAGTATTTTTTTACATCAGGGTAATTTATAGCACTGTCCTCTTTAGGGAATACGCTAAAATCGTTTTTAAGAACGGCGTTTAGCGATGTGTATTTCCAGGCTTCTTCTTTTTTAGTAGGGAAGCCTTTATTTTCGAAATTCTTTAAAGCCTCTGTACGAACGTTGTGCAAATCAGAGTTTACATCTATACGCTCTTCAAAAGCTATAAAAGAAGATAATAGTTTTTCTTTTAAATCCATTATTCATTAGTTTGTTTAAAGTTCAATGTTTAACGTTTAAAGTTGAGGAACGGTAAACCGTTATAATAGCAACTTTAAACTTTAAACCTTAAACAAATATTAATTTTCCGACCTTATCCAGTCGTAACCTTTTTCTTCAAGTTCGTAAGCCAGTTCTTTACCACCGCTTTTTACAATTTTACCATTGTAAAGTACGTGTACAAAGTCTGGAACAATATAGTCAAGCAGCCTTTGGTAGTGGGTAATAACAATAACTGCGTTGTTTTCGCTGCGTAGTTTGTTTACACCATTTGCCACAATACGAAGTGCATCAATATCAAGCCCTGAGTCGGTTTCATCAAGAATAGCCAGTTTAGGCTCCAGCATTGCCATCTGGAAGATCTCGTTACGTTTCTTTTCGCCACCCGAAAAACCTTCGTTAAGCGAGCGCGATAAGAATTTACGGTCTATCTCTAAAAGCTCACTTTTCTCGCGGATAAGTTTCAGCATTTCGTTAGCCGGCATTTCTTCAAGGCCATTGGCTTTACGGCTTTCGTTAATTGCGGTTCTCATAAAGTTAGTTACAGATACTCCGGGAATTTCTACCGGATACTGAAACGAAAGGAAAACACCCTTGTGTGCCCTTTCTTCGGGGGCAAACTCACTGATATCTTCGCCTTCAAGGTAAATATTACCATCGGTTACTTCATAATTTTCGTTTCCGGCAATTACAGACGATAATGTACTTTTACCAGACCCGTTAGGACCCATTATGGCATGTACTTCACCGGCTTTAACCTCAAGGTTAATACCTCTTAAAATATCTTTGTCTTCTACGCGAGCGTGTAGGTTTTTTATACTTAACATTAGTTTTTTTGTTTAAGGTTTAAGGTTTAAAGTTGCCTATTGGAACTTTGTACCCCTAAAATCCTTATTATTCAAATAGATTATAAAATTATTTATTTTCCCGCTTAAGTTTTCAAATCTCTCTTTCAGAGCTATAAATTGCTCTTCACTGATATATCCAAAATCTAAAACTCTATATAATTGTGATCTTGCTTCACCGGCTGATCCTTTTGCTATTGATAAAAACTGTCTAAATTCAATGTTCCCATTTCTTTCAAACCCTTCTGATATATTATCCATAACTGAACCAGAAGATGCTTTAATCTGATCACGAAGTTTGAAATCGGTTTTTAAACCAGTGCCAATAGAAACCAAATGAATCTCTTTTGCCAATAATCTTGCTTCCTGCCAAATTTCTAAATCTTCGAATCTTTTTATTGTAGCCATTATTCAAAAGAAACATTTAGGGTTAGAGTAGAACTTTAAACCTTAAACCTTGAACAAATTATTATCCCACACTTCCCTCTAAGCTTATCTCCAGCAATTTTTGCGCTTCTACAGCAAACTCCATAGGTAGTTTATTAAGTACCTCTTTGCTAAAGCCATTTACAATAAGGGCAATAGCTTTCTCTGTAGGGATACCACGCTGGTTGCAGTAAAACACCTGGTCTTCGCCAATTTTACTTGTCGTAGCCTCGTGCTCTATTTTAGCCGATGTATTTTTAGATTCTATGTACGGGAACGTATGCGCCCCACAATTGTTGCCCATAAGTAATGAGTCGCACTGCGAGAAGTTACGTGCATTATCTGCACGGCTGCCTATTTGCACAAGGCCACGATAGCTGTTTTGCGATTTTCCTGCCGATATACCTTTAGATATAATGGTACTCCTGGTATTCTTGCCAAGGTGTATCATTTTAGTACCCGTATCTGCCTGCTGAAAGTTATTGGTAACCGCGATAGAATAAAATTCTCCTACAGAGTTATCTCCTTTAAGTATGCAGCTTGGGTATTTCCAGGTAACGGCACTACCGGTTTCTACTTGTGTCCATGATATTTTTGCGTTTTTCTCGCAAATACCGCGTTTGGTTACAAAGTTATATACACCGCCTTTACCCTCTTTATTACCGGGGAACCAGTTTTGCACGGTGCTGTATTTAATCTCGGCATCGTCAAGGGCAATAAGCTCTACCACGGCGGCATGGAGTTGGTTCTCGTCGCGGCTTGGAGCAGTACAGCCTTCAAGGTAGCTAACATAACTACCTTCATCTGCCACTACAAGCGTACGCTCAAACTGGCCTGTTCCTGCCTGGTTAATACGGAAGTACGTGCTTAATTCCATAGGGCAACGCACCCCTTTAGGGATGTAGCAAAACGAACCGTCGCTAAAAACGGCGGCATTAAGTGCTGCATAAAAGTTGTCTCTTTGCGGTACTACGCTGCCAAGATATTTCTGTACCAGTTCCGGGTGCTCTTTAATAGCCTCAGATATAGAGCAGAATATAATGCCTTTTTCGGCAAGCGTCTTTTTAAATGTCGTGGCAACCGATACCGAGTCCATAACGATGTCTACCGCTACGCCGCTCAGCATTTTTTGCTCGTCTATAGAGATGCCCAGTTTCTTAAACGTTTCAAGCAACTCAGGGTCTACCTCATCCAGGCTCTCATACTTTGCCTTTTTTAAAGGGGCAGAGTAATAGGATATTGCCTGAAAATCGGGCTTAACATAATGCACGTTTGCCCATTCAGGCTCAGTCATTTGCACCCATGCGCGATAAGCCTCAAGGCGCCAGTCGGTCATCCATTGCGGTTCTTCCTTTTTTAAAGAAAGGGCACGCACAATGTCTTCGCTTAGCCCATTAGGAAAGGTATCACTCTCTATATCAGTATAAAAACCGTACTCATACTCTTTAGTTTCGAGTTCGATCTTTAAATCATCTTCTGTGTATTTACTCATCTTCTTTTGTTCCAGGTTTAAAGTTTAAAGTTTAAGGTTGCTTACTCAAACACAAAACAGTACTGAAATAACGTGTTAATTATGGATAAACATTGCGGGTTTAATTTTCAGGCCTTAAACAACTTTAAACCTGAAACCCTAAACGTTAAACTTTACAGTGAAAAACTCTCCCCACACCCGCAGGTCCTGCTGGCATTTGGGTTATTAAAAACAAAGCCTTTACCGTTAAGGCCACCACTAAACTCCAGCACGGTACCGGCAAGGTACAATACGCTTTTTTTGTCTACGGCTATCTTAACGCCATTGTCTTCAAATACTTTATCAGTTTCGCTAAGCGCATTGTCAAATTTCAGTTCGTATGACAAGCCTGAACATCCACCACTTTTAACACCTACTCGTATATAATCGGTAACGGCATTAAAACCTTCATCCTCCATAAGCATGACGGCTCTCTTTTTTGCTGTATCAGATACTTTTATCATAATTCAGTTACTTTAAAAATTAGTCTAAATTTAGTGCAAAGATACCACATTTTTGCGTAAAGCAATAATAGGTGTCTTATTTATACATATAGCAGTATAAGCAATACTTATACCAATAGTTTACTTTAAAATAGTTAATTTGGCTGTGCAAATCTTTAACTATGAAATTATATACAATAGAGAGCGGCAATTTTAAGCTCGACGGTGGCGCTATGTTTGGCGTGGTGCCAAAAACTATATGGAACAAAACCAACCCTGCCGATAGTAATAACCTGATAGATATGGCCGCACGCTGCCTGCTGGTAGAAGATGGCGACCGCCTTACCCTGATAGATACTGGCATGGGCAACAAGCAGGGCGATAAGTTTTTTGGGTACTACTCGCTATGGGGTGACCACTCTATAGATAAATCGCTGGCGCAACATGGCTTTAGCCGCGACGATGTTACCGATGTTTTTTTAACCCACCTGCATTTTGACCATGTGGGCGGTGCCATACAGTGGAACAAAGACCGCACGGGCTATGAACCGGCTTTTAAAAATGCGCATTTCTGGACGAACGATAACCATTGGGAATGGGCAACCAAACCTAATGCCCGCGAGAAAGCTTCTTTTTTATCGGAGAATATTTTACCAATGCAGGAAAGCGGACAGCTAAAATTTGTACAACGCCCGAATGGCGATTTTGTTGAGAAAAGCGAACTGGGATTTGGGATATTTTTTGCCGACGGCCATACCGAAAAGCAAATGCTACCGCAGATAGAGTATAACGGCAAGACCATAATTTTTGCTGCCGATATGCTGCCTACCACGGGCCACATTCCGCTACCGTATGTTATGGGGTATGACACCCGCCCGCTTTTAACTATAGACGAAAAGGCAAAATTTTTGAATGCAGCAGCAGATACTGGCCATTATTTACTATTGGGGCATGATGCACACCACGAGGTTATAACGGTACAGCATACCGATAAAGGTGTGCGGCTAAAAGAAGTTTTTAAAGCTGCAGATATATTAATCTAATGTTAATGTGTACTTTTGTGTAACAAATTCGCAATACTTTCGACAAATTTTCTACTAAAGTAATTTAATCAGATAATGAAATTTAAATCCATTTACCTTTCCGCAGCATTAGCATTGTTTCTTGCAAGCTGTGGTGCAAAAAAAATCACTGCCGAGCCTCTTGCTATAACTACGCCTATTACGGCTAAAAAAGCAAACCTTACAGAAGTGCAGGAAAAACGCTGGAGCGACCTCGATCTTTTAAAAGATACCATTCCCGGTATGAGTGTAGACCGCGTTTATGAACTGCTTAAAGACCGTAAAAGCACTAAAGTTGTTGTAGGTGTTATAGACAGTGGTGTAGATATTGCTCATCCGGACCTTAAAGAGGTTATATGGACTAACCCTAAAGAAATTGCAGGTAACGGTATTGACGATGATAAGAACGGCTATATTGACGATATACACGGATGGAACTTCCTGGGCGATATAGAGCACGAAAATATGGAGTTTGTGCGTATCCTTAAAAAAGGCGATGACGGATCTGCAACGTACAAAAAAGCAAAGGCAGAATTTGATAAAGAGGTTAACGAGGCTAAGGCAAACAAGCAGCAGATGGATTTTATCCTGAAAGCCGACAAATCGTTCCAGGAAAAAACAGGGAAGGAAAACTATACTGCCGAAGACCTTGAAAAACTAAAGACAGACGACCAGATGCTTAATGCTGTTAAAGGCCGTTTTGTCCAGTTCTTGGCAAGGGTACCCCGCACAGAACTTATAGAGCAGGTAAAAAGCGGTGCAGAGCATTATGACAGCGAGCTTAAATACCACCTTAATAAGGAGTATGATGCGCGTAAAATATTAGGCGACAACCCGGATGATTTTACTAACAAAAGCTATGGTAATAATAATGTAACAGGCCCGGAAAAAGAAGGTGCTAAACACGGTACTCACGTTGCCGGTATTATTGCACAAGGCAGGGGTAATAACCTGGGTGGCGACGGTGTTGCTACAGAGCATGTACAAATTATGAGTGTTCGTGCCGTGCCGGATGGCGATGAGTACGATAAAGATGTTGCCCTTGCTATACGCTATGCGGTAGACAATGGTGCTAAAGTAATAAACGGTAGTTTTGGTAAATACTACTCGCCACACAGCGACTGGGTTTATGATGCACTTAAATATGCAGCCGATAAAGATGTTCTTGTAGTTTTTGCTGCAGGTAATGAAAGCACCGATCTTGATGGAGATACATCTGAACGTTACCCTAACGATGATAAAAACACACTTACAGAGTATACTAACAACGTTCTTACCATAGGTGCTATTAGCTATAACTATGGCCCGGAACTGGTTGCAGAATTTTCTAACTACGGTAAAACTAAGGTAGACGTTTTCTCGCCGGGTGTAAGGATATATGCTACTACGCCTAACGATACCTACTCTTTCTTACAGGGTACTTCTATGGCATCGCCTAACGCGGCGGGTGTTGCAGCATTAATACGCTCATACTACCCTAACCTTAAGGCACCACAGGTAAAACAAATTATCATGGAGTCCGGCCTTCCTATTACATTTGATGTAGTAGCCGGCGGAGACCCTGAAAATGTTAAGCCTTTCTCAGATCTTTCAAGATCTGGTAAAATTGTAAATGCTTACAACGCTATTATCCTTGCCGATAAAATGTCGAGAAAATAATAGAATAGTTTATAAATTTTTAAAAACCCACGAATTGCTAATGCAGTTCGTGGGTTTTTGTTTTATTTGGTTGAAGGAAATTCTAATGTATTAAGATTTCTCAATTCCGCTGCGCTCCTTTCGAAATGGAACACCCATCTCGAAGCGCAAAGCAATCTTGTAATTGTGGAATGTAAATTCCACTGCCCCAACCGCTCAAACTATCGTTTGCACAAGTATTTTCAGAAGAAATATATTTGGGTTATGAGTAAGCAGATTTGAGTGAATCTATGCCGTTAAAAATCATTTGCTGTTTGAGCGCAGCGAGTTCAAATGATTTAGCGGAAGCTTGAAATTTGTAGCATAAGAAGTTAGAGCCTTGTCCCGATAGCTATCGGGATTGCTTCTTTTGTTTCAGGATAAAAGAAGAAAATAAAATAATTAAGATGTATACACTACAGTTCTTAAAAAGAGGTTAAAGTATGTTACTGATTATCAAAAGTACTATCGCTATCCTTCTTAAAAAGAAAACAAAATGCTTCATTGGCCTGTCCGTATAATTTTTCATACCCTGTCAGCTTTTCTAAATACTCAATCAACGCTTCATTGGTAAGAGTACTTACTACTGATAAATCTTCAACTTTAAAAGTAAGGTTCCCATTAACTGAACTTTTATGGTCGATAAAAATAGCATCGCTGCCACTATAATAGTCTAAAATTATAGCATATAACGTGTTGCCAGATTGCGTTTCATTAATTTTTTCAGCCAGTAAATCAAAGTGCCTGAATAATTTGTCAAGATGTGGCGCTCTTCGTTTAAAACTGTTGTTGCCATATCTGTACCAGTCAAAATGCAAATGCAGGTTTAAAGGCCAATTAAAGGGGTTATCAAACTTTAAGCCTGTAATTTTATCAAAATCATTCTGAATATAAAGATTTTTGTAATATCGCTTTAAGCCTCTGTGTCGTTTCATAAAGGCAAAGTTATATCGTAAAGGTGTGGCCATCTCACAGAATCTTGAAAAATAATGGAATAGTTTATAAATTTTTAAAAACCCACGAATTGCTAATGCAGTTCGTGGGTTTTTGTTTTATACAATTGATTTGAAACTTATTACCTGTCAATACAAATTAGCTCAAATGTGTTATCTCAATCACTTTTAGATGTAAACAAATTTTGCTTAAATTCGTAGCATTCCATCATAACCACCTTTTATGAAATTCATTAAAAAATTCCTCATTGGGCTAATAGCATTTTTAGCTGTGGCCGTAGCACTGCTGTATATATTTAATGTAGACTATTTGCTAAAGGCAGTGAGGGTGGTGTATTTACACGGCAAAACCACCGCCTATCTTGACGATTATGTGCATTTTGATAACCGTGTTGTAAAAAAAGGTACTGCGCAATCATGGCCTGTTGCTAAAGATTATAATAAAATAAAAGCGACCGCAAGGCTGGAAGAAGTACACAAAGAGCTTGGTACTGTGGCTTACCTTATAATTAAGAATGACAGTATATGGCACGAAAGCTATTACGATGGGTACGGTAAGGATTCTAAATCCAACTCGTTTAGTATGGCTAAAAGTGTAACATCGGCGGCGCTGTTTAAAGCTATAGAGGAGGGAAAAATAAAAAGCCTTGACCAGAAGGTGGGCGACTACTTTCCCGAGTTTAGTAAAGGCCTGGCTGCCAACTTAACCGTGGGCGACTTATCGTCTATGGCTACGGGTTTAGACTGGGACGAAAAATACAGCAGTGCCTTTTCTATAACTACCCGTGCTTATTTTGGTACTGAGTTAGAAAAAACCATGCTTAATGTAGGCGTTACAAGAGAACCGGGCAAGAATTTTGAATACGTGAGTGGCGCTACTGAGTTGCTTGCTATGGTAATTGTAAAAGCGACAGGCAAACATTTGTCTGACTATGTATCAGAGAAGTTCTGGCAGCCTATGGGTGCAGAAAACGATGCCCTTTGGCAAACCGACCATAAAGATGGTATAGAAAAAGCATATTGCTGCTTTGCCAGTAATGCCCGTGATTTTTCGCGCTTTGGTAAGTTATTTGAGCATAATGGCAACTGGAACGGCACCAGATTGTTAGATAGTACCGATGTGCAAAAAATGGTCAATCCGCGCTTTGCTGCATCGCCACAATATGGTTACGGCTGGTGGTTAAAAACTTATCTTGGCAAAAAAATGTATTATATGCGTGGCCACTTAGGCCAGTTTGTAATTGTTGTCCCTCAGGATAAACTTATCATTACACGCCTGGGTCATAAGAAAGGCCTGCAAACCGAAAACGACCCACACAGTAACGATTTTTATGTATATGTAGACGAAGCGTATAAAATGCTTGGCCTGTTAAAACCTAATGAGGGCGAGGGAAACAGCAAAGCATTAACAAAAGCCGGAGCTAAATAAAACTTAGCCACAAATTACACTAATTGCCACAAATTATAGCTTCGTTAAAGAGAAGAACTAATTTGTATAATTGGCAAAAAAATAAACGATGATTGAGAGAATAAAGCTTGAAAACATACTTTTCCTGGATATAGAGACGGTGCCGGAGCAGGAACATTTTAACCTGCTGGACGATGAAACCCGCGAACTTTACAGCCTGAAAACCCAATACCAGCGCAAGGACGATTTTACTGCCGAGGAGTTTTATGACCGTGCAGGTATCTGGGCCGAGTTTGGCAAGATAGTGTGCCTCTCTGCAGGGTATTTTACTTTTAAGGGAGACATACGCCACTTTAGGGTTACGTCTTTTTTTGGCGAAGAAATCAAAATACTTAAAGACTTCAGCAACCTGCTTAATAACCATTTTAGCCAGCCACAACATATAATGTGCGGCCATAATGCTAAAGAATTTGATTTTCCATTTATTGCCCGCCGCATGATAATAAACAGCGTGCCCATACCGCCCAAGTTAAACCTGTTTGGTAAAAAACCGTGGGAAGTACCGCACCTTGATACTATGGAGCTATGGAAATTTGGCGATTTTAAAAGTTTTACCTCGCTAAAATTAATGACAAAAATATTAGGCATCCCATCACCTAAAGGCGATATAGATGGCTCTCAGGTGGGGCATGTTTTTCATGTAGAAAAAGATATAGACCGTATTGTAACCTACTGCGAAAAAGATGTGGTTGCCACAGCACAGGTATTACTGCGCATGCGCCGTGAAGAATTATTAATAGAGGATGAAATTATACATGTGTAATTTGTAAAATATGTTTATTTGGTAATTTGTTTACATACTTGTAAGCATAGAATATTAAATATAACAACTTACAAGGTCTTAAAGACCTTGTAGGTTTTACACCCTGATTACTTACTACACACAGTATTTTCCGGCCCCTGCAAGGTTTTAAAAACCTTGTAGGTTTATTACTTATCCCGTTTGATACTGATTAGCAAAACACGTTAGCTGTTCATGCATAGGCGGGTTTGTGTCTCACAAAATAATAGCGTATTTTTGCGGCATGATAAACGACTTAAGCAACCTTTTTACCGCACAGACTGATAATAAGGTTATTGTTTTTAGCACTAATTTAAAAGATTTTGTGATATCGCTTAACAGCGTTGCTAAAAACCTAAAGCCCTATATGTTTTACTACAGGGCGTTTAAAAAGACCGATTTTATGGAGCATACTGCTGCCGATGGCCGCAAGTTCTATCTTCAAAAAGTAGTATAGTTATTTACTTAGCACCTCATTTACCCTGGCTATAACAGCTGCCGGTGTTATGGTGCGCATGGCATCTTCATAACCCGGTACCACTTTATTACCATAAATAGAGGTGGGCAGCATAGGATATTTATCCCTGTCAGACACTAACGCATTGCTTAAAGGCTGTTTAAATGGCCCAAAACCTGCATAAGGGTGGGTAGCACCCCAAAGGGTAATTACTTTTACACCCTGCATGGCTGCCATGTGTGCATTAGCACTATCCATACTTATCATAACATCCAGGTTGCTTATAAGTTTAAGTTCCTGTCTTAATATAAACAGCCCGCCTGCTATAACTATAATATCCGGATGCCCGTTTGCATATTCCTTTAATATTTTAGACTCTGCCCTGCCCCCTCCAAAAAGAAAAACCTTAGTATCGGGAGTATTGGCAAGCTTGTTTATAACTTCTACCATTAAGTCTTTGGGGTATACCTTGCCTTTATGCTGGGCAAAGGGCGCTATACCTATCCACCTGCCGGTTTTAGTACCGGTAACGGCTATAACATCATCGCTAAGAACCTGTACCGGTGGAAAGTTAACATTGTCAAGATCTATAGGGAAACCCAGTTGTGCCAATACATCGGCATGCCTTAGGGTAACCTGCGGCAGTGGTTTAAAAACTTTATTTTTAAGAGCTGTGAGCTGTGCCCGCTCCTTACGAAGCTTATCTGTAGTAGCTGTTTTTTTACCCTTAAATGCAAACAGTTTTGTTATAACCTTAGACCGCATAACGTTATGCAAATCGGCTACGGCATAAATGTGCAGGTTGCGCAGTTCTTTAAACAACTTCCATAAACCAAAAAAACCTTTATGAAACCGTTCAAAATCAGTTTCATAAAAGTTTACATTAGGTATATTTTCAAAAAAAGCCCTGTAGCTGCCGCGCGATGCCACAGTTACCTTAACATCCGGGTATTGCTGCACAAGTGCCCGTATTACAGGCACCGTCATAGCAACATCGCCCATAGCCGAAAACCGCAAAATGAGCAGGTGCTTTTGTCTTTTTTTGTGTGGCATTCAGCCTATTTTTTGTTTTGGTAAAGCACAGGGTTAAGCTCGTTGTCGTTATACATTTTCATTTGCTTGTATACTTTCATAAATTTAGTACCTGCCTCAATATCAGTAAGCAGGGTATCTATAGCAGTGCTAAGATCCTTTTTTTGCTCTAATAATATATTAAGTTTCTCTGTACATTTAAGCCTGTGTTCTGCAGAGGCATCTTCTCGGGTGGCCTCCTCGTTCATGTGGTAAATTTTAAGTGCAAGTATAGACAGCCTGTCTATAGCCCATGCCGGGCTTTCAGAGTTTATGGTGGCATTTTCATTTGGCGTTACATTGCTGTATTGCTGCAGGAAATAGCTGTCTATATACTCTACCATATCTGTACGTTCCTGGTTAGATGCATCAATTTTACGCTTAAGCGTAAGTGCTGCCACAGGGTCTATATCGGGGTTACGAATAATATCTTCAAAATGCCATTGCACAGTATCTACCCAGTTTTTGGCATAAAGCAAGTGCTCTATTTTATCCTTACCAAAAGGGTTGTTAATAGGTTGGTCTACGCTGTCATACTGGTGATAGTCGTTTATGCTTTGTTCAAAAATAGGATAGGCGATACCTGAAAACATACTTTTTATTTTTTTACAAATATAGTTTTAATACTTTTATCCTCATAATACAAAATTAAACGTAAAATGCAGGTACATAACCTTTCTAAAAACAACAGCATACTCAACCATTTTTTGGCACAGATACGTGATGTAAATGTTCAGAAAGACAGCCTGCGCTTTCGTAAAAATATGCAGCGCATAGGCGAAATAATGGCGTATGAAATTAGCAAATCGCTGTCTTATGCACCTGTAGCTGTAACTACACCTTTAGGCATAAAAAATACTACAGCCATACAAACCCCCATAGTAATATGCTCTATTTTACGTGCCGGATTAATATTGCATGATGGCCTGCTTTCTTCTTTTGATGATGCAGAGAACGGGTTTATATCTGCCTACCGCCATCATTATAACAACGATGATGCCTTTGATATTCAGGTAGATTATAAGGCTGTACCATCTTTAAACGACAAGATATTAATATTAGCCGACCCTATGCTTGCCACAGGGTTATCGTTAGTAGCGGTATTTAAAAAGTTACTGGAAAATGAATTGCCTAAAGAAATTCATATTGCCGTGGTTATTGCTGCTCCGGAAGGTATTGCTTATGTACAGCAACAACTGCCTGATAACTGCCATTTATGGATAGCCGATACAGATAGCCACCTTAACGACAAGAAATATATAGTACCGGGACTTGGCGATGCCGGCGACCTGGCTTATGGCGTTAAGCTATAACTGCATAAAAAATATAAAAATGGCAATCGCCATTACTCCCATAAGGGCGGCTTCGCGTATCCATTTATTATCCTGGGCTTCTATAAAATTTGCCCCCATAATAGCAAGTGGCGCAAAGGTAAAGGCAAGAAAACTATTGTTTTTACCGGCAGATAATACATAAATACCCACCCCGGCAAGAAACGAGAACAGTACTTTTTTATGAGATGCCTGCAGGTTTAAAGGTTTACTGCTTAGCCCAATAGTATATGGCCATACAAATAAAACAACTATTGAGGCATAGAGGGCAAGAGCAATATTTTGATAAACGTTTTCAAAATACGTAAAATCAAAACCCGGGGTAACCTCTTCGAGTATGTGGTTAAAGAACTGGTGCCCCACCATAAGCCCTATCATTAAATACAATACAGCTACTGCAAAAAAGGCTATAAAAGGTATAATCCAGTTGCGGTAATCGCGCGATACGTGAAACACTATTGATATGAATACCAGAATTATAAACAGTATACACCAAAAGTGGAATATCGTGGCGGCAAATATCCAGAAGGAAGCGTCGAATATTTTTTCTTTTGGGGTTATAAGTGATTGCAGCGAGATAAGCCTGCGCAGTGACAGCAGCAGGAAAAAGTTTGCAATAATTATATTTTCGTTTATAAGTGTGGTAGGAAAAAGCACCAAAAAAAACAGGAACAAAGCCAGGGCATAACTGTTTGCCCTGGTTAATGTGTTCCTTAATGTTATAAAGCCTGTAAGCAGTAATGACCCTCCTAATAGTAATAGCAAGCACAGTTTTTTTATTACTAAAATGTACGAATTTGTCCACGACGTATCTTTAAGCACATACATGGCATAGAACAAAACAAGTGCACCGCCAATTAAAACGTAATTTATGGGCCTTGATTTACTAAAAATACTTGCTAACATGTGATTATTTTATACATTTGTGACTGAACTATAATACTTATCTGAAAATGACAGCATTTTTTGAAGCCATAGGATCTTTTTTTACTGATTTCCTTTTTGTTCCGTTGCATTTTTTACGCAACCTTGAGTTAGCTAACTGGTGGACTGCCAACACAATAACTTGGATGTTTATCCTTATTTGCTGTGCAGCTTTTGTATACTGGTGTAAACAAATTGCAATTTTTGACAAAACCGGAGAAGACAATCAGGATACTACAGCGCACTCGTTCTTATCTTAATTATAAGTCGAAGCCTATATCTGTTCTAAAATACATCTTATCAAAATGTAGTAATGCTATGTTTTGGTAAGATTTTTTTATGGCTTCTTTATAATCATGCCCGTAAGATGTTACAGCAAGCACACGGCCACCGGCACTAACGGCATCATCTCCGCTCACGCTTGTACCGGCATGAAATACTATAGAACCTTCTACCTTATTAAGGCCTGTAATTACTTTCCCTTTTTCATAATCTTCAGGATAACCGCCAGATACTAACATTACTGTTGCAGCACTTTTAGGGTTTACAGATAGTACGGTTTCATCCAGTTTTTGGTTTGCCACAGCAATAAATAATTCTACAAGGTCACTTTGTAATCTTGGTATTACCACTTCGGTTTCCGGGTCGCCCATACGCACGTTGTATTCTATTACAAACGGGTCGTCGCCCACTTTTATAAGCCCTATGAATACAAACCCTTTGTAATCTATATTATCGTTTATTAGACCCTGAATAGTAGGTTTAACAACACGCTCTTCTACTTTTTGCATAAAAGCATCATCTGCAAACGGCACCGGAGATACAGCACCCATACCACCCGTGTTAAGCCCTTTATCGCCTTCGCCTATGCGTTTGTAATCTTTAGCAGTAGGCAATACTTTATAGCTTTTACCATCGGTAAGTACAAAGCAGCTAAGCTCTATACCATCAAGAAATTCTTCTATAACAACCTTAGTACTTGCCTGGCCAAATTTTTCGCCTACAAGCATGTTTCTAAGCTCCTGTTGCGCTTCGGCAAGATCCTGCAATATAAGCACGCCTTTACCGGCCGCAAGACCATCTGCTTTAAGCACGTATGGCGCCTGCAGGGTTTCTAAAAAAGCACAGCCCTGCTCTACGGTTTCTTTAGTAAAACTATCGTAAGCGGCAGTAGGGATATTATTTTTTACAAGGAATTTTTTAGCAAACTCTTTACTGCCTTCCAGCTCTGCACCATGCTGAGACGGGCCTATAACAGGAATAGCTGCAAGGGCGGCATCATTTTTAAAAAAATCGTATATGCCTTTTACTAAAGGGTCTTCGGGACCCACAACAACCATGTTTACAGCCTGCTCTAAAACAAAGCTTTTTATCGCTTCAAAATCAAGGGGGCTAATGTTTATATTTTGTGCTATTGTGGCAGTACCGGCATTGCCCGGCGCTACAAAAAGGGTATTGCACAATGGGCTTTGCAGCATTTTCCATGCAAGTGCATGCTCCCTCCCTCCAGAACCAAGTAGTAAAATATTCATGTTGTTGTGTGTTTATTTTTGCAAAGGTAATTATTAATAAGCTTTTTCTTCGCCCATAAATATGTTTACCACTGTTTGTATTATAATTTTAAAATCAAGGAGCAGCGACCAGTTCTCTATATAAAACACATCATACTTAATGCGGTTTATCATGTCTTCGTCGTTAGTAATTTCGCCCCTAAAGCCCCTTACCTGTGCCAGCCCTGTAATACCGGGCTTAACATACAGGCGCACCATGTATTTTTTAATCCTGCTGCTGTAAAGGTTATTCTGCGTCCATAAATGCGGTCGCGGCCCCACTACAGACATTTCTCCATGCAGCACGTTTAAAAACTGCGGCAGCTCGTCTATACTTGTTTTGCGTATAAACTTGCCTATACGGGTTACACGGGGGTCGTTCCTGGTTACAGACTGCTCTGTGGTTTCGTTTATTTGCATGGAACGAAATTTGTAGCAAAAAAATTCTTTTTCGTTATGCCCGGGGCGGCTTTGCTTAAAGAACACAGGCCCTTTAGATTCTAACTTTATAAGTATGGCAAGCAGAGGTGCAAGCCATGACAATACAAGTATAATAACCAGCATAGAAAATGCAATATCAAAAACCCGCTTTATAACTTGTGCTGCAGGTTCGTGTAACGCTGTTTTGCGTAAAGACAGTACCGGAAAAAACTCATAGTAATCTATACGCAGGTTTTTAGAGAATATCTCTTTAGTATCGGGTATAAATTTTATGGTTTTGTTTGTAATATCGGCAAAGTTAACAAGGTCTTTTAGCTGGTCATTGCTAAGCTCGTTAAGGGAGCAGTAAATTTCGTCTATGTGATTTTCTTTTACAAAGGTTTTAATATCTGCAATGCGGCCTTTTACATCATTGTTTACTGCCGTATCAGAAAAAAACCCCGAAAAGCGGTAGCCATATTCTGTTTTTTCTTCAAAAAAACTTTTTAATCTAAGGGCGTCCTGTGTATAGCCTATAATTACTGCGTTCCTGTAATTGCTACCGGTAACCATCCTGTATTTTTTAAGGTAATAAAACAGCAGGAATTTAAAGAGTGTAATTAATGCAAATATTACAACCATGTACTTAGCCGTAGCCTCGCCACTAAAAACTGTTTGCTTTGCAAAAGGAAAAAATGCTATTACCACTAACAGGAATATAATGCCCTGCTTAACCAGCATGGCTCCTATTTGCTGTGGCGGAGTGTATCTGTATACTTCGTAAAACTCTGAAAAATAAGCTATAATAGACCAGCACACAAATTGGTATATACCAAAATGCAGGTTGTTTAACCCAAGGCCCGTAAAAAACATGGGAAAGAGCAGCGTAATTACTAAAACATCAAAACTGATGTTGATTAATCTCAGATATTTTGAGTACCCTTCCCTGTCAGATAAAATCATTATATGTATAAATCCTGAGAGAGGTTTATTTCTCTCTTTTTAATAAATAGTTACCACATTGAGTGTAAACCACTCAATATCTAAACCTAAGCATCGGGAGCTTGTGCCGGCTTAAATACACGTTGCGGATACAAGTCGTTAAAAAGGCAATAAAAAACTGTAAAAAATACTACGCCCCTTTGCCTCCATAAAAATGTCTCGGTCAAAAATAAGCTTATCATAAGAATTGCAAAAGCAATATGCACAAAATATTTTTGTTTAATGCCGTTTACCAAATTGATAATGGCCATTATAAAAATGATGAGTACACCAAAAATGCCCAAATCGGCAAAGGCTTCTACATACTGGTTATGAAAATTTAGCTTATTATAGCCCACATTTTCATCGTTACCGTGGTACAGGTTATGCTCATTTCCCTTAGCCTCTATTTTAATGCCGGAGTTATTAAGCCCATAACCGGTAAATAATATAGGGTCTTCCTGCAGCATCTCTGTAAATATCCGTATTTGGTAGGTACGAAAAGCAGTACCGTTAAAATAGTCGTTAGACGAAAATTGATTGTTACTCCATGCTTCATTTATTGTTACATTATGTATGCCCATAGAAGTTACTGTAGCACCTGTCTCTGTTTCATGAACAAACCTTTGGTATATTTTGCCATAGTAGCCCAATATTGCTGCAAGAATGCAAAACGTTGCTATAGCGGTTATCCTGGCTTTTTTTGCCATACCCGAAAAGAACAGGTAGTAATTAATTATAAGAACTACGTCTATAAAAATTATATTTTTAGAGGATAGCATAAAAACCATTATCAATAAAAAAAGCATAGAAACATTACCCATAATGGTTTTGTGCGTTCTGGATAAGAACTCGAACAATGCCAGCGAAAAAAGTACAGAGAGGTATATAGCATTAAGCCCCACCCCGGCAAGCTCATGGTAAAAAAGAACATTTGCATTGCCGGTGGCAGTATACCTTACTATTGCCCTTATTAAGCAATACAGGCCAAAAAGGCACATGCCTATGCTGTAGTTTTTTAAAATATCATCTACACCGCGGCGGCCCAGGCGCCTGTTTAAAAAGAAAGCGAGCGGTATAAAAATGAGCGATGCCTCTTTGCCCAGTGCCTTTATAGATGCAGTACAGTTTACAGACCATAATACAGAGGCAACCATTAATAAAAATAACAGTACCGGCCATAACAATACAGACCTGAAAGAAACATCCTGCCGGCGTACAGCCAGTACAGATAACAGTACAAAAAATATAATTGAGATACTGTTATACACATTGCCCATAGGAATTGTTATTGCTACAAGCGATAATAAAAAAACCAAAAGTTTTTTACCCGGAGACAGGCCTATTCTTTTTAGCAAAGCATTCCTCGAAAAATTGTAGATATTCGCCATTAATCTTATCCCAGTTAAAATCGTGCACTATGGCATTATAATTATTGTCAATTTTTTCTAAATTCTCCTCTCTTTTAAGGGTGGTAAGCAGCTGTGCCGCCTCTGCCGGATTAGAGAAGTAGTAAGCATTATCTTTAAGTATAGCGCGGTTAAAATCGTTATTGTGTGCTATAATAAATGCCCTTGATGCCATGGCCTCCAGCAACGACGGGTTTGTACCCCCCACAGAGTGCCCATGAAAATAAAGCTTAGAGTAATAACGCAGGTTATTTAAATAAGTTATGTTAAAAATACCACCGGTAAACCTAATATTGTTATAAGATTCATATTTCTTTTTTAGGTATTCGCCATACTTTGTGGTATTGTTGCCCACTATCAGTATGGTAGTTTTATCATTGCCATCTGCTACACCCTGCAATACCATGTCTATGTTATTTTCGGGTTCAAAGCGGGCAATGATCATGTTGTAGGCACCTTTCTCTACACCATATTCTTTTAAAATAGCATCATCTGGCGTTGTAAACGGGTGTGCGCCATAAGGTATATACTGCGAGTCTTTTTTGTATTTGTTTTTAAGGTATGATTGTATACCTAAAGAATCGGCTACCATGTAATCACTACTGTTAGCAGCAAGTTTTTCGGCAAACTTTAAAAATTTTTGAACCGATGGCGAATATTTAGAGCGTTTCCACTCCAGCCCATCCATATTAGTTACTATAACCGGTTTTTTGGGCAGTAAAAAATACCATATAGAGTTGCTTGTGTAACCAAGCTGAAGTATAACATCAAAATTATGTTTGCGGGAATCTGTAATACAGTTATAATCGTAAATAAACTGCCCAAACGTACCCAGCTTATATTCCGGGTCATGCTTGTGTATAAGGTTTACCCCTTTAAAGGTTTTTTCCTGGTATAAGTGGTTATGGGAGTTGTATACGTAAACGTCATGCCCTTTATCTGCAAGGTACACAGAAAAATATTCGGCAAACTGCTCAAACCCGCTGTAATGGTTTGGTATTCCTCTTGTACCTACAATAGCTATTTTCATCGCTTATTTTTTGAAAACGCAAATATATGTTTTTAAATCATTATTCACTTTATTAAGCCCGCCTTATACGGTTTAATAAGTATTGAGTATACTCACCATTCCTTCTACATATTTTTCCTGAGAAAAAGACTCTTTAGCTCTTTCATACCCCTTTTTACCCATTTCTAAGCGCAACCCTGCATCATCTGTAAGTTGCTTAATAGCATCGGCAAGGCTTTGCTCGTTACCCGGCTCTACAAGAAAGCCCGTGCTGTTCTGTACCACAATCTCAGTTAGCCCGCCGTGATTAGCAGCAATTACGGGTTTTTTAGCCAGCATGGCCTCAAGTGCTACAAGCCCGAAGGACTCTGCCTCTGTAGATGGCATCACAGCAATATCTGTAATAGTCCAAACTGCCTCCAACTCTTTTGTAAATGGTACTGTTTTTACCTTATCACTAATATTTGCTGCCTGTATAATACCTTCCACCTCATGCAGGTAATATTCCTGCCCCGGTACCGGCGACCCCACAAAAAGTAGTTTTACATTGCTGTTTGCTAAAAAATTAATGTAAGTGCTCAAAAGCCATTTATGGCCTTTTAAACGACTTATCCTCCCTACAAGGGTAACAATTATGTCGGTGTGGTTAAAACCCAATAGCTGCCTTGTAATCCCCCCGGTTACGTGTTGCACAGCTTCAGGATCGAGGCCGTTATGTACCACAATACATTTAGATGCAATAGCGGGAATGCGGCCTGTAAGATTAGCCCGGGTTGCAGCCGAGTTACATACCACAACATTTGCATACTTGTTAAGCAAATATGTAAAAAGGCCGGCTATAATTTTAGGGTGTACAATTATTTCATGCACGTGCCATATATGCTTTATTTTGCGCTTGCGTGCATAAAACATGCCTAATAAAACGGCAAGGGTATTAGAATATACTATATCAAAATTATATTTTTCATTAAGCTTGTCTAACAGGGGTATTGTTCTTGCCAGTTCTTTAAAAAACAGAATCATGTTTTTAGGGGTAAACATTTTTCTGTACAGCTTAAGTACAGGTAATATAACCACTTTAATTCCTTTATTTTCCAGTTCCTGCACCAAAGGCCCCTGACCGGGCAAAATTACTAATATGCTGAATTTTGTTTTGTCAAGATCTCCCAACAGCAAAAGCAGCGTTTTATCGGACCCATACAATTCTGCCGACTGATGTATTACAAGAATGCTTTTCATTAATAAAATAGATTTTTACTCCCCGTTTTTAGCCTTTCACGTTTTATCATCATCTCCCTGTAGCATATTATAAAACCTATGATAATAGATTTGTTTTCAGTTTTGTAATAAAGCCCAAGCAATACCCAGCTGGAAAGGAATAGAAAAATTCCTGTTCCTAATAATAATAAATTAATTTGGGTTATATAATCATCCTGTGTTTTAGGCAGCTTACATAAATAAAATAAAAATAGTATATATAATGCAATACCTACAAGGCCGGCTTTTAAATATATTGTAATAAAACCATTGTGAAGTGTAGGCAGATACCTCATAAATTCGCCATCATTAGTCCATACTTCACGGCGAAGATCAACTGTAGAACCTAAACCTTTACCCAAAACAATCCCTACATTGGTTTCTCCAACCTGCTTTAAAGTAACAATTTTTTCGTAAGAGCGGTAATTGTCATTAAAATCCTCCCAGTTTTCTTTATTAACCTTAGATTTAAAAGCTTCAATTGGTGCATTTTTAACTTTAAACCAAAAGGCCTCCATGCCGGAACCGTTTCGAGAAAATTTCATGTTAAACAAAGCTGTATACAATAATATTATGAATACTATAAAACTGCCTATTACCTTTAATGAGCGCTTATTAATTTTAAAATAACCACTCATGGCCATCCAAAAAATTAAAAACTGCAAAAAATTTGTCCTGGATACATATAGAAATGATGAAATCAGCAGGATTGATAAAATAATTAATTTGCGGTTTTTAGAAAAATTGAGCTTAAAGCGATCGCTGTAAATAATAAGTAGTAAAGAATATACTTCAAAATCACTAAAGTAACCGCCATAGTGCCTTAACTCATGTATATTTAATACTCTATATACCACGATAGAGTAAGCAATTATACACAAATGTATAACCGCAATAAAAAGCCCTGTATATACAATTGTGTGAAATGGTTTAATATCTTCGTTTCTGCATAAATTGTAGCCCAGCAATAATCCTATTACGGGCTTTAATAAATAGCTTACATCTCTAAAGTAATTATATTGAAGAAACTCATTAAAGAAAGCGCTTATAAAAGCAATTCCTAAAATAGATGTAAATATAAATATATAAAATAATATTGTTGAGGAGTATCGTTGCTTTAAGGTTAATACAGCAGTTAGTGACCAAACAACAAATGTAAGTTCATAATTATTTAAATAGGTTACCGCTATGCAAAGCGCAAATAGTAACTGGTAGATCAGGTTTTTTTTTAACTTAATCATTGTATTTGTATATCATTATTTTTTAAACGCCGTTTTTTAATTGCTAAATATGGTACAACATTAAGCATTAACATTCTCTTTTTCTATCTGGCCTTTTAAAAAAAGGTATGAATATTTAAAGTATAGGGCGGCAACAAGCATTTCTGAAAGCAGTAAAGATAACACTATACTTATAATTCCATAGTTGTTTACTACAAGAAGCATGAGCACTATGGTTATGGCAGCAACACTCATAATTATCCTTACATAAGCCTTGTTCCTGTTTATAACAAACATTAATTGCTCTAACGGATAAGACAATGCCATTATAAAAGGAATAATTAAAGCTACCCTAAAAACAGGATCGAGCGTGGCAACACCATCATTAGCCACGTTAAAGAACAAGAGTATTTTTACAGAAAAAAAGTAAAGTGTTGTAGCTCCTGTACACATTATAAGTATGCTATATCCTGTATATTTTTTCCAGAATGTAAATCCTTCCACCACATTTTTTGATATCTTATAGCAAACTGAAGGATAAAAAAACCTCAAAAATACTTGTATAAATGTTCTAAACATGCTTAATACCCTTTCTATTATGGCATATTGGCCACCTGTAACATAACCTAAAAAATAGCTTACTATAAAAAATGGAGATAACTGTCTTGCTGAAAGGAAAAGTTGCGAGATACATAAAGAAAAGTCAGCCCGCAACACAGCCCTTATTTCTTTTACATTTGGCTTTAATAAATTTAAATGGTATTTTTTTATTACATAAATAAGAAATATAATATTAAAAATGAGAGAACTAAGTCCTAATACCATATTTACATATATATAATCGCCCTTGTACTTTAAAAATATATAAACAAAAATCACGTAAGTAACCTTAGATGCTATATTGATTGCACTAACGAGCCTGAAATTTTCTAAACCCTGTAAAAACCAGCAGGGATTAAACACCTGTGCTAAAATTATTGTGGTGCTAAAAAAGTATAACAACCGCTCGCTATATAAAAAGGGTACAAACCATATAAGTATACTGATTGCTAAAAACACTACTATAAAAATTACAAATTTGGAATAAAATGTTATGTTCGCTATTTCCTGTAATTTATTAGGGTTCTCCCTGTTTTCAGATACTTCTTTAGGGCTTTTTATCTCAAAGCCATAATCAACAATAAGTATTAAAAACAAAGCCATACTAAATCCTAAATTTACCTTGCCAAAGCCGTCTTCGCCACAAATAAGTACAATGTAAGGAATAACAATTAACGGACTTATAAGGTTAAATGCTTGTCCGGAACCATATATAAAAAAATTTAGTAGCCGCTTATTTTTAAGTATCGTTTTAATCATTTTTTTTTAAATCTTTAAAATTGCAATCGTGTACTTTAATAATAAAGAATTAACTATCTCCAGTAATAAATAAAAAAAGGCTAACCTCATTTGAGATAGCCCTTTTAATTAGCTTATAGGATTGTATTACTTAATAAGTTTAGCAATGGCATTATTTAATTCAGCACCCGGATAATAAAGTGCGGCAGAGTTACTTTTAAGATTTTGTTTAAAAGTAATAGTGCCTGCTGCAGCATCTATTTGTGTATCTATAGAGTCGTTCTTTACAAAATAAGTAAAAAAATCAGAACCTTTTATTTCAAAATCTTTATTATAACAAGTAATTTTAACTTTTTTCAAAAGTACATTTCCCTGGTTTTCTTTTGTTTTAAGACCAAAATCTAATCTTAATGCTTTAGGTACTATCCCATCAGGAAACTGGAACATAAGTTTTTGTTCACTACCCGCTTTTATGCCGGCCCATAGGGCTTTATCAGCAGTAAAATTTGTAGATCCATCTTCGGTGTAGTATACTGCAAAATCATCATTTTTATCTGTAGCAGCATCAACTTCTACTTTAAAATCAGGTTTTACTTCAGCAGTTTCAGCACTTGTTTCAGTTGTTTTAGTATCTGCATCTTTTTTGCAGGATATTACTCCCAATGATAAAATAGCAGCTAAAATAAAAATACGTGTTTTCATTTTTTTGTTAATTTTTTTGCAAAGGTATATAATTTTAAATTATGTTAAATACCAAGGTTATACAATTTTTTATATATACTTAATTATTTGATTTACAGTTATCTATTAATAAGTAATTGTTAGCAATAAAACATGCCACTACATAATGCTATTATTTGGTTATTGTCTTATCGGACATTAATAGCGATTCTTTTTTTGTTACAGGGTCTGTAAGATATAGTGCAAGTTTATAGGTTCCCGGTTCAAGATTGGTTTTATCAATTTGTATTGTAAATCCAGAGTTCGACAGGTCATATTTACTTTTAAAATATGTAGTAACATCTTCCCTTAAAACACTCTCAGTATCTAATACAATATCCTTTTTGTCTGTAACCAGCACAATTGATATTTTAGATTTCTCCATAGATTGGTCATGAAAATAGGCCCATCCAGTAACAGTAACCTTCCTGCCAAGATCCTTAACAACTTCAATAGAGAATTCTGCTTCAGATCCATTTCTGTCTTTATAAGGCTTAAATTGTTCAATGCCTCCGGTTGGTTTATAATCTGCCCTTGTATGATAATGTTTTGCAGCCGCATCAAACAGTTCTAATTTTTCATCAACAACATATAAACTATCTAAAAGTTTGAGCGTAGACTCTGAATCTTTATCCGGAAAATCAAAGTAGAGAGGATTTACATACCAAAATGATTCAGGTTTTTCATTCTCATTAGTAATGCGATACGCAATTTCATTTAAAGAATTATTTATTACTTTATGATGCTCCTCTGGCCTTAAATAGTATGAAAAAAAGAATTCAAAAGTAGAGTAAATTTTTTCGTTGTTTTTGTGGTGCTCTTTAACAAAAATAGATGCTTCTCTAAATTGGGTCTTTGTGTTTTTATTATAATAGTTTTTAACAAAAACAAGGTCTGTTAAAGAGAATATTATAAAAACTGATATTAAGGTTACCTTTACAGTACTGTTTTTTATATAGTTTATTCCTGCAGCTATTAGCAAAAAAACAGGGGGCAGTACATTTATAAAATACCTGCTTACAATCATTGGCAAATGCGCAAAAGACAGCAAAAAAGGTATGAAAATGCACATGAAAATCCAGATGAAGAGAATTTGGAAAGCAAAAACCGGCTTATCTGTTACAGGATTAATTTTATAATTGCTGGATTCTTCTTCGTTAAACACCTTATAAAGAAAATATAGAATTGCTATAACAGCAATAACGATAGCAATCTCTGAAAAACCAAAAAACTCTTTAAACATTGTAGTATATACATCTCTCTCAGGAACCGGAATCCAAAACGACTTTATTCCTTTTGTACTTAGAAAAATTACAAGAGAAGGTATAAAAGATATTAATGTAATTATACCTGAAATTAAGGCATGAAAAAATATTCTTTTCCACGTAGTATTATATGGCTTAATTATAAAATATAATATAATAAGATACTGTGTGCAAAGTGCAAATAAAGCATAGAAATGCGTATTAACCAGCAAAGCGGTACTAAAAGAGTATATTAATGCAGATTTTAATGTGGGCGTTTTAATATAACGAATTAAAAAAAGAAATGATAATGTTGTCGAAAAAAACAGCATGGTATACATCCTTGCATCCTGAGAATAATATATATCAAAGTGATTTATACATAACAGAGCCACTGCTATAAGCGCAACATTTTTATTAAAAAGTTCTTTTCCTAAATAGTATAACACTACAATGCCGCCTACTCCAAATAATAATGATACAAACCTCGCCACATAAATAGAATCTCCAAAAATTTCTAAGAAAAAATGTATCGTGTAATAATACAAAGGCGGGTGTACATCGCCCTTTAAAACTTCGAAAATTTCACCTAATGATTTATCAGAATGCGAAAATATTAACGTGAATATCTCATCACCCCATGGACTTTGAAAGTCTAAGTTGTAAATCCTAAATGCAAAGCTTAAAATTATAATCCCTAATAAGATGTAATTCTCTTTACACCAATTAATTATTTTCATGTTTTTATTTAAGTTAGATAATTATGAAACTTTTACGTTATAATTTGTGGTTAGTATATACATCTCCTTTAAAATTTTAAAAGCTGTCTTCCAGCCTAATTTAGAGCCTTCTACGTCTGTCCAGTTACGCAAAGGAAATTCTCTGCCGTTAAACATTAAGTCATTGTTTTTTAGCCTGATAAATATTTCCATATCAAAAAGCCAGGATGTTAAAAACGGCTTGTTAAATGCCGTTTTTGCAATGCTTACCGGAAAAATCTTTGCCCCGCACTGGGTATCGTACACCCCTAATTTAAACCTGAAATTTACTAATGTAACTATGATCCTCCCTATAATATGGCGGTACAGTTTTCTGTCAATATTTGTATTTAAAAGCTTTACCCTGCAGCCAGTAATAAAAAATTCCGGCTTCCTGTAAAGTTCTTTAAGCATTTTTAACATCTCTGGAACAGGTGTGCTAAAATCAGCATCAAAGTAACCAATGTGCGAATATATATCTTTACTTATAAGTTCGTTAGCGGCATTATAAATTGTGGTTGCCTTGCCTCTGTTCTGTTTATAATTAAATATAAAACAGCGCTCATTAAAATCCTTCACAATATCCTCGAGCACAATAATTGTATTATCTGTACTGCCATCATTTGCAAGAT
Organism: Flavobacterium rivuli WB 3.3-2 = DSM 21788; assembly: GCF_000378485.1. Classification (GTDB taxonomy): domain Bacteria; phylum Bacteroidota; class Bacteroidia; order Flavobacteriales; family Flavobacteriaceae; genus Flavobacterium; species Flavobacterium rivuli. The sequence continues at coordinate 7,869 of NZ_KB899979.1, read as the reverse complement.
AAACATCAACCGATGACTGAGCTAATAATGAAACTACTAACTCTTTTTTAATTCTCTTCTCCTCATTATAGCAGGGAATTATTATGGCTATTTTTTGCATTTTAATTAACTCTATCTTTCTCTATATTATTTTCCAGAGAATCCTGCCAGTCTGGTATACTAATAGCAAAAGATGTTTTTATTTTTTGTTTGTTAAGCACACTATAAGCAGGCCTCTTAGCAGGCGTAGGATAAGCTTTAGTGGTAATTGGCCGTAAATCTATAGTAATTTTATTTACCTCAAATATTTTTTTTGCGAAATCATACCAGCTGCATTGCCCCTCATCACTAAAATGATATGTGCCAAATTTAGGGTTAGCCTTATTAGCAGCGTTATAAGCAATTATTGCAATAAGGGTATTAGCAAGGCTATTGGCATTAGTAGGTGTACCCACCTGATCGTTAACCACGCTTAGAGAGCTGCGTTCTGCAGCAAGCCTCAGCATGGTTTTCATAAAATTACTGCCATATTGAGAATATACCCATGATGTTCTTACTACGTAATACTGCTCAATGATTTTCTGGATTTCAATTTCGCCATCGCGCTTTGTTGTACCATAAACACTTTGCGGGTTTGTGGTATCATCCTCGTTATAAGGAGTTTTCTTAGTTCCGTCAAATACAAAATCGGTAGATATATGTATGAGTACGGTATTAAATGCTTTACATGTCCTGGCAATATTTGCTGCGCCGGCAACATTAACGGCATGTGCTTTCTCCGGCTCGCTTTCGGCTTTATCAACAGCAGTGTAAGCTGCAGTATTAATACAGTATTGTGGCTTTATTTTATCAAAAATATCATGCAGGCTTTGGGCATTAGTAACATCTGCCTCGGCAGATCCTGCAAAATAAAACTGTATATTATTATGCACCGGTGCCGCCGCTTTAAGTGCCTGCCCTAACTGGCCCGTTGCCCCTGTTACTAAAACTACCATACTTTTTTGCTGTTTTGCAAATCGGGCAGCGCAATATCCTTGTCAGATATCAGGAGATTTTCCTGTGCCATACCCCAGTTGATGCCTATGGATGGGTCATTATATACAATACCCCCTTCAGACTCTTTATTATATAGATTATCGCACTTATAAAAAAAAGTGGCAGTATCGCTAAGTACTAAAAACCCATGGGCAAAACCCCTGGGTATAAAAAGCTGCTTATTATTTGCCGCGCTAAGTACTACCGCTACATGGGCACCATACGTAGCAGATTCCGGGCGAATATCTACCGCCACATCTAATACATCTCCCTGTAGTACCCTTACAAGTTTAGCCTGGGCATAACTTCCTGTTTGGTAATGCAGCCCTCTTAAAACGCCTTTTGTGCTATAGGACTGGTTATCCTGTACAAAATTTATGGTAAGCCCTGTGCCGGCTTCAAATTTAGCCTGGCTAAAACTTTCCATAAAAAAGCCCCTGCCGTCGTTTATAACATTAGGTTCTATTATAAAACAGCCATTTGGCAGTGTAGGTGTAAATGTCATGTCCTGTTTAAACTACAATTAAATATTTGCGGCTGCTTTTCTTTTGTTAATCTCGTTTTTATAATACTTTCTAAAGTTATAAATAACTATAAACAGGAACAGGAACAGTAACGGTAATATAACTTTAGAACTGCTACTTAATTTAGTAACCTTGGTGTTAAGTAAAATTCCGTTGTCTTTAATTACCTTACTATTTTCTATACGTTTAGTATTGTAGTAAGATTTAGTTTCGGCAAGCGACTGTTTTGTTCTAAGCAGGTCGTTAATCGAAGTTTTTTCGTTTAAAGCTACAAGATTACTGCTTGCTACGCCTGATGAAGATGAATAAGCCCTGATCACGGCATCTATTTGATTTGAAATAGAATCGTTAGTTGCTATTGTCATTTCGAGATTACTGTAAAACGTTTTTTGCATTGATTTAAAGTAATCATTGTTCTCTAAATGTGTTAAAAGGGGGTCTATAAGATTTTTTTGCGTAGCCCTGCCCTTAGTAGTAATCGTAATTACATGGTTTTTATAATATTTACTGGTGGTATTATCTTCGAGCATTTTGTTCATATCACCATTTTCCGATATCAGTTTAAATAACTGAAATTTACTGTCGTTTTCTGCCACACCACCATTATCATCTATAAACTCATAGATATCTACAATAGCTTCTATCTCTATTTTCGCAATGTTGTCAGCATCCGTAATCCCTATTTTCTCAAGGTATTCATAATCCTTTTCCTTTAACTTAGCATTAATGCGGTTTACTTCCTCATAAAGGTAGTTCACACTTTTAAAGTTAGGCATAACGATAATTTTATGAGAAAATGTCTCGTTATCACTATCTAAATAGGTTCCTAAACCCACACCTACTACAATTAATGCCACGATAATTATAATATTGCGTATTATAAACTGTATTAAATTAAAAAAAGCATCATTTATACTATTAAAAACACCTTTAACTTTATCGGCCACCTGAGACAGGCTAATTTCATCAGAATTGTTAATCTGGTTTTGCATAACTATTTATTGGATATTAAATATTTGTTCTAAAATTTTTATGGTAATAAGGTAGGTAGGCTTTACACCCGTAGTGCCCAGGCCGCCGGATGCCAGTGTACTACCGGTCTCGAGAGGATTATCTGATGCATAATAGGCATAGCGCACTTTTACATCGGGGTTAATGCTCTTTCTTATTTTTGAGGCAGATTGTATGGCTTTCTGGTAATAGGCGCCTTCCATCTCCAGCCCTATAACGCCCCAGGTGCTCTCGTTAAAAAACTTAAGCAAGTCGCGGTTTTGCAATGATGTGCCTAATACTGTTACCATAGGGCCGCTGTAAACAGGGATTCCCTGGCCACTGAGCAATTCTTCGGTAAGTTCGTTTACAAACGGGTAGTTGTCTCCTGTACCTTCGTTTATATGGGCAGACGGTATCATGATATCTCCCTTGTTACCCTCTAATATACCTGCTTTACCCATTATGGATACCGACTGTACATTAAGCAATGTTCGTATATCTCCCTCTTTATAAGGTTTAAGCAGTTCGTCTATAGTTTCATAAGCCTGTTCGCCAAAAGCGTAGTCCATAACAATAATTACGGGTTTATCATCGCCCAGTTTAGCTGTAGGGAAAGACGTTTTAGAGAAGTCTATCTGTGCAGTGTCAAATATCTGTACATCTATATTAGTGCCAGATGTATCGGGCATGTAAACCATGCCGTTCTTTAGTGCAAAATCCTGAACTTTGTTACGGGTAACATCGTTACCACGTTTGCTCAGCTCTTCAAATATCTGGTAATTAGCGTTATCCTTAAACTTCGACTTAAGCACATCGGCTGCAAAAATAGAGTTCATAACACTGTGCATATTAGCGCTAATAATATGTATAGGCCTTTCCAGCAAGCCGTTTTGCTTAAGCACTGCCTTAATGTTATCGGCCCATATTTCGCCATGAATGTGGTGTCCAAGGCGTTCCTGCAATATAGGGCTAAAGGTAATGGTGCGCTTGGCACCGCCCATAGCCTCTTCTATAGCCAGTTTACCCAGCCAGTATATAACATGTAAAAACCTGTCCGGCTGCGCCTTGGTGCCAAAAGCATCATAAATATCTATGATTTCGGCAAAAGTGCGCCCCAGTATATTTGATACGTGCGATATCGATTTTTCGCGTTCTTCAAGTGTCAACGGTTCTTCATGTGCAATTGCCTGTTCCAGTTTTACCCAGTCGCGGCCCATCTCGCTGTTATCATCTACCAGTACGCGGTTCTTTATCTTTTCGGCTTCAATAAAAATAAAGGTAAGGTGTGTAAGTATATCATAAATATCAGAGCGGCCACGGGTTATCTCCACGTTCATTTGCTCTTCATCTATACGGTAACAGTTACGTTTACGTTTAGGCGGTACAATAGCTTTAAAATGAGATTTAGAATACCCCTCGTCAGACGTAAGGTTAATAAACCTGCACTGCTCTATACCCACCGGCAGGCGTTCTATAACATACAACAGGCCGTTAAGCTCGCCCTTTTCATCTGCTACCGACCCATAAATTTCCGGGCGAAGAGACAGTAATGCCTCCCTTAATGTATCGCCGGATACTCCCATGGGCTTATAAAACCCGCGGTTAAACAGGTGGCGCATGGTTATATAAAGGCGTTCTATAGCGGCAGAAGATTCCTGCGCACGCGACCGAGATATGTTTTTAATTCCCTGCATAGTATCTTTTATGGCAAATGTAGTATTTTATTTTTAGTTAGTTAACATTGCTTTAAGAGCTGTGTTATGGCTGTGTTATTACTTTTTTACTGAATTGTTTGCTGTAAGGCATCTGCAATTTTCCTGTCGTTACTTAACCGTGGCAGCTTGTTTTGCCCGCCCAGCTTACCTATAGATTTCATGTAATCCTGAAAGCCATTTTTGTCCACTTTTGTAATAACAACCGTACGCAATACATTGCCCACAATAAGGTCGTCATAATAAACATTTTGTTTGCGCATGGCTGCATCTATGCCCAGCGCAAAGGCATCCATATCTGCAGGTTCTTTTTCAAACTCTATAAACCATTCGTGATAGGGCAATCCTGACACCGGATTTATTTGCGGGGCAACAGTAAACTCGTTAATGCTAACCTTTGTTCCCTGCATGGCCTCGTTCATGGCGCTTTCTACTTCTTTACCAATTACATGCTCGCCAAATGCCGATATATAGTGTTTTATCCTGCCGCTAACAATAACCCTGTATGGCGCGAGTGATGTAAACTGTACGGTATCGCCTATATTATATGCCCACAAACCTGCATTAGTAGAAATTATAAGTACATAATTTACCCCCAACTCCACTTTGCCAATGGTATAACGGCGCGGACTTTCAGTAAAAAAATCATCGGCTTTAATAAACTCGTAAAAAATACCTGCGTTAAGCAGTAGCAGCATACCTTTTTCTTTCTGGCTGTCCTGGTAGGCAAAAAAACCTTCCGAAGCCGGGAAAAGTTCTATACTGTCTACCTTTCGGCCAATAAGGTTCTCGAATTTAGCACGGTAAGGTTCATAGTTTACCCCACCATATATAAACAGGTTAAAATTCTTAAAGATGTCCCCCACCTTTTTGCCTTCTTTTTGGTGCAGCTTTTCAAAATACATTTGTACCCACGACGGTATGCCCGATATTACCTGCATATCTTCATGGTAGGTCTCCCCTACTATAGCATCTACCTTGGTTTCCCAGTCGTCTATCATGTTGGTTTCCCAACTGGGCATGCGGTTTTTTTGTAAATAAGCCGGCACATAATGCGCCACAATGCCACTAAGGCGGCCAAACTGTATGCCGTATTTTTCATCAAGCTCCGGGCTTCCCTGCAAAAAGATCATCTTGCCATCTACAAAGCCTGCCTTGCCCGTTTCGTGAATGTAAGCCAGTATGGCATTCCTGGCAGCCTCTACATGATAAGGCATGCTCTCTTTTGTAAGCGGAATATACTTTGCCCCACTTGTAGTACCCGATGTTTTGGCAAAATACAGCGGCTTACCCGGCCAGAGAATGTTCTCTTCGCCATGCACCACGCGGTCTATATAGCTTTTTAAGCCCTCGTAATCACGCACAGGAACTTTTGCAGAAAACTGCTCGTAAGTGGCTATCCCTTCAAAACCGTGGTCTATGCCAAACTGGGTGTCTTTGGCCTTTGCCAATAATTGTGCAAACACCTTTTGCTGTATGGCAACAGGGTTGTTAGCCCATTTTTGGGTCCTGCCATGTATTATGGCTGCGAATATTTTTGCCCCTAATGTTTTTAAAGACATTGTATGTGTAATATTAAGATTTGTCGAATCGTTGTTTAATAGCCTTCTCTGTGCTGTATAATAAATAAGCCGCGCCTAAAAGGAGCAGGAATACACCTAAAAATTGTTTGATAGCTGTATCTACCGGGATAAAGTAAAACAATAACGATACTACTATCAGTACCACCGAAACTTTCATGGCCTGAACGGCACAAAAGCGTTGGGCAAAATCCCACCGTTTCTGCGATTTCATAGAACTACCGGTGCGGTAACCGTACAGGTCGTTTATTTTTTTAGGCGGGTAGTAATACATAACAAGCCCCATGCCCACAAAGGCAATACCACATATAAATGACGACAGGGCAATATTTGCAACAAAATCTTCCATTATTCAAAATCAATAAACTGGGTTGGGTTTATAGGATAGCCATCTTTCCAGAGCTCAAAGTGCAATGGTATACCACCCTGCTGTATGCCGCTACTGCCGGCCATAGCTATAACCTCGCCCGATTTTACAATATCTCCCTGCTCTTTTGTTACGCTGCCGGCCTGTTTGTAAACCGATATTATACCGTCGTTATGGCGCACTATAATTACATTGCCGTTAGTAGGTGTCCAGTCGGCAAGCAACACGGTTCCCGCGGCAATAGCTTTTATAGGTGTATTGTTAGCAAGGGCAACGGTTATATAAAATTGTTTTTTACTGGCATTGTAAGGCTGGATAATATGCCCTTTTACCGGGGCAAATAATACCTGCGTTACGCGGGGCTGTGCCTTTTCAAAAAGGTTATATTTATCTTCCAGAGCCACTTCCTGGCGCAGTTTAGCATCTGCTTCAGATGGTTTCATTTCCTCCGGCGAAAGTTCTTTTTGGCCTGTAGCAACTATAGAGTCGCGACTTAGTTTAGTAGGGTCAAGATCGCCGGTAAGTACTTTTTTAAGCGATGCCAGGTAGGCATCATTTTGCTGGATTACTTTAATGAGCGAGTCAGATTTTACGGCATTCTCGGTAGCTTCGCGCTTAAGTTTTGTAGAGGCGTAACCGGGAATATACTCCCTAAGGGGCGTAAATGCAATGATGTAAGTGGTAAGCGCAATCATTACGATACTTACGGTAGTAAGCCCCACAAACACGTTCATGAGGTTAAGCCTGAGCGAAAAAATTTCCTCAAAGGTATCTTCGTTAAGTATTACCAGGCGGTTTTTATTAAACAGCTTTTTCCTGATAATTTGTTTTTTAAGCCTTTTTGCCGGCATACTGTAGGTTTAATTGACAAATATACTAATCCCTGCTTATTTTAGTGTTTTGTGAGCAGTAAACCTTGCCCTAAAATAAGGGGTTCGCAATATTTTGTTTTATTTAACGCAAACCATAACCAAATAATTGTCGTAAATAGTTTAAGGAAATCAATTTATAATTAACTTTGTCTTTATAATTAAAATTTTGTGTCATGGGAAAATTAGGTATAACAGAAATACTCGTAATATTGGTAATTGTTGTATTACTGTTTGGTGGAAAAAAAATCCCCGAACTTATGAAAGGATTGGGTACCGGTATTAAAGAATTTAAAAATGCCGCTAAAGAAGGAGATGAGCCTGCTGTAAGTAAAAAAGCACAGGAAGAAAATAAATTATAACATGCCGTAAGCTGTTATAAACCAAACCCCTTTAGGTACTGCCTAAAGGGGTTTTTGATGTTGGGTTAGAATCAACTTCTTTCTAAAATGAAAGCTTGCTCTGTCATTCTGAGCGGAGTGCAGCGCAGCCGAAGAATCTCAATAATGATAGATATTACATTCGACCAAAGCGTAGCAGCCCGAATAGATCGCTTCGTGCCTCGCGATGACCAGGAACCCGGGATTTCTCCTACCTTTTAAATGCAAGTTTATGAGTCAACGGTTTCCATTTCGACCGAAGCGCAGCGTAGTAGAGAAATCTCAGCTATCATCGTGACGCTATAACATGAGATTCTTCGGCTGCGTTGCACTCCGCTCAGAATGACATAACCAGACTCTATTAAATGATTAATTTATAGCTGATTTAATATTGAAAAATCCGTATCTGCGGTTCTTCCATTTCGACCGA
>NZ_KB899978.1 GCF_000378485.1 Flavobacterium rivuli WB 3.3-2 = DSM 21788 | reverse complement strand
GCTCTTTTCCCCGCTGTAAAGCGGGGGAAGAACTTTCTAAATACTATTTTTTCTTTATCTCAGTATGTTAATATTATTAGTTTACGGTTTACAGTTCATAGTTAACGGTATACGCGTAAATCATTGTCCAAAGCAATGAACCTTTTAAGGTGATTATTGCGGCGGGGCTCACCTCTTCCCATCCCGAACAGAGTAGTTAAGCCCGCCTGCGCAGATGGTACTGCAGTTTGTGGGAGAGTATGTCATCGCCTTTCTTTTTAAAAGCCCTTTATCCATATAGATAAAGGGCTTTTTTGTTTTATAGAAATTATGAAAGTTGGATCAATACCAATACCTGTGGGATTGGCAATTTATGCATATAAATTAATTAGCCTCAAATTAAATAATCTTACACAACGTATAACCCCTAAATTTACTTCTAAAGTCCTCTGTTTTTGCATTGAAAAGGTCTGCTGAAGCCATTGGTGATGCGGTTGTTAAAATAGTTAAGGATTGTATATGATGCTGTATTTAATGATTTAAAGTATGTCTATTATATACAGTTTACATTGATTGGCAATAGTACACAATAGCTTAATATAACAGGCTAAGTGTAAGACTGATGCAACGACATATTTTTTGTCGTTAATTGAATGTAGCCTAATAAAAATAGTGTGAATTTATTCTTTAGATTTTTTTTCTTCCGCAAGTTCTATATCATCGGCATCGGCTTCCAGGCCTTCCTGTTGCTGTGTAGCGACTGCTTCGTATTGCAAGCTTATAAAAATAGGAAAATGATCTGAATCGAAATTAGACAATCGTTTCATGCCCTTTAGCTTAAAATCAGTCGATATAAAAGCATGATCTAACGGAAAACGCATTATAGGGTAATGCGCATGAAATGAGTTAAAGAAACCACGGCCACGGCGCGGATCCAATAGGCCGCTCATTTTTAAAAATAATTCGGTAGTGTAGCTCCACGCTACATCATTAAGGTCGCCCACAACAATAACTGGCAATTTACTGGCTTTAGCTTTATCAGCTACGAGCAGTAATTCTTTGTCTCGTTCTGTAGACCTTGGGTTTTCCTGTGGTACTGGCGGGGTAGGGTGCAGGCAATATAATTGTACTTGTTGCCCATTCTTTAATGATATTATGCCGTGAATAGATGGTATATCGTCTTCTACAATATAATCTACTTTAGCATCGGTTAATTCTAATTTAGAGTATAACAGCATGCCATAGGTATTTTCCAACGCTACCTTTACACTAAACGGATATTTGGCTGCAAGTTCGGCAGTTTCGTTGTCCCACCGGCTATTAGTTTCAAGTAGTAATACAATATCAGGATTGTTTGTGTACACCTCGTTAAGGCAGCCTTTAGTATTTGTATTATCCTGAAAAACATTAGCGATCATAATACTCAGGCTTTGGTCTTGTATATGTTTTGTTGCCCGTAAAACCTGTTTTTTACCTAATATGGTAAATGGCATTATCAGTGTAAAAAGGTAAATAACGTTAAGGGTCATGGCCCCAATTAACCCCCAATATATGAACGCCGTGCTTTTAAAGAAATAAATTAGCAAGGCAAGGCATACTAAGGAGAGAACAAATTTTTGCAATCTTGGATAATCGAATATCCTGAATATCCAATAATCATTCTTTATCAGGGATAAAATAGTAAAAATGATTAATACGGTTGATAGGAAGGCAATAAATAAACTCATCCTTGCTTGCGGGATTATACGTGTTAAAATAAATTAGCTAAAGATACTTTTAAACCTCTAATTGAATTGCCAACGCAACGTTAAAGCTTGCTATCTATACAGTAAACCATAACGCGCCGGCATCGCGGGTTTGTTTATACACAGGGCAGTTTTGGGCATGGGCACCGGGCAGCATGCCTATGCTCATAAAAAATTCATTTACAATTTCGCCGCCGGTAAATTTAAAGGTTTTCTTAAATATCTTAACCCACTCTTCTTTAGTTTTTGGGTGTTGCATTTCGAGCCATTTTTTAAAGGAGCCATGCTCTTTTTGTAATGTCAATATAGTTTTTGCATTCTCTATAGCGGCGTTAACCTTAAGCTTATTGCGTATTATTCCAGGATCTGACAGTAGGCGTTCCCTGTCTGTTTCTGTATAAGCTGCTACTTTGGCAATATCAAAATTGTCAAATGCTAACCTGAACGATTTCTCTTTTTTCAGGATAATTTCCCAGCTTAGCCCGGCCTGGTTAATTTCCATTACGAGACGGCAAAAAAGTTCGTTATCATCTTCTATTGGGAAACCATAATAATGGTCGTGATACGCTTTATGAAGAGCCTTTTTTTCGGGCGACATCGTTTCTATTACGCTGCAATAAGACATTGTTTATGTTGTTTATGGTTAATAGTTAATAGTTAATAGTTAATAGTTAATTGTTCATTGTTCATTGTTTGTTGCCGATTGAAGTTAATAAAAAGACTGCCGATACTCCACTGGCGAAACATTCATTTTCTTTTTAAATATTTTATTGAACGATTGTGGATGCTCAAACCCCAGTTGATAAGCTATTTCGCCAACAGATAAGCTTGTGGTGCTTAACAGTTCTTTGGCTTTATTAATAATGCCAGCCTGTATATGCTGCTGTGCATTCTGTCCGGTATGCACCCTCAGCATGTCACTCAAATAGCGCGGGGTTACCGTTAGCTCATCGGCTATAAACTGAACGGTTGGCACGCCGGTAACAAGGGTTTCTTGGGTGTCGAAATATCCGGCTAATACCTTTTCCATTTTAGCCACCAGATTATTGTTGGGTGTTCTACGGGTAATAAACTGGCGGTTATAAAAGCGGTTGCTGTAATTGAGCAGCTGCTCTATTTGTGATATCATTATATCCTGGCTAAAATGGTCTATAGACTGTGTAAGCTCATGCGCAATCGTAGTAAAAATGGCAGTGATAATTTCCTTTTCCTTATCAGATAAATATAAAGCTTCTGATAAGGCATACGAAAAGAATCCGTATTTTTTTATGCCTTGCGCTAACGCATAGTTATGTAAAAAATCAGGATGGAAAAGCAGGGTATAGCCACCATAATCGGCATCATCACTACCGGCAGTAATAATTTGGTTAGGCGAAATATAAGACATTCCGCCTTCATCAAAATCATAATGGCTTTGCCCGTATTTTATTTTTCCCTTAAAATTCTTTTTGTATGAAACCTTATAAAAGTTAAGCACCATGCCCTTGGCAACATCAGTAGTATCAGCAGTAATATCGCTATAATCAACAAGGCTTATCAACGGGTGCAAGGGCTTTGGCAGGCCTAAAGCTTTGTGCAGCTCTGATACGGAGTTGAATATATATGGTTGTTTACTTTCGGGTTTCATCGTGGCTAAGGTAGTAAATTATTGTATTTGCATGGCATTGCGCATTGCTATCCTATAACCTTCGGCACCTTCGGCCTGCCTTTGCACCAATAGTTTTTTAGCATCCTCTCCGGCAAGGTAGGTTAATTGGTCTTTACAATCTGTGGCGGCTTCATATACCGTTTGTGCAATAATTTCGGGTTCTGTAAAAGTGAGCATGCCGTTAGAGAATACTTCGGTCATTTTTTGCATTAATGGGTCGTAATCCGGCTGTGGTGCTACCTGCATAACGTTCATGTAATTGCTTTTTATACCTCCCGGGGCTATGGTTTTTATTCCAATATTAAAGAGTGCCAACTCATACGATATACTTTCGCTCCAACCCTCCAATGCAAATTTTGTAGCATTGTATACACTTGATAGCGGATTAGAGACTAACCCAAATACAGATGTTGTTGTAATAAACAAACCACTTTGTTTCGCCTTAAAATGCGGTATAAATGCCTGCGTAACCCTGATTACTCCCGTAAGATTTGTATTTATCTGGCTGGTTATTTGTTTTTCTGTGTATGCCTCAAGAGCACCTACAAGTCCGTAACCGGCATTATTAAATACTACATCTACAGGGCCAAGTGCAATAGCTTTTTGCACTGTGTCGTGTATCAGCTCAGAATTGGTAACATCCAGCGGTAGTAAGGTTACATTGTTTAAAAGGTTTAGTTCGGTTTCTTTTTCAGGGTTGCGCATAGTAGCAATAACGTTCCACCCGTTTGCCTGAAATAATTTTGCCGTTGCTTTCCCCAGTCCGGCAGATGCGCCGGTAATAAAAATAGTTTTCATGTTTATATGTTTTAATTACAAGGCAAAGTTGCCGAAATGAACACTCATGAATGTAGCCAAAGCGGTACGTGTTGTAGCCATAATTACATTGGTAAAACATTGGATTAAAAATGATATTGCCAAAAAATATACAAGCGGCGTTATTATACCATTGATTTATGTATTTTTAGCCTATTATAATTCTTTAACCATAAATGATACAGGCAGGAACTTTAACAGATGAAAGTAAACGCTTAGAGGATCTCTACAGCTATGATATTTTAGATACTTTCTCTGAAAAGGATTATGACGACATTACACTGATGGCCTCAATAATTTGTGAAGCTCCTGTTGCGCTTATAACGTTTATTGATAAAGACAGGCAATGGTTTAAATCGCATCGCGGTACTGATGTGGATGGGTCTCCGCTGGAATATGCCTTTTGCAGCTATGCCATACAAACACCCGGCGAAGCTTTTACCATCGAAGATTTTCGTAAAGACGACCGCTTTAAAAACAACCCCTTTGTGGCCGGCGAACCCCATATCGTTTTTTATGCAGGTGTACCATTAGTTACCCCAAACGGGCAGGGGCTTGGCACTGTTTGCGTTCTCGATGTTAAACCACGTGTTTTAACTACACAGCAAATAGAAGCTTTAAAAGTCCTCTCCGGGCAAACTATGAACCTGCTGCAACTACGCAAAGCAAACAACGACCTTAATAGAGCTAAAGAACAGCTGGAGGAAGCCTTAAGCAGCCATATTGCCCAAAGGCTAAGGGAAGCACAAGCCCAAAATGCCGAACTTGAAAGGGTAAACGAAGAGCTAAAGGCATTCAACTATATTTCCAGCCATGATTTGCAGGAACCGCTGCGCAAAATACAGGTTTTCTCGTCGCTCATGCTGGAAAAAGAATTTAGCAGCCTTTCCGTGCAGGGCAAATTATATATTGATAAGATAAATAATTCGGCATCACGGATGAGTGCACTTATAAAAGACCTGCTGTCTTATTCGCAGGTTTCGGCAGCAGATAAAGTGTTTGAAAAAGTAGCATTAAACGACCTTATTAATGAGGTAAAGCATGACCTGCAGGACGAAACAGAAAGCAAGGCGGCCCAAATAATATATTCCGGCAGCCATGAGGTTAGCGTTATCCCGTTTCAGTTTAGGCAGTTGCTTTATAACCTGTTCTCTAATTCTCTTAAATTTTCTATAGATAATATTGCCCCCGTTATAGATATTAAAAGCGACCTTAATAGAGGTCATAAGTTTGATAATGAGAAACTTGATGCTGATATTAATTACTGCCGTATTACTATTTGCGACAACGGGATAGGTTTTGATAATAAATACAACGAAAAGATATTCGGGCTTTTTCAAAGGCTGCAAACTACTGATGTCCAGTTGGGAACAGGTATTGGGTTAACCATAGTAAAAAAAATAACAGAGAACCACAAAGGCGTTATCACGGCGAGCAGCCTGCTTAATTGCGGTGCTACATTTACTATTTACATTCCGCAGCTTTTTTAACCCTGTATATACAGTTAGATATAATTTACCAGAAATAATGCCTTTTAAGATTTTATTAGTATCTTAAGTTGTTACTTTGAGAGACAGAACAATTTATGATGCAAAAGACAATGACAGACGCCAACGAGCAATTTTATTCTGCATTACCTTTACACAAAATGCCTTTGCATGTGCTATTGGTAAAGCAAAAATTGTTTAGCATCGTTCCGGCAGACTGGCATGTTGTTATTACAGATATTACGGGCTCTACAAATGCCGTACTGCAGGGCCGCCATGAAGACGTTAACCTTATTGCCACAGGCAGCATTGTAAGCGTACTTAATTTAGCATTTGGCATGGATATTATTATTCCGTTCTTCTTTGGTGGAGACGGTGCTACCTTTATTGTGCCGCCGGTACTTATACATAAAGTTATGCATGCCCTTACCTTGTATAAAAATAATACCCTTGCTAATTTTAACCTTAGCCTGCGTGCCGGTACAGTGCCCGTGGCAGATATTTATGAACAGGGCCATGAAATACACATTGCAAAATACAGTAGCTCTGCCACGTTCTCTATACCTATAGTTTTAGGTAACGGGCTTAACTATGCCGAAAAAATAATTAAGGGAGATGATTACATGTTTGCCGGGCTTGCAGCGCAGGAAACCATATTAGACCTGAGTGGTATGCAATGCCGCTGGGATAAAATTCCGCCGCCGGCAGATAAGGAAGAAATTGTTACGTTACTTATTATTGCTAAAGAGGTATCGCAACAAGCCGTGGTGTTTAAAAAAGTGCTGGAAGCAATGGAAGAGCTTTATGGAGCTCCCGAGATACGGCAGCCCATATCTGTAGGGAGGCTTAAGCTTAAAACTACCTTTAGTAAATTAGGTAACGAGATGCGTGCAAGGCTTGGAAAAATAAGATTTTTAGAGTTGCTTAAAACATGGATAGTTACTTTTTACGGCTACATTTATTTCAGTACTAAAAAAGGCAGGGATTTTCTTAAATCATTAGTAGATATGAGCGATACCCTTGTTATTGACGGACGTATAAATACAGTTATAACCGGTAATGCAAAACAACGTGTTGCTTTACAAAATCTGCTCAATGTTATGGAGGCTAATGGTGAAATTATTTATGGCATACACATAAGTGGTGCTTCTATAATGTCTTGCTATGTGCGTAATCTTGACGACGGGCATATACATTTTGTAGATGGTGCCGAAGGTGGCTATACTCAGGCTGCCCGGATGCTAAAGGCAAAATTGTAGATTTTTGAAATATATTTAAACAGGCTGTAAAAGCAGTAGGAATAATTTTACCCTGACTTTTTAAATTAGCTGCAAGTGGTTTTTTGCTCTGATTTAAAAAGTCAGGATAATTTATTAGTTAAATTTAACTTCAAGTATATCTATTTCGCCTTCCCTAACTTCGTTGTTATCATCTGCAATAATATTAATGCCAGATATACAAAGCGCTTTAGCTCTTTTTGTACCCTGTTTTACAAGCTTATTAAAGTTTGATGGGTGAAGCATAAGCATAACATTTTCTGATAATGCATTAGTAAGGATAAAACTCTTAATGGTGGCTAAGTCGATGGTAGTTTTCATGGTGTGATGTTTTAGGTGGTTTTGTTTTACAAAGATGCTTGATTAATCTATTAAACTTTAATAACGCTATGCCAATAAAATATTAAATTTAGTTAATAAATTTAGTAACGATCCCTTAACTATTTCGATTGAAGCGGCTGTTTTACTAACAACCTTAAATGCATTTTTTAAATAAAAAATGACGCGCATTTATTGTAATGATAAGCTAACTGTACTATTGTAGCGCTATCAGATTGCTTTTTTTATTATGCAATTTAATTTGTAGCTAATATGTTGTTTGTTAATTAATTGTTGTGTGTAATTTGAGGGGTATTATAGCAACCGTTTTAAGGGGTAAACAAAAGTGAATCAGTAAACTAATATGCTTTATTAAGTGGCAGCGTGGCAATCCTGATTTTAAAACAAAAAGCCCTTAGATAAATTTCTAAAGGCTCTTGTTTACTAATGGATGTCTGAATTTTTGGTAATCAAAAAATCTAACAATCCAGGATTTAATTTATCAGCATTGTCAGGAAATAATCAGTATCGTTATTATACTTCATTGCATCAGTATTTATAGCTATAATAGTATAAGGTTCGTCATGATTACCTTCAATCTCAAAACTGCCGCTTGCAGTATATTGCTCTAAAAAAGGTTTCAAACTTAAATCTTCAACATCTTGCTTAGGTAATAAAACAAAATACGTTATTACTGTATCTTCACCCTTAAAGGTGGCTTTGCCTTCAAAGTTCTTAAGCTCATCAAAAGCATCTTTAGCGTTCTGGTAATTCATATAATTGCTTATTTATGTGAGTAGTTTTATTTTTTTTAATATTGCCCATTGCCCATTGCCCATTGCCTATTGCCTATTGCCTATTGCCTATTGCCTGTTGCCTGTTGCCTGTTGCCTGTTGCCTGTTGTCTATTGCCTGTTGCGGTTTGTAATTTGGAAATTGTTATTTGATATTTATTTTGACAACCATTTATACAGCCTCTCCGCATTCTCTTTAGTAAACAGCCCGGTGCCGGTACTCATGGTAGCTGCAGATCCGCAGGCAACACCCATGCGCGCCATTTGTACATGATTACCCCCATTAGCTAAGACAGAAACCATTCCTGCCACCATGCTGTCTCCTGCGCCCACAGTACTTAGTTTTTTAACCGATGGTGCCGGTACATGTATACATTCGTCTTTGCTAACAAGGTAAGCACCCTGCGGCCCTAACGATACCACCACAATTTCGGCCTTGCCTTCATCAATAAGTTGTTTTGCAGCTTCATCGGCACTTTCATTATCCAGTTCTTCGCGGCCTGTAAGCAGGCTCAGTTCGCCCAGGTTAGGCTTAAGCAGGAATACACCTTCTTTAAGTACCTCTGTAAGCGCATCGCCAGATGTATCTGCAATAACCTTTGCGCCTTTTGCTTTAAGGCTCTTTACCAGCGTGCGCATGTAAGCCGCATCAATACCTTTGGGCAGGCTGCCACTTATAATAACAATTTCAGGAAAAGGGGAGTAGCTGTTTATCTTGTTTGTTAGTGCTGTAATTTCTTCCTCACTAACAGTGTCGCCGGGCATTCCGAAACGGTATTGCTCATTGTGCGATTTGTCTACCACGATAAAATTTTCGCGGGTTTCGGCCGCAACGTTTACAGGGCTTGTGGTAACGCCTTCTTCATCAAGTAATTTTTCGAGCAGTTCGCCGGTGCGGCCACCGGATAAAAATAATGCGGTAGATTTTATGCCGAGCCGCGAAAGGCCGCGGGATACATTTATCCCACCGCCTCCGGGTTCATATTTTGGCGCAGTGCAGCGCAGTTTTTTTTCGGGCTTTATATTGTCTACAGCACAACTTTTATCTACTGTAGGGTTAAGGGTAATAGTAAGGATGTTTTTTATCATTGCACGGTTGGTTTATTGGTAAAAGCTAATGTACCAAATAAAACCATTTACACTACCTAACATTGTGTTAAGAGTGCCGCAATGTAAAATCCTGACTATTATCTTTCGTGTAAAAACCTTTCCAGTATACTGTATTCGTTGCTAAGCTCTATATAGTAGCATCCTTGCGGAATTTCAACATCAAGTTCAGCAATTTGTTTTTCGGTAAAACCGCGTTTACGCAGGTCTTCGCTGGTATGTAATAATACAGGCTCATCTCCTACATAGTAAAGGTTGTCATCTGTACGGTTTATTTCACTTACATGGCCAGAAATGCCATAATCCATAGAGTTGTACAAAAGTTCTTTTTCAAGTTCTTCAGCGGTCAGTTTGTCCAGCCAAACTTTAAGTTCTTTTAGCTTCATGTTGCAAATAGTAAAATTAGTTTTTTAAAGGGGGTACACGGTAAATTCTTCAGGGGGCCAAAAAATTTATGGTATAAAAGTAGATAATTTTTTGTTAATGTTTTACATACAATATAATATTTATTTCGTAATGTTGGTGTAAAATACTCCTGATGATGAGAATAATGCATATATTAATTATAAATCAGTTTTATGTTAAATAATGCAGTCAGAGTATGTTTACCATGTTCTTTTATGCTTAAAAATCAATATGCATAACCACAAATCTTATAATTAAAGATGTTTTAACATTTTTAGCAGATGATTTTGTAATATACATGATGTGGTAATAAAAGTAGTAATGCCACGTTTATTTAAATGATAAATATTAATTTTGGCTGGTATAATTTTTGATTTATTTTTAAAATAAACAAAACCAGCACACTGTTTTGCCCCATATTGTATTATAAAATGAAAAATTACGATTTAAAACATGTTGCTTATCACATATTAGTAGGGCTCTATTTTATGTGGTTAGTGGTGTTTGGCATACTGTTAAGCATGGGGTTAAATAGTGCTTTTGGTGGAGGCAGCTTACAGTTATTACAAATATATCCCGTTTGGATATCCCTCAATTTTATTATGGGCACATCTGTATTTGTCGTATTACGGCTTTTTCGAAACCGTACATTTTTAAGCAGGATTATAAACTACAGTTACTATGTTGTTATAATTGCTGCATTAATTACCCTTCTTTTAATAATGAATAAGGGTTAAACATAAATGTAATGAGCAACTAAGTATAGCAATATACGGGGCACAAATTTGCAGCCTGGCTAATGTTATCTCTTTAAAAAGTTGCTTTTGTAATTTAATTTTTTTAATTTTTCCTAAAATAAACCCGGCTTGCTATTTTTTAATAAAGTTAGTGCGGGATAATGTATATTTGCCTTTATTTTAATGACGAATGGATAACAAGAGCGAAGAGTTTTATGCCAGGCTTAAAGAAGAGCTGGCAAGGTCTACAGAGTGGCCGTCAGAATATTTATTTAAATTTATTGTACCTACAGATGGCAACAAGATCGTAGAGATAGAAGAAGCCTATAATAATATGGGAGCCGTGATAGATACACGGGCTTCTAAAAATGGTAAATATACCAGCGTTTCTATAAACGTACGGATGGAGAATGCTCAGGCTGTAATAGATAAGTATTTGCAAATGTCATCTATAGAAGGTATTATATCTTTATAAAATACCCAAACTTCACATTATGAGATATACCCCGGAAGAAGCAGTTAATTTTCTTGAATATAATGCCGAAAGGCCGCATCTTATCATTCCCGAATATGGCCGCCACCTGCAAAAGCTAATTGAGCAGGCAGTGGCGCTGGAAGACAGGAACGAGCGCAACAAGGCCGCAAAATACATTATAGGCGTTATGGGGGGGCTAAACCCGCACCTGCGCGATGTGCCCGATTTTCAGCACAAGCTATGGGACCAGATATTTATAATGTCTGATTTTAAACTGGATGTTGATTCACCCTATCCTACACCATCGCGCGAAGTGCTTAATGTTAAGCCGGGGCCGTTAGGGTATCCTCAAAACTTTCCTAAATATCGCTTTTATGGCAATAACATTAAGAACATGATAGATGTTGCCAATAGCTGGGAAGATGGCGAAATGAAGAACGCACTCATTATTGTGATTGCAAACCACATGAAAAAAAGCTACCTAAGCTGGAATAAAGACACGGTTAAAGACGATGTTATTTTTGAACATCTTATGGAACTTAGTGGTGGTAAAATAAACCTGCTTGCTGCAGATGAAGAACTGTCTACATCTATAGACCTTATGAAGGTTAACAAAAAACTGAGCAATAAAACACAGTTTACAATTAACCCAAGGCAAAAAATGCAACGTATGGGCAATAACATACGATCTAATAATCAAAATAATAACAACCGCAAATAATAACATTTTTACCGCTGCATGGGAACATTTAAAATTGAAGGAGGTGCCCCTCTTAAGGGCGAAATAAAGCCGCAAGGCGCTAAAAACGAAGCTTTACAGGTGCTTAACACTGTATTGCTTACCCCCGAAAAAGTAACCATTACAAACATACCCGATATTATTGATGTTAACAAGCTTATTGCCTTACTGGGCAACCTGGGAGTTAAAATTCAAAAACTGGAGCACGGGTCGTACACTTTTCAGGCAGATGAGGTAAACCTGTCTTATCTTGAAAGTGAAGCGTTTAAAAAAGAAGGTTCGTCGCTAAGGGGTTCTATAATGATCGTAGGCCCACTTTTAGCCCGTTTTGGCAAAGGTTATATCCCTAAGCCGGGTGGCGACAAAATAGGCAGAAGAAGGTTAGATACCCACTTTGAAGGCTTTATAAACCTTGGTGCTAAATTTCGCTATAACGAAGAAGACCATTTTTATGGTGTAGAGGCAGAGAGGCTTCAGGGTACTTACATGCTGCTTGATGAAGCATCTGTAACCGGCACAGCAAATATTGTTATGGCTGCCGTATTAGCACAGGGCAAAACCACTATATACAATGCCGCCTGCGAACCTTACCTGCAACAGCTTTGCAAAATGCTAAACAGCATGGGTGCAAAAATTACAGGTATAGGGTCTAACCTTTTAGAAATAGAAGGTGTAGATACTTTAGGTGGATGCGAACACCGCATATTGCCCGATATGATAGAGATAGGCAGTTGGATAGGCCTTGCTGCAATGACACAGAGCGAAATTACCATTAAAGATGTTAGCTGGGATAACCTGGGTGTAATACCTAACGTTTTCCGTAAGCTGGGCATAACCTTAGAGCGCAGGGGAGACGATATTTATATTCCTGCTCATACTGATGGTTATGAAATTCAGAACTATATAGACGGCTCTATCCTTACCGTGTCAGACGCGCCATGGCCGGGCTTTACGCCGGATCTTTTAAGTATTGTATTAACCGTTGCCACGCAGGCAAGGGGAGAGGTGCTTATACACCAAAAAATGTTTGAAAGCCGCTTGTTCTTTGTAGACAGGCTTATAGATATGGGTGCTAAGATCATTCTTTGCGACCCGCACAGGGCTACCGTTATAGGGCTTGATTTTAAATCGAAACTAAAAGGTATCCTTATGTCATCGCCAGATATCAGAGCGGGTATATCATTACTTATCGCTGCATTGTCTGCTAAGGGTGTAAGTACTATACAAAACAGCGACCAGATAGACCGCGGTTATGAGCGTATAGACGAAAGGCTAATAGCTCTTGGTGCAAAAATTACAAGGATAGATTAAGTTTTTAATCCTACTGCATATTGAAAGAGCCACGTTTTGCGTGGCTCTTTTTGTAATAATAACAAGCTATTGTTTAGTTTACTCATCTAATATTTATAACAAACACCAACAAAATGAACAATGTCCCAGACTTTAAAAATGATCCTGCTGCTTACTTTAAAGCACAGAAAGAGCAGCAAAAGAAAAAATCACGTAAAATAATAGCCATTGTTATTCCTTCAATTATAGTAATTGGAGCAGCATTAATGTTTCTTGGAGGCAGCCTGATGAAAAAAAGCGATGCTTATAAAACGGCTGTCGAGTCTATAAAGCAGGATGCCAACGTACAAAAACAAACCGGGGGTATAAAAGACTTTGGTTATTTTGTTACAGGTCAGATAAAAACAGTTAACGATGCAGGAGAAGCTAACTTATCTATTAAAGTTGAGGGGCAAAAAAAAGACATTACTGTATTTGTATACCTTATAAAAGACAACGCAGGATGGCATACGCAGGAAATGAATATTGAATAAAAACAAATTGGCAGGCATCAAAGCCTGCCAATTTGTTTTACTGTTTTGCCTTAGCATCATAAAAAGCTTTAAGTATATAAAAAGCCTTTTTCTTTTCGCCTTTATCACTGTATAATCCTTTTCGGTTCCAGCCGTCCTGTAATCCGGGCAACTGCCTGCGCGGCGAACGGAAATCTTTTAATATCCACGGCGACAAGCCCTGTAACTGTTCAATTTTGCTCAGCATTTTAAGGGTTTGCACATACAGGTCTTCCTGATATTCTTCGCTAAAGCGGGTAAGTTTATCAGCATGGTAACCGGCTTTTGCATCGGCACCAAACTCAGATATTACTACCGGTTTATCCTGTGTTATTTTCCACGTTACCTCGTTGCATTTTTCTGGCAGGCCATCATACCAGCCTATGTATTGGTTAAAGCTAAGTACATCTACCACATCAGCAAAAGGATCGTCGATAGTTTTTACAAGTGGGTTGCCTTCATAATTGCTTTGTTCCATGGCGGCACTTATAAGCCGGGTAGGGTCCATACTACGGGAATGCTTAGCTAATTTTCCTAAAAAAGTATTACGTTCGGGTAGCGATGGTGTTTCATTTGCCATAGACCATATAATAACCGATGCCCTGTTCCTGTCGCGTGTTATAACCTCTGTTAACTGATTTTCGGCATTGGCATACGTGTCTGCATTTTTCCAGTCTATAGTCCAGTACACAGGGATCTCTTCCCAAACAAGAATACCCATTTCATCGGCCAGGCGTAACATGTGTTCATTATGCGGGTAATGAGCAAGCCTTACATAGTTACAGCCAAGATCTTTAGCCCATGTAAGCAACGTGCGTGCATCCTCTATAGTGCTTACCCTCTTGCCATTATTGGGGCTTTCTTCATGAATACAAATTCCCCTTAAAAATACATTTTTGCCGTTAAGCACAATGTTATGCCCTTTTGTTGTAATAGTCCTGAAACCAATTTTATCACTCAAAACATCATCTCCGGCAGTAATCAATACATTATAAAGATGTGGATTTTCGGGCGACCAGTATTTTACATTTTTAACGTCAATAGTTACCTGGGCGGTACCATCGCCATCGGTGGTAATTTGTTTTTTTATTTTAAGTTCAGGAATAGTTACCGTAATTTTTTTATTGGCGGCAGCCTGCCCATCAAGTTTAATAAACCCGGTAAGTTGCTTATTATTTTTAGGGTTTAGCTGAATTTCATACTCTCGTATAAACGTGGCGGCAACCTCTACCAACTGCACATCGCGGGTAATGCCACCATAGTTAAACCAGTCGGTATTAAGTGTAGGTACACATTCTTTACAGCGTTTATTATCTACCTTAACGACAACAAAATTATCTTTGTCTTTAAGTTTGCCGGTAACCTCAAAATTAAAAGGGGTAAAGCCACCGGTATGTGTGCCCAGTTTTTTGCCATTAAGATACACATCGGCATGGTAATTTACGGCACCAAAATATAAAAATGCCCTGTTGCCTTCCTTTTTGCTTACGTAATCAAAAGACTTTTTATACCATAAAGTGCCCTCATAAAAAAAGAGGCTGTCGGTTTGGGTATTCCAGTCGCCCGGTACATTTAGCGTAGGCGATTTGTCAAAATTGTATTCTAAAAGTTCTGTTTTGTCTTCCTGTTTGGCATTCATAAAAAAAGCACTTTTAGATGGTTTTTCCTGTTTGTCAAACGGCTCGTAGCGGTAGTTATAATAGCCGTTTTCATAAGGGTCTACAATATAATTCCATTTGCCGTTAAGGCTTTGTACTGGCCGGCTGTATACATTAACCAGCAAATTTTGCTGGGCAAATAATGCAATGGACTGCAACAGCAGGTAAGTGAGGATAAATTTTTTGTACATAATTTTAGATTGGATTTTTTTGGAAATGGAAATAAAAGTAGCAATAAATTTTTAAATGAATTTGGCAGTAAACAAAAATCCCCGCTGTAGTGGTACAGCGGGGATAAATAATAATAACTATCAAAAATTAAAAAACGATCTTTTTACTTACTTTTCCTTTTACGGTATTAATTTCTACAATTAAAACTTCCTGTGCAGCCTGCAAACCACTAATTACAGTTTGTGCAGCTTTTACGTTGTCTTTGTTAAGCAGTTTCCTGCCCCTTACATCATATATTGTTACATCTGTAATTTCTGTAGTACCTGCAGATATATTAATAACAGATCCTTCTTTATAAACAATAACCTCTTTGCTTGTAATTACAGGTGTATTAACCCCTAAAGCATCGTTTGTATATAGTAATTCGAACCTGCTGTTAAACGTACCTGCTTCAGATGTAAATGCATACGCTCCGTCGGTAATATTTTGTACAGTATTAGTAGTGTTATCCTTAAGGTAAATTTCCTGTCCTGTAGTAAATACACCTTCCGTATGGTCAAGGCTCAGGGCATATTCTCCGGTTACATTTGCTATATAACCTACAGTTACTACATCATTTGGAGTAAATACCGGCCTTGCCTGTATAGCAAGATTACTGTCATCTGCAATTGTATACAATGCTATTTCATCGTCTCCTGCAAGCTGTTCGCCATCATAACCATAGTCAAGGCCTGTTGTTGCGCCATCCATGTAAGCTATGGCAGCCTGGCTAAAAGCGGTTTCGCTACCGGTAAGGTTTAGCCAAAGGCGTGATGTTGTAGATTGACCTTCCCTGAAAAAAGCCTGCCTTCCTGTTGTAGGTACAGCTCTTCTCATGCTATTGTTAAAGGTAATGTTTGTTACAGATGGATTTCTTTGTGCTTTTACAATAAAGCCCTGTCCCTGTGCTATTAACCAGTCACTGTTATCTCCTGTGTAAAAAGAAGCCTGTTCTGTACCGCCAGATCCTGCCCTGTTAGCCGTATAAGAAGCCATTGTTATAGTTACATAAGACGACATCCTGTAATTGTTCCTTTTTCTCCAGAAGTATAATGCAGAGTTACCATCTATTACGCCTGAGTTTTGTGTGTAAAAATCTACAAGGCTAATAGGTGAAGGGTAAGGGTTACCTACTGCTGTAAAACGTTTGCCGTTTAAAGAGGCTGCCCTGTTTACAGTTCCATTATTAGGTATACCTGTAAAAGTACCCGGTAGTATTATAGATGCTGCTCCGTTATTATATCCTGTTGCATCGTCAATATCCGGCATACGTATAAGATATCCTTTTCCTGTTTCAAAAGATGTATTTGCAGGGTCTACAGTAGTGTAATATTCGTTATACCTTTGTAAAGAAGTATCAAAAATACATTTGTATTCGTAAAAACGTGTAGATACAGTTTGTGGTGAAAAATTTTGCAGGTTTTGTTCCCTTACCGGCGAAGACCACATAGTATAGTCAAGCCTGTATAATGGATTGCTGTTTTTAAGAACATCAATTTTGCCGCTATTTGCTATATCATTAACCTGTATAAGGGCTCCATTATCTTCAACTATCATGTTAGCTCCATTAGCAACGGTAACAGCGTTTGCAACTTTTAACGATCCGCCTGTAAGAACGGTCAGGTTTGCACCATTTTCTATTGTAAGGCTTTTTGCAAGGCCTACTATGCCCGAAACGGTAGGCTGGCGTGTAGCATTAGCCGGTATAGATACAGCATCGTTTAAGGTAGGCAGTACACCACAAGCCCAGTTTTCTGCCGTGTTCCAGGCGGTGCTTACATATCCTGTCCAGATTAAAATGTTGTTTACCGTAATGGTTATAGTAGCAGATGTTGCACTACTGCAAGTGCCACTGGTTGCTAAAGCCCTGTAGTACGTTGTAGCAGTAAGGGCAGGTGTAGTGTATACTGCACTTGTAGCGCCATTGCCACCACTTACGTTAACCCATATAGTAGCATCTGCAGATTGTTGCCACTGTATGCTTCCTGTATATTGTGCAATGTTTATGCTTGTTGCTGTGTTAGGGCAAAGAGCCTGGTTAGCAGATGTTCTGCCGGCTACAGATAGCGGAGATATGTTTACAGTTATAGTACCCGATGTTGCACTGCTGCATGTACCGCTTGTAACCACTGCTTTATAGTATGTAGTAGCTGTAATTGCATTAGATGTATAGCTTGCAGATGTTGCCCCATCAATGTTAGTCCATGTACTGTTGTTAGCAGATTGCTGCCATTGTATAGTACCGGTATAACCTGTAATGCTTACTGTAGCGGTTGTGCCACTGCATATTGTTTGGTTTGCCGATGGTGTGCCTGCAACAGAAACCGGTGTAATGCTAATTGTTGATGTGCCCGATGTTGTACTGCTGCAAGTTCCGCTTGTTACTACAGCCCTGTAATATCGTATTGCTGTAAGTGCAGCTGTAGTATAAGTTGCTGTAGTACCACCTGTACCTGTTGTTACGGCAGCCCAGTTACTATTGTCTGATGATTCCTGCCATTGTATAGAGCCTGTGTAACCTGTAAGGCTTACTGTTGCTGTTGTACCGCTGCATATTGCCTGGTTGCCGGATATTGTTCCTGCTGCTGATGTTGCCGATACGGTTACCGAAACGATATTTGACGTAACCCTTGCACATGCTGTGTTATTGTTGTTAACAATACAGTAATAGTAGGTAATACCTGATGCATTTACGGCAGGAGTATAGCTCGATGTTGTAGCATTCGCAATTAGTGTGCTGCCTGTAGTAGTGTTAGCAGTGTTAGAGTACCACTGGTAGGTTAAGCTTGCTCCGTTTACTGCTATGCTAAGTGTAGTAGGCGATGCCTGGCATGTTGTTGCAGATGCAGGCTGCGCTGAAATAAGAGTGTTAAGGTAAGCTATCTGGCTTGCTACCGATCCTGATTCGTTGCTAACAACAACACTGTAAGCCGCTACGTTTGCTGCTGTACTTTCTACAGTATAAGATGATGACGTTGCGTTGGCAATATCAACACCATTTTTTTTCCATTGGTAAGAAAGGCCTGTGCCTGTGGCTGTAAGGCTAAATGTAGCACTGCCTGTACCCGTACATACTACCTGAGATGTTGGCTGTACAGTAATAACCGGCGCAGGGATTATAAAAGAGGCAGCGTTATATGCTGTAAAGGCTGTATCGCTATCGCCACCCGGTATGCATTTAAATTGTGTTATGCCGGTAGCTGTGGCAGAGGTAATACCAAAATCTGTTAGTTTAAAGGCAATCATCCTGATTTCCCTGGTGCCGTTATTTTCAAACGAGGCAGATGGTGTAACAGTAGAGTAAGCAGAGTTTGTTGCAAGTGTAAAAAGATCCAGCCTGTAAGTACCTACTGCACCAATGCTGCTTAAGTTTGCAGATATTGGGTTACCTACAATATTTCCGGCTGCATCTGTAAAATAATAAAGGTCGGCATTGCTGCTTGGCGAAGCTATCTGGGTAATAAGGATATCCGGTTCGGCATCAATTATTTTTTCAGGAACTATACTGTTTACGTTAAAAGACAGTACTGCGCTGGCACTTAAGTTTGTTACACCTGTACCTAAATCAAGGCCTTTAATACCATCAATTAAAACATCTTTAACACGCAGTCCGGCAACACCGGGTGCTGTATATGTAGCTGTGCTAACGCTTCCGTCTATAAGGCTTCCCATAGCAAGGTAGCTTGATGGGCCTGTGCTGCCACTAATGCTGTTTACAGGTAACGCCCTAAAATCAGAGTGTGCATACATGTTACTACCGCCCAGCCTTGTAGTAAGTGTGGCATCATCTACCCCGGTAGAGTAGGTTGTACCATTATTAACGGTAAAACCGGTAAGGTTATGGTGGGTATTAGGCTGTCTTGCTGTTTCAGACGATGTTGTAGTAGATGACCAATAGCCTCCCCAGTCTGTCATAACGCGCGTTACCGCATTAGTGGCTGCTGTAGCTGCAGGAGCTACATAAGTTATACTGGCAGTTGATGATGCAGTACCTGTTGGGTTAGTAACACTAACAACACCAGATGTACCCGATGCTACAATTGCAGTAATGCTTGTAGCAGTTGCAGTAAAAGATGTGGCGGCAGTACCGCCAAATTTTACGGCTGTAACGTTACCAAGGTTTGTACCGGTAATGGTAACAACCGATTTTTGTGTAACTACCGTAGGCGAAAAAGATGTTACTGTAGGCGCCTGTGCATACATGCCGGCTGTTACAAAAAACATCAATAGCATAGCAAGTTTAGTAATCTTGTAATGACATTCCATGGTTATTTATTTTTTAGATAATTTTAGTAATTAATTATTGGGTGATATTCGGGTAAATAAATGCTTTAATCTTAATGACACTACAAAGGAAGTGCGCCATTTGGATTAACTTTTAACTATTCGACGAGTTGTATAATTTTTCGATAAAGCATGTTGTTTTCTTCGACGAATATATTTATTTGTCGACGAGTGGTAGTTTAATCCTCAATGTTTATTGGTGTAGATGATTAAGCAAAGTATTTAACACATCTTTAAGATTTACTTTCGAGTATCTGTAATTAATTAAATAATAAATATTTAATCAAAAAAAATCCCCACTGCTACTACTACAGTGGGGAGAAAGTCAATATATAAAAATTGACTTGGAGGAAATTAGAATAGTATTTTTTTACTTACTTTACCTTTAACAGTATTTATTTCAACGATCAGCATTTCCTGGGCAACCTGCAATCCGTTGATTACGGTTTGAGAAGCATTAACGCTACTGCTGCCATACAGTTTTCTGCCACTTATATCGTATACCGCCACATCTGTAATCTGGTTAGTACCTGCAGATATGTTAATTGCAGCATTTTGTTTGTAAACAATAACATCATTATTTGTAATTGCGGGAGTGTTGTTCCCTAAAACTTCTGTAGTATATACTACAGTAAACCTGTCGTTAAATGTACCTGCCGCAGTAGTAAAAGAGTAATCGTCGTTATTAAGATTGTGTATAGCTCCTGTTACGTTATCTTTTATGTATATATTTTGTCCTTCTGTAAATATACCATCTTTACGGTGCATGCTTACGGTATAGTTACCGGCTGTGTTTGCCATGTAACCCATTACTACAACATCATTGTTTTGAAAAGCCGGGCGTGCCTGGATTGTTAGGTCAGTAGCATCTGCAATAGAGTAAAATGCAACAGTACCGCTTGTTATTAGTTTTCCGTCCCTGCCATAGTCTAAACCTGTAGTGGCCGTATTACTATATACTATTGCAGTCTGGCTAAAAGCATCATTACCGGTTAAATTAAGCCATACACGCGATTTTTGATCATCTTCCGCAGTCCTGAAAAACTGGTTGTTGTGTACATCCCCCCTTCGCATGGCGTTGTTAAATACAAGTTGCGGGTTAGCAACTCCTTCGGCAGTTTTAACTAAAAATCCCTGGCCAGGGTTTATTACCCAGTTTTGAGAAGACGCTTCATTAAATAATTCGTCCCACTGCTCGCCGCCAAATTGCTCCTGACCGTTAGCATGGTTGTAAACATAAGCATCTCTTGTAAGTGTAGCATAGCTGCCTGCATTGGTGTCATTTTTCTTTCTCCAAAAGTATAAACCGGCAGCAGGATCTAAAACTTCGCTGTTTGCAGCAAAAAAATCCTGAACGTTGATTGCAGAGGCATAAGGGTTTCCCACAGCAGTATACCTGTTTCCCAGTGTAGCAAGTGTTTTTGTAACAGTGCCATTTGTTGGTACGCCTGTAAAGCTGCCCTGAAATGTTAATGCTGTTGTACCATTATTATAGCCTGATGCATTATCTGCATTTGGCATACGTATAAGATAAGATTTTCCTGTTTCAAAATTAGCAGCAGCATTAACACTACTATACATTTCAGATACGTTACCGCTATTGTCTGTGCTGTAAGTGTAATTGTAAAAACGATTTGATGAGGTAGCCGGAGAAAAAGATTGTAGTTGCTGGCCGCTTACAGGAGAAGACCATAGTGTATAATCTAACCTGTAAAGTGAAGAGCTGTTTCTTAAAACAGTAATAGTACCATTGTTAACAGCACTATCGTTTATTTGTACAAGGTTGGCATTGTTTTGTATTACAAGTAAAGAATTACTGTTTACTGATATTTCATTATTTACTGTAAGGGTTGTTCCTGCCGATATGGTAACGTGTGCACCGTTGTTTACTGTTAAGTTACAAGCAAAAATATTTGCTGATGATGTAAAGTTACCTGTTATAACTGCTCTTACTCCTGTATTAGGTTCTCCATTACTCCATGCAGTACCGTTCCATGTAGTAGTAACGCTACATCCGCCGGTTGTATTGTTTTGTGCATTTGCGGCTAAAGTGCCACAAAGCATAAATACCATTGCTAAGCAAAGAAACTTAAGGTTAAGAGGTGTAGTAAAAATTTTCATCAGTAGTAATTTTGTTGGGGTGCTATTACCAGGTTGCCTTGGTAATTCTTATACAAATAAACAACGATGTCCCACATTATTCCTTCATATTTCGACGAATGGCTTTTTTGTGCAGGCGGGCAGCGTTATTTGCTTGTTTGGTGCAAGTTATGCAAAATTTAACTATAGACGAACTGTATTATGAATAAATTAAATATTATTAGTTATATAAGAAATATCCTGTTAGATTTTTAATAATTTAAATTTGATAAACACAGTAGTGAACTGTCTTTATAGTATCCGTTTTTTTTCAAAATGCTTTTATAACAGGTGCTGCATTAAAAGACGAAATCCCCGCTACAATAAATGCAACGGGGACTTCAAACATGGAGGGGTTCGAATATTTTTAGTAAACTACTTTTTTGCTTACTGTTCCTTTGTCTGTATTAATTTCTACAATAAGTACTTCCTGTGCAGCCTGCAGGCCTGTAACAGTAGCGGTAGTTGCATTTGTGCCGTTTTGGCTGTAAAGCTTCCTGCCTCTTATGTCATAAACAGTTACATTACTTATTTGTGCAGTACCTGCATTAATGTTTAAAGAAGATCCTTCTTTAAATACAATTACTGTATTAGCGTTAAGCGCAGGGGTTTCTGTACCCAGTGCATCAGTTGTATATAAAAGTTCAAACCTGTCGTTAAACCTTCCGGCATCGGTGGTAAATACATAGTTACCATTAGTAATGTTAGTAATAGTGCCAAGCAGGTTATCCCTTAAAAATATATCCTGTCCGTCTGCAAAAACACCATCTTTGCTATCAAGGCTAAATGTAAATTCTCCTGCCTCTATAGCGTTATAGCCTAAGCCAACAATATCAGTATCAGTAAATGCCGGCCTTGCTTCAATTGTTAGCCTGTTGTCATCTACCATAGTATATAATGATATGTTACCACCGTTGTTAAACAGCATACCATCGCTGCCATAATCAAGGCCAAGAGTTGCATCGCTTGTGTATGCAATAGATATCTGGCTGTAAGCATCAATATTTGTACCGGCAAGGTTTATCCACATACGTGACATCTGGTCAGGTTCTACGGTCCTGAAAAACTGCGTGTTATGTATATTTCCTCTCCTCATAGCATTATTAAACGTAACTACAGGGCTGGTTAAATTTGCAGCTGTTTTTACAAAAAAGCCCTGTCCCGGATTAATTACCCAATCTGCAGTAGCCGTTGTTTGAAAAAAGCTTGTCCATTGAGAACCTCCGTATGCATTCTCTCCCGGTAGGCCTCCGCTTGCCTGGTTAGCCGCATAACTTACTTTTGTTAAAGTAGCATAGCTTGTGGCATTGGTATTGTTTTTCTTTCTCCAAAAATACAATGCTGTTCCTGATTGAAGCACACCAACGTTAGCATCAAAGAAAGCAGTTACACCTATAGGAGACGGATAAGGGTTTCCGATAGCATTCCAACGGTTCACTGATGTTGATAATGGCCTTGTTATAGTGCCATTGTGAGGGTTTCCGGTAAATATACCTGTAAATACGGTAGTAGTTAGAATGTTATAATATGATGGTACTCCAATATCATTTGGCATACGTATTAAATATCCTTTACCGGCTTCAAAATTAGTTTGCGGATTTACCGGTAGGTAATACTCTGCATTATTTGATATTCCGTATTCATAAAAACGCTCATTTAATGTATTTTGAGAAAAGTCATGTAGTTGCTGCCCGTCTACCGGCGATGACCATAACGTATAATCGTACCTGAATAATGTAGAGCTATTTCTTTTTTGCGTAATGTTACCAGTGTTAACTGCATTCGTTTGCTGTATTAGGTGTGCATTGTGCTCAAGAGTGAAGCTACTGCCTGTTGCAACATTTACAAACTTGTTTAATGTTACCGTCTTGTCTGAAGCTATTGTTACTACAGCACCATTGTTTACTGTAAGGCTGCATCCGTCTAAGTTTGTGGTGCCATTATAGTTACCAGATATAATGATCGATGTTGTCATATCCGGCACACCGTTACTCCAGGCTGTACCGTTCCATGTTGTAGATTTTACTGTAAACGTGGCAGTACTACTGTATACATCTGCATAGCCGCTATTTCCAACCACAGCCCTTATATATTTTGTAGCGTTTAAAGCGCCTATCTCTGCACCTGTTAACTGTGCTGTAGTATTGGTGTAATTTTGAATAGTACCTGCGGCAAATGTGGGCGATGTAGATCCTTCCCAACGCACAATAACACCTGTATAGTTTATTAATGTTAGGTTAGGAGCAAGGTCTCCGCTGCATATTCCCTGGCCATTGCCTATAGAACCACCAACCGGAGGAGGCAATACTTTAATAGTAACCTGATTTGTTTTTTTGGTGCCAAATGCATCTGTTACAGTAACAGTATATACTGTATCGCCAGCGGCATTTGTAGGGGCTGGTATTGTAGCAGTAGTAGCTCCTGTAGACCATAAGTAGGTATAAGGGCCTGTGTTAGAACAGCCTGTAGTGCTGGCTGTTAAAGATACCGTTTGATTTAACAATGCAGATGCTCCGCCGGTAATGGCTGTACCACCATTAATAGTTATTGCAGTACCAAAATCTCCCTTTACAACTTCATATAAGTCAAGGTTTTGTGTAAGACCTACACCTGCAAGGCTGGCATATCTTACGGTAATCCTGTCTGCGGCTACTCCCGGGGCTATTTGTATTCCCACAGGCCTTTGAGCTAAAAGATCGGTGCCAATGTACAAATGAAGGAGCGCCTGCTCATCGAGTGTTGTGCTATAAACCTGCGAACCGCCTTTATAAGCAATGATGGTTACCGCCTGGCGTAATAAGTTTATGTTTAAACTTAATAATGATGGGTCTAATTTAAGCTTAATATTATATTTATCTGAAGTTGAAGAAGGACCATCAAAGTATACACTCTGCTCTACATAAGTACCTACTGCAAGAGTACCAAGAGATATCCTTGAAAATGTAGAAGCATCTCCATCAATTGCCCTGCGAATGTTTGTTACACCAGATCCGAGTAAAGATACAAGTCCTGCTGTTGCGTCATAAGATGTATAAGTGCCCGTTTGGCAAGTAGGGGCACCGGTAACATAAAATGCACCGTATACATCCAGATCCTTTTGTGAAAGCAGACCTGCGTTTACTGTATTATGTATTCTTATCCTATCGTATGTAGCACCGGGAGATACCTTTATATAATAGTTTGGTGTTGCAGCATTGTCTGTCACAATTCTTAGCCTTGGCTGTCCAAAGTTACTGCTGGAAGCAAAAGCTACGGTTGCACCATTTTTAGCCTCAACAGTAATTCCCTGCTGGCCTGCAACTACTCCTACAACATTATTCACTAAATTACCTAAATTACCTCCTATTAATCCTGTTAGCAGGGAGTTGTCCGTCATACCAATTTTTATGTAAGTGGTAACATCTGCAGATATAGGTGCAGGATACTGTAATTCAATAAAAGATTCAGTATACGATGCCTGTATTATTGGCGGGATTGCCAAAACCACATTAGATCTTAATTTTGCAGAGGTTGCAAGATCAGTGTCATTTGCTCCGGCTGTAGAGCCTACCACATACGCCGATGTAACATAAGTGGTCGCAAATTGTTTTGTTTGTGCAAAAGACTGGCTCGCAGTCAATAAGAGCACAATTGTTAAAAATGCACTAAGTGCATTCGTGAGTCGATTTGTTGTCATAATTTCTCCATTTTTATAAAACAAAGAAACTGAGACTACAGATGCTCCTTAAAACAATAAAATTTTTTATCGTTGAATATGAGACATTTATCGGCGAAGTGCACTCCTTTAACAAAAACAAAAATCCCCGGTAAAAATTAATTTACCGGGGACTTTTATAATAAAACTACGGGTTTAGTAAACTATCTTTTTGCTTACTTTACCATGATCTGTAGTAACTTCTATAATTAATACCTGCTGTGCAACATCAAGGCCTGTAAGCACTGTTTGTGCAGCATTTACGCCTGTTTTGCTTTGTAGTTGCCTGCCGCGAATATCAAATACCGTAACACCGTTAATAATGCTGTTACCGGCATTAATGTTTAGCGAGTTACCATCTTTGTATATAATTACGCTGTTAGCATTTAGTACAGGGTTAGTAGTACCTAAAGCATCTGCAGTGTACACTACATCAAACCTTTCGTTAAATGTACCGGCCTCTGTAGCAAAAGTATAAGCACCTTCTGTAACATTATGTATCAGGCCTAACACGTTATCTCTTAAATAAACGTCCTGGCCATTGCTAAATACACCATCGGTATGGTCAAGAGCAATAGTAAGCTGTCCTGCAACATCGGCAACATAGCCCATTGGCACAACATCCGAGTTTTCAAATAAAGGCCTTGCCTGTATAGAAAGTTTAGTATCCTCGGCTAAAGAGTATAAAGATATTCCGTTAGCATCAGAGAACTGCCTACCGTCATAACCATAATCAAGGCCTGTTGTAGTACCGTCAATATAAGCAATTGCCGACTGGCTGTACTCGTCATTAGCATTAGTTATGTTTAACCATAAACGCGATGTTGTAGACTGTGCCGTCCTAAAGAAAGCCTGTGTGCCACTTGTAGGCGCAGCCCTTCTCATACCATTGTTAAATGTAATTTGAGGCGTACCCGATAAATTTTCTTTAGTCCTTACAAAGAAGCCCTGGCCCTGAGAAATTAACCAGCCATCCTGATTGCCTGTAAAGAACTGTGCCTGGTCTGCAGAGTTATTTCCTGGTGCAGGATTTGCGTGGTAGCCTGCATTAGTGTAACCCGCAAGAGTAAGTGTAGCATAAGACGATGTGTTGGCACCATTCTTTTTCCTCCAGAAATAGATACCTGAACCTGCATTTATTACCTCGCTGTTTGTAGTAAAGAAATCTACAACACTAATAGGCGATGGGTAAGGGTTACCCACAGCAGTATAGCGGCTTGCAGCAGTGTTAGCGGCAATAGCAATGTTTCCGTTATTTGGTGTTCCTTCAAAATTACCTACAAATGTAAATGGTGTTTCTATGGTATAATATCCAGGAATCTGAGGTTCTACATCGGGCATGCGTATTAAATAACCTTTAGCCCGTGTAAATGTTACATCGCCATTAGGTATGTTTAAGTAGTAACCTGTATTATTAACAACACCATAATCGTAAAAACGTGTTGACACTGTAGAAGGAGAAAACTGATTAAGTTTTTGCGAACCAAATACAGGAGAAGACCATAATGTATAATCATACCTGTATAAATGGTTGCCGTTTTTTAGTACATCAATTTCGCCGCTATTAACCACGTCATTTGTTTGTAATAGTGCACCGTTGTTTTCTATAAGAACAGTATTGCCGTTAGTAACAAACTGGTTTTTAACTTTAAGGGTGTACCCTGTGTTTATAGTAAGGGCTGCAGTAGTACCCTCTAATTTAACATCGTTTCTTGCATATATAAGGTAAGCACCAAGCGTTGTGATACCAGAATTTTTTACAGTTAAGTTACCGTAACCTTCTGTGCCTTCGCCAGTAGTAGTGTTAAAAGCAGTAATAGTTTGTGCAGCAGTACCTGTGTATTCTACCGTACTTGTTTCGCCAAGCGTTATAGCAGGAGTTCCTGTAGTAGTAACAGCAGTAGCAGTACCACCATTAAAACCTGTTGCCTGAGCTACTTTAAATTTAGAACCGTTAGTAACCTCAAACGCGCCACCTGTAGTAAACTTAAGGCCACTTGTAGCTACATCTGTACCTACGTTAGTACCTGTAACAAGTACTTTACCATAAGTAGGCGTAGTGCGGATATCTGTAGCGTCTGATCCTGTAAATTCTACAGTAGATGCAGCACTTAAAGAATATACTCCTTCGGCATCCGGTTTAGTACCTGTACCGGCAGTTACATATTTACCATTAGCAGGTATTGTAAGAGTTGTAGTTGTACCGCCTAATTTAAAAGCACCTGCGCTTAATACACCTGTGTTAAC
Source organism: Flavobacterium rivuli WB 3.3-2 = DSM 21788 (assembly GCF_000378485.1). GTDB lineage: Bacteria > Bacteroidota > Bacteroidia > Flavobacteriales > Flavobacteriaceae > Flavobacterium > Flavobacterium rivuli. Next base: position 41,477 of record NZ_KB899978.1, on the reverse strand, counting down.
ATGTAGTTCTGCTATCGAACCAACGTTTTGAGAAGCACTAACAACATCGGTAGCGTTAGATTTCTCGATGTAGATATTTCTTGCAGAAGAGAAACCGTTACCAAATACTTGTGGTAAAGTAGTACTGCCTACAAAGTAGTAATTAGTATTAGCATGATAAGTAGTGGTAGCTACCTGCACGTTACCTGTTGAAGCAGCATTACCATTTACACCATTCTCAGATGTTACTTTTAATGTACTGTTTGTAGCAGTTTGAAATGCTGTATTAGTTGCACCTGTCACTGCTTTAACTACAAGAGGTGTTGTTAGGTTGAAACCAAAATCAATAGTACTTCCATTTTCAACTGTAACTTTAGAACCTGTTCCAAGTTCAAAATCACGGTTTAAAAGTTTAACATAAGAACCGCTTTTAGCGAAAAAGTTAATATTTTGATTTCTGTTAGTAGCAGTACTTGCAACATCTATAGTTTGTGTAGTAGCATCAGTTAACCCATTACCTGTACCATTAAGGTTTAGAGTTGCGGTTGCAGCAGTCGCATATATAACAGCACTTGCAGTTGCCGAAACATCGCCTTTTACATTAAGTGTTGATGTGCCCACAGAGTTTAAATCAAGCTTACCTTCGTCATTTAAAGTAATGTTTCCATCCACGTTAACTGCAACTGTACCGCTGCCGCTCGAAAGTCTAAATGTGTTTTTTGAATTATTAATTATATCGCCCTTAATGTTTAAGGTTACTGCACCAGAATTGTTTCCAGCTGTTAGATTTATAGTTCTTGCAGTAGTAGTTCCAGTAGATTGATTAATAAGTAAGTTGCCACCTACAGTCCAAACAACGCTTCCGTAAATAAAAGTACTATTTACGCTTGGTTTTATTTCAAGATTACCATGAGTCAAAGTTTTGTTATTGAAGTTATTTAAGGTTAACCTCACTTCAGATTCTATAATTAGATTTCCAAAATATGAAGTTACCCCATTATATAATTGTCCCGTGATTCTTGTATCTGCTATAGGTAGAAAATATTGATCCGCTCCAGTTTTGTGGCTTCTAATAATAAAATTTGAATTAGGACGAAAGTTTTCGACACCATTCCATATATTCAATCCTGCTCCTGGGTTTGCATCATAATCAAATATAAAATTTCCACCATCTTCAATATCAAAATTCGTTGATATTGTTAAAGCATTGTCCTGGAACGTAAATGTTCCGCCGGTATAGATATATACAGATTTAGCAGTAGAGTTATGTCTACTTATAAATGAACCTCCATTTAAAACTTTAATATTTACAGAATTTGCGAAAGAAGCAGATGTAGTTAATATATTGCCATTTGCTACGTAAATATTTGCAGCAGTATTAAATGGTGGAGAATTTGAAACAACCCATGAACTACCATTGTAACGTTCCCAAATGGCTGGCGTAGCATTACTTGCAACCCAGTTACCAGTACCTGTTGTTCTGTAATCGCCATCAACATAAGTTATTGTTGATACATTCACAGGAACAGTTATAGTTTTTCCAAGATAGTTAGCCGTTTCTGCCTGAGTAATAGTTAATGTGGCAGAGCCCACAGTTGTAGCACTTGTAGTTAAAGTGTTTTGGCTAAGAGTTACTGCGGATGAAGCGGTTAAACTATAGGTGTAAGCTGCATCTGAAATTGAAGTTATAGTTGTACCTGGTAAGTTATATGATACATTTAAACCTAAGTTTATTGCAGCACTTGCAAGATTGTTTATGCCTTTAGTAATATTAGCAACAACTGTAGGCTGTTGTGTAAGGATATAGTTACCTGCCTGTGCACCGGTTAAAGTAAAGCCGTTTACAGTAATATTATCGCCTACCGAAGCCTGTGTAAACTGTCCTGTAGTGCTTACAGTAACATCGTCTTGGCTAATGGCACCATTTACAGTACCGCTTACTACTGCAGTTTGTAATGCATCATAAGGTTTATTTTGAGCAGCAGCATTATCTATAGTTACCGGTTTAGCTGTAACACTACTTGTAAGGCCTGTAGGTTGTGTAAGGCTATAGTTAGCAGCATTAGTACCGCTAAGTGTAAAGCCTGAAGCGGTTACTGGTTTAGCGGTTCCTACATTAGCATTGTTACCAGTAAACACATATACTGGTGTACCACCTAAAGTAATAGCATCGCCATTTGCAGTCGCCGATAATACAGGAGTTCCTGTAACTACAGCAGTAGCTGTGCCGTCATACACTTTTGTGCCAATACTTGTTAAGCCAGAAATCGTAAGTGCTTTTTGGGCAACTGTACTATTCGTAATTGCTTTTGTTATTGTTGTACTACCGCTTGTTAATGTTACAACGTTACCGGTGCCACTGTATGTAGCAGCAGGTGCAGTAGCAGCAAGGCGAATATAAACAATTGTATTAGTCGTGTTTTGCGGTACTGTTACCGATGGAGTATAAGTACCCGCACCTCCTGCACTTAATGAAAATTCGTAACCTGCAGGTGCAGTAACTGCAATATCGTTTGTTAAGTTTAAGCTGCTTACTGTAAACTGTCCCGGTGTAGCCGTAGCTGTACCATAAGTTGTGCTTAAAGCAGCAATTGTACCACCTGTTGTTATAGTAGGAGAGGTGTTAGCTAATGTAGTACCATCTGTAGTTGTGCTGTAAGCAGTATCTGTACCTGCACCATTTTTAGCTTTTACGCTAAATGTATATGTTGTAGCATTGGCAAGGCCTGTTACGTTTACAGATGTTGATGTACTTGGTGTTGCAGGTTCAGACGCTCCTAAAGTACCATTTGATTGCACGTATTGAGTGGTGCCGCCATTAACTACTCTTATTACATAAGTAGTGTTTGCCGGGTTGCTATTTGGTGCAATTGTAACATTTAAAGATGTAAGTGTAGCATTACCTATCGTAGGCGCACCTGGTGCGTTTGCAAGTGTATAGAAATTTTGTTCACCACCGTTAGTAGTAGTAACCGGAGTTCCCTGTGTACCTACCGCCCTAAAAAAGTACTGGGTATTTACAGCAAGACTTGTGATTGGTAAAGATATTGAAGTAGCGGTTGTGCCATTAGCAATCGTTGGGGTAGTGGCATCTACTGCTGTACCATAAACACCTGTAGCTGTACCGTACTGAAATTTAGCATTTACAGCACCTGTATTATTAGGGTTTATAGTACCATTTAAAGTTGCACTTGTGGCAGTAAGGGCAGTTGCAGCAGTTGTTGTAACTGATGAGCCTAATATGTTTGAATATTCTATATCATCAATATATATAGTTCCGGGAGTAGAAGAGCTGTCCTGATGAAAATACATAAATGAATCAATGTTGCTATTAGCAGATTGAGAGCCTTTTGATAAGCCAGCTCCAACTCTTGTACCATTTACCCATAGATCCCATGTTGCATTCGCTAAAGTGAAAGATTCACTACCTCTTGCATATGTTGTTGTGGTAGAACTATTGGAGTTATTCATGTATATTTCCACATTATAAATCGTGGAAGTGTTCTGAGTAAATAAACTTGTAGCATTAGTAATACCTGTTGTTCCGTATGCTGAACCATTTATAACATTATATGTTATAGCGTTTGAACTTCCTAATGTCCATTTTATACCTGCGAAAATTTGTGTTGAAGAGGGAAATATTTGACTATTATCAGAATATGCACCACCATCACCCAGCACGAGTTGATACACTCCGTTAGTACCGCCAGCAAATGCAATTTTAAATTTCATATATCCAACTTTTGTTGGACTATAATCATAAATCGAAAATTTACTTGCCGAAGTCGAACTAACATTCGAACTGAATTGTAATTCACTGTCAGTACCTAACGAGGTTAGACCTGGATTTGCAAGTACAAAACTACCGGCGTTGCCAGAGTTAGTTCCCATCCTAATTCTCGATGTTCCTCCATTGGTTGGAGCCGCGGGTAAAAATGAAGTAGAAGCCGCAACAGTGGTGTAAGTGCCTTCGCCAGTTCCGAAATCATACCTCCAGACTTGTGCTGAAGAGTTTACTCCAAACAGTAATGCGACCAGCATCAGTAGTTTAGAAAATTGTTTTTGTAAATTTTTCTGCATAATTAAATTTGAGTTTTATAGGGGAATAAAATTGTGTACCGACAAAAGTATATATTTATCCGACAAACTGCATTTCTAAATAGTTAATTTTGAGGATAAATGTTATAAAACTATTAACAATGTCATAAATTTGTGTTAATAAAAAACCCTCCACTTTAATAAAAAGAGGAGGGAAGCCATAAAACCACACCTTACTTTAATTGAATGGCTTTTTGTTTATTTGCTTGGGGCAATGCATTTAAACTCATATACGTATGTTTTTTATTAATGGTTTTACATTTAGGTAACTTTTTTATCAAATTAATAAATCGGCATTTTGCAGCACATGCCATGCCAAAAATAAAAAAGCCCCACGCAATTGCGTGGGGCTTAGTATTTAGGCTTTAAAAATTATCAGCAGCTTAGAAAATTATTCTTTTGCTTACTTTACCTTTTGTGGTATTAATTTCTAATATAATTACCTGTTGCTGTATCTGCAGGTCGTTAATAACAACATTGTTGCTGTTAGCAGCCTGGTCGTACAGTTTTCTTCCGCGGGTATCATAAATAGTTACACCCGTTACCTGAGTAGTACCGCTTGTAACATTAATGGTGTTACCGTCTTTATAAACAATCACGCTGTTAGAAAGAAGTTCTGGCGATACAAGATCAAGTACTGAAAATGTTGCCCATTCACTGTAATCTCCTTCACCGCATACTGTGCGAACAAATAAGTATACAGATACCGCAGGGTTGTATGGTGCATCGCCCACAAAGAATGATGCGCTTGGTGTACCATTGCCTGCCGGTGGTGTAGACGATGTGCCAAAGGCATACTCATAGCCTAAAGGTGCGCCACCTAATAATGATGGGCTCCAGCTAAGGTTAGCAAAGCCGGGATCTGTAGGGGTTATGCTAAGGCCAAAAGGAGCTACGCATGATGGTGTAGCTTCTACAACCAAAGTGTAATCTTCAGCTTCGCCGCTTCCCTGCTCGCCACATGCCGGTACCGGAGAACCTGTATGTGCATTTCTTATCCTCATCCTGTAAGTTCCTACAGGTGTACCAACCGGTATAGTTACCGTGCCTATGTTTGCAGGGCTAAATAAGTAACCGGTATTGATTACCCTTTCGCCAAGATCGTCAAAATCAAAATCATTGTTCCAGTCTACCCAAACACTATACAGGTATTGGTCTGTAGTTGTTGGTGCTGTAACCTGAACATTAAATGATTCTCCTGCATAGTTAGAAACTGTTTGTGTAGCAGTATAATCTGTAAATGCACTAAATGCAGTACTTGTAGAAGCAATGTTAGTACTGCCACCAGTAGTAGTTACACCTGTAATGTAGTATGCAGTAGATACAGTGTTTGTAGGTACACAGTATCCGCTAAAGAACGGAATTGTAACCCATACACTAAATCCGTCTGTAGTACCACATGCAGAACGTACGTGCAGGTATTGAGCAACGTTAGGCGTTACAGTTACGTTTGTTACCGTAGTAGTAGCGTTAAATGTACCACTTGCCGGAGGTGTCTCCGATGATGTAATTGCATACTCATAACCTTCAGGGCTGCCTGTGTTAGGCACTGTCCAGCTAAGGTTTGCAGTTGTAAGCGATGTAAGCTGTACTGCAAGAGCCCTTGGTTTATCACATGTAACCGGTGGCACTAATGACCAGGCTAATGTAAATGTACCGCTGTTAGAACCGTAACCATCCTGTACCCAGTATAGTGTTTGAGAACTACCGGTAACGTTTTCCCACACAGTATTCACAATTTCTGTATCAGTACAATCTAAAGCTGTCTGAGATGCACAGCTACCGTAGAATACAGAGTGTACAGAGTCGTATCCGTTTGCAGTTAACCCTATAGTTACTGTGTAGCCATTAGGTACTGTTAAAGAGTAAAATAACTCAGGAGCATTGCTAAAGCTACAAGTAGGGGTATAATCATTACCTGCACCTACAGTTGTAGATGAGTAAGGAGAAGTTTGCCCATCAAGGCTTACAGCAGTAAGACACGTATCGCCTAAAAGGAACCTGAAGCGCGGAGATGTAATCCACTCGCTGAAGTCGCCTTCGCCACAATTTGTCCTTACGTGAAGGTAGTAGTACGTATTATCTACTATGCCTGTGTAACCTGTAACAGTTGTTGTTGCAGATGCTGTACCCGCTGTTGCAGGGGCAGCTGCAAAAGTATCTACTACATACTCATAACCTACAGGAGTACCGCCTAATGTTGGGGCAGTCCAGCTAAGGTTAGCTGTGTTAGATGCTGTAGCAGCACCAACAGCATTAGTAGGAGTAAAGCAAGATGGTGGAGTAGTTACGTTAATAGTATAATCTTCGTAGCTACCGTAAGTTCCGGTATAGCATGGAGTAACGTTAACACCATTTGTATCGCCAAAATCAAGACCACCTATCCTTAACCTGTGCGGGCCTAAAGCTGCCGTTGCAGGAACAGTAAATGTACCGGCTAATATAGTAGGGTTAGCGGCTAAAGAAGTGCCAAAGTAAACCTGCTCACCTGCATCGTCAAAATCAAGGTCATCATTCCAGTCTACCCATATTTTAGTGTCATAAGTGTAACCTGTGCTGTATGTAATTTCAAACGCTTGTGTAACACCCTGGCCTACGTTTACTATTTGAGAAGAGTAATCGCCATAACGGCCCGGTTCAGATCCTGTAGCGTTATTAATGCTGCCAATAGCTACGTTAGTAATACCTAAACCATCTACAGATGTAGGGGCAGGAATACATACGCCATTGTAGAATGAAGTAGTTACCCACTCGCTGTAATCGCCGTTACCACAGTTAGTCCTTACGTGAAGGTAACCTCTTACGTTAACAGGTGCAACTACGTTTGCAACAGATGTTTCGGTAGTAGCAGTTCCGCTTACGGTAGGAGCGCCTACCGTAGTGTCTACAACATACTCATATCCTGCAGGAGTACCGCCAAGAGTTGGCGCTGTCCAGCTTATGTTTACAAATCCTGCACTTGCATTAACTGCTGTAGGTGCTGTAGGTGTAAAACATACGGGAGGTGTAGTAACGTTAATAGTATAATCTTCGTAGCTGCCGTAAGATCCGGTGTAGCATGGAGTAACGTTTATACCATTTGTATCGCCAAAATCAAGTCCGCCTATCCTTAACCTGTGCTGACCTAAAGTTGCCGTTGCCGGAACTGTGAAGGTGCCAGATAATGTAGAAGGGTTTGGAGCTAAAGATGTGCCAAAGAAAATTTGTTCGCCTTCATCGTCAAAATCAAGGTCGTTATTCCAGTCTACCCATATTTTAGTGTCATACGTGTAGCCTGTGCTAAATGTAATGCTGAATGGTTGTGTAACACCCTGGCCCACATTTACAATCTGGTCAGAATAGTTACCATAGTTATTTGCTTCTGCAACGGTAGTGTTGTTTATACTGCCAATAGTTACGTTAGTAATACCAATACCATCTACAGATGTAGGTGCAGGTATACAGTAACCAGAGTAGAAACGGAAAGTTACCCATTCGCTAAATCCTGTTTCGCCACAAGCTGTGCGAACGTGCAGGTAAGAATAAATGTTTAAAGTTACCGGTATGCCTGTAATAGAAGTTTCTGTTGTAGCTGTACCCGTTGCCGGTGGTGTAGCATTGTTTGTTACTGCATACTCGTAACCGGCTGCTGTTCCTGTTATAGGGCCAGCCCAGCTAACAGTAGCCGTAGTGGTATTAGTTAATACAGCACTAACGGCAGTAGGCACGTTACATGCAGGTGGCGGAGTTAACGTCCATCCTAATGTAAATGTACCGGTTGCGCTACCGTAACCATCCTGTACCCAGTACACTGTTTGAGTGGCAGAAGTTGTGTTTTCCCAAACTAAAGTAGCTGCTGCTCCTTCAGAAGGCAACTCAGGATAATCAGCACATGTTAATACTGTACGGTTTTCGCAAGTTCCATAAAATGCAGAGTGTACAGTATCGTAGTTATTAGCCGTTTGGCCAATAGATAGTGTATATCCTACAGGAACAGTTATAGAGTATAGCAAATCTGCTGCATTACTAAAACTACATGTAGGTGCATAGTCATTACCCGCGCCTACTGTTGTAGATGATAATGGGCTTGTTAAAGCGTCAAGGCTTATAGCTGTAGCACAAGTATCTCCCGGAAGGTATCTAAATGCAGCAGATGTAATCCATTCGCTATAGTTACCGCCGCCACAATTAGTCCTTACGTGTAGATAGTAAAATGTACCATCTACTATTCCTGTATATCCTGTAACAGTTGTTGCTGTAACAGTGGTACCGGCCACAGTAGGGGCTGTAGCAACTGTATCTACAACATACTCATAACCTGTAGGTGTAGTTCCAAGAGTTGGAGCTGTCCAGCTAAGGTTAGCTAAGCCCGATGCTGTTGCTACACCTAACGCGTTAGCAGGTGTAAAACAAGCAGGAGGTAGCGTAACGTTTATAGTATAGTCTTCAAAAGTACCATAAGATCCTGTGTAACAAGGAGTAGTAGGTCCGTTATCCTGACCGCCTATCCTTATCCTGTGATTGCCTAAAATTGCATTTGCAGGAACTGTAAATGAGCCTGTTAACGTTACAGGGTTAGCATTTGAAGATTCTGTAGAGAAAACCTGCTCACCTTCATCGTTAAAATCAAGGTCATCATTCCAGTCTATCCACATTCTTGTGTCATAAGTATAGCCTGTGCCAAGAGTAATGCTAAATGGCTGGGTAACTCCCTGGCCCACATTTACAATTTGTGCAGTATAATCGCCATAACGGCCAGGTTCTGCAACAGTAGTGTTATTAATAGTACCTATTGTTACATTTATTATACCCTGGTTATCTACAGATGTAGGTGCCGGTGTACAATATCCTGCAAAAAATGCGTAGGTAACCCACGTACTAAACCCTGAGTCGCCACAAGCTGTGCGAACGTGTAGGTAATTAGTCTGGTTTGCTGTAACTGTTACACCTGCAACAGAAGTTGCTGTTGTAGCAGTGCCACTTTCTGGTGCTGTAGCTGTTGTTGTAACAGCATACTGATAACCTGTTGGTGTACCTGTTACAGGTACGCCCCAGCTTAAGTTAGCCTGTGTTGCAGATACTAACTGAGCAGTTACTGCGGTAGGTATATTACAAGCCGGTGGCGGAGTTAACGTCCATGCCAGTGTAAATGTTCCTCCGGCAGCATTGTAGCTATCCTGAACCCAGTATACAGTTTGTGTACTACCTGTTGTGTTTTCCCAAACTAATGTTGCCGCAGCGCCATCGGCCGGTAATTCAGGGTAATCATAACATACAAGTTGGGTATTGCTTTCGCAGGTACCGTAAAATGCAGAATGTACAGAGTCGTAGTTGTTTGCAGTCTGGCCTATTGATAATTTATACCCTGCAGGAACTACTATAGAGTAAAATAAATCGGGCGTTTGTGCACTGCTAAAGTTACAAGATGCTGTATAATCATTAGCTGCACCTGCAGTTGTAGAAGATAATGGGCTTGTAAGCGTGTCAAGGCTTATAGCATTAGCACAGGTATCTCCGCCAATATATCTAAATGCTGGAGAAGTAACCCAGTCGCTATAACTGCCTTCACCACAGTTTGTCCTAACGTGAAGGTAATAGTTAGTGTTATCTGCAAAACCCGTATAGCCTGTAACAGATGTTGTAGTTACTGCTGTACCACTTGCAGGCGCCGCTAAATTTGTATCTACAGCATATTCGTAACCTACAGGGGTTGTGCCTTGTGTAGGTGCTGCCCAGCTAAGGTTAGCATTATTTGCTGCCGTTACTACAGCGGCAGCATTTGCCGGTGTAAAACAGGCAGGTGGAACGGTAACATTTATAGTGTAATCTTCATAGCTTCCGTAAGTACCGGTGTAGCATGGTGTCACTCTTATACCGGCAGTGCCGCCATCATCCAGGCCACCTATCCTTACACGGTGGTTGCCTAATGATGCAGTTGCAGGAACGGTAAAACTACCCGATAGCGTTGTTGGGTTAGCATTGTTAGATGTGCCAAAATAAACCTGTTCACCTTCATCATCAAAATCAAAATCATTATTCCAGTCTACCCATATTTTTGTATCATACGTGTAGCCTGTTCCAAATGTAATACTAAACGGCTGGGTAACAGTCTGGCCTACATTTACAATTTGAGCAGAATAATCGCCATAACGGCCAGCCTCTGCAACAGTAGTGTTGTTAATGGAACCTATGGTAACATTAATAATACCCTGGTTATCTACAGATGTAGGTGCCGGGGTACAGTACGAAGTCTGTGCAAAACTTTGCGCAGTTGCAAACATAAAAAGCATTGCCGTGATAAGCAAAGAGCTTTTTTTGACAAAAACCGGAGGTGGGCTTCCTTCATCAGGATGCTCATTTCCACCTAACCGCCACAATAAGTTTTGTGGGTTCTTAGGTAACAAGTTGTAATTTTTTTTCATTTTAATACATAATATTTGTGTGCTTTAAAAATACAATTATTATATAATGTTAAGTTTATGTAAATGGTTAATTAAAGAATAATTAATAAAAACAGAATTTGTTAAATAAATACGCAAAACGAGTGTATTGAATAGTGTGTTTTGTGCTAAATATTTATTTTAATGCCTGTAACAATTGTTAATGTCATGATGAATATTTACTATTTTCAGTTATAAAAATCTAAGATTTATGCTGATTATTGTCAAAAAATAGTTTTTTGAGGTATTAATGTTTGTTTTCTTTATAATTGATCTCTATAAATAGATTATTACACGTATTTATATAAAAAAAGCCGGCCGGTACAATTGTACCGGCCGGCTAATATTATAAGGGTAAATAAATTAGAAAACTATTCGTTTACTTACTTTACCTCTTGGAGTATCAACTTCTACAATTACTACCTGCTGTTGTATTTGCAGGCCTGTAAGTGCAACTTCTGTATTGTTAATGTCGGCCTGGCTATAAAGCTTCCTGCCGCGGGTGTCATAAATTGTAACACCTTTCATTAATGTATTACCAGATGTAATGTTAATTGCACTGCCTTCTTTATAAACAACTATGCTGTTAGCAAGGAAGTCTTTCGATTCAGTACCAAGAATTTGTGCAGTAACCCATGTACTGTAGTCGCCACCGCCGCAGCTGCTGCGAACAAACAGGTATACAGATTGTAAAGGGTTGTACTCTACATCTCCAACAAAGAAAGATGCGCTTGGTGTACCATTACCTGTAGGAGGAGTAGAAGATGTGCTAAATACATACTCATATCCTGAAGGAGTACCACCTATTAATGGCGGAGACCAGCTAAGATTAGCATAACCAGGATCTGTAGTTGTTATTGTTGCGCCATAAGGAGGGAAACAGCTTGGAGCCGGTACTACCTCTAATGTGTAATCTTCTGCCTCGCCAGATCCCTGTTCTCCACATGCAGGTACCGGAGCACCAAAGTGAGCATTTCTAATCCTCATCCTGTATGTACCCGGAACAACTGTCATTGGTACAGTTATAGTGCCAAGTGTTGCCGGTGTAATTAAATAACCTGTGTTTATAACTCGCTCTCCCTCATCGGTAAAGTCAAAGTTATTATTCCAGTCTATCCATACGCTGTATATAAAGTTGTCAGCAGCTGTAGGCGTTGTAGCCTGTAGCGAGAATGAACCACCAGGGTATGTAGAAACTGAGTGCGTAGCCGTATTATCAGTAAATGCACTAAAGCCTGTACTTGTACTTGCAAAGTTAGTTTCTCCGCCTGTAGAAGTTACACCTGTAATGTAATAAGCAGTAGATGTTGTATTGCTTGGTACACAGTAACCGCTAAAGAACGGTATAGATACCCATATACTGTTGCCATCTGCTTCACTACAAACTGTGCGTACATGCAGGAAGCTGTTTACGTTAGGAGTTACTGTTATACCTGTGGCCGATGTTGCAGTAGTATAAGTACCACTTGCAGGAGGCGTAGCAGATGTTGTTACAGCATACTCATAACCTACAGGTGTTCCTGTATTAGGTACATCCCAGCTTGCATCTGTAGTAGTAAGCGATGTAAGGTTTACATCAAGTGCTCTTGGCCTGTCGCATGTAGGAGGAGGTGTTAGCGTCCATGTTAAGGTAAATGTACCCGTGCTTGTGCCATAACCATCCTGTACCCAATAAACAGTTTGAGTACTTCCTGTTGTATTTTCCCAAGTTGTTGTATCAGAGTCATTGTCAGTACATACAATCAGGTCGCTATCGTCGCAGCTACCTACAAATACAGTATGTACAGCATCATAACCTGTTGATAAACCTATTACAAAAGTATATCCGTTAGGAACAACCATAGAGTAATATAGGTCCGGTGCAGTACCCCATGTATTACAAGAGCTTGTAAAGTCGTTACCGGCTCCTACTGTGCTGTAGCTGTAAGGGCTTGTTTGTGTAGCAAGATCTATAGCGCTTGCACATGTATCTCCTGCAAGGTATCTAAACCTTGGCGAAATAGCCCACTGGCTGTAATCTCCGTCGCCACAGTTTGTCCTTACATGAAGGTAATACCATGTGTTGTCTATAATTCCTGTATATCCCGGAACAGATGTTCCTGTTATTGCAGTACCAGATTCCGGGCTTGTAGTAGATGTTGTAACAAAATACTCATATCCTACAGGATCGCTTCCAAGACCCTGAGATGCCCAGCTTAAGTTAGCAACACCAGATGAAACACCTACGCCGGTTACAGTTACGGGAACATAACATGTAGGAGGATCGCCAATGTTAATGGCATAATCCTGAGCTGTACCGTAATCATATTGTCCACAAGGGCTGCCTGTGTTCCATGTAGAACGGGAACGTAGCCTCATCCTGTAATTGCCCTGTGCTATAACACCAGGTATAGAAATTGTATTTGTAAAGTCGGCATTAACAAAATTCTGGTTTTCATGCGTCCTTATAAATTCGCCTTCATCATCAAAATCAAGGTCATTGTTCCAGTCAATCCAAATATCAACAGCAGTGTAAGAGTCTATAGTAACTGTGTAACCAAAACTTCCTCCCGGCTCCTGGCTAACCACCATAGTGTCAAAGTTGTTTGTGTAAGCTACTAATTGCTCTTCAGTATTAGATATGTTACTAAAACCTGTTGTAGTAGTAAATGCTACAATGTTATAGTATTCTGTATATAAGCTGTTAGGTATACAGTGGCCAGAGTAAAACTGGTAAGTAACCCACTCGCTGTATCCATCAGTACCACAATTTGTACGTACGTGTACATAGTTGTATGCATTTGCTACAGTAGCTACATCTGTAAAAGACATAGTTGTTGTTACTGTGCCTGCAGCTGGTGGAGTTTCAGATTGTGTTACAGCATATTCATAGCTTACAGGAGTACCTGTTACAGGAACTGTCCAGCTAATGTTAGCTGTTGTAAGTGTAACCATAGTACCGGTAACGTTTCTTGGTATATTACACGGTGGTGGCGGTGTTAACGTCCACGCTAATGTGTAAGTACCTGTGTTAGAAGACCAGCCATCCTGTACCCAATATACTGTTTGAGTGCTGCCTGTTGTGTTTTCCCATGTAGTATCTCCTGTTTCGGCGTCTGTACATAATATTTCAGTTTGTGTAGTACAGTCACCATAAAATAATACATGTTCAGAATCATAGCTGCTTGCTGTTAAGCCTGCAACTAATACATAACCGTTAGGTACTGTTATAGAGTAATAAATATCTGGTGCATTAGTAAAGCCACATGATGGAGTATAGTCATTACCGGCACCAACTGTTGTAGAAGATAACGGGCTTGTTAAAGCATCAAGGCTTATTGCTGTAGCACAAGTATCTCCCTGAAGGAACCTGAAGCGTGCAGATGTAACCCATTCGCTATAATCGCCTGTACCACAATTTGTACGTACATGAAGGTAGTAATATGTATTGTCTACAATGCCTGTGTAACCTGTAACAGATGTACCTGTAATAGCAGTACCACTTGCAGGAGATGCAAAGTTAGTATCTACAGCATACTCATAACCTACAGGAGCTCCGCCTAATGTTGGGGCAACCCAGCTAAGGTTAGCAACGCCAGATGCTGTTGCCACACCAAGAGGGGTAGCAGGTGTAAAGCATGTAGGAGGAAGAGTTACATTTATTGTGTAATCTTCATAACTACCCCATGAACCATTGTAGCATGGAGTTGTAGGTCCGTAGTCTGTACCACCAATCCTTAAACGGTGGTTGCCTAAAGCTGCTGTTACAGGAACGGTAAATGTACCTGACAGTGTTGCAGGGTTACCTGCAGGAGATGTGCCAAAGAAAATTTCTTCGCCTTCATCATCAAAATCAAGGTCGTCATTCCAGTCAACCCAAATTCTTGTTACATAATCTGCACCTGTGCCAAATGTAATGCTGAATGGCTGGGTAACACCCTGGCCTACGTTTACAATTTGAGAGGTAAAGTTACCATAGTTATTGGTTTCTGTACCGGTAGTGTTGTTTATACTGCCAATAGTTACATTGGTAATACCCTGACCATCTACAGATGTTGGAGCCGGTATACAAACGCCATTGTAAAATGGTATTGTTACCCACTCACTAAAGTCGCCACTGCCGCAGCTTGTCCTTACATGCAGGTAGCCAGTTACGTTTACAGTAACGGCAACGTTGTTAACGCTTGTACCAGTAACGGCAGTACCGCTTGCCGGAGATGCAACTGTAGTATCTACTACATACTCATATCCTGCCGGTGTTGTGCCAAGGGTTGGTGCTGTCCATGCAATGTTTATAACTCCTGCACTTACGTTAGTAGCTGTAGGAGCTACCGGTGTAAAACATGAAGGAGGTGTAGTTACATTTACGGTATAATCTTCATAAACGCCATAGTAAGCAGTGGTAGCACATGGTAACGGCTGACCGCTCCATGAAACCATTCCGCCTATCCTAAGCCTATGGTTTCCTAATGCTGCTGTAACAGGAACTGTAAAAGAGCCTGTTATTGTAGATGGATTGCCCGTTGGGGTCGCTCCACTAAATACTTCCTCACCATCATCAAAGGTTAGGTTGTCATTCCAGTCTACCCATAATTTTACATTATAAGAATCAAAAGTATTAAAGGTTACACTAAATTGTTGTGTAACACCTTGTCCTATATTTACTATCTGGCTCGAAAAATTGCCGTAGTTAGTAGCTTCCAGCCCGGTAGTATTATTTATGCTGCCTATGGCTACATTAGTAATACCTGTACCGTTAACATAAGGAGATGCAGGAATACAAATACCAGAGTAAAAAGAGAATGTTACCCACTCGCTGTAACCATCTGTAGTACCACAATTAGTGCGTACATGCAAATAGGTGTTTTGGTTTACAGTTATAGCAGCACCATAAACAGTTGTTGCTGTTGTAACAGTACCACTTGCAGGTGGTGTTGCAGAGTTTGTAAGGGCATACTCATAGTTAGTAGCCGTACCTGTTACCGGAGCGCCCCAGCTTAAATCTGCCGTAGTGGCAGACAGTACTGTTGCAAGAACAGATGTAGGTATATTACAAGTAGGTGGAGGTGTAACGCTCCATGTTAATGTAAAAGTACCTGTGTAGTTGTTATAGCCATCCTGGTACCAATATACGGTTTGGTCACTTCCTGTAGCATTCTCCCATTCAACAGGAGCTAATTGTCCGTTAAAGTCAGATGGGGTATCCGGGTCATCACGACAAACTATTAAAGTTTGCGCATCGCAGCTTCCATAATAAACGGAGTGAACCGAATCATAATTGTTTACAGTTTGTACAATGTTTAGTGTATACCCGTTAGGAACAGATACAGAGTAAACAAGATCGCCCGCAGAACTGAAAGTTTGGCAAGACGGTGTGTAGTCATTAGCAGCACCTACTGTAGTTCCGCTAAAGGGGCTGGTAAGTGTGCCAAGGTCTATTGCCGTTGCACATGTTTCGCCGGTTTGTGCAAAAATCTGCACGGTACTTAGCATGAAAAGGAATGCTGCTACCAGCAGATTTTTTCCTTTAAAATGATTAGAAAGCCAACACGCAAATGCTTTGCTGTTACTTTCTGGTGGGGGCAAAAAGTTGCCGGCACCTCGCGGTAAAGAATTGTAGTTTTTTTTCATTTGTAGTACATAAATATTTGTTTTCCTAAAATACAAATTAATGTTTATGTTAAATCTTTGTTATTATTATTTAGTGAATAATTATAAATCAGGGTGTTTTGTAATTATTAATTCAATCTAACTGAGTAAATTATTGTTTTTTTGAGGAATATTTACAAAAACTTAAGAATTAAAAAACACTTCAATGTATTTTTTAAGGTTAAAAATATGTAAATCTTGTGTTTTTTAAGGTTTCCTTATCAAAAACATATATTAATAGCTTTTTCAGCCATTTTTATTGAATTTATTTTACAACAAAAAGTCAATATTTGGTTATAATTATAACAAAATACAATGAGTAATAATTTATTAATGTCGATTTAGCAGATTATTACCTTAACACATATTATTACAGTTATGTATAGCTAAAAAACCGTAAAACTTTCATCATTATTCTAAATGAATATGGTACAAACTAAAAAAAGGACAATCTTTATGGATTGTCCTTAATATATAGGTGTAATTAATACAGAATTATTGTAGCAACCTTACATCATAAATATTGGCAGTTTGCGAGTTTGGTTTTGCAGTAAACTTTACATTAATAATGTTCGGGTTTTTTAATGTTGCGGGTAAAGTATATTCTATATCAAAAAAATCGCCTTGTTTTTTATCTTTCAGGTCAACGGTGGTTAGCAAGGTGTCATTTATAAAGATTTCAAAGTTTGTATTATTGCGCGCAACAGTATAAGTTACACGAAGTGTTTTTGCAGTGGCCGAGGAATTTTTTAAATCGTAGCTAAACCAGCCGCGAGCACTCCTAAAGTGGCGGTCTTTGTAAATACCTTTATCAGAATTTTCGAATTTATATCCATGGTCAGATTCCGGTTGCTGCTCTCCTGCCGTAACTTTATCTACAGTAATCTGGTCCAGCTTAAGTGCAGCTTCTTCTTTAGCTTTAACATCGGCCTGCATTTTAACCAAACCGTCTGGCGTGGTAAATGGCCAGTATATAACATAGCGTGTATTGTGCAGGGTATTAAAAGGTACAAGGTTTAAATTCTTGTATTTGTCCTGATACGTAACATCACTAATGTTGAATGACAGTTTGCTAAGGTCATTTGTTTTTACCAATGGTGCAAGGTCTTTATCTGCCGAAACTATAAGTGGTGCTTCGTTCATAGGGTACAGCGGTCCGTGGGCAATGTGTCCCATGCGGCTGTCATCGGCAAGCAGGCCTTCCATTTCTGACATTCCTGTTGCTGCGGCTAAAACTATTGGGCCATGCACAAAAGAAACGAATTGTGAATTATCTGGTAACTGCTCTGCCTTAGTTTCCATAGGCAGTACTACTTTAATAACATCGTCATTTCTCCAGTTAGCCTCCACAATAACATAGGAGTCTTTAATGGTAATAGATTTTCTTTGCCTGCCGTTAACCAGCACTTTCAGTTCGCCTGGTTTAACCCACGAGGGGTAACGTAAATGAACGGCAAACTTTGTAGGCTTCTTTAGCTTAAATTTAATTTCGGATGAATTTTTATAAGGGAAGTCGGTTTTTTGTTCTACAACTGCACCCATGTCATTCCAGTATAATGTAGATGGTATATATAGGTTTACATATAGGGCATTATCGCTATGCGCATATATCATTTCGCCATACTTGCCATGATTTTCCATTCCGGAGCCTACACAACACCACATGCCTTCCTGTGCCTGAGAATATACGCGGTAATGCCTTGGGCGTATAGGTGTAAAATATACAAAGCCGCCATCCGGGTTTTGAGAAGATAATATATGATTGTACAGCGTGCGCTCATAATAATCCATGTACGCTCCTTTTGGGTTAGCTAAAAATAACTGTTTGGTTAGCTTTAGCATATTATAGGAGTTACAGGTTTCCGGCCCTTCGCGGTCTTCTATCATCGTCTCAAAATTATCTGACGGATTAAAATGTTCCCTAACACTGTTACCGCCAAAGGAAACCGACCTGTTGTGTGTTACCGTATTCCAAAAGAAATCCGCAGCACCGGCCCATTCAGCATTTTGTTCGGCTTGGGCAATTTCCATAAATCCTATAACTTTAGGTATCTGGGTATTGGCATGCAACCCAGTAAGCGAATCTTTTTTATGTAGCAATGGATTTAGTATTGCCCTGTGCGAAAAACGTTTGGCTAAAACCATGTATTTTTTATCGCCGGTAATCTCAGCAACTTCGGCTAACGATTCATTCATGCCGCCGTGTTCATCGCGCAATATTATTTGCAATTGGTCGTCGCTTAGTTTGGCAGTAAGGTTATCCAGCCAGTCGGCATACTTAATAAGGAGTACTTTTGCTTTTGGTATGCCTGCAACCCTGTAAGCATCTATTAGGCCTGCATATACTTTATGTATGTTATAAAAAGGTACCCACTGGCCATTCATAGCTTCAACCTTGCCCTCACTAATATTTTTCCAAAAGACCTTGCCTCTGGGTACACCACCTATGTAGCCGTCGCCGTTGGCATTTTGGCATTCTTCAAGCGCATCAACCATATAATTAAGCCTGCGCAGCAATTCAGGATTGCCTGTAGCAGCATACATATCGGCCAGTGCAGATAGGTAGTGCCCGCCTATATGCCCGTTAAGCCCGCTGTTTTCCCAGTTGCCATAGCTTTCTTTTTTAGGGGTAAGCCCGGCCTCAGTATAATAAGGAGCAAGAAGTTTATCCATATCCATGTCTAATATATAGCCCATATCTGTCTGTTGGGCTTTTTTAAACTGGCTATCTGTTAGCCGAACGTCAGATAAGGCGAAACTTTTTAATTGAGATGTTTGTGCGATGCTTAAAGTGGTGGTAATTAGAGTAAGGCTTACAATGCCCCATATATTTTTAATCATGATTTATTGCTATTTGTAATAAATGTTAAAAGTACACTTTATAATTTAAATTTAAAAATTTTAAGTAAACGTTTGCGTTGTAGTGCAAAATTAAGCCTTAAACCGTAAAGCCGTTGTGAGGCACAATAATTATTAACAAAATATGGCACAGTATCTGCATAATAGCAGTTGTGAAAAAGAAAAATGTAGTTTACAGCATAGCAACAGCCATTGCGCTGGTGCTTATAATATCATGTTCGGGCTGCTCTGGTATTTCTACCGGATTTACTAAAGTAGCCGATGCCATAACAAACCCAACGGCGCGCGAGGTGTATGCCCGCGAATTTAAAGATAACAAGGAACAATTTATGGCATGGGAATCGGCATATAGTAATGCAATTGCCGATAGCCTGCAAGTAACACTGCCTTATGGTGAGAGGGGAGATTTTGTACCTTACAGTAACCGCACTTATGCTTATACTTTTCAGCTTGAAGAGGGCGAGGTGCTGGTTGCCAATGTAGTAAAAGACTCTGTAAGCCAGCGTGTTTTTATGAATGTATTTGAACAAAGAGCTTCCGGATGGGAACATGCCGAAAGCAATACAACAGGGGATAGTACTTTAGAATTTAAGGTTGCTGAAACCGGTATGTATAAAATTATCATTCAGCCTGAAGTATTGGCCAATACCGATTTTTTTATAAGCCTTAATAAGCGGCCATTGTATGCTTTTCCTGTAGCGGGTAAAGGCAATGCGGCTATAGGCAGTTTTTGGGGAATGGAGCGCGATGGTGGCAAACGCAATCATGAAGGGATTGATATTTTTGCCAAAAAAGGTACGCCTGTTGTAGCTGTTACAAACGGAACTATAAGTTTTACCGGCGAGCGCGGCCTGGGCGGCAGGCAGGTTTGGTTACGAGACGGATTATTTGGTAAGTCGCTATATTATGCACATCTCGACAGCATTGCTGTACAGGGCGGTATGAATGTGAAAACGGGGGACACGCTGGGTTTTGTGGGCAATACGGGCAATGCCAAAACTACGCCACCGCACCTGCATTTCGGGATTTACCAGAGTGGTGCGATTAATCCGTTGCCGTTTGTGTACCAAACAAATCCTGTTACCGAAGCAAAATTCAGCCGCAGCTTTAAAACCACCCAGCTTAAAGTAAAGGGTACTGCTAATTTGCGCCAGGCGCCGGATACAAAGTCGAACACACTTGGCGCTCTAACAGCTAACGATACTGTGGCTCTGTTAGGACAAAATAATGACTGGCTGCACATACAAACCCCGGCAGGTAAAAAAGCATTTATACATAAAAGCCTGGTAAGAGAAATTAAAGGATAAGCTGTCTAATACCCTACAGATACCAGCACATAATCATCTGCGGTGGCTGCGGCTTTAAAAAAATGAACCAGGCTCTCAAGGCTTTCTTTCAAGTGTGCTTTGTTAAAGGCCTTGCTTTCGCTTTCGTCGTCATGCCATACTTCTGGATATACACCGTTATTGTTAAATTCAGCCGAGTTATAAGCGTTTAAAACAATAGATATGTTTAAAGAATTGAGCAACACATTAATGCGTGCTATCTGTATAGGGTCGAGGTAGTAAATAGCGCTTTCTTCAAACTTCTCAATATCATCTACCGTGTGCGATTCATAAAGATCGTCGTCAAGGCCCTCGCCAATAAACTCTGTAGGTTCAAAAATTTCTTTTATGAGGGTAAGGTCTTCGCCTTTAAAGAATTTTTCGAGTAAAAAGCTTACTCCTTCATGGGTTTGTTCAAAGGTTTCATCACCATAAGATAAAGCTTGTATTTTACTTTTATCAGGGTTGTCTTCAAGCAATTCAAATCGTTCATTGCTTATTAAATACAGGGTTGCGCTTTGGCTCATAATTAGCTTAATTATCGTCTTCCCAAATTTAGCCTAATTATAGTTTAGAAAGTATTTATTAGAATTTTAATTTATCAGGGTTTTGACGTACATCGTATATTCTAAGAATAACTATTTCTGAATAGTGATTTTCATAATACAAAGTGTTGTGTTTTGTAATAACACATTTCCTAATGTTAAGCGATTTATTAAAAACGGGAAATAGGTCAGGTGTAAAAGATACCTGAGAAATATTTTTGCCTAAAATATCAAGAAAAGAATTGGTTACCTTAGTATTCCAATTAAGGTTAAGGTAGTCTAAAATTTTTATTAAGTCATTTTCAGCTGCCGAAGACCAGATAATTTCCTTACTCATACTTCTTCCGCATTGCTTTCATAACATCGTCATGTTTCTTGCCACCGTTTAACTTTACATCTTCAATAGCATCTAATAATCCCTGTTGTTGATTTGCAGACAAATTATTCCATTCGGCAAGAGCTTCCGGTTCATTTATGGTAGTGTAACTAACTTCATCGGGTACATACTCTACAGTCATGCCAATTTTTATGGCAAGATCTGCTATAAGCCTCATGTCTTCTTTAGATTTTCCTTTTAGCAACAGCATTTCCATAGCAATATAATTACGTGATTACACAAAGTTACTTAATTATTTACAACTCATCCCTTAAAATCTACAACTGGGTAAGAAGCTTTTTTATTAAGTGCAAATAGTGTGCACCTTTGTTCTATCAAAAAACAACAACCAATTAAAATTTAAAGTTATGATACGAGCAATTACCCTTTTTATCTTTTTTATGTGTAATGTAGTTAATGCACAATCGCAATATGAAACAGGTATGAAACAAGCATTCGGCCTGTGGGAAGAGGATAAAGCTACCGAGGCATCGGCACTTTTTGAAAGGATAGCCGCAGCCGAAAAAACCAACTGGCTGCCATTATATTATGTTGCCCTTGTAAACACTACCGAGGCTTTTAAGACTAAAGATAAACAAACTATCAGCGCGCTGCTTGCCAAAGCACAATCTGCACAGGATACTGCAGATGCGCTTTCGCCTGATAATGCCGAACTGCTTGTAATGCAGGCTATGATAAACACAGCCTGGATCGTGGCAGACCCGATGACTAACGGAATGAAACTTTCGGCACCTACTAACGAACTGTATGCCAAAGCAATTGTTATTGCGCCAAATAACCCAAGGGTAGTGTTTAATAAGGCGCAATTTGCAATAGGGTCGGCTAAGTTTTTTGGGAATGACACCAAACCAATGTGTGCCGAGATTGAACGCTCTATTAGTCTTTTTGCTAACTTTAAACCGGAAACGCCGTTTAGCCCAAAATGGGGTAAAGAAAGGGCAGAAGCCGCTCTTGCAGAGTGCGGTAAATAAAGATAAAATTGGCTACAGCCAATAAATAATACCTGTAATGAAAATAGTATCAAAAGAATTTCTTCGTGCGCTGGGCCTTGGTGTCATTATATTTATAGTGCTGTACCTTATCGCGGTGGCAGGGGGCAGGCCACTTGGTTGGAATGACGATATACCGCGCCAGTTCCTGTTTATAATGTTATACACCATATTGTTGCACCTGGGTAATGCCGTTGTGTTTATGGTAATGGACAGGGTGTTTAACAATGCAGTGCTATCGGTTAAAAGGCTGTTAGTGGGCTTTGTAAGTTCTTTTATAGTATCTATAATTATTGTGTTTTTTTTACGGGTGTTTGAAGATGTTGTTATAGAGGGTAAAACGTTTGTGTATTTTGTACTGGAAGAGCGTCTTAGCAATTACTATATTGCTATGATCATTACCATAGTAATTACATTCTCACTGCACCTGTTCCATTTTTATAAAAAGTTTCAGGAGAACAGGGTAAAGCAGCAAAAGATAATTGCAGGTACGGCTTCGGCAAAGTTTGAGACATTAAAAAACCAGATAGACCCTCACTTTTTGTTTAACAGCCTTAATGTGCTTAGCTCGCTTATTGAAGAAAACCCCGACAGTGCACAAAAATTTACTACATCACTGTCTAAAGTATACCGTTACGTATTAGAGCAGAAAGATAAAGAATTAGTGAGTATAGATGAGGAGCTGGCTTTTGCCAAAACCTATATGAACCTGCTTAAAATGAGGTTTGAAAATAGTGTTTTTTATGAGTTGCCCCTCACTATTTCGAGCCCGGATGCAAGGGTAGTGCCACTGTCTTTACAGCTGTTGTTAGAAAACACAGTTAAGCATAATGTAGTAAGCCAGGAAAGGCCACTACACATTAGAATTTATGAAGAAGGTGGTTACCTTGTAGTGCAAAACGATTTCCAGAAAAAGGAAGTATTGCAGGATCGCAAGGGTGTGGGGCTGCAAAACATTATAAGCCGTTATGCCATTATTACTGCCCGGCAGGTGCAGATAGAACAAACCGAAAAACATTTTACAGTAAAACTCCCCGTATTAACTAAACAGGTAAATATCATGGAACCAGTATATAACGAAAAAGATACAAGCTATTATAAAGCGCAGAAAAAAGTAGAAGAGATAAAAGGGTTTTATGGCAACCTCTTTTCTTATGTGGTAATTATTACCGGCCTTACTATAGTAAACCTTGCCACAAGCGCAGAACATCTTTGGTTTTTATATCCGGCATTGGGGTGGGGTATAGGGGTGGCAATACATGGCATGAGCGTTTTTAATTACATGCCGTTTTTAGGATCGGGGTGGGAAGAGCGTAAAGTAAAAGAACTGCTGGAAAAAGAAAGAAACAGCAAGTGGAGGTAAATTTAATAAACAATCGCGGTAATCAGTGTTCAATCATCAATCAAATCAAAATCAATAAAATGGAAACAAAAAATAACGATGCTTTAGTACTTAATAAAGTAAAAAAGCAGGTTAAGGAAATGAAGATTTTTTACATGCACCTTATGGCTTATGTTGTAGTAATGGGTGTACTTATGACAATTAATTTAATTACCTATCCTTTTTACTTATGGTTTTTGTGGCCCGTATTGGGCTGGGGTATACCTATTGCCTTTCATGGTTTAAGCGTTTTTAACATGACGCCTTTTTTAGGTAAAGACTGGGAAGAGCGCAAAATAGAAGAGCTTATAGAAAAAGAAAAAGATAGTAAGTGGCAGTAATAGTTTTTAGTCACAGTCGCAGTTTTCAATACCAATAATTAATAATGAAAACATTATGGAAAATATAGATAGCATAGCCTATAAAAAGGCAAAAAGTAAAGTGCGCGAAATAAGGGGTTTTTATTATAACCTTATGTGTTACTGTATTGTAATACCCATCCTGGTTTATGTAAACCTAACTACAATGCCGGAGTTTCACTGGTTTTGGTTCTCGCTTTCCGGTTGGGGTACGGCGTTGGTTTTTCATGGCATAGGCGCTTTTGGGTACATACCTTTTGTAGGCAAAGACTGGGAAGATCGTAAACTTAAGGAACTGATGGAGAAAGACAGAAACAACGGCCACAACGGCTAACAAATTATAAGAAATGGAAAATTTAGAAGATCAAAGAAGAGTAGAGAGGGCACTTAAAAAAGTAAAGTCTATTAAGGGGTTTTATAAGCACCTTGCGGTATATATTATAATTAATATTTTGCTGATAGCTATGCACTGGCGCGACCTTGAACCGGGAGAAGAATTTTTAAGCTTCGAAACTTTTTCTACGGCAATCTTTTGGGGGCTTGGCCTTGCCATTCATGCTTTTGGCGTTTTTGGCACCGATGTGTTTTTCGGATCCAACTGGGAAGACCGCAAAATTAGGGAGATAATGGATAAGGATGGTGGGAGTAAAGAGAAGTGGGAATAGCTGTAGTTATTAGATTATATTTAGCTACGAAAGCTTCAATATATAATTATGTAATTCTTCGGCTTCTACTTCCATTTTTTTGGCAATACGCTGTTTCCTCTTCTTGCCGGCCTCTACGGTAATACTAAATATATTACTTATTTCCTTTAGGTCGAGGTTCATATACAGATAACATATAAACCGTATATCGGCAGGGTTTAGCTGCGGGTGTTTTGTTTTTAACGTGCTTAAAAATGCAGGATTAACCTTTTCGAAATAGGTAATAAAATCATCCCACTCAGCATCGGTTTTAAGGTACTCTTTAAGCGATTTAATATAGTTTGCTACTTCCTGGTTTTGGGAAACTTCTTTTATTTGGGATACAGAATTAATAACCTCTTCTATGAGTTCGTTACGGCCCGAAAGGTATAATGCCTTTGCACTTAGCTTACGGTTTTTCTCAGCAATGTTATTTTTTAAATGGTCAAGTTCCAGCTCTATTATCTTCTGTTGGTTCTCGGTAATGATCTTTTCCTGCTTTTGTTTTAACAGCCTGTTCTTTAAAACCCTGTAAATAAAAAAGAACAGTATAATGCTAAAGATTATTACAAGAATAAATAAGGTGCGTTCATTACCCTGTTTCTCCCTATTGATTTTTAACTCATTTTGGTAGCGCTGAATTTTAAGTTTAATACGATTGGTTTCAAACAGTTCTTTATTAACTAAAGAGGCTATAGAATCTTTAGTAGCAATAACCGAATCTTTATATTTTGATGCAGCGGCGTAGTCTTTTTGCCCGAAGTATAATCCCGATAGCCTATCATAAAGGTCTATCCTTGCCTTCATTTTAAAGCTGTGCTGCAATCCTTCTTTGGCATAAAAAATTGCCTTGGCAGGATTGTTCTTTTTAGTGTATATTTTACTAAGCAGCTCTGTAGAGTATACATAACTATCGGTGTCTTTTTCATTAGCGCTGTCGCTCAGTAAATCCAACATCATCTTTTCTGCCTCGTTGTAGTTGCCCTCTATATAAAAAGTTTCGGCATAGTTTAACCGCCAGAACTGTGCTACTTTACCCGATTTTTTAAACTCACCCACTTTGTCTAAATAATTGCGGGCCTGCTTATAATCGCCAAGCTTGTTGTAATTATCAGATATGTTTATGGCAAGAAATGTACTGGCATTTTCAGAGTTGTTAGCCTTGGGGTTGTTATAAGCATCTGTAAAATACTTTATGGCATTGCGATAGTCATTTTCATAGCTATAAGTGTTGGCAATATTATTGAGAACCATAACAAGATTGTCTTTAGGATCTTTGCTGGCAATTTGTAGTGCCTGTTCATAATACCCGCGTGCCTCGCCATAGTTAGAAAGGCTTGCATATACTACACCAATATTATTCTTTATGTCAAAAAGTTCCTGTTGCCATTGTTCGTTTTCGGCGAGTATTTCTGCTTCAGAGTAATATTCTAATGCCTTTGTGTAATCTCCCGTTTTTTTTGCCCTGTTGCCTTTATCTATTAAGTTCTGGCAAAGCTGCAAAGGTGTCTTTGTGATTTCCTGAGCCATAGCCAAATTGATATTAGCTAAGCAGAATGTTAACAATAATATTTTGATATAGGTAGAGGTGCGCATACGGCTAAAATAATATTTTTTAAAATTAATATGATAATGTAAAGTTGAAATTGGCATAAAATATATTTGGGTATTTCGATCTAATATTGATAATGAATTACAACTGCCTGTAATTTTACTGAGGATGGATGTAATTTTATTTTTGATATTACACTTCTAATAATTGGCATTTTTGTTAAAAATGCATAATTTATACTGTTGTCCCCATTTTTCCGTAGCGATGTCCCTCCAATTCGTCGTTTTTTTTATTGATATTGCCTTAAAAACTTCACATTTGTTTTCTATAACACACAAACGAAATCGAAGTAAAATTTCGGGATCAATCATTAATTAACAAAATTGCTATGAAAAAAATTACCAGCTTACAAAACCTGTTTAAACTTTGCTTAGTATCAGCAATGATGCTTTGTGGTAAAAACATAAATGCACAAACGCCTATTTATTCTGAAGATTTTAGTTCTATAACTGTTGGCGATAATACTACCCTGACAGGGTCGGATACACCGTGGACAGCAAATTCTAATTTCGCTATTGCGTGGAGAACATTTCAGGCTGGTGGCGCGCTGCGATTAGGAAACGGTAACGATTCGGCAAACTTAGGATATGTAATAACTCCTTACATGGATTTAAGTGTAAACGGAGGCATGTTTACATTATCTTTTGATGTTAAAGGATGGACAACTGTAGAAAATCAGGTTAAAGTAATTGTTACCGGTCAGGAAATGCAGTTTATTACGTATACAGCTACGATAGACCAGGATTGGGAAAGGGTAACTTTAAACTTTACAAGTGGGCAGGATAATTCAAGAATTATTATTGAAACTACCGAAAAAAGGGCATTTATTGATAATATAAGTATAACCCCAACAAGTGATGAGCAAATTTTATCGCCTACTGTGACTACTGCACCTACAGACATTACATCTACAAGCTTTAAAGCAAACTGGGGTGGTGTTGCCGGTGCAACGGGGTTTCTTTTAGACGTTAGTACATCTTTAGAGTTTGATACTTTTGTAGAGGGATATCAAAACCTGGCTGTTGATGGCGTTTCTCAGGCGGTTGAGGGTTTAACGGCTAATACACAATATTTTTACAGGGTTCGTGCTACTAATGCAACGGCCACTTCTATAACATCAAACGTTATGGGTGCGGTTACTGCTGTTTTAGGTCTTGATTCATTTAATAAAATAGGCTTAAAATATTATCCTAACCCAACTAACGGCGTTGTAAATTTAGTTGCACAACAAAATTTATCTTCAGCAAGCGTATATAACGTTATGGGACAGAATGTTTTAAATAAAGAGCTTAATACTGCTAATGCTCAAATAGATATGACAGGCCTTAATGCAGGTCACTATTTTGTTAAAGTAACATCTGGCAATGAGACTGCAACACTAAAAGTAGTGAAACAATAAGTGAATATGTGTTTTTTTCTGAGGGGATGGCCTGATCATTAATTTGTTCAGGCCTCTTTCATTTTTGAAATTCAGCAAAGTGCAAAAAAGCCGCACTTTACAGCACGGCTTTTCAGTAAAAAACTATATATAAATTTATTTAAACACTCGCTGCCGTAACAGGCTCAAAGTCCAGTATAACCTGGTTGCGGGTAATATCCTCAAATGTTTCCCTTTCACGAATCAAATGCCCTTTACCTTCATACCATAATACCTCTGCCGGGCGCACTCTCGAATTGTAATTGCTCGACATAGAAAAGCAGTAAGCCCCAGCATTGCGGAAACAAAGCAAATCGCCCTCATTAATTTCGGCAATACGGCGATTGTTTGCAAAGGTATCAGTTTCGCAAATGTAACCTACCACACTATAAAAACGCTCCTTACCTTTAGGGTTGCTTATATTTTCTATATGATGGTGCGAACCATAAAGCATGGGGCGGATAAGGTGGTTAAAACCACTGTCTATACCTGCAAAAACGGTAGATGTTGTTTGCTTTACCACATTAACTTTAGCTAAAAAGAAACCTGCCTCGCTAACCAGGAATTTACCGGGTTCGAAAGTAAGGGTTAGGTCACGGCCATATTCGGTACAAAAAGCATTAAAGCGTTTGCTTAATTTTTTGCCCAGTTCTTCAATATCGGTTTGTATGTCGTCTTTTTTATAAGGCACTTTAAAGCCACTTCCAAAATCAAGGAATTCAAGCTCTTTAAAGTGTACCGCAGTATCAAATAATATCTCGGCAGCATAAAGAAATACTTCGATATCAAGAATGTCAGATCCTGTATGCATGTGTATACCGTTAATATGCATACCGGTGTTTTGCACAATACGCAACAGGTGTGGCATTTGATGTATAGAGATACCAAATTTACTGTCTATATGGCCTACCGATATGTTGCTGTTACCGCCAGCCATAACATGCGGGTTTATACGGATGCATACCGGCGTAGAAGGATGTTTGGCGCCAAATTGCTCCAATATAGAAAGATTGTCTATGTTAATTTGCACACCCAGAGCAGCAACTTCTTCTATCTCTTCCATCGATACCCCGTTTGGCGTATAGATGATCATATCGGGCGAAAAGCCTGCAAGCAAGCCCAGTTGTACCTCTTGTATAGAAACTGTATCAAGCCCGGAACCCATTTGCTTAAGCAGCTTTAAAACCGATATATTGCTTAATGCCTTCATGGCATAGTTGATGCGCAGGTGCTTTACCTTAGCAAATGCTTTTTCTAACCGGTGGTATTGCGATTGTATTTTTGCCGCGTCGTAAACATACAGCGGACTCCCAAATTGTTCGGCTAATCCTAAAAGCTCTTTCGATTCCATAATACGTTAATTCTGAGTTACAAAATTAGGAATCAAATACTTCTCAAACAAGTGAACAAAAGAAGATTAACAAAATATAACAAAATGTTGTAAATATAACTTTTAATTGATTATTTGTTTTTATTACAATGCTTTTTCAGGCTGTTTGGTTTCGTCCCAAATATAAGTGTAATCTGTATCATCGTTTTTACGTACAAAAATAAGAACAATAATGGCTAATGGCAGTAGTAGTAAATCTTTCATACTTCTTGTTTTAGTGTGGTACACGTTGTGCTTTCAGTTGGTGGTGAGTATAAAAGCAAGGTGGTTTTGTATATTTTGTAAGCAGTAACAGGTTAAACTATAAATACCCTAATTAATAAATTTCATAGATGTAATATTAAATAATACACTATGATGGTTAAAGTTTTTCACGCCCAGTTCTTATAGTTAGATGTAACGTTAGTAAAAAGGTTGCGTAATATGTTACTATTTATTTAAAAAAGAAAGATACGATTTTTAAACAGATAAATCTTAAAAATACTTTCTGCCATTGGATGTAATTTATTATTTTTGTTCCACTTTTAATAAGATAAACGCATTTAATATGAATTTACACGAATATCAGGGAAAAGAAATACTGGCAAGCCATGGCGTGCGCGTACAGCGCGGTATAGTTGCCAATAGCCCTGCAGAGGCTCTTGCTGCTGCTAAAGAACTTACTGCCCAGACAGGTACAAGTTGGTATGTTGTTAAAGCACAGGTACATGCCGGTGGACGCGGTAAAGGCGGAGGCGTAAAGCTGGCTAAAAGCTTACAGCAGGTAGAAGAAATTGCCGGACAAATTATTGGTATGGATCTTATAACTCCACAAACTCCTCCTACAGGTAAAAGAGTACACAAAGTACTTATTGCAGAGGATGTTTACTATCCGGGAGAAAGTGAAACTTCAGAATTTTATGTTTCTGTTTTATTAAACAGGGGTAAAGGCCGTAACATGATCATGTATTCTACCGAAGGTGGTATGGATATTGAAGAAGTTGCAGAGCACACTCCACACCTTATTTTTACAGAAGAAATAGACCCGGCTGTAGGCCTGCAGGGTTTCCAGGCACGCAGGATTGCTTTTAACCTTGGCCTTAGCGGCAACGCGTTTAAAGAAATGACTGCATTTATTGCTTCTCTTTACAATGCATATATTGATAGTGATGCTTCTATGTTCGAGATCAATCCGGTGCTTAAAACATCTGATAATAAAATACTTGCAGTAGATGCTAAAGTTGTTCTTGATGACAACGCATTATACCGCCAGAAAAAATATGCCGAAATGCGCGATGTACTTGAAGAGAACCCTATTGAAGTTGAAGCTAAAGAAGTTGGCCTTAACTATGTAGATCTTGATGGTACTGTAGGTTGTATGGTAAACGGCGCAGGCCTTGCTATGGCAACTATGGACCTTATTAAATATGCAGGTTTTGAGCCGGCTAACTTCCTTGACGTAGGTGGTACTGCAGATGCTAAACGTGTGGAGACTGCTTTCCGTATTATCCTTAAAGATCCTAACGTAAAAGCAATCCTTATCAACATCTTTGGTGGTATTGTACGTTGCGACCGTGTAGCACAAGGTGTTGTAGATGCTTACAAAAACATGGGCGATACTATTAAAGTGCCTATTATTGTACGTTTACAGGGTACCAATGCAGAGCTTGCTAAAGAAATCATTGATAACTCAGGTATGCCAATCCTTTCTGCTACACAGTTCCAGGAAGCGGCTGACCAGGTTAAAGCTGCATTAGCATAATAATTAAATAAATACGGTTGTTCCATTTCGACGAAAGGAGAAATCTCAACCTTACATATAGAAAATCCTGAACGAAAGTTCAGGATTTTTTTGTTTTGTAGAGACGCATTGCTATACGTCTCTCACAATAGTTTAGATATAAGGAATTGGTCATTACAAAACAAGGAGCAATCTCATGATCTTACTAAGTAATACCAATTATTAATATACATTAGTTTTATTACATAATTCAACCTTGTTTCTTTACCACAAAGAACACCAAGTATTTCACGAAGGGCACGAAGTTGCATGAATAAAGGGATACATATTCCGCCGTAGGCGGGAGGGCACGAAGCTGGTAGCAAAGCTTTGTGTTCTTCAATCCTGGCAGTCAGGATTGTCATCTTTGTGCAATGTGTCCTGTTTAGCTTTGTGTACCCCCGTGAAATACTTGGTGTTCTTTGTGTTAAAACTTCATACAGTCTAACTATATTAATCAACCAAGAATTATGAGATCACTTCGTGCCTTGCGATTGCTTTACGAGAAGAAAAACACAGTTAATAATCCGTAGCATTTCACTTGCAGTAGTTTACTATATTAAATTTGTGTAAGAAAAGCCTGTTGCCAGTTGCCCATTTCCAATTGAGAATTTATTTTTTCATATCCAGAACCCTTTTTACCTCAATAAGTAACAAAGGATAAGCAGGATCGGCCATGTTGTGCCCGTAGCCGTCAAGTTCAAAAAGGCGGATGTCTTTCTGCCCGTTAAGTTTCATCATGCGTTCCATATAAGCATTTTCGTCATAGCGGCCCAGTAATTCCATTTCACGGTTACCGGTAATAAGCAGTATTGGCGGAGCATCGCCACGAACCCAGTACAGCGGTGCATACTGGTCTATTACAGGTTGCTTCTCGGGTATGCCATTTTCTTTACGAACCGTAAAATGTGTAATGCATTGCGGACTAAAAGGTATCAGCCCCGCAATCCTGTTGGCATCAATATTATATTTAGCCAGCCATTTTTTATCAAGCCCTACCATCAGGTCAAGGTATCCGCCGGCAGAATGCCCTGAGAGAAATATTTTATCAGGGTCGCCACCGTATTTAGCAATATTATTAAATGCCCAGGCCACCGCGGCAGCACTGTCTTCTATATAAGCCGGTGCCTTTACATTAGGGCTAAGGCGGTAACCCACACCTATAATGCAGTAGCCTTTATCTTTTAATGCCTGTGGAATTTCTTTGCTTCCCTGTGTAATGCCCCCGCCATGAAACCATAAAATCGTAGCAAAGCCTTTGGTATTTTTAGGATAATAAATATCTAAAATGCAGCGTTCGGCTTTGTAAGCATCATTTTTATACTGAGTATCATCATAATACCGAATATTGGTTTTCGTATCATATTCTGTTTTTTGCGCGAAGGCAAGGCTGCCCGAAAGCATCAGGAAAAGGATAAGTAAATGGTTGTTCATTTTAGATAGTGTTTTGTGGAATGATAAAGATACTGAATTTGAAAAGCTCTTAGATATTATCAAATAAAAAAGGGCTGCAGACTCATAGCGCACAGCCCAATACATTATGTAAGAGTGAAGTTACTTTAAGACTACGGGGCTGTCTTCCAGCTCGTGTAAAAATTCCAGTACCTTCTCTACAGAAGGTAACCTGAAGTTAGCTGCCGTATTGCCGGGGCCTACTTTTATAGAAAACTGGTTATTACCTGTAAGCTGTTCAAAAAGGTCTTCATCGGTTTTATCATCGCCAAATGCCAACACGAAGTCATGGTCGCCACATAAAATATTATCACGGCAGGTAGTGCCTTTATGCGCCATAAAGTGTTTTACCTCTATTACCTTATTACCGTCTATAATTTGGGTTGGGGTATTGTACAGGTGGTTTTTAAGCAATGTAAGTAACTCGCGCGATGTAAGAAATCCCTGCTTCTCGTCTACCTTGCGGTAATGCCATGCCACGCCAAATTCTTTAACCTCAATAAAGCTTTCGTTATTGCGGTCTACATATTCCTGCATTACATCTATAACACGGTCTTTCCACTCGGGTACTCCCTGAATTATAGAGTGCCAGCCATCGCGTTTTATGTAACCGCCATGCTCTGCCACAAGCCCAATAGGCAAATGCCCCAGCCACTTTTCTAAGAAATTTTTATCGCGGCCACTTACAATCCATACCTCGTTGCGTGGGTCGGCCGCCAGTTTTGCGAGTAAATTTAAAAGGTTTTCATCAGGCACAGCCATTTCCGGCCTTGGCTGCAGGTTTACAAGGGTACCATCAAAATCAATTAACAACAGGCGTTTGGTAGCATGTTCATATGTAGTAAGCAGCAATTTTTTTTGCTCAATGTCTAATGGTACAGCATTGGTGTCCTGCTTATGTGCAGCTTCTGTTTCGCTAAGAAAATGGGTAGCCCATTTAAACACATCGTGCTTTTTAAGATATTTTTGCATGCGTTCCATACGGCGTTCCTGCTCCTCTTCGCTCATATTTAGGGCAAGGGCAATTTTATCGCCGGTAAGTTCTGTATCAAACGGGTTAATGGTAATAGCCTCCTGTAACTCTTTTGCCGCTCCTGCCATGCTACTAAGTATCAATACACCACGTTTATCCTGTCGCGATGCCACATACTCTTTTGCAACAAGGTTCATACCATCGCGAACGGGCGATATCAATGCAACATGCGCGCTGGTGTAAAGGGCGATTAGCCTGTCAAAATCTACCGCCTGGTACTGGTACACTACAGGTGTCCATTTATAATTACCCATAGCACCATTTATACGGCCCACGTTAAGCTCTATGATCTTTTTACGTTCACCATACTTACCTATTTCTTCCCGCGACGGTACGATTACAAGCAGGAACACCACTTTTTCTTTCCATTCCGGATATTTTTCTAAAAAACGTTCAAAAGCATAAAGGCGGTTGTTTATACCCTTAGTATAATCCAGCCTGTCTACCGAGAAAATTATCTTTTTGTCTTGGTATAGTCCGTTAATTTCATCTCTCAATGCCACAACATTATCGCGGTTATAGGCATCGTAAAATTTATCAAAGTCGATGCTGATAGGGAAGGAGCCCACCTTAGTGTGGTGTGAATCCTGGCTGAATAAAAAGCTGCGCTGTGGCAGGCCAAGTATTTTTTCTACACACTCTGTAAAATGGATGGCGTTGTCCCAGGTATGAAAGCCGGCAAGGTTAGCACCTAAAATGCCTTCAAGTATATATCGTTTGGCCTTATTGGGCAGTATCCTGAAAATTTCAAAGTTAGGGAAGGGGATGTGCAGGAAGAATCCGATTTTTGCATCAGGGTGGTATTCCCGCACTAATTTGGCAAGGCCAAGGAAATGGTAATCATGGATCCAGACAATATCGCCGGGCTCATAAATTTCATTTATTTTTTGGGCAACAATGGCATTGGCTGCTACATAAGCCTCAAAAGCTTCATCATTATACTCTACAAACGATGGGAAATAGTGAAATAAAGCCCAAAGTACAGAGTTACTGAATATGTTATAGAAGTTTTTATTGAGTTTTTTATCAAGGAAAACGGGTTCAACGTCAAATGTTTTTGGGAAGCTGTCTTTATTTTTCTCCCATGTATTTTCCTCGAAATCTGCCACACCCACCCATGTAAGGTCGGCTTCACTTTTTTCTGAATAAGATAGTATTGCTGTGGCCAGTCCTCCGGCACTTTGAGTTATGGTTGTTTTTCGGTTTTGCGTTTTTATAGACAGGGGCAACCTGTAAGAAACGGTAATAATTTTCATGAAATTTGTTTTCGTCATGGGAGTAAGGCCCTTAACTATTTTCATAAAATTACAAAACACCTGCTGCGCAGGTAGTTTACAAAACGTTAGTTAACATTATTTTATACCTGTTTTACGATATTGCCAGTACAAATGTTATAAATACTACAATATGCCACACCGTTTTTAACACTTCTCTGCCACTTGCTTAATTAGCAAAGTTGCATATATTAAAAAATCGCTTTCAGGATGAAATATGAAAGCGATTTAATTAACTAAACTAACTCAACACAAAAACTATTTCTTTATTATTCTACATGTACTTGCAGATGATGCGGTATTTATTTTTAATACATACATTCCCGTTGCTAAATTACCTATGTTTAAATTGTGGCTGATTGTATTTACCGCAGTAGCTCGCATTACTGTTTCGCCAAGTAGGTTTACTACTTCAATATTAAAGTTTTCGGCTGTGCCTTTATCTGCACTAATTGTAACAATATTCTCAGCAGGATTCGGGAAAACACTATACTTATTTTTAACAGCCGATTTAACGCCCGATATAGCCTGGGCAGTAACTGTAGTAAACACGCCATCATAACCGGTAACAATTTGTTTGCCCGGAGCAGCAGTAATTTGCCCATTTGTTACATAATCGTTTACAATTTCAGAAAAGTCAGTGCCGGTTCTTTTTATAATCAGGCTACCACCATCTATCATTATTTTGCCGTTAGCATTAATATTTAGTCCAGGCTCTGCAAGGTCATTCTGATTAACGTTAAGTACTCCGGAATTTATATTAATGCTGCCTACAATACTTCCCAGAGTACCCGGATTAGCTGTGTCATCAAGATACAGATCTCCTACAATAAGTAATTGACCGGTGTTTACGGTACCTCCGTTTACATTTATAGTACCGCTGGGGCCTATAGCGGTAACCCAGTAAGCCTCTGCAGTACCGCCTGTGCTTACGTTAAGTGCGCCCGTTGGGTAAAAATCTCTCGTGCCAACCTCTAACTGGTAACCACCACTAAGAAATCCGCCATCGTTAACGTTTACAGTGCCATTTCCGCCTTGTTTTGCCCCAATAAAAATACTCTGGAAGTTAGTTTCATGCAAACATCTCACTATTCCATTAATGTTTAAGACGCCGGTGCCCTCGCGTCCTACACGAAATATATTGCGGCATGTAAAATTTGCGCCACTGTTTACTGTAACTGTGCCGTTTAGTTTATCATTAAAATAAATATTAAAGTCGGCGTTAATGGTAAGATTACCCGCCGTAGTATCGAATATACCGGGTTGCCACGCTACTGTTGAGTTAATTACAGGAGAAGTGCCACTATCGTTAGTACGAACGGTTTTAAAGGACGAATCATCAAACACCACAGCGCCCTGAGTACTTGTCCAGTTAGATTCAAGGTAAAAGTTGCTGCTTCCTCCGTTCCAGTTATAAGTTTGCGCATAGGCACTGGTGGGTGCTGCAAATAACAATGCCGAAAATGGGATCATAAAAAACGTACTTTTAAGTAATTTTCTTTTCATCAGAATAAATTTTGGTTAGATTTATAAATGTAAATTTTACACTTGTCAAATTTATATAAATTTTAAATTAATTTTAAAAATTTGCAATTTAATTTGAGGTATGTTTAAATTTTTACGTTTTATCTAATTAAAAATAAAAATCAACTTTTCTTAGTATCATGAAATTAGAAATTTATGATTATAATTCAATCGTTGTAGTAAAAAGTGTCTGGTTATTGCGAAGAGTGCAAAATGTAGTCGTTAGGTAATTACTTGTAAGAATTTAAATAATTCAGCTTGAAGTTGGTTGCCTCTCAAAGAAGAGATAAAGGTGGCCGATGAACTAATATTGCAAGATCGCAATGTAAGGATCCCCTTTTAAATTTAGTAGTTTTGCAAAAGCGGGTTCTGTTTTGTATCCCGCTCTTTTTAAGGCAATGACTTGCTTCCTGAAATCTTCGCCCTCTTGTTGCAGGATTTTATATTCTGCAATCATGTGCAAATACCCCATTTGCTCTTTAACCGGAATGTTTTGCCCAAAAACCTCAACCTCAAAACCATTATACCAAAAATTTGCCAAAACCGTCTTTTGATTATTTATGATAACCTGCTGTAATGTAAAACCATCATAGTCTTTAAAATTATCCCGAATCGTTTTCACAAAATCAGCTTCATCCTCCCAATAACACAAAATATCAAGGTCGCTGCCCTCAATATCTATATTTAACGGGATCGTTCCGGCAAGAATGGGGGTAAAGTCCTGCAGCTTTTCCATAATAGTATTAGCTGTTAATACAGTATAGGCCTGTTGCTGTAGTAATGTACCCAGCTGCAGATAGTTTATAGTATTAAACAACTGCATGCTAATTTAAATTGAGGGCCGATTTTTCTGCCCACTGCAATGGTTCCGGCAGTTGTGCCGAACTAAACTCTATGTGTATAACCCTGCGCCTGCCGTTGTTTATGGTGCGGCCTGAGCTGTGTAATAATAACGGTTTCATTATCATGATGCCCCCTTTGTTCACATTGCAAACGGTCTCGGTTTCAATTTCCCAATTAATGGTTTCCGGCCTGTAAATTTGTTTAGAATGCGATTGCGGAACCACTTTAAGCGCGCCATTATCCTTGTTAGTTTCGTCGAGATGGATGCGTATGGTATAAATATTTTCAAGTATTTGCAGTGGCGGCTGTACGGCAAACTGATTTTGCTTTACCGTCCACGGCCCAAAATTTTGAATGTCAGCTTTTTGATCTACAGATATGGTTAGATCCTGATGATAAGCCACAAACCAATTTGATGCTGCGGGTTTATCAAAATAAATTGACTTTACGACAAAATAATCACTTCCAAAAATGGTACTTATAACATCTTTAAGCCTGCTGTTTAAAAGCAGGGGAAGCACATCCGGAATTTCTTTTAAAAACTGGCGAATAGCAAAAAGGTCGGCAGATTTCCTAAAGGTTTCGCCACGGGCTTCCGTTTTTTCTATTACCGATATTATATCTCCAATTTCATGATCAGTATAAATGGTGTCAATAACAGCAAAGCCATTAGCTTCAACTTCAGTTTTATAGTGGTTCCATGTCATATTATTTCCTGGTAAACTCTAATGTGATATAATTAAGAGGTATATTATATAATGCATGTGCAACTTGTGGGTCTATGGTGCTTGTAGTGTAACTGAAATAATCTATTTTCCTTAAAATACTGTGTTCTATATTGCGCTTAGTGATTTTATGTTTTTTGCCCTCAAAAATCACGTACATATAAAGCTTTTTTTTCGCCAGAAGCTTATTCTTTTTTTTAAGATATTCAGTGCTATAAAAAGAGATGCCGTTAGCTACATTCACTAAGCTGTCATTATATAATTTAAACATTTGTCCGTAAACATTCCCGTTATTAATCGCATTCCGGCTTCCTATGGTAATTGTGTTGCTTTGAATGTTTAGTGTGTCGTTTTTAAGACTATAAGTTAGCCATTCACAACTTCCTGTGTGCCCGGTTATCTTCGTGTATTTTAAAGTAGCTTTATGCTCTAATTGTAAAGTTTCATTAATTCCGTTTGTATAAACGAGGTTGTTCGTTTTGCAGGAACAAACACATATAACAAAAATAATCAAGATTAGGTATTTCAATTTACATAGATTAAAACAAAGCTAAAGTACAAAATTTAGTACTTGTAAAACAAAAAAGCTGCCCCTAAGAACAGCTTGCAGTATAATATATTAAAAAAGGTTATCCTTTTTTATTCTTGCCGTTGTTAAATTTTACGTTCTCTACAATGGGAGCAGGTTTTTTAGCCTTATCATATTTCTTATTCTGGCTTGGGCCTTTTTTTGCTCCACTGTTAGATTTAGGCCTTGGTGCAGCCGGTTTGCCGGCAGGCTTTTCGGCACGTGGCTGTTTTAAGGCTTCAGCATTTTTAGCAATAACGTCGGCGGCATTGGTAGGGTTTTCTTTAGTACCACGCAGGTGTATAATAAGGCCATTTAAAAAATTGCGCAATACCTGGTCGCCGCACTCCATGTAATTAGGATGGTCTTCGGCACGAAAGAACGCGCCTAACTCTGCCTTGGCGATCCTGAAATCTACAAGATTTAATATCTCTATTATCTGGTCGTCGCGAAGCTGCAGCGCTACACGTAATTTTTTAAATACGTCGTTATTATTCATCTAATGTTATTTTGTGCAAAGATAGAATATAATATCACATTGTCAGATTTTTAGCTGACAGGATTTTTAACCGCGTTGTCCGTTTAAAACCCTGCCAAATTACAACGTCTTAATTATTTTCCCCATAAGTGATGTATCACCAACATCTACTTTTAAATAATAAACCGCATTAGGCAATCCTGAAAGGTCCAGTTTGTACTGCTTAGCTTTTGTATCCCTGTACAACACTAATTTACCAGTGGTGTCAAACAGATAAAGTGCTGTGGCCTGATGGTCTGTATCTACAGTTATTAAGCCACTTGTGGGGTTAGGGTAGTAGCTCCATTTAACCTCATCGGTAGTGGTTAGCTGCTCTTCAATTTTAGCGTTGGTGGCAAGCTGGCTATCCTTACAATCATTAACGGCAGTAAATTGTACTATTACCCGCAATATAAGGTCATTGAGCATTTCTACTTTATAACTATCTGTAGATGGGGCAATATGATCGTTGCCTATGCCACTGTGGTTGGTAATAAACAGGTAGGTTCCGTTAGTTTGCAGTGCCATAGCGCGCATTAAATATTCGGTGCTTTTATCTATGCCGCTTGCTGCAATAGGTATTATCCGTATCCCTTTTTCAGATGCTTTTATGGCAAGGTTTTGTAGTCGTGTTACGTTCTTTGCACTATAATGCGGCGGCGCATCAAGTACCACGAACAGTAATTTTGCACGTGCATCATCATCCCACGACATATTATCTATAGCCGCTTCGTATGCCTCAATAACTGCTTCCGGATAATCGCCCCCGCCATTGGCCCCCTGCTTTTGTATAAAAGAAATTACATCCGGTACTCTATCGGTCAGGTCAAAGGCTTTTATAAGGTAGTCATCTTCAAAATCTCTGTAAAAAACACTGCCCATAGTTAGGTCTACCTTTGGCAATGCCTCTTTGGTTCGGTTTATTACATCGTTAAGTTCGGCCTGCAGGTAAGCAATTTCATCGCCCATAGATCCTGTGGCGTCTACCATAAAGGCAATGTTTACCTTTTGCAAATCACTGCATTTTTCTTTGTAAGTAAAGGTATTAAGCCCTTTATGAAATTCCTTCGGATCCTTTACAATTACGGTGTCCTTATCGTCGATAATTTGCAGGTTAGGCTCATCTTTATTTAAAGAAAGGTCTGTAGGTTCATACCACAACTCTGCGCGGCCGGTATTATCAGTACGTGATGTCCATAGCTTTGTTTTGGCAGCATCTGTAAGGTGTACGGTTTTGTTTACAATAGGGTACCCTTCGGTATTTGTAAGCACTATAGAATATCTGTAGGCAGGCAGCATTACCCAGAGTTTAGACCATTCTGCAAGCTCTGCCTTAGTGAGCCCTTCCCAGTATTCCCATTTACTAAAATCGTTAACCTCACCTGCAGTAAGCTGTCCGGCTTTTTGAGATTTTATGTTGCTTTTTACGCTACTTGCAGGTTCTTTATGTACTGCATAATCTGCCGACATTTCTACTGCAATTCCGGGAACGGTGCTTTTTAAAGTTTCAGCAACAGTTGCGCCTGGCCTGCCCTCAATAGTTTTGCTGGTAACTGTAGTTACAGCAGCACTACTGTATGCTTTTGGAGTGCTCCTGTAAGCATTTACCACAACCTCATCTAAAGTTACATTAGATGGCATTTCAACGTTTATTATCCGCTCGGTTACGGTAGCCTCTACACTGTCATACCCGATAAAGCTAAAAATTAGAACATTGCCCATTTTAGCATCAATGCCATAATTACCATCAAAATCTGTTTGTACTTCTGTTGTTGTTCCCTTAATTTTTATCACAGTGCCGGGTAGTGGCATACCATAATCGTCTAATACCTGACCATAAACAGCCTTGTTGTAAACATTACCATGATTTTTATGGTCTGTTTTTGCCTGTAGTATTTGCCTGTTTTTTTCTCTTTCAAGGCGCCTTTTTTCTTCCCTCTTGTTAAACCGTGCATTATCC
This sequence comes from Flavobacterium rivuli WB 3.3-2 = DSM 21788, assembly GCF_000378485.1. Classification (GTDB taxonomy): domain Bacteria; phylum Bacteroidota; class Bacteroidia; order Flavobacteriales; family Flavobacteriaceae; genus Flavobacterium; species Flavobacterium rivuli. The sequence goes on along the minus strand of NZ_KB899978.1, from coordinate 741 downwards.
CTATCCAGCTTTTCCTGTTTCTTTCTGGCAGTTTCGGCTATTTTTTTAGCATCGTCAAAATATACTTTCAGGTTTTTAGATACTGGTGCAGTAACCTCTTTGGTTATTTTTGACGGATATGTAAAACGCAGCAAATTTCCCTTTTTGCCAATAACAGCAAAGTGCCCATCAATATCAGATACTGTTACAAAACCACTGGTTACATTAAATACTTCTACATTAGCTATAGGTTTTTTAAATTCATCATAAATAACGCCTTCAATTTTTTCTTTTACAGATTGTCCTACTATAGTAAACGGATATAGCAATATGGCTATAAACACTAAAGGCAATAGCTTTTTTAAGTAAGGAGTTGCTTTCATTTTGTATCTTTTTATATATAGAGCACTTGTAGCGATAACAGGTTGGGAAGGTATTAAAATATTTTTTACATTGCCGGTAATAAGGTGGTACAAAACAACGAAGCCGTCTCAAAACTGAGGCGGTTTTTTTATGCATTTTTTTGGCAGAAAGTTTATTTTTTATTATATTCAAGTATTGATTATCAATATTTTAAGCGATGAAATTTAAGCCCTACAACCAGAACCAGTCGACTCTTTTCCCTCATTCGTTTGATGAATTAATACCTGCGCATCATCCGGTCCGGGTTATTAACTCCGTTGTAGAGAAAATAAATATCCAGCCGTTACTTGAAGCCTATAGTAAAGAAGGAAATCCTGGGTACCATCCCAAAATGCTTTT
>NZ_KB899977.1 GCF_000378485.1 Flavobacterium rivuli WB 3.3-2 = DSM 21788 | reverse complement strand
ATCACCTTCAAAAGCATTTTGGGATGGTACCCAGGATTTCCTTCTTTACTATAGGCTTCAAGTAACGGCTGGATATTTATTTTCTCTACAACGGAGTTAATAACCCGGACCGGATGATGCGCAGGTATTAATTCATCAAACGAATGAGGGAAAAGAGTCGACTGGTTCTGGTTGTAGGGCTTAAATTTCATCGCTTAAAATATTGATAATCAATACTTGAATATAATAAAAAATAAACTTTCTGCCAAAAAAATGCATAAAAAAACCGCCTCAGTTTTGAGACGGCTTCTTTTTTATGCTTACGATTTTCGCTCAATTATGCATTACGGGATCAATCCCAAAAGTTGTGAGATTGACAATTTACTGTATAAAGACTTTATAGCTTCTTCAATCTTCGGCACTGTTGTAATAGCAATATAAAGCTGCCATGTGTGTATGAGAAAAGCGAATGCCCTTTGCCGTAAAATATCCATTAAAACTATATTGCCTCAAACAATTTACCGGGCAATGGCCTTATCAGTCCTTTTAACTCCATAGTAAGCAATAGTGATGACAGGCGGTAAATCGGCAAATCGCAATGCAGGGCAATAATATCCATAAGTTCTTTGCCGTTCTTTTGCAGGTAATCGTACACCGTTTGCTCATCGCCTTCTAACTGTACAAAAAGCTGCTTTTGCACCGGCTTGTGCTTCTTTTCTTCCAGTTCCCAGTTAAGCATATAAACAAGGTCGGCAGCATTGGTAAGTACATTGGCACGCTGGCTTTTTATAAGGTTATTACAGCCCATGCTGTATTTGTCGGTAACGCGGCCGGGCACTGCAAATACATCGCGGTTATAATCATTAGCTACATTTGCAGTAATGAGCGAGCCGCCTTTTTCGGCACTTTCTATAATAATAGTAGCTTCGCTAATGCCGGCCACAATGCGGTTGCGCTTTACAAAATTCTCTTTATCGGGGTTAGACGTACTCCAGAATTCGGTAAAGAAACCACCATTTTCTTCCATCTTAGCAACATACTTTTTGTGTACCTTAGGGTAAATCTGGTTCAGGCCATGCGCAACCACACCAATGGTTTGCAGATTATTATCCATAGCTATCTGATGTGCAAAAATATCTACACCATAAGCAAAGCCACTAATAATAACCGGATTAAGCGGCGAAAGGTCTTCTATCAGCTTTCGGCAAAAATCGGCACCATAGCTTGTCATTTGGCGGGTACCCACAATGCTTATGGTTTTGCGGCCTGCCATGTCTATCCTGCCGGAGCTAAATAGTACCACAGGCCCGTCTATACAATGCTTAAGCCTTTCAGGATAATCAGCATCTAAAAAATAAAGTGGCTTTATACCCTGTTCCTTAACAAATTTTACCTCGCTTTCGGCCAGTTTAAAAACATTGGTATTTTTAAGATTATTGTACATTATTTCGCCTACTCCCTCTATAGCGAGCAGCTGCGATCTTTTTGCATTAAATACTGCCTGCGCGCTGCCTAAATGGTTTATAAGCTTTTTTGCAACAATATCGCCCACACCTTCCACTCGCATCAGTGCCAGCGTATTAAGTAAATCTGTATCGGTCATCAAAAAATGTAAATGGCAGTTAATTAAACTGTTAGTATTGTTAATAAAATTTGTGGATAAAATTTTGCATTCACCCCTTAATAGTTAATTTTGTTGCTATGATGATAGAGAAACATATATCGGCTTTACTATACCGTTACCAGTGCGTTACCGTACCAGGGCTTGGCGCATTTTTAACCGAAATTCGCCCCGCATACCTCGATGCAGGCACACACACATTCTATCCTCCTAAAAAACTCATTTCCTTTAACGCGAATGTAAAAAATAATGACGGGCTTTTAGCCAATCACATCGCTTTGCAGGAAAAAATTTCTTATTCAGAGGCTGTGGCAGCAATTACCTTTGCGGTAGACCGCTGGAAACTGTCGCTGAATAATTATGATGTTATTACACTTAAAAATCTTGGCGAAATAGGCCTTAATGCAGAGGGTAGCCTGGTATTTAGCCCGGACACCCCTGTAAATTATTTAACCGAGGCTTTTGGACTTAGCGCCATAGCATCGCCGGCAGTAAAAAGAGAAGTATTTAATACCACGGAAGATGTTACCGAAGAAAAAGAGGTTGTAGTATTTGCCCCGGAAAGAAGACGCAGTTACTCCTACCTTAAATATGCAGCCGTATTTGCAGTGCTTGTAGCTGCAGGCGGTACAGGCTTTAAAGCTTATAACGATAACCGCGTTGCAACACAAACCCTTGCGGTACAAAATGCAGTACAGCAAAAAGTAGAGCAGCAAATACAGCAGGCCACTTTTTTTATAGATAACCCATTACCTGCAGCCGTAACGCTTCCGCTTAAAGAAGCTGTTGCTGTAAAAATGCCTTACCACGTAGTGGCTGGTGCTTATAAAAGCGAAGCCAATGCAGATAAAGCCATGAATGCCCTTGTAGTTAAAGGATTTAAGGCACGCAGGCTTAAGGCTAACAAATTTGGGTTGTTCCCGGTACTGTACGGCAGCTTTGAACACTACAGTGAGGCTAAGCAAACCATGAGAGAAATACATACCACAGGCGACAAAGAAGCCTGGATACTGGTACAGGACCTATAACATTTAATCCTCCTTTTTAAGGGGGATTTTTTTTGCTAATTTTTTCGCGATATATGTTTCCTGATTTACAAAAAAGCATAAATAATATGAAACTTTAAAATGTGAAATATGAGTAGGTGATTTCGAGTGAAGCTAAGGCCTTAAACTTTGTTGCGTTAAGCAAATTATAAGCTGAGGCGTTAAAAATCATTTGCTGTTTGAGCGCAGCGGGTTCAAATGATTTAGCCGAAACTTATAATTTTATCATAAGAAGTTACAGCCTTGAATTTTTGCTTCTTTTGTTTCAAGACAAAAGAAGAAGGTTATCTTTGCAAAAAAAAACGCATGACTGTAAAACACCCAGCCGACTCGATATGTATAATGACCGATATGGTATTACCCGGAGAAACCAACCCGCTTAATAACCTTTTTGGGGGCGAACTTCTTGCCCGTATGGACAGGGCAGCCAGTATTGCGGCGCGGCGTCATTCCGGCCATATTGTGGTAACAGCATCTGTAAACCATGTGGCCTTTAACAGCGCCATACCCCTTGGCAGCGTAGTAACTATAGAGGCTAAAGTATCGCGTGCGTTTAAATCGAGTATGGAAACCTATATAGACGTGTGGATTGAAGACCGTATATCTGGCGAAAAAACGAAGGCTAACGAGGCTATTTATACATTTGTGGCGGTAGATGAAACAGGCTGCCCCGTAGAAGTACACGCTTTAGAACCGCAAACCGAACTTGAGATACAGCGCTATGATGCTGCACTGCGCCGCAAGCAATTAAGCCTTGTATTAGCCGGAAAAATGAGTCCGCATGATGCTACAGAGCTTAAAGCACTCTTTATGTAGTATTTTCATATAATTTAAAGCCTTCTATGCAGAAGGCTTCTTTTTTGAACTATTGTTACAAATTACACATTAATACCTAAAAATGTGTAATGTTTTTAAATGGAGAACTTTTATTAAAAACGTGGTAGGGTATCTGTTTTATGAGTTGTTATAGCGCAAAAACATAACACTTATGAAAACACAACTACGTTCATTACTTGCAGGATGTATCCTTGCATGTAGCCCGGCCATTGCCCAAACCACATCATCAACCGCAGATGCAAACAGCGTTCTTGCCTGTACTGCACCCGTAGCAGAAGAAATACAGACACTATGCACAGGAGCCAAAGTAGGCGACATTGTTGCCGGCACTAATCCCGGAGCCGTTGTGCAATGGTATTTTGTTGGATTTATTACACAGCCTGTAGCCATAACAGATAATGCTATAGATGGTGGCAGGTATACCGTTACCCAAACGATAGATGGCTGCACAAGCCCGCCAACTAATGTATTTGTAAACCTTGTTGATGCCCCGACTGAGCCAACAGGAGCTGCTGCACAGGATTTTACCACTGGAGAAACAGTAGCCAACCTTGAAGTTACAGCAGCCGAAGGTAATGCCGTAAAATGGTATACAAGAAATGAAGCTTTAGAGTATACTCTTGTAGCAAGGGATGCCGCTCTAACAGATGGCACTACGTACTATGCAACACAGTCTAACGGTAATTGCGAGAGTACATACCACGCTGTTACTGTAAGCGAAATACTTGCAACTGATAATGAGGTGCTGAGAACAGTTAGTGTTTTCCCTAACCCTGCTACATCTGTTATTACCATTAATGGTAAAAATGTAATCACTCAAATAGTGGTAACTAACCTATTAGGCCAAAAGGTTTTAACGCAGGCTAACAATGCTGCCACTGCACAGGTTAATATTGCTGCATTATCTGCAGGCACTTATGCCGTACAGTTACAAACAGCTCAGGGAACTGCAACTGTAAAAGTTATTAAACAATAAAGAATACAAACCGTACATCTTTTTAAGGCTGTCTTTTAGTTAAGGCAGCCTTTGTTTTTATATAAAACTTACAATGCATCAATAAATAACAATTTGCGTCAAGATTGTTATTTTAATAAATAATTAAGATTTATTGTAAGGCGTTACATATTTATAGTTAATTTTAGTGGATACGCATATTATTATATAACCAATACGTTAAAACACAATTAAAACTATGAAGATAACATTACGCACATTATTTTTTGGGTCGTTGTTAAGCTTTGGTGCAGCATCTGCCCAGACTAACCAACCCCTCACAGTTACATCCGGCTATAATGCCGACGTTATTGCCAATGGTACAGGTGCTGCATCTGCATCAACAACCAGTAGTGTAGATAATGCCAATTATGCCTTTATGAGTACCGACTTCAGGGTTTACTCGGGAGCAGCCACTTATTCTAATGCGCTTCCTGTGGCCGGGCTAATCACTTCACAGGCAAATAGCGCCATTACATTTCAGTTGGCACCCTTAACAGGCAATAATGTTTTAAGATTGCAGGAAACAAGCAATACAGGCACTTTAGAGTTCAGCAACCAGCTACCCGCCACTAAACTATATGTTATGGCTACCGGCGGCAGCGGATCTGTTACTATTACAACAATTGTTAATTTTACCGATGGCACAAGCCAGACTGTAACCGGCGGCGTGATCCCTGATTGGTTTTACAGCACAACACTTCCTATAGTAAAACAAGGCATTGGCCGTGTAAGCCGGGGTGATAATGGCATACAAAATGATAGCGGCGAACCAAGAATATACATGTATACTGTTGATGTTGCCACTGCTAACCAGGCTAAATATGTAAGCAGCATCCAGTTTACAAAAACATCGGCTGCAGAAGGGGTTCTTAACGTATTTGGCGTAACTGCATTACAAACCGTTATACCATGTACCATACCGGATGCTCCCACAGCAGTATCTCAAAACTTTTGCGGCGCTACAACAGCTTCGCAGCTAACAGCTACAGGTGCTGTGACCGATGCCACTTACAGGTGGTATACCACTGCTACCGGTGGCACACCCTTAGCTGCAACAACACAGGTTACAAGTGGTATTCATTATGTATCGCAAATAGTGGGCACCTGTGAGAGTACAAGAACACCGGTAGAGATTGAAGTAACAATTGTACCTCAGCCGGAAGGCGCCACGACGCAGTATTTTTGCGCGGGCGCAACCGTAGCGGATATTCAGGCTACAGGCGTTACTACCGGTACTGTTACTTTTACATTTGACGGCCAGCCAATTGCAACGACTGAAGCATTAAGATCTGGTGTGATAACTGCAACACAAACTATAGGCGAATGCAGTAGTGATAAACTAATTACTATAAATATAGGCTTGCCTGCCCCTGATGCTCCAGCAGAACAAAGGTTATGCAACGGATCATTAGTAGGAGACTTTGCTGTTACTGCTGTTGATGGTGCTACAGTACAATGGACATTTATAGGCTTTATCTCTCAGCCGGTAGCTTTAACAGCCCGTGCAATGAGCGGGAGGTATAGTGTAGTACAAACTATAGGCGACTGCTCAAGTATATCTACTACTGTAATTGTAACTGTAGAAGATATACTTGGAGAACCGGGAGGCCCTAATGAACAGGAATTTACCGCAGGAGAAACAGTTGCCGACCTTTTAATATCGGTTACTATAGGCAATACCATTACATGGTATGTATTAAATGACGAATCTTTATTTGTAGAAATTCCTAACAGCACCGTTCTTGAAGATGGCGTGACTTATTTTGTAACACAATCTAACGGTAACTGTATAAGCGAATACCACCCTATAACGGTAAGCAATACAGCAGGCTTAAAAAACATTGCCCAAAACAGCCTGTTAGTATACCCTAACCCTGCAAACGGCATTGTTACTATACAAAACAGCGCCCTTATATCGCAAATTGTAGTAAATAATATATTAGGCCAACATGTTATTACACAAAGAGCTAAGGATACTGCAGCACAGGTTAATATTGCATCATTACCTGCAGGGACGTATATAATACAGGTAACTACGGCAGCAGGTACTGCTACAGCCAGAGTTATTAAACAATAGTTTATTTAGGTTATATTCTTAAAAAAGCCGTCTGTAATGGGCGGCTTTTTTGCATTTATACATAGCCTGTTTAAGTCGTTGCATGTAGAGACACATGCAATGAGTCTAATACCAATTATTAATATAATCCAGTCTAAATAATTTGTCACGCAAAGTCGCCAAGACGCAAAGCTGTATACTAAATTAGGTTTCGATACAGCGACTGGTAAGTCGCAAATCTTTGCGACTTACCAGTCGCTTGGTAGGTAGGTCTGCGTAACCCAGCTTTGCGTCTTGGCGACTTTGCGTGAAATAAAATGGCAGAAAAAATCAGGCTAATATATATTCATAAATGGTATAAAATTATTGTGGGACACGAAATGCAATGCATCTCTATAGCGATAACCGACACTGATGATATAGAAAAAGCCTCGCATCTTTTTACAGATGCAAGGCTTGTTCTATTTAGGTTTATGTCCTGTTTACTGTTGTGCTATCCAGGATGACGGGTTTAAGTATGTGGAGTTTTGCACTACAAGAAATTTTACAACCGCATCGCCGGTAGCTGCATTAGTGCCCACAGTGCCTAAGGACTGTTTTAACGACACTTTGTCGCCCACACTAACACTTACAGCAGAAAGGTTAGAATAAACGGTAATAAAGTCTCCATGCTGTAATAATACAATCTTATTACGGCTTCCTTTAATAATTTGCACACTTAACACCTCACCGCCAAATACTGCCCTGACTGTAGCGCCCGGATCTGTGGTAATATCTACGCCGTTATTATGTGTTTCCACGCCTTTTTCAAAAGGATGGGGATGCGTGCCAAACCTGTCAGATATAAAGCCTTTTGCAACCGGCCACGGTAATTTACCCTTATTAGCCTTAAAGTTGTCAGATACTATTTTACCTTCTTTTGTAAGTGTAATTTTTGTGGTAGATTCTTTTGCAGCAGCGGCTTTAGTAGTTTTAGACTCACCCGCTTTTTTAGCCGCTTTTTTATTTGCCTCTGCAATAGCTGCACGAATCATAGCATCTATTTTACGCTCAATTTCGCGTGACTCTTTTTTCTTTTTAGCAATATCTCCTGCATATTTTTTCTTGTCTTTACGTATGCTCTTAACAAGTTTTTCTTGTTCCACCCTGTCCTGCTCAAGGGTTTTCTTTTCTGTCTCGCTTTCCTTAAGAAGTTTTACCTTATCCTTTTTTTGTACAACAAGCTTTTGCTGAATGGTATCAAGCTCGGCCATTTTACCGCGTATCTCATCGCCCTGTATTTTCCTGAAGCTTGCATACTGCTTCATATACTGTAGCCTCTTGTAAGCCTGTAAAAACCCTTCAGACGAAAGCAGGAACATAATACGGCTTTGGTCACTACGGCTTTTGTATGCACTTACAAGCATATTGGCATAATCTTCCTTAAGCACTTTAAGTTCGCGGTTAAGCTTGTTCGATTTTATCTGGTTAATGTAAATATCATCTGTAAGCAGTTTGGTTTGTTTAGCCGTCATGCTAATCAGCTTTTCGCTAAGCTTAATTTTAGTATTTTGCTCGGATATTTTAGTCAGCACCGATTTTTCTTTAGAACTTTCGTCTTTAATAAGTTCGTTAAGCTCTCTTATTTCCTTCTGGATTTCAGCTTTGCGCTGCTCCAGCTTTTTTTGCTGGTCGCCATCCTGCCCCAACACTAAAGTGCTGATGCCGAGAAATAAAATAGTAAGGAAAAATCTGCTCATAGTTGTTTGTTATGGTTTAATCTATAAAAATCTGGTCGTATCCTTCCGGCACGTCGTACGGGAACGTCAATTTTTCGTCAAATTTAACCGATGTATATTGAATATCAATACTTACTTTGTCTTTTTGCTCAGCTTCTATTTTTATAGCAGCCGGCAATACTGCCTGCGGGTAATTGCTATGGGCAGGATATTGAATGTCAAGGCTGCGCGGAGACTGCCCGGCCTGCTCTACATGTTGCTTTTTAAGAAGGTAATTAGCACCCTCAAATAAAAATTCTTTAACAATACCGCCTTTTTCTTTACCAATAAGTTTATAAAGGCCATCCTGTAAAGATGCCTTATAAGTACCCTTGTTAAGATCATCCAGTGCTTCGCCGGTTAACATATTCTGCACTTTTGCATAGTTAAGTTCTGTACCCAGCCATCGGCTTAATACAACGTAGTCGCCTTTAAAGTAGGTGCTGTTTAGTTTTTCGTAATAGCTAACCTCTGTAGGGGTTATATATGCCTTAGCCATTGTTATGCCTAACCAACGGATAATTACCAGTATAGATTCGTCTTTTTTAATGCGTATCTCTGCTGATACTTTTTGGGATATTTTACTGTCCTTATACGCGGCATCTGCCTTTATAAGCAGGGTTTCAAAATTGCGCGGTGCTTTGTAGTGCCCTTCAATAATTTCGAGGGCTGCTTTATCTTCACTTGCGGCCTGCTCTGTTACCACAGCCTGCTTACTTTTACACGAAGACAAAAGTGCTGTTAATGCTATTACTACTATTATGCTCTTTTTCATTATTGTTTTTTGTTTTTTGCAAGTTTATCTGCTGCTGCAAAATAAGATTCTTTTTTCTTAGCATCGCCCAGCCCGCCATAAGCCTCGCCTAACTGGCGGTCTATATTAGCTTCGAGTTGTGCATCATCTACCACAAAATCCAGCCCGTTAGAAAGCCAATCTTTTGCCTTTGCATATTGCTGAAGCCTGTTTGCCCCAAGCCCCGCATAATAGTAAAGGCTTGCCTGTGTGGGGTAACTGTCTATATAATTTGTAGCGGCCTTAAGCAGTTTATCGTTTTGCCCGGTTTCGGCATAAGTATATAAAAGCAATTCTATACCCTCAATATCATCTGCTTTAACTACAAGGCCTTTTTCAAAATACTGTGTCGCCTCTGTATATTTCTTTTTGTTGAGATAAAACTTACCTACCTCTTTTGCTACGTTTATTTTTTTATCATCTTCAAAATAATCTACAGCTTTACTAAGGCTGCCGCTGTATTTAGGATTATTTGTAGCAAAAATAAGAAACTCGTTAAGCACGCGGTGTTTAATTTTGTTGTCTATCTTACCGCTTTCCAGCACGCGGAACATAGACTCCGATGCTTTATCGCCCTCGTTGTTATTAAGGTGAAATTTAAACAGGCTTACCTGTGCCCAGTCAGATGTTGGGATTGCTTTTTCCAGCCTTTTAGCCACCTCTTCGGCCTTTGCTTCCTGGTTACTTTCAGAATACAGGTAAATAAGGTCGAGGTAGTTAGACTCTAACTTGGGGTTCGCTTTTATAGCGGCCTCAAGTATTTCTTTTTGCGGCTCTTTATACTTTGCCTCACCCATTATCTGGGTTTTGTACATAGTACGCTTTTCAGATACGCCTACGGTTTCTTCCATTTCATTAATAAGTGCCAGTGCTTTGTCATACTGCTGAGTATACATGTACAGCGATACAAGGTCTTCCTGGTACTGCTCTTTGCGCCACTCCATAAGTTTTTGTACTACTACGATAGACTTAGTAAAATTTTTATTTTCGTAATACACATCATAAAGCCCCTGCCAGTACCAGCGGTTTTTAGGGTCTAACTGTGTAGCTTTAAGGTAGGCTTTTTCTGCCTCTGCAAGATTACGAAGCGCAAGGTAATTTTTACCTAACTCTCCATAAATAACAGGATTTTCGGGTTCTTTAAGCAGGCACTTTTGCAGCGAAAGCAATGCCTTATCATAATTTTCAATTCCTTTTTGCTTAAGGGCCTCATAAAAATTGTTTTCAAAGTCACTGTTTGCCAGTGCAATTTCGTCGGGTTCCTGTTGTGCATAAACCGCCGCAGGGCCTGTTAAAGACCCTGATAGCATTATACCGTAAAAAAGAATTTTAAATTTCATGTATATTATTCTAATACCGAATAATCGCCTATGCTTATGGCAGTAAAATTACCGTTAAACACAGCATGGTTACCTATCATGGCGTTATCCAGGTTTGCGTTTTTAATTAATGTATTGGTTTGCACCAAACTGTTTTTGATGGCAGAATCTTCCACCCTTGTTTTTTCGCCCAGCGATACATTAGGCCCTACAGTACTGTTTACCAGCACTACACCCTCGCCAATAAAGCATGGTGGAATAATGGTACTGTTCTCTAATACTACAGAATCTGACACTAAATGCTCGCCATCTTCATGTAAAAAATTAAGCATACGGGAGTTGGTCTCTACAGTAACGTTCTTGTTGCCGCAGTCCATCCAGTGGTCTACTTTACCGGGAACAAATTTCATGCCCTTTTGCTTCATGTTCTCAAGGCCATCGGTAAGCTGGTACTCGCCGCCCTTAGTAATATTGTTGTCCAGCAGGTATTGCAACTCACTGCGAAGCGTTTCGCCGCTCTTAAAATAGTAGATACCTATAATGGCAAGATCGGTTACGAACTCCTTTGGTTTCTCAACAAAATCGGTAATTTCATTCTTATCGTTAAGCCTTACTACGCCAAACGCACTTGGGTCATCTACCTTTTGTACCCATATAACACTGTCTGCAGTAGTATCTAACGTAAAATCTGCCCTAAAAAGTGTATCGGCATACGCCACAACAACAGGGCCAGTCATACTTTCTTTAGCACTCATAATAGCGTGCGCCGTCCCCAGGGGCTGTTCCTGGTAGTAAATAGTGCCTTTAGCACCCAGTTTCTCTGCTATGGCAATAAGTTCCTTAGCTACAACATCGCCAAAATCTTTATGAATAATAAATGCTATCTCTTCTATATCCTGGTTAATAACGCCGGCAATATCTTCTACAAGGCGGTGCACAATAGGCTTGCCCGCTATAGGTATTAATGGTTTAGGTACGGTTAGTGTATGTGGGCGAAGGCGCGATCCGCGGCCTGCCATAGGAACTATTATCTTCATTCGTTTATTTAAAATTCAAAATTGTTGTTTTTTGCAGCCCGGGTATAAATTTCCAGTTTGCCTTTTTGTTGTAATATTTTATAACTGCCATCTAAAGCCTTTTTAGCGTCGGCAAGATACGGGGAATTAGCCTGTTTATACTTTTTGTAAGATTTCATAAGGTAATCTAAACCCTTAACATAGTTTTCAATCATGCAATTAGTCCTCCCGGCATTATAATATCCTTCAGGATCCTTAGGGTACAGGGCTATAAATTTTTCATAAATAGTTATGGCCTCCTTATAGTTATTTAAAAACTCATAAGAATGCGCCATATTTTGTAAAGGCTTTTTTTCGTTTGGTTTAAGGGCTAACGATTTTTTATAACTATTAATGGCCTCTGTATATTTACCCAGCTCTTCATAACTGCTGCCTAAATAATTGTAAGCCTCTACAAACTTAGGATCGATGATTACTGCCTTATTATAACTTGCAATTGCTAAATCGTATTTGTCTTTATTTCCAAAATTCCTGCCTTCAATATAGTACTTCAATGCTTCTTTATTTGTAGACAGATTTTCTCCGTAAGCTTTAACAGCCATGGTTTTTAGTGCCGGACAGTTTTTTGCCATATAACGCTGTACTTCAATAGGAAGCTGTGGTGTTGAAGAAACACTGCGAATACAGTTATTGGTTTCTTCCTTTATTTTATCCTCACCAGCATTAACATTAATTTTGGTAAGGCACTCGCAGGCTTTATCTCCAATATTTTTAACTTTAGCATCATTATCCTGTGCGTAGATACAAATACTTAAAAAAAAGATAGTTACTAAAAATATCCTTTTAAATATGTGATGTGCTTTTGTCGTCATTCAATACAATCTGTTAGATATTTTAAGCTATATACTATTGAGTACATAACATAAACGATTTTAACTTTCAAATGTTACTTAACCCCGGTACTGCCAAAGCCACCTTCGCCACGTACGGTCTCTGTAAGCACATCGGCTTCCAGCCATTCGGCACGTTCATGTTTAGCAATAATAAGCTGTGCAATGCGCTCGCCATTTTCTATAGTGAAGGCCTCATTTGATAAATTTACTAAAATTACCCCAATTTCGCCGCGGTAATCGGCATCAACTGTACCGGGGCTGTTAAGCACCGTAACGCCTCTTTTAGCTGCAAGGCCGCTCCGTGGGCGTACCTGCGCTTCATAACCCAATGGAAGCTCTATAAACAAGCCTGTTTTAATAATAGCCCTGCCCAGTGGCTCAAGTACTACAGCCTCTGTAAGGTTAGCCCTGAGATCCATCCCTGCAGATGCTATAGTTTCGTAGTTAGGTAATGCGTGCTGCGATTTGTTGATGATTTTAACCGTCATTGTATTGTGTAAGATAATGATTTATTTTTTAATGAATTTAAGCAGGGTTTGCTTTTCGTTGCGGTATATAAATGCCATGAAGCCTACTAAGGCTACAATACCAAAAATATAGGTTTGCCTTAAAACAGGAATGTAAAACGACAGGCATGAAAGTCCTGCCGAAAGCCCTACATATAATCCCATTTTTTTAAGGTCGTAAGGTATAGGGTAGTATTTAGCGCCCATGTAGTAAGATACTGCCATCATGGTACCATAAGCGGCAACTGTTGCAATGGCCGACCCTATGTACCCCCAAACAGGGATAAGCGCAAAGTTAAACAGCAGTGTTACCGCTGCCCCTATAATAGAAATATAGGCACCCATTTTGGTTTTATCAGATAGCTTATACCATACCGAAAGATTAGTATATATACCCAGGAAAAAGTTAGCAAGGATAATAAGCGGCACAACATTCATGGCTTCCCAAAAAGAAGAATCGCGAAGCAATATTACTTTTAAAACATCGGCGAAGGCTACAACCCCAAGCAGTATAACCGACCCGAATATTACAAAATATTTTGTAACCGTTGCGTAGGTTTGGGGGGCATTTGCAGTACCCGCATGGCTAAAAAAGAAAGGCTCTATACCCAGCCTGAAAGCCGTTGTAAACAGTGTCATAAATAATGCCAGCCTGTAGCAGGCAGCATAAGCCCCAATATCATCAGGGTTAACGCCCATAAACTTAAGCAAAGGCCTGTCGAAGGTTTCATTAATGGCAAAAGCAATACCTGCCACCATAACCGGAAGTGCATAACGCATCATATTTTTCCAGAGGGTACTGTTAAAATGCCAGGACAGTTTTACATAGTGCGGCAGCAGTACCAGCAGTGTGGCAAGGCTGGCCATTACGTTAGCCACAAATACATAACCTACCTCAAAATCTTTAATGTATAACGTGGCCACAAAACTATCGGGGTATTTGCCTGCAAGTTTTGGGAGCCATAAAAGGAAAAAGAGGTTAAGCAAAAGGTTAAAAGCCACATTGCCTATTTTTATGGCGGCATAAACCATAGGCCTGCCTTCGGCGCGAAGCTTGCTAAAGGGTACAATAACAAGGGCATCGAGCGCAAGCACCCAAATTGTATACGTTATATATTCGGTATCTATTTCTATGGCATCGGCTAAAAAATTGCGGCATAACAGTGCAACACTCAGGAAAGCTACCGAAGACCAGAATAATGATATGGTGCTGGTGCTGATAACCTGTTTTTTATCGGCCGAATGGTAAAACCTGAAAAAAGCAGTTTCCATACCATAAGCCAGGATAACATTAAAAAACACAAGCCATGAAAAAATGATAGATACATCGGCATATTTGGCATTGTCCATAACACCGGTGTAAAGTGGTGTAAGTATAAAGCTAAACATACGCGGCACCACTGTGGCTATGCCATAAACGGCGGTTTGCTTAAAAAGATTTTTATAGACGCTCAAAGCTTTGTTTTATAGATAGGCAAAAGTAGGTATATTTTGCAGTAATTAAAAAACAGGCAGCTATATTATCAATATGTTATGCAGGTGCCTGTTATTACGGCAGTAGTTCTATATTTGCTGCAACCAATATTTACCATGAAACACCTTTATCTTTTTATAGTATTACTGCCGCTTTTTACTTTGGCACAAAATTATCCTGTTACTAAAAAAACCACCCAGAACGTTACCAAACACGGTAAGACCTATAAAGACGATTATACCTGGCTGGAAAACATGCGCAGCCCCGAGGTTACTGCATGGGTAGCCGCCCAAAATAAAGTGTCGGGCGCACATATAAACATGGTTAATGATAAAGTATTCTCGCTGCCCACAATTACAAAATATGAAGCGCAGACCGATTTTCATATTCCGCGTAAAGAACGCCTGTACTATTATTCGCTGCTGCGCTACAGCGACGAAGAGCAGCAAACCGCCTCGTTAGGGTATAAAAAAAAACTCGACGGTAATTTTATAAACCTGGTTAACCCCAACTATTTTTATAGCGGCAAGACCGTAAATGTTCTGTCATATGAACCATCTGTAACATCTAAAACATTAGCTTATAAGCTAATGATAGATGGCAGCGACCAGCACGAGGTGCGCTTTGTTACGATAGCTAACGGCAAAAAATTGCCGGATGTTATTAAGAACGCAAAATTTGGCGGCATGGCCTGGAAAGGCGATGAAGGTATTTTTTACAACAAGAATACCAATGCATCTCAGTTTGCGGCCGATTCTACTTTTCAGGTATTTTACCATAAACTGGGAACAGATGTAGTAGGTGATAAACTGATCTTTGATGCATCGTCTATTAAAGGGCAAACTTATTATTTTACATCTAACGATGGTACGCGCCTTTTTCTTTATGTAGCTGATAAGGAAGAGGCAAAGGTGGATTATTTTTATGCCGACCTTACCAAAGATACTTTCGAGCTTAAAAAATTCCTTGATAATGTGCCTCCTGATTTCGAAATATCGGGTTATAATAATGGGCGTATATACATATCATCTAAAGAATCTAACTGGGGCGATGTGCGCAGTTTTGACCCTGATAACCCTGCCGAGAAAAAGGTGATCATATCGCAATATCAAAACCAGCTGCTAACAGATACTTATTTTTTTAAGGACAGGATTGTGTGCAAGTACAAAAATGCCGACGGCAATTACCTGATGTTGTTTGACTATAGCGGTAAATTTATTAAGAAGATACAGACACCAAAAGCTATGGATGTTACCCTAGCCGGCAATGATTATTACGATAAGGATGTGTTTTTCTACGTGAAGTCGTATACAATCCCTCCTATATTATTTACCCTGAACCTTGATACCGGTGCTTACGACCGTTATGTAAGCCAAACCTTTAATAAAACAACAGCGCCCTTTCCTGTTGATTATTTCGAAAGTAGAAGCACAACCTATACCAGCCGCGATGGCGTGAAGGTGCCCATAACTATTGTGTATAAAAAAGGTTTGGTTTTAGATGGCAACAACCCTACCCTGCTGGAGGCATACGGTGGTTTTGGCACTGTTAACGAACCGCATTATGATAACGGGCTCATTTACTTTTTAAACAACGGCGGTGTGTATGCCTATGCCGAAGTACGCGGTGGCGGAGACAAAGGCAGGCAGTGGCACAGGAATGGTATGGGGTTAAAGAAGATTAATACCGTAAATGATTTTATAGACGCAGCCGAATATTTAATTGCCCAGCGCTATACATCTCCTAACAGGCTGGGTATAACAGGTGCCTCGCAGGGCGGCTTGCTTGTGGGTGCCACTATGGTTAAGCGCCCTGAACTTTTTAAGGTTGCCGTACCAAAAGTTGGGGTTTATGATATGGCAAAGTTTCATGATTACACCATAGGCCGCTTTCATTATGACGAATATGGCGACCCTGAAGTAGCTGCCGAATTTGCTGCTATGATGGAATATTCGCCTTATCATAACATTAAAGATGATGTAAATTATCCTACCACTCTAATCATCACATCTGATAATGACGACAGGGTGCCGCCCGTACACTCATTTAAGTTTGCTGCAAGGCTTCAAAACAGGGCAGCGCAAACAAACCCCATCTATCTTAAAACATTGTCGCAATCGGGCCATTATGGCGTTATGACAAACGAAGACGACAAGCTTAAAGATAAAGCAGCGTTTTACAGCTTTTTACTGTATCATTTGAGCAAATAAAATCACGCAGGTTTCCTGTAGAGACGCATTGAATGCGTCTCTACAGGAAATTCTATTAGCAACCCATATGGAAGACGCATTCAATGCGTCTCTACCAATAACTGCATTTCATAAAAAAGGCCACCTTTTCAGGCAGCCTT
Source organism: Flavobacterium rivuli WB 3.3-2 = DSM 21788 (assembly GCF_000378485.1). Taxonomy (GTDB): domain Bacteria; phylum Bacteroidota; class Bacteroidia; order Flavobacteriales; family Flavobacteriaceae; genus Flavobacterium; species Flavobacterium rivuli. Next base: position 56,061 of record NZ_KB899977.1, on the reverse strand, counting down.
CTCATCAACTATGTTTGTTTTGTAACTGTATTAGCTTGCAAGCGCATTGGCACCACCCACGATCTCGAGGATCTCGCTGGTAATGGCAGCCTGGCGTGCTTTGTTGTACGTAAGCTTAAGCTGGTTTCTAAGTTCGGTTGCGTTGTCGGTAGCTTTGTGCATAGCCGTCATACGGGCACCGTGCTCAGATGCAAAAGAGTCGCGCACCGCTTTATATAGCTGTGTCTTTAAAGACAGCGGTATAAGGCTTAAAACGATTTCTTCTTTACCCGGCTCAAAAATATAATCTGTAGGAGTAGTATTTTCTTTAGTTACGGCAACAGGCTCTAATGGCAGGAACTGCTCTGTAAGTACAATTTGTGTACCTGCATTTTTAAAGTGGTTATAAACCAGCTCTATCCTGTCATACTCGCCAGCGGCAAATTTATCCATTAAAGACTGGGCAATAACAGCAACATTCTCAAACGTAAGGGCATCAAAAACACCGCTTTTGTTATCGGTAACATTGGCTGTTTTTTTAAGTGTATCATTTCCTTTTTTACCAATGGCAAGTATATCTACCTGTTTGCCCGCATAGGCATCCTGGATAAGCTTAACCTGCTTGATAACGTTAGCATTAAATGCACCGCACAAACCCCTGTTAGATGTTATGGCAACAACAAGCACTTTATTTACCGGGCGCTGCTCGGCAAATACACCACCGGTATTGCCCTCAAGGGTAGCGCTAAGATTTTGCAATAACTCAGTCAGTTTTTGAGAGTATGGCCTCATCGCTGTAATGGCATCCTGTGCCTTTTTAAGCTTTGCTGCCGATACCATTTTCATCGCACTTGTAATTTGCATAGTGGATGAAACCGACGTGATCCTGTTACGTATTTCCTTTAAGTTTGCCATTTTATAATGTAATAATCAATCAGTTAACCAATGTAACAATTGCCACATTGGTTAACTGTTAAATTAATTTATTAGTATTTAGAAGAAACCTCTTTTGCTGCTTTTTCAAGCACATCGGTAATCTCATCTGTAAATTTACCGGCTTTAAGAGCGGCAAGAGTATCTTTATGAGCGCCTTTAAGGTACTGTAAATAATCTTTTTCAAACTCTTTAACCTTGTTTACAGGTACTTTACGCAACAGGTTTTTAGAACCTGCATAAATAATAGCAACCTGGTCTTCTACAGTATAAGGGTCGTTAACCGCCTGTTTAAGTATTTCCACGTTTCTGCGGCCTTTCTCGATAACGCTAAGTGTAGCAGCATCAAGGTCTGATCCGAATTTAGCGAAAGCCTCAAGCTCACGGAACTGTGCCTGGTCTAATTTAAGCGTACCGGCAACTTTTTTCATTGATTTTATCTGTGCATTACCACCTACACGAGATACCGAGATACCTACGTTAATAGCCGGACGTACACCAGAGTTAAACAAGTCTGACTCAAGGAATATCTGTCCGTCAGTAATCGAAATTACGTTTGTAGGGATATATGCAGAAACGTCGCCCGCCTGAGTTTCGATGATTGGTAACGCCGTAAGCGAACCACCACCTTTAACAAGAGGCCTTAACGAATCCGGAAGGTCGTTCATGTTCTTAGCAATATCATCATCTGCAATTACCTTAGCAGCACGCTCTAATAACCTTGAGTGAAGGTAGAAAACGTCTCCCGGATATGCCTCACGACCCGGTGGCCTTCTTAGTAGTAGGGAAACCTCACGGTAAGCAACAGCCTGTTTAGATAAATCATCATAGATGATAAGTGCAGGACGGCCCGTATCGCGGAAGTACTCGCCTATTGCAGCACCTGCAAACGGAGCATAAACCTGCATAGGAGCAGGATCTGAAGCATTTGCAGCAACAATAACCGTATAAGCCATTGCGCCTTTTTCTTCAAGTGTTTTTGCAATACCTGCAACCGTTGAAGCTTTTTGCCCAACAGCTACATATATACAGAATACCGGTTTACCGGCATCATAAAATTCTTTCTGGTTAAGAATGGTATCAATACATACAGTAGTTTTACCAGTCTGGCGGTCGCCAATAACAAGCTCACGCTGTCCTCGGCCTACAGGGATCATAGCATCTACAGCTTTAATACCTGTTTGCATAGGCTCAGTTACCGGCTGGCGGAAAATAACTCCCGGAGCTTTACGCTCAAGGGGCATTTCATAAAGTTCGCCGCCAATAGGGCCTTTACCATCTATAGGAGCGCCAAGGGTATCTACCACACGGCCCACAATTTGCTCACCCACTTTAAGCGATGCGATACGTTGTGTCCTTTTAACGGTAGAGCCTTCCCTAACACCTGTAGAAGGGCCAAGCAATACTACGCCCACATTGTCTTCTTCCAGGTTAAGCACGATAGCCTCTAACCCATTTTCAAACTGCACTAACTCGCCATATTGCGCGTTAGATAGCCCATATACACGGGCAATACCATCACCCACTGTTAGAACAGTACCAACTTCTTCAAGTGTGGCACCAGTTTCGAACCCGGACAATTGTTTCTTTAATATTGCTGAAATTTCAGCAGCGTTAATCTCCGCCATAGTTAGTTATAATTTAAACACTTATGTGTGGTAAATACTAATTACTTAATTCTCTTTTTAATGTTAGCAGCCTGTTTGCAACAGATGCATTGTACTGCTTGTCGCCTATCCTTATTATAAACCCGCCTATGATAGATGGGTCTACAATGTTTTTAAGCGTAATTTGTTTATCGCTAAACTCTTTTATTTTAGCAAGTACTTTTTTCTGAAGCTCCGGTGTAATTTCTACTGCGGTGGTTACCGTAGCTACCTCTATACCGTTAGCAACATCAAACTGTGTTTTGTACTGGCTTGCAATGGCATGCAAAATACCAAACCTTTTGTTTTCATGCAACAGGTGAAATAACCCCTGCGTGATGGTTTGTGTATTAGCAAATATTTCTTTTAAAGCATTTTCTTTTACCTCAGCCTTAATAGTGGGGCTGTTAATAAAATCGTTTAGCTCAGTATTACCGTTTATGGTCGTGGCAATAAGCGTCATATCTTCACCCACCTGTTGTGCGGTGCCGGCAGACTGTGCCAATTGTAATATCGCCCTGGCATATCGTATAGCAGCTCTTGATCCTGTCATGACTAATTACGGATTAGTTTAGTTTAACGTCTTCAAGCATTTTCTCAACCAGGTTGTTCTGGGCTTCTTTGTTTGAAAGTTCTGTTTTAAGCAACTTCTCTGCAATCGCTACAGATAGGGTTGAAACCTGGTTTTTAAGCTCGGCAATTGCAATATTTTTTTCGCTTGCAATGCTTGCTTTAGCAGCCTCTATAAGTTTATCACCCTGAAGTTGTGCCTCATTTTTAGCATCGGCTATTATTTGCTCTTTTATCTCGCGCGCTTCTTTCATCATTGCATCTCTTTCGGCACGGGCCTCCTGAAGTATCACTTCATTCTGGGCTTTAAGATTTTGCATTTCCTGGCGTGCAAGTTCTGCAGCAGCAATTGCATTTGTAATACCTTCCTCGCGGGCAGCAAGAGAGGCAAGTATAGGTTTCCATGCAAATTTTGCAAGAAGGATAATAAGGATTACTAATATAATAGCCTGCCAAAAGAACAAACCATACGAAAAATCATTAATTAACTTATCCATTATTTTATATTTAAACTGTTTGTTTTTTAATTAAAAACAACATCTGCAACCAACCGTTGCAGATGTATGTTTAGGTTTTTTCTTAGTTTTTACCAAGGATAAGTGCACCGAAAGCAAGACCTTCAAGTAGTGCACCGATGATGATCATTGCAGTCTGGATTTTACCAGCAGCCTCTGGCTGACGAGCAATAGCATCCATTGCAGATCCACCAATTTTACCAAGACCTACACCAGCTCCGATAACAATAAGACCAGCACCAACTAAATTTGGAATTTCCATAATATATAATAATTAAATTAAGTTTCTAAATTAAAATGTGTTTTGTAATTTTTTAGATTACAGGGATTTCAGGATCTTCTGTATGATGCTTGTCATGGCCATGTGAATGGTCATGATGATGGTCATGTTCGTGCTCCTGTACCGCCATACCTATAAATAGTGAAGACAGCATAGTAAAGATAAACGCCTGAAGAAATGCTACAAGCAACTCTATTACAGATATAAATAAGGTTAGCAGTAACGATGTACCTATACTACCGCTTACTCCAAGCTGTGCCTTTCCAACAAATATTATGGCTAAAAGACCCATTACAACAGTGTGGCCCGCAGTAATGTTTGCAAATAAACGTATTAAAAGCGAGAAAGGTTTAGTAAACATACCCAGTATCTCTATAGGTGCAAGAACAATCTTCATAGGTACAGGTACACCCGGCATCCAGAAAATGTGACCCCAATATTCTTTATTTGCACTAAACTGAGTAATAACAAATGTAAATAACGCAAGGCAAACGGTTACCGCAATGTTTCCTGTAACGTTAATACCCAGTGGCGTAAGGCCAAGAAGGTTAAGCGTCCAGATAAGGAAAAACACAGTAAGCAGGTAAGGCATGAATTTTTTGTATTTGGCTTCACCTATGTTTGGCCTGGCAATTTCGTCCCTTACATATATTACAAGTGGCTCAAGCACGCGGTTAAACCCTGTAGGCAAAGCGTTTGGCCCTTTTTTCTTGAAACCTTTTGCAAGGCTTGTAAATAAAAGGAATATAAGTAATGATGTAAGCAGTAAAGAAACTACGTTTTTAGTGATAGAAAAATCTAACGGCATAGCGTTAGATGGGTGATGGTGCTCATCGAAAGTAAGCTCGCCGGCAGCATCTGTTTTGTATATTTTTCCGTGAAAAAGCTTATAATAGTTACCATCAGCTTCAGCTACGCTTTCGCCGTGGTTAAATTTAGCGGAAGAAAAAACTTTAAGTCCGTTATCAAACAGGATAACCGGTAGTGGGAAACCAAAATGCTCATCGGTAGCTTCGTCAGAAAAGAAAACAAACTCATGGGCATCCTGTAAGTGATGGCTTATGTGGTCGTTTATTTTTTCGGCCGGGCTTGCCTCGTGTGCGGTTTCGTGCTGCTCACCATGCTTTTCTAACTTTGCAGTATGGTACGCTTCTTCGCCCCCATGCACAGAATCCTGTGTAGAATTTGCAAACGAAATAAGGGGTACAGCAACAATAAGGGCTGTTAATGAGTTCTTTAAAAATTGTTTGTTAAACACCATCTTGCTAACTTTCTTAATTTTACAGTCCTGAAATTTTGCGCAAAGGTACATTTTATATTAATATATCAACAGCGCAAAACAACTTTTTTTAAGAATATGCAGGGTTAATAACAATTTATTGTTTTTTGTTTAAGAGAATGGCCGTAAAATATGCCTCTATAAATAGAAAGAGCATAAAAACAGCAAAAAAGTTGATTCTCTCTGACGGGAAGGAAACCGTTTTCGCTAATATAGGTTCTACTAAAAAATAGCTACCAACAACTTTAAGGCTGGTTAAACCTAAAAAAACATAGCCCACCTGCGATGCATCATTTTTTGCAATTAGATGCAGTGCAAAAAGTATGATCACGGCAAACCCAAAAAAGAGGCCATAAACCGTAGCTACAGAATATGTAAATGTAGCTGCCTGGTCATGCAGCTGCGGCATTTGATACAATAATATGTTTACTATAGCGCATGCAGCGGCTATGCCTGTCATTTTTACTAATGTGGCAATAAATTTTTTGTCCATTATTTGTTAAGTTGGTTTACCTGGCGTATAACATTATAAAGAGCTATACCTACGCCAAGCATTGTAAAAATGATAAAATAAAGCTCGTTTGGGTTAGGATATTTTTTATCGAGCCAACCGCCCAGCCATGCAAAGCCCACAATAATAATGCCCATCTGGAAAGGGATATTAATAAGGGCAAGCCACTTGTTAGGGCTTTTATCCGGCTTGTTGCTGTCGCTCATTTACAGTAGGTATAGATTGTTTTGTGGTATTGCGCATGGTGCAGCTTGCAGTAAACACGGCGCCGGGCTCTACGGCCAGTTTACCGGCAATTACTTCGCCCGTTATATTTGCTTTAGCCTTTATGCTTAATAGTTCATCTACCTCTATACGGCCATCAAAGCGGCCTTCTATATCGGCGGTTTTGCATTTTATATCGCCCGTAACACTACCGGCGGGTCCTATAACTATACGGCCATCGGCAGTAAGGTTGCCGGTTAACTTACCGTCAAGCCTCAGGTCTGCATGCGATATAATATCGCCCTTAATAACCGTGCCCTCTACAATACGATTGGTTTTACCCAGCAGGTCGGTATACGATTTTTGCTTTTCGAACATGGCCGTTACTGTATTGCTAAATATTGAACAAACGATTTTTTAATCTGTACGATCTTATAATCTTCGGTAGAAATTATAACCGGGGTTTCAGCTACTTTATACGACTTATAATCTTTAAGAATACTTACGGCATCAACCGCAGCAAGCTTGTTTATAAGGCCGTGTATCACTAAAAGATTCTCTGTAGTAGTATAAATATCGTTAGACAGGGTAATGCTGTTGTTATTACCGTCTTTTATAAACTTCTGTATCTTTTCTGTAAGGGTTTTTATCTTAGGGTCGTTAGCATCAAACTTAAATATTATTTTAAAGCTTGTTGCAGGTCGGCCAAATGCCAGTTTCTCTAATACAGGTATTTCTTTTTTTAGAATATCTTCGGCCTGTTTGCCTTCATAGCTGTTAGGATAAGTAAGTGCTACATAGTTAAGCGCTTTTTTATATTCATCAAGCCCTTGCAGCCTTCCGGTTACTTTTGCTTTTAAGAAATCGTATTTAGACACTATTTCCTCGCCCGTATATTTTTCTATATATTCATCCAGCGGAGCCTGTATTTCTCTAACCTCGCCAGCCTCGTATTTTTTAAACAATGCTGCGTAGATAGCCTCGGGGCTGCCTTGCGCCACCGCATCAGATGTTGGGTTGCGGATAATTTCTGCATACCTGCTATCAGGATAGCCCGTAAGTATTTGCTGTTTGTAAGCATTAGCTTTAGCCGGGTCTATGATCTCATAAATTTTAAACAGGTTGTATTTAGCCGGAAGCACTAAGCGCTCTTCAGGGTTATTTACAAGTAGTTTTTCAAGCTTATCTGCCGCACGTTGGTATTCTTTAAATTTCTCTTTGTAGATAAGGCCTAACTGGTAGTAGGCAAAATTGCGGTCTTTAGCAAGGCTGTCTAAAACCTTTTGCTCTGTAGGTAACTGTTTTATATAAAAATCAGCAGTATATCGGGGGTCTAAAATATCCTCTTTCTTTTTGCCCGATAAGCTATCGGTTCCATCACCATCAGCAGTATCCTCATCGCTACCGGCACTTCCTGCATTTCCGCGTATTTCAGATGCTACACGCCAGTTATCTCCCAACGCCCTGCTACCCCATCGGCTTTTAAATTCCTGCCTGCCATAAGCAACAGTTGCCGGCGTATAAAAATAGAATGGGCCTGCCTTACCGGCTGTAAGCCCTCCGGCAGCAGCAGCATTGCCCCCTTTTTTCGGAGAATTGGCCTGAGATCCCAATGTTGTATTTTTAGATGCAGCGGCGGCAGCCGGACTTGTCAAATTATCATCTGCCATCATTCCATTTCCCTGAGACATAGGTCTTGCACTGCTGTTTTGTGCTATATTAGCCTGTTTCCTGGCCTCTTCTTCAAGTTTCTTTTTCTGTAATTCTTCCTGTGCTTTAAGCTTAACTATATAATCTTCAAAGTAAGTAACCTGTCCTGCAGCCGGTAACGATGTTATATGAAGTATACTGTCATTATCGTGGGCTATAGCCTCATATTTAATAACATCTTCCAGGTTGTCCCTTTTCTTTTTGATGCTTTTATACTCACGCGTCCTAAAATCCATATATACCATTGTACTGTCATAGTACTTACCGGCGTTTACATATTTAGCCTCTTCAAAATTAATTTCGGCAATATTGCGGTAGTTAGAAGCACTAAGGTATTTGTCTGCCGGTTTACGCCTAAGCGATTTATTATAATACAGCTTTGCCTTATCATTAATATTTTGTTTATCATAAAATAAACCTACTTGGTGGTTTATAATATCAAGGTACGGCCTGTTTTCGCGATCGTCCAGCAGGTCGCGGTATTTTTTCATAAAGGCAAGGGTATCGCCCGCCTTGTAGTCAAACTGGCCCGCCTGCATGGCATGCGCCTGAATTACGTAAATGCGTGGCGAGCGGCGTTTCATGTCTATAACGTTCTGGTAAGCGGCATAAGCACTATCGGGCATGCGTTGTTTGCTGTATAACTGGCCAAGTATAAAATTATAACGGGCTGTTTTCTCGTTATCTTTAGATGCTGCTATGGCTTTTTTAAGCACAAACAAAGCACTATCGGGCGCATTAATTTTTACATACGCCTGGGCAAGGATAGCATTGGCATCGGCATAAATTTGCTCATCCATTTGCCCCTGTTTTTCTTTAAGTAATTTCTTAAGGTTTTTTATGGCAATACCATCATTTTCTAACCTAATGTTGGTTTTTTCGCGCCATACCTTAACCTCATCTATACGGCTGCTGCCGGGATATTTATACAATACATAATTAAACGCCTCCAGCGCAGGCACAAAGCGGTTATCATAATAACGCGACTGGCCAAGCAGCAGGTGGGCTTCGTCCATTTGTGGGTTGCGCTCACTGCCACCTATGTTCATAGAGTGTTTTTGTATGGCTTTCGTTGCTTTGGTCTCGGCCCTTTCAAAGTTTGCATTACGCTTATCTGTAGGTTCCATTTCCTCGGTAGTGGGCTGCATGCGCTCTATGGGTAAAATATCCCAATAATTATCGGCATACGTAGATTTAAGGTCTACAATACCTGCCGTTAGCGCATTGTTACCGTTATACATAACGTTATACTTAGTATTTACCGCATGAAAATTACGGTTAACAAAAGTATCTTTTTTAGTAGAACAGGCAAGCCCAAGGCCCAGGGCCCCAAAAAGATATATATATTTATGTGTGCTGGTTTTCAATGTAAAAGATTTTTATCCTTAACTTTTAAAATCCTATTTTAGTATAGGGAGGGGTAAAAATACACTTCTTTTTGTTAAGTGAATAATTTTTAGCAAAAAATCAGGGCGGCAAATAATCAAGCTTAATATAGCCCACATTGCCATAACATATTTTAAAGTGCATGGCCGTATTTATAAAAAGGCTAAAAACTGTACCTTTGCAGCCGCATGGAACCAAAAAAATTTACATACCCCAAGGCCGAAAAACTTAAAAGCCGCACCACAATAGGCCTTTTGTTTACCGATGGAAAATCGGTATCAAAATACCCATTGAGGCTTGTGTATATGCCTACAGAAGAAGCTGATGCCGATGGGCCGATAAAAATGGGGGTTTCTGTTTCTAAGAAATATTTTAAGAAAGCCCACGACCGCAATTACTTTAAGCGTGTACTGCGCGAAACCTACCGCCTTAACAAGCACATTTTAACTGATAAGCTTGATAAGCCTTACAGCCTTATGTTTTTTTACCAGGCTAAAGACAGGCTTAGCTATGAGGAGATAAACGCCAAAACCATTCAGCTTTTCGAGAAGTTTTTGTTACAGGAAGGCCTGCAGGAAAGTAACTTATAATTGCCTGTACTAATTATTCTTTTTCATCGTTTTATAACCTAAGCAGTTACTTTGTGCTTTACCTGCAAAATTTGACTAATTATCCTTATTTTCGTGAATGCGTTTAGTACCATTCGCAAAAAAATTTAAAGAAAAGATACCAATGCTTAAAAGACTAAAGAAAAAATATGTCCTCCCGGCCGTAGCCGTAGGGTTTTTGTTTGTTGGGGCAAGCTTTAAAGACGACTTTTTTGAGATCGCAAAACAAATAGAAATTTTTACTACCCTGTATAAAACCGTTAATACAAATTATGTAGACGAGACTAACCCGGGGCAGCTTATGGATAAAGCCATAAAAAGCATGCTGGAGGATTTGGATCCCTACACCGTTTATTTTAACGAGCAGGATGTTGCTAAATTTAAAATAAACAATACCGGCGAATATACCGGCATAGGGGCGCTTATTACCCGTAAAGAGGGTAAGCTTATTATTAAGGAAGTTTATAAAGACTACCCTGCCGATAAAGCCGGTCTTAAAGCGGGCGATGAAATTGTTAAGATAGGCGATATATCTCTTGCCGATTTTAAGGAAGATGCCAGCGAATTGCTTAAAGGCAGCAAGAATACTAAAGTTGATATACAGTACATGCGCCAGAGCAAACCTGTAAATGCGCAAATTGTACTTAGCGAGGTAGATGTTAAGGCAGTACCTTACTTTGCCATGGTGGGTAAAGAAACTGGCTATATAGTACTTTCGGCATTTAATGGTAAAGCATCAAGCGAAACCAAAGCTGCACTTATAGACCTTAAAGGTAAAGGGGCAAAAAATATTATTTTAGATCTAAGGGGCAACCCGGGCGGATTACTTAATGAGGCTGTTAATATTTGCAGCCTGTTTGTAAAAGAGGGCGAAATTATTGTTACCACAAAATCTAAGAACGAAAAGTATAACAATACTTATAAAACATCTAAACCTCCGGTTGACCTTGAAATTCCGCTTGTGGTTTTGGTAGATGGGCATAGTGCCTCAGCATCAGAAATTGTTTCGGGGGCGTTGCAGGATTTAGACCGTGCCGTTATTGTGGGCAGCAGGAGTTTTGGTAAGGGACTGGTTCAGCGTCCGCTCGACCTTACGTATGGCACACAGGTAAAAGTAACCATATCAAGATATTACACCCCTTCCGGCCGTGGCATACAGGCGCTTGATTATACTCATAAAGATGCCGATGGTAAAGCCATTCGTATTGACAAGAAAAATTACAACGCGTTTAAAACCCGTAACGGGCGTACTGTTTATGACGGCGGCGGTATCCTGCCCGATGTAGAGTTTGAAGAAAGCAAACAAAGCGCTATTGCCGATGCGCTTATCCGTAAAGATGGTATCTTTAATTATGCGACTACTTATTATTATAAAAATCCAAATTTAGGAACCACGATTCCTAATATTAGCGATGCCGACTTTGAGTCGTTTAAGGCATACCTGAAAAAAGAAAATTTTGAGTTTGATACCGAAACTGAAAAAGCATTGAAAGAAACTCTTGTAGTTGCTAAAAAAGAAAAAGTAGATGCAAGCATAGCAGTAGAATACCAGGCATTGCTTACCTCCCTGCAAAAAAGCGAAGAGAAAGAGCTTACCGCCCACAAACAGGAAATCAAACAGCTTATAACCGATGAGCTTATAAAACGCTACCAGTATAAAGAAGGACTTTATAAGTATTATACTACCAGTAACCCCGAAATTAAAAAGGCTGCAGCCTTAATTAACAATACTGCGGAATACAGCAAATTACTTACTAAAAAATAATAAGGATCCCCCGGCTTAGGCCGGGGATTTTTTTTGAAATCGTATTAGAGACGCATTGAATGCGTCTCTATCGTACAGAACGGAGAACAACAATATTAAACAGGCGATGCCAAAATTATGCTCAGCATTATAGAGCAGTAGTCTCTAAACAGCAAAAAAACGGTAACAAATTTTTAAACATTAAAATCCTTTTTAATTTTAACTACAACACATTGACATAAAACAAAATAAATTGCCAGTTTAACAATGTTTAGTAAATGTAAATCGCAAAATATTGCCTTAAAACTCACATTTTTATCAACAATTAAATATTACCCTCTAAACAAGGCTATTGAATGAAAATCACTTAACTTTGTTGTTTAAAAACTCTATTTTACCGTGAGCGGAAAACACCTCAACAAATTAACTGCAGGAGGACTCCTCGTTACTTTGGGAATTATATATGGCGACATTGGTACATCTCCATTATATACAATGAAAGCAATTATAGGCGCTGTCGCTATAAGGGAAGAAGTGGTATTAGGAGCATTATCCTGTATCTTTTGGACTCTTACCCTGCAAACTACAGTAAAATATGTAATGCTTACCCTACAGGCCGATAACAAAGGCGAAGGTGGAATTTTTTCGCTTTATACCCTTGTAAAAAGGCTTAAAAAGAAAGGGCTTATATTGCCGGCAATTATTGGTGGTAGTGCCCTGTTGGCCGATGGTATCATTACACCTCCCGTATCGGTGTCTTCTGCTATAGAGGGGCTCAGGATTTATAATCCAGATATTAATACTGTACCCATTGTGGTGGGTATTTTATTTGTACTCTTTGTTATACAAAAATTTGGAACCTCTTTTATAGGCAAATTTTTTGGCCCAATGATGCTTATATGGTTTGGTATGCTTGGGATATTGGGTATTATTCCTATGATTCAGAATATATCTGTTCTAAAAGCGCTTAACCCATATTATGCATTTAATCTACTTACCGTTCACGATGATGGCTTTTATGTATTGGGCTTTGTGTTTTTATGTACAACGGGGGCAGAAGCTTTATATAGCGATATGGGCCACACTGGCCGCAGCAACATTCGTGTAAGCTGGGTGTTTGTAAAAAGCATGCTTGTAATTAATTATTTTGGCCAGGGTGCCTATCTTATACAGCATGCCGGCAAAACACTTGCTACCTTAAACAGCAACCCTAACGTGCCGGGTAACCCCTTTTACCTTTTAATGCCCGACTGGTTCCTGCCTTTTGGTATTGCCATTGCAACGGCTGCGGCAGTAATTGCATCGCAGGCGTTAATAAGCGGTTCGTTTACACTGATAAGCGAGGCCATGCGCCTTAATCTTTGGCCTAAAGTACTTGTAAAATTCCCAACCGAATTAAAGGGCCAAATTTACATACCGTCTATCAACTGGCTACTATTTTGGGGGTGTGTATTTGTAACATTACACTTTCAGGAATCGAGCAGGATGGAGGCCGCTTATGGACTTGCCATTGTATTATGTATGATAATGACCACTACCCTGCTGGGTTACTACATGGTCATGAAACGCTATAACCCATTCTTTATACTGGCTACCATTGCAGTTTATTTTACTATAGAATTTTCGTTCCTTGTAGCTAACATGAGCAAGTTTGAACACGGTGGTTATGTGTCGCTTATAATTGCAGGGCTTCTTGCTGCCGTTATGGGTATATGGCACACTGCTAAGCGCATACGTAGTGAATATACCGAGTTTACAAAAATAGATAATTACAAGAACGTACTTGCCGAACTAAGTAATGACCCAAGCATACCTAAATATGCAACGCACCTGGTATATATGACCAATGCAAATTTAGGCGATGAAATAGAGTCGAAAATTATTTATTCGATACTGCAAAAAAGGCCTAAGCGTGCCGATATTTACTGGTTCCTGCACGTTAATGTGGTAGACGAACCATACCGTATGGATTACCGCGTTCGCGAAATTATGAAAGACGATGTTATCCGTATCGATTTTTACCTTGGCTTTAGGGTGCAGCCACGCATAAACCTAATGTTTAAACAGGTGGTGCGCGACATGGTTAAAAAAGGTGAGGTAGATATTACCAGCCGTTACGAATCGCTTAACAGGAATAATGTAATAGGCGACTTTAAGTTTGTTATTATCGAGAAATTTATGTCTTACGATAACGAATTGCCTTGGTATGAAAGGATTGTGCTTGATATTTATTTCCAGCTTAAAAAAGTGAGCCTTAGCGAAGGCCGTGCCTTTGGGCTCGATAACAGCTCTGTAAAGGTGGAGCAATACCCAATTATCATTCACCCGCCGGAAGATATTAATTTACACCGAATAGAAGAAAAACAGTAATTCCTTATTTTTAAAAATGAAGCAGCTTTTTTACATCCTTATGCTTATGCTTCCGGCAGCCCTGTGGGCGCAGGAAGAAACAGTATTTTCTGTTTATTTTGAATTTGATAAATTTAATATGGATAGCAAACAGGGTGATAATCTTGTAGCTTTTGTTAAGGCAGTAGACACAACACGTATAGAAACTATACAAATTTACGGGTACTGCGACGACAGAGGGAAAGATGCTTACAACTACAAACTAAGCAATAACAGGGCAGGCACCATTCGCGATGCGCTTATGGCTAAAGGTGTAAAAAGCAAAATTATCATTACTATTGAGGGTAAGGGGCGTATAATGCTTGATGAGGATATAGACAATAAAACCGAAGCCCGCTCTAAAAACCGCCGTGTAGATGTTGTGGTTAATTTTAAGCCCGTACCGCCGCCAAAAATGGATCCGGGTATGTATAATGCCGTTAAGCAGGATCTTATTATAGGCGACCGTATTTATCTTGAAAACATATTGTTTGAGCGTGGCAGCAGCCAGCTAACGGGAAAATCAAGGCTTGAGCTGGAAAAAGTGGCAAAATTGCTGCAAAAATACAGGAATCTCAACTTTGAAATACAGGGCCATATATGTTGTACACCTACCTTTCAGAAAGAGGCTATAGATAAAGGCACACGTAAAAGAGAATTAAGCGCAAACAGGGCTAAAACAGTATATAAATTTTTCCTGACCAAAAGGATCGCCCCTACCCGAATGACGTATAAGGGCTATGGCAACACAAAATCGTTAGGGAAAGGATCTGAATATGACCGCCGCGTAGAACTGGTTATAACCAAAGTGTAAACCAAGAAACATAAATTACAAAAGCCGCATTCCCGATAAAGGATGCGGCTTTTTTTATGGATATTGCTATTCTGACAATGAGTGTAGTTATTCCCCTCTTGAGAGGGGTTAGGGGTGTGTTACATACTTAATTGGATAGACAACTATTGATCTTTCTCAATTGTTTGATAATTAAAATAGACTTTACAATTTCTAATTCCTGTTCATCCTGATATGTGGGATATCATCTTCCAGATATTCTTCGCCTTCCCGGATAAAACCATGACCTTCATAAAAATTCTTTAAATATAGTTGTGCAGAAATGGTTATAGCATCCTGACCGTAGTGTTCTTTAATACCGGCAATGGCAGCCTCCATCAGGCTATGGCCCCATTTACGGTCGCGGTAATTAGCGTTTATAACAACGCGCCCTATAGAGGCATTATCAAAGTAATATCCTGGCGCAAAAAGTCGCGCATAAGCTACTATATCATCTTCAAACATGCCAAGCACGTGCAATGCTTTGCTGTCTTTACCATCTATATCCTGGTAAACGCAGTTTTGCTCTACTACAAAGACTTCACTGCGTAATTGTAACACCTGGTATAGTTCAGCCACAGAAAGCTCGTTAAACGGCTTTATTTTAAATTGTATACTCATAAAAAGGTAACCGACTTAATAATTGATTCTAATTCGACAATAAGGTCGCGCTTGGGCGATGACGGGCTGTAAATAAAGCCCTCGATAACGAGGTAGCATTTATTCTTCTCGTCGCGTATGGCGTAGTTAACAAAGGGGCCATTCATAAAGTCGTTCTCCATCTCCCAGTTGCCACGGGTTTCGAAGGCACGCTTATCGTTAAAACTGGTCATGAAAACATAAGGCGAATAAGCCTCCTCAGTAAGCATAAAGGTGCCTTTTTCCTGACCATGAATATAGCGCGTACCAATGGAGTCGCGCATTTTTATAATATTATTGATCATGTCCTTTTTGTTATCTATAACATTAAAAGGCACACGGTACAGCAGCATGTTAGTATTGCCCCCGGGAATTTCTTTTTTTAGCCATAAAAAATTATCCATTTGCAGTGCCGGCTTGTAAGCCGCAGGCATTTTTATAGTTATACCATACTTACCTGCAAAATCTTTAGTATCCATAAGGCCGGCCTTCTCATTGCGTTTTTGGTTAACCGCAATTTCTGTCTGGCGTATGGTTTTAATAATCTCATCGGCGTGCATTTGTATAAGCTCCAGAATCTGTGCCGTGTTTTTGCCGGTAATAGTAAAGGTATTTTGCGGCGTGCATACATTATCCTGCTTAAAATCGAAGTTCTTTTTATCTCCTTTTTCTACAAAAATTATATTGCGGCCACGCTTTAGGTCGCCACCAAAAGACTGCTCATGGTACTGATTGATGGTAAAAATGGGTTCTTCCATATTTAAGCCATCTACCGGTGCCGCAAGTTTTTTGCGCAGGCTGTCGCCCACTTCGCCATTCCACAATACATCGCTTATTATTACAGATATCTCGTTAATCTCCCCTTCGGATATAGCGGTATCTGTCTTGCTTTTAGAACAAGAAAAAATGCAGCAAATAATTACCGCGAACGCTATTATTTGCTGCACCCTTTTCATTATAGGATATGTATAAGACATTTAGTTTATGTCGCCCACTTTCAGTTTCATTCCCGGCTGAATGCTCTCGCCGTTAATTTCATTCCATTTTTTAAGGTTCTCTACCGTAACGCCAGGATGTTTCCTTGCAATGCTAAACAGCGAATCTCCTTTTTGCACAATGTAAAGCCTTGCCTCTTCGTAAGTAGCTTCACGAGATCTTTTAGAAGCAGATGCCATAGCACTTCTGTTTTCCGCAGCCGTAGGGGCAGCGTTATCACAATCAGCAACCTCAACACCGTTATCCGTCTTGACAAGTGCTGCAGCCTTAGATGTTGCATTGTTCTTATCAGCAGGTTTAGTGTCTTTTGCAGCAATAGCCTCTTCAACGTCGGGAACAGTAACAGTAGTATTCTTAAGGATTTTTATCCTTTGCCCTGCCATTATGTTATTACCCTTAATTTTATTCCATTTTTTTAGATCGGCAACGCTAACACCATAGTTGTTCGCTATATCTCCCAGGTTATCTCCACGTTTTACAACGTGCGTTTTAGAAGATGTAGCTATAGCGCTTTTCTTTTTAGCAGCCCTGTAGTTAGAAGCATACGCCTCTTCCCTATCGGGAGTTACACTAAAGTGCGGCCTTTCACGCTTGGCATCTTCGTGGTCTATATAGGCATAGATCGCTTTTTCGTTAGATGCAAATAAGCCTATCTTATCTTTAGGAAGCCTTAAAAAATGAGCTTTAGCTGTAGTGTAAGGAATAACATCAAGCTTGTAAATAGGGTTTAAGAATTGTAACTGGCTAACAGGAACATCTAAAACACTGGCAAGCTGCTTAAACGACATTTGGCGTTTTACCATTAAGGTATCTGTTTCAAAATAGGTAAGCGGTGCTTTTTTTGCCTTAATACCATGCTCTTTAGCATACTCATAAATATACATAGTAGCAAGGAACGTAGGGTTGTATGCCTGGGTTTCTTTAGGCAGGTTTTTACGAATGTTCCAGTAGTTTTTATAAGTACCACTGCGGCGTATAGCCTTGGTAACGTTACCCGGGCCTGCATTGTAAGATGCTAAAACCAGATCCCAGTCGCCAAAAATGTTGTAAAGGCTTGTAAGGTACTGGCAGGCAGCCTCAGTAGCTTTTAAAGGATCGCTCCTTTCGTCTACGTAGCTGTTAACTTCAAGATTGTATTGTTTACCTGTAGGATACATAAACTGCCATAATCCTGCTGCACCTACCCTTGATTTTGCCCTTGGGTTTAATGCCGACTCTATAACAGCTAAATATTTAATTTCCAGAGGCACATTGTATTTTGCAAGATGCTCTTCGAACATTGGGAAGTAGTATTCCGATATTGCCATAAGGCGCTCGTAACTTCTTGGCCTGTTCTTTAAGTACGACTTAATAATATTCTCTAAGCCTTTACTGTACTCAATATTAAAAGGAGAGTTAGCATCCAGCTTGGCAAGCCTTTCTTTCAGTAAGTCAGTGTTCAGGCTAAAATCAACATCTTCATCGGGGTTAATCCTGGCAAGGTCTTCCTGCATATTTGCATACAGGTCGTCGTTTGCCATTTCCTTCATCCACAGGCTGTCTATTTTAGCCATGCCCTCATGACGTGTAAAGGTAGATTTTATCGAATCAAGATATGATAATTTAATTTCAGGCTTAATCAGCAATGTGTTGTCAGCCTGTGCGCTGGTCTGTGCAAAACCTGCTACAGACACCACGGCGGCTACTAATGACAATGTTCTTTTTTTATTCATAATTTACTCCTTAGTAAGTTAAATTACAACGTATTGCAAAGCAACAATGTTACGTATAACTTTAAATTTTGTATTCTATTGTAAACTTTAACACTATGCCTCAAGTATTGCAGCAATACCGGGAAGTGTTTTGCCTTCCAGCATTTCCAGCATGGCACCGCCACCTGTAGATACATAGCTCATTTTAGGCTCAAGGCCAAATTGTTTTACCGCCGCTACCGAGTCGCCACCACCCACAAGTGAGAATGCGCCTTTCTCTGTAGCCTCAGCTATAAAATTACCAAGGGCAATGGTGCCTTTAGCAAAGTTTTCCATCTCAAAAACCCCAAGTGGGCCATTCCAAAGTATTGTTTTAGAGTTAAGGATAACCTCTTTAAATATCTCTAACGATTTTGGTCCGGCATCAAGGCCTTCCCATCCGTCAGGAATTTCCCTAACATCAACCACCTGTGTATTAGCATCGTTTTTAAAGCCATCGGCTGCAATAACGTCTACAGGTATAAATACTTTTACATTCTTTTCTTTGGCTTTAGCCAAAATCTCCAAAGCAAGGTCCTGTTTGTCGTCTTCACAAATAGAGTTCCCTACCTTACCGCCTTCAGCTTTAACAAACGTAAAGGTCATTCCGCCACCCAGGATAAGGTTGTCTACCTTATCAAGAATGTTCTCTATAACAGTAATTTTAGACGATACTTTACTACCACCTAATACGGCAGTTACCGGCCTTTCACTGTTTTTTAACACCTTGTCAAGGCTCTCGATCTCTTTTGCAAGAAGTAAGCCAAACACTTTATCCTCAGGGAAAAATTTCGCAATAATAGTTGTAGAAGCGTGCGCACGGTGTGCAGTACCAAAAGCATCATTTACATAAACATCGCCCAGTTTAGCCAGTTTACCGGCAAACTCCTCATCTCCGGCTTCTTCTTCCTTATAAAAACGAAGATTTTCAAGTAATAGTACTTCGCCCGGTTTAAGAGCAGCAGCGGCAGCTTCGGCTTTTTCGCCTATACTGTCGTCTACAAATTTAACTTCCACACCAAGTACTTCGCTTACTTTAGCCACAATGTGCTTAAGAGAATATTTCTCCTCAACACCTTTAGGCCTGCCTAAGTGGCTCATCAGGATAACGCTTCCTCCCTCTTCAATAATTTTATCGATTGTTGGCTTAGCCGCTGTGATCCTGTTATCGTCGGTCACTGAAAAATTTTCATCCAGTGGAACATTAAAATCTACACGTATTAAGGCTTTTTTATCTTTAAAATTAATGTCTGAAAGAGTTTTCATATAATGTTGTCCGTTTGGTTTAGAAAATGATAGAAGGCAAATATAGCTTTTTTTGTTAATAAATACCCAAATTAATGTTGACAAACATTTGCACTTATAACGTATTACATTTATTTACAATTGTTTACACCCATGTTAAATTTTTTAATGTGCCGTAAAACCGTACAAATTTGTAATGAGATTTGGGGGAGGCAGGGAAACGAAAACGAAATAGCTATTATTTAAATAAGTATAAATTTTAATAATTATCTTGTACGCAAATAATTCAAGATTTATGAACAGAATAATTTTAATAGGAAATGGTTTTGATTTAGCACATGGTATGCCTACAAGTTATCAAAGTTTTATGAATTACCTATGGGAAAAAATTGTTAGAAAAGTACAGCAGGAAAGAGCAGAAAGTTTATTTGAAAATGATGAAATTATAGTAAGAGTTGTGCCTTCAGCATGGCTTCCAGGTTGTAACTATCAATGCTTACGGCAGAGTGTTATTAAAATAAGAGATTTGGTTTTTAAAAATAAATTTCTACAAATCATTACGGATAAAACAACAATTCATAATTGGGTTGACATCGAAAATGAATATTATTATTTATTGAAAAAGGCATATAAAGAATCAAATTCAGAAATAGGTATTTCTCAATTAAATGAAGAATTTAATAAAATAAAAAATTACTTAGGAGAATACTTAGTATTAATTGAAAATAACTTCAACATTGAATTTGATGATATTAATTTGAAACACAGGATAGGATCAGCTATTTACTCAAACTTTAAATTAAAAGATTTTGCAGAGGAGTCTATAAATACAAAAGTAGCAGTTGAGTATGCAAAAATTGCGAAAGATATCATTGGTTTGAATGATGATAATATTGATATGCAAGATTTAGATACAGAGAAGCAAAATTTGATATCTTACCTTGGTATAGATCACAAAAATAAAAAACTTAGAAAATTACTACTTTCAGAAGCTTCTGTAGAATATTTCGACTTATTGCCTGATGATATCCTGTTTTTAAATTTTAATTATACATCAACAGAGAATCTATATAAAAATGCAAATGATTTTAATGTGATCCGGGATGTGCCAAGTAGTTCAATACATATACATGGTAGCCTTCGAGAAGAAGATAGAAATCCAATAATTTTCGGATTTGGTGACGAAATTGACGAAGATTATAAAGCTATCGAAAATTTAAACGACAATGAGTTTCTTGATAACATAAAATCAATAAAATACTTAGAAACAGATAATTATAAAAAATTGTTAGAATACTTAAACAGTGGTAGTTATCAAATTTTTCTTTTCGGTCATTCTTGTGGGATCTCAGATCGCACATTATTAAATACACTATTTGAGCATAAAAACTGTGTTTCAATTAAACCTTTTTATCATGTCAGAAATGAAAGTGATAATTATAGCGACATCGTTAGAAATATCTCGCGGAATTTTAATAATAAAGTAATTATGCGTGATAAAGTTGTAAATAAAGAATATTGCCAACCTTTATTCTAATATTTTTACCCCACATTTTCCCCTATCTTCGCGCCATATTAAAATGCTAAAGGTTACTATGAAAAAGACGATGCTGCTTGCATTATTTATGGCCACAACGGTTAGTTTTGCACAAAACCCAAGTCAGGAACAGGCCGAAGACTACATGCACAAAATGGAAGCCTGGCATGACATGGATGTTACCGTTACTGATAGCCTTTATAAACTATTGGACGGACATGCTAAAAGGGATATTATTGTAAAGGGTAAAGACATTTATAAAATAATGTTTATAAAGGAAGTGCCCCAGTACAGCGCGTCTTACATTTACCTTGACGGTACTAAATTATCGTTGTCTAAAATAAATTCCATCCGCAAAAAAATACTGTCTAAGCATAAATCGGGGACGCCGTTTTCTGCCTTAATTGCCGAGTACAATATGGATAAAAACCCCAAAGCCGACAACCTGGTTTTTACCACCGGCGTTATGGTTCCCGAATTTGAAAAGGCTGTTAAAGAGCATACTCCCGGCGAACTTTATATGGTAGATGTTCCTGCCGCTAAATGGTATTATGTGGCAAAAACAAATGCGGCTGTACCATCTGTAAAGACGTTCCACATCAGGCATTCAAGATATCCTTATTAGGCAGTAATTGCCATCCCGCAATTTCTGTTATCTTTGCCTATGCTTTTTTCAGAAATTTTAGGCCAGGACCATATTAAAAGCCATTTGGCCACGAGCGCAGACAGTGGGCGCATACCTCATGCACAGTTATTTATAGGGCCCGAAGGGTGTGGTACCCTGCCCCTTGCCATTGCTTATGCGCAGTATATTTTGTGTGCCAATACCGGCACAGAGAATACCGGCGGTAACGATACCTGCAACCTGAAATTCCGCAACCTGTCGCACCCTGATTTGCACTTTGTGTTTCCGGTAGCGTCTAACAGCGAGGTTAAAAGCCATCCCGTGAGTGCCAATTTTTTAAAGCACTGGCGCGAGTTTGTTGCCGAAACGCCCTACGGAAGCCTGTTTGACTGGTATAAGAAAATTGATATTGCCAACAAGCAGGGTCAGATAGGTGTAGACGAGGCTACCGAAATTGTAAAGGCACTTTCGCTAAAAGCCTATGAAGGTGGGTACAAGGTGATGATCATCTGGATGGCCGACAAGATGAATACCGCCACCGCTAATAAACTATTAAAGCTTTTAGAGGAGCCGCCGCAAAAAACGGTGTTCCTGCTGATTGCAGAAAGTGAGGATGATATTTTACAGACTATACTTAGCCGTTGCCAAATTCTGCATTTTAATGCCCTGCCCGAAAAAGTTATTGCCGATGCTCTTGTATCGCGCAACAATATGGTAGACAAAGCCGCACTAAAAGTAGCAAATCAGGCGCAGGGAAATTATAATAAAGCCTTACATTTATTGCACAAAACTAATGATGAACTCCCTTTTGAAGAGTGGTTTGTAATGTGGGTTCGCGCCGCCTTCCGCGCTAAGGGCAATGCCGCCGCCATACACGACCTTATTGCCTGGAGCGAACAGATTGCCGGTATAGGCCGTGAGGCACAAAAGCAGTTCCTTAATTTTTGCATTGATATGTTTCGCCAGGCACTGCTTATAAATTATAATGCTAAAGAGCTGGTGTACATGGAACCTACGGTAGATAAATTTAAGCTCGAAAATTTTGCGCCTTTTGTAAACGGCAGCAACATTCATGATATTTTTAAAGAACTTAGCGATGCCCTGTATCACATAGAGCGCAACGGTAATGCCAAGATTATTTTAACCGACCTCTCAATAAAGCTCACACGTTTAATACATAAAAAATAAAGACTATGATTTCTAACCTGCAGCCCGTTATAATAATTACGCTATTGTTTTTTGCCATTACTTTTATACAATCCGGCTACGATAAAATTATGGACTGGAAGGGCAACGTAGGTTGGCTTACCGGCCACTTTGCCAATACGCCTATAAAAAACATGGTTCCGCAATCGCTGGTTATAATCCTTGTGCTCGAGGTACTTGCCGGGGCATTATCTGTAGTGGGTGCCATAGAGATCTTTATTAACGATGGACGTGATTTTGCATTTGTTGCTACCATACTTTCATGCATTACGCTACTGTTTTTACTGCTTGGCCAGCGCCTTGCTAAAGATTATGATGGCGCCAGGACAATTGTAATTTATTTTGTGCCGGCTATCTTGTTGCTGAGCTGGTTGTAAAACTAAAATCAATTTATCGCAAACTGAATTGTTCCCACTCGCGTAAATATTTGCGTAGAATTGATTCTTTATCTTTATTTTCAAATCCATCTATAATCCTTTTGGTCACTTTAAAATATTCGTCTAAAGCTACCTTGCATGCGTTTATCCAAAGTTGGGTTTGTATGGTTATTTCATCAAAATAAAAATTATTCCTAGATACAAATTCGGAGTTGTTTTTATACGATAATTTTATGCTGCCGTTTTCGAGATTTAAAAATATCAATAAATCTTTACTTGTGTTCTTTAATCTGGCTTCATTTAAATTTTCATGCGCTATATCTCCTTTATAGATTCCTGCAACTGACAATGTATCTAATAAAAATCTTACACAATCTAAAACATCGTAATAATCAAAACTTTGAAAAAATATGAAATGATCATTACAAATTAACTCCATACCCCCGGGTAAGAAGAAGTATTCTTGCACGTCAAGATATTCGTGATCCAGTACCCCACGACATAATGCTAAATCTTCAAATCTCCAGGACTGAATTACATCTCTATAAACTAAATTTATTGCAAAATTTTCCATATTTAAATTTATGCTTTAATGGGTGTTACCTACTCCAGCCCCGCCTTAAATATCCTCAGTTCACCCCAGGTAAAGGCATCGCCATATTTATCTTTAAGCCCTTTTAGCGATTCGCCATCAAAATCTTTAAAAGCTTCTTTTAGTGCCACGATCTTTTCTTCGGGCAACACATCGCTCACTTCTGCCTTGCCCGATTGTATAAGACCCGCAAAATGGCTCAAAATGGTTGTCTCTGTTAGTTTTCTACGTTCTGCGATTTCCTTTATTGATAGTTTTTGCTGCCAAAGCTCAAAGGTTTCCTCAAGTGTAGTCTTTTTAGGTTCGCCCGTAGCCTTCTTTTTAACCGGGTAACGCTCATATTCCTCCTCCTCTTCTTCAATAATGGTTACCGGGTTAAGCTTCATGATGGCTTTAATGGCTTCTATCTTATCAGCTTTATAGCTTTGCATTTGCGGTGTTATCAGGCTGTCGCGACTAATCTCCCCCCCTGCCATTACCACTTCCACTATTTTTTTAGCTTTAAGCAATCGAAGTATCGCTCCGGTTTGCAGCTCTTCAAGCGCGGCAAGCTCGTCAAAAAAGGCACGGGCGCGTTTAAGCCTTTTAACTTCTTCAATCTTATTGTAAAGCCCTGTCGCCATGCTGTCCATCGCCGGATAAAAATAATTTACCGCAGCCGTAACACGTTCATTTACAAAATCTAAATTAACGGGATGCTGGCTAAACAGCTTATCTAACTGGTTTATAAATTTACCCGATGCATCGAGCTGTTTATGAATGGTATCTTCCTGGCGGTGCGCCCACTCCCTAAACCGATGTTTTAAAGCTTTTTCCCCCTCCTGCAGGTAGCTCATTTTATGACGCTGCCATTCGGCTGCCAACTGTCCCCAGGTAAAACTTTCCTTAAGGAAGTTACACACAAAATTAAGTGTTTCACGTTGAAGGGAGGTTTCCATTTCATCATCGCCTGCCTTGCCGCTGGCATAATCCATAACATCGGCATCATTGCTAATGCCATTCATACGCATTGGAGAAAGCAAAACAAGACCCTGTAACGAGCGTAAACGCGATAAAGCAACATAGGCCTGCCCCGGCATGAAAACCTGCGATACATCGAGCATGGCTTTGTCAAACGTTAATCCCTGGCTCTTATGAACCGTAATTGCCCAGGCAAGCTTAAGCGGATAATGCACAAACGTACCTAAAACCTCTTCTTTAATTTCCTTAGTAAGTTCATCTACAAGATATTTTACATTTTTCCATTCGTACTTTGTAGCTTCGATAGTTACGTTCTCTTCCGGGAAATGCACCATTATCTCCCCATCCGAAAGCGATTTTACAATTCCGATCTTGCCATTAAAATAATTTTTTTCCGGCGAGAGGTCATTTTTAATGAACATAACCTGTGCCCCTGCTTTAAGTTTAAGCATTTGCTCTACAGGGTACATTTTTTCGGGGAAATCATCTACAATATCAGGCAGGTAGCTGTATTCTTTCCCGCTAAGTTCCTGGAGCGAATTAGCGTTTAATGCATCGGCCTTAGCGTTATGTGTGGTAAGGGTAATATAGCCCGGGTTTTGCTTAAGGTCGAATGCCGGATTTACAAATTCATTAAGTATTTTAAGGTCATCATTGGTTATAATATTGTTCCTTAGATTATTAAGCACATTTATAAACTTCGAATCTGTCTGGCGGTATATTTTGTCAAGCTCTATATACACCGGCGGATTTTCCTGTACCACATGCGAATGAAAGAAAAATTTGCCCCTGTAATACTGCCTTAAAACATCCCATTCCTCATTACGTACCACAGGCGGTAACTGTAAAAGGTCGCCAATATACAGTACCTGCACCCCACCAAAAGGTTCGTTCCTGCGGCGAACGCTGCGCAGCATATAATCTATAGCGTCAAGAAGATCTGCACGTAGCATACTTACCTCGTCTATAACCAGCAATTCCATATTCATCACAACAGATTTCTTTTCGGCGCGCATATTAAAGTGGCGGCGAAGGCTGTCTTTGGTTTCAAACTTCACATAATCAGATATATGCGGGGGTTGAGCATGTGTAGGCAAAAAACCTCCAAACGGCAGTTGAAACATGGAGTGAATGGTTACGCCACCGGCATTTAGCGCAGCAATACCTGTAGGCGCCACAACTACTACATTTTTATGTGTGGTTTTTATAATTTCCTTAAGCAATGTAGTCTTACCTGTACCGGCTTTACCAGTTAGGAATACCGACCTGTTTGTCTGGTTTATGAACTTAAGTGCATACGTTGCTGCTGCTGTAACTTCTTCCATTTGGGCGCATAATTGATGTGTGAAAAATAATATATTTTTCGAAAATAAATCGTATTCTGATTAAAAAAAATGCTTCCGTTTTATGGGAAGCATTTGGTAATATAAGCTTGAGAAAATTATTTTTTCTCTTCAGATGCTGTATCTTTTGCAGGCTCTTCTTTAGTTGCAGATCCTTTAAATTTATCATTAAGCTCTTTTAGTATATCTTTAGTAACATCATAGCTGTCTTTAGCATAAAGTATGCTTGCAGCATCGCCAGTACCATAAATATAATCGTAACCTTTTTTCTTGCCGTATTCTTTAATGGTTTTTTTAATCTGGCTTACAAGTGTGTCTCTTTTTACACCAAATTCTTCCTGTAGCTGCCTGCCCATAGCTTCTTGCTTGGCACCTAATTGCTGTTCTCTTTTTTGTAATTCCTGAGCTTTGAGTTGTGCCCATTGTGGCCCTTTAGAATTAGCTTCGCTCTGAGCACTTGCGTAGTCAAGTTTAAGTTGTTGCACTTCGCTGTCCAGCTCCCTGCCCATTTCTTCAGTCTTAACTTTACGTTTATCGTCAAGGTCTTTTATTTCATCCGATTTTTCCATTAGCTTTTGAGTGTCTACATAAGCTGTTTTGAATCCTGATGCTGCCGGTGCAGAACTGTTGTTACATGAGAAAAGTGCAAATGCCAACCCAAGTACTACTAATGATTTTTTCATTCCTGATTTTAGATTTAAAATTTTTGTAAATGTAATAATTCCTTTTAACCTACCAAAACTGTGTTTTTATTTAGTTTTAGGCACTATAGTTTTTATTTATGAATACCAATCAAGCTATAAGACTTACCTTTAAAAATCGGCTTTAAATAAAGCGATTTAAGACACTTTTAAAGATCAACCAACAAAAGCCTTATTAAACCCCCAATAACATCAACAAATAGACTGAAATTAATTTTTAAGATTTTTTAGCACATAAATATGCGATGAATACTCCATATTTCGCTTTGCTTTCATATTACTTTTTAATCCTGTTAAAAACCCACCAACAAAATTCATTTTTCCGGTTTTATATTTCTCCGATAGCAGGCTAACGTAAAAACTGTCAAATTTCATGGGTAACACTTTTACAAGATCCATATCCTGCTGTGCAAAAAGTTTTTTTATTGCTGTTTTAGAGAAATGCCATAAATGCCTTGGCACATCATAAGCTGCCCAAAAGCTACCATAGTATTGCGCATCATAACTTTTATAATTAGGAACAGCAACAATAAGAACACCATCCGGTTTTAAAATTCTTTTAAGTTCAATAATTTGCTGCTGCACATCCGGCACATGCTCTAATACATGCCACATAGTTATTACGTCCTGGCTATGGTTTGCAATTGAACTTAAACTTTCTGCAAAATTTATTCCTTTTGAAATAGAAATTGTTTTTGCTTTATCGCTTGGCTCAAGACCAGTTATATTCCATCCACTTTTTTTAGCTTCAACTAAAAAGTCTCCTGTTCCTGCACCTATATCCAGCAAGTTCCCTTTTCCCGATTTATAATTTCCGATTAGCTTAATTTTATCCCTTAACGCTTTTTGTTTTACTGCATGATATAGCTTCTCAAACAGGGTGCGTTTACCATCCGTATGGGAAATATAATCTTCGCTTTCGTAATATCTTCCTAAATTTTCGGGAGATGGCTGTGGGTGCGTTTTTAAAAGCTGTAGTTCTTCATCCAGCAAAAGCTGAAATGTTTCGCCCGAAACAGAATAGTCTTTAACAGTAATAAACGTAGTTGGGTTTTTGAAATCCATTATAAATTGTAAAATTCGTCTTTTAAACTTTTTAAATATCTTATTGCTACCTGTTGATAAAGCGACCCATCTGTCAGGCAATCTTCATTACTATTATTAACTATAGATAAAGCTATAAACTTTTGATTAGAGCCTTTAATATTATCTTCAGTTTCGGCCATGGTAACCATAAATTGAGAAACTTTAAAATATTTTTCAATCTCGGCATTTTCATACAAAAATACTTTAAACTTATGGTCTTCTACCGTTACCTCATAACTCACATCATTATAACTGCCCACCCCATATTTATCTGCCAGAAATTGCTGAAAAGCAATCTTACGCAGATTGTTCTCAAACATAAAAGCCGTTAAGCCCTCTTTATGACCCAATATCTGCTTGCCATTGGCTAACAATGTATAATCCTGAATTTCTAAAGTGCCTTGTGGTTTTACACACGATGTTGTAAAAGCAGCCACCATTATAAACACCAAAAACCCTTTACTAAAAAGGGTTTTTAAATTAAGTTCCACGTGAAACATTCTCATCGTCCCATGTGTATTAAAAGTACTGATACATCGCTTGGAGATACCCCACTAATGCGCGAAGCCTGCGATATAGTTACCGGACGGATTTTTTTCATTTTTTCACGAGCCTCATACGATAGTGATTTTATTTTATCGTAATCGTAGTTTTCTGGTATTTTCACATCTTCAAGCCTGTTAAGCTTATCGGCATTATTTTTTTCTTTCTCAATATATCCCGAATATTTCACCTGAATTTCTGCCTGCTCTATCACTTCCCTGTCAAGATTATGTTCAGCAATATATTCTTTTACCTTTTCAAATTTAACGATGTCTTCAAGGTTTATTTGTGGGCGCGAAAATACCTTAAACATTTTATCAGGCTGAGTTATCAGGCTCGATTCTTTAGCTTCAAGTATTGGGTTAGCCTCGGCAACGGTAACACTTGTTTCTTTAAAGAAATTTACAAATGCATCGCTTTGGTCACGCTTCTTTTCCATCCTTCTAAGACGATCCTCTTTAGCCAAACCAATTTCATAAGACATTGGCGTAAGCCTGAAATCGGCATTATCCTGGCGCAGCAAAGTACGGTATTCTGCACGCGAAGTAAACATACGGTAAGGCTCTTCTGTACCCTTAGTAATAAGATCATCAATAAGCACACCTATATACGCCTCGTTACGCTTTAAAATAAACGGATCTTTACCCTGTACTTTTAAGCTGGCATTAATACCGGCCATAAGACCCTGTGATGCTGCTTCTTCATAGCCGGTAGTACCATTTATTTGCCCGGCAAAATACAATCCTTCTACAAGTTTTGTTTCAAGAGAATGTTTAAGCTGCGTAGGCGGAAAATAATCATACTCTATAGCATACCCGGGACGAAAGAATTTTACATTCTCAAACCCTTCAACACTACGTAATGCTTTAAACTGGATATCCTCAGGTAAAGAGGTTGAGAAACCATTTACATAAACCTCTACAGTATCCCAACCCTCCGGCTCAACAAAAAGCTGGTGCCTGTCTTTATCTGCAAAACGGTTTATCTTATCTTCTATAGACGGACAGTAACGCGGACCAAGGCTTTTGATACGTCCATTGAACATAGGCGAACGATCAAAACCTTCCTTCAAAATATCATGTACCGCCTGAGACGTATACGTCATATAACAAGACCGCTGTGTAACGAGCGGCTGTGTAATATCCATATAAGAGAACTTATCCGGATTAACATCACCGGGCTGTTCTATCATTTTAGAATAATCAAGAGAACGCCCATCAACACGTGGTGGCGTACCTGTTTTCATACGTCCCGATGTAAATCCTGCACGTACCAAATCTTCAGTGATTCCGTAAGCAGCACTCTCTCCTGCCCTGCCGCCGCCAAATTGTTTTTCGCCAATATGGATCAATCCATTCAGGAATGTACCATTGGTAAGCACGACCGATTTACCCTTTATTTCGATTCCAAGCGAGGTACGAATACCCACTATCTTGTTGTCTTCAATTAAAATTCCTGACACCATTTCCTGATAAAAATCAAGATTTGGAGTACGCTCCAGCATAAGCCTCCACTCCTCTGCAAACCTCATACGGTCGCTTTGTACACGCGGGCTCCACATAGCAGGGCCTTTGCTCTTGTTAAGCATCCTGAACTGGATAGCTGTTTTGTCGCTCACAATACCCGAATACCCCCCAAGGGCATCAATTTCGCGAACAATTTGCCCTTTTGCAATACCACCCATTGCTGGGTTGCACGACATTTGGGCAATGTTTTGCAGGCTCATGGTAACCAACAGGGTTTTAGAACCCATGTTAGCTGCCGCTGCGGCAGCTTCGCTACCGGCGTGCCCTGCACCCACCACTATTACATCATATAAATCAAACATTGTATTTCCCTCTCATTGTTCCACGTGGAACTTTTATTAAATTTTATATACTAACAAGATGTTTCACGTGGAACATCGTTTTGAAATTATAAATCACCACCTGTTTCACGTGGAACAAAGTAATGATATAAGTAAAGATTCTTATTGTTTCACGTGGAACATAGCAATCTTTTCCTCTTCTTTACTTCGCATTAATTTTTCATGATCATCCCCTTTATCTTTATAGCCACAGTAATGTAATACCCCGTGAGCCATAACACGTAACAATTCTTCAGCAAAAGGCACGTTAAAATCTACAGCATTATCCTTCACCCGTTCTATAGATATAAAAATATCGCCACTAATTTCATTACCTATGGTATAGTCAAAACTAATAATATCTGTAAGTGTGTCGTGGTCTAAATGCTGCTGGTTAATTTCTAAAAGGTATTCGTCATCACAAAAAATATAGCTTATCTCCCCTTCTTTCTTTCCTTCAGATGCTATTACCTCAGATATCCATTCAGCATACTTCGCTTCGTTCGACAGTTCAAAATCTGTCTCGTAATTAAAATCAATCATTTTTCTTAAAATAAATTTGCACCTTTTGGTTAAAATTTGGGCGCAAAGGTAGTGTTTGTCTGTTTAAAATCTCTACGCTGTTTAAATATTCTTTAAGAGCGTCAGGCAGTTGGTTATCCGTGTTGTTGAAATCTTTTTTATTGGTCTGGCTTTGCCTTTTATTTTCTTCACCCTGTTGCTGCATGGCTTTATCAAGCTTTAGCAGTTCCTGTTTCAGATTTTGCATCTTCTGCATTGTCTCGTTACGGAAGCCTTTATTAAGCAGCTGCTTTTCTATCTCTTTCATTTGTCTTGCCGCTGCCTGACCGTTACCGCCCATGCCATGCTTGTCCAGCATTTGCTGTAACTGCTCGCGTAGTTGTTGCTGCTCTTTGTAAATTTCGAGAAGTTCGCCGGCATTACCCTCACCATCCTGGCCGCCTTCGCCCTCACCTTCACCCGATTTTCCACCCTTTTCTTTACCTCCGGGTTTCTTGCCCTTACCGTCTTTACCTTCGCCATCACCCTCACTCTTTCCATCTTTACCCTCGCCCGGCTTCTCTCCCTTCTTCATGCCTTCCTGCATTTTCTTTGCAAGCCCTTCCTGTTTCTTTATAATATCTGATAGCTGAATATCATCTCCACTACTCTTTCCCTTTCCTTTACCCTTGCCCGATCCTGAAGCACTCATTTGCATTTGCATATTGTTAAGCACATCACTTAAAAAATCGGCAAGTTTGTTAGATGCTGTTATGGCATATTGTTGGTTACTTATACCACGGGGCACAACATTATCGGCAAGGTCGGCCAGTGCTTTATCTACATAATAATGTACATTGCCTACCTCTTTAGTAATTTGTTCTGTAATTTTCGGGTTACGTAACGACATGGCAAAAAGGCTGTCATCTACGTGGTTAAACTGTAACTTTAAATCCTGTTGCTTTTTAAGATATTTAGCAAAATTAGCGGTGCGTGTAGACGACCCCTTAAACTGCCCCATAACTGCTTCCTGAGAAAATGAATATGCCAAAAGGTTATCCAGTATCTGACGAAGCATTTTTACATCTTCTTCCAACTGCTCACTTTCGCCACCTTCCATCTCCATTTGCATCTGCTGGCCCATCTGCTTCATCTTATCCGCCGCCGATTTCTGTTTGGGCTTGGCTTTGCTTTGCTTGTCTTTTTCAGCGCCGGGTTTCTTTAATTCCTCCTCAGCCTTAGTCATATCCTCGTCAATGCTTTTTTCCTTTTTCTCATCAACAGGAATATCCATTGGCTTTTTAAGATCTTTATTTTGTTTATCAAGCTCACGCATTTCTTCCTGTAGCTTGTCAAATTCCTTATTAATGGCATCCTGCTTTTGTGCATCGTTATCTTTACTCTCGGCAAGCTGGTCTTGTTTTTCGGCAAGTTTCTCAAGTTTCTCCGCAACCTGTTCGGCTTTCTTTTCTACATAAAAACGCTTGGTAAGTTCTACCAGCTGCTCAAGGTTTTTAGTCTGGTTTTTACTTTGCTGTTTAAATTCGTCTACCTTATCAAACAGTTCTTCCTCTTTAAGTTTATTGGTAAGCTCTTTTAACTGTTCTAAAAGTTTCTGATTCTTCTCGGCTTCTTTTTCATTTTTCTCAAGGCGTTTCATTAATTCTTCCTTAAGCTCATCTTTCTGTTCAGGATTAAACTGCTCCAGGTTATCCTGTAGTTTTTTAGAATATTCTTTCATCATCTCGTCCTGCTGGTTTTGGCGGTTAATGAAATCCTGAATTTTCTTCTGGTCTTTAAAATCAAGGTTAGTTTTTTCCTTACCCATTTTTTGCAGCTTATCCAGTTCGCTGGTTTGCTTCTCCTGATTTTTAATAGATTTCTCTAAACTGTTTATATTGCTGTTCTGTTCCTGCAGTACATTATCCTGGCGCTCATCTGCAGTAAGTTCCTTGTGTGAGAACACCGATGACTTAGTGCTTTTGTAATTGTGTACGGCGTCATTATCAAACACCTCAAAATAATATTCATAATTTACGCCCTCCTTAACGGCAAGACCATCGGGGAATGAATAATAAAACCTGTCGTATGCTTCACGTTTTACCGGCAATGTTCCACGCTTGGCAGCTGAGGGGTTATCCTGCGGATAGTACACAACCTGTAGCTTTGTCAAACCATAATCGTCGGATAGTTGTCCTAAAATAATATCTTTTTTAAGCTTTAAACTATCAGGAGCATTCTCTAACGTAATGGTTGGGTACTGGTCTTTGATAGTATTTATCTGATACTGCAGTTTTTCATGATTTTTTACCTTAGCATTAGACGTAAGGATTTGGTAATCTGTGTTTTGAAGTATATTTTTAGATAAACTAAAGCTGTTTTCTGTATTATTGAATGGTGTAAGGGTTCCGTTACTGCTAAACTCTATAGTTTTTGTAGCAAGGGCATTTACTTTCCAGGTAACTTTAGTCCCTTCTGGTACTACAGCATTACCACTACCCTGCACAACCTCTGCCTTACGGCCAAGGTATGACGGGAACTGCAACACCATTTCAAAATTTGCGATAGTGGGCACTGCAACCACATCCAGCTCGTAGGGCTGAGATGTTACGTTATTAGCCTTTAGCTGAAAGCTGATATCTTTAGCTGGCTTTTCAAATTTGTACTGAAAGATTCCCGGCTTTACATTTTCTAAATAATAATTCTCGTCGCCTATGGTTATCATGGCATTTTCAGGAATAACACTACCGCGGGTTTTAACCTCAAGAACAAAATCAGTATCCTGCTGCGCCATAAGCGAATTATTTACAATAACAAACTCAAACGGAGCCGGTGGTGCAAAGTGGGTATCATAGTGCACTACCCTGTCGAAACTTTTAGTAAGCACGGCAGAGTTCCCGCTTATCAGGAAAAATAAAATAAGCAATAACGGCACAGCAGCGTAGGGAACAAATTTTAAATTCTTTTTAAAATTAACGGCATTGGTAAACGGTACCGGTTGCAGGCTGTTTGCCTTTTGGTCTATAGATGCGGCTAAAAGTTCTGACTGTTGCGATTCTCCGGCGAGCTGCAAAAAGTTAGTAAGCTTATCGCTTACCTCGCTAAAGTGATTCCCTATAATTGCCGATGCCTGTTTATAATCGATCCCTTTTTGAAGTTTGAATAATTTAAACACCGGGAATAGTATAAACCTGAACAGTAAAAAAACCTCTACGGCTACAAATACCCAGAACAAAGTTATACGGCCACCTGTAGGCAGCCACAAAAAATATTCTACAAGCAGTGTGGCAATAAAATACAACAGGCCAAGCCCCACAAAAAAGAGGCTGCCACGAATAAGTTCGTTAGTGTAATACTTTTTTATAAAGCTTTCCAGCTTGGCGTATATAATGTTCTTTGCTTCCAATATGTGTATAAAATAACAAGAATTGTTAATAACCGATAAAATTACAAATTCTATTGATAAGATAAACGGAAATAATCGTGCCACATTATAAAAACTGTTGATTGTTTGCGGTTTGTTGTTGATAGTTTACATATTTTAAAATTTGTTATTTATAAATTGTTATTTGGAATTTACTCTTATTGTATCTTTGCAGCCAAAATTTATCAACAATGTCTAAGCCAGTTCGTGTGCGTTTTGCACCCAGCCCTACAGGCCCTTTACACATAGGAGGTGTAAGGACAGCCCTGTTTAACTATTTATTTGCCAAAAAACATGGCGGTACTTTTTACCTGCGTATTGAAGATACCGACCAAAACCGCTACGTTGAAGGTGCAGAAGAATATATAATAGAAGCGCTTAACTGGTGCGGGATACCGTTTGATGAAGGCGTGGGCAAGAACGAAAAGTTTGGCCCTTACCGCCAGAGCGAGCGTAAGGAAATTTATGTAGAATATGCACAACAGCTTATTAACAATGGCTGGGCCTATTATGCTTTTGACACTGCCGAAGCTCTTGACGAACTAAGAAAGACCGAAGAAGCAGCCGGAAAAACATTTATATACAACCATGCCAATCGTGGAACATTAGATAATTCGCTTAACATTTCGGCAGATGAAGCTGCTAAGAGAATTGCCGGTGGCGAGGATTATGTTATCCGCTTTAAAACTCCGGTTGATGAGACATTGCACCTTAAAGATATTATACGTGGGGATATTAAGTTTGAAACGAATCTTTTAGATGATAAGGTATTGTTTAAAAGCGATGGTATGCCTACTTACCACCTTGCTAATATAGTAGATGATCATTTAATGGAAACCAGCCATGTTATTCGTGGCGAAGAGTGGTTGCCCTCTATGCCATTGCACGTTTTATTGTACAGGGCTTTTGAATGGGAAGCACCTGAGTTTGCCCACCTGCCGCTTATACTAAAACCTGTGGGTAATGGTAAACTTTCTAAACGTGATGGCGATAAACTGGGCTTCCCGGTTTTCCCGTTACAATGGACAAACCCTGACGGGACAGTATCTGCCGGTTACCGCGAAAAAGGCTTTTTACCGGAAGCGGTTGTTAACTTCCTGGCCTTATTAGGTTGGAACCCTGGTACCGACCAGGAGTTGTTTACCCTGGAAGAGTTAGTGCTGTTATTCGACTTAGAACGTGTACACAAGGCAGGCGCTAAGTTTGACCCTGAAAAGAACAAATGGTTTAACCACCAGTATTTTGGCCGTCAGGACAATGCCTTATTGGCGAGGGAGCTATCTCATATACTAATTTCAAAAGGGATTAACTGGCCTATAGAAGATGTAGCCGAAGTTGTAAGGTTAGTTAAGGAGCGTGCTACATTTGCAAGCGAACTATGGGATTTAAGCGATTACTTTTTTGTTGCACCGGCAGAGTATGATGAGAAAGCCCTTAAAAACTGGAAACCGGAAACTAATGAAATATTGAAGGAACTGGCCGTTGTTTTAGAAAACACCTTAGACTTCTCCCCTGCCCATACAGAAACTGTTGTAAAGGCCTGGATTGAAGAAAAGGGCATTGGCATGGGTAAAGTAATGCAGCCGCTTAGAATAAGCCTTGTAGGCTCTTTAAAAGGGCCTCATTTATTTGATATTATGGCGCTGATAGGTAAAGAAGAAACCGTAAGCCGTATAAATAAAGCAGCTGATACGCTGTAAAACAAAAAAAGCCTCAGAGAAATCAGAGGCTTTTTTATTAAAAGTTGTTACCAAAATAATAAGTGAGTGTAAAAGCGCTATAATTATCTTTCCCCGTAAAGTTTATTTGAGACGATACCGCAGGAAAATTTCGATAGGTATCTGTCATACCCTTATAGTATCGCAATCCGGCTTCGGTATTTCGGTAGCGCACCGTTACACCCACAGCGGCAAAAACATTAAAAGATACTTTACTATTATTTTCATCTATTTTCATGTACTCTGTATCTATGCCGTAAGGGTCTATTAAAAAAGCAGTTCCGTCATCCTTTACCGGCTGAAAATTTGTAATAAAAGCAAATGATGGCCCTGCTCCAATACCTATTGCAAGGTCTTCATCCAGAAAATGAAGTATATCATAATCATATAGAAATGTCACGTTAACCCTTTCGGTTTTAAATTTCTTCCACTCAGGTTCTGCAAGTGCTTCCTTTCTTCCTAAGAGATCTACATTAAACTGACTATAAGTAACATCGGCAATAATTTCAGAGTATTCACTTATATCAATTGTAGATACTGCACCCACGCTAAAACCTGTACCCGACCTTGATGAAAGGAAATCAGCGTTCATGTAATACTGGTTAACACCTGCGGTTAGTCCAAAACG
The DNA here is from genome assembly GCF_000378485.1 of Flavobacterium rivuli WB 3.3-2 = DSM 21788. Lineage (GTDB taxonomy): Bacteria > Bacteroidota > Bacteroidia > Flavobacteriales > Flavobacteriaceae > Flavobacterium > Flavobacterium rivuli. The sequence continues at coordinate 19,779 of NZ_KB899977.1, read as the reverse complement.
TTCGTCATATTGAGAGTGGGCAGCTAAGCCAAAAAAAAGAAAAACAACAAGAAAGGACTTTTTCATTTATTTAAACTATTTTCGCAAATATCAATATTTTTAGTTAATTTTTAACATATATGAAAAGAATATTATTATCGTTTATCGTAATAGGCTTACTTACAGGGTGTCAGGTAGAAAATATAAATTATTCGGTGCCTGTAATGGCAACGTACGAACCTCAAAATGTGCTTACAACATCGGCTTCGTTAGGTGGGATAACACTATCTGAAGGTGGAAAAGAAATTACAGAGTACGGTATTGTATATGGTACCAACCCGGAACCTACTACTAATGATACTAAAAAAGCAGAAGGCAGCCGCCTGGGAGACTTTTATTATAACTATGAAATCTTTAACCCGGCTACAACTTACTATTACCGTTCTTATGGTACAAATGCTACCGGTACAGGCTATGGCGAAACATATACTTTTACAACAAGCGAAGAAGCACCGTGCAACCCCACACAGGATAACAGGGTAAACCTGGGCACTTATTTTAATTACCTTAATATAACTTATGTAGATCTTAATGACTACGGTGGTTTTGTAGACGGTAACGTAATATTTGTAGCCGGGTCCGGCAATAGTATAATCACCATAAATGCAGGTTTTAATGAGGTTAACGGCAGGCTGCCGCTAACGGGAACCTATACCACTGTTTACGGTTTTGAAACTAATGAAACACAATCTGAAGGAAAAATTCACCTTGGTATATCTAATTATAATGGTGGCGACATTGGCGGTGATTTCGCCCCACCCGGATTAAAAGTATACGTACAAAATAACAATGGTGTTATAAGCTTAATATTTTGCGATTTAGTTATAAGCCAGTATTATAAATTAAACGGCAAGTTTACATACAGGCCATAAAACATTGCGGTTCATTTAATAACCTCCTGTAACATGGAGGTTTTTTTATGCTTTAAAAATAAATTGTATCTTACCGTCAAATCAACAAATCAATTATTATGGAAAACATTATTTGGTACATCTTATTAATTATAGGGGTATTTATCTTTCTTTCATCATTCTTTACCGTTAAGCAGCAAACATCGGTTATTATAGAGCGTTTTGGTAAATACCACAGTATTCGCCAGGCAGGGCTTCAGCTTAAAATACCGGTAATAGATAAAATAGCCGGAAGGATAAACCTTAAAATACAACAGCTTGATGTTATTATAGAAACCAAGACTAAAGAAAATGTATTTGTAAAAATGAAGGTATCGGTACAGTTTAAGGTAATACAAACTAATGTATATGATGCGTTTTATAAACTGGAATATCCGCACGACCAGATAACAAGTTATGTATTTGATGTGGTTCGTGCCGAAGTACCTAAGCTTAAGCTGGATGATGTTTTTGAGCGTAAAGATGATATTGCTATTGCAGTAAAGCGCGAACTTAACGAAGCCATGACCACGTATGGTTATGACATTATTAATACGCTGATAACTGATATTGACCCGGACCCACAGGTTAAAAATGCCATGAACCGTATTAATGCTGCCGACAGGGAAAAATCGGCTGCAGAATATGAGGCCGAAGCGCAGCGTATACGTATTGTTGCTAAAGCAAAAGCTGAAGCAGAAAGCAAGCGTTTACAAGGACAGGGTATTGCCGATCAGCGTCGTGAAATTGCACGTGGCCTTGTTGAAAGTGTAGATATACTTAATAAAGTAGGTATTAACAGCCAGGAAGCATCGGCGCTTATTGTGGTAACACAGCATTATGATACTTTACAGGCTATCGGGGCAGATGCTAACTCTAACCTTATCCTGCTGCCTAACTCACCACAGGCAGGAAGCGATATGCTTAATAATATGATAGCTTCTTTCGCTGCATCTAACCAGGTAGGGGAATCGATGAAAAGAGCCGTTAAAAGGGCTCCCAAGGAGGATTTTAGCAAACCAACGCACAGGCTTATAGAACCACACCAGGATGAAGATGATACACCTCCTGAAAATAAAGTTTAAAAACAAGCAGAGGCTTCCGGTAACGGGAGCCTTTTGTTTTAAGGTATTTACTATTCGTTGTAATACTCAATAATTCTTTCCGCTGTTACGGTAGGCTCATCCTTATCGCCCATTAAATACATCCGGCATTTAATCCAGTTGTTATGGCGATCATAATCATAATCATAATATCGGTCAACAGGTTCAAGCCCGATTTTTTTCCTCGGGGGTGTCGTGTCACCCACCACTACAAAATGCATGTGTGTTATATCGCCATACTCATTGTAATCGGCTATCATATTTCGTGAGGGGTAGCTCGAAAACATGGGCTCATTTATAAATCTTTTTAATTTAGTAATATAATTTTTAGATGGGTGGTATATATATTCTTCAGATGCTATTAGTGTCTTACAACTGGTTAGTTTTACCTTTATTACGCGGTCCATATTATCGTATTCATAACTTAAATTTGAATCATTACAAAAATTTATTTCGGTCTCCAAAATTGAAAGAGACCCTACTCTTTTGCCAACAGCGCCCGGAAATATCTGTTGCTTAATAAGATTTCCTCTTGTATCATAATAATAGATTTGCATAATATCTAAATCAGATTCTTTAGGCCGGTCAACTAATTTATTGTTATAAAGGCTGGCGTAATATCGCCTCTCTTCCTTTATTTTGCCATCTTCAAATGTATAGTCAAAAAAAGTTTGATTCAATTCAGGAGCAGAATAACTTTTTAATTTAAAATACTCATGGTGGTATAACTTAACCAGATTATCAATATATGCAGGGTAAACCTGTTTTTTATTGATAACATATTTGGATTTCAATTCTATATCTTTTACATCATAAAAAAATTTATGCACCGAATCACTAATGATCGGTTGATTAATCGAATCTTTTAAGAACATCATTTGTGAAAGGATGTTGCCTTTTTTATCAAATTCATAATAAAAATTGTTACGTACATCGTTGCTGTAATAAATCCTGGATTTGTCAGTTGGGTTAAGACCTTCTTTATATTTTGTGTAAAAAAACCGTACCGACTTCACAGAATCTTTTAGGTTAAGCCCCCATGATCTGCTTTCTTTATCAATATGTAATCCGGAATAACTTTTTTGCTGTCCGTTACAAGTTATTACTGCAAAAAACATTATCAATACATATGGTAGCAATATTTTTTGTGAACTGTTCATAATTTATAAAATGTATAATAGAGTTATTTAAACCATGATGTAACAGCTTTAATTTGAATAAAGCATCAGACGGTTGGGTTAAATATTCCAAAAGTACAAAAATCTACCCTACATATTTAACACAACTGACATTAAACCTTTTGTAATCAGGAGAGTCCTATACAAAACTTAAAACAATACGTTATGAATAAAAAGTGGTTAATGGTAATTATGCTGGTAAGTATGTTTACAACAGTACAGTCTTTTGCACAGGAAAAAGTTAAAAGGGAAAAGCCGGATGGCGAAAAAATGTTTGCTGCCCTTGATACGGATGCCGATGGCAAAATAAGTGAGGCAGAAGCAGATAAAGCACAACGCGGTAAGCTAAAAGAAAACTTTGCCGAGATTGATACAAACAAAGATAAGTTTATTGATAAAGAAGAACTTAAAGCTTACAGGGAAAAGAGAAAAGCTGAAAGAAAAGATAAACAGAACTAAAAATAAAAAGTAAAGGCTGCCAATTGGCAGCCTTTACTTGTATATAGAAAACTTAGAAAAATTTTTTTAAAAGAAAGGTAATAACCGCACTTTTTATAGGACCTTTAAAAGCACCTAACACACCAAGTATCTTTTTAGGGGTCTCCCCTATTAAGTTACCCGGCTGCAGGCTTTCCTTAGTTTCGTCGAGACCTTTTACAAACTTTGCGTAGGCAAGGTCTTTCTCTATTTTAAGAATTTCAAGGTCTTTGTTTATCTCAGCAAACGTGCGATATACTTTTACATTTGTATGCATGGCTATTAGTATTTCTTTAAAAATATTCGGGAAAACTGCGATAACATAGGTCCTTCAACAATTTTATCCTGAACTTTATATACCACAATGGCAAGAACAAGGTAAATAAAGCCCACGGCTAAAAAGCCGTAAGCAAAATTATTAAACCAATAGCCTAATGCCAATGCCAGGGCAATGGAGAAAAACAGCGTAACGATCATGAGCATGGTGGCAAGCAAAAAAAGCTTGAGCATCATTCCCGTAGATTTCATTGCGATCTTAAAACCCCAAAGCTTATAGTATTCTAAATTAGCTTCTATAAGTTTTTTGGCCTCGTTTTTAAGGTCTTCTGCGTTTTCTTTTACTTCTTCAAATGCCATAGCAGGGATTTTGTTTTATTATGCTTCAGCAGTATCTTTTGCTGTTTGCTGTGCGCCACCTTTAAGGGCTTCAAGTTTTTTCTCTAAAGTAGATATAATATCATCTGCCTTATCTGTAACGTTAGATACTAAATGATCTAAGCCAGCTTCGATATCATGCTTTGTACCGCCAAATTTACCTTTTACAGTTTCGGTAAGTTCAGCTATTTTATCTTTAAGTTCATCTGCCTTACCTGCTGCAGTATCTTTAATTTTTTTTCTTGTTTTTGCACCTTCGTCCGGGGCAAACAAAATTCCTACTGCTGCTCCTATTGCAGCACCTGCAAGTACCGCTACTAATGTTCCTGTTTTACCAGCCATAATAATAATATTTAAAAATTAATATTTGTTTTTTTTGATTATTATAAAGGTAAGCCTTTTTAACATTTGTAGGATGTTAAGGTGTAGTTAATTCAAAGCCAAAGTATGTGAAAGTTGAAATAAGCTTATTTTATGAGGTTTTACAGCTATAGATAAGCATTAGGTATTCTTACAAAAGATAATTTACGAGAGCGCATCCTGTAAAGCCACCTTTGATAATATCTGTTTATATAAATTATCGTTTTAATAGAGCGTGTATATAATAAAAAAACTCCCTATAAACAGGGAGTTTCTATAAACATACTCTATAATGAGTTATTCTTTGCTTTCTACTTTTGCCCAGGTATCACGAAGGCCTACTGTTTTGTTAAAAACAATTTGCTCAGCATTGGTATCTTTATCTACACAAAAATATCCGAGGCGCTGAAATTGTACACGCTCACCCGCTTCGGCACTTTTAAGGCTTGGCTCAAGATAACCGGTAATAACCTGTAACGAGTCAGGGTTAATGTATTCTTTAAAGTCTACATCCTTATCTCCATCAGGATTTTCGTGTGTAAACAGCCTGTCGTATATCCTTACCTCTGCTTTAATAGCATGCGGTACAGATACCCAGTGAATGGTACCTTTTATTTTACGAAGGCTTGCTTCGGTGCCGCTGCCGCTTTTACTATCAGTATCATACGTAGCATGGATTTCTGTAATGGTACCATCGGCATCTTTTACAACAGATTCTCCTTTAATAATATACGCATTTTTAAGGCGAACTTCTTTACCTAAAGTAAGGCGGAAATACTTGTTATTTGCATTCTCCATAAAGTCCTCACGCTCTATGTATAATTCACGGCTAAATGGTACTTCACGGCTTCCTGCCAATTCATCTTCAGGATTGTTCTCTGCCTCAAGCCATTCTTCTTTACCTTCAGGATAGTTGGTAATAACAAGCTTAACAGGATCAAGGACTGCCATAACGCGTGGAGCCGTTTTATTAAGGTCTTCACGAACGCAGAACTCTAATAACGAAACATCTATAAGGTTTTGACGTTTTGCAATACCAATGGTATCGGCAAAATTACGTATTGCTGCCGCTGTATAACCTCGCCTGCGCATACCGCTCAGGGTACTCATACGCGGGTCATCCCATCCGGTAACATATTTTTCCTCTACAAGCTGTAGTAACTTGCGTTTACTTACAACAGTATGGCTAAGGTTACGGCGTGCAAATTCACGTTGTTTAGGGCGTGTTAAAGTATTATCATACACCTGGTCTAAAAACCAGTCATACAATTCTCTGTGCATGGCAAACTCTAACGTACATAGCGAGTGCGATACAGCCTCTATGTAATCGCTTTCGCCATGTGCCCAGTCATACATAGGGTATATAGACCAGGTTGTACCGGTACGATGGTGGCTTTTTTGTAATATGCGGTACATAATAGGGTCGCGCATAAGCATGTTAGGCGATGCCATATCTATCTTTGCCCTAAGCACATAGGTGCCTTCTGCAAATTCTCCCTGTTTCATTTTTTCAAACAACTCAAGGTTTTCTTCCACAGATCGGTCACGGTGCGGGCTGTTAGTACCCGGCTGGCTTGGCGTACCTTTTTGCTTAGCCATATCATCGCTGCTCTGGCTGTCTACATAGGCTACACCTTTTTTAATAAACTGAACGGCCCAGTCATACAATTCCTGAAAATAATCTGATGCATAACGCTCTTCAGCCCAGGTATATCCCAGCCATTCTACGTCTTTTTTTATGGCATCTACAAATTCCTGCTCTTCTTTTGCAGGGTTGGTATCGTCAAATCGTAAGTTTACAGGAGCATTGTAACGCAGGCCTAAACCAAAGTTAAGGCAAATAGAACTTGCGTGGCCTATGTGCAGGTAACCGTTAGGTTCCGGCGGGAAACGAAAGCGTAATTTGTCTTTTGGGAAGCCATTGGCCAGGTCTTCTTCTATAATTTGCTCTATAAAATTCAGTGATCGCTCTTCGGTTAACATAGCTTGTTTAAATAAGACTGCAAAGGTAATTAAATAGTTTTAAAGTTACAGAGTAGCAAAGTAGCAGAGTAGCAAAGTTTACAATTGCTTTAAAATTACTTTGCTACTGTATAACTTTCAAACTTTGCTACTTCTTTAAAAATACTTTGCTACTTTGCACTCTTCTACTTTGCAACTATTCTCGTAACTTTGCCACTCTGCAACTTTGAAACTTTGCAACTATAAAAAGATGGGAATTATAAAATTAAAGAATATACGCACTTTTTCGTATCACGGCTGCCTGATTGAGGAAAGTAAAATAGGCAGTGACTACAGGGTTGACCTTGAAATTAAGACCGACCTGAGAAAATCTATGGAGACGGATAACCTTACCGATACCGTAGATTATGTGCACCTTAATAAAATAGTAATGGAAGAGATGGCTATTCGCAGTAATCTCTTAGAGCATGTAGCACAGCGTATTATAGTAAGAACCTTTGCAGAGCTGCCCGAAGTTGCAAGAATTAAACTATCTGTAGCCAAGCTAAACCCGCCTATAGGTGGCGATGTAGCACAGGTAGCCATAGAGATTGAAGAATACCGTACTTAGTAAAGTATTTTGCACTTTGTACACTTTTTTCTTGCGTTACTGCAAAATATATGTAAATTTGCCAACCGTTAATAGGGCATCTTGGCCGAGTGGCTAGGCAGAGGTCTGCAAAACCTCGTACAGCGGTTCGAATCCGCTAGATGCCTCCAAAAAAAAGCTATCAAATATTTGATAGCTTTTTTTGTTTTTAATCGTTTATGTATTAACTACTTATTTTTTTCTACCTTATCTATAACGGCATTTAACTCTTTAGGAAATATACCCTGCAGGAGTAAAAAGAAGCCAAAAATCATTATTACAAGGCTTATCCCTTTTTTAATTTTTACAATATTAGTTGTGGTAAGTTTTGTCCTTAGCTGTTTTGCAAGCATAATTTTACCAATATCTACAATAAAATAAGTAGTTACTACAGCTATAAAAAATATAAGCATACGTTTAGGGTCCAGATCCAGTTTAGGCCCCCAGGCGATAATTACACCAAGCCAAAAGCCCAGCACCCCAATATTTATAAAATTAAGGAAGAACCCTTTTGCAAATAAGCTAAAATAATTGCGTTTTAAAATATCTTTGGCAGCTTCGTCCACTAATTCGTTTTTAGAGCTTTTAGTGATGTTTAAAAACGAAATTAAGCCATATAAAAACATAATAAGCCCACCAAATATAAACAGGGCGGGCTCATCTTTTATTTTTGCAAGCAGCTGGTAACTGCTAAAATAGGCTATAAGTATAAAAACAACATCAGATGTTATTGCACCAAGATCAAAAGCAAGGGCAGCTTTAAAACCTTTAATTACACTGGTTTCCAGCAATACAAAAAACACTGCGCCGGGCATTATGCTCAAAATTAAACCTAACGGTATGGCGCTTAAAATATCCTGTAACATCCATTTTATTTAATGCTGCAAGTTACTATTTAAAATTTTAAATTTAAAAATACCCCCGTAATTAACTTTTTTTTGCACTAATACTATCCTAATTAACCACTACAATACTGCCATCTTCGCCGGTTGATTTATTAACCGTTTTAGGATTACCAAATATTTTTAACGATGCATCTTCTCCTGCTTCTGCATTAACAGTTCCTTTTGTGGTAATGGTTGCAACAGCATCTGCAGACAGTTTAATAACGGTATTAACAGTTAAAAGATCGGTACCTTTAAGTACAGCATCATCTTTTAAAACAGCGTTATGATCTGTAGCTTTACCGGTAAGGGTTACCACCGCATCATCGCTGGCAACGGTAAATAGTTTTTGCACGTTAAGGTTAAGGTGCACTATAGCATCGGCTCCGGCTACAAGTTTAAATTCGTTTGCTTTAATTTCATCATTACCGGATATTACAGAATCTTCTCCTGCAATAATTGCCTCCAAATTATCTTTGTAATACAGCGTTACATTGCTGTCATCACCACGAAGGATTAACAGCCCTCCTACGTTTTCAACTGTAACTTCTTCGTCCTCGTCATTGTTAGCAACAACCAGTTTATTCTCATTAGATTTTACAAGTTTAACCTTCATATCTTCGCCAGTGGTCAGGCTTTTAAATGATTCAAGGTTAATAGTTTTTTGGGCTGCAACAAGGTTAAAAGCAGCAAGGGCAGTAAGTAAATAGAGTGATTTCATAAGTATATTTTTTTATTGATTGATTGATTATATACTTTAAAGACTGTATGATATACCAAACGTTACAGTTTGAAACAAAAAACCTCATAAAAATTTATTTATGAGGTTTTTATAAATTTGAAACAAGCCCTAAGACTGGTAAAAATTCTTATTTTCTTATATTAATAGTACCGCCTGCAAACGTTTTTTGGTTAACCTGTTTAGGGTTTCCATAAACATCAATAGTACCGCCTGCCTTTGTTTTAGCATCAACAAAATCGGTAGCAAAAACATCTGCATTACCACCGGCACTAACAGATACTGTAGTTTGCGCAGTAGTAAGGCTTTTTGCTTTTATAATTCCGCCTGCAGTTAACGTAGCGTCATGGTTTGCTGCTTTACCGGTAAGGTCTAATATACCGCCCGAAGTTGCTTTAGATTTCAGCTTTTGTACATCAAGCTCCAGTTTTATGGTAGAGCCTTCTTTAGTATTTACCTCAAAAGCGGTACTGTTAAACGTATCTGCCGATCCTACATAAGAACCTTCACTCGCCTCTACCTGGTTGATAACCTTGTAATAAACAGTAGCATTAATGTCTTCTCCCTTAAGTAGTTTAGAAAGTTTCATGCGTACTTTAAGTTCGTCATTCTTAGTTACTACTTCTACATCTTCAGCCCTTGACCCGTTGATTACAATCTTACTTTCGTTAGATTTTACAAGGGTTACATTTATTTTATCGAATACCCTTATGGTCGTAAAATCGCCTAAATTTTTAGTTACCTGTGCCGATACAAACTGGCTTAAGCCTATAAAGGCTATTATCATTAATTTTTTCATGATACTTAATTGTTTTTTTAATTGTAGTATACCACAAAGACTCCCGGCTGTCTAAATTGTTACAGTTCCGAAAATACTTAGTGTATTTCTAATTTGTTATTGATCGTTTTTGCGTAAGAACGTAAAGTCAAGCTGTTTCTTAACAAGATCGGCATTTTTAACCTTTACAAATACCTCGTCGCCCAGCTGCAGAATGTTATGTGTAACCTCTCCTACCAGTGCATATTGCTTATCATCAAAAGTGTAGTAATCGTCTTTTATTTCGCGTATGCGGCACATGCCCTCACACTTGTTAGAGATGATCTCTACATAAATACCCCACTCTGTAACGCCCGATATTACACCCAGGAACTCTTCATGCTGATGGTCGAGCATGTATTTAACCTGCATGTATTTAATACTGTCGCGCTCTGCATTAGCAGCAAGGCTCTCCATAGATGATGAGTGTACACACTGCTCTTCATACACCTCTTTATCGGCAGATTTTCCACCGTCCAGGTAATGCTGAAGCAATCTGTGTGCCATAACATCCGGATAACGGCGTATAGGCGATGTAAAGTGCGAATAATACTCAAAGGCAAGGCCGTAGTGGCCTATGTTATCTGTACTGTATTTAGCCTTGCTCATGGTGCGTATGGCAAGGGTATCTACAAGATTTTGTTCTTTTTTACCCTGAACATCGGCTAATAAATTATTAAGCGATTTAGATATATCTGTTTTAGACCTTAAGTCTATTTTGTAACCAAATTTAGCAATAACCGTTTGCATGTTAATAAGCTTATCCTGGTCCGGCTCATCGTGAATACGGTATACAAAAGTTTTTTCAGGCCTTTGTTTCCCTATAAATTCAGCAACTTTTCGGTTAGCCAAAAGCATAAATTCCTCTATAAGATGGTTGGCATCTTTAGCAACTTTAAAGTAAACACCTACCGGTTCTGCCTCTTCATTAAGATTAAATTTAACCTCTACCTTATTAAAAGATATAGCGCCGTTAGCCATACGCTTGCTACGCAATATTTTAGACAATGCATTTAGTTTTAAGGTAGCCTCTTTAATAGCATCGCTAACCTCATATTCGGCACCGGTAATAGAAATTTCCTGCGGAATAGTATTGCCACCGGTTTCTATAATATGCTGTGCTTCCTCATAAGCAAAACGCTGATCGCTATAAATTACTGTACGGCCAAACCACTGGTTTTTAACCACGGCTTTTTCGTCTATCTCAAATATTGCAGAGAATGTATATTTTTCCTCGTTAGGGCGAAGCGAACATGCAAAGTTACTAAGCACCTCTGGCAGCATAGGTACTACCCTGTCTACAAGATATACCGATGTTGCCCTGTTATAGGCTTCAGCATCAAGTATAGTGCCTTCTTCAAGGTAATATGATACATCTGCAATATGGATACCTATTTCATAATTACCATTCTCCAGTTTCTGGAACGATAAGGCATCATCAAAATCTTTTGCATCCTTAGGGTCTATGGTAAAGGTAAGTACATCACGCATATCCCTCCTGCGGGCAATCTCTTCGGGTTCAATCTCAGTATTTATCTTTTGTGCAAATACCTCTACATCAACAGGAAAGTCAGATGGCAATCCGTATTCGGCTAATATGGCATGGATCTCTGTGTTGTGTTCGCCCGGTTTACCAAGCACACGCAGCACCGACCCAAAAGGGCTATCGGCTTTGGCAGGCCAGTCGTCCATTTTAACCAATACCACATCACCATTTTCGGCATCGCCAAGTTTATTCTTAGGGATAAAAATATCGGTATACATTTTTGGGTTGGCAGTACTTACAAAAGCAAAATTCTTTTGTATGTCTATTACACCCACAAACTCTGTTTTATAACGCTCAATAATTTCTACAACTTCGCCTTCGGGCTTACGGCCTTTACGACGGTTGTATATATATACCTTAACTTTATCTTTATCAAGGGCTTTACCAAGATTATTGGTAGGTATAAATACGTCTTCTTCTAATTCCGGAGATACAAAATAAGCAGTTTTCCTGCTTGTCATATCTATTTTTCCTTCAACATAATCGGCTTTGGCAGACACGGTGTATTTGCCTCTTTCAACTTCTTCAATCTGCTCCTTAGCGGCAAGATACTTAAGCTCTTTAATAATATCGTTCCTGCTTTGGGTATCATCCACTTCAAGTATGGCAGCTATCTGCTTATAGTTAAACGACTTATTAGAATCTTTTGCGAGTATCTTGTAAATTTTTGAAGAAAAATCATTTTCTTTTTTCTTCGACGGTTTTCCGTTTCTATTACTCATATAATTTTTAATAATGCTGAAAATTACAAATAACTATTATAATTATAACAGTAGTTAATGAAATAATAACTTTTTAGTACTTAATTTTATATAGATTTTCCTAATAAAAACCATGGTATGAACCATTTTATTACCGCAGCAACCTTTAGCTATCCTCATGAAATTACCATTTTAAAACACCTGTTAGTCAAGGCCGGTTTATCTTTTTACTTTGAGAACGAAACAATGGCTACCGTTGTACCTTTGTACTCACACGCATTAGGCGGTATAAAACTTAAGGTTCACCCAAACGATCTTAGCACAGTAAAAGATATCCTTGAACAACTGAATACAAATACACACTTAAAAATAGTTTGAAAATAAATTTTGAAAGTCAACCTTCAAAATTGTTATCAACACTTATTAAATAATAAAAAAAAGATTTTTTAAAATTTAAATTTTTTTGATGTTTATTATGGCGTGTTAATAAGGCCTATAACTTTTTGAAATAAATTGGTTTTTGTTAGTTATACAATCTTATACAATTGTTTCAACAATGTAAAGTTATTGTAAACTTATAAAAGTGAGGTAGTTTCGTAAATATAGTAAAAGGTTATTAACAATGGTTAATTTATAGTTTGTATATCTTTTACCTGATAACTTCTCCTGTTAATATGTGTTAATAAATGGTAGTTAATACCTGATAACTTTTAAACAAATTCGCGAAACTTTATTTGGATTTGTAATCCCGGTTTTGCATTATAAAAATTATGTTACAATGTTAAAAAAAGTTTCCTTTTTCGTTATTTAGTTATCAACAAAGTTACCCGTTTTTTATATCCTTTATTATCAGGGCTTTTACTTATTTACTAACAATATGGTTTTCGTATTATATTTATTGTATATTATACTGCCAAAATGTAGCAATAATCACAATTAAACGGCAATTATTGTAGTACTGCATTTTCTTTAATACCTTTGCATCAACAACATAACACATTACATTGTATGAAAATTTCTATAGGTAACGACCATGCCGGGCCGGAGTATAAAAAAGCTATTGTAAAGTATCTTGAAGGCAAAGGTATTGAAGTTATAAATCATGGTACCGATACTGCCGACAGTGTTGATTATGCCGACTTTGTACACCCGGTTGCTACCGATGTAGAGAACGGTACTGTAGATCTTGGTATCATCATCTGCGGAAGTGGTAACGGTGCTGCTATGACAGCTAACAAACACCAGAAAATTCGCGCTGCACTATGCTGGAATAAAGAAATTACAGCCTTGGCACGCCAGCATAACAATGCAAACATATTAAGTATACCGGCACGCTACACCTCTATAGAGCAGGCTGTAGATATGGTAAATACTTTTTTAACTACAGATTTTGAAGGTGGCCGCCACCAAACAAGAATCGATAAAATGCCTTGCTCATAAGAAGTTTGCAGTCGTAGTGACAGTTTTTGAGCAAATATAAATAAGTCATATTATTATATTTTAACTAAATTCCGTCAACGCACTGACTCAATTTAGCTAAATTCCGTCAGTCAACTGACGGAATTTTCATTTTATAGACATTTTTGTACCAAATAAAAATATCATATAGTTAAACTTTTTTAAAGCAAAAAAGTGTTAAATAACAAAGTTGTACATAGTGCTATCTTTAAATTTACCACAAAGGGCACCAGGTTTTCACAAAGGGCACAAGCTACAATTTAAAAACGCTTCGCTTTTAGAACACAAAGTTGCTCCGCATAGCATTGTGTTCCTGCTGACGAAGTCAGGTTAACTCCGTGTTCATTGTGAAAAACCTGGTGCCTTTTGTGGTAAATTCTTCGGCTTTTTAAATGCCTGTGGTAATAATTTTAAAAAGTATTTTGTAATAAATAAGATCGTATAATCCTTTATTTCATTTTTGATTTAGAGCGTATATCTTTTATAATACGGTTATAGCTGCCGGTTACAAGGCTTGCAGCGGGTTTATAAAAATTAACGTCGCCGGTGGCATTCGGGTTTTTTTGAGAATTGCCCACTACGGTTTGAGAATAAATTATGCTTTTGTTCTTAAGGTCGTATACCTCAAGGGTTACCCAGGCAGATGCTTGTCCGCGCAAAAGGTTATTACGAATATCTACAGTAGCTGCTACCCCGCCTGCAGATGCCGCGCGTAATGGATTACCACCTATTTCTACCGCAGCTATATCATCCTGGTAAATATCATCTTTAATGTTTATATAATAGTCATAACCTGTGCCGTTATACAAATCGGTAAGCAATTGTTTATTGGGCTGCAGCGGAACGGTTACCAACAATAGCCCTTTTGCAGTGGCAGTTTCACTAAGCCTGCCATCTGTAAAAGCGGTAAAGTCTTTAACGGCTTGCTCATTAATGTATTTATTATCTACATTATGCAACAACCATTTGCCCTGTGTAAAATCGAGCCCCATTTGGCTGGGCCCTTTAAAAATATAGGATGGCGTGGTACAGCTTGCGAGAAACAGGAAGGGCGTGAGTAAAAGTAATTTTATAATACGCATAAGGTGGTTTGGTTTAAATATATAACGCACAGTATTATTACAAAATTGTGCTTCCCTGCTATGGTTGTAATCCTATTGCTGTAAAAATTTAAGTACCGCTGTGCCAATTTTATCAGGGCCGTTTTGAGAAGCCGAATTTGTCAACACCACGACACCTGCTTTTTTATCTTTTAGGTAACCTGTGTAGCTTGTAAAGCCTCCTGTGCCGCCATTATGCCACACCAGTGTATCGCCTTTTGTTGGGTATAAAAACCACCCAAGGCCTATTGAGTCATCGCCTTCCTTAAAAGTTTCTTTATGTGATAAAGCAATGGCAGGAGTAGCATCGGCTATATTTGCTTTCAGGTACAAAACCATATCTGCAAGGGTAGACCGTATCCCACCTGCAGGGTTAGTATCGGCAAGGTTCCAGTGAGGGGTTGCGGCGCCATTTGCGTAACCCGTGGCAAAGTTAGCCAGTTGTTTTTCAGGAACAAACGTAGAGGTGTTGCCCATTTTTAAAGGCTGGGCAATGTATTTGGCAAGCAATTGTTCATAAGTTAACCCATATACTTTTTGTAAAATAATACCTAATACCGCCACACCGGTATTGCTGTACTCCTGCTTTGTACCGGGCACCGATTCTAATTTTACCCTCGACAGGTAATTAAAATACATTTCTTTAGTGTAGTGTCTGTATGGATCGTTCTCATTATAGCCGGCTGTGGTACCAAGATCATCCGTTAGTTTTGGCAGGCCTGATGTATGGTTAGATAAATGCTTTACCAAAACAGGCTTCCCGTCAAGCTCCAGTTTGGCGCAGGCAGCAGGCAAATACTTGCGGATATCATCATCCAATGAAATCTTTTTATCTAAAACTGCCTGTGCTAATAATATACCAGTAAATGTTTTAGATATCGACCCGATCTCGAAAATAGTGTTATTACCGGGCAGTGTCCCCTGCCCTTTTTTAGCCTCGCCATAATGATAATAGAAGATACCATCGGCTTTAACCACAGCTACAACGGCACCTACGTTATTTGGGTCGGTAAAAAATTCGGTTACGGCTTTGTCAACCTCGTTATCTAATGGGGTCAGTTTTTTATTATCGCTGGCTACGGGTGAGGTTCTGATAGTTTTTTCTTTATACGGCTTCAAAGCAAAACCTGTTATTTGCGACTGTGCATTGCAGGCCAAAAGCATGCTTAAAACACCCTTGTCAAAAGTGGTTTTATACACCCTAAAACCGTCTTTAACCTCCTTATATTCTGTTGCTTTTATTTTACCTAACGCTGCCTGGTTGCCTAAAAAAGCCGCAAAATATTTCTGGGTTACCTGCGTTTTAAAATCGGCTGAAAGCATATTATAAATACCCTCATAATCGCCACTGTTAAAAGAGGTGGTTATGGTTGCAACTACATTTTTATAAACCGTTTCGTCCTGCGCCTGCACGTTAAATACAGTTACTACTAATAGTAAGAGCGATAAATATTTTTTCATAGTGTGGTGTGGTTTATGCTATTAGTAGTGAAAGTTAGGAATTTGTAACAGGGGGGATAAAAAAATCCGCCTTGTGGGGCGGATTTTTTAGAAAAGAAAATATATAAAATTACTTTTCCGTATGATAGGTTTATAAGTTTCAACGGGGGGGAATCAAACCCCCATCTCCTCCGAAAAGGCGTTCTATCATTAAACTATCCGTGCTATTTTGGGACAAAGTTAGATGTTTGCGCCTAAGCTTTGTAATTGAATCATAATATTAGAGTCAAATTTTGCACCTTGTAATGATTGAGCTAGAATTAAATTTTGTACAGGTAAATTAATACACCCTGTAAAATTGGTATTACTTAAATTAGCGTTTGTAAAGGTAATATTATTTTTAAAATTACAATTTTGAAATTTGGCATTTTTTAGATTAGTGTTACTAAAATTTATTTCGTCAAATTCTGAACCGCGAAAATCAACACTTTTCAAATTTGAATTTGATAAATTTGTTTTATTTATTAAGCATTGCCTAAAATCTGAGCTTTCTAAATCTGAATTTACAATATTACTTTTTATTAATGTTGCTTGTGTAAAATTACAATTTTTACCTTTTGAGTCATGCATTTCTAACCTATAAAATTTTGTGCATGAAAAATTGCAATTCCTGATGATCGATCCATAAAATTTTGTCCCTTCACTTTTTAAATGTGATAAATCTGCACCATTCATATTTGAATTTGAAAAATCAGTACCATGTATACTTGAACTTTTCAATATTATTTTTTGCATTAATATTCCATTTAGCTTGCATTGCTGTAATTTTATATCATAAATTTTTTTTGAATTTAAATCTTTTATAGCTGTTACTATTTTATGTTTTGCTTCTTCACTACTAATAAATCTATTAAAATCTATTATTCTTTTTAAATCTGAAATTTCTTTTTTTGACTCTTGATAGTTTAATAGTAGGGACAACATAACACCTATTAAAAAGAAATCAATTATCATTCCATGAACTTCTACTAAAATATTTTTCCAAAATACTTCAGTTTTATAGTCATCAATTGAAAAGTAGACAGCTATGCATATGATAACAGTTAACATAGCAGAGATAAAGATCAATTCAGTTTTTTTCATAATCCAAAATTAGCAATCTAAACCTACAAATTTCCTCCCGCAAAAAATAATTTAAATACTCCAATTTAATTGGCATATTTGCATCTCTTATTACACCACAATGACAAACTTACAATACATTACAGCGCAGGTAAACGCGCCACAAAAAAGCATAGAAAACACTTTACAATTACTGGGCGAAGACTGTACTATTCCCTTTATAGCCCGTTACCGAAAGGACATGACCGGTAATCTTGATGAGGTGGTTATAGAGCAAATTGCTAAACTTAGCCTGGCATATTCCGCTATTGTAAAACGCAAAGATGCCATACTAAAAAGCATTGCCGAGCAAAACGCCCTTACGCCGGAACTGAACCAAAAAATAACCGCCAGTTTCGACCTTACCGAGTTGGAAGACCTTTACCTGCCCTTTAAAAAGAAGAAGAAAACGCGCGCCGATGCCGCCCGCGAAAAAGGCCTGGAACCACTGGCTAAAATTATCATGAGCCAGAATGCCGATGATATGGATTACATCGCGGCAAAATACCTGAATGACAAAGTAGCCAATGAAGACGGGGCACTACAGGGTGCCCGCGATATTATTGCCGAATGGATTAACGAGAACGTATACATACGCAAAAGCCTGCGCCGCATTTTTGGCCGCAAGGCTGCCGTTACCACAAAAGCGGTTAAGAACGCCGACCCAGAGAAAGTCAAAAAATTTGAGCAATACCTAGACTGGAGCGAGAATGTAACCAAGGCTCCTTCCCACCGCCTGCTTGCCATGCTTCGCGCTGAAAATGAGGGTGTAATAAAACTAAAAGTAGACATAGAGGAAAGCGATGAGGCCCTGCAAATTATGGAGCAAAGTGTTATAAAGAACAAAAAGGAAACAGCCATCCACCTTAAAAAAGCCATAGACGACAGCTATAAAAGGCTGCTTGCCCCTGCCCTTTCTAACGAGGTTTTGCAGGAGGCTAAAGCCAAGGCAGATGCTACCGCGATTCAGGTTTTTGCAGGTAATTTAGGTCAGCTGCTGCTTGCACCACCGTTGGGCGAAAAACGTATCCTTGCCATAGACCCCGGCTTTAGGAGCGGCTGTAAAATAGTGTGCCTGGACGAAAAAGGCGATTTACTGTATAACGAAACGATATTTCCGCATGCACCTCAAAATGAGACGGCTATTGCCATGAAAAAAATACGTTCTATGGTTAACGCTTATAAAATAGATGCGATATCTATAGGCAACGGCACGGCAAGCCGCGAGACGGAATTTTTCATTAAAAAAATTGCTTTCGATAACCCACCACAGGTATTTGTGGTGAGCGAGGCGGGTGCATCGGTGTATTCGGCATCAAAAATTGCGAGGGACGAATTCCCTAAATATGATGTAACAGTTAGGGGAGCAGTGTCTATAGGGCGCAGGCTGAGCGACCCATTAGCCGAACTGGTTAAGATCGACCCAAAAGCCATAGGCGTGGGGCAGTACCAACACGATGTAGACCAGGGCAACCTTAAAGAAGAGCTCGATACGGTGGTAATGCGCTGCGTAAACTCGGTGGGGGTAAACATTAATACAGCAAGTAAGTCGTTGCTGGGATATGTGTCGGGTATTGGCGAAAAGCTTGCAGAGAATATAGTAAACTACAGGAGCGAAAACGGCCCGTTTGAAGATCGTAAGCAGCTTAAAAAAGTGCCAAGGCTGGGGGAGAAGGCTTACCAGCAGGCAGCGGCGTTTATCAGGATTCCGAATGCAAAAAACCCACTGGATAATAGCGCCGTGCACCCGGAGGCCTACCCAATTGTAGAGAAAATGGCTAAAGACCTGAAGCTAAAGGCCGCCGACTTAATTTCGAACAAAGAGGCGATTGCCAAAGTAAATGTTGCCAGTTATGTAACACCCGAAATTGGGCAGCTTGGTCTGAATGATATACTAAAAGAACTGGTTAAGCCGGGCCTCGACCCGCGTAAAGCCGCCAAAGTTTTTGAGTTTGACCCTAATGTAAAATCGATAACCGATTTGCGTTCAGGAATGATATTACCGGGTATTGTGAACAACATTACCAACTTTGGATGCTTTGTAGATATTGGTATTAAAGAAAGCGGCCTGGTACATATCTCTCAGCTTAAAGAAGGCTTTGTAAGCGATGTAAACGAAGTTGTGAAACTGCACCAGCATGTTCAGGTAAAAGTGGTTGAGGTAGACGAAGCCAGGAAAAGGGTACAGCTTACGATGATACTTTAGTCGAGTTATTTGTGGATTTGTTTATGCGGTAATTTGTTTTAAAAAGGAATGCTGATGACGCGAATTTAAAACGGATTTCGGTGTCATTCTGAGCGAAGCGCAGCGTAGTGGAGAAATCTCAGCTATCATCGTGACGCTATAACATGAGATTTCTCCACTACGCTGCGCTTCGGTCGAAATGGAAGAACCGCAGATACGGATTTTTCAATATTAGATCAGCTATAAATTAATCATTTAATAGAGTCTGGTTATGTCATTCTGAGCGAAGTGCAACGCAGTTGAAGAATCTCATGTTATGGCATCACGATGATAGCTGAGATTTCTTTACTACGCTGCGCTTTGGTCGAAATGGAAGAACCGCAGATACGGATTTTTCAATATTAAATCAGCTATAAATTAATCATTTAATAGAGTCTGGTTATGTCATTCTGAGCTG
>NZ_KB899976.1 GCF_000378485.1 Flavobacterium rivuli WB 3.3-2 = DSM 21788 | reverse complement strand
CACATGCATTAAGGGTTTGCGTTACATAATAAGTACCTGTTGCAAGAGTAGCAGTATCGACTAAAGCCGTTCCACCCGTTGCAACATCATACCATTTTACATCGGTTCCTGTAGCTGTTAAGCTTGTCACAGTTGCGCCTGCACAGAAAGTCTGAGCCCTTGCTGTTGGAGCAGGCGTAGTTGTAATACTTACAGCTACCGAAGCGCGTGGGCCTTCACAGTTGTTTAGCGTCTGCGATACATAATAAGTACCTGTCGCTAATACAGCGGTAGCAGCCAAAGCAGTTCCACCAGTTTCAGCAGTGTACCATTGTAGTGATGTGCCACTTGCAACAAGGCTGCTAACCGTTGTTCCGTTACAGAAAGTCTGGGCAGATGCCGTTGGGGCAAGGGTAGTGTTTATAGTAACCACCACAGAGGCACGCGGGCCTTCGCAGCTGTTAAGGGTTTGCGATACATAATACGTTCCTGGAGCTAAAGAAGCTGTAGAAGCTAAAGCAGTTCCGCCTGTAGCATCAGCATACCACTGTAAACCTGTTCCGGTAGCATTAAGATCTGCCACGGTAGCACTGTTACAGAAAGTCTGTGCAGATGCTGTTGGGGCAACAGTTGTGTTTATAGTTAGGCTAACCGCTATTCTTGCACTTTCGCAAGTGTTGAGCGTTTGAGATACATAATAGGTTCCGGTTGCTAAAGTAGCTGTAGCAGCTAAAGCTGTACCACCAGTTGCGGCAGCATACCACTGTAAACCTGTTCCGGTAGCATTAAGATCTGCCACGGTAGCACTGTTACAGAAAGTCTGTGCAGATGCTGTTGGGGCAACAGTTGTGTTTATAGTTAGGCTAACCGCTATTCTTGCACTTTCGCAAGTGTTGAGCGTTTGAGATACATAATAGGTTCCGGTTGCTAAAGTAGCTGTAGCAGCTAAAGCTGTACCACCAGTTGCGGCAGCATACCACTGTAAACCTGTTCCTGTAGCAGTTAAGCTTGCAACAGTTGCGCCAAAGCAGAAAGTTTGTGCCGAAGCTGTTGGAGCCGGAGTTGTATTGATGGTAACCGCTACCGAAGTGCGTAGGCCTTCGCAGCTGTTAAGCGTTTGAGATACGTAATACGTACCTGTAGCTAACGTAGCTGTAGAAGCTAAAGCTGTACCACCTGTTGCAGTAGCATACCATTTTAGGCTTGTGCCGCTTGCAACAAGGCTGCTCACGCTTGTTCCGTTACAGAAAGTCTGTGCCGAAGCCGTTGGTGCAGCAGTAACGTTAATAGTTACCGTAACAGCTGTCCTTATACTTTCGCAGCTATTTAAAGTCTGCGACACATGATATGTTCCTGCTGTTAGTGAAGTTGTAGCAGCTAAGGCTGTTCCGCCCGTAGCATCAGCATACCATTGTAAGCCTGTACCAGTAGCAGTTAAATTCGCCACAGTAGCACTGTTACAAAAAGTTTGTGCGCTTGCAATAGGAGCCGCAGTAATATTAATTGTTACGCTAACAGCAGTCCTTACTCCCTCGCAGTTGTTAAGCGTTTGCGATGCATAGTAGGTTCCTGTAGAAAGCGAAGCCGTAGAAGCTAAAGCTGTACCACCCGTTGCAGCTGTATACCACTGAACCGAAGTTCCTGTAGCAGTTAAGTTAGCCACGGTAGCGCTGTTACAGAAAGCCTGAGCAGCAGCTACAGGAGCCGGGGTAGTATTTATTATTACGGCTACTGCCGTCCTTGTGCTTTCGCAGTTGTTTAATGTCTGAGATACATAATAAGTACCTGTAGCCAATGTCGCTGTAGAAGCTAAAGCAGTACCGCCGGTAGCATTAGCATACCACTGTAAACCTGTTCCTGTAGCGGTTAAGCTTGTCAGCGTCGCGCCTGCACAGAAAGTTTGTGCACTTGCTGTAGGAGCTGGTGTAACAGGGCTGATGGTAACCGCAACAGCTGTCCTTACACTTTCGCAGGTATTAAGCGTTGACGTTACATAGTAATTGCCTGTAGCTAAAACATCTGTAGAAGCTAAAGCCGTTCCGCCTGTAGCTGTAGCATACCATTGTAGTAAAGTACCGCTTGCAACAAGGCTGCCCGCAGTTGTACCATTACAGAAGGTTTGTGCTGTTGCAGTAGGAGCCGGAGTAGTATTAATGGTTACCGCAATAGCTGTCCTTGTGCCTTCGCACGAATTAAGTGTTTGCGATGCATAATAGGTACCTGTAGCCAATGTAGTAGTAGATGCTAAAGCACTACCGCTTGTGGCAGTGCTATACCATTGTACCGAAGTTCCTGTAGCTGTTAAGCTTGCCACAGTTGTACCAACACAAAATGTTTGTGCTGTAGCCGCAGGTGCAGGAGTAGTGTATACTGTTACCGCAACCGCTGTCCTTGTACTTTCGCACGAGTTAAGCGTTTGTGATACATAATATGTGCCTGATGATAACGTAGCCGAAGTAGCTAAAGCCGTTCCGCCGGTTGCGGCAGTGTACCATTTTAAGTCGGTACCATTCGCTGTAAGGCTACTTACGTTTACACCGTTACAGAATGCTTGTGCCGATGCTGTAGGAGTCGCAGTAGTGTTTATTGTAACCGTTACTGCTGTCCTTACACTTTCGCAGGCGTTTAGCGTTTGTGATACATAGTAAGTGCCTGTTGCTAATGTAGCTGTGGCTGTTAAAGCTGTTCCGCCTGTAGCATTTGCGTACCATTGTAGTGAAGTACCACTTGCAACAAGGCCGGCAACGGTTGTTCCGTTACAGAATGTTTGTGCCGATGCTGCTGGTGCTGCTGTAGTGTTAACAGTTACCGCAACACTTGTCCTTGTACTTTCGCAATTGTTAAGTGTTTGAGATACATAGTAGTTACCGGTTGCAAGTGTAGTAGTTGATGCTAAGGCAGTTGCGCCAGTAGCAGTACTGTACCATTGCAACCCTGTTCCTGTAGCTGTTAAGCCTGCAACGGTTGTTCCAACACAGAAAGTCTGTGCCGAAGCTGTTGGCGCGGCAGTAGTGTTAATAGTAACCGCAACTGCTGTCCTCGTACCCTCGCATGTATTTAATGTTTGAGATACATAGTACGTTCTTGTAGTAAGTAAAGTTGCAGAAGCTATAGCTGTACCACCTGTTGCAGCAGTATACCACTGTAAGCTTGTTCCTGTAGCTGTTAAGCTTGCAGCTGTTGCGCCATTACAGAAAGTCTGTGCCGATGCAGCAGGTGCCGGAGTTGTATTAATAGTTACCGCAACGGCTACCCTTGCACTTTCGCACGAGTTAAGCGTTTGCGATACATAATAGGTATTTGTTGCTAAAGTAGCTGTAGCTGTTAATGCTACTCCACCTGTAGCAGTTGTATACCATTTTAACGCAGTACCTGTGGCTGTAAGGCTGCTTACAGTTGCGCCGTTACAAAATGTTTGTGCACTTGCAGTAGGTGCAGTAGTTGTAGTATTGATAGTTATCGCAACGGCTGTCCTTGCGCTTTCGCATGAGTTAAGCGTTTGCGATACATAGTATGTTCCTGTAGATAAGGTAGTGTTAGCTGTTAAAGCTGTACCACCTGTAGCCACATCATACCATTGTGTAGCTGTCCCACTGGCAACTAAATTGCTAACGGTTGCACCGTTACAAAATGTTTGTGCACTTGCTGTAGGAGCAATTGTAGTATTTATAGTTACTGCAACGGCTGTCCTTGTACTCTCGCAGGTATTTAATGTTTGAGATACATAGTATGTTCTTGTGGTAAGAACATCTGTAGCGGCTATAGCGGCTCCGCCTGTTGTGGTACTGTACCACTGTAAGTCCGTTCCTGTTGCGGTCAAGCTTGCAGCTGTTGTGCCGGCACAATATGTTTGTGCGCTTGCTGTAGGTACCGGAGTTGTGTTAATTGTTACCGCAACAGCAGTCCTTGCACTTTCGCACGAGTTTAATGTTTGCGATACGTAATACGTCCTTGTTGTAAGTACAGTTGTGCCCGTTAATGCTGCACCGCCTGTAGCTGCAGTATACCATTGTACTCCTGCGCCGGTAGAAGTAAGGCTGCTTACTGTAGCGCCATTACAGAATGACTGTGCCGATGCTGTGGGTGGTGGTGTATTGGTTACGGTAACCGCAACGCTGGTCCTTGTACTTTCGCAGGTGCTAACGGTTTGAGACACATAATAGGTACCTCCGTTTAAAGCTGTTGAAGATGTTAGGGCGGTTCCGCCGGTAGCATCTGCATACCATTTCAGGTTGGTGCCTGTTGCAGTAAGGTTAGCTACCGTTGCGCCATTACATAATGACTGTGCCGAAGCTGCAGGTGCCGCTATAGTTGTTACAAATACAGGTACCTGTGTCCTTGCGCTTTCGCATGAATTAATTGTTTGAGATACATAATAGCTGCCTGTAGCTAATGGCGTGGTGGCTAATAGAGCAGTTTCGCCAGTAGCAGAAGAATACCATTTTAAGCCAGAACCTGTAGCTACAAGGTTAACCACAGTGGCCGATGAGCAAAATGCCTGTTCTGACGCTGTTGGTGCAGGTGTTACGTTGATTGTAACGGTAACCGCTGTCCTTGCGCTTTCGCAGTTGTTAAGTGTCTGCGATACATAGTATGACCTTGTTGTAAGAACAGTTGTACCCGGTAAAGCAGTACCGCCATTGGCAGCAGTATACCATTGCAGGCCTGTACCCACAGCAGTAAGGTTGCTTAATGTAGCACCATTACAAAATGATTGTGCTGATGCCGTAGGGGCAGGCGTAGTATTTATGGTTACTGCAACGGCAGCTCTTGCACCTTCGCAGTTATTTAAAGTTTGCGATACATAGTAAGTACCTGTAGCTAACGATGTAGATGTGGCAAGTGCCGTACCACCGGTGGTGGCTGCATACCATTTTAATATAGTGCCTGTTGCTGTTAAGTTAGCAACCGTAGCACCGTTACACAATGTTTGAGATGATGCTGTAGGGGCAGGTGTTGCACAAGGCACATCGGTAGATAGCGACCACACAAGGGTAAAGTCGCCACCGCCGGGATAAAAGCCATCCTGTACCCAGAATACTTTTTTAGTACTACCTGTGGTGTTTGTCCAGGTAACCACATCGGTATCATCTTCATCAAAACATGATATTTCTGTAGTGCCCGGGCATGTACCGCCGTAGCCCACATATATAACAGAGTCATACGAGTTTACTGACTGGCCTATTGTTAATGTAGCATTGTTTGGTACATTAATAAAGTATACCTGGTCGTTTCCTTCGCCTCCACAACCAAAAGTATAATTGTTTGTTGCAGCGGTGGTAGAGGAAGAGTAAGGGCTTGTAAGTGTAGAAAGGTCTATAGAGGTAGAACAGGTATCGCCGGAGGCAACACTTGTAAATCCTGCCGATGTAACCCATGCGCTGTTTGAACCCGAACAGGTAGACCTTACATGAAGATAATACGTAACCCCCGATGTTATAGTGTAGCCCGTAACTGTAGTTGCAGAGGTTGCAGTACCTGTAGATGGTGGCGTTGCCGATGTTGTAACGGCATACTGGTAGCCTGAAGGTGTATTGCTTGTAGGTGCTGCCCATGTAAGGTTTGCTGCTATTGCAGATGTTGCACTTCCTACAACGCCCGAAGGTAATCCGCAGGGAACGTTAAGCGACCAGGTAAGTGTAAATGAACCTGAGCCATAATAGCCTTCTTCTACCCAGTACACAGTCTGGTCACTACCCGTATTGTTAGTCCATACATTTGCAGTGCCGGTACCTGTGCCGCTGTTTTGGTAAAAGCAATTTATTTGTGTTTCGCCAGGGCATGCCCCGCCGTAACCAATATAGTTTACTGCGCTAAAGCTGGCATACGTTTGGTTTATTGTTAGTGTGCCTCCTACCGGTACATTTATGTAATAAATAAGGTCAGGAGACGAAGTGTCGCCATAACATGGTGAAGCAAAGTTGTTATATGCATTTACTGTAGACGATGAGTAAGGGCTTGTTAGTGTATTAAGGTCTATAGCAGTAGCACAGCTGTCGCCCTGCAAGCCACCTGCCTGAAACGGTGCAGATGTAACCCAGTTGCTGTATGTGCCGGAACAGTTACTTCTTACATGCAAATAGTACATGCCGCCGGGAGTTACGCTATAACTGGTTACAGCAGTACTTGTTGCAGATGATCCTGTTGAAGGCGGATTTGGAGATGTTGTAACTGCATATTGATAATTTGTGGGTGTACCGGTTGCGGGTGCTGTCCAGCTTATATCTACGCTATTAGTTGTGGGGTTTGCCACAGATGGTGCCGTTGGCGCAGTACATGGCGCGGTTACATTAAGGGTGTAATCTTCATAACTGCCATATTCTCCTGTATAGCATGGAGTAGGTGTGTAAGAATAATAGGTTGTACCTACCCTTAAACGGTAATTGCCCAATGCAGCAGCTGCAGGAACTGTAAAGCTGCCTGTTAATAATGCTACGGGGTATAAATTAGCATCAGATGTGCCGGTGTAAACCACTTCACCTGCATCGTCAAAGTCAAGGTCGTTATTCCAGTCTACCCATACTACGGTATTATAGCTGTAGCCTGTATAGTTAAAAGTAACACTAAAAGTTTGCGTAGAGCCCTGGCCCACATTAGCAATTTGAGACGAGTAATTACCGTAATTGGCACTCTCGGCCCCGGTTGTGTTATTTATAGTACCAAGGGTTACATTAGTAATTCCTTGTCCTAAAGAATATTGTGGTACAGGTGTACAAAGGCCTGTGGTAAAGGATAAACTTACCCAGTCGCTAAAAGTACCGGAGCAGTTACTCCTTACATGCAGGTAATAACTGCCGGATGATACAGCATAATTACTTATAGATGTAGCAGTAGTTGTAGTACCGGTTGCAGGAGGCGTGGCCGATGTTGTAACGGCATACTGATAGTTTGTAGGCGACCCGGTGCTTGGCGCAGACCAGCTAAAATTTGCTCTTGTGGTCGATGTTGCCGTTGCCGCAACATTTGTAGGGGCATTGCATGGCGTTGTAATATTTACAGTATAATCTTCATAGCTGCCATATTCCCCGTTATAACATGGGGTAGGAGTATAAAAATAAGCAGTACCTATCCTTAAACGGTGGTTGCCTAAAGCTGCTGTTGCAGGTACGGTAAAACTTCCGCTTATTACGGCAGGATATGTTTGCTGAGACGTTCCTGTATAAATTGTTTCGCCTGCATCATCAAAGTCAAGGTCATTATTCCAGTCTACCCATATTTTTGTATTGTAGTTATACCCTGAATAATCAAAAGTAATGTTGAATGTCTGGGTAGATCCCTGGCCTAAATTAGCTATCTGGGAGGTATAATTACCATAGTTGCCGCTCTCCCAGTTGGTAGTGTTGTTTATAGAGCCCAACGTTACATTGGTTATACCATAGCCAATAGTGTTTGTAGGTGCAGGCCTGCAATATCCTGAGCTAAATGTAGCGGTTGCCCAGCTGCTGTATGTGCTTGAACAGTTACTTCTTACATGTAAATAGTAAACACCTTCTGTAGAAAGTGAATAGTTGTTAATAGATGTGGCAGTAGTTGTAGTGCCCGTAGCCGGTGGTGTGGCCGATGTGGTTACTGCATATTGATAGTTTGTAGGCGACCCTGTTGATGGGGCGGTCCAGCTTAGGTTTGCAGTTGTGGTAGTTGGGGTTGTTACTGTAGGGTTTGTAGGCGGATTACAGGTTGCAGTAACATTTACCGTATAATCTTCGAAGGCACCATAGTCGCCGCTGTAGCATGGAGAAGGAGTGTAATAATAGGCGCTGCCTACTCTTAGGCGATGATTACCAAGAGATGCTGACGACGGAACATTAAATGAGCCTGACAGTACAGATGGATAATTATTAGTAGAGGTGCCGGTGTAAAGCGTTTCGCCCGAATCATCAAAATCATAATCGTTATTCCAGTCTACCCATATTATAGTATTGTAATTATAACCGGAATAATCAAAAGTTACACTAAATGTCTGTGTAGAACCCTGGCCTACATTTACTACCTGAGAGGTATAGTTTCCGTAATTCCCTGTTTCAGATGTAGTGGTGTTGTTTATAGTGCCCAGGGTTACATTTGTAATACCGTTGCCCAGGGCATTTACCGGTACAGGCCTGCAGTGGCCCGAATAAAATATATAAGTAGACCAGTTGCTGTAAGTGCCGGAACAATTTGTTCTTACATGTACATAATAGGTTGTGCCTGCGGTAATGCTATATCCTGTTATAGATGTAGCGGTAGTTGCCGTACCCGAAGATGGTGGCGAGGCTGATGTTGTTACCGAATACTGGTAACCTGTAGGTGTGCCTGTAGCAGGCGCGGTCCAGCTAAGGTTTGCAGTGCTGGCTGTTACAGTTGTTGCAGTAATGTTTCTTGGTATTGAGCAGGTTTGCCCATAGAAACATATACTCGATAACATGAGTAAGGTGAGTAAAAAATGCTTCATAATCAATTGATTGGTTTTAGTGCGCAATGTAATGTAAAATCAAATGCAAAAAATACCCATTAATAGGTATTTTTTGTTAAAATTAACATGTATTAATAATTAAATAAGCCATGTTTGTAAGAAGTTTTAATAAATTTTATCTATTAACATAATTAAATAGTAAATAATCCAAACTTTAAGAAATCGTTAATATTAATGCTTTAGTTAATAAAAATGTAATCATTTACTTGCAAACCATAATATTTTTCAATGATAATAGTTGATAAGGTTAAATTGACTGTCTTAAACTCAAAAACGAATATTTAGAATTTGATATATAGAATAGTATAGTATAATTTTGTTTTGATGTTTTATATTTGTTTCTATAAAATCTCAAAATCAATTATGAAATCTATTTTTTTCACTATAACAGTTACAATGGTATTTATCCTCCCGTTGGCCGTAAGGGCACAACAAACAGATAAAATACTTTATAAAAATAAAAATGTGGCAGTTGCCGAAAGAGTGGATGATTTGCTGAAACGCATGACCTTAAAAGAAAAAGTAATGCAGATGCAAAACAGGGCATCCGGTAAAGCGTCAGAAATAGCATCCATATTCAGCGGAGAGAGTTACGGCTGTACCCATGAAATGAACATGAATGCTTACGATTGTGCAGTAATGTATAATCAACTGCAAAAATATATGCTTACTAAAACACGTTTGGGCATACCTATTATTACTGCGGTAGAAGGTATAGAGGGCATATTGCAAAATAATTGTACTATTTTTCCGCACGCATTAGCACAGGCAAGTACTTTTAACCCCGAACTTATTACGCGCATGACCTCTGCTGCCGGCGAGGAGGCTCAGGCGATAGGCATACACCAGATATTATCTCCTGTTTTAGATATTGCCCGCGAACTGAGATGGGGCCGTGTAGAAGAAACTTTTGGCGAAGACCCTTACCTTATTTCACAAATGGGTATAGCTTTTATAAATGGGTACCAAAAATACAATATTACCTGTACGCCGAAACATTTTCTTGCACATGGCAGCCCGTCGGGTGGTTTAAACTGTGCTAATGTAACGGGGGGCGAACGCGAAATGAGAAGCCTTTACCTATACCCTTTTCAAAAAGTTATCGGTGCTACAAACCCATTATCGGTTATGTCATGTTATAGTGCTTATGATGGGCTTGCTGTTACGGGCTCTCCTTATTATATGACCGATATTTTGCGCGGCGAACTGGGTTTTAAAGGGTATGTATATTCCGACTGGGGATCGGTAGAGCGGCTCAGGACCTTTCACCATGCCGTGGAAACAAATGATGAAGCAGCCATCATGGCACTTATTGCCGGTGTAGACCTTAATATAGATGCATCCTATAATAATTTAGAACAGCTGGTTAGCAGTGGCAAATTAGATATTAAATATATAGACCTTGCAGTGCGCCGGGTATTAACGGTTAAATTTACCCTTGGCCTTTTTGATAACCCTTATGGTAATCCTGAAAAGGTAAACAAAGTAGTGCGCAATGCACAAAAAATAGCCCTTGCAAAAGAGGTGGCAGATGAAAGTGCTATCCTGCTTAAAAACAGCAATAACCTTTTGCCGCTTAATCTTTCAAAATATAAATCTATAGCTGTTATTGGGCCAAACAGCAATCAGGTTGTTTTTGGCGATTATGCCTGGACAATGCCCGATACTAAAGAAGGTACAAATTTATTGCAGGGGCTTAAGGAGGTTGCCGGTAGTAAAGTTGCTATAAACTATGCCGAAGGCTGCGACTGGTGGAGCACAAATACTACCGGGATTGCCCAGGCTGTAAAGGCTGCGCAAGACAGCGATATTGCAATTGTTGCCATAGGTACACGCAGTACTTTTTTGGGCCGGAGCCCTAAATACAGTACAGCGGGAGAGGGGTTCGACTTATCATCGCTGGAATTGCCCGGTGCACAGCAGCAGCTTTTAGAGGCGGTTAAAGCAACAGGAAAACCCATGATAGTGGTATTTATTGCAGGCAAGCCACTGGCAATGCCATGGGTAAAAGAAAATGCCGATGCAGTATTGGTACAGTGGTATGGCGGCGAAAAGCAGGGGCGCACACTGGCAGATATTATTACGGGTGCTGTTAACCCGTCCGGGAGGTTAAATGTTTCTTTTCCCCGAAGCACAGGTAATTCGCCTTCTTATTATAACCATTTTGTAACCGACAGGGAAGAGCCTTTTGATAAGCCCGGATCTGTGTCTGATCCTAAAGGACATTATATTTTTGATACGCCCGAGCCACTTTGGAATTTTGGCTACGGTCTTAGTTATACCACGTTTAAGTATAATAGCTGTGCTTTAAACAATTCTGTTTTTACCTATAAAGATACTGTTACTGTAACGGTAGAAGTAGAAAATACTGGTGCTACAGATGGTAAAGAAGTAGTACAACTTTATGTGCGCGATAAGGTTAGCAGTGTGGCTACCCCAATACAGCAGCTTAAAGCGTTTAAGAAAGAATTTATAAAGGCAGGCAAACGTGCTATTATTACATTACAGGTGCCGGTACAGGAACTTACCCTTTATAATGCCCGTATGCAAAAGGTGGTGGAACCGGGAGAATTTGAAATTCAGGTAGGCAGTGCATCAGATAATATTATATTCAATAAAACTATCGTGGTAAAGTAATTTGGTAAAGCCAAAGTAAAATTTTTAAAAGCACGTAGGGTATTTAGCTGCAATGCTGTTGTGATGTAAACTAATACTACAGCACCTTAATTATATGAGGCCATTTAAATATGTTCTTGTCCTTGCGTTTTTTATTTTGTTTTCGTGTACCGGCGATGATAATAGCATAAGCCCACAACCGGTTTCAGCAGGTTACAGCCCCGGTGTGGTTATTACCCTCGATGACGATTATGTTGACAATTGGGCTGCTGCCGATGATATTCTTAAAACTTATAACTGGAAAGCTACTTTTTTTGTAACTAAATGTGGCCAGTTGGATGATGCTAAAATTGCAAAGCTTGAAGCGTTTAACCAATACGGACACGAAATAGGAGGGCATGGCCTTAACCATTTAAACGCGTCGCAATATATTGCTGTTAAAGGAGTTGAGGCTTATTTAAATACAGAAATAACTCCTATGGTTGCCATAATGGATGGTGGGGGCCTGCATGCCACGTCTTTTGCATACCCGTTTGGGGCAAGAAACAAAGGTACCGATGATCTTTTGCTTAATCATTTCTCTATATTGCGAGGCACTACATACGGCAGGCTGAACCCGGACACACACAATTGTTATTATACCGGCAGTCCGGTTGTATATGGTTTAGGGATAGATAATAGTTACAGCCACTTTAATGTGCCTTATTTTTTGTCGCTATTAGAATATGCCAAAAAGAATAACAAAATTGTGGTTTTTTATGCGCATAGGCCTGTACAAACAGCGCACATAGACTATGAAACTGAATATAACACCCTTATAGAAATTTGTAAGTATGTTAAGGCTAACAATATGAAATTCTATACAATGTCACAATTACCCGGTTTATAGTTGCTATTTTGGCATTTTAACCCTGAAAACCCTTAAAGGATATTCTACCCTGTTTTCTTCTTTGTTGTATTTAGGCAGGCGGTTAAGCTGGGCACAGCTAAAATACAGGTAACCATCACTGCCCACTCCAAAAGAATCGGGCCAGATAATGCGCTCGTCAGCCACTAATGTATTTACATTACCATCCGGCGATACATATTTTATCGAGTGGCTTGGCGAATGCCCGTAATAGATGTTTCCTCTTGCATCGCACTCCAGCCCGTGGGTAACACCGGCACTGGCAACAGTTTCTACTTTGGCAGAAAGCTCTGCTGCAGAAAGTTTTGCATCGGCTAAATACCGGGTTTCAATACGGTATAAATTGTCGTGGTTTATGGGCTTGTAGTAAAAGTACTTGTTGTCTTTAGTAAGTGCTATGCCATTTACATTACTGCTAAAGGGTTTGCCTTTATCATCAATCATTTCTTTGCCATCTATAGTAAGGTTATAGCCCGGTGTTGCTGTAGTCGACTTATCGTTTTGCAAAACTACCCGCACGGTATCGGTCTTTAAGTCTAAAACTACAATGGCTTTAAGTGCGGGGTCAGAGAGGTAGGCCAGTTGTTTTCCGGTATCAACCCGAACATCGTTAAGCCCACTTTTGTCTTTAGGCAGGCCACTAAAAAAGTAGGTTTTTACCTCTTTATTAGTTTTAAGGTCAAATTGTATCAGCTTAAATTCACCTTGTTTTCCCTGTCCCGAATCGCCAAAAACAGATGCACCTCCCGCAGGCTTAGAATCAAGCACCCAGAGATAACCTTTGTCATCGGCATACATATCCTGTGCATTATTGTAATGCTTTGCATCTGCAACTTTAGGGATTTCATTCCATTCCTCATTAGGGTAAGGAATGCGCTTGCCGTCTATAATTTCGGTAACGGCATATAAAAAAGGTTCATTGTGCGGAAAAGACACAAATACCCTGTTCGTACTGGTTTGCACCGCCACGCCTATGGGCTGGTTATTACCAAACTGCGCTACTTCTTCCAGTTGTGAGCTTTTAGTTTGAGCCATGGCAGAACCGGTAATTATTATGGTAAGGAATAATTTTTTCATTGCATTTGTAATCATAAAGATATTTGCTTGTTTGCAAAGGCTTCTAAATTACAAATGAAACAACCGGTAAAGGATAAAATTGTATTAAAAATATAAAGGTAAAAGTTAAAGCGTCTATAGTAAAATTAGTTAATTATACTCTTCTACCCATTTTACAATTTCATCGAGTACACGCTTTTCGCTATCGGGCTGGTTCATGCCGCAATCGTGGCCTTTGCCTTCCATTGTTATAAATTTAGAGATTACCTTTTTTTCTTTAAGTATCTCATATAAAAACGCCGATTGTGTATATGGTACTAAATCGTCTTTGTCGCCATGAAACAATAGTGTGGGTATGGCCTTAACATGGGCATACGGGCTAACGGTGGTAAATTTCGGGTTGGGTATTTTACCCGGTGTATAGGCTGCATTAGCTAAAAGCTCTACGTTTTTTACAAGGTTGTTTTTTTGCAGCGCCGTTAATGTTTCAGGGTCATCAAGCTGCGTGGGCGGGCACAATGCCGTAATAGACTTTATGCTTTTAAGGCTTGTATAACCATACAATAATGCTAAGTGTGCACCGGCGCTTATGCCTGCTATATGATAACCGGCAGGTTTGTAATGGTACTCTGCAGCTTTTTTTTGTATAAAAGTAACAGCTTTATCTATATCCATAAGCAAGTCGCGGCCATGCACGGTATCATTTACATAACGATAGTCTACATTAGCCACTACAAAACCGCGGTTACGCAGGTCTTTGGCTGTTTTGCCGGTATACTCATTACCGCCCATCATCCAGGCACCGCCGTGTAAAAGTATGATTACCGGAGTGGCTTCGGTATAGGTTTTAGGCAGGTAAAGGTCGAGTGTATTTTGCTTTGCGGCAGCATATTGCAGTTGTATGAGGTCTTTAGGCCCCAACTGGCTATGTGCCGAAAATGTATGCAGTAAAATAAAGGTGACGAGTAATGAGAACAGGTTTTTCATTATAGAATCTTAACCGCACTAAATTACAATTTTACAGGTAATGCAGGCATATATTTTATAAGGTGTTTTTTAGTTGGATATGCATTTTAACCTTTAGCTGTAGCTCAGTCTGAAATCTTAGATCTAAAATCTGAAATCCAAAATCAAAACCGTAGCTTTGCACACTTCAAAAAATATGCAAAAAGAAATACACCCCATATACAACCTGCACTTTGGCCTGCTGTGCTTAAGCTCGCTGCTGTTTTCGGCAAGCTTTAATATGCTTATCCCGGAACTGCCTGCTTACCTTAGCAGCCTTGGCGGTGCCGAATATAAAGGGCTTATTATTGCGCTTTTTACCCTTACTGCCGGAATCTCGCGACCGTTTAGCGGCAGGCTTACAGATACTGTGGGGCGTGTGCCGGTAATGGCATTCGGGTCGGTAGTGTGTTTTGTATGTGGCTTACTGTACCCTGTATTAGGGTCGGTTGCGGGGTTTTTGTTTTTAAGGCTCCTTCATGGTTTTAGTACCGGTTTTAAACCTACTGCCACCGCAGCTTATGTAGCAGATATTGCCCCAAAGGAACGCTGGGGAGAAGCGTTGGGTATACACGGTTTGTGCTTTAGCACCGGTATGGCTATAGGTCCCGCTATAGGAGATTATATAACGAGGCATTTTTCGTTAAACATACTTTTTTATGTGTCATCTGCCTTTGCCCTTATGTCTATACTTATCCTTATGAACCTTAAGGAAACCATTAAAGTAAAACAAAAGTTTAGCCTTTCGTTGCTTAAAATATCCCGAAGGGATATCATTGCGCCAGAGGTGCTCCCGGCAGCCATAGTAACGTTTATGTCTTATGTTAGCAGTGGGGTATTGCTTACCCTGTTGCCCGATTTTACCCCGTCTATAGGTGTAGCAAATAAAGGGATGTTTTTTGTGGTGTTTACCACAGCCTCGCTTATTATACGTTTTGTGGCAGGAAAAGCGTCTGACCGTTACGGGCGTACCAAAATTATTAAACTGGGGCTTGTGCTGCTTGCCGCGGGTATAGTCCTTACAGGATTCTCTAAAAATATGACCGGGCTTTTAGTGGCCGCAATAGTGTATGGTATAGCAGCGGGTATACTTTCGCCGGCACTTAATGCCTGGACTATAGACCTGAGCCTGCCAGATCATCGTGGTAAAGCTGTAGCCACTATGTATATTGCCCTCGAAGCCGGTATAGGGCTTGGTGCGTTATTTTCTGGCTGGTATTACCAGGACATTATTGCGCGTATACCGTTGCTCATGTATATATCTGCCGGGATAGTATTGCTGGGTATGGTATATATGCTTTGGAAGGAGCGGCAAAAGGTAACTGTTTAATTTTACTATGTTTTCTTTGAAGTCTTTCAGTAATATATTTTATGTTACTATGTGGTAAATGTCTTTATCAGGCTAAATACAAAAGGCTGCCCCTAAAGACAGCCCCTCATCCAACAATATAAAAAACGTTTAATTTAAATAGTAGTGTAACCACCGTCGGCAATAATGTAGCTGCCTGTGGTAAACGACGATTTATCTGAACTAAGGAATGTAACCAAATCTGCAATTTCCTGCGCAGTGCCCAGCCTGTTCATAGGTGCTTTAGCTTCGAGGGCTTTTAGCATATCTTTGTTAGAATGTGCCGTAAGTAATGGCGTTTCTATGTAACCGGGACCCACAGCGTTACAGCGAATGTTTTTCTGTCCATACTCCGCCGCAATGTTTTTAGTTAAGCCCACCACACCATGCTTGGCAGCAGTATAAGCCACACTATTAGGCGCTGCTACCGTACCATGAATAGAGGCAATATTAACAATGTTGCCACCGCCGTTTTTTTCCATTTGCTCTAATTGGTAACGGCAGGCATAAAACACACCGCTAAGGTTAAGTGCTATCACTTTGTCCCAGGCGTCAATTTCATATTCTCCTGTTGGCGCAGCGGGCCCGCCTATACCGGCATTGTTGCAGGCTATATCCAGCCTGCCATATTGTGCTACTACAGCCTCAACAAGCTTTTTGTTTTCTTCGGCTACAGATGAGTCTGCCTTCACAAAAAAAGCATCGCCACCGGCTTCCTTTATTGCTTTTACGGTTTCTTCACCGTGCTCTGTACTTACATCTGCTACCACTACTTTAGCACCCTCAAGTGCGTACGTTTCGGCTATTGCGCGGCCTATTCCGGATCCTGCGCCCGAAACTACTGCCACTTTGCCTGCTAATAAAGACATGTGTTCTTGTTTTTAAGTTATACTATAAAGTTAGTTATTATCCCGTAATCAAAGCTTCAAAAAGAAGCGTTTAATATAGTTTTAACACTACATTAAGATTTCCTACAGAGTAAAAGCGGTGTATTTAAATTTTATATATATTTGAATTATATTTCACTGAAAGCCAATGTTCGAAAATTTTAGCCGCTACCTGCTGGATAAAGCCGCCTTTACAACTACAGAGCTTAACCAGATAAAAGCAGTGAGCCATATTATTAAGGTACAAAAAGACGAATTATTTGTACAGGAAGGTAGCATTTGGCCCTATAATGGCTTTGTGTGCAACGGCCTTGTGCGTTCATTTACCATAGATGATTACGGTAATGAATGTACCCTGAATTTTGCCCCGGCAGATTATTGGGTGGGTGACCGGGCGAGCCTTTTAACAGGAAAGCCTGTGCCTTTTAGTGCCGATGCTATAGAGGATAGCCATATTATACTGATAGAGCAAAAGGATTTTCATGAATTGTGCAAAAAAGTTGACACATTTAATACGCTTATGAGTGGTATGATCCAGAAGAATATCGAAATTACTCATAAGTATATTAACGAAAGCATCAGTATGAACGAGAAAGAAAAATACTGTAGGTTTCTTGATAAATATAAGGCCGTTTCTCATCGCATACCTCATGACATGATAGCATCTTACGTGGGTGCAACACCAGATATACTTACCCGCATACAAAAAAGCATTTCTAAATAGGTAAGAGAAAAAATATATTTAACAAGGATGCCCTTTCAGTAATCATGAAAGGGCATTTTTATTTGGTTAAAATTTCTTCGCATTCAATAATTGAATATTCTGTAACTGCAAATCTGCTAACTTTGCAGTATGTATGCCCTCATTGACTGCAATAATTTTTATGCCTCCTGCGAGAGGGTTTTCCAGCCTAAGTGGCAGGGAAAGCCTGTTGTGGTGCTGTCTAATAACGATGGCTGCATTATATCGCGCAGTGAAGAGGCAAAGGCACTGGGCATAGGCATGGCTGAACCAGAATTTAAAATACGGGAAATGCTTAAGGAGCATGGTGTAGGCGTTTTCTCGTCTAACTACTCTTTATACGGAGACCTTAGTGAGCGTGTTATGGGTATAATGGAATTATACACCCCAAATGTAGAGGTATACAGTATAGATGAGGCTTTTCTTGATTTTAATGGTGTGGCTGTGCCCGATTTTCATGCTAAAGGTTTAGAGATACGCAACCGGGTTTTAAAGTGGCTAAGCCTGCCTGTATGTGTGGGTGTGGCTCCTACCAAAACACTTTCTAAAGCGGCTAACCGCATTGCAAAAAAATACCAGGAACGTACCGGAGGCGTGTATGTAATGGATACTGAAGAGAAGCGTATAAAAGCCTTAAAGTGGCTTAAAATAGAAGATGTATGGGGCATAGGCTACCGTACCGTACGAAAGCTTAAAGCTAAAAATATACTTACCGCCTACGACTTTACCCTTCCTCATTTAGAGCCGTGGATAAAAAGTGAAATGGGTGTGGTGGGTATGCGTATTAAAATGGAACTGGAGGGTACGCCGGCCATTGGCGATGGTGCCGTGCCCGAAAAAAAGAAAAGCATTGCCACTACCCGCAGTTTTCCTAAGCAGCTTACAAACTATGACCTTATTCGGGAGCGGGTGAGTACCTTTGCAACCGTTACTGCCGAGAAGCTCAGGAAACAAAACTCTATGTGCCACACCGTTATTGTTATGCTTGTAGCCGATAAGCACAAAATAGAAAATACCAAGTATCATTACAGCAGGGCCGTAACATTGCCGTTTGCCACAAACTCTGCACTTACAATAAGTGGGGCTGCGGTGCAGTTGCTAAAAGACATGCTTGCCAGTACTGATACTGTTAAATTTAAAAAAGCAGGGGTTATTGTTAGCGAACTTGTGCCTGACAACACCAAGCAATTTAATATGTTTACTGAAGAAGACCCGCGCCACCTGGCACTTATGCAGGCTATGGACAAAGTAAATGCAAAAATGGGCAGCCGTGTTATAAGGCTTGGCGCGCAGGCCGAGAAGACCTGGGATATGAAACAGGAAATGCGATCGCCAAGATATACCACAAATATTAACGATATACTTATTGTGCAATGCCGGTAGATAAAAACAAAAAACCTGCACTTACTTTTTATGCTCCCGAACAGAGGGCAGACACTGCATTGCCGTTGATAAGCCATAGCATTTCGGCGGGATTTCCGTCTCCCGCGCTCGATTTTATGGAATATAAAATCGACCTTAACCAGCATCTTGCCCGCAATGCGCTGAGCACTTTTTATATAAAAGTTGCAGGATCGTCTATGACGGATGCCGGTATAGATGATGGCGACCTCCTTGTTATAGACCGCAGTATAGAACCTGCCGACGGGCGCATCGCCAT
This sequence comes from Flavobacterium rivuli WB 3.3-2 = DSM 21788, assembly GCF_000378485.1. GTDB lineage: Bacteria > Bacteroidota > Bacteroidia > Flavobacteriales > Flavobacteriaceae > Flavobacterium > Flavobacterium rivuli. Next base: position 118,134 of record NZ_KB899976.1, on the reverse strand, counting down.
TTGCCTTATAGATGGTGAATTTACCGTAAAACGCCTTAAGCTGGAGGTTGACTGCCTTTACTTAATGCCCGAAAACACCGCCTACCAGCCCATAAAAGTAACCGAAGAAAACCAGCTTATTATTTGGGCTATTGTTACGTATGTGGTTAAGCGGGTGGGGTGATTTTTAAATATTTTTAGATTATGAGTTAGCGAATTTGAGTGAAGCTAAGGCCTTAAACTTCGTTGCGTTAAGCAAATTATAAGTTGAGGCGTTAAGAATCATTTGCTGTTTGAGCGTAGCGAGCTTGCCTGCCGGCATAGGCAGGTTCAAATGATTTAGCCGAAGCTTATAATTTGTAGCATAAGAAGTTGAGCCTTGAATTTTTGCTTCTTTTGTTTCAAGACAAAAGAAGAGGAATATAATGATTGAAGATGTGTTAACGCTCTATCTCTTTAGAAAGGTTGTGTTACTTTTTTAAAGGATGTCCCAGCCAGATCATAACTAAAGGCAATAATAAAAACGGAATCTCGATAAGTGCAATTTTTATGTTGCCGGATCGTAATGCCAATGCCATAATTACAACAATCATAACGGCGTTAATGAGGCAGGCTGCAAAAAATGTTTGCGGCAATAATATCATTATTCCAACAACTAAAGAAAGTACGCCCAATATTAAACCTGCTGTACTGTTAATACCCAGTTGCGACAGCATTTGGGTGCTTTCCGGCTTGGTGCTTATAAGTCCGTCCCAGGCATGCTTAAAGTTTAAAAAAGCAGTAATAAATATAAGTAGTATGCTGACTATTTTCATGAGTTTTCAAGATAAATATATTAATCAAAAATGCCGGTTTTACCCGGCATAAATTTTAAGGATTAAGTATTTTAAAACGGGCCTTAAGTACTTCGGGGCCGCCATTTGCCATATCGGTACTGTGTAAATACGTAATCTCTTCCTCGCCTTTTTGCAAATCTTCAAATACCTTATCAATAAAACCGCTTACAGGAGGAAAGCTACTGTGTATGCCTGTACCGCCAAGGTTTGTGTCAAGCGCAGGCGGAATAAGTTCTATTACCTCTATGCCTTTATCTTTTAATACGTAGCGGGTAGTAAGTGTAAAAGAATGAAAGAACGCTTTAGTAGCACTGTACACCCCTATTTTACTGGCAGGTACAAATGCAAGGCCAGACGTAACATTAATTAGCGTTTTAAGCGATGGTAACAAAGAAAATAGCTTAGTAAGGTGCATGGGTGCTACAATGTTTGTAACAATCTCAGCATCTGCGCGCTCCATAAAGTCGGCATCATCAATAGTCATCCAGTTTTGTATTCCTGCGTTGTTTATAAGCACGTTAAGGTCAGGATGATTTTCTGCAACCCAGTTGTAAAGCGCTACGCGATCATCTTGAACAGAGAGGTCGCTAACTTTAGTTATAACTTCCGGATATTTATCTGAAACTTCTTTTAAAACACTTTCGCGCCTTCCGCAAATAATAACGGTATTGCCTTCATTAAGAAAACGTTCGGTAAGGCCTAATCCTATACCGGTTGCCCCGCCGGTAATTAAAATTTTGTTGTTTGATAGTTGCATCTTGTTTTGTCTTTACTAATTATACTACAAAGTTAGGGCAGGAATATTAGTTACGGTTTGTAAACATCAATCGCCGATTTGCAAAAATCAAATATTGCTTCAGGAACGGAAACCTATTGGCGAAAGCGACGTTTGCTTTTTAAAGAAGTTGCTAAAATGCGCTACCTCTTCAAAACCCAGCGCGTATGCAATTTCAGATATATTCCAGTCGGTTTGCTTTAAGAGTATTTTCGCTTCCTGCGTTATGCGGTTTTTAATAAAATCGGTAGTGGTTTTGCCGGTACTTTCTTTAAGTACTTTATTAAGATGGTTAACATGCAAGGCAAGCCTGTCAGAATAATCTTTTGCGGTACGAAGGCTTAGCTTTTGGTGTGGCGACTCAATAGGGAACTGCCTCTCCAGTAGTTCTATAAATAACGACACTATCCTCGCGGATGAAGTGTTGGCTGTGTACAAACCTGTATCGGGCTGTAGTTTCTGGCCGTAATGTATGAGCTCCATTATGTAGTTGCGCAGCAAGTCGTACTTAAAAGCATAATGGCCTGCAAGCTCGGTATGCATTTTTGTAAATATGGCTTCAATTTCTTTAGCCTGAACATCGTCAATCATAAAAACAGGAAACCCACCGGGAGAAAAAATAGGCAGGTCGTCTATTATAACGCCGCTTTTTCCCTTAGCTAGAAACTCATCGGTAAAAATACAAAAGAAGCCTCCCTGGTTCTCATCGAGCGCGTGCCATTTGTAAGGTACGCGCGGCGAAGCAAATAGCAGTGCGTAGGTATCTATCTCCACGGTTTTATCGGCATATTCGGCACGGTTGCGGCCGCATATAAAACTTATCTTGTAGTAGTTGCGGCGGTTGTAGGGCATAAAGGGCTTTATGCGGTATTGTGCTACAATATCGCCCACATTAAAAACATTAAAATGGCCTATCTCTTTACCTATACCTTCGGGAACGAGCCGCCCGGATGCACTTTTGTAAAAATCTTCTAACGTTATTGCGTCCATAAGATATTGTTGTAAAATTCAAAGGTAGCTAATTGATCGATATGTTTTAAATTTCGGAAGGGAATGTATACTGATACAGTATCATGCAAATAATAAATTTTAACGTGCAACGCGCTCCTTACAAAAGTGTTTTTGTATAAATTTGTAATCTGTTATATTGCAGATATTAAACTAATACAAAATACACGTATGAACATTGCCAAAAAACTTACCCTTATAGCCGTTGCGGCATTACTTTTTGCAAGTTGTAAAGACACCTCTAAAGATGGTAACTTAGAAACTCCTGCTAAAGATGTTGTAACAGACAGCGCACAAAACAAACATACGGCTGCCAACCTGGAAACTGCCAGTTTTAAAATTGACGGTATGACATGCCCAATGGGGTGTGCCGCTACAATAGAGCAAAAACTGTCTAAAATGGATGGTGTAGAAAAAGCTAAAGTTGATTTTGACAGCAAAACAGCTACTATATCATTCGACCCGGCTAAGCAAACTACAGAAAGCTTTGTAGAAACAGTTGAGAAAATTGCCGATGGTGCTTACAAAGTATCTGATGTAAAATCATCTGGCGATAAAGCATTCTTTGATGCTGCCAGACATGATAAGGATAAAAAGAAAAAGAAAAAAGAAGCTAAAACTACTACAGCTAAAACGGATAAGAAAGATGCTAAAGCATGCTCATCTGCCGATGCTAAAAAAGGCGGATGTTGTGCTAAAGGTGCTGATGCTAAAAAGGCATCGTGCCATGAAGCTAAAGGCGGAAGTTTGTAATCTTTTTATAATATATATTGAAGCAGCTTTACGGCTGCTTTTTTTGTGTTTTTTAGCCACGAATTATAGTGAAAGAAACGCGGATGCCACAGATGCTTCGCAATCACAGATTAACTCAGATTTTTTTCACGTGCTGTAATCGCGAGGCACGAAGTGATTTTAAAATTTCGAGATTCTTCGGCTTCGTTGCACTTCGCTCAGAATGACAAAACTTTATGTTCTAAGGAGTCAGTTATAATAAATTAAGGTGACGCGGATTTGTGTTGATGTTGCAAAATATTAGATTAATGCGGATTTCTTTATATGCTGTCATCGCCGAGGCACGAAGTAATCTTAGAATTTGAGATTCTTCAACTTCGTTGCACTTCACTCAGAATGAAAAGCGTAATCATTCGTAATTTATAATTACTAAATCGTAAATCAAAAAATTATTTCCAGATGATGGTTTCCATAAGGTTTTTCATGTCTTCTTTTATGTAGGCAGCGGCCGGCATTACAGAGTCGTAATTGGGCTTTGCGTAAAAATACATAGAGCCTGTAAGGAAATGCCTGGTACTGTCGGTTACATAAAACTGGGCGTTGGTAGCGGCATCGCCACCCACCTGCGAAAACATGCCGTACACTTTGTTGTTGGCGTTTATAAACGGCTGTGCATTTATGTTGTCGGCCTTAATTACGTGTTTGTAAGTAAGTTCCTCGGCGTCATGCAAAAGCTTTTCGATGTTGTTATTTACCGGTTTATAGGTAAGGTAAATGGTGGCCTTCATTTTAGGGTATTCTATGGTAAAGTTGCATTGGCCCTTGCTTTTAACTTTTGCCAGTTCATTATAGGCAAAAGTATACGGGCAATCACTGTTGTAAGGTTTATAATCGCCTATGGTGTAATCCAGTCTTAAAAAAGCTTTGGGCTTGGGTACGGTTTCTTCATGGCAGCTTGTAGTAAGACCGCCTATTGCAACAAGTAGTACCAAACACCATAATTTATATATCATTTTCATACCAGTGTAACCTTAATTTGTTTTATCCTTCTCTTATCAACAGATTCGACCGTAAAGATATTGCCATTAAAGCTAATTTTTTGTCCTTTTTTAGGGAAATTACCGGTTAGCTCCAGCACCAGCCCTGCAAGGGTTTCGGCTTCGCCTTTGGCTTCATCAAAAGATCCTTCGTCAATATCTGTAATGCGATAAAAATCTTTAAGCCCTATCTTGCCGTCAAACAGGTAATTGCGGTCGTCTATTTTAGAGTATATAATGTCTTCATCGTCAAATTCATCGCTAATATCGCCTACAATTTCTTCGAGTATATCTTCAAGCGATATTATGCCCGACGTGCCTCCATATTCATCTACCACAACGGCAAGGTGGTTTTTCTTTTCCTGAAATTCCTTTAGTAAATCGTCCAGCTTTTTGTTTTCGGGTACAAAAAATGGCTGGCGCAGTATGTCCTGCCATTCAAATTCGGTAGCATCTATATAAGGTATAAGGTCTTTAAGAAAAAGCACCCCCTCAATCTGGTCTATATTATCGCGGTAAACGGGTATGCGGGAGTAGCCGGTCTTTACAATTTTAGGGAGTATGTCGCAAAAAGGCTCTGTAACGTCTAACGCAAAAATATCTATACGTGGGCTCATAACCTGCCGTGCCTCGGTATTGCCGAAGGTAACTATACCCTCAAGCAATTTTTGTTCTTCTACAGTAGCATCACCATAATCAGTTAATTCCAGTGCCTGCGAAAGGCGATCTACAGATAATTCTGACTTTTCCAGTCCAAATTTCTTATTGAGCCACAAGGTTACTTCGCGCATAGGGATGCTAAGCGGCGACAGTGCTTTGTTTAATATGAAAAGAGGGTAGGCAACGGTGCGCGAAAAAAGGCGGTTGTTGCGGCCTGCATACACCTTTGGTATTACTTCGCCAAAGAGTAGTATGAGGAATGTTATAATGGCTACCTCGATGCCAAAACGCAGCCACGGAATATGGACGGCAGAAAACGCATTCATCTTAAAGAAAAAGATGATGATGGCTATATTAATAAAGGTGTTGGTAATTACAATAGTGGCGAGCAGCTTTTTAGGCTTTTGCAGCAATTGTGTAATAAGGCTGCCCTGGCGTGGGGTTTTAGCATTTATCCTGTCGATATCCTGTGAAGACAGCGAAAAAATAGCTACCTCTGTGCCCGATATAAATGCAGAACATAAAAGCAGGAATATAATACCTGCAAAACCTGCTGTAAGGTTATAATCTATAGAAATGTAACTCGCGGGGCCGGGGTCCAAAATGTGGTGTGTTAGTTAGTATTAAAACGGCAGGTCGTCATTGGCCGGCACGCTTGGCATATCGTAATTAGTTTTTGCAGGTTCGCCCATAGTCTGGGCAAAAGGCTGCTTGTGGCTCTCTACCTCTTTTTTTACAGTAAGAAAGGTAAACTCTGTAACCTGAATTTCTGTAGTATACTTGGTTTGGCCATCCTCGCCCTGCCACTGGCGCGATTTTATGCGGCCTTCTATATATATCTTATCGCCTTTAGTAAGGTATTTTTCGCAAATTTCGGCAGCTTTGTTGCGCACTACAAGATTGTGCCACTCTGTGCTGGTTATTTTCTCGTTAGTTTGCTTGTTAATATACACCTCATTAGTAGCCAGCGGAAACCGCCCTATGCAGTTGCCTCCCTCAAAATAATGGATCTTTACATCATCGCCCAGATGCCCTATAAGCATCACTTTATTTAAGGTCCCGTTCATGGCTTTGTTTTTAGTGTTCTATCAAATTTAGTAAAATTAATCATCATTCCCAATGCTTCTCCATAAAATTATGAATTACTATAGGGTAAGGCAGTAATTTTACCTGCTCATTATCAATAGCTTCAGTCAGAAGCAAATCAGTGCCCGCTTCCCAAAAACGTATGTGCAGCTTTTGGTGCGACAGCTTGTGTATAATAACATCCGGGTGCAGCAATCGTATACTTTTTGGCACGAAGCCAAGCCCTTCAAAATTTTCTATAAGTTGTGTTGTAGCGGCCTTATCGGTTAATGTTTCGGTTTCCACAAGCGGAAATTCGTACAGGCCAAACCAAATACCTTTATCGCCGCGGCGGTTAACAATGGTTTTGCCGGCACCGTCTTTAACGATAATATAGTTAAAATAACGGTTGGTTACTTTAGTCTTTTTCAGCTTAACAGGCAGCTGGTTTACACGGCCGGTTAAAAAAGCCACACACTCCTTGTTAAAGATACAACTACCGCAATTAGGATTTTTAGGTACGCATTGCAGGGCACCAAACTCCATCATGGCCTGGTTAAAGGCAGATGCATCGTCTTTAGGCAATAGTGATGCGGCAAGCTCTGTAAACTGTTTCCTGGCACTGCTGTGAGAAATATCTGTATCTATGCCAAAATAACGTGCCAGTACACGGTACACATTACCATCTACCACGGGCACGGCCTCGCCATAACTTATAGAGGCAATGGCTGCAGCAGTGTAATCGCCTACGCCTTTGAGTTTTAGCAGGCCGGCATAGCTGGGCGGGAAGCTGCCGCCTAAATCATAAGCTATGTGTTTTGCCGTGGCATGCAGGTTACGGGCGCGGCTGTAATAGCCCAGGCCCTGCCATAATTTAAGCACCTGTTCCTCTGGCGCAGCGGCCATATCCTGCACGGTAGGGAAGGCCTCTATAAAACGTAAAAAGTAGGGTAATCCCTGTGCCACACGGGTTTGCTGCAGCATTATTTCTGACAGCCAAACGGGGTAGGGTTGCGGTGTTTTGCGCCATGGTAAATCGCGTTTGTGCTGCAAATACCATTGAATTAAAGACTTAGAGAATATCATTGTTATGCTGTGGTTTGCAAAAGTAAAAGTTTATGTTATTAAATTTTAATAGATTACCTTGAATTATTGTTTTTTTAATTGTTATATTTGCACACTCAAAAAAAATACACAATCATTAATTTAATAAGAAAATGACGAAAGCAGACATCGTAGCGAAAATTTCGGAGAAACTTGGTCTTGAAAAAGGAGATGTACAAGCAACAGTTGAGTCTTTCATGGAAGAAGTGAAGACATCATTAGAAACCGGAGACAACGTATACCTAAGAGGTTTCGGAAGTTTTATCATCAAAACGCGTGCTGAAAAGACAGGAAGGAATATTTCTAAAAATACTACCATCAAAATACCTGCTCATAATATTCCGGCATTTAAGCCTGCAAAAATATTTGTAGACGGTGTAAAAACCAACACTGAAGTAAAAGAGAACTAATTATTAACCACCAATCCCTTATCTAATTATGCCAAGTGGTAAAAAAAGAAAAAGACATAAGGTAGCAACGCACAAACGTAAAAAACGTGCAAGAGCTAACCGTCACAAAAAGAAAAAGTAGTGCAAACTACTTTTTTCTTTTTTAATGTGAAAAGTTCATTGAAATTGTCTTTAGCAGACTAAGAGATTTTAGACATCAGATGATAGACTAAGCTTCGGTTAAGGTCTTTTATCTTAAATCTATTATCCTAAAAATCTGTCTAAAGTATCGGGTACACAAAAAAGCTACCTGTAAATTATTATTTAATCCATCTGTATTAGTTAACAGTAGGACAGTTAACAGTTTACAGTTTGAGGGCGTTCCTTAAACTGTTAACTGTAAACCGTAAACTTAAAACTGCATACGGATAAAAATGTACAGTGTGAACAAAGAATTGATTATCAGATCTGGTTCTGACGCCGTAGATTTTGCCTTATTAAAAGATGGAAAACTAATAGAATTACACAAGGAACAGGAAGACAAAAACAAGTTTAGCGTGGGCGATATTTATATTGCCAAAATTCGTAAACCTGTGGCCGGCCTTAACGCCGCCTTCGTAAATGTGGGCTTCGAGAAAGATGCATTTTTGCATTATCACGACCTGGGCCCTAATCTTCCTACCCTGCTGAAATTCATGAAACTTGTAAGCGCAGGTAAATTAAAAGATTACTCCTTAAAAACCTTTCCGTTTGAAAAAGAGATAGATAAAGATGGTGCTATAGCCGATGTGCTAAGCTCTAACCAGTCTATACTCGTTCAGGTGGTAAAAGAGCCCATAAGTACCAAGGGCCCACGCATAAGCTCAGAGCTTTCGCTGGCCGGACGTTATGTGGTGCTGGTGCCTTTTTCTGACAGGATATCTATTTCACAGAAAATAGAATCGAAAGAAGAAAAAGACCGCCTAAAACGCCTGGTGCAATCTATCAGGCCAAAAGGTTTTGGCGTTATTGTGAGAACAGTAGCCGAAGGAAAAAAAGTAGCAGAACTGGACCGCGACCTGCAAAACCTGCTGGACAAATGGACAGCAATGTGCAAACGCATACCCAGTGCCCACCATCCCAGCAAAGTATTGGGCGAAGTTAACAAGGCTTCCTCTATACTGCGCGACGTATTTAATGATACCTTTACAGGTATCTACGTAGATGACGAGGACCTGTACTACCAAACCAAGGACTATCTGCAGGAGATAGCTCCCCATAAAGCGAATATCGTGAAAAACTACCAAAGCAAAGAACTGCCCTTATTTGAAAAATATAATATAGAAAGGCAGATTAAAACCTCTTTTGGCAAAACGGTATCCATGAGCAAAGGTGCCTACCTAATTATAGAGCATACAGAAGCCCTGCACGTTATAGACGTAAACAGTGGTAACCGCTCTAACAAGGCCCTTAGCCAGGAAGATACTGCACTGGAGGTAAACCTTATTGCTGCCGCAGAGATTGCGCGCCAGCTACGTTTAAGGGATATGGGAGGAATTATTGTTGTCGATTTTATAGACATGTCTAACCCCGACAACCGTAAGAAGCTTTTTGACTTCCTGAGGGAAGAAATGAGCGACGATAAAGCAAAACACAAGATCCTGCCCCCGAGTAAATTTGGCTTAGTACAAATTACACGGCAAAGGGTACGGCCTGAGGTAAACATTAAAACAAGGGAAGAAGACCCGAATAATGAAAATTCGGAAATTGAAGCCCCAATTTTAGTAATTGACCGAATAGCGGCCGACCTTGAAAGAATATTAAAGAGCCATAAAAAAGTTGTGCTAAGTGCACACCCTTTTGTGGCCGCATACCTAACTAAAGGGTTCCCGTCTATACGCACTAAATGGTATTTAGAGCATAAAAAATGGGTAACCGTTATACCACGTGACGCTTACACGTATTTAGAATACCACTTTTTTGATAGCAAAGGAAACGCTATCGCAGAATAACAGAAACCGCTCTTATCGTTGATAAGGGCGGTTTTTTTGTTTGATGAGGTTTGTGTTTTATTCTAAAAACTCATACTTATGCTTAACTGTCAGTTATTTAGTTAAAAAAAATACTTTTAAGCGTTCAAATTCTCTAAGGTTTTTCTTAAATTTACTAAAAAAGAAAAGCTATGAAAAAAATCCTTACACTTTTATTGTGCACGGTAGTACTGTGCGCATGCTCTAACGACGACAGTAATAACAATGTTAATCCGGGCAACGGTAGTTTACAAGGCCGTTGGAACCTGAACAGCTACACGGCTTTTGTGGCGGTTTTACCGGTGCTGGAACAGGGCGATATTACCTGGACTTTTAACGAAGCGGGTACAAGCCTTGTTGTAAACAATACCGTTCAGGATGTTTATCCTTATATGCTGGCATCGGGTACTTATAATGTAACTCTTACAGCTGATGCATTATTTATAATTGCAGATGGTTTTGAGTCGGAGTATGAGTACGATTTTGCCGATGGTGCGCTTACACTTCGTGATACTCAGGGGAGTGGCGACGGGCCTCACATGCAGTTTAGCAGGAATTAATTATCTGCATTTAACTTTTAGCAGGCTGTCTCAAAAGTGTCATTCTGAACGTAATGCAATGAAGTGAAGAATCTCAATTGCTTGATAGTAAAAGATTCTTCCTTCGTCAGAATGACAAAAAATGCTTGTAAGTACTTTTGAGACAACTCCTTTTTGTATGTATTGCATGCACCCCTTTAAGGTTGATTTCAGTTATTAACCCAAAAGTGCTATACCCCATTATAGTTGTTTGTGTTTTCTTTAACGCTATGCGTTTATGCTAAAATAAAGAGGTAGTGGTATCTTTGCAATTCTTAAGATTTGCTTAAGATTATACTTTACTATTTATTTCATGATAAGAAAACTACTACTCAGTTTCGCGCTGCTGTTTCTTTTTGCAGGCTGCGATATGTTCGATTACCATCCTTACGATGGACAAATTACAGGAGATAAGGGCGTTAATGCAAAAAACATTGCACGTATAGAGGCTGCCTGTGCCGGCAAAACATCTATCAAGTTTGTGTCTATGGGCGACACCCAGCGCTGGTATGACGAAACCGAAGAATTTGTAAAGGCACTTAATAAACGCAATGATATTGACTTTGTAATTCACGATGGCGACTTTACCGATTTTGGTGCTACCGAAGAATTTATGTGGATGCGCGATATTATGAATGGCCTTAATGTGCCTTATGTGGGTTTGCTGGGCAACCATGACTGCCTTGCTAATGGCGAAGATATTTTCCGGACTATTTTTGGCCCCGAAAATTTCTCATTTAAGGCTGGTAATGTAAATTTTATATGCCTTAACACTAACGCCCTGGAGTTTGACTACTCGCGCCCGGTGCCTGATTTTGAGTTTATTCAGAATGAGATTGACAAACAACAGCCCGAACAGAATAAAACAGTTGTTGCCATGCACGCCCGCCCGTACTCTGAACAGTTTGATAATAATGTGGCAAGGGTTTTCCAGAACATTATTAAAGGCTTTCCTGATTTGCAATTTTGTATTAACGGGCATGACCACCATCTGCAGGCAAACGATCTTTTTAATGATGGTATTATGTACTACGGGTCGGCCAGTATCGACAAAAAATCCTATTTAGTTTACACTATTACACCAGATAATCAATATACTTATGAAGTTGTTTACTTTTAAAACGAAAATAACCCTTTTAGCTGTTTTTGTTTTTTTAGTAAATAACACTACAGTACAGGCACAAAAAGTGGTTAAAGACACTGTGCTAATTATTACCGACTCTATTAAACCTAATGGCGAGAAAAATTACCGTGCCGGTTGGGGTATTTTAATTCCCGAATATGCCAAGCTGCAATATGCCGGGTCTATGGGTTTCCTGTCTCTTGGCGGTGGATGGGATTATGGTAAACGAAAACAGTGGGAGACCGATCTTTTTATTGGCTTCCTGCCGCATTATTCTACCTCTAAAAACAAGATTACTTTTACCTTAAAGCAAAACTATATACCCTGGAAACTTGATATAGGCTCAAAGTTTATGATTGAGCCGCTAACTACCGGTTTATATTTAAACACTATATGGGGCCGCGATTTCTGGGTTAAAGAACTGGAAAAATACCCAAACAGCTATTACGCGTTTTCATCTAAAATAAGGATTAACGTATTTGTGGGTCAGCGTATAACTTATAAGTTTAAAGAAGACCGGGAAATTTTTAAATCGGCGACTTTCTTTTATGAGGTAAGCACTAACGACCTGTACCTGTTAAGTGCCGTTAACAACAGTTACCTTAAACCTAAAGATTACCTTGTATTATCACTGGGGCTTAAAGTACAGCTGTTTTAACAGCTGCCCTTACAGCAAATAATTTATTAAATGCCTGTGCTGTAAAATAGTGCAGGCATTTTTCTGTATGAGGCAACTATAAACTATAGACCGTAATTTGTATCTGCTTTCCGCTCGTTTGTATAAGTAGGGAGGCGGGTCGCCGGTATAACTTTGTATCATAATCTAAAAGATACAAAATAATGTCTAAAACAATTTTTATAACAGGAGCATCCCGCGGTTTTGGGAAACTTTGGGCCGAAGCATTTTTAAAACGTGGCGATAAGGTGGCGGCTACTGCCCGTAATACAGATGCCCTTAATGACCTCGTTGCTACTTACGGCGACGCTATTTTACCCATACAACTTGATGTAAACAGCCGTGCCGAAAGCTTTGCTGCCATTAATAAAGCAAAAGAACATTTTGGCGGCCTCGATGTGGTTATCAACAATGCCGGTTACGGTTTGTTTGGTACCATAGAAGAAACATCTGAAGAAGAAGCCCGCAGCCAGATAGAAACTAACGTGTTTGGCCTGCTATGGGTTACACAGGCTGCGCTCCCTATATTCCGCGAACAAAAACATGGCCATATTATACAAGTATCAAGCATATTAGGTATTGCTACGCTTCCGTTGCTTGGTATGTACAACGCCTCTAAATTTGCTGTAGAAGGACTTAGCGAAACCCTTTCGCAGGAGGTTAAACAGTTTGGTATAAACATTTCGCTAATAGAGCCAAATGGTTTTGCGACCGACTGGGCCGGCGCAAGTGCTGCCCAAACCCAACCATTGGAAGTGTATAGCGATGTAAGAAGTGCTTTTAACGAGGCTAACAGCGCAGAAGGTGTTTTTGGAGATCCTGATGCTACAGCCGCAGCAGTACTTAAGTTAGTAGATGCCGAAAACCCTCCGCTTCGCCTGTTTTTAGGTAAGCACGCTTTACCATGGGCTAAAAATGTATATGAGGAGCGCATTGCAAGTTGGGAAGAATGGAACGACGTAGCAACGGCTGCACACGGAATATAAAACCAATCGGTATTTTTTGTAAATTTACACCTGCTGCTTATTGGTATGCAGGTGTAATTATATTTTAAGCTCATGAAACATTATAAAACCATTAGCGACCTTAACCGTGCGACAGGCTTTCCGCCACCGGAAAATCCATTACTGGGGCTGGTGTTGTGCGAAGGTATAGACCCATGCTCTATTACCCAAAGTGCTTTTACCGGCGATTTTTACATGATAGGTTTCAAGAAAATGCAGGCTGGGCTGGTTATGTACGGGCGTACCCGTTATGATCATGACAACGGCTCTATGATGTTTATAAAGCCACGCCAGATAATAGAAATTAAAGATGTAGAGCTCGAAGAAAAAGGTTTTATACTTTTTATACATGAAGATTATTTAAACGGGCACCCGCTGCATCAGGAAATTAATAAGTACGGCTACTTTGATTATGAAACCAACGAGGCACTGCACCTTTCGTTGCGCGAGGAAGAATTAATGTGGGAGCTGTATCATAAAATAGAACAGGAATATTACAACAACCAGGACGAGTACAGCCGTGATATTATATTAACGCATATAGATTCTATACTTAAATATTCGCAGCGGTATTACAAGCGGCAGTTTATAAACAGGACAGAGCTTTCGGGTAAAACGGTATCTAAATTTAATGCATTGCTGGGGTCATATTATGATAGCGGCCTGCTTAAACTAAACGGAATGCCTAATGTAAAGCAAATGGCCGTGCAGCTTAATACATCGCCACGCTATTTAAGCGACCTGTTACGGCAGGAAACCGGCAAGACGGCGTTAGAGCTTATCCATATCTTTCTTATTGCCGAAGCGAAGAACCTGTTGCAGGCATCTCAAAATACAGTGTCGGAAACGGCCTATGTACTGGGATTCGAAAACCCTCCATATTTTTCGCGCCTCTTTAAAAAAGAAACAGGGTTTAGCCCTAATGAGTTTAAAAAGCAGTTTGTAAATTATTAATTTGCGCTGTACTTTCAAAATGGTATTTTTACGGCTTTAACCTAAGGTTAGTAATCAAACTACCATCTATGAAAAAGATATTACTGTTTGTGCTTATTGGGCTAAGCATTACCTGCTTCGCACAAAATAGCGATGTTATTGTAATAGGCAATGTGCACACGCCTATGCCAAACTATAATGCCGACAGCCTTTTTAAAATCATGGAGCGAATAAAGCCTGACATTATATTACATGAAATAGATGGCTCGTATTTTACCGATGATTTTAAGTTTAAAGAGCCTTCTAAAGAAAACGAACAAAATGCTTCTGAGAAATATGTGGCTAAGCATCCTGCTGCACTATTGCGCCCTTTTGAGTTTGAAGGCAGGAATGAATATCGTCGTGCAAAAGGAATAAAACAATCTGAAAATCCTACAATGGATTTACTCGACAGCCTTTATACCGCGGGTAGCCTTACTAAAAAACAGGCGGATATTGTTGCCGAATATAAAAGGCTCACTGAACAGCTTAATTCTTTTGGTTACAAAAGTGCAAAGGAGTTTAATAACAAACGTACCGATAGCATCTCTAAACTGCGACAGTATTACCAGCATTATAAAATAAGGCAGGTAATAAATGAGCGCAAAGAATTTGCCAAACGATTTGTGATTACAACAACTAATGAGAGGGTAAGCTATGCCGAAGGGTATAACCGTTTTTGCGATTTTTGGGACTTGAGAAACCAAACCATGGCGAAGAATATAGTAACTGTAGTGCGTAATAATCCCGGTAAAAAAATTATGGTGCTAACTGGTTATTTTCATCGGTATTATTTATTAGAACAATTGAATAAGGCAAAAGAAAAAGTGAATTTTACATTAAAAGAATTTTACGAATAGCAAAGTATAAAGCACAACATCGTTGTATATAGCAAAAGCCATCGTAGTACGATGGCTTTTATAATTATAGACTAAACCTCGTTAGTAACCACGAGCTCTACCGCTACATTACCACGTATAGCGTTAGAGTAGGGGCATATTTCATGGGCTTTTGCAGCCAGGTCCTGCGCCACGGAAAGTTCTACGCCGGCAATATTAATGTTTAATACCACGCCTAATCCGTAGCCTCCTTTATCATTTTTACCTATGCTTACTTCGGCAGTAACGGTTGCTGTTCCGGCAGCGGCATTGTTTGCTTTTGCTATCAGGTTTAATGCGCTGTCAAAACAGGCAGCATAACCCGCGGCAAATAATTGTTCCGGATTAGTGTAGTCATCATTTGCACCACCCATAGCTTTGGGTGTCCTTAATTCAAGGTCTAATATTCCGTCAGAGCTTTTTACGTTGCCGTTCCTTCCGCCGGTAGCGGTAGCTTTTGCAGTATACAATTTATTCATTTTATTTAAACTAAAAGTTATGCTTAAAGGTACGTAAGCATAGTATGCGTACTGTAGTTATTAATACCAATTTAAGACTAACAAAAGGTATAGTCAAATGTTCTTTAAGGCATAAAACTTATTATGTTTATTACGATATGTACTACTACAAATATGGCTCCTAACAAAAATAATATGTATAAATAAAACATTTTAGGCCTGTAAACAACATGCATTACAGCTAAGACGAGATGAACTACTGTGCATAAGAAAAAACAACAAAATAATACACCTATATTTCTAACCTGAAAAAAGATGATTGATACAAAGGTGATTGCTTCTAACGATATTATTATATTGGTTCTTTTAACTAATGTATCTTTCATTGCTTAACAACTTGAAGTGGTAGAGTGTAAGGTAGATATTTTAAATAAATTAGCAACATTTATAACATCTATTCGCGAATAATCACCCCTTTAGCAATGCTAAAAAATCTACCCTTAAAATTTCGCGTGCGCCAAGGCTTTCCAAATGGTTGTTGTGTACCTGGCAGTCGAGCACCTTATAATTTTCCTGTTCCAATTTTTTGGCAAGGGCTATAAAAGCCACTTTGCTGGCATTAGGCATTAAGGAGAACATGCTTTCGCCACAAAAAATATGGCCCAGGTCTACACCATACAAGCCTCCCACAAGTTTGCCCTCATGCCAAACTTCTACTGATTTTGCCTTGCCCATTTCGTGCAGTTTACAATAAGCTTCGGTCATATCATCGGTAATCCAGGTGCCCGGCTGGCCGTCGCGTTTTATATCGCGACAGTTGGTTATAACTTCTCTGAAAGCAGTATTAAAGGTAACGGTAAACATACCACGGTTAAGTATGTTGCGCATGCTTTTAGATATTTTAAGGTCGCAAAAAAAGAGCACCATACGTTCCGGCGGACTCCACCACAGTATAGGCTCATCATCTTCAAACCACGGAAAAATACCGTTGCTGTATGCCAGCATGAGGCGTTCGGGCGAAAGGTCGCCACCTATGGCTATTATACCTTCGGGTGAGGCATAGCTAACAGACGGGAAGAAAAGTTCGCGCGATAAAAAATACATAAGGCAAATTTAAAAATCCAAAACACAAAATCCAAATTGCAAACCGGGATATGTCATAAAAAAAGCCCCCACAAACGTGAGGGCAGTATATTTAAATTGCAAAATTTAATTTTAAATAACAAGAGTTGCATTATTGTTTAACACACCCCTAACCCCTCTTAAGAGGGGAACAGCTTCACTCATGTGAAGTTCAATCTGAAATCTAAAATCTCAATTCTGAAATTATTAGTAACGGTAGTACTCTGGTTTGTAAGGACCTTCAACTGCAACGCCTATGTAAGCAGCCTGCTCGTTGTTAAGTGTTTCCAGCTCTACACCCAGTTTAGCAAGGTGCAGGGAAGCAACTTTCTCATCAAGATGTTTAGGCAGCATATATACTTCATTAGCATAGTTTGCGCTGTTAGCCCAAAGTTCTAATTGAGCAAGTGTTTGGTTAGTAAATGAGTTACTCATTACAAAGCTTGGGTGGCCTGTAGCACAGCCAAGGTTTACAAGACGGCCTTCGGCAAGGATAAGGATATCTTTACCTGCAATAGTATATTTATCAACCTGTGGTTTAATCTCAATTTTGCTTGCACCATGGTTTTTGTTAAGCCATGCCATATCAATTTCGTTATCAAAGTGGCCTATGTTACAAACAACGGTTTTGTCTTTCATTTTCTCGAAATGGCTACCTACAACAATGTCTTTATTACCGGTAGTGGTAATAATAATATCGGCAGTGGCAATAACAGTATCAAGCCTTTTAACTTCATAACCGTCCATAGCAGCCTGTAGTGCACAAATAGGGTCTATTTCTGTTACAGTAACAATAGATCCTGCACCACGGAAAGAAGCAGCAGTACCTTTACCCACATCGCCATAACCGCATACTATAACGCGTTTACCTGCAAGCATAAGGTCGGTAGCACGGCGAACTGCATCTACAGCACTTTCTTTACAACCGTATTTGTTATCAAATTTAGATTTAGTAACACTGTCGTTCACATTAATAGCAGGAACAAGTAATGTACCGTTTTTCATTCTTTCATAAAGGCGGTGTACACCGGTAGTAGTCTCTTCGCTTAATCCTTTAATTTCGGCAACAAGCTCCGGAAAACGGTCAAACACCATATTGGTAAGGTCACCACCATCGTCAAGGATCATGTTAAGCGGCTGGCGGTCTTCGCCAAAAAACAAAGTTTGCTCAATACACCAGTCAAAGTCTTCCTCGTTAAGGCCTTTCCATGCATAAACCTGTATACCGGCAGCAGCAATAGCAGCAGCAGCATGGTCCTGCGTAGAGAAAATATTACATGAGCTCCATGTAACATCTGCACCAAGTGCAACAAGGGTTTCTATAAGTACCGCAGTTTGTATGGTCATGTGCAGGCAGCCTGCAATACGCGCACCCTTAAGCGGTTGTTGCGCACCAAACTCAGCACGAAGTGCCATAAGTCCCGGCATTTCTGCTTCAGCAAGTTGAATCTCTTTTCTTCCCCATTCCGCAAGCGAAATATCCTTTACCTTATAAGCCACAAATGGCGTTGTTGTAGTACTCATGAATATTGTATATTTGTATTAGCAAAAGTTTTTGCAAATTTAATGAATTGGTTTTAATCAAACCTTATTTAACCCTAATAAATGCCTTTATACAAATCTGTTACTATTAATGCCAATACCAGGCTCCTTGTATGGAAAAATACAGAGAGCATGGAAGAACTATCTGCTGCGGTTACGCTTAAAGATGTGTGCGTTAATAAAATGGATAAAATGAAGTCAGAATCACATCGCAAAGCCTTTTTAGGAGTGCGCATGCTTATGCAGGAAATAGGTTATACTGATTTTGACCTTTATTATAGTGCCGATGGAAAACCGCACCTTACCGATGGCAATAATATATCTATAACACATTCTTACGCTTTTTCGGCCATTATTGTAAGCAGCCAGAATATAGGCATAGATATGGAAATGCAACGCGAGAAAGTAATTACCATTGCCGAGAAATTTTTACTGCCGGAATTTGCCTATCTCGACCCTACACATTTAGAGACCTATATGCAAAACCTTATTGTAATATGGGGTGTTAAAGAGGCAGTTTACAAAATGATATCGCGCAGCGGGCTTAGCTTTAAGCAAAATATAGAGGTTCTTCCCTTTAAGATGGAAGAGGCTACGGGTAAAGCCAATGTAAAATTTGAAGAAATAGATGCCCAATACCCTTTCTTTTTTGAAGAAATTGAAGGCTTTACCCTTGTTTACTGCCTTGGCAGCTAAAAAAATGTAGTAATATTATGCAAAACATTTATGAAGTACTTTTTAGCCAGTATGCAGGCTATACTACCCTGCAAATATGGCTGGAGTTTATTGCTGTGGTTTTAGGTATAGCCAGCGTGGTTTATTCTAAAAATAACAGTATATTATTGTATCCTACAGGGTTAGCAAGCACAATAATTTATATATATTTATTGTTAGACTGGGAGTTATACGGCGACCTTCTTATTAATTTATACTACTTTTATATGAGTGTGTATGGATGGATATTGTGGGGCAAACGGTATGAAAACAGCAACGATTCTCTAAAAATAACAATAATTTCATACAAGGATTCTATAGCCTGTGCTCTTATTTTTCTTTTTTCCATTATATTTGTGTCAGGTATTTATATCTGGTTAAACAGGTTTGATAAATGGTGGGCGTATGCCGACATATTTATGACGGGGCTATTGTTTGTGGGAACATGGCTGCTTGCAAAAAGAAAACTTGAAAACTGGCTGTTCTTAATAGCCGGAGATATAATTGCCATACCGCTTTTTTACCTTAAAGGTTACACGCTTACCAGTATTTTAAATTTATTTTTAACAATAATTGCCATTTATGGCTATGTAGCATGGAAGAGAACTTTACACGTCAAAAAATCAATACTATAACAATAACTATATATGCAGAAAAAGATAGTAAAGCTACAGCGGCCTTACTAAACCTGGAGCCATTTGCGGCAGAAAAAAATAACCAGCAACTTTATTTTAAGGCTAAGGATATTGATACTGTAAATACTCCAAAATCATCTGACCTTGCCATTGTTATAGCTCCTGAAGAGAAAAAGAAAGCCAATGAATTAGCCGAGATGCTAAGAAGGCAAAATAATACACGCCTAAGGGTTACCGAGGGTACAGATAATGTTTTTGGTAAAGTATCCTGCTTAGTAAGCCAGTTAGAAAAAGCCTTATCGCTTGGCCTTTCTGTAACAGATTTTGTGCAGGTATACAACCGTAATATTCATTTAGACAAAATAGAAAAACAGCTTGATATATTCAGGAACGGGATTGCAAAAATTAACTTAGAGCGTCCTGCGGTACTTGCAGATGGGGTTGTGGGATTAAGCAAAGAAGAGGCAGCAGAGTCTGCTACTTATTTTGACAGTAAAAAGGAAAGTTATAAGCTTAAAAAGTTTGTGCCTGCATCTGGCGCTGCTACACGTATGTTTAAGTTTTTGCATGATTTTATCTCTAATTATAACCCTGAGAAAGAAACCATAAATGGATATATAAACCGTAAAAAAGACAATTCGCTTGAGGTATTTTTATTAGGGTTGGAAAAATTTCCTTTTTATGCTGAAATTGCCGCCGAAGCCGAAAAACATATTGTTTACCCTGCCGGAGATGATGAAAATGTGAGGGAAGATGCCCGTAGTTACAGTTTTATTAAAACCATGATGAGCGAGCAATTTTTTGATTATGCCAATAAACCTAAGGGTATAATACCTTTTCATTGTTATGACGAATTTAGTGCTACGCCTATATATGAGCATTTAAGGGAGAGTGTTGCCTATGCAGGTTCTCAGGGCCAGACGCACATTCATTTTACAATATCAGAAAATCATCTTAATGGTTTCCTTGATTCTATAAATGAGGTAAGAGCTAAGGTAGAAGAGGAGTCTGGCATAAAAATAAGTTTTAATTTTACCTACCAGCACCAGGAAACAGATACTCTTGCGGTAGATATGGATAATAAACCATTCAGGGACGAAAAAGGCACGTTGCTTTTTAGGCCGGGAGGCCACGGTGCGCTTATAGAAAACCTTAACCGCCTGGATGCCGATATTGTATTTGTAAAAAATATAGATAACGTAAGGCATACCAAGATGGATACCATTGCGACTTATAAAAAAGCGCTTGGTGGTATGCTTATAAAACTTCAGGAAAAAGTAAACCATTATCTGGAGCATATAGAGAACCATGAGGTAGATGAGCAGGAGCTTGACGAAATTGTAGATTTTGCGGCTATCCAGCTATCTCAGGATATATCGCCCGATTTTGATAAATTTACCTTAGAGAATAAATTTCAGTATGTTAAGGAGTGCCTTAACAGGCCTATCCGTATTTGCGGTATGGTTAAGAATGAGGGTGAGCCCGGTGGTGGCCCTTTCTGGGTTAAAGGAAAAAGGGGCAGGGTTTCTTTACAAATTGTAGAGAGCTCGCAAATAGACCTCGATAACAAAATACAAAGCCATATATTCTCACAGTCTACGCACTTTAACCCGGTAGACCTTGTGTGCGGACTTAAAGATTACAAAGGCAATAAATTTGACCTTACCGAATTTGTAGACCCTAACACCGGTTTTATTGTTTATAAAAACAGGATGGGTAAAGATGTAAAATCGTATGAATTGCCGGGATTATGGAACGGTGCCATGGCCGGATGGATAACCGTTTTTGTAGAGGTGCCGCTTAAAACCTTTAACCCGGTTAAAACGGTAAACGACCTGCTTAAACCGGCGCACCAAAAACCGTAATTATTAACTGTGGACAGGGAGAAAATTATTACAGAGCTTACCTTTAAGGCTGTGCGCAGTAGTGGTGCCGGCGGGCAAAATGTAAACAAGGTATCGAGCAAAGTGGTGCTTGGGTTTAATGTACCCACATCGCAATCGCTAAGCGATGAAGAAAAATTGCTTGCCGAAACCCGTCTTTCCAGCCGCCTTACAGATGAGGGTGTGCTTATACTGCAATGCGACGAAGACCGCAGCCAGTTGCGTAATAAAGATATTGTAATTAAACGCTTTTTCCTGGTTATGGATGCTGCCCTTAAGGTAGATAAAATAAGGAAGCCTACTAAAATACCGCGATCTGTAATTAAGAAAAGGATAGAAGGCAAACGCCGCTTATCAGATAAAAAACAAAACAGGCGAAAGCCGGATTTGTAGATTATTGGACAATTAGATTTTTAGATTCGCATAAGATATAAGCCCTGCTTTTGGCAGGGTTTCCTTTTTACTATTGCATAACATACAGTTAATTGTTTCCTATAGGTTAACGGTTGATGGCATTAAATGCACACATGCCTGAAAAGAAAAAAGGCTGCCAAATAAATGACAGCCCTCCCTCGATTTAAATTCTGAATAAAATAATTAATTAATACTTCCTATTATTGTGCCTACAGCAAAGTCAGATCCGCTGCAGCCGTTAGTGCCAAAGGTATCGCTGCCGTTGCAGGCTGCAAAGTTCCAGTACTGGCGGTCGCGGTGTAAAGGGCCTTTACCTGTTGTGCCCCAGCCCCCGTTAAAGTTAAACTCTGATTTGGCGCAGCTCATTTGTATAAGGTTGTTCCATGTACTTGCTTCATCGCTGGCATCTGCCGGGTTACGGTAATCGCCAAAGTAAGTACACGCGTAGCCTATAAAGCTTATAGTATTGCTGTTGTTGTACATGCCGTGGGCATATTTACCCACATAAGCCACAAGCCTTGTGCCGGCGGCAACGTTTCTCCAGTCTTTAGTGTACCAGCCACCGTGCTGGTAGTATGTAACCGTAACAATGCGCTGTGTAGATTTTTTAAACTGTATTACTACATGCTCCCAGTCATAATCATGGCCTCCCTGCCCTACAGAGCATGGTTCCTGTTTTTTGTAGGTAAACCAGTAATCTATAAACACCTTATCGCTATCTGTAGGATGTTGTTGCACATCATAATATGTAGGAAAGTTAAGGCTTGTAGGTGCTGTGCTGTTAGTAAGAGCCAGCTGGCCGTTACACACTATGCTTGCGGGGTTTGTGCTTGCCCATATATCCTCTACAGATGTAGGATAATCTGGTGCGGCGCGGTCAAATTTTACAAGCGGTGCAAACCTTACAGCCCATGTAGCGGCATCGCCGGTAGTAATTTTTGTAGCACTCTCTGTACAGCCGCAGTTTAAAAACGGATTTACATTTGTAGCCGCAATTCGGGAAGTAGCTGTGCTTTTTGTAACGATCTCGTCGCTATCATCCACTAACGATGAGGTAGAACATTGAACAAAAAACAGGGAGCCAAAAAGCACCAGCATAGATAAAGCATAATTTTTCATTTTGTAGTTGTTGGTTGATAATCAGTAATTAAAAATTAAATTATTTGGTTTGTAATTACAAAACGGTGTCGCGACTATGGCAAATTAAAAGTTTTAATGCAGTGCATTGTACCTTAAGTATTTTTAAATTATTACCTCTTTGTTAAGTGTTTTGTGAGGTTTCGGTAATTCAGGTTATCTAAAAATTCAATAATCTTAAATCTAATTATCCAATAATAAAAAAAAATACTACATTTGCGCCGTCTCAAAGGGGTGCCCTAAACAATCGGGCTGAGATCATACCCAAAGAACCTGGGCGGGTAATGCCGCCAAGGGAATAATGGCCAACAAGCGGAGTGCACACCGCAACTGTTGCCAAAATCATGTATAACTAACGCAAAGAATAATTGCCCCTTTTATTTGTAAAACAATTTTTACGAATGAAAAATTTATTCACTTTCTTAAAAGAATCTAAGTCGCTTAGGCCCTTAGATTCTAAGACCCTCCTGTTTTCTTTTATTGGCATTGCCGCTTATGCACAGCAGCCTGCAACGCAGGATACCGTAAATAAGCTTGACGAAGTACTGGTGCAGGCCGTGCGTGTAAACAACAACACACCGGTAACCTTTAGCAACATTGGCAAAGAAGAAATTGCCAAACGCAATTTAGGGCAGGACATTCCTATTTTACTTAACTTTTTACCATCTGTAGTAACCACTACCGATGCCGGTAACGGTATAGGCTACACAGGCATACGTGTGCGTGGGTCAGATGCGAGCCGCGTAAACGTTACACTTAACGGTATCCCGCTTAATGATGCCGAATCTCAGGGAACTTTTTGGGTTAACATGGGCGATTTTGCATCCTCTGTAGAAAATATCCAGCTGCAGCGCGGGGTAGGAACCTCTACAAATGGTGCCGGGGCTTTTGGCGCCAGCCTTAACCTGCTTACAGATGCTTACAAAAAAGAATCGAGCGGAGAGATATCTAACTCTTTTGGCAGTTATGCATCGCGCAAACATACTGTGAAGTTTAGCACCGGGCTTTTAAACAACAACTTTGAGCTTGCAGGCCGCGTGTCTAATATAGCTTCAGATGGGTATATAGACAGGGCAGCATCTAACCTTAGGTCGTACTTTTTACAGGGAACTTATGTAGGTAAAACCACGCTTATTAAGGCAATGGCTTTTGGCGGAACCGAAAAAACGTACCAGGCATGGAACGGTATAGATACCCAAACTCTAAATACTAACAGACGATTCAATACATCCGGCGTGTATTATGATGATGAGGGTAATATTCATTATTATAAAAATGAAACCGATAATTACCAGCAGGACCATTACCAGCTGCATTGGAATGAAAGGCTAAGCGATGCCTGGAGCACTAACATTGCTGCACATTACACTAAAGGTAAAGGATATTATGAAAATTACCGCGATGACACCCCGGTTAGCAAGTTTCCCGGTATAATTGCCACAAAAGAAATTGATTATTATGGCGAGCTTACCCCGGTATCTGATCTTATAACGCGCAAATGGCTGGATAACGATTTTTATGGTACTACATTTTCTACGAATTATAAAGAAGGCAAAGTTAACGCAACGCTGGGCGGTGCCTGGAATAAATATACAGGAGCGCACTTTGGCGAAGTAATATGGGCGCAAAATTCGGGTAACGTGCGCCCTAACGACCGTTACTATGATAATGATGCCACCAAGACCGACTTTAATATTTTTGCCAAGGCTAATTACCAGTTAACAAACAGCCTGAGCCTTTTTGGCGATATGCAGTACCGTACCGTGCATTATAATGCCGATGATGTTTTAGAAAGTAACAGCAGCCCGAAACCCGTAGATGATACCTTTAACTTTTTTAACCCTAAAGCGGGCCTTACGTATACCGTAAATACTAATAACAGTATTTACTTTTCGTATGCACGGGCTAACAAAGAGCCACGCCGTACCGATTATGAAGACAATAACCCTAAGCCGGAAAGCCTGAACGATTTTGAGCTGGGCTGGAGGTTTAAACAGGGCAGGACAACACTAAACGTAAACGGTTATTACATGCGTTATAAAGACCAACTGGTTTTAACGGGCGACCTTAACGATGTGGGCTCGGCAATATATGCTAACAGTGGCGATAGCTATAGGGCAGGTATAGAGGCAGATGCTACCATATATGTAACAAATTCTTTTGTTATACGACCTAATATTGCGGTAAGCAGCAGCAAGAACATCGATTTTTATAATGAAATCGAAACGGGTACACAAAACTTAGGCAATACTTCTATTGCATATTCGCCTAATGTTATTGCAGGTAACCAGTTAATAGTACTTCCGTTTAAAGATTTGCAGGTGGCATTGCTTTCTAAATATGTAGGCGAGCAATATATGGATAACCTTGAGATGGGTAACGATAAGCTAAAGAGCTATTTTGTAAACGACCTTAATATTACGTATGAACTTAAAAAATTGCCGGTATTTAAATCGATAGTTTTTACGGGATTAGTAAATAATATTTTTGATACTAAGTATGTATCAAACGGTACCATGTATGGCGGGCCGGATCCTTATTATTTTCCGCAGGCAGGTATTAACTTTCTTGTAGGGGCTACCCTTAAATTTTAATATAGTTAGTTTTTCTAATTGGGTCCTGCCGCGTTATTGTGGCAGGACCTTTTATGTAATACCATTTTTAGAAATATTATAGTGCAATGTGTTGAAGAATGTCACGCAAAGACGCAGAAGCGCAAAGTGAGAATGAATATGCAGGTGTACCCCTGGAAAGGAATACTGATTTAAGATATAAACTTTACGTCTCTGCGCCTTTGCGTGACAAAAATATTTGGACTATCAGATGTTTAAATTTTTATATAACTCCGGGTTCTCGGCAAATTGCTTTACCACGCGGTTACGTTCAGTTAATAGGGCTGTCATATATTTTTCAAGAAAAAGCACATCGGCAATGTGGCCTAATACACCTAACGGGCTTTTGTAGCTAAAAACATCGGTCATTATTACAACATCGTTTTCCTCTTTAAAAATGTGTTCGTGCTTAAAGCTTTTAAAAGGGCCTGCAACCATTTCATCGGTAAAATAATAAGGAAAGTTATATGCCGTAATTTTGCTTGTTAACTTTTGTGTAATACCCAAATGTTTAGCCCGCCAGGTTACACTTTCACCCATGCTTATAAGTCCGCTTGTAACACCGGCAATAGCTTCTTCGTTAGTTTGTGCAGTAGATATTTTATGAAGGTCTATGCTACGGGACAGGTTAAACACCACATCAATAGGTGCCTTGATAGTTGTGACCAATTTTATTACAGGCATATTAATTATACACCCTTATGTTGGTGCTGTTTAATACCTGAACACGGTATGCTTTAAGGCCAAACCTTGCCGGGGTGGTAGGCGACCCGTCAAAAAGGCTGTACTCTATATCATCGCAGGTACACTTCGTAAGGATGCCGTTTCGCTGTAATACAGAACAGGTGCTAATTTCATGATTGGGGCATGTATTCTCGAAAGCTACGTATCCGCTTCCGGTGTACATTACAATAATGCCATTAATACCGGCACCGGCAGCAGTAATTACTACAGGGTTAGTAGGGTACCGAAGGTTATCATACGTTGGGAAACTAATATCTATTGGGAAATCAAAATTATAGTTGGGCAAATAAGGATTGTTATTGCGCACTTCTTCTTTACTGCAGCATAAAAGAAACGGAAGGGCTAAAAGGAGAGTCAGATATTTTTTCATGGCGGTTAAATTTTTACCTAAAAATTATGAAACAAATTTAATTTAATTAACTTTGGTATGTGCAAAAGCACTATTAAAAATTGATTTAACAAAAACATGTATCTTTGCATACAAAGAAATCCCGTCCTGATGGGATTTTTTCTATTTATATAAACGATGAAGTTATGAGTACAGTATCTTACTACACAGCAGAAGGGTTAAAAAAATTAAGGGATGAGCTGGATCAGCTAAAGAGTATAGAACGCCCTAAAGCCAGCCAGGCTATTGCAGAAGCAAGGGATAAGGGAGATCTTAGTGAAAATGCAGAATATGATGCAGCTAAGGAAGCACAAGGCCTTTTAGAGTTAAAAATATCTAAGATGGAAGAGGTAGTATCTAACGCGCGCCTTATAGATGAGTCGCAATTAGATACCTCTAAAGCACTGGTACTCTCTACTGTAAAAATAAAAAACCAGGCAAACGGTATGGAAATGACCTATACGCTTGTTGCCGAAAGCGAAGCCGACCTTAAAACAGGTAAAATATCGGTTACATCGCCTATAGGTAAAGGTTTGTTAGGTAAATCTGTTGGGGAGATTGCCGAAATTAATGTGCCTAACGGTGTGCTTAAATTTGAGGTTTTAGAACTTTCGAGGGCATAATTTTAATCAATTTTTTATGAGCACTATCTTCACAAAAATTATAAACGGCGAAATACCAGCTTACAAAATAACCGAAGACGACAATTTTCTGGCGTTTTTAGATGTAAACCCTAATGCTAAGGGGCATACGCTTTGCATACCCAAGCAGGAAATAAACAAACTGTTTGATATGCCCGAAGACCAATATCTTGCGCTTATGCAGTTTTCGCGTAAAGTGGCTATTGGATTAGAAAAAACCGTGCCCTGCAAAAGGGTAGGTGTTGCCGTTGTAGGGCTGGAAGTGCCGCACGCACACGTACATCTTATTCCACTTAACGATATGGACGAGATGAGGTTTGTAAACAAGGTAAAGCTTGAAAAAGGAGAGTTTGAAGAGCTGGCAAAAGCAATAGCTGCTAATTTATAAAATATAAAAAAGCCGGAATTTACTTCCGGCTTTTTTATACATTAAATTATTGTAAGGATGTTAAAATCACTAACTATAGGTATTGTATATCGTTTGCGGTTAGTATACTTTTGGCTGGAATTTAAGAACATCAACAAAAATGTATTTACAATTAAAGAAACTGATTATACCTGCCTGTGTGCTATTGTGTAATTTGCTAAACGCCCAGACAAACTTTTGTGCTTCGGACGAAGTAAACCGTAAATACCTTTTAGAGCATCCGGACGTTGCTGCTAAAATAAATGATTTTAATAAGCAACTGTCTGAAGATATTAAAAGTGGTAACACTGCCGTGCAAAGAAGTCTTGTTAATGGCATTTATGAAATTCCTGTAGTTGTGCATGTATTTCATAACGGTGAAGAAGAGGGTACTTTAAATAACCCATCGGACGGACAAATTCAGGACTGGATAAATTTTACTAATGATATATATGCGTCTACAGTTAATGGCTTTAGTGATAGTGCTGTAATACCTGTGCGTTTAGTACTTGCACAAAGAGACGCTAATTGTAATGCTACTAATGGTATTACCAGAGTAAATGGTTCCGGCATTGCAGGGTATCAGCAATACGGCCTGCAGCGTGAGTTAACCGAAGGTGCTACACAAGATCAGTTAAGGGCATACAGGAGATGGAACCCTGAATATTTTTATAACATTTATATTGTAAATACTATAGACAATGGCAGCCCTACCGATGGCTTTGCTTATTATGCGGGTACATCACTTAGTATAGACGGTGCATATATAGCGGTTAGGAGTGTAAATACACAAAGCATTACAGCTGCACATGAGATAGGCCATGCTTTAGGATTACGCCACGTTTTTGATGGATCAGATGCGCAGGGCGGTGAATGCCCTGTTAACGATGATTGTACATTAGATAATGACCTGGTTTGCGATACAGCTGCTATTGGCAGTATGCTTAATACATATCCTGCGCCTACCTCAAATGACATTAATGAATGCTCTGGTACAAACTATAATGGAGAACAAAATAACATAATGAATTATGGGTATGTGTTAAATAAGTTTACCACTGGACAGTCAGAACGGGCTATCGCTCAATTATTAAGATTTAGAGGGTCCTTAATTAATTCTAAAGGAGGTTTAGCGCTCGATGACAGCATTGCGCCTGTAAGCCCTATAGAGGCGTGCATCCCTTTTTATCCAGGAGAGTTAGAAGATGATTATGGTGTTGGGCCACGCTCAGTACACTATGGGTCAATTAGTAATGATACGGGTGCAAGAACAGTAAGCCAGAATAATTTTTATATAGATTACAATTATTATTCTTGTATTTCATATAATATATCGACGATTATTCCTAATACCGCGGCAACATTGCTGTCTGTAGGTATTGGTACTAATGCGCAAAATATAAAAGTCTACATCGATTTTAATAATAATGGTGTGTTTAATGAAGGTAATGAGCTGGTAATGAATGTGAGCAATCAGCCTGCTTATTCTATTGCAGAGCAATATGTTACCCCGATAAGAAGTGCTGTGTTAAATGTCCCTTTGCGTATGAGAGTAATTTCAGACTTTTTTTTCGCTATAAATTCGTGTAATCCACCTTTATACGGGCAAATAGAAGATTATGCGGTGACATTTACAAATAACTTATCTGTAAATAACCCCATTTACAATGCAGATGTTTCGATATATCCTAACCCTTTTGAAGATAATTTTCAGGTAAAATCTGCAAATGATATTATTCACAATATTAAGGCATATGATCTTAATGGCAGGTTAGTGTTTAACAATGACTTTAATACCAGCGAGGTACAGGTTAACATGAATAGCCTTGCTGCCGGTATATATATGGTTAAAGCCACTACAGATAATGGTACATTTACTAAAAAGGTTATAAAGAAATAAGCACATTTTACAGATAAAAAAGCGTGATAATCACTTTCCCGCTTTTTTTATGCCCTTTTAAAACTGGCCTGCATGGTAGTGCCCTTGCCAATTTCTGATGTTAAAACCTTTATTTTGCCCTTGTGGTATTCTTCTACAATACGGCGGGTAAGCGAGAGGCCAAGGCCCCAACCGCGTTTTTTTGTGGTAAAGCCGGGCTCAAATACTTTACGGAATTGGGCTTTAGGGATTCCCTTACCACTATCTGAAACCTTTATGCGCACTATGTTTTCTCTCTCTTCTATAACCACATCAAGCTTACCTTTGCCTTTCATGGCGTCTATGGCGTTTTTTACAAGGTTTTCTATGGTCCAGCTGTGCAGCTCGGGGTTAAGCATAATGGGTATGACATGGGTGGGGGCGGTAAAGCTAAACTCTACCTGTTTAGAAGCCCTCGATTTTAAATATTCAAACGAACGCTCGGTTTCGGCCACGATATCCCTTTCTTCCAGCACCGGTTCAGATCCTATTTTAGAGAAGCGTTCGGCAATGGTTTGCAGGCGCATAACATCTTTTTCAACCTCGGCAATCGTTACGGGGTCTACGTCGTCTACCCGCATAATTTCTATCCACCCCAATAAAGACGATAGTGGTGTGCCTATCTGGTGTGCGGTTTCCTTAGCCATACCTGCCCAGAGCCTGTTTTGCGCACCCATTTTTGTAGCGCGGTAAAAGTTATATATAACGGTGCCAAAGAGCAGTATAACAAGTGCCAGTGCTATAGGGTAATACTTTAAAACATTAAGAAGGGTAGAGTTACCGTAATAAACATACTGAAACTCGCCCGGTAAATATTCAATAGCAATGCGGTTATTTGCCACTTCCAGCTCTTTTAGCATTTTGTATGCCTTAATAGAGTCTTTTACAACATCGTCCTTTATTATATCCTCGTCTATATTTCTTCCTTTCTTTATAACTCCTTCAGAATCTGTTAATATAAGAGGGATAGTGTTATTATTATTAATGATCTGGCTAAGGGTTACCCATACTTTTTCATCGCTGCCCATTGCTTCTGTGGCATTGGCCCAAAGCTCCATTTTGTTACGCTCCTCAGTCTTAAAAATCTGGAAAAGGTAGTACGTGTTCCAAACAATAAATATTACAATAGAGAAAGAGATTGCTATAAGTACTGTACGGGTAAATGCCCTTTTATCTGTAATTTGCATGCACTATAATTTGAGGCTTAAAGATACTAAAGTTTATAATAACAACATGTGGCTATAGTAACGCAGCAGCGACGGTACTTATTGGCTCTTTAAAAGTTAAAAATGTAAAGCGTTTTATACTGTAATTAAACCTGATAGCTTATTTATTAACAACCTCGTTAAAATGTATTGCTGCATAAAGTATAAAAGTATCTTTGTACTCCTAAACCAGCACATGCATGCTTACTATAGACCCTAAAGAACTTACCACACCACAACTGCATGGCTACCTGCAAAGTGCCGTAGGCCCGCGCCCTATAGCCTTAGCAAGTACTATAGATGCTAATGGAGTGCCTAACCTCTCGCCGTTTAGTTTTTTTAACCTGTTTAGCAGTAACCCGCCCATACTTATTTTTTCGCCTTCGCGAAGGGTACGCGATAATACGGTAAAACACACCCTGCTAAATGCCGACCTTAACCGCGAGGTGGTTATAAATGTGGTAAATTATAACATGGTACAGCAAACATCGTTAAGCAGTACAGAGTATGGCTTAGGGGTAAACGAGTTTGAAAAGGCCGGTTTTACCATGCAGCCCAGCGATATTGTAAAACCCTTCAGGGTAAAGGAAGCGCCGGTACAGTTTGAGTGCCGCGTTAACGATATTATTCCGCTTGGGGCAGAGGGCGGTGCCGGAAACCTTGTGCTGTGCGAAGTGCTTAAAATGCATATTGATGAAAGTGTGCTGGATGCAAACGGAAATATAGACCAGCATAAAATAGACCTGGTATCGAGGCTTGGCGGCAACTGGTATTCACGATCGGCAGACGGGTTATTTGAGGTTGAAAAACCTTTAACCACATTAGGCGTTGGGGTAGATGCTATACCTAAATTTGTAAAGGAAAGCAAGATATTTAACGGTAACGACCTTGGCAAACTTGGTAACACGCAAACGTTGCCTACTACCGAAGAAATTGATATATTTGTAAAACAGAGTTTTGAGGTGAAAGGTGTTTTAAGCGCTGATGACGAAGATATAAAACTACAAAAAGCCAAAGAATATCTTGATGCTAACCGTGTAAACGATGCATGGAAGATATTGCTGGCAAAGAAAGATTTTAAATAAAAGTGTAAACGATCGCTGCCACTAACCGGCAGAAAATATAAATAAAGATACGATTATGGAAGTTTCAGGAAGAATTAAGATGATTGACGAAACCAAAGCTTTTGGTGCTAATGGTTTTAGAAAGAGAGAATTGGTAGTTACTACCGATGAGCAGTACCCACAACACATTATGATAGAGTTTACCCAGGACAAATGCGACCTGCTAAACAACTACGGTGTGGGCGAGCCTGTTAAAGTTTCCATAAACCTTAGAGGCAGGGAGTGGGTTAACCCACAAGGCGAAACAAAATACTTTAACTCTATACAGGGGTGGAGAATAGAGAAAGCCGGAGATGCACCACAACAGGGCTATCAGCAGCAGGCTCCTCAGGGTTACCAGCAACAGCCTCAGGGCGGTGGTTACCAGCAGCAGCCACAAGCGCCACAGGCACGCGATGCTTTTGAGCCGGCTACAAACTATAAAGAAGAAGAGCACGACGATCTTCCTTTCTAAGAAATTTCAGATTTAAGAGTGATGATTTCAGATTTGCAATGCAGTGTGAAATCTCAAAAAATATATTCCCGTGGGCTTAGGCTTTACGGGATTTTTTGTTTCTAATATTTAACAGTATAAAAATTCAGGAAAAATAAATTTGTCTTATATTTACAGACAAATGTCTAAAAGGTAAATATTATGAAAACCCTTAAACGCAATATAAGGCAGGAGCTTGATAAAGAAATATCTAATGTTATTAAACATTCTGGTATTAATAACTATCATGTGCCTGCAACGGGAGTAACTTATTCTGATTTTTTGAATAATAAATTATTAATGATACAGGTTATCCGTGAGGGTGTGCCTTACTCATTGTTTTCGCTTATCCAGACTTTTACCCCGTTTAGCGAAGAGAACTGGTCCCATTTTTTAGATATATCTACTAAAACGCTGCAACGCTATAAAGTAGGTCCTAAAAATTTTAAACCCATTCATTCTGAGAAGATTATAGAAATGGCAGAGGTTACAAATGTGGGGCTGGATGTTTTTGGCGATATGGAAAAATTTAAGCTTTGGCTTGATACCCCAAGTTTTGCCCTGGGCAGTATTAAACCTATGGAGCTGCTTATGGATTCTTACGGTAAGGAAATGGTGATAAGTGAGTTAACCCGGATAAATTACGGTATTTTAGTTTAATGGAGGCCTACAGGTTATCAAGAGAAAAATTTGCTGACGTACTATCTGGTAAAGGTGCTGCACTTAAGGGCGCACGATGGAATTCTATAGGGGTAGAGCTTATTTATACGGCTACAAACAGGTCGCTTGCCATGGCAGAAGTTGCTGTTCACCTGTCAATTGCTACGTTGCCATCTGATTATGTTATCATGCAATTGCATATCCCTGATGATGTTTCACTGCAAAAAATTAATACAACTGCACTCCCGCTTAATTGGAATACTTTTCCGCACCCCGTAGAGACGCAGGCAATAGGCGATGCATTTATTTATGAGAATGAATACTGTGTGCTGCAAATACCATCGGCCGTAACGCAGGGGGATTTTAATTTACTGATAAACCCTAACCATGCCGACTTTAAGCGCATAAAAATTATAAGCACAGAAAGGTTTACCTTCGACCAGAGGATGTTTAGGTAATAAGAGATAGTTTTTTGATTATATTTGAAATAAAAAAAGAAATGACTGCCACAGATAAAAATATACTTGAAGCATATTCAAATTTATTTCAAGGCTTAAGCTATTTAAATAAAATTGAATTGATTGAAAGGCTTACTAAATCCCTAAAAACAGTTGGCACAAAATCAAAAGAAAATAACTTTTATAAAAGTTTTGGTGCTTTTGCATCTGAAAAATCTGCTGAAGAGATAGTTTCTGAAATTAAGGAAAACAGAAAATTCAGTAATGGAAGACTGGACAATTAAAGGACTCAAGGTTTTTGGATTTAAAGGTTTTGTAAAAATATCAGATTTAATAAAAGATTACACACAGATACCAAATGAAAGAGGTGTATATCTTGTTTTGAAGTCAGAAGCTATTGTGTCATTTTTAGTAAGAGGCAGCGGTGGATATTTTAAGCATGAAGACCCAAATGTTAGTGTCGAAATATTGCTTCAGAAGTGGATTGAAACATCATCTGTTATATATATAGGCCAAGCCGGAGGGATTAGGAAGGAAAAATGGAGTGATTCTACGCTAAGAAAGAGGTTAAAAACATACATCAATTTTGGACAAAGCAAGGCTGTGGCGCATAAAGGAGGACGATATATTTGGCAAATAGCGAATAATCAAAACTTAATAATTTGTTGGAAAGTACTTCCAGATAAAATTTCTGATCCATCAAAAGTTGAAAGTGATCTCATAAAAAAATTTAAAGCATTACATAATCAGTATCCATTTGCAAATTTGAAAGGTTAATTTCATTCATAAGATAGTCTTTTATGAAATCTGTTACCTTTGCTTTTTACTCCCATTACCATGTTCGAAACCCGTAAAAGCACGCTGTTCCTTATACTTGCCGGAATTTTTATTACTAACGCCGTCGTTGCCGAACTTACCGGTGGCAAGCTTATATACATAGGCCCCTATATTATGAGTATCAGTGTTTTGTTATGGCCGGTGGTTTTTATTACTACTGATCTTATAAACGAATACTTTGGCCAAAAAGGAGTACATAAACTTTCGTTCATAACCGCGGGCTTAATAACGTATTGTTTTGTAATACTATATTTGGCACTGCAAATACCTGCTGTTAAGGGTAAGGGCTTTGTAACCGACGGGCAGTTTAACGCCGTGTTTGGGCAAAGCCTCTGGATAATTATAGGCAGTATTGTTGCCTTTATAGCATCTCAGGCTATAGATGTTACCATATTTCATTTTTTGCGCAACAAGACCGGGGCAAAAATGATATGGCTGCGCAGTACAGGGTCTACGGTAATTTCTCAGTTTTTTGATACATTTATTGTTTGGGGCATCGCATTTTATGCCACCGGAAAGATAGATTTTAATACCTATATCGCATCTGCCTTGGTAAGTTATGGTGTTAAGCTTGTTATTGCCATCGTTATGACACCTGTTATTTACCTTGGCCACGGCCTTATAGAAAAATACATACACGAAAAATAAGCGTTTGCTGAAACATTACATCTCTTTCCTGCATTAGTATGTAAAGGGTATAGCATAGTGTTTTTCGAGAATAAAAACAGTTTATTACGCGGTTGTATACCCAAAAGAAAGCTTATATTTGGAATATACACCATTCAATATGCGTATTTTAAAAATTTCGGCATTACTGTTTTTCGTTACGTTTACATCACTTTTTTCGCAGGAAAAAAAATATCAGGGCCTGCTGTGGGAGGTTTCGGGCAATGGCCTTAAAAAAAGCTCTTACCTGTATGGTTCTATGCATGTAAGCGATAAGGTTTCGTATCATTTATCTGATGCATTTTTTACGCGCCTCCTTGCTGCAGATATTGTGGCCAATGAGAGCGAACCCAGCACCTGGATAGATCTTATGGGTGTTATGGGCAGCAGGAACTCTTACAGAAATAGTAATAAGCTGTACGCGCGGTTTTATATGGAACCGGCTGCCAAAGAAAATTTATACCCGCTGTTCCGCACCGGTAATTTTACCATAAACAACCTGCTTTTCCGTACAGATGAAACCCAAAAGGAGTATCAGGAGGAAACGTATCTGGATATGTTCATTTACCGTACCGGCCGCAAATACCAAAAAAAGACCGTTGGGCTGGAAGACACAAAAACATCCCTGCTTAATGTTATGAATATAGATTACAGGGCCATGAAACCGCGTGAGGAAAACATAGCAGCCCTGCAAAAAATAATTAAAAACACCAGCTATCAGGAGGCGTTAATGAACTATTACCGCGATAAGGACCTTGATATGCTCGATTCGCTTACCTCGCTGGCATCATCCGGAACGTACCTTAAAACATTGTTGTATGACCGTAATGTGGTAATGGTACACTCTATAGATTCGCTTGTTAAAACAGGCAGTCTTTTTGCTGCAGTGGGTGCGGCCCACCTACCGGGTAAAAACGGTATTATAGAAATGCTTCGTGCTAAAGGCTATAACGTACAGCCTGTAAAAGACAGTTATACTAATGCCGGCAAAGCTAAAAAAGAAATGATAGAGGCATTTTTTATAAAACCCGGATTTACCAAATATACTACCGCAGACGGGGTGATATCGCTGCCGCTGTTTAGTAATGCAGTTATAGAAAACCAGCAAAATATACAGTCGCCAGACCTTGCCAATGGTGGATATATTAATGTGAAAAGACTATTGCTAAAAGACTTCCTTAATAAAAACAACAGGGCGTTTGACCATCGGACACTCGACAGCCTTTTTTATGAGAACATTCCGGGCAAGATTACAGATAAAAAGCAATATGCACAGGATGGCTATTATGTATACGATATTAAAAATATAACCAAAACAGGTAACCTGCAGCGTTACCGTTATTACGTTTCTCCGCTGGAGGTTATTGCGGTAAGCATGGCGGGTGAAAAAAACTACGTAAGTCGTTTTGAGAATGAGGTGTTTAATAACATCAGTGTAAAACCGGTAACAACGGCATATAATACATTTTTACCAGCCAAAGGCGGATTTAATGTGCAAATGCCGGCATACCGGGTTGTATATGGCGAAGACAAAAAAGCTAAAACTGTTCAGGATGCCGCAGTTTACGCCTACGATCCCGCAGGTAAATCGGCTTATTTTGTGTTAGAGAATACGCTTACCGAAAATGAAAACCTGGAGGATACTAATTTTGAAATGAAACGTATTCAGTACGAGTTTTATAAACAGCTTGATATCGATTCTACGCAAACAAAACTATTGTCTAATCCGGCAGCATTTACATCTGAATCAAAAATAGGCAGTAAAAAAATACAACTAAAATCGGTTATTAAAGGGGTTAAATATTACCTGTTAGGTACAGTTGGAGCCACTGATAGTGATGCCAATAAATTCTTTGCATCATTTACTTTTGCACCTGCTAATGAGAATACCGAATACCGCACTTTTACAGATACTGTTGCGCATTACAGCATTGCTATACCTAAAGCGGCTAATGAAAAACTGGATTTTGAAAGAAATAATGAGTTTTCGGAGCGATTTTATGATGATGAAGAAAAAGTAAATAATTTTAAAGATACTTATGGTACACGACAGTTTACTTTACCATCGGGCCAACAGGCAGATGTGTTTCACCACAATTATCACAGGTACCATTCTATAGTGAGTGTCGATTCGTTATGGAACGATTTTAAAAAGTACATAACCGAAGAAGACGATTCTGATGCCGGTCATAGTTATAGTGATGATGCTGTTACAACAGTAGTAGACGCTGATGATTACGAAGATAATTCAGGATCGGGCTCTTTGTTGTGGGACAAATTACTTAATAAAAAATCGCGAAAAATAAAGATTGTTAACGAAAAGAAGGGCAATGATAACGGCATAGAAAGTTATGAGGGTATGGCTGTTGCCGATAATAGTATACAGGCTATAAAATTTAAGGCAATGTATAAGGACGGTATAAGTTATATGGTAAGTACCCTTGTAGATAAAGATTATAAGGGTGAAAGCCCTGCCATTGAGAAACTCTTTACTTCTTTTAAAATACAGGATAACCCAAAAGCTGTTAGGCTGCCAGATAATCGCCTGCAGTTGTTTATAGAGGATGCCCGTAGCGAGCACGACAGTATTCGCTATAGCGCGCTGCAATCTATACACCAGCTTAAAATAACCAAGAATGACCGCATTGCTTTACAGGATTTTATAAGCAGTTTTGATTTTACTGCCGAAGAAACGAATGCACTTACCGATTTATACACTAAGCTTGGCGGACTTAAAGATCCTGCTGTAATACCTTTTTTTGAGCAGCAGTACAAGCGCGAGGGCAGCAATACCATAATACAGTTTGCGGTGCTTGAAGCCCTCACCACTTTTAAGAGCGATGCGGCGTATAAAAAGATTAAAGAACTGTTGGAATATGACCTGCCGGTGTCTGACAGCAACTATGAAGTAGCCGGTCTTTTCAGGGATTTTGGGTTAGATACAGAGCACAGCGCATTATTGTTCCCGGATATATTGCAGTACTATAGCGTACCGGAGTATCATGAGCCTATTGTAGATTTTACTGCAAGGCTTTTAGAAAAAGATGCCATTAAGCCTAATAAGCTTAAGAGTTATAAAAAAATGCTGCTTACCAATACCCGCCTTGAGATTAAGCGCACTAAAAGCCGCAAGGCAAATGCCGAAACAGGGCAGGAAGATTACACACGCTCCCGTATGTATGGCAACGAATACCTTATAAACTACATGGAGCTTTTATATCCGTTTAAAAGTGACAGGGAAGTAGCTAAGGTGTTTGAAACAATAAAAGCGTTAGACCAGGCTGATACCAATCTTGAGTTAGCAACACTGGATATAAAGAGAGGCAGTGCCAATGATGAAGAGATTAAAAAGCTTTTGGCTGACCCTAAAACTTTGTTTAACATACAAAAGCTTCTTACAGAGATAAACGAAACAGGAATACTCAAAGATGTAACTGATGAGCAACTGGCTACATCGGCGCTTATAACGGTTACTAATATTGATGCAAAAAAAGAAATGGTTACTTTTTTAGAAAAGCGCACGGCGCAACTACATGGCAACACTGTAAGCTTTTACTTTTATAAGATTGTAAGAAAAAGCGAAGGTAACTATGACAGCTTTAACCGCGAAAGGCTGGCTGCTATGGCATTTATAAATAAAGGAGACAGAATTATGCCGGCAGCTTATAAAAGTGTAGGCAACAGGTGGCTCCTTGGAAATGAAAATATTGAGAAATATAAAAATGAAATGATAGATGCCACGGTTAATGCCGGCAACTACAGGGCAACCTTTGGTAAAGGTAGCGACGATTATGAAGAGGGTTTGCCGGACATTGATTAGGTATAGATTTACATGATTCCCGAAATTATTAAGCAATAAAAAACCCCGTAACCTAAAAGGTACGGGGTTTTCTTATATATGTGTTTGCGTTTACTTATGCAAGAGCAACCCTTTTAAAACCTGTAACAGTTAAAGCAGAATCTACTGATTTTATGTACTCGCTTACGCTAAGTTTACCATCTTTAATATAATCCTGGTTAACAAGAGTATTGTCTTTAAAGAAACGGCCTAATTTACCTTTAGCAATATTATCAAGCATAGCCTCTGGTTTGCCTTCCTGACGAAGTAAATCTTTAGCGATCTCGATTTCTTTTTCGATAACTGCAGAGTCTACACCTTCCTCGTTAAGAGCAATAGGAGCCATTGCAGCAGCCTGCATAGCAACGTTACGTGCAGCTTCTTCAGCACCTTCTACGTTAGCAGAAAGAGCTACAAGAGTAGCTATCCTGTTACCGGCGTGAATGTAAGAACCTACAAAAGCACCTTCAAGTCTTTCAAAAGCGCCAATCTCGATTTTTTCACCAATAACACCCGTCTGCTCAATAAGTTTCTCTTCTACAGTGATGCCGTTGTAATCAGCAGCAAGAAGTTCTTCTTTAGTTTTGTAGTTAAGGGCAAGGTTAGCGATATCTGTAGCAAGTTTAACGTAAGATTCGTTTTTAGCAACAAAGTCAGTCTCACAGTTAACAGAGATTACAACACCTTCTGTTTTGTCAGCGTTAACAACAGCAAGAACCGCACCTTCAGATGATTCACGGTCAGCTCTGTTAGCAGCTACTTTTTGTCCTTTTTTACGTAGGTTTTCAATAGCTTTGTCAAAATCGCCTTCGGCTTCAACAAGCGCTTTTTTGCAATCCATCATACCGGCACCGGTAATGGTTCTTAGTTTATTTACGTCTGCAGCAGTAATATTTGCCATCTTAAGTTGTTTTTATATAGTTTGTAAAAAAAAGTAAAGCCGTTATGTAGATAATGCCACAAAAGTAAACATCACCCGGCACAACGGCTTTAATGTAATGTTATCTTTATTCTTCAGTAGCCGGAGCCTCTGTAGCAGCCGGAGCTTCTACAGCTGCAACTGGAGCGGCAGGAGTTGCTTCTACAGCATCTTCTTCGCCAGCTGGCTGGTCCTGAAAGTCATCTTTGTCAGATTTCCTGTCAGCAAGGCCATCAATAACGGCACCTGTAACTAAAGATAAAATTTTGTCTATTGATTTAGAAGCATCATCATTTGCAGGTATTACATAATCCACCTCTCTTGGGTCAGAGTTTGTATCTACCATTGCGAAAACCGGAATGTTTAATTTTTGAGCTTCTTTTACTGCGATGTGTTCTGCCTTGATATCTACGAT
The DNA here is from genome assembly GCF_000378485.1 of Flavobacterium rivuli WB 3.3-2 = DSM 21788. Classification (GTDB taxonomy): domain Bacteria; phylum Bacteroidota; class Bacteroidia; order Flavobacteriales; family Flavobacteriaceae; genus Flavobacterium; species Flavobacterium rivuli. Next base: position 78,101 of record NZ_KB899976.1, on the reverse strand, counting down.
GAATAACGCAGCCGGAAGCCTTGTCATGTCAGCAATAGAACCAAGGTTTTTTTCAAGCTTAGCACGAAGACGATCTACCTGAAGACGCTCTTTCTTAGAAAGTGTCATAAATGTACCGTCTTTCTTCATTTTATCAATAGAAGCCATTTTTTTAACGGCTTTACGGATAGTAACGAAGTTAGTAAGCATACCACCAGGCCACCTTTCGGTAATGTATGGCATATTAGCTGCCGCTGCTTTTTCTGCAACGATATCTTTTGCTTGTTTTTTAGTAGCAACAAATAGTATTTTCCTGCCTGAAGCAGCAATTTTTTTAAGGGCTTCGTTAGCCTCTTCTATTTTAGCTGCAGTTTTATACAGGTTGATAATGTGTATACCATTACGCTCCATGTATATGTAAGGGGCCATGTTTGGGTCCCATTTTCTGGTCATGTGTCCAAAGTGTACACCTGCTTCCAGTAAGTCTTTAACTTCTACTTTATTTGCCATCTTTGTAATAGTTTACGTTCTGTTGAGTAAGATCAATGTTTAGGTGGCGCACAGTGGCTGGCCCTAACCATTTAGATGCTAAACTAACCCCACGCCTCGGCGGGGCAACAACAACTTGGTTTTTTAATTGTAATAATAATAAATCCGTCGCATAGCTCAGGACAATCGAAATATTAACGTTTAGAGAACTGGAATCTCTTACGGGCTTTTTTCTGGCCAAATTTCTTACGTTCTACCATACGTGGATCCCTTGTTAGTAATCCTTCTGGTTTAAGGATGCCTCTGTTTTCAGCATCAACTTCGCACATAGCACGTGCAATAGCCATTCTCACAGCTTCTGCCTGTCCTGTAATACCCCCACCGTAAACATTAACTTTAACGTCAAAATTTTCAACGTTGCTTGTCATGCTAAGTGGTTGCCTTACTTTGTACTGTAAAGTTGCAGTAGGAAAATAAACTGCAATGTCTTTTTTGTTAACCGTAATAACACCAGAACCTTCGCTCAGGTAAATACGGGCAACAGCAGTTTTTCTCCTGCCAATTTTGTGGATAGTTGCCATCTTACTTTAAGTCGTTTAAGTTAACGGTTTTAGGAGCCTGTGCATCATGTTTGTGCTCAGATCCTACATATACATTTAAATTGCGGAAAAGTTGCGCGCCTAATTTGTTTTTAGGTAGCATACCTTTTACGGCTTTCTCTACTAAGATTGCAGGGTTTTTTGCCTGTAATACTTTAGCAGTAAGAGTCCTTTGTCCTCCTGGGTAACCTGTGTGGCGAATGTACGTTTTGTCATCCAGTTTGTTACCTGTTAGGTTAATCTTTTCTGCGTTGATAACAACAACGTTATCTCCACAGTCAACGTGCGGGGTATAATTTGTTTTGTATTTACCTCTTAAAAGCATCGCAACTTTAGAAGCAAAACGGCCCAGATTATGACCTTCAGCATCAACAACAACCCACTCTTTGCGAGCAGTGGCTTTGTTAGCCGAAACTGTTTTGTAGCTTAATGTGTTCACAATAAATAATTTTAATTAAACATTCCATCCCCAATAAAGGGGATGCAAAAGTACAATTATTTATTAGAAATTCAAATAACTATAAAAATTATTCTTAACAGGGTAATTTTTTGTAGTGCAGTGGGGTAAAAATAGTTATAAATTGCCGGTAACGCAACGGTTTTATGCAACGAAGTAATGTTTTGCGTCTTTATATATTATAAAAGAGTCGCAAAGCACACGATCCTGCCAATCCAAAATAAAATAATACCTTTGATTTTGTAACTCCTAATATATACTTATGCGCACCATACATAAATTGTCGCTAATAGCGCTATCTGCAGCTTTTATAACAAGCTGTACAAAAAAAGAAACAACATTTAGCGATCCGCTGGCAACAAACCGCGATACAACCGTTAACCCATCTGATGATTTTTTCCTGTATGCTAATGGCGGCTGGTTTAAAAAGAACCCGATACCCGATAGCGAGCGCAGTAATGGGATATTCCGCACCATTCAGGATACTATAAATGCCCAGGTAAAAAGCATCTGCGAAAACGCTGCGAAAGACAGTAAAGCCCCAAAAGGCAGTAACCAACAAAAAATAGGCAGCTTCTATGCGTCCGGCATGGATACCATCGCTATTGAGAAAGCCGGGCTTACACCACTTGCCGACCCTCTAAAGCGTATAGATGCTATAACCGATGCATCTTCGTTAATGACAACCATAGGTTACCTGCATACGCTGGGCGCTAACCCCTCATTTGCATTTGGTGTAAATCAGGATGATAAAATAAGTACTAAGTATGCGCTCATTTTTTATCAGGGTGGTTTAGGTATGGGTAACCGCGATTACTATTTTAATACCGATAAGGAAACAGTTACAATTCGCACAGAATATTTAAAGTACATAGAGGAGCTGGCTAAACTTAGCGGAAGCGCTACCGCCTCGCAAGATGCTGCTGCCATAATGCAACTGGAAACAGGCCTTGCAAAAGCATCGCGTAAGCTTGAAGCACTGCGCGACCCCATTAAAAATTACAACAAAATGAGTGTGGCACAGTTTAGTGTTGCTACTCCTAATATTAACTGGGTGCAGGTATTGCCATCGTTAGGTATTGCTAAGGCAGATACCTTAATAGTTGGTCAGCCCGAATTTTTTGCTGCTTTAAATGATATGGTTAAGAGTTATCCCATAGAAAGCTGGAAAAAATATTTAAAGTTTAATCTTATAAATACCAATGCTTCTTACCTTAATAAAAGCATTGGTGACCAAAATTTCCACTTTTATGCTACGGTTATGAGCGGTGTTGCTAAACAAAAGCCGCGCTGGAAAAAAGTTGTGGAGCAAACTAACGGCTCTCTTGGCGAGCTCATAGGTGAGGTGTATGTTAAGGATTATTTGCCTAAAGGTTCTAAAGAGAAACTAATAGAAATAGGCAAAAACATTAATGCTGTTTATGCAGACCATATTAAAAAACTGGACTGGATGAGCGAGGCTACCAAGAAAAAAGCCCTGCTTAAGCTGAGTAAGATTATTATGAAGGTGGGTTATCCTGACAAGTGGAAAGACATGAGCAGCGTAAGCATAGGCTCTTCATATTGTGCTAATGTATTAGAAGTAGATAAATGGAAGTACAACTACATGGTATCTAAATTTGGTAAGCCTGTAGACCGTACAGAGTGGAGCATGACGCCGCAAACCTATAACGCTTATTACAACCCAAGTAATAACGAGATCGTAGTGCCTGCCTGCAACATCCTTGTTCCCGGGTTTGAAGGCCGCCTGCCGGATGATGCTATTTTGTATGGCATAATAGGAGGGTCTGTTTTTGGGCATGAGATTACCCACGGGTTCGACGACCAGGGCAGCCAGTATGACGAAAACGGTAACCTTAATAACTGGTGGACTGCCGAAGACCTTACTAAATTTACAGAGAAAACAAAACGTATAGTGGCGCAGTTTAACTCGTTTGAAGCCTTGCCCGGTAAATTTGTAAACGGCGATGCCACGCAGGGAGAAAACATTGCCGATTTAGGCGGTGTGGTTATGGGGCTGGAAGCATTTAAAAAGACGGAGCAATATAAATCAGGAGAAAAGATAAGTGGACTTACACCATTGCAGCGTTACTTTTTAGGATATGCTTATGCCTGGATGGTTAATATTAAAAACGAATCGCTGGCACAGCAAATAATGACCGATGTGCATGCGCCGGCAAAATACCGCATTAACGGGCCTGTGGCTAACATGCCTGAATTTTATAATGCCTTTAATGTTAAGCCCGGTAACAAAATGTATCAGCCTGATAGCTTACGGGTTGTTATATGGTAAAGGTGTTATCTTTAATAGTGTATAAAAAAAGGGGTTTTAAAACCCCTTTTTTTATACACTATTAATTGAACTCATCTTGACTTTTTTCAATTGGCTGCAAAATGATCTTTTCGCTCCATATTTTACCTGTTTTATTATTCCGTAGCACTGCTATGCACTGCAAAAAAGCCAAAATCTGAAACAAAAATCTCTGTTTTTCGCTTCAATCAAAAAAGTCAAGACGGGTTCATTAAAAAAGGAGCGTATAAAACGCTCCTTAGTAAAAATATATTGTAAAATGTAAATTACATCATACCCGGCATACCGCCGCCCATTGGCATACCGCCGCCGGCATTGTCTTCTTTAATTTCTATAAGTGCACATTCTGTAGTTAATATCATACCTGCTACAGATGCTGCATTCTCTAAAGCTACACGGGTAACTTTTTTAGGGTCTATAATACCTGCAGCAAGCATATCTACATACTCGTCTGTTTTAGCATTGTAACCAAAATCGCCAGTACCTTCAGCAACTTTTGCAACTACTACAGATCCTTCAAGGCCTGCATTCTCTACGATCGTCCTTAATGGAGACTCTACAGCACGTGATATTATCTGGATACCTGTAGCCTCATCTGCATTTTCTGGTGTAAGGGCTGCAAGAGCACCTTTAGCCCTAAGTAGTGCGACACCACCACCTGCAACAATACCTTCTTCTACAGCAGCCCTTGTAGCGTGCAATGCATCATCTACGCGGTCTTTTTTCTCTTTCATTTCAACTTCAGATGCAGCACCTACATAAAGAACGGCAACGCCACCTGCAAGTTTAGCAAGGCGCTCCTGTAATTTTTCTTTATCATAGTCAGATGTTGTAGTTTCCATCTGTGCTTTAATCTGGCTGATGCGTATTTTTATAGCTTCAGGATCGCCTGCGCCGTTTACAAGAGTAGTGTTGTCTTTATCTATCACAACTTTCTCGCACGTACCAAGCATATCAAGCGTAGTGTTTTCAAGTGTGTAACCTCTTTCTTCAGCAATTACAGTACCACCTGTAAGGATAGCAATATCTTCAAGAAGTGCTTTTCTCCTGTCGCCAAAGCCTGGAGCTTTAACAGCAGCAATTTTAAGGGCACCCCTTAATTTGTTTACCACAAGAGTAGCAAGGGCTTCGCCATCCACATCTTCGGCAATAATAAGTAATGGTTTTCCAGACTGTGCAACCGGTTCAAGAACAGGAAGCAGGTCTTTCATAGACGATACTTTTTTGTCGTATAACAAAATGTAAGGCCTCTCAAGTTCGGCCTCCATTTTTTCAGAGTTTGTAACAAAGTAAGCAGATAGGTAACCGCGGTCAAACTGCATACCCTCTACAACATCTACATAAGTATCTGTTCCTTTAGCTTCTTCTACAGTAATAACACCTTCTTTACCTACTTTGCCAAAAGCAGTAGCGATAAGTTCGCCAATAGTTTCGTCGTTATTAGCAGATATAGATGCTATTTGTTTTATTTTTTCGCTGTCAGATCCTACAACTTTTGCTTGTTTAGAAAGGTCGGCAACAATAGCCTCAACAGCTTTGTCTATACCGCGCTTAAGGTCCATAGGGTTAGCACCTGCAGCAACGTTTTTAAGGCCTTCTTTTACAATAGCCTGTGCAAGCACGGTAGCTGTTGTAGTACCGTCTCCGGCAAGGTCGTTGGTTTTAGAGGCTACTTCTTTAACCATTTGTGCACCCATGTTTTCAAGAGTGTCTTTAAGCTCAATTTCTTTAGCTACAGATACACCGTCTTTAGTAACGGTAGGGCCGCCAAAAGATTTGCTGATGATTACATTACGGCCTTTAGGGCCAAGGGTTACTTTTACTGCATTTGCCAATGCATCTACACCGCGTTTTAGGCCGTCGCGTGCTTCAATATCAAATTTTATCTCTTTTGCCATGATAATGGTATATTTTTTTTAACTATTAAACTGATTAGATTACTGCAAAAATTTCTTCCTCTTTCATGATAAGGTAATCCTTACCTTCAAATTTTAATTCGGTACCTGCATATTTGCCATACAATACAGTATCGCCCACCTTTACAGTCATATCATAGTCTTTATTACCGTTACCTACGGCTACCACAATACCTTTTTGAGGTTTTTCTTTAGCAGTGTCAGGAATAAAAATTCCGGAAGCAGTCTGGGTTTCTGCAGCAACCGGCTCTATTAGAACGCGGTCTGAAAGCGGTTTAATGTTTAAAGCCATATTTTTTAATTTTATGTTTGTTATTTTAAGTGACGCTTATTTTTGGTCGAAAATTATGCCATTTTACAAATATGACAATTTAAGCGCATAAAAAATGCCAGCTACTGACAGGCTGGCATTTTTACTATTTTATTTTAAGAGAGTCTTAACTATTGTGCAGGTACAGCTGGCGTAGCAGGAGCCGGAGTTACCGGTTGTGCGGCAGGAGCAGCTGGTGTTGTAGCAGCACCGTTAGCAGGAGCAGCCTGTTTTGCAGGTACTGCAGAATCATCTGTTAAAGAATCTTCTCCAGAGTAGCTTGTAGAAAAGCTTAAGCTTGAAAATAATATAAGGGCTACTAATATTGTTGCAAGTGTCCACGTACTTTTATCAAGAAAATCGGTTGTTTTTTGTACACCACCCATAACCTGTGGGCCACCTATTGCAGATGAAAGGCCGCCTCCTTTAGGGTTTTGCACCATGATTACCACAACCAGTAAAAAGCTAACGATTGTTATAAGTACCAAAAAAATCGTAAAATTGATCATTGTTCTTTAATTATTATTTTGTTGTAAATTCTTTATTTCTAAAATACGGTCTGCAAAGAAAGTAATTTTTTCCGGATATTTCAAAATTAAAATTTCATAAGCCTGTATTGCTTTTGTATATTTTTTTTGTTCCAGGTATACCCTTGCCAGAGTTTCGGTCATAAGGCCGGGGCTTTCAGTCGTTGTTTTGCCTGTGTTTGCTGGTGTTGGAGAGTCTTTTTTAACCGGAGCTATCTTTGGGTTTGCCTCAATAAATTTATCTATAAGACTGTATTTTTTGTCGAGCTCTTCGTTTATAACAGGGGCGGCAACAGGTATATCACGCTCAATGGGAGCAAGTTTAGATAGCTGAAGCCATTCGGCAAATGAGTGGGTTTCACTTTCTTTAAATTCTAAGGGGCTGCCTATCTGTAATGTCCCTGTAGTGTTTTCTTCAACCGGTTCGTTGGTTATTTCAATTTCAGAGGTTTCAGTAGCTGCCGGTTCAATAGTTTCCGGCTCATTTATAACTTCATTTGCTGTTTCGTTTATAGCAGGAGCAGCAATTTCGGTATCAGCTTCCTTAATTATAAACTTAATAGATTCTTCAAGTTTATCTACAGGAGCGGCAGGGGGAGCAATAACATGGCTGGCTGTCACCACAATGTCAGACACTGCTTTTTCGCGTTCTTCCAGCAATGCCTTATCAATACTCCTGAAATCTTCCGAAATTATAAAGTCAAACAGTACCGATCTGTCGGTGGTGTATGCAGCCGTTTTTTTAAGTTCAGTATTGTACCTAAAGCTATCGCGGTTATACAGCCCTTTTAAATAAATAGCACGGGCACTTTGCAGGTACGGAAATTCCGTGAGGATGCTTTCCAGGTCCGTAGTCTGCCTTTCATTTATAGAATAAGGCTTGTTAAGCAGGTATGTATAGTCTTTTGTGTTCAAATTTAGTTTTCAGTCCCAGTCCCAGTTTCCAGCCAGTGCAGCTACTGCTAAGTGTTACTGTATACTGCGACTTAAAATTACCATTTAGCCAATGAGGCGTTAAATATATCCTGTGTTATCCTTTCGAAAATTTCTTCGAGGGCTGCCGTTAGTGCAGATCCCGTAAGGAGTTCATCTCCGGGGTAATCGTAATAAAAGCTAAACGGCTTTTCAAAATTATCGTCTTCTTTATTTTTGTTTACAAACCTTACATTAACCGTTATAGTGAGCCTGTTTTGTGCAGCCAGCTGATTTGCCGTAGCTGTCATGGGTGTTATCCTAAACTGTGTTATCTCACCTTCATAAAGTAAATCGCCACCCTTATTGGTAAGGCTTAATTTAGTCTGGTTTTGTATTAAATCCTGCAATTTTCGGGTAAAGGTACGCTCTATGCCTGGTTCTACTACCTCTGCCTTATTTTGAAACATAGTAACCTGAAAGGTTTTTACATCATTGCTAATGATGCTTCCTGTAAAGGTATAATTACTACTACAACCTGCTAAGGTAAGTAGTAATATTATGGATTTTATTATTGATAATCTACGCATTTAAGTTTAGTTTCAGTCTCAATCTCAATCATAGTTTACAATCAATGCCGTTACTGTAAACTGCGACTTAATAAATTACCATTTAGCCAGCGAGGCATTAAATATATCCTGTGTTATCCTTTCGTAAATTTCTTCAAGGGCTGCCGTTAGTACAGGTCCTGTAAGGAGTTCATCTCCGGGGTAATCGTAGTAAAAGCTAAAAGGCTTTTCAAAATTATCGTCTTCTTTCTTTCTATTTACAAATCTTACGTTAACAGTTATGGTAAGCCTGTTTTGTGCAGCCAGCTGGTTTGCAGTAGCTGTCATGGGTGTTATCCTGAACTGGGTTATCTCGCCCTCATACAACAAATCGCCATTAGAGTTAGTAAGGCTAAGGTTAGTCTGGTTTTGTATAAGGTCCTGAAGCCTTAATGTAAAGGTACGCTCTATACCGGGCTCTACCACCTCGGCAGTATTCTGAAAATAATTAACCTGAAACGTCTCAGCATCAATTTTTCCGGTACCGGTAAAGTTGTAAACACTGCAACCGCTAAAGCTTATCAAAATTAGAAGTGCTGCAAATATGGTTATTGTCTTTTTCATTGTATGATTAAAGATCATATTGTTTTATTTTTCTATACAGCGTGCGCTCGCTTATACCCAGTTCGTCAGCGGCAGCTTTGCGTTTGCCTTTATTACGTTCCAGTGCTTTTTTTATAAGCTCTATTTCACGCTCGTCCAGCCTTAGTGTTTCTTCTTCTTCAACGGCTTCGGCAAAAAGGTAATTGTCGTCATCATCTTCCTCTTCGTCATGGTGCTGCTCTACAACGGCAGGCTCCGGCCGAACGGTTTTTTGAGGGGCATACACCTCTGTACGGGGTAGTTCTTCAAACTCACGGTGGTTTTCTTCCTGTCCGTATATGCGCTTTATAAGTCCCTGGTTAGTTTCCTGTACCTTGCTCGTGTTGCCATTTTGCATAAGCTCCATGGTAAGCTTTTTAAGGTCGTTAAGGTCGCTCTTCATGTCAAACAACACCTTATATAATATCTCCCTCTCTGTGCTAAAATCGCTTTCGGGCTTTTTGTCGCGCACTACGGCCGGCAGGTTGCTGCCTTCCTGCGGCAGGTATCCGGTTAATGTCCCCAACGATATGTTCCTGTTTGTCTCTAAAACAGAAATTTGCTCGGCAACATTCCGCAGCTGGCGTATGTTTCCGCCCCAACGGTATTTTTGCAACAGTGCCACGGCATCATCATCAAGCTTTATAGGGGGCATTTTGTATTTCTGTGCAAAGTCTGACGAGAATTTCCTGAACAGTAAGTGTATGTCGTCTTTGCGTTCGCGCAGGGCAGGCAATGTAATATCTACAGTGCTAAGGCGGTAATAAAGGTCTTCCCTAAATTTGCCTTTCTCTATAGCTTCAAACATATTAACGTTTGTAGCGGCTACAATGCGCACATTTGTTTTTTGTGTTTGCGAGGAGCCTACTTTTATAAACTCGCCGTTCTCTAAAACCCTAAGCAGCCTTACCTGTGTGGTAAGTGGCAGTTCGCCTACTTCATCCAGAAAGATAGTACCGCCATCGGCTACTTCAAAGTAACCCTCGCGGGTAGATGTAGCACCGGTAAACGATCCTTTTTCATGGCCAAAGAGTTCGCTGTCTATAGTACCCTCCGGTATGGCGCCACAGTTTACGGCAATGTATTTACCATGCTTGCGGTGGGAGAGGGCATGTATTATTTTAGGGATGCTTTCTTTACCCACGCCGCTTTCGCCGGTTACCAGTACAGATATATCTGTAGGAGCTACCTGTATGGCTTTCTCTATAGCGCGGTTTAGTTTGGGGTCGTTCCCTATAATCTCAAATCGTTGTTTTATGGCTTGTACGCTTTCCATTCTTTATATTTTGCCACGAATTACACAAATTTCGCAAATTTTGATTTTCATGCATTCCTTTATTTTATCGTATAACTCGTTTATGCTCAAGGGACCTGCTGAAATTAGCAATGATTCCAATTTGACCGTTTATAAGACGGATGTAATTTAACGTTTGAGCCACATGAACATCAATAATGCCTGTAACGGCTTTTACCTCCAGAATAATATTGTCATAAACCACAAAATCTGCATAGAATTTATGTGGTAAAATGATGTCCTTATATTCTATGAAATATTCTTTTTCACGTTCAAACGGAATATTGTTTTTTCGAAATTCATATTCCAGTGCATCCTTATAAACAATCTCCAAAAGCCCGCCGCCCAAATGGCGATGGACTTCCATGCAAATACCCACTATTTTATAATATTCGTCTTTCTGAATTAGATCCATCTAAAAATTAGTGAAATTCATGGCTACTTTTGTTACTACTTCTTTCATCTTTTCTCTCTAAATGAGAATGATAAAAATTAGTGAAATTAGTGCAATTCGTGGCAAAAAAAACATTTACTGCATTGCACTATATCCCACAGCTTCACCAATAAGTGTAGCCGATGTACAGTCGCTAACCAGTACATTTACAAAATCGCCGGGTTTATAATCTCCCTTAGGGAAAACCACGGTTGTGTTTTGCGAGTTGCGGCCGCTCCAGTGCGCATCTGATTTTTTAGACGGTTTTTCTATAAGCACTTCTACCACCTGGCCTACAAAACGGGCAGTACGCTCCATGCTTATTTCCTGTTGCAGGTCTACCACCTCCTGCAGGCGGCGTTTTTTAACTTCTTCGGGTACATCATCCTCCATTTTACGGGCAGCCAGTGTTCCCGGCCTTTCGCTGTAGGCAAACATATAACCAAAATCATATTTTACATACTCCATAAGAGTAAGTGTGTCTTTATGGTCTTCTTCGGTTTCTGTAGGGAAACCGCTTATCATATCCTGAGAGATGGCACAATCTGGTATAATAGCTTTTACCTTATCTATAAGTGCCATATACTCCTCGCGGGTATGCTGGCGGTTCATCTCTTTAAGTATACGGGTGCTGCCGCTTTGCACCGGCAGGTGAATGTAGTTGCACACGTTGTGGTATTTAGCAATAACATGCAGTACGCTCTCGTGCATATCCTGCGGGTTTGATGTACTAAAACGGAAACGCATTTTAGGGTACGCCTCTGCAACCATGCCCAGCAGCTGTGCAAAATCTGTAGCAGTAGCCTTTTGCATTTCAGATGCCTTAACGTAGTCTTTTTTAAGTCCGCCGCCATACCACAGGTAGCTGTCTACATTCTGGCCAAGCAGGGTAACTTCTTTAAATCCTTTGCTGTACAGGTCGGCAATTTCCTCCATAATACTTTGCGGCTCACGGCTTCGCTCGCGGCCACGGGTAAAGGGCACCACGCAAAAAGTACACATATTGTCGCACCCGCGGGTTATAGATACAAATGCGGTAACACCATTGCTGTTAAGGCGCACAGGAGATATATCGCCATACGTTTCATCTTTAGAGAGTATAACGTTTATGGCATCGCGGCCTTCTTCAACTTCTTTTAATAAATTAGGCAGGTCTTTATAGGCATCGGGGCCTATAACCATATCTACAATTTTTTCTTCTTCTAAAAACTGACTTTTCAACCTCTCGGCCATACAGCCCAGCACGCCCACCTTCATTCCGGGGTTTATGCGTTTTACGGCATTATATTTTTCCAGCCTTTTGCGCACAGTTTGCTCTGCCTTATCTCTAATAGAACAGGTATTAACCAGTACAAGGTCGGCTTCTTCAAGCAACTGCGTAGTGTTATACCCTTCGTTAGCAAGTATAGATGCTACCACCTCGCTGTCGGCAAAATTCATGGCACAGCCATAACTCTCTATAAACAGTTTTTTTGTGTTGCCTGTTTTTTGCTCTAAAACAAGGCTTTGTCCCTGTTTGTTTTCTTCAATTATCTTTTCCATACTACACTACTGCACATGCTTTTTTGAATGGGCAAAGATAACTATAAAAATAATACCCTGCCAAGTTGACAGCTAATCATTGTGTGGATTTTTTATGTTTACACCTATATATATAATAGGTGCAGATATGCTGTTTATCGATAAACTTTTGTAAAATATGCAGAAATAAGATTAAGGAAAAGTTGATATTTAAAAAAATCATATACTTTTGCGACCAAAGAAATGTATGATGGCAAAGAATTTAGTGATTGTTGAGTCGCCTGCAAAGGCAAAAACCATAGAAAAGTTTTTAGGGAAAGACTACCAGGTAGAGAGTAGCTATGGGCACATTGCCGACCTTCCGTCTAAAGAAATAGGGGTGGATGTGTTAAATGGCTTTAAACCTTCTTATGAAGTTTCGCCCGATAAAAAAGCTTTGGTTAAAAAACTCAGGGATCTTTCTAAAAATGCCGACATGGTTTGGTTAGCGAGCGATGAGGACCGCGAGGGTGAGGCAATTGCGTGGCACCTGGCGGAAGAATTAAAACTGGATAAAGCAAAGACCAAACGTATTGTTTTTCATGAAATTACTAAGACTGCTATATTAAAAGCCATAGATAACCCAAGGGATATTAATTATGACCTGGTAAATGCACAACAGGCACGCAGGGTTTTAGACAGGCTTGTGGGGTATGAACTATCGCCCGTGTTATGGAAAAAAGTAAAAAGCGGATTATCGGCAGGAAGGGTACAATCGGTGTCAGTACGTTTGATAGTAGAGCGCGAAAGAGAAATACAAAATTTTAAAGCCGAAGGTTCTTATAGTATTACTGCTGAGTTTACTAATGAGGCCGGTAAAACATTTAAGGCAAAACTGCCTAAAAACTTTGCCACTAAAGAGCAGGCACAGGAGTTTTTAAATAAAAACATTGGCTCAGCTTACAAAGTAGCCGACCTTGAAACCAAGCCGGCAAAAAAATCTCCGGCGGCACCCTTTACCACATCTACGCTACAACAGGAGGCAGCCCGCAAGCTGTACCTGCCGGTGGGTGTTACCATGATGCTGGCACAAAGGCTGTATGAAGCGGGGCTTATTACCTATATGAGAACCGATAGTGTAAACCTTTCGCAGGAAGCTATGCTGGCTGCCGAGGCTGAAATTACACGTTCTTATGGTAAAGAATTTAGCAAACCACGTACCTATAATACTAAGAGCAAAGGCGCACAGGAGGCTCACGAAGCCATTCGCCCTACAGATATGACACGCCACACGGTAGATATAGACCGTGACCAGGCAAGAGTATACGACCTTATATGGAAACGTACACTGGCTTCGCAAATGAGCGATGCCCAGCTGGAGCGTACCAATGTTAAGATTGAAGCAAACAACCATAAAGAAATTTTTACAGCAGCAGGCGAAGTGCTTATGTTTGAAGGTTTTCTTAAAGTATACCTTGAAGGGCATGACGATGATGAAGATGAGCAGGAAGGGATGTTGCCTGCATTGCGTGTAAACGAAAAGCTTATAAATAATTACATTACTGCTACAGAACGTTTTTCGAGGCCACCGGCACGTTATACAGAGGCTGCACTGGTTAAAAAGCTCGAAGAGCTGGGTATAGGCCGTCCGTCTACGTATGCGCCTACAATATCTACCATTATTAGCAGGAATTATGTAGAGAAAGGTAATTTTGAAGGGCAACAGCGTAAATATGCGCAGTTAACTTTAAAGAACAGCAACATTGCCGAACAGGTACTTGCCGAAAATGTAGGGTCTGATAAAGGGAAGCTTGTGCCTACAGATATTGGTACTATTGTAAACGATTTTCTTGTAAACCATTTTGATACCATCCTTGATTATAACTTTACCGCTAAGGTAGAGCATGATTTTGATGAAATAGCATCCGGTAACGAAGACTGGACTAAAATGATGGGTACTTTTTACGACCACTTTCACCCTAAGGTAAAAGATGTTGAGCAAAATGCCGAAAGGGAATCTGGCGAAAGGATATTAGGTACCGACCCTAAAACAGGGAAACCTGTAAGCGTACGCCTTGGTAAATTTGGCCCTATGGCGCAAATAGGCGAGCCGGACGACGAAAATAAAACATTTGCCAGCTTATTGCCGGAACAAAATATAGGTACCATTACTCTTGATGAGGTTTTAGGACTGTTTTTACTGCCTAAAAACCTGGGTACACACGATGGCGAAGAGGTAGAGGTTAATAATGGGCGCTTTGGCCCGTATGTGCGTTTTGGAAAATTATTCATATCATTGCCAAAGGGAGAAGATCCGCTTGATGTTACTTTAGCAAGGGCGCAGGAACTTATTGCAGAAAAGCAACAGGCAGATGCACCTATAGGTATTTACAAAAATGAACCTGTGCAAAAAGGGGTAGGGCGTTTTGGGCCGTTCATAAAGTGGAATGGTACATTTATAAATGTTAGCAAAAAATATAATTTTGATAACCTTTCTCAGGCCGACCTGGTTGAGCTTATAGAAACCAAGATGCAAAAAGACATAGATAAGGTTTTGCATAACTGGGAAGATGAGGGTATTAAGGTAGAGAAAGCCCGTTGGGGGAGGTCTGTGCTTACAAAAGGCAAGATAAAAATAGAGCTTAGTAAAGATTTTGACGCTGCAGGCTTAACGCTTGATAAGGCTAAGGCGATGATAGCCGAGAAAACACCGGTAAAGAAAACCCCGGTTAAAAAAACAGCCGCTAAGAAACCTGCGGCTGCAAAAAAAACAGTAGCAAAAAAGAAATAATAAATTATGGCTTTTGAATTTTTACAACCGTTAGACGAAAGTTTTGCCGAGTATGTAGATGCGCTTAACTCCCAAACACTGGGTAAAAAGGTGTTGTGCCATACTAAAGGAGATTTTCCCGATCTGGAAACGGCATCTATAGCTATAATTGGGGTTTTAGATAACAGGGGGCAACATGATAATAAGCCAAGCATACATCTTAACTACATTCGTAAAGAATTTTATGGCCTTTATCCGGGCAACTGGCATAAAACAATTGCCGATCTGGGTAATATTACTGCCGGAGAGTCGCTTCAGGATACCTATTATGCTTTAAAAAGTATAGTTGGAGAGCTTGTTAAAAGTAAAATTATACCGGTAATACTGGGTGGTGGCCACGACCTTGCTTATGCAATATACAGGGGCTACGACCGTTTAGAACAAATGGTTAACTATGTATCTATAGATAGCCGTTTCGACTTTGGTAAAGAGGACGAGGCTATATCATCGCGTTCATTTTTAACGCGAATGATTGTAGAAGAACCTCATAACCTTTTTAATTACAGTAATATAGGTTATCAAACATACTATAACGCGCAGGAAGAAATAGACCTGGTAGAGAAGTTATATTTTGATGCCTACCGCCTGGGCGAGGTGTGTAACGACATTACTATTGCTGAGCCCGTGTTTAGAGATGCCGATTTTGTGAGCATTGATATGACGGCTGTAAAATCCAGCGATTCAGGAAATATTGTTAAATTCGTGCCAAATGGTTTTGATGGAAAAGAAATTTGTACTTTAGCGCGCTACGCCGGGATAAGTGACAAGGTAAGTTCCTTTGGGATCTTTAACCATGACGATACCAGGCAGGAGTCAGTACTAATAGCGCAGGTGCTGTGGTATTTTATAGAAGGAGTACATTATCGTTCGCAGGAATACCCTTTTGGTAGCAGGGAGCATTATATTAAGTATATTGTGCCCATGGAAGATGAAGAGCTGGTGTTTTTTAAGAGCGACAGGACAGAAAGATGGTGGATAGAGGTGCCAAAGGGCTCTGTGGGAAATAATAAAGTAAAAAATACTACGTTATTACCATGTAGTTACAAAGATTACTTAAGTACCTGTAATAATGAGGTTCCTGAAAGATTATGGAAAGCGCAAAGAAAAAACATAATTTAACATTATCGCTACTAATTACGGTGCTTTAGCATTAAGTTATCAAATGTTTATGATTGGCTTAGGATTTTTGCTAAAAAAAATTGTTTTTTTCAAAATAAATAAATAGGTTTACGCCCTTAAAAATAGATTACATTAATAACCCAAATTTATGAAGAAGTTCATTGCATTAACAGCAACTTTATCATTACTAATCAGCTGTGGTTCGAGTGACCGCGGTGAGCTGGTAGGTGTTAGAGGAAAGAAGTGGAAGCCTGAAAAGCCTTATGGCATGACTTTAGTTCCCGGTGGCGCTTACATTATGGGTAAGTCTGACGATGACATGGCTAATGTTCAGGATGCTCCTACAAAGACAGTGACTGTTCGTTCTTTCTATATGGACGAAACAGAGATTACAAACAGTGAGTACAGGCAGTTTGTGGAGTGGGTTAAAGATTCTACTATCAGGACAAGGCTTGCTGTACTTGCAGACGAGCAGGGTCTTACACCCGGCAGTGGCGGTATAGGCGAGTATGCATTTAAAGATCAGGAAAAAGAAGAAAAGTCAGCTTATGATCAATATATGGAAGACAACTACTATAGTGTTAGTGACGATCCTTATGCAGGAAGAAAGATAAACCATAAAGCGAAACTTATCCAGGACCCGCAAAAATATCCGGATGAATTTTACGTTGAGGTAATGGACTCTATGTACCTTCCTGAATCTGAATCATACAACGGGCAAAGGACTGTAGATGTTTCTAAACTTCAGTTTGCCTTTAAATGGATGGATATCCAGGCGGCGGCAAAAGATAAATCTACCGGCAACAGCAGGGAGAAAAGAAGTAAATACCTTATATCTGAAAAAGTACAGGTATATCCTGATACAACAGTTTGGATAAAAGACTTTTCGTATTCTTACAACGAGCCTATGCATAACGATTACTTTTGGCACCAGGCATACGGTACTTATCCTGTGGTAGGTGTTAACTGGAAACAGGCAAAAGCGTTTTGTGCATGGAGAACATTGTACAAGCGTGCTTACCAAAAGGCTAAAAAACAAGAGTTTGCAAATGCATTCCGTTTACCTACAGAGGCAGAGTGGGAGTATGCTGCAAGAGGCGGTATACAATCAGGTACTTTCCCGTGGGGTGGTCCTTATGCTAAGAACGACAGGGGTTGTTTCCTTGCTAACTTTAAGCCGGACAGGGGAGATTATGCGGCAGACGGTGCTTTATATACAGTAGAGGCTGACTCTTTTGACCCTAATGATTTTAACCTATATAATATGGCAGGTAACGTTGCGGAGTGGACAGATTCTTCTTATGATGCCAACTCATACGAATATGTTTCTACAATGAACCCTAACGTATCTGACCAGAAAAACAAACGTAAAGTTATACGTGGCGGATCTTGGAAGGATGTTGCTTATTTCCTTCAAACAAGTACAAGGGATTGGGAGTATGCAGATTCTGCAAGGAGCTACATAGGTTTCAGGACCGTTCAGGATTACATGGGTACACAAAGTACAGGTAATCAATAAAATTTTAACCAACTCGAATTTTTTGAATATTTAAATTAATTAACTTAACTAAAAAACTAAATTTATTTTATTATGGCACTACCACAAAGAGTTATGAACATGGCCTATGGTCTTGGAGCAGCGGTTGTAATCATCGGAGCACTTTTCAAACTAATGCACTGGCCTTTTGCAAGTGAAATGCTTATTGCAGGTCTTGGAACTGAGGCTTTCATCTTTGCTATGTCTGCTTTTGAACCTATCCACAAAGACCTTGACTGGTCATTAGTTTACCCTGAACTTGCAGGCGGAGAAGCTAAGAAAAAAGAGATCAAAAAAGAAAACCCTACAGAAGCTCAGGGCTTACTTTCTCAAAAACTTGACAATTTATTAAAAGAAGCTAAAATCGACGGCGAACTTATGGCAAGCCTTGGTAGCAGCATCAAAA
The DNA here is from genome assembly GCF_000378485.1 of Flavobacterium rivuli WB 3.3-2 = DSM 21788. Classification (GTDB taxonomy): domain Bacteria; phylum Bacteroidota; class Bacteroidia; order Flavobacteriales; family Flavobacteriaceae; genus Flavobacterium; species Flavobacterium rivuli. Next base: position 60,292 of record NZ_KB899976.1, on the reverse strand, counting down.
ATTTCGAATCTGCTGCTAAAGGAATCGCTCCTACAGTTGACTCAATTTCTTCTCAGAAAAAATACAGCGAAGAAATGTCTACTGCTGCTGCACAAATGGAATCATTAAACAGCCTTTACAAAGTACAATTAGACAGTGCTTCACGTAATGCTGAAGCTAACAGGGTAATTGCTGAAAACGCAACTAAACTACAGCAAGAAATGTCAGCTATGACTAAAAACATTGCTTCATTAAACAATGTATATGGTGGTATGCTTTCTGCAATGGGCAACAAAGCTTAATTAGTAGATAATAACTTATAACTAACAAGAAAAAACTACTTAAAGTAAAATGGCAGGAGGAAAACAAACCCCAAGGCAAAAGATGGTAAACCTAATGTACCTGGTTTTCATCGCAATGATGGCATTAAATATGTCTAAAGAAGTTCTGACGGCCTTTGGTTTAATGAACGAACAGTTTGAGTCTTCTAATAGCGAAGCTGTAAAAAACAATAAAATGAGTTATGATCAGCTGGTTACCAAAGCCGGTGAAGATTCTCACTTTGTTGAAGCTAAAAATATAGCTGAAAAAGTACAAGGTATTTCTGCTAAATTTTCAGGCTTTTTAGAAGGTTTAAAATCTGATGTTACTAAGGATATTGAAAAAACCGAAAAAGGTAAACTTCCTTACGAGGCAATGGATAAGGGTGACAAAATCGACGAACTTTGGTTTAACGGTGATGGTTACTCTAAAAGAGGTCAGGAAATAGTTGATGCTATCAATAAATATAAAACTGATATGAAAGCTGCTGTTGGTGCTGATAAAAAGTATCAGAGTATTATTTCTGATTTAGATAATAAATTTAATACTGATGACGTTGTAGACCGTGAAGGTGTAAAGAAAAAATTTCTTGATTACCATTACAAAGGTTTCCCGGCTATTGCATCTTTAACTAAATTATCTGCTCTTCAAAATAGTGTAGAAGTAGTTGAGGCTAACGTTTATGCTTCTGCTTTAGGAAAAGCTGCAGTAGATGCATCTTCAATGAAAAACTATACTGCTCTTGTAGTATTAGATAAAAATGCTTACTTCCAGGGAGAAAAAGTTACTGGTAAAGTAGTATTAGGTAAGTATGATGAGAACACTAAGCCAACATCTTTCCAGGGTCCTGGTAAAATAGAAAACGGTCAGGCTGTGATCAACATGACTGCCGGTGCAGTTGGTGAGCAATCTATTAAAGGTAAATTTACATTCCTTGAAGATGGTAAAGAAATTCCATTAGCATTTGAAAGTAAATATGTTGTTGTACCAAGGCCTAACTCGGCTACAATATCTGCCGATAAAATGAATGTTGTATACCGTGGCGTTGCTAACCCAATCTCTGTATCATTTGCTGGTATAGCGGCTGATAAAGTTAGTGCTTCTGCTCCGGGTATGAGTTCAGCTGGTAAAGCAGGTAATTATGTGCTTAATCCGGGTGGTGGTAATACGGTTATGGTTAACGTAACAGGTACGCTACCTAACGGTGATAAAGTTTCTGACAAAAAAGAATTCCGTATTAAGGGACTTCCTGCTCCAACAGGTAAAGTTAGAGGTGAAGTTGCTGCTAAAGGACCAAAATCTAACCTTGAAGTTGTTACGATTACAGCTACTATGGAAGATTTCGATTTCCCTGTAACAGTTAACGTGACACAGTTTAACGTTAAAGTTCCTGGCCAGCCTACAATTGTAGTAAGTGGTAACAAAATGGATGGAAGAGCTAAATCTGCCATTGCTAAAGCGCAAAAAGGTGATGTAGTTGTAATATCTGAAATTAAAGCAAGTTTTACAGGTATAGATCAAAGGGCTAAAGCTGTTTCGGCTTGTACTTTTGAAGTTCAGTAAGCATTGCCATAAATATTAAAAAGTATAGATGATGAGTAAGACCATTTTTTCATTAACCGTTTTATTTTGCCTTGTGGCTAATACCGGTTTTGCGCAATCAAATTTATTGAATGCAAAAACTCCAGACCAGATAGGTAAAAGAACTGCGGCACAAGATTCGTTAGATAATGATAAACCACTACCTTACGGTTATGTGGGCGACAGGGATGTGTTGTTTGGAAGAAAAATATGGGAGACTATAGATCTTAACCAAAGGATTAACTACCCTTTATATTATCCTATCGAAGAATTAAGTGCTGACAGGAGGCCACTTTATCAGGTTTTAATGACTGCAATACGTGCAGGTAAAATTACCGAAGTATATGATAGTTCTTATTTTACTACAAAAAAGACGCTAAAAGATATTGAAGCTTCTTTAAGGAGTACTGATACTTCTGATGCGGGTATTGAAGAGTATAACTCTGATGTTGTTTCTTACAGAAAAGGAAAGAAAACAATATCTCCTGAGTATATTATAACAACTGAGATTGATGCTTCGGATGTTTCGGCTTATGATATCGTTGGTTTCTGGTATTTTGATAAAAGACAGGGCGAACTTAAATACCGTTTATTAGGTATTGCTCCTGTAGTAGTTGATGTTTTTTCTAAGAAAGACCAGTCTAAGGAGCAGGAATATAACCCAAGTTTCTGGGTATATTTCCCGGCTGCGAGGGATGTCCTTCACCAGGCGAAAGCATTTAACGACAGGAACTCTGCTATACCAATAGATTTTGACCACCTTTTAAATGCAAGACGTTTCTCTGGTGTTGTTACCAAAGAAGAGAATGTATATGGTGACAGGTCTATCGATGCATATTTAAAAGATAATGCACAGATGCAATTGCTTGAATCGGAGCGTGTAAGAGATAAAATACGCAACTTCGAGCAGGACATGTGGAATTATTAAAATTATATTTCTCTAAAAGAGGCTTATCTGAAAAGATTAGCCTCTTTTTTTTGACTATTATTTAAAATACTTTGGTAATTTATAATAATCCGACTACAAAATTGCATTTATCTTATTTATAGCAGTTTTATTTAAAAATTAATTAAATCTTAAACTGTTGTTAAATTTTAGTATAATATTAACATTTAAGATTACACTTTTTGCGTTCTTAACTGTTTGATTCTGCTCGTATCAAATATTATAATTATTTATTAAATTGTTAAATATGAAACCCACATTTTGGACAGGTTTTTGGGTTCTGCTATTTACCACTTTTTCTGTTTCTGCACAGTTACCGGATTTTACCCTTACAGTAGCAGCAACTGATGAAACTTGTGCAGGCAATGGGCAGCTTACATTTACCACAACCGGCACCTTACCCGGATCTACTATTTTATTTTCGGTTTACTTACAGCCGGACACCAATAATCCGGTTTACTCGGGCTCATCAACAACCTTTGCCACTGCTGCAGGTACTTATAATGTAGTGGCTGTAGAAACTTTAAACGGAGAAACGAACATACAGCAACAGAATGATATTGTAATAAATGATAATACAGATGTTTCTCTTGTTTTAGATATTGTACAGTCTACAAGTTCGTGTGACGGGTCTAATGTTATAACAGTAAATGTTATATCAGGTACTGCGGTATTGTATGAAATATCATCTGCTAATTATAGCGTACCTCCGCAGGCTTCTAATGTTTTTACAAACGTGCCCGATGGTGTATATATCATAAGAGCGTATGATGCCTGCGGGCAAAACGTGCCAAGAACGTTTACGGTAGAAGCGAACAACTCTCCCCCAGTAATATCTAACCCTATATTTGACGAGGTTATAACCGGAGACTGCAACTCTGTAACTATAACCAATACATTTACAAATCCCGAGGGGGTAGTGATCCAGTACCCTATTACCATAACATATACTATACATCCCGGCGATGGTTCTGCTGATATTGTGAATACCCAAACGTATACCTCGGGCTCTGCCTCAAGTTTATCATTTAGCCATGTATTTATATTAGTTCCCGGCCGTACCGATACCTATGATATAACTGTTACCAACGGCTGTGGAACAACATCTCCTGTTAAAGCAGGGATGGCTGTTACTCCTGTACCCACTGTTAATATGACTAAGGTACCACTGCCCTGCGGTATGTTTTATATAGATGTGCAGTCTGCTCAATACAAGCCTCCTTATAATTTAACGTTTACAGGTGTATTGCCTAATGGTTTTAACCCTCAGACATTTAATGCGAATCATCCCGGGCCGTTTACAGAAAATGTGGTTAGCTATGGAGGCACAGGACAGCCTGTTCCTGAAGGGACCTATAATGTACAGCTTACAGATGCTTGCGGAAGAACAGCAACCGGCAATATAACGATTAGCAATGATGTGCCAAATCCTGTTGCTATGGGCAGGAACAATGGATGTTTTTCGGGGTTTGGCAGTATTACTGTAAGGATACCTAACCGAAGGCTTGTTTCTGCATCTATTATAAGCTTTACAAGCCCTACAGGTGTTGCTTTTCCGCAACCGCTACCTTATGATGTTACTTCATTTATAATTAATGGAGATGTTTTAGTTGTTATTGATTTACCTATAGGTAATTATGTGTTGCGGCTTACAGATGATTGCGGGCAAATATATAATCCCGTAAATGCAGAAATTCCGCCTTTTGTATCTTTAGATTTTGTAGCATCATCTAAGGCAGATTGTTCTCCCGGTATGGCCGGGATAAGTGTTATGAGCCCTAATGGGCCTTTAACCTCGATTTCTATCGTAGATGCCCCCGCTGGTTATAATAATGACATTTTACCTATAGATGTTACGGCATTTTTAAGCAGAGGAATTTTGTACATGAATAATTTTATTGCGGGCGATTATACTTTTAAAGGTACAGATACCTGTGGTATAGAAAAAGAAGTTACTATTACGGCACTTATTTATGTACCTGGTGCCGAGCCGTTATATACATTGCATGCAAATTGTAATTCTTTCGACCTCACATTATCTGACAGCGATGCAACTTCTGATTCTCCTACATACTGGCTCCAGGTTGAAAATCCTGCTGTGCCGGGACAATGGCTACATCCGTTAACGGGGATTGTGTATACAGAAGGTACATTGCCGGATAATACAACAGGTATAGCACTTGTAAATAATCAAACCAATATAAACCTGGCCTTTTCGGGTAATTTCAGGATTTTAAAAGCTTTCGTAAGCATAGGCAATGGAACAGCAGTGCAAAATTGTATCGTACCATTAAGTGATCCTTTTGAATACAACGACAGCGTATCTATTGATAATGTTTTTAGGCTGTCATGTGGCGCACATCCTGATGATGTTTATATAGATGCCGAAGGTACTGAGCCTCTTACCTATTTTGTAATGAGGGATGGTGATGCTGCTTTTACCAGTAATGGAACCAGTAATGTTTTTTCTAATTTGCGCCCGGGTATTTATACTTTTAAAGTAGAAAATCCATGTGGGCAAAATAATATTGTTACCAGAGACATATCTACACTGCCGGATATTGTAACTACAAACCAGCCCGATGATATTGTGGTATGCATTGACCAGGGTAGTAGTATAGCACAGGAAGTTGACCTGTCTACAAGAACGGCACAAATATTAGGCACCCAAAGTCCGGATGTTTATAATGTTACATATTATGGGTCTGCAAGTGATGCCGATGCCGCCATTAATGAACTGCCGGCGCCTTACATAACAGCTGCTAATGAGCAAACTATTTATGCACGGGTAATTAATAATTTTATTAATGTGTGCCCCAAGATTGTAAGTTTTAAGGTATGGGTTTCTCAAATTCCCCGGCTTACTATAGAAGACCAGCAATTTATATGCTTAAATAATGGCAATCTTGTACTACAGGCAGATGCAGGCTTTGATGAGTATACCTGGACAAGTACGCAGCCTTTTACTCAAATTTCTGATGCTGCGATACAAATACATGATCCCGGTGAATATACTGTTGTTGTAAAAAATTATTATGGTAGTCCGGCACAGGCGTGCGAGAGTACTGTAACAGTGACTGTAACGGCTGCGGGCCCTCCTGAAAATGTGGTTATACGCACGGAAGACTGGACAGAGCATGACAATGTTATTAAAGTGAATTTAGATAATCCCGAGAGGTACGAGTATTCTCTTGATGATATTAATTATCAGCTAAGTCCTGTTTTTACAAATCTTGATACGGGTATCTATAGAGTATATGTAAGGGACAGGGCACTATGCTCTACAAGTCCTCATGAAGTTGTATTGCTTAACTATCCAAAATATTTTACGCCTAACGGTGATGGTGTTAATGAAACCTGGCATATAAAATATTCAATGCGAGAACCCGGGATGATTGTTTATGTTTACGATAAATATGGTAAATTAATATCAAACTTTGATGCACTTAGCGGAGGATGGGATGGCACATTTAACGGCAGCCCATTACCTGCAACAGATTATTGGTTTGTTGTTAACAGGCAGGATGGAAGGGTGTTTAAAGGACATTTCTCTTTAGTGCGATAAAATAGTGTGTATTTCTACAATTAAAGTGGGGAATTCCCCCACTTTTTTTATGCAATAAGTTTCATTAAATTAAAACCAAACAACTGATTGTTAGGTGTTTAATTGGGTTTTGATTTATGTTGTTTACTTTGGTATGATTATTTCAATTACTTTAAACGTAACCACAACGAAATGAATCATGAAAAATCTACTTATGGCGGCGGCTGTAGTTTTAACGCTTAGTGCTAATGCATCAACATCATTTGTAGCAAAGAACGGTGTTGCTATAGAAAAGCAGGATAAAGAATATAAAAAAATTGAGGAGTCTAAAGTTCCTGCATTAATACTTAAAGAAATAGCAACAAAATATGAAGGTTATACCATAAGTGATGCAGCAGTATCTATAGATAACGAATACAGAATAACTGTTACTAAAGATTCCAAATCTACAAAAGTGTACTTTACCGGTACGGGAGAATTTGTTAAGGAAGAAAAGTAATATAACAACATATAGTAAGGTGATTTGAAGAATTTAATTCTTCGATGAAAGGAGACGGGAGCGTCTCCTTTTGTTTTTGTTAACACATAGTAACTTGCAAAAACCTTACCTTTGCAGATATCTATTTATGCCAAATGAGTTCGAAAATCCTGATTATTGATGATGATACTGCCTTTTGCGTAATGCTGAAAACATTTTTGCAAAAAAAAGGATTTGAGGTAGAAAATGCTTTTAATGGGGAACAGGCTAAAGAAGCACTAAAGAGCTATACATTTGATGTGGTATTAACCGATATCAGGCTGCCGGACAGCGACGGCTTGCAGATACTTAAGTATATTAAAGAAGCATCACTGGATGCGCGTGTAATATTAATGACTGGGTATACCGATATTAAAACCGCGGTAAACGCTATGAAACTGGGGGCTTTTGATTATGTGGGTAAACCCATTAACCCAGATGAAATACTACATATAATAGGACTGGCCATAAACAAAAAGCCGGAGAAACAAGTTGCCAATAATATACCTGCAACAAAAAAAACTACCACTAATAAAATACCCGTACCCTTTGTAAAAGGAATTAGTAATAATTCTGCCGAATTGCATGAACACATCAGCCTTGTTGCACCCACAAATATGTCGGTACTTATTATAGGCGATAGTGGTACCGGTAAAGAATACATTGCACACTCTATACATTTGCAAAGCAAAAGGGCTAATAAGCCTTACATAGCTGTAGATTGTGGTGCTATACCCAAAGAGCTTGCATCAAGCGAGTTTTTCGGGCATTTAAAAGGATCTTTTACAGGTGCGGTTAATGATAAAACAGGTCATTTTGAGGCTGCCAATGGCGGGACCTTATTTCTGGACGAAGTAGGCAATCTTTCTTATGAAGTGCAGGTACAGCTTTTGCGTGCCTTGCAGGAACGCAAGGTAAAGCCTGTAGGCAGCAATAACGAAATTAATGTAGATATACGCGTAATTGCGGCTACCAACGAAGATTTGCAGGATGCTGTAAAACGCGGCGATTTTAGGGAGGATTTATACCACAGGCTCAATGAGTTTTTAATTAAAGTACCCCGACTCGCTGAAAGGAAGCAGGATATTATGGTTTTTGCCAATCATTTTTTGGCACAGGCCAACGCCGACCTTGAAAAAGAAATTGAAGGCTTCGATCAGGATGTGACACAGCTTTTTCGCAATTATGACTGGCCGGGCAACCTTCGCGAAATGAAAAACATTATTAAACGATCTGTACTACTCGAAAAATCAGATATTATTCATCTTGATGTTTTGCCTGCCGAAATGCGCGAGCCTGTTGTAAATGATGAGTCTTTTGGGTATACTAAAGACAACGAAGAGGAGGCTATAAAAAAAGCACTTGAAAAAGCTAACTATAACAAATCTAAGGCGGCAAAACTGTTAGATATAGACCGTAAAACACTATATAACAAACTTAAATTATATAATTTAGATTTGTAAACGATTATAAGTCTCATAAAAAAGTCATGAAACTCATTGAGTTTCATGACTTTTTTATAATAATTCTTTTTGTTATTTCACCATTTCTGTTTCAAGCTTAGTACAAAGTTCATCAATCCTTAAACATATATCATCTGTATACAGTTTAAGTTCTCCTGTATTAAAAGTAATTGTCCTGTCTTCAAGAGGTAATAATTTTTCGACGATAGAATATACCTCCATTTGTCGCAGCATAGGTATCATCTTATGGGCAGTTTGTGCTACCATATCCATATCATCTGCAATTGCAGCATCCTGCAGTACCTCACAATTATCCCGTGCACTTTCTATAAATGTTTCTAATATGGTGTTTAAAGATTCGGGGTCATTATGAGTAAATTGCAACAGGCTTTTTAAACTGTAAAGTGTATCGTTACCACTTAGATGTAGTAAATTACTATCAAAAACACCATTTTCGCTAAAAATGCCTGCAACGAGTTCTAACAATTGTTCAATTTGTATAGGCTTAGGATGGTGGGCGGTAAACCCCCTTACTATATAATCCTGTGGAACAAGGTCGCGCTTGCCGGATAGTGCTATGGCCGGCATATTTGCAATAGCAGTATTTGAGTGCTGCCTAATTTGTTTAACAAGCTCGAAACCATCCATAATAGGCATTTGTATATCGGTAAGTAAGACATCAAAATGTTCATTTTCGATTAAATGCAATGCCGATGCCGAATTGATTTCAGTTACAACAGTAACAGGATAATGCATAAACAGTTCCTTCATAAGTAATAGCTGTACATTATCATCATCTACCATCAATATCTTTTTGCCTTTAAGCAAATTGTACATGTTTGGTTTTGCTAATGTTGTGTTGGAGGCAATCTCATCATTTTTTGCCGGAATAGCGGGTAGGGTTATTGTAAATATAGAACCCTGTCCTTCCTGGCTTTCTAATGATATGGTGCCATCCAGCAATTCTATAATTTTTTTAGAGATAGTAAGGCCAAGCCCTGTGCCTCCAAATTTTTTCTCTATGCCGTGATGTGCCTGTGTAAATTCTTTAAAAACAGCACTATGGTTTTCTTTTGCAATCCCTATACCCGTATCGAGTACAGATATAATAATGGTATTGCCTTCTATTTTTGCAGTTATTTCTACAGATCCTTCATGGGTAAATTTTAGTGCATTGCTTATAAGGTTAGTAAGCACCTGTTTAATACGGTAAGGGTCGGATGTGAAATTTGCATTAAGTTCTTCTTCAATATCCCAGGTAAGTTCTACATTTTTATCAAAAGCCATAGGTTCCAGCGATCGGCAGGCGGCCTCTATGACATGTTTCATATTAAAACCTGATTTTTCTATAGTAATACGGTTATTTTCTAATCGCGAAAAATCGAGCAGGTCATTAACAAGTTTTAAAATGTAATTGGCGCTTTCTTTTATGTTAGCCAGATAGTGACTTTGTTTGGGAGTAACACCAAGCTTTTTAATAAGGTCATGAAAACCTATTATGCTTCCCAGCGGCGTTTGCAGGTCGTGGGTAACAGTAGCCATAAGCATGCTTTTACTGCGCAAAAGCTCTTCGTTCTCTAAGTTTAAAACCTCAAGTTTTTTACGGTAGTTTTGTTGCGTGGTTAAGTCGGAAATAATAATGTAGGCGAAAACAATTAGAAAGAATAAGGTAACCGCGCCTACCCATGCCATAGTCTTAACCGTATTTGCTAATGCAGACTGTGAGGCATAAATGTTTTTATACGTTTTTTGTACAAACTCATTTTCTACAGATGCAAGGGTAAACCGTAACTGGTCTGATATTAACCTGTTTTCTTCCAGCATTTTTTGTTCCCTGCGGTACAGCTGGTCTTTCAGTTTATTGTCTTTAATGGCAAGACGGTTAATTACATTTTCGAAAGCCATTACAAGAGAATCATTGCTAACGGGGAGTTTGCTAAGCGAGTCTAATTGTTTTGGGGTAAGCAGTGCATTTGCAACTTTGCGCCACTCGTACACCTTGGTCATTTTAACAGGCTTAATGGCGGTCCATATAGAATCGCGCGCAATGTTAATGCCGTAAATGGCTTTAGTAAAAGTATTATCTGCCGTATAGGTTTTACGGTATTGTATAATCTCTGCAATGCTGTTCTTTTTTCGGGAAAGCAGCATTTGTACAGAATCCAGTTTTTGAACCTGCGCCGGGTCTACCTCTTTTTTTATAGAGTCTATCTCTCTGCTAATACTATCTGTAAGGCGGTTATAGTGCCTTAAATCTTTAGCATCTCCTGTAAGAATAGAGTTACGGCCTATAGCCTCAGATGCGTAAAGGCTCGCAATAGTATTGCTTATGCGGACTATTTTATTATTATCGCCGGCATTTTGTACCGGGCGTGCAATTTTTAATATTTCGGTATACACGAACCATACCGATATTACAGCAGTTGCAAACAGCAGCAAATAGCCGGCTACAACTTTAAATTTTAATGCTTTAGGTCTTTGTACCATAACTATAAAAGTACATAATTATTTATGGTATTAAAAACGCTGTAAACAGTATTAAAGTATTAGGTACTCCTGGGGGCTTGGGGGCAAGCGGGCATTTGGGTTTTAGCTTCTTACTATTACCCTTAAAAAATTCACTTCGTCTTTTAAGTGTTGTATTTCAGATCTAAGGCTTTCTACAAGAATGTCATACACTTCTTTATTAGTATGGCTAAGGCCGCTGTTCTCAGTGTTTTGCTCGCCAAGAACCTCGTTAAAAAGGTACATAATGTTTACATCAAGTATTCTTACAATTTTCAACAATTTTACCACGTTAAGCCTTCTGTCGTCTTTTTCAAGGCGGCCGTAGTTACTTTGTGTAACATCAAGCTGTAAAGCCATATTTTCCTGTGTAATACCTTTCTCTTCTCTTAATTTTTTAATTCTTTGTCCAATTACGTTCATGGTTAGTTTTTTTTATAGTTGCTGGGATGATGCTCAATATTGTGTTTTAATTAGTTTATCTATAACTATTGTTTAAGTACTTTCTGTTTAAATTAGTATTACAAATTTTAATAAATATTTATTTTACGTCTCCTTACTAAAACACTCATTCAACATTGCCTTTGTATGCACACTCTTAGTTGTTATTGCTAAGTACTTTGAGTGGTAGTAAACGCTTACGCTGCTGTTATTTTTGATAAATGTATTAAACATATAATCTTAACAAAACAGTTGTAGTACTTTTTCGATATAATGCTTGGTTTAACCGTTAAAAAACAAATAAAATATAGATATATAGTTATTTTTTAATAATTACTATTTAAATATTACAAGCCCCCTACAAATAAATATATAATGAAGAAGAAAGTGTTAGTCTATGATAACCAGTTGGGTTATTATGAGTTATTGAATGAAACGCTAAACAGCGAAAGCTACGATTTCCAGTTATTTAATAACAGGAAAGATTACAAAGACGGTTACGATGCAGTAGTATTTTTTCTGCACGATGAGATCGAATTTTTAGATCTGGCAAAATTGTACAACCCCGAAATGCCATTTGTACTGGGATCATCTAAAAAAAGTAACAATGGCCTAATCGACGAGGCTAATATGTATACTGTAGATCTAAATCTTACCAAAGATGGTATAGAGCGGGAGTTTAAAGAAGTGTTTGGGGTAATTGCATAACCCGGACAATTGTAAAAAAAAATGCCCTGTAAACGTTTACAGGGCATTTTTTTATGAATTAATAAGGGATCGTGAAATTACTATTTTCTGAATTTCTGAAGTACCTTCATATATCTGGGTAATCTTGGCATCGCGCATAAAACGCTCTACGTGATATTCTTTAACATAACCGTTACCGCCATGTATTTGCACAGCCTCTATAGATACATCCATAGCAGTTTGCGATGCAAATAACTTAGCTACAGCGCCGCTAATGTCATAATTTAAATAATTGTCTTTGTCCCATGCTGCTTTTAGGCACAGGTGGCGTGCAGCTTCTATACTTACATACATGTCTGCCAGTTTAAAAGCAATAGCCTGATGGTTGCAAATTTCTGTACCAAAGGCTTTACGCTCTTTACTGTATTTTAATGCGAGCTCGTAAGCGCCGGATGCTATTCCCAGTGCCTGAGATGCTATACCTATGCGGCCGCCGGCAAGGGTTTTCATGGCAAATTTAAAACCAAAGCCATCTTCGCCTATACGGTTTTCTTTTGGTACTTTTACATCGGTAAACATAAGCGAGTGTGTGTCGCTGCCGCGTATGCCCAGTTTTTGTTCTTTGGGGCCTGTTTCAAAGCCCGGCATGCCTTTCTCTAATATTAAAGCATTAATGCCATGGTGCCTTTTCTCTGTATGCGTTTGGGCAATAACAAGGTAAACATCGGCTGTGCTGCCGTTAGTTATCCAGTTCTTGGTGCCATTTACCAGGTAATGGTCGCCCATGTCTATAGCAGTAGTTTTTTGAGACGTGGCATCGCTGCCAGCCTCTGGCTCGCTAAGGCAAAAAGCACCTATAATTTCGCCGGTGGCAAGACGGGTAAGGTATTTTTGTTTTTGTTCTTCGGTGCCAAAAGCCTGAAGCCCCCAACATACTAAAGAGTTGTTTACAGACATTACTACCGAAGCGGATGCATCTACTTTAGAGATCTCTTCCATAGCAAGTACATAAGACACGGTGTCGAGGCCGCTGCCACCATATTTAGGGTCTACCATCATGCCAAGAAAGCCAAGTTCGCCCATTTTTTTAATTTGCTCTGTCGGAAAAATTTGTTTCTCGTCGCGCTCTATAACTCCCGGCAGCAGTTCTGCCTGTGCAAAATCTCTGGCCGCCTGCTGTATCATCAGGTGCTCTTCGGTAAGTTTAAAATCCATAATTAATAAATTACTTTTTTGTTTTATTATGTCCAAATGTAGTTATTTAATGCTAATAATTTAAAAAACATGATTAATTTTATCCTATGATTACACAAAGCTATAACGTTGTAGGTGTTATGTCGGGAACTTCGCTTGACGGGGCCGATTTAGCACATATAAAATTAACCGTTGCAAACGGTGTATGGCAGTACCATATTTATGGCGCAGAAACCATTGCATACACTAATGAGTGGGTTAATAAACTTAAAACTGCCATAGATTATAATGAAGAGGAGCTTAAAGCCTTAAATAATGACTATACAATACTGCTAAGTAGTTTTATAAACGATTTTATAGTGCGCCATGATCTTACAGATCTTGATGCCGTTTGCTCGCATGGCCATACTATACTACACCGACCTCAGGATGGTGTAACACTGCAAATAGGTAACCTGCCACAGATAGCTGCTTTAACAGGACAGAAGATAGTGTGCGATTTTAGGGTGGCAGATGTAGCACTGGGAGGGCAGGGTGCCCCACTTGTACCCATAGGCGACAGGCTGTTGTTTGCTAATTATAATTATTGCCTTAACCTGGGTGGGTTTAGCAATATATCTTTTGAAGAAAATGGTATTCGGCTTGCCTTTGATATTTGCCCTGTAAACACGGTACTTAATTTTTATGCCAATAAGCTTGGCTTAGATTATGATGATGCAGGTGCCGTTGCGGCTGGAGGCATTATAAATAAAGAGTTGCTGACCGCTCTTAACTCACTCAACTTTTATACGGCGCCTTATCCTAAATCGTTAGGATTTGAATTTGTAAAACAAACTGTATTGCCGCTTGTAGAAAAGTATAACGATACACCACAAAATAACCTTGCCACATTTACAGAGCATGTTGCTGTGCAAATAGCAAATGTAATACTGCAAAAAGGTATTGCAGGCAGCCTGTTTATTACCGGTGGTGGTGCTTATAACAAAACGCTTATAAACCGTATGCGGCAACTCATGCCTCAGCTAAGCATTGTAGTGCCAGATGATAAAACCATACAATATAAGGAAGCCCTGATATTTGCATTGCTGGGTGTGCTAAAGCTTAGGGGCGAGGTAAATGTTTTGGGCAGTGTTACAGGCGCGCCTAAAGACCATATAAGCGGGGTTATATATTCTGTGTAAAATAGTGTATAAAAAAGCAAAACCATCTTAAACTAATAAGATGGTTTTGCTTTTATGTAAGTTTTAAAGAACGTTTTATAGTACTCCTATTTTTTTTATAGCTTCAATAAGTTCAAAATCGTCGCCTCCTTTGCCTTGCAATAGCATGTTTTTCATGTGGGCTTTACGTTTCTCTATATCACTTAATGATAAAGGCACATAGTTAGGTATATTTTTGGTTTGTATGCCTTCGCTTAGGCGCATAAGTATTTGCTTGTCATAATTGTCAAGTTTATAATTATCAAAAACCCTGTCTTTAAGCGATTTTACAATTTTACTGCTCAGGTAAGTATCTCCCGAGAATACAATTTTAAAGGCGTTTAAAAACTCATCAATATCTATGTCGCTTTTGCACATAATACCCTGCGGGTTTATATCTTTAATAAGGCGTTCTATTAAAGGTGCTTCGCTGTGCATGGTAAGAAAAACAATGGTACAGTCTGGTATATGTTGTCTTAGCAGCATGCCAATATCTATACCCGATGTTATTTTTTTTTCAGGGTACGGCGGCAGGCTAAGATCCAGATAAGCCATGTTAAATGTATTATTGGTATCTGTTATAAGGTCATAAGCCTCTTTACAGTTAAGGGCCTTGGTGAAATTTAATTCGTATCCGTCAAACTTTTCGTCGGATAAAACATTGATATATCCATTAACCGTCATTGGGTGATCATCGACGATTAAAATATTTATATTTTGAATCATAGTAAGGTGCAATAATCTGGGGGTTTGATAAAATTAAAGCATTAGTGTAAAATTAGTGAATTTAATTGTTTATATTGCCTAAACTTTATTTTAATAGTAATTTGTGCAATATTCATATCTTGTTGTAGATGATGACGAGGGAAATGCAAAGGACACGCTCAACCGGTTTGATGAATTTCCTGAATTTTATTGTATTGGCACTGCTGTTAATAATGATGACGCGGTAAACAAAATACTTGAGTTAAGGCCGCAACTTGTTTTCTTAGAAATTAATCCCAAAAGCAAAGCTAATTTATCTTTTACTGTAATTACCGATCTTTATCGGTATATTAACGTATTGCCTTATTTTATAGTATTAGCTGATAGCGAGAAATTTGCATTTGAGGCTATTAAGCATGGCGTATTTGATTACCTGCAGAAACCGCTCCATATATATGAGCTAAGAAAAACCCTTTTTAAATTTAAAAAACAGGTTTTATGGCCGCAATATGATAACGATAAACCGGCGGTTCAGCAATTGCAAACTATTGCTACAGGCATGAGGCCATTAGATAATGAAGCAGAATTTGACAGGGCACCTACCGGTGTGCAAAAATCAGAAGTAGATATACAAATATGTATAAAATCGTATGGAGATTATCAGTTTATAGCACTTAAAGACGTTGTTTACCTAAAAGCAGATAACAATACAACCGACTTTTATATGCAAAACGGCAAGAAATTAACCGCATATAAGACCTTAAAGCACTATGAAAACAACCTTCCGTCGTTTTTTTATCGCATACACAATAGTTATATTGTAAATAGTAATTACGTTTCCAGGATTAATACAGGCAAATTGTTGTGTTATTTAGATAACAACGACGTTTCTGTGTCCTTTTCAAAAACTTTTAAAGATAATATAGATACCATTATAAGAAAAATAGCACCAGAATATTTATAGTAACAATGTGCTTTTGTAGTAAAATTATTATATTTTATATTAAAAAATTATGTTTTTTTAAATAAATTATAGATAAAGCATTAGTAACTTTAAGTTAACTTTGCAGTATTGTTAAGGGTTTCTAAATTAAGTTAATTTAACAGCCATCTACTTTTTAATTAGCATATACATGCAATTTTTCGCATCGTTTTTAGACAAAAAACGAAATAAAAAAATCATCATTATTTAAAATATGCATTTTACCACTCAGATAGGTCGAGTTACTCGCAGGCGAGGGTATATTACTAAACAGCCAGTAATTATTGGGGTTTATGTGTTTTTCATGCTTAAGTTTGCTCCAGAAACATCCGGCAACGCAACCGGATTAGCTAAAAAATAAATAATTAAAATACCACCTTTACTAAAACTTTACTATCATGAAAAGAACTATCCTTACATTAGCAGTTATCGCATTATTAAGCCTTACAGCAACTTCTTGTTCAACAGACGACAGCTCATTAGAAACAAAACAAACATCTGCAGATGGAGCAATTGTACTTGGTAATGGAGACAGAGATCTTCCTAAACCAAGATTATAATATCCAGCCATAATTGGATTTTAACATAAAATTATATATTTTTGAGGCAATAGTATAAAAACTATTGCCTCAAAAAATTTGAAGACATCTCATCTTTTCTTTTCAATCGTAGCATTAATGCTCCTGGGGATCTCCTGTGAAAGATCCTCTGTGAAAAAAAACATGAAAGATTCTATACAAAAATTACTGGACGTTAGTGCAGATAATAACCTTGACAACACTATTCGCGGAAAATATCTTGATTCTGCCTTTGTAGAATTAGCCGATGCATCTAACGATTCGGTAACCAGAAATTTATATAATAAAGTTGGGTTAGGTTATTATGAAATAGGCAGGTATAAAAATGCAATCTCTACAAGCAAAAAAAATTTAAATCTGGCATCAGATGTTCATGATTCTTTAGCTATGGCCCGGGCATTTTATATATCCGGGGCATCCTACTACTTACGCTCTGATAAGGATAGTGCATTTACAGCCTACCAAAATGCCGAAAAAATATATCAGGCCCTCGATGCTATACAATTAGGAGACGTAATATTATATAAGGCCTATATTTATTATGATATAGGTGACTACGAAATGTGTGAAAGTGAAGCTTTCAGGGCACTTAAAAAACTGCAAAGCCAACATTTAAATACAAAAGTGTACGATTGTTACAACCTTATCGCTACTGCGCTCGATGGGCAGGATAATAGCGAAGAGGCAATTAAATATTTTGAAATGGCACTTAACAAGCTCGAAATATTTAAAGAAGAAGGTTATACAGAAGACTATATCGAGAGTTTAAAGGGGTCTTGCTATAATAACATGGGCCTTGTGTATGAAAAAATGGGCCAATTAGACAAAGCTATTAGTATTTATAATAAAGCATTAACTTATACAAATATAAGTTCTACCAGTCCTAACTTATATGCAAAACTTATAAATAACCTGGGCCACGCTAAATTTAAAAAGAAGGATTACTCCGGCCTGCCTACAATGTTTTTCAGGTCTTTAAGGATAAGGGACAGTCTGGATAATGCAGCGGGAGAAGTAGCAAGCCGTATAAATATTGGGGAATATTATATTGCTACCGGCGATACTGTAAAAGGTATAGAGTATTTAAAGCTTGCATACAGGGATGCAAATATTATAAAGAGCAGTACCGATATGCTTACAAGCCTAAGGAAACTTGCCGATGCCGATAAGGCAAACAGTAGCTACTACAATAAAAAATACTTTCGTATTACAGACAGCCTTAAAGATGTATCTAAGCGTAACCATAATAAATTTGCGCGTATAGAATATGAAACAGAGAAACTGCAGGATGAAAAGGCGGCACTGGATCGTAAAAATAATTTTATTATTGGCGTCTCTGTAATTGTATTATTATTTGTGGCGGCCATATTTATTATATATTATCTTAACTCGCGCAATAAAGAACTTTTACATATACAGGAACAGCAAAAAGCTAACGAGGAGATCTATCAGTTAATGTTTGAGCAGCAGGGTAAGATAGACAGTGCCCGATCTGAAGAAAAAAACCGTATTGCCATGGAGCTGCATGACGGCATTTTAAATAATATATATGCTGTGCGCCTAAACCTTGAGTTTAGCAACAGGAAAACCGATGAGCAGGCCATAGAGAACAGGAAAGGTTTTATAAAAGAACTGCAAAATGTAGAAACAGAGATAAGGGCGGTATCTCATGACCTTAGCCGAAGTATAGCATTTAACCAGGACAAAAATTTTGAGAACATTCTTGGCTTTATGATTACGTCTCAAAAAAATAAGTTTGATACTGTTTTTGAGGCCGATATAGACCCGGATATAGATTGGGAGGCAATGCCTAACACCCATAAGGTTAATGTGTACAGGATAATACAGGAGGCGTTACAAAATGTGAATAAATACTCTCAGGCTGTAAATGTGATGGTTAAGGTTAAAAAAAATGTCAATACAATATTAATAGCAGTTGCAGATGACGGCGTGGGCTTTGATACACAGGTGGCGGCAGAAGGTATTGGACTTAAAAACCTGAAAAAACGATCTGAAGCGCTAAACGGTAATTTAGAAATAGAATCAGCCATAGGTGCAGGCACATCAATAAGGGTACACTTTGCTTTGTAACATAAAAACATCAATTTGTAAAATATATGTTTTATATCTTTGCGCTGAACAAAACACAAATAAATGAAAGATTTACTGAGTATATACGAAAATAAACAGCCTGAAATAGTTTTTAACTGGAAAGACACCGAAACTGATGCAGAAGGGTGGACGGTTATAAACTCGCTTCGTGGTGGTGCTGCCGGTGGTGGTACCCGCATGAGAAAAGGCCTTGATATGAACGAGGTGTTATCTCTTGCTAAAACCATGGAGGTAAAATTTACGGTATCTGGCCCGGCCATTGGCGGAGCAAAATCGGGAATTAATTTTGACCCTAACGATCCTCGCAAAAAAGGGGTTTTGCAGCGTTGGTATAAAGCGGTTTCTCCATTGTTAAAGAGTTACTATGGTACCGGCGGCGACCTTAATGTAGACGAAATACATGAGGTTATACCCATGACCGAAGAATGTGGGGTGTGGCATCCGCAGGAAGGTGTTTTTAACGGGCATTTTAAACCTACCGAAGCTGATAAAATAAACCGTATAGGCCAGTTGCGCCAGGGTGTGGTTAAGGTTATAGAAAACCCATCGTTCTCGCCTGATGTTGTTCGTAAATATACTGTAGCCGATATGATAACCGGTTATGGCGTTGCCGAAGCGGTGCGTAATTATTACGAAATATATGGCGGTAATGTAGAGGGTAAAAAAGCTATTGTACAGGGTTTTGGCAATGTAGGGTCGGCAGCGGCATTTTACCTTGCTAAAATGGGTGTAAAAATAGTAGGTATTATAGATCGCGATGGCGGCCTTCTTAATAAAGATGGGTTTAGCTTTGAAGAAATAACGAAGTTGTTCCTTAATAAAGATGGTAATAAGCTTGTTGCAGATAACATGATTGGGTTTGAACAGCTTAACGCTGAGGTTTGGAGTGTTGGTGCAGAAATATTTACACCTTGTGCGGCATCAAGGCTTGTTACTAAAGAGCAGGTAGATGCTATGGTAGGCGCAGGGCTGGAAGTTATTTCCTGTGGTGCTAATGTACCGTTTGCTGATAAAGAAATATTCTTTGGGCCGATAATGGAAGCTACAGACAGTAAGGTAAGCCTTATTCCGGATTTTATATCTAACTGTGGTATGGCGCGTGTATTTGCTTACTTTATGGAGAAAAAAGTATCTATGACAGATGAGGCAATTTTTCAGGACACATCAGAGATCATTAAGAAAGCCATACAAAATGTACATGCCCAAAATCCATCTAAAACAGGGATAAGCAATACAGCATTTACAATTGCCCTTAAACAATTAGTAAAATAAGCGGCAGGCTCGATTTAAGCAGGCTTTATAAAAATAAACACTAAATTTAATGACAGATAACCTCTGTCATTTTTTTATTATGACTTACGACGAAACCATACAATGGATGTTTGCGCAATTGCCCATGTACCAGCTACAAGGAGCATCTGCATTTAAAAAAGACCTTACCAATACGCTGCTCCTGGCAAAATATCTCACGCATCCTGAAGAGAAAATAAAAATGGTACATATAGCCGGTACTAATGGTAAGGGGTCGGTGTCAAATATGCTGGCATCTGTATTGCAGGAAGCCGGATATAAGACCGGATTGTATACCTCCCCCCATTTAAAAGACTTTAGGGAACGTATAAAAATAAACGGGCAGGATATAGGTAAAGACTTTATCATGGAGTTTATGGGTAAGCACAGGCCGTTTTTTGAGGCGAATGATCTTAGCTTTTTTGAAATGACCGTAGGCTTGGCCCTTGATTGTTTTGCTCAGGAAAAAGTAGATGTAGCTATTATAGAAACGGGTCTTGGCGGCAGGCTCGATGCTACCAATATTATCACACCATTGGTATCTGTCATTACTAATATAGGTATGGACCACACGCAGTTTTTAGGTAATACACTGCAAGCAATAGCAGGGGAGAAGGCGGGTATTATTAAACCCGGTGTGCCTGTGGTTATAGGTGAGTATATTCCTGAAACTAAAACTATTTTTACAGCAAAGGCAAATGAATTAAATGCGCCCATTTACTTTGCTCAGGATAGTGTTAATGAAGAATATGAATCAGATCTTAAAGGCAATTACCAACAACAAAATAAAAAAACAGTTTTGCAAACTATAAAACTATTGCAGGAACAATTGCCGGTTGCAGAAAATCAGCTTAGGCAAGGATTACTCAATGTTGCTGTTAATACAGGTTTTATGGGGCGTTGGCAACAAATACATACAAATCCCGCTGCAATTGCAGATACTGCACACAACAGCCATGGGCTAAAATTAGTGATGGAACAGGTACAACAACAAAAATTTGAAACGTTGCGTATCGTATTTGGTGTGGTAAATGACAAAGACCTGAACGAGATTTTACCTCTATTACCTAAACATGCAGTGTATTATTTTTGTAAACCGGATATTTTTCGCGGGCTTGATGAAAAAAAATTACAAGCGGCTGCAGTTAATTATGGTCTTGTAGGTAATGTGTATAATTCTGTAAAACAAGCTTATGCTGAAGCCTTAGCGCAATCTACGCCTGAAGATTTTATTTATATAGGTGGGAGCACCTTTGTGGTTGCAGAAATTTTATAGGTTTATGCTTGCAGAATACAAAAAGAGTGTTATATTTGCACTCGCAATACGGAAGTAACCACAACGATTGCGAAATTGGGGCGATTAGCTCAGCTGGTTCAGAGCACCTCGTTTACACCGAGGGGGTCGGGGGTTCGAACCCCTCATCGCCCACCAAAAGTAAGCTTTATGTCACTATAAAGTTAGTTAAATCACATAAAACCTGCACTTTACGAAGTTGCAGGTTTTTTTATTTTACCCCTGCACCCATCAAAATTTGCAAAAATGCCCAAAGTTTAGGTGGTAATTCGTGGCACAAAACATTTTTTAAAAAATGTGCCACAGAATAGGGGTTAAAATATTGTATGTCAACATGTAAAGCTGCTTAACGACTTGATTTAAAGACGCTATAATTCTAATTTTATTAATTTAAAACAATTGAATTATGCTAACAGCAAGCTTTGGGTTAACCTTCTTTATGAAGACCCCGCGAAAAGAAACAAATGTGAGGGTAATCTATCTGAGGATTACCGTTGACGGAGTGCCAAAGGAAACTTCCACAAGGCAGCATTGGGACGTTACCCGTTGGAGCCAGAGAACTGAACGTGCTACAGGTAATAAAGAAGATGCACGTAGTGTAAATTTTTTCCTTGACACACTCCAGACTAAAATCCAACAGTACAAGGGTGATTTATTATTACATGGTCAAACCATTACAAGCCAGAAGCTGATAGATCATGTCCTAGGGAAGACCGTCTCAAAGGCAAAAATCGTAGAAGAATTCCAAAAACACAATGATGAATTATTGGCCTTAGTTAAAAGAGGCGAGTATGCCATTGGTACGCATGTGCGCTTTGAGATCGCTAAAAAGCATGTGAAAGAATTCGTACGCTTTAAGTACAACGTGGATGATATGGATTTCCTTGAACTCAATTTTGAGTTCGTTAAGGATTATGAATTTTACCTAAAGACGGTTAAGAACATAAGCCATAACACCGCAGTTAAATACATTACCAACTTCAAGAAAATTGTATTGCTTGCCATTGATAAGGATATCATAGTTGCTGACCCATTTAAACGTTTTAAGGCAAAGAAAATCAAGATTCATAAAAAACCACTGAGCAGTCAGGAATTGGCATTGCTGGAACATCATACCTTTTCCACCCCGCGCCTTGCTACGGTACGTGATATTTTTGTATTCCAATGCTATACAGGCCTTGCCTACATTGATGCCTTTAACCTGAAGAAAACGGATATTAAGATTGGCATCGACGGTGAAATGTGGATTATCAGTGAAAGGCAGAAAACCGGAGGTAGCATTAATATTCCGTTATTGCCCAAAGCCAAAGCCGTGATGGAGCACTACAAAGACCATCCTCTTTGTTTACAGAGAAATTCTGTACTTCCGGTAACATCAAACCAGAAAATGAATGCATATCTAAAAGAAATAGCTGACCTCTGCGGCATCCAAAGCACGCTAAACACCCATAAGGCCAGGCGAACCTTTGGAAGCACAGTGACGCTTAATAATGATGTGCCTATCCATGTGGTAAAAGAGTTGTTAGGTCATCAATCAGTGAAGCAGACTGAAGAATATGCCATTACAGAACAGCAATCCGTAGGAAGGGAAATGAAACAGCTAAGGGAACGGTTAGATAAAAAGCCTGATCTTCCTGATGACTCGATGGCTGCATATGTTTTACAGATGCAGGAAGAAATTGCCTCACTAAAAAATCAGTTGGTGGAAGTCAATGACAAAAAGCCTGAAGTAAAAAGTGTTTTACGGATCTGTAGATAAGGTACTTTTATTCTTTGTTACTAATTGTCGCCACGGTGAGGCGACAATTATAAATAACAGTTAATCAATAGTATGTAATTGTCTCGTCAGTGACGAGACAATTACAACATTTAGAAAATCAAGATAATAAATTGTGTCATCAGCAATGACACAATTTCAATATCAACTTTAAGAATGCACTTAAATCAATTCAAATGTAACCAATTTGGTAACATTTTATTATATTTGCAATGAGGATAATCGCGATTAAAACATTGAAGCAATATTGGGAGGCCAACGCAGCATGTAAGGAAGCCCTGCTAATATGGTATGAAGCAGCCGCTGCCGCCCAGTGGAACACTCCTAATGAACT
The DNA here is from genome assembly GCF_000378485.1 of Flavobacterium rivuli WB 3.3-2 = DSM 21788. Lineage (GTDB taxonomy): Bacteria > Bacteroidota > Bacteroidia > Flavobacteriales > Flavobacteriaceae > Flavobacterium > Flavobacterium rivuli. Next base: position 36,843 of record NZ_KB899976.1, on the reverse strand, counting down.
GAAAGCCCAGTTTGGCAACGCATCAATAGTAATTAACAAAAGGGTCGTCTTTAATATCCACGGCAACACCTACCGCCTACCGGTGGATATAAGTACAGGTTAAAAATTGTATTTGTAGTCTGGATAGGCACCCATAAAGAGTATGATAAAATTAATGCAAAAGAGATAAGCTATGTTAAAACTGATAAAAACTGAAGTGCAGTATGAGGATACCCTTGCAAGGGTTTATGAATTAATGCAATTGGACTTGCAGCCCGACACGAAGGAATCGGACGAACTGGAAATCCTTTCTATGCTGGTTAAAAAGTATGAGGAAGAACATTATCCAGTCCCAGAACCTACGCCACTGGAAGCTATAAAGTATAAGATGGAACAAATGAAAATCTCCGATGCGGAGCTGTCGGAAATTTTAGGTGCCCGTTCGCGAAAATCGGAAATTCTTTCCGGCAAAAGGAAATTGAGCCTCTCGATGATACGTGCCTTAAAGGAGAGATTAAATATATCTGCGGATATATTGATACAGCTATATTGAAAGATTAACTAAAAAAGCGGAATTCTAACTAAGGATTTCGCTTTTTTAGTTAAACATGGTTTTATCTGACTGTCGAGTAACTGGAAACGTACAGATTTGTTTAATTTTCTGCTCGTTTTCAGGTTTTTATATTCGCACGATAAAGTTTTTAAACTATCTTAATCAAAATTTAGCCAGTTACATTGTCCTCCTGATCTTGAGGTGATTTGCGGACAGTACAGATTTAAACTCATATATTATGGAACAACCTGCACTTTCCCCGAAACAGATTATCGTAGACCTTTTATCCATTCAACCGCAACTTGATGCGCTTTTTCGTGATAATGAAGATTACAAAGAATTGGTAAAATTCCTCACAAGCAAAGATTATTATAATGATCCGGATATAGCCTATCCCACTTTAACGGAAGTCCAGAAAGCAACAGGCCTGCCTACATCGCGGCTCAGGAAACTTTTAATCGAAATGTATGAAACGTTATATCATTATGAATCCACCCGACGCCTGGCATTTAAAAATACAGAGTACATTTTTTATCTACGCAATGAGCAATTTCGAGGTCAATTTACTTTAGACCATTTGCAGGAATTGCCGCGCGTTGGTGAAGAAGTCCAGATTCCATTTTTAAAAGCCCGATTAAACACGGAACTTTTTCATGTGGAGAAAGTTGCGCACAATTTTGAAGGGGTCTCACATTACATTACTATTTGGCTTCAGGAAGGATTCTATAACAGTTACTGGCATGCCCGGAAAGATGAAGCAATATTAAAAGGGGAAATTAGCCGCTGGGACATCTATAATATGTCTGAATACGATATGAAGAAACACCTGGGTCTGCCTCCTCATTAAATAACTACTTTCTCTCAACTTAACCTCTTAGCTGTTTCAATTTTAGATGCAATTGGTGACAATCATCCAGAATCTGTGATTCTTCCATTGGCATTAGCTGTATGGCAATATCCAGTACGGCTGAAATATTGCTTGCAGAATGAAATTGCGGTGCTAAGTCTTCTTGGGCATCCAGTGCGACAACACAGACTTTCATAATATCGATGATGGTTAGCATAAGATGGTTATAACCTCCGAATTGCAGTTCTGCGCTATATGATTCCTTGCCGTACCGGCTCGGTGTAAGTATATTAAACTGCTGTGCAGTTTCAACCTTGGCTGCAAAATCTGCAACATCCTTTAATTTTTCCGTTTCCATGATATACTAAGTTAAGTTGGTTTATTTTCGTCTATGGTTTGGCCTTATTCTATTCTTTAAGCTTTAGGTGCAATTGGTGGCATTCGTCAAGAATTTCTCCTTCGCTATGAGGTATTAGCTGTATAGTAATTTCCAGTAAGCGTTGAAGGTGGAAACTGGGATCAGCGATCTGGCCTGAATTTTCAAGGTCATCATTATAAAGTGTGTGGAGTGAAATTTTAAGTAAGTCGCGAATCGTAAAAAGCAATTCCGTATAGCTACTGAACTGTAGATTTATACCATTTGTAATTCCGCCTTTCCTTTTGTGCGACAGCTTAAAAAATGTTGTTGTCCGCAATTCTTCAATAAATTCAGCAACACCGCTATCACAACATAAGTTAACGCCACTGCCTTCAATAGTTTTAAAATCTGTGGCTTTGCCAGCGGCTTTTATCTTCTTCTTGCATTCTTTTATCCGGGTTTTGAATAGCTTACCAACATCATTGCTAAACTGCTTTGCTTTGTCATTACCAAGCAATACTGCATCCTCGGTAAACACGAAGGTTTCGTTGCGGCGCACCGCGTTGCAGGAATTATCAAGCTGCTCAAGGACCGCCTGCTCTTCTGAATTTTCAGGGTCAAACATTTTGCCAAATGCCGGAGCGACATCTGCAATATAAAGCTGTTGCTCTTCTAAGCTTTCCGAAGAGGTGTATTCGCCCCTAAGAATCCACGATGCTATCTGGAAAGTATATTTCAATGCCTGATGGAGGTGGAATGCCGCCTGCTTATAGTCTCCGTATCTTTCATACCATGTTATATGGGTAAAGGAATTGTGAGACCATGCATTAATTTCCAAATATTGTTTTTTAGCATTGCGGATCAATTTTTTAGAATTATTATGTTCCATACTGAAAATCAAGTTTTCACTATCAGAACTATAGATCAGTTCGTTTTCAGTAGCATAAAGCATAAAAAATGGGCTTCCCTGCTTCCACAAATCTTTAGCCCACCAAAGCTCAAAAAGGGCAAATGTAAATTGAGGGTGTGATTTAAATGCCCGCTTAACAAGAGGCTCTACATCTTCAGAGTCAATTGTACACTCTTTAGATAGAAGTATTGTGATTATAGTTTTTGGGCCAATATCCGTACGCTCTACAGAACTAAAGATAGAATGTAGTGGCAGGAATTCTAATAGTATATTTACTAATTTTTGTAACGCTTCCCGTTCCAGGTGCGTTACAGGTATGTTTATATTGTGTTCCATGATATTAATATTGTTTAAATAAAACTTATGAATAGGCTGTTCTATGATTCAATTACAAAATGCGACCTGACCATATCAAAAACATCCATATAAAACTGTTCTGTTTTTATATAGAAATCATTAAGTGCTGGAAAAGTGAAGCGGATTTCAGAATTAAAGCAGGTATCCTTATACGATTTAAGAAGCTTACTGGCAAGGATGCTATCTTTTTTATTGTTGGGTTCAAAAAGTTTAACGAACCCCGGCCTGTAGGAATTTATGCAGGCTTGCCATTCTATAATGCTGACTTCCGAATGTTGCCTGCCTGTAAAAATTTCACTGCACACCCGAAATAATAAATGTAAATACTGAAATAGTAAAGCAGCGGCATGTTGAAATTCCTTGTTTTCCAAATAGTATAGAATTCCGTCTGACAAGGCAAGTGCATTGTTGATAAACCGATTGTAACGTTTTTCAGCTTTCTGGGTCAGCTTCTTTAAAATAACAGGGTTACTATATTGCTGTAGCCCACTATCCTTTTGCATGTATATCGGTGGAATGCCCTTAACAAGCATCAAAAGATACAAGTTGCCATCTTTCAGTGCTTCCTCGGTAGAAGTATAGTCATAAAGCTTGCAGGTAACATTGGGAATAACCGTAAAAAACTTTAGGATTATGCCTTCAATGATAAAATGTATCTGTAAACTATCTTTCGCTAGAACGATGGTCAATATTTGCATATGATTTTCATTCGTATTTGAGTTCAAAAAAACTGAATCTATGGCTACATAACATAGTGTCTTATCAAGCGCTTCGGCAATCAATTTGTTTTCGTTGATAGTATCAGGAATGATGATAGTATGGTACATAATGTTTGATTTTTAGAAGTGATAGTAATTAAGGACAGCATCTTTTTCACCTTTGCTTTGACGCACAAATAAATCTGCATGGGCTAGAAATTCCTGGCAACGCCTGTCGAGCAATTGCACATCTAATTTTTCTACATCGTCATGGGTGGTATATCGCAACTCCCAGACAGGGGTGTTTAACAACCGGAACATTTCTCTTTCTACTTTTGAAGCTTGTGGAAAAAACTCAGAAGTCAGTGTCGTAAACAGGCTGCAAATCTCAAAAAGATGGCTCAATGAAAAGTGGTTTGGCGTGTACCCAAGTATAAAACGGATTAACCCAAGGCAGGCTTGTTCGACAACCTGATGCAGCATTATGGGCATAATATCATGGCTTCGTTCAAAACTGTCTTCATGAAGGCTACTGATCAACGTCCTTGCAATCCTCATCCTGTCCTCATAATACCATCCTGCCTTACTTGTATTTATATCATTTCGGTCAGTAAGTACTGAATCCAAGCTAATGGCACCATCGGTGTAAAGCAATAGCCCTTTAACCATAACAGAATTATAGAACCAGTTTTGATCCGTATATTTATTTTCCCTCACAGCTTTATGGACAAGTACGGTAGCGGTACACGCTCCTTTGGTCTTTGTTTTAATAGTGTCTGCGATATCGTTGCCGGGGCTTTTACTGCTCTTATAGCAAAATACCAATAGATAATAATGCACGCTTTTACCGCCTTTTTCTTCACTTTCGAATACTACATTATTATAATTACCGATGATGTCACGCATTGCAAAGCAATAAATTGCCGCAGTTTTTACTGCCTTGCAGATAACATCTGTTATCACCTGTTTATGGCTTACAGGCATATACAAGGTTATTTTGTTACCAGACACTATTGTATTTTCATGAACTGCATTAGAGGTATTTGGTTCTGCATCCTTTTCAGCTGTTTCTTTAAAATCCATCCTGCCAAATAAGATATCATCATCAGCCATAAGCTGCTTAGCCGCTATTTGTGCCTTATCGGCACAATTTTGAATCGATTCTTTAAAAAGCTTTTCTACCTCCTGCTTGGCTAATTGCGTTTTAAAAAGCAATGCTTCAATATCTTTCCTCTGCGGTTCAAACCGGTCGCTCTTACGGTAGGCAACGTAACAGGTATAGAGTAGTTTTAGCAGGCGGTCTTCTTCTGAATCCGCGACATTAAATAGGTTTGCAAGTGAAGGCGCAAACTGCCTTAAATAATCCTGATGCTCTGCAAGGTCTTTAGAAAACAATTGTTTGCCCATAAGGAAAAGTTCGGCAGCTTTAAAAAGCTGTTCCAGCATTTGGTGTAGGGTATAGCCTGCTTTTTGGAACTCCTCATAAATTAAGCACTTGGGGAAGTCGGTATACCTCCCCTCAATCTTTAACATTGCACGGTTGTAATGCTTTTTAGTCCTCGCCAGTAAATCCATTGCCAATGTTGTCTCAGGAAAAATTGGGTGTATGCCGTCAGAATTACGGTGTGCCATCTTGCCCAATGCGCAATGGTTGAGAAAATACAGATTCCCTTTACGTAACCCATCGTCAGCATAATCACATGAAAACACCCTGAATGCAATATCGGGATGGTTGGCAAAGATGCGTTCTAAGGGCTGTAAAAGATCGTCATCAATACGGCTGTAAGTCGTGTCAATGATAAGGGTAAAGATAGTTTCAGGGCAACTATTGTTATCGACAGATAAAAAGATACTGTCAGGATTTACAATGTCGAGGATTTGGTTGCCAATTTTTTCCAAAAGGTGCGCCTGTGGGTGTCCTTCAGGGATTAAAACATCGTGTTTCATAATTTAGAAATTTGAAGTGGTACATAAATGAAATTGTGTATTTTTGTTATACCACAGCAAGTAAGTGACACCTAGTGCCGTACCCAACCATCAGAGGTTGTATAGTACCAGTCACCGCATGTTTTTTACCAACTATAAAATTCTTACAGAATTTTCAATACCTTTGAGTTATGAGCACAGCAACTAAAAACCATATAGGAAGAAAAATTAGCCGAATACGTGAACTGCGTGATATGAAACAAGAAGCATTAGCCGCTGCTCTTGGCATTAGCCAACAGGCAGTCTCTAATATTGAAAATAGTGAAACTATTGAAGAAAGTAAACTTGAAGAAGTTGCAAAGGCTCTGGGGGTAACATCTGAAGCAATAAAAAACTTCTCCGAGGAAGCTGCAATTAATTCGTTTGCTAATTTTTATGATAACAGTTCAAATAATGGAGCTATTAGTGCTCTACAATGCACCTTTAATCCATTAGATAAAGTTGTTGAACTTTATGAGCGTTTAGTCCAGGCTGAGAAAGATAAAGTTGCTTACTTAGAAAAGCTAATTAATAATAAGTAGTGTACAACTAGATTTACAATTAAAAGCAGTACATATTAAATAATATCCGTGTTAAAATTACATAAACCTTAGGCTTTATTCGAATCTAAATTAAAGACAGCAATATGTTGGAGCAAAATCCTTTTTCATTATATGATTTTCTAGGATACTTTGTTCCCGGATCCGTGTTTATATTTATGATATACTTTCTAGATATTAGTGAGAGCAAAACATTCGAAATAAGAAATGTGCTTTATTGCTTACCGGAAGTTAATATTGGTGGAGCTCTTTTTTTTATACTTGCCGCATACATTTCTGGTCATATATTAAGTTATTTATCATCTATAACAATTGAATGGTTTGCGAACATGTTATTTGGTTATCCATCCAAATATATTTTAGGCACAACTATCAATTACAGCGCAGAAAGAATAATTAAAATTATAGTTTCTACTTGCCTATTTCCTCCGTTTTTAGTTATTGTTATTTTTCGACTTTTTAGATTTAGATTTTTATACAAGGAAGTTGATGGTTTTCTTAAGCAGAGTATCGAAAGAAAAATTAAAGTTCTGCTCAAAAGGATATTGAAATTAGATTATCAGAGCTATTCTACTATGAATAGTGTCAATCCTGTTGACATTCATAGGGTCATTACACATTATGTATTCGACAACTCAAAACAACATCAACAAAAAATGGTGAATTATGTATCTCTTTATGGTCTTTTAAGAACCCTGTGTCTTATCTTTGGTATGTTTGGCAGCTCTTTAATTTTGCTTAAATTTAAGGAGCCTAATTTCTTTTGTTATTACGGATGCGCATTTATATTATCTGTAATCTGTTTTATGGCTTTCGTAAAATTTTATCGGCGTTATACGTTGGAAGGTTTTATGTTATTAATCACAATGGATTTTAGAAAGCGAAACTAGAATACGTCAATAATGTAGACTCTAGCTCTAGCAGATAATACTCAATTAATTTTATTATGGCACTTATTGACTCATATCGAAATACGTTCGTCAACAAACAGAAAGAACTTTCTACTTTATCTTCTTCAAAAGCTAAGGAACAAATCAAGCTTTCTGATTTTAATAAAAAAATTAATTCTGCTTCCGATGCAATTCATAGAACAAAAATTGCGAGTATCATACTTTCCAAACAAAGGGAAATTACGCGGCACCAAAATTCAATTGCCGATACTAACAAAAAAATTGCCGATTTAGAATCCAAGATGGTTAAGAAGCAAAAAGAAATTTTTGATTATCAAATTAAAATTGATAAGGAACAAGCCTTAATTGACAAAAAACAAAAAGCAGATACAGATAAAAAACAAAAAGAGCATCAAAGGAATGTTAATTTTATAAATGAGACGTTGACCCACCACAGTACGCTTCATACCACTATAATTGACGAAATTCAACAGCTAAAAAAAATCCCCGAGAAAATCACCATCCTTTTTCTTGCCTCAAATCCTATTGATCAACTCCAGTTGCGACTTGATGAGGAAGCTAGGGCAATTGCTGAAATGATTAGAAAAACAAAACATCGGGATTCCATAAAACTAGAATCATACTGGGCACTTCAGACAATTGATTTGTTACAAGCTTTAAATGAGCATGATCCCACTATAGTACATTTTAGTGGCCATGGGTCAGACAATGATGAAATTGTTTTTCAGACAAAAGATGGGAATGCCAAATTAGTTAGCAAGGAAGCAATTGTACAAACCATGATGTCATCATCAGATAATATTAGGCTTGTCTTTTTTAATACTTGCTATTCTCAAAATCAAGCTGAAGCTGTTGCAGAATTCGTTGAGGCAACAATTGGGATGAGCACCTCAATTGGAGATGATGCAGCTAGAATATTCTCATCTCAATTTTATTCATCCATTGGCTTTGGACACTCTGTGGGAAAAGCATTCCAACAAGCAAAAGCATTTGTAATGCTTGAAGGAATAAGTGAAGAAAGTACTCCGCAACTATTTATAAAAACTGGACTTAAGGCAGAAGAGATCATCTTAGTTCATCCTAGTAAGAAATAAAATCTGCATCAAAACCTTCCGGCACACCGTCAGGATTTGTTTTTTCATTGTTCCAAGAGCATGCTTTCTTTCAGGCATGCACTTTTAGCTTAAAGCAATTTCCCACTGATTCTGAAATGATATAAAGAAAACTTTTATCGCTAATGTTTTTCACTCCAAACGGCTAAAAAGGCAGCTAAGTTAGCGTGCGCCGCAGCTGCGCGCGCATAATGGTTCTGCTCGTTCCTCACAGCCCCACCCTTCGGGACTTATAGCTCTCCGCTTTGCTTACCGCACGCTTTCAACTGGCTTTCTTTTTTTTCGTTTTTTGTTTTGAAAAACTTTTGTTTTTTATGACGGGAGATAGCTTTAAAAGAAAAGTGATGAATTCATAACAAGTACTTTTTAAACTTTTAAATCTTAGAAATCATGGGACACAATCTTAATTTCAACGAAAGCACAGGCCATTATTCTTTTTTCAGCGTAAAAGAAAAAGCTTGGCACAATTTAGGGCAGGTAGTAACAAATTACCCGACGAGCGCAGAAGCCATAAAATATGCGGGGCTGGATTACCAAGTGGTAAAGTCGCCACTATATACTAAGGGCAATGATATTGTTATAACTGCCAAGGGTTTTGAAACAGCAGCAGAGCAGGTATCCGTGCCTAATTACTTTGCAAATGTACGCAGTGATAACAATGCCGTATTAGGTGTGGTAGGTAAAGACTACCACATTATTCAAAACCGCGATGCATTCAATTTTTTTGATTCCATTGTAGGTGGTAAAGATGGAATCTTATACGAGACAGCCGGAGCCTTGGGCAATGGCGAACGTATTTTTATTACGGCTAAATTGCCTGGCTATATCCGTGTCGGTAACGGCGATGATGTGACCGAAAAATATTTATTTTTAACTACCTCACACGATGGCAGCGGTAGTATTACTGCAGCGTTTACACCTGTACGTATCGTGTGTCAAAACACCCTCAATGCATCATTAAAAAGCATGACTAATGTTGTTCGTATCAAGCATACATCGGGAGCAAAGCAACGCCTTGATGATGCACATAAAGTTATGGGATTAGCAAACACGTTAAGCAGCCAGTTAGAAAATATCTTTAATGAATGGGCAACTGTAAGGGTAAGCGATAAGGAAATTAAAAAACTTATACAGCTTGCACTTTGCCCTAATAAAGAAACTTATGACCTACTAAAAAAAGGTGCTGAAGATGAGTTATCTACCGCCTATAAAAACATTGTGGAGGATGCTTTTGCGTATGCTATGATAAATGATTCCCAACAAATGGAAACTACAAAAGGCACATTGTTTGGAGCTTACAATGCTGTTACAGGATACTATCAAAATGTTCGAAATTTTAAAGATGACGAAGCAAAACTTCAGTCTATTGTAATGGGTGGCACAGCACAAACCAAAGCACAAAAGGCATTTGAGTTATGTACCGACTTTGCAAAAAATGAAAGTGGTATTTTTCTTTTAAACTAATGGAAAAAACAGCTAATTAAAACGGGCAGGCAATTTAGCCTGCCCTTCCTATTTCCTTTCATGGCTAAAATTTAGCCATGATTGTTTTATCCTCTGGAACGTTCTAAATTAGTGGTAAAGATTTAATTGTCTGCCGGAGTTTGCCTCTTTGGAGCAAACGGCAAGATGTCCCGTTGTCGGACAACGGCATCTTGCCGCCCATACTCCGAAGTCGTGGGCGGGGGACTGCTGCAATGTCTTAAGGATGCTGACACTAATGAGGATGATATTATGGAGACTGAGAACAACAACCGAAAAAGGCGCATTTATGTGCGCCTGACAGACAAGGAATTTACCAACCTTGAAAATCGATTTAAAACAAGCACCTGCCAAAATCTAAGTGATTACGTGCGCCGATGCCTTTTCAATAGGCCAATAACTACCATTACAAGGGATGCCGCAACCGATGATCTAATACTCCAAATGAGCCAGCTAAACTATGAGCTGAATGCCGTTGGCAATAACTTTAATCAACTAGTAAAAAAAGTGAATTCCACACCGCAATTTACCGATGCCAAAAGTTTGTTTTTGCTCGTTGAAAATCAAAAGAAAGCACTTGTTTCCAAGATTGATGAAGTAAAAGAGCAGATACAAAAAATGGCTGAGAAATGGTTGCGATAATTAAGACCGGACATTCCATTCGGGGAATGCTCAACTATAATGAAAATAAGGTAAAGGATGGTGCTGCCAAGATTATTGGACAGCACAACTATCCTTTAGACGCGGAAAGGCTCACTTACCAAATGAAACTAACGCGCTTGGAACGACAAGCTTTGCTGAATGAAAATGTAAAACGCCATACCGTGCACATCTCCCTGAACTTTGACCCTAGTGAGACTAACCTGCCCAAAGAAAAACTATTGGAGATTGCAGAGATGTACATGGATAAAATAGGATTTAAAGAACAGCCCTGCCTGATCTACCAACACCACGATGCAGGGCATCCCCATTTGCATATCGCCACCATCAACGTGCAGGCCAATGGTAAGCGTATCGCTATGCAAAATATAGGCAGGGACAAGTCGGAACCAGTGCGTAAAGAAATTGAACAAACTTTCAACCTTGTAAAAGCGGAAGGTCAAAAGAAAAAAGAATACAAACCTGAGCCATCTAAAGGACGCGTAGACTATGGCAAAACAGAGACAAAAAAGGCTATTGAGAATGCCCTGAATTTCGTAGTGGACAATTACCGCTATGCAAGTTTGCCGGAACTTAATGCAGTACTGAAACTATACAATATAATTGCAGATAAAGGTACGGAGAATTCCAGGGTTGCAAAACACAACGGACTACTGTTCCACGCACTTGATGCCCAAGGGAATCCCATAGGCGTTCCCATCAAGGCCAGTAGCTTTTACAACAAGCCAACAATTAAAAACCTCGAAAAAAAATTTGCAATAAATGAAGTCCAACGCACGCAATCTAAAGGCAAGATCAAAATGGCGATTGATTTAGCCTTTGCAAGAAATAATATCATCATGCTGCCACAATTAATGAAGCTGCTAAAAAGCCAGGGCATCGATATGCTACTTCGTCAAAACGCTGGCAATATTGTGTATGGTATTACCTATGTTGACCACACCTCTAAATCTGTTTTTAACGGGAGCGCCATTGGCAAAGAATACAGTGCAAAGGGCCTTCAGGATAAATGCAATTTAAATAGGGAGAAGCTGACTCATGAAGAGCAAAAATTTCTCTCCAAAGAATCGCTTTTTAATTTGCTAAATGATCATAAAGATTTAATGAGCATCTCTGATATGACTAACTTTTTAGATGTGCTGATGAGGGTAGAAAATAATTATGAGTATATCGCGCAGGACTATAAAAGAAGACGAAAAAAGAGACGTCGCGGGATCTGACTTATCTAAATCACGTCGGTCCAAAACCATATGAACTTTATCATTAAATGTCTTGTTTAAAATTGAAGAGCAAATTATTGAAATTTTATTCTCGTTCATTTACAATTAAGGAAAAATCAAATTTTAAAGACCAAGCAAATTTAGATAAATAGTCTATGCTGCAATTAAATTTACCATTTTCTATTTTCGAAATAGTGGAACGATCAATATCCATAATTTCCGCTAAGTAATCTTGACTATAGCCTTTTTCCTCACGAATTAGCCTCAGTGTATTGCCTATTTTGCTACGGTTCTCCTTTATGAATTCTTGATCAATATTTTCAGAATTATTCATACTTTAATTTACAAATAGTGTACCTATGTGCTCTACACCTTGTTTATCCGATATGGTTAGATAAACATTGGTTTCTATGCCTTTAGTTCCTTGAGATAAATCTAAATTAATTTTCTGTTCGCTAACGCTTACGACTTTACCACGAACCTGTGAATAATCAGACTTATTGATTGTTACAAAGTGTCCGATTAAATCTGCTGTACTAACTTCAATCACTTCTAAATCTTCGAGAGGAACTATATTAATCGGGGGAAAAGCCAAGCCGGTGTTAAGTGCCTGAATTTTTGCACGAGGTCTTTCAACGTCTTTATGCAATTCTAAAATAACATATACTTGCTCAGGATTTTCACCTTTTATTGGTAAATGGAATTTTACTATCTGACCTGATTTGTCCGGGTTCATAATGAAAAAATTTATAACAATCAAAATTAAGAAAAAAACATCAGAGTGCAATATATTGAACATTAAAAATTAGTAACTTATCTGTTTCAACATTATTTTGAAATTGAGTAAAATATTTTAATTGAAAAACATTATGTACTAACTACAAAATACTATATTTAAAATGTATTTGAATGGATTATCACTATGGGAGATCAAAAAATGACAGAGGACAAAGCTGTGCTTCTACTTGTGAACTATTTAGAAAATCGTGGTTGGAAAATTGATGGTTACTGCTTGGGACAAACCAAAGGATGCGACATTACAGCGAATAAAAATTTTGAAAACATAAAGATTGAAGTTAAAGGTTCAAGGGCTGGAGATCTTTCGCCCACAAGGAAAAGGAAATATTTTGACAGAGGACAAATAAAAACGCATTTTGGCCGAGCGATTGTAAAAATCTTGGAAGACAAATATAAAAATCCAGCTTGTAGAGTAGCTATAGCGCACCCCTTTGACAATGACATTATTTCAGCAATTGGACACCTTATTCCATTTTTAAAAAAATTAGAAATTGAGCACTTTTGGATTTATGAAGATGGAAAAATAGAACACATTTGCTAACCTTGATAATTTTAAGATTGTTAATTTCGGTAATTGATTAGCTGCCAAAGATTAACCAAAATATGACTGCATTTTTAATCATATTTGAAACCATATCAACATTTCTTAGTTGTATAACTTTGACACTTTCGTTCTTTAACACCACCGTAGGTTGAGAAAGATGTTTTTGTTGTGTATATTTGACGTTTTATTATCTCATCAATTTATCTAAGCTACAATCCAATAATTATGGAGCAAAACCTAACATACATAGACTTATTTTGTGGCGCAGGTGGATTCTCACTTGGTTTCGAAAAAATGGGATTTGAAAATTTATTTTCTCTGGATATTGAGCCAAGTTTTTGCAATACCTATAAAGCGAACTTCCCAAGCCACACTCTGATAGAAAAAGACATTTTTAATCTAGCAAATGATGAGATCAGATATATTCTAGATGGTAAAGATGTAGATGTTGTTATAGGAGGCCCGCCTTGCCAAGGGTTTAGCATTGCAGGAAATATTGGACGAAAATTTGTCGATGATCCTAGAAATCACTTGTTTAAAGAGTTTGCTAGAGTGGTTTCCATAGTAAAGCCTAAGTATTTTGTGATGGAAAATGTTGCCAGGCTATACACTCACAATAAAGGTGAGACGCGCGACGAAATTATTTCTGTTTTTAAAGAGTTAGGATATCAAGTGCAATGCCAAATACTTAATTCTGCTGATTTTGGAGTTCCTCAAATTCGTAAAAGAGTGATTTTTATTGGCAGCAGATTATCCGATTACATTAAGTTCCCAGAAAAAAGCATTAATAAATATAAGACAGTAAAAGATGCCATAGATGATTTTCCCAAATTGGAGTCTGGGCAGTTATCTGATATTCAAAACCATGTAGCTATGAAGCATTCTGAGCAGATGCTGACGAAAATGAGCTTTGTAAATGATGGTGGCGACCGTTATCAAATTCCTGAAAAATTGCGACCTCTAACTGGCGATGTTCGAAAATATATAAGGTACAATAGCAGCCAACCTGCAATTTGCATAACCGGTGATATGAGGAAAGTTTTCCACTATTCCCAAAATAGGGCTTTAACTGTGCGGGAGCTAGCAAAGCTTCAATCATTTCCAAATGATTTCGTATTTACAGGTTCAACAATTTCTCAACAGCAACAAGTTGGGAATTCAGTTCCACCATTAATGGCGCAAGCAATTGCTAATACCATACTTAAAATAAAGAAACATGATGAATCGATTTCCTAAAGTCAATTTTATAGGAAATAAAGAAAAAATTTCTAGTTGGATTGCCAACCACATACCTACGGATGTAAACAGTATTTTTGATGCTTTCTCAGGTGGAGGTTCAGTTAGTTACCATGCGAAGGCTCTTGGATTAAAAGTTATATCTAATGACATCTTGGAGATTAATCATATGCTTTCAAAAGCTTTAATTGAGAATAATAACGAAGTGTTGTCCGATGAAGATATAGATACGATTTTTGAAGGAACACCAACCAAAGGTTTTATGTATAAACATTATTCAAATGTTTATTTCTTCCCAGAAGAATGCAAAGAATTAGATCTTTATAGAGAAAATATAAAAAAGCTTTCGTCAGACAATAAGAAGGCTTTAGCATTTATATTAATCAGAAGGGCAATGGTAAGGAAAATGCCATACTCCAGATTTACAATTAATTGGGAGAAAATTATTCAGCTGAGAGATGAAGATTATAGCTACTTAAAATATAAAAGAAAACGAGCATATCACAACGATTCCTTTAAGGCTCACTTTTTAAGTAATCTTCCTGCTTACAATAATGCGGTATTTGATAACGGTCAAGATAATATTTCAATCAAAGGTGATATTTTTGATGTCGCAACTACTGTACATGCTGACCTAATTTATCTTGATCCACCTTACACTGGAACAATGAATAACTACTTTGGTTTCTACGGTGTAATAGATGAGTATATAAATTCTAAAAAAATTGAACCATTCCAAAATAATTTTGTAGATAAGTCTACATCCATCGATTTATTTGATAAATTATTCTCTAAATTGCAGAACTTTAAGTACTGGATGTTAAGTTATAACAACTCATCCTACCCTACTAAAGAACAATTAATAGAAATAATTGGAAAGTATTCAAGGAATATTCAAGTCATCGAAAAACCTCACGTATATAAAATTACCGGAAAGGAAAAAAAGAAGACTAATACCGAATATCTTTTCTTAATAAAAAATGATTCGTATGAGGCTTCAAGTAAAACAGGAAGATATTGATTTCGCTAAAAAACAAATTACAGAATTTGAGAAAACTGATGCTGGTTCATGGAGATATAAAGGTGTTGAAGCCTGGCGAGGCATTGTTTGTGAAATGTTGACCGCAAAATGGCTTGCGGAACAATATACAGTTACTCACGATGCTAAGGGATTAGATACGTCAGGCGTAGCAGACGACTATGATCTTATTATTGGGAGTAAAAAGGTAGAAATAAAATCTGCAACAAAAAATTATTTCAAGAAGATAATGCCTAAAATACACGATATCAATGACAAGCCAAAAGATATATATGTTGGCGCAAAGTATGATGAAACAGTCGAGCCAAATTGCATAGACATATTAGGCTATTTGACTCGTGACGATATCAGAGAATACCCAATAGATAAAAATATGGGCGCATCATATTATGATGTTCCCATTTCAGCATTCAAGCCGATTACAAAAGAAATATTTGAATAATGGCTGAGCAAAATTACGAAGATTATTGGCGTTTGACGAATGCATTCACAGACTACAATGGAGCCAGTTTTTTAAGTACTCTTAGGATTTGCATTTCATTTATTGATGAGTATGCGCACGAAGATTATACCAATGAAAAGTATAATCGTCTGCAAAACCTTCTTCAAGTTGAATTGCAAATTGGCCTGATATCTGTTAGAAAGGCTATAAATCAATTAGTAAAATTGGGATTCATTAATTCATACTTGATTTCATACAACCTCGATTCATTGGAGTACTTAAATGCCAGGACGAATAGAAAACGTAAAAGTCTTTTATCGAAGATAGTTTATTCAAATTCAAGTTTTAATCGGTCAATCAATAGAGAATCTAACCTACAACAATTAAACTTTTTGATAAAGACACTTATTGAAAATGGTAGATTGAGTAAAAGCGAGATTATTGCATTGATGCTTGTAGATATTGAAGAAGTGACAAAGGGGTTTCTTAATTCTGAAGAATTGCTTTACTATGTGCAAGAAGCTACACAAATCCAATTTATAACCCGCAAATATAATCAGGTGGGATATTTATACAACTTGTTAGCAAAGTTGGATGACTTGATTTTTGTGGAGGACGTGCTTTATTTCAGGGAAGATGCACATCAAATTTTTGGGCATGAGATTGAAGAAAGACGAGTTAGAGATCAATATTTGCATAGGCTCTATAAAAATCAACTTCAAGAGGAAAGCATTCGAGTATTAAATGGCACTATGTGCATGGTAGAAAATCTATCTTATCCGGTCTTGATTGCCAGCCATATCAAACCTTTTTATCGATCAAACGATTACGAGGCATATGATGCAAATAATGGAATATTGCTTAGTAAAAATTTCGATTCATTATTTGATTTGGGCTATATATCATTTAATGATGATGGAAGTTTAATAATTTCCGAGAGATTGTCATTGGATGTTGCCACGGCAATTTCAGGATATTCGTTAGGCGATGTATTTCTTAACGAAAAAAGAATTGAGTACTTAGCATTTCACAGAGAAGAAGTATTCAACAAAAGATTCAGGTTTTCAGCGTAGCATAAAGGTCGATGGACAAATTTACTAAGGAGGAGCGCAGCAATATAATGCGTGCAATTAAAAGCAAAGACACCACAGAAGAATTGATGCTTGCCAAAGCGTTGTGGCATAAAGGGTTACGCTACCGAAAGAATAATAAAAGTGTATTTGGAAGGCCTGACATAACTTTTAAAAGATATAAAATAGCAATATTTGTTGATGGTGAGTTTTTTCACGGCTACAACTGGGAAGAAAGAAAATTTCGGATCAAATCTAATCAAGATTATTGGATTCCAAAGATTGAAAGAAACATTCAACGCGATAAAGAAGTTAATGAGTTTTTAATACAATCGGGATGGATAGTAATCCGGTTTTGGGGTAACTTTATAAAGAAAAACCTGAAAGCATGCGTTTCAGTAATAGAAGATGAGGTTGTAAAGGCTAAAATCGCATTCCTTAAGTGAAAAATTATAATTTCTAAGTGTGGCTGTAGATTATAGTAAGGGCTTTAATTTATCTCTAAAATTATACTTTAATTCTTATCCTTCGACTATGCCAAGAATTCATCCATGGCATATGTTTATGAATTATGAACTAAAAAAAACAGAAACGTATTTTAAAATTTCCAATTGTGGAAGGTATTTTAAGTAGTATAGTATAAAATTTAAAATACTTAAGTTTCTTATCTCTAAAAATTATATGGTTTAAACTTAATTGCAGTTAAATGTAATATTCATAATAATTTTTGTTAAATTTATTGGAATAATAAAAATAGGATTTCAAGTCTTAATAAAATTTAACACAAATGGACGGAGGTTATTATGCAATTAAAGGATTTGAATTTCAGATTGACAAAACCATACTAGAAGTATTAGAAGCAGTTGATGAAGATGATAGAATAAATTTGGAACAAATTCAGGATATTAATACGGCCGATTATGTTATGCAAATAAAGTATAGGGAAACGCAGAAATATAATCCGAGTAAAATCAGAGAACCTATTATTCAGTTATTAGAAGAGTTTAAGAAAAATCCATCTTCGAATTACTATCTATTTTGTCATTTCCAAGATAGACCTGAGCTTACTTCCAAACTGACGATAACAGAGTTAAACGAAATTTTTCAAATTACAATTAAGAGCAATTCTTCAAAGAAATTAGTGACGCAAGCTGTAAAAATCAATTCTTATACTTTAACTAATAAAGTGGCTTTTTTGGACAACTTCTTTCTGGTGTTTGCACCGAAGTTTCAAGACCAATTTGAAAAAACAATCTCAAGAATCAGAAATTTTTCATTTTGTAATTCAGATGATGAGGCCGTATTTTACTATTCCAATATTGCCGACTACTTTAGAAAGATTGTTATAAATAACACAAACGTTAAAGATAGGAATTGCTCAAGGAGGGAGTTAGTTAATTATGTAAAAAGCGGTCGAAAACTAGTTTTTACTTCGTCCTTTTTAGAATACAAAGGAGAAATTGAATATATAAAATATTTAAAAAGTCACTTTACAAAACCGTTAAAAAATCAAGAAAATTTTATTTTCATAGGCGCAGTTACTATTAATGATGAATTTACTATCGCTCAATTAATTGTCAGCTTCACTGCCAAATTTTACGAAAGAGCCACTTACGATATAAAACCACCAACTTTTATAATTCAGAGTGACAAAATAAATGAAATCAAGAAAGAGATTCTGAAATCAAATATTTGTTTTAATGATGGTTTTGAATCACTTGAATTTAATCCTGAATTATTTTTTCAAAGACCCGTAATTAACCGTAAAATGCAAAGCAATCGTAGAGTTTCTGATAGTCTTGCAATCATCTCATTTAAGTTTAGGATTATTTCCAAATCTTCATTCGACAAATACTACTGTAAGGAAATTAATCCCAATCGTGCGTATTATTTTGCTGAAGATTTTCACAATAAACTCAAGGACAACCAATCTATACAAATAAACAACATCAGTACAAAACAAATACTCAACCTTTTTAATTCTGACAAATGAATTCTGAAAATTTTAAAATTATAAGCGTATCCTCCAATTTTATTAAAATTGAGGTAATTGACCCCACATTGTTCGAAAATCAATTCAATATTGGAAGTTATATCAAAATCCCATACAAGAATATAAATACTAAATATGTAGTTGGAATAATTGAGAATTACAATATTAAAGATAAAAATTTTACAGAATCAAATGGTGGTAAAGAGGATACTCCAACGTCGGATCCCTCCTTTGTACTTGAAGTGAAATTGATAGGCACTATATCCAAAAATGGCATAAATGATATTTTTGAACGTGGTGGACATGGAATACCTTTGCCCCCAAATAACGGAATTGAGTTGCTAAATGAAGGCGAATTAAATAATATTTATTCTGGCAAAATTAGTCCCAATAATAAGTTTTGCTTTTCCAAATTAGTTCAAAATATTCAAATAGATGTTCCAGTCAATGGAAATAAATTTTTCAACAAACATTTTGCAATTGTTGGCTCCACTGGATCTGGAAAGTCTCATACAGTCGCGAAAATACTACAAGAGGCTATCAATGCTAAAGCTGGAGACTTTAAAGGTCTAAATAACTCGCATGTGGTAATCTTTGATATTCATGGTGAATATAAGACTGCTTTTCCTTCTGCAAATTATATTGACATTAATAATTTAATTTTGCCATATTGGTTGCTTAATAGTGAAGAACTTGAAGAACTTTTTATAGAAACTGAAACTAATGATCATAATCAGCGAAGTGCTTTTCAGGAATCGATAACTTCGAATAAGAAGATTAAAAGTAATCTTTATTCAGAATTAAAGGGTAAGCTAAATTACGATTCGCCTACATTTTTTGACTTAAGTGAAATCTTAATATATTTTAAAAACAGAAATAACGAGGTTAAAAATAAATCCAACGATATTGAGTGGAATGATCTAGAAGGTTCTCCTTTTATCTTCAATGAAGAAACAAATCATAAATTATTTACAGGAATTTTAAAGCCTCTTGAAAAAGGAACTTCAACGGGAACTCAAAATGCTAAATTCATAAATTTCATCAGCAGACTAGAAATTAAACTTAATGACAGGAGGCTTGACTTTTTACTTGGCGAAGCAGCAAAAAAAATATCTTTTTTTGATACAATCAAACAGTTTATTGGGTATCCATGCAAACTTGAAAATAATGGTGCCAATATTGACAAGACAGAATCAAATGTCACAATAATCGATTTGGGAGGAATTCCTTTTGAAGTGCTAAGTATTACAGTATCATTAATTTCAAGAATTCTTTTTGAATATGGGTACCAGGCTACCAAACTTTCGCGTCAAAAGGATGAATGTGAGGTTCCATTGCTATTAGTTTACGAAGAAGCACATAAGTATGTGCCAAAATCTGATTTAGTTAAATTTAGAGCTTCTAAAAACGCCATCGAAAGGATAGCTAAAGAAGGAAGAAAATATGGTGTTACTTTGGCTATCGTAAGTCAAAGACCTTCCGAGATATCAGATACCATTTTTTCCCAGTGTAATAATTTTGTAACAATGCGTTTGACAAATCCAGAAGATCAAAATTATGTTAAAAGGCTTTTACCTGACACATTAGGCAATTTAACGGATTCCCTATCAACTTTGCAGTCCGGCGAAGCATTAATAATAGGTGAGGCTATTGCATTACCATCATTGGTAAAGATTAACCTTTGCACTCCGGAGCCAAAATCTTCAGACATTAAATATTTTGAAATTTGGAAAGAAGCTTGGAACGATGCAAACATTGAAAACGTAATAAAACTATGGCAAAAGTAGTATCTCTAATGGATTGGTTGTCGCTAAACTAAGATTGCAGGACGACAAAAGTTCAATATGGGAAAATGTTTTTAATAGAAACATTTCGATCTGCGGCAATAAGAGTTTCGATAATAATTTGAAAATTATGTGTAATAGATAGCGAACAAGCTAAATCTGCAATTACTAGCTCTTACTGCAAATAATGAATTGGAAACCAATCTTGAAAAGAGCTTAATGTATGAATTTCAGTTTTGCATTAAATAAATGTTCGAACAATATTTTTTCTGCAATGTACCTTGAAGAGTGTCAAAGGTAAAGATAGTAGTTAAAATGCTTCATATTTAGAATCATATGTAAAATGTTCAATAAAAAACAGCTACATTTGCTCATAACTAACAGTTATATCGTTCTTTAAAATTAGATTAGCAGGTAGCGCAAAGTAATGATTTCTTACTTCCCTGGTAGAAAGTTCGTGGCACAATCAGAACGAACTTTATATAAGATAGCACTGAAGCGGGTTTGACTGTTTAAGTTCGAATCCCTCATCGCCCACAAATTATTAGAACTCTTCAGGAAACTGAGGAGTTTTTTTGTTTTATGCAATGCTGGTTTATTTTTACATGAATTAAAGGGTCAATATCAAAATCTGTGGAATTTATAATTTATGCGTATAACTTGTAAGACTGAAGAGAAAAAATTCTTTACATCGTAAATTACTAAATTTACAGCAGGCATATTTATTATATTTAACTATTGCACTTACAGTCAAAAAGTGCCTGAATTTAATTAGGGTCTACTGTGCCAATTAGGGCCGCCCCTAAAGTTTTCCATTTGCTCACTAAGGAGTCCACGCCACCTGCTGCATTAACAGAAATAGTGTCTCGCGGCTCAACTTGGTAAGCTTCTTCAATTAACGCATTTATTGTTACATTAGCCTTAGTACCGAGAAAAAATATAATGCTTTTTCAAAATCCTATCCGGGAATCCTTACGCGTTTCCGCTATGTTATGATAGCTTCTTATCTTGGCATTTACCCCGAGTACTTTAAGCAGAATCAAAAAAATGCATTGCGCACATAGAATGTATAGGCAAGGCATCAGGAATCGTCATATAAAAAAAAGTAAACTAATTATCAGCAATTAAAAGGAATGGAAAATCTTAGGTATAAATTTATTGAATATGAAGCTGAGTTTATCAGTTCAAATGGTTCTGAAAAGAGTATAGAAAACCTTTGCGACATAGTTTATATATTAAGAGATATTGAAAAAAGAAATTTTGAAGAAAATTATATTCTTGCGAAAATCTATAATATGTTAGGCGAAAATATATTTGCTTTAAAAATAATTGACAATGCGTTATTGACGGCTAAGGATATTGAAATTGAAAAATTTAAAGCTCTTCAAAATAAAATTAATGAACGTGATGTATGGAACACTAAGATATACAGAGACTTACGTGAATCGAAATTAATTAATGAGCCTACACTATTAAAACTTGAAGATTTTATATGTTTAAAAGATATAGACGATACTTACTATATGCAAATTTCAGATGAAATAAAGCATATTGTTATACTTAATAAAAATTTGAAAGCTCAGTCAGGATTTCCTGGTTGCAATTTTTATTCAGAAAATGAACCGGATGAAATATTACTTCAATCTTTAATTGAATATATTGAGTGGTTAGGCAAAATTAAAAATGAATTACTAACTTTTTATAACACTTCTAATTTTGATTACAAAACTTATAATGTGGGGCAGGAATGGTTTGATGGATTAAATGTTTTGATATATCGGTAACTATTGATGGAAATAGTAATTTTGAAGCAGAAATCATTTTACAGGATTACCTTCAAAATGATTCTGGTTTCTATTTAGAAATTGAAAACAAAACGCTGAAAAATATTAAATATACCCAACTATATCGTGAACTCATTTTGACTTATATACTTTAATCAAAAAAGTCACGATGAATTAGGTATTTACTGATGTTGTTTTATAGTAAAGCTTTATTTTAGAATAACGGACATATTATAAAACAAAAAAGCTCTTCATTTTACTGAAGAGCTTTTTACCTTACTGGCGGTCTGGACGGGACTCGAACCCGCGACCCCGTGCGTGACAGGCACGTATTCTAACCAACTGAACTACCAAACCAGTGCCTTATTGCGAGTGCAAATATAGTGTTTGTTTTTAATTTTTCAAGGTTTTTTTATTAAAACATATTAAAAAAATCCGGCATTTTATTCTCTTATAGTAAAGGGTCGGGCATACAGCTGTTTACATAAAAAATTATATTTGGGTGTATTATAAAATAAGGGGCTAAAATTTCAACTTTACTGGTTAACGAAACTAATTTTTCTGTAAAAATTGTGGGTGAAACATTTTTAAAACAAAAAAACTCCTTAATTGCTTAAGGAGTTTTCTGATTTAGGAATTAATTCCTGATCAAATTATTTTTTTACTGTATCAGTCTCAACTGTAGTAGTAGTTGTAGTTTTAACAGAGTCTGTAGTTGCAGGAGCTTCAACTTCTGGAGTAGCTGAAGTGTCAACTGCTGTAGTTTCAGTAGTTTCTACAGTAGTTTCTTCTTTTTTACCACAGCTTGTTAAAGAAAAAGTTGCAGTTAATACAAGAGCAGTTAATACGATTAATTTTTTCATGATATTATATTTTTAAAATTATGTTTTAATTATTTTTTTACTGTATCAGTTTCAACTGTAGTAGTTGTAGTAGTTTTAACTGAATCTACTTCAGCAGGAGCTTCAACTTCCGGAGTTGCAGTAGTATCAACTGCAGTTGTTTCAGTTGTTTCAGTTTCAGTTTTTTTGTCACCACAGCTTGTTAAAGAAAAAGTTGCAGTTAATACAAGAGCGCTTAGTACGATTAATTTTTTCATGGTTATATTTTTAATAATTATTATTTCGATGTTTTATCTTGTACAAATGTACATAGTTACACACTTCCTTTTTTACAAACGTGGTGAAACTGGCTTTTCACTTGGTAAAGGCAATAGGAAAAGCATATAAATTTGATTTACTTTACAGTATTAATACAAATAGATGCGCCTTTATACAATTATAATATCCTTATTGCTTACTATGTTACTGGTTGCGGCACCAGTACAGGCTCAGTATGCCGTACCTAAAAAGAAAGAAACTCCTGCCGAATTAAAAAAGGCAGCTAACAATTTGGAAAAGTCGTTAATTGAGAATGATAACTCTAAAATTGTACGTAATTACGAACTTTTAGCGCAGGAATTTGTTGATAAGGATGACCTTGCAAATGCAGAAAAATATTTATTTAAAGCGCTCGAAATATACACTGCCGCAAATAATATTACTGCCAGGGCCAGGGTTATACGAAATATTGCCAGGGTACAGGAGTACAAAAATAAATTAGACGCAGCAGGCAGGAATTATAAAGTTGCAGAAGAAACATCTACCAATAAAACATTTAAAACCATAAATTTAAACGATTACAATAGGTTAAAAAATAAGGGTAACGCCGCCGTTGAAGAAAAGTACCTTAATGCCAATATTACTTTGCTTAAAAAAGATAATAAAAAAGGAGAAATAGCTGATACGTATATACAACTTGCCGAATTAAACCTAACTAATACAGATACTGTTGCTGCATTAGAAAAGTATAAGGAAGCATTGCCTTATGCTAAAAACATTCCTTCAAAACTTATTAAAATATATAGCGAAATTGCAAACCTGTATGTTATTGGTAAACAATATGACCAGGCGGTTGCAACAGTGCAGGAATTAGTGGCCGAGGCAAAAAAAAATAAAGATTACAATACAGAGATTGTACAGTTACAGTACCTTGCTACCGTTTATTTACAAATGGATGATCCCGAAAATGCTGTAAACTCTCTAAAAGAATCGTATAAAATAGCATCTGTTAACGGAAAAACTTTTGAGGCAAGGGAGAGTATGATGCTGCTGGTAGATTATTATAAGTCGATACAGGATGACCAGGCGGGTATGGCAACTTATGAAGAATTTGTAAAAAACCTGGACCGCATAATACTATCTGATAACTCTTTAACCGATGCTAAAACGTTTAAAGTTACCGAAGAAAGAATACGCCGGCTGGAAAATGAAAAACAGTTTAAAGAAGAATTAATTACACGTAAGAGCACGTTTAATTATTTTTTGCTGGGCTCTATGGTGTTGCTATTATTGCTTTTAGGTTTTATTATCAAGGCGTTATACTCTATTAAGACTAAAAATAAAGAAATAGCCCTGCAATCTTTAAGACGCGAAATGAACCCGCATTTTTTGTTTAACAGTCTTAATAGTGTTAACCAGTTTATAGCGCAAAATAATGAGCTTGAGGCAAATAAATACCTTACCTCATACTCTAACCTTATGCGCAATACCATGGAAAATTCTAACAAAGATTTTGTAACACTGGGCAACGAGATAGAGAACCTTACAAAATATCTTGAGCTGGAGCACCTTCGTTTTAAAGACAAGTTTAATTTTGCAATTAATGTAGACGAAAGGCTCGACCCTGAGACAATATGGGTGCCTAACATGATCGTTCAGCCACATTTAGAAAACGCTATTTGGCACGGGCTTCGTTACAAGGAAGACAAAGGGCTGTTAAAAATGGAGGTTACACTTTTAGGTAAAATAATTAACATAACTATAGATGATAATGGTATAGGGCCTACAAGGAGCAGTGAGCTAAAAACACATAACCAAAAGGCGCACCAGTCGCGCGGCCTTACAAACACTAAAGAGCGTATGACGCTTTTAAACGAATTGTATAAAACAAAAATAGACTTTACAGTAACCGAAAAAGAAAGCCCCCAAACGGGTACTATTGTAGAGATTACATTCCCAATAATACACAAACCATAATGAGTTATTCTAAAATAAGAAGTGTAATTGTAGAAGACGAAACTGCAGCCAGGGAAGTGTTGCGCAGTTACCTTACAAAATACTGCCCGCAGGTAGAGATAGTGGGCGAAGCACAAAACAGCAGGGAAGCAATACCCTTACTGCATGAGCTTGAGCCACAGCTCGTTTTTCTTGATGTGGAAATGCCATTTGGCAATGCCTTTGATGTGCTGGAAGCCTGTGGCGACCTTGCATTTGAAACTATTTTTGTTACCGCTTTTTCTGAATATTCGTTAAAGGCACTTAATCGCAGTGCTGCTTATTACCTGCTTAAGCCCATTAGTATAGAAGAGCTTATTGTGGCTGTAAACAAGGTACACCAGGAAGTAATGAACAAAGAATTATTTAACCGCAATAAGGTTATTGTAGAAAACTACAGGGAACCAAAACCCGAAAAGCAGCAGGTTATACTGCCTACTATGGAGGGCTTTGAGATCGTGAAAATGGAAGAGATAATAAGGCTGAAAGGAAATGGCAATTTTACTGATCTATACCTTAACAACGGAAGTAAAAAAATGGCATGCCGCTTTCTTAAACATTTTTCTGAGATGTTGCCGCTTCCTTTTTTAAGGGTGCATAAATCGCATATTGTAAACTTAAACTATGTAAAACTTTACAATAAAGGCGGCTATATTACCCTTGAAGATGGTGCTGAAGTAGAAATATCTCCCACCTATAAAGAAGATTTTTTAAAGAATTTTAAGTGATTTAGCTTTGTGTATTATTGCCGGGTACAATCCTTGCTTTTCTGGAATTCATAAATTATTTCTTGTAAAATATATTTATAACTTGCTTCGCATTTTTATTAGGCGCTTGCTTACTGCTGTTTATGGCTTAAAGTATTGTTTTCCGGTTTGGTTGGCATAGCAAAATAGTTGGCCATTATTGTCATACAATTTAAATAGAGGCATTTTTTTACCAAAATAGTTATAGTTTACTAATAGTAAAGTTTTATCAAATACGGGTGCTATTGTTGTATTATTAGGATTGTCGTAAATAAAAACGCCATACTTATTGCCATTCCTTAAAACATAACCTCCATTAAAACCATCAAAGTTTGCAAATATAATTTCATCATATATTGCGGGTACTATAAACTTTTTGTTTTCAGTATCGTACAAACCCTGTTTGTTATTTTTGCTTATTACAACCTGGCCACTTTGTAACCTAAAGTTGGATATTCCTATTTCTTCTGTTTTTCGGGATGGTAATATAAATCTCTTTTAATATCTATTTTTCTAACTGTTGTTATCTTTTTTTCGTCTTTAGAGTTTAAAGGCGGTAGTGGCTTGCTGTTATTTGGCATATTAATAGATAAGCTACCGTAATCCTCCCTTTCATCTTCCTTCTTTTTTTCTGCAGGAATATCAACTATCGTTTCTGGTTCTGCAACGATAGTGTTATCACTCAACTTTAAGATTATTTTTTTGCCTACACCATTTTTATCTGCATAGACATGTGTAATCGTTCTGTCTTTATAATTTTGATGATAATTAAAGTTTATGCTTACAGGCTTACCGGCATCTATAAAAGTTTTTAAAATACTATTTAAGCTTTTGTCATATAAATACAATGACAGCTTATCATTTAAATCATAAGCATATATAAGGGATACATTTATTTTACGTGGTTCATCAATATCATCACATATATCAATTGCTTTAAAATCGCCTTTTAAAACTTTTTTTCCATTTAAGTCATACAGGTGTACAAGCTGGGTATGATCTCCTTTTACAGCATAATTATAATTTTTAAGTACAGTGTATTGTGTAGCCTGTACGAGACCGCCTTTTAGGTAATAATCATTATAAGTTTGATTATCTATTATAACTTTATTATTATAAATGAGCGATGATAAAATTGGGTTTTCATTTAAAATAAAGGCACACATATAATTGTAGCCATTATAGGTATTTGGTACAATTTTATCATATTTAGCAGGAATAAGCATTTTACCGTTAAAGTCTGACACGCCAAATTTTTTACCTACTCTAAACGGAACTCCAATTTCCTGGCTACGAAGCTCGCAGTTTAAAAAGCACATGGCTATAAAAGAGTATATTACTATTAATGTGAGTTTTTTCATGTGTAATTTTAAGAACTAATGTGTTACAATCTTAAGCCTGCCGAAAGTTAGAAAAATAATAGGAATATTATATGTGTAATGCTTTATAGCCAGTATAACTTTAAATTCCCGGGTTAAAAAAGCCTACAGCATTTCCCTGTTTTTTAAAAATCTAAATTGTTAACGTAGTCTTAAATTTCATTTCAAAATAAACTGTTTTATTTGTATGTTAGCGAAATAACTACAGTTGCAACAAATTACATCAAAATGCACAAATTAAATAAAATTATTATCCTGCTTATAGTAATGGGGTTTCGCCTAAGCATGTTACAGGCACAAACCACAATACTTGACCAAACATTACTAACACAACAAAGCTTTAATACATTTACCCCGGTTAGTGTAACGGGTACACAAGGCTGGAATTTTAGCGCTACTTATGGTGCTGTATGCAGCGGGTATGCTGCAGGGCAAAGCTACGAGAATGAAGACTGGCTTATAGGCCCGGTCATGGATTTGTCTCAGGCAGATAATGTGCTGCTAACCTTTAGCCACACCCGTGGCAGTGCACCAGTAATGAATGTAGGGGTAGAGCAGGGCTGGTACAAAGTGTATGCCACAGCATATTATACGGGTGTCCCGACTACTACAGAGTGGGTAGAACTTGAAGGCTTAAATCAGGATATAACTACAGCATGGCAATATGTTTCTTCGGGGCAGCTAAGTATTCCGGATGCAGCACGATCTGTATCTTCGCGCATTGCTTTTCGTTACATAAGCGGTGCGACAGTAAGTGCCACCTGGGAAATAAAAAATGTAAGAGTTACTGGCGAGACACAGAATACCAACCCCGGTACCGAAAGCGATTTTAAAATCACGAACTGGAATACCGAATGGCTGGGCTGTACACAGTTTGGCCCTGAAGATGAAAGTCAGCAAATAGATAATGTGGTAGCAGCAATGCTATCAATGAATTCTGATGTTTACTGCCTTCAGGAAGTTTCTAATACGGTTTTAAGCCCATCTATAGAAAGTATTGTGGCGCTTTTAGGGAGCGAGCAGTGGGGTGGGGCAATTGTGCCTGTAAACACCGGCGACTGTAACCAGAGGCAGGGGATTATTTATAAAAAATCTAAGGTGCAGCTTGTAAATTCGTCTGAGATGAGCACCGGTAATGCGGCTCAGGGCAACACGTACCGCTACAACTGGTCGGGTGGGCGTTATCCTGCAGTTTACACTATAAATCTTATCGCTGGCAACGCACTAATACCTGTTTCGCTTATAAACATCCATGCCAAAGCAGAAGACGGCGTTGCAGAAAGTTACACGCGAAGGTTAGGCGGTGCCGAGTCATTAAAAACAATTCTTGACGGTGCAACATACAATACGAAGAATGTAATTGTTATAGGCGATTTTAACGATTATCTTATTGGCACATCAAGCAACAGCTGCCAGTGTACTACATCGCCGTTTCAAAATTTTATGGATGATGATGATAATTATACCGGTATTACAAGCACTCTTACAGATGTAGATACGCGTTTTGGAATCCATCCCATTATAGAGAATATTATAATATCTGATGAACTGGCCGATAATTATGTAGTTAACAGCACTGCGCAGGAAGTAACAGTGCCACAAAATATTTTTAATTATTACAACACTACATCAAACCATTTGCCGGTTAGTGCTGTATTTCGATTTTCGACACTTGGTGTAGAGGCAAATCCTGTAGAAAAAGCATGGGCAATTTATCCTAATCCGGTAAAAGAGCTGTTAAATATTACTGCTTCTCATGCCTTAAATAATACAGTTGTAGAGGTGTATGACCTTACAGGCAGGCAGGTGTTTTACAGTAAACTGAATAATAATACAATTAATGTAAGCGCATTACCGGCAGGTATGTACATTTTAAAAATGGATAATAAAACCGGAAAGTTTATTAAACAATAGGGCTTTTAGTAAATATGCCATAAGTTTCCTGATATAATTAAGTTTAAAGGCCTTCTGTAAAGAGGGTCTTTTTTTGATTTAGCCCACTAAATATATTTTCCTTATTTTTGGGAGTTGATAACGCATTCCCAGTTGATGAAAAAAATTACATTATTACTTTTACCTTTGCTATTAGCTTCCTGCCAGTACTTTGATAAGCAGGTGCCTGATGAAGATGAGTTTTTGCAGCAGCGGCTAAAAGAAATTGACTGGAAAAAGGTAAGCAGCTATCCGTCACTCGCAGAGTGCGATGCCATAACTGATAAGGACCTTAAAAAGGAATGCTTTTTTAGCACCATGACGCGCCTTGTGCAGGAAAAGCTGGATACCGATACCATTGCAATGCTGTACCCCGAAATTGATACCATACAGGTTAAGGTTACGGTATACCCGGATGCTACCCTGAAATTTGAACCTCAAATTCCGCGGGATAGTGTTAAGTACGATTCGGTAAAAATAGACAGTATCATAAAAGCCCGCCTGGTAGATTTTCCTAAAATAGAACCGGCACAAAAAGAAGGTATTCCCGTTACTACAGAGTTTATATTACCTGTTATTCTCGATGTAAAGTAACATCCTGTGTTTCGTCATTTCTCTCTGTCCTGAACCTGAAAACATAATAGCTGCCTAATGCCACGGGTATAACAATATTTAGCAGCCATTGTAGCGTAGCAGCAAATACTACGATCCATTCATTTACCCCCGCCAGCCCAAAAAAGAATACAGCCACACTGCCACGTACCGCAAAATCTAAAAACTGAAATGTAGGTAATGATGACCCTAAAAAATAAACTCCTGTAATGGCGCTTAGCATAACAGGGTAGGGCAGGTGCACGCCAAACAGCAGGAATATAAAATAATGCTGATGGATAATACTTAGGTACCGTGCTAAGGCAAGCAGCAGGTTTTTACGGTTTACAGGCCTGGATATTTCATTTATGATTTTAAAGAATTTGTGCAGTGAATATCCTTTTATGTCTATTTTTCTGGAAAGGAAAACAGCAATAGTAATAGCGCCAATGCCAAAAAGGAGCAATACAAAAAGGCCGTTAGGAATAACCCCATAGCGCAGGTTAAAAAACAGTAAGCCTGCAAGCCCGGCCAGTACTGCTATAATAAGTTGTGCGCCATTACATATAAGGTTTAAAAAAACAATGTTTTTAGCCTGTGCTTTTTTATAATAGAGTGCTTTGGCGGCATATTCTCCTACACCATTTGGTGTAAACATACCCGCGGTTAACGATGCCAGTACCTGGTCTGTAGATTGGGCTACCGATATTTTTTTGAAAGATGAGATGAGGTTTTGCCACTTTAGTATTTCTATAAAACGGTTTAAAAAACTTAGCAGCAGTATAACGGCAACCAACCACCCCGAATTTTTGCGGGTTATGGCCTCTTCCAGGCGGCTCCAGTCCAGGTTGTCGTTTTGTGCTATACGGTCGTATATAAAATAAAATGCCCCGCCCACAATTAAAATTTTGGCCGTAAGAACGAGGAATTGTTTAGCTTTGCGTGATAGGGTAAACATCCTTGCAAAAGTAAATAAAATTGGCAAACGAACGTATTATATTAGGCATCGATCCCGGCACCACCATTATGGGTTTTGGCCTTATAAAAGTGGTGAATAAAAAGATGGAGTTCCTGCAGCTTAACGAACTTCAGTTAAGCAAATATGACGATCATTATGTAAAGCTGCGCATTATTTTTGAGCGTACCATAGAGCTTATAGAAACCCATCACCCAGATGAAATTGCTATAGAGGCGCCATTTTTCGGTAAAAATGTGCAGTCAATGCTAAAACTGGGCCGTGCACAGGGTGTGGCTATGGCCGCCGGGCTTTCACGCCAGATACCCATTACCGAATATGAACCCAAAAAAATAAAGATGGCCATTACCGGTAACGGGGCTGCCAGCAAAGAGCAGGTGGCAAAAATGCTGCAACAATTACTGGGGCTTAAAGAGTTACCTAAAAACCTTGACAGTACCGATGGACTTGCCGCTGCCGTGTGCCATTTTTTTAATACAGGAAAGCCGACTGTAGAAGGAAAAAGTTACAGTGGCTGGGATGCATTTGTTAAACAAAACGAAGAAAGGGTAAAAAAATAAAGATATATTTGGTGTTAATTAACATAACCAACAACCTTTATTTATGAAACACCTTAAAAAAGTATTTATTTTTTTATTTGCTGCTCTTATGGCATCTTGTTCTTCTGAAGATGCCGACGCTGTTAACGATGGCACAACACCCATAACCGGTGCCGATAATTTTACTTATAAAATAGATGGCCGTACTGTAGCTATAAACAACACGATTGCCCAACGTAGCGGGAGTACAATTGCTGTAGCAGGATATGCCGCTGACGGAACCGCCATTGCCGTTGAGTTTAATGAATTTGGTAACCTTAAAGATATTACTGCTTACTCTATAAGCAACTTTGATGTGCCTACACGTAGTGAATATCATTATTTTAAATCGAATTATATTAATTTTGAACTGGTTGCAATAGATGCAACTGCTAAAAAGGTTAAGGTTACATTTTCGGGTAAAGTATATGACGAAGAATATGATCTAACCAGCGACTATTCTACAGTTGAGGGTAGCTTTCAGGTAACTTACAGGGATGTAGTTCCGGAAGTTGCAGGCCTTGGCGTATTTGCAAAAATTAATAATGAAAATTGGTATACTACGGATATTACCCAGTCTGGTGGGTTTTTCCCGGGATCAGATATTACACTAAACGAATCTAACGATAGTAAGTACACTATTGGTATTATAACTAACCATGATAACAGTACTGTAGGTACACACAGTTTTGGCCCGGCCGTATCGTCTAATAAAGTTATACTTTCAGAATACAATACAACTACTCATGAAGATGTAGAATATACAAGTACGACAGGAACAATTAAAATTACTGCTAAGACAACAAATATTCTGTATACTATTATAGAGGGAACTTTTAGCTTAACGGCAAGGCATCCTACAAATGGTACTACGGTAACAGTTACTGATGGTACATTTAAATCGGTTTACACTAATTATTAAATTTCATATATTACTATTAAATGCCTGCTATTTGCAGGCATTTTTTGTTGTGTAAATTGTAGATTTGTTTTTAAAAACTATTTATTATGAACATACAGTCGGGTGCATTTTTTATAGAAAGTGATAACGAATGGGAAACGGTAGGTGAAGGCGTAAAACGCCAGATAACCGCATATAATACCACACTTATGTTGGTTAAAGTAGCTTTTGAGACAGGAAGCATTGGCGCTGTGCACCAGCATTATCATTCGCAGGCAAGCTTTGTGGCTTCAGGAAAGTTTGAAGTTAAGGTAGATGGCGTTACTAAAACACTACAAGCCGGCGATACCTTTTTTGCAATGCCTAACCTGCTGCATGGCGTGGTATGCCTTGAAGCCGGTATGCTTATAGATGCCTTTAGCCCTATACGCGAAGACTTTTTAAAATAGGATAAAAAGGTCGTAACTTTGCCGCATGGCAGGTATTTACATCCACATTCCTTTTTGTAAACAGGCGTGCACCTATTGCGACTTTCATTTTTCTACCTCCATGAAAAAAAAGGAGGATATGGTGGCTGCTATTGCGACAGAGATTTCAAT
Source organism: Flavobacterium rivuli WB 3.3-2 = DSM 21788 (assembly GCF_000378485.1). GTDB lineage: Bacteria > Bacteroidota > Bacteroidia > Flavobacteriales > Flavobacteriaceae > Flavobacterium > Flavobacterium rivuli. Next base: position 3,744 of record NZ_KB899976.1, on the reverse strand, counting down.
GCGCAAAGTTGAATTTGCTAACGAAGTTGTAGAGACCATTTACTTTGGCGGCGGTACTCCATCGGTGCTTAGTAATACAGAGATACAATTTTTAATCGATGCTGTTTACCAAAATTATTCGGTAACCGAAAATCCTGAAATTACCCTCGAAGCTAATCCGGATGACCTTTCTAAAGACAGAATAATCCAACTGTCTAAAAGTCCCATTAACCGCCTTAGCATTGGCATACAATCTTTTTTTGAGGAAGACCTTAAACTGATGAACCGTGCGCATAATGCCCTTGAAGCCGAAGCCTGCCTTACCGAAGCTGTTAGGTATTTCGATAACATATCTATCGACCTTATTTATGGCACTCCCGGCATGGGTAACGACCGCTGGCTGCATAATGTTAATAAGGCGCTGTCGTTTGGCGTGCCCCATATTTCCAGCTACGCCCTTACGGTAGAGCCTAAAACTGCCTTGTATAAATTTGTAAAGAATGGTACCGTGGCGCAACCCAGCGATGAAGCTGCACAGGAACAATTTTTACTCCTGGTAGATGTTTTAGAGGCTAACGGTTTTGTGCATTATGAGCTGTCTAACTTTGGTAAGCAAAATTATTTTTCTAAAAATAATACGGCGTACTGGCTGGGCAAAAAATACATTGGGATAGGCCCGTCGGCACACAGTTATGACGGAACTTTCCGGAGCTGGAATATTGCTAACAATGCACTATATCTAAAAGATATTCAGGATGGTAAATTACCTGCCGGGAAAGAAGAACTTACCGTAGCCGACCGCTATAACGAATATGTTATGACGGGACTGCGTACCATTTGGGGTGTTAGCGTGAGCAGGGTAGCCACTGAGTTTGGTGCCGAATTTAAAAATTACCTTCTCGCAGAAGCGCATAAATATATAGAGCAGGGACTACTGGCATTGCAGGATAACATCCTTACTACGACGCGCGAAGGAAAATTCCTTGCGGATGGACTTGCAAGCGACTTGTTTTTTGTAGATTTGGAATAATAATAAACAATAAATCATTCTCATTTCCATTTCGACGAAGGAGAAATCTCGGGTTATTTTGAGATTCCTCCACTGCGCTACGCTTAGGTCGGAATGGAACACCAATCGTTTTTTTGATTAAAACATGAAAGCTACAATACAACACAATTCCCAATCATTTACTGTCGATCTTTCCAAACCTATAGATATATCCCTGCCGTTAACCGCTGATGGACTTAACCCAATTGCATGGTATTTAGACCAGCCAACTATAGAGCCTGTAACTATGGGAGACTGGATAGGAAGGGTTAGTGAAGGATCTTCTACCAATTTTAATAACATATTTTTTAACCCGCATGCACACGGTACACATACCGAATGCCTGGGGCATATTACTAAAGACTTTTATAGTATTAACGTTGCTTTAAAGAAGTTTTTCTTTGTGGCAGAGGTTGTTTCTATTGCGCCCGAAGTTCAGGGCGATGACCTGGTAATTACTAAAGGGCAGATAGAAACAGCGCTCAACGGTAAAACTCCCGAAGCAATTGTACTGCGCACGCTGCCTAACGATACGGTTAAACAATCTAAAAATTACAGCAACAGCAATCCGGCTTATTTAGAAGAGGCTGCGGCTGCTTACATCCGCGAATGCGGAATAGAACATTTATTGATAGACCTGCCAAGTGTAGATAAGGAGAAAGATGAAGGTAAATTAGTGGCCCACAAAGCATTCTGGAATGTAAAAGATGTAAACAACCTGAATGCCGATGCACGCCATAATGCTACCATTACCGAAATGGTTTTTGTGCCCGACGCAGTGCCCGACGGAAGGTATCTGCTTAATTTACAAATTGCCAGTTTTGATAATGATGCTTCACCGTCTAAACCTATATTATTTCAGATTTAAATTATTTAATTCAGAGTGTCAAGGTTTAGTGTAGCTGGCTCCCCTCTTGAGAGGGGCTGGGGGTGTGTTGCAACTTAGCGTCTATTGTAATATATTTTTAATGAATAAACATGAATACACTTATAAAACTTGAAGAAGCCGCCATGTTACTGTTAGGTATTTACCTCTTTAGCCTTCTGCCGTATGCGTGGTGGTGGTTTCCGGCATTGATCCTCGTACCCGACCTGTCGTTTACAGGATACGCATTTGGTAATAAAGCAGGGGCGTGGGTTTATAATTTGGCACACCATAAAGCCATTGCAATTGCTCTGTATATTGCAGGATACTATACTTCACTACCGCAATTTCAGCTTGCCGGAGTTATCCTTTTTGCACATTCCAGTATGGACAGGATGCTGGGTTACGGACTTAAGTATGAGAAAGGTTTTAAGTTTACCCATTTAGGGGAAATAGGGAAGTAGACTAACAGAATACAGACAAAAGATGAGAAATAATAGACCGGTTCTTTAGAATTTCAACATTAAGACTTTTTATTAAAATGACAATACAGGATTTTTACGAATACTGCCTTTCTAAAAATGGCGTTACAGAACATTTTCCGTTTGATGAAGATACCCTTGTGTTTAAAGTGGGCGGTAAGGTTTTTGCACTTTCGTCACTTAGCAAATGGGAAAGTGGCGAGGCAGCTGTAAACCTTAAATGCAACCCGGAAAGGGCAATAGAGTTAAGAGAAGAGTATGAGGGTATACAGCCGGGTTTCCACATGAGTAAAGTACATTGGAATACTGTAACCATTAATAGCGATGTGCCGTTGAAACTGTTGCACGAGCTAATAACCCATTCCTACGAACTGGTGTTTAACAGCCTGACCAAAAAAGTACGCGAGAGTATATAAAGCAAAATGCCCTTCCGGAAATGAAAGGGCATTTGTATATAACCTGTTTTTCTATTAATACGCGTTAGCAATAATCTGCTCAAACAGCTCCTGCCTGCCACTTATTTGTTTAGGCTCGCCGTTTTGGCGTGCATAAATATTAAGATCTTCAAGGGTAAGGCCGCCTTTTTCAAATTCCGCACCTTTACCGCCATCAAAAGAGGCATAGCGTTCTTTGCGAAGTTCGGTATATTTTGTGTTTTTAAGGATATGTTCTGCGCTGATAAGTCCGCGTGCAAAAATATCCATACCACTTATGTGTGCTATAAATTTATCTTCAAGGTCGGTAGAATTCCTGCGGACTTTGGCATCAAAGTTAATACCACCGCCCTGTAAGCCACCTGCCTGAAGGAAAACAAGCATAGCCTGTGTAACCTCATAAATATCTATTGGGAACTGGTCGGTATCCCAACCGTTCTGGTAGTCACCACGGTTAGCATCAAGAGAGCCTAACATACCTGCATTAGCGGCAAGCTGCATTTCATGCTCAAAAGTATGCCCTGCAAGGGTAGCATGGTTAACCTCAAGGTTTAATTTAAAGTCGTTTTGTAATCCGTATTTATTAAGGAAGCCAATACAGGTAGCAGCATCAAAATCATACTGGTGTTTCATAGGCTCCATAGGCTTAGGCTCTATAAGGAATGTTCCTTTAAAACCCTGGCTGCGGGCGTAATCCCTGCATATGGTAAGAAATTGTGCCAGATGGTCCTGCTCACGCTGAATATCAGTATTCAATAAACTCATATACCCTTCACGGCCACCCCAAAAAACGTAGTTCTCTCCACCTAATGCGATAGTAGCATCAATAGCAATCTTAGCCTGTGCACCGGCATAGGCCACTACATCAAAGTTAGGGTTGGTAGAGGCACCATTCATGTACCTTGGGTTGCTGAACAAATTCGACGTTCCCCAAAG
>NZ_KB899975.1:54635-145105 GCF_000378485.1 Flavobacterium rivuli WB 3.3-2 = DSM 21788 | reverse complement strand
TTTCTAAATACTATTTTTTCTTTATCTCAGTATGTTAATATTATTAGTTTACGGTTTACAGTTCATAGTTAACGGTATACGCGTAAATCATTGTCCAAAGCAATGAACCTTTTAAGGTGATTATTGCGGCGGGGCTCACCTCTTCCCATCCCGAACAGAGTAGTTAAGCCCGCCTGCGCAGATGGTACTGCAGTTTGTGGGAGAGTATGTCATCGCCTTTCTTTTTAAAAGCCCTTTATCCGTATAGATAAAGGGCTTTTTGTTTTGTGTTATCCCAAAGATTTAAGGATGATTGCACATAAGTTACTTTGATTAATACCTAAACTTCAGTAATTTCGCTTTTAGTTACATACAATTAATCTTCAGCTAATAAAATGGGTAAAGTAGTTTTTATAACGGGCGGTTCATCCGGAATTGGTAAATCAATTGGAGAATTTCTTCATGTAAAAGGTTATAAAGTATATGGTACAAGCCGTAATCCTGATAAAGTGACAGGTTCTTTATTTCCATTAGTAGCACTGGATGTCCGTATTTCTGAAAGCATTAAAACAGCTGTTGCACAGGTTATTAATAAAGAAGGTTCTATAGACATACTGATAAATAATGCGGGTGTAGGTATTACGGGCCCGCTTGAGGAAATACCGGCTGAAGAAATAAGAAATAATTTTGAAACCAATCTTTTTGGGCCAATAGAGGTGATGAAAGCTGTATTACCCCAAATGCGTATTCAAAAAAGCGGATTAATTATTAATGTAACCTCAATAGCAGCGTATATGGGTTTGCCTTACAGGAGCGTTTACTCAGCATCGAAAGGGGCGTTAGAACTCATTACAGAAGCGTTACGCATGGAGGTAAAAAACTTTGGCATTACAATTACAAGTGTAGCACCGGGTGATTTTGCTACAAATATTGCTGCCGGGCGTTACCACGCACCCTTACTTAAGAGTTCTCCATACGAAATTCCTTATGGGGCAACTTTAAAAATGATGGATTCCCATGTTGATGCCGGCAGCAATCCGTTAGAAATGGCAGAGGCCGTTTACAGCATTATAAAAACACATAACCCTAATGTTCATTATAAAGTGGGTGTTTTTATGCAAAAATTCTCAATAGTACTTAAAAGGATCTTACCTGATAAAGTGTATGAAAAAATGCTGATGAACCATTATAAATTGTAGTTTTGCGCAAATTTTCACACAACAAATACTCATAACAAATGAAATTTTTTATTGACACGGCAAACCTTGCCCAAATTAAAGAGGCCCAGGAAATGGGAATACTTGATGGTGTAACTACAAATCCGTCGCTTATGGCTAAAGAAGGCATTAGCGGCAAGGATAACGTATTAAAACATTACGTTGATATTTGTAATATTAGTGATGGCGATGTAAGTGCGGAGGTTATAGCTACAGACTTTGACGGTATGGTGCGTGAAGGTGAAGAACTTGCCGAATTGCATGAACGTATTGTAGTGAAATTGCCAATGACAAAGGAAGGTGTTAAGGCTGCCAAATATTTCTCTGAAAGAGGTATTAAAACTAATGTAACCCTTGTGTTTTCTGCAGGGCAGGCATTGCTTGCCGCTAAGGCAGGGGCTACTTATGTGTCGCCATTTATTGGCCGCCTTGATGATATCTCTACAGATGGTTTACAGCTTATAGAAGATATTCGCCTTATATATGATAATTATGGTTATGAAACTGAAATTCTTGCAGCTTCTGTGCGTCATCCTATGCACATTATTAATTGTGCTAAGATAGGTGCAGATGTTATTACCGGGCCACTTTCTGCAATTGCAGGATTGCTTAAACACCCGCTTACAGATCTTGGCTTAGCCCAGTTTCTTGCAGACCATGCAAAAGCAAATCAGTAATATACTTATTCGATTTATACAGGAACCCGTACTTACAGTATGGGTTTTTTTATTTTAATTAAAAACCTTCTTCCTTTTCTTCTTTTTTAAGATCTGCACTTTCCCAGGCATGGTCATTAGCGCTAAGCTGCGCATACAGGTCTTCCCGGATTAATTGTTCCTGAATTTCAATTTCCTGCATAGTGCTCATAAGTAGTGCTTTTTTATCATGGCGTTTCTCTGCAAGCCTAAAGGTAGCTTCCTCATCGTATTTTATAAAGCGTTGTCCCTGTCTTGTAGCAGTATACCTGCGCTGCCCCATTTCTACAAGGGCATCTACGCCAAGATGCACGGCACTATACAAGTTTTCGCGGTAAAAATCATTAATGCCAATATTTACAAGTTCAAAAGCATCATTTCGGTTGCGGGCACGGGCAAATATTTTGAGGTGGGGATAGTGTTTTTTTATCATCTCTACCACCTTTAGGTTTACCCGTGGGTTATCTATGGCAGCAATAAATATTTTGGCATGTTCGCAGCCGGCAGCTTTTAATAATTCAAGTCGTAAAGCATCGCCATAATATACCTTAAACCCCATTTTACGCAACGATTCTACCCTGTCAGAATCCATATCAAGTACCGTTGCAGGTATACCGTTTGCCTTGAGCAGGCGGCCTATAGTACTGCCAAAATTTCCAAAACCAGCGATAACCACATCGTTCTGATCTTCCTCAATAGTATCATATTTCTTTTTAGACTGTCTTTCTTTTACTCCGAAGAAAGGGTCTATCCATTTTTCATTTATCAGCAATAAGAAGGGTGTACCTACCATGCTTATGGCAATAACAGCCATCATCTGGCTTGAAAGCACCGTGGGTATGAGGTTAAGCTGCACTGCAAATCCTAATATAACAAACCCAAATTCCCCTGCCTGACTAAGGGCAAAAGAGAAAAGCAGGTTTTGGTCGGAACTTTTTTTGTATATCCTGCCAACACCTAACAAAACAAAGAATTTTATGGTATTAAAAATGGTGCTGAAGATTATAATAAAAGCAGGGTCGGCCATGATAAGGCTAAAGTTTATAGAAGCTCCTACACCTATAAAGAACAAGCCTAAAAGCAATCCTTTGAACGGGGCTATATCTCCCTCAAGTTCATGGCGAAATTCACTGTTGGCCAATACCATCCCGGCAATAAAGGCACCAAGGGCGGGACTAAGCCCAACAAGCTGCATCATAAACGATACACCCATAACCAACAGCAGGGCAGATGCCGTAAATAACTCCTGCAGGCGTGTTTTAGCTACAATATGCAGCAACGGTATTATCAGGTATTTTCCGCCTAAATATACCAGGCCTATAGTACCAAAAACAATTGGCGTTTGCAGCCAGGCAGGCATGTGCGATATAATAGATTCGTTAATGCCTTTGTTATTAATATTCCCTTCTGCCAATAGCGGAAGTATTGCAAGTATGGGGATTACTGCAATATCCTGAAACAGGAGCACTGCAAAAGACGACCGCCCCATAGATGTTTTAGTAAGCCCTTTTTCTTTAAGAGTTTGCATTACAATAGCGGTAGATGATAGTGTTAATGCCAGTGAAATAACAAGTGTTACCTGCCACTCCCACCTTAAAACTATAGAGCAGGCTATAAACAGCACGGTAACTGTACCTAACAGTTGCAGCATGCCCATACCCACGATAACACGCCGCATTCGCCAAAATTTATAAGGGTCGAGTTCAAGGCCAATGAGGAACAGCATCATAACTACTCCAAACTCGGCAAAATGCATAATGTCCTGGCCCTCCTGGCCTATAAGGCCTAACACGTGCGGACCTATAAATATACCCGCAAAGAGGTAGCCCAGTATAGAACTAAGGCCAAGTTTCTTGGCTATTGGCACACAAATTACAGCGGCCAGCAGGTATATTATTGCCTGAAATAAAAGACTGTCTGACATGGCTTTATGTTATTTTGGTTACTATCCAGTCGTTAAAATATTTAAAGTTGGAGAGTTCTGCAAGTTGTATTTCCTTATTTTCAAGGTAATGCAGTGCCTGTCCGTATAACTCTCCATATTTTGTATAACTGTCTTCAGTCATAGAGTGGGTTCCGTGCACTACAAAGGGTGGCAGGTAATGCATATTACAAACTTTAGCCGTCTGGCAAAAAGGTTCCATTAGTTGTGGTATGGTAAAACGGTCTACGCCGGTGGCACAATAATTTTCTTTTTTACCACCGGTGGTAAGCGCCTGTAAAAGTAACTTGCCTTTTAGTGCCGTACCCTCCCTGCCGTATGCCCAGCCATGCTCTAACACGAGGTCTATCCATTGCTTTAACAACGGTGGGCAGCTGTACCAGTACATAGGGTGGTGCCAGATTATAATATCATGGAGGACCAATAATTCCTGTTCTCTTTTTACATCAATATCAAAATCCGGATACTCCTGATACAAGTCGTGAAACGTTATATTAGGAGAATCCGGGATATTGTTTACCAACGCATTGTTAGCGTTCGATTTCTCGAACAATGGATGGGCAAAAAGTATAAGGATCTTGGAGGGCATGTTGTGTCCTGTTTAAATTTATTGTTAAGTGCAGAGGCACTTATTCCAAAAATAAGCTATAATGCTTCTTTACAAATAAATTTAAACAGGTTTTAACATATTTATGGCATAATGCCAAGGTAATTTGCAGGTGTTATTTGCAGTAGCTCATTTCTTACATCATCAGTAACATTTAAGCCGCTAATAAACGCGTGCATCGATTCTTTATTGATAACCGTATTGGTACGTGTAAGGTCTTTTAGCGCTTCATAAGGATTTGGATAAGCTTCACGACGAAGGATAGTCTGAATTGCCTCGGCAACTACAGCCCAGTTTTTCTCAAGGTCTTCGGCAAACTTAGGTTCGTTTAGTAACAGTTTGTTAAGCCCTTTTAGCGTAGCTTCAAACGCTATGATGGTATGGCCTATGGGCACACCAACGTTTCTAAGAACAGTACTATCTGTAAGGTCACGCTGTAATCTTGATATCGGCAGTTTTGCCGAAAGGTGTTCAAACAAAGCATTGGCAATACCTAAGTTACCTTCAGAATTTTCAAAATCTATAGGGTTAACTTTGTGTGGCATAGCCGATGATCCTATTTCGCCTGCTTTGATTTTTTGCTTAAAATAGTCCATAGACACATACGTCCAGATGTCGCGGTCAAGGTCTATAAGTATGGTGTTGATGCGTTTAAGAACATCAAAAAAGGCAGCAAAATGATCGTAATGTTCTATTTGTGTGGTAGGGAACGAGTGTTTTAAGCCTAAAGTACCCTCAACAAAATCATTGCCAAATTGCCTCCAGTCGTTTTTAGGGTAGGCTACAAAGTGTGCGTTGAAATTGCCTGTAGCACCGCCAAATTTAGCTGCAAAAGGTACATTGTTAAGGTAACGAAGCTGCTCTTCTAAACGTTCTACAAACACAGCAATTTCTTTGCCCAAACGTGTAGGCGAAGCCGGTTGTCCGTGGGTACGGGCAAGCATAGGGATATCCATCCAGTCGGTACTAAGTTCTTTTAATTTAGAGATAACCGATATAAGCGATGGCATATACACTTTCTCGAAAGCATCTTTTGTAGAAAGCGGTATGGCAGTGTTATTGATGTCCTGTGAGGTTAAACCAAAGTGGATAAACTCTTTAAAGGCATCAAGGCCAAGGTTATCAAAAGCAGTTTTTATAAAATATTCCACGGCTTTAACGTCGTGGTTGGTAGTTTTTTCTATTTCCTTGATCTGAAGTGCATCATCGGTACTAAAATTCCTGTAGATGTCGCGAAGCGGCTCGTAGTTGTTTATAGATACGCCGGTAAGCTGTGGTAACGGAAGTTCGCAAAGCGCGATAAAGTATTCTATTTCTACAAGAACGCGGTATTTAATTAGCGCTTCTTCCGAGAAATATAAAGCTAATGGAGCGGTTTTGTTCCTGTACCTGCCGTCTATGGGCGATATGGCATTCAGTTCAGATAAGTGTTGCATAGTTGTGTTTAGTAAAAAATCCTATGCGCGCAAATATAAGGTTTTATGCTGATTAATGAAAATTAGGTTAGCCACGAATTGCACTAATTTTTGCGAATTTTAAGCAGATGTTTTGCGTTTGCAAATTTCCTTAATGAACTTTTTTTGCAAGGAACGATTCAACCTCTTTTGTGAAGGAGATTCTTTGACTTCGTTGCACTAAACTCCGAATGACACAACTTTAGGGTGGGGATTATATTGAGCTGTCATTTCGACGAAGGAGGAATTTATGTGCGTGAGATTCTTCGACTTCATTGCACTACGCTCAGAATGACATAGCTTTGGTATAGTGTTCAGGGTGAACTGTCATTCCGATGAAGGAGGAATCTCTTTGCGAGATTCTTCGACTTCGTTGCACTACGCTCAGAATGACACAGCTTTGGTGTAGTGTTCAGAGTGAGCTATCATTCCGACGAAGGAGGAATCTCTGTGCGTGAGATTCTTCGACTTCGTTGCACTACGCTCAGAATGACACAGCTTTGGTGTAGTATTCAGAGTGAGCTGTCATTCTGATGAAGGAGGAATCTCTTTGCGAGATTCTTCGACTTCGTTGCACTACGCTAAGAATGACATAGTTATGGTGTAGTGTTCAGGGTGAGCTGTCATTCCGATGAAGGAGGAATCTCTATGCTAGATTCTTCGATTACGTCGCTATACTCTTATAATGACGCACCGTAACTATATACTCCTCAACCTCCCCGCCACAACTTCCATTCCCTCGCTTGCCACCATTGGCACAACCTCAAGCGGATTCTTTAAATTGGGGATGCTTGCCGGTTTAGGGTCTATATAAAAAATGGGAGTGGTGCGCTTTGTGAAATCTATAAGTCCGGCTGCGGGGTACACCTGTAACGATGTGCCAATGACAATAACATAATCGGCCTGCTCTGTAATGTATGCTGCCTCTTCTATTGCGGGGACGGCCTCGCCAAACCATACTATGTGTGGCCGTAGCTGATGCCCATCGGTATGCAGGTCGCCCAGGTTAATGTCGCCGGTAAGGTCTATAATATCCTCTTCGTTATTAACGCTGCGTGCCTTTAGCAATTCGCCATGCAGGTGAATTACTTTGCTGCTTCCGGCACGTTCATGCAGGTCGTCTACGTTTTGGGTAATTATGGTAACGTCAAAATCTTTCTCCAGTTCGGCAGCAATAAAATGAGCCCTGTTAGGTTCCACTTCAAAAAGCTGGCGGCGGCGTTTGTTGTAAAAGTCGAGTACGAGTGACGGGTTTTTACGCCAGCCTTCGGGCGATGCCACATCCATTACATCATGGCCTTCCCACAACCCTCCCGAATCGCGAAAGGTTGCCACGCCACTTTCGGCACTAATGCCTGCCCCGGATAGTATAACGAGTTTCTTCATACCCAAATTTAGTAAAGTTTTTTATATGGAAAGCGATGGCGGTGATTATATATTGAGTGCACAGATATGAGTGAAGCTGTTCCCCTCTTGAGAGGGGTTAGGGGTGTGTTTAAACTAAATCTAAAAAAGAGTGCCGAAAAAAACACCTCCGCACTTTTAATATCTATGTTGCTGATACTTTTTAATTCTCTTCTTTTGTCTTAAAGCAAAAGAAGCAATCCCGATAGCTATCGGGACAAGGCTTGAACTTCTTATGCTACAAATTATAAGCTTCGGCTAAATCATTTGAACTCGCTACGCTCAAACAGCAAATGATTCTTGACGCCTCAACTTATAATTTGCTTAACGCAACGAAGTTAAGGCCTTAGCTTCACTCTGATTTTCTAACTCATAACTCAAAATATATTTTAATCTTTAAGATTTGTGTTACACGGTAATATCAAAAGGTTGAGCCGACCCAATACTGAATGCTTCTATATATAATTAGATATTGTCAAAAATGTAAACAAAAAAAGGAAGCCTGTTACGACTTCCTTCAATAAATTTTATATTATAGTACTACACTTTACCCAAAGTGTATAGCTGTTCAAGAGTAGGGGCAGGGCTACCACCCGCAGGCTCCAGCGTAATACCAAAGGCCTGTGCAGTTTCGTTGGTATCAATTTTAAACACCCCGTTTTGTAAGGTTGAGTCGTCTATTATACCAATACTTGTTGGCGTAAGCGGATCAAGCTTTAGTGCCCAAACCTGGTATACTTTTCCTGCCGGAGCTTTAGGCAACCCGGAAACATCTACATAGCTTTCCTTTGTGTTTTTGTTTACATACACTTTGGCATAAGCTTCGGGAGCGGCTTCCTGCCCCGCAAGGTTTACAGTAGTGCTGGCATTATCACGTATAACAGCAAGAGCTTTTTCTGCCTCAGCATTTTTCTTTTCTGTGCTGGCAAGCAGTTGCTCAAATTTAGATTTTTGTACGTTAACTGCCTCAACCTCTTTAGTAACCTCGTTATACTTGTAGTACTGGAACGCCAGGCCAAACATAAGTACAACTGCTGCTGCCCAGCCTATGTAAGGGTTCATGCCGCGTTTAGGTTCCAACTGAACCACGCCGCTGTGTTTTTCTATAAGTTTCTGGCGTATTTTTTCGTAATTCTCTGCCGAAAGATGTGGCGATACACCGTGAGAAAGGTTTATTACCGCTTTTTCTATAGAGAGTATTTCTGCACGTACACTTTCGTGTTTTTGTGCCAGCTCATTTACTTCGATGTTTTCCTGTTCAGACAAAAGCCCATACACGTAAAACTCAAGCGTGCCCGATGATATGTATTCTGTGGTATCCATTATTCCTGTAATATATTTCTTAATTCACCTATGCAATTCCTGTTTTGTGTCTTTACGGTACCCAGTGGTATTTCAAGCTCGTCCGAAGCTTCCTGTTGGGTATACCCTTTAAAGAAAAGCAGATCAATAAGGCGAATGCATTTAGGCTTAAGTTTGTTTATAAACTCCCTGATGCCTATAGCGTCTATCTTATTGGTAGCGGTTGTATTGTAATCAAGAATATGTACGAAATTGTCGGCAGAAAGGTTTTTTTTGCTGTTATTATGCCCCTTAGATCGTAGCCTGTCTATAGATGCATTTCGGGCAATATTCAGTATCCAGGTAAAAAAGCGGCCCTTGCCCTCGTTATAACTGTCTATGTTTTTCCATATTTTTACAAAAACGTCCTGTAATACGTCTTCACTTTCTTCTTTATCTTTTAAAAGATTAAATATTACCCCGTATAAGCTTTTAGAATACATGTCGTATAATGCTGTAAAAGCTTTACCGTCTTTTTTGTAAATTTGTTCGAGTAATTCTTCCTGTGTCATAACTAAGGTTTGGTACCCCCGAATATACTAAAAAGATTTTTAACAATAAAATATAATGAAAAATACATCAGACGCGGCTTATCTTGAATATATTGAAAATTTTATAACAGAAAACCGTCGTGACAATTTTATAAAGGTGTTGCAGGAGCGCACCAAACATTTTACCATTGCCATAGAAGATATTTTCCAGCTGCACAATACCAGTGCCGTGCTACGCACCTGTGAGGTTTTTGGCATACAGGAACTTAATGTTATTGAAGCAAAATACGGCAAAACCATAGATAAAGAAATTGCTATGGGCGCCCAAAAGTGGGTAGATGTTACACGTTATACCGGTACGCAGGAGTGTATAGATACATTAAAAGCTAAAGGATACCGTATTATAGCAACATCGCCGCATGATGATTCTGCTTTTATGGATGATTTTGATATTTCGCAACCCGCTGCTATTTTTTTTGGTACAGAAAGGCTTGGCCTTAGCGAAGAAGTTTTAAAGCAGGCTGATGGCTTTTTAAAAATACCTATGGTAGGTTTTACAGAAAGTATTAATGTATCATCATCTGCAGCTATAGTAATTCAAAACCTTACGGGCAGGTTACGCAAATCAGGTATTGACTGGAAATTATCTGATAAAGAAATGTTTGAAAAACGTATAGACTGGACCCAAAAAACAATAAAGGATATTGATTTTATTACAAAGAAATACCTGGAGCAGGATTAGTTTTTATTTACTGCTTTATATTCTTCATAACAGCCGCTTATGGCATCCATTATCTGGAGGTCGTTTGCGGTGGTTATAAACTGCTCAGAGTAATTGCAGCGTTCCAGTATTTCGGCAATTTCATTTTTATCAACGCCTAATAAAGCCGCAAGGGTTTCGCGGTCAAATTTATTGGCAAGTGCATTGCGAACAGTATCGTCTTTTTTCATTTCCCTAAGCCTGCGCATCTCTGTAGGCTTTTTGCCAAATACATTGTGCAAAAGGTCGGCAGGGTTAAATACAGAGCTTACAATCTTTTTAAAAGCATTAGGAGAGTTCTCACCACCTTCATAGCCCTGGTATAGGCCGGCAATGTTATAACGGTAATTTTCTTTTACAGGCGCCAGTTTAGAGTCTATTTGTAAATATCCGGTAAGGCTGTATTTATTAATAATTACCTCTTCCAGCGTATACGATCTCTCGGTTAACGGGATTTTTGTATTGGTAGCGTTTTTTATCCAGTCGTTTGTAACACGTACTTTAATAGACTGGTATCCTATAAACGATACGTGCAGGGTGTCGTTAGCATTAGCCTCTATTGTAAAATTACCTTTACCATCGGTAGTGGTGCCTTTTACTTTGTTAATGTTAATAATGCTTACGCCCGGTACCGGCAGTAACGTAATATCTGATACGATGGTACCTGTTACCGACTCCTGTTTTTGCGCATCTTTAGTTTGGGCAAAAACAGAAAAGGAAAGTATCGAAAATAAAAAAACTACAAAATATCTCATTATTTGTTTATGTTTTGTAAAAGTAATAAACAAACGCGATATTTTGTAGTTAGTATACATTGTATTAAAAAAATATTTTCTAATTAGCTTCTGCGAGGCCTCTTGCTGTCCCTTGCCGGGGCAGAGTCTGACCTGCGTGGAGGCCTGCTGCCAGAATTGCTGTCTCTTCTTGGAGCACCTTCACCACGTGGAGCGCGCGGGCCAAAAGATTCGCTGCGACCGCCAAAGCTGTTACCACGACCACCGCTGCTACGGCCGTTATGGTCCCTGCGGCCACCGCCACCGCCACCTTCGTTTTTAGAAATCTCTACATTAATACGACGGCCTTCATAATGCATGTTATTAAGGGTTTCAAGAACAGTGTTAGCATGTTCTGCATCGGTATTAAAGAAAGAGAAACCTTCCTTTACATCCACTTTAAATACATCGTCACGACCAAGGCCTAATGTATCGCGAAGGAAGTCTTTAAGGCTCATCCAGTCAAAGTTGTCACGAGACCCTATGTTAACAAAGTAACGGGTTGCGCCATCATTGCCACCATCGCCACGGGGAGCGCTTTCGCGTCTTTCGCCGGCAGATTGAGAAGATAGATCCCTGTTTTTCTTGTAGTAGCTAATAAACCTGTTAAACTCTACCGATACCATTTTCTTGATAAGCTCTTCTTTAGAAAGGTCTTTCATTACTTCATAAATGGCAGGAAGGTATGAGTCTATTTCGTGGTCTACCTCTACATCTTTAATCTTATTGGCTAAGTGGAATAACTGTATTTCACAGATCTCCATACCTGAAGGGATCGTTTTCTCAACAAATTTTTGCTGGATGATCCTTTCAATAGCCGATATTTTACGTATTTCGCTTTTAGTGATAATAACGATTGATGTACCCAGTTTACCGGCACGGCCTGTACGGCCAGAACGGTGGTTGTACGTTTCTATCTCGTCAGGAAGCTGATAGTTAACAACGTGTGTAATGTTATCAACATCTATACCCCTTGCAGCAACATCTGTAGCAACAAGCATTTGTATCTGCCTGCCACGGAACGATTTCATAACAGAGTCACGTTGTGCCTGAGAAAGGTCTCCGTGTAATGCTGCAGCACTGTATCCGTCTTCAATAAGTTTTTCTGCAACTGCCTGAGTGTCTCTTTTAGTACGGCAAAATACAACCGAGAAAATGTCCGGGTTAGCATCTGCAAGGCGCTTAAGCGCCTCATAACGGTCGCGTGCATTTACAAGGTAAAACTCGTGAGATACCGTAGATGAACCGGAGTTTTTATGGCCTACAGTTATTTCTAACGGTTTGCGCATAAATTCTTTAGCTATACGGGCAACCTCCTGTGGCATTGTAGCAGAGAATAACCATGTGCTCTTATCATCCGGCGATGTAGACAGGATATTTACAATATCGTCATAAAAGCCCATGTTAAGCATTTCATCTGCCTCATCAAGAATACAAAAATCAATTTTAGAGATATTTACAAGACCACGGTTTATCATGTCCTGCATACGGCCCGGGGTAGCCACAATAATTTGTGCGCCGCGTTTAATGTCTCTTGCCTGCTCTGTAATACTCGCGCCTCCATAAACGGCAACAGTGTTGATGCCTTTTATGTATTTTGAGTAAAGTTTAATTTCATTGGTAATCTGCAGGCAAAGTTCACGTGTTGGTGAAAGTATAAGCGCCTGTGTGTTTTTGTTATCCGGGTCAATTTTCTGGATAAGCGGAAAACCAAATGCAGCGGTTTTCCCTGTACCAGTTTGTGCAAGGGCCACAATATCTGTATCTTTTTCCAATAATAGGGGAATCGCTTTTTCCTGTACTTCTGACGGATTTTCAAATCCTAGATCGTTTATCGCCTTCAGAAGCGATTCATTCAATCCTAATTGTTCAAATTTATTCATATATGATTTTAAAATAGCTGCAAAGGTACTGTATATTAGCGATATATACTAATAGTACTAAGAGTTTTATTTTAATAAATCAATTTGATAATCAACGCGTTACCTTTTAATTAAATCTATGAGCTGTTTTACAGCCCTGCCGCGATGACTAAGTTGGGCCTTTTCATTAAGCGAAAGTTGTGCAAATGTAACGTTTAATCCTAAAGGCATAAATACAGGGTCGTAGCCAAAACCTCCTGTTCCTGCCTTGCTTAAAGTTATGTTCCCGTTTACAATACCGGTAAACAAATGCTGTTCTCCATTAAGGTTTAAAGCTATTACAGTTTTAAAGTTGGCCTTGCGGTTAGTGTTGCCATTAAGTTCTGTAAGAAGCTTATCCATATTGGCTTCGGCACTTTTTTCTTCGCCGGCATACCGTGCAGAATATACACCCGGGGCGCCATTTAGTGCGTCAACCTCCAGGCCGGTATCATCTGCAAAGCAATCGTAACCATAATTTTGTGTTACATAATTAGCTTTAAGTAGTGCATTGCCTTCTATAGTATCGGCAGTTTCGGCAATATCTTCAAGGCAGCCTATGTCTTCCAGACTAAGTAATTCTATATCTGCAGGCAGTTGGTGTCTTATTTCGAGCAGTTTATTTTTATTGTTAGATGCAAATACAAGTTTCATACTACGTAAGGGTCTTGGTTTTGTTTACTGGTAAGGGCATCGGCAAAGTTTGCAAGGATAAACCAGCGCACATTTTTGCCTTTTCTTACTTTGGCTGCGGTTATAATAACAGTGATAAACTCTGCAATGTTTAATAAAATAATTATTGTTATGTATAGTATAAAATATGCGGGGTTGTAAATAAAATTATCAGGCTCACCACTGTAGCCGCCTTGTAAGTTTATAAAGCTAATTGTAGTGTCGCTTGTAATTAGTGCTACAGCCCAACCAAAAGCAATGCTGTTAAAGGGTATCATTACGGCCTGTGCTAATATAGCCTGTATGCAGTGCCAGCGTACAAAATAAGACGACTTTCTATGCCCTGCATAATATATAAGAGAGGCAATGGTGTTAAATATTGGTAAAGGTAAACCTGAAATTACCGCTACAATTGCCATGAGGTAACTGTTAGAGGCCTGCTCCAGGTCGCTTGGGTATATAGTTTCCGGGGTGGTTTTATCTGTCATAATCCTTTATGTATATTCCATGCCCAGTTAGCGGCTATTAGTATAAAAAATAAAATAGCGATCCATGGAGTTTTTAAAACCTTCTCTGTTTTTTTATAACTATTGTATAAAGTGTTTTTTTTAAATGATACATCATACAATAACCATAAAGGGGTAATAGTCATAATAGCAGCTACAACAAGCCCAAGCGGGTTCATTAAAATTGCCGATGTTAGGCCGCCGTGCATTAATAGTAATACAGACCGCGTTACCCCACAGGAGGGGCAGGCTATACCGGTAGTGTTTTTAAAAATGCAGGGAGTAAAAGGATGGTTAAATATCCTTACGTACGATTCCCAAAGTACATAACTGTAACCTGCAATTAAACCTAAAAACAAAAAAAGGTATAGCCTGTTTCTTGTCATTGTGTTACAGGAACATTTGCAGTTTTTCCATATTCTTAGCTTTAGTAGCATCAGATATTAAAAACCAGTCTACTATAGCCCATATACCAAGGCCGCCGCATGTAAGCAATTTGCCTACACCCAGGCCTGTATCGCCAATTATAAAACGATCTATGCCAAGGCTTCCGGCAAATATAGATATTATAAGACTTGTGGTTGGGTCTTTAAGGTCGGCAGATTGTAGCAATGGCCATTTAGAGTCGTCTGCTACCTGTAGTCTTTCACGAATGTAATTAAGGTGTTTTGCCTGAAAATATTTGGCATTAGTCATTAAGAACATGTCAACTTTTTGTGAATCCATTTTTGGTATGTAATAAAGGTTGGTTAATAAAAAGGTAAAGCTATAAAATATTTTTTGGTGTGCAATATAAATCAATCATTTAGCGGTTTAAGCTAATTATGTTTGCTTATTATTTATTATATTAGTTTACAAGGCAGCACATTTGTTACAGCCTTTACACAAAAATATTATGACAGTAGCAATTTAATAATTACTTTTGGTGCGTTTTTAAACAAAAAAGATAACTTGGATTATGGTAAAAGATCTGTTTGAAAGGATTCAAAAAAATAAAGGCCCGTTAGGCAGATGGGCATCGCAGGCAGAAGGATATTTTGTATTTCCTAAACTGGAAGGCCCGCTTTCTAACCGCATGATGTTTCATGGAAAAGAGGTAATTAACTGGAGTATAAACGATTATCTTGGATTAGCTAACCACCCCGAGGTGCGTAAGGCTGATGCCGAAGCTGCTGCCGAATATGGCGCTGCTTACCCAATGGGTGCAAGGATGATGAGCGGGCACACTGACTGGCATGAAAAGCTGGAGCAGGAACTTGCCGCGTTTGTACATAAAGAATCGGCTTATCTTTTAAATTTTGGCTATCAGGGAATGGTATCTACTATAGATGCGCTGGTATCTAAAAACGATATTATAGTATATGATATGGATTCTCATGCCTGTATTATAGATGGTGTTCGCCTGCACATGGGCAAGCGCTTTACTTACAAGCATAATGATATTGAGAGTATAGAGAAAAACCTGCAGCGCGCTACTAACATGGCCGAAACTACAGGCGGCGGCATATTACTTATTACCGAAGGTGTTTTTGGTATGAGGGGTCAGCAGGGTAAGCTTAAGGAAATTGTTGCCCTTAAAGAAAAATATAACTTCAGGCTTCTTGTAGATGATGCCCACGGTTTTGGTACACTGGGTAAAACAGGTGCAGGAGCAGGCGAAGAGCAGGAATGCCAAGACGGTATAGATGTATACTTTAGTACATTTGCAAAATCTATGGCAAGTATAGGTGCATTTATTGCTGCCGATAAAGATATTATAGACTTTTTAAAGTATAATCTGCGTTCGCAGATGTTTGCCAAGTCGTTACCAATGCTGCTTGTTAAAGGGGCACTTAAACGTCTTGAATTGCTTAAAACTACACCGGAACTTAGAAGTAAACTTTGGGAGAATGTAGATGCGTTGCAAAATGGCCTTAAAGAAAGAGGTTTTAATATAGGCGATACCAATACCTGTGTTACACCGGTTTACCTTGAGGGTAGTGTGCCGGAAGCTATGGTTATGGTAAACGACCTTAGGGAAACCTATGGCATATTCCTGTCTATAGTTATTTATCCGGTTATACCTAAAGGAATTATACTTTTAAGGATGATACCTACGGCTGCACACACTATTCAGGATATAAACGAAACACTAAGCGCTTATGAAGCTATTCGTGAAAAACTTGAAAACGGTACGTACAAAGAAATAGCAAACAGGACTAAAGTAGACCTTGATGCTGTAGCAGAATAATATAACACAGTTTATATATACTAAAAGAGCCGTGCATTGCACGGCTCTTTGTGTTTAAAGAAAAGTATAATTACCCTTTTATGAATGTTGCAGAATATTGCTTGCCGCTTTTATCCTGAACCTTTATAATGTAAGTGCCTTTTGCAAGGTGTTGTACCGGTATTGCAGCATCCTGTACCGTAGCCGATTTTACAAGTTTGCCATCAATACTGTATATGCTCGCTTTTGTTGTATCAAAAGAAACTACACTTTTTATATTAAGTACCTCTTTAGCAGGGTTAGGGTATACTGCAAATGCTGTAGCATTTAGTTGTTTTGTTCCCAATACATGAGTGCCTTCTGTTACAAGTAATGCGCTGTTTATTGCAGGGTTCTCTATAGTATCTACCGTTCCCGATGGCCATTTTATAACAACACGGTCTATAGCATCAAGTGTCCCAATGCCAAAATGGGTGTTAAGGGTGCTCATGTAGTAAAAGCCGTCGCCACTTTTTACATCGCGTATTTGTTTTTCCCAACCTTGTCCTGTTCCGTAAAGCTCAATTCTTGCTCCTATACCATTCCTGTTACTGGCTACTCCGTGTAAATTAATTTTTATCCAGTTATTGCCGTTAGGTGAATTAAGGTAAATGTAGTTATCATTTTGAATGTCAAGGAATCCATCATTGTTAAGATCGCCTATAGGGCCGCTGCCAGCCGTTATAACAATAGGGCTAAAGGTCATGTCGCCATTGTTGTGCATAATGGTATTGGCTCCGCAAAAAACATCTGTATAACCATCGTTATCAAAATCATGTGCCACATGCACAAGGTTAGATGATGTAAAGGTATCAAAACCGGAGCCTGACGTAATGTTTGTAAAAGTGCCGTCTCCGTTATTACGCATTAGTTTATGTTGCTTTAAAGAATCGGGAAGGTTGCTATTATCGCCATATACACCTGCGCTGTTGCCTATCATAATATCCATGTCGCCATCGTTATCATAATCGCCCCACGCCGCCGACCATGACTGGTGCAGGTCTGCTAATCCGGCTTCTGCAGCTACATTGGTAAACGTACCGTCGCCATTATTACGGTGCAGCTCATCTATACCGGCCTCGTTTAAGCCTCCGCGGCATTTAGCTATAAAAAGGTCTATATCGCCATCATTATCATAGTCTATCCATATAGAACCGTAGTTACCACCAGAACCGTAATCTCCTAAACCACCCTGATGGTAGGTAAAGCCTTCATTTCCATCATTCTGAAAATATACATTAGGGGCAATATCATGGCATACAAAAGCATCTAAGTTGCCATCGTTGTTAATATCTACAAAATTTGAACGCTGCGAAAAAATAGACTCAGGTGAATCTAATACGTTGCTAAAGCCTGTATTGTTACTACTGGCAAGAATAATGCTCGCACCGCCACTGCTGCCAAACAAAAGGTCGTTGTAACCATTTTTGTCATAATCGCCGGCAGAGATACTCCAGGTAGGGCTGTTTTGCGCTGCCGGAAACTGGTAGCTAACAGGTGTAAACCCATTACCGTTAGTGTTTTGCGTTAATAAATTAACAGAGTTACCTTCTACAGCAACAATATCGTCAAGGTAATCGCCATTCATGTCTGCAATACACCATTTTGTGCCTTGAAGGCTTATTGCCCGCTGCGTAAACAGCGACGGTACAAACTCCTGTTCGGTAAGGTTAAAGACAAAATCGTCACTGCTATAAATATTATCAAAAGCAAAATAATAGGTAGTACCCTGCACAACGTCAAAATGTACAAGAGACGTGGCAGATCCGCCGCTATCATCATCGCCTGCTACACAGGTAAAATTATTGCAACTGCCGGAGTACACATTTAAACGTGTATCGCTAAGGGGGTAGCCGCCTACATTTGTAGTAAGGGTAACGCTGTAATCGTTATCAGGAATGTATTTATACCATGCGCCAAGAGCGGTAGCTCCCGGCAGGGCATTAAAGCACATTAGAAGTGGAGCCTGGCTGCCTTGTGCAAAACTAACATTGTGTATACCTGGCGTAACAACAGGAGCATTGTCGCAGTTTGTTTGCGCCCCTGCCGATATGCAGGCCAGGGAAAATAAAGCAAGGGTAAAGAGTTGTTTCATATTCTATAAGTATTTAGTAGTTTGTTTTTGTTAAGGGCATGGGGCATCCATGGCATTTATCCATGCATCTATCAGTGCAACAGCTTCGGTATGAATAACTGTCCTGCCTAAAATAGGCATACGCTGTGTTTCGTTTATAGTGTTCATCCTAAAGCGCATTACAGATTTTACTGCGTTTCGTTTATTAACTATATAGGGCAGTGACGTATTTATAATTTCTTGTGGGGCAACGCAAATTCCAAGGTTTGCAGGAATTGTTGTTTCGCTAAAAGCAAAGCGCATGGGCCTGTAGTCGCAATGGGCACCATCGCTGTGGCAATGTGCACAGTTAATATCCAGGTACGACCTTACGCGTAATTCCAGAGGCTTGGTAGTATCGGTCCAGTCGGCAGTAGTGGTTATTAGTGCCGGTACATTATTTGTAAGGTAGCCTTCCTGTACCCAGCGGGTAAGCTGGTTAGCGCTGCCATTGGCATAATTGTAATCTTTGTTAAGGTTTTGCGGTTTAGGGCCTATGGGTAATGCTGTAGTAGAGTGTTTATGGCAGGTAAAACATTCACTTTCTGGCGGAATCCTGTAATTGGCGCTTTTAGTTACATTACCCTCTGTCCATGATATTTGGGTAAATCCGCCACTCAGGCTGTAAAAGGCTTCTGTTTGCTCATCATTCCATATATAATCGGCAAATATCCATCCGTCAGCTTTTTTGATCATCAGGCGGGTTTCAATAATACGGGTGGTATTATTAGGTAATACATTATCGTAATAAAAGTTTTTTATTAGCACAGCACCGGTAGGAAATTCAAGAATTTTATTATCGGCGGTATAGGTAGCCTTAGCACCTTCCGGCATCCATACAAACCTTTTTTTGTGCGCATAATCTGTAAAAAGACTGCTATTAAGGTCATAGGGTAACACTTTGTAAGCAGGCTTAAGATCTTTCATTTCGCCTTCAAAAAATTTGTAATCAGATAACTTTGGGTAGGGTACAGTACTTAGGTCAATATTTACGGGAGATATTTGTTTGTAGTCTTGCGAATCATCCGATCCGCAAGAAGAAATAGCAATAAATACTGACAAAAAAAACAAAGTCCTTAAAATGTAGTGATTTTTCATTGGGTAACTTCAATAAATTCTTTAAAGTAGCAAATATAACATAAAAGCAATACCATGTTAATTTAAAGCAAAAAAAATAGCCCTATAAAGGCTATTTGTAATTAAAATGTTTTAATAGTGGCTATGGGCAGGCTGCATCCATAGTATCTATCCACTCCTGTATGAGTGCAATTCCTTCACGGTGTATAAGAGAACGCCCTATTAACGGCATCATTTCATTAGGATCGGTCGTTCTTATTTTTGATAACATAAGTGAAGCTTCGGCATCCTGGCCTGCAATAATGTATTGCTCATCTCCACTAACAAAATCCTGCGGCTCTATACAAATACCCAGATTTGATCTTATATTTGTTTTGTTAAATGCGAGATTCATAGGGGTATAACTACATGACCCTCCTGTAGTATGGCAGTGGGCGCAATTAATATCTAAGTAGGAGCGGGCTCTTACATCTAATGAGAGAGATACATCTGTCCAGTCTGCAGTAGATGCTATATTTGGTGGTACAGCATTAAGATATCCAATAGCCATCCATTTATATAGCTGATTGTTAACACTATCTGTATAAGTATAATTTTTGTTGAGGTTTTGCGGCTTTGGCCCTATAGGAACAAATGTATTATTAAGGGTATGGCAGGAAGCGCATTGCGCCTGCGACGGTATTTTGTAGTTAACGGTACGCAGGTAATCACCCTGATACCATTTAATTGTCTTCGAGCCCGAATTTGTTGTTAATACTGCTTCGGTCATCTCTGCATTCCATACATAATTTGCAAATATCCATCCGTCGGCTTTTTTTATCATAATGCGTGTCTCCACAATATCTGTAGTGCCGGAGGGGTAGGCATTATCATAATAAAAAGTTTTTATGAGCGCGGTGCCTGTAGGGAAATCCAGCACTTCACCATCGGTAACATAAGTAGCTTTTGTGCCTTCGGGCATCCATACAAAACGTTTTTTAAGCGCATAATCTGTAAATAGAGAGCTGTTTAAGTCGTAGGGTAAAACACCCTGTACCGGCTGCTGGTTTTTAATATCGCCCTCAAAAAAATTGTAGTGTGAAAGTTTTGTATAGGGTATAGAATCGAGATTCATGATCACGGGAGACGCCAATCCCGCAGGGATTTGTATATAATCGTCATTGCCGTTATCTCCACAGGAAAACAGGCTGTAAAAGACCACACATAAAATAAGAGTAAGTAAGTTTTGCTTCATGCAATATTTTGGTTAGAAAGCAAATATATAAAAACAACCTTACTTTGCAAGCTCATCACTAACCTTAACCCTGTAGTTTTTAAGTGCTTCAATAGCTTCTACAGAGGTGTGATCGAAAGTCTCTTCATGAACAATTTTTTCTTTTTTAAGGCTAAGGCGCTTAACAGAATTATAAAACCTGCGCACATCATCGCGGGTACAAAGCATTAACGGTGGTACCGTTACGTTATTGCCGGCGCTGTCTTTTGCCACCATGGTAAAATAAGAAGAGTTACAGTGCGTTATCTTACCGGTTTGTATATTTTCGGATATTACACGTATACCCACTATCATAGAGCTGTTGCCCACATAGTTTACAGATGCCTTAAGTGTGGTAAGTTCGCCAACCTCTATAGGGTTAAGAAAATCTACAGTATCTACCGATGCTGTAACGCAGTAGCTACCACTGTATTTTGATGCCGATGCAAAGGCTATCTGGTCCATAAGCATTAGTATGTAACCACCATGGATCTTTCCGCTAAAATTAGTGTGCGAGGGCAGCATCAGTTCTGATATGGTAACTTTTGAAGTACTGACTTTCCTGTATTCTGAATTCATTAAAGTAAGGTATTGGGATTTGAAATTTCCTGATCCGGGCCATTAAGCAATATATCGTCTTCTTCCTGCTGGAGCGCACGGTTAAGTATGCTCTCCGGTAGCGACTTCTTGGCTTTGGCGCCCATCTTTTTAAGTTTTTCTATAGAGGTAATAATGTTACCGCGCCCGTCGAACAATTTGCCCATGGCATTCTGGTATTCGCCCTGTGCATCTTTCATTTTGTTGCCTACCTTAGTAAGGTCGCCTATCAGGCCTTCAAACTTATCGTACAGGGCACCTGCCTGGCGTGCAATTTCGTATGCGTTTTCTTGTTGTTTCTGGTTGGTCCACATACTGTCTATAGTGCGCAGGGTAGCCAAAAGGGTAGTTGGGGTAACAATAACAATATTACGCTCAAAAGCTTTGCTGTACAGCGTGGCATCTTCATTAAGAGCCAATGCAAAGGCAGGTTCCATAGGAATAAAAAGCAACACAAAATCAGGGCTTTCTATCTTGTAAAGGTCATGGTAATTTTTATCGCCCAGCTGGTCTACGTGACGTTTAATAGAGTTAACATGGTCTTTAAGGTACACCAGTTTTAAAGGATCGTCTTCGGCATTAATATAACGCTCATAAGCAATAAGCGACACCTTACTATCTACTATCATTTTTTTGCCGTCGGGCAGGTTAATGACCACATCGGGTAATACACGACCACCGTCTTCCAATGCATGGCTTTGCTGTACGTAATACTCACGGCCTTTTTCCAGCCCCGATTTTTCCAGTACGCGTTCCAGTACCAGCTCGCCCCAGTTCCCCTGCATTTTAGTATCGCCTTTAAGGGCACGGGTAAGGTTAAGGGTTTCGCGGCTCATGTTCTCATTCATGGTTTGCAAGCCTAAAATTTGCTGGCGAAGTGCGGCATGGTAATCTATACTCTCTTTATGGGTGTCGTCTACCTTTTTTTCAAACAGCTGTATTTTTTCCTGCAATGGCGATAGTATGTTTTTCATATTCTCGCGGTTCTGCTCGGTAAACTTATTCGATTTTTCCTCTAATATCTTATTGGCAAGGTTCTCAAATTCTTTGGTAAATTTTTCACGAAGCTCTTCTGTTTCCATGCGTTGTTCGCGCATGCGGTCCAGGAGGTTGTCAAAGTCTGCCTCCTTTTTAGTCAGTTGTACATTAAGGGCATCTTTGGCAGTGCGAAGGTCGTTACGCTCGTTTTGTAAAAGTGCAACCTGTTTTTCTATATTCTGCCTTTCTGCAATTGCCTGTTGTTTAAGCTGCTCTATAGTTTGTTGCAGGCTGTTGTGGCGCTCCTCCTGCACCTTGATGTCGGCAGATGCCTTTGCGGTAAACAGGGCTTTGCCTATAAAAACACCTATGGCAAGTGCAATAATAAAGGCAAGTAAAAGTGTAATAGTTTCGGGCATTGTGTAGTGTAATTTGGTAAGGGTAAAAGTACGGAAAATTTTGGTAGCTGATAATTTACTTTATATTTGTGTAAAGGGCTTATACCATTTATGAATATATATTAGCCTGATTTTTTCAGCCATTTATTTCACGCAAAGTCGCCAAGACGCAAAGCTGTATACTAAATTAGGTTTCGATACAGCGACTGGTAAGTCGCAAAGCTTTGCGACTTACCAGTCGCTTGGCAGGTAGGTCTGCGTAACCCAGCTTTGCGTCTTGGCGACTTTGCGTGACAAATTATTTAGACTGGATTATATTAATAATTGTATTACTATGAAAATTTTTATCCTTCTTGGTTTAGTTTCTGCATCATTACTTACTAAAAGTGATGTAATAATCGATGAAAATTTAAACGTAAATAAAAGCATATTTTATTATAAGGGTGCAAGGGGCGGCATGCTGCAATGTGGTGATAAAATAAATGGCGATACAATAAACCTGTTTATGGGCAGGAGGGGTTTTGCAGGTTATACATTTAATTTGAATCTTATTGGTAGTGAGAAAAAAATCAGTGTACACCAATGGTCGGATTATCCACAGTTTGATGGTGAGATTTTAATAAAGCTTCCCAATAAAAGATACAGGCTTACTGTTAATAAAAAGTATTTTAAAGTTGGGGATACCCTGAAAGCTAAATTTTTTGTGGTTACGGAAGAGAATAAATTTTCAAACAAAATGAAATTTGAGGGAGAGATCTATCATATCATTGGTGGAAATTTATTTAGCTGGAGCGGAGGTAATTCTTATAGAAACCCAATATATAATAACGGTTTTCCTCTACCCAAAAAAGAAGTAGATAGCCTGTAGTAATTGGTAGCTAAAAATAATTACTCCTTATACTGCGTTACTTTTAATACCAACCAATAAAACCAACCATGAAATACATTTATGTAGCAGCCCTATTATGTTGTAACCTCACCTTTTCTCAAAATACCGATGTTGTTAACTGGATTAATAAAAATGCAGTTGTTATTGAAGATGCTAACGCCGATACTCCACTGGCAGCCTTTGCTAAAAATGTCCCTCAAAAGTTTAAAGATGCCCGCGTGTTTGGTTTTGGCGAAGCATCGCATCATGGTAAAGAATTTTTTAACCTGAAAGCTAAATTCTTTAAATATCTGGTAGAGCAGCAGGGAGTCAGGATCTTTATTATGGAAGAAAGTTACCAGGCAGAGCAGGGTATTAACGAATGGATAAGTGCCGGTAAGGGAGATAGGACTACCATACTTAAAAATTTTGGGCATTATTTATGGCAAACTCAGGAGGTTTTAGAGCTACTGCAATGGATGCGCACCTACAACGGGGACAAACCCCGCGAAGCACAAATACGGTTTTATGGTGTTGATAACCAAATGGGATATGATATTAATAAACATTTGCGCACTTATGTACAAAAATATAATATAATGATAGATGAGAGCCTCCTGGCAGCGGCAGACAGTTGCTCTGCCGCGCAGTATGGTAAAGTAGCATTGAGAGTATGGGATAAAAAAATGCTGCCAAAATTGCAGCAGATTAAACAATTAGTTGAGCAAAATAAAAGTGATATTAACACCCAAATATTTGAATATAATGATATTATGCGTGGGTTAGAGCGTTTGGAGCAATATACTGTTTACATAGCATGGCCTGCAGCAGGAGTGCGGGATAACGCTATGTATCTAAATGTTTTAAAAATACTCGAAATAGAGGGAGCTAATAGTAAAGCGTTTATTTGGGCACACAATGAGCACATTAATAAAAAAGATTTTGGTACAGCCGTCCCGAGTATGGGCAGCAGGCTTAAAGAATATTTTAAGGAGGGATATTATGCTATGGGTTTCGATTTTGGCGGTGGCAAGCTTAAAGGATATAAGTTTAAGAATAATGAGGTTATTGGCCAGACGTACTACACGCTCGATAAACCCTATAAAAAAACCTTCGCAGAAACACTAGTGCTGTCGCAGCCCGACATTTTTTTTATAGATATGGATGTGGCAGAAAAAAATCCTATAGCTGCAAATTTTTTTGGAGCAGCGATGAAACAGCTTTTTTTGGGCGGCCCGGGTTTTGATCCTAAAAAGCAAACTTTTTTTTCGAGAAAATATACTGAGGCTTATGATGGCCTTATTTTTGTTAAAACTATTTCTCCTGTTAGCTATTAATTTAGATTGCTTTAAAAGCACAAACAACAATTAATATTATATTACTTTATTTATCAAATCAATAATCAATCAATCAATCAACCAATAAAACCTTACCATGAAATACATTTATGTACTTGCCTTATTATTCTTAAACCTTACCCATGCACAGGATACTGCTGTTACAGACTGGATTAATAAAAATGCTATTGTTATAGAAGATGCTAATCAGGACACCCCACTAACGAATTTTAAAGCAAAAGGATCTGACATTTTTAAAGACGTAAAGCTTTTTGGTTTTGGCGAAGCGACACATTTTACTAAAGAATTTTTTGATCTTAAAGTTAAGTACTTTAAATATTTGGCAGAAAATGAAGGTGTCACCATTTTTATGATAGAAGACATTCATAGTAACATGTACGAGATAAACAATTTTATTAAAGGAGGACAGGGAAATGCAGCGCAGCTGGCAGGGAGCATGGGTTTTTTGCTTTGGCGTAACCAGGAGGTACAGGGGTTACTGCAATGGATGCGTACGTTTAACGAGGGTAAACCGGCAGACAGGCAACTTAAATTTTACAGTATAGATTGCCAGTCGGCGGCAAATACGAATGTGAATTTAAAAAGGTTTATAAATAAGTACAGCATTAAAACCCGGGAGGGTATTAGTGCCGTATTAGATTCGTGCAGTACCCTAAGTGTTTTTTCTAAAAGTAAAGATGAGGTTAAATTGAAAGGGTATACAAAACAGCTGCAAACATTGCAAAATGATATTGAGACTAATTTTAAACCGGAAAATCAGGAACAGGCAAATGATTTAAATGATGCTCTTTACACGCTTACCATTTTAAACCAGTTTACCGGCTTTGTATTAACCACTACACAACCGTACAGGGATAAGTGCATGGCAGATAATGTACAATGGATATTGCAGCATAACGGCCCGGCAGCCAAAGGTTTTATCTGGGCTCATAACAGCCATGTATCTAAAGAAAACACCAATTATAAGCGATTGGGTATGCACCTTAAAAACACCTTTGGCAACGCTTACTACAGTGTAGGGTTTAGCTATGCACAAGGTAAATTGTGGGGTGTAAAAGTTAATGATAAAAAGGAGGTTGTTGGGGTTGTCTATAACGTTAAAAATGCTGAAAAGAAAACGCCCGAAGCTGTTTTAAGCCAGGCACAGGCATCTGTGTTTTTTGTAGACTTTAAGCAGGCTGCCCAAAATATTGTCATGTATGGTTTTTTAAATGCTAAACTAAAATGTATGGATACCGGAGGGAATGGTTTTTATCCTAAACAGTCGGGAGCAAAAGCTAAACTTATAGATATGTACGATGGGCTTATTTTTATTAGAGAAGTATCATTACCTCATTATATACCGGGCAAGGTAAAAGAAACAATGCAAAACCCTGTTGAAGAAATTACGATAACGAGATAAGCAGGATCCCTAAACTCTACTATTACTGTTGCCACATTTTAAAATAAGATTATATTTATCGAATCTTTTTATAAAATGCCCTATCAACATCACAATACTATGAGCGATAAATACCTTTCTTTTAAAAAATATCCCGATGCTTTACAGGCTCAGGATTTGCAGCAATTTTTACTTCAAAATAATATAGAGTGCCTTTTTGTAGATGCTTCGCCAAGCTTAGGTAGCAGCTTCTCCGGAGGCGACCTTTTAAAAGAATATGAAGTGCAGCTTAAAGCAGAGGATTTTGAAAAGGCGGAACAGCTCATGGAGACAAGGGTGGAAAGCCTTATGGCCGATGTACCGGAGGATTATTACCTGTTAACTTTTACTGATGAGGAACTTCATGAAGTTATAGTAAAAAGGCATGAGTGGAACGAGTTTGACTACCTGCTCGCACAGCACCTGCTTGCCGAAAGAGGGCAGGAGCTTAGCCAGCAGCAAATTAACGCTATGCGCAATGAACACATTGCCGAACTTGCCAAACCCGAACAAAACCATACCGGCTGGATCGTGTTTGGTTATATATGTGCCTTTCTTGGCGGTTTATTTGGCATCACTACAGGTTATGTACTATGGACAGCCCAAAAAACATTGCCTAATGGCGCACGTGTTTATACCTATACTGCGTCTGACAGGGCACATGGCAAAATTATATTTGTACTGGGTATTGCAGTGCTTGCAATAATAGTGGCATTAAAGATCGTAAAATGGTAGATGCAAACTAAGTTGTAGTTTAACTGTTAAAACTTAAGTTCATACCTTAATCAAAATACTTTTTGGCCTACCCTTTGCGTTAATTAATTATACGTGAGCCTTATTCGCGTATCAGTTAATTATGAGAAGCATTAAACTCTGCATCCTTGCCGCAGCTTTGTGCTGCATGGTGCCTGCTGTGGCACAAAAACAATTTGGGTCGGCACGGTACACGCACATGTGCAGTTACTATGGCGAAGACATTAAGGGCGATATTACTGCTTTTGAAGCTGGAGCATCTGCCCGGAATGTGGTAAAAAATATCATGTCGGTTATTGGCCTTAAGGCAAACTTTGAGTTGCGTGCCGCCAATGTGCCTAATGCCGCCGCGGTTATGCTTAACAGCAAGCGCTACATACTGTATAACCCGGAGTACATGAACAAAATTAATGAACGCACGGGGAGCAACTGGGCCGCCATCAGCATTTTTGCACACGAAATAGGCCACCACCTTAACGGGCATACGCTCGATAATGTGGGCAGCCGCCCGCAAACAGAAC
Source organism: Flavobacterium rivuli WB 3.3-2 = DSM 21788 (assembly GCF_000378485.1). Classification (GTDB taxonomy): domain Bacteria; phylum Bacteroidota; class Bacteroidia; order Flavobacteriales; family Flavobacteriaceae; genus Flavobacterium; species Flavobacterium rivuli. The sequence continues at coordinate 117,780 of NZ_KB899975.1, read as the reverse complement.
TTGATGCCGACGAGTTTAGCGGATTTGTACTGCACAAAATGGGCGCATCGCTTGAGGAAGCCCAGGCAGTAATGTCGCTTATAGCATCGTTAAAAGGTTCGCATACCCATCCGCCTAAAAAAGACCGCCTGGCCTTTATAGCTACAGGATGGAACAACGCAGGTCCGGCATCTGCCACTACGGCCGTTGCAGAAAAAACGACTATTAAACCTTATGTTGCGCCAATACCTGTGGTAAGTAAACCGGTTGTTAACCAGCGCCCTGTTGTGCAAAATGCAACGGTGCGTACACCGGCCACTACTCCTAATAAAGTTGTGGCACAAAGAACCGTTGTAAGAAGGCCTGTGCCCCGCCCGGCACCGGCGCGTACTGTTGCGGTAACCACAAACAATGCAACTTCGCGGACTGCTAATATTCACCAAAGTATTAATTCGGTTAATGTTACTTCTGAAGCGCACTTTGATGCCGACCCATCCGGAAAATATTACCTTACTAAAAAGGGTAACCTTGTGCAGGTAGAAAATAACAATGTTTACCTAATTGCCAGCCTTTATAAATCGGACAAGCAGGGGTACAGCATTATGTTTTCTGACAGGGATGCCAACAAAGTATACATTGCAAATGGTGGTGCCTTGGTAGATAACAGCGGTGCTAAAGTGGGGTATGTGAGAAGTCGATAAGTTTTCAGTCGCAGTCACAGTTTTCAGAATAGAATAGCCTTTGCAGTAGTCATTGCAGAGGCTATTTTATTTTTAGACAGCTATGTGTCTCTTAAAGCGAAGTGTTTACATTCAACTTAGTGAACTCAGTGTATAAACCCTGTGTCCTTTGTGGTAAAATTCTTTAATTTCGTGATGAAAAATCATCAAATTTCTTCGCCAAAGCTTTCTTAAATCTTCTCTTTGCGTGAAAGAAATTTCGCTAAATTGCATGTAAAATTCAGGATATGCAAAAGAGCATTGTGTGGGAAGGTTTAGAATATGATACCGAAGAGCATTGCAATGTCAATTTTCTGGAAACCGGCATTATAGTGCGCAGCGAGATAGAAGGCTGGGCAGGTCTTAGAGCCGTGTATGCTGAATATATACTTACACTGAATCTTGACTGGACCGTACGCGAAATTGAGATTCATTTTACCGTTGGTGTAAAAGAACATTTTTATAATTTTACTCGCCACGCTTCCGGCCACTGGACAGATGCTACCGGTACACTTTTTCGTCAATTCGGCGAATGCCTGTTTGTAGATATTTCGCTTACGCCATTTACCAATTCGCTTGTTGTTAAAGGGGTGAAATTTTCTGAAAACCAAACCGAACAGGTTAGCGTATTGTATTTTGATATACTTACTAACGAAATACGCGAAGATGTGCAGCGGTACACCCAACTAAATGCATTTAAATATAATTTTGAAAATGCCGCCGGTAACTTTTCTGCTGATATTGATGTAGATGAAGACGGCTTTGTTACCCATTACCCCAACCTTTTTACCATGCTAAAACCCCAATAAATATAATGGATACTAAAACACAGATAGAGGCGCTCGAAAGCCGCCTTATTGAGGCAATGAAAACAAGTAATGTTACAGAACTTGATGCTCTACTGGCCAATAACCTAATTTTTACCAATCAGAATGGGCATCTTGTAAGCAAAGAAGACGACCTTAATGCGCACCGATCCGGAGAAATGGAAATTTATACGTTAGAAACCAGTGCCCAGATTATAGAGGTATTAAATGATGTTACCGCTGTAGTATCGGTAATTAAAGACATGAGTCTTAGCTACGCAGGGCATACATCGGTAGGTATTTTTAGATTTACAAGGGTGTGGCATAATAACGGCACCAATTGGCAAATAGTAGCGGCACATTCCAGCCAGGTAATATAATTTTTTGCAACCTGCAAGGTTTTTCTAACCTTGTAGGTTTTACTTTTGCCTGCAATAGCTTCCAGCAATACTATTTTCCGTATCCGCTTTTACCTACAATTGCTCTCCGTTAGTAATCAAAAAGTTGAGAGTATAGTTGTACCATTGTTTTTTATGGTAATATTATGGAGGTGGATGATATGATTGGGCATAAAATAATTCTAAAATCAAAATATCATTTTAAAGTATTTGTCGTATTTCTATATTAAAACCATTATTGGTTTTTTTAGATTTTGCACGGTTACACATTTTTTCCGTTACAACATAATAAAACTTTATTCCTGATTTTCCATTTAAGCTTGTAAGTGTGCTCATCATTCTTTTGTCAATAGTTCCAACGGGATTTAAAGAAGTAGTTACTTCAGCATTAAGGAAAATTTCATTATCTACATAGCCTGTTAGGTCTGCGTAGTCAGGGTGGCTGGTTTGCTTAGGGTGCCAGTGCCATTTGTTTATTGATGGAAATTCTTTCTGTAAACTTTCTGCAGCCTTAATTATTAATGCGGCATGTTGCATTTGGTTAAGATCTTCATATAAATCTTTTCTGATATTCGATAATAATTGTACTTGCGAAGTCAAATCTTTCGGAATTTCTTCAATATGTCTTTTTGTCTTTTCAAACCATTTTAGGATATAACTTTCAAGATCTTTTTTTTCTTTATCAATGTCAAGAATTATCATAGTTTCGATTTTAATTAGGTATGCATCTATGGTAAACTTACGCTTTATGATTTAATCTGTTGAAATTAATCGTTTAATTTTTTAACATTACTTTAGCGACACTTTATCGCCCAAAAACGAATATCTTAGTAGTCCTTAAAATTTTACTATGGATATTAAAGTTATAGCCTTTGATGCAGATGATACGCTGTTTATAAACGAGCCTTATTTTGAAGAAACACAGGAGGCTTTTTGTGTGCTTATGGAAGATTACTTAAGCCACAGCAGGCTGGAACAGGAGCTTTTTACCAACCAGATTGCCAACCTGCCATTATACGGTTACGGTATTAAAGCCTACATCCTGAGCATGATAGAGACCTCTATAAAAGTGTCTGAGGGTACAGTAAGCATGAAGCACATTACAAAAATTCTTGACCTGGGTAAAGAGCTGCTTCAAAAACCTATAGAATTAATTGAAGGTGTAGAGGAAACTCTCGCCGCCCTGCATGGAAAATATAAACTGGTAGTAGCCACAAAGGGCGACCTTAAAGACCAGCAGCGCAAACTGCACGACAGCGGGTTGGGGCATTATTTTCACCACATAGAGGTTATGGCCGATAAAGAGGCTATCAACTACCAAAAACTTTTGCAGCGTCTTGACATACAGCCACAGGAACTGATGATGATAGGCAACTCACTAAAGAGCGACGTGCTCCCTGTGCTGGAAGTAGGCGGGTATGCCTGCCACGTACCTTTTCATACCACATGGGCACACGAGCGCATAGACCACGAGGTGAGCCATCCTAACTTTAAAGCCCTGACCGATATAAGGCAGGTTCTTGACCTGTTTTAAATTCGCATCATCCGCATTCCATTTAACTATTATGAAACCAACCTTCTTTGCTACCGAAACCGATTTTCGTGAGTGGCTTGATAAAAACCACACTAAAGAAACCGAGCTGCTTGTAGGTTTTTATAAAACAAACAGTGGTAAGGCAAGCATTACATGGCCACAATCGGTCAATCAGGCATTATGCTACGGATGGATAGACGGTGTGCGGAAATCGTTTAGTGAAGACAGTTATACCATACGTTTTACACCAAGAAAGCCTGTAAGTATTTGGAGTGCAGTAAATATTGATAAAATGGAGCAATTACAAAAGGAGGGACTTATGCAGCCTGCCGGGCTTGCTGCTTTTGCAAAGCGTACCGAAGCAAAATCTAAAATTTACTCACACGAGCGTACTGAAGAGGCGGTGCTGCCACCGGATCTTGAAACCGAATTTAAAGCCAATACTGCCGCCTGGGAATATTTTATAAAGCAGGCGCCTTCTTATAAAAAAGCAGTGATACATATTATTATAACTGCAAAACAGGAAAAAACAATACGGTCACGGTTTGAAAAACTGGTTGCTGCCAGTGCAAACGGAGAACGCCTTAAAAATTAAATCTACAATATGAAAGAGCAAAACTACAAGAACCACATACGCTGGTACCCGCCGCATCATTTTATTTTTTACCCTGTTATGCTGGTGCTTATGGGGCTGTGTGGCATGCATGCTTATTACGAGCATGGCTCTAACCGCTATTTATGGATAGCTGTGGGTATTGGCTTTGCATGCCTTACATGGGTTGCTTTTATGCTGCGCCAGCATTATGCGCTCACCCTGCAAAACCGATTGGTATTGCAGGAACTGCGGTACCGTTATTTTGTAACCACAGGCAAACGTTTTGAACCTATTGAAGACCAGCTTACCGACGGGCAGTTATTTGCCCTGCGTTTTGCTCCGGACGATGAATTACCGGCCCTTGCCGACCGTGCTTTAAAAGAAAACCTATCGGGCGATGCTATTAAAAAAGCTATTATAAACTGGAAACCGGATCATAGAAGGGTGTAGTTTATTGAACTAAGAGATTTAATATTGATTCACACACCCCTAACCCCTCTCAAGAGGGGAACCAGCTGCACTAATACCCTAAAACAATATATTGTAACGGTAAAAAATAAAAGTGGGATAGCAAATAATTACTATCCCACTCATTGCGAATTAGGTTCGGAATCAGAGATTCGTACGTCTAACTCTATTCTTCGTCTTCAGGTTCACTCCACCTAAAGCGGCTATTGTTCCTGTTATACGTTTCACGGTCACTATCTATATAATCATCTGCAGATGCTTCCCGGGTTTCATCGTCATGAAAATCATGAGCGCCTGTGCGTTGCGTTTGGTCATTAGCATCCCAGTTGTTGTTTTCAGTACCTTCGTTAGATGTGGCAGCATTTTTATCTTTATCCTCTTTCCATGAATCTTCATTCTGGTTGTAGGTTTTAGATTCGGCATCCCAACTGTTCTTTACTTTATCGTTATCAGAAACATCATTTACTCTATTTTCATGATCCTGATCCTGTTTATTGCTAACGTTGTTGTTGGTAACGCTTTTCTCATTTTCGCTCGCATTGCGTTGTGTTCCGCTACGCGGATCATCTGAGTTATTCTCGCTAAAAGTGTCATTGTTTATACCTGGTTGCATGTTATTACGTATTACACAGTTTAATATTCCCGTTTCTTTTCAGATGTATTTCCATCCTGAATTTTTTGCGGCGTTTTTGTGGCGGTTACTTTAGCGTCAGTTCCCTCTTCGGCTTTAGCCACATTCTTTTTAAGTTCGGGGGTGTCCTGCTTGTGTAGTGGTTTAGCGCTGTCGGTTTTTGGTGCCGGTGTTTGTTTTCCTGATGCCATGACATTTAGTGTATTAGGTTGTGTATAATGTAAAGTTCGTAAGTACTACGCATTCATTGTTAGCTAATTAACAAAGCCTTTAATATAAAATGTTATACAAGTTGTCAGTAATGCCTCTAAGTGCCCGCCATTGCTCACTTTTTTAATTTAGAACACATATAGTGCTTAATAATTTTAACAAATAATTCACGTAAAAGCCAGTGCTTAAAAGGCTTATTGTGCCTAATTTAGTAGAGGCTTAATAAGTGTTTCCTTATAAAATAATTTGCAAAATGCTTTTGTGCCACATTGAACAATTTTTAAAGTAATATAAATTTTATGGCTACAAGAAACTGGACACTCGATCCTGCCCATTCAGATATAGGTTTTAATATTAAACATTTGGTAATATCTAACGTAAGAGGTTCTTTTAATGTGTTTTCGGGTACGTTAACAACACCACAGCACGACAATTTTACCAATTCGGTATTTTCATTACTTATAGATGTTTATAGTATAGATACCAACAACCGTGACAGGGATGAGCATTTAAAATCGCCTGATTTTTTTAATGCTGATGCGTTCCCGCAAATAGAATTTAAATCTACCGATTTTGAGCATCTTGAAGGAGACGATTACAAACTCACGGGGCAGCTTACCGTAAAAGGAATTACTAAAGAGGTAACTTTTAATGTGCTTTTTGGCGGTGAGGCTAAAGATGGCTTTGGAATTATGAGGGCTGGTTTTGAAATAAATGGTATTATAAACCGTAACGATTTTGATATTCATGCCAGCGATGTAACAGAAGCCGGCGGCCTTGTACTTGGCGAAGACATTAAACTGCATGCTAATATACAGTTTACAAACGATATCAAATAATACAGTACTTCTCACTTTTAGAACACACAGTATAGAAATAAAAACCGTAACCTCTCAGTTAATTTTGGGAGGTTTTTTTGTGTTGCACAGCATTTTGCATAATAGTATTTTTATAAGCTAATGGTAATAAACACAAAACGATGAAAACAGGGTTACTTGCATTACTATTTCTTATATCTGCAATGTGCTATTCGCAAAAAGCACCTAAAAAAAATTACGAGTATATAAACCCTATGATAGGCACACAGCGCATGGGTCACACCTTTCCTGGTGCTACCATACCCTTTGGGTCGGTACAGCTTAGCCCTGAAACCGATACTATTGCTTATGAACTGAATAAGAAATATAATGGCGAAGTGTATAAATACTGTGCGGGTTACCAGTATGACGACAAAACCATAGTAGGCTTTAGCCATACCCACTTTAGCGGTACAGGCCATTCAGACCTGGGAGATTTTCTTATAATGCCAACCACCGGTACTTTACAACTTAATCCGGGTACGGCGGCCAACCCACAATCAGGTTACCGGTCTGCTTTCTCTCATGCTAACGAAGTTGCACAGGCTAATTATTATAAAGTAAAACTGGACGACCATAATATAGTTGCAGAGCTTACCACAAGCCAACGCGTAGGGTTTCATAAATACACGTTCCCAAAATCATCAGACAGCCATATTATACTCGACTTAATGGCCGGTATTTATAATCATAAAGAAAAAAACGTTTGGACTTTTGTGCGCGTAGAGAATGATACCCTTATTACCGGATACCGGCAAACACAGGGGTGGGCGCGCACGCGGACGGTATATTTTGCAATGGCTTTTTCTAAACCGATAAAAAATTACGGTGTACAAAAATATGATGCCGATAATATTTACAAGGGCTTCTGGCGAAGGTTTGACGAAACAAAAAACTTTCCTGAAGCCGCCGGCAAAAACCTTAAAATGTATTTTGATTTTGATACAAAAGAGGGAGAGGCAATTATGATAAAAATGGCATTATCACCTGTAAGTACTGCTGGTGCCTTAGCCAATATGAAACAGGAAATACCCCATTGGGATTTTGAAAAAACAAAACGTGATGGGCAGCAACTTTGGGAAAAAGAACTGGATAAAGTGAAAGTAGAAACCATTAACGAGGCAGATAAGGTTAATTTTTACACTGCCTTATACCATGCCTTTATAAACCCTACAGTATATATGGATATTGATGGCAGTTATAAAGGGCTTGACCAGAATATTCATAAAGCCGAAGGTTTTACAAATTATACTACATTTTCACTTTGGGATACTTACAGGGCACTACACCCTTTGTTTAATATTGTTCAGCCTAAGCGCAATGCCGATATGATACAATCTATGCTGGCACACCATGACCAGAGCGTGCACAAAGCATTGCCGGTATGGTCGCACTATGCTAACGAAAACTGGTGCATGATAGGCTACCATGCGGTATCTGTAATTGCAGATGCTGTGGCAAAGGACAATACAGGTTTTAATACCGATAAGGCATTACAGGCCTGCATTAATTCGTCTAACCTTGAGTACTATGACGGTATAAAGTTTTATAAAGAATTAGGTTATGTGCCCGAGGATAAAAATGGCTCATCGGTATCTAAAACATTAGAGTATGCTTATGATGACTGGTGCATTGCCCAGATGGCAAAAAAGCTTGGTAAACAGGAAGTGTACAATGATTACATAAAAAGATCTGCCAATTACAATAATGTATTTGATAAGACTATAGGATACATGCGCCCAAAATTAAGCGACGGTACTTTTAAAAAACAATTTGACCCGTTAGATACCCACGGTCAGGGCTTTATAGAGGGCAATGCCTGGAACTACAGCCTGTATGTACCGCAGGATCCTGAGGCTTTAATACAGCTTAACGGCGGCAAAGAAAAATTTGCCGTACATCTTGATTCCCTTTTTACAATGACCCTGCCCGATAAGTATTTTGAAAATACCGAGGATATTACCCGCGATGGTATTATAGGCAATTATGTGCATGGCAATGAGCCATCGCATCACGTGGTCTATTTGTATAATTGGGTTGGGCAGCCTTATAAAACGCAGCAGCGTGTACGCATGATAATGGATGCCATGTATAAACCCGCACCGGATGGACTGGGAGGAAATGACGATACCGGCCAGATGAGTGCCTGGTACATCTTTAGCAGCCTTGGATTTTATCCTGTAGCACCGGGTAGTGATGTTTATGCTCTTGGAAGCCCTAAAATAAAAGAGGCAACGCTTACGTTAGAGAATGGTAAGACGTTTACTGTATCTGCTAAAAATCAGAGTGCAAAGAATGTATATGTAAGCAAGGTTGAATTAAACGGGAAGTTATTAAACAGTACATTTATTAAACATGCCGACATTACAAATGGCGGTAACCTTGTTTTTTATATGGGCAGCAAACCCAAAAAATAATTTTGCAACGGGTACCACGCTTTATTGTTTAACTTTTTGCCTCATCGTTTATTAGAAATAATTTGTAATTTAGGATATGAAATTATCTGAATATAAAAGTTTAAATGAAGAGGAACAATACCAGATCCTGTGGGGTGAAGGTATACTTATAGATGCGTGCCTTGAAGGGTCTGTAAAAAAACTTTTGTATGCTATAGACAACTTTTATGTAGAGCTATGGTGCCATATCATGACAAATAAAATTTTATGGAAGCTGAGTTTTAAACAGGGCAAATTACTTGAAAAATATTTAAGTAAATATCCGGTACATTTTGATGCAGACCTTTAATATGAAGCAGAGTGCGGGGATTTTATTATACAGAAATATTCAGGATGAGGTGCAATTTTTTATCGTTCATCCTGGAGGGCCGTTTTTTGCTAAAAAAAATGAGGGCTGGTGGACGGTGCCCAAAGGCGAATTATTGCCAGACGAATTACCATTAGAAGCAGCAATAAGAGAATTTAAAGAAGAAACCGGGCATGACGTCACGGGTGTTTTTATTGAGTTGCAGCCCATAACCCAAAAAGGAGGTAAAAAAGTGTTTTGCTGGGCCGCAGAGGGTACTTTACAACCTACAGATATTGTATCGAATACCTTTGAAATGGAATGGCCGCCAAAATCGGGAAAAATGAAATCATTTCCGGAGATAGATAAAGCTGGGTGGTTTAATTATGCAGAAGCTGTCGAACTTGTAAACGAGCGACAGATAGCTTTCTTAGACGAGCTATTGCAGATACTTAATGGCAGTGATAATTTGCGGCAATCTTAAAAATTGCCTCAGCTATGCTAACTCTTTGTCATTATATTTCAATTTACTATCTTTAGCTAATGAGAATTTTCTTCTACTTTATTAACCTTTGCCTTGTTGCATCGTGCAGCCCTAAGCTGCCGGAGCATTTTTATACAAAATCGTTGCAGGAAGGCAATTACATAGAAAACCATAAAAACACTTACACACTGCACACCAATGATGATGCTGCGAAGTTTGAAACCTTTACACTTCAGGATACTGTAAAGAAAAATGTAAACAGTAAAGAACCCGTAATAAAAAATAAGCACCACCGCCCTTACATAAATATGATAGAGAGTGGTGATACTACCATTATTGCCAACCGCCATATTTACTTTAAAAATGTGGTAAACTTCAGGGATGTTGGCGGTTTAGTGACTACTCAGGGTAAAACGGTAAAATGGGGCAGAATATTCAGGTCAGATAATTTGTCTCAATTGCGGGAAAGTGAGTTTGATAAATTTAATGACCTTCAGATTAAAACAGTTTTCGATCTCAGGACGCCGCAGGAAATAGATGGCAAAGAAGACCATTTACCGGCAAATGTTAGCTATGTACATGCACCATCGGTATTAGATCATGGCGACCTTCTTTCGGGTATGCGCGGTAAAGTGCTTAATGGAGAGATTTCCGATGAGGAATCTATACAAATTATGGCCGGGTTTTACCGTGGTATTGTTGCCGATAATATTCCGGCATTAAAACAATTACTGCAAACTATATTAAGTTCTGATGCTCCCGTGCTGTACCACTGTTCGGCAGGTAAAGACCGTACGGGCATTACGACCGCTTTAATTTTATCTATATTAAAAGTAGACAGGCAAACTATCATAAACGAATATTTACTGTCAGATTATTACCGTAGGCAAAAAGTAGAACGCATGCTTACCAAGGCAAAAATTGCTAAAGTTATAAAACCACACCTTGGGGTAGGGGTAATACAAAATTTTATGTCGGTAGATGAACGTTACCTTAATGAAGCTTTTAATTATATAGACAGTAATTATGGCGGAATGGATGCTTTTATAAAAAACCAACTGGGTATTAGTAATGCCCAGCGCGAACAAATAATTGAAAAATTAACGTACTAACCGTTTTAGGCATCGGGGTTTATTTCACTATTTCTTAATGTGCAATTAATACACTTTTTGCAATAGGAGGGTAAGTTTGCGCGATGATCAGGCTTACCATTTCCCTTAGATATATAAAGGCAATAGTGTTTTTTACAGCACTAACTATTGTTGCGTTATTTTGTTATTCATTCTCTTCAAATCCGGCTTATACAAGTCCGGGCATAATTGCTATAGGAAGTACTAATTTAAATAATGCCATTGCAGCCTTAGACCAGGCTGCGGTAGATTATAAGTTTGGTAAGATAACGCTCGACTCCCTTCAAAAAAATCTGGCAGCAACCCGTGTTGTTTACAAAAAGATAGAATTTTACCTTGCCTTTCATTATCCGGAATATTTAAAGGGCAACATTAATGGCGCACCTTTAATGCAAATAGAAAAAGAAGGCACGCGCCCCAAGGTTGTAGATCCTGTGGGGCTGCAGGTTTTAGATGAACTTGTATTCTCTGACGAAGCTAAAGATCAAAAAAGCCGGATATCCATTCTTGCAAAAAAACTGCATGGTGCTTACGGTACTTTGTATGCAGAGCTGGATAAAAATAAACAGGCAGGTAGGTTTGGCATAACGGCCATGAGGTTACAGGTAGTACGCATACTCTCTCTGGGTATTACCGGGTTTGATACTCCCGGGTCGCTTAATGCATTTCAGGAAGCGCAGGCATCGTTACAGGGTATACAGCAATATGTGCAGGAAAATTATAAACCGGCCGATACCAAAATAGTTTTGCCTCTTTTAAGCAGAGCCATTCAGGTTTTAGAAAATCCGGGTACATTTAACGCGTTCGACAGGCTGTCTTTTATAAAATTGTATTTAGACCCTATATATAAGGAGCTGGGAAAGTTTAATGATGAGGCAGATGCCGAATACATGAAAGAGACTATTGCCTGGAACCCCGGCAGCACTTCTATCTTTGCAGAAGATTTTTTAAATCCATATTTTTTTTCAGAATTAAAGAAAGAAGAAGATACCGATGACTTACGCGATCTGGGCAAAACCCTGTTTTATGATGCAACCATAAGTAACGATGGTAAAGTAAGCTGTGCTACCTGCCACCAGCCCGAAAAAGCCTTTAGCGATGGCTTGGCAAAATCGGCAAGCAATGTTCAGGGTAAATCGGTTTTAAGAAATGCACCTACATTACTCAATGCCGTTTATGCCGACAGGTACTTTTACGACCTACGTGCCTTTACTTTAGAGCAGCAGGCAGAACACGTAATATTTAATAAAGATGAATTTAATACGGCTTATGCGGCTATTATAAAAAAGCTTAAGGAGAATCAGGACTATACTAAAAAGTTTAAAACGGTATTTGGTAAAGACGGAATGACCCGCGAAAACTTTAGTAAAGCGCTGGCATCATACGTATTGTCGTTAAAATCGTTTAATTCAGATTTTGATAAATACATACGTGGGGAAAGTACCACAATTTCGCAGGAGATAAAAAATGGCTTTAACCTTTTTATGGGTAAGGCAAATTGTGCCACCTGCCATTTTGCGCCAACATTTTCGGGCCTTGTGCCTCCTTTTTATAATGAGAACGAAAGCGAGATACTTGGTGTACTGGCAAGCCCAACAGCTAAAACACTTGATGCCGATACCGGCAGGATCGATAACCAGATATATAATGAATATGCCTGGATTTACGAGAAATCATTTAAAACAACTACAGTGCGCAACGCTGCATTAACGGCACCTTACTTTCATAATGGGGCATATAAAACCCTCGAAGATGTTATAGATTTTTATAACAAAGGCGGAGGTGAGGGTATGGGCTTTACTGTAAAAAATCAAACGCTGGCTCCTGATGTTTTAGACCTTACCGAAACTGAGAAGAAAGACCTTATAGCCTTTATAACGTCGCTTAACGATGTAAGTGCTGCTAAGGCACAGCTAAAAGCAACCCGATAATGAACCTTAAATATATACTGCCGTTATTTGCGGCAATTACACTATTTTTTGCTCCCAATTTTTTTTCGGTAAGCAAAAGCGAGTACTATCAGAACGATTACGGGCCGGTAATACAGGCAGCCCTTAAAAATTTTAAACAGGAAGTAGATGTACTTAATACTGTAGCTGTGGCTTATGCTAACGGGCAAGCCGATAGTAAGCAATTGCAACAGCAGCTTGCAAAAACCCGGAATGCCTATAAGGCTAACGAGGCTTTGTTAGAGTATTATTACCCTAAACACATTAAAGCATATATTAATGGGCCACCGTTAAACCATTTAGACCCTTATCCTGTTAAGGAAGAATATAAAGAAAAAGGATACTATGTAGTGTCTGCAAAAGAATATAGCAACAGCCTGCCGTTAGATTATATAGATCTTACGCATTACCGCGGTGACAGAAGGGTAGTAGGCCCGGTGGGTTTGCAAAGGCTCGATGAACTTATATTTTCGGACGAAGCAGCGCTGTCTAAAAAAGAGATACAGCAACTTGCTGCACAGGTAAAAGAAGCACTGCCTGCCCTTGAAATGGCCATTGCCAAGCGTACCTTTTTTTATGATTTTGAAATAATGGAAGCTTCGAGGCTGGAGCTAATAAGGATTTTTTCTATGGGTATTACAGGTTTTGATACTCCGGGGTCGCTGAATGCTACAGATGAAGCAGCGTCATCATTAAAAGGGATACAGCAATTGCTACAGCCTTTATTGCAAAAAGCAGATTTGGATAAGCAGTCTGCAATTAAAACTACATTTGCGGGGGCAATAAGTTACCTTCATAAAAACAGCAATTTTGAAAAATTTGACAGGCTGACTTTTTTAACTGATTATATCAACCCGCTGTACAGGCAATTGTATGAGGTACAAGTGGTGCTTAAGCTGGAAACATCGGCAAAAAAATGGGATAATGTAGAATCGTGGAATTCTGCCAGTACCAATATATTTGCTGCTGATTTTTTAAACCCATACTACTACAGCCTACTTAAGGAAGATGCCGATAACCCCGAATTAAGAGAACTGGGTAAAAAACTATTTTATGACAAAAGCCTGAGCAGTACCGGGCAAATGAATTGTGCTTCGTGCCATAAACCGGAACTTGCCTTTACCGATGGGCAAAAAACATCGGCGGCAAGCAGTGTGGGTAAATATGTATTGCGTAATTCGCCCACACTTATTAATGCTGTATTTTCAGACAGGTATTTTTATGACCTTCGTGCTGCCGATCTTGAAGAACAGGCAGAACATGTAATAGAGAACCATTTAGAGTTTAATACCTCATTTATAAAGCTTGTTGCAGGACTTAATGCAAATGATAATTATAAAAAACAATTTGCATTAGTGTTTAAAGACAATAAGGAGATATCAAGATACCGGTATTCGTCGGCATTGGCGTCCTATATTATTTCATTGCGCTCTTTTAACAGCTCATTTGATCGTTATGTACAGGGAAAATCTAAAAAAATAGACCCACAGGTAAAATTAGGGTTTAACTTATTTACGGGTAAGGCAAATTGTGCCACCTGTCATTATGTACCCACGTTTAGCGGACTGGTGCCACCCATGTACCAGGAAAATGAAACCGAAGTACTGGGTGTACCCACAGGACCCAACCTTTTAGAAATGGATACCGATTACGGGCGCATAACCAATAATATTCCTGACGACAGTGAAGAGATATACCGCAACTCTTTTAAAACAATGACAGTTCGCAATGCCCGGCTTACAGCACCCTACTTTCATAACGGCAGTTTTAAAACCCTTGAAGAGGTTATAGACTTTTATAATAAGGGAGGGGCAGCCGGTATGGGTATGGGGTATGAAGTGCCAAACCAAACCTTGTCTCCGGATCCTCTTAACTTAAGTAAGAAAGAAGTTGCAGCACTTATAGCATTTATAGAGTCGCTTACAGACAATCCGTTTAAAGATTAATACCTAAATACCACCATATTTATAGTAAACCGCTGTAAGAATTATCTTTCGGCGGTTTTTTTATATACATGATTTTCAGTTTTAATGTTAAGAGCGTTTTAATGTAGTAGTAATATAATCCCCAATGTAAACTGGTTGTTAAATGATAGAAGTTAGGATTACCACGAAGTATTTGGTGTTAAAATTATGGTAAATAGTTAATTTAATATATATACTCGTGTTAAAAAACTATACATGTTTTATATTGTTATAATTACAACATTATTAATGTAACTTTTTGCTGTTGTACTACTTTTTTTTATAACATGAGTTCATCATTCCTTAAACTAAACTTAAGTTTTTAGGTAGGCTATCCGCAAGGCTAAAATTTACTTTTGCCTCCAATAATACATTTACTAACAAACACTTTTAACGTTCACATGAAAAACAACAAACTTTTTTGGAGTTTTTTGGTTTTTCTCTGTATGGTGTCAGGCCTTAGTGCCCAAACCATTCCGGGAGATTCCATCGTTCATGGCCCCATGTTAAGCCCCGTCTACAACAACAGTGTACGGGTATGGGTGCTAACAAAGAATGGCACAGGCTCTGGCTCACAGCTAAGCATTACGCTAACGGGTGCCGCAAGCCCCGGTACTGCCTTAACGGGTACGGTACACAATCAGGACGACCGTTTGGGCTACAGCCTCAGGTCGTACGAGTACACCGGCCTTACCCAGGGCGAAACCTATACAGCTAATGTATTGGTTAACGGACAACCAAGTGGCAATACTGCTACTGTGGTAAACGGAAATGAAACTATTGATGATTTCCAGTTTCTATCAGGAGGTTGTGGCAGGATCTATGACTTGTCGCGTTGTATGGATATTCCGGAATCGGCATTTCACGTAAATGGCGACCCTGATATTTACAACGTTATGGCACGCGAGCAAAGCGACCTTATGGTATGGCTGGGCGATGCCGTTTACTTATTAGGCCTTGAGCACGCCATGGGGCAGTGCCTTGACGGACAAAACGACTGGGCTAACAAAGACATGGCTTTTGACCGTTACCTGTTTTACAGGAATTACCACCGCAACCTTATTAAGGCAATGCCGCAACTGGCTATTACAGATAACCACGATACGGGACCTAACGAGTTTAACAAAACAATGCCAACACTTGGCGAAATGCGCGAAATATTCAAGGACTGGTGGCCTAATCCTGAATATAAGAGTACTCCCGAGGGCCCGGGCCTTTTCTCATCTTACGTATATAAAGACGTAGAGTACTTTTTAACAGATAACCGCAGCTACCGCGATGGTACCCAGGCGCATTATGGCCCGGACCAGATGGCCTGGCTTAAGCAAGCTTTGCTTAATTCTACAGCGCCGTTTAAAGTGCTTATTAACGGTACGCCATCTTTTGAGCGTAACTGTGGTGGCAGGAACTTTTGCAGCACTACACAATCTGCAGAGCTTATAGCATATATTAAAGAACACAATATTAACGGAGTTCTTTCGCTTAGTGCCGATATTCATGAGCAAAAGTTCATGATAAGGGAAGGCGATGTAAAGTATCCCTTATATGATGTTCTGTCGGGTAACCTGAATTCAGATATTGGTAATGGTGTAGTTAATGTAAATTACAACAGCGATTACGTGCTTACAGGTATGAAACAAACCTATTTAAGGATAGGTGTTTATGGCGATGTGGGCGACAGGAGGATGAAGGTAGAATATGTAGGCCTTAACGGGCAGCCGTATTTTGAAGAGATCATTCACCAGGATATGCTAACCAGCCAAAATGCCGATGCATTAAAACTGGCTTTAGGTATAGATAATTCCCTTACAGACGCATCTGGTTTTAACCATTCATTTACTACTACAGGTGTTACCTTTGGTGCCGACAGGAATGGCGTTGCAAATGGAGCAGCACAATTTACGGCTGCTACAGATGTGCATACAGCGGCAGTTAATGCGTTAAACTTTCACGACAGGCCATTTAGCCTTGTAGCGTGGGTTAACCCAAGCCAAATACCCGCAAATGGTGCCGTTATTTTATCTAACGGTACTGCTACTGCAGGTATGAGCACAGGTATAGATGCTAATGGTAAACTTACATTTACAAACCATGCAACAGGTACTGTACTTACAAGCAATTACAGCATACTGCCTAACGCATGGTCTCACGTAGCCTGGAAGTATGATAACGTAAGGAGAAAACTATCGCTTTATTTTAATGGTTTCCTTATCCAGTCTTGGAACAATGTTGTTTCTCCAACAGCTTCGGATGCTAATGTTAGCATAGGGAACAATTTCCAGAACAAAAAATTCATAGGGGCATTAGATAAATTTATGCTTTACGGAAGGATAATTTCTGACGAAGAGATTATGCTTGACGCAGAAATAGAATCTACACGTGGCGGCGTTCTTAAAGTAAGCGGTGGCCAGAACATGGCATTATCAGGAACTGCTACTAACGATGCGCTTAGCAATGACTTTACTATAGAGTTTTGGGGTAAACTAAACGGCGATCCGGGTACTAATTACAAAATATTTGCCAGTAACGGCCGTGTAAATAATAACAGTACAGGTTTATCTTTTGAGTTTCCTGACAGTAACAAGCTTAATGTTATAGTAGGTAATAACAGCGCCGGATGGAATAACATCTTTGTAGAACAGGGCGCAGCATGGACTGTAGGCGAGTGGAACCATGTAGCATTAACAGCTACTAAAAATGGTACCATGAAATATTACATAAACGGGGCATTAATTGCCGAAGCTCCCTTTACAGAGTATGTAGCTAATTCATGGGGTCTTGGTTTTGGTAAAAGCCCGGCTTATTCGGGAGACATTAATGCCGACCTTGATGAGGTGCGCATCTGGAAAAGAGCACTTACCCAGCAGGAGATAGCGCAACACATGCACTATACGCTTGCAGGTACAGAGACAGACCTTGCCAACTACTTTAACTTTAACAGTGAAGAAGGCACAACCATTCTTGACGATCTTGGTGCTGCAAATGCAGATGTAACCATAGCCGGCGGATTGCTTGCCCCGGCAACATCTCCTGTAAGTGTAATTGCAGAAGAGTACCGCGATGTGGTTACCGGCAAATGGAGCCGCAACAACACTGTAAACAATGCAGGCTTAACGTTGCCGGATGCAATTACAAATTACAGCAGCAATGTGGTAATTGGTAAAAATAATGCTACAGAGCTTGCAGTGGTTCCAGGCCATACAGATGTTTTTTATTCTGTAGGAGGATGGCACATAGACCCGGTAAACAACCCGTTTGCAACAGTAAGGATAAACCTTGAGCAGGCCCTTACACAATTTGATTCTATCAGGGCTACTGCAGGACATTACTTCCTGTTAAAACAAGATTCTGAAACTGAATTTGCAACTGTTGCCGAAGGCAGCTTTGACGGACAGAATGTAACGTTCTATAATGCTAACCTTGCAGAAGGTAACTACTTTATAGCATGGAGTGCAGGCGAATTTATTGCGGGCCGTGGGGGTGCATTATCGTTAAATACGGGTCATAATGTTACAATCCCGTATGCCGATTTAAACCCTGTATTAGGTGGCTCGTTTACTATGGAAACATGGGTAAACTTTACACAAAGCCCACGCAATACACCGCTTGTATCTAATCATGGCAGGGTAAATAATAACACAACAGGATTTACTGTCGAAATTCTTGACAACAGTACTGTACAGTTAACGTTTGGTACAGGAACGCCAGACTGGATCCGTATCAATTCAGGTGCAGTAAGCCTTGCAACAGGCGAATGGAACCATGTAGCCATTACGGCTGTACCAGGCCAGAATATAAAACTTTATATAAACGGCGAGCTTACAGCTACAGGCGCTTATACTGCTTTTGCACCAAATACTAACTGGGCATTTGCACTTGGTAAAAGCCTTAACTACAACAGCCAGTCGTATTCTATAATGGATGAATTTCGTTTTTGGAATAAAGCAAAAACACAACAGGAAATTAAAGACCAGATGCATACTATTGTAAGTGCAGCTGACACGAACCTTGTGTATAACTTTACTTTTGACCAGGAAGACAATGGTACACTTGTAAGCAATGGCACAAATACAAATGCAGTTACTTATACAAGTGCTGTAATAGTAGACGCTACAAGCCCGGTTGCCGAAATTATAACTCCGTTTGATGATAAAGTAACAGGTAACTGGACTAAAGCTAACGAGCGTACTAACGGCCTTTATTTAAGGGATGCTGTAACAAGCTATGTGCAAAACGTTGTTATAAGCCGTGACTACAACAATACACTTACAGATCTTCTTAATGCAGAAGATACTAAATATGTAGCCGGTGGATGGCATGTAAATGCTATGGGCATACAAACAGGTAACCTACAGGTAAACCTTGCAGAAGTATTTGCTAATCCTGCGCAAACAAATGCACTGGCAGAACAATACATGCTTATAAAAGGAGACCCTGCAGGAAGCTATGCAGTAGTTGCTACAGGTACTGTAACAGATCTTTTAGTAGATTTTAATGATGTAGAGCTAAGCTTTGGTAACTACTACCTTGCCTTTACAACAAATACAGCCGAGGTAATTGCGCAGCAGGGTGGGGCACTTCATCTTGAGGCAGGCCACGATGTACGTATTCCTAAAGCCGGTGTTAACACAGCACTTTCAGGATCGTTTACCATAGAGCTTTGGGCACGCCTAACGGCAACAGCCGGAGCTAACACAAAACTTGTAGGCTTTTCAAACTTTGGTGGTGGCGAATTTGGATGGGAAATGGAGTTCCTGGGCAACCAGACACTACAAACCATTACAGGTAGAGGATCTGCCGGAGGATGGAACTCTCTTGGTTCTGCACATACATGGAGCCATGACGAGTGGAACCACGTAGCGGTAACTTTTGTGCCAAACGGTGAATTTAAGTTTTACGTTAATGGAGAACTTGCAAGCAGCATGCCTGTAGGTACGTTTCAGCCATGTATCAACGACCTTACATTTGGTAAAAACATAGCTAACAACTCTCCTACACAAAGTGATATAGACGAGTTCCGTATCTGGACTGTGGCAAAAACACAGGCAGAGATAAGGGCTAATATGTACCTTACTATGCCAACAGCTACAGATAACCTTCCTTACAACTATACATTTAGCCAGGAAGATAGTGGTTATATGGTAAACACCGGTTCGGTTGCAGTAGAAGTTCCTTATACTAACGCTGAGATCATACCAGCTACAGATCCTGTAAGGGATATCGAGGCTGCTTACCGTAATAAAGTAAGTGCAAGCTGGAGTGTAATGAACGACAACCGTAACGGTATGTACCTTAACGATGTTATTTCATCTCACGATGTGAACGTTGTAGTAGGTAAAGAAACAGGCAATGAAATATTAGCATTGCCAAATATAGAAAATGCTACTAAGAAATACCTCAACAGCCGTTGGAAATTTGAGTCTCTTTATGTAGAGAACGGTACGCCAAAGGTAAGCCTTGCAGATGTGTTTGATAACCTTAACAGTGTAGATGTACTTGCTAACGAGTACTACCTGTTACAAGGCGATCCACAAGGAACGTACACTGTAATTGCTACCGGTACTAAACAAAACAACATTGTTACTTTCTCGCAAATAACATTTAACAATGAGCCTGTTTACCTTGCATGGTTAAGCGATACTACATATCCTGTAGGTACTTTCCCTGTTGCTGCACAAAGCCTTTGGAAATACAGCGACTTAGGTACAGACCTGGGTACAGACTGGAAAAACAATAACTTTAATGACAGCACATGGATGTTTGGTAACGGTATACTTGGTTATGGCGACCCTAACCAAAATACTACACTTAGCTATGGGCCAGACGCTCAGCACAAATATACTACCACTTACTTAAGGCATACGTTTAACGTAGAAAATGCTGCACAGTATGGTTCACTATTATTTGAAACACTTAGAGATGATGGTGTTGTAGTATATGTAAATGGCGTAGAGGCTTTCCGTAGCAATATGCCGGAAGGTGATATAGCTTACACTACTTTTGCATCTTCTGCAATAAGTGGAGCCGCCGAAACTACTTATGTAGAAAATATTACGGCTAACCTTTTACAGGATGGTGTAAATGTCATAGCTGTAGAGCTTCACCAGAGCGATTTAACCAGCTCTGACTTAGCATTTGATATGAACGTAAGGGCATTACCGCCGGAACTTGAAGCAGCAAATTATCCTGTTGCAAAAGATTCTGAATGGCATTACCTTGATAATGGTACAAGCCTTGACGATGTAGAATGGGGTGTTGCCACATACTCACCGGGATGGCTTTCAGGAAGGGCGCCACTTGGTTATGGCGATCCTGTAAATACTACTATCAGCTATGGAGCAGATGCATCTAACAAATACATAACATCATATTTTTACAGGAACATCAATGTAGATCTTGCCGATGTTTCAGACTTTGTAGAATTTGGTTTAAAAAGAGATGATGCTGCTGTAATATACATTAATGGTGTAGAAGCGTTTAGGGATAATATGCCTGCTGGCGATTTTGATTACCTCACACGTTCGGCTACAACTGTTGATGGTGCAGACGAGAACAGGTATTTTGTACACAGTGTGCCTAAATCTATGTTCCAGGACGGTATAAACCGTGTGGCTGTAGAGGTGCATAACCGCGACAATACAAGCTCTGACCTTAAGTTCGATATGTATATCAAAAATGCAGAAGACCTTACTGTAGCGTGTGATGCCCCGCATATTGCGTGCTTTACATCTATAGCGCCTACAGGGCAAACGCCTAATCTTATTATAGCGCCGGAACACCGCTTCCAGTTGTTATTTAAGGAAGGTTCTAACTACACAATAGGGTCTGGTACAGTGCCGGGCAACCATGACTTTACAGCGTATGTGCCTATAGACGGCAGCAGCCAGACAGGACACTTATCTGTAAACCATGAAAATGCGCCGGGTGGAGTTTCTATGTTAAACATACACCTAGATACAGATAATACCCTTTGGGCTGTAGACCAGTCGCAGCAGGTAGACCTGTACAACGATCGTCTTGTAACTACTACCCGTAACTGTTCGGGAGGTATTACACCATGGGGAACTGTTGTAACCGCAGAAGAAAATACAGCTGCAGGAGACAGCAATGGTGATGGCTACCAGGACGAAGGCTGGCTTGTAGAAATAGACCCTGCAACAGCGCGCGTTAGAGATGATTATGGTAATGGCTTCCAGGAAAAACTGTGGGCTATGGGCCGTATGAACCACGAAAATGTGGTTGTTAAAGCCGATGGTACAGCTGCTTACTATGGTGAGGATGGGAATACACATTGTGTGTACAAATTTGTACCTACTACAGCGGGTAGCTTATATTCAGGAGCGGTATATGTATTAAAACTGGACCTTGAGTTATCGTCAGATGAGCCAAGTTCATCTACAGCTACATGGGTACAGGTGCCTAATACTACCCAGGCAGACCGTAACAACCTAAACATTGTTGCTGCTTCTTTAGGAGGTACTAACTTTAACGGTGTTGAAGATTGCGACATCAGCCCGCTCGATGGTAAAATATACTTTACATCTAAAGGTAAAAACCGTATCTACAGGTTTAAAGATGATGGCTCTACGGTATCAGAATTTGAGGTATTTGTAGGCGGTATGACGTATCCTATAGAAACTGCAAACGGCGTTGTAAACGAAGCTTGGGCAGATGGTAATGATAACCTTACATTTGATGATAAAGGTAACCTATGGGTATGCCAGGATGGTGGCCAAAACTATATTTGGGTAATAAGGCCAGACCACAAACAGGACAGCCCTAACGTAAAACTGTTTGCATCTATGCCGGCAGGGGCAGAGCCTACAGGCTTAACCTTTACGCCAGATTATAAGTATGGTTTCTTCTCTGTACAGCACCCTAACGGTAACAATGCACCGCAAACAGATGCTACAAGAGGGCAGGTTAACTTTAATGCTTCGGCTGCTTTAGTATTCTCATTGCAGAGAGACTTAGGCCTGCAGGCTCCGGTTGCAGATTTCGTTGCAAGCGATGTAGTGGTTGATGAAAATGAGACAGTAACATTTACTGACTTAAGTACGCACAACCCAACAAGCTGGTCATGGACGTTTGAAGGTGGTGTACCGCCAACATCGACCGAAGAGCACCCGGTTGTAACTTACCCTACAGCAGGAGTATATGATGTAACGCTTACAACTACTAACGAGGCTGGAAGCAGCTTACCGGTACTAAAAGCAGAATATATTCTTGTTGAAGAGGTACTGGGTACAGAAAACCCACTTAAAGCATTAGGTGTAAATGTATATCCTAACCCTACTAAAGGACTGGTTAACATAGAGTTTAATGCAAATATGGCAGGTGAAAAGATAT
Source organism: Flavobacterium rivuli WB 3.3-2 = DSM 21788 (assembly GCF_000378485.1). Lineage (GTDB taxonomy): Bacteria > Bacteroidota > Bacteroidia > Flavobacteriales > Flavobacteriaceae > Flavobacterium > Flavobacterium rivuli. The sequence goes on along the minus strand of NZ_KB899975.1, from coordinate 94,965 downwards.
CTGTTGAAGTTTATGACCTTATGGGCCGTAAAGTAACAGAGCGTTCTAACATGTCTACCATTGGCGGAAGCCAGAAAATACAACTGGATCTTTCTAACTATGCAGGAGAGCAGGTGTTTATCGTTAAATTAAAAATTGGCGAAAATACAGGTTCTTACAAATTGCTTAAAGTTAAATAGTCCTGATATTAAATAAGGGGGCCGGTAACAATACCGGCTCCTTTTTTAATTACAATAAAATCATACTACCTTAAAACATACATAAGCTCAGGGCACAGGCTAAAGCTTAAATTTGATGGTTAAACCCATCGTTAAAAACACACCAAATGAACAAAAGCTTACTATCTGTAATGGTATTGTTTTTTATGTGGAGTTTAGTTGTAGTACTCTCCGGAGACTCACAGCTATTTAAAAACACAACCAATACCAATAAAAAAATCAGCACAATCACTAAAAATACTCATACGGCTAAACGCCGCCTTTGCAAAAGCATTGCTTACAGGCAGGCTGCAACCACTACAGTAATAAAACCTACAAATTAGGCTACCAATAATGATAAAATCTTCTTTATTACTACTTAGTTTTCTTAGCCTTTCGGGGTATGCACAAAATGTAAACCCCTTAAAAGATAAGGTATATACAAGTGTAGAAACGGCTCTGGCTGCAAAGCCAAAAGCTACCCACCTTAACTTTAGGGATCATGGTATATTTCATGTACCCACAGATATTTCCCACTTAAACAAGCTTACCTTTTTAAATCTTATGGGCAATAACCTGGAGTATGTGGGGCAGGATGTTTTTAACCTTAGGGATCTTGAAATATTAAACCTTAAACTAAATGCGCTTAAGTACATAAGCCGCGATATAGTGAAGCTGAATAAACTTGTAAGGCTCGACCTTTCAGATAATTCCATTGCCCGTTTACCGGATGAAATTAAAACATTAAAAAAGCTGAGGTTCCTGCATTTGTCTTTCAATTTAATTACGGCCATACCTAACGCCATAGAGAATTGTAAAGATTTAGAAGTGCTGGAAATAGACAACAACCAGTTAAGCACGTTGCCGGCAGGGATATCTAAACTGCAAAAACTAAAAAGCCTTAATATGGGTTTTAACCAGTTTAACGAATTTGATGCCTATTGGACGAAACTTACAGATCTTGAAGAGTTAAACATTCAGTATAACTTTTTGCGCGAATTGCCTAACGAAATTGCTGCGCTGCAAGGACTTAAAACGCTTATGCTTAGTAATAATAAGCTTACCTCATTGCCGGATAGTATTAGTACTTTAAATAAATTAGAACTGTTTTCGCTGGCAGATAATAACATTACCACGTTGCCAAAAAACATTGGTTTGCTGGTTAACTTAAAAACATTAATTTTAAAAGGTAACCCCATAAACAAAGCAGAGCAGGCAAGGATTAAAAAAGCATTGCCCGGCTGCACTGTTTATTTTTAAGGTATATTTATCTATACACCAGTAATATAAATAAGCAATATTTGTAATTGCCTATTTTTCGTTATTAAGTATTTCTATGTACTTATTTATATTTTCTGTTACCTCTTCGTTTACTTCCGGTTCTTTAATGTCATACTTTTCAAGCTCGTCTAAAATAGTTTTAGCTACCAGTAGTCTCGCCATTTTTTTATCATCAGCAGGAATAACATACCAGGGGGCATGTTCCTTAGAGGTATTATTTATAGCTTCCTCATAATATTTTTGGTAGTCTTTCCAGTAATTCCTTTCGGTAAGGTCGCCGGGAGCAAATTTCCAGTTATGTTTTTTCAGGTCAAGGCGGCGCAATAACCTTTGGCGCTGTTCTTCTTTGCTAATATTCAGGAAAAATTTTAAAATAATGGTGCCATTCTGTGCCAGGTGTTTTTCAAAATTATTAATCTGTTTGTAGCGATCCTCCCATATCGTGGCCGGTATATCTTCAACTTTTTCAATACCCGGCAGGTTTTCGTTTAAAATATATTCAGGGTGCACGCGGGTAACCAGCACATTTTCATAATGCGAGCGGTTAAACACGGCAAACTTTCCCCTATCGGGCAAAGCAATATAGTGGCGCCACAGGTAGTCGTGCTCCAGTTCGGCCGATGTAGGCTGTTTAAAGCTAAACACATTTACACCCCGGGCATTAAAATTTTTAAAAACCTCGCGTATAAGGCTGTCCTTACCACTTGTATCCATGCCCTGCAATACTATAAGTACACCATAACGATTGTTGGCATACATCTTGTCCTGTAACTCACCAAGTTTTTTGCTAATATCTTTAAGGGCATCTTTTTTATCATCGTCTGATGCTTTATTGTTTAGGGTAGTAGGAGAGCCGGCTATAGAAAAACTATCGTTAACCTTAAAATCTTTAGTGTGTAGGGACTTCATGTATAAATTGGATTATCTTTATATAAATATAACAATTAAAACCCTGCTGTGTTTTTAGTAAAACATAAGATTATGCAAAAGTTTACACTCGAGTTATTGTTTCGCATTATAGGCATAGGCTCTGCTTCCGGCCTTTTTTATAACGATAATTCGCTTTACCTCATATCAGATAACAGCCACATGCTTTATCATTACACTATTAATGATGAAACCCTCGATAAAACCCCGTTAGTATTTAAAGATTATGCAGGAGCGTTAGAAAACGTGCCTAAAAAAGACAAAGCCGATTATGAGGCTGTTGCTGCCAAAGGCGACGATTTATATTTATTTGGGTCGGGATCTGGCGAGAACCGCAACCTTATAGGCCACATAAATTATAAAACCAAAGAGGTATACCCACACATAGACGCAACCGACCTGTACCTTGTAATGCAGCAGTTTGGCGATATTACCCCCGAAAATTTTAATATAGAAGCTGCGGTAAACGACGGCGAAGTTTGGTATTTGTTTAACCGCGGCAATGGGTCAAAAGCACAGAACGGTATTTTTACCCTGACGGGAACTATAGACGATACAGCTTTTCAGATAGTGTATAACAAAATTAAATTGCCAAAAATAAAGGGAGCGCAATATGGCTTTACCGATGCTATAAAGGTGGAAGATAAACTCTATTTTATTGCTGCGGCCGAGAGCGGAGAATCTACCTATGCCGATGGCGAAGTGGCAGGCACAATGATAGGTCGGATAAATATTGACAAGATGAAAGTGGAGTTTACCGAGGTAATATCTACCAAAAATAAATTTGAAGGCATAACACTTTACAAAGAAGAAGGCAAAAACCTTGAATTTTTGCTTTGTGAAGATACCGATAAGGATGATACCGAATCGGATATTTATAAAGTAACGATAAAGAAATAAGTCTTCAGTCGCAGTCGCAGTTTTCAGAGTACTGTTGTCAAAACAACGTTTATTGTCGTGGTTAAATATGTAATATATTGATAATATTACTGATACTGTAATAAATTAGTAGTCGAAATGAGACTGAAAACTGGGACTGGGACTGAAAACTAAAATATTTCTGCTAATCATCCCAACCTTTACATAGTTTTTCTGCTCTATGTAACAAAGAGACAAATTGTGATAGACGAAAAACTCATAACAGCATGCAGAAAGATGCACCGTGACTCCCAGAGGCAGGTGTATGAGCTACTGGCTCCTAAACTGTACCACACCTGCAAACGGTACTTAAAAAAAGAGGAACATATAGAGGAGGCAATGGCCGATGCCTTTTATACTATATTTACCAAGCTGGACCAGCTAAAAGAAACCAAAGCCTTTGAGGCTTGGGCGCGAAAAATTGCTGTAAACCAGTGCCTGCTTAGCCTTAAGCGCAATGTAAATTTTAATATTTACATAGAAGATATGGCTCGTGCCGATGAACCTTCTGTTTCGCAAACAGCAACAATTGAAGAAGAAGAACTGCTGCACCTGCTTACTTACCTGCCCGAGGGCTGCCGTACCGTATTTAACCTTTTTGCCATAGAGGGCTTTTCGCATAAAGAAATAGCCGCCATGCTGGGCATTAGCGAGGGAACATCAAAATCACAATTAAACGTCTCCCGCACAAAACTTAAGGAATTAGTAAACAACGTTTATTATCAAAACACGAGCAGCAATGGAAAATAAAGATAAAATATACGACCAGTTTAAAGAGGCCGCTACAAGGGCCGAAGAGAAAGGCTTTGCCCGCATGGATGCCGTATGGAACCGTGTGGAGGAAAAGCTGGATGCCAAAAAAGAACGCCGCGCTGCCATTTGGTGGAAATATACCGGTATAGCTGCCCTGTTCCTGTTGTTTATGGGCATAGGCACTTATCTACTTAATAACAACGACCCTGTATTAGCCCCTAAAGCGCTGCCAGAACATAATGTAACGGTTATAGATACGGAGAAAGTTAAGGAGGTAGTTAGACCGGAAATTAAAATAAAAGATAAGATTGAAGTTGTTACAAAAGCGAATGTTAAAGCCCGGAAAACAAATACAGAAGGCCACATTCTTACTGCGGAATCGGCAACAACTAATACAGATCCTGCAGTAGAATATTCAGCATCGCCTGCAGCTGCAAAATCGGCACCTGCTTCCATATATAGGAAACCTATAGTATTTACGGGTATTATAACCGACGAGCAGGGGTTAGCTATTCCGGGGGTTACTGTAGTTGGAAATGATAAAAGTATTGCTACCCAAACTGATTTTGATGGTAAATACTCCCTGCAAACTACCGTGGGCGATACCTTAAACATGAGCTTTATAGGTATGAAAGAGCAATCTATTGTGGCAAACTATAGTAATAATTCTCGCAACGTAGCTATGGCAACTAACACTGCCGAATTAAATGATGTGGTAGTTGAGGCATACAGGACAACAACAAAGGCACAAAGCAATGTAGCAGTTACAACTGTAACAGCTAAAACCATAGAAAGCAGGCCAAATGCTACTCCCGTGCAAAGTTTACAAGGAAGGGTTGCAGGAGTCGCGATTCAACAGGGTAATTCTATAACCTTTGGTAATGCAAGAAGTAAAAATAAAGAAAATTTTAAATCAGCTAAAATAAAACTTGTACCCGGTACTAAAGTAGTAAATGGTGTGACCAATATGTGGATTGCAGATGTGCCAAATACACAACAGGGATATCTTTCTGATGTGGATAAGGAAGTAGAGAATCAAATTGGTAAAGGTGCTGTTGTAGCAGGCAGGCCAAATGCAACTTTTGTTAAGACTTTACAGGGAGAGGCACAGGGATTAAATATTTCTACAGTTGCGGGAGCGCCGGGAAGTAATAGTAAGATTTCTATAAGAGGTGTTTCTTCTATACAAACAGGTAATGAACCGTTGTATGTAATTGATGGAGTACCGGCTAATGCCAATGCGTTTAGAAAAATTGATGCGAATAATATTGAATCGATTAGTGTGCTTAAAGACGCAAATGCGATTTCTTTATACGGTAACAGAGGTGTAAATGGTGTTGTAATCATCAAAACAAAGAAGCTAACACGCAAGCAAATAAGGGAACTTAAAAAAGCAATAAAGGAAGATAAAGAGGCAGGATATATAGATAATGCAACAGGACAATTTGTACCAATCGATAAAATAAAAATAGATCAGGAAGAGTATGAGTCGTTTGAAGAAAACAAATTTGAGAATCCTGCTACCGCGCCACTTTCCACATTTTCTATAGATGTAGACAATGCATCCTACACTAATATTCGACGCTTTATAAACAATGGGCAAACGGTTCCTAAAGATGCTGTTAGGGTAGAGGAGATGATCAACTTTTTTAAATACAGCTATCCGCAGCCTACGGGTAATGATCCGTTCTCTATAAATACAGAATATAGCGATGCTCCGTGGAACCCCAAACATAAACTGCTTAAAATTGGTTTACAGGGCAGGGAAATAGCCACTAAAGATTTACCTGCATCTAACTTTGTATTTCTTATAGATGTGTCGGGTTCCATGAACGATGCTAACAAGCTGCCACTGCTTAAACAGTCTATGAAAATACTGGTTAACCAAATGAGGCCTATAGACAGGATAGCTATTGTAGTATATGCCGGTGCAGCGGGATTAGTATTACCATCTACCAGTATTGCCGATAAAGATAAAATTATAGCTTCGCTCGATAATCTTAATGCCGGAGGCAGCACTGCCGGAGGGGAAGGTATAGAGCTGGCTTATAAAACTGCCCAGGATAATTTTATAAGAGACGGGAATAACCGTGTCATACTGGCTACAGACGGGGACTTTAACGTAGGAGCTTCTACAGATGATGATATGCAAACTCTCATAGAGGCTAAGCGCAAAAGCGGCGTGTTCCTTACGTGCCTGGGTTACGGTATGGGCAATTATAAGGACAGTAAACTGGAAACCCTTGCCGATAAAGGTAATGGCAACTATGCCTACATAGACAACATGCAGGAAGCCGGCCGTTTTCTTGATAAAGAATTTATAGGGTCTATGTATGCCATTGCAAAAGATGTAAAAATACAAATAGAGTTTAATCCTAAACACGTGCAGTCGTACCGATTGATAGGTTACGAAAATCGCAAACTTCGCGACGAAGATTTTGCTAACGATACCGTTGATGCAGGCGAACTTGGCAGCGGCCATACTGTTACAGCACTTTACGAAATTATTCCCACAGGTGTGCAAAGTGATTATTTTGCGCCAAATGCAGAACTTAAGTATAGCCAGGTGCGGGCTGCAACAGGAAATTATAGCGATGAGTTGGCGACTATAAAATTCAGGCACAAAAAACCTGACGAAGATAAAAGTACAGAGATAATTAAAACGATACCTAACAGTATAGTGGCTCCTGACAGGACTTCTGCCGACTTTAAGTTTGCTGCTGCTGTAGCCTGGTTCGGATTAAAGTTACGGGATTCTAAACTTATACCTGCTAAACAACCGGCTGCTATTAAAGAACTTGCAAAACAAGGTTTATTATATGACCCGGAGGGTTACAAGGCAGAATTTATACGGCTTGTAGATAGGGTTGAGTAAAAAAAACAGAAAAGAGGCTATCCATTATTACCTGGATAGCCTCTTTTTTATCGAATATTTTTTTTGTGGTAATAGTTAATTATCGGTTAGGGTTTTGCTTAATATAAACCTCTGTAGCGCCAAGGCCATATTTTTGATAATCAGCATCCCTAAAGGTAATGCCTTCGTAACGGCCTAACATAAAGTCGAGTTCGGCTTTAAGCACGCCTTCACCCACACCGTGAATAAATACCACTTTAGGCATTCGGTTTTTAATGGCAAACTCCAGTTGGCGCTTGGCAGTATCTGCCTGAATGGTTAATATGTCGTAGTTGCTCATACCGCGCTTATTGGGCACAAGCTTTTCTATATGCAGGTCTATCTCTAATACAAAGCCTTCGCCTTTTTCTTTCTTTTCCTTTACAAAGCTGCGTTTTTTTGGTACTTCTTTTTCACGCAAAACCGAGTGTACGCTTTGGTTAGCAAAAAAAGAGCCCATCTCTTTAGTATTGGCAATGGCAACCAGTTCATTTTCTTCAAAGGTCAGGTCGAAACCTTCGGTGGTTTCAATTAAAACCTTGCCATTTTTATATCCTTTTACCTTTCCGCTAAAAGAATCATCCAGAACTGTAACGGTATCTCCGGCCTTAAACTTCATCATCATTGTTGTTAGAGTCATGTTTGCCGGGTACCTTGCTCATTAGCCTCATAAGCCCCAGCATAAAAATAATTATTGCAACAACCATTATTATAACATTAGGCCTGGCCAGCGATTGCTCATACAATGCCACAAAAGCCGCAGCAAACATTAGTATTATGTAAATGGTTTTCATGCCGTAAATGTAGTAAAATAGAATAAAAAATCCCTCAATGTTTTACAAAGAGGGATTGGTAATTATAATCAAAGTTGTATCCGTAAACCAGTTTAGGATTACTTTTCGAAATCTTTAAGCGTTTTTGTTATAATACTCACACAATCCAGTAACTGTTCCTCGTTCATAACTAATGGCGGTGCAAAACGGATTATGTTACCATGAGTGGGCTTTGCAAGCAGGCCATTGTCTTTAAGCGCCATGCAAATATCCCAGGCAGTAGAGCTGTCGTCGCTGTCGTTAATAACTATGGCATTAAGCAGGCCCTTGCCGCGCACAAGTGTTGCAATATTGCTTTGGGCAATATAATCATTCATTTTCTCACGGAACAGTTCGCCTAAAACAGTAGCATTTTCGGCAAGGTTCTCGTCGGTTACCACTTCCAGTGCTGCTATGGCAACAGCTGCTGCAATAGGGTTACCGCCAAAGGTAGAGCCATGCTGCCCCGGCTTAATAACGTTCATTACCTCGTTATTTGCCAGTACTGCCGAAACCGGATATACACCACCCGACAGCGCTTTACCTAAAATTAAAACGTCCGGCTGTACATTTTCATGGTTAACAGCAAGCAATTTCCCTGTACGGGCAATGCCCGTCTGCACTTCATCGGCAATAAAAAGAACATTATACTCTTCGCATAGTGCCTTGGCTTTTGCCAGATAACCATCGGCAGGAACATATACGCCTGCTTCTCCCTGAATAGGCTCTACAAGAAACCCTGCAATATTTTGAGATGATGATAAGGCCTCTTCTAAAGCAGCAATATCATCATAAGGTATTTTTATAAATCCTGCCGTATAGGGGCCAAAATTTTTACGTGCATTTTCATCGTTAGAGAACGATATTATGGTAGTGGTCCTGCCATGAAAGTTGTTTTCGCAAACAATAATCTGTGCTTCCTGTTCGGCAATGCCCTTGCGCTCGTAAGCCCATTTGCGGCAAAGCTTTATAGCTGTTTCTACAGCCTCAGCACCTGTATTCATTGGCAATACCTTATCATAGCCAAAGTAATTGGCAACAAACTCCTCATACCGGCCCAACTGGTCATTATAAAAAGCGCGCGATGTAAGCGTTAAGGTTTGCGCCTGGTTAATAAGGGCATTAATAATTTTTGGGTGGCAGTGCCCCTGGTTTACTGCAGAGTAGGCCGAAAGGAAATCGTAGTACCTTTTACCATCGGTATCCCAAACATATACACCTTCGCCTTTGGCTAAGACCACGGGTAGCGGGTGGTAATTATGTGCACCATATTTGTTCTCTAAAGCAATGGCATCTGCAGCATTTAATTTTTCTAAAACAGACATTCGAATTGTAATTTTATTTTCACAAAAAAGCAATTCCTTCTTATGGGAGAGAAATCATCCCTTTAAAGCATGCAAATTACTAAAAATAAATGTATCCGCTGTTTAGTTTGTATTAAATGCAATTTTAAAGCATATATGTAACCTCTTATAACTAATAGTTATGGTTGTATATAATAATAAACGCGGGGGTAATACAAATCTGTTAATTTTAATATATTTGATAAACAATAAACACCTTATGATAAAAAATTTACTCCTTGTTATCCTTACATTTTATATGGTTCCTGCTGTAAGCCAGGAGAAAGAAAAACAGGCCATTTTAGACGAGGCTACGCTCCTGTACAACTCTGAACGCGCTTCATGGCACGGGACAGATATTTTTATGGCTAAATTTCCCGAGAAAAAAGATAAGATAGGCGGTTATTTTTCCTACTCTGTTGGTAAATTACATACCTGTTTATTTTTCGATAAAGAAACATCGCCAAATGTACTTGCAACTATAGCCTTTAACGACTCTTTTGTTGTAGAGGCAGCGGAAGTTAACAGCAATAACAGAAAACTAAACACATTAGAAACAGATTATTACACGATAAGGCAAAAGGCATTGGCTCTTGCCCAAAACGATAGCCTCTTTAAGGTTTATAATAACACTAACCTCAATTTTATACCGGTTATTGCAGGCAATTCTAAAAAAGTATTTGTACTTACCGGGCCTTCTATAACCGGTGTAGTTGTTTTTGGTAATGATTATCTCATAGAATTTGATAAGAAAAACAACATCACATCTAAAAAAGCGCTGCATAAAAACATTATTCCTATAAATTATTCAGACAGTGAGAATGAGATAGCAACCATGCATAACCACCTGCCCGAAACAGGAGAATTTATTACTGCTACAGATGTTTGCACACTAATGCTGTACAGCCAGTACACGCATTGGTCTCAGCATCTTGTGCTTTCTAAAAAATATGTGTCTGTATGGGATTGTGCTAAGGAAAGCCTCTTAATAATGACTACTGAAGCCTGGGAAAAAATGACTAAAGATTAAAATTATAATGAAAGAATATAAACGGTCTGATGAAGGATTCAGGTTATTAAAGAGGAAATTTTTACTATTATTTATACCCATAATTGTAGCAGGGACGGGTATACCGCTATATCAGAGTAACACAAAAGAGCCTAATTGGTTTGTAAGCTTATTACCGGTTATAATATTAATAATAGTTTGGGCAATCATGTTATTCAGGATGATTGCTAAATCAAAATCCTTATATTACAGTATTACCTTTGCTGCAGATGATAAAAGTATTACAACTTATGAGCAAGCTAAGCCTCCTAAAACTATTTATTATGATACTATAACAAACATTGCAAAAAATGGAAAGGGTACTATAATAATAACATCTGCCCTGAATAAAATAATTATCCCTGCCGATGTAGTGGGTATACAAGAGATTGAATCAGGGCTGCAAAACATTATCTACTTTGATTCAAGATCCAATCTTCCAACAATATGGTCGAAATATAGCGCTGTAATAATAGCATTGCTGCTGCTATTTTTCTTTGTAATAGTGTTTACTCAAACGCACCCCGTAGTAGTGGGCATTAGCGGAACTATAGTTGTGTGTACTTTAGTGTATTGTTTTTTTAAAGGATATAACAAGAAAGATATTCCCCACGAAATAAGAAAGAAATTATGGTTTGTGTGGCTGCCAATATTTGCCACTATAGTACATATGGTAATAAAGATAACAGGCATGTTGCCTGAATGAGCGCAATAAAGTATGAAAAAAATATTGTTGTTACTACTGCTTCTGTTGCCCATAATATCTTTTACAGGTGCTAACGATGTCTATATTTGTAAAAGTAAGGGCGCGAAAAAATACCATCTTATTAAAGATTGCCGCGGGCTTAGCAATTGTAAAACCGAAATAAGCAAAGTTACATTAAAGGAAGCACAGGGTCAGGGTAAAGACCTTTGTGGTTTTGAAAAGTAAGTAAAACAAAAACACCCTTTAGCAGTGCTAAAAGGTGTTGTATTATTATTGCCAATATATTAATATAACTCGGCAAGATAGTAAACTTGTTTATCGGTGTAAACCTGTTCGTCCCGGCCTTTGCTTGCAGAGCAGTTGTAGGTTACAGAGCCATCTTTATCATGATTGATTTTCCAAACCGTTAATGCTGTTTTTAAACCAAATTTACCTGCCTGGTAAACCTCGTCGTTAATGCTAAACTTTATCATTTATAAGTATTTATGTAAAGGTACGCATAATAAAATCAGCAACTGCCGTTTTACTGTATTACTTTGTATTGAACTCATCTTGACTTTTTTCAATTGGCTGCAAAATGATCTTTTTGCTCCATATTTTACCTGTTTTATTATTCCGTAACGCAGCTATGCAACGCAAAAAAGCCAAAATCTAAAGCCAAAATTTCTATTTTTCACTTCAGTCAAAAACGTCAGGACGAATCATTGACTAACTTTACACCAACAATATTAAAGTATGAAAAATTTTATCTGTAATGTATTTCTTATTTCTCTAATAGTTTTAATTACTAATAGTTGTAGTAATAAAATAGAGAATTGCGATGAAATAGAATTGATTAACCGATGGAGTGACTTCAACGGGGGCTTGCCTTCTATAAAAGTATCTGATAAAAAAGATATCGATTATATATGCAGCCACTTAAATGCAATAACTGAGAAAGAGGACGTAATGGTAAATTATAGTTATGGTTATCTCGAAATTAGCATTAATAACAGTCCGCGATATATAGAAATTTTTTTTACACAAAATCATGGTGTATTGTATCGCATTGGCATTGGTAGCTTTGGTTATGATGATGAGCTTACTGATTATATCATGAAGATGTTAAAAATAAAAAGCAGGGTTTGGAGAGAAAGCGATCGCATTTAGCTTACTGCATATATAAGTAAAGTATTGCAAAATAATTCACTTATATTATTTTAATGTTAAAAGCCATAGATTCAGCCTGTTTTAGTCTTTACATTAGATAAAACAAAACCAACATTAAAAAGTATGGCTACAAGAAAAACGTATCATGTTACCCATGTTAACGGACATTGGCAGGGTAAATTAGAAGGTGCAGAGAGGGCGTCTGTAACGAGCGATCATAAAGATGAAGCTGTTGCAAAAACAGTAGAGATAGCAAAAAAGAATTTGCCCAGTTCTGTAAGGATACACAAACTGGATGGCACTATTGAAGACGAACGAACTTTTATGGATGATCCTTACCCACCAAAAGGATAAGAATTACAAACCCTGCAATTAGCAGGGTTTGTATTTTATAGATAAGGCGTAAAAAAGCACGGTATATACCGCGCTTTCTATATATCTAAAGTAAAGTCAATTATTTAGATAATCCGTATAAACCTATGCATACCAATAGTACGATAAGTGATGCCACTCCTAATTGTATGTATGTCATAATAGTGTCTTTCCTGTTGAAAGACTGGTAATGCATATATTTCATATCTCTTCCCTGTACATTACCAAAACTGTCGATAGTTTGTGATTTCTTCATAGCGCATTAAATTTTGTAGAGTAAAGTTATATATTGTATTGCATAAACTAAAATTGTTTAACAATAACTTAGGTAAATATAGTTTATTTATATGCATAACTTAAAAATATAATTAAAATTGTATGTAATATTTCTAAAATTAACTTGTTTGTGTCGCTAATTACCAGTTTGAAATATTCTTTGTAAGATAATGATTATCAAATATTGTTAAGGGGTGTAATCTGATAGTAAATGGTGTTGTTATGTAGATTATTATGCCGCAGGCTCTAAAAAAAGCAAACTGTTTTTATAATCAGTTATCTTTAATTAAATTTGCTGCTTATATAAAAACTGTGGGCAAGGAAATTGTTGTACTTATTGGCGGACCCGGATCGGGCAAGACTACATTAATAGAAGCATTAACAGGTAAGGGGCACACTTGTTACCCTGAGATTTCACGCGAGGTAATACACCAGGCGCGGGAGCAGGGCATAGAGCAGCTTTTTTTAGAAAAACCCTTGTTGTTTAGCGAGTTACTTTTAGAAGGCCGCAAAAAACAATACCATACTGCGGTACAGGATGTGGCTCCTACTGTTTTTATAGATCGCGGTATACCAGATGTATTGGCATACATGCACTATATAGGCGACAGTTACCCGGCATTTTTTGACCAGGCATGCCGCGACCATATATACACAAAAATATTTTTCCTGCCACCGTGGGAAGAGATTTATACTGCCGATGATGCCCGTTATGAAAACTACGAACAGGCTAAACTAATAGCGGTACATTTACAGGAAACCTACAAAAATTACGGCTACGATTTAATAGAAGTGCCAAAAGACACGCCTGATAACAGAATTCTTTTTATCTTGGGGCATCTTTCATAAAACTTATGCAGCAACAGGCGCTCGATATCCTGAAAAAATACTGGCAGCACGATACCTTTCGCGACCCGCAGGATAAAATTATCCAGTCGGTGCTAAATGGCCACGATACTTTTGCACTAATGCCTACGGGCGGCGGCAAATCGGTCTGCTTCCAGGTGCCGGCCATAATGCAGGAGGGCTTGTGCCTTGTTATATCGCCATTAATTGCCTTAATGCACGACCAGGTACAAAACCTTGAAAAGCGCGGTATAAAAGCCATTGCGCTTACGGGACGCCTCTCTGTAGACGAAATAAGCGACCTGCTGGACAATTGCCGGTTTGGTAATTATAAGTTTTTATACCTCTCGCCGGAACGGCTTGAGGCCGACTGGATAATAGAGCGTATAAAAGAGTTGCCCATAAATCTTGTTGCTGTAGATGAGGCGCATTGCGTATCACAATGGGGGCACGATTTTCGCCCGGCATACCTTAAAATATCTGCATTAAAAAAGCATTTGCCACAGGTACCTTTTCTTGCGTTAACGGCATCGGCAACGCACAGGGTTCAGCAGGATATTGTTACACAGCTGGATCTTACTAAACCTTTTCTGTTTAAAAAATCATTCTATCGCGAAAATATTGCGTATATGGTTTTTGATACCGAAGATAAATTGTACAGACTTCAGCAAATGCTTACAAAAAATGCCGGCCCATCTATAATATATGTACGCAACCGTAAATCATGCCATGATGTATCGCAACAATTAAACTCATTAGGTTTCAGGGCAACATTTTATCATGGCGGCCTTAAGGAAAAAGAAAAGAATACCAATATGCAGGCCTGGCTCAATGAAAAAGTGCAGGTTATTGTGGCTACTAATGCCTTTGGTATGGGGATAGATAAGCATAATGTAAAAACCGTTATACATATTCAGCTGCCTGAGAATTTAGAAAATTACTATCAGGAAGCGGGCAGGGGAGGACGCGACGGGCAAAAGGCGTTTGCTGTACTGCTTGTAAATGCATCTGACGTTAAAACTACCCAAAGCCAGTTTATAGATGTCTTGCCCGATAAAAAGTTTTTAAAAGAGGTGTACCTTAAACTTAACACCTATTTGCAAATAGCCTATGGCGAGGGTATGGGAGAAATTTATCCTTTTAATTATAACGACTTTTGTCATAAATATAAATTTCATCCTGTTAAAACCTACAATGCCCTGCAATTTTTAGACAGGCAGGGAGTGCTCACGCTCTCTAAAGAATTTACAGAGAAGGTAAACCTGCAGTTTATTATTCCCAGTAAAGAGGTGGTGCGCTACATTAGCCTTAACCCGGCCGAAGAAGAGCCAATATTAACGATACTTAGAAATTATACAGGTATTTTTGATATGGAAACGGTTATTAATACTGCTCTAATTACTAAAAAGGCTGCTATTACCGAGGCAGAACTTATTATGCTTTTGCAAAAACTGGAGCAAAAAGGCGTGGTTACCTTGCGTACATCTGGTAACGATAGTAGTATTACCTTTAACGAAGTTAGGGAAGATGAGCATACCATAAACCGCATATCTAAATTTCTGGTTCAGCAAAACGATATAAAGGTGAAGCAGTTTGAAAGTGTAATACAGTATATAAATAATACCACCCGCTGCAAAAGCCGCCTTATACTGGATTATTTTGACGAAGAGAATACTACAGATTGTGGTATATGCTCATATTGTATTGCTAAGAACAGAAAACCTAAAAACCCGCTGGAAATGGCAACAGCCATAATGGAATTGCTTAAAGATAATGTGCTTAACTCCCGCGAAATAGAAAGCAATTTGGGCTTCACGCCCGAAGAAACGGTATTTGCTATACGGTTGCTGCTGGAGCACAATAAAATTATGATGAATACAAACAACCAATATACCCTTAAGTAAAATGGAACAGTTGCGAATTGTTTTTATGGGTACGCCCGAATTTGCCGTAGGGATACTCGATGCTATATACCAGCAAAATTATACTATAGTAGGCGTTATTACTGCAGCTGATAAGCCTGCCGGGCGCGGACAAAAAGTAAAATACTCTGCCGTAAAAGAATATGCGCTCGAAAAGAACTTAAAATTACTGCAACCCACTAACCTGAAAGATGAAGGTTTTTTAGCCGAACTACGAAGCCTTGAGGCTAATTTGCAAGTGGTGGTGGCATTCAGGATGCTGCCGGAAGTTGTTTGGCGTATGCCTAAGCTGGGAACATTTAACCTGCATGCGTCGTTACTGCCACAGTACCGCGGCGCTGCCCCTATAAACTGGGCGATTATTAACGGCGAAAAAACTACCGGTGTAACTACTTTTTTTATAGACGATAAAATAGATACCGGTGCCATGATACTGAGGGCAGAAACTGAAATTGGTGCTGCCGAGAGTGCAGGTGAATTGCATGACCGCCTAATGGACCTTGGAAAGGATACCGTAATAAAAACGCTTACCCTTATAGAGAGAGGAAATGTAGATACAACTATTCAGCCTCTTGGCGACGATATAAAAACTGCATACAAGCTAAATAAAGAAAACTGTAAGATAGACTGGACAAGGCCGGGGCAGGAAATTTTTAACCTCGTTAGGGGGCTCAGTCCGTATCCTGCGGCATGGTGCTTTATAAAAGATAAGGAAGAAGAACTTAGTGTAAAAATTTATGAAACCAGCTTTATTGCCGAAGGGCACGATCTTGCTGCAGGTACTGTAATTGCTGATAAAAAAGAGATTAAAGTAGCGGTAAGCGATGGTTTTTTAAAGATTTTGAGCCTCCAAATGCCCGGGAGGCGTAAAATGAGTGCTAACGAATTGTTAAATGGCATGGCTTTTACTGAGAATGCTGTAGCTTTGTAATACGAAAACTTCATTTTATTATAATATTATCACAAAATAAGTGAGATTATTAACATAATAAAAAAAGTTATCAACAATTAAAATGAAAAATGCAGAAAAAACTTGCATGGTTTGTAATTCCTGTTAAATTTGTATAACAGGAAATTAGAAAAACAATAATTTTTAACCAAACAATTAATTACAGGTATTATGAACAAATCAGAATTAATCGACGCAATAGCTGCAGATGCAGGAATATCTAAAGGGGCTGCTAAAAAAGCACTTGAATCTTTTGTAGATCACGTAAGTGGTGCACTTAACAAAGGTGGCAGAGTTTCTTTAGTAGGTTTTGGTTCTTTCTCAGTTTCTAACAGGGCTGCAAGAGAAGGTAGAAATCCTCAAACTGGAGATTCAATAAAAATTGCTGCTAAAAATGTAGTGAAATTTAAGCCGGGTGCAGAACTTGATGCGCACGTAAATACAAAATAATGTAACAATTATTGGTTTATAAGTTAAAGCTTCTCAATTTTGAGAAGCTTTTTTTTTAAATCTTTGTGAATATTTTTGGTGGCGATGTTTTTTTAGTTAAATTTATTTCAAATTGTAAGAAGATGATTTCACTTAAACCCAAAAAAGGCCATTTGCTCGTTGCAGAACCTTCTACTATCGGAGATCAGTCTTTCAACAGGTCGGTAGTATTGCTTGCCGATCATAACGACGAGGGCTCTGTAGGCTTCATCCTTAATAAACCGTTAGGCTATTCTATAAATGACCTTGTCCCGGAGATAAGAGCCAGTTTTAAAATATATAATGGCGGCCCTGTAGAGCAGGACAATTTGTACTTTATACATAATATACCAGAATTGATACCCGGTAGTATAGAAATATCTAATGGTATTTACTGGGGTGGCGATTTTGACTCTACAAAAGAACTCATTAACAACGGGCTTATTAAAAAGAACAATATACGTTTCTTTTTGGGTTACAGCGGTTGGAATGCCCACCAGCTTGAAGATGAACTCGAAGAAAACTCCTGGATAATATCTGAAAACAGGTATAATAACAAGATTATAGGCAAATCAAGCACTTCTTTTTGGAAAGAGAAAATTATGGAACTTGGTGGCGACTATCTTATATGGAGCAATGCACCCGAAAATCCTGCATTAAACTAACTAAACCTTATTTTTGCGTTTAGCCTTTTTAATAATTCGGCAGCAGTTGCGTTGCCAAATTCTTTTTTGCGGTATTTTGTAATGGGCTGTATCCCGGTAATAACGTTAGTTACAAACAGTTCATCTGCTTTTTGAAGGTCAAACGGAGATATAGATTGTTCAATAACTTCAATACTTTCTACTTTAGCAGCTATTGCTAATATTTGTTTACGCATTATACCGTTAAGGCACCCATCCGATAATGGAGGCGTAACCAGTTTACTGCCTGTAAGCATAAATAAGTTACCCTGCAGGGCTTCAACCACATTTTTATCGTCGTTTATAACAAGGCAATTATTATAGCCATTTTCATGGGCAAAAATGCTGCCGGTTATCTGTACCATCTTATTGGTGCTTTTAAGCGTAGATAGCAATTGCTTTGTTACATAGTAGTCTTTAAACAATTCTACCTCATACGGAGCTGTATTAAGGGTATAGAGCGGTGCATCCAGTTCTTCGGCAGTAACAATAAATTCAGTGTCGTTGGTAACCGGCAAATAGCGGCCGCCCTCTTTCCTGAAAAAAGTAATACGGGCACGAAAAGATGCAGCAGGCGAAAAGGCATTAATTAAGTTTATAACCTGTTCTTCCATATACTCCATGGTAAAATTCATGGGTATTTCCATGCGCACTATCCGTAAAGACGCCATGAGCCTAAAATAATGGTCTTCAAGAAAAAGTACCTTATTGTCTAAAACCTTAAGTGTTTCAAAAATAGCATCGCCATAAAGGAAAGCCCTGTTTTGATGTATAGAGATATGAGTTTCGGCAACGATGCTGCCGTTATAATTGATCATAAAAAAAGCCCTGAAAAATTCAGGGCAAATATACTGTAATTAAATGAATGTTTTAAACAGAACCTAAAACATGCTTTAAGTCGGATATCTGGTTTTCCCATAACTGTTTAGATTCGCGCATATCATTTTCTATGGCAAAGTCTACCACCATTAAAGATACATCTTTAGTAATTTCGTCTACAAGAATGCGCAGTTCAAAATAATAATCGCCATCATTATTTTCCTCGTCTATCCAACGGAACTTAACTTTCTCCCCGCTTTTTTTAGAAGACAACCTTGCTTTCTCCTCAGTATCATCCCATATAAATGTAAAAAACTCTCCGCGCGAATTAACGTTGTCTGCAAACCATTCAGACAATCCTGATGGAGTTGATATATATTGATATAAAAGCTGAGGCGATGAAGTTATCGGGAATTCAAGTTCGTACTTAATTTTTTCGTCCATTGGTGTAAAAATTTTTGGAAATATATAATAATTAACATTCTAAAAAAAGCATTTGATAAAATAATTTTTTTTGTAAAATTTTATTTGCAGCTTTTAAATAAAGTTTTATATTTGCACCCGCATTCAGGCAGTGAATGGGTGCAGAGATGGCGAGGTAGCTCAGTCGGTTAGAGCGCAGGATTCATAACCCTGAGGTCACGGGTTCAACTCCCGTCTTCGCTACAAATGGTAAGAAAAACCCTTCAAGTAATTTGAAGGGTTTTTTGTTTTAGTTTTATCCCGTCCTGAAATATGAAAGTTTGAGGCGTTTTTCAGTGCCTCTCTATCGTCTTATTTAAATGATACATTCATTTTATATCTTTTGCCAGTCATCCAATTTGTTACAGTCCTGCCTCGCTTGCTCAAAACCTGCCCACTGCATCCGCCTAAATTAGCTGTATTAAAATACTTTAAAATGAAACAGAATAATTATGAGGTGACATTAGGTATACTCCGGCTGAGGCAAAAACCGGCGCGTCATCTTTTAAGTCATTCAATATCTGACTATTCTTAAATGGACAAATATAGTGGCAAATCTTAATTCGTTTATTTCTAAAAAGCGTAAGCAACTTTCTAACACCTCATAATATTGTTGTTGCCCTCATACTGACGCGTGTGAACAACTGTCAAACAGTCAAAATGCAAAGCCGTGACCAATATTAGTTAAATCTGTAATATTGGTTAGAGAAACAGTAATCTGTATACTAATGCATTTACCTTTAATGTCGAAATTTGCTATCAGCTCCAGTATTATTAGTAAATAGACCGAACTTTAGCTAAAATAATTAATGATATAAAGATACATTTATCCCCTGCGCTAATGCAATCGCTTGGATAACAGCAATATTTATGACGAAAACTTTACAATTTATATTTACACTTTTTATATTTTTTACTGCATTAACGGGTGCAAAAATGAGTGCACAATCTATTGCCGGACAGGATACTATCAAACCAATCGATTCGATAAGGAACCATTCGCTGGACGAAGTTGTAATATCTGCTTCCCGAACTTCCGAAAGTATCATGAAATCTCCGGTAAGTATCGAGAATGTAAATAGTGCGTACTTTAAAAAAAGTGCGTCGCCATCATTTTTTGATGCGCTCGAAAATGTAAAGGGAGTACAGATGCTTACCCCAAGTTTGGGTTTTAAAATAATTAATACCCGAGGTTTTGCTAATACCACTAATGTGCGTTTTACCCAACTGGTTGATGGTATCGACAATCAGGCGCCCCATATAGGCGCCCCCATTGGTAATGCTATGGGGCCAAGTGACCTGGATATTGAACGTGTAGAGATAATTCCCGGTACAGCATCGGCGTTGTATGGTCTCAATGCCATTAACGGGCTTGCCAACTTTATAACGAAAGACCCGTTTACTAATACAGGTATAACCTTTCAGCAAAAAACAGGAGTAAACCATGTTGATGATAGTAACTCGGGTGCAAAAATGTTTACGGAGACGAGCTTTAGGATTGCCCAGAAACTATCCGACCGTTTCGCTTTCAAACTCAATGGTACTTTTACTAAAGGCAGTGACTGGATTGCGGATAACCGAACAGACCTTAATGCAAATGCTAATACAGGTGTTGGTATTGCCGGAGGAGTTAATAATCCTGCCTACGACCCGGTAAATGGTTATGGCAATGAATCGTCTAACCGCCGCACCCTTACCCTTAATGGCAGGCGTTATGTAGTAGCACGTACAGGCTATAGCGAAAAAGATGTAACAGACTATAATGTACAAAATATTAAGGCAGATATTGGCCTCTACTATAAGATTAGCCCAAAGACTACATTAAGTTACACGTACCGCTTTGCTGACCTTGATAATGTATACCAGCGTGCTAACCGGTTTGAGCTCAAAGATTATATTTTACAGCAACATGCCGTAGAATTAAAAAATGATATTTTTCAGGTAAGGGCATTTGTTACTACCGAAAACACCGGTAAGTCATACAACCTTCGATCGGCGGCAGAGAATTTAGACCGTAGTTTTAAATCAGATAATGATTGGTACGCTGATTATACCACAGCGTTTAATAATGCATTGGCTGCTCCCGGTGCCAACACTGCACAAGCGCTAAACCAGGCACGTGCCGCGGCAGATATGGGAAGGCTACAGCCCGGTACTACTGCTTTTAAGAATAAACTAAATGAATTAGCTGATATTAATAATTGGGATGAAGGTGCTGCGCTGCGCGTTAGAGATAAATTGGTACATGGCGAAGCCCAGGTAGACATTTCTAAAGTATTGGGAAAAAACTTTAAAGAAAGCACTGGGCTGGATCTTCTTGCTGGAGCTGATTATCAGTCTTATATAATAAATCCGGATGGTAATTACTTTATCAACCCTAAGCCGGGTAAGACGTTTAATACTTTTAGCTACGGCAAAACAGGTGGCTTTATTCAGGCGGGTAAAAGTTTATTACATGGGCTTTTAAAACTTTCAGCGACATTAAGGGCCGACAAAAATGATTATTTTGATATAAAGTATAATCCTCGCATAGCTGCGGTATTAACCCCTGGAAAAAATCAGAGCATAAGGATGTCTTTTCAAAGTGGTTCGCGTTTTCCAAGTATTTTTGAGGCATTTTCTAACGTTAACAGTGGCGGTGTAAAAAGGGTGGGCGGATTAAAAGTGATGTCTGATGGTGTTTTCGAAAATGCGTACTTACGCAGTTCTGTAGATAGGTTCCAGGCGGCAGTTAATAGCGACTTTAATAATGGCGTAGCCCTTGCCGACGCTATAGAACAAGAGAAAGGATTGCTGGTTAAAAACTATTACACGTACCTTAAACCGGAACATATTAATTCGTTTGAAGTTGGGTATAAGGGCTTGTTCATAAAAAGGAGCCTTAAAATAGACGCTGATTTTTATTTCAACAAATACGACAACTTTATTGCACAGGTAGAAATGAATGTGCCCAACACAACTGATGCAATGCTAATACCCACATATCTAAATGACAGGAGCCAGCAAAGTCGATATAGGATGTATACAAACTCGCAGAGTGTGGTGTACAATCTGGGTGCCAGTTTGGGTTTAAGCTACCTGCTCGCAGATCATTACACTATAGGTGGAAATGTGTCATACGCCAAATTAAGCCGTACCGATAATAATGATGGTTTTGAAGATGGCTTTAATACGCCGGAGTGGATGGGTAATGTCTCTTTTAGTGGAGAGAATGTGATTAAGAGCCTTGGCTTTGCACTTACCTACAGGCGACAGAGTAGTTTTTACTGGAAGTCATTTTTAGTTAATGGCGATGTAAAAGCGTATGGCACGCTGGATGCTCAGTTAAGTTATGATTTATATCAGTCAAAACTGGGAATCAAATTGGGCGCTACTAACCTTACCAATAATTATTATAATTCGTTTTTGGGTGGCCCGGCAATAGGAGGGTTATATTACACTACGCTTACCTATAGTCTTTAAAAATTAAGATATTTTTAGGATAGATGTTTGAATATCGTAATGTTTTATTTGAAATTCATTAGTCCTAAAGCAAATATTTGGGTAATTTTATAAATCGGAAATTTTAAGTTTTATTAGCTAACAATCAATAATAAGTAAAGTATGTCAGTATTAAAAATCAACGGTCAGTCGTACACAATGGATGCCGACGAGAACATGCCATTGCTATGGGCAATACGTGATATTGCGGGGCTTACCGGTACAAAATTTGGTTGCGGAGTGGCACAATGCGGTGCCTGCGTGGTCCATTTAGATGGAGAAGCTGTAAGATCATGTGTAACAAAATTGAGTAGGGCAGAAGGAAAGTCGATAACTACTATAGAGGGCTTATCAAAAAATAACGATCACCCTGTACAGCAGGCATGGCAGGATATTGATGTGCCGCAATGTGGGTATTGCCATTCAGGTCAAATTATGTCGGCAGCGGTATTATTAAGGGAAAACCCTAATCCAACAGATGAGGATATTGATAATGCCATGGCAGGTAATATTTGCCGATGTGGTACCTATCCAAGAATACGCAAGGCAATACACAATGCGGCGGAGTTACAGCGTAAGGCCACAAAATCATAAGTAGATATAGTCAAACACACACACATTTAGCATTAAAATCTACACTATGGAAAATTCAGGAAAAAACAAAAACATCAAACTAAAAAAAATAGCAATCCCTCTAACTGTACTACTGCTCACGGGTGTAATAACAGCATTTAGCTATAGCACAACATTAAATTCTGCTAACAATTATACAAAAGTTCCGGATATTGCCGTAAAGAAAAAAGACAGTATAGCTTCGGTTAAGGCATTTGCAAAAGTGTACAGTGTGCTAATGAGCCCGCGTTGTATGAACTGCCACCCCAAAGGCGATGTACCATTACAAGGCGATGACAGCCATATACATACCATGCAGCCAAAGCGCGGTACTGATGGTAAAGGACTTTATGCCATGAAATGTGCTAACTGCCACCAGCCCGAAAACACACCGGGATTGCACGCACCACCGGGCAACCCTAACTGGCATTTGCCACCTGCCGATATGAAAATGGTATTTGAAGGAAAATCGTCGCATGAGCTTGCGAAACAATTAATAGACCCAAATCAAAACGGGCACAAGGATATGAAAAAGCTTATTGAACATGCAGATGATGGCCTTGTACTTGCCGGGTGGAAACCCGCACAAGGCTCAAAACTGCCGCCACTAAGCCATAAGGAATTTAAAAAAGCCTGGATAACCTGGCTGGAAACGGGAGCTTATGCACCTAAAAAATAATAAAGCACCAGTAATTAATAACGATTTTATTATGACACAGTCCAGAAATAATGATAATTTTTCGAGAAGGAGCTTTTTAAAAGTTGCAGGCCTTGGTGGTGCAGCGTTGTGCATCGGGCTGGATTTTATAAGCGAGGCCAATGCCGCGGTAATAAAACCACATGAGGCAAGCCTTGCAGCAATTGAGTTTAACCCCTGGATTATTATAGACCCTACGGGCAAAGTAACCATTATAGACCACCGTGCAGAGATGGGACAGGGATCATACCATTCGGTTCCGCAGATTGTTGCGGAAGAACTGGAAGTAGACCTTAAAGATATTAATGTAGAATTTGCAATAGGCAACGAAAAAAAATACGGAGGGCAGGTTACAGGCGGAAGCTCTACCATTAGGGGATCATATAAAAATTTACTAAAATTAAGTGCATCTGCCCGCGAAATGCTTACCACTGCTGCCGCAATGGCGTGGAGCGTTCCTGTATCTGAATGTTATGCGCAATCAGGGCACATCTTCCATAAACCATCTGGTAAAAAAGCCGGCTATGGCGAGCTTGCGTTTGCAGCATCAAAACTTGAGGCACCAAAAGAACCAAAACTTAAAAAAATATCAGAATATAAGCTTATCCGTAAGCCAATACGCCGTATCGATACAGCAGCTAAAACAAACGGAAGCCTTGTGTTTGGTCTTGATAAACGCATACCCGGTTTGCAATTTGCATCAGTAGAGCGCGACCCGCGTTTTTTGGGAAAAGTTAAAAGCTTTGATGCTTCTGAGGCGCTAAAGGTGCCCGGGGTAAAAAAGGTATTTAAGGTTACAATGGGCTACTATGAATTTAACAGGGAAGGGGTTGTTGTTGTAGCTAATTCTACCTGGGCAGCACTGCAGGGCAGGAAGAAATTAAAAGTAACGTGGGATTCCGGCGATTTTAAGCACTGGAGCACCCCGGAAATTTTAAAGAAACAAGGCGAACTCATACAATCGCAGGAAGGCATGCCGCTAAAAACGCAGGGAACACCCACAGAATTACTGGCTAAAGCTTTGAAAAAAATAGATGTTACTTATCAAACGCCTTACCAGTCGCATTGCGCCATGGAACCCGTAAACTGTATTGCCCATTATAAAGGCGATTCGGTTGAAATTTGGGGGCCTATACAGGCACCGGGCTGGATACAGGATTATGTGAGCAAAAAATTTGGGATTGACAAAGAAAAAGTACTAGTAAACATGACGTTTTTGGGTGGTGGCTTTGGGCGCAAAGCAATGACCGATTATCCTCATGAAGCGGTTGCCATTTCTAAAGAAATTGGTACTCCTGTACAGGTTATCTGGACGCGTGAAGACGATGCTACTTTGGGGCCGTTCCGTCCGGGTATATCCTATCGTTGTGAAGGCACAATTGCTAATGGAAAAATTGAAGCATTAAAATTCCGTATGGCCGGACAAAATAACGACCACTGGCGCGGTGGCAAAAAAACCGAACCCAACCGCAGTACCAGCGAAGGGTTCCTGAAACCGTATTACGAAAGCATCAAAAACCTGAGCATATCAGATGTATTGTTTGAAACATCAATCCCTACAAGTTTCTGGAGATCTGTTTACGCCTCTACCAATGGTTTTGCCTATGAAAGCTTTATGGATGAAATGGCGCATCAGGCAGGTACAGACCCATTAGATTTTCGCAGGGCACACTTGCAGGAAGAGCGTTGCCAGAAGTTAATTGACAAAATGGAAGAAGTATCCGGCTGGAAAAAACGTAAGAAAAATGAGGGCTATGGCGTTGCCATTACCGAATGTTTTGAAACTACGGTTGGACAGGTAGTGAAAGTATCTAAAAACCCTAACGGAGGCGTTAAAATAGATAAGGTTTGGGCAGTAATGGATTGCGGATGGTATGTAAACCCGGATATCATCCATGCCCAGGTTGAAGGATCTATAGTTATGGGTATTGGTGCAGCTACCACACACCAGATCACTTTTAAAGATAATGTGGTAGAGCAGCATAATTTTTATGATTACCCTATGCCTCGCATCAACGAGATCCCGGCAATAGAAGTACACATTATGGAAAATGAAGCAGATGCGGGAGGGGTTGGCGAACCGGGATTGCCACCATTGGCGCCGGCACTTACTAACGCAATTTTCGACCTGACCGGCAAGAGGATTAGAACCTTGCCTTTTAAGTTATCTGAAGTATAAAGTTTTGATAAAATAAGGGCTTTACAAATGTTTGCAGTTTATTTTTGTAATACACATGAAAGAGATAAGTGATATACTCAAGTCATATAAAGCAGCGACTATAACAGGAAAGAAAACTGCCTTGGCAACGGTAGTAAAGGTAGAGGGTTCGTCTTACAGGCAGCCCGGAGCCCGTATGCTTGTTACCGAAGACGGCCATCTTACCGGTGCCATTAGTGGTGGTTGCCTTGAAGGTGATGCCTTGCGTAAAGCATTGCTTGCTATAAATCAACAACAAAATAAGCTGATTACGTATGACACCAGTAACGAAGATGATGTAGAGTTTGGGGTACAGCTTGGATGCAACGGAATCGTTCACATTTTGTTTGAATATATAGATGAGGCTTTAGTAAACAACCCTATACAGCTCCTGCAACAATTAGAAAGAGAGCGGAAAGATGCAGTTGTGGTTACGTTGTTTTCCGTTAACAGGAAAATGAGCCAACCGGGAACAGTATTGTTTTACAGGAATGGCGTTTCAGTATCGAACAATAACTCTTTTAATCCTATTTTACCTGATGCCGAAAATGTATTGAAAAGCAAAACCTCAATCATAAAAAAAGTTGAGGTTGATAGTGCTACTTATGAGGCACTTATAGAATATATCGCACCTCCTGTAGCCTTAATAATTGCTGGGGCGGGTAATGATGTTAAGCCTCTTGTAAATATGGCATCGCTTGTGGGATGGGAAGTTACTGTTGCCGATGGCCGCGCTACTCACGCTACCCCGCAACGTTTTCCGCAGGCTAAAAATGTATATATTGCTAAGCCACAGGAATTGATTGATGATGTGGTTGTTGATAATCATACCTTTTTTGTGCTGATGACGCATAACTACAAGTACGACCTGGCCTTGCTGAAATTGTTACTTGAAACTGATTTTAACTACATTGGTATCCTTGGGCCTAAAACAAAACTGCACCGTATGTTTAGCGACCTTAGTGATGAGGGTGTTACACTTACTGATAATCAGCTCAACTCTATTTACGGACCCATTGGCCTTGACATTGGTGCCGAGACTTCGGAAGAAATTGCCGTTTCTGTAGTGGCCGAAATTAAGGCTGTTATGAGTGGCAAATTGGGCACATCATTAAAATATAAACAAGATAAAATACACACAGCTACACCGGTAGTTTAAAATATGGATTTATGATACAGGATACCTTTGGCCGTGTGCACGATTACCTGCGGATATCGCTTACCGATAACTGCAACCTGCGTTGCTTTTACTGCATGCCAGAGGAAAAGTACGCTTTTGCCCCGGCAGCTAAACTAATGCAGGTACACGAAATTGAAACACTTGCTAAATTATTTGTGGCACAGGGTGTTAAAAAGATACGAGTTACCGGCGGAGAACCTTTGGTGCGCAAAGATGCCCCAAAAATTATTGAGGCATTGGGCAAGCTTGATGTAGAGCTTGCCATAACCACCAATGGCATACGCCTGCACGAAATGCTGCCAGAACTTTTAGCTGCTAATATACGCGCTATAAACATTAGTCTCGATACGCTCCAGCCCGATAAATTTTTAAAGATAACACGTCGGGATTTATATCACAGGGTTCGCAGCAATATTGAGCTTTTATTGTACCACGGCATTAGGGTTAAAATTAATGTGGTGGTTATGAAAGACCTTAACGATAATGAGATACTCGATTTTATTGCCCTTACAAAACACAATAATATAGAGATACGTTTTATAGAATTTATGCCGTTTGCCGGCAATAAATGGAGCAGCAACCAGGTTTTTACGTTGCACGATATATTATCTGAAATTGCCATAAAATATGATGCCCTGCCCATAACACCGGAGGCTAATGATACCTCTAAACGGTATATGATTCCCGGTCACGTGGGTTCGTTTGCAGTAATAAGTACTATGAGTGCCCCGTTTTGCGATACCTGCAACCGTATGCGCCTAACAGCCGATGGCAAGCTTAAAAACTGCCTTTTCTCTAAATCAGAAACCGATTTGCTTGGCGCATTACGAAACGGACAGGACGTGTTACCTTTAATTCACGAAAGCATACAATCTAAAGCGAAAGCACTGGGCGGCCAGTTTAGCGGGGTGTTCGAAAATATTGATACATCTACGTTAGAAAACCGCAGCATGATAACCATTGGAGGATAATATGGAACAAACAGGCATTATTATATTAGCCGCCGGTAACTCATCCCGTTTAGGAAGACCAAAGCAATTACTGGAATATAAGGGATATACATTATTACGAAACACCATTATACAGGCAAAGCTTTTGCCTGATAGCGTTGTAATAGTTGTAACAGGTGCATATAAAAAAAACATTGATGAGGAACTTGCCTACACAGCGGTTAAAGTGGTTTACAATCCTGAATGGGAAACTGGTATGGCATCATCTTTAGCAATAGGTCTGCAACAATTACGATTACTTAATCCGCAGGTTAAGGCCTGTATTTTTACAGTATGCGACCAGCCTTTTCTTACCGCTCAGGTTTTTAAAGACCTTATTGATAGCTATAATAAAACAGGCAAGGGTATTATTGCATCTGCGTATGCCAATGCATTGGGTACCCCGGTTTTATTCAGCAATAATTATTTTAAAGAACTTGAAAACCTTAAAGGGCACGAAGGGGCCAAAAAAATAATTTACCAATATGAAAATGATGTGGCATCGGTAGTTTTTGAAAAAGGTGCGACAGATATTGATACCATAGAAGATTACAATAACCTTATTAGCCAATAATGATCTCAGTACAAGAGGCAAAACAAATAATTCAGGATGCTGCACTGGCTCCTAAAATAGTAAAGCTTCCTTTGTTGGCGGCTTTTGGCTTTACCCTTGCAGAGGATATTATTGCCACGGTAGATATTCCTAATTTTGCGCAATCGTCTATGGATGGTTATGCCATTAAATTTGAAGATAAAGATAAACCGCTTGCAATTATTGGCGAAATGGCTGCAGGTGTTAAAAACCAGCTTACTATTGACACCGATCAGGCAACACGCATTTTTACCGGTGCTCCCTTACCGCAAGGTGCTGATACGGTTATAATGCAGGAAAAGGTTTTGGTTGAAGATAAGATACTTACGCTACAGGATGATAATCTATCATTAGGAAATAATGTCCGACCAAAAGGCGCTGAGGTTAAAAATGGCGAACTTGCAATGGAGAAAGGCACGTACTTATCGGCGGCAGCCCTGGGCTTTTTATCGGGTATAGGTTGTACGCATGTAAATATTTACGCAGCACCCAAAGTTGCCATTATTCTTACGGGTAACGAGTTGCAGGAACCGGGCAAGCCGTTAGCATTCGGGCAGGTATATGAAGCCAATTCGGTACTGTTAACTGCGGCTCTAAATAAAGCAGGAGTTGGGGATATAACCATTTTGCGCAGCGAAGATAACCCCGAAACACTGGCTTTTGTATTTAAGCAAGCGTTAGAAAGTAGCGATGTTATACTGTTAAACGGCGGTGTTAGTGTAGGCGATTACGATTATGTTGTAGGCGCGGCGAAAGCCTGTGGCATTGAACAAAAATTCCATAAAATAAAACAAAAACCGGGCAAACCGTTGTTCTTTGGTACTAAACAAGATAAACTGGTTTTCGGGCTGCCGGGAAACCCATCAAGCGGGCTTACCTGCTTTTACGAATATGTATTGCCTGCTTTAGAAAGATTGATGCAAAAAGAGCCAAGTGTGATTAGCACTACCGCTACCGCAATTCATAATTATTACAAACCAGCAGGCCTGACACACTTTTTAAAAGCCTTTTATAAAGAGGGTAAGGTAACGCCATTGCACGCACAGGAGTCGTTCAGGCTGCATTCGTTCGCACAGGCCAATTGTTTTATTGTGTTGCCTGAAGAATCAACTGGCTGTGCAGTGGGGGATAGTATTGAGGTTCACTTATTACCTTTATAATTTATGACAATAGAACTATTTTACGGTATACTTTTTTTTGTTGCTTTTTTATATTCGGCTGTGGGCCATGGCGGTGCCAGCGGGTATCTTGCCTTAATGGCATTGTATGGCGTAGCGCCCGAAGAAATGAAACCTACAGCATTAATGCTTAACCTGTTTGTGTCGCTCACATCGTTTATACAATACTACAGGGGCGGCTATTTTTTGAAGAAATTATTCATCCCTATTGCCGCAGCCTCAATACCTATGGCTTTTATTGGGGGTATGATAACGGTGGAAGAAAACATTTATAAGCGTGTGCTGGGGGTATTACTGTTATTTCCGGTAATACGTTTTTTCTTCTTTAAAAATGTGGAAGATAAAGACCTTAAGCCATCCAACTTAACCATTGCTATAGCAACTGGCGCTGTTGTAGGATTGCTTTCGGGCATGATAGGTATTGGCGGCGGTATTATCTTATCTCCTATATTATTGCTCCTGCAATGGACTAACCAAAAACAAACCGCAGCCATTAGCGCCGCATTTATTTTTGTAAATTCGGTAGCCGGGCTGGGCGGCATGCTTACCAAAGGCATTAGTTTAACCGGCAATATGGTTATGTACATTATTGTAGCGTTTACGGGCGGACTCTTAGGCGCTTATTTTGGGGCTAAAAAATTCAACCAAAGTGTATTGAAATATGTACTGGCCATCGTATTATTACTGGCATCTTATAAATTATTATTTACAACAGCTTAATTATGAAATATTTATATCTTGTTGGGCTTTTTATTGGCTTTAGCCTGAATGCACAGGTTACCAAAACGCTCACTATAGATGGCGCTGTGGCCAAAACGGTTACCATAAAATTTGACGACCTTAAAAGTTTTAAACCAGTCGCGCTTGATAGCCTACCTATTTTTAACCACAAAATGGAACGTAAAAGCAGCCTTAAAAAGCTAAGGGGTGTGCTGTTAAAAGATGTACTGAACAAAATTGAGTTTAGTGTTAACTCGCCTAAAGTGCTGAGTGAGTTTTATATAGTTTGCATTGCAGATGATGGTTATAAAGTTGTTTTTTCATGGAATGAAATTTTCAACAGTCCCACGGGAGATAATGCCCTTATCCTGACAGAACTCAACGGCTTATCTGTAATCAATCAAAAAGAAGGAATTGTACTTGTTACACCAACAGATAGGGCTACGGGCAGGCGTTATGTAAAGAACCTGTCTAAAATAACCGTTCAGCAAGTTAAATAATATGGCAATTAAAATTATAGCCTTTGGGCAAATAGCCGAAATTACTGGTAAAGAACTTACTGTTGAAGCAAGCGATATAACCATTTTAAAAGCTGCGTTGCAGGTAGAATTTCCTGCTTTGGCTGAAAAAAAATATGCCATAGCTGTAAACAAAAAACTGGTTGCAGATAATGTAGCTCTTTCAGATAATGATACTGTGGCTTTAATGCCGCCTTATTCAGGAGGATAGTATGAAAAATCACAACAACCGTTATGCACGCCATTATTCATTGAAAGATTTTGGCTTTGAAGGCCAGCAAAAACTTGCTGAAGCTAAGGTACTCGTTATTGGTGCCGGTGGCCTGGGCTGCCCTGTGCTGCAATACCTTACGGCGGCAGGGGTAGGCACTATTGGCCTTGCTGATAATGATGTCGTTTCACTTAGCAATTTACAACGACAGGTTTTGTATAGTACTGAAGACATTGGCAGGGCAAAAGCATCGGTTGCGGCGGTGAAATTGCAGCAGCTCAATCCTGATATTATTATTAATAGTTTTAAGATAATGGTTACCAGCAGTAATGCTTTAGAACTGATTGCTGATTACGATATTGTTATAGATTGTACCGACAACTTTGCAGCGCGCTACCTTATTAACGATGCCTGCGTTTTACTTTATAAGCCCTTAGTTTTTGGGGCTGTTTATCAGTACGAAGGTCAGGTTGCTATTTTTAATGTACCCGATGCAGAGGGTAATAAAACTAACTATCGTAATTTGTTTGCCACACCGCCAGATCCTCTTGAAGTAGCCGATTGTAACGAGGCAGGAGTGCTGGGTGTTTTACCGGGAATTATAGGTATCATGCAGGCTACAGAAGCTATAAAGTTACTTACAGGTATTGGCGAAACGCTAATAAATAAATTGTTGACGTTTAGTATTTTGGATTACAGTAGCTTTGTAATAGATATTACTGCTGATGAGTCGGCTAACAGTACTATTCCGAAAAATGAAACCGAATTTAAAGCAACCGATTATAACTGGCTTTGCGGAATGTCATCGAGAAACATCCAAGATTTAAAACCAAATGCGTTTTTAGAAAAAATAAACCTTCCGGATACAATAGTTATTGATGTTCGTGAAACAGGCGAACTTCCTAAAGCAAATTTTCAGAATCTTAACATACCATTATCAGCGCTTAGCGAAAATATACCCGAAATTGAGGCAAATAATATAATTTTGTTTTGCCAAAGCGGTAAACGCAGCCTTAAAGCAGGACAATTGTTGCTCGAAAAATTTGGGCAAACAAAAAACATAAGCCACCTTAAAGGTGGTATCATTGCCTTACACGAAACTATAAATGAGCAAACCCGTTAAAAATATTTTTACTGAGGGTGCTATAAGCCCGGCATTTATTGCAGAGAGCATTGCGAAGCATTCCTCTAAAAAAGACATTGGTGCGCACAGTATTTTTCTTGGTCAGGTACGAGCCGACATTATTGAGGATAAAACGGTATCTGCAATTGAATATACAACGTATGATGACCTTGCTTTACAAAAAATGCATGAGCTTCGTGAAGAGATATTTGCCAAATACGAACTTACGTGTATGCATGTACATCATAGTTTGGGTGAGGTAAAAACGGGCGAAATTTGCTTGTTTGTGTTTACATCATCTAAGCATCGCAAAACAGCAATAAATGCCTGCGAGGAAGTTGTAGAGCGCATTAAGGCCGACCTGCCTGTTTGGGGCAAAGAAATTTTTGAAGACGAATCGCATCAATGGAAAATAAATAAGTAGCATGGTAAATATTACACACAAATCGTTCACATTACGCAAGTCCATTGCTACCGCTACGGTACAAACATCATCACAGCAAACTATTTATGCCATAGAACAACGCAAAGTGCCCAAGGGCGACATCTTTGAGTTTAGCCGTGCGGCAGCACTTTTTGCCATAAAAAAAACCAGCGATGTAATACCTGATTGCCATCCGCTGCCCGTTGAATATGCATCTATTACCTATAAAATTGAAGACTTAACAGTAGTTATTTCGGTGGAAGTGCATACTATTTATAAAACAGGGGTAGAGGTTGAGGCCATGCATGGCGCATCAGTTGCGGCACTCGTTATGTATGATATGCTGAAGCCTATCGACAAAAATGTGGAAATACAAAACATTCGCCTGCAGGAAAAACACGGTGGTAAATCGGATCCAAAAAAATATTCGGAGAAAGGGTTGCAATGTGCCGTGGTGGTATGTTCTGACACTGCATACCGCAGCGAAAAACAAGATACATCGGGTAAGGCAATAGTGGCAATCCTTGAAAAACACGGTCTAAACGATGTAGAGTATACCATTATCCCAGATGATTTTAACACTATACAAACTACACTTAAAAACTATATTAGCCAGGAAAAAGACATGGTGATATTTACGGGAGGTACCGGCCTTTCTGCCCGCGATGTAACACCCGATGCTGTTGAACCACTTATTGATAAACATATTCCCGGCATTATGGAAACTGCCCGCAATTACGGGCAGCAACGTGTTAAAACCGCAATGCTGTCGCGAGGCGTAGCAGGCTTTGCAGGAGATACGCTGGTGTTAACATTACCGGGATCTAAAAAGGGTGCCGAAGAAACTATGGAAGCACTTTTCCCGCAGGTATTACATGTGTTTGAGGTAAAGGCAAATAAGCCACATTAATTATTTGATTAACAAGGATTGCCTTGTGTTGTGTTTCCAACTCAAAAATACTTTATGTTTTCTCTTTTATAAACTTAACATTCTATTATAATACGCGCAGTTATAAAATTCGGAAATTGAGGTAATACAAAAACAATATGTATTGCCTATGGAAACGAACAATACACATACAACGTCATTGCGTGTAAATGGGAATGATTATCAATTAAATATTCTTCCCTGGGTATCGTTACTTGATGCCCTGCGCGAAAACCTTGACCTTACCGGAACTAAAAAAGGCTGCGACCACGGCCAGTGTGGCGCGTGCACCGTACTGGTAGACGGCAAACGTGTACTGAGTTGCCTTACGCTTGCCGTAATGAAAGATGGCAGCGAAATAACTACTATCGAGGGGATAGCAAAAAACGAAGCATTGCACCCGTTGCAAAAAGCATTCATAGAACACGATGCTTTTCAGTGCGGGTACTGCACGCCCGGGCAAATTTGCAGCGGCATCGGTATGCTTAAAGAAGGTAAAGCCCATACCCGCGAAGAAGTCAAAGAGCTTATGAGCGGCAACCTGTGCCGTTGTGGAGCCCATAAAGGTATCATTGATGCGCTTATGGAGGTTAAGGAAGGAGGCAATTATGAATAATTTTACCTATGCTAAAACCACTGATGCTACCCAGGCTATAGATCAGCTTAACGGCAGCACCCAAAATAAAATTGTTGCTGGCGGAACGAATATTAATGACCTGCTGAAATACTTTATTACCACGGCAGACAAACTGGTAGACATCAACCCATTTACTGATAATCACGCTATTACCGAATTAGAAAATGGCGGTGTTAGGTTAGGTGCGCTTGTTACCAATGCCGATACTGCTTATCATCCACTTATAGAATCACGCTATCCCTTGCTGTCCAGGGCAATACTTGCAGGTGCTTCTGCACAAATTCGCAATATGGCTACCAATGGCGGCAACCTAAACCAGCGCACCCGCTGCTACTATTTTTATGATATCAATACACCATGCAACAAGCGCGAACCGGGGTCGGGATGTTCGGCCATCGGTGGTTACACCCGCATCCATGCCATATTAGGGCAGAGTGAGAACTGCATCGCTGTTTTTCCGTCAGATATGTGTGTGGCACTGGCAGCGCTTGGGGCTACTGTAAACATTACAGGGCCTGGTGGCTACAGGGTTTTGGCTTTCGCTGACTACCACCGCCTGCCGGGCGATACACCCCATATTGATAACAACCTGCAACATGGCGAGATCATTACGGGTATTGACCTTCCTGCAACAGGCTTTAAGAAAAATTATTCCTACTTAAAACTGCGTGACAGGGCTTCCTATTCATTTGCACTGGTGTCTGTGGCTACCGGGCTGAGTTTAGATGGAAACATCATTAAAGAGGCCTGTATTGCGCTTGGTGGTGTTGCCCACAAGCCATGGCGTGTTACAGCGGCTGAAGATTTTCTTAAAGGCAAAGAAGCCAAACGTGAGAATTTCGCCGCCGCCGCAGACATAATATTGCAGGGCGCACAGGGTTATGCGTATAACGACTTTAAAATACCGCTTGCTAAAAAAGCAATTGTGCGTAATTGCATGATGGCACTGAATCCTGAAACACAGCGCCCCGGTGCACAGCCATCTAAATAAAACCTAACCTTACACCATTAGCATGACAAAATTACCATCTATAGGCCAACCGGTTAGCCGTTTGGAAGGCCGAGAAAAAGTTACGGGTTCTGCAAAATATGCCGGCGAATATAATGTGCCTGATCTTTTGTATGGCTATGTTATAAACAGCACCATTACAAAAGGTAAAATACGTAGCATTAATACCGCTGCCGCTGAGGCGTTGCCCGGTGTTATAGAAATATTCAGCCATGAAAACCGTCCGGCGCTGGCACATTTTGATCTGCAGTATACTGATATGGATGCCCCTCCCGGCATGGTTTTCAGGCCGCTTTATGATAGTGAAATTAAATACAATGGGCAACCCATAGCCCTGCTCGTGGCCGAAACCTTTGAGCTGGCGCGGTATGCTGCTACGCTTATAACATTTGAATATGATGAAGAGGCCTTTGACACCGATATAAATACTAACCTTGATAATGCCCGTCCTCCAAAATTAGGCCTGGCCACAATGCTTAAACCGCCGCCGCCCAAGCCAAGGGGCGATTTTGAAGGAGCCTACAACAACTCGTATGTGCAGGCCGAAGGTGAGTTTC
Source organism: Flavobacterium rivuli WB 3.3-2 = DSM 21788 (assembly GCF_000378485.1). Lineage (GTDB taxonomy): Bacteria > Bacteroidota > Bacteroidia > Flavobacteriales > Flavobacteriaceae > Flavobacterium > Flavobacterium rivuli. The sequence continues at coordinate 59,089 of NZ_KB899975.1, read as the reverse complement.
ATCATGGTACAGAGCACCACAACCCGTTAGAACTCTATACTACAACAACGATATATGAGGGCAAGGGCAAGCTAAAAATATATGATAAAACGCAGGGTACAATCAATTCACAGTTGTTCGTTGCTAACGTATTTGGCCTGCATTTTAAAGATGTACAGGTTATCTCTACCTACGTAGGCGGAGGCTTTGGGTCGGGTTTAAGGCCACAATACCAGTTGTTCATGTCGGTAATGGCGGCACTTGAGTTAAAGCGCAATGTGCGCGTAACGCTCGACAGGCAGCAGATGTTTACCTTTGGCCACCGCCCTCCCACCATTCAGTATACAAAATTTGGCGCTGAAGAAAATGGCCGTGTTAATGCCTTATATCACAAGGCTGTTGCCGAAACATCGCAGTTTGAAGATTATAGCGAGGTAGTGGTAAATTGGAGCAATATGTTATATCCGGCTGATAATACCTTATTTGAATATGAACTGGTCCCGCTCGATGTTTACAGCCCGCTGGATATGCGTGCCCCCGGTGGCAGTACCGGCAGCCATGCGATAGAAAGCACTATGGATGAACTGGCTTATAAGCTACACATGGATCCGCTGGATTTAAGGTTACTTAATTATGCCGATAAAGATGTAAGCGTGGGCAGGCCTTATTCAAGCAAAGAACTTAAAGAGTGTTATATGCAGGGCGCCGAAAAATTTGGCTGGAGCAAACGAAACCCCGAACCGCGCAGCATGAAAAAAGGTAATAAGCTTGTGGGCTATGGTATGGCTACAGGCATATGGGAAGCCAACAGGCTTTTTGCACGTGCACAGGCTATTATGACGCCCGACGGTAAGCTGCAGGTAAGTAATGCGGTTACTGATATTGGTACGGGGACCCTTACCGTGATGACACAAATCGCTGCTGACACTTTAGGTCTCGCTATTAATGATGTTACCTTTTTATATGGTGACAGTAAAATGCCATTTGCCCCTATACAGGGAGGCTCATTTACTGTTGCTACAGTGGGCCCTGCAGTAGAGGCAGCCTGCCAGGCAATTGGTAAAAAGTTGCTGAAGCTTGCTAAAAAAATGAATAACTCTATTTTAGCAGGTGCCGATATAAAAGATGTGCTGTTTAAAAATGGTTCTATAGTGCTTAAAGAAAACATGCTGACGGGTGTTGCCATCAAAGATATTATGGCAACAAATAAAGGCAAAAGCATTAAATCGACAAATAGTGCAATGCCTAACCCATTGAAACTAAAAGGGCATTCGCGTGCGGCACACAGTGCAGTATTTGTAGAGGTTGAAGTAGATGAAGAACTTGGTGTAATTGAGGTAACCCGTGCTATTACAGCTGTAGCGGCAGGCAGAATAATTAATCCTAAAACCGCTACAAGCCAAATACTGGGTGGTATGGTATGGAGCCTTAGCAAAGCGCTTCACGAAGAAACCATCAGCGATGCACGTTTCGGTAAATATATGAACGCTAACCTGGGAGAATACCATATCCCGGTGCATGCTGATATACACGATTTTGACGTGATCTTTGTAGATGAAAAAGATACTGTGGTCAACGACCTTGGCATAAAAGGTGTGGGCGAGATCGGTCTTGTAGGCATGCCCCCTGCAATTGCTAATGCCATTTATCATGCTACCGGGAAACGCATTAATGATTTCCCCATACATTTTGATAAGTTGCTGTAATTGTGTGGTCCTAAATATCTAATCCTGCTGTAAAAAGCAGGATTTTTTACTTCCTTAGTTGAGCCACAAGTTCTGTAACTCTGTCAATGGCACAACTTATTTCTTCATAGGTAGTAAACCTGCCCAGGCTAAAACGTATTGAACTTAACGCATCAGCATCAGATAAGCCTAATGCCTTTAAAACATAGGAAGGTTCTGTCGTTACAGCCGAGCATGCCGATCCGCTGGAAACAGCAATGTTACCGAGCGCTAAAATTAATTTCTCCGAATTTGCTCCCGGGAAACAAATATTAGTGGTGTTATAAAGGCGGTGGGTTGCATTTCCATTTACAAAAGCACCTTCAATTTTTAAAAGTCCGCTTTCAAGATGGTTTCTTAAAGTAGCGATACTTTCACTATCAGCCTGCATTTCTGAAGAAGCTATTTCGCAGGCTTTTCCTAACCCCACAATTCCCGGCACGTTAAGTGTGCCGCTGCGCATTTTACGCTCGTGGCCACCACCGTGCATTTGTAAGTCCAACTTTATTTTGGCTGTTGCCGATATATACAATGCCCCAATACCTTTTGGCCCATAAAATTTATGTGCAGACAGTGGCATCAAATCAATACCTAATTCTGAAACATCAATTGGCAACTTGCCTACTGCCTGTGTAGCGTCTGTCATATATAATGCGCCTTTAGCATGGCTAATTTCACTGATTTGTTTAATAGGTTGTAATACTCCGGTTTCGTTATTTGCATACATAACACATACCAAGAGTGTATCCTCTGTAACTGCAGTCTCTAAAACGTCAAGGTCTATAATCCCATCACTTTGCACAGGTAAATGGGTTATTATAAATCCCTGCTTTTCCATCCATTCACAGGTATCAAGCACTGCCTTATGTTCTGTAGCAACGGTAACAATATGTTTTTTAGGATGATTTACCAACCCCTTAATGGCAAGATTAATAGCTTCTGTAGCTCCTGACGTAAATGTAATTTCTTTAGGGCTGCCGCCAATTAGATCGGCAACCTGTTCGTGGGCAACTTCAACGGCCTCATTTACAGTTAACCCAAATAAATGGCTGCTGCTTGCATTAGCATAATCCTCTGTAAAAAAAGGCAGCATGGCTTGTAACACGCTGTTATCTACACGAGTTGTAGCATTATTGTCTAAATAAATTATTTTGGGTTTCTGCAACATTGATCCGGGTATTTCAAGTTTTCAATTTACATAAAATAACCTATTATTCCAAATAATTCGGCTACTTACGCCTGCCATCAGCTAATTATCAGGTACATTTATCAGATTAGCTATTTTTCTATATTCCAAAGGTGTACATCCTACCTTTTGTTTAAATAGCCTGTTGAAATGTTACGGGTATTTAAAGCCAAGCTCATAAGCTATCTCACTTACTGATTTAGTAAGGTCATAAATACGTTCTTTAGCAACAGCAATTATTTTAGACAGGATGCAGTCCTGTGCGGTACGCCCGGTTTCTTTTTTATTAGATATCCAAAATAATTAGATGATAAGTGTAGTTGGTCCGCACAGTATGAAACTGTTAGTAACCCCAGGTGCTGAGCATTATTATTTTGGAAAAACCCGGCAAGCAGGCTTTCAAATCGCTCCATAATTTCCTGGTTGGCATTTTCCCTTGTTATAAACTTACGGTCATAAAAACGGTCACAGTAATTGAGTAATAATTCTATATTACTGGCAATAAGTTTTTTGCTGTGTTTGTCTACTCCACGCTGTAACTCAATTGTAATTTTTTCAAAACAGTCTAAAATTACCTGTCGTCAAGGTTTAAGGCTATCAAATAATAATGTGAATTATATGCTTATATTATTTCAAATAAAAAGGCTGTCTAAAAAATGTTTTTTAGACAGCCTCTTGGTTTAAAGTACCTACGGGGGTTTCTACCTTATAATTTTTATAGAAGCAGATTTATTATCCGAAGTCACAATTACTGTATACATACCTGTAGGTAATAATGACATGTCTAACTGTGTTGTTATGGCATTTACATTTTTAGAAGTAACTTTTTGCCCCAATGAGTTATATAATGTTACGAATGTTATATTGTCTGTGTAAGATATATTTAGTACATCTTTTACAGGATTAGGGTAAAGTTTTAATCCTTTGATATTGAAAGCCTGGTTACGTAAAACTTCGTTTGCTGTTACAGGTAGGGCATCACTTTCGCAGTTGCCTGTAAACTGTACTGCATAATAAATTGTTCCGTCAGCTAATACTGTAGTAAGTGTTAATTCTGTGGTTAAGCCTTCTTCAGCATACCATCTTATATTATCGCCAAATGGATCAAGATCTGCAAGTGTTTGGCCAACTGTAAAATCTTGCATTGCGGCAGCATCCGGAGCCTGAGGTGTAGCAATTGTAACAGTAACTTCTGTACGGGCACTCTCACAGTTATTTAAAGTTTGAGATACGTAATAGTTACCTGCTGTAAGCTCAATAGTAGAAGCAAGAACATCGCCACCTGTTGCAGCAGCATACCATTTAAGGTTTTCGCCTGTAGCAGTTAAGTCAGCTACAGTACCTGCCTGGCAAATAGCAATAGGTGCAGCAGTAGGAGCAGTGGTCGTGTTTATGGTAACAGCAACTTCTGTACGGGCACTCTCACAGTTATTTAAAGTTTGAGATACAAAATAGTTACCTGCTGTAAGTGCAGTGGTAGATGCAAGAACATCGCCACCTGTTGCAGCAGCATACCATTTAAGGTTTTCGCCTGTAGCAGTTAAGTCAGCTACAGTGCCTGCCTG
>NZ_KB899975.1:0-53815 GCF_000378485.1 Flavobacterium rivuli WB 3.3-2 = DSM 21788 | reverse complement strand
TCGCAGTTACCAATTGTTTGAGATACGTAATAATTGCCGGCTGTAAGCGCAGTGGTAGATGCAAGAACATCGCCACCTGTTGCAGCAGCATACCACTTAAGGTTTTCGCCTGTAGCAGTTAAGTCAACTACAGTACCTGCCTGGCAAATAGCAATAGGAGCAGCAGTAGGAGCAGTAGTCGTGTTTATAGTAACAGCAACTTCTGTACGGGTGCTTTCGCAGTTACCAATTGTTTGAGATACGTAATAATTGCCGGCTGTAAGGGCGGTAGTGCCTGTAAGTGCATCGCCTCCTGTAGATGCGGCGTACCATTTTAAACCTGTTCCTGTAGCAGTTAGCTGGCTAACTGTACCGGATATACAAAAAGACTGGGCAGAAGCTATCGGTTGGGTTATCACACCACAGGGTACATTTACGGTAATTGTGTTAGAGTTTGCAGATGTTTGCTCACCAAATTCTGCCCTTACCCTATAGTAATGTGTCGCACCCGGCATAACACCACTTGTAACTACCTGAGATAATCCGGTTACTGCAATGCCATCATAATCTTCTAAGACAGATGTAAAATCGGCATTGGCACTCACATCCAGCCTGTAACCTGTTGCACCTGTAACGGCGTTCCAGTTAGCTGTAAATCCGGCAGCAGTTATACTCGTAGCATCTGTTGCTACCGGAGCGGTAACTACAATACCGCCGGTAACAGTACCGTTAAAGGTAAAATCACTGATACGGCCTGTACCGTTGGCGCCATCTGCGCTCCATCCATATATCCTGAAGGTTATGGCAGAAGTTATATTTTGAAAGGAAGCACCTGTTAAGGTAATAGTTTCTGTAGCGCTTGAGGTTCCCGGACTAAAAGTTGCACCTATATTAGCAGCATAATTATCTGCGCTCGATCGTACAGCCCATGTAAGAGGACCTGTGCCAGACCTCTGTCTTGAAAACACAAAACTTGTAAGGTTAATTGTGTAAGCCTGGTTTGGGGTAAGTGTAAAACTAAAATAAGATCCTGTATTAATAGTAGAGGATGTTGAAAAGTTTTTTACATTATAAGCATTATTACCGGCATTAGACTGTAGCCCCGTCATGCCAATACCACTAACCGTAATGTTTTCATTTTTTACGTCGCCGGTTGTAAACGGGTTAGAGTCAGACGGATTAGTACCATCAATATTGTTAGTCCAAATAGACTGCCCCCAGGACAATCCCGTTACCATGAACAAGACCACTAACAAGAAAGTTCTCGTAAAGCTTTTAGTAATTTTTGTCATCTGTTTTAAATGATTTTGTGTTAAATTAAATGTTATCAAAGCTATCATATTGTATTTAGCTTAGTATTGCTAATATATAAAATATATGTTAAGGTATTGTTTTGCAGTATTTTAATCAAATATTAAATAGATACAGTATTCCAAAATATTTAATTTTTTCTTGATAATAGAATAAAGTACTGAACACAATAGTTTTATACTGTTTTGTGAAATATAACAATTACCTGTATGTATGTTACATATTTATAAAATAATTGCGACTATTTAGGCTGTCAGGTCAGTCTAATAAAAAATTAGTCGTCACTTAACCTTAATCCTGATTAACATAAAATTTGTAATACCTGACATGTTACAAATCATGCTTATTTAAATATACGTAAAGTCAAAAATTAGGTATTTATAGAATGTTTTATTTGTTAACCTTGCATTTCGTCAGTCATAACGGGCATTTCGTCGAATTAATGGATTTTTTCTACTTAAATATTTTAGCCTAATCTTAATACGGTTAACTTTTAGCTAATTCGGGGTTAACTTACTGATTACTAAAACACAATATTGATTACTACTGTTTTAAACCCATAAAACACAATATTTGTAGGCTTCGAAATCACTAAAAAAATCACAAAAAAGATTAAAAGTATTATGAAAAAACTTTTACACAAAAAATTACTACAGGGCACTTTCCTCATTGCCCTGTTGCTATCAACAATGGCCTCATGGGGGCAGTTAACATTACCAGCAGGTACTTCTTACACCCAGGATTTTAATAGTATAGGGAGTGGCCTGCCTGAAGGATGGACCGTAAGAACTAGCGCCGGAACAAGTGCTTTAGGTACGGAAGCGACTTTTGTTACAACGGCGAGACCTTGGAGTTCAACTACAGGCGGATTTGCTAACTATGCCTCTTCTGAGTCAACTGTTGGAGAAGGTTCTTCCACTAACAGGGCTTTGGGAACAAGGCAAACAGGAAGTATTGGCGACCCAGGAGCCGCATTTGTACTGCAACTTGCCAATACTACAGGTAAAGCATCTTTTTCATTAGCATTAAAGCACCAGGTTTTATCAGACCAGCCAAGAACCACAACATGGAGGGTTCAGTACTGCACTAATGCTGCGGGTACATCATGGTCTGATTTAGGTACTTACGCAACTTCTGACGGTTTTGGTAGTGTGTCTGCTACATACACCCTCCCGGCAGCGTTTAACAATGTTTCAACTAACGTTTATATACGTGTCGTTACACTTGTAGGATCTACCGGTAGTGGTAACAGGGATACTTATGGTATAGACGATTTTGTTTTAAGCTGGTCGCCACTGGCAGCGCCAACTATAAACAGTGCTTTAACAGATACATCTGTTTTCGGAGTTACAGATACTTACCAGATAGCAGCAGTAAATAGCCCAACAAGTTTTGGCGCTACAAATTTACCTACAGGTGCAACAGTTAACAGTTCTGGCTTAATAAGCTTTGCAACTACTGTAGTTCCGGGTGAATATAATATAACCATTACTGCCACAAACAGTTTAGGTACAGATACTAAAACATTAGTATATACACGTAATAAAGCAAACCAGGCCATTACAAATTTTAATAATGTTACAAAAACGTATGGCGATGCTAATTTTAACCTTACATCTACAGCAGGGGCATCCGGACAGCCTGTAACATATACCATTTTAAACGAAAATATAGCTACTATAGCAACAAATACGGTTACTTTACTTGCTCCTGGTACTACAACAATAACGGCTAATCAGGCAGGTACGGCTAATTATAATGCTGCTACGCCAGTAGACAGGACATTAACAGTAAACCGTAAAACGCTTACGGTAAGCGGTACTTTTACAGCACTAAGTAAAGAATATGATGGTACTGACATTGCTGCCTTAAATGGAACGCCTGTGTTGGGAGGTATAGTGGGTTCAGATGCTGTAACCTTAAACTATACATCACAATTTGTAAATGCAGCAGTAGGTAATGGTAAACAGGTACGTATTACTTATACTTTAACCGGTATTGATGCGGCTAAATATAATGCACCCGCTACTAACACTACACTTGTTGCTAATATTACACCTAAAAACGTTACAATATCCGGTATAGCAATTAGCGATAAAGATTATGACGCAACAAACACCGCTACAATTACAGGAACGCCGGTTTTGGCAGGCGTTGCTCAGGGGGAAGATGTTGTACTTAACAGTACTAATGCTGTTGCACAATTTACATCGATACAACCGGGAACGGATATTCCTGTTACCGTAACCGGCTACACAATAGCCGGTACAGCGGCAGGAAATTATATTTTGCAGCAGCCACAGGGTTTAACTGCCGATATTAACGAAACTGGATTAGCTAATCAAACCATAACATTTAATGCACTGACTCCAATTATGTATGGCGATACAAATGTTTCGCTTACTGCAACGTCTACTTCAGGACTGCCTATATCTTATACCAGCTCTAATGATGCAATAGCAACAATATCCGGCAATACCATAACGGCTACAGGTGTAGGTACCGTAACGATCACGGCTACACAGGAAGGAGATGCTACCCATAATCCTGCTATTCCGGTTACACAGGAACTTACAGTAAATAAAAGACAGCTTACTATTACAAATGCTGCTGTATCATCTAAAGTATATGATGGTAATGATACTGCTACTGCAGCAGGCTCGCTAAATAACATAGTAGGAAATGATGATGTTGCATTAAGCAGCTTTGCATTTTTTGAAACAAAAAATGTAAATGACAATATTCCGGTATATATAGAATATGCATTAATTGGTACCAGTGCAGCAAACTACACTTTAGCACAGCCCGATTATGAACTTACAGGTAATATTACCCCTAAAGCATTAACAATAAACAATGCTGCTGCACAAAATAAAGTATATGATGGTACTGCCGCGGCTGTTATTACAGGTACTTTAGCAGGTGTTGTAAACGGAGATGCTGTTACATTATCAGGTACTGGTACATTTGCAAGCGTAGATGTTGCAAGTGGTATAGAGGTAACAAGTAACTCTTTATTAACCGGGGCACAAGCGGGTAATTATACTTTAACGCAACCTACTGGGTTAAGTGCTAACATAACGCCAAAACTACTTACGGTTACGGCAACGGCACAAAATAAAGTGTATGACAGGACAATAACAGCTACAGTAAGTAACGGAGTTATTGCAAGTGGTATTGTAGAGGGAGATGATGTATCGTTAGCTTCAGACACTGTTGCTGGTACATTTAACGATTTTACTGTAGCTAACAATAAGCCTGTAACAGCTTTGTTTATACTTCAGGGCGCAGATGCTGCAAATTACAGTGTAGCATCACAGTCGTTTTCTGCAAATATTACACCTGCGGTGCTAACAGTAGATGTTACAAATGCGGCAGTAACTACTAAGGTATATAATGCAACAGCGGCTGCAACAATTACGGGTGCGGTTCTTAACGGTGTTATAGATCCTGATAACGTTACTGTTACGGCTTCTTTTACAACATTTAATGCAGGCACAAACATTCCGGTAAATATAACATTATCAGGTACTAATGCAGGTAGCTATACAGTACAGCAACCTGCTACAGCCTTAACGGGAACTATTACCAAAAAAGGCTTAACTGCTACTGCCGATAATAAATCTAAAAACCAGGGAGCAGCTAACCCTGCCTTAACCATTACTTATGGTGGTTTTATAAGTGGACAGAACCAAACCAATGCTGCAGGTTTTGTGGCGCCATCAATTACTACATCGGCAACAACAGCTTCTCCGGTAGGGGCTTATCCTATCACATTAACCGGAGGGCAGGCAACAAATTATGAGTTTACATCGCTAACAAACGGTATCTTGCTTATAAATTCGGTGGCAACTACGGGTTCTATATGGGCAAATGCTATAACAGGAAGCAATCCTAACAATTCAAACCCTTACACATCGGGTGAAGGTTATGACGACAATATTACGGTAAGTGGTATAGGGAGAAGTTCTGGTATAAGTGGTTCTAATGCTAATAACAGGTATAATACTACAGGATGGAATACGGCGCAATTGGATGCCCAAAAATATTTTACCCTTAAGCTTACTCCTAATGCGGGTTATATGATAAATTTAAGTAGTTTTGTATATAACTCCCAAACATCAGGTTCCGGTCCGGCAATGGTTGCCGTTAGATCAAGTATAGATGGATTTGTGGCAAATATTGGCAGCCCAACATCTACTCAGGATAGTCAGGACGCAAATACAATAACTCTTTCAGCTTCGGTTTATCAAAATGTTACTACAGCTATAGAATTCCGCATTTATGCCTGGGGTACTGGCACTGGTACTTATAGCGTTAACGATTTTACATTTAATGGCACCGTAGTAGCGGCACCAACTGCGCCGGTTGTTAACAGTGCACTTACAGATACCTCTGTAATAAACACAACAGATACGTACCAAATAACAGCTACAGGTACTCCGGTTATTACGTACAGCACAACAAACTTACCACTGGGTGCAACAATAAATACTACAGGTCTTATAAGTTTTGATGGTACAACACCGGCAGGAACTTATAACATAGGAATTACTGCTACAAGCTACTATGGCACAAACACTAAAACACTTGCTTATACTGTAACGAAGCTTAACCAGGTACTAAGTTTTGACCCTGATCCTATCCCCACCAAATATTTAGGTGATGCACCTTTCTTATTTGAATACCATAATACGGCAAGCCTTCCTGTAACATGGAGCAGTGCTAACCAAAGCGTTGCTACTATTGCAGAAGACGGTACAGTAACTATAACAGGGGTGGGTACAACTACGCTTACAGCATCTAATACTGGTAATGCTACTTACAACCCGGTCTCTACAGGCAGGACATTAACGGTACTTGCAAGGCCGGTTATAGACGCTACTCCTTCGCCAATGAGCATTTCGGTTATTGAAGGCCGTGGTGCATCGCAGCCAGTACAATTAACAAACATAACTGCGGCTAACCTTTTACCGGCAGCAGGAAATATTACACTAACTGTATCAGAACATTTCCAGATAATAATTGGCGCAGCAGCTTATGCCCAAACAGGAAGCATTCCTTACACAGCGGGCGGTTTAAACCTTAACAATCCCGAAATTTATGTAAGGCTTGCAGCAGGTCAGTTGCATGGCACTTACACAGGTACACTAACTATTACCGGTGGGGGTGCTACTAAAGTGGTACCATTAAACGGTATAGTGGAAGAAGCACCATTTATAAATACAATTGCCGCTGCTTATGGCCCATACTGCCAGGGCGAAGCTGCTGCAATAAGTGTACAATACACCGGCCAGGGTACCTTTGGCACAGGTAGTTTTTATGTACAGCATTCAGATGCTGCAGGTGTTTTTCCTGAAGATTTTTCTAATATAATAAGTGCAGCAGCGGCTAACAGCCCTATTGCGGCTACATTGCCGGCAAGCTTTGTTACTGGTAATTACAGGGTTCGTGTTGTGCATTTATCATCATCGCTTTTATTGACTAAAAGCACGAACAATAATGGCAGCGATATAGTAATTAATAAATTGCCTACGCTTAGCGGGGTTAGCAATACACAATTTTGCGGCACAAGTGCAACATTACATGTAACAGGGCTTTTAGCTAATGCAACTTTTACTGTAGAATATACTGTAAATCACGGTTCGGTAAGAACAGTGGCAGCAACAGCTAATGCTTTAGGCAGTGCCGATTTAATAATAGCGGTAACACCTGCTGATGATAATAAGGAACTTGAAATTACAAGACTTACAAGAACCGATATTACACCGGGTTGTACAAGCCAGTTTACTGTGGATAATAAAACACAGCTGATGTTTACAGAAAATATGTGGACAGGTAACGAAGATACCAACTGGAATAACGGGAATAACTGGTCTTGTAACGAAGTGCCTACTATAAACACCCCGGTTGTTATTGCTCCATCGGTAAATGCTGCAACCGTGCCGCAAGGAATAGTGTACAGTAAAACTTTAGTGGTACAGGCTAATGCTGCACTTATTGTTACTACAGGTAATACTTTATATGTAAACGACAAAGTAACGGTAGATACTAACGGTACACTTACCGTTCAAAACAATGCAGCCCTTATACAGGGAGAAGAAACTGCGGTAAATACGAATGTAGGTGCTATTAGCGCTGTAAAAGCAGGTAATACACTTTACAGGTATGATTATACATTGTGGTCGTCTCCGGTAAGTGGTACACAAACGCTTAGCAACTTTTCTGAATTAACAGTTGCAACGCGCTTTTATGAATACGGGTTTAGTGGCGATGCCAATTATTACATAGCCGTACCGGGCAGCACAACCTTTACCCCGGCAAAAAGCTACCTTATACGTATGCCGGATACCAATGCAGCAGCCGGGTCAGATTATTATAATGGTATAACCCCGGTTGCCTTTACAGGAACTTTTGCAGGTACCCCAAATAATGGTACAGTAACCATTCCGGCATCAGTTCAAGGCAGCAGGTTTACGGCAGTGGGTAATCCTTACCCGTCGCCAATAAGTGTTGAGGCATTTTTTGATGGTAACGAAGGTGTTATTAACGAAGCATCGGGACTTTACTTCTGGAGGAAAAAGAACAATGCAAATGCTTCGTCTTATGCAACATTAACCCTTGCAGCCTTTACTGCAAATGATGGTTTTGAAAACGACCCCGTTTCGGGTGGTGGCGAAGACCAGGCTGTTTTCTTCCCACGAAATGAAGTGAGTTCATGGTTAATATCTCAGGGGCAGGGCTTCTTTGTAAAAACAGCCACAAACCCTACAGGTTCTAACATTACATTTACAAATTCAATGAGGAGGCCATCTCCGGGAGCAGACCAGGCTTTCTTCAGGACAGCACAAAATAACAATTCGCGTTATTGGCTAAATCTTAAGGGTACAGAAGCAGGCTTCAGCCAGGTGGCAGTAGCCTACATGGATAACGCAACCCTTGGGTTAGATTATGGTTATGATGGCCGCCAGTTTAGCGACGGAGGCAATGTAACGTTCTACTCTCTTGCAGAAGATACAAGATTATCTATACAGGCAAGACCGGAATTTGCGCCTGCCGATATAGTGCCAATGGGCTTTAAGGCTGTAACTACGGGAGAATTTACCGTAAGCATAGACCACAAAGACGGACTGTTTGAGCAAGGACAGGATATATACTTAAAAGATAACCTTTTAGATGTATACCATGACCTTGGCGAAAGCGGCTATACCTTTACCAGTGAAGCAGGAACGTTTAACGACAGGTTTGAAGTAGTATATACTACCGATGCCCTTGGTACAAAAACGCCACAGCTTGACCCTAACAGTGTAATAGTTTACAAACAGGGTACTACTATAAACATAAACAGTGGCACGGCCGAAATGACCGGTGTAACTATTTATGATGTAAGAGGCAGGAAACTTTATAGTAATGACAAGATAAATGCAACTAAAACGGCTATAAACAGCCTTGAGGTAGCACAGGAAGTACTTATTATAGAGATTAACACTGTAAAAGGTAAAGTGAGCAAAAGGATAGTTTTTTAGTCTAATACTTACAATTATATTTTAAATACCCACGCACCGCGTGGGTATTGTTTTTATATCACTTTATAAATGAGTGGTTTGGGCTTAAATTGCGAATTATTGAAAAGCCGGTGTGTTATGTTAACATTTTCATAAAATAAGTTTGATTATCGTGTCTTTAAAATAATTAACTTGCGCAGCATTTTGGCATATAAATTTAAAAACAGAATAATGCACAAAAAAAATACTCTATTTAATTACTGTATCCTTATCTTTTTAACCTGCTTGTTCTTTGTGACTACAGTACATGCTCAATCTCCCTGTACAAGCACAACAATCACATCGTTCTTACCTGCATCGGGGCCTGTTGGTACCGTTGTAACTATTAATGGTAGTGGTTTTCAGTTAGGATCGGGTACAAGCTCGGTTAAATTTAATGGAGTAGAAGCTCCGGGTTTTACGGTAGTATCAGCTACAGTTATTAAGGCGACAGTGCCTGCAACAGCAACTACCGGTGCAATTACTATTATTACAAATGGCTGTCGTGCTACAGGTACGTCGTTTACTATATTGTCATCTAACTGTGCACCTCCGGCAGCTGAAGTTTATATTTCTGAAGTTTATGACCAGCGTGACCAGAGTGGTGGTATGATAGAAATATATAATCCTTCAAATACTACAATTACTTTTAACGGAAATTACAGGTTAATAAGATATGGTAACATTTCAGATACTTCGCCTACAGCTGGTTATAATTTAACACTTCCGGGATCTATAGGGCCGGAATCGACTTACCTTATTCCTTGTAGTGTACCATTACAAAGAATTTGTGCCGCACCTACTACAAATGTGCCTTCATTAGGAAATGGGTTTAACGGAAACGATAAACTTGAGTTATTAAAAAATAATATTGTTATAGACCGTGTAGAAGTTCCTTTTACATTACCGGGCTTTACGCTTATAAGAAATCCTAATGCTATAGCACCAACGCCTGTATATAATCAAAGCGATTGGAATAACGTTCAGCATGACCAGGACGAAGATGCTCCTTTACCGGATAACTACTGCGCAGATCTTGGTAACCATATTGCAGACCCTACAACTGCGGTTACAACAATAACCATCCAACCTGCCGATGCTAACATTTGCGTTAACGCACAGGCTACATTTACAGTAGTATTAAGCACTACTACAGGATTTACTTACCAGTGGAAAACGCTTAACGCCAGCGGTGCATGGGTTAACGTAACAAACGGTATTACTTATTCAGGTGCAACAACGGCAACCCTTACAGTAAATAATACTCCGGCATCTTTTAATGGTAGTCAGTATTACTGTGTTATGACCTCTACAGCATGTACTTTAGTAAGTGAGGCTGCACAATTAAATGTTACCGTTCTTGATGCCGTAGTTGCAACAGTATCAGCTACAGATTGTGTAACACAAACCGCAACAGTTACAGTTACCTCTACCTTACCTGGAACAGGCATTACTTATGCAATAGATGGAGGAACACCACAGGCATCGAACATTTTTAATAATGTAGCTGCATCTCTGTTACCACATAGAATAACTGTAGCTTCGGGTACATGTTCTGTTTCTGGTGTAGTAATTGTGGCTCCGGTATTAGCATTGCCGGCAATAGTTGCAACAGTATCTATTACAGATTGTGCAACACAAACAGCAACCGTTACTGTGACTTCTACACTTGTAGGGGCAGGTGTTACTTTCGCTATTGATGGCGGAACACCACAGGCATCTAATATCTTTACAGACGTAGCTGCATCAGCAACTGCACATGTAATAACAATCGTTTCAGGAACCTGTACCGTTACAGGCAACGTAACAGTTTCATTTGCGACAGTGCTTCCTGCCGTAGTTGCTACAGTATCGGCAACCGACTGTGCTACACAAACGGCTACAATAACGGTAACCTCTACATTACCGGGAGCTGGTATTACTTATGCTATTGGCACAGGTACACCGCAGGCATCTAACATATTTACCAACGTAGCAGCATCGGCAACTCCGTATGTTATTACAATTTTATCAGGGACATGTTCGGTAACAGGAAACATAACAGTTACTCCGGTAACAACACTTCCTGCTGTTGTAGCAACCGTTTCAGCTACTGACTGTGCAACACAAACGGCTACAATTACGGTAAACTCTACGTTACCGGCAGCAGGCATTACTTATGCTATTGGCACAGGTACACCGCAGGCATCTAACATATTTACTAACGTAGCAGCATCAGCAACTCCGTATGTTATCACAATTTTATCAGGCACGTGTTCGGTATTAGGAAACGTAACCGTTGCTCCGGTAACAACATTACCTGCTGTAGTTGCTACAGTATCGGCTACCGATTGTGCAACACAAACGGCAATAGTTACCGTAACCTCCACACTACCTGGAGCAGGTATTACTTATGCAATTGGCACAGGTACACCGCAGGCATCTAACATATTTACTAACGTAGCAGCATCAGCAACTCCGTATGTTATCACAATCATTTCTGGTGGATGTTCGGTAATAGGAAATGTAACCGTTGCTCCGGTAACAACATTACCTGCTATAGTTGCTACAGTATCGGCTACCGATTGTGCGACACAAACCGCTACAATAACGGTAACATCTACATTACCGGGAGCTGGCATTACTTATGCTATTGGCACAGGTACACCGCATGCATCAAACATATTTACCAATGTAGCAGCATCGGCAACTCCGTATGTTATCACAATCGTTTCTGGTGGATGTTCGGTAACAGGAAACGTAACCGTTGCCCCGGTAACTACACTTCCTGCCGTAGTAGCAACAGTATCGGCTACCGACTGTGCTACACAAACGGCTACAATAACGGTAACCTCTACATTACCGGGAGCTGGTATTACTTATGCTATTGGCACAGGTACACCGCAGGCGTCAAACATATTTACCAACGTATCAGCATCGGCAACTCCGTATGTTATCACAATCGTTTCTGGTGGATGTTCGATTAATGGAAACGTAACCGTTGCCCCGGTAACTACACTTCCTGCCGTAGTAGCAACAGTATCGGCTACTGACTGTGCAACGCAAACCGCTACAATAACGGTAACATCTACATTACCGGGAGCAGGTATTACTTATGCTGTTGGCACAGGTACACCGCAGGCATCTAACATATTTACCAACGTAGCAGCATCGGCAACTCCGTATGTTATCACAATTTTATCAGGCACGTGTTCGGTATTAGGAAATGTAACCGTTGCTCCGGTAACTACACTTCCTGCAATAGTTGCGACTGTATCAGCTACCGATTGTGCAACACAAACAGCTACCATTACGGTAACTTCAACTTTACCGGGAACAGGTATAACGTATGCTTTAGGCACAGGTACACCACAGGCGTCAAACATATTTACCAACGTTGCAGCATCGGCAACTCCGTATATTATCACAATCGTTTCTGGTGGATGTTCGGTTAATGGAAACGTAACGGTTAACCCTATAACAAGCCTGCCACAGGTAACTGGTTTGCAGGAATGCCGCGAAACGATTTTCGGGAAGAATTATGTTCTTGAAGCGTTACCTTTAAACAGCTCGTTTGATGTTTCAACGGCAACTTTTGAATGGAGAAGAAGTGGTCAGACAGCAATTGTAGGCGATGATAATACGTTTAATGTTGCTCAATATGCCGCTGCAAATAGTGTAAGGACAATCGATTTTCCTATTGCATTCGAGCTTACAGTAAGGACACCGGGCGGTTGTGAAGTTACACATGTTTATACGGTAGAGGGAACATTTTGCGACATACCAAGAGGTATTTCGCCAAATAACGATACTAAAAATGACAACTTTGACCTTACAGGCCTTGATGTAAAAAAACTTACAATATTTAACCGATACGGTCTTGAAGTTTATAATAAAAACAAGTATACTAACGAATGGCATGGGCAAACCAATGGCGGCGATGAACTGCCTACGGGTACCTACTTTTATGTAGTAGAGCTTGAAGGTAACTCAAGAACAGGTTGGGTTTATATAAACCGCGCTGAAAACTAATGCAGTTAACTTACAAAATGTTTTAAAGCCGCTGTAAAGCGGCTTTATTTTTTTACAATAAAATGATGTTCAATTGTGATAATTTAACATTTAAAATACTGTCTGAATTATAAATACTTATAATTTTGATTTGTTAAATTCATCTTAAAAATTACGTAGGAATGTTACAGAACATTACATATCGGGGTAATAAGTTATCCCTAATGCTCTTATTTTTTCTTTTTTTCTTTTCGCAGATAATTAATGCCCAAATTTACCAGCATAATTTTGGCACCACTACAATACCGGCAGCAAGTCCGTATACCGTAGTTCCAAATATAATTGATAGCAATCTTTCTGGCTCTTCGTGGACTAACAGCGTAGGTTCATGGACAAGTGGTGCAGGAGCTACAGGCCAGGCCATAATGGTAAATACTCCGGCAAATGTACCTACAACACTTACCCTTACATTTAATGTAGCGCCAGAATTTGCTGCAAACATTACATCGTTCAATTTTTGGAGGCAGCGTAGTAATTCCGGACCTGCAAACTGGTCTATGACCATTAACGGTATAAATGTAGGTAATGGGGCTACTAACACTTCAGGCAGTGCCGTAGGGAATACAAATGTTGCCGGACTGACTAGTTTAACAGGCACTATAACTGTGGTAATAACTGTAAGTAATGGTAATGGCGGCTGGTTTAGGTTAGATAATTTTACATTAAACGGCACCGTAGTTTCTAACTGTGCTGCTGCAGTTTTTGGCTCTATATCTCCGACAACAGGCCCTGTAAATACATTGGTTAAAATAACAGGCAGCAACTTTACAGGTGCAACATCGGTAAGGTTTGACGGGGTACAGGCTGTGTATACAGTGGTATCTGATACAGAAATACAGGCACGTATACCTGTGGGAACAACTGTAGGTGCTATAGGTATTACATCGGCTGCTGGCTGTACAGGTTTAGGCGCACCGACAGGGACATTTACACTTATAAATTCGCAATGTGGTGCGCCGGAGATATTCATATCTGAAGTCTATGATCAGCGCGACCAGAGTGGGGGTATGATCGAGCTTTATAACCCTTCTAATGCGAGGATTACCTTTAATGGGCTTTACAGGATGATACGGTATGGTAATATAGCAGATAATACCCCTACTGCCGGTTACGATTTAACCCTACCCGGTTTTATAGAGCCACATGCAACGTATTTGATACCGTGCAGTGTCCCGTTACAAAGAATTTGTGCCGCACCTACTACCAATGTTCCTTCCTTGGGTAGTGGTTTTAATGGTAATGATAAACTCGAATTATTAAAAAATAATATTGTTATAGACCGGGTAGAAGTACCATTTACCTTAGCAGGTTTTACATTGATACGAAACCCGAATGTAACGGCACCTACGGCTACATACAATGGATCAGAATGGACTAATACGCAGCACGACCAGGATGCCAATGCCCCGCTGCCTGATAATTACTGTGCAAATTTGGGTTTCCATACAATAAACACTACTGTGCCCACACAAACACATCCGCAGGATCTTACGGTTTGCGAGGGGAGTACGGCAACGTTTACTGCAACGGTGGATGGCACTGCAACATATACCTATCAGTGGAAAGTCCTTAATACGACAGGTAACTGGGTAAATGTTGTAAATGGCACCAACTATCAGGGTGCCGGTACGGATACATTAACAATAAATAATGTACCACAAAGTTTTACCGAAAATCAATATTACTGCCACATAACATCTACAAGTTGTGATATTAACAGTAATGCGGCACAATTAAAAATATCTCCGCTCGATCCTGTAGTTGCTACGGTATCTCCTACAGATTGTATTACAAATACAGCAACCGTAACGGTTAGTGCCCCGGCTATGGCTTCGGGTATTACCTTTGCGATAGACGGAGGTACTCCGCAGGCATCCAATGTATTTGCCGGTACAGGTCCGGGATTACACAATATAGTTGTAACAAGCGGTAACTGTACTGTTAATGGTACTGCTACTGTAATTGCCGCTACACCATTGGCTGCGGTTACGACAACGGTATCTGCAACGAGCTGTGCTACTAATACAGCAACTATTACAATAAATACCCCGGCAATGGGTGCAGGAATAACTTATGCTATAGATGGGGGTACACCACAGGCATCAAACATATTTACAGCAGCTCCCGGTTTACATAATATAACAGTATCTAACGGCAATTGTATTGTAACAGGTACTGCAACGGTAAGTGCAGCACCTGCATTGGCAGCCGTTGATGCCACTGTATCTCCAACAGATTGTAGTACAGGCCTTGCAACAATAACGGTTAATGCTCCTGTAGGTACAGGCATCGTTTATACTTTAGATGGAAATCCATTTAATTCCAATGTGTTTCCCGCTTCGCCGGGACTGCATACGCTAAGGGCTGTAAATGGCAACTGTTCTTCTGAAACACAGGTAACAGTAGGGCCGGTTCCGGTTTTAGATATTGTTAATGTACAAATAAGCCCAACAGACTGTACAACCGGATTAGGAACCGTAACAGTTATTGCTCCTGTAGGTAATGGTATTACATATACTATAGGAGGCGTTACGCATAACACAACTGTATTTACTGTTCCGGTAGGTAATTATACTTTAAGGGCTGTAAATGGTAATTGCGCATCCGAAGGCACAGTGAGGATATTACCTACAACAATATTAGGACCCGTAACAACTACAGTATCTGCAACGGCTTGTGCTACAAATACGGCAACCATTACAATTAATACTCCGGCTATGGCAGCGGGTATTACTTACGCCTTAGATGGTGGTACCCCACAGGCATCCAATATATTTACTGCCGCTCCCGGCCCTCATACAATAGTAGCTACAAACGGAGGCTGTACATCAAATGGTACAGCTACGGTAGGCGCTGCAGGCGGTCTCGCTGCTGTAACAACAACAGTATCTGCAACGGCATGTGCAACAAATACAGCAACAATTACAGTAAATACTCCATCGGGTGCAGGTATTACGTTCGCCATAGATGGTGGTACCCCACAGGCATCAAACATATTTACAGCCGCTCCGGGCTCTCACACCATAACTGCCGTAAACGGAAGCTGTTCTTCTAATGGTACAGCTACAGTAGGTGCTGCGCCACCATTAGCCGCAGTAACAAGCACCGTGACATCAACAGATTGTGCTACTAATACCGCTACTATTACAGTTAACACACCGGCCATGGGTGCAGGTATTACCTTTGCTATAGATGGCGGTACACCGCAGGCATCGAATATATTTACAGCGGCTCCGGGTTCTCATACCATAGATGCTGTAAACGGAAGCTGCTCTTCTAACGGTACGGTTACAGTTGCACCGGCGAGTGGTCTGGCAGCTGTAACAACAACAGTATCTGCAACGGCATGTGCTACCAATACAGCAACAATTACGGTTAACACACCGGCTATGGGTACGGGTATTACCTTTGCCATAAATGGTGGCACACCGCAGGCATCGAATACCTTTACAGCCGCTCCGGGCCCGCACACCATAACTGCCGTAAACGGAAGCTGTACATCAAACGGAACTGCTACAGTAGGTGCTGCGCCACCATTGGCTGCAGTAACAACAACAGTTTCTGCTACGGCATGTGCTACCAATACAGCAACTATAACAGTAAACACGCCGTCGGGCGCAGGTATAACTTTTGCTATAGATGGCGGTACACCGCAGGCATCTAACATATTTACAGCCGCTCCGGGCCCGCACACCATAACTGCCGTAAACGGAAGCTGTACATCAAACGGAACTGCTACAGTAGGTGCTGCGCCACCATTGGCAGCAATTACAACAACAGTGTCTGCTACGGCATGTGCTACCAATACAGCAACTATAACAGTAAACACGCCGTCGGGTGCAGGTATAACTTTTGCTATAGATGGCGGTACACCGCAGGCATCTAACATATTTACAGCCGCTCCGGGTTCTCACACTATTACAGCAGTAACCGGAAGTTGTTCTTCATCGGGAACATTAACAGTTGCCCAACCACCGGCATTAGCTGCTGTAACAACAACTATTTCTACTACAGACTGTACTACAAATACAGCAACTATAACAGTAAACACGCCATCGGGTGCGGGAATAACCTTTGCTATAGATGGAGGTACACCACAGGCATCTAACATATTTACAGCCGCTCCGGGTTCTCACACTATTACAGCTGTTGAAGGAAGCTGTAATGCAAGCGGAACTATAACCGTTGCTCCTGCAAGTGGTCTTGCTGCTGTAACTACTACTGTAACTACTACCGATTGTACTACGAATACTGCTACAATAACAGTAAATACACCGGCAATGGGCACAGGTATTACTTTTGCTATAGATGGTGGTACACCGCAGGCATCTAATACATTTAATGCTGCTCCCGGCAGGCATACTATAGTTGCAGTACTTGGAAGCTGTACTACTACAAATAGCGTTACTGTAGGTGCTGCGCCGCCATTACCTGCAATAACTACAACCATATCATCTACAGACTGTGTTGCACGTACTGCAACCATAACAATAACATCTCCATCAGGTGGTGGCATAACTTATACATTAGATGGGGTTTTACAAACATCGAATATATTTACCGCGTCTGTGGGCCAGCACACTATTATGGCCGTTAACGGAAGCTGTACTTCATCTGTAATTATAAACATTACTCCGGCTCCATTGCTGCCAAGGCCTGTAATTGCTGTTACACAGCCTACATGTCCTACTATGCAGGGAGGTTTTAGGATTACCTCGCCTACAGGAGGTTACACGTATCAGGTTAACGGAGGTGCATTTACATCTACCACAGATTATTCTGCTTTACCACCTGCCACCTATACGGTTGTTGCTAAAGATGCAAATGGTTGCTTATCACAATCGGTAACGTTCCAGCTTACTGCTCCTGTACTCCCTGCAGTACCAGTAGCAGACATTATTGCTGCTACCTGCCAAAATGCTTTTGCCTCTATAGTGGTAGATTCTCCGCGCGCACCAGGCTACACCTATAGTATAGATGGCGGTGCGACATGGCAATCATCGGTTACATTCGGCGGATTATTGCAGGGAACATATACCATAATAGTAAGAACAAGTGCAATGTGTACCGCACAGAGTATACAATATACTATTAATGCCGCACCACAGGTACCTGCAACGCCGGTTGCCCAACTTACGCCACCGGATTGTGCTGGTAACTTAGGAAGCCTTGAAATTATTCCGCAGCCGGGCACCGGCTTTACATACAGCCTTAACGGTGGAGCGTTTACTACAGACCTTATTTATAGTAATCTGCCATCTGCCCAGTCGTATTATGTAACTGTAAAAAACAGCGATGGCTGTACTGCAAGAAGTATTACTTACAGGATGATAGCATCTCCTGTAAGGCCAATTGCAGCGGTAACAGCACTAACGCAGCCTGATTGTACAACCGATAAGGGAACTATACTTATAACTGCGCCTTTAGGCCCACAATATACATATAGTATAGACGGGGTAACATTTCAAAGTTCGAGGTTGTTTACTAATTTAAACCCTGCTAATTATACCGTTACTGTTAGTAATGGCCAATGTACATCAACAGCTATTGTAACTATTAACAATCCGCCTGCACCTGCACCGTCTCCGGGTACAATAACGGGCAACGATATGGTTTGTATAGATGATGCGTTACAATTAGCCAATACAGTTACCGGAGGAGTATGGGGCAGTAGTAATACTGGCATAGCAACAGTAGATGCTAATGGACTTGTAACCCCTAAACGCACCGGTAGTGTAACCATTACGTATACTGTAGGTACAATATGCACAGCAGATACCCAAAAAACAATTACAATAAATGCAATGCCAAGGCCTGTATTGCAGGACATCTACTATGTATGTAAAGATGCTGCAACCGGTGTAAACACTTCTATAACGCTGCACAGTGGTTTAGCTGTTACTACTTATAGCTTTGCATGGACTAAAGACGGCACTGCGCTAACGGCTACATCCAGCTATCTTAATACTAACGAAACAGGGGAGTATACCGTTACGGCAACTAATATACTTTCGGGTTGCAGTACAACGGTAAGCACCACAGTAAAAGAATCATCTATAGCATCTGCTACAGCAGTGGTTGGGGTAGATTTTAACTTTAACCAAGTAATAACAGTTACCGTTACGGGCGGATCTGGCGATTATGAATATAGCCTTGACGGAGGCAGGTTTCAGGATGAGCCCTATTTTACAAAAATTGATGAAGGCGAACACGAAATAAGGGTAAAAGATAAAAATAACTGCGGTACTTTAATACTACACGTATTCTCGCTTAACTACCCACGCTTTTTTAGCCCTAACGGCGATGGGGTAGGCGATACATGGAATATAAAAGGCCTGCAAAATCAGCGCGACGCCGTGATTTATATATACGACAGGTTTGGTAAGCTTATTGCCGGCATCAGGCCATCCGGAGCAGGATGGGATGGTACCCTAAACGGACATCCGCTGCCGGCCACAGATTACTGGTTTACGGTATCATATCTGTCGTCTAACGGTGTACAGAGTGAATTTAAAGCACACTTCTCTTTATTAAGGTAATTGCTATAATTTTAGCTTAATGCTTAATTTAGTGTAATGAATAAAAAACGGGCCGAATATTTATTTATATGGTCCGTTTTTAAAGTACTAATAGTGTGTGAGTTATTTTATATTTTTACTTATATATAAAAAAAGTTAATTTACATAGTATATTTATTCATAGATAATACTATATTTGCACCCGCAATAAGGGGTCACATAGCTCAGCTGGATAGAGCACCTGCCTTCTAAGCAGGCGGTCCCAGGTTCGAATCCTGGTGTGATCACAATAAAAAACCCAATTAACTTATTTTTAGTTAGTTGGGTTTGTTTTTGTAAGTTTATCTCTACGTATATCCTAACAGTTGGTTGGGGTAAAACTACAAGATACCGCTATCCTGTATATATCATTTTACTTCCTGCAGGACAGGTATAGTATCTTTTTGTAAATTTGATTATTCTATCGTCAATATAAATTGAATATTACCACAAGCATTCATTATTGTTAACAATAATTCTCCTGTAATATAAAAATCGGTACCACCATTTCATTTCATAAGTACTAAACTTAGAATTTCTAAGATCCGGAACAAAAATGGTTTCCCCTTTATATACAAGTGTGCAGGGTAGAGGTTGCCTGAATTTTTTCCATAGCATAATGTTCCTTTTCAACTCTATGCGTGGTATGCCATAGTTTTGCACAAGTTTTATTTCGCTTAGTTTACATTCTTTTGGAATGTTGGTTATCACTACATAATCTTCTTCAAAATTCCATATTTTAGTTTTTTTTGTGTCGATAATAAAGTGGTTGCAATGTTCTTTTTCTGTTGTCAGGTTGCTAAACATACTTAGCGACGAAGCGGTTGAAAGGCCTATATACCCCTGTATGCCCCAAAATAATATGACAAAAAAGATTGCAGGGTGTAGCCAGGAAAACTTATATTTAGTTGCATAATTGTTACTTAATTTAATAAGGCCATAAAAAAGTATTATCCAGCCTATATTATAAATTACTGAACCATAAGTAACAAGTTGTCTTGCAGGCAGTACTCTAAGCCACCATAAAAATTTAGTTGATGCTGCAGAAAATATACAGAAAAACAAGAAGTATTTAAAACTTTTAAGAAGGCTCTCAGGCAATTCTTTAGTGTCAAGATTAATCGTGCTGCCCGCTATTAGTAAAGCAGCAAATGTACTGAAATTATAAAACCCACATAAATTAAGGTAAAAGTGAAAGCATGCCAAAATGATAACCGTAATTTTTCGGGTACTTTTAAATAGTATACCAAAAGGTACAATCATTTCTATAATAATTGTACTTACCTGGGCAAACCAACCCAAATAGTGATGTGTGAATGGATTTTTGCCATATAAAAGTTTAATGTTCATGATCTCTACATAAGCACTACAGCTTCCGTTTGTAGAAAAGAAACCACTATTTAACTTATGAAAACCGGCAATAAAATACACAGTAATCAATGTAATCCTAAAGGCATAAGTTACCACGCGGGCTTTAGGCGGTTCAAGTTTAAAAATAATTTTTGCTATCAATAACAGGCTAAAAAATATACATACAAAAAACTCTAAATTAGCATGGTTTGCTAAACGGGGAAATTGATCGTAAAATAAAAATAAGCCTGAAAAAATTGCCAAATAATTTAAAGCCCATTTTCTAAAATCTAATAATATAAGACTTGCTATAACAACAAACAAAAGTGTACTTTTTGAGTATAAAGTAAATTTAACTCCAAAATGCATCATCATACTGCAAGTAAAAATTGCAAGCAATATTGCGTAACCCGGTTTTGATGTTGTAGTAATATTCAAGATTTTAATTGTTTAATTGTATATGTAATTAAGCTTCTCCTGCATGAATTATGAAAAGCCTTTACGGTGTATATTTTGAATTTTAGATAATAGATTCTCTAAGATTGTTAGCATTTTTTTGCTTAAAGTCGTAAAACAAAATGTATACAATAGCCATTGTAAGGCCAAAATCTGGCAGCGATAATAATAGTGCAATGCCAAAGTGAAAAAATAGTCCGATAACAAGGAGCGGCTTTCTATACGATTTAAACCATATTAAAACCGGAAAGGTAAATTCAAAAATCATTACAGACCAAGCTGTAATAAGCTGCATTGTAGGGTTAAAAAACCAATAGGGTATAAAACTTGGATTAGCATAATAGGAGAGATGCCATGTATGTGTAAAATAATTGCCATTACGCCACAATGGCTGTACAATTTTACCTAAAGCATTTAAAAAATAAAATAAGCAAAAATACACCTGTACCAGTATTAATATAGCGTTGTTAACCATTTGGGTTACACTGTATTTTGTTGCGCCTTCGCGCACAAAAATCAGCATAAAAATTAAAAAGTTAAGCAGCCCGTCGCCACTGTTAGTAGCCTTGTTTGCTATAAAAACGTAATTAACACTAAATATAAAAACTGCTATATATAACCACCTGTTTTTTTTAAAGAATAACGCCATGGCTACTGTTAAACAGGCTATAAACCAGTACAGTTTATAGTAATTATGCATTACCGGTAAAAAAAATAGTTTATGCGGCAGGAATGATCCGGTGCGAACGCTTATGGCATGCCTGTAAAACATGGAAATTTCCGGCCAGATAAAAAGCATTTTTATTAATAACAGGGAGTAAACACATCGCCTAAACCATATAATGTTTTTATCGTAAAAAAAATGGTTCTCTATCTGTCTCTGAAAAACAGTTAAAAATGTATCAGTTTTTTTCACGGTTTATCTTTAAAGTTTAATGACAGGTGCAGGGCATCGGTTTCATAATTTCTGATATAATAAAAGATCTCCAGGGAATCCGGCCTGATATTTTGATTGTGGCTGTATAATAAATGATCAAGAAATTCGGCATAAGCTTTACTTTCTTTCATTTTTTGTATTCCCTTGCGCCTGGCAGTCTTATGTATATCAGAAACAAGGCGGGTGTCTAAGCGGCAATGTTTAAGAGAGGTAAGATTGCCTGTTGCCCTGTAATCATCAAATAAAGGCTCCAGCAACAATTTATTTTCCTGCCACCTTCCGCCCTGGTAAAAACGGTATGTTACAGATCTGCCTGTTAAAGAGAGCATTCTGTCAAATAATACCCCAAACCCAAGTATTCCACTAACTTTATTAGAAGCCCTGCCTACATAAGATTGTTTATAAAAAGGCGGGCAAAAATTATATATTGCTATAAAAAAGTAACAAAGAAGAGCTACACCTGTAAGTATGGTAATAATACGTTTCATCAATTTCAAACGTACAAAAAAAAAATATTTGTGCCAATTTATAGTTAATAAAAATGGGTATAAATATTCATCAAAGGATTTAAAATGAGACAGTATAATTCAATCAACAATTCAATGTCTTTTTAATATCCAGTGATTATTGCCACTGTTATAATAAAAATTAGCCCGATAGTAAATTAATACTATCGGGCAGAATATAATTCATTAAGCTTGTGTTCTAAAAATTTTCCTGCTTACAGTTTAAATCCGTAAGCAAAACGAAGTGCAATCTGGTCGGTTCCAAAATCGTTCATTCCTTCGTATCGTGCACTTATATCAATATATTTACTCGCCCAGCCTATGCTTGGTGCCCATAAAAACGTAGTCTGGTCATAGTGGTTTGTAACTGCAAAACCGGCACCTACCTCTCCCATTACATAAAACTGGTCTTCCCACACAAATGCTTTAAAACCAACTTTTGCAGGAATATAGCCAAGATCTGGTATATCATTATCGGCAAAAAGATTTGTAAAACCGGTGGTAAGCGTTAACGATGTCTTTTTTGTAAGGTCATACTGAAACCTCACATCGGCACCCAGCGCGAAATTAAAATTGCTATCTGTAGGCAACCCTGCATTTAAGCCAAACCCCAAGCGGTAATTTTGATCATAATTATCAATAGCAGGATTATTAGTACCCTCTATTTTTTGTGCAAACCCACTTGCCCCACATAAAAGCAATGCTCCCAGCATTAGTGCTTTAAAATTCATTTTCTTTTTCATGGCCTTCTCTTTTATATTGTTGTTAGTGGGGCAAAATTAATGTAATACAATTCTCATCATTTGTAATATTGTGTTAAAATATTATCAAAGGAATAATAAAATTAAGATATGTCTTACATAAATTAATGATTGATAATGTTTTATGATCTTTTGTTACCTTATAAAAACATACGTAGTACCTTTGCATAAAATTTGAAAATTGGGCTTAGCAGTATATAAAAAAGAATTTTCTACTAACATTCGTCTGGCATATCCTGTAATATTAGGTATGCTTGGCCACACACTTATAGGCGTTATAGATAATATAATGGTAGGGCGCCTTGGTGCTACCCAGCTGGCAGCGGTATCTCTGGCTAATAGCTTTGTGTTTATTGCCATGTCGGCAGGGATAGGTTTTTCGACAGCCATAACGCCAATTGTAGCACAGGGAGATGCCGCTAAAGATGCACAAACAGTACGTTCTGCATTTCATCATGGGTTATTGCTATGCACCATATTAGGTATATGTTTGTTTGGGGTAGTATCACTTGCTACGCCATTAATGCACCTTATGCGCCAGCCGGACGAAGTTATAGCGCTTGCCAAACCTTTTATAGGGTGGGTTGGGTTTTCGCTATTACCTATGGTAATATTTCAGGGATATAAACAATTTGCCGATGGCCTTTCTATGACAAAATATGCCATGTATGCCGTTATATTTAGTAATGTAATACATGTAGGTATAAATTATGTTCTTATATACGGTATATGGTTTTTTCCTAAAATGGGAATGATGGGGGCTGCAATAGGTACGGTAACATCGCGCGTTGCCATGCTTATATTTATGCATTATGCATTATCGCGCAATGCACAGTTAAAACAATATTTCAGCAATTTTAGTTTTGGCGAAATCAAAAAGTCTATGCTTAAAAAAATAGTATCGCTGGGTTTGCCATCGTCTATGCAAATGCTTTTTGAAGTAGCGCTGTTTACCGCCGCAGTATGGCTTTCGGGATTTTTAGGAAAGACTAACCAGGCCGCAAACCAAATTGCCCTTAGCCTTGCCTCCATGACGTTCATGTTTGCCATGGGGCTTAGCGTTGCGGCTATGGTGCGTGTGGGTAACCAAAAGGGGTTAAAAGATTATATAAACCTGCGTATCGTGGCGCGGTCTATATTTCTGCTTGCCATTATTATAGAAATTGTGTTTGCACTGTTATTTATAACCTTGCATAATTACCTGCCGCACTGGTTTGTTAATGCTGAAGATGTTGTACAGCTAAAAGATAATACCGAGGTCATAAAAATAGCGGCTAACCTATTAATTGTGGCTGCCGTTTTCCAGATATCCGATGGGATACAGGTAGTGGTACTTGGCGCCCTTCGCGGCCTGCAGGATGTAAAGGTGCCAACCGTAATAACCTTTGTTGCCTACTGGGTTATAGGGTTCCCAATTTCGTTTTACCTGGGCCTATACACTCCTTTAAAAGCTACCGGAATATGGATAGGTTTGCTGGCAGGTTTAACAGCCGCCGCATTATTTTTGTATCTTCGCTTTAATTATTTAACCAAACAATATATTACGGGGGATGGGCAACCTGAAACCTTAAACGTTAACCCGAAACCAATTAATCATGGAACTACCTAAATTTGTACTTGCAGATAATACTGATTTTCCTGAAGATATTTTTATCATTCACCTTGACTACCCACGCTTTATAATAAATCTTAAAGATGATGAAGTAGAGTTTATGGAAGAGCCGGAAGACCTTGACGAAAATGAACTTAATGCCGAAATGGAAGGCCTTATTGTTCTTGCCAATGAATTTTACGACAGAGAAATACAGCGTTACGAGGAGTAGTTTTTTTTCTGAATTTCAGTTTGATAATAGTGTTCATGCATTGTCATTCTGAGCGCAGTGCAACGGAGTCGAAGAATCTCTTTTTAATAGTCGAGATTCCTCCTTCGTCGGAATGACAAACTCAAATGTTATTTTGAGTTACTATTCTTTGTCATTCTGAGCGGAGAGCAACGGAGTCGAAGAATCTTTTGAATAACTGAGATTCCTCCTTCGTCGGAAGGACAAAATCTTAAATTGTTTAGATGCTGGAATTTATAACAATTGTTTTGTGATATGAAGTATTTTGTTTTATTCTTTTTTTTATTGCCTCGCCTTGTGTTTTCACAATGTGAAGACTCAGATAAATTAGAAACGGGCGGTAGTCATTTGTCGAAATCCAAAAACTATATACCTTTTGCTTATATACCTCAAAACGCATCTGATTCAATTTCATATGGTATTGACATTCATACGATAAAGAAATATTCAGATTTTATTTTAGATAAAGCAGAACAATATATTATTAATCGTGCTAATAAAGATTTTTACAGCAGATTAGAATTTGATCAGGTTGAAGTTAATTATCTCAACACAGAAATTAAAGATTATGAAAACAGAGAACTTTATGAACTCTCAAATTTTGATTATACTTATTGGATGCTTTATACTTACAGATACGAAAATATCAAATATGTTTTTGGATTGGAATTTAATAAGGATGGTAAAATGATCTCGGAAAACATGTTTCCAAAATTTTCTGAAGATAAGGATTCTGAACTTTTTACCGGTATATGCGATGCATTAGCGAGTGTTAAAGGTAGTCCTAAATTTAAAAATAAAAAGGTTGACTTTATTGAATTATCGTATATAGATGAAGTGAACTCTTTTTGTTGGTTAATTAAAGAAAAAATAGCTCTTGAAATTGGCGTTCATAATTATTCAGTCAATTTGTACTACGTAAATGCAAATACTAATAAATTAGTGAATATTAAAAAAGAAAGTGGCAGTTACATTGCATGCGGAATGAGTAAGATAAAACTTAAAAAAGGCAAAAAGAAAAAGAGAGCATAATCCTATTTGTCAGCAAAATACCTCTCTAACAGAATAGCAGCGGCTGCAAATGGTGATAACTCACTATTTTGCACCGCTTTTTTATTGGCTTCAAGAAGTTTTGCAATGTCTTCGCGTGAATAAAAATTGGCTTTAAGCTGTTCATTAATAGTTTCGGTAAGCCAATAGCTGTTTTGCTCGCTCCGGCGGATGTTAAAGAAACCATTGTTTTTTGAAAGCGTAAAGTACTCACTTATAGTTTGCCATGTTTCGGCAATACCCTCATGGGTTATAGAGCTGCATGTGGTTACTTTAGGCTGCCAGCCCGATTGCTTGGCGGGAAACAAATGCAGGGCGCGGTTAAACTCTGTTTTAGCAAGCCCGGCCTTTTTTATGTTATCGCCGTCGGCCTTATTAATTACAATAAGGTCGGCCATTTCCATAATGCCACGCTTAATACCCTGTAGTTCGTCTCCAGCCCCGGATATTTTTAGCAATAAAAAGAAATCGACCATACTGTGTACCGCAGTTTCACTTTGGCCTACGCCAACTGTTTCTATAATAATGGTATCAAAACCGCAGGCCTCACACAAAATAATGGCTTCGCGGGTTTTGCGTGCCACACCACCCAGCGTATCTCCCGACGCTGATGGACGTATGTAAGCGTTCTCATCTTTAACAAGCTCTTCCATACGGGTTTTATCGCCCAATATACTCCCATGAGATAACGAGCTACTGGGGTCTACCGCGAGTACTGCCACCTTTTTACCAAGCCCGGTTAAGTGCTTTCCAAAAGCCTCTATAAAGGTGCTTTTGCCTACACCGGGTACACCGGTAATACCTATACGAACCGATTTGTTAGCATGGGGCAGGCATTGCGCAATTACTGTGTTGGCCTTTTCTAAATGTGCGGTATTGGTGCTCTCTACTAAAGTAATGGCGCGGCTAAGTGCGGTTTTATTCCCTGCTAATATTCCATCAACCAGTTCCTCTGCCGACGGTTGATTTTTACGCAGCTTTGTTACGTGTGCAATAGCTTGTTTGCTAATGCTGTCGGGTTGGGCTATGCCATCACGTTCGTTAAGGGAAGATGTTAGGTTGGGGTTATGCACAGGTAATTGCTTAGTAGTGTAAAAGTACTGTTTTTGCACGAATATTAAAAGTTGGTAAAATAACAAGTTGTCTTATAAAGTACGCAAAGTTGAGGCACAGCTTTGTGTGCTTAAAAGCGAAGTGTTTTAACATGGTAAACTTTGTGAAAAACTTATTGAATTTCGTGGTTAATACCTGACAATAAAAAAGGAATAAGATTGCTCCTATTCCTTAATTTATATTACTCAGGAAAAACAGTTAAAAAACTTTGAACCTGAAACTTCAAACTAAAAAAGTTAATATCCTGCCGTAAACCTTACCTGGTGGTGTTTTGGGTTTTCAACCTCATCGGCAATAACAACAGCAAGATCTTCTACGGATAGTATACTGCGGTTTTCATCATTAAATACAGGATTTTCCAGCCCAAGGCGGTAATGCCCTGTACGGCCGGTTTTAGTACCCTGGTGCATCTCGAATGCGGGGCTAAAGAAAGCCCAGTCTAATTCTTTTTCTTCTTTAAGTATGTTTAAGTAATCGCGTGCGGCTGTTGCTCCCGGTTTAATTTCGGCAGGGAAATCAGGTCCGTCTACAGCCTGTAGGCCCGGAGCAACAAAAAGGCTTCCGGCACCACCTATAGTAATAAAACGCTTAACCCCCGATTTTTTAACCGCTTCCTGAATGGCCTTTGCACCGGCAATAAAATCGTTATAAATATTTGGGTTTGTCCATCCGGGGTTAAAAGCAGAAACTACAGCGTCATGGCCTTTAAGTACTTCTGCAAGCGCATCGACATCAAGAACGTTTGCTTTAACATTTGTAATATTAGCGCTGTCTTCTTCTTTCGGGTTTCTTGCAATGGCGGTTACTGTAATGTTGCGGTTAGCAAATTCTGTTACTAAGGCTGTGCCCACAAATCCTGTGGCACCAATAATGGCTACTTTCATAATGTAAGAAATTATATGTGATAAAAAATGTTACAGTTTTTATTAAAAAATTTTTGGCTTAAAAATTACTTGTAAATTGCAGCAGCGATATATCTTTAAGCTGTTTACAAATTTTAGTGTTGATGCTTTTATACAGCACATCGAGATTTTCATTTATCTTTTTGCCAACAGGGCAATCAGGGTTTGGGTCGTTTTTAGAGTAACCCAGCGATACCGAATTGAAGGTCATGTTAAAAATATCTTCAAGCGAAATAGCTGCGGCAGGTTTTGCAAGCCGTGTACCGCCAAATTTTCCTTCTCGGCTTTCTACCACATTATGCTTTTTTAAGTTGCCTATCTCTTTGCGAACCAAAACAGGGTTTATATTCATACTGCCGGCTATATATTCCGACGAAAGGAATTCGTCCGGAGATTTAGTCAGGAGTGTGAGTATGTGCAGGGTTATGGCAAACTTACCGGGAATCATTACTGTAATAAAATATATTACAAAAATAAAAACATTTTGCCAACATCAAAATTTTTTGGACTCTTTTTGTGCCAATATACCTAACCACTTTATGTTGTTGGCTTATATTTGTAGTAATAACCCTTTCTATGGATAATATAATCCTCATTTTTGTTTGTCTCTTTGCAGGGCTGGGCATGCAACACATAAAAGCAATACCTGCAAATGCACATGTAGCGCTTAACCAGTTTGTTATTTATATATCGTTACCGGCAATGGCGCTGTATTACATTCCTAAAATTGCCATAAGCAGTAAGCTGTTTTATCCGCTTGGAGTGGCGTGGATAGGTTTTATAGTATGCTGGCTGTTTTTTGCCGGACTTGGCAAATGGTTTAACTGGCCTAAAAAACTTACTGGCTGCCTTATATTAACGGGAGGGCTGGGCAATACAGCTTTTGTGGGGCTACCCGTTATAGAAGCTTTGTATGGCAAAAAAGGATTGGAAACTGCAATAATTGTAGACCAGCCGGGATATTTTGTAGTCGTGTCTACGTTGGGGATACTTGTGGCGGCGCTATATAGTAAAGGAATGCCTACAGCATCGGCAGTATTAAAGAAAGTACTGCTGTTCCCGCCATTCCTTGCTTTCTTTGCAGGCTTTTGCATGAACCTTGCCCACCATGATTTTAGCGATACTCTCCAGGATGTTATACATCGCCTTGCAGCCACAGTAACTCCTATAGCACTTGTGGCGGTGGGGCTACAGCTTAAAATAGAACGTAAAAGCAGGCATTGGAATTTTTTGGCGCTCGGCCTGTTCTTTAAGCTCATCCTTACGCCGTTGCTCTTCTTTATACTCTATAAAGTAATTTTAAAAGGCCCTAAACTGGAAACCGATGTATCTGTAATGCAGGCCGCTATGGCAACCCAGATAACGGCGGCAATACTGGCATCAGTCAACGGGTTAAAGCCGCGCCTTAGCGGAATGATGGTGGGCATAGGTATACCATTATCTTTTATAACTATGGCATTGTGGTATTTACTGCTGGAGTGGTGGTAGATATGAATCTATAATAAGCAATAAGCAATGGACAATAAGCAATGGACAATAAGCAAAAGGCAACAGGCAAAAGGCAACAGGCAATAAGCAATAGACAATAAGCAAATTATATAATAAGCATTTTAAAGCGACATAATCTATAAATCTTTTGATGGTTTAGCCATTAAGCGGTAAATTTGTGCTTTTTACTTTATTTATGGAAAATATTTCAAAAGACACTATCACGACAAACGATAGTGCACAAAAAACAGTATACTCAATACTTTTTTCGATAGCTTTTGCCCACTTGCTTAACGATTTACTTCAGGCTGTAATACCGGCAG
The DNA here is from genome assembly GCF_000378485.1 of Flavobacterium rivuli WB 3.3-2 = DSM 21788. GTDB lineage: Bacteria > Bacteroidota > Bacteroidia > Flavobacteriales > Flavobacteriaceae > Flavobacterium > Flavobacterium rivuli. The sequence goes on along the minus strand of NZ_KB899975.1, from coordinate 23,647 downwards.
CTTACCCAATATTAAAAGACACCTATAACCTTACGTTTACACAGGTAGGTCTTATTACCTTTTCGTACCAAATGGCGGCATCGCTGTTACAGCCCTTTGTAGGCTTTTATACCGATAAGCACCCTAAACCGTACTCGCAAATTATAGGCATGTTTTTTACCACTGCCGGAATTATACTATTGGCTTATGCAGCTTCATTTGCTATAATCTTAGTGTCTGTAGTATTGGTTGGTATAGGGTCGTCCATTTTTCATCCTGAATCATCAAGGGTATCGTTCCTTGCATCAGGAGGTAGGAGGGGGTTGGCACAGTCCATCTTCCAGATAGGCGGCAACACAGGTACGGCTATCGGGCCACTCTTAATAGCCTGGATAGTTGTGCCACACGGGCAAAAATATATAGTATACTTTGCAGCCATTGCCATTCTTGCCATGATAGTATTATCTCAAATAGCTAAATGGTACCAGGCACACCTAAACCTTACCGCCAAAAAGAAACCGGTTATTGTAATGCCCGATCTTTCTCCTTCGCGCGTAGTGGTAACGGTTATTATATTGCTTATCCTTATTTTCTCAAAATACTTCTATATAGCCAGTATATCGAGCTACTTTACTTTTTACCTGATAGAAAAATTTAATGTAACCGTACAGGATGCGCAGTTTCACCTGTTCCTGTTTCTTGCAGCCGTAGCTTTAGGCACTTTAATAGGCGGGCCACTGGGCGATAAATTTGGGCGCAAGTATGTAATATGGTTCTCTGTACTTGGCGTTGCTCCGTTTGCATTGCTCTTACCTTACGCCGATCTTTTCTGGACGAGCGTATTATCTGTCATTATAGGTTTATTGCTGGCATCGGCATTTCCTGCCATATTAGTATATGCACAGGAGCTGTTACCTAAAAAGCTGGGAATGGTATCCGGGCTTTTTTACGGTTTTGCCTTTGGTATGGGCGGGCTGGGGTCTGCCGTGCTGGGTAATATTGCCGATCATCAAGGTATCATGTACGTATACAACATTTGTGCATACCTGCCGCTTATAGGCGTAATTGCCGTGTTCCTGCCCAACCTTAAGAAAAAATAGGGAAATACATGCTTTAAATTTCTGTAAATTGGGTTAAAAAAGAGGGAATGCTAAAGCGTATAAAGTTGTTATTCGGGAAATATAAGGCAGATAAAATACATATCATGCCGTACCGCAGTTATGGCACATCGTTCCGGCTGTATGTAAAGGGCCGCGTGCTCGATAATTTCCCTATAGAATATCTTGATAAACAATCGCTGTGGCAAACCATTAAAAATGCCGTTAAGCAATTTGATACCTACGAGATCCCTGATATAAAAGTACAGCTCAATGTAAACGGTATGGTGTTTACCACGGTTACCGATGCTAAAGGGTATTTTCTGTTTGATGTAACGGTTGCTGAAGACATGAAAACAATATCTGACGCGGAAGGGTGGGTGTACTTTAACCTGAATGCGCTTAACGAGCAGCAGGCTGCGGTTACAGAAGTTTTTCAGGGTGAGTTTTTAATTCCGGAAACGGAAGCCGACTTTGGAGTGATTACCGATATTGATGATACGCTGCTAAACACTGGTGTAACTTCGTTCCTTAAATGGAAAGTACTTATTAATTCGCTTTTTATAAATACCTATAAGCGCATACCGCTTGAAGGCGCTCCCGGCTTATACCGCAAACTGCACCTTGGTATTGACAATAAAGAAAAGAACCCCATATTTTACCTGAGCAACAGCCCGTGGAACATGTACCAATACCTTAAGGTGTTTTTAGACCACAACAATTTTCCGAAAGGAGCGATACTTTTGCGCAGCTTTAACAGCATTTTCCAAAAGGTTTCAGGATCTGAAAAACCTCATAAGCAAAAGGAGATTATAAATATCCTGAATACTTATCCCGACCTTAATTTTATACTTATAGGCGATAGTGGGGAGCACGACGCTTCTATTTATACCGATATTGCTGTGCAGTTCCCTAACCGTATTTTATGCATTTACCTGCGCAGTGTTAACCATAGAGGGCGCATGCAACGCGTAAAAAGTATTGTAGATAACTTCAGGACAACGCCGGTGCTTTTAGTAGAAACATCATTGGCTGCCGAAGAGCATGCTAAAGCCAACGGATTTATTTAAGAACTCATCCTCACTTTCTTTAATTGGCTGCAAAATGATCTTTTGGCTCCATTTATTATTCCGTAGCGCTGCTATGCAATGCAAAAAAGCCAAAATCTAAAACAAAAATCTCTATTTTTCGCTTCAATCAAAAAAGTCAGGACGGGTTCAATACTAAAAGATAGTTAAGATTTGCACTATCATTTCTTAAAGCGGGATTTATGTGTTCTTTCTGTAGTTTTTTTCGCTAAATTTACAAGAACAACTAAAAAAAACTGCTCATGTGGATTTTCGGAACCTCTGTTGATAAAAATGTAAACAGCCTTGCAGTACTTATACTCAGGGTTGTGGCGGGCGGCTTTATGCTTGTGCACGGCTTAGAGAAACTGGAAATGCTTAAAGCAAATCCTGTACAGTTTGCCGATCCTATAGGCATTGGCGAACCCGCCTCGTTAACGCTTGCCGTTTTTGCAGAACTGGTTTGTTCTGCACTTTTAATATTAGGGCTGCTTACCCGCCTTGCCATTATACCACTTATTATTACCATGCTTGTAGCGGTATTTATTGTACATGCCGCCGATGGTTTCGAAAAGCAGGAGTTGGGCGCACTTTATCTTGGTGTTTATATTGTCCTGATTATTACCGGTGCCGGTAAATTTTCTGTAGACAGGCTGATAGCCAAGAGAAAAAGCAGGTATTAAGATTATTGAATTGTATTTATATTATACCGCTTAAATAATCTTCCTGTGTTCGGGATAAAGTAAAAGCCGTCTCTTTTGAGCGATGAAAATTTTTCTTCTGATTGTTCAGCAGAGATCATCTCTATTTTTTCGTTTTTCAATAAATAAATACCCTCTTTTGTAGGTAAATTTTCGGGCTTATAGTTAGGTGGAAGTGAGTCTACGCTAAATCTTATGCCTGAGTCGCTAATACTGTAAAACCAATTACCTTTTTTATTTTCGTTATCATAAAATTCAGCATATAACCATAACCCATCCTTTTGCATATCTCCAGATTCATCCGATTTAAAAGCAGAAGCATAGGCAATAACAATAGAGTCATTTTCAAGATAAGCATCAGAGTCAAGTTTAAAGTAACTGACATTTCCTGTACCGATTTTCTTGACAAGGGTTGTAAATACAGGATATGGTAAAGGTGATTTACATTCAGTAATTAAATTTTTTTTATTTTCTAATAATGTATCAATTGCGGTATATTTTTGATATTCTTCCTGGGTTAATGCTTTGTAATATTTATCAGGATTATTGGAGCAGGAATTTAAAGTGAGAAAGATAAGGCCTAAACATCCTATCACTTTAATCGAGGCAGGTATACGCATTTTATAAGATATTATATTTTAAGTTTATCTTGAGCAACAGAATCCAACTAAATTTATAATATATTTTTTAATAACAATCTGTTTTTTAAAATAACTCCTTAGTATTTTTGATGCCAATATTAAAACAATAATAATATTCGCATTTATGCAAACCATACTTTCTCCTGAAATAATTACCGCACTCGAAGCCATTGTTACGCCTAACTATATTTTTCTCGATGAAGAAACCCGTGCACACTACGGTCATGACGAGACCGAAGATTACAGCTTTCCGCCATCGGTAGTAATAAAGCCGGGAACAGTGGGGGAGGTTTCTGCAATTATGAAGCTGGCTAACGTGTATAAAATACCCGTGGTGCCCATAGGTGCGCGTACCGGCCTGAGTGGTGGTGCCCTTAGCATTTATGGCGGCATAGGGCTTAGTATGGAGCGTTTTACTAATTTAGAAATTGACGAGAAAAACCTGCAGGCTATCATGGGGCCCGCAGTAATAACGCAAGTATTACGGGAAGCAGCTTTTGAAAAAGGCCTTTTTTACCCGCCAGATCCAAGCAGCCAGGGTAGTTGTACCATAGGCGGTAATGTTGCCGAGAACAGCGGTGGCGCACGCGCCGTTAAATATGGCGTTACTAAAGATTATGTGCTTAACCTTGAGGTAGTTTTACCCAATGGCGATGTAATATGGACGGGTGCCAATACCCTTAAAAATTCTACAGGGTACAACCTTACGCAGCTTATGGTGGGTAGCGAGGGTACGCTGGGCATTATAACTACCATTGTTATGAAGCTGTTGCCTAAAAATAGCCATAACATACTTATGCTTATCCCGTTTTTTAAATCAGAACAGGCATGCCAGGCAGTAGCAGAGATTTTTAGGGCAGGCATTGTGCCCAGTGCACTGGAGTTTATGGAGCGCGATGCAATAGACTGGGGGCTTAAATATCTGGACAATGTAAATCTGGATATTAAAGATGAAGTTCAGGCGCATTTGCTGGTGGAAGTCGATGGCAATTACCCCGACGTGCTTTTTGCCGAAGCCGAGAAAATTATGGCTGCCGTAGAACATTTTGATATAGACGAAATACTCTTTGCCGATACTGAAGACCAAAAAAATGCCCTCTGGAAACTTCGCCGCACCGTAGCCGAAGCTGTAAAATCAAACTCTGTTTATAAAGAAGAAGATACTGTGGTACCGCGTTACGAGCTGCCTGTTTTACTGGCGGGAATTAAAACTATTGGTAAAAAATATGGTTTTCATACGGTTTGTTATGGGCATGCAGGCGATGGCAACCTGCATGTAAACATCATTAAAGGCGATATGACCGATGAGAACTGGAAAACCGAAGTGCCTAAGGGTATTCGAGAAATATTCGAACTTACAGTATCTTTAAAAGGAACATTATCCGGCGAGCACGGCATTGGCTACGTACAAAAAAACTATATGGATATTGCTTTTGGCACTACGCACCTTTTATTGATGAAAGGCATAAAGCAATTATTCGACCCTAACAACATCCTGAATCCGGGGAAGATCCTGCCCGATATAATTTAAGTATTGTGTTTAATTGTGTAAATAAAATATATGCACTTACAATATTGGTGCAAAGACAAGTTGCGCCGGCAAGAATAGATAGAAAATAAATTTTACACGTAGCCCTGCTAACCGGAGCTCAAAATATGTGTACTTACAATTTATTTTCGATCAGGATATGCCTATGCCTCTATGTGGTAAATCTTTTTGGACTTATAGCAAAGTTAGTATTTAACAGTCCAAATATTTTGTCACGCAAAGACGCAGAGCCGCAAAGTTTGCCCCCTAATTATTACCTCTTCCAGCGACTGTTAAGTCGCAAAGCTTTGCGACTTACCAGTCGCTTAGGGTATACGTTATGTTCATTCCCGCTTTGCGGCTCTGCGTCTTTGCGTGACATTCTCAAACACATTGAACTATAATATTTCCTCTAATGGTATTCCTTAGGATTTAATTATCATAATAAAATTAACGTCCGTTCAGTAAATTTAACCCATTCGTTAATAAGGCGTTAAAGGTTACGGTGTACCCCTAAATTTTAAGACTCTCTTAATATAACTGCCTGTATACAATGGCTAACTTAGTAATATAAATAGAGCAGGACACTTTGTTTTACTAAATAAAAAGCCATGAAAACACCACATAACCCAGACAATGCAAAGCCGCTAAACATGCCGGCTGAGTTACCTAAACACGATGCATCGGGCACCGACCCTAACCGTTATGCAACACCGGCTAATAAAGAGACAGATCCGGAGGCATATACTAAACAGCCTGATAACCATACGGCTGCCCATGAAAGGATGATACATCCTGACAAAGGAGAAAATTAACAACCATAAATTTTATAGTTATGATACAGTCAGATAATAATAACCAGGATCATTCGGAAGATAGAGAACAGTTTAAAAAAAACACTCCTATACCGGAAAGCTACCAGGACAGGCATTATAATGAAAAAGCGCACATGAGTGGCAGTATTCAAAAAAATACAATAGCTCACGAAAGGGCAAACCTTAACCCTAATCAGGAGCAAAGGCCAGACAGTAAAAACCCTGAACGCAACAGGGATAAATAAGCTTTAATAAACCAAATAAAATAAATTCATTAAAAAATTAGAAAGTTATGAGTAACAAAAAATTGATCTTAGGGATTGCAGCCGGAGCAGCAGCCCTTGCAGTAGTGGCAGTAGTACTTAAAAGAAAAGGATATCTTGACGGAGTTATAGAAAAAGCGGAAGGTTTTGGCGAAGAAATTGCAGATAAATACCAAAGCGTTAAAGAAACTGCACGTAAAAAATATGATGAGGTATTACAAAAAGGCGGAGAAATTGCCGATAAAATTAAATCGTCACCCGATGGGCAGGCTGTAAAAGAAACTGCTGATAAGGTTGTAGATGCAGCTACTGCATAATACATACAATCATTACGCAATAAAAGGCATCTTATAATTTAGGGTGCCTTTTATTGTTTATTTTTATAAGATAAATTATAAGGTCATGAAAACATACATACTTTGCCTGGCAATAGTTGGTGCGATTATTTTGGGGTGCGGAAGTAAGGAAATTACCAATGCCAACAGTAAAACTATTGTGGGCAGCGGCCAGAATGCGGTTGCAGGCACTACAGCAAATGATACTGTGCGTATTGCCAACGATTCTTTAGAGTATGAAGTTATAATTATAGACCCCGGTTTTAACTCATGGCTGCAGGGCCGTGCAAAACCGAGAAATTATTATGGCATATCATACCTTGAAAACAAAAATAACTTTTGGGTTAACGAATGGAATGCACGTGTAAATAACCCGCAGCGTTATGGAGATATGTACCAGATGCGCATTGACTATAGCCCACAGATACGCTATGGCTATGAGGTTAATTATTTATTGTACAATTACCTTGTGTATTTCCAGATAAGCAATAACCAGAGGCTTGGGGGTAACGTTCCACAATACTAATTTAAGAGCAATTACATTGGAAATAACACATTTAGACCATCTTGTTTTAACGGTTACAGATATAAATACTACGCTTGCTTTTTATAACCAGGTTTTGGGCATGGATATACATCAGTATGGTGAAGGCAGGTTTGCGTTGCAGTTTGGCAATCAAAAAATAAACCTGCACCAGTATGGCAAAGAGTTTCTGCCTAAGGCAAAATTCCCCATTCCCGGATCGGCAGATTTGTGTTTTATAACCAAAACACCATTGCACAGGGTTATACAGGAATTGCAGGAACATGCCATTGATGTTTTTGAGGGGCCTGTAGAGCGCATGGGAGCATCGGGCACAATGTTGTCGGTTTATTTTCGCGACCCGGACCAGAATTTAATCGAGATCAGTAATTATATATAAGACTTCCGATCAAAAGTAAAATAAAAATGTGCCAAAAAGAGCATTCTTATTTTTGATAAATGCTGTAGTTAAATGGCAAAATGAAGTTGTACCACAACATTAAATCAGGTATATTTGCCGCTTTGGCAAATCAATGAAAAAATTTAAGGAACGCTGGGGCATAACATACAATTACCAACTGGTAGTTATATTTATTGTATTTGCCGTTACAGGTTCTACTTCGGCTTATTTGTCTAAACCCGTACTTGCCTGGATGGGATTAAGCAAAGATACAATCTCGCTTTGGCTATACTATCCACTTTACATTATTCTTATTTTTCCCATATATCAGGTGTTGCTTGTAACATTTGGCTTTATTTCGGGCGAATTTAAATTCTTTTGGGCATTCGAAAAGAAAATGCTGAAGTCGTTAGGGCTTGGTTTTCTTTTCCGGTCGTAAAATTGAACCAAAAATTTCACGAATTACATCAATTATATTTTTAAATTATCCGTTTTTAAAATAGTTGTAATACCAGTTATTTGTGTAAACCAGCTTAAATAATTCGTCACGCAAAGCGGTATGGTAAATTAGGTTTCCATACAGCGACTGTTAAGTCGCAAGGCTTGGCGACTTAACAGTCGCCTGATGCATAGGAGTGCGTAACCCGGCTTTGCGTCTTGGCGCCTTTGCGTGACATTAAATAGTAAATAAATTAGTCTTGAATGTATTGATAAATTGGTGTAATTCTTGGCGAAAAAACATTTAAATATACCCCAGCCACCATTTATTGTGAATGCTTTTATAGTTGTCATACCATCGGCTTGGGTAGTAGCAAAGTATCAGTACCAATATCCATAGCGGGTAGATGTAACCCAACGGTAGCCCAAAACCTTCCTCCGGCCTAAAGCCAAACGCCATGGGTTTTGTAAACAGGTCGTTAAACGTAAAGCCTTCTATAAAATACAGCCCCACGCATAAAAAGTGAATTACATATACATGCAGTAAATAGTAAAAGAACGGCACACGGCCAAAGGTGTTCATAATAGTTGTAAATCGGCTATGTACAGGTTCTAATACGGCAAGCAGCAATAAAGCAGGCCCAAGCGTCATACAGGCATACATAAGCGATGGCGGATATTTAGTAACGTTTAAGAACGACATAAAAGTATATACTTCACTCGCTTGGTGTTGCCACGGCTTAAAGTCACCATAGCTATTTACAAGCCTCAGGATAATAAATAAGCCAATAAGTGCACATCCGGTAGTAACAAGAAATTTGCGGCGTTGCACAGGCGTATACACTTTAGTGTTGTACCAGTGGCCGGCAGCATAGCCAAGCAGCATAATACCCGTCCACGGCAATACGGCATAAGCAATCATTATTTTTGTACCCAGCAGGCTGTATACTTTAAAATCTGTTATAAGGAAAACGTTTAGCGCTGTCCTCATCTCAGGGTCAGATATAAAGGTGTAATCCATAAGGTTGTGGGTAAGTGTTATAACAACCCCAGCAACCGCTAATACCCAATAGTTAAAAAATATCAATCCTGATAAAATGATCATGCTACAGCCAATAGCCCACATAACCTGCAGGAAGAAAAACCTGAAAAACGGGTCGAAGCTCCACCCAAAGCCTACAATGGTTAACTCTGCAATTACAAGCCACAAACCGCGGGTAAAAAGAAACCATGCCAACTCTTTTTTTGTCTTGCGCAGGCTCTGTAAATAAATAGATGTGCCGGAGAGGAAAACAAAAGTGGGTGCGCAATAATGGGTAATCCATCGTGTAAAAAACAGTAGCGGGGTAGTGGTAGCCATATTGGTAGGGTCCTGCGTCATGGCATCAATATGAAAATAATCGCGGGTATGGTCTAACGCCATGAGCGCCATAATTATACCGCGCACTACATCTATAACCTGTATTCGTTTTGTAATGGTATCCATAAAGTATTGGTTTGCAGTGGTAAATATACATAAACATCACTTTGTAAAGTGGGCTCTCAAAAATATTTGTTAAAATGCCTGCACTTTTTACCATGCAGCACCGCTCATATATTTTTAGTACTTTTATGCTTCCAAACAATAAATATGGCACAAGCAATAATTGAGATAAAAGGTATAACCCGTAACTTTTTGTTAGGCAGCGAAGTTGTAAAAGTGCTTAAAGGCATTAACCTTACTATAAACAAAGGCGAATATGTGGCACTCATGGGGCCATCAGGTTCGGGCAAGAGTACGCTCATGAACCTTTTGGGCTGTTTAGATACCCCAACATCCGGCTCTTACATCCTTAACGGCAAAGACGTGAGCAGTATGAAAGACGACGAACTTGCGGAAATAAGAAATAAAGAGATAGGCTTCGTTTTCCAGACGTTTAACCTTTTACCCCGCACCACCGCGTTAGATAATGTTGCCCTGCCTATGGTTTACGCCGGGTTTAAAAAGCCCGAGCGTAATGCACGTGCCACAAAAGTACTCACACAGGTAGGCCTGGAAGACAGGATGGACCATAAACCCAACCAGCTATCTGGTGGGCAGCGCCAAAGGGTAGCTGTAGCAAGAGCACTGGTTAACCATCCGTCTATAATTCTTGCCGATGAGCCTACGGGTAACCTGGACAGTAAAACATCGGTAGAGATTATGGGTTTGTTTAATGAAATTCACTCTAACGGTAATACCGTAATCCTGGTAACCCACGAAGAAGATATTGCCGAATATGCCCACAGGGTTATCCGCCTGCGCGATGGCGTTATAGAAAGTGATAATGTGAATTTAAATCCTAAGAAATAGAATTTCAGATTATGATTTCAGAATTCAGATTGAGCTTCACTCATAACGAAAAAAATCTGGATTTTTTTAAAAATAACATTGAAAATCTAAATCTTAAGTATAAATGAAATATATCTTACTATTCTCATTAATTTTGTTTTTGTCGTGTAAAAAAGAAATTACTCAAAAAGCGGAAGAGCTACCAGCTCTACCGTCAAATTCTCTTTTGCTTTCAACCTTTAACAAGATACTATTTGTTAAAGAAATAAAGGAAGGGCTTGGAAACTCTCATCAGGAAAGCACTTATATCATCCAGAATCTGGCAGATAAATTTAGTTTAATTCAAATAATAGGACTGAGTAATAAAAAAGAAAAAACATTTAATAGAAGAGATAGTTTATATTTTTTACAACAAATAAATAATAAGCAAAATCTTATTATAAATAAATCCTTAGTTTCAAATAATAAAATGGTCTTGCTTGATGAAAAATCAATTCATAAAAGAAGCGTTGCTAAAAGAGATGAACTTTTTGGATTTGGATATTATGAATTTTCCAAACCTTTTATCTCGGCGAATCATACCAAAGCAATTATTCAGGTTGATTATCATTGTCCCGACTGTGGTTATGGTAATGCACTTATATTTGAAAAAAGGCATGGAATATGGATTATGACGGATCAATTATCATTATGGGATAACTAAAAAATAATTTGAGACAAGATATGAGTGAAGCTCGATCTGAATTCTGAATTCTGAAATCTAAAATCTGAATTGAACACATGAAAGTATATACAAAAACCGGCGATAAAGGTACCACAGCCCTTTTTGGGGGAACACGTGTGCCAAAACACCACATACGCATAGAGAGCTACGGCACGGTAGACGAACTTAATTCGCACATTGGCCTCATCCGTGACCAGGATATTAACCCTGATTATAAAAAAATTCTCGAAAGAATACAGGACAGGCTCTTTACAGTAGGTGCCATATTGGCAACGGCGCCTGATAAGGCTGTTTTAAAGAATGGTAAAGAACGCCTTAATATTCCTAAAATTAACGATACCGATGTAGAACTCCTTGAAAACGAGATAGACGGTATGGAAAGCGAACTCGAACCTATGACTCATTTTGTGCTTCCGGGTGGGCACACAACGGTGTCATACTGTCATATTGCACGCTGTGTTTGCCGCAGGGGAGAGCGCCTGGCAGTGCATTTACATGAACTGGAACCTACCGATAAGATGGTTTTAACCTACCTGAACCGACTTTCTGACTACCTTTTTGTCTTGGCACGGAAATTGTCCCATGATTTAAACGCCGATGAGGTGAAATGGATACCCGAAAAGTACTGATTTCAGATTTAAGAGTATAGATTTCAGATTTTCTTTTCAGCCTAAATTACAGAGTTAAAGTTGGTACAAGAGTAGCATTTACAGGAGTTAACCTGCATACTGCGACTGCGACTGAAGACTAAGAAAAACACGTTCTTAACTTTTTTAAATAAATAAACAAATTTTTACTTGACAATTTCAGTAGAAAATTTATTTTTGCATAAACTTTAATCGTTTAAAAGATGTATTGGACATTAGAATTAGCATCTTATTTAAGTGATGCACCGTGGCCGGCTACCAAAGATGAGCTGATTGATTACGCCATCAGGACCGGAGCTCCGCTCGAAGTAGTAGAAAATCTGCAATCTATAGAAGACGAGGGAGAGATCTACGAGTCGATGGAAGAGATTTGGCCGGATTATCCAACCGACGAAGATTATCTTTGGAACGAGGATGAATACTAAGTAAAAATAAAATCAATTGAAAAGTCTCTTTCAGGAGGCTTTTTTTTTGGTTAAATTTGCGCGCGTTATTATTATAAAATATAAGTAATTACAAATATAATGAGTTTAATAAACAGCATACTTAAGGCATTTGTGGGCGACAAGTCGCAAAAAGACGTAAAGTCTATACAGCCTTTGGTTAACAAGATCAAGTCTTACGAGACTGCCCTAACGCAGTTATCGCACGACGAGCTTAGGGAAAAGACCGTATTTTTTAAAGATACCATTCGTAAAGCCCGTGCCGAAAAAGACGCCAAAATAGCTTCTTACCTTGAAGAGGTAGAAAAAACAGCCGATATAGATGCCCGTGAGGATATCTATGCATCTATAGATGCGTTGGAAAAAGAAGCTTATGACCTTTCTGAAAAAGCATTGCTGGATATCCTGCCGGAGGCATTTGCCGTGGTTAAGGAAACTGCGCGCCGCTTTAAAGATAACACGAGCATTACAGTTACTGCAACCCCTAAAGACAGGGAGCTTTCGGGAACTAAACCATATATTACCATAGCGGGCGATACCTCTACATGGGCTAACTCATGGAGCGCAGCCGGTAAAGAAATTACCTGGGATATGATACACTACGATGTACAGCTTATAGGCGGTATCGTATTGCACCAGGGTAAAATTGCAGAGATGCAAACAGGTGAGGGTAAAACCCTTGTGGCTACCCTGCCACTTTACCTTAACGCACTTACCGGTAACGGTGTGCACCTTGTAACCGTGAATGATTACCTTGCTAAAAGGGATAGTACATGGAAAGCCCCGTTATTCGAATTTCACGGTATAACGGTAGACTGTATAGACAACCACCAGCCTAACAGCGATGCAAGGCGTGCCGCTTATGCCGCAGATATTACTTATGGTACCAATAACGAATTTGGTTTTGACTACCTAAGGGATAACATGGCACATTCGCCAAACGATTTAGTACAGCGCAAGCATAACTATGCTATTGTAGATGAGGTCGATTCAGTATTGGTAGATGATGCCCGTACGCCGCTTATCATCTCCGGCCCGGTTCCTCAGGGAGACCGCCATGAGTTTAATGAGCTTAAGCCAAAGGTAGACCACCTTGTAGGTTTACAGCGTACGTTGCTTAATGGTGTTTTGGCAGAATCTAAAAAACTATTAAAAGAAGGCAAAACTAAAGAAGCAGGTTTCCTTTTACTAAGGGTACACCGCGGTTTGCCAAAGAACAAAGCGCTTATTAAATTCCTTAGTGAGGAAGGTGTTAAGCAATTGCTACAAAAAACAGAAAACCAGTACATGGCCGATAACAATCGCGACATGCATAAGGTAGACGAGGCTTTATACTTTGTTATAGAAGAAAAAAACAACCAGGTAGAACTTACAGATAACGGTATCAAATTCCTTTCTCAGGATACTGATAGTGATTTCTTTGTTCTTCCGGATATTGGTACGGAGATTGCCAACATTGAAAAGAAAAAACTTCCTAAAGAAGAAGAGGCAGAGGTTAAAGATACCCTGTTTAAAGATTTCTCTATAAAAAGTGAGCGTATACACACACTTACACAGCTTTTAAAGGCATACACGCTTTTTGAGAAAGATGTGGAGTATGTTATCATGGAGAACAAGATCATGATCGTAGACGAGCAAACAGGCCGTATTATGGATGGCCGCCGTTATAGCGATGGTTTACACCAGGCTATTGAGGCTAAAGAGAACGTTAAAATAGAGGCTGCTACACAAACATTTGCTACTATTACATTGCAAAACTACTTCAGGATGTACAGCAAGCTATCGGGTATGACCGGTACTGCGGTAACAGAGGCGGGTGAGTTCTGGGAAATTTATAAACTGGATGTGGTAGAGATACCTACAAACAGGGGTATGGCCCGTAAGGATCACCATGACCTTATTTACAAAACAATGCGCGAAAAATTCAATGCGGTTATTGAGGACGTATCTGAATTATCTAAAGCAGGAAGGCCGGTACTTATTGGTACAACATCGGTAGAGATATCGGAGTTATTAAGCCGAATGCTTAAAATGAGGAATGTGCCGCATAACGTACTGAACGCGAAATTACACAAAAAAGAGGCCGACATTGTTGCCGAAGCCGGTAAGCCGGGAGTGGTAACCATAGCAACCAACATGGCTGGCCGTGGTACCGATATTAAGCTTACTGCAGAGGTTAAAGCTGCAGGCGGGCTTGCCATTATAGGTACAGAGCGCCATGACTCACGCCGTGTAGACAGGCAGCTGCGGGGCCGTGCAGGCCGTCAGGGAGATCCTGGTAGCTCTCAGTTCTATGTGTCTCTTGAGGATAACCTTATGCGTTTATTTGGTTCTGAAAGGGTTGCTAAAGTAATGGACCGTATGGGCCTTAAAGAGGGTGAGGTTATACAGCACTCTATGATGACAAAATCTATAGAGCGTGCACAGAAAAAAGTGGAGGAAAATAACTTTGGTGTACGTAAGCGTTTGCTTGAGTATGATGATGTTATGAACGCACAGCGTGAAGTGGTTTATAAACGCAGGAAGCATGCACTGCATGGCGAGCGCCTTAAGGTAGACTTAGCTAACATGATGTATGATACTGTAGAGCTTATTGTAAGGGATAACAAAGCAGCAAACAACTTTAAGAATTTTGAGTTTGAGCTTATCCGTACCTTCTCTATAAGTTCTCCGCTTAGCGAAGCCGATTTTGCAAAACTGCCTGAAAGGGAGTTTACAGGTAAAATATATAAAGCTGTTTTAGATACTTATACACAACGTAATGAGCGCAACGCCGGCGAGGCATTTGTGGTTATTAAAAATGTATATGAAAACAATAATGGCCAATATGAGCGTATTGTTGTACCGTTTACAGATGGTATTAAATCATTAAATGTAGTTACAGATCTTGAAAAAGCGTATGCTACACAAGGGCAGTCGCTTATAACAGATTTTGAAAAGAACATTACACTTGCCATTGTAGATGAGGCCTGGAAAAAGCACCTTCGCAAAATGGATGAGCTAAAACAATCTGTTCAGCTTGCAGTACATGAGCAAAAAGACCCGTTACTAATTTATAAATTTGAAGCATTCAACCTGTTTGAAAAAACAATGAATGACATTAATAAAGAGGTAATATCATTCTTGTTCAAAGCCGATTTACCATCGCAAAACCCTGATGCCATTCAGGAAGCAAGGCAGCCGGCGCGCCAGCAGGAGCAATATATTGAGGCCAAGGCCGAAGTTTTAAATACCGATGAGATGGCTGCTGCAGCCCGTGAGGTATCTGAACAAAGCCAGTCACGCCCTGCGGTTACAGAAACCATAACAAGGGATGCTCCAAAAATTAACCGTAATGACACGGTAATGCTTAAACATGTTATGAGTGGCAAAAGCGAAACAATGAAATTTAAAAAAGCCGAAGGCCTTTTAGCTACCGGCGAGTGGATAATTACCCACGAGGAGTAATTTATGCCATATAATACCTTATCCCTCCGCATTGCGGGGGGATTTTTTTATAAATTTGGTTCGGCATTTGCTATGCTGTATATAAGAACAAGACTTTAGATTATGAAAAAACATTTTTTGCTTATCGCATTTATGGTTGCATCCACTTTTACAGTTGTTGCTCAGGATAAACAATCGCTCGAAGCTACCGCCCTTTCTATGTACAATAATACTGTTGCGGGAAATTATGAAGCGGTGGCCAATGGTACATATCCTAAAATTTTTGAGGTATTGCCTAAAGATAAAATGATGGAGAGCTTAAAGAACATGCTTAATGGCGATGGCTACAGCCTTATGCTTCTTAAAGCCGACCCGAAATTTGAGTACGGACCTATAAAAAAAATAGGTGATGGACAATATTGCCTTGTAAAGCATGACCTTGTTATGAAAATGACATTTAAAGATCCTGTAGGCGATCCTGAAAGCAAGGAGATGATAGAGAACTTTAAGAAAGCCATGCAAACCAATGATATAACTTTTGAAGCCAAGTCTAATTCATTTATAATAAAAAAGCGTGCCGATGTAGTTTTTGCATCTGATAAGATTACAAAAAATCAGTGGAAATACATGAACAGGGCGGGAGGTAAGCTTATGGAAAAGATGTTTGGTGCTGAAGTATTAAAACAACTTGGTATATAGATGAAGGCAGTGCTAATATGTTTATCCCTGCTTTTATTTTGCGTTAGTAGCAATGCACAGGATATGGCCTCTCTTAAACAACGAGTAGATAAGGTTTACGCTCATTTGGTAACTAATGAAAGCGATTCATTGGTGAAATATGCACATCCTTCTGTTTTTAAGGTACTGTCTGAAAAGGAATTTATTGATTTACACAGAAGTATTGAAAAGATGGACGAGGGTACGGTATCGTTAATAAACATTCCACCTAATTTCAAAATTAATGAAATAAAGAAAATTGAGCAGAGTTCCTACTGCATTCTCTACTATGATGAAGCCTCTAAAATTACCTTTACAGAACCTATTCACTCATCTTATGAGAAAATTTTATTAGATGTGTTCAAGAAACGATTTAACGCAGAAAAAGTTGTTTTTAATAGTACCACAAATACATTTCTTGTAAAAAGAAGGATGGAGCTTATTGCCATTGCAGATAATCATACTAATTATGAATGGACTTTCTTTCCTATTATTGAAGATCAAAAAATAAGGGAACAATTAGGTTTATAGTGTTAGTTCTCAAATAAAATTACTACCTTAACATCAGTAAACGTTAACCACAAAAATTAAAGTTATGGCAAAAGGTCAGGATGTAAAAAAAGCAGTGAAGAAAGAACCCTTAAAAACTGCTAAAGAGAAAAAAGAAGAAAAAAGAGATAAGAAAAACTCTAAAAAAGATTTTAGTTAGTTTTGCTTAAAAGGTATTTAGTACTTTTATTTAATATCTGTCAGTGCTGTTATATTAATAATGGCACTGATCATTAAACTGCTAACTACTACATAAATGCGGGGCACTAATCGTCAAGTTTAACCCCGCTTTTTTCAAATAACTCTACCACATCTTCGTCGCCTTTTTGCAGGTTCCATACTACAAATCCCAGTTCGGCAGCAGCATCTGTATTAAATTTTTTATCGTCAACCATAAGAGTGCGTTTAGGCTGTATATCCTGATGGTTATTAAGTACATAAGTAAAAGCATCTGCGTTAGGCTTGCGGACACCAATTTCGTGCGAAAAATAAATTTTTTCAAAACACTGGTAAAAGTCACTATAGAAAGAAGCACCGGCTTCATCTTCAAACTTTTCAATATGAATAGGGTCGGTATTGCTAAGCAGGAACAGGCGGTAGTTTTCTTTCAGCTTTTGTAAAAATTCCAGGCGATACAACGGAAAATCGGCAATGCCGGCATTCCATGCATCCTTAATAGCCTCTAAAGATGCTCCGTTAGTGTGGGGTTGTATTCCTTCAAGGTACTGATTGCTGGTAATTTTACCTGTTTCAAATTTGGCTTCCAGTTTTTCTAAAGCATCGTTCCAGTTGGTAATACCTATCTTGGCGAGAGCTTCAACCTTAGCCTGTTTGTCTTTATTTAAAAAGACGTCGCCCATATCAAATATTATCGTGTTTACCATTGTTTCGGTATATTAAAAGTTGATCCTCCTGGAGGGTATGCCGTTCATTGGCTGCGGCTTTAAACTCCGGCGCTTTTGTACCAGCTTTTAAAATTGCAGTCCCTTTAAAAACCCGCGCCTCGTCCCACAGGCCTGCATCTATAAAAGTTTGCAGCGTTTGGCGGCCACCCTCTATAATAACCGAGAGTAAACCATGACGGTGCAAAACCTCCAGAATGGCATTGGGCAAGCGTTCATCAAACGGCACAGTTTCATACAGCAGGTTATCTAAATTAGGCAAATTGTGCTGTGCTGTCAACACAATTGTCTTAATTTTTAGATTTTTAACGAAATAATTATCAGTAATATGGTTTTGCCGGTCGAGTACAACACGCACAGGGTTGGGGCCTGTCCAGTCACGTACACCCAATTGGGGGTTATCATCCAGCACGGTTTGTGTACCTACTACTATTGCAGCCTCCTCACTGCGCCACCTGTGTACCAACTGTCGGGAATATGGGTTGGTTATCCATACCGGTTTTTTATCTTCTACATTATCATGTTCTCCATTGATCAAACTATCTAATGATCTCTTCTGCGGACTTAAAAATCCATCGGCACTTTCAGCCCATTTTAATATAATGTGAGGGCGTTGTTTTTCATGAAAAGTAAAAAAGCGGCGGTTGCTCCCGCGGCATTCTTTTTCGAGTATGCCCACGGTTACATTTTTACCGGCTTCCTTAAGTTTACGGATTCCGTTGCCCGATACTTTTTCGTGAGGGTCTGCCGTTCCCACCACCACATTTTTTATCTGGTGTTTAATAATCAGGTCGCAGCAGGGTGGGGTTTTACCATAGTGGCTGCAGGGTTCCAGGCTTACATATAAGGTAGCATCAGGAATTAAATGCCTATCTTGTTCCTTAACCGAATTTATACAATTTACCTCACCATGCGGGCCTCCGTAAGGAGAAGTGTGGCCTTCGCCAATTATCCGGCCATCGTGCACCAGCACTGCGCCAACAGACGGATTGGGCATAGCAGCACGCATACCGTTTTCGGCAAGGTCAAGGCAGCGTTGCATGAAGTTTTCGTGGGTCATGATTTAAAGTTGCAAAGTCTCAAAGTTACAAAGTTTTTAAGTGTAGTGTTGCTTTTTAAGAATAATCAAATAACCAATAACTAAATAATAGTAGCTTTGCAGTATGCATGCAACCATAAGAAAAATACATCCGCAGGATAACCCGTACATAGCGGCACTTATAAGGCAGGTACTTATTGAACACGATGCCCCAAAGGTGGGAACGGCTTATGCTGATGCTTCTTTAGACAGGCTATCTGAAGTTTATGATATTCCAAACTCGGTATATTATATAGTAGAAGCATTGGGAAAGGTTTTAGGTGGTTGCGGTATCGCCCCGTTAGAGAACGGCGATGCTAACATTTGCGAATTGCAAAAAATGTATTTCTCTCCCGAAGCCCGCGGAACCGGACTTGCCGCACAACTATTGCAAAAATGTTTAGATGCCGCAAAAGGTTTTGGCTACAGCCAATGCTATCTGGAAACGCTGCCTAATATGGAAGCTGCCCAAAAACTGTATGCTAAATTTGGATTTACCTATCTTGATGCACCATTGGGAAATACCGGGCATAACTCGTGCCCTGTGTGGATGATAAAAAACTTAGTTTAAGGTTTAAAGTCTCATGTTCTCTGCTGGACGTCGAATTGCGGCGAGAACTTTGAAAAAACCTTAAACCTTAACCCTGAAACAAATGTTGTTAAAAGAATACCGTACTTATTTTATAGAAACGCTCACTCCTTTATATGATGTTATGGAGGCAGAAAGTTTTTTTGCTATTGCATTAGAAGAGCTTAAAGGTTGGAAAAGGGTAGATGTAGCACTGAATCCTGATGCTGAATTATCTGTTAACGAAGTTAATAGA
Organism: Flavobacterium rivuli WB 3.3-2 = DSM 21788; assembly: GCF_000378485.1. Classification (GTDB taxonomy): domain Bacteria; phylum Bacteroidota; class Bacteroidia; order Flavobacteriales; family Flavobacteriaceae; genus Flavobacterium; species Flavobacterium rivuli. Next base: position 4,239 of record NZ_KB899975.1, on the reverse strand, counting down.
TGGAATGCTGTGCTTAAAGACTTGGAGCTTTTAAAGCCGATACAGTATATTTTTGGGCATACTTATTTTTACGGGCTTGATTTTGAAGTAAACGAAAATACTCTTATACCACGCCCCGAAACGGAGGAACTTGTAGAATGGATTATTCATGAAAACAAGAACAGGGGACAGGTGAAAATTCTGGATATCGGTACCGGGTCCGGATGTATTGCAATATCACTGGCTAAAAACCTACCGGATGCACGGGTATTTGCCATTGATGTATCTGCCGATGCATTGGCGATAGCTAAAATAAATGCAGAAAGCAACAATGTAAATGTAACGTTTATTCAGCAGGATATACTGGCTGCCGAAACGCTGCCGGAGCAATTTTATATTATTGTTTCTAACCCGCCTTATGTTCGCAATCTTGAAAAGGCCGAAATAAAACAAAATGTACTTGACTATGAGCCACACCTTGCCTTATTTGTAGAGGATAATGATGCACTTATATTTTATCGCAAAATAGCATTATTGGCTTTAGCCAACTTGCCGCAAAATGGTAAATTGTATTTTGAGATCAATCAGTATCTTGGGAAAGAAACCTTAGAAATGCTTGAAGATTTCGGTTTCTGCGATGTGGTTCTTAGGAAAGATATATATGGTAATGACAGAATGACTTCAGCTATTTCAGATTTCAGAATTTAAATTTCAGATTTCCGGAATCGCAGTTTGGATTTTTATGTGAAGTATAACTTTATAAGTGTTTAGATTGGCAACTTTAAACGTTAAACTTTCAAACCAAAAAATCATTCATACCTCAAAGCCTCCACAGGGTCTAAGGCGGCAGCTTTTATAGCAGGGTATAAACCGGAAACTATAGTTACAAACACAATGGTAATAAGTGCGGCAATAATTGCCATCCACGGTATTGGGAACGCCAGGTTCATTATCAATGTGGCTAAAAATGCGGTGCCTATTCCAAGAAAGGTACCCAGCATACCACCCATAAAACATATAATTAGTGTTTCGGTAAAAAACTGCATGGCAATAGTATTCTTTTTTGCCCCAAGCGATTTTCGTACGCCTATCTCGCGGGTACGTTCTGTAACAGATACCAGCATGATGTTCATTAATGCTACCGATGAGCCAAAAATGGTTATCATACCAATGCCCCATGCAGAAATATTTAAGGTTTGCACCTGAGACTGTAACGATTCCAGCAACTCGTCGCTGCGCTCTATCCCAAAATTATCTATGGCTTTAGGGTTCAGCTTTCTTACGCGTCGCATGGCCAGTATGGCTTCGTCTACAGCAGCGTTAAGAAAATCCTGGTTGGTTATTGTTACCTTAATGCTGTAGTCTATATTTGGTGCAGAATATAACGACCGCGCCAGTTGTATGGGGATAATAAGGTTAAGGTCCTGGCGGTTGCCAAAGGTAGAACCGCGGGCTTTAAGAACCCCAATTACCTTAAAACGGGCACCGCGAACAGAGATGGTTTGCCCCACAGGGTTAATATCTTTAAAGATACCTTTCTCAAAATCAGAACCTATAATGCATACGTAATTGTTATTGCTAATGTCGAAGTTGTTAAAGTTACGGCCATTTACCGTTTCAAGCCCCGATGTAGGCACATAGTATTCATCTGCGCCAAGCACAGTAATTTCGGGGTCGGTTTTCTTATCATTATACTTAACTTCTACATTGCTCGCAGCATTAAATGAGAGTGACGTGGTAGCGCCCGGGAAAGCATATTTTTCTCGAAACTCATTAGCCTGCGGGTACGATATAATGGCATTAACGCGTGCATCGCGGTTATTCTGTCGGCCTATCTGCCCGGAAAAATCGTAACGGCTTATCGCAAATGTATTAGAGCCCATAGCGGCAAAATTACCGGATAACGTGTTCTCCAGCACGGCAACCCCTGCCAGTATGCCCACTAATGCCCACACCCCAAGGCCTATAATACACACTGTTAATATGGTACGCAGCAATTGGCCCTTTATAGAACCCAGGGCTATTTTAGTGTTTTCGGCAAAGAGGTTAAACATGCGCTTATTTTTATGCTAAAGTAAGGAATTTTTAGAGATTTGAGATTTGATTACAGTAAGTTGCCAATCTGGTTTTGCGAATTTATTAAAAGGCTATACCAGACTATAAATTTTGAATATTATAGCAAGAGGAGAAAGTAGGGTAACTTGGCAATCTTAAAAATCCCTTTCCTTATATTTGCATTTCTAAAAAAAGAAAGCAACATGGCAAAACCGGGAATACCAAAAGGCACAAGAGATTTTTCACCATCAGAGGTGGCTAAACGTCAATACATAATAGGGGCGATAAAGCATCATTTTGAGTCGTTTGGTTTTCAGCCTATAGAAACGCCATCATTTGAAAACTCCGAAACCCTTATGGGGAAGTATGGCGAAGAAGGCGACAGGCTTATTTTTAAGATACTTAATAGCGGCAACTTCTTTTTTGATAAAAAAGGTATCGAATTGCCACAGTCTTTGGATGGACTGCTTGTAAATTCTGCCGAGACAATCTCTACAGAACAGTTGGTAGACCTTAACCGCTTTACAAGCAAAATCTCGGAAAAAGCGTTGCGTTACGACCTTACCGTGCCGTTTGCCCGTTATGTGGTACAACACCAAAATGATATAGAATTCCCTTTTAAAAGATACCAGATACAGCCAGTATGGCGTGCCGACCGTCCGCAAAAGGGTCGCTACCGTGAATTTTTTCAGTGTGATGCCGATGTCGTGGGCAGTACATCGTTGTGGCAGGAAGTAGAGCTGGTACAATTGTATGATGCTGTATTTACCACCCTTGGGCTTAATGGCGCAACCATAAAAATAAATAACCGCAAGGTGCTTAGCGGCATTGCCGAAGTAATAGGTGCAAAGGATAAACTGATAGATTTTACCGTTGCCCTTGATAAGCTGGATAAAATAGGTGAAGATGGCGTTAAGAAAGAAATGCTTGAAAAAGGCCTGACTGCCGACGCTATAGACAAAGTACAGCCGTTGTTTAACTTTACAGGAAGTATTGATGAAAAATTACATAAGCTCAGTGAACTTTTAGCAACATCTGCCGAAGGTACTAAGGGGGTAGAAGAGCTTCGTTTTATATGTGATAATGTAGCTGAACTGGGCTTAGGCAAATCGATACTCGACCTGGACGTTACCCTGGCTCGCGGACTTAATTATTATACCGGTGCTATATTTGAAGTTAGCGCTCCTAAAGAAGTAGCCCTTGGCTCTATAGGCGGCGGTGGCCGTTACGATGACCTTACCGGCATCTTTGGTCTTAAAAACATGAGCGGCGTGGGTATTTCTTTTGGGTTAGACCGTATTTATTTAGTGCTGGAAGAGCTTGGATTGTTTCCTGAAACAGTTACCGAAAGTACAAAGGTGCTCTTTATAAACTTTGGCGAAAAAGAAGCGCTTTATGCTTTGAAAGCTATAAAACAATTACGCGAAAAAGGAGTTAAAGCAGAGTTGTACCCTGATAATGCCAAGATAGGCAAGCAATTTACCCATGCCGATAAACGTGCAATACCGTTTGCTGTGCTAACAGGCGATTCAGAAATAAGTACTACAACTTTTACACTTAAAAATCTTGCAACCGGCGAACAGGAAAACGTAACACTTGATGTATTGTTAGAGAAAATAAGGTAACCAAGGCAATAATAATATACAAAAAACCCCGCAATTGCGGGGTTTTTCTCTAATAGCATTACATCCACTATAAGGTTGCGGTAAACCGCATATTTTTATAATTCTAATCCCCAAAATCCAAAAAAGCCTTTTAATGCATAGTAACGTTACTATAAACTTTATATGTTATATAATTATTGTATTTGTGTATAGTTTTATCTGCTTCAAAAGTAATGTTTTTGCTTAATAAATAAAACCTTGTGGCTAATTAAATTAAGCATTATTTATTTAATATTTTGCTACACTTAAAAAAATAAAAAGAAGCCGTCTCAATATTCAATTGAGGCGGTTTTTTCATTTTTAGCATTATTATATTAGGCTATTATATTTTTCAGGTCAGGATATTTTTCAAGTGGCTTACGCCGCTATTTTCTTTCTCAGATTGTGTGCTAAGGCCATTAATCCGAACTCTAATTCTACTTTTTCAAGTCCTTTTAAAGTAAACCTCTTAAAATTGTTATTGTGTTTGAGATGTGCGAACACAGGTTCTACATCGGCAGAGCGCTGTTTTCTTTTTTGTAACCCTTTTTCGCTTAAAAGC
>NZ_KB899974.1 GCF_000378485.1 Flavobacterium rivuli WB 3.3-2 = DSM 21788 | reverse complement strand
ACCCTGTTAGGATATTTTTCGTGGTCAGATTTGTAACGGCTCTCTGTATAGTTGTAACCTGCAATATCAAGCAATCCGGGATATTCGGTTTCGTTACTCATTGCTACACCTGCAAGTCCTGCCGTTGTAGGGCGCGATTTGTCATATTTTTTAACCGCGGCAACAAGGCGTTTAGCAATAGCGCCAAGCCTCATAGCATCCGGGGCATCTTTTTTATAGCCACCGTAAGCAGCCTGCGTAAAGCCCATTGCTTTAGTACCGTCAAGTATTGGGTGCGAGTAAGGGTCGTTAGGATAATCTACCTCGTTACCTATACTCCATGCAAATACAGACAGGTGGTTGCGGTCGCGGCGCACAAAATCTTCAAGGTCTTTTTCGGCCCAGTCGGCAAAAATATCAGAGTTTCCTTCGTAGCCCGGAGTACCATAGTTCCATCCCTCAAGCCATTTACGCTTAGGGTATTCCCACTCATCATACGCTTCGTTTAAAACAAGTAAACCTATCTCATCGCAAAGTTCATAAAAATCAGGAGACTCTGGGTTGTGGCTTGTACGTATGGCATTAACACCTATCTCTTTAAGGGTTTTAAGCCTTGTCTTCCAAACATCCCTTGGCACTGCCGATCCTAATACGCCTGCATCATGGTGTAAACACACCCCTTTAACTTTCATCCATGTCCCATTAAGGGCAAAGCCTTTATTGGCATCAAATGTAAAGGTGCGGAAACCTGTAGTGGTTGTAGTAGCATCAGTTTGCTTACTGCCTTTAAGAACCGTAGTTTTCAGTTTATAAAGGTTAGCATTATTTAAATCCCATAACTTAGGGTTGCTGACTTTTAACTGCGTTGTAACCTTTTGGTTTTTACCAGCCGCAGCAGTAAGTTTCTGCGAGTTTTTAGCAACTGATTTTCCGTCAGGGCCAATAAGTTCATTTACAACGGTAACACTTTCTTTAGACGATGAGCCGTTTTCTACTTCAACCTCCACGTTAAGGACACCATTACCTTTGGTAACTTCAGGATATGCATATACACCCCACTGTGCAATATGCACCGGGTTAGCATATACTACCCACACATTACGGTATATACCAGAGCCTGTGTACCAACGGGAATCGGCACTTTTACTGTGGTCTACGCGAACGGCAATGGTATTGTCTCCACCAAAGTTGATATATGGTGTAGCATCATAAGAAAAAGAAATATATCCGTTAGGGCGTTTTCCTAAAGAGTGCCCGTTTACAAATACTTCGCTCCTGTTATAAACACCTTCAAAATATAAATATACTTTCTGGCCTTTTTGTGCATTTGGCACATTAAGGTTTTTGCGGTACCAGCCTATACCTCCGGGAAGGTAGCCTGTAGCACTTGCAAGTGTAGGGCTAAGCTGCCCTTTTATACTCCAGTCGTGCGGAAGGTCTATCGCCTGCCATTCTTTGTCATCAAATTTAGTTTCCTGGGCGTTCCTGGTATCTTCAAGGTTAAACTTCCAGCCATCATTTATCTTTTTTGCATCGCCAAAAGATATCTGGCTAAAGCCCGGTATCCAGGTAATGCCAAGTATAAATAAAAAAAGCAATGTATTATTCGCGGTAAGTTTTTTCATTCTTTATGTTTAATGCGAGGATTATAATATATATAATTTAATAAATGCAGCTGCCCAATGGTGAAATGGCTCATCACCCTGGGCATACTGCATTACAATCACTCTATTTACTAACCCAACAATTTATTATATTAATAGCCCGGATTTTGAACTAAGTTTTTATTGATATTTAATTCTGTTTGTGGTATGGGCCAAAGCTCGTTTACGCCCACAATAAAATTCCTTCGTTGATAGATGTAAAAACCATTACTGTCTACCGGATAGTCGCTATAGCTTTCAGGAGTATTTGTTAACTTCATACCTGTAAACTGCCTGTTTAATTCTTGTCCAGCTGTACCCCAACGTAAAATATCGTAATAATGTATACCTTCAAAAGCCAGTTCTACTTTACGTTCCCTACGAAGTATTTCTCTTACTGCGTTAGGATCCGTAGTGGTAACATCAGGCATATTTACGGTTGGCCTGTTACGTATAAGGTTTACAGTTTCATCTAACAATGACTGTGTAATACCCTCACCTGCCTCAAGCTTAGATTCAAGATAGCCGAGTAAAACTTCAGGATAACGCACTACCGGGAAATTACCACCATAGTTCATTAGGTTACCATCAAAAGTAGGATCCATTAGCTTGTTAATGCAGTAGCCGCTCCAGCTGTACCTGCTTATTCTATCGGGCGACGATGAGTCTGGCCTTGATACGTAGGTAACGCCTTTAAATTGAGTTCTATCAGATATCATAATAGTATAATCAAGCCTCGGATCCCTGTTATCGTACGGAGTGCTCGAGTTATAAAGTGGTGATAGTTCAATCGTTTTACCATCAGTACATTCATATGACTGCACTAACTCATTATAAGGTGAAAATTGGTGCCATCCTCCATAAGTTTCAGGGTAAAGGTACTGTGGCAAAACCTGGGCATAAACATCTGGCTGATATTGTGTACTAAAAATTACTTCCTTACTGCTTTCACCTGTTTGCCAAAACAATTGCGCAAAGCCCGCCTGATCAATTATGTAAACTTGGCTATCGATAATTTGCTTATAAGTTAATGCTGCATCATGCCATTTTTGCTCGGCCATTTGCACACGTCCTAAAAAAGCTAATGAAGCACCCGCTGTAATACGACCATCTTCATTAGAAGGGCGGGTAGATGGTAAATCGGGATAACTTGCTGCAAGTTCCTGCTCTGCAAAAGCCCATACATCTGCCCTTGACGTTTGCGGTATGTTATTCGCTTCCTCTACTGTTAATAAATGGGTTGACAGTGGCACATTACCAAAATACAAGGCCAGGTTAAAGTAGCAATATGCCCTTAGGGTGCGTATCTCTGCTTTCATCATGGCTTTCTTTACCTCATCCATTGGTACAGCATCAATATGATCCAAAAAATTATTACACTTAGATATCTTACCGTAAGTGTTTGACCAATATGCAGCAGTAACCCAATAACTTGAGTTTAATGTTCCATCAGTCATATGGTCGGGATAAAATTCTTTTTCCGATCCATCGCCTGCCGCAAGATCCAGCCATAGTAAAGAAATGCCGTTAAAAAAATCCTGACCTGCCCAGTAAGCACCAATATTGTAGCAACCGGTAAGCGCCAGCATAGCATCATTTTCAGTTTTCCAAAAAGTAGCATCAGAAATCTGATCTAACGGCTGCTTGTCTAAAAAATCTTCTGTACAACCAATAGTAAGAACGGACATTGTAATGACACAAAGTACTTTAGCCGGAGATAAAAATTTATATTTTATAGTTTTCATGATATTTATATGTTAAAAAGATGCGTTTAAGCCAAGTGTATATGTTTTAGTGATAGGATAAAAATTGCCACCACCCATTTCTGGGTCCCAACCCTTATAAAAATGATTGAATGAAAGGACATTTTGACCCCCAATATAAAATCTCAGTCTTGACATTTTTAATTTATCTTTTACCAGGCTATCTGGTAAAGTATATCCAATTTGTATATTTTTAACCCTCAAAAAACTTGCGTTCCGTAACCAATATGTAGATGTCATCGTAGTACCGCTACCACCATTAAGACTGGTTAATTTAGGATATGATGCATTTCTGTCAGGATTCGCTTCTGTCCAACGGTTATCTGCCTGCCACTGTTGTATCTGTCCTCCATTATAAAATGCGTAGGCCTGATAGGAAGATAATTGTTTATCATAACCGCCAAGCCCTTGCAGTAGTGTAGCAAAATCAAAGCCTCGATAATTAGCTGTTAAATTAAGTCCATAAGTATATTTTGGCATTGTATTACCTATAACTTTCCTATCGTAAGTAGCATCCACTTTACCATCCGGGACACCATCCGGACCGCTAATATCTTTGTATCTAACCAGTCCCGGTTCTGCTGCATAAGGCTGTGATGGATATGCTGACACATCATCCTGGTTTACAAACAAGCCATCTGCAACATAACCATATATAACACCTATAGGCTGCCCTACAAACAAGTTACTATTAATATCTTCGCTAAGTCCGCTAGATAACTCCGTAACTTCATTTTTTATATAGGAGAAGTTAGGGCTAATTCCTATTTTAAGATTACCTATTTGTTGGCTATAGTTAAGAGCAACCTCAAACCCTGTATTTTTTACACCACCTACATTTACCGGAGATGTACCCATACCTAATACTGATGAAGTGGTTACCCCATAAAGTACACCAGATGTTTTTTTATTGAAAAAATCGGCAACAAGCCCTAATTTTCCATCAAAAAAATTAGCATCCAAGCCAAAATCAGTTGTAGCTGTACTCTCCCAGGTTATATCAGAATTACTTGTAGTTGTTACAGCAGCACCCGGTAATAAAGCTCCCCCAAAAGAATAGTTTTGCCCTAGGCTAACCCTGTTTTGGTAAGGATATGACCCTACATTTTGATTGCCCAGCTTACCCCATGAAGCACGAAGCTTAAAAGTTTGAAGCCATGATAATTTATCTTTAAGGAAAGATTCTTCAGATACGATCCAGCCTCCCGAAAAAGATGGGAATACACCCCAACGGCCTTCGCTTGGAAACCTCGATGTACCATCAGTCCTTATATTAGCTTCAAATAAATACTTGTTGCCAAAAGAATAATTCAACCTTCCAAAATAGGACCTGATAGCCCACTCTGACGCAGATCCTGAAGTTGTCATGCCTTCAGCTGAGGCCGCATTAAGCTCGCTAAGTAAGTTATTTGGAAAGTTCCTACGGTAACCGTTAAGGCTCCAGTCAGAATATTTTTCCTGAGATGCGCCCCCCAGAAGCGTAAAACTGTGGTCTTTAATTGTTTTAGTATAAGTAGCTAATGCCTGTAACGTAACCTGAGTACCCTGCCCTGAATATACATTTAAATTATTAGGGCCTATAGTTTTATATTGATCAAACTGTACTTCAGCCAAATAATTTTTATCATAGAAGCTAAACAGGTTATAGCCGGCTTTACCACTTAGGGTAAGCCCCTCTATAGGTTGCCATGCCAATTCACCGCTTCCTAAAAAGTTTTTATTAGTTCCCTTTTTAAATGAGTTACTATCTACCCATGCTTCAGGGCTATAATTATCCTGGTAGCCATAAGTACCATCCGACTTTCTGCCTGCGTAAATAGGGCCTTCACGTACAGCGTAGCCTATAATGCTCATCATATCACCTTCAGATTGTATAGGCTCGTTGGTTTCTGATGTATATCCCATTAAATTTACTTTAAGGGTAAGATTCTCCTTTATTTTACTGTCTACATTAAGCATAAAATTATACTTTTTGTAATCGTTTTTAGCCACGAGGCCGTTTTGTTCTAAATAAGTAGTAGAAAACAAATACCGTGTTTTTTCATTTCCACCCATAAAGGTAAGATTATGGTTAGTCTGGAAGCCTGATCCTGAATTAAGCAGGTTTTTTAAATGGGGAACATTTGGGTAATTGTCAGGGTCTGATTGATTGCGGAATTTTTCGATGTCAGCATCAGTATACGAAGCAGCCTGCCCCATATTTGCATTAGCTTCATTTCTCATTGCGGCATACCCGGCAGAATCTAAAAAGTCAGGCAATGCTACAGCACTCTGAAAACCTGCATAGCTGTTATAATTAACCTGCATAGTCCCTGCCTGCCCCCTTTTTGTCTCAATTATAATTACACCATTTGCAGCCCTGCTACCATAAATTGCCGCTGATGCTGCGTCTTTAAGTACAGAAATACTCTTTATATTATTAGGATCTACATCGTTAAGTGATACCGCGATACCATCTAAAATTACTAATGGGCTACCCCCTGCTCCATACGACCCTTGTCCTCTAATAGTTATACTGGCACCATCATTACCTGGCCTGCCTGATGTTTGGGACACTACAATTCCTGACGTTAGTCCTGACAGAGCCTGTGATGCCTGCGTAATGGGCCTGTTTTCTAAATCTTTCGATGCTATTGCTGATACAGAGCCCGTAAGGTTAATTTTCTTTTGGGTGCCGTATCCTACAACAACTACTTCATCAAGTACTTGCTTGTCGGGTGTTAATGACACATCAATAACAGATTTTCCATTTACATACACTTCTTTAGTGGCAAAACCTAAATAAGTAAAAACCAAAGTATCAGTTGCTGTAGCAGCAATAGAATAACTTCCCCTGTCGTCGGTATTAGCAACATTTTTTGTAGCTTTAGAAAGTACAGATGCGCCGATAAGCGTTTCATTAGCGTTATCTGCCGCGACCACTTTTCCAGTAACCTGCTGTTGTGCAAAAACCGGAAATGACAGGAGCGTTATTATACACACCAGCCATAAATTAGGATAGGGTTGCAAAGCACTATCTTTTGCTTTCGCTACATTTCCTTTGAGTAATTGATTCATCATACTTGTACATTAAATTAAAATAGATAATACATTAATTAAGTGTTGCCTTTCACAACAATGTGCACTACAACGTTTTAGTGAATAGGTCAAACGTTAGGCGCTAAAAAAAATCCTTTACATAGCTAACAAAACGCAATCTTTTCATTACTTCATGTTGAATTAATGGCTCTACTTTTGTGCATACAAGTAGTAACTACCCTAACATGAAAACTTTAATTTCAATCATTTGCTGCTAAAAGATATTTCCTTCTAACAACTGTTTTGCTTAAAAAAATTTATGGTATTATTAAAGCGATAAAAACATTATTCGCATTTATAATGTTAAAAAACCGTTAATTACTTTTACAAATTAATGGCATTTTTGAGCATCTAAATTTTGAAAAATTATCCAATTATTAAGTTTTATTATCCCAAAAATATCAAATGCATATTTTATGCTTAAATTAGCTTAAAATATCGTTATCGTTGAAACCACATCATCTTACTATTTCCCCAAACTCTACCAGGTCATTCACAGCAAAAAGAGAAATTTTGCCCGATATAAATAGTTGGTGGCATTACCATGAAGAAATTGAACTCATATACTTTAAAAAGGGATCTGGTACGCAATTTGTTGGCGATAATATAAGAAATTTTAAAAGTGGTGATGTTGTACTTGTGGGTAGCAATTTACCGCATTACTGGCAGTTTAGCGAACGGGACAAGGAATCGGAAATTGAGGTGTATGTAGTGCATTTTAATAAGAACTTTTGGGGAAAAGACTTTTTATACCTGCCGGAAAACCTGGAAATTAGCAGGGTCATAGAAAAATCTAAAAGGGGTATACAAATAGAAGATAATTTTGATAATTGCCTTACAAAATCAATCATACAGGTAATAGAGTCGCAAGGTCCCAAAAAAATAATAAACCTAATTGAGGTACTTTTAGAAATCAGTAAGTGCATGAAGGCGCAGATATTGGTCTCATTAGGTTTTAGGGCAAATTTTCAGGAATCTGAAAGAGACCGAATGCAGGCAATTTATAATTACACCCTTAAAAATTATAGTCAAAAAATTAGCCTTGATAAAATTGCTAATGAGGCAAAAATGAGCCGTACCTCATTTTGTAAATTTTTTAAATTGAGAACAGGCAAAACATATTCTGAATTTGTAAATGAAATAAGAATAGGAAATGCCTGCAAAATGCTTATCGAGAAAAGAATGACAGTTAAGGAAATTTGCTTTGAAAGTGGTTTTTTAAACTTTTCGAGCTTTCATCAATGTTTTAAAGAAATTACTGGACAAACTCCTTTAAAATATCAAAAATCGTATAATTAATAATTTTTCACAACCAATTGATAATACGCCTCAATTTTTTTTTAACTGATTACTATATTTTTGAATTCAGTAATTTGTAATAGTCAGGATCTATTAAGGCCTGATGTTGTTATTCAAATTACATGCCTTTACTATTCAATTGCCTATTACACACAAGATGATAAAAATACACAAAGCTTTTTTACTATTATTATTTGCAACAAGTGCTTATTCACAACAAGAATTAAAACTTCATTATAACCAGCCTGCAACCGTATGGACGGAGGCATTGCCTATTGGTAATGGGCGGCTTGGAGCTATGGTTTTTGGCCGGGTTAATGAAGAACTTATACAACTTAACGAAGCTACATTATGGAGTGGTGGGCCGGTATTAAAAAACATAAACCCTACAGCTTTCGAAAATTTAGCGCCTACAAGGGAAGCTTTAATTAATGGCGATTATGAAAAAGCTTATGAGCTAACAAAAAAAATGCAGGGCGTTTACAGCCAAAGTTACCTGCCATTAGGCGACCTGTTATTAAAGCAAGATTTGGGTAATGCTAAACCATCTGCTTATTACAGAGATCTAAATATACAAGATGGTGTAGCCACAACAACTTTTACCGCTGATGGAATATCTTACAAACGCGAAGTTTTTGCATCGGCACCGGGGCAATGTATTATTGTGAGGCTTACAGCCAGCGAGCCCAATAAACTTTCGATTACAGTTAATGCCAATAGTCAACTACAATATAAAAGTTCTATAAAACAACAAGCCTTGTTTTTAAATGGCAAAGCCCCCGCTAATACAGATCCCAGTTATATTAATTATAATAAGGAAGCCGTGGTTTATAAAGATGGTGGTTGCGGCGGCATGCGTTTTGCATTAATTGTAAAACCCATTATTAAAAGTGGTACACTTACTACCAATAGCGATAATAGTATAGATATTAAAAATGCTACCGAAGTTGTACTTGTACTATCGGCAGCTACAAGCTTTAATGGTTTTGATAAATGCCCGGACAGCGAAGGTAAAGATGAAAAAAAACTGGCAGAAGAGTATCTTGCAAAAGCTGATGGCAAAAAGTATGACCGATTACTTAAAGAGCATCTGGAAGATTTTCACCACTTTTTTAATCGCGTTTCTTTAAACCTTAATAACAGCGAAACTAATAAGAGCAATCAACCTACAGATAAACGGCTTGAAGACTATGCTACCGGTGCAAAAGATGCAAACCTTGAAGCACTATTTTTTCAATACGGGCGGTATTTACTAATATCTTCATCACGCACTAAAGGCGCACCTGCTAATTTACAGGGAATTTGGAATAAGGAATTGCGCGCGCCCTGGAGCAGCAACTATACAACTAATATTAACCTTCAAATGAATTACTGGCCTGTAGAAACGGCAAACCTTTCGGAGTTGTTCTCTCCGTTAAATGATCTTATAAAGAACCTTTCAGTTACCGGTGCAGAAACAGCACAAAGCTTTTACCATGCACACGGTTGGGTAGTACACCATAACTCTGATATCTGGGCTTTAAGCAATCCAGTGGGCGACCTTGGTAAAGGCGACCCTATGTGGGCAAACTGGTATATGGGAGCCAACTGGCTAAGCAGGCATTTATGGGAACATTATCAGTTTACCGGCGATAAGAAATACCTTAAAGAAGCCTATCCTATTATGAAGGGTGCCGCAGAGTTTACTTTAGACTGGCTACAAAAAGATAAAGACGGCTATTTAGTTACAATGCCATCTACCTCGCCAGAAAACAGGTATTATTACGATGGTAAAAAGAAAGGAGCCGTAACAGTGGCAAGTACTATGGATATGGGTATTATTAAAGATTTATTTGCTAACATTACAGCAGCGTCAACCATCTTAAATACCGATGAGGATTTTAGAGACACTATTATAACTGCTAACCAAAAATTATTCCCATTTAAAATTGGCAGTAAAGGCCAGTTGTTAGAGTGGTACAAAGATTTTGAAGAAGAAGACCCACACCATAGGCATATGTCTCACCTATATGCATTGCACCCTACAAACTTAATATCGCCATTAAAAACACCCGATCTTGCCAATGCTGCCAAAAAAACGTTAGAACTGCGCGGCGATGGTGGCACCGGCTGGAGCCTGGCTTGGAAAGTAAATATGTGGGCACGCCTTTTAGATGGCAACCATGCCTATAAGTTATTTAGGAACCAGTTGCGCCTTACTAAAGAAAGCGACCCTCATTATAACAGCGGTGGTGGTGTATACGCTAATCTTTTTGATGCGCACCCCCCATTTCAAATAGATGGTAACTTTGCAGGTACCGCCGGCGTTATAGAAATGCTTATGCAAAGCCAAAATGAAGAAATACAACTACTGCCTGCTTTACCTAATGTCTGGGCCAATGGCACTATTAAAGGTATTGTGGCAAGAGGCAATTTCATTGTAGATATTAGCTGGGATGAAGGCAAGCTTTCATCAGCCAAAATTGTTTCTAAAAATGGAAATGATTGTACCATAAGAGCAAACGAGCCTTTTGAAATTAAGTCACTGCATTTAAAAAGCGTAAAATCAGCTATAGGTTATACTATTAGTTTTAAAACTAGAAAGGGGTATGAATACCTATTAAAATCGATATTGTAAACATAATCTCCAGACTTGGGTTCGTTTCTATATTTTCCAAATTTTTAAAAAACCCTAAAAAAGCGTGAGAAACCCTGCAAATCCTTGAATTTGCAGGGTTTTCTGTTTTTAAGCACCCCACCAAAATTTATAACGAAGCCCAAAATTATTGTGGCAAAATCGTGGCAAAATTTCACTATAATTTTTTTTGCCACAAAACACCATATAAACACCTGTATACCAATATGTAAAGCAGGTTAGCGACTTGATTTAAAGACCCTGTAATTCTACCTTTATTAATTTAAAATGTTGAATTATGTTAGAGAGCAGTTTTTGGTTGGGTGTTTTTATTAAAAGGCATTGATAGTGAATACTGGATTATGACCGCAGGGCAGAAAACCGATTCTCCTACTCTCCAGGCACTGGCTATTATTAAAAATATAAAGACCATCCATTGTGCATGGAATGTGATAGGGTACTGCAAATATCCTCCAACCGGAAAATGAATGAATACCTTAAAGAGATCGCGAACCTGAGCAGGTTTTCTTTAAGCTCAATACGCACATGGCCTACAATACATTCTGCAGTAAGTAACCTTTGCCAACAAAGGACTGATTCCTGTGGTAAAAGAGATGTTCGGCTACCAGTTAGTCAAAAAGGCGGAAGCATACGCTATTACTCAACAAATGACAACCGGTCGTGCAACGTCCCTATTTAACGAAAGGATTAATAAGGATAACCGGAAATATCATCGGATGATATTGCAGTGATCGGCAGGTTGGAAAAAGAGAGAAAAGCGATAAAGAAAGTAAAATATACAATTATCATAAAATTAACCCTTGACATTATAAATATAATCCTGCTTTGTAACCCTGCATATTACTACTTATTCATAAAGGAATAAATTTTATAACTTAGATTTTACAATACCGGCATCAATATCATCATGTGATGTATTATATATTTCCTGGCCATTTTTTATAACAATTACCTGTGGTGACTGGTGTGTAACCTTAAAACGGGATGCAATTTCGTTACTTATATCACGGTGTGCAATAAGGTCAAGAAAGTAAGGTTTTGCACTCCCCTCTTCAATATTGTATTCATTTTCAAAGTTCTTTAATGCCATGCGGCTAACAGGGCAACGTGTGCTGTGTTTAAAAATTATAACAGGTACCTCTTCAGACTCTAAAACTATGTTATCAAGTTGTTTAAGTTCTGTTAAATTACCCCATTGAAAACCAGATTCAGGCGTATCTTTACTGTCAGAATTACCGAATATTTTACCGAAAACACCCATAATTATATATTTTTAAGACAATTTGTCGCTTAATTACTTTAAAACCGTAATGAAAAAGACAATTTGTCGGATTTTACTTATTGGATTAAAAATTGAATTGTACTTATCAAATTTAAACATTTTAGATTATGAACTTAGCCAATTTTACTATAAAATCTCAGGAGGCCATACAAAGGGCACAACAAATAGCCCAGGAACTTGGGCATCAGCAAATTGAAAACGAACACATTGTTAAAGGTATACTTGAGGTTGATGAGAACGTAACCCCGTTCCTTCTTAAAAAACTCAATGTAAACCTGCCGTTATTTAGCCAGATACTGGATAGCACCCTGCAAAGTTTTTCAAAAGTTACAGGTGGAGAAATGGGTATAAGCCGTGATGCCAATACGGCCCTAACCGAAGCATCTAACATTGCCCGAAAAATGAACGACGAGTTTGTTTCTATAGAGCATTTGTTACTTGCCATTTTAGCATCGCGCAGCAGGGTTGCACAAATATTAAAAGACCAGGGCGTTACAGAGAAAGGCCTTCGCGCAGCTATAGATGAAATGCGCAAAGGCGAAAGAGTAACATCTGCCAGTGCCGAGGAAAACTACAATGCCCTCAACAAATTTGCCAAGAACCTTAACCAGCTGGCTAATGATGGTAAGCTCGACCCTGTTATAGGCCGTGACGAAGAAATTCGACGTGTATTGCAAATACTAAGCCGCCGTACTAAAAATAACCCAATGCTTGTGGGTGAACCCGGTGTAGGTAAAACTGCCATAGCCGAAGGTTTGGCACACCGTATCATTCAGGGCGATGTACCGGAGAACCTTAAGAATAAAGTGGTATACTCGCTGGATATGGGTGCGCTCATTGCAGGTGCTAAATATAAAGGAGAGTTTGAAGAACGGTTAAAATCGGTTGTGAAAGAAGTTACCTCTGCCGATGGTGATATTGTACTCTTTATAGACGAAATACATACCCTTGTGGGTGCAGGTGGTGGCGATGGTGCCATGGATGCTGCCAATATACTTAAGCCGGCACTTGCCCGTGGAGAGCTGCGCGCAATAGGTGCAACCACACTTGATGAATACCAGAAATATTTTGAAAAGGACAAAGCGTTAGAACGTCGTTTTCAGCGCGTTATGGTAGACGAACCGGATACCGAAAGCGCAATATCAATACTTCGTGGTATTAAAGAAAAATATGAAACACACCACCAGGTACGTATTAAAGATGAGGCTATTATAGCTGCAGTAGAACTGTCACAACGCTATATTACAAACCGCTTCCTGCCGGATAAAGCCATTGACCTTATGGATGAGGCTGCCTCTAAAATAAGGATGGAGATAAACTCTAAACCTGAGGAGCTTGATGTGCTTGACAGAAGGATAATGCAGCTGGAAATTGAGATTGAGGCCATTAAGCGCGAGAATGACGAAAGTAAACTGAAATCGTTAGGCCTTGAGCTTGCCAACCAGAAGGAAGAACGTAATGAGATTTATGCCCGCTGGAAAAGTGAGAAAGATGTTGTAGACGGGATTCAGGCTACAAAAAGTGAAATTGAGAACTTTAAACTGGAAGCTGAGCGTGCCGAACGTGATGGCGACTATGGTAAGGTTGCCGAACTGCGCTACGGAAAAATAAAACAGGCACAGGAAAAACTGGACGAAATGCAAACACAGCTGCATGAAAACCAAAATGGCAAAAACCTTATTAAAGAAGAAGTAACCAGGGAAGATATTGCCGAAGTTGTAGCAAAATGGACGGGCATCCCGGTTACTAAAATGCTGCAGGGCGAACGCGAAAAACTGCTTAACCTTGAGGCAGAACTGCACAAACGTGTGGTAGGCCAGGAAGAAGCTATTGAGGCTGTTAGCGATGCCGTAAGGAGAAGCCGTGCCGGATTACAGGACCAAAAGAAACCTATAGGATCATTCCTGTTTCTTGGTACAACAGGTGTTGGTAAAACTGAGTTAGCTAAAGCACTTGCCTCCTACCTGTTTGATGATGAAAATGCCATGACCCGTATAGACATGAGCGAGTACCAGGAACGCCACAGCGTGAGCCGTTTAGTGGGTGCTCCTCCGGGATATGTAGGCTATGATGAAGGTGGACAGCTTACCGAAGCAGTGAGGAGAAAACCATATAGCGTAGTGCTTCTTGACGAGATTGAGAAAGCCCATCCTGACACTTTTAATATCTTATTACAGGTGCTTGATGAAGGCCGACTTACCGATAATAAAGGGCGGGTTGCCGATTTTAAGAACACCATTATTATCATGACCAGCAATATGGGCAGCGCTATAATTCAGGAGAAATTTGAAAACCTGAAAGGCAATGTGGAAGCTGCCATTGAGGCTGCTAAGGTTGAAGTGCTCGGATTGTTAAAACAAACGGTACGCCCCGAGTTTATAAACCGCATAGATGATATTGTAATGTTTACCCCGCTTAGTGCCGATAACATAAGGGAAATTGTAAGCTTACAGATTAAAAGCGTTACAAAACTGCTGGCACAGCAAAACATTACGCTGGATGCCACACCGGAAGCAATTGACTACCTTGCTAAAAAAGGTTATGACCCTGATTATGGCGCACGCCCGGTAAAACGTGTTATACAAAAAGAGATTATGAACGAGCTGTCTAAACAAATACTATCCGGTAAGGTAAGTACTGATAGTATTATACTTATAGATAATTTTGATGGACAGTTAGTTTTCAGGAACCAGACTGATCTGGTTAATAACTAAATAAATGTTATGTATCATAATTTAATGCCTTGTGAAAACGGGGCATTATTTGTTTTAACTAATTTGTTAATAATTAAGATCATCAGGCTCACATTAATTTTATAAACTATCACTACTCACGATAAAGTTTTTGAAATTACATGCCAGGATATCAATAGCAAATTTTATAAAACAAAACATCCCGCTAATGCAGGATGTTTCTGTAAAATATCTAAAAGTTTAGCGGGCACTTCTGTAATTATAGTATTGACGTATTGTCATCATATCTTTATCCTGTAATTTTTTTCTGTGGGAAAATAACGCAACCAATCCTGCAATAATTAACGAGCACGGCAATAATATAAACAGGCCATTAATAAGAAAACTGCTAAAGCCTGAATGATCGAATCTAAAATTATTCATGATCAGGTATCCGGTAAGTATAAGACTCATAACAGATAAGAAAAAGTATAATAGCTTCATAGTTGGGGTTGCTTAAGAGTTAGACGTTTAGCTTAATCCTGTTTCAAATTTCTACAATTAAATCCTTATCTGCCAGAACTTTGTGACTATATAACTTTTGATTAAGATACTTTTAACATGCGCTGCCTTTTTTAACTTTATTAAATTTAAGTGTAATGTAGTAAAAAGTATTTTATACGACCTGAAATTTGGTGCGCGATTTTTTTATATGAGTTCAATGCATTAAATTTATTTTTACAATCTATAGGTAAGGGTTTTGCTTATATAGTGCCCGAAGTCAGGCTTACAACAAATATAGACAAACAGGGTATTTTTGTATATGCCACCAAGCTAAAAGCTAAACATATATTTAATAATAGTTTCGAGTTTTACCAGGCAGCTACTATAGGCGATGGCGATGGTTTAAGGGGTTTCAGGAGAGAACGCTTTAGTGGTAAAACATCTTTTTAACACAACTCTGTTTAAGGGTCGATTTTGGTAAACTTGCTAATGGTGTTATCCCTATTACTTTTGGATGCTATGCAGGCTTTGATTACGGGCGCGTTTGGGTAGATAACGACACATCATCAAAATGGCATACGTCTCCGGGTGGTGGTTTTTAATTTAATATTGCAGGTCTTACCACCGCTAATATTGCTTACTTTAGTTCATCTGATGGTGGTCGCCTTAGTGTAAAGTTACAATTACCGTTTTAGTACGGACAAGATATGATGAAACAAAAACACAGGAAGACGCTCCGGTATTTTTTGTTATGTTTACTACATTTAGCTTTTAGACTTTAAATTAACCACACCACTTTGCAAACCATCGCCTTTTACTTCCAGTTTTATATCACCCGGTTTATCGGTGGCTTTTACAAGCACTACCAGTTTACCGCTAAACAGTTTCATAGTGGGCTCATGGAAAATTTCGAGCGATGTTGCATCGCCATTACAAGCAGCCCTGTAAGTACCTGCACCCGTAACTGTAAAATCGAGCTGGTTAGTAGCTGTTGGGCAGGGCAACCCATTTTTATCTACTACAGATACAGTTATAAAAGATATATCTTCCCCATCGGCAGTAATGGTTTCCCTGTCCGGGTTTAAAACAATTTTATAGGGAGCTCCCGCAGTTTTTACTTCTTCCTGCGCAACTGCCTTACCGTTTTTATCTAAGGCAACAACTTTAAGCGTTCCCGGTTCATATTTTACGTCCATCCACATTAGGCGGTACCTGTTTTGTGGCGATGCATTGCTTTTCTTTTGTATACCCATGCTTTTACCATTTACAAACAGCTCTGCACTATCATAATTAGTATATACAAACACCGGTGTAGTTTGCCCTTCGCGGCCTTCCCAGTTCCAGTGTGGTAATATATGCAATGTTTCGGCTTCTTTATTCCAACGGCTCCTGTACAGGTAAAATCTGTCTTTAGGAATACCCGCTAAATCTGCCATACCAAAATAGGAACTGCGCGATGGCCATTTCTCGTCATAAGGTGTTGGTTCGCCCAGATAGTCAAATCCTGTCCATACAAACTCGCCTATAACCCATGGTTTATCATCCTGTAACACAAAATCTTCATCGGGCACATTGCTCCAGCTGCATGCTTCAAGGTCGTAAGATGAACATTGCAAATCATCATATTGCTTTTCTTTGGCCTGTACTACAGGAAATTTATAAATACCACGGGAACTTACTGTAGATGCCGTTTCTGAACCTAAAATAAAACCCTGCGGAAACGATTTGTAAGCCTCTTCATAAAGGTGCACACGGTAGTTTAGCCCGGGAATATCGAGCACAGAACCAAAACCGGACTGCATAGTTTGTTTAACCTGATCCATACCCACTGTAACGGGTCGCGTAGGGTCTTCACGATGAAAAATATCCTGTAAAAACTTTGCACGCACAATACCTTCGGCTCCATACTGGTCGGGCACTTCATTACCGCTGCTCCACATAACAATACATGGGTGGTTACGCGTTGCCCTTATAAGATTTACAAGATCCTTCTCGGCGTATTCATCAAAAAAGCGGTGGTAGCCATTTTCTACTTTGGGCTTAACCCACTCGTCAAAACTTTCTGCAAGAAACATAAAGCCCATTTCATCTGCCAGTTCAAGCTGCTCAAACGACGGCATGTTATGCGAACTGCGTATGGCATTACACCCCAGGTCTTTTAGTATGGTAAGTTGGCGGCGCATTGCGGCTTTATTTACCGCAGTACCCAGTGGCCCAAGATCGTGGTGCAGGCAAACGCCTTTAAATTTTGTTATTTTACCATTAAGGCTAAAGCCTTTGTTAGCTTCATATTTTATTTCGCGAATACCAAATTTCGTTATCTCTTCATCTTTTAAAGTGCTGTCTGCAAATAACTGCGTGGTTGCAGTATACAGGTAAGGTGTTTCAGGACTCCATAAATTAGGGTTGGCTACCGTAATGTTCTGCTCAAAGCCTTTAGTTGCAAAATCTTTAGTAGTACCAGTTGCAACAACTTTTCCCTTAGCATCTTTAATGGTAGTAACCATATAAATAGTATTACCTGTAGCTTTAGCTTTAATATTTATGGTAGCCGCACTTTTAGTAATAACGGGAGTGGTTATATAAGTACCCCACTGCTCAAAACTTTCAGGCTCTTTAACAACAATACTCACATTTCTATATAGCCCCGCACCGGGATACCAGCGTGACGAATATTCTTTATTAGTAAGTTTTACCGCCAGTATATTCTCCTTACCGGCAATAATATCGTTAGTAATATCTATGTAAAAGTAGCTGTAGCCATAACCCCACTGCCCTATTTTTTTACCATTAAGGTACACCTGCGGTTCGCTCATGGCGCCATCAAAAACCAATAGTGCTTTTTTGCCTACTTTAAACTGTGGTAAGGTAAATGTATTGCGGTACCAGCCGGTACCTATGTGTGGCAAGGCACCTGTACGCCCCGTCTTTTCAGATGCCTCAGTTTCGCCATTTTGTACAATAGCTACTTTTTGCATGTCCCATTTTTTATCAAATGGCCCATAAATAGCCCAGTCATGTGGCACTGTAACTGTTTGCCAAGCATCATCATTAAAATTGTTGCTGTAGGCATCGCCGTTAACGGTATTAGAAAATTTCCAGTTGTTATTTAATACCGTAGTATTGCTGGCAGCACTGCCCATTTTTGCTGAAGAACAGCCAACATGCAGAAATCCAGCGAGTAGAATTACTGAAGCTAACAGGAGTTTATTGTTCATTTTTTTCATTAAGTACTATTTAACCGAGAAGTATAAGCAATGTAAACAATTTTATGTCATAATAGTTCTGAGATTTCTTCTGTGCGCTAATAGGGAGAAATCTCTAATAGACAAAACACCACATTTTTTTGTTCCAATTACTTAGTATTTATAAAACAATCCCAAGCCGTAAAGATAATATTACTTTAAATTAGACAGCAATATTTTATACTTTCTGCCTACAGGAAGTTTTATAGCATTTGTAAGCGTTATATTTTCCTGCTCTATTATACTAATACACGCCTTATTAACTATAAAAGAACGGTGTACCTGTACAAAATCGGGGCTTGCAATATCCTGTGCTATACCTAAAAGGGACCCATAAACTATGTGCGGCGATTTTAGTTTATGGCAAAACAACTTCATGTAGTTACCCATACTCTCTACATAAATTATATCGTTTACCCTTATTTTTACTACTTCACCGTCAGACCTGTAACTTATAAATTTTTCTTCGGTTGCATTTTGCTTTTCTAAAGCATAACCTATATAATATGCCTTGGCTTTTTCTATTGCTTTGCTAAACTTTTCTAAAGAAATAGGTTTTAGTAAATAATCTATAGCATCATTAGTATAAGCCGATAGTGCAAAATCAGAATAAGCGGTTGTAACAATCGTTAACGGCCTCTTAGGCTGAAGTTCCATAACCTCAACACCATTAAGCACGGGCATGTTTATATCGAGAAAAATAATATCATATTTGTTTTCATTCAGCATCTTAAGGGCTTCTGCCCCACTGTAAGCACTACCGGAATGCTCTAAATCATCAAATTTAGAAATATGCGATATGAGTGCCTTGTGTGCAGGTGTTTCGTCGTCTACTATAAGGCAGCGGTAGGTAGTTCCCATATATTTAGTTTTATAGTATACATATTATCCTGTTTTGTGGCTATAAGCTCGTGCTTTAAACCATACACCTCGAGCCTTCGTTTTAAATTTTCTATACCTATGCCCGTACCTGTAAGGCGGGAGCCGCTTACCAAAAAATTATTTTGTAACGAAAAAGACAACTTTCTTTTATTTATATTTAGGTGCATCTTAATTATTGGTAACGGCACTTCACCCGAGAATTTCACGGCATTTTCTACCAGTGGTAAAAAGAACAATGGCGGTATCTCTATAGCATCTATCGCTCCTTCAAAACTTTGATTAACTTCAAGTTTTTCATTTCTAAATGTATAGTATTCTACGTAGCGTTTAATAAAATTTACTTCTTCATTAAGAGGTACGAGGTTTTTCTTGGTTGCCTCAATCTGATAGCGGAGCATATCGGCAAGGTTTAATATCCTGTCCGGCACATTTTCCGGTTCCGATAACGATTCGCCATAAAGGTTGTTCATAGCATTAAGCAAAAAATGAGGATTAAGCTGCTGTTTTAAAAAAGAAAGCTCTGCCTCAAAATTCAGAATATCTTTTTGCCCTTTAGAAATATTCCTCAAAATCCAGAGATGGATAAAGTAAATTCCCGTACCGTTGCTTGCAACCGTTACCAACTTTAGTGCAGTGAATTTTCCGAGATCAAAATAATCAAAATAGTAGCAAACAATAAAATAAAACGAGCACCAGAATAGTATAAACATTACAATGAAAGAGGCATACTTTTTTTTTAAGAACAACTCCTTTATAAGTACCATGTTACTAAAAATTATAGCTATATAAAAAGGAAAAATACCAATGCATATTGTAAATAATAGCTTAAACCAGCCAATGTGAACCTTATGTATCTGCGAATAAAAATCATTGTAAACACAGCTAAAAATTACACTTAGGAAAACAATAATGAGTATAACGTTTCTCAGGAAGAAATTTTGATAAATTTTCAGGATATTCATAATTACAAAATTAGCCTATAATTTAAACTACAAGCTTTTACAACAGTATATTTATACAAACGCCATTGGTATAAATGATGTGGCGGCTGTATAATTAAAACATTTACACAGGTAATAACGTACTACTTTTACCACAATTATATAGCTATACATTAAAATCAATCATCAGTCAGAAAATGAAAATCAGGTTATTAATCCTATTGCCGCTAATTACAATATTGCCGGCTGCTGCGCAAAACGATTCTATACCTAAAGAAACGGGAAAGGTAATTACATCAAAATTCCCTACCACACGTGTGTTTGATGTGCAGTACAACCAGCTGGGCCCGGCAGATTATACCACAAAAGCCTTTGGTAATGAGAAGGAAAAAGCCCGTGTAAACAACCATTACCGTTTTAGGGTTTCGGCAAACATACCGGTATATAAAACTAACCGATTTTTTATTACAGGGTCACTACGATATAAGTATGAAGTTTTTGAGTTTGATAATGTGTATGATATTCCTTCCCAGACTAACTATAACAGGCCCACGCAGGAGTTTCATTATTTTGCCGGTGCCGTTAGTGCCACTTATTTTTCTACATTGTTTAAAAAACCTGTAATCTATAATGTTTCGGGTACGGTAGATGCTAACCAGTATGCTTTTCAGCGGGTTAAAGGGCTTGCATCGGCTACGCTCGTATTAAAAAAGAACGACAGGACAACCATTACTGCGGGTGCGCTTGCCATGTTAGACCCATCCTCTATACTGCCTTTTGTGCCTATATTTACTTATGAGCATAATTTTAAAAACTCTCCCTGGACATTAGATTTTATAATGCCACAGCGTTTACTGCTTAAACGTAAACTGCTGGAAAAAGGTCAGCTATCTGTTGGTACAGAACTTAACAGCGAGAATTTTTATTTAAGGCTAAATACCGGCCTGCTTAATGGAACTTATGAATTAAACCAACTGGAACTACGCTCCGGCCTTACCTACGAATACTGGCTTGGCAAAAATCTTATTGGCACTTTTAAAGGGGGGCTTACCAACGTTATTACAACGCGTATAACAGAGAGGGGCGAAAAAACAAGTAAATATGTACTTGAAAGTAAGCAGGATCCGCAATGGTATTTTAATATCGGGATTTCTTACAATCCTTTTTAAGGTGTTAAACTTAAATATAATATGCAATGCCGGTATCAATTTATAAAACGAACATAACATCTAAGGTTAAAATTAAAAAGGTAAAGCCGCTACTTGATGCTTTGCTGCATAATGAAAAATGGAATTTTGACCTTGATGATTGCGATAAAATTTTAAGGATAGACAGTTCTAAAAATGTAAATAACAGTATAGTGGCTGCATTGCACAATGCCGGTTTTAAATGTGAAGAGCTATTCTGATTCCCCCAACCTGATTCTTCAATTACTTATTCATAAATTGTTTTTTGCTAATGCTTAACACTACATGTGTTGGGCATTTTTTGTTTTTACGGCATTTATCAATCAGTATTATAAATAAAAACTTAGTAATAAAGTTGCAAAATGTGTAGTGAATAGTATTATAATGACAGATTACCATTATATTAGCTATGTTAAAATTAAGATAAACAATGATATTTTTTGAAGTCCTTACCTACTTCACAATCTCTATGAAAAAAAGCTTACTTATATTCCTAATAACGTTACCCTTATATGTATTTGCACAAATATCTCCTAAAAAAGAAAGCGAACTAAAGCGACAGTTTGCAAAAGCGGCTCATGACACTACAAAAATAAATATTGCCGGGCAGCTGGGCGGTAGTTACAGGTTTAGCAATATAGATTCTTCTATGGTTTATTTAAACCGTGCCCTAAAGATGAATGACAAATTGCCCAACCAATATGCAACGTTTGCTGTACAAAAAAAGGCTTATCTTTTATCGTTGAGAGGTGCAACAGAATTAGAAGCAGGGAGGTTGCCGGAGTCGTTACAATCTCAGTTTGAGGCATACCGCATAGGCAAAGATTTAAATGACGAGAGCATTATGGCTATAGCGCTTAACAGGATAGGCAATACCTACATGGAATTAGGCGATTACACAAAAGCAAACGACTATTATGTACAGTCTAAAAACCTGTTTAAAGCTGTTGGCAACACTGGCATGTATTACAATGAAGTTTCTAACATAGGTAATATATATGACCTGCTAAAAGTACCCGATTCTACTTTGTACTATCAAACCTTAGTATATAACGCACACATTAAAAACCCGCAAAACAGGTATGATTTTACGATTCCCGAAATAATGTTCAGGATGGGGAATGCCTATAAACTAAATGGCGATACAAACAAGGCTATGAACTTTTACAAAAGAGGCATAGCTGAGGCTAATATTGATAACGATATAAGAAACCTTACCATGAATAACCTGTTCCTCGCAAAGTTATATAATGAGCTTAAAGTACCGGACTCTGCCATGAAATATGCCCGTAATGCAATGCAATCCGGCAGGGCTGTTTCTTTTAGGAAAGGTTTGTATGACGCTTCCCTCCTGCTTAGCGACTTGTATAAAAACAAGGGCGAATATAACAATGCTCACCAATATCTTTCTGTTGCTATGGCCGAGAAAGATAGCCTTATGGGTGCTGAACGTTTTAGGGAACTGCAAAAAATTGTTTTAAACGAGCAGGAGCGTCAGCGGGAAGCTACTGCAAAAAGGATTGCCCTGCAAAACAGCCAAAGGCAGTATGTACTTATAGCCGGTATTTGTATATTTCTTATTATAGTGTTCATTCTTTACCGTAACAACAGGCAAAATAAACGCATTAATAAAAAGTTAGAAAGTACTCTTACTAATTTAAAGTCTACACAGTCGCAACTTATACAGAGCGAAAAAATGGCATCACTGGGCGAACTTACCGCAGGTATTGCCCACGAAATACAAAACCCGCTAAACTTTGTAAACAACTTTAGCGATGTGAGTATAGAATTGCTGGAAGAGATGCAGGAAGAAATAGATAAAGGCGACATAGAAGAAGCCAATGCTATAGCTGTTGATATAAAACAAAACCTCGAAAAAATTGCCCATCACGGCCGTCGTGCCGATGGTATTGTAAAAGGCATGCTCCAGCACAGCCAGTCGTCTACAGGGCAAAAAGAACTTACTGATATTAATGAACTTACAGATGAATTTTTGCGACTCGCCTATCATGGCCTGCGTGCAAAGGACAAAACATTTAATGCCGATTTAGTAACAAACTTCAGCGAAAGCCTGCCTAAAATACCTGTAATACCTCAGGATATTGGGCGAGTACTGCTCAATCTTTTTAACAATGCTTTTTATGCCACACAGGAAAAAAGTAAACAGTCGCAGTTTACAATTAGCAGTTACAAACCCGTAATAAAAGTTACTACATGGCAAAAAGATAATGCCATTATGATTGCCATAAAAGATAACGGCAACGGTATCCCAAATGCTATTAAAGATAAAATACTACAGCCATTTTTTACAACCAAGCCCACAGGTGCAGGTACCGGGCTTGGCCTTTCGCTTAGTTATGATATTGTTGTAAAGGCACACGGCGGCACTATAGAAATTATAGGTAACGAAGGCGAAGGAGCCGAATTTACCATAAGCCTTCCTGTTTAAAATTTATAAAACATCAAGCAAATGAAAAGAATTTTACTTTGTTTCTTATTATTTCTTACAGTACCTGTATTTGCTCAGAACGAATGGCCGGAAGCATTTGTTATGGATAATAATGCAAATATATATACCCACCTCCCTAACAGAAACTGGCAATATATAAATACCGGCGAAGATAGTGTTGCCTTTAACAATGTTATAAAGCCTGAATATTCTAAACGGTTTAAGGAACAAACAAACAAGATATCTAACATTAAAGAAAAAGCACATATATGGGTGCGGTTCAGGATTAAAAATGCAGCAAAAGAGCCATTGATCTTTACCATTTCTGTTTATAATGAAAGAGAAGATGTTTATATTAACCGCAAAAATAAATGGGAACACTTTGTAACCGGTTACATGGTGCCCTGGAGCAAACGTAGCGGAATAAAAAGTATTGACGATATAAAATATACTCTTGCAGCAGGAGAAGAAATAAAAATATATGCAAATTTAGGCGACGTAACTTTTATAAACGGCGTTGGCCCCAAAATAGGTAATTATCTTAAAGTTGTAGACCGTTATTACTTAAGTGCACCCAACTATGCTAAAGATGATGTTTTGTCTTTCGGTTTTTTTGGCTTTATCATTTTTGCATTAATATTCAATCTGTTCTTTTATTACGTTAACCGCGAAAAGGTATATCTTGTCTTTGCATTCCTTTTGTTTTTCTCGGCACTGTTAATTGCCGAAAATGTTTTATCGTCTTTGCTGTTTGGCGAGTACAGGATGGGTTATTCTGCCTTCCTGGCCGCTACAATTATCTTTTTTATAATTACGTTTATACATACGTTACGCTACTTTTTCAGGATAAAGATACATTTTCCGGGTTGGGATAAGTTTTTAATTTATTTCTCTGTTTTTGTTGGAGTTACGGGTTTTGCAGAGTTTATACTTTTTATTAACAACTGGCCTATTCCTTTAATTGTAATAGGTATTATAACTGCTTTAGGATTTTTCGTCTTTTTTATAGCCGCCATAGTAATGATCATTTCATTGCTTCGCAAAAAAGATAAGGAAGCCCGTCTTTTTGTTATTGCCGCAATGCCATTTTTACTAAGTCCCATAATTGCTGCAATTATAGAGTGGGACTGGATATTTGCAGCATGTGGCATGTGGACAATCCTTGTTTTATCCTGGGGAATGTTTGCCCGTTTTAAATCGCTGCAAATAGAGAATGCCCGCGCCGCCCTGGAAAAAGAAGAAGAACGCAACCGCCTTATAGCACAGCAAAATGAATTACTGGAACAGCAGGTAGCAGAGCGTACGGCAGAGCTGCAACACTCGTTAGAGAACCTTAAACAAACCCAGGCGCAGCTTATACAATCAGAAAAAATGGCGTCGTTGGGAGAGCTTACAGCAGGTATTGCCCATGAAATTCAGAACCCGTTAAACTTTGTAAACAATTTTAGCGACGTAAGTGTAGAGCTGTTACAGGAACTTAAAGAAGAGGTAGATAATGGCGACCTTACAGAAGTAAACGCCATTGCAGATGACGTAATACAAAACCTTGAAAAAATTGCGCATCACGGCCGCCGTGCCGATAACATTGTTAAGGGAATGCTGCAGCACAGCCGTTCATCGTCGGGACAAAAAGAGCCAACAGATATTAATATACTTGCCGACGAGTTTTTGCGCCTGGCCTACCATGGCCTGCGTGCTAAAGATAAAAGCTTTAATGCCGAGATGATAACTAACTTTAGTGAAGGCCTGCCTAAAGTAACCATAATATCTCAGGATGTAGGCCGCGTGCTGCTTAACCTTTTTAACAATGCTTTTTATGCTACACAGGAAAAGAGTAAGCAGTCGCAGTTATCAGGGAACGGTTACAAGCCGGTAATTACAGTTACTACATTGCAAAAAGAGGATGTGATACAAATTATTATTAAAGATAACGGAATAGGTATTCCACCTGAAATTAAGGATAAAATACTACAGCCCTTTTTTACTACTAAACCTACCGGCGAAGGTACCGGCCTTGGCTTATCGTTAAGCTATGACATTATTGTAAAAGCCCACGGCGGAACGCTGGATATAGAAAGCCAGCCGGCAGAAGGTGCTGAATTTATTATAACACTGCCCGTTAGCTGATCTTAAAATCCCATAAATGAAAAAAATATTATATCTCTGTGTTTGCTTATTAACCGTTAGTTATGCTTTCGCGCAAAAAAACTTTCCTGAGCCCTTTATTGTAAGTAATGACTTAGACACTAACCACAATCTGCCTGTTGAAAACTGTCAATACCTGGTTACTAAAGATAGTATAAGCTTTAAAGTAGCATCCGGGGCAGAAAGTAATTCTAAATTTAAAACCGGCGTTGAAAAAACTGCCGATGTAGGAGACAAGGCTAATATCTGGATACGCTATAAATTAAAGAATGGTCTTAAATCCCCTAAAAAAATAGTGCTGAGCCTAATTACAGGCCGCTGTGATATGTATGTTACAAACGGTAATACTACCAAACATTTTGTAACCGGTTATTATGTTCCCTGGAGCCAAAAAGATGGTATAAAACGTTTATTACAAATACCAGTAATACTACCGGCAGAGGGAGAAATTACGGTTTATAACCATTATATAACCAAAGCTGGACTGACAAATATCCCAACCCCGATAATAGGTGATTATAATAAAGTAGTTGAAAAAGAACTCACAAAAAAAGTTTCTTACGATGAAGATATGCTTTTAGAGGCAGCACTATTCGGTTTTATACTATTTGCAGCATTATTCAATTTCTTTTTTGTAATAATAACCAGGGAACGGGTTTATGTGCTCTATTTTGTTACACTGCTTATTTGCGCATTATCATACGGAACAGATATTATAGCATCAATGTTTTTTAATGAGAACCCTAGAGCGGTATCATCATTTAATGGTATGGTAAGCTTAATATTGTTATTTATGGTATTGCAAACCTTCAGGGCATTTATTCAATTAAAAAAGACGTTTCCGCTGTGGGATAAATTTTTGCTATGGTACCCCATTTTTTTATTGGCTACCAGCACGATATCGTTAATACGTGGCCCTTTGTTCGTTCAGGAAGTAGCAGAAATAATATCTATAGGCAGTATTTTATTGTTTTTAATAGGTAATATAATAGTACTGATTAAATTGCTTTTAAGAAGAGATAAGCAGGCAAGGATTTTTATTGTAGCCGGAATCCCCTTTTTGGCATGCTTTCTTTTATCAATATTTAATAACCTGGACTATTTAAGAATTATAGGCGGGCTATGGGCTATAATAGTATTATCTTGGGCCATGTTTGCACGCTTTAGGCTATTGATGGAGGAAAATGCCAATCAGGCATTGTTACGCGAAGAAGAACGTAATAAACTTACAGAACAGCAAAATGAAATCCTTGAAATACAGGTAGCTGAACGCACTGCAGAGCTGCAAAGCTCTATAGAAAGCCTTAAGCAAACACAAACCCAACTTATTCAATCAGAAAAAATGGCATCGCTGGGCGAACTTACTGCCGGGATAGCACACGAGATACAGAACCCGTTAAACTTTGTAAACAACTTTAGCGATGTAAGTATAGAGTTGCTTGATGAGATGCAAGAAGAGATGACTAAAGGCGATACCGAAGAAGCTGCTGCAATAGCAGGCGACATTAAGTTAAACCTCGAAAAAATTGCCCATCATGGCCGCCGGGCAGATGGTATTGTAAAAGGTATGCTGCAGCACAGCAGGGCGTCATCAGGCCAAAAAGAACCTACCGACATTAATGTTTTAGCCGATGAATATTTACGCCTTGCCTATTATGGCCTGCGTGCCAAAGACAAAGGCTTTAATGCCGAACTGGTAACAAATTTCGGCGACAGCCTTGCTAAAATAAACATTGTACCGCAGGATGTTGGCCGTGTTTTACTTAACCTGTTTACCAATGCTTTTTATGCAACGCAGGAAAAGAGTAAACAGTCACAGTTTTCAGATGGAAGCTATAAGCCGACAGTAAGTATTATAACACATCAAAAAGATAATACCGTTGAGATTATTGTAAAAGACAATGGCACTGGTATACCCGACGCTATAAAAGATAAAATACTCCAGCCTTTTTTTACCACCAAACCTACCGGCGAGGGTACGGGGCTTGGCCTGTCTTTAAGTTACGACATTGTGGTTAAAGGCCATAACGGAAGCATTGAGATTGATAGTAATGAAAATGAATGGTCTGAATTTAAAATTACATTGCCAATAGCTTAACTATGAAAAAATATATACTACTGCTTGCAGCAATGTTGCTAAGCTATACTGTTACAGCACAGCATGAGCGTGCAATAGATAGCCTGGTAAATCTTGGTTTTTCTCAAAAAAACACGGTTAAGTACTTTCCTGAAATTAACCGGGACAGCCTGTTGCAATGTGTATATATGGCAGCCACTACCGAAAAACGTGTTGACCTTGCCTACCAGATAACCTCTTTTAATGGCATCCTTCCTCAAAAAGAGGCACTAATGTATTATGACAAGCTACTAAAATACAGCCACAAAACTGGCGATAAGCCTTTTGAAGCTATAATAATGAGCGAAATTGCCTATTAT
Organism: Flavobacterium rivuli WB 3.3-2 = DSM 21788; assembly: GCF_000378485.1. Classification (GTDB taxonomy): domain Bacteria; phylum Bacteroidota; class Bacteroidia; order Flavobacteriales; family Flavobacteriaceae; genus Flavobacterium; species Flavobacterium rivuli. Next base: position 130,213 of record NZ_KB899974.1, on the reverse strand, counting down.
ATTGCTATTAATGGCAACACAGCCAGTGCTCTTAGTATGTTAACAAAAGCACTTGCTATAGCAAAAAAATCTGGTAATAACCACGCAATAGGCATTGTATATGCCAACCTTGGGGTTAGTTATCCTCAAAATCTGGAAATGAAAAAAAAATATTTCCAGTTGGGCCTAAAATATTCTTTATTGGCAAAAAACGATTTTTTTGCAGCCTCTGTCTATGTTAGCATTTATAGCGTATATATAGAACTTAAACAAAAAGATTCTGCCCAATATTATTTTTATGAAGGGCTTAAGTATAGTATAGAACATCAGCGCGACGAAGCTTTTTCTCCTATGGCAATTATGTATGTAAGAGGAAAAAGCAACGCTCCTTATTATTATAAAAAAATACTTAAAAGGCCCTATGTAAAAGTGCAGGGTTATTTGCGCGCCCAGATATTAATGGAGCTTGCCGGTTACTACAAAGGCCGTAACATGATCGATTCGACAGTATACTATGCCGACCAGTCTAAACAATTACTAAAATCAGAAGATTATGTTACCCAGCGGTATCACACCTATGGGTTGTATCAAATTTATAAAGGTATAAATGCCGACAGTAGTAACGCTTATATAGAAAAGAACCTTATTATAAGAGATAGTATTTTTAGCAGCCGCAACATGGAATATGCTGCCAGCATGAAGTTTACCGAAGAGCAGCAGGCACGTGAACTTGCCCTTAACTACAAAAACAACCTTAAACTGTATGTACTGGCAGGCATTGTGCTTATAATTCTTATTGTTTTGCTGTTGCTTTGGCGCAACAACCGCATACAGAAAAAAGCTTTTGCCGACCTTGAATTGCAAAAACAGGAAACTGAGACTCAGAAATCTGTTGCAGAAGTGGCACTATCTGAACTTAAACAAACCCAGAACCAGCTTATACAATCAGAGAAAATGGCATCGCTGGGCGAGCTTACTGCCGGGATAGCACACGAGATACAAAACCCATTAAACTTTGTAAACAACTTTAGCGATGTAAGTATAGAGCTGCTCGATGAAATGCAGGAAGAAATGGCTAAAGGCGATGCCAAAGAAGCTGCCGCAATAGCGGGCGATATTAAGTTAAACCTTGAGAAAATTGTCCATCACGGCCGCCGTGCAGATGGTATTGTAAAAGGTATGCTACAGCACAGCCGCGCATCATCGGGACAAAAAGAGCCAACTAATATTAATATATTGGCTGATGAATATTTACGCCTTGCCTATCACGGATTACGTGCTAAAGACAAAAGCTTTAACGCCGATCTGGTAACTAATTTAGACGAAAGCCTGCCTAAAATAAACATTGTTCCACAGGATATTGGGCGTGTTTTGCTTAACCTGTTTACCAATGCTTTTTATGCTACTAACGAGAAGAGTAAGCAGTGGTCAGTAAACAGTTATCAGTCGCAGTTTGCAAGAGAAGGTTATAAACCAATAGTTTCCGTAAGCACCCACCACAAAGGAAACGCCGTCGAAATTATTATAAAAGACAACGGTACTGGTATTCCGGATACAATAAAAGATAAAATACTGCAGCCGTTCTTTACCACAAAGCCCACAGGCGAGGGTACGGGACTGGGCCTTTCTTTAAGCTATGACATTGTGGTTAAAAGCCATAACGGAACAATAGAAATTATAAGTAATGAGGGCGTTGGCAGCGAATTTATTATTAAAATCCCGGTGTAAACATTTGCTCAGGGCTCAGGAATTTAAGTGTAATTTAACTATATTGCAGCGTTTCCAAACAACAAATTTTCAGCATGGCTATAAAAATATTAGTAGTAGATGACGAGGCCGATGTACAGCCACTTTTCCTGCAACGGTTTAGGAAAGAAATTAAAAATGAGGAAGTTGAATTTGATTTTGCCCTTTCCGGAGAGGAAGCCTTGAAGTATCTTACAGACCATTACTCTGAAGTAGTGCTTATATTATCTGATATAAATATGCCTGGCATGAGCGGTATAGAGCTGCTGTCTAAAATAAGGACACAATACAGCGCACCACCGCCTGTAGTAATGATGGTAACTGCTTATGGCGACGACGAAAACCACAGACAGGCCATGCAAAACGGCGCCAACGATTTTTTAACCAAACCACTTGATTTTAATTTACTAAAAGACAAGCTTAAACACCTTACATAATAATGTCTAAAATACTTGTAGTAGATGATGAAGCGGATCTTGAGATACTCGTAAAACAAAAGTTCCGCAAAAAAATACGCGAAAACATATACGAATTTGTCTTCGCACAAAATGGCGAAGAAGCCCTTGAAAGAATAAAAGAACACCCGGACCTGGAAGTTATATTAAGCGATATAAACATGCCGGTAATGGACGGGCTTACGCTTTTAACACGCCTTGCAGAAGTTAACCCAACACTTAAGGCAGTTATGGTATCTGCTTACGGAGATATGCAAAACATACGGTCTGCCATGAATAAAGGGGCGTTTGATTTTGTTTTTAAACCTGTAGATTTTGATGACCTTGACCTTACCATACAAAAAACAGTTGTGCATGTAAGGCAAATGCAGGAAACTATTAAGGCCATTAAAGAAAATAACATACTTAAAATGTATGTAGACGAGAATGTGCTAAACTTTATGGCACATAAAGAGTTTGAAACCAGCCTGCTTAAAAACGAAGTACTTGATGCTACTGTTATGTTTATAGATGTGTGTGGTTTTACCTCTATTACAGAACAAATTCCGGCTAATACAGTAGTGACACTCTTAAACGGTTTGTTTGATAAAATTGTTGCCGGTATCATAGCCCAGAATGGACACGTAGATAAATTTATGGGCGATGCCGTTATGGCGGTCTTTAGGGGAGAATTTCACCTGGACAGGGCTATAGATGCCGCATTGGCCATACGCGAAGAAATTAAAAATACCGAAGAGCTTATTGCCGGTGAGAAAACTTTTAAACCCGAGATATCGATAGGGATAAACTCGGGCGAAATGGTATCGGGTAATATTGGTTCGGCATCTTTAAAAAGGCTCGATTACACAGTAATAGGCGATGCTGTAAACCTGGCGCAACGATTACAATCTGTTGCTAAGGCAGGGCAGATACTTATTACAGAAGAAATATACCACAAGGCAAAAGAATCATTTAAGTGCAATCCTGCAGGCGAGTTTACTTTAAAAAACAAGGTAAAACCCGTAGTTACCTACGAGGTTGCCGAATAACTGTTAATGCCTGGCATGGCGGCTTAATACCCCGCCGGCCGTTTCTTTAATAACATTAGTAAATACAAATGCTTTTGGGTCCAGTTCGTGTACAATGTTTTTAAGGCGCCTAAGTTCTAAACGTGTTACTACTGTAAAAACAATATCGCATGGCTGACTTATGTTATAACTGTCCTTAAGAAAGCCTCTTTCGCCTTTATAAATGGTTATACCCTTGCCCAGGGTCATTACAAGTTCTTCTTTTATAAGTTCGCTCTGGCCGCTTATTATAGTTACACCATTAAATTCCTCAATGCCCTCTACTACAAAGTTTATGGTTCTCGATGCACAATAATACGTTAATATAGAGTACAATGCCGTGGGCAAACCCAACTCTACAGCCGCAACTAAGAATATTATTATATTAATACCAAGTATTATTTCGCTTATGGTAAAGCTTATGCGCTTGCCTGTATATAATGCCAGTACCTCTACCCCATCGAGCGCATAACCACCACGCATGGCAAGGCCAATGCCTATTCCCATAAAAACACCTCCAAAAATAGATACCAGTAATTTATCTGATGTAATTTCCGGGTACGGAATAAATTGCAGGCATAGTGCAAGGCCTATAATTGCCAAAAAGGTTTTTATGGCAAACCCCTTATTTACCTGAAAGCCCGCCATAATTATTAAAGGCAGGTTTGCCACTACAATTACAACACTTATGGGCCAGTGGTATAGCTCATGTAATAAAAGCGATAAACCTGTAATACCTCCGTCAAAAAAACTGTTAGGTACTAAAAAGCCCTTTAATGCAAAACCACAAAAAAGAATACCGGCGGTGGCATAAAGTACATCTACAATAGTATGTTTAGCAAAAAGTTCTTTCATTATAATGTATTCTTAGATAGTAGTATAGTTAGGTTTTCCTGTTTTTTGGCGTTACGCTGTTGCAGGTTTGTTTTTGTAAAGTAATGGTGCTTTTGCAAAAAATCTATTTGCAGGCGGTTCCAGTCATCTTCATTACTAACCTTACCGGCAGTAAGCATTTCAAGATACAGCCCGTGGCCGGTTTTAAAAAAATCGTCACGGCCCAGATAATCAAGGTCGGCATCGCAAATAATTTCTTCCGTTTTAGAGTGCGGGTTTTGTGGCAGTTTCGTAGCCATTATAATGCGGCAAATCGTATCTATATCGGCAGCATTGTAGCCGTAATTGGGTAAAACCTCCGCTGCAATTTTACAAGATATGGCCTCATGCCCGTCACTTTGTGTTAAATAGCCCGAATCATGATATAAAGCGGCAATAAGCAGCAGTTTTGTATCGGCAACGTTTATGGCCTCCTCTTTAGCTATATAAGCCGCATGATTATATACATCGAGCGTATGCTTAACCGTGTGGTAATGCAAATGGGGAGCTAATTCATTGGTTAACCTGCCAAGTATAAATTGAGATTCCGGTAGCTGAAGCATATATAGATATTAGCGGCTAAAATACAAAAAATTATATATTTTGTACAGCATAATAATAATTTGGTAATAGTAAAATCAGGAATTTATATAATTCATAAAGTTTACTTAATCCCGATAGCGCGTTTCATTTAAAGACAGGCTGTTATTGTTTTCTTAAATACTTTTTACAGGTATAACGAGTACGCAAATGGGCTATATTTGTAAGAACTTCTATACTATTTTATATGCCGGTTTTAATATTATTACGTCACGGGCAGTCTGTCTGGAACCTGGAAAACAGGTTTACAGGCGATACAGATATAGACCTTACACCCGCCGGCGAGCAGGAAGCTGCCCTTGCCGGAAACCTTCTTCAGGATTTTCATGTAGATGTAGCCTATACCTCTATGCTTAACAGGGCGATGCATACCTTAAATATCGTATTGTCAAAAATAGGTACAACAATACCGGTTATACGATCGGCAGCATTGAATGAGCGCAATTATGGTAGCCTTCAGGGACTTAATAAAGCCGAAGTAGAAAAGCAGTACGGCACTAAACAATTAGTGCTATGGAGGCGGAGTTATGATACAGCGCCGCCCAACGGCGAAAGCCTTAAAGATACCTACAACAGGGTAATACCGTACTATAACGAAGAAATAGCACCACAGTTACAGGCAGGCAAAAATGTGTTGATAGTAGCACATGGCAACAGCCTTAGGGCGCTAATGATGTACCTTGAACATATTAGCGTTACCGATATTACCGGTATAAATATAGCTACGGGCATACCAAGGCTGTACACATTTACAAGCGATATGCAACTTCTTGATGCCCATTATTTAGCCAACGCGGCACCGGAACCTGCCACAAAATAAGTACAATAAACTATAGTAAAAAGCAAAACAGCCCATTAGAGCTGTTCTGTTGTTTATTGAAACGTGTTTACTAATAAAATTTTGGCGGAGGGTTTAGCGTAAGGTTTTGCCTTTGGTGCCAGTATGGATATATCGTGGCAACTTCGCTTGCTTCATCCAGTTTTTTTACCTGGTCTGTGGTAAGGTTCCACCCTATGGCTTCGAGATTTTGTTTAAGTTGCTCTTCGTTTCGTGCACCTATTATTACGCTTGATACCGTAGGGCGTTGTAACAACCAGTTTATCGCTACCTGCGGTACTGATTTTCCTGTCTCTTCAGCAACATCCTCCAGGGCATCGGTTATTTTAAACAGGTGTTCCTTCTCTACTGCACTTTCGGGTACCGGGCTGCCACCATCAGACACCCTGCCTGTATTAGGCCAGTCTTTGCTTCGGCTAAACTTGCCTCCCAGCCTGCCGCCTGCCAACGGGCTCCATACTATAGCGCCTACTTTTTGGTCGATGCCCAGTGGCATTAACTCCCACTCATATTCTCTGTTAGTAAGCGAATAGTAAACCTGGTGAGCCACATACTTATTCCACCTATATTTTTCGCTCACTGCCTGAGATTTCATTAAGTGCCAGCCGGAAAAGTTAGAAGCCGCGATATAACGCACCTTACCACTCTGAACCAAATCATCAAGTGTGCGTAAGGTTTCTTCTACAGGTGTGTTGCCATCAAAACCATGCATGTGGTAAATATCAATATAATCGGTTTTAAGCCTTGTAAGGCTGCCCTCTATCTGTTTTAGCAAATGATGGCGGGACGATCCCTGGTTATTAGGCGCATCGCCAAAAGTAAACGTAGCCTTAGATGATAAGAGCAGTTTATCTCGCTGTAAATGGCTTATGGCTTTACCCAATATATTTTCAGATAAGCCATCGCTGTAAATATCGGCGGTATCAAAAAGGTTAACGCCGGCCTCCATACATATATCTACTAAACGTGTAGCCTCGGCCACATCTGTGCTTGCCCATGCCTTAAAAAAATCGTTGCTGCCGCCAAAGGTAGCCGTACCAAAACTTAGAACCGGAACAAATAAACCGGATGCCCCTAATTGTCTGTATTCCATAATTATAAATTATTAATTTGTAAAGTTATTATTTACTGCTTATAAAATTACATTATAATTTTGTAAAGCAATACACGCAAATTTCAGAATATAATTACAAACTATCTTGTAAATTTAAATGGAATACTTGTAAATTTATTACATGATAAATATAACTGCTACAGACAATAGCAAAGTCATATTTTAGTAAAATTATTGTTGTTTTTGTCATCATATAAGCAAAAAAAATTAGTTCATTTCAGTTATAATAGTAGTTTTGTTGAAAATCACAATCATGAAAAAAACACTACTCTTTGCCTCACTTTTATTTGCAGGCCATTATGCTGCCAGTGCACAGCAAAATATTTCTTTTGAAACATCTGAAGGTTACACAACCGGCGCCCTTCACGGACAGAATGGCTGGACGGTTGAGGATGATGAAGATGGAGGTACCGGCCCAAACAATATAGTAATATCTACAAGCCAGCATAGCGATGGCACTAACTCTTTAAAATTTGTAGCTGATGAAGAGGATAATACCTTACTTTATGATGTTTATAAATTTGTAACACCGGGAAGTACTACATTTAGTATTACACAGGATGTGTTTATTGATGGTATTGACGAAACTGACGGTTCTGATCTTGGCTTTGTTACAGTTGACATACAAGGTGAAAACACAATACCAAATTCTGCTTTTAGCTTTGAATATGACGGAACTATCAGCGTGCTTTCAAATTATGACGCTATTGAAGATGAATATGATTTTGAACAGGTTGGTACATTTCAGGACCAGACATGGTACCATATAAAAACCACATTTAACCTTACTGCAGGTACTGTAAAATATTATTTAAATAATCAATTAGTATATACCGCAACCCTGCCGGCAGGTCAGGGAGTGGATGCAATTGCTTATAAGTTTGATGATTACACCACGTCATTTTATGCAGATAATATTGTAATATCTACAGATGTTGCAGGTATTGATAAAGTGGATGCTACGAAATTTTCGGTATTTCCTAACCCTGCAACAAATAGTGTAACCATCGCCAATAACGGTAATGCAATTGTAAACGGCATTACTATTACAGATTTGAATGGCCGTACAGTAAAAACTTTTACACTAACCGGTGTTGTAAATGCACAAATAAATCTAAGTGAACTTTCGGCAGGTGTTTATATGATGAATATAGCATCTGATAGAGGAACTGTAACAAAAAAGATCTTTAAGCAATAGTAATTCTAGTAACACGTATTAATAAGGCTGAAACTACCCGTTTCAGCCTTATTTTATTTAGGAATATTTAAAAACAATACAAAAAATACTTACTCGTTATTTTTAATATTGTTAGTTTTGCCAAAATTTTAAATTATGAAAAAAACATTACTATTAGCCACGCTTATGCTGGGCGCCCTTACTGGTATTAATGCACAGGAAACAATTTCTTTTGAAACAACTGAAGGGTTTACCCTGGGCCAGTTAAGTGGCCAGAACGGCTGGATTGTTACAGATGATGGCAATGCTACTGCACCAAATGCTATAAATGTTATAGTATCTGATGAATTGGGAACAAACGCCATTAAGTTTCCGAGTACTACTAATATAGACTTTGGCGATATCCATGCATCAAAAATGATTACCCCGGGTAATGTTTTTAGCATTACACAAAAATTGTATGCTGCAGGCAGAGATGTTGACTTCGGATCGGATATGGTATTGGGAACAAGTGCCATGATAGATGGAGAATTAGTACAAACATCCGGTATTGACTTTGACTATGAAGGTCATATTCAGATTTTAACAAGCTACAACGAACCTTTTGATGCTTATGGCTATAGTTATGTTGCTTTACCTGTTAGAAATTTTGATGCTGATACATGGTATACCGTAAAAGAAACGTTTAATATTAATGCTAATACTGTAGATTATTATGTTAACGATGTATTAGTAGGTTCTGGTGTGTTATATAGAGGCGGTGTAGATGCTATTACCTATATGCATGACGCTTTGACTACAGTTCATTATGTAGATGATATTAGTGTAGTTACAGAAACTGCAGGTTTACATAAAGCTATAGCCACTACATTTTCTGTGTCTCCTAATCCGGCTTCAACCGTTATTAACATTACAAACAACAATAACGCACTTGTAAACAGCATATCTGTTACTGACCTGAACGGACGCGTAATTAAAACCAACCAGTTTACCGGTGTTGCTAATGCCGAATTAAACATTGCAGACCTTTCTGCAGGCATATACATGTTAAACATAACATCTAACCAGGGAACTGTAACAAAAAAGGTTGTTAAGAATTAATTAGTCTTAAATAGCTACTTCATACAAAAGCCCGGAAATATAATTTTCGGGCTTTTTACTTATATTGGTAAACCTTAATAATATTAAATTTTCATTATTTTAAACCTAATAAAAAACTTAAGTAACTCATATACTGAAAAATACCTATTGTTAGGTATTTTTTTTATGTCTTATTTATTATATCTTTAAGCTTTAAATTCTTACAATTTATACTCCGTTAAAAAATACAAGCCTATAAATTTAATACACAACAAATGAGCAAAAAACCATTCAGGATAGGATTATGCATGGCCGGGGCAGTATCTGCCGGGGCATATACCGCGGGTGTTATGGATTACCTATTAGAAGCACTTGCCGAATGGGATAAAAGACGTGGTGAGCCGGGAGTGCCTAACCATAGTGTTACCATACCTATTATGGGTGGGGCATCGGCAGGCGGAATGACAGCCCTTTTAGCCGCAAGTACTCTTAACAATACCATTACACCGGTACCTTTGCCTGAACCAGCAAAATTATTAGATGAACACCCCGAAAATAAACTTTACCACAGTTGGGTAGACCTTATAGACGGGGATATGTTTCCGCACATGCTCGAAACTTCAGATATTAAACCGGGCAAAATAATATCAGCGCTTAACTCTGATTTTATAGACAAGATAGCCAATAAAATGATGCGGAGCGATGTAACAAAATGGGTACCTACACCCTCTTATTTTGAAGCTCCCGTAAAAATATTCAGCACCCTTACTAACCTTGAAGGCTTTTATTATTATGCCGACCTAAATTCTGCACAACGCAACGAGGTTCGTAAAGAAAAATACTACATGTCGGTACATAACGACTATGCGTGTTTTGAGGTTATGGATGGCGTGAAGCCAGAAACGGGAGGCCCGTGGATACCGCTCGATTTTAGAAGCGGCAAATATGTTGCTACTGCAAAAGATGCGGCAATGGCCACCGGAGCATTTCCTGCAGGGTTGAAGCCGAGGATACTGGTACGCGAAAAAAAGTATGTAGAGCAAATACCCTGGCTGGATTACGTTTTTAAAAATACACCCTTAACAGATGATCTTGTTACTACCCTTAATGTAGACGGTGGCGTTATAAACAATGAGCCGTTTGAAAAAGTGCGCGACCTGCTTAACGATATTTATTTAAAAGAATATGGTGCAGGCTTTATAAGCGAAGATGCTAAAGAAAAAGCACTGGCAGATATAAACTGCGATTACAACACTTTTGAGAATACAGTGCTCATGATAGACCCGTTCCCGAGTGTACAGGCCGACCCTTTTGTTATGGACTCCGATATTATGACGGTATTGCCTAACACGCTTAGCGCAATGCTATCGCAAATGCGGGCCAAGCCAAAAGAGTATAAGGATGCCATGGTGCTTAACGATGGCAGCAGGTTTATAATATCGCCTTCGCGCATTATTAAAAACCTAAAGGGTGAAGACGAAGAGGTTTTTGGAGAGAAAGCCATTGCCTGCGGTAACCTTTCAGGATTTGGCGGGTTCTTAAATAAGGAGTTCCGCATACACGATTATTATCTGGGAAGGTACAACTGCGAGATATTTTTGAGGGATTACTTTACCGTTCCGGAATCGGCGTTATATAACAACGAGATATTTAAAGAGGGTTATAAAAATGCCGACTGGGCAAAATTTGCATCGGGAGTTACAAAGCCGGAAGAGCAAAAAGAATACCAGATCATCCCGATATTTACCCCACGCCCTGCCCCACGCACCTTAAAGATGCCTGTATTTAGTTCGGGCGAAAACTGGCCAAGAATTAAACCCGAAGATATAGACCGCTTTAAGACACCTCTTAAAAAGCGTGTTGAAAAACTGATACTTAATGTAGCCGATTTGCCCTGGTATCAGGACTTACTATTAATGGGTGGGGCAAAATTATGGCTTAATAAAAAACTTACCAACAAAACCCTTTCGCTTATAAAAGACTCGTTGTATGAATGGTCGCTTATAACGGGCTATACATCAGACAAGGCAGTAGCGAAAGCAAAAGCAGCAAACAACAAAATTCCATAACACTATGTCAAGAGCAAAAGTTTTAGAAACTGCAAAAGCAGAGTTAAATACGGTAGAGAGCCCCGCCGGAAGCAACAAAACAAAGTATGGCGTTTGGTATAACCTTAACGGGCAAAAGTGGTGTGCCATATTTGTAAGCTGGGTTTTTGATAAAGCCGGAAATCCGTTAGGTAATATCCAGACACCAAAAGGCATCCACCATTGCCAGTCGGCACATAACTACTACAAATCTAAAAACAAGCTCACGACAACACCCGAACCCGGCGACATTGTAATTTACGACTGGGAAGGTAACGGCTATGCCGATCATATAGGGATATTTATAAAATGGAAAAATACTGCTAAAACGTTGTTTGAGGCTTATGAAGGTAACACTATTCAGGGTAATGACAGCGATGGCGGTAAAGTAATGGTGCGTGAACGGTCGCGCAATCTGGTAAAATCGTTCATTAACCCGGGGATCTATATAGATGTTGCCATTACCGTGCCCGATGCCGTATTGAGCAATGGTGCAAGAGGATCGGCCGTAACAGTTTTACAAAAATATTTGTTTGATTTAGGATATGCTATAGAGGTAGACGGATGGTTTGGCACCCAGACCGAAGATTTTTTAAAGCAATTTCAACAGGAAAACAATATGGCAGTTACCGGTACTGCAGATACAGTTGTTACAGGCGCACTGCAGGAGGCTGTAAACGATCAAAGGATAGCCCGTGCCAAATTAATATCGGGGAGTTACCTAAAAAAGGGGAGTTCAGGATTTTTAGTTACCGAGGTGCAGAAAGCATTAAACGCTAAAGACCCGCAATTAAATTTACCTGTTACAGGCGTATTTGCAGATAAGACTTATAAGGCAGTTAAGGCTTTTCAGCTAAATAATAATTTGGACGATGATGGTGTGGTTGGCCCGCTTACTTTTGCCAAGTTGGGAATTGTTTAGTGTTTAATGGCAGTCACAATCTTACCTGTTCGAAAAATTGCACATATAATTATATTTTTCAGAGAGATTATATGTCAATTACGATATAACGTATAGAAATATTTGAATATATTTATTTTAAATTTCAAGAATTAAAGCGCTGAAAAACAATAATTTAAAACCTAAAAAACAATCATCTATTATAGCATAGAGAAAATTTATGACAAATTTTTAATTACACATTAATAAAGGTAGTATCTTTGCCTAACGTTGTTAAACGATTTAATGCAAGATACAATGGCCAGTAAAGATAGAATACTAAGACAAAAGGAAGAAACCAGGTGCAATATCCTGAATGCTGCCTATGACATAGTTAAAGAAGAGGGATGGCTTGGTTTGAATATGCGTAAGATTGCCGACAGGATAGAATATACTGCCCCCATTATTTATGAGTATTTTTCGAACAAGGATGCCATACTGAATGAATTAACTAAAAAAGGTTTTTTAGAGTTAACACAAAAGCTTAAAATAGCTAAAGAAAACTCAGCAAGCGCCGAAGAGGGACTTGAGGCAATGTGGTTAGCTTTTTGGGATTATGCTTTTAGCGATAAGGAGCTTTATCAGGTTATGTTTGGTGTAGAAATGACATGTTGCTTAATGCAGTGTGCTGAGGCAGAAAATCCGTACCGATTATTTACTGATACTATTAGTGAAGTTATGGGAAATCCGGCGCACGAGATTGTTAAGCAAAAATATTTTACTTTCTTCTCGATCATACATGGACTAATATCCATAAATATTATAGGTAATGGTTTACCTGTAGAAATGAATACACAAATATTAAGAGATGCTATTAGCGGAATAATACATTCACTAAAAGTAGCAGCATAATTTTTTTGTTGTAAACTTAACGCTGTTAGATTATTTATTAAGCATAAGTATAATAGTAGCATTTTTTTTAACAATTAACTTAACGCCGTTAGATTATTTAAGGCATAATATAAGAGGATAATTACCTTTTTTTTGATTTGCCACTTAACGTTGTTAGATTATTTACAAGGTGTATAACTAACAATTTTTAAGGCAATTATTTGCCAAAGCACTTAACGGTGTTAGATTATTTAATTAATGTAATAATTATGAAAACATTTAATCATTTATAGTTACCCGGAACACTTATTCTATATCATCAATTACACATATAAATACAAAGCAATACCTATATAAATGAAAACAAATATCTCTCCTCAATATAATTTAATCTTCAAAATTCTCGACAACATGAAAATTATCCTTCCCCTTGCCATGTTACTGGCAGCAATGGCCAGTTGTGGCCCAGACCAATCGGCACAACAACAGGCGGTACCAGCCCCTACCCTTCCGGTTGCTACCATCAACAGTGCCAATACAGTTACAGACCAGGAATATCCGGCAGCATTACAAGGCACTGTAGATATAGAAATTCGCCCACAGGTTAACGGTAACCTGGAAAAAATATTTGTAGATGAAGGCGCCCTTGTAACTAAAGGCCAGCCATTGTTTAAAATAAACGAACAGCCTTACCGTGAGCAACTTAATAATGCTCTTGCAAGCTACCATGCTGCCCAGGCTTCCTTAATTAACACCCAGTTAGAAATTGATAAACTTACCCCACTTGTTGCTAACAAAGTAGTATCTGATTATCAGTTAAAAACAGCTAAAGCTTCACACCAGGTTGCACAGGCAAACCTTGAGCAGGCTAAAGCAATGGTGGGCAGTGCAAAAATTAACTTAGGCTATACCCTTATTACAGCACCGGTTGGTGGCTATATAGGCCGTTTACCAAAAAAACAAGGCAGTCTTATTGCGGTAACAGATGCTGAGGCATTAACCAAACTATCTGACGTTCATGAGGTTTATGCTTACTTTTCTCTTGGCGAAGCCGACTTTATTAAGTTTAAAGAGCAGTATAGCGGTAATACTATAGACGATAAAATTAAACATCTTACACCTGTGTCATTAGTACTTGCAGATAATTCTGATTATCCTGTAACAGGAAAAGTGGATATGGTAGATGGCCAGTTTGATAAAAACACCGGAGCTATTACATTAAGGGCAAAATTTGCCAATGCTAAAGGATTGTTACGCTCTGGTAACACAGGTAAAATACGCCTTAGCCTGCCCCATGAAAATGCCATTATTGTACCTCAGTCGGCTACTATAGAAATGCAGGATAAAGTTTTTGTTTTCACTGTAAGCAAAGATAATAAGGTAACTAAAATGCCAATTACAGTTATAGGAAAGAGAGGTACTGATTACTTAATTAACGACGGTGTAAAATCCGGCGATCAAATTGTACTTAGCGGTATCGATAAACTTCAGGACGGACAAGTAATACAACCTGAAAAAGCGGGTAAAGTTGCCCAAGTAATTAATAAAAAATAATTTTTACGACAATGTTCAAAATATTTATACAAAGGCCGGTACTGGCAACCGTTATCTCCATCTTATTGGTGATTATGGGTATACTGGGGCTTACAAAATTACCTTTACAACAGTTTCCTGACATTGCCCCACCATCTGTATTAGTTACAGCTGTTTATCCGGGAGCAAATGCCGAAACAGTTTTACGATCTGTTGCTCCGTCATTAGAAGAATCTATAAATGGTGTTGAGAACATGACCTATATGAGCTCTACAGCCAGTAACGACGGTACATTAGCCATTACAGTTTTCTTTAAACTGGGCACAAATGCAGACCAGGCTGCTGTAAATGTACAAAACAGGGTTGCGCAGGCAACAAGCCAGTTACCGGCAGAAGTTGTTCAGCAGGGTGTTATTACCGCTAAGCAGCAAAATAGCTTTATCATGGCTATAGGTTTATATACCGAAGACGAAGCTAAATACGACCAGACTTTTGTTGCCAATTATGCTCAGATAAACATTATCCCTGAGATAAAACGTATACCGGGCGTAGGTTCGGCTGCTATTTTTGGAGGTACAAAAGATTACTCAATGCGTGTATGGCTAAACCCTACGCAAATGGCAACTTATAATGTTGCGCCAAATGAGGTTATGGCAGCTATACAGGACAAAAGCTTAGAAGCTGCCCCAGGTAAATTTGGAGAAAGAAGTAAAGAAGTTTTTGAATATGTAATTAAATACAAAGGAAAACTTACTAAACCGGAAGACTACCAAAACATTGCAATACGATCTGACGCAGACGGATCTGTACTACGTTTAAAAGATGTTGCAAGAGTAGAACTTGGTGCTTACTCATATAACAGTTTAACACGCTTAAACGGTAAAAAAGGAGTTGTAATGGGTATTATCCAGTTGGCTGGTTCTAACTCTAACGATATTCAGGTTGCCATTAATAAATTGATGGTTAAAGCATCTAAAGATTTTCCTACCGAAATAAAACACAATATATTTTACAGCACAAAAGTTTCGTTAGACCAGTCTATCGAGCAGGTAGAACATACACTACTCGAAGCTTTTATTTTAGTATTTATAGTAGTATTTATATTCCTTCAGGATTTTAGGTCTACTTTAATACCGGCAATTGCTGTACCGGTAGCCATTTTAGGAACATTCTTTTTCATGCAGCTTTTTGGTTTCTCAATAAACCTGCTTACGTTATTTGCCTTAATCCTGGCCATTGGTATTGTGGTAGATGATGCTATTGTAGTTGTAGAGGCGGTGCATGCCAAAATGGAGCACAAAGGACTGTCTCCTAAAGTAGCAACACAGGAAGCCATGCACGAAATTACAGGTGCTATTATCTCAATCACGCTGGTAATGGCTGCCGTATTCCTTCCGGTAGGCTTTATGGAAGGTTCAACCGGGGTATTTTACCGCCAGTTTGCCTTTACTATGGCAATTGCAATTGTAATTTCTGCTGTTAATGCATTAACGTTAAGCCCTGCCCTTGCCGCTTTGTTCTTAAAAGATAACCACAGCGCTCACGACGGAGAAGCTCCATACGCTAACAAAGGATTTAAAGAAAAGTTCTTTATAGGTTTCAATAATAGTTTTAATGCATTAACAAACCGCTATGTAGGTGGTATAGCTTTCTTAATACGTAATAAATGGGTTAGCCTGGGCGGCCTGGCATTAGTTACCGTGGCTACCGTTGTAATGGTAAAAACTACTCCTGCAGGATTTATACCTACAGAAGATCAGGGCTTTATTGCCATATCAGTAAACACACCATCCGGTACTTCGCTTGATGGAACCCAAAAAATAATGACAGAAGCTGAGAATACCTTAAGAGGCCTGGATGCTTCAAGGTTTGTAACGGCAATCTCCGGTTTCAACCTGCTTACAAATTCTACAAGCCCGTCATCGGCAGTTGTGTTTGTATTGCTTAAGCCAAATGAAGAACGCGGCGATGTTAAAAACATAGACGAAATTATGAACCAGGTTCGTGGCAAATTAGGTGCCATTTCAGGCGGTAGTTTCTTTGTATTCAGCTTCCCTACAGTACCGGGCTTTAGTAATGTTGAAGCGTTAGATTTAGTATTACAGGATAAAACCGGCGGTAAACTGGATAAATTTAGCGGCATCTCTCAGGGCTTTATAGGAGAATTAATGAAACGCCCGGAAATAGCTGTGGCCTTTACAAGTTTTAAAGCCGATTATCCTCAATTACAATTGGACATTAACGATGCAAAGGCCGACCAGTTAGGTGTAAAAGTAAAAGACATTTTACAAACTATGCAGGCTTACTTTGGTAGTGCACAGGCATCAGATTTTAACCGCTTTGGTAAATACTACAGAGTTGTGGTTCAGGCAGATATTCAGGACAGGGCAGATCCGTCGGCTATAGACAGGGTATTTGTAAAAAACAAAAACGGCGAAAGTGTTCCTATAAATACCTTGGTAAAACTAACCCGTATATATGGTTCTGAAACAGCTTCGAGGTATAACCTTTTTAACTCTATCTCTATTAACGCAATTCCTAAACCGGGATTCAGTTCGGGAGATGCCATCAAGGCAATTGAAGAAGTTGCGGCACAAAACTTACCGGCAGGATATAGTTATGAGTTTTCCGGGCAAACACGCGAGGAGATTTCTTCCGGAGGACAGTCTGCTACGATTTTCTTATTATGTCTTATCTTCATTTACTTCCTGCTTGCAGCGCAGTACGAAAGTTACATCCTGCCTTTAGCAGTAATCTTATCAATCCCTGCCGGAATATTCGGAGTATTTGTAGCCATAGGCTTAACAGGAATAGAAAATAACATTTATGTACAGGTTGCACTGGTAATGCTTATAGGGCTCCTCGCTAAAAATGCGATCCTTATTATTGAGTTTGCATCGCAGAAACGAAAATCAGGACAGGCATTGGCTAAAGCTGCTATAGATGCTGCCAAGCTGCGCTTACGTCCTATCATCATGACGTCGCTTGCCTTTATTGTAGGTTTAATACCCATGATGAGTGCCACAGGACCATCTGCACAGGGTAACCACTCTATTAGTATAGGTGCTGCAGGAGGTATGATATCGGGTGTAATATTAGGTTTGTTCATCATCCCTGTATTATTCGTCATCTTCCAGTACCTGCAGGAAAAAGTGGGCAAAAAACCACAGGCAGTAATCAATAACGAAGCAAAAGCTGCAAATGCCGCTGCATCTATTTAATCATAATCATGAAAAAGTATATAACAACGTATTCAGTATCCCTTTTACTGATACTTATAACATCCTGCAAAATATCTAAGGATGTAGAGACTCCTAAAGATGCCCTGCCGGAAACATACAGGGATGTAACATCTACAGATACTACCAGCATTGCAGACCTGGACTATAAAACCTTTTTTACAGAGCCTACCCTGCAAACGCTTATAAGCAATGCCGTTGCTAAAAACAACGACCTGCTGGTAGCCCAAAAGAATATAGAAATTGCACAATTGCAATACAGGCAAACCAAGTGGAACAATGTGCCCAACGTTAATGTAAACGTAGGTGCTACTTCTACAAATCCGTCGCAAAACAGCCTTAACGGTATAAGCCTTAGCCAGTTTTTAGGCCAGAACCATATTGACGATTTTACTGCTTCGGCAGGACTATCATGGGAGGCTGACATCTGGGGTAAGATAAAAAACCGCAAGCGTAGTGCACTGGCACAATACCTGCAAACCGAAGAAGCTAAAAAAGCACTGCAAACTACTATTGTATCTACTGTAGCAAAGGGTTTTTACAACCTGCTTATGCTTGATGCCCAACTGGAAATTGCTAAAAAAAACGTAGCACTTAATGAAAGGACGCTGACCATTATTAACCTGCAATATGATGCAGGCCAGGTAACATCGTTAGCTAAACAGCAAGCCGAGGCACAACGTTTAGTTGCGTCTCAGCTGGTGCCGGAGTTAGAGCAAAACATTGCCATACAGGAAAACGCGTTAAGCGTACTGGCGGGCAGTTTCCCTAAAGCGGTAGAGCGTAAAGTGGTATTAAACAACATTGCATCAGGCAATAATTTAACGGCAGGTGTACCTTCATCTTTAGTAAGCCATCGCCCGGATGTAAAAGCTGCAGAGCTTGCCATACTGGATGCAAATGCTAAGGCAGGTATTGCAAAAGGAAGCCTTTACCCATCGTTAGTAATATCTGCAACTGGTGGCGTAAATGCCTTCGAAGCCAGTAAATGGTTTAATATTCCTGCTTCGTTGTTTGGTATTGTGGGCGGTAGTATTGCACAGCCACTATTAAACGGAAAAAGGCTGCGCACAGAATATGAAGTTGCTAAAGTGCAGCGCGAAAAAGCAGTAATAAACTTTCGTCAGCAGGTATTAGTTGCTGTACAGGAAGTATCTAACTCGCTAATAAAAATAGAGAAACTGGAAACAAGCTATGGTATAGTTGCCAACAGGGTAAGCACGTTGCAAACCGCAGTGGGCAATGCCGATATGCTTTTCCAGAATGGTATGGCAAATTACCTGGAGGTAATTACTGCGCAGGGCAACTTACTGCAAAGTGAGCTTGAGCTTGTTGCCCAAAAGAAATCGAGGCTTGAAGCCGATGTAGAGCTTTACCGCTCTCTTGGCGGAGGCTGGAGATAATTTTTCGAGGTTTTGTTTATTGAGAGAGGGGCGATCTGTAATGGGTCGCCTATCTTTTTTTTTATAGTAGACACAAAATAATTCTTACAAAAAAATAGAATAATTATATGTTAATGCGTAAAGTCATTCTAAATGATTACCTGAAATTTACATTTTGTTATAATCTGACTTTAAATGGTTAGATTTGGATAATATTTTAAATCAGGTACCGTGCAAGAAGCAAATATCATGACGAATGAAAATGACAAGTTTCAATTCCCGAAGACGCCAACAGGAATAGAAGGGCTTGATGAGATTACCGAAGGCGGGTTTCCTAAAGGCCGGCCTACCCTTATATGTGGCGGCGCAGGATGTGGTAAGACACTACTGTCTATGCAGTTTTTAATTAAAGGTATAACAGAATATAATGAACCGGGAGTTTTCATGTCGTTTGAAGAGCCCAGTAATGACCTTTCTTTAAACGTAAAATCTCTTGGTTTTGACCTTGAAAAACTTAAGGCCGATAAAAAGCTGGTGGTGGATTATGTGCGTGTAGAACGTTCTGAAATTGAAGAAGCAGGAGAATATGACCTTGACGGACTCTTTATTCGCCTTGCACACGCCATAGATACGGTAAAAGCTACCCGCGTGGTGCTTGACACTATAGAGTCTTTATTTTCGGGGCTTGATAACCAGGCAATTTTAAGGGCAGAGCTGCGCAGGCTTTTTCATTGGTTAAAAGAAAAAGGCGTTACTGCGGTAATAACCGGAGAGCGCGGAGAAGCAACATTAACACGCCAGGGACTTGAAGAATATGTATCGGACTGTGTTATAGTATTAGACCACAGGGTAATAGAACAGGTTTCTACACGAAGGCTGCGTATAGTAAAATACCGCGGGTCTACCCACGGCACTAACGAATACCCTTTCCTTATAGACGAAGATGGTATATCTGTATTACCTATTACGTCGCTAAGACTTGATAATGAGGTATCATCGGATATTGTATCTACAGGGGTTCCCGGCCTCGACAGCATGTTTGCAAGCGGCGGTTTTTACCGTGGTAGTAACATATTAATATCGGGTACGGCAGGTACTGCTAAGACCACTATCGCCGCTTACTTTGCCGAAGAGCAATGCCGCAAAGGCGAACGTACCGTGTTTTTTGCCTTTGAAGAATCGCCACAGCAATTGGTGCGTAACATGAAGTCTATAGGTATGGACCTTGATAAATATATACAGTCAGGACTTTTACAAATACACTCTTCCCGCCCATCATTAAACGGATTAGAGCTGCACTTGCTTAAGCTTCGCAAAATGATTAAAGATTTTAAACCCACAACAGTTATAATAGACCCTATAAGCAACCTTATAAGCGTGGGCAGCGAGCAGGAAGTACGCTCTATGCTGGTACGTTTAATAGACATGCTTAAGTTTAATAATATCACCGCCCTGTTTACTTCACTTAATAAACAAAACGAAAACTCCAGGCCTGACCTTGCCGAAGAATCGGTTTCATCGTTAGTAGACACTTGGGTTACAGTGCGTGATATGGAAGGTGTAGGAGAACGCAACCGTGGGCTGTTTATAGTAAAATCGCGTGGTATGGGCCACTCTAACCAGGTGCGCGAATTTGTAATTACGGCTAAAGGGATAGAATTGCTTGATATAGAGATGGGTCCTAATGGTATATTGACAGGCACCGCCAGGAAAACCAATCAGCTTAATAAAGAAGTAACCGAGGTTACCCTGCAAAACGAACTGGAACGCAAAGACCGTGAGATTGCCCGTAAGCGTAAATTACTTGAAGCCAATATTGAAGCGCTTAAAAACGAGTTTGAATCGGTTGAAGAAGAACTAAGCATCTTAAAAGCTACCGAAGCCTTGCAGGCAAAGGTGTCTTTAAATAATAAAGAAATTAGATAATGGCAGAAAAAGTAGCCGAATGGCAATTAATGCTTTACATAGCCGGGCAAACGCCAAAGTCTATCAAAGCATTAAATAACATAAAAAAATATGCCGAAGAACACCTTAAAGGTATTTACAGCATAGAGATTATAGACCTGTTGCAAAACCCGCAACTGGCAGAAGGTGACCAGATACTTGCAGTACCCACACTGGTTAGGAAATTTCCTGAGCCAATACGCAAAATTATAGGCGACCTTAGTAACGAAGAAAGGGTACTTGTAGGATTAAACATTAAACCCTTAACTTAATTAAATTGGAAAACGGCCAAAACAGCACTGCCGAATCTGGGAGACATGAGTTTTTACTTTTTGTTTCGGGCATGTCTGTTAAATCAGGCCACGCCATAGAAAACCTGCGCAAAATTTGCGATACTTACCTGCCCGGCAACTTTGAGATACAAATCATAGATATAAGCCGCGACAGGGAACAGGCAGTAAATTATCAGATTGTAGGCATCCCCACCTTAATAAAAACAGCCCCGAATACACCCCGAATTATTATGGGTGATTTGTCGGATACCGAAAAAGTTTTAAGAATACTTGACCTTTAATTTGGAAGATAAAGATTTACATATAAGCCACCTTGAACAGGAAATTGAAACCTTGCGCAGCCAGCTGGATGATGCCAATAATATTATTGATGCCATCAGGGATGGATCTGTAGATGCATTGGTGGTACAGAAAGAAGGCAAGGCAGAGATATACTCTATAGAAAGTGCTGATTATACGTACCGTATCCTTATCGAAAAATTTGGAGAAGGTGCATTAAGTATCTCCGACGATGGGCTTATATTATACTGTAACGACTATTTTTCTCAGCTTATAGGCATTCCAGCAAGTAAAATTACCGGCAGCTATTTTACAGAATATGTAAACTCTCACAGGGATTATGTAAGGCTAAAGAATTCGTTAAATGACGGGCCTGTTAAGGGAGAATTTACATTGAAAGGTAACGACAGAAACATCCCCGTTTACATATCTTTAACCGACCTGCACCCTACTGTACCTGCTATTGGCGTTGTAGTTACCGACCTTTCTGAAAAGAAAGGGCACGAACTGGCACTCGTAAAGCACCAACACGAACTGGAAGATAAAATTCATGAATTAAATGCCAGTAACACCAGCCTGGAGCAATTTATACATGTTATATCGCACGACCTTAAAGAGCCGTTGCGCAAAATATTAATGTATACTGCACGCCTTAATGGTAGTGAGGAAAATGAGGATGCCGTTTACCACAATATTATTAAATCATCGGCATTACGACTAAACTCGCTGGTAGATGACCTTGTTAAGTATGCTTTTATAGCTAATAAAGATGAGGAATTAAAAATATCCTTAGACGAAGTTTTAAAAGAGGTTATCGACGACCTTGAAATTACAATACAGGAAAAAGCTGCCATTATAGAAAGTGACAGCCTGCCCGTAATAAAGGGTTCAAAGGTACAAATGAGGCAGTTGTTTTCTAACCTTATTATTAATGCCATTAAGTACAGTAGAGAAAATGGTATACCTGTAATTAAAATTAAATATGCGCATGATATAGTTACCGAAGGTAAAATTAAATATCATAAGGTTAGCATAACAGACAATGGTATAGGAATGGAAAAAGCCCATATAAGCAAAATATTTACTATCTTTCAAAGGTTGCACATGCGAAACGAATACTCCGGAAACGGAATTGGCCTTGCCATCTGCAAGAAAATAATGGAAAACCATAACGGACACATTACTGTAGAAAGTATAATAGGAAGTGGCAGCACCTTTAACCTTTATTTCCCTGTAAATGATATTAACTAACCTACATATTGTAATTGCAGAGGATGATCCTGATGATGGCATGCTTGTAGTTGAAAGTTTTACCAGGAACGATTTTTATGCAAAGGTAAATTTGGTTAATAACGGAGAGGAATTAGTTGAGTACCTAAAGAACAATACTAACAATATTCCCGACATTATACTTACCGATATTAACATGCCCATAATGAATGGTATTGAGGCTTTAATTCAAATTAAAGATAATTCAGAATTTAACAAAATACCATGTTTTGTGTATTCTACATCAATAAACCCGTCTTATGAAGCACGGGGCAGAGAACTTGGTGTAAAAGGGTTCCTTATAAAACCATTTAGCCTTGAAGAATTTGACGATATTCCTAACAAAATTATTTCTATCCTGGATAACGCATAGATTTATAATTACACACAAAATTATAAATACTGGTTTTATAAAGTTGTAACAAATCAGCACGGTCACTGCATAGAATACCCGTATCACTTTGATGTGCAAAATGAATACGGGGTGCATTACTAATAAGCCTTCCAAATGGACAATGCGGGATTATCGCACAAAACTAATCAGGATAATTGTGCATAATGGCAATAAAGTGACTCCGTTGGTTTTACTAAAGAAAAATGCGTAATTTTAATACTCTAACATTTCGTCGTCTACAAAGCAATACAACCAGCGTTCTCCCGGTTGTGCCGATGCTATAACAGGGTGACCGGTAGCATTATGGTGTTTACGCATGTGCTGCTGCGGCGACTGGTCGCAGCATAAGGTAACGCCACAATCCTGGCAAATGCGCAAATGCACCCACTGGGTATGTTGCTTTACACACTCTTCGCATACGTTTGTTTTGCTGGTAATAACTTCTCTTATAGCATTTAAGTGGCTGCAAAAATTAGGATCGCTCATAATGTTTTTTTTGATTTAGTAGTTATAGTTCTGCAAGATATTTATGTACCATAGTTACTGCCATGGCACCCTCGCCCACTGCGGCGGCAACACGTTTAACAGAGTTAAACCGTACATCGCCTGCGGCAAAAGAGCCGGGCATACTGGTTTCTAAATGATAGGGCCTTCTTTCCAGCGGCCAGCATGCAGGGAAACCCTGAAAGTCTAAAAGGTCGCTGCCCGTTACAAGATAACCGTTTTTGTCGCGTATAATGGCTGTATCTTCGGCCCAGTCTGTATTTGGCTTACCTCCTATGCAAATAAAGAGCTTACTCGTATCATGCCACTCATCGTTGCCGGTAACAGAGTTATAAATACAAATGCGCTGTAATATATTATCGCCTTCCAGTTTTTTTACTTCAGAATTATAAAGTATGTGTATATTAGGTATTTGGGTAATGCGTTTTACAAGGTAATCAGATAGCGTTTCTGCAAGGTTGCCCTTTCGGATAACCATAAAAACATTTTGCGCAAAGCCCGAAAAGTAAGAAGCTGCCTGCCCCGCCGAGTTTCCACCACCTATGATGTACACATCTTTACCATTGCAAAAACAGGCTTCGCCCATACCCGCACCATAATAAACACCTTTATTAAAAAATTGCTTTTCGTTAGGCAGCCCCAGTTCGGCATAATCTATACCTGTAGCGCAAATGTTAGCTTTGGCAACCATTTTATCGCCACTGGCAAGATCTACATGAATGCGGTTATCATAAAAAGTACCTTTTATACCTTCGCCAAGCAGCAATATTTCCACACCAAATTTTAGTGCCTGCTGCCGTGCCCTTTCTGCCAGTTCTGCACCCGATATCCCTTTAGGGAAACCCATATAGTTTTCTATTAGAGAGCTCGTACCCGCCTGCCCGCCTATAGCTTCTTTTTCTACAAGAATAGTCTTTAACCCTTCAGATGCTGCATATACCGCAGCACTCAATCCCGCAGGGCCTGCTCCATATATAGAAAGGTCATATTCTGCAAGGCTTGGCTTTTTTATCCAGCCCAAATGTCTGGCAATTTGTTCTATAGTAGGGTTAATAACTAAGTCTCCATCAGGAAATTTAATTGCTGCCGTAGTATCTTTAGAAAATTGTGAAGCGATATTCTTATCGTTAATTTCAATCCAGTCGAAATCGACCACACTGCGGCGTAAAAATTCGCGTATGGGATATACCGCTGCCGAATCGGCCCTGCCATATAATTGTAATCTGTCCATACCCTAAAGGTAAGAAATATAGTATACAGCTAAAATATTTTTTAACGGTGTTCTTTATAAAAGTTAACACTTTTTAACAATTGTAAATTTTCAATTTCAATTGCAGACAAAGGACTTGCATTCCCGGCAGCTAAGGCATCTTTCAATTGTTGCATGGTCCTTATACCCACTACAGCGGTAGTTATAGCAGGATTATCTATTGCATAACGTGTGGCGGTAACAGATGGCGTTTTACCTTCAGGGATATTCGCATTAAATTCTTTTAAAATAGCGGTTACTTCTTCTTTAGTAAAATTTAGATATTCTTTAGCCGGTTTATCTGCCAGTAGCCCCGAAGCTACTGTACCACGGGCCAAAACACCTATTTCATTTTTCTGCAAAAGACTAAGAGTTTCCTCTTCCGGCCTGCGATCTAATAAACTGTATTGGGTCATTACCGCAGCAATATTCGACCGGCTTACATATTCCCTGATAACATTAGGGCGAATAGACGAAATGCCGTAAGCACGTATCTTCCCTAAATCTGTTAATC
The DNA here is from genome assembly GCF_000378485.1 of Flavobacterium rivuli WB 3.3-2 = DSM 21788. GTDB lineage: Bacteria > Bacteroidota > Bacteroidia > Flavobacteriales > Flavobacteriaceae > Flavobacterium > Flavobacterium rivuli. The sequence goes on along the minus strand of NZ_KB899974.1, from coordinate 104,847 downwards.
GTTCAAAAGCTTCAATAACCTCATCTTCAGGATCTTCAATAGTACCCCCGTGCAACAGGTATAAATCTATGTAATCGGTTTGTAAACGTTTCAGGCTATCGTCTATAGCTTTAAGAATGTAGTTTTTACGCGGTGTCCAGTCCCAACCGGAACCGTCTTCTTTCCAGCGGTTGCCTACTTTGGTAGATATCAGCACATCGTTTCTCTTGCCCTTTAGCGCATTGCCTAACAGTTGTTCATTAGAGCCTTTATCATAAAGATCGGCAGTATCAAACAGGTTAATGCCTTCGCTTATGGCTTTGCCTATAATAACATCATTATCTTTAACATCAGCTTTTAAAGACATACAGCCAAAGCTGACTTCGCTTACTTTAAGGCCTGATCTTTTAAGGGTATTGTATTGCATACGTAATTTGTATAAAATACAAATATAACCATTAGTTTTCCTGACGGTACAAGACTATGATTACTTTATGATTTAATACCAAAAGCGTATGTTATAGTATGCTTATATGTGCGTCCCGGTTGCAGAATAGTATCCGGGAAATTAGCATGGTTAGGGCTATCAGGATAGAACTGGCACTCCAGGCAAAGGCCATCAAAAGGTTTATATCGCTTGCCATTATGCCCTTCGTCTGCACTATCTAAAAAATCGCCTGTGTACAATTGTACTCCAGGATATGTAGTAAAAACCTTCATTACCCTACCGGAAACATCATCAGAAAGTATACAAACCGGATTATTTTTTGGTATATCATCATTAAAAATATAAAAGTTATTGAGTCCGCCGTCTTTCATAACATCGCTTAACGCCTGGCCATGAAAGCCCTGCATGCTTACCTGAATAATTTTCCCCGTGGGAATATATTGCGGTGTACTTTCTAACATTGAATCCGCTTCTATTTGCAACTTATGACGATGAATAGTTTCATCCCTACCGGACAAATTAAAATAAGCATGATTTGTAAAATTTACGGGCGTAGGTTTATCAGTCTCTGCAAAATATTCTATTATAAACTCATTGGCATCTGTCCATTTGTAGACCACTTTTACTTTTAATTTGCCGGGAAAACCACCTTCGCCATCAGGGGTATCAAGCAAAAAGGCAACATTATCATAACCCAAAACAAAGTCGAACACTTTATTATTAAACCCGCTAAACCCGCTGTGGTTGTTATTTATGCCATCGTTTTTATGCAATTGATAATGTTGATCGTCAATAGAAAATTGGGCATTTGCTATCCTGTTAGCAAACCTGCCTATGGTTGCTCCTATATATGCTCTATCTGCCAAATACCCTTTAAGGGTTGGGTAACCCAATACCACATTACTGCGATATCCATTTTTATCCGGCACCACTATGGATTTTACTATTGCTCCATAATTTGTTAATTCAATATAATTTCCGTGTATATTTGTCAACCGGAACACAAATATTGCTTTGCCGTTATGATAGCCAAAATGTTCATGGTGAGTTTTAGTAATAACCTGATTCATAAAGAAATTTTCGTTAGTATTGTATAACTCTAAGGTTCTAAGTAACTAAGAATCTCAGGTTTTAGAAATCGATATAGTAAACTTACAAAAATAGAATTGTACCATTAAAATACAATGGACAATATTTTTATAAACATGGATTAAATTATGATAAATATTAATTCTGGCATTTAGTAATAAGGTACTACAACAAACATTAATGAACACAGAAGAAAACATTAGGGTTAAGGAAGGATTTTTAGGCCAGCGCATGATTGTACTACCTAAAAATATTGTTTCGGGTATTAAAAAGAATCCGTTGGTAAGCAGCCTCTATTTTACAGATATTGGTTTTTTCCCAAAGGCCAGCCACCATCTTATAAAGCGCAAAAATGGCAGCAAACAGTTTATATTAATGTATTGTTACAAGGGTGAAGGCACTATAGAGCTGGAAAATCGTACTGTCTTTCTTAAGCCTAACACGTATTATATTATACCACCCGGCCTGCCGCATGAATATTATGCACTGGCAGAAAACCCCTGGAGTATTTACTGGATACATTTTACCGGTGTACAGGCAGCCCATTTTTACGATAAGTTTACATCCCTGCATCCGGAAGGCGCGCCTTTGCTCGCCCTGGAAGAACGTCGTATAGGCCTTTTTGACAACCTTATTAACGTAATGGAAGATGGCTATAGCGCAACTAACCTTGAGTATGTAAACCTATCGCTATGGCAGCTGTTAAACTCCTTTTTATATGAAAGTTTTTTTTATGGTGAAGACAAAAAATATTCAGAGAATAATACAGTTGAGGCTGCAATAGACTATATGAAAAAACATCTCGAAATGCCTCTTAAAGTAAATGATGTGGCAGCACATTTTAGCTATTCACCATCGCACTTTTTTACCTTATTTAAAAAACGTACAGGCTATTCTCCTATACATTATTTTAATTACCTTAAAGTACAAAAAGCCTGCCAATACCTTAGTTTTACATCTATGAGCATAAAAGAAATAAGCTTTGCCCTTGGCTTTAACGACCCTCTTTACTTTTCGCGTTTATTTAAAAAATTAATGAGTACATCTCCCCTGCAATACCGTGCAGAATACCGCCACTAACGCAACCGATTTCGGTTTTTAGCCATTTCAACCCTAAAATCAGATAATAGTCCATTCATTCAAAAAAAATATCCATATTCAAAAGGGTTCATTCTGCTAATTTTACATCTGCTATAAAACCTTTTATGAAAAACTATAATTATACTTTCCTGCTTTCTATTAGCCTTGTGGCTGCATTGGGCGGCCTCCTTTTTGGTTATGACTGGGTGGTTATTGGCGGTGCCAAGCCATTTTATGAACTCTATTTTGGCATTGCAAATTCTCCGGCCCTGCAAGGTTGGGCCATGAGTAGTGCCCTTGTGGGCTGCGTGGCCGGTGCTGCTGTTGCCGGCAAACTTGCCGATACTTACGGGCGTCGCCCGCTACTTATTATTGCTGCCGTATTATTCTCCTTATCTGCTTTAGGCACAGGAGCGTCAGAAACTTTTACGGCATTTATCATCTGGCGCATTATTGGCGGTATTGGCATTGGTATAGCTTCTACCATTTCGCCTTTATACATTGCAGAGATTGCTCCGCAGGAAACCCGTGGGCTGTTTGTATCTATAAATCAGCTTACTGTTGTTATAGGCATACTTGGCGCACAAATAACTAACATGCTTATTACAGAATCTGTCCCTGATGGCTTTACGCCCGAACAGATAATGGCTTCATGGAACGGGCAAACAGGATGGCGCTATATGTTTTGGGCGGGTTTACTACCTGCCGTGCTCTTTTTTATACTTATGTTCCTTATACCCGAAAGCCCACGTTATATGGCTAAAAAACATAAATATGCAAAGGCCGAAGGAACTCTTGCCAGAATAGGCGGGCTATCTTATGCCGAGAATGAACTATCTAACATTAAAGCAACTTTTGATTCGACCGAAGATAAGCGTACCGATATTAAAATGCTGCTCGACAAAAAAGCATTATCCATACTTACCATAGGTATTGTATTGGCAGCCTTCCAGCAATGGTGTGGTATAAATATTATTTTTAACTACGCTCAGGAAATATTTGTATCTGCAGGATACAGTATTAACGACCTGTTTATGAACATTGTTATTACAGGCAGCATAAACCTTGTGTTTACTATTGTAGCTATGGGCACTGTGGATAAACTGGGACGTAAAAAGCTTATGCTTTTAGGCTCTGGCGGGCTTGCTGTTATCTATGCCGTAATGGGGTATTTCTACTACGCACATGTTACCGGCCTTCCGTTATTGCTTCTGGTTTTATTAGCTATTGCCATATACGCCATGTCGTTAGCACCTATTGTTTGGGTTATCCTTTCAGAAATTTTCCCTAACCGCATTCGTGGTGTGGCAATGTCTATAGCAACCTTCGCGCTATGGATAGCCTCTGCCCTACTGGTACAAACCTTCCCGTTCTTTAACGAATACCTTGGCACATCGGGCACCTTCTGGGTGTATGGCATCATCTGCGCACTGGGTTTCGTATTCGTATTAAAAAGACTGCCGGAAACCAAGAATAAAAGCCTGGAAGAAATTGAGGAACTACTTCTTAAAGACAAAAAAGCCACTACCAAAATATAATTCATCTCTTAGAGTACATTGTTATGCAAAAAGTAAATGTTTGGCAGGAAAAAGTGATCCTGCCCACGTATGAGACGGGAAAACCTGAAAAAAACCCTGTGTTTATAGAAAAGCGAGTATACCAAGGCAGCAGCGGATCTGTATATCCGTACCCTGTTATAGAGAAAATAGAAGATGTAAAAGTTGATAAGGAATACCAGGCAGTATATCTTGAAAACGACTTTGTTAAAATAATGATATTGCCGGAGCTTGGCGGCCGCGTACACATGGCTTATGATAAGACCAAAGAGCGCCATTTTGTATATTACAACCGGGTTGTTAAACCTGCATTGGTGGGCTTAACAGGCCCATGGATATCTGGCGGAATAGAATTTAACTGGCCGCAACACCACCGCCCAAGTACTTTTGATGCGGTAGATTTTACCATTGAAGAACATGCCGACGGCAGCGCGACCGTATGGTGCAGCGAACTGGAACGTATGTTCCGCACTAAGGGTATGGCTGGCTTTACATTACACCCAGATAAATCCTATTTAGAAATAAGGGCTAAGCTATATAACCGTACCCCTTTTCCGCAAACATTTTTATGGTGGGCAAATCCTGCCGTTAAGGTAAATGATGATTACCAGTCTGTCTTCCCGCCCGATGTTAATGCGGTATTCGACCATGGCAAGCGCGATGTATCATCGTTTCCCATTGCTAAAGGCACCTATTATAAAGTAGATTACTCACCGGGAACCGACATTTCTAAGTATAAAAATATCCCTGTGCCTACATCGTACATGGCTATTACATCTAAATATAATTTTGTAGGTGGCTATGAAAACGATTCTAAAGGTGGCCTGCTCCACGTGGCCAACCACCATGTATCTCCCGGAAAAAAACAGTGGACGTGGGGTAACGGCGATTTTGGGCGTGCGTGGGACCGTAACCTTACCGATGAAGACGGGCCTTATATTGAATTGATGTGTGGTGTTTATACCGATAACCAACCCGATTTTTCGTGGCTGATGCCCGGAGAGCAAAAAGATTTTGTACAGTATTTTATGCCATACCGCGATCTTGGGGTAGTAAAAAATGCGACACAGGATGCCATGGTTAATTTAGAGAAAATAGAAGGCAAACTTGTTGTAAAAGTATATACTACAGGTGTGTATCCTAATACTAAAATAACGGTTAAAAATGGTAATATCATTATCCTGAAGAAGGAATATGACGCCTCACCCACTACTTCTTACAAAAAAGAAATTGAGTATACTGAGGATAACCTTGAAGGGTTATCAATATCTGTTACTGATGCTAAAGGTAAAGTACTGGTAGACTGGGAATATGAAGGGCCTAACGAAGCTGAGATCCCGGAACCCGCAAAACCTGCTATGGCGCCTGAAGATATAGAAAACAATGAGCAGCTGTTTTTAACGGCTTTGCATTTAGAGCAATACCGCCATGCAACATATAGCCCAATTCCTTATTATGAGGAAGCGCTGAGACGCGATGCAGGAGATATTCGCAGTAACAATGCCATGGGGTTATGGCTCATGCGTAAGGCAAAATTTAGCCAGGCCGAACCTTATTTCAGGGCAGCAATAAAAACACTTACACAACGCAACCCTAACCCTTATGAGGGCGAACCCTATTTTAACCTTGGCCTGTGCCTTAAATATTCAGGCAGGAACAGTGAGGCTTACGATGCTTTTTACAAAAGCGCATGGAATGCTGCGTGGCAAAACCAAGCTTATTTTTATGTAGCCCAGCTTGATGCCCTTAAAGGCGATTATGATAAGGCATTAGTGCATGTAAACAAAGCCATTGCTAAAAACACACAGGACCATAAGGCGCTGCACTTGCAGTTAACATTGCTTCGTAAATTAGGACAGGCCGAAAAAGCGTTACAACTTAACGATGCTTATCTTGCCGAAGACCATTTTAATTACGGTGCGCTTTATGAAAAATACCTGTTAAGCAACAATGAGGCCGACATGCAATCACTGCATTTATTAATTCGTAGCAATATTCACAATTATATAGAGTATGCACAGGATTATGCTGCTGCCGGTTTTTACACAGAAGCTATAAACCTATTACAACTGGGCATAAACAATGATAACGAACACTACCCTATGGGATGGTATTACCTTGGTTGGTTCTATGAAAAAGCAGGCGACACCACTAAAGCTACTGCGGCCTACAAAAAAGGAGCTGAAGCCAGTCCTGAATATTGTTTTCCTAACCAGGTAGAGGCTGTACAGGCACTCACGGCAGCGGTAAAAAATAACCCTGACGATGCTAAGGCATATTATTATTTAGGTAACTTTTGGTACGGAGCAAGGCAGTATAATGAAGCTATTGCCGCTTGGGAAACCTCTATAGAGGCTGACCCTAAATTCCCTACTGTGCACCGCAACCTTGCCCTTGGATATTTTAATAAAGTGGCTAAACCACAGGAAGCATTGGCATTATTAGAGAAAGCGTTTGCACTAGACCCTACCGATTCCCGTATACTTATGGAGCTCGACCAGTTATACAAACGCTTTAATAAAGACCTTGTATACAGGCTGGCCTTTTTAGAGAAACATTTAGAACTTGTCATTCAGCGTGACGATATTTATTTGGAGCGGATTGCCTTATACAACCTTTTAGGTAAGCACGATAAGGCTTACACGCTATTGCAAAACCGTATTTTCCACCCGTGGGAGGGCGGTGAAGGTAAAGTGGCCGGGCAGTACCTTACAAGCCTTATAGAAATGGCTAAAAAATACATAATGGAAGGTAAATATAAGGAAGCCATATCTAATCTGGTTCAGGCACAAACCTACCCGGATAACCTGGGCGAAGGCAAGCTTGATGGTGCTCAGGAAAATGATATTTTTTATTGGCTGGGTGTAGCATTTGAGAAAAACGGTAATACGGAAGAAGCAAAAAAATGGTGGAAAAAAGCATCGGAAGGACTTGACGAACCAACGGCTGCAATTTTTTACAACGACCAACAACCTGACAAAATTTTCTATCAGGGTCTTGCTTTACTAAAATTAAATAACCCGGATGCTGCCAATACACGCTTTGAAAAACTGGCTTCTTACGGCGAGAAACATCGTAACGATAATGTAACTATAGATTATTTTGCAGTATCACTACCCGACCTGCAAATATTGGAAGACGATCTTGACCGCCGTAACCAGATACACTGCGGTTACATGCAAGGACTTGGATATCTTGGCCTTAACAAGAAGGATGAGGCAGAAGATATATTTACTTCAGTGTTAGAAGAAGAGAAAAGCCATGCCGGTGTTACCCTACACCTCACTATGCTTAAAGAGCAGCTTAACAAAGTTTAAGCAAATACTTGAGTAAAAGTGAAAAGAGGCTGTCACTTTTTGCTTTTACTCAAGTTTATATTTATTGGGTATGTCGCTGCATTCTCAAGTTGTATTAAACTGCTTATCTGAATATAAAATCAATATTGTTTAAAATACGGCACTATTGTTTTACAATTTGACATCAGCCCTAAATTATTTTGGTACTTTTATAATAACAAACAGGCTGCTGTAGTATTCAGAATTTTGTAAATCATGCAAATGTATTAGTTCACTAAAAATAATGCATTACTAAACAATAGATTTCCGTTCTCCCAAAACCCACGAAATAGAGGGTTATCTACCATATAAATTATTTGCCCCTGCCCTTTTTGCTCTACGGCAAAGGTTACGGTATTAGCAAAAGTCTTTTTAAGGCTGCTGCCAATGAAACCAAAACTTTTATAACCTGCCGGAATATATGCCGTGTTTACAGCCCCCTTAAGCAACTGGTAACGGGCATCGCTTATTTTGAGGCTAAAATAGGTATTGCCCAGTCCATAATTAAGCGGATGGGTGGTATCTATAGTGTTTTCTATAATAGCACCTGTAACTACAGATGATATTCCGCGCCTTAAAAAACTCTCGTAGTTGTAATAACGCGCATTAAGCTCTTCGGCCTCTTCTTTATCTTTTGCGGTATTACGGGCAGCATCGGTTGCATATTTTGTAAGGCTGTAACCCGGCCTGTCATCAAACAGGTTAAGTGCCCCACCCATTGCAATAACTTTACCGCCATTAGTTATAAAAGTATCTATCCTCACTTTTTCCGGTTCCGATAATGAATACCATCCGTCGGGTATTAAAAGGGTATTAAAATCTGCCAGTTTTACACCTGCAAAATTTTGCAGGTCTACTATACTTACCGGATAATCTATAATTTCGTCCATATAAAACCATGCCTGCCCAAAATCGGTACTATTTACATCTTTGCCTGCTACGAGTAAAACTTTTGGCTCTTCGAGCAGCGGATAGGATTCTCCACCAAGATCTGACCCATTAATGGCAAACCCACTTTCTATAACTTCATAATCGCGTTTGCTTTCCAGCAGTACGGTCATTGCCTGTTTAAATTCGGTAAGCTGGCTGTTGTCGCCTTTTAAAACCACGAGGTCGCCGGGGCTCACTTTAATGCCTCTGTATAGAGCGGCTTTGCGGGCAGACCTTACTTTTATCTTATTTTTATGCAACTGAGCCAGTATCTTTGCCGATGCCCGCCCGTTCCACGGAATATAATAGGCATAGACCCTGTCATATTCAAACTTGCCTTTGTACGTTACTTCTGTTTTAGTTTTAACAGAGATTTCCTTTTTTAGTGCATAACTATCTATACCATAAGCATGCGGCAGTGCCCATGCGGTAATATCATAAGATAAACTATCGCTTAAATGCTGTTGCGGCTCAAACAAAACCTGTGTAAGCAATGCTTTAGGCTGGTTGATACTAATAATTAAATCATTTGGCTCCAACACAAAATCTTTGTCCTTATCGCTTTGGTAATGGTAACCTGATAATTTTTTAGTTTCATCGGCAAAAGCATACTGTATTTTGTTTCGGGTAAGAAGCTTAGCCAGCTCTTCGGTCTTGCCGTTATTTTTAACTATGTAAGTCCTGTAAGTGCCTTTAGGGTTCTCGCGGCTGTCTTTAAAATAAGCCCTAAAGTTTTTAACCAGTTTATCTTTTTGCCATGATGCCGTTTCTACCGCAGTAAGAACTGCTGTAGTATGGTGGTTTATCCTGTCCTGAAGCGTTAGTGTAGTGCCATTGCGCATTTGTACTGCCCGCCCTGCACCAATACCGCCCTGCTCATACGTCATTCCCACCGCCCCGTTAAATGATGGGTAGGTATCGCCATAACTGGGATAAAATAAATCATACACTTCACGGGTAAAATAGCTCCAGCCATTGGCATCAAACTTTTTAGCCGTCATTTCGCCAATTACGCTATAAAAATCTTTTTGTGCCGGTGTAATATAGTCATGCATAGGCTCTGCCGGCGGCGGAAAAAAATACGGCTCGTTAAAACCCATTTCGTGCACATCTACATGTACCATAGGCATCCACTCATTATAAAGCGCCATACGCTGTTGTGTCTCTGTTTGCACCTGCCATGCCCAGTCGCGGTTAAGGTCGTAAGCATAATGATTCTCTCGCCCACCCGGCCAGGGTTCCATGTGTTCACGGTCGGTAGTGCCAGTGTGGGGTTCTTTGCCACTAATGCTTCGCAGCCAGTTGCCGTAATGCGAAAATCCATCAGGGTTAACACAGGGGTCCAGTATCACAATAGTATTTTGCAGCCACTCCTTTGTAGCAGTATTGGCAGGGTTTATAAGTTCGTAAGCAACATTCATAGCACTTTCTGTGCCCGCAGGTTCATTGCCATGAACGTTAAAGCTAAGCCACACAATGGCCTTATCTATAGCAACGGCAGGTTTTGGCCCCATGCCAATATTGTACAAGTTATTCTGGCGGATGTTTTCTATATCCTTCAAATTTTCGGGGGTCGAAATATAGTAGGCATTCAGTCCGCGTTCCTCGTTGGTTTGTCCATAAGGTTTATGCTGTATATAACCCGAATTTTGTACGAGGTAGCTAAAGTAATTTTCGACCTGATAATGGTAAGTAACCTGTTTACCATAAGATGGTAAAAAATCGGCAGGGCTTTTAAGCTGTGCCTGTAACGACAGGCAAATACAAATAAAGAGGCAGGTAAATAATTGTTTCATAAACAATGGATGGTATAAAAACCAAATGTAAGAAAATTGGGCAAACAGGATAAACTTATTTAAGCTGAAAGAACCAAAAACATATATTTATAAGCTTTAAACATAAATATTTAAAAATCAATAACTTAATTAAAAACGAAAACGATTTAAAAATTGAAAAATCCCTACTAATGGGTATTTTTTTGTACTGTGGTAAACCGTAAATTAGCTACATAGTATTAATGCCCCTAAAATTAAAACTATGGAAACAGAAATTACCCAACACGACAGTTTTATGCAAATGCTACTTTTAGACCTTCTTATTTTTATTTTACTTATTGTACTGTTTTATTTTTTGTACAAATTGTATCTGCACTTAATAAAGTATCCTGAAAAAAGCCAGTTGTAATTTATATGTAAGTTAGTCATAAAACATTGTCCTTGCATTTAAGATACCTTTAACCTAATGATTGCTATATTTGATTTAACAAGTATATAACTCAATGAACATAGGCAACGGTAATATAACGCAGGCGTTAGAACAATGTAAACAGGATTTGGAAAATTTTAAAAATGCAAAGGTTAAATGCGGTATCATAGGCCGTAGCGGCACAGGAAAGTCATCGCTTATAAATGCTATTGTAGGCGAAGAAGTATCTGCCGTAGGCGAGATAGAAACCACTATGAAAATCAGTGAACCTATAGAACATAAGGGGTTGCTGTTTTATGATCTGCCCGGAAGCTCTACTATTAATTTCCCTATGGATACCTATATTGAAACTATGGGTATTAAGAATTTTGACTGTGTAATCCTTGTTACTTCCGATCGTTTTTTTGAGGATGACCTGTACCTGATTACCGAAATTGCCAAACTTAAAATCCCGGTATTCCCGGTGCGTACCAAGCTCGATTTTTCTATAGACCGTGCATTAAAGCGTGGTATTACCGAAGAAGAAACGTATAACAGCATTTATGCCGACCTAAAGAAAAGCCTTGAGAACTATAATGTAAAAGGCATCTATCTTACATCTGCCGACTACCCTACCCGTTACGACCTTAATAAACTTCTCGACGATATTTCTAACAGCCTTAACAGCATAAAGCGCGAGCGTTTTATTGCCGATGTTAACGTGATTAGCCACAACCTGCTTAAAGAAAAACGCGACCTTTCTACTAAATTAATCTCCCGTTATGCTGCGCTTTCGGCAGCAAATGGGCTAAATCCTATTCCGGGACTTGACATATCGGTAGATCTTGGACTGCTCTATAAAATGAGCACCGATATACAGGAAATTTACGGCCTTAAAAAAGAACAAATACACTACAGTTCTACCCTGTTGGGCGATAATAAATCGAAAGTTATTGTGGCCAAAGCGGTGCAGTTTGCCTCTAAATACATAGGCCGCGAAGCTATATTGTTACTCCTTAAAAAAGCAGGTATGGGCTTTGCTAAAAAAGAAATCTCCAAATGGATACCCTTTGTGGGGCAGGCCATTGCCGCCGGACTGGGGTATAAAATGACATCGTCTATAGGCGATGAAATGCTTACCGATGCCGAAGATATTGCCTCGCAGACTTTTGAGGCGATTAAGGGGGTGTAGAGTTGGTAAAAATTAAAATGAAATGCGAAAAATAAAAGCCGTAATCTTCGACCTCGATGGCACGTTAGCCAATACTTTACCGCTGTGTATTAGTGCCTTTAGGAAATCTATAGAGCCGTTGATAAATAGAGAAATATCCGACGAAGAGATCATTGCTACCTTTGGCCCATCGGAAGAAGGAACTATTGAAGCCCTTGCCCCTGATTTTTACGACAAGGGCTTAGCCGATTATATTACCCAATATACTGCCCTGCACGATATGTGCCCTCAAATTTTTGATGGTATGCCGCAAATTCTTGAAACACTTAAAATTAACGGCATCCGTACTGCAATGGTTACCGGAAAAGGAAAAGCCAGTGCCGATATCTCACTACAGCATTTTGGAATTACAACGTATTTCGAACTATTAGAGACCGGAATACGCACCGGCCCAAGCAAGCCGGAGGGAATAAAAACAATTCTTAATAAATGGGAGGATCTTGATAAAGATGAGATTATTTACGTGGGCGATGCACCAAGCGATATTACAGCCTGTCGTGAAGCGGGCATCTCCATTGTCGCTGCTGCCTGGGCGGAAACTGCCGAACCTGAAAAACTAATTGCCCTACACCCTGATGAATTGTTTTATACGGTTAATGATTTCGCTGAATGGTTGTACGGAAAAATTTAGATTTTCGCTTAAAGAACGCAAATAAGGCGGATTGAAAAAAAACTTATGCGGGTTTTACGGCTGAGTGCAGCTGGCTCCCCTCTTGAGAGGGATTGGGGTTGTTCACAGTTTACTTAAGTACGGAGTAAAATTGTTTGCTAAGTAATAATGAAGTGAATTAAGTGATATGTATATTAATCCTATATAACATACCCCTAACCCCTCTCAAGAGGGGAACCATCTACACTCAATCGGGCCAATTCAGGCCTGTAAGTACTTTTGCTTTCATCCGCATTCATTAGTATGCAAATAATTAGATCGCATTGTGCCTCGCAATGACAGCGAAGGTTAAACTACCTATAAATTTACTACTCCTCCAGTTTTCTTCTTTTACGCTCTGTTGCAAGTAAATTAAGTTCGCGGCTTGTTTGGCCTGAAACCGAGGTGTTTTCTTCAGCACGACGAATAAGGTATGGCATAACATCGCGCACCGGACCAAACGGAAGATATTTAGCAACATTGTAGCCATTCTCCGCAAGGTTATAACTTATGTTATCGCTCATACCATACAGCTGCCCAAACCAAACGCGGTTATCGTTTTTATCAAGGCCGTTATGTTTCATGAGCTTCATTAATTTATAAGAGCTTTCTTCGTTATGTGTACCCGCAAAAATGGCCATTTTATCAATGTGCCCGGTCATATAAGCAATAGCATCATCATAATTAATATCGGTAGCTTCTTTAGAAATGCAGATTGGCGACGGGTAACCCATTTCGGCAGCACGCTTATTTTCTTTTTCCATATAAGCGCCACGCACAATTTTCATACCTATATAAAAGCCTTGTTCCTGTGCAAGTGTGTGTAATTTTCTCAAATAAGTCATCCTGTCATGGCGGTACATTTGCAGGGTATTAAAAACAATAGGTTTCTCCTTGTTATATTTTGCCATCAGGTTGGCCACCAGGTCATCTGCAGCATCCTGCATCCAGCTTTCTTCGGCATCAATAAGCAAGGCTACATCATTAGCATGGGCTGCTTTACAAACAATTTCAAAGCGGTTAAGCACGCGGTTCCATTCGGCAGCCTCCTCAAGGTTAAGGGTTTTACCTTCGCCCAGCTTTACATACAAATCAAAACGCCCAAAACCCGTAGGCTTAAAAACGGCAAAGGGTATGGCACTAATTTCTTTAGCAAACGTAATAGTTTTAAGGGTCTTCTCCAGCGCCTTATCAAATTCAGCCTCGTCTTCTTTAGCCTCTACAGAATAATCAAGCACAGACGATACACCCTTGGTAAACATTTTTTCTACCACAGGCAGGCAGTCCTCTTCGGTAGTTCCTCCACAAAAATGGTCGAAAACCGTAGCACGAATAAGCCCTTCTACCGGCAAATGCGCCTTAAGGGCAAAATTTGTCACTGCTGTCCCTATACGCACCAGTGGTTCAGACGCTATCATTTTAAACAGGAAATACGCCCTGTCCAGTTCGGTATCACTTTTAAGTGCAAAAGCAGCAGCGGTATTATTGAAGATCTTTTCCATTACTTTAAAAAAATTTATGCAAATATAAATACTGTTCAAGAATATAAAGCGATTTTTAGCTTATTTTGCCATTTCTTTAATACAAAACCATGCAGCACATTACCAGCTCCGGCTACAACATATATTTTAATGATGATTGCTACAGTTACCTGCAGGCATTATTAGCACCGGGCAGCTACAGCAATATATTTATAATTGCCGACGAAAACACATCGCAGCACTGCCTGCCTAATTTTTTAGCACAGCTGGCTACAGAGTTGCCTATCGAAATTATAGAATTTGATGCCGGCGAGATTAATAAAACTATTGAAACCTGCATACAAGTATGGCATGCACTTACTGATATGGGTGCCGATCGTAAAAGCCTTGTAATAAATGTGGGCGGCGGCGTATTGACTGATCTGGGCGGGTTTGCTGCTTCTACCTTTAAACGCGGTATGGATTTTATCAATGTGCCCACTACCCTGCTTGCCATGGTAGATGCATCTGTAGGTGGTAAAACAGGTATAGATCTGGGAGTACTTAAAAACCAGATAGGCGTTATCAATAACCCTGTAGCCGTTTTAATAGACAGTCAGTATTTAGAAACACTGCCGGCTGCAGAAATGCGATCGGGACTTGCTGAAATGCTGAAGCACGGGTTAATTGAAGATGAAAAGTATTGGGCGCAATTTAGCAACCTTGACGGTTTAACCACAAATGATTTAGATAGCCTTATTTACAGGTCGGTTCAAATAAAGAATGAAGTGGTAATGCAGGACCCTACAGAGAAAGGACTGCGCAAAATATTAAACTTTGGGCATACGCTGGGGCATGCTATTGAATCTTATTTTTTAGAAAGCCCACTTAAAACCACACTTTTGCATGGTGAGGCCATTGCTATAGGCATGATACTGGAAGCACACATATCTGTAGCTAAAAATCTGTTGCCACAAGCCGAATATATTCAGATAAAAGAGGTTATACATTCTATATTCCCTAAGGTTGAATTTACACCACAGGATATAGACATTGTTATAGGATTATTAATACATGATAAAAAAAATGAGGCCGGGAAGGTACAATTTGTACTGTTAGAGCGCATTGGCCATGCAGTTATCAACAAGGAGGCAGAGAACCAATTGATATTCAACGCTTTCGGCGACTATCAAAACTAACAATTTTTTAAGACATTTGTTTTTAAATACGCATTATTATTTTTTACATTTGCCGGGATGAAATTAAAACAACAGGTATTTTGCCTTACAAGCGTGGTTAATAAATACAAGGCTTTAGCCAATGTAAATGTGCTGCTTCCTGCTAACAGGATAGTACATTCTGCAACGGATTTATACAGTATTAATAACTGCCACGACGAGTTACAGATACGATATGCTAATTTAAGGGTTTGAAAATGGTTGTACCATTAGGATATTTCTTATTTTTATAATCACTTTTCCCCAAATTTCATAAAATGAACACAAGATATTTTGACCTTATAAATCAAACGTTTTACTTTCCTCAGGAAGAATTTACGTTAAACAAAGATAACCTGCAATTTCATAACATAGACCTAATGAAACTTGTAGAGCAGTACGGTACCCCGCTAAAGTTTACGTACCTGCCGCAAATTTCCAGCAACATTCGAAAAGCAAAAGAATGGTTTAGGAATGCCATGGAAAAAAATAAGTACGACGGTAAATATTACTACTGCTATTGTACAAAAAGCTCTCATTTTGAATACATTATGAATGAGGCTTTTAAAAACAATATTCACATTGAAACCTCGGCAGCTTTTGATATTAATATTGTTGAGAAATTACTTGAAAGTGGCAAGATAAACAAGAATACCTATGTTATTTGCAACGGTTTTAAAAGAGACCAGTACATAACAAATATTGCAAGGTTAATGAACAATGGCCACAAGCAAACCATTCCTATTATTGACAACTACGAAGAGCTTGACCTGTTACAGGAACAAATAAACGGTAAGTTTAAAATAGGTATCCGTATTGCTGCCGAGGAAGAGCCTAAGTTTGAATTTTATACTTCGCGCCTTGGTATTGGCTACAAAAATATTTTACCTTTTTACCGCAAACAAATTCATGAAAATAAAAATGTAGAGCTAAAAATGCTTCACTTTTTTATTAATACAGGTATAAGGGATACGTCTTACTACTGGAACGAACTTTCTAAGTGTTTAAAGGTGTATGTTAACCTTAAAAAAGAATGCCCTACACTGGACAGCCTAAACATAGGCGGTGGTTTCCCAATCAAAAATTCGCTTCATTTTGAATACGACTATCAGTACATGATAGACGAAATTACCAACCAGATTAAAAAAACGTGCGAAGAAGCCGATGTTCCCGTACCTAATATTTTTACTGAGTTTGGTTCGTTTACCGTGGGCGAAAGTGCCGGTGCCATTTATCAGGTACTGTATCAAAAACAACAAAATGACAGGGAAAAATGGAACATGATAGATTCTTCTTTCATAACTACCCTGCCGGATACCTGGGCTATAAACAAGCGTTTTATTATGCTTGCCATTAACAGGTGGAATGACCAGTATGAGCGTGTACTGCTGGGCGGTATGACGTGCGACAGCGATGATTATTACAACTCTGAGCAAAATTTAAATGCCATATATTTGCCCAAATATAACCGCGATAAGCCTTTATACATTGGCTTCTTTAATACCGGCGCTTACCAGGAAACCATAGGTGGATATGGTGGTTTGCACCACTGCCTTATACCGCAGCCTAAACACATCCTTATAGACAGGGACGAGAACGGCTTCCTTGCTACAGAGATATTCTCTGAACAACAAAAAGCAGAAGATGTACTTAGTATTTTAGGATACAACACTACTACTGTACAAGAAGAGAAATAGTTAGAACACAGAATTGAATTTAAAATAAAGAACAACAAACAAGAACACAATGAATAAAGGACCTATTAGCCAGTTTATCGAGAAGTACTACCTGCACTTTAATGCAGCGGCACTTGTAGATGCTGCAAAGGCTTATGAAAAGCAATTGCAGGACGGTGCAAAAATGATGGTTACACTTGCCGGTGCCATGAGTACAGCCGAGTTGGGTAAAATTTTTGCAGAAATGATCCGTAAAGATAAAGTACAGATCATATCGTGTACAGGGGCTAACCTTGAAGAAGATATAATGAACCTGGTAGCACACTCTCATTATGAAAGGGTGCCTAACTACCGCGACCTTACACCGCAGCAGGAATGGGACCTTTTAGAAAGGGGACTAAACCGCGTAACAGATACCTGTATACCGGAGCATGAAGCTTTCCGCCGCCTGCAAAAACATATTTACAAAATATGGAAAGATGCAGATGATAAAGGAGAAAGCTATTTCCCACATGAATTTATGTACAAAATGCTTTTATCGGGTGTTCTTGAAGAGTACTATGAAATAGACCTTAAAGACAGCTGGATGTATGCTGCAGCAGAGGCTAACCTGCCTATTATTGTACCGGGATGGGAAGATAGTACTATGGGTAACATTTTTGCATCATACGTTATTAAGGGCGAATTAAAATCTACTACTGTAAAAGGTGGTATAGAGTATATGGCATTCCTTGCAGACTGGTATACAAAAAACAGCAGCAATGGTGTTGGGTTCTTCCAGATAGGTGGTGGTATTGCCGGTGATTTTCCTATTTGTGTAGTGCCTATGCTTTACCAGGATATGGAAATGCACGATGTTCCTTTCTGGAGCTACTTCTGCCAGATATCTGATTCTACCACAAGTTATGGTTCATACTCCGGTGCTGTGCCTAATGAAAAGATAACATGGGGAAAACTTGACATTAATACCCCAAAATTTATTATAGAATCTGATGCAACTATCGTTGCACCTCTTATATTTGCTTACTTATTAGATTTATAGTTGATTTATGAAAAGAGTTATTGTTGATTACGCTAAACTAACAAATGAAATCCTGACCCTATTGGTCGAAAGATTCCCTGACGGTTATGATGATTCGCACATCATTCGCTTTAAAAATGCCAAAAATGAAACTATTGAGGCTGTTGAAGTAAAAACCGAAGATACTATTTACCTTGTAAAAGTAAGTACCAAACTGGCTGACAGGATTGAAAACTTTGATGATGACGATATTGATGAACCGGCAGATGATCTTGACGCATTGAAAGAACTGGAAATTGATGACAATGACGATGACGACGATGCTCCGGCTAAAGAAGATGACGCAGATACTGATGGCGATGCAGACGAAGATGATGATGACGATGACGAAGAAGGCGGCAGCCGTCGCAGCAAAAAACACGATATTGCTGATGATGAGGATGAAGACGATGAGGACTAATCTTTGTTGCTAAAATATATTTATATTAAAGAACTCTTAACAGGGTTCTTTTTTTGTGAGTAAAAGTTTAATTTTAACGGGAATAGATTTACTTTTCACACTAAAAAGACAAAACAATTAAACACATAAAACTATGAAAAACAAATTAATACTTCTTGCTGCCGGGCTTGTAATGTTTAGCTGTCAAAAAAAAGAAAACACAGATACCGTTATCGAACAGACTACTGTAGAACAAACCGCACCTGATGTAGTTACTAAACAATGCTATATGCAGGTAACCGAAATAAAAGAGGGTGGTAAAACCGTTAACGATAGTATACTGCTTAATATAGAAACAAAAGGCGACAGTATAACCGGTACGTTTAAATGGCTGCCTTACTACAAAGACAAAAAAACAGGCGATTTTAAAGGTACTATTAAAAACAATATTGCTAACACCATTTTATCTGCAAAGGCAGAAGGCACAACTAATCTCGAAGAGTTTGTAATTATATTTGACGCAAACAATGCCTCAATTAAAATGGGCGAAATGGCCGAGGGTCCAGATGGTATTTGGCATTATAAGGATAAGGCTGCAACTTCCGAAAATGCCATTCCTAAAGTGGAGTGTAAATAAATCTTTTTAGCTCTTCCATTTCGACGAAGGAGAAATCTCTACACTATATGAGATTTCTCCTTCGTCGAAATGGAATATAATTTTAATCCCTTAAAATGATTTTGCAACCTCGTTGTGTTACCTTACTTTCGCAATCCAATAAATTTGGATTAACAGCATGCACCACCACTTTATAATTTTTAAGCCTTACGGTTACCTTAGTCAGTTTACTTATAACCTTAAACGCAACAAAAAACTTCTTGGCGAACTGCACGATTTTCCTGAAGGTACCATGGCTATAGGCCGCTTAGACGAAGACAGCGAAGGGCTGCTCCTGCTTACTACCGATGGTATGATGAGCGAAATAGTGCGCAGTAAAAAAGTGGAGAAAGAATATTACGTTCAGGTAGATGGGCTGGTAAACCAGGAAGCTATAGAAAAACTTAAGCAAGGTGTAGAAATAGGCTTTAAAGGGACAAAATATATTACTTTGCCCTGCGAAGCACGCCTATTGAATGATATCCCGGATTTCCCACTACGTGGCAAAAAAATCAGGGACGAACGCCATGGGCCCACATCATGGTTATCGGTTACAGTTACAGAAGGAAAATTCAGGCAGGTGCGCAAAATGACATCGGCAGTTGGTTTTCCTACATTACGGTTAGTAAGGGTGCGTATAGGTAATGTGCAACTTGAAAATTTACAACCGGGCGAGGTTAAAGAAGTCGAAGCGTTTCAAGTATAATTAATTACCCGACTTAAAAGTCAGCGCTACGGTAGTACCACTCCCCTTTTCGCTATTTAATGCTATAGTTGCACCCAGCATATCGCATAAACGTTTTACTATAGATAGCCCCAATCCAGTGCCTTTAATAGCTGTATGCTCTGTAGCTTCAGACCGGTAAAATTGTTCATACACCCGGTTAAGGTCTTCTTTTGCAATGCCCCTGCCATTATCTGTTATCATACACGTAACATCAGCACTATTTTGCACAAGTGTTATATCAATATGGCCGTCATCATAGCTGTATTTAATAGCATTAGAAAGCAGATTTTCTATAATTATGGCTGCCATGGCAGCATCAGTAACAACATAAAAGTGATCTTTAAAACTGAAATTAACGCTTATATTTTTAGATTTAATTTCGGGCGAATACCGTTCCATAGCCTGTAAAATAATTTCGTCTAACGCTGTACTTTTAAGCTGCAGTGCCGCCTTATTACTTTCAAAACGTGCCAGCAGCAAAAGTTGCTCAACCATTGTTGTAAGGCGGTTAACCTCAACAATACAATAGTTTATTTTTTCTACATACTCGGCGGTTTCTCGGGGTTTGCGTATTAAAACTTCGAGTGTGCCGCGAATTATTGCAAGCGGCGTGCGTAACTCATGCGATGCATGAGATGCAAATTGTTTTTCGCGTGTTATGGCATTCTCTATCCTTTCCAGCAACTCATTTATTGTGGCCGACAGCATATACAACTCATCCCTGTTAACAGGTAGTGCTATACGTTTATCAATACTGTTTTCGGTAATCTTTTTTGTAGTACTAATAATATTAAGTGCCGGTGCAATACTTTTGCCTGCTATAATACGCGTAATAACAAAGAGCACAAGCAGCACTATTGGATAAGTAACCCAAAGCACGAATAATAAATTATTAAGCACGCGATGTGGCAGTTCTACCGACATGGCAATTATAACATATCCCTTTACCTCACCGTTATTTAACAATTTTGCCATTTGCTGCCGTATGGCAATGCCAGATACAAATGTATCTGTATATTTATCATGTTGGCTGTAGCTCCATTTTAAATTGGCACCATTAAGATTGGGTGATTTCTCAATGCTTTTACCATTAGTATCAAATATCTGTACAAAAACAGGGTTAATAACTATAGCCTTATGTTCGCTTTCGTCCCACTCATTTACCCCTGTAAAACGCTCAAATGGCTGTTGTTTAGCTACAAAACTTGTATGGCTGTCTATCTCTAACTGCAAATCCTGATTAATATCATAATTTACCGCAGCAGAAACAATGTGGTAAATAACTATAAACACCACCAGCACCAGCGTGGCTGCACCTGCAAGGTTATATACCGCAATACGGTTTTTAAAAGATAATGGTGCCATAGTTTTATTCTGTTTCGTTAGCTATGTAGCCCACACCACGCACGGTTTTTATATAACTTTCTTCTTTGGTAAAGCCCAGTTTCTTACGGATACCGTTTATAAAAACATCAATTACTCCTGTATCATAATCAAAATGAATGTTCCATACCTGCTGTATAATATCGGTACGGGTACACACAGTACCTTTGTTCTTTAATAAAAATTCGAGCAGAGCAAATTCCTTTTGCGTAAGCAATACTTCGCCATCGGCATTAAAAACCTGGTGGGTACCTGTCTTTAGGGAAACAGGCCCTAATGTATATTCCGTTTTATCATCAACAGTATTCCTAAACTGTACTTTTATGCGCTCTAATAACTCCTCAAAACTAAAGGGTTTTTTAATATAATCGTTAGCGCCACTTTGCAGCCCGGCAACGGTTTCCTGTACAGTATCTTTGGCAGTCAGAAAAATAATAGGCGTAACTTTATTCGACTTACGAATGGTCTTACAAATCTCCAGACCGGACAATTTAGGCAGCATCCAGTCGAGCAGTATAAGGTCATACGGATTATTTAGTGCAGCAATGAGCCCGTTATCGCCGCTCGCCTCAACAGTAATATTGTAACCTTCTTCGGTTAAGCCCTGTTGTAAAAAGTTAGAAATACCGGCCTGGTCTTCTACTATTAGGATTTCTTTTGCCATGAAATAATTGTCCATTTTGATAAGGCAATTTATTAAATATTATGTTGTAAAATCATGTAAAACAATTTAATAATTAGTTCATTTTTAATTTGAAAAAGTATAATCTTAAAATTGAACAACCATACCCACCCCCACCTGGCTGCCATTGTAAAATGGCATCATAGATGTTGATACGTTACTATCTTTCTGACCAAATAGTTTATCTTTTAAAAATGGGCTAACCCAGTATGCTATCTTAGTACTTAGTATACCAATACCTGCACCGGCTGCTACATCGCTAAGCCAGTGGCGGTTATTATATACCCTGAAAGCCCCCGTACCTGTTGCAATTAAATAACCTGATATACCATACCATACAGACTCATCTTTATACTCCTGCCACATAAACTCTGCACCGGCAAAAGCATTGGCAGTATGGCCAGACGGAAAAGAGTTTGCGGTGGTACCATCCGGCCTCATTTCGTGTGTTAACGATTTTAAGCTAAATACTGTAGTGCTTAAAATAAGATATGACGTTGCCATTATTAGTGCCTGGTCTTTATAGGTATTTTTACTTTTTACACCCAGTGCATGCAATGCAAATACAGATGCCATAGGTACATATTGAGAAAAGTCGTCTATCGTTAATTTATTGTCTATATCTTCAGTTACTTCTTTTTGTAACTGACGGTTAAAACTTTTAAGTTGTCCACTTTCCAGCGCATAGGTTCCATACCCTATTAATACACCGGGAATAATAAGTTGTTTATAATTAAATTTTAAGTTACCTGTTTTTGGTTTGCAAATAATAACGGTATCTGTAGTGGCATTTACAAAGCTTTGGCTGTGAGTAATTGTGGCGGTAAGCAACAGCCACAATAGCATAAGTGATTTAAACATAAGATAAAAATTTAGGGTGTTAAGTTCCTGTCCACCCATAAGCAGGCAGGCTCTACGTAATTTTATCTCATATAATTTAGTTGGTTTTTTTTAAAGTGTTAGCTGCAACAAAGACATTATGTGCGGGTTGCTCTCTAAGTAGTTTATGTACAAATAAATAATCAGCGCTCTGATACCATGAGATAGCTTCGTTTAAAAAGGGCTTATTCATTGTTTGCAGCGTAAGGTTGTTGTCTTTTACGTTATAATTATAGAAGTGCTGTTTCTTCTGGTCACTAAGTATCAATACCTTATTATCCTTCATAAGTGTAAGTTTTCGGTACGTGCCCATAAGCGCCCTGTTAGTAAACTGTGATTGTAATACATCTTTACCAAAAAAGTTAGAACTATAATCCCAATGCAACAGCGCGAACAAAGTAGGAAAAAGATCTATTTGCGAGCACTGTTTGGTAATTTTCTCATTAATCCCATTAGGCAGGTTGTATATCATGGCAGGTATATGATAGTTAGCCACATCTATTTCATCCTTACCGGCACTACTGGCGCAATGGTCGGCTATTAATACAAATACCGTATTTTTAAACCACGGTTTTGTTTTGGCCTCGCGAAGCATTTGCCCCACTGCATAATCGGCATATTTTACGGCACCATCGCGCCCCGTACCCGATGGAATGTCTATTTTTCCTGCCGGATATGTATAGGGTTTATGGTTACTGGTAGTCATCACAAAATTAAAAAAAGGCTCACCTTTAGCATAATGCTCATCGGCAACTGCTATCATTTTTTTATAGATGTCGCCGTCGCAAATTCCCCACGCATTTTCAAAGGTTACATCTGTATCTTCAATATGGTGACGGGTGGTTTTAATATCATCGCTTAGCACACTGCCGTGCCCGCGGTCGTAAATTGTAAAACCATTACCGCCAAAATAACTGTTCATATTGTCGAAATAGCCATCGCCTCCATAAAAAAAGTTGCTTTTATAATCATGTTCTTTAAAGACCGATTGTACTGTAAGCAGCCCGTGATTATCGGGGCGTTTTACAATGCTTTGACCCGGTGTGGGTGGTATACATAGCGTTACAGCCTCCATACCCCGCACAGTACGGGTTCCTGTTGCATATAGGTTACTAAACAGTATACTATTTTGTGCCAGCGCATCCATATTAGGCGTTATGTTTTTGGCATTGCCAAACTCTGCCATAAATGAGGCGCTCATGCTTTCCATCAATATAAAAACCACGTTAGGCTTGGCTTCTACACCTGTATTATCTACATTTCTTAGTATAGAATTTCCCTGATCTTTAAATTGCGAACTGGTTTCTTTAACCTCATTGCGCGCCATAGCAAAAGCTTTCGAATCGCTTATTGTTGTATAGAAATCGGCGTAGTCCATACGGTTATTCCTAAATTCTGCAAAAAAGGAATAAATGCCTGCCTTCGAAATCTCATTATTGTAACGGTTAGCAGACCATTCGGCATCAGTATTTTTAATAAAAGTTATGTAAAAGAACATTACAGCCGCGGCAGAAGCAAGTGCCACAGCCCTTTGCCTAAAAGAAACCTGTGTTGTAAACGTAGCTTTAAAGATGCCTTTTTTTACTAATATAAATAATATAAGAGCCGTTACCGCTACCACACCACCAAGTAACACCGGTAACGGA
Organism: Flavobacterium rivuli WB 3.3-2 = DSM 21788; assembly: GCF_000378485.1. Lineage (GTDB taxonomy): Bacteria > Bacteroidota > Bacteroidia > Flavobacteriales > Flavobacteriaceae > Flavobacterium > Flavobacterium rivuli. Next base: position 80,581 of record NZ_KB899974.1, on the reverse strand, counting down.
TACGACTCCTTAATGTTACTTATAACCTCGTTTGTATATATTAAATAATCTACTGCTATAAAATTAAAACGGGTGCGAAACTCCTCCCAAAAAGTAATCTCGGCAAAAAATGTAAATGCCAGCACCAGTATTGTAAGTGTAAAGAAAAAATAGGTAAGCGATTTATCTGCCACAGAACCTATAAAGCGGTTAGGAAGTAAAAAAACATAAAGCACAGATGGTAATGCAATAAAGCTGCATACACCAAGATCAAAAAATAATCCGGCTGCCATAGTTTCTATAAATGCAAATGGCTGCCACGAAACCTCATTATATTGCCATATAAAAAACACAAGCCTGAGCAGGAACGACAACAGTAAAAAACCTGCTATAAAATTATATAGAAGTCCAAACCTTTTAGAAACTCTAATCCCTGATTTAATTGATTTATTAATATTCATGTCCGCTGTATTATATGACAAAATAACGGCGGCGAAACGGCTAAATTGGCTGAGCAACTTGAGTTTAAGCTAATCTTAAGAGTAGCTGAGACAATGAGACTTTATTAAATTAAAATAATTATAATTTAATAAAAGTTCATTTAATCGCTACATCAGTATCTCGTGAAGTGTTTTTCTTTTTTATATATTTTAAAAAAATGTACAAAAATCATTAGATTTCTTTAAGAAAGAATACTAAAATATTCGCTTAAGATTTAACTTATCATAACGTTAAATGTATAATTTAAAGTGCGGTTTAAGAGTATCTTCGCAATCCCAAAAAAACATATTGTGGCTGCTGACTCACTAAAAACTACACTATTTCTTATTCCCGGCGGGCAGGAACTTTCCTTACCAGACAATGGCGCTAAATTTGCAAAAGCACTCCGCCACTCTGTCCTTACTAAAAAGGCACAGATTATAATGCTTGCTGATAATGCTCTTGTACCCGAGGAAACGGTGCAAACCGCCCAACAATATAAAAATGTGCTGCTTATAGAATCTGATGTGATTGTTACGGAACAGGACGCCTGGCAGGTTTTAGAGCAGATGTTAGAAGGGCATTTACCCGTTATTTCTTCTTTTGGGTTTGATTACCAGGTTGTACAATTAGAATTTATAAATGTTAAGTACGAAGATTTTGAAAGGCTTGCAAAATTTATGTAACTGATATTTGCACTGTCTCATTTTACAGCTTATAATTTTAATAACTTTGTGGCTTATTACCATTGCTTATTCTGCAGGCATCGCTACTCCGCCAACCATTAATCTTATACCTTGCTGTGAAAAAAATCCTTATAATTGATGATGAAGAAAAATTAAGAACCCTCATGGCGCGCATTATAAGCCTGGAGGGGTTTGATGTAATACAGGCAGCCGACTGTAAGTCTGGTTTAAAAAAACTTGAGCAAAACAATATAGATGTTGTATTATGCGATGTTAAGCTACCCGATGGCAACGGTGTAGACCTTACCGCTATAATTAAACAAAAGGCGCCGCATACAGAGGTTATTTTACTTACAGCTTATGGTAGTATCCCGGATGGCGTACAGGCTATAAAGAATGGTGCCTTCGACTATATTGTAAAAGGAGACGATAACAATAAAATTATCCCACTGATACATCGCGCTATAGAGAAAAGCGAGCTTACCCAACGTGTCTCCCAACTTGAAGCTCAACTCGAAACTAAATTTTCTTTTGAAGGGATTATAGGTACATCAAAATCCATTCAGGAAGCTATAGAACTTGCTAAAAAAGTGGCACCTATAGATACTACGGTGTTGCTTACCGGCGAAACCGGAACCGGTAAAGAGGTGTTTGCCAATGCCATACACCAGTCCGGCAACCGGAAAAATAAAAATTTCGTAGCTATTAACTGCTCGGCATTTAGCCATGACCTTTTAGAGAGCGAAATGTTTGGCCATGCAGCAGGAGCATTTACAGGAGCCACAAAAGATAAAAAAGGCTTATTTGAAGAAGCCCACAACGGCACCATATTTCTGGATGAAGTGGGCGAAATGCCGTTAGACCTTCAGGCAAAGCTGCTCCGTGTTATAGAAAATGGGGAGTATATTAAAGTAGGAGAAAGTAAAATAACCAAAGTCAATGTTCGTATTATTGCAGCTACCAACCGCAATTTTGCACGGGAAATAGAAGCAGGAAACTTTAGGCAGGACCTCTACTACAGGCTGTCTATTTTCCAGATACAATTGCCGTCATTAAGGCAGCGTGTACCTGATATAGAGCCTCTTGCAAAATATTTTCTCAAAATATTCAGCCTTAAAACCAATAAAAAAATCACAACCCTCTCTCCTGATTTTGTCCAGATACTCAAACTGCACAACTGGCCGGGTAACATACGCGAACTTAAAAATAGTATAGAGCGTAGCGTTATTTTAGAGAATAGTAACACCCTTACCCCTGCCAGCTTACCTTACGAAATGCAACAGCTTACAGATCAGGATACTTCGACCGGAGAGCCTAAAATATTATCGGCATTTTCATTAGCATCTGCCGAAAAAATACATATCCAAAAGGTTATGAATCATACCAATGGCAATAAAACCGAAACTGCGCGCCTGCTTGCTATTGCTCTTACTACCCTTTACAGAAAGCTTGACGAGTATAAAATACAATAGATAAAAAACCTGCAAGGCCTTGCTGACCTTGTAGGTTAGTAAAAAAGTTAGATATATTATGGTATGCTCTAATTAGTTATGATTAATTTCCCGGTTGTTGTACCTTCAAAATTCTTTGCTTTATAAATGTAAAGCCCTTTACTTAGTGATGATATATCTATTCGGGAAGTGTTATCCTGATCCTGAACAAACAAAACCGACTGCCCTGAAAGCGAAAACATCTCAAAACTAAAACTTCCGGTAGCTGTTCCAAAATCTAAAGATATGAACTGTGAAGCCGGATTAGGAAATACGTTCAGAGCAGTTTTATTTTTACCTGCTACACCTGCGATTGTCTCTGAACATTCCCATGCTACAGTAGCACCTCCGTTTCCACTAAAAGTATTTTGGTCAATAGTAGTATTTGTTACCGCATATACGCAATTTCTTACGTGTATACCATCTTGGGCGCTGTTGTTAATGGTGTTGTTTGTAATGATACAGCCATCTTCGCCACCCACATTATTCTGGAAAGTAATGCCATGAAGATTATGTGTGTCGTTAATGGTACAAAACTGTATATCAGCACCGTTTACATCGTCAATACCTATCCCGCCTACACCACGCAGGCTCACGTTATTTTCGTTGAATAATGAGTTGCGTACAGTGCAATTATCGCTTCCCAGGTCGATTGTTAGACCTTCACCATGATTTAAAAAGCAATCTGCTGTTGTGATAGTGGTTTCCGGGCTATTGTTTTGAGAAATACCCACCCAGCTATTGTGGTGAGAAGTTATACCGGTAAGCTCTGTGCTAACAGCGCCGTCAAGTAAAATACCCGATCTCCAGCTTGCAGGCCCACCGGCGCTATTGTTTCCACAATCTGAAACATTTATATTTATAAGGTGGTTATTGTCTGAAAAAACCATGATCCCTGGGCCACCCTGGTCCTGCCCCAGCAACCTAAAGTCGCGGAGCGTACAGCCATTGATGCCATCCTGTATTACAAAAGCTGCAACATCGGCAGTTGCTCCATTTGTCTTTTGGATAATAGTACCGATACCTAGGCCTTGAATTGTAAGTAATTTATTTACAGTAACCGTTTGTGAAACATAATAAGTACCGGCCTGCAGGTCTATGGTGCTGCCGGGACTTGCACTATTAATAACAGCCTGAAGGTTATCTGTTCCCGGGGGTACTATTACCGCAAAGGCATTAATTGCCTTAAGGCAAATGAGCAATGTTATACTAATAAATTTTTTCATTTCATGTATAGGTTTCGTTAAGCTTGTTATTATATACTACTTATTTGCAGCAACTACAACGTTTTCAAAATTAGGTCGGTTTCAATCATGTAAATCATTAAAATGGTTCAATATGTATACAAAATGTATAATTTTAAATTTTTACCTTGCTAAATAGAGCCGTTGAACGAAAATGTCGAAAAAAGAAATTAATGGGCCCCTCTTTTAATTTCAATATCGTATTAATTTTAAATAAGATTGACGCGACCCTATCATTTTAAAAGTATCAACCCTATCAAAACGATAGGGTTTTTTATTTGGCACACCCTAAACAATTACTCAAACCACTGCAATACAAGCAACTAAAGGTTACTATTTAATAGGGGCATGCTAATTGGCTTTACTGGTACAAACACAAAATGTTTATATCATGAAAAACAAAGCTTTAAACGTTTATGCTAAAGCACAAAAGTTTGCCGACCTAACCACCACCCTCATCATTAAAGGTAATATCCGCAGGGCTAAAAAATGCCTTGATATAGCCGAACTGCTTTTTACTACAGGCAGTAACGAAACAAGGAATGCTATAGGTAATATCTATGTAAACTCGGTTTCAACCTTTATGGAAATACACCATTGCAGCATTGCCAGGCTTTTCCCGGATACCCTTCATGCCGAATATGTAAAACAGGTAAACGCATCGGGCGTATAAATAAATCAGGTTATGCTACTCACAATAATTCTTACAGCAACAGGTATACTCCTGTTTGCCCTTTGCTTTAAAGCCATCGATTTTTTCGATAAAATGTAATCACCATGACAGCACTTCTCATTATTGCCATTTTTGTTTTTGGGTACATCTGTTACGTACTCATAAAACCCGAAAAATTTTAGCCTCACGGCATAATCTTTAACCCCTACTCATGAATACTGAAATTTTAGGAATTATAATTGTTTTCGTCCTTACGGTGGCACTGGCAATACCGCTGGGCAAATACATAGCCCGTGTGTACCGGGGCGAAAAAACAATTACCGATGTTATTTTTAACCCCATCGAAAAAATACTGTTCCGCTTTTGCGGAATTAACCCTGCCGAAGAAATGGGTTGGAAACAGCACCTTAAAGTACTGCTCACCATAAACTTTGTATGGTTTTTACTAAGCATGTTTGTGCTTATGTGCCAGGGATGGCTTCCCTTAAACCCGGATAACAACCCCGGCATGACCGCCGACCTTGCCTTTAACACCGCAATATCTTTTGTAGTAAACTGCAACCTGCAGCACTACAGTGGCGAAACGGGATTAAGTTATTTTGGGCAATTATTTTTAATGTTTTTGCAGTTTGTATCGGCAGCCACGGGGCTTGCCGCAGCTGCAATATTATTCAACGCACTTAAAGAACGCACCACAGAAAAACTGGGTAACTTTTATGTGTATTTTTTAAAATCACTTACGCGCATACTATTGCCCCTGTCTATTATAGTAGCAACGTTATTAGCCTTTAACGGCACCCCAATGACGTTTGAAGGCAAACAAAAAATGGTTACGCTGCAGGGCGAATCGGTTGATGTTTCTACAGGTACGGTTGCCGCTTTTACCGCCATCAAGCATATAGGTACAAACGGTGGCGGTTTCTTTGGGGCTAACTCGGCGCACCCGCTGGAAAACCCGAATTACTTTACCAATATGGTAGAGCTTGCAGCCCAAATGATCGTGCCTTTTGCCATGATATTTGCCTTAGGTTTCTACCTCAACCGAAAAAAATTATCCCTCATGATCTTTGGGGTAATGACCGTAGGTTTCTTACTCCTGGCAGTACCAACGGTTATGGCAGAAATGAACGCCAACCCTGCCCTAACAAGGATGGGTATTGACACGAGTATGGGAGCGACCGAGGGTAAGGAAGTACGCTTTGGTGCAGCAGCTTCCGGTTTTTGGAGTATAGCAACTACAGTTATCTCTACAGGATCTGTAAATTCTATGCACGATAGCGCCATGCCGATATCCGGGTTAATGCAGCTGCTTGCTATGATGGTTAACTGCTTTTACGGCGGTTGCGGTGTAGGGCTGCTTAACTTTTACATCTTTATTATCCTCTCAGTATTTATAAGCGGACTGATGGTAGGGCGTACCCCCGAATTTCTTGGCAAAAAAATAGAAGCACGCGAAATGAAAATAGCTATGGTTATTGCATTATTGCATACCCTGCTTATCCTGAGTGGAACAGCTTTGTCTACCGCATTGCCGGAGCTTGGCGCAAGCACACTTAACAATCCCGGTTTTCATGGCTTTAGCGAAATACTGTATGAGTTTACATCTTCATCGGCTAATAACGGTAGTGGATATGAAGGCCTGGGCGATAACAACCCGTGGTGGAACATTACAACAGGAGTTGTCCTTTTACTGTCGCGCTTTTTGCCCATAATTGGCCCCATTGCCATAGCAGGTATACTGGCATCTAAGAAGCATGTGCCCGAAAGTGCCGGTACACTAAAAACCGATACTTCTACTTTTGGACTGATGGTATTTGCGGTAATTTTTATTATTGCTGCGCTGTCCTTCTTCCCTGCCCTGGCACTTGGCCCCATAGCCGAATATTTTTCACTTGCTTAATTTATAACAGAAAATGAAAACCCAAAATAAATCGCTGTTCCAGAAAGAACTGGTGCTTGAGGCATTAAAACAGTCGGTCATAAAACTGAATCCTAAAAGCCTTATCAAAAATCCTATCATGTTTACGGTAGAGATAGGCACCGCAGTAATGCTTGCTGTTTGCATCTGGATACTTACCGGAGAGCAAAGCCAGGGCAGTTTTGCTTACAACTTTGTAATATTCATAGTGCTGCTGTTCACGCTGTTGTTTGCCAATTTTGCCGAGGCCATTGCCGAAGCCCGTGGTAAAGCCCAGGCCGACAGCCTGCGCAAGACCCGCGAAGAAACCCCTGCTAAAAAAATAGAGCCTGTAGGCGAAATATATTTAGACGAAGTAATTGTAGTGCCCTCGTCTACGCTTGTAAAAGGCGATGTGTTTTTATGTGAGGAAGGTGATATTATACCTACCGACGGTGAAATTATAGAAGGCATTGCCACAATAGATGAAAGCGCCATTACCGGCGAAAGCGCCCCTGTAATACGCGAATCGGGTGGTGACAAAAGTTCGGTAACCGGTGGTACAAAGGTACTTTCTGACAGGATTAAAGTACGCGTTACTACAGAGCCCGGCGAAAGCTTCCTTGATAAAATGATAGCTCTTGTAGAAGGTGCTTCCCGACAAAAAACACCTAACGAGATTGCACTTACCATACTGCTTGCAGGCTTTACGCTCATCTTTATCATTGTATGCGTTACGTTAAAACCCTTTGCCGATTTTTCTAAAGCACCTATAACCATTGCCGCTTTTATAGCGTTGTTTGTGTGCCTTATCCCTACAACAATAGGTGGTTTGTTATCTGCCATTGGTATTGCGGGTATGGACAGGGCCTTGCGTGCCAATGTAATAACAAAAAGTGGCAAGGCGGTAGAAACTGCAGGCGATATAGATGTATTGCTTTTAGATAAAACCGGAACCATAACTATAGGTAACCGTAAGGCTACACATTTTTACCCTGCCGATGGAGTAGATGAAAAAACGTTTATTGAAGCAGCCGTAATAAGTTCGTTGCTCGATGAAACTCCTGAGGGCAAATCAATTATAGAACTGGCTGGCGTTGACCCTAAATTCAGGGCAAAAGATTCGGTATTTATAAAATTTACGGCTGAGACAAGAAGTTCCGGTGCCGATGTTGCCGGACGCAGGATTCGTAAAGGCGCATCAGATTCCATAAAAAACCTCGTAGAAAAAGCAGGAAACCCTTTCCCTAAAATGATACAGGATAAAGTGGCCGAAGTTGCAGGAAACGGCGGTACACCACTGGTTGTGAGCGAAAATGAAAAGGTACTTGGCGTTATAGAGCTTCAGGATATTATTAAAACCGGCATACAGGAACGCTTTGAAAGGCTGCGTAAAATGGGCGTTAAAACCGTAATGGTTACCGGCGACAACCCTCTTACCGCACGCTTTATTGCCGAAAAAGCCGGAGTAGACGATTTTATTGCAGAGGCCAAGCCCGAAGATAAAATGAACTATATAAAAGAGGAGCAAATGCGGGGCAAACTTGTTGCCATGATGGGAGATGGTACTAACGATGCCCCGGCACTTGCCCAAGCCGATGTGGGTGTTGCCATGAACAGCGGTACTCAGGCAGCTAAAGAGGCCGGTAATATGGTAGACCTTGATAACGACCCTACAAAACTTATTGAAATTGTTGAGATTGGCAAGCAGCTCCTAATGACCCGCGGTACACTTACTACCTTTAGCATTGCAAATGATGTTGCCAAGTATTTCGCCATCATTCCGGCATTGTTTATTACCGCGATCCCTGCCTTACAGGGGCTTAACATCATGAACCTGCACAGCCCTGAGAGTGCTATACTATCCGCGGTAATTTTTAATGCAGTTGTTATCCCGTTCCTTATCCCGCTTGCGCTTAAGGGAGTTGCTTACAAGCCTATAGGGGCATCGGCATTACTTCGCCGCAACTTGCTTATCTATGGTTTGGGAGGTGTTATCGTTCCGTTTATTGGCATAAAACTTATTGATGTTGTTGTTGCCTTATTCATTTAAAAATTAAAACATTATGAAAAATACATTTTTACAGGCCATAAAACTTTCATTAGCATGCCTGATTTTATTATCCGGAATTTATACACTCTTAATTTTTGGCATTGCTCAGGCTGCGCCTAATCATGGCAAAGGCGAAGTGGTCTCTGCCAATGGCAAAACTTACTACGCCAATATTGGTCAGTCATTCACTTCAGATAAATATTTTAATTCGAGGCCGTCAGCCGTGGCATACAATGCGGCAGGTTCCGGAGGCAGTAACAAAGGGCCATCTAACTCTGAGTATCTTGCTGAGGTGCAAAAACGTATTGATACCATTTTAATCCTGAACCCCGACATGAAACGCAGCGCCATCCCTGCCGACCTTGTTACAGCCAGTGGCAGTGGTTTAGACCCTCATATCTCTGTGCTGGCGGCAAAATTCCAGATAAAACGCATTGCAAAAGCTAGGAACATTAAAGTTAACCAACTGGAAACCTTAATTGAGAATCATACCGAAAAAGCACTGCTTGGCTTATTTGGACCAGAGAAAATTAACGTATTGGAATTGAATATAGCGCTGGATAAACTGAAGTAGTAGCTTTCAAAATTTATTTAAACCTACAAGGTTCTAAAAACCTTGCAGGTTAATCAAAAACAAAAAACAACTTAATTAAACAAAATGAGAACACTAAGCACATTTGTAATGCTTTTTATTATTACTGTGGGTATGAACGCGCAGGACACAATTACAAAAAAAATTCCGTTTGACGGTATGGACCTTACCTGGATAAACGGACAGAACAGGCAAAAAAACTTTCCGCTTACCTTAAAGGATAAAGATGGCGAAACTATACTAACAGGCGTTACCTATCTTGATACCTATTACAATTACAACTTTGCAAACCCTATAGATAATACCCAAACCATATCGGCTACAATGGGGCGCCATAACGAGTTTACCGTTAACCTTGCCAGCATAGGTTTTGAAACCAGTTATAAAAATATCATTGGCCGTGTATGGCTACAGTACGGTCAAATGGCATCGGTAGTAAATGATGTGGACGGATCTGTGAACAGAGGCCGCAATACAAGCATCAACAACCTTAAATACATACGTGAAGCCGCAGCAGGTTACCATTTTGATGTATGGCATGGCATTAATGTAGAGATGGGTATATTTATGAGCTACATAGGCCTTGAAAGTTATGTAACGCAGGAAAACTGGAACTACCAGCGTAGCATGCTGTGCGACTTTACACCATTTTATTTTACAGGTGCACGTGTACAGATGTTCCCTGCCAAAAACCTTAAAACAGAGGTTTGGTTACTAAACGGCTGGCAGAGCTACAACAGCTTTAGCAAAGGACCCGGCTTAGGGAGTTCTACTTACTACCGCCCTACAGAGAACCTGCAGCTTGTGGCTAACTTTTACTTAGGTAAAGACACCCAGAACCCCGATGTTATGGGCAATCAGTCTAAAAGACAGCGTTTTCACCACGACAACAGTGTTGTGGCACGTTATTACAAAAATTCGGAATCAAAAGGAATATCGCAAATGGCGTTCAGCTTAAATTCACACTATGGTTTCCAGAGCAATAACCAGGCCGGCGATATTGTAAAAGCTAAAGATAACTTTATGCTGGGTAGCTCTTTGGCAAACCGCATCTGGTTTAATAAAAACAAACTGGCACTGACACTGAGGGCAGATTATATGACCAACCAGTCGGTAGTAAATGGTGTAAATACATCACCTTACCTTGCCTTTACCCCTGCAGCTACAGGCGATGTACCTAACAACTATGATGAGGCAATTGTCAATGGCGATAAACTAAAAATATTCCAATTTACATCTACCTTCGATGTTATGCCAAGCGACTATGTTACCTTCAGGCTGGAATATGGTTACAGGAGCAGCAACATACCTTATTTTACAGGGCATGGCGGAACAACATCGGCCAGCGGATGGACAAACGGCCCTGTAAGTGATTCGCCTTGGGCAGCCGTACTAAAAAAGAATGAAAACAGGATTACCCTTGCCGTTAACTTCAGGCTATAAACTGTGGATACAGAAAAAGAAATAAAAGAAAACAATGTACAGCATTTTTTCGACCTGATACAAAAGTCGCGAATAGCAACGAAAAAAATATAATTTGGATGACTTGAAAGGGAAACAGCCGCGACTTTTAATTGAAATTTATACAGGCGTTAAACAACTTGAAGCATGAATAGCCTAACAAATTTAGCCCTAATGTTGTGTTTTACTGTAACAGCAGCAAGAGCACAAACAGATACATTGCAGGTTATACCACCGTTGCAGGTACCATTTTTAAAAATAAGCGGATATATAGAAACCTATTATTCATACGATTTTAATACTCCTGAAAACAATACACGTTCCGGCTTTATGTATTCGCACAACAGACATAATGAAGTAACCTTGAATTTAGGCCTTATAAACGCAACGTATAATAATGACAAGTTTAGGGCCAGCCTTGCCATCATGGCAGGTACTTACACAAATGCTAATCTTGCTGCTGAAGGAAGTACCCTGAAAAACATTTATGAAGCCACCGCAGGTATAAAAATCTTCCGGAACAGCAATCTCTGGATTGATGCCGGTATTTTTACCTCACACATTGGCTTTGAAAGTGCCATAGGAAAAGATTGCTGGACATTAACCCGTAGTATTTCTGCAGAAAATTCGCCTTACTATGAAAGCGGGGCAAAATTATCATACACATCAGTTTCCGGAAAATGGTTTGTAAGTGCACTTGTACTTAACGGCTGGCAGCGTATACAGAGGGTAGATGGAAATAAAACTATTGCCTTTGGCCACCAGCTAACATATAAGCCAAATGCAAAAGTTATGCTAAACAGCAGCTCGTTTGCAGGCAATGATAAACCTGATAATGATAAGAGGATGCGCTACTTTCATAACTTTTATGGGCAGTTTATGGTAAACGAGAAATTAGGAATTATAGCAGGGTTTGACATTGGGGCCGAGCAAAAAGCTAAAAACAGTAAGAGTTATTACAGCTGGTACACGTCTGTATTTATAGTTAAATACTCCATTAACAAAGCGTCTATAAGTGCACGCTGCGAATATTACGCTGATGAACATGGGGTAATTATAAACACCGGTACAGATAATGGATTTAAAACCTTTGGTTACTCGTTAAACTTCGATTACACTATTTACAGCAATGTTGTGTGGAGGATAGAGGCACGTAAACTAAACAGTAAGGAGGCTATCTTTACTAAAGATGGCAATGCAACTAAAAATAATGCGTTTGTTACAACCGCACTGGCAATATCATTTTGATGAATAGCGAAAAAGAAAACAATGTACAGCATTTTCTCGACCTGATACAAAAGTCGCGAAAAGGAAAGTTTAAAGTCTACATCGGCATGAGTGCCGGTGTAGGCAAAACTTTCAGGATGCTGCAGGAAGCGCATACCCTGTTACGAAACGGCATCGATGTAAAGATAGGGTTTATAGAAACCCATAACCGTAAAGAAACACACGACCTTCTCGACGGGCTGCCTATTGTACCCAAGCGTTCGCTTTTTTACAAAGGCAAGCACCTTGAAGAAATGGATTTGCAGGCAATTATTAACCTGCGCCCGGAGGTTGTTATTGTAGATGAACTTGCCCACACTAATATTGAAGGCAGCAAAAATGAGAAGCGTTGGCAGGATGTAATGGAGATACTGGATGCAGGAATTAACGTGATAAGCGCAGTTAATATTCAGCATATTGAGAGTTTAAATGATGATGTGAGGGAGATTACAGGTATTGAAGTTAAGGAGCGTATACCTGATAGTGTACTTAAAGCAGCAGATGAAGTAGTTAACATAGACCTTACTGCTGATGAGCTTATTGAACGTTTAAAAGAAGGCAAAATTTATACCGAAGACAAGATAGCCCAGGCGTTGAAAAACTTTTTTCAGTCGGGGCATATATTGCAGCTGCGGGAACTGGCACTTAAGGAGGTTGCCAGCCAAGTAGAGCGAAAAGTAGCGACCGAAATTTCAGGCACAACAACATTTAAGCAGGAACGATTGTTAGCATGTATAAGCAGCAATCATATTACCGCTAAAAAAGTATTGCGCAAGACCGCACGCCTTGCTAACCATTACCATAGCAAATGGTACGTGCTGTATGTGGAAACTCCCGATGAAGCCGCCGATAAGATTGCGCTCGACAAACAGCGGCACCTCATCAACAATTTTAAACTGGCGACAGAACTGGGTGCCGAGATCATTAAAGTAAAGAGCCACCGCATTGCAAAAACCATTACAGAGCAGGCCGACATGCGAAAAATCACCACGATATGCATTGGCAAACCGCACCTTACATTGCTGCGGGTAATTTTATCGACAAACATTTTCAACGAACTTTTAAATAAGCTATCTTCGAGTGATATAGACCTCATCATTCTATCCTGAACATGAAAATAAAAACCAAACTTATCCTGGCAATGGGATTGCTGTTTATGCTGATACTTGCACTATCTGCTTTGGCTATCCGCCAGGTAAACCTGCTCGCGCAGGACACTAAAAACATACTGGTAGCCAATTATAAATCGCTGGATTATTCGCGCAATATGTATAAGCTGCTTGATAATGATGCCAACGAGATATCGTCATTTGAAAAATTCCAGATTGCGCTCGACGGGCAGAAAAATAACGTTACCGAGATAGGCGAACAGGAATTAACTGCAGACCTGCAGGAAGATTTTAATGCCCTTTTAAAAAAGCCCGATGATTCGGCCCTTAAAAATAAAGTGCGGAGCGACCTTAACAGCATCATGAAACTAAACATGGATGCCATTAAACGCAAGGGAGACACTGCCGGGAAAACCGCAGAAAACTCCATACTCTGGATATCCATAACCAGTTCATTTTGCCTTATGGTAGGCTTTACACTTATTGTAAACCTACCGGGATATATTGCCAACCCAATACGCGACCTTACCGAAAGTATAAGGGAAATTGCAGCCAAAAACTATTCGCGCAGGGTAAATGTAAATGGCAATGATGAGTTCTCTGTACTTACACGATCATTCAACACTATGGCACAAAAGCTACAGGAATATAACGACAGCAATCTTGCCAAATTAATGATGGAAAAACAGCGTATAGAAACCCTTATAAGCAATTTGCACGATCCTGTTATTGGCCTCGATGAAAAACATAATATCCTGTTTATAAACGACGAAGCCCTTAAAATTTCCGGGTTAAAGAAAGAGAAAATTATAGGTAAGCCCAGCCAGCAGATCGCGCTGCAAAACGACCTTATGCGATCGCTGTTGCAACATTTAGCTACAGCGACCCAAAAACAGGAAACCCTTAAAATTTATGCAGATAACAAAGAAAGCTATTTTGAAAAACAGGTCGTGCCAATAAGCATTATCCCTACAGGAGAAACCGATGTAAAGCCTATAGGGTCGTTCATTATTTTAAGGAATATAACGTCTTATAAAGAATTAGATTTTGCCAAGACAAGTTTTATAGCAACGGTATCGCATGAGTTTAAAACACCGATAGCATCTATGAAAATGAGTCTGCAATTACTTAAAAATGATAAGACCGGCGACCTTAACGAAGAACAGAAAAACCTTGTAGACAGCATTAAGGACGATACCGAAAGGTTGTTGCGTACTACAGGCGAATTACTGAACATTACACAGGTAGAAACAGGCAAAACGAGCATTGATATTGCTGCCTGCGAACTGGATACACTGGTTAACGAAGCTGTAGAAGCGAACAAACAACAGGCAATTGCCAAACAGATAACTATTAAAGAACATCTATTATCGGGGTTTCCTGAAATTTTGGCCGATGCTCAAAAAACAACCTGGATCATTTCTAACCTTATTTCAAATGCTATCAGATATTCGTATGAGAATTCTGTTATACAGGTATTATCAAGAGAATATAAAGGAAATATAGAGCTGACGGTTAAAGACAACGGTACGGGAATTGCCGATAATTACCTGCCCAAGATATTTGATAAATACTTTCGTGTTCCGGGAACACAAAAAGAAGGAACCGGGCTTGGGCTTGCCATAAGCAAAGAATTTATGGATGCACAGGGAGCTACCATCAAAGTAAAAAGCACACCCGGAGAAGGCAGCGAGTTTACACTGATTTTTAAAAAGGCGTATTAGTTTAAAATTTATGAACTTTGGTTTAATACTATCGACCAATTGCTTTAATAATTCTTTCTTCCTGAATTAATACATCACACTCTAATGAGCCTTGCCTCCACGTTTCATTTAATTATCAATAATGCTAATAGTACCTCCTTCAGCAAATGTAAAATTTGTTACTGTTTTAAGCCTGCATATATGTGCTACATAACACGTTAAACAGGAAGCCAAAATTATTATATAATTGCAAAATCTCATAGCAAGCTTTTCTTAAAATAGGGCTATTAAAGCGTTGTGTATGTTAAATTATGTATGACTGATAATTAAAATGTATTATTTTTTTTTACTTCACAAAAATACATCTCTACGAAAACGATATATGTAGAACCCCAGTGTTTACTGGGATTTTTACATATATCGTTCTTAACGTAGTAACTATAACGATGTAAATAACGTTATAAACACCCATTGACAGGATAGCACAGGATAGCGATATGTTAATGAAAAGTTTATTTTGTGGTTAAATATTTATTTTTTGTAACCATAAATTATTAACTCATGAAAAAAATTACAAAATGCTTTTTTTTCAGATTCCTGGTAATCTTCCTGACCATGCTTCCTGCGTTTTCGTACGCACAGGGGCAAACTGTTCAGGGAACTGTACTGGATTCTGGTGGAGGACCAATACCGGGAGTCAACGTTTTGGTTAAAGGAACAAACAAAGGCGTACAAACAGATTATGATGGTAAATTTGCTATAGAAGCTGCCAAAGGAGATATTTTGGTACTGTCTTTTGTGGGTATGGAAACCCAGGAAGTTACAGTTTCTGATAAAACAGATTACAGCGTTACCTTAAAAGACGGTTCTGCCGAGCTTGAAGAGGTAGTTGTAGTAGGATACGGACAAAGAAAAAAATCGGATGTTACGGGTGCTATTACAAGCGTAAGCGCAAAAGATATAGCGTCGAGGCCGGTAAACAATACGCTTGAGGCCATACAGGGTAAGGCTGCCGGTGTAGATATTACATCGAGCCAGCGCCCCGGTACCCTTGGTGCCATTACCATTCGTGGTGTACGTTCGCTAACCGCTTCTAACAGCCCGTTATATGTGGTAGATGGTATCCCGTTAACTTCCGGCGGTATAGAAAATCTTAACCCGTTAGACATTGAGGCTATAGACATCCTTAAAGATGCTTCCTCTACGGCTATTTATGGTTCGCGTGGTGCTAATGGTGTTGTAATTGTAACTACTAAGAGAGGTAAGAACGGAAAATTAAACATTGGCCTAAGCTACTCTACAACCATAGAAACGCTTGTAGACAGAATGGACATGATGAACGCTTCTGAGTATATTACTTTTAGGCGTTGGGCAAGATATTACTCTAATCCTACTACTTTTCCAAGGGGTGACCAGCCTACTTTAGCCAATGACCAGGCAATATTTTTAGCATCGTCAGATCCTTCTGCTTTTGCAAATATTAACAAGGGTTGGGAGTCTGGCACATGGGACGGCTCTAAAGTACAAACTACTGATTTTAGAGATTTTGTAACCCAAACAGGAGTAACTAACCAATACTCTCTAAATGTAAGCGGCGGTACAGATAAAATTAAGGCTTTCGGGTCTTTTGGATACCTTGATAACAAAGGTACTGTGGTGGGCCAGAGCTATAAAAGATATACCGGTAAAACGAGTGTAGACATCAATGCTACTAAATGGTTCTCTTTTGGTACAACGTTAAATGCAAGTTACGGCGTTCAGCAATACGGCCAGTCTACCGCTGGGCGAAGCAGCCTTGTTAATACAGGTGGGTTGTATGATACTGCCCGTGCCATATTTCAATATGCTGTACCTTATGATGCTGATGGCAACCGTATAGAGTTTCCCGGTGGAGATGATGGTGTAAAAACAGTAATAGATGAGGTTAACTACTCTCAGGATGAGCGTGTAAATACAAGGATATTTGGTAGCTTTTACTCTCAATTAGATTTTGGTGCTATGTGGGAGCCGCTTGCAGGCTTAAAATACCGCATAAACTTTGGCCCGGACCTTTCTTTTAACCGCAATGGCCTTTACCTTGACAAAAAATCGGTAACACGTGCCGGTTCAAGTTATGCATCTATTAATTCTAACAACGACCTGTCTTATACGTTAGACCATCTTATATTTTATAACAAGCAATTTGGCAGGCATACGCTGGACTTTACATTACTGCAAAGTGAAACAAAGTACAAGTATGAATATAACAGTATGGCAGCAAACAATGTACCATTTACTTCGCAAAAATGGGATGCTCTTAATAATGCTAACGTTACCCTTTCATCTTGGGGTTCCGGCTTAACAGAGAAACAATTACTATCTTACATGGGGCGTGTTAATTACACTTTTAATGATAAGTATAATTTTACAGCATCCGGCCGCTGGGATGGTGCATCGCAGTTAGCCCCGGATAACAGATGGTCGTTCTTTCCAAGTGCAGCAGCAGCCTGGACTATGAAAAAAGAGAAATTTCTCGAAAACACCAACTGGGTAAACAATTTAATTTTACGTTTGGGCGTGGGTGTAACTGGTAACTCTGCCATAGACCCTTATTCTACTAAAGGGCCACTAACATCAATAAACTACCCTAATGGGGCAAGCCTTCTTCCGGGCACAGTACCATCTACAACGCTTGCTAACCAAAACTTAGGGTGGGAAAAAACTACAGCTTATAATATTGAGGCAGAATTCTCTTTATTTAATCAAAGGGTAAGAGGTACACTGGATTTTTATACTGCTAAAACGACGGACCTGCTTTTGTTAAAAAACCTGCCTACTGTTGCAGGGGCTATTAATACGTATGCTAACGTAGGAGAAACAAAGAGTAACGGTATAGATCTTACTCTTAGTACTACAAACCTGGAGTTTGGTAAATTTTCATGGGATACATCATTTAGCGTATCATACCAAAACAACAAAATTGTAACCCTTTCTAACGGTAAATTTGACGATATACAAAACAACTGGTTTATAGGTGAGCAGTTGGGTGTTATATATGGCTACAAATCTAATGGCCTTTGGAAAGAATCTGACGCTGCAGAGATGGCACTATTTAATGCTAACGGGCATAACTTTACACCGGGTACGGCAAGGCCGGCAGATATTAATGGCGACCATAGAATAGACGCTAATAACGACCGCGTTATTGTGGGTAACACATTACCTAAATTTGTAGGTGGTGTAACAAACACTTTTAAATATGGTGACTTCGAGCTTTCTATATTTCTTTATGGCAGGTTAGATTATACTTATAATACTGGTGGTGAAGCACAAACAGGACGCTTTAACCAACGAAAAATTGATTATTACACAGAAGTTAACACTAATGCCGAATATCAAAAACCGGTATTTACAGCTGGTACAGGCGACCCGTATGCTACTACTTTAGGTTATAAAGACGGTTCGTTTATAAGGATACGAAATATTTCGTTAGGATATAATTTCCCTAAATCAGTTACCGACAGGTTAGGAATAAGCGGTTTAAGATTATATGCACAGGTAATCAATCCCGGCTATATTTATTCTCCAATTGATTTTAGAGATATGGATACAGATAGCACTACTTATAACAGAGGATTTGTTTCAGGACTTAATTTTGAATTCTAAGATTTTAAAAAAAATATTATGAAAATACTTAAAACGAAATATAGATACATAAGCTTAGCACTGCTTTTAGCAACTTTGCCTGTAATACAATCCTGTAATAAAGATTTTCTTGACGAAGAACTCACAACACAGAGAAATACTGAATTTTATAAGACCGAAGAAGGGATCCAGTCGTTGGCAGAAGGTGCTTATTACCGTGTACTGGCACTACCCTTTACGAACGAAAACCAGTACACATCTTTAAATTATGGTACAGATGAGTTTGTTATAGGTGGAGATGACTCTAATGGTGTATGGAACAACTACTCTGTTGCTTTACAGTCCAGCATAAACGCTATTAATAGTAATACTGTAGCTTCGAATGAACAGTGGGACATGCTTTATCTTGGTATAAATGTATGCAACCAGTTAGTTACCTATGCTACAGATATAGAATCTGTAAACCCTGCCATTAAACAGGTTGCTTTAGGCGAAGGTTATTTTTTCAGGGCATTCAGCTACCTGCGTTTAGTAAGGCAGTTTGGCGGTGTGCCATTAAAACTTAATGTTAGTACAACTGTAGAAACAGAGTTTAGCCGTGCTACCGCAGAAGCCGTTTACACCCAGATCATTTCTGATTTTACAAAAGCATACGAGTTGTTGCCTAATGCCGGAGGTTCATCAAAAGTTACTAAAGATGCTGCTGCACACTTTCTTGCAAAAGCTTACTTAAGCCGTGCAAGCGAAATAAACGATTCATGGAACAGTGCTACAAAACAGGCCGACCTTAACCAGGTACTTACATTAAGTAACGAGGTTATTGGCAACCACGCCCTTGCTACTAATTATGCCGACCTGTGGAGGTACACCGCCCCTAACAGTGCTAATGAGTCTTTGCCTGAAATAATTTTGTCTGCACAGTTTACAAATGACCTTGGTGCATCGGCAGCTAACTTTTCGTGTACATCATTTGCTGCAAAATACGATGATTTACCTTTCATGAAAAGAGATTTAACAGGTATGCGCCCTTATACAAGGTTAGCACCCTCTTATTTTACTTATGAAATTTACGACGGTATAAACGATTCAAGATTCTGGAAAAGCTTCCGTACAAAACACCGAGTAAACAATGCATCCGGTACTACGTATGTAAATGGCGATTTAGGTATCATGTACATTATCAACAACAAAAATGATAACACTTTTGCCCAGACAAAATACTTAAATACAATTGTATACACCACAACCGGTAAAACTATACCATCTGTTTACGTAGCCCATGCATCAGACGGCAGGTCGCTGTTAAGCGAGCCTCGTTTTCCATCACTTTCTAAACATTTTGATGCATCAAGGTTGCAGGTTAATGATACCCGTGGGTACCGTGATGGTATTGTTGCCCGTTCTGCCGAAACCTATTTAATGGCTGCCGAAGCAAACATAAGGTTAGCTGCAACAGGTGGAGGCGGATCGTACACAGAAGCATTAAACTTAATAAATACAGTACGCACCCGTGCAGCATTTAAAGGTGGCGAAGTTCGTAGTGCTTATGTAGATGGCGGAGGTGCCTATGCATCGTCTCCATTAAACCAGCCTGTAGCAAGTAACTCTTACATGCCGGAAAATTCATATTTCGAATCTACACACCTTGCCCCTACTACAGATGCAACTACATTAAACATAGGCAGTATAAGTAGTTTACCTGCAGAAGATGAAGCTGTTATCACTACACTTGGATACTCGTCTGATTATGACCGTATGCTTTGTTTAGTACTTAACGAGCGTGCAAGAGAATTGTGTGGCGAGTACCTGCGCTGGGAAGATTTATCAAGAACAAAAACACTGGTAAAACGTGTTCAGGCTTACAACCCTACAGCAGCTCCTAACATTAGGGATTTTCATAACTTAAGGCCAATACCACAAACGTTCCTTGACCTTATTACTGCTAATGGCAGTCCGCTTTCGCCGGACCAGAAACAGGCAATGCAAAACCCCGGTTACTAATTTACTTATTTAACCTTAAGGTTATAAAACACTATAAATACACAAGTTATACATTATAGCTTGTGTATTTATCATTTATAAATAAATCAACAGTAAAATAATTACCAATGAAAAAACACCTTGTTATAATAGTATCTGTTATATCCTTATTTTCCTGTCATCGCCCCTCTAACACCGGCACAATGGTAAAAATAAATACTGTAAAAGTAGCTGCACCATTTAAAATGCCCGCTATTACTATACCTGATTTTAGTAATTGCCAAAAATTTTTAATTACAGATTATGGTGCCGTTCCCGGAGATAAAGAAAATACAAGCAAGGCAATTGCAACTGCCATAGCTAAAGCAACTGTAAATGGCGGCACGGTAATTATACCAAAAGGCGAATGGCAAACCGGAAAAGTACATTTAAAAAGTAATGTAAACCTGCATTTAGAGGAAGGTGCTGTACTGTCTTTTTCATCGAACCCCAATGATTACCTGCCAGCCGTACACACCACCTGGGAAGGGATGGAATGTTACAATTACTCACCATTAGTTTATGCTTATAACTGTATTAATGTAGCTATAACCGGTAAAGGGGAGCTTAGGGCCGAAATGGAAACGTGGCAAAAATGGTTTGCACGCCCCAAAGCCCATATGAACAGTCTTAAGTATCTATATGACCTTGCTGCTAAAGATGTACCTGTAGAACAAAGGCAAATGGTTAACGATTCGGCTAACTTAAGGCCTCAATTTATACAGTTTAACCGCTGCCAAAATGTATTAATGGACGGTGTATCGGTAAAAAACAGCCCGTTCTGGACCGTTCATCCTTACTTATGTAAAAATGTCGTAATACGCCATGTAAACATATATGCGCATGGGCATAATAATGATGGTGTTGACCCCGAAATGAGTGAGAATGTACTCATAGAAGATTGTATTTTTGACCAGGGAGATGATGCTGTATCTGTAAAATCTGGCCGTGACCATGATGCATGGAGGTTGCATACTCCAAGTAAAAATACTGTTATACGTAATTGCCTTGTAAAAAATGGCCACCAGTTAATAGCGCTGGGCAGCGAATTATCCGGCGGTATAGAAAATGTGTTTATAGATAATTGCGAAGTTGTTGACGGGGCCAAGTTAAACCACCTGCTATTTATCAAAACGAATGAAAGGCGTGGCGGGTATGTAAAAAATATCTGGATGCAAAATGTAAAATCAGGGAAAATAGACCTTGGCATACTGGGCATAGAAACAGATGTACTTTATCAATGGAAAGACCTAATGCCTACTTACAAAAGAGTCCTTACCCCTATTTCAAATATTTATCTTGACAATGTACATGCCACCGATGTAAAATTTATTTCCCGTGTTAAGGGTCAGCAGGAACTGCCTGTAAATAATGTTGTGCTTAAAAAAGTAACTGCTGATAAAGTGACAGATAAAAATGAGACACTCATTAACGTAAATAACTTTAAAAGAGAACTTTAATTAACATTTAAAGCACTATAAACAATGAAGTTATTTAAAACCCTTTTTATTTTAGTACTTGCTGTAATTATATTACAGTCTTTTAAAAAAGACCATGTAAACATCTGGATGATAGGCGACTCTACCATGGCTCCTAAAAAAAAGGAGGCTTTTCCGGAATTAGGTTGGGGAGTAGCACTCTCTAATTTTATAAAAAGCGATGTAACAATACATAACCATGCCGTAAACGGCCGTAGCACCCTAAGTTTTATTAACGAGAATGGCTGGAAAAATGTTTGCGACAGCATACAGCCCGGCGACTATGTTATTATACAATTTGGGCATAACGACCAAAAGCCAAAGCCTGACCGCCACACAGAACCTTTCGGGTCTTTTAAGGATAACCTGAAAAAATTTATTGCAGAAGCACGAAGCCATAAAGCCACACCGGTACTGTGCTCGTCTATTGTAAGGCGGCATTTTAACGGTAAAGGTAATTTAGTAGATACTCATAAAGATTACATAATAGCTACTAAGCAGGTTGCCACAGAAACAGCTACAGACTATGTTGATATGGAAAAACTTACACGCAAATTAGTTTTAGATATGGGGCCACAGGGCTCTAAAACCATTTATAATTTTACCGATAAAAAACAGGACTCTACACACCTTAATGTTGAAGGTGCTAATGTAGTTGCAAAATTATTTGTAGACGATGCTCAAAAAAGAAAATTGCCTATTGCAAAATACTTTAAAACTAAAAAATAAGCATACAATTTTACACGTTATCAAGGCTGCCTCAAAAGGCAGCTTTCCTTTTTTTGTACATATCATTTATTTTATATGGGCATAAAAGGTTTTAGTTATTGAATTTCTCTTATTACCTTTATCCATTATAAATACTACACATGAAATCATTAAAAATAGCCGGCGTTCCGGAACATTTTAACCTGCCGTGGCACCTTTGTATAGAAAATGGCGAATTTGAAGACGCAGGAGTCGATTTACAATGGACAGATGTGCCAGAAGGTACCGGCAAACTGTGCCAGATGCTTCGCGATGGCGAAACTGATATTGCCGTAATACTAACCGAAGGTATTGTTAAGGATATTGTTGCAGGTAACGATAGTAAAATTGTTCAGGTATATGTACAATCTCCATTAATCTGGGGTATACATGTAGGTGCAAAATCTGACTACAAAAAACTGGCCGACCTTAAAAACGTTAAAGTTGCCATTAGCCGTTATGGCTCCGGTTCGCATCTTATGGCCTATGTAAATGCACAAAACCAGGGTTGGGATACAAAAACGTTACAATTTGAAATAATAAATACACTTGATGGTGCTGTAGAAGCTTTAACCAATGGCACTGCCGATTATTTTATGTGGGAGCGTTTTATGACAAAGCCTATAGTAGACAAAGGTATTTTTAGACGCGTAGCCGATTGCCCTACCCCATGGCCGAGCTTTGTAATAGCAGTGCGCAACGAGGTTTTAAAAAACAACGCCGATGCTATTGGAACAGTTTTGGATATCATTAACCAGACTACCGAAGAATTTAAAGAAATACCAAGTATTGACAGGACTCTTGCCGAACGTTACGGACAAAAAGTTGAAGATATTGCAGAATGGCTGGATTTAACCCAATGGTCGCAAAAGAAACTGGACAAAAAAACGTTTGACACTTTACAGAACCAGTTATTAAGCCTGGAAATTATAGACAAAAAGATTGCTTTTGAAACTGTTGCGGGATAATTGCCTGCATACCCATGATGGTAAAACCCGATTTCTCCCAAATAAAGAAATTAAAAGACAGGCTTCAGGTAAAGAAGCCCTGGGATTCTATTATCATTTTTTTACTTAATATACTTATAGCCATTCCGTTATTTATCATACTGCACCAAAATCTTAAAGATCCGGAATGGCCTTTTCATTTAGACAGAATATTGATATTTGTAACGCTTGTTACGGCTATACAACTTATTTTACGGCTTTTAAAAACAGTACTTATTATATGCATAGCAATGTATTTGGTAGTGCTTGTATACGGATCGGTTTTTGGCAAATACGGCTTTAATGCGGTTTACGAAGATTACCGCTCAATGGTATATACCATGGCAGATGACCCTAACCCGCAGGATATCATAATATCTAAACTACTGCCCTTTCCTAACAAGGGCCTTATAATAGATGCTGTAGATTATCAGGATCCTGCTGTGCGTAATTTTGCCGCAATGGCAACTACAAAATATTTTAAAAACGTAAAAGGTACCGGCAGCAAGCGCAGGATGGTACAGTGCTTTGCAGTATTTAAAGAGATAAGGAACCGCTGGAATTATGTTGACGATCCTAAAGGACACGAGTACATTGCAAGTGCAACAGAATCGCTACAGCACTTTTCCGGCGATTGCGATGATCATGCCATACTTATGGCGGCAAGTATAAAAGCTATTGGTGGTACACCAAGAATTATACATACTGGAGGGCATTTGTACCCCGAAATGCTCGTGGGAACAAAAGCCGACCTTGAAACAGCCAACTATCTTATTAAAGAAGTGCTGTTTGTAGAAGAAAGCCGTGGCAAGGAAATTCACTACCATGTAGATGAGCGCGGACAGATATGGCTTAATCTTGACTATACCGCAAATTTTCCTGGTGGGCCTTTTATGAGTGAAGAAATATTAGGAGCATTAACTTTTGATTGAGGGTAAAAAGTTATGATGTCTGATGTCAGGAAGCTATAGTAATCACCCATAAGACTTCGGACATCAGACTTAAAACATCCTTACTGTATTACCACTCAATCTGCCTCTTGCCTTTTTCTGCAAGAAAAGCATTGGTTTTACTAAAATGTTTATTGCCAAACCAATGCCCTTTATTAGCGCTTAAAGGCGATGGGTGCCCTGATTCTAAAACTAAATGACGGTTACGGTTAACTTTTGCCCCTTTCTTTTTAGCAGATCCTCCCCATAGTAAAAATACCACGTTTTCTTTTTGGTCAGATATTTTTTGGATAACCGCATCTGTAAACGTTTCCCAACCTTTACCCTGGTGGCTGTTCGCTTCACTTTGCCTAACTGTAAGTACAGCATTTAGCAGCAGTACACCCTGATCTGCCCATCGTTCAAGATTGCCTGTTGGCGGGAAAGCTTTACCAAGGTCGGTATTAATTTCCCTAAAGATATTTTGTAAAGATGGCGGTGGCGGTATATTATCATTTACAGAAAAACACAAACCATTAGCCTGCCCCGGCCCATGATACGGATCCTGACCCAGTATAACAACTTCAACTTTATCAAAAGGGCAATGGTCAAAGGCAGCAAAAATTTGCTTGCCCGGCGGGTAGCAGGTATTTTGTGTATATTCCTGTTTTACAAAATGTATCAGGTTTTCAAAATAAGGTTTTTCAAATTCTTCAGCCAGTGCTTCCTTCCAGGATGGGTGTATGTTTACCTGCATTCTTTGTTAGTTTGGTACAAATATAAAAAATGCAGTCGCAAAGCATTATAAAGCATTCTTAAACTTTACCTGACATTTGTGCAGGCTGCATGATTATGTAGTATTTTTGCATAGAATTTGCTTTACTAAAAGAATGATCAGCATTACAGAAAAAACACTAAAAGATTTAGAATTTTATACAGTACTCGAAGCTGTGGCATCCGCCTGTACAACAGAGCCCGGCCGTGAAAAAGCATTGCTAATAACTCCACTAAAAAGTAAGGAGTTATTGATGGACGCGTTGCTGCAAACATCAGAGTACGTTTCTTCTTTTGATAATAACAACGCCCTGCCCAACCACGGGTTTGAATCGATAACCAATGAGGTTAAGTTTCTTGCCATAGAAGACAGCTACCTTGATGCAGGTGCTTTCCGCAAAATTGCATTAGTGTCAGATACGGTAAATACGTTGGTTAAATTCCTTGATAAATTCAACGATTACTACCCTACCCTAAATGCGCGTGCTCAACAGGTAGAATACACAAAAGACATCCTTAAATTTATAGATAAGGTTGTAGATAAATATGGCGACATAAAGGATGATGCCTCGCCCGAGTTGCAAAATATTCGTCGCGAAATGAATTTGGTTAAGGTAAAAATAAACCAGAGTTTCACTATGGCCTTAAGCCAGTACAATGGTTTAGGTTACCTTGACGATATTAAGGAAAGTGTGGTAGAGAATCGCAGGGTACTTGCAGTATCTGCCATGTACCGCAAAAAGGTAAAAGGATCTATACTGGGCAGTTCTAAAACGGGCAGTATTGCTTATATAGAACCGGAGGCTACTTTACGCTTTTCGCGCGAACTGAATAATTTTGAGTATGAAGAAAAGGAAGAAATTAAGCGCATATTAATGCAGCTTTCTTACGCCATTCGTCCATTTGTTCCTTTACTTTATGACTATCAGGAATTTTTAACAGATATAGACGTAGTTTCCGGAAAAGCAAAATATGCCAAAAGGATAAACGGTTTATTGCCTCATATAAACGACGAACGCAGGCTGTATTTCAGGGAAGCCTTCCACCCTATTTTGTATGTAAACAACAGGGCAAAGAACCAGGTAACCTACCCGCAGACTATAGAGCTGAAACCGGATAATCGCATCATTGTGATATCCGGCCCTAATGCGGGTGGTAAAAGTATTACACTTAAAACTATTGGCTTGCTGCAACTGATGCTACAGTGCGGTTTACTGATACCGGTACATGAACGTAGTGAAACCTTTTTGTTCGACAGGATAATGACAGATATTGGAGATAATCAATCTATTGAAAATCATCTTAGTACATACAGTTACCGCCTTAAGAACATGAACTACTTTTTAAAGAAGTGTAATGACAAGACACTCTTTTTAATAGATGAGTTTGGTACAGGATCTGATCCTGAATTGGGTGGGGCTTTGGCAGAAATTTTCTTAGAAGAATTTTACCATCGCGAAGCATTTGGTATTATTACCACACACTATACCAACCTTAAAATACTTGCTAACGAGCTGCCTTATGCCACAAATGCTAATATGCTTTTTGACGAAAAGTCGCTGGAGCCTATGTATAAGCTGATATTAGGCCAGGCAGGTAGTTCTTTTACCTTTGAGGTAGCCCAGAAAAACGGCATACCATACGGGCTTATAAACCGTGCCAAGAAAAAAATTGAAGGCAGTAAAGTGCGCTTTGATAAAACTATTGCTACGTTGCAAAAAGAGCGCTCTAAGCTTGAAAAAACGTCTCAGACACTTAAAGAAGAAGAGATACGTGCCCGTGAAGAAGGCCGTAAAATGGAGGGTATAAATACACGGATTCAGCAAAAGCTTGAAAGCTATCAGGAATTATATGATGCTAACCAGCGCCTTATTTATCTGGGACAGAAGCTGGAAGATATGAGCGAAAAATACTATAACAATAAAAACAAGAAAGACCTTATAGGTGAGTTCCTTAAAATGGTAGAGATAGAAAACTCTAAACGTAAAAAGGTTACGCCTAAAGAAAAGAAAGTTAAAGAGGTTATACAAAAACAGGTCATTGCAGAAGTTGAAGTTAAGGTTGAAGAAATTAGGCAGGAAAAGAAAGAGAAAAAGCTTAAGGAAAAGCCTGTAGATAAACCTAAAGCAATACTTAAAATAGGCGATCGTGTGCGCATGGTCGACGGTAAAGCCGTAGGTACGCTTGATGCTATTGAGAAAAAGAAAGCAACTGTTAATTACGGAATCTTTACCAGTAAAGTAGACCTTGAGTCATTAGAACTTGTTGAGGCCATGAAAAAGTAATGTGTAAATTTCCTAATATTGAAATGTAACAATGACTTGGGATAACAAGTAAGATTATGGAAAATGTACCAAAAGATAAAAAAATAATATTATTTGATGGCGTATGTAACCTATGCGATGCTACCGTGCAGTTTTTAATTAAGCGCGACAAAAAAGATATTTTCAGGTTTGTAGCTATCCAGTCAGACCTGGGGCAGGAAATTATACAGCATATTGGTATAGATACCTCTAAAACAGATTCAATTATACTTTATATTCCGGGAGAGGCTTATTATTATAAAGCTGAGGCTGCCCTAAAAATAGGTAAAGAACTTGGGGCCGTGTATTCTTTACTTTCTATTTTTACATTGCTGCCAAAAGTATTATCAAACGGCGTTTACGATTTTATAGCGCGTAACCGTTATAAATGGTATGGCAAAAAAGATGCCTGCATGATACCAACTCCTTCTATGAAGGCTAAATTTTTATAATGTTGAAGTCTAATGTAAGTTTGTTCCATACTATCACATATCTATTGTAACTAACTGAAAATTATCCGCAGCATCTATAACAATTTTAGGAGAAGGCGTTATAAGCCACTTTGATAATTTTTTTAAAATAAGTTTTTCATTTAAAAATTCGGTAGCATGAAAATGCATGTGTACCAGTACAAACGTGGTAAATTTTTTAACGTGCTGCAGGTATTTCCGTAATTCTTCAGATACTCCCGTATCCTGTCTTTTACAAATAATATTAGCTTTACCCTTATTAACGGCATCGGCAGCCATTTGCCAAAAGTTTTCCGGACTGTCTTTGCCTTTTTCAAATTTTAGTTCTTCGCCGCCTGGCAGCTCTAAAACTACAAAATAATGTTCCATGGCATAATCTGTTTACTTATAAATATACAATCAATGTAAGCATATTACACACAGATTATCAAACAATTAACCCCGGCATAAAATTATATTAAATGCATGCATATCATCGATAAATCATCGCAGTTCATCGATTTATAAACGATTTTTGATTAGTAAAAAACCGTTATGAAATAGCATTACGCATCAATTGTTACTAACTGAAAATTATATGCGGCATCTATTACCGTTTCTTCTTGTATATAAGAAGATATCCCGGTAAATTTTTTATTAAGTTCTGACTGGCTTACAAATTCATTTGGGCATAAGTGTAAATGCACCAATACAAACGTGGTAAACTTTTTTAACGTTCCTACATATTTCCAGAATTCTTCGCATACGCCGGTATCTTCCCTACTGCTTATTATTGATGTATTGCCCAAACTAACAGCATTTGTTGCATCTTCCCAAAAATGTTTAGGGCTGCATTTACCATCTGTAAATTTCAATTCTTCGCCGCCGGGCAGTTCAAGTACTACGAAGTAATGTTTCATCATCTCCATGACTATAATTATTTATCTATAAAACAAATATAGACATTAACAAAAATATTAACACATGTTTAACTAATCTTTTTATCGATGAAAAAACGTATTTCAACGATAATGAAACCACAAACCACTAATTTTTAATTACATAGTAAATAATCGGCAAATTTGTAATATAAATAGAAAATTTTAGAATAACATAAGGCCTTAATATAAACGTTACGCTTCGATTTGAAGCTTAAACACAATTATGAAATAAAAAAAACCGGCATAAAGCCGGTTTAAATGTCAAAAATATTTTTCTAATGTCCGCCACCGCTTACACGGCCAAGTTCGAATCCCTGGCGTTTAAGGATGCCCTTAACGGTAATGGCGTAAAATGCAAGATATGCAAAACAAATAACGCCTACTATATAGCTTAGGTGAATGCCTATTGCGCCTGCAACGGCACCTTGTATATAACTTACTACACCACCGCCCATAATCATCATTACAAGGAAATTACTGCCCTGGCTGGTTTGCTTACCAAGCCCCGTAACAGCAAGTGTAAAGATACATGGCCATAAAGTACTGCAAAAAAGGCCCACGCTTGTAAAGGCATAAATGCTGACAGTACCTTCTGTAAACATTCCGGTAAGCAATGCCACGATACCAAGCAAAGCAAACAGCATAAGCATAGTAGCCGGATTACCTTGGCTTGCAAAATCGGCTGCGATGAGAACTACTATAATTACTGCATACACATAAAACGGCGCAAGCTCATGGCCCATTATGTAATTTACCCCAAGGAAAACACCAAAGGCTAAATACGGAGCAACGACTTTAAGTATAGTCTGCATAGTTTTATCACTTGTAAAAGCTTCTACAGCACCACCCCAACGGCCTATCATGAGACTTGCCCAGTATAAAGACACGTATGGAGCCACAGCGCTTGTGGCAAAGCCTAAACCTTCTTCAAGATAGGCAGGCAGGTTACTTGCTGTAGAAACTTCTACACCTACATATAAAAAGATAGCAAGCATACCCATTAGGAGCTGAGGATATTGCAGCGCAGATGTTTTAGTGGTTACTACCTTAACTTCTTCTTCAAGTTCTACTTCAGGGTGGTTAGGCAATGATGAGAATTTTAAAAATACAGCCACTATTACAAAAGCAGCACCTAAAATAAGATAAGGAGCCTTAACACTATTAATATCTACAGTTGTTGCAGGAGATGTTGCAGAACCAAAAATGGCATAACTTACTATAAGCGGGCCTATAGTTGTACCAAAGTTATTTATACCACCTGCAAGTGTTAATCGCTGAGATCCTGTGTTTATTGGACCAAGGCTAATTGCCAGTGGATTTGCAACTGTTTGCTGAAGTGAAAACCCAAGGCCAACAATAAATAACCCTGATAGCATTAATGGAAAGGAACCGGTTTCTGCAGCCGGATAAAATAATAAGGTTCCTGCCGCCGATATAAATAGACCCAGGGCAAGGGAATTTTTATAACCAAGACGGTTTACAATATCCTGTTTTATAAGAAATGAAATACCTAAATAAAGCAAAGAACCTATTGTATAAGCCACATAAAAAGCAATAGAAACATATTGGCTTTGTGATTGGGTAAGGTTAAAGGCAGTTTTAAAAACAGGGATAAGAATGTCATTGCTCGCAGCGATAAATCCCCAGAAAAAGAAAACGGTAACCAGCGGGATAAACTGGGCCCATTTAGTTTGCGTAGTAGCTGAACTCATAGTTTGGGTTTGGGTTAAAGGGTTAAAGAAAGTTTGGGTTGTATTTGGGTTATTGGGTTGGGAATATTTATAAAAAAATGGATAAGATAGTACGCCTTAGCAAGGTTGCGCGCGGCCGTATTATCTTATCCAAATCAGTAATGTTAATTTTCATGTGCGAAAGTTACGTAACACTTTTTACAGAATAGCAAATATGCTAAAAAAAAGTATATAAACCCGGCTTTTACATAAAGTAATGCACACAATTATTAATAGATATTTAAATAAATGTGCAAAACACACTTATTTGTGATTGGATTAATCCTGTTTAATATTAAGCTGAAATTGTGAAGACAGTGAAGCATCAGAGTTTGTACCTACAAAAATTTCAAAATCTCCCGGCTCTGCAACATATTTCATATCTATGTTATAAAACTTAAGGTCTTCGGCAGAAATTTCAAAAATTACAGTCTTCTTCTCCCCTTTTTTCAATACTGTTTTTTCAAAGCCTTTTAATTCCCTTACAGGTCTTGTAACAGACCCTGTAATATCTTTTATATAAAGCTGCACAACCTCTTCACCGTTATAATTACCGGTATTAGTAACATCTACACTTATTGTGATTTTTGTAGAAACAGTAAGGTTTTTAGACGATAGCCTTAAATTAGAGTAGCTAAAGGTTGTATAACTTAATCCGTAGCCAAAAGGATATAGGGGACTATTATCCGAATCTATATAACGCGATTTATATTTTTGCTCGGAATCTTTATTGCCAAAATATGGCCTTCCGGTATTTTTGTGATTGTAATAAACAGGTATCTGCCCTACGCTTCGCGGGAAGGTCATTGGCAATTTGCCTCCCGGGTTATTTATTCCATAAAGGGTTTGTGCAATAGCATCGCCACCCATGGTGCCCGGATACCAAGCCTCAAGTATGGCATCCATATTTTCACTCTCCCATGTTAGAGTAAGTGGCCTGCCGTTCATTAATACAAGAACAACAGGTTTACCAAGTTTTTTAAGCTCTGCTAAAAATTCTTTTTGTATTCCCGGCAAATCAATATTGGTCCGCGATGCCGCCTCGCCTGTCATGTTTTCAAGCTCACCCATTACGGCTACGATAACATCTGCTTTGCGGGCATTGTCGAGCGCTGCCTGCATCAATTCTTTTTTAGTGCCTAATACTTCGACGCCTTTATCAAACGTAGTTTTAGACTTATCGGCAATCAATTTATTAATACCTTCCTGCACGCTAACGGCATAACCATTACGGTCGCCCAGAGCTGCCCAGGATCCTATAATATTAAACTCGTCGCTTACAAGCGGTCCTACAAATGCAACTTTTTGTTCTTTGCGAAGTGGTAATACATTATTGCTGTTTTTAAGCAATACCATAGATTTATTGGCAATACTTAAAGCCGCATCCAGATACTCCTTTTTATAAACCGTAGCCTTTTCCCTTTTTGCATCATTGTAACGATAAGGGTCTTCAAACAGGCCAAGGTCAAATTTAGCTTCCAGTATCCTGCGGCAGGCATCATCAATTTGTGCCTGGGTAACTTTACCCTCGGCTAATGATTGCTTTAAATACTTTAAAAATACACCACCCACCATATCCATATCTATACCTGCAGTAAGAGCAAGCTCTCCTGCATGTTTTTCATCTTTGGCAAAACCATGGGCAACCATTTCGTTAATACCTGTATAATCGGTAACTACAAAACCATTAAATCCCCATTCTTTTTTAAGTATACCGTTTACTAAAAATTTATTGCCTGTAGACGGTACTCCCCCAATTTCGTTAAAAGAGGTCATAAATGTTGCCACACCGGCATCTACGGTAGCCTTAAAAGGTGGCAAATATGTTTCGCGAAGAACACGCTCGCT
The DNA here is from genome assembly GCF_000378485.1 of Flavobacterium rivuli WB 3.3-2 = DSM 21788. Lineage (GTDB taxonomy): Bacteria > Bacteroidota > Bacteroidia > Flavobacteriales > Flavobacteriaceae > Flavobacterium > Flavobacterium rivuli. The sequence continues at coordinate 48,120 of NZ_KB899974.1, read as the reverse complement.
CATATCTACAGTATTATAATCACGGCCAGCCTCGGCCGCACCGTAGGCGGCGAAGTGCTTGGTACAGGCAAGTACGGTATAAAGGTCGGCTAAATTATTGCCCTGAAAACCCTTAACACGGGCATAAGCCATTTTAGAACCCAGATAAGTATCTTCTCCGGCACCTTCTGATACCCGGCCCCAACGCGGGTCGCGGGTAATGTCTACCATTGGTGCAAACGTCCAGTGTACACCCGATGCTGCTGCCTCTGCCGCAGCAATTTGTGCCGAAAGTTTTGCAGCCTCTAAATCCCATGATGCTGTTTCGCCTAAATTGATAGGAAAAATAGTTTTGTAACCATGGATAACATCATAACCAAAGAGCAAGGGTATTTTTAACCTCGAATTGTCAAGATTGATCTTTTGTAACTGGCGGGTATAGTCTACACCTGTGGCATTAAGTATAGAACCTACGTTGCCCTTCTTAATTTCGTCTATAAAATTATTACCGCCTTTAGGTCCTGTTACAGTTCCATCGGCAGTAAATTGTACCAATTGGGCAATTTTTTCGTCAACCGTCATTTGTCCCATAAGATTGGTAACAAATTCGTTGCGGGGTTTAATTTTTTTGGTTGTTCCCTGCTTTTGTGCCTTTAAAGATAACGTGCACGCCAAAAGGCAGACAAAGGTTGTTGTGAATTTCATTTATGGATGGATTTGGAAAGTTTATATAATCAAAGTTAAAAAAATTCTTACTTATACGGCAAAAAAAATGCCCCTACAAGTGGGGCACATTTTCCTGAACATAATCGTTAAGGTACTTAAATTTTCCTGCCAGTTTGCCTTTTTCAACAATTCTGGCCCGGGCAAGGATTCCGTCTTTATCATTATTGTAAAAAGCTGGTATTACATGCTTTAAAAACATTTCCCCAAACCCTTCACTGGCATCTTTAGGCAGTTCGCACGGCAAATTATCTACCGCCATAACAACAATAGCAGACGGATGGTGCATATCTACCTCAGAGTTTGTTGAGGGGTTATAACCATAAAAAGGATCTGCAATTGTAGATGCCCTTACCGTAGATGCTACAGGCCCCTCAACATCGCATGAAATGTCTGCTACAACCTTTATTTTAGTATTCTTATCACGCAGCATGTCGCGTGTTAAAATATGTGGTGCCTCATTACTGTAAAAGTGCCCTGCTATAAAAATGTCGGCAACCTGAGCAAAACGTGCAAAATCTGAAACATAATCACCGGGATTATCGAAGAAATCCTGATTTGAGGTGGCCACACACCCGTCTTTTCTTTTATTATAATCCAGAACATCTGCCTGTACATAAACAGGGGTAGTATAATTTTTAGTAAGAAAGTTTTCTACACTTACCTCTTTTACCTTCATGCCATCAAGTACCTCTTTTGCCCCCATTCCTACTTTACCCTTACCGGTAAGCACAATTTTAACAGGTGGCATTACAGCGCGTTTTAACCTTGCTATCATTGCTTCTTTATCTTCAAGTGTTTCGGCTTTTGGCAAATTAAACAATTCAAACTTTTGCCCAAATGCTCTAAAACCATTATATGTACCCACAATGCCCGCATATCGGCCAAAACCTATAAGGCGGCGGTTTGCAACATCGGTAATTGTTTCATGATCATATAATGTAATGTCATTATCTATTATTGCCTGCAGCATTTTTTGATTATGTGGCTGCTTTTTAATAGTATGCGAAAAAAAGAAATAATCTTTTCCAGGTAATAATGCATTAACAGGTACTTCTTTTACACCTATAAGCACATGGCAATCAGTTACATCATCAGTTACTTCAAAACCTGCAGCCCTGTATTCGTCATCCTTAAAAATACGTATATCAGACGATTCAACTTTTATTTCAGCCTGAGGAAACTGTTCTTTAAAAGCCAAAAGCATTGTAGGAGAAAATACTACTCTTTTATCTGGTGGAGATTTTCTTTCTTTAATTATCCCAAATTTCATAGCAATGTCGATTTTAGAAATTATGACTTATTTTTGTTAGTTTAATAACAACGAAATCGATGTACTAACAAATTATCACTTTACATCTATTATTTGCATTCAAATATAACATAAATACATTTCTCATATAACTCAAAACAAAAAAAAATATTGTTATATTTGCAACAGTATTTGGCATTGCATTTGCAATACTAAATATACAATTGGGGTCGACTGGTTTTGACAGCAGGCCGAACTGAACAGTAAGCACGTCGGGAAATGAAGCTGTTTCCGTATATCATCGCTTCAAACATTTAAACGGCGAAAATAACTACGCTCTAGCTGCATAATCTAAATTAAAGTAAGATTAGCCTCGTCCCTGCAAGGCAGGGAGGCAGGATTCTCCTGAAAAGCCTCGGTTTATGGCGTTTCGTTTAGGAGAACCGTAAAAGTAAACCTGGGGGTTGTTTCGCTTCGCGGCAGCCCTGAGAAAACAGAAGCTAAGTAGTGTGTGGCGGTTTCCGGCCTATCATACTATCTAAAACCTAATCGGAAAATAAGCGTGTAGAAAGCTCTTTGCTTCCCTGTTTGGACCCGGGTTCGATTCCCGGCGGCTCCACAAAAGACAAATAAAGCCACTGGGAGACAGTGGCTTTATTTTTTAGGATACTTCACAAATTACTTAGTTGATTTTTCTTAAAATAGATTCAATTTTTCGTAAATTAATCGTAGCTTGACACTCGCAAAGCCACGTCATCGGTAAGCGGCAATACTTTAGGTATAATTGTAAACAAACTATGGAAACAAATATAAACGACCAAGCAGAAAAAGAATCTGTAGAAGTTCTTAAGAAAAAAAAAGAACTATACCAACAGAGATTAAGCTCAAGAAGTTTTACCTGGTGGGGATGGTTACTTGCGATAGTAATTGGTGGAATTGGAGGTTACAGCTTTTTTAGCATTAGTTCATTTCACTCAATAACTCCTGAAAGAGTTATTCCATACATATTTATCGGAATTCTTTTCGCTGGTTTTACATATGCCTATCCAATGACAATTTTAAGAATGAATGCATCAAATGCCCTCAGAAGAATTGAATTAGAGTTAGTTAAACATGGGACAGAAGAACTTCAAGAAAACATATCAGAAAACTTTTTCACAAAGCTGGTACAGATAAATTTTAAATATTTAGATCAGTATTATTTACAGACACAGGAACAAGCGGATAAAAGTTTTAGACTTGCATCATTTGCTTCAGTTGCAGGTCTTATAATAGTTATAATTGGAATCATAATGATGTTTTTTGACAAGACAAGTCCAGCATATGTAACTACAGGAGCGGGAGTCATAAGTGAATTGATTGCTGCAGTTTTCTTTTATTTGTATAACAAGACAATTTTAAAAATGTCACAGTATCATCAAAAATTAGTCATTACACAAAATATAAGTTTAGCATTGAAAATAACAGAGGACATCGAAGGAGACAATAAATCGAAAATTCAAGAAATGTTAGTGGATAGACTTACAACTGACACAAATAAATATTTATCTCTCCATTAGAAAATAGCTATGTCTAACAGCAGTTTGGCAAAATGACGGTTTTAATGCTGTAGTCAAAAACAGTTTTAGATTCAATTCTAGTATTAATATACATAACACTATAGATAATAAGGTTAATCACTATGTAAAACGTTGCGAATTACTACATTTTATATTTTCAAAAAAAGTCAAAACAGGTATCAAGTGTTCGATAGAAGTCCCACTCACTCCACTTTGACGTTTTTAGTGTCTTGGAAACACCCAGTGGAAACAGACTAATGTCTTTAAAATCCTATAAAACCTGCAAATCTGAACGTTTGCAGGTTTTTTTGTTAGAAGCCTGAAAATAATATTAATGCCTGTACAGATATATACCATGTGTATGGCGTGCTTTATATTTTAACCCGAATACTTTACAATTATTGCCAGCATCGCATGTAATTTGATTTTGAGATAGTTTTACCGGTTTAACAATGACAATTTGTATTCTATCTGTTATACAGCGTTACCTTAAAAACCAATGATGGCAATTGGTTTTGTAGGCTTTTAAAGGGGTATGTTAAAACAATGACATCGCCGATATGCAGTACTCTTAAAAATAAAACAGGATTGCCGTGGTGGACAATCCTGTTTTGACTAACTCAATTTAAATCTGTACAAAAATTATTTCTTTAATATCAGTAACGATGGTGTGTTGTTAAGCCATGTACTGCGCGATTCTACCAGTTTTTTCCAGCTGTCTACGCTTATTATCATAAGGTCCTGGCTTTGCAAAAACTCTTTTTCCAGTATCTTTTGGTTAAGCAGCTGTATATGGTTAGGTACCGTTTGCTCTATACTGCGTATTGCCTCTTTTATTTGTGGATTGTTCTTTATAGAACCATCGGCATCCAGCACAGTAACCTGAGAGCCAGCATTGCTTATCAGCTTTTGGGCAAAATCTATAAGGAAGGCATCGTCTGCATCAAAAACGGTCAGGAAAACACGGTCGGTACCCTTAAATTCCTTATCTACCAATATACCTACAGGCGAATGTGTTTTAGAAAGTATTTGCTGTGTACGCTCATCAAAAGGTGAATTTTCAAACAGTTTCTCCTTACCCGTAAAGGTATTAAGTAAACTTTCCGGGTTGATGATACGCGTTGTAAAGCCTAATATTTTACCAAGTAATGTACCTTCAAAAATAGACTGCCCTATATCTATAAGCACTAAATCGAACTCGCCTTTATTAGCAACGGTAGCAATATCGCTATCCATATCTGTACTAGCTTTAAATAAAGTAGTTACATTCTGGCCCAGATTTTCGGCTTCTGCCAGGATCGGGCGAAAACTCTCATCTTCATATTCCTGTAAATTAAATGTATGTATCTCACTGCTTGGCGATATGTGCATGGCGGTAACCATAGCATTAGCCTTTAGCTTACCTACAAAGGCATTGGCTAAACGAAGTAGTGTCTTACCACCATCGGGACTATCAAACGATACGAGTATTTTAAACTGGCTTGCCTGCCGTATCTCTGCCGGGATGTAGTTTTTCTTACGGTTAAATATATAGCCTATGAGGTCGAGCGCAGGCCCCGTCATAAAGGTTGTGGCAAGTGCCATGATAACCATCATAGAAAATATCTCTGTAGACAGCACTTTAAGCTCAAGGCCTATGTTAAGTACAATAAGCTCCATTAACCCGCGGGTATTCATTAGCGCACCAATGGTAAGGCTGTCGCGCCAGTTTTGGCCTACAAACTTTGCCGTGATCGCACTTCCTAAAAATTTACCCACTACCGCTACTAATATAATCAGTCCGCATATTTTCCACATGTAGGGGTCATCCAGCAATCCTATATTAGTTTTAAGCCCCGTAAATACAAAGAACAGTGGCAGCAGCATAACCTGAGATACGTCTTCTACCTTTTCTATAAATATGCTCCTGAAACGCATATTCTCAGGCATTATAGCACCTGCCATGAATGCGCCAAACAATGCGTGTATACCTATAATTTCTGTAGTGTACGATGATATAAGCAGCGTTAAAAAGAAGATAGCCACTACCGGTTTCGTAATGGTTTCTTTGTGGCTAAATAAATCGCCAATGCGTTTAAGGAATGGTTTTACCACCCAAAGCATAAGGAATACGTATGCTACAGAAAGCCCTATAATGTATAGCGAACTTACAAACGACCCTGCTTTTACAATGGCTATTACGGCAGCAAGTATGCACCATGCAGTAATATCATCGGCGGCGGCGCATGTAATAACCAGTGCGCCAATGCGGGTGCGGTGCAGCCCACGCTCCTGAACGATACGCGCCAGTACCGGGAATGCCGTGATACTCATAGCGATACCCATAAACAACCCAAACGACGAGAATGCTACTCCTGCGGGGGCAAATTGCTCGTAAATGTAATAGGCTAAACCTAAACCAAGTGTAAAGGGTATTATTATACTTGCGTGACTGATAATCACAGCATCTTTAGCCTTATTTTTCAGCACACCCAGGTCGAGCTCCATACCTACCACATACATGAACAAGATAAGGCCTATCTGGCTAAGAAACTGCAGGTTGCCCAAAGATGCTGCCGGGAAAAGCAATCCTGAATATTCCGGGAAATAAGTACCTACTAATGAGGGGCCTAATACAATACCGGCTATCATTTCGCCAATAACCGATGGCTGCCCCATTTTTTTACATATCCAGCCAAAAACGCGGGCTACAAATATAATGGTGATGATTTGCACTAACAGCAATGCCAGCGGATGCGTAAGGTTGTGATGGAGAGAATCTATAAAATCCAGCCATTGCCCATTGCCCGTTGTTTTATCTTCTATTACTCGGCCGGCTTCGAGGGTTTTACCGTTTTTAAGCGCAAGGTAAATGAGCACCGAAAAAACGGCCAGTACAGCAATATAAAATATGCTGTTTCTAAATTTTTTCATGATTTTGGCTTTTAAAATATCGCGCAATATTAAAGATAAAAACCCCTCTAATAACGCGGCTATCTTAGCACCAAAGGCTTTTTGCAGTAAAATGGAACAATTATGTAATGAAATTACCTCATTCTTTTGTCTTGAAACAAAAGAAGCAATCCCGATAGCTATCGGGACAAGGCTCTAACTTCTTATGCTACAAATTATAAGCTTCGGCTAAATCATTTGAACTCGCTGCGCTCTGACAGCAAATGATTTCTGACGCCTCAACTTATAATTTGCTAAACGCAACGAAGTTTAAGGCCTTAGCTTCACTCATATTCGCTCACTCATAACTCAATAACATTAAACCAATATACGTAAATCTATTTAAGTTTTATCCTAATAATTTCCTTTTGTCCGGCAGCAATAATGGTTTTAGCATCAGCAAACTGGACAGTGTTGAAAGCTTTGCTGTCTACGATTTTTTTCCATGTAGCGCCACGGTCATACGAATAATATATACCCGACGGCCCTGCTGTAACAAGTTCATCTCCATGCCCGCCCGGCACAAACTGTACGCAGCTTGCATAGCCAAAACCTGTATTCTCCCCTACCGGTTTCCATGTTTTGCCGCCGTCTGTAGTAAGTATTTTGTTGCCGCTGTTTTTAGTAAGCTGCTCATAATTGCCGCCCACTGCAAAGCCAATATTTTCGTCGTAAAAATCAATAGAAAAAATACCCGACATCTCGGTTCCCTGAGCAATTGGAGTATCAAATACTTCCCACGTTTTACCTTTATCTGCCGAATAAAACACTCTTGATTTTTTACCTCCCGATGCTATCCAGGTTTTATCTCCCTTAATAACAATGTTAGTATTACTGGCTGCAAATGCAGCTTCGCCTTCTGCCGTTTTAGGCATGGTGCCGCAGGTTTGTTTTGTCCATGTTTCGCCGCCATCTTTAGTAGTTATTACAGCAAGGCAACCGTTAGCAGGGTCGCCCATGGCAATACCTTCCTTATCATTATAAAATCGCATACAGTCGTAAAATACCTTTTCGCCACTTTCTGTATAAACCTCTTTGTTGCGTTTACCATCTTTAGAAATTTTATGCAGCAATGCCGGAGAAGCCACATTAAGTATAAAAACATCGGTACTTGTTTGGGCTATGGCCCTGAACTCCGGTAGTAAAGTATCTTTAGCAACCACACCGTTAAAATTTTTATCGCCGCTTAAAGATACCCATCCAAATTTGCCTTTACTACCTGCATACCAAGCCTTATCTCCATCTATAATTAGTGCGCGAATACTGATATCATCTGTTAAAAGTGTATCGACCGTAGTAGTGGTAAACGACAGTTTATAATCTTTTTTTTCGTCTTTTTTACAAGCCGAGAAAGCAAGGACACACAATACGGGTAGCAGGTATTTTTTCATGATAGCGGGTTTAAGAAGCTAAGATAGCATTCTAAAACTTTTTAACAGAATGGTAGACAGAATTTTAAAGTAGTTTTATAAGATTTATGCTGTTTTAACGCTATCAAATAAAGCATAACCCCGATAGGATTTACTGATTTTAGTATATTTACAAAACCAATACACCTTATACATGCACTCTATTTTAGACCAGATAAAAAAGCTGAAAGCCATTGCCGATACCGGCCTTTTGTACAGTATTAATGACTATGACCGTGAGCGCTATACCGAATTGCATCAAGTAAGCCTTGAGCTTATGAGCCAGGTAAGCGGTAATAATACTGAAGTACTTAAGGAAATGTTTGCCCTTGTGACCGACTACCCTACCGTTAAGACCGATGTAAGGGCACTGGTGCTATCTGCAAATAAAAAGCAGGTGCTCCTTGCACGCGAAAGTGCCGATGGCAAATGGTCTTTACCCGGCGGCTGGGCAGATGTGGGGCAATCGCCTAAAGAGGTTGCAGTTAAGGAGATACACGAAGAAACCGGCCTTGACGTTAACCCTTTAGCCCTGCTTGCCGTATTTGATAAACGCATGCATCCGCATCCGCCACAGCCTTTTTATGTATATAAAATGGTTATTTACTGCGAGGCAACATCTACCACTATTACCAAAGGTTTTGATGTGCTGGATGCTGCGTGGCATAACATTGATAACCTGCCTGAACTAAGTGAAGACCGTATACTTAAAAGCCAGATAGAACTCGTGTATAACAAAGTTATCGATAATGATTTTACAGCCTATTTTGATTAATTTTCAGCACGTTAAACCGTTCTGTTCTTACCGTCGAGCATGTATATCCAGATCATGCGCGACAGCCTGAAGTTAAAAGTGCTTAGCAATACTGCAAGGCCCGCTATAAGCGACATCATACCTGCATAACTTTTTATAAAAAAGTGCGCTACTATAAAAGCAGCTATCATTTCGGCAACGGTAAGGCCGTAGCTAACATACATAGAACCAAAAAAGTAGCCTGTTTCTTTCTCGAATTTATGGTTGCAGTTAGGGCAGTTGGCATTCATGTGCGGCATACGAAACAGTAACGGATTTCCTTTCGTTGCAAACACTTTACCTACTCCACATTTAGGACATTTTTCTTCTAATATATCTATGAATTGTGACATGGTATTTTTTATTCAAAGGTAAGATACATAAAGGTTTACTACCATATACTATGTTCGCAATATTTTGTACATTTAGGACATATTATGACTTATAATCCACTAATAAATTTTTAACATGAAGAAAGTCAGCGTTTTAGATATTCAACAGTTTCATGACCACGATAGCGCTGAGGATTTTTATGCTAATACTTTAGAAGATCATCTTATAACCAGGCATAAGGATATTGCCCTGCCCCACTCTCATAACTTTTATCTTGCCATACTTTTTACACATGGCAGCGGCACTCATGAAGTAGATTTTACGGCTTATAACGTTAACCCCGGAGCATTATTTTTCCTGAATCCCGGGCAAACCCATCATTGGGAATTATCTGCTGATACTAAAGGCTTTATATTTTTTCATACCCGATCTTTTTATGAGCTTCAATATACACAAAGTACACTGGGGCAATTTCCGTTTTACTACAGTATGCATAACGCACCGTGCATTAATTTAAATAGTGATGAAATAAGTAAAATGACGCTGCTATTTGAATCTGTTTACTCAGAAAATCATACTGTTAACACTCTCAAATCACAGGCGCTTGCCAATTTTATAAGCCTGATATACATACAGAGTACCCGTATTTATACAAGCCAAAATCAGGTTACTGTAGCTACAGAGAACCCTTATTACGGTAAGTTCAGGAAATTTGAAACACTTATAGAACAGCACTTTAAGACAGAAAAATCGCCGGCTGTTTATGCCTCGCTTATGGCCATGACACCAAAACACCTCAACCGCATTACACAGGCTGTGACCCATAAAACTGCTACTGATGTTATCCTGGACCGCATACTGCTGGAAGCAAAAAAAGAAATGATATTGCAGCGCGACAGCCTTAGCCAAATTGCAGAAAGCCTGGGCTATGATGATTATGCCTATTTTTCGCGGCTGTTTAAAAATAAGACAGGAGAAACGCCATCGGGCTTTTTAAACAAATACGGCAAAAACTAAATAATCTGGAATATACAGTTGCTAAACAACTCTTATAGTATTGTTATAACTAATTGGCATTGAAATAATTTGCGGTAACTTTAATGTTACCAAATTATCGATACAATGAGTAAACTAAAGAAAAAAGCAAAAAAAGGCAGTGCCAAAAAAAACAAACTTGGTGTAAAGAATTCGCTGGTAAATAATATAAATGCCCGCAAACGCAAAGGTAAATCACGGCCTAAAAAAAAGAGTACAGTATCTAAAAAATCATATTCTAAAATGAAAAAGAACTGGGGCAAAAAGAAAAAGAAAAAATAGCAACTACTGCTTGTAACAAGCAGTAGTTAAATATATTAAAGCATAAAATTTATACCTACATTAAACGAATTCCTAAAATTCACGGTGCTATTTCCATAATTAATATCGTCTTTAAAAATATCGGTAAAGCCACTTTGCAGGTCGTAATCTAAAAAGATTTTAGCGTAGTTAGAAACCGGTATTTTTACCCCAAGTCCCGCTGCTAAACCAAAATCGGTAGTATTAAAATCAGATTTAACATCAGTTTTAAAGCGGGTATCTTCAGCATTTAACAAAAAACCAACGTATGGCCCAAAATTTACATACCAGTTTCCTGAATTACCAAAGTGAAAATTTGCCATAACGGGAACCGTTATATAATCAAGGTTATAATTTGTTTTGTAGAGCACGCCTCTGTCTCCCTCAATAACATCATTATTCCAACCCTTCCTGTCGTATATAGCCTTGACTTTCAGGCTCCAGTCTTTCGAGAAATAGAAATCGGCAGATGCGCCTGCGTTAAAGCCTGTGCGATAATCACTGCTCCATCTTGAGTCGGCAATAAAAGAGCCGTTAAGACCGCCGTTAAAACCAAATTCTACATTGCCTTTATCCTGTGCCGTTGCAAATCCAAAACATGCTACGATAGCAATGCACGATAAAATAATTTTTTTCATAAACTTATTTTTTAAAATCGTTATCGTTAGCATAGCATCAATTTGCTTGCCACAAAAAATTTGATAGATTACTTTTTGCAAAAAATATTTTCGAACAGCAAATCTCATACAAAAAAAATTTGCACAATCAGGACATCAATAATCTGTATATAATAATTTAGCAGCCGCTATTAACTAAAGTAGCGTTGTTCAAAACCTTGTTTTTCGACATTTGCAGACATCAAAAAGACAGCTTCGAACATGCTTTGGTCAGGTTTAAACAATTTTAGGCTTAAATGGCCAAAAACGCCATGTATACCACTTTACAAGTAAATTTAAATATATAGAAAAGCATAAAGAAATTTAAACAAAATTTTAACCCCGATTAATGCAAAAATTATCTGACGAAATACCATATTTAGGAAAAATAAAATTTTTAAAAAATCTAAAATTATATTTACATTTATAAGATAACTTAACACAGCCTTAGCGGTTATGAAACTACTTTTAATTTTTATCGTGCTCTTAACAACATTAATTGCTACTGCACAAAAAAAACCTCTTTTCAGGATTATAGAAAATAATAAAGTGGGTTACATGAATGCTGATGGTAATGTAATTATAGCGCCGGTATATAATAGTGGAAGCGATTTTAAGAGTGGCATGGCAGCTGTAAGAAAAGATGCTTTGTATGGATTTATAAATAGTGAAGGTGTTTTTATATTGCCTCCCATATATGATCTGGCAGAGCCTTTTTTTAATAATTGTGAGTATACCTACGTTGTTTTAAACGGGGAAAATAAATTCATTAATAAAAAAGGAGAGAATATAATTAATAGGGAGTTTAGAGGATTTTACTATATAAATAATGAAACAGGGATGTTATATACGCCTGATTCTATTAATGTTATATACGATCTTAAACATAAAAAAAGCCTTTCAGAACTAAAAAACACAAATGCAGGTCCTTTCAGCAATGGCGTTTCGACAGCATATACCACAAAAGGCATTCCGTATGTTATAAATTTAAAGGGAGATCATATTGTACCAACAGGAAAATACGATGATATAAACGATTATTATAACGGCATTGCCATTGCTGTAAAAAAGAATGGAGACGGTGGCAGCAGTTATTTAAGTGCCATAGACACAAAGGGTATCGAGCTCTTTACACATAATTATGACAGGATGTTTATAGATGGGGATACACATTTTAGTAATGGATTTGCCCCACTGAGTTTTAGAAAAAAAGAGGGTGAGTATGATTATTTTACAAGTTATATTAACACTAAAGGCAAGGTAGTCTTTAATGACACTACAGTGACGGAAGCGACTAATTTTAGCAACAATCGTGCTTTTATCCTTATTAAAAACAAATATATGCTGATTGATACCAACTTTAAAAAAGTTACTGAAACGTCTTTTAGTAATGTACCTAAAGGCGGATTTACCAATGGTTATGCGGTTGTAGAGAATGACTATAGTATAGGTGTAATAGATATTAACGGTAAGTATATTATAGAGCCCCTTGCAGATGCAAGCGATGGGGTTATAATTGGCGATTACTTTTTTTACGAAAAATATATTAACGATGAAGATGTGTATGGCGTTATATCTTTAAAAGGCAATGAAATTTTAAAACCCATACTTCAACATTATGACAGTGAGGGTTTTGTAAATGGACTATTGCAAACTACTGTAAACAATAAGCTTACTTATTTCAATACTAAAGGCAGTATGATATGGCAGCAAAAAGATGCCGCTGCATCTGGGCCGCATACCTTAAATATTGATTACATGAACAGGGGTTATTTTTATGCTTACTCTAATGAAACTGAAGAGAAATATAATGGCTGGGGAAGGTCTCGAAATTATCCTAAAACAATTACTCCCGATAAAAATTTCACACCTAATACACTTTCTGTTAGCATAGATACAACTCAACCCAAAATTTTTAGAGATATCTATGCTGGCTACAACCTTTATATTACCAATACTACGGGCGCAGATATTACTTTTAGTGCCGAGGACAGCCGGTTGTATGTTACACTACAGGCAATGGATGCTAACGGTATCTGGAAAAATATAGAATATACACCAAACAGTTGGTGTGGCAATAGTTATCATACAGTAACATTGCCGGTAAACAGTTATTGGGAATTTACAATCCCTAAGTATGAGGGCTATTTTAAAACAAAAATCAGGGCTGTACTTAAAACAAAATCGGGAAAAAACAATGATCCTGAAATTTTCAGTAATTCTATTGATGCCTCTGTAAACCCCGCCCAGTTTTTTAACAAAAATCGCTATACAGCCAGCAGTTTAATGGATCCCTATTTCGAATAAACTTAATATTACACCATTTTCTTTAGAGCCTCAATTAGTAAATCAACATCATCATTAGTATTATAATGGCTAAATGAAATTCGTAATGACGGTTTCTTAACATCTTCATTTGATAAGATCTCTTTAAGTACGTGCGATGGCTTTACCGATCCCGACTGGCATGCACTACCCCTCGAAACTGCTACACCCTGCATATCAAGGTGAAATAGTATCATCGCGGTTTTGTCATCCGGCAAGGGTAACAATACATTGGTAATATTATAAAATAATTGCTCATCATTGCTTTGCCCGTTTATTTTAAATCCGGGAAAATGTACATCAAGCTGTTTATGCAAATAATTTTTAACCGATGTAATATGTTGCCTTTCAGCATCTAAATTAGCATACGATATTTCTAAGGCTTTTGCCATACCGGCAATTTGGTGTATAGCTTCGGTACCGCCACGCAGGCCTTTTTCCTGCTCACCACCATAGATCATGGGCTTAAGCCCAATTTTTTTATTGATGTATAAAAAACCTATACCCTTGGGACCATGATATTTATGTGCGCTCGATACCAAAAAATCTATAGGGAGGTTTTGCAAATCAAATTCTGTTTTACCTATAGATTGTACCGTATCGGTATGAAACAACGCTTTATATTGCCTGCAAAGCATACCGGCCTGCTGCAGGTTTAACACCGTACCTGTCTCATTATTAACATGTATAAGGCTTACCAGCGTAGGTATATCTTCCTGCAACAAAGCTTCAAGGTGCTTAAGGTTGGGGCTGCCGCCGGGCAACAGGTTTACATAGTCGGCACGAATGCCAAACTGCGTTACCAGTTGGGGTAAAGTATTTAATACAGAGTGATGCTCTGTACTGCTGCTGATGATACGGCGAATGCCCAGATCTTTAACAGCACTATGCAATATTAAATTATTTGCCTCTGTACCACCGGATGTAAAAATAATTTCGCGTGCTTCTGCGTTAATAAGGGATGCAATAGTTTTACGCGCCGTTTCGAGCACTACCCTGGCACTACGTCCAAAGCTGTGTGTAGATGACGGGTTGCCATATACGGCGGCCATTACCTGCGTAATTTCTGATAGTACTTCGGGGCGTAATGCTGTTGTAGAGGCGTTATCGAGATATGCTTTTTTCATTGGTGCAAAATTACCTAAAAAATACTTTGCAACACTATTTTTGGCCTGCCGGCGGTAAAAGCTTTTTGCAAACAATTAAAAACGTTATTTTTGTTGAAAATTACTCCTTTATGAAGAAGATCTTTTTAGCGCTTACGGCACTGGTACTCTTTACCGGCTGCGATGATGGCGATATGACTTTTAAAACATTTAATTTTAGCGAAAATAATATACCCGCTTTTTGTACAGACAACCGGGGTACTATATACCTAATTAACGGTACAGAGGTATTACTTTTTAAGCTGGACACTAACTTACTTTTAAACGTACCAAGCCCCATTGTAAATGGCATTCCGCAGGCTACTCGTGTAGCTATAGGCAGCGGTACAAACAGGATGTACTACAGGACGTATAGCAATACACCAAATACTGCCACCTTCTGCGGAAGTTCTGGCACGCCAAACCTTGTTGAAGAATGGCCGGGCAATGGCACACTGCTTATAATTACTACCGAAGTAAGGGGAACCGATGGGAAGCTGACAGGATATCAACGACAGATAACGATAGAGAGTGCTACCTTTAGTAATGGCGAGCAGGAAGTAACAATTACAGCTAACAGTTTACGCGCATTTACCGAAATCCTGAATTATAGTTTTGATTTTCCGGAAGATATTGTTGCTACCTGCAGTACTACACTGGCTTATAAAACCAATAGTGTTCAATCTTTAGAGTTGTATCTTGAAAATCCTGCTTACCTTAGTGGTACTGCCGCCCTTGAAGACATTAACCTTAACGATGATCTTTTACCAGAGGAGGATAACAATAATTTATATTTCAGGAAATTTAATACCGCTGTTACCCGTAATAATATTTGCAGCGGGCTGCCATCCGGTACGGTACAAACACAACTGTGGAGGGCAATATCCGGTACGGTAAAGATAATCCCCACTCCGGATAGCGAAGACAGCAGCCGCACTGATTATGAAATAAGGCTGTACAACGCAGTATTTGAGAATGGTGCTGCCCCTGCAGAGTTATACAGTCCCGAAAACACTACAGGATTAGATTATTATCTTATGGGTAAAGTAGATAATTAAATTAACAACAGGTTAAAAAACAAAAGCGGCTGACCATAAAAAGGGCAGCCACTTTTGTTTTTTATTAAAGCAGTACTATTATTTTATATTACTCCATTTAGAACCGTTAAGTGGCGATATTTTGTTTAAGGTACTTACAAGATCTGTTACCTGAACAAGGGGCCCGCTGGAAAACATACTCACAATTTCATCAGATTTTGCATCAAAAAATACGCGGGTTAAAAAAGCATTAGGGCGCACCTTATACAACTCTCCAAGCGTTTTAATGGCTCCTATAGCTTTTTCCTTAGCACCTTTCTGGTTATCTGCCATAAGATCGAGCGCGCCTAAATGATACTCATATAGCGCTGTCCTAAAGGGGGTAAAAGTATTAGATAAAATATCGTTAGCTAAGTAATACCTGCTCTGGTTACCATCCTGCGGGCTCCAGCCTTTGCCACCACCCTGCGCTACACTGGCTATGCCTTGTGCAGCTTCATAATACGGTGTACCGCCTTCTTTTTTAAAAGTATCTGCATCGAGGCCAATGATCATGTTAGCATAAAAAGCAACTACAGATAC
The DNA here is from genome assembly GCF_000378485.1 of Flavobacterium rivuli WB 3.3-2 = DSM 21788. GTDB lineage: Bacteria > Bacteroidota > Bacteroidia > Flavobacteriales > Flavobacteriaceae > Flavobacterium > Flavobacterium rivuli. The sequence continues at coordinate 32,061 of NZ_KB899974.1, read as the reverse complement.
CAGGTTAGAATCAAAAGTAGTAGGGTTATAAATAAGGTTTTCCCCATCTATATACCTAAAAGTAACATCTTTATCATTGTAATTGAATATAGGCGATACATAACCCGAATTAAATACAGGCCTTGACGATAAAACCTGTAGCGTAGCGGTAAAGTTATTATCATTAAACGCAGATACATTAAATAGTAACGAACAGTCTATACGTTCTCCCCTGCTCATATTGCGCTGTGTAAAACGTGTATTGTTTACAAAATCAGATAACGACTTTTCGAGCGTTTTAAATATTTGCGGGTTAACATCTGTAATACGGTCAAAGTTTACTTTTACGGTACAATTAAGTTCCTGTGCATTTGCAGTAAGCGTAAACAATATTAGCACTGCAGCTATATATTTATACATTGTAACGGTTTTTTATCTTATTTATAATATCCTGTGCAACCTCTTCTTTCGTTTTAAGTTCCATAGGCTCTTCATTAAAATCACTGTCTATAAAGGTAACCTTATTTGTGGCTTTACCAAAACCTGCACCCTCATCGTTAAGCGAGTTTAGTACGATCAAATCTAAGTTTTTTTTCCTGATCTTAGCCTTCGCATTCTCAATTTCATTCTCAGTTTCGAGTGCAAACCCTATCAAAAACTGATCCTTTTTTATTTCGCCCAAAGATGCCAGTATATCTTTTGTTTTCTCCAATTCTAATACTAACGTGCTTTCGCTCTTTTTTATTTTCTGTGGTGCAACATCTTTTGGCCTGTAATCTGCAACGGCAGCGGCAGCAACGGCAACATCAACAGCATCAAAATATTCATGGCAGGCAGTATACATATCCTGAGAGGATGTAACATGCACTACTTTTATACGTTCATGCTTAACCTTTAAGTGCGTTGGCCCGCTTATAAGCACTACATCTGCACCCTCAATAGCGGCAGCAAGCGCTATATCATAGCCCATTTTACCCGATGAATGATTCCCTATAAAACGCACAGGATCTATAGGTTCGTAGGTGGGGCCGGCGGTAACAAGTATTTTTTTTCCAAGCAGCGGTAGTTTGCCTTCAATGTCATGCTCTATAAAGGTAATAATATTTTCGGGCTCTGCCATACGGCCTTCACCGGAAAGCCCACTGGCAAGTTCGCCGCTTTCGGCAGGGATAATTATATTGCCAAACGATAGCAACTGGGCAAAACTATGTTTTGTAGAGGGGTGAATGTACATATCAAGATCCATTGCCGGGGCAATATACACAGGGCATTTAGCCGAAAGATATGTAGCAATAAGAAGGTTATCACTATTGCCTGATACCATTTTAGATAAGGTATTGGCCGTGGCCGGGGCAATAATAAAAAGGTCGGCCCAAAGGCCAAGCTCTACATGGTTGTTCCAAACAGCATTTTCATCTCCTTCATGATAAAAAGAAGAATGCACAGGGTTTTTAGATAATGTAGATAGTGTGAGCGGGGTAATAAAATCTTTAGAAGCAGGCGTCATGACTACTTTTACATGTGCGCCTGCTTTTATAAATAACCTTACTAACGACGCTGTTTTGTATGCGGCAATACCACCGGATATACCAAGTAGTATTTTTTTACCGCTTAAAACAGACATCAGTAATTATTGTTTGTTAGGATCCCTGTAAGAAACTTTACCATCTAACCATTCCTGTACTGCAAGTGCATGTGGCTTAGGTAGTTTTTCGTAAAATTTAGAAACCTCTATTTGTTCCTTGTTCTCAAAAATTTCCTCAAGGCTGTCATTGTACGTAGCAAACTCTTCAAGCTTTTCGATAAGTTCCTTTTTAATTTCGGTATTTATCTGGTTAGCCCTCTTAGCCATAATTGTAATTGCCTCGTATATGTTACCTGTAGGCTCTTCTATTGTAACCTTGTTGTAGGTAATAGTGTTTACGGGAGCAGTTGCTTTCTTTAAATCCATAGGACGTTTTATTTAGAAAATTTTTGTAATTCAGTATCAATTCTTGCAAGCATTGTATCTGCCTGCTCTTTGTATTTTGTATCGGCTTTAAACTTTACAAGGGCAGCATAGTTAACTTTTGCAGCCTCAAGACGGTCTAACATTTTACTTGGCACACTGTTAATAGCCAGTTGGTAAGACGAATCGTATTTTAAAAACAATGCATCTTCCTTAAGCGGCGTACCCGGAAAATCTATCAAGAAGTTATCCAGTGTTTTTAGCGCTGCATTATAATCGCCAAAATATTCTGCTGTGGCATGGTATTGTTTGGCAATTTCAAAAGCCTTGGTTTCAAGCTTTTCGTTCAGTTCTTTTACAAGCTGGTTAGCTTCCGGCATTAACTGCGAGTTAGGAAACCTGTCTATAAACTGCTGTAATTTATCAAGCGCCTTATACGTATCAACCTGGTCTAAAGAATAACGTGGCGATAAATAGTAGTAACTTTTTGCACCAAGCAATGATGCCTCTTCTATCTTTTCACTGCGTGGGTAGCCGGCAGTAAAACTTTCAAACTGGTAACCGGCAGTATAATATTGTTTTGTTTTGTACAACGCCTGTGCATACATGTAAAATAACTTTTCTGCCTGTGGCTTACCACGGTAAGACGGCGCTATTTGCTCAAAAAGGCGAATAGACTTGGCATACTTGCCTTTTTCATAAAGTTTCTCGGCAACATCATATTTCACCTTAATATCTTCAGATTTAAGGGCTTTTTGAAATTCACTGCACGAAGTAAGCACGCATGCAAAAAGGAGTATATAAAAAAATCTTGCCATATATATAGGTTGTGCTGTTGTACAGCTGCAGTTTTTAAGCAACTGCAAATTTAGTTAATAATTACAGAATACAAAATCTTTTTTTGAAGTATAAATTCATAAAAAAAGATGCCTTTGCGGGCACCTTCTCTTAAACTGTTTTTTGCACGATTTATTGTACAATATTATGGCCTTGCGACGTAAAATTTTTCATGTCGTTATCAAACATGTATAATCCGCCTTTACTATCGCCTATAAGGTCTATTTTATCTAATATAACTTTAGCCTGTGCCTCTTCCTCTATCTGCTCGCTTACATACCATTGCAGGAAATTGTGCGTAGCATAATCTTTATGAGTCAAAGCTATATCTACCAGGTTATTTATGCTTGCAGATACCTTAACCTCATGCTCGTATAACTGGCGAAAAAGCACGCTGAACGATGAATAGTCCAGCCTTGGCTCGTCTAAAGCAGATACCACAGCATAGCCACCGCGCTGGTTTACATATTTTAAAAGCTTAAGCATGTGCAGCCTTTCTTCGTCGCTTTGCTTAAACATAAATGCAGCAATACCTTCAAATCCTTTAACCTCGGCCCATGAAGCCATTGCAAGATATATCTGAGATGATTCTGCTTCTACTTTTATCTGTTCGTTTAGCGCAGCCGCCATTATATCTGGTAACATGATGTATAATTTTAAAGTTGTTTACTACAAATTTAGCCATTTTTCGTAACTTTTCTATTACAAATAATATCGACTTACAAATTTACACATCATGTTACTATATCTACTGGCACCGCCGGCTCGGCATTTAAATAATACGATGAGTATTTTTCCCACCACTCGAAGTTAGGGATCAGGTCTAAATCGGATGGTCTATATTGTTCATAAAATGTTAATGAATCATTTGAAACAATTACCCACGCAAGATGTCCTGTATGGTTATATTGAAAAATAAATTCATACCTACCATCACTCTCATAATATTTTTTTGTTTTATTATAAATAGCCGAATTATCTTCGATACAAATTTCCTGATAAAATATAGATTTATTGTTTATGTAAATGGAAATACTCTTACTATTCAATGTTGAATTATAATAAGAATGATTATGATTTTTAGTGTAATTAGAAGTCAAATATTCAATTTCACATATTTTAATTGAAATCAAATTTAAAGAAAGTAATTCCCTATGGGACTTACCATACTCAATAAAATAAAATTCGTTGATAAATAAATTATCAATATAAAATTCCTTTTTTTGCAGTCGGTTATTTTCCTTAAAAACTTTTATATAGTCCTCAATATCCGGCAATTGATCTATTTCTAATTTTTTCCCAGAGAAATCTGTATAGGATATTTCCATAGCTTTTAATTATAGTTACAAGATATGGAAATATCTTATTAGTAAAAGTTTAATCTTAAGGAGCTTAAATTTTCTTTACAAAATTCCCTATCCTACCTGCTAAATCTTCATCAACGTTAACCAGCGGAAGCCTTACGGTATCCTCACTTAGGCCAAGTTCTTTAAATATATGCTTGATGCCTGCGGGGTTGCCCTGCTCAAAAATAAGGTCTATAGCGTCGGCATATTTGTAGTGCAGTTTATACGCTTCGTTCACTTTACCGTCAAGGCCCAGGCGAACCATTTGGGCAAACTCTGTAAAGCCCTGTGCAATAACACTTATTACCCCTGCCCCACCGGCAAGTACCATAGGCAGTGTAATCATATCATCGCCGCTTATTACAAGAAAACCTTCGGGCTTTTTTTGTATCAGCTTCATTGCCTGAACAATATCTCCGGCAGCTTCTTTAATAGCTACAATGTTTTTAAAATCGTTCGCCAGGCGAATCACCGTTTGCGGCAGCATGTTGCTCGATGTTCTTCCCGGTACATTATAAACAATTATAGGTAGCGGCGAAGCCTGTGCTATTGCTTTAAAATGCTGGTAAATACCTTCCTGTGTAGGCTTATTATAATAAGGAGAAACCGATAATATAGCTGCAAATGCCGACAGGTCGCGTGTAGTAAGTTCGTCGGTAACTTCTTTAGTATTGTTACTGCCCACGCCCAGTACTAAAGGCAGGCGGCCATTATTAGCACTGATAACGGTATCTATAACCAGTTCCTTTTCGTCCTTACTAAGTGTAGCGGCTTCGGCTGTGGTACCCAATACCACAAGGTAATCTATACCACCCTCTATCTGGTAGTTTACAATTTTTATAAGCGCATCCGTATCTACCGAAAAATCTTTTTTAAAAGGGGTAATCAGCGCAACGCCAGTACCTGTTAATGACTGCATGGGTTTATATTTTGTTTAGTATTTTTAGATATTTAAAAAGCTCTGCAACAAATTCTTTATATTTCTCTGCCTGAGATGCTATCATAAAATTGTCCAGACGCTTATCGGTCCCCGCAAAGCCCACTTTAAATTTGGCCTTACTTTTTATGGTTGCCAGTACAAGCGGTGGTTTCTCTACATCATAATAGCTTATAAGCATATCAAACGGTTTGTTCATAAAAGCAGCTACATCGGCTTTTTCAAAATTTCCGGTTACAGATATGTCTTTTCGGGTATAATGGCAGCAATCCGGAGCCTGCCCTTTTTTAATACGCTCTACAAAACTAAGCGTTTCTATAGCGTTACGGTTAATTCCGTTTACGGTTAATTCTTCTATAAGAGCCTCTTTGTTAGTAAAATAGGTTTCATCTATTAGTAATCCTACGGTCTTAACTTTATCGGGAGAAGCAGTAGGTTTATAATTTGGTAAACTATTCTTAATAATCTTTTTCAGGCTGAAATCTTTAATAAACTTCAAAAACATAGTACTTTTATTGCCGAATGCAAAAATATCGAAATAAAGGTCAATCACAATGATATTATCTAAAAAGTATAACACATCTCTTTTGCGGTTTGTTTTATTCTTAACAATAACCGGGGGTTTTACTGCCTGTGGCCCGGAAATATTAAGAAACACATCTATTGAAGGAAAAAAAATACCCATAACCTCTGATTATGCCACTACACAAAGCATAGACTCTTTTGTAAAACCATACCGGGAACATATAGACCGTGACCTTGACAGCGTGCTTGCCTATAGCCCCGAAACGCTTGACAAAAGTAAAAGCATAGGCGGATGGCAAACCACCATAGGCAACCTGATGGCAGATGTTACCCTTGAAAAAGCCGATAAGGTATTTATGGCCCGCGAACACCGCCACATTGATGTTTGCCTGCTTAACCACGGTGGCATACGCTCTATTATTGCTAAAGGCAATGTTACGGCACGTACTGCTTTTGAGATCATGCCTTTTGAAAATTCACTGATTGTTATTGCCCTTAAAGGCGAGCAGATGGTAGAGATAGCAAATTATATTGCCAAAGAAAAGAAGCCTCACCCGCTTGCCGGAATGGAAATTCATTTAAGTAAAGAGGGCACAGTTATTGCCCTTGCAGTACAGGGAAAACCTGTAGAAGCCGGCAAGATTTATAACGTAGCAACGTCTGACTATCTGGCTAATGGCGGCGACAGCATGGACTTTTTTAAGAAAGGCGTAAAAAGCTACGACCTTGATTACAAACTGCGTAACCTGTTTATAGATTATTTTAAAGAGACAGATACTATTCCTGTTATTAAAACACAGCGCATTATACAAGACAAATAATGAAAAGGAGAGATTTTATACAAAAAACGGCAGCAGGCAGCGCCCTTGTTCTTGGCGGATTATCGTTAAGCAGCTTTGATGACATACCCGAAACTAAAAAGCTTACCATACTGCACACTAACGATGTGCACAGCCATATAGATCCTTTTGCTTTAGACGACCCTAAGTACCCTAATATGGGTGGCGCAGCACGCAGGTCTACACTTATAGAGCAGATACGCAAGGAAGAACCTAATGTATTGTTGCTGGATGCCGGCGACGTTTTTCAGGGTACGCCTTACTTTAATTATTATGGCGGTGAGCTCGAATTTAAGATCATGAGCATGATGAAATACGACCTGTGCACCATGGGCAACCACGATTTTGATAACGGCATAGACGGTTTTTATAAACAGTTGCCCCATGCTAAATTCGACTTTGTTTCGGCTAATTACGATTTTAAGAATACCGTGCTAAACGGCATTGTAAAGCCTTATAAGATATTTGTAAAAGACGGACTTAAAATAGGCATCTTTGGCCTTGGGGTAGAACTTAACGGGCTGGTTAATGCCAATCTTTACAAAGAAACGGTGTACCGTAACCCTATAGAGATAGCCCAGGATATGAGCCGCATACTTAAGGTTAACGAAAAATGCGACCTTGTTATATGCCTTTCGCACCTTGGCTTTATTTATGCTAACGAACCCGAAAAAATATCGGACATTGTACTGGCACGAACTACAAAAAATATCGACCTTATTATAGGTGGCCATACCCATACTTTTTTAACCAAACCATACATAGAAAAAAACCTTGATGGCGAAGAAGTTATGATAAACCAAGTGGGCTGTTACGGAATCAATTTAGGCCGCATAGATTTTACTTTCGAAAAAGGCAGGAAAAAACTGGGTGGCAGGACGTTGATTGTTTAAGATAGTTGCAGAGTAGCTAAGTGCCAGATTTGCAGAGTTAAATAAACGCCCTTTTCAGGGGTTGGGTCATTGCGAGGCATGAAGCAATTTGAATTATTTTAATGAGATTTGCTTCGTACCTCGCAATTACAGGCTCTCGAAAATCAATTTTATTTAAATCATAATAGTATACCACCGTCAACCTTAATCTGTAATACAACTTTCCTGTTCTAAAAATACATCTTTATTTAGTAATAGCGATTGTAAATATCTGTGTTATATTTGCAGCGTAATTTTGGTTGCCATTTTACATGGCATTAAAAGGGAATTGGGTGAAAATCCTAAACTGTTCCTGCAGCTGTAATCTTCATAAAAAAAGGATGCTATAACAAGCCACTGCCATTTATGGCGGGAAGGCATAGCAATCCGGAGAGAGTCAGAAGACCTGCCATTTTACAATTTCAGTGCTTTCAGGATAAAGGCATGGAAAGTAAAGCTTTACCATGCATGGTAAAGCACCTCTTTCTGTTTTTTTATTCCTGGTATTTGTTGTAAATAACTAAATAAACCATAGAATGAAAAGAATTTTTACTATTTCACTGTTTCTCTTTTTACTAACTTTTTCATCAAAACTATCAGCCCAGTTTTCTCAGGACGATGTTAAGTTTTGGGTAGGCGAAGGATCTCAAAACGCAATCTTGGTTGTTGATTTCAGGGATGGTACTACAGATCCGTCTTTTGCTTTTGGGTACCATTATCCGGCAGATACAGAACTTACTTTTGCGGATTTGATACAGGCAGTGGCCACCGCCGAACCTAATTTTACTTTTGCCCAAAGTAACATAGGGTTTCTTGAAGATATTATCTACAATAACCATATTCGTTTACAAGGACAGCCGGACTGGTGGAGCACATGGTCTGGCGACACTGCACAGGACATGCAGCCTAACCAGGGAATATCAGAGCCATTATTAAACAGCCGTTGGTACGGAGTATCGTATGGTTTTATGGGAGACGAAGGCCCACTAATGCCTACTGTAACCTATCCTGCCTACAGTTCGCTGTGGTTTAGCAATGAAGATGTTACCTAATGGATTGGCGAGGGAGAAAACGAATCGGTAATTGTAATCGATTTTAATGCACCCGGCGAAGCTCCCGTAACCTTTGCATGGGGAGTGCGTTATAGCGGTACTCTTACAGCCCAGCAAGCACTTACACGTATAGCTGATGCCGATACAAATCTTGAAATTACTATTACAGATAATGCTATAACAGCAATTACCTACAATGAACTTACAGGAACTTTAAACGAAACCGCTTCATGGAAAAACTTTAGCGGAACCGATATGTCTGACTGGGTTGTAAACAATGACTTACAGACAGCATTAACTAATGGTGCATGGTTTGGTACAAGCTTTGGCAATGCAAATGCACGCAGGCCGTTTATACCTACCGCAGCGCAGGACAATACAGCCGGTGTAAACCATACCGGTAAAAATTTATTTACGGCATACCCTAACCCTGTAAAAAATGTACTTACGCTTAAAACCGAAGATGCCATTATTAACACTGCAATTATAAACGGCGTAGGCCAAACTGTAAAATCATTTAATGCCACTACCAATTTAGATGTTAGCGATCTAAGAGCGGGAATTTATTTTGTAAAAGTAAGTACGGCAAAAGGCTCATCTGTACAAAAGGTTATCAAAGAGTAATTTTAAATTTAAAAAACAATTGATGAGGCTGCTGAATTATTTTGGCAGCCTTCTATTTTTACAGCATAAGGTAAATTTAAAAAATGTATTTTTATTACCTCAAACATAATTTATAACCCGCAATTTTATGAAACGGATAGGAGAACTCAATAAACAATTACAACTACGCCCCTACCTGCACCGTATTGAATTGCTCGACCGTTTTTTCCAGATATTGGATAATAAAGAGATCGTAATGGTACAGCCTAAGTGCTGGACAGACCCTATGGAAAATATTATCTTTAATGCGCGTATTATAAAAAACGGCGTTCCGTTTGAGCATCCTGCTAAAGATAAAATTTATGGGCAGTGCTGGAGCTATGACGAAGACTCTTATGCGCTTTGGCAAATATATACTACAAAACCCGATGATAATGGTATTACCATGCGCCATCCCGGTGTGCGCATTACAACGCATTTAGACAGGCTAAATCAACTATCATATAATAATAAAGGTGATTTTTATTATGGTGTAGTCGATTACCTTACCCAGAAAGACTTATTACAATTGCCTAAAAACAAGGAGTATATTAAATGCCTGCAGTCGGATGAAATTAATGATGAGCATGTACAGTCGTTACTCCTAAAACGTAAATCGTATAAATATGAAAATGAAGTACGCCTGTTAAGCATCCCCGACAAACGCCTTATTGATGCTAAAAATGAAAGGATATGCAGGATAAAAATAGCCCCTTTAGAGTTCATATCATCTGTACGGTTAGACCCTTCTTTAAATCCAAAAGAATTTAAAGACCTCAAAGAAAAAATAGTTGATCACTATGGCTTTAAGCCTACCGCTGTTACACAAAGCTCTTTAGGAAAGCAAAACAAGCTTATTTTTAAGTTGTAATATTTTAGAGCTAAACACAAATTTCTACAAGTAAGTTTACTTTGCCAATCCCTAATGAAATTCGGGAAAATTTGTGTAATTCGTGGCTAACTTTTAATGGGGCAGCTTATTCTTTAGCAATCCGTATAAATATGTTCCCAGTAAAGCGCCTATTAATACTATACCAATCCCCCAAAAACCTGCTCCTATTAATATAAATATAGGCCCGGGGCAGGTGCCCACAAGCCCCCAGCCCAAACCAAACAATAGGCCCCCTATAAGGTATCGGGTAAAGCCTTTTTCTTTGTCGGCTAAAATTATAGGTTGTCCATCAATGTCTTTTAATTTGCTTCTCTTGAAAAGTTGTAGACCAATTACTCCAACAAACACTGCCGTGCCTATAATGCCAAACATGTGAAACGACTGAAAGTGAAACATCTCGTAAATACGGTACCACGATACCGCTTCAGATTTGGTTAGTACAATCCCAAAAAGCAATCCCACCAGTATATATTTTATAAATTTCATGTTGTTTCTATTTTAAAATTAGCGGTAACAAAATCCACGACATTAGTAGACCGCCTATAAAAAAGCCTATAACAGCAATTAACGATGGTAACTGTAAATTACTTAAACCTGTAATTGCATGGCCAGATGTACACCCACCGGCATAACGCGTACCAAAGCCTACTAACAATCCGCCGATTAGCAATATCGCTAATACTTTTGGCGATTGTATAGCATCGGCACTGCTTAAAGCATCGGGTATTAATTTACCATCGGGCGCATCAATATGCATTTGCTGTAATTCAGTAACAGTAGTTGGGTTTAGCATTACCGTAGGTACATTTGGATCACTTAAATAAGTAACGGCAATAAAGCCACCAAGCATAGCGCCAAGCACCACGGCAAGGTTCCAGCGTTGTGCCTTCCAGTCAAACCTGAAAAAGTCAGACGTTTTTCCTGCACCAAGAATGGTACACATAGTACGCAGGTTAGACGACATACCAAATGTTTTACCAAAATATACCAGAAGTAGCATAACCGAACCTATAAGGAATCCCGACACATACCACGGCCAGGTACCGTAAAAAATATCCATGATGATTTTATTTTGCTGCAAAAATAGTAATAAATGAAACGCGGTAAACATTAGGAATGATGGAACTCGGGCGACATAAATTTAGCAGATGACCTGATACTTCATTTGTCAAACCATTGTCTGAGTTTAAAATCTGTGAAGATCTGCTAAAATCCACGTCATCCGCGTTCCATTTTTATAATCATCCGTGTTCCATCAAAAAAAATATTTAACTTTGATATGAAAATCAAAAAACCAATATGAAAAAATTCCTGCTGTCATCCTGCTTTTTACTATTAGCGTTAACGTCATGCACCAGTACGCGTAATACCATTCGTAATATAGACGATACTGCTATTATGCCGGCGCTATCTAAAGAGAAAACTTTTGTTATTACAGAGGTTAGCAGCGATAAAAAATACGGTTACGACCAGGATTACCCCATTAACCTTGGTTTCCTGCCCATACAAACTGCAGAGATTAACGTTAAGCGATACTTTGGTGCGCTGTCGGGCCCCAACGGAGAAAAGCTGACCTACAAAAAAACTGATACCTGCTGCCCTTTCCCTTCTAAAAAGAACGAAATGGGTGCCGGGGTTCTTGATATCTATGAAGTTACCTGGGAGGGATTAACCGAACCTAAACTTATTTACATTAACCTTTACGAAAAAGGTAAAGTACTTGCACCTAAAGGTTTTGGAATACGCGTAATAAAATAATATTACTTACCGCTAATAAACCAATCATCACAAATCTCTCGTGAAAAATTAGTGATAATTTGTGCAATTCGTGGTAAAAACCTCTTAGTATATAATCGCTATTTTATCTTTATCTTTGCATTGATTTAAAACACAACAATGAACTTACATAATATACCACAAATTAAAAATACCGATAGCGGAAATTTCTTTTTACTTGCAGGCCCGTGTGCCATTGAGGGCGAAGAAATGGCGCTGCGTATTGCCGAAACTATTGTAAAAGTAACCGACAGGCTACAGATACCTTATATTTTTAAAGGCTCGTTTAAAAAAGCGAACCGCTCGCGCATAGACAGCTTTAGCGGTATAGGCGACGAGAAAGCACTTAAAATTTTACGTAAAGTATCTGAAACATTTGGTGTGCCCACAGTGACAGATATCCACACTAATGAGGATGCCGCTATGGCCGCTGAGTATGTAGATGTGTTGCAGATACCGGCTTTCCTTGTTAGGCAAACCGACCTTGTTGTGGCTGCTGCCGAAACAGGAAAAACGGTTAACCTTAAAAAAGGCCAGTTTATGAGCCCGGAAAGTATGAAGCACGCCGTGCAGAAAGTGCTTGACAGCCATAACGAAAATGTTATTGTTACCGACAGGGGCAGTATGTTTGGCTATCAGGATATGGTGGTAGACTTTAGGGGGATTCCTACAATGAGACAATTTGCAACTACCGTTCTTGATGTTACCCACTCTTTACAGCAGCCTAACCAGACTGCCGGTGTTACAGGCGGGAGGCCGGATATGATAGAGACTATTGCCCGTGCTGGTATTGCTACAGGTGTAGACGGTATTTTTATAGAAACGCATTTTGATCCGGCTAATGCCAAGAGCGACGGTGCCAACATGCTTGACATTAAATATTTTGAAGGCCTTATGGAAAACCTTACGGCTATTCGCAAAACTATAAACGGGTTTAAATAACAGCACTTAATCGAATAAATATAAAAGGCCGAAGATCGTTATGATCTTCGGCCTTTTATAGGTAATATTAACCACAAAGTGCACCAGGTTTTTCACAGGGTAAACGAAGCGATACGATTACAAAATAGCCTGTATAATGAAAATGCATGCAAGGCATGCAGGGAACACAAGGCTGTAGCACAAAGTAAGCTGTAAAGATTTGAGATACAGCCTTGTGTTCTTAAAAAGCGAAGCGCGTACCTGGTGTACTTCGTGAAAAACCTCGCGTACTTTGTGGTAAAAACACGCGGTAATATAAAGCTTGGTACATTATACTTTAATATTGGCATTACCTGGCAGCAGCCGGCTCCTCAGCTTTAATTGTTATGGTAGCATCTGGTAGTCCCGCAGAGCTAACAGTTAGCGTAATATCGCCTTTAGCTTTACTACTTTTAATTACTGCCATGACGCGGCCATTCCATGCCTTGCGGGTAGTAATACTATAAGATTCGGTATCTTTAAGATTAGCATTATCAAGTCCGGCTATAACACCGGCACCGCTAATTTTAAATTCCATACTGTTATCTGCGTTAGGCACAAGGTTACCCGCTGCATCAGTTATTTCTACAGCGATGTATGATAGATCCTGACCACCGGCAGTTATATTTCTCCTGTCGGCAACCAGTTTTATTTTGGCAGCCTTGCCAGCAGTTTTTAAAATTTTAGATTCTGTTTCTTTACCGTTTTTCACACCTACAGCCTTTAGTTCTCCTGCCTCATACGGTATGGTAAACGTAGCCTTAAATTGTTCTTTCTCTGTAGTAGCTTTCTCCCCTATCAGCTTTCCGTTAAGGTAAAGCCTTACGGCAGGATATTTTGCATATACCTCTACCTCTATATTTTTTTGCTCATGTCCGGGCCACGTCCAGCTTTCCCAAGTAGGCCATACTGACCATAGTGTTTCTTTAATATCTAAAGGGGCAGGAGCCGGTTCGCGAACTGCCATATACAGCTTTTCGTTTGTATTGTACAGCATACTCCTGTAGTGCGATATTGGCTTTCGCCAGCCGGTAAGGTCTATATCACCACAGTATGCACCATGCCACGGAAACATGTCGCGCTCATAATGCTCGCCGGTAACTTCACCGGAATAGAACCAGCGACCTATCCCCGACTCTCCCAAATAATCCATTGCTGTCCAAACCACATCGCCTATAATGTAACTATTATCATTAACCAGTTTCCAGTTGGCAAAAGCATCCCTTGGGTATGATTCTGTTTGTATGATAACACGCGATGGAACTCTTTTGTGATCGTCCGGAGCGTGGTGCAGCTGGTAGTTATACCCTGCAACATCATGTGCAGCCATTAACGGGTCGAACATTTCCCACTCCTTATCCCACGTTGTCATTGCCGATGTTACCGGGCGGGTAGTATCATATTTACGAATACCGTTAGCAAGCTTTTTAGCCGTTTCTACAGCTTGCTGTTCTTTGCGCTCTATAATTTCGTTACCAATACTCCACATAATTATAGACGGGTGGTTGCGGTCGCGCTTTACCATAGCCGCAATATCTTTTTCCCACCATTTATCAAAGTATAATGAATAATCATATTCGGTTTTCTTGGTTCTCCAGCCATCAAAAGATTCATCAACGACTAAAAGGCCAAGCCTGTCGCAGGCATCAAGAAAAGCTTCAGATGGCGGGTTGTGCGACGTACGTACTAAGTTAAACCCGGCAGCTTTTAGCAGTTCTACCTTTCGTACCTCAGCCCTGTCATAAGCAGCGGCACCCAGGCAGCCATTATCATGGTGGGCGCAGCCCCCATTAATTTTTACCGTTTTGCCGTTTAGCCTAAAGCCATTTGCAGCCGAAAACTCTATAGACCGAATGCCAAAATTATTGCTTACGGCATCTACAACCTTATTTTCCTGTATGACCTCAATTTTGCACTCGTATAGGTTTGGTGTTTCGGGTGTCCATAAATCAGGTTTAGAAACCTTTATAGTTTGCTTAACTTCTTTTTCGCTGTTAGCGGCAATGTCAACATCTGTAAAGACATTTCCTGTTTTTTTTGCATTGGCAGAAAATAGTTCTGCTTTAATGCGTATACGCTGTGGCTTTTCCGTTTCGTTTTTTATCGTTGTAGTAACCTCAACAGTTGCTTCTTTAACAGAAACTTTAGGTGTGGCAATGGCTGTACCCCATTGTGCAACATGTATATTATTTGTAGCAGTAAGCCATACGTGGCGGTAAATGCCCGACCCACTATACCAGCGGCAATTTTTTTGTTTAGAATTATCTACGCGTACGGCAATAGTGTTTTCTTTACCATAGACAAGATATGGCGTAAGGTCGTAGCTAAACGAAGAATACCCGTAGGGATATACCCCAAGTGATTTCCCGTTGATAAAAACTTCTGAACTCATATAAACCCCGCCAAAATAAATAGAAATGCTTTTACCTTTCCAGTCGGCAGGCACTACAAACGATTTACGGTACCACCCTATACCGGCAGGCAAATAACCACCATCGTTACCCATAGGATTTGCAGGGCTAAAGTTACCCTCTACACTCCAGTCGTGTGGCAAATCTACATTACGCCATGTGGCATCCTTAAAATCTACAGATCCAGCCTTAGCGTCATCTCCAAGAAAAAATTTCCAGTCGTTATCAAAAAGCTGGTTCCTGTCACTTGGTTTTAAATTCTGTGCATTTAAGTTCGTACCGGCAAGTAGTACCATTATGGCTGCCGGGAGGAATAATTTTAAATATCTCATGCTTGTTTTAAAGTTTTTATAATAGAACTCATTTGACTTTTTCAATTGGCTGCAAAATGATCTTTTTGCTTCATGTTTCACCTCTTTCATTATTCCGTAGCGTTGCTATGAAATGCAAAAAAGCCAAAATTTAAAACAATAATCTCTATTTTTCGCTTCAATCAAAAAGTCAGGACGCGTTCATAGAAATGATTGCTACTATAACGGTGTAGCAGCAAATATAAACAATTAAATTATAAGTGTATAAAATACAATTATTACATCATATAATTTTTCGCGTAAATATTTTTGTAAAATATACCCTGAACTATAAGAAATAAGATACACAACTGCATAAGCCTTCACTAAAGAGACCCGTTGTGTATTTTAAATTTGCACAACTTTTACTTATATTAATCAAAAGGCACAACGGGTTATTAATAGTAATAATTGGTATAATTTGTAAATATAAATATTTCTTCTATTTCGCTCCACAAAAAAAGGACAGCCATTACGGTCTGTCCTTTATTGCAAATTGTTTATTGCCAATTGATTAATTTTTCATTGAAGCCATATCAATAACAAAACGGTATTTAACGTCGCTTTTTTCCATACGGTCGTAAGCCTCGTTAATATACTGCATATTAATAACCTCTACGTCAGATGTTATATTGTGTTCAGCACAGTAATCAAGCATTTCCTGTGTTTCTTTAATACCGCCAATAAGGCTTCCCATAATGCTGCGGCGTTTCCAGATAAGGCTCATTGCAGGCGCAACCGAAGGGATTTCTGGTACACCAAGCACAATCATTGTTCCGTTTTTGTTAAGCAGGTTAAGGTAGGTATCATACTCATGCTTAGCCGAAATAGTATTTACAATAAAGTCGAAACTATTGGCAAGCGACGCCATAACTTCAGGATCTGTAGTTAGTGCAAAGTTGTGTGCACCCAGTTTTTTAGCATCGGCTTCTTTACTTGGCGATGTGCTGAGCATGGTAACCTCTGCACCAAAAGAAGCTGCAAATTTTACCGCCATATGGCCTAAACCACCAAGGCCTAATACGGCAACTTTATGGCCTTTACCCACATTAAGGTGGCGTAGTGGCGAATAAGTAGTAATACCTGCACATAATAACGGCGCAACACCGGCAAGGTCTAAATTATCAGAAATGTGCAGTGCATATTTCTCGTCTACACTAATGCTCGTAGAATATCCGCCATAAGTAGGTATATCTGTACCACGCTCAAAGCTGTTATACGTACCTGTCATACCTTCTTCGCAATATTGCTCTTCGCCTTCTTTACAGCTCGCACAATGGCGGCAGGAATCTACAAAGCAACCTACCCCGGCAAGTTCACCCACTTTAAAGGCTGTAACCTCACTACCTACGTTAACTATCCTTCCCACAATTTCATGCCCCGGTACAACCGGGTAATTTGCCCCGCCCCACTCACTGCGTGCTGTGTGAATATCGCTATGGCACACACCACTAAATAAAATTTCTATTTGTATCTGGTGGGGTGCAAGATCTTTACGCTCAAATTCAAAAGGCCTTAAGGGTGTTTCCGCATCATAAGCCGCAAACGCTTTAACTTCAATCATACTATTTGTGTTTTTGTTTTTGTTCGTTTTCTATTATCTAATATCTCATGTCTAAGAATCTACTTTTTAAGTTTATCAGCCAGTTCCCGCCTGTAGGTTATCCCTATAGGTATCAGGTTACGCTTTATAACCACATGGTCTTTATTAATTTCGTCTACCTTATTTACCGCAATAATGTACGATTTGTGTGCCCGCATGAACAGCGATGGCGGCAGGCATTTTTCAAGGTCGTTGGTAGTAATCGTTGCCAGGTAATTGCGTTTAGTGGTAAATATCTTTACATAATTGCCATAGCTCTGGGCATACAGTATGCTGCTTACTTCTATTGGTATAGTGTCGCTATCCACCTTTACATTTATGGTATCTTTAACCTCTTCGGCAATTGCCAATGGCTCAACAAGTTCGAAAAAGCGGTTAATAGCCTTTACAAAACGGGGGTAAAAAATGGGCTTAAGCAGGTAATCAAGCACGCCATAATCATAACTTTCAAGCGCATACTCACTATAGGCAGTAGTCAGGATGGTACGCGGCGGATTGTCCAGTTTCTTTAGCATTTCTATACCGGTAATCTCGGGCATATCAATATCCAGGAACATAAGGTCTACTGTATTTTTTTGCAGATATGCCATAGCCTCTACCCCGTTATACCCTTCAAAAACAATTTCCAGCCGTGGGTCCTGCTTTATATAATTAGCAAGCACATAATGGGCAGCAGGCTCATCATCTATAATGATGCATTTTTTTGTAATTGCCTGTGTCATTTTGTCTTAAGCTGAAGTTTAAGGTTTACAGTAAATATACGATCTTCTTTAATATCAAGTGTATAGTTACTGCCGTATTGCAGGTTAAGCCTGTCGGTGGTATTTTTAATCCCAATTTTGGTAGAAACAACCTCATTTTTCTTTTCGGGAATTGAATTTCTCACAACCATATCAAGTTTACCCTCCCTTACCGTAACATTAACCTCTACAAAACATTTCTCTATAGAACACGTGCCATGCTTAAAGGCGTTCTCGATAAAGCTTATCAATAGCATGGGCGGAATTTTATATGCCCTCTCATCATCCACATCAATATTCAGGCTAATGTCGCAACGGTAGCCTACGCGCTCTTTTTCGAGCTGAATGTAGCTGCTTATAAAGTTTATTTCGTCTTCCAGCGGCACACATTTATGCTCGTTACTTTCAAGCTGGTAGCGCATAAGCTGCGATACATGCATTATAAGCTCCGGCGTACGCTCAGGAAATTGCAGACTGATGCCATACAATGTATTAAAGGTATTGAATAAAAAGTGCGGGTTAAGCTGCTCTTTAAGCGAATTTATTTGTGCCTGGTTGTACAGTATTTTCTCGCTGTCGAGATTTTTACGGTCACGGTAAAATTTTAATATCAATATTACCGATAGTATGCATATAAGTGTTGCCACTAATGTAGCCGCCTGAAAAACGTAACTTTGCTGCTCTGACGATTTGTAGAGAAAACAGTTTTTATAGATCCATAAATTGGCAATTTGGTACATAATAACCGAATAAATGGCTACAAAACCTGCGCTTGCCAACGCATACAAAAATGGCTTATGCTTTTTTAAAAGTATGGGTAAAATAAAAAAACGGTTAAGCTGGGCATGGCCGTAAAGTAATAAAAAGTAAGCACAGCCAGACCATATCCCTTTCCACGACTTAATAAGTATCCAGTCGTTAAGGGTAAACAATATAAATGAAAAGGCAAGGATAAAGAGTTCCTGCCACCATTTATTTTCAATAAGATATTTAAATTTCCTGCTCATAAAATCACTATTCATTACAAAGTAAAGGTATATAACGCAAATTTGACAGAAATGCATGACCAATTTAATTCGTCATTTTAAACAGGTGTTTAATATTATAACGTTCGTAAATTTGCATGACACTTTACTACTTAAAAATACTTAATTACATGCACTTTAAAAAATTACTGCTGCTGTTATTGCTGTACTCACTGCATGGCAAAGGCCAAAACCTCACACTAAAAGAGGCAGTAGACACCGGCACAGCAAATTATGGGCTTGTACTGGCTAAAGGCAAATATGCCCAGGCTGCAAACGAGACCGTAAAACAAACAAGGCGCGATTACCTGCCTAACCTTAACCTATCTGCACAACAGGACTACGGAACCGTTAACGGACAAAACGGCCCACTTTATGGACTTGGCGGACTGGGTGTTGCATCATCGGGCTTACCATTGCCAAGCCAAAACTGGAATGCCGCTTTTGGCGCACTGTATCTGGTTAACTTTAACTGGGACTTTTTTACCTTCGGACGTATGAAGCAGCGCATAACTCTGGCTAAAGCCGATGCAAACCGTCAGCAAAAAGATTATGAGCAGGAGCAATTTCAGCAAAAAGTGCGCATTGCAGGGGCTTATCTTAACCTGCTTGCAAGCCAGCGATTATTGCGCTCCCAGCAAAAAAACCTCGACCGTACAGAGGTGGTGCTTAAAAATGCCGCAACCCGTGTTGCAACCGGTTTGTTGCCGGGTGTGGATAGTACACTGGCATCTGCCGAAGTATCGAGGGCTAAGATTTCACTTAACCAGTTAAAGGAACAGGTAAAACTGCAAAATAATGAGCTTGTGCGCCTTATGGGTGTAGAACCTAAAGATTTTACAGCCGACACTACCCTCGTGGCACGCATACCTAAAGCCATGATAACTGCCGATATAAAGAATGACTCTTTAAACCCTATAAGGCAATTTTATCAGAGCCGTATACAGTACAGCAACGAGCAGGAAAAACTGTTCCGTCGTGAGTACTGGCCTACATTTAACCTCTTTGGAGTATTTCAAACCAGGGGGTCGGGCTTTAATGCAGACTATGCATCCAACCAAAACTCGTATACCAAAAACTATTTTGACGGTATCGACCCCGTGCGCCAAAACTACCTTATGGGTGTGGGTATGATATGGAACTTAACCACCATAGCGCGGTCGAGTAAAAAGGTTAGCGCCCAAAAATTAATTACCGAAGGTTTAGAGCAGGAATACAAAGCAGTAGACCAGCAGCTAAAGGCTAATGACGATGCTGCCAATGCCCGTATGGGTTTTGCATTGCAAAATTATAAAGAGGCACCCCGCCAGGTACGTGCCGCACAACAGGCTTACCTGCAGCGAACCACGCTTTACAATAACGGGCTTACCAACCTAGTAGACGTTACACAGGCACTGTATACCCTTAACCGTGCCGAGACCGACCGTGATGTTATTTATACTAACGTATGGCAGTCTTTGCTTATGAAGGCAGCAGCCGTGGGCGACTTTAACCTTTTTATCAACGAATTTTAATTATCATTAAATAATGAATTTAATACGTTTTGCACTCCGCAAGCCTATTTCTATATTGGTACTGGTCGCCGGGCTTTTCTTTTTCGGTATCAGTGCCGTTAGAACTATTAAGGTAGACATATTGCCGCAAATGAACCTGCCGGTTATTTACCTGGCACACCCCTTTGGCGGATATACTCCGGACCAGATGGAATCGTACTTTGCAAAAAACTACATTAATATAATGTTATTTGCCAATGGCGTAAAATCTATTGAGACTAAAAACATACAGGGCCTTACCCTAATGAAGGTTAGCTACTACGAAGGTACTAACATGGCACAGGCCGCTGCAGAATTAAGTGCGCTGTCTAACAGGATACAGGCTGCCTTCCCGCCGGGGTCGCAACCGCCGTTCATCATTCGTTTTGATGCCTCTTCCCTGCCCGTAGGCCAGTTGGTACTAAGCAGTAAGACCCGTAGTAATAATGAGCTGCAGGATTTGGCTAACGTTTATGTACGTGCCTCCTTTACATCCATTCCGGGACTACTTTCGCCGCCACCTTTTGGTGGTAGCCCAAGAACTATAGAGGTTAACGTAGACCCTGCACAGCTTGCCGCTAATAACCTTACGCCAGACCAGATCGTGGAAGCCATAAGGGTTAATAACCAAACGGCACCGTCGGGTAACGTGCGTGTGGGCGACAAAAGTTATATTACCCCTACTAACAATACCATTAAGGAAGTTAAAGATTTTAAAGATATTCCGCTATTTAAAGGTGGTGTACAAAACCTTTACCTGGGCGATGTTGCCACCGTAAAAGATGGTGCAGATATTAGTACCGGCTATGCCTTAGTAAACGGTAAACGATCTGTATATGTAAGTATTGCCAAAGCCGGCGATGCCTCTACCTGGGATGTTGTAAAAAACCTGAAGGAAAACCTGCCCAAAATACAAAGCACACTACCTGAAGATGTTAAAATATCGTATGAATTTGACCAATCTATATATGTAATCAACTCGGTTAAAAGCCTTATTACAGAGGGTGTTATTGGTGCGGTACTTACGGGCCTTATGGTAATGCTCTTTTTGGGCGACAGGCGTGCTGCACTTATTGTTATCCTTACTATTCCTATTTCGATCATATCGGGAGTATTGTTCCTGAAATTATTTGGGCAAACCATCAACCTTATGTCCCTGAGCGGACTGGCACTTGCCATTGGTATCCTTGTAGATGAAAGTACGGTAACCATAGAAAATATTCACCAGCATTTAGATATGGGCAAGCCCAAGGCACTCGCCATTTGGGATGCCTGTAAAGAGATAGCCCTGCCTAAATTGCTTATCCTGCTGTGTATACTTGCAGTATTTGCACCTGCATTTACCATGGGCGGTATACCGGGATCATTGTTCCTGCCGCTGGCACTGGCCATTGGTTTCTCAATGATCATCTCGTTCCTGCTTTCACAAACGTTTGTACCTGTAATGGCCAACTGGCTGATGAAAGACCACCCGCACGGCCACAAAGACCAGTTTAGCGTTGCCGAAGGCCATGAAGAACTTACTAAACAGGCATTTGCCGAAAGGGAAGATTACGACAATAATGGTAAGATAGGTAAATTCGAAAGGTTCAGGATGGCATTTATGCGCTTGTTAGACAGGCTCTTGCCAAGACGCGGATTTATTGCCATTACGTACTTAGTGGTTATTACAAGCCTTGCTGCCGTACTTATTAATGTTATAGGCCAGGATGTTTTCCCGAGGATAAATTCAAGCCAGTTCCAGTTGCGTATGCGCCTGCCCGATGGTACCCGTTTTGAACGTACCGAGTTAAAAGCCCTAACTGTTCTTAAAGAAATGGAAAATCTTGTGGGTAAAGAGCATATAGGTATATCATCGGTTTATGTGGGTACCCACCCGGGGTTATTTTCTGTATCGCCTATTTACCTTTTTATGGCAGGGCCACAGGAAGCCGTGTTCCAGATATCTTTAAAGGAAGTGCACATGGATATGGACGAGTTTAAAGATAATCTAAGAAAACGTATTGCTAAGGTAGAACCTGGAGTTAAACTATCGTTTGAGCCTATAGAGCTTACCGACAAGGTACTAAGCCAGGGATCGCCTACGCCTATTGAGATTCGTTTTGCAGGAAAGAACAAGAAAATAAACGAGCAGTATGCCAATAAGATAATTGAAAAACTTAAGAAGGTAGATTATTTCAGGGATGTGCAGTTGGCACAGGCTGTAAAATACCCTTCATTAAATATTACTATAGACAGGGTAAGGGCCGCACAACTGGGAGTAGATATGAACGATATTTCGAGATCACTTATTGCTGCAACATCGTCTTCCCGCTACACCGATAAAAATACCTGGATAGACGAGAAAATCGGGCTGTCGTATAACGTACAGGTTCAGGTTCCTTTAGACAGGATGAAAACCGAGCAGGACATTGCAAACATCCCGTTACTTAGAAATTCTACACGCCCTGTATTAGGCGATGTGGCTACTATTACCCACGGCTATACCCATGGTGAGAATGATAACCTGGGCGCTATGCCTTATGTATCGGTTACCGCCAATACAGACCATACAGATCTTGGTACCGCATCTAATGAAGTGCAGGCTGCCATTGCCTCCCTTGGTGAGTTGCCCCGTGGTTTGTTTGTAGAGCCTATAGGCCTTAGTAAAGTATTGGGCGAAACCATGAGCAGCCTTCAGGCAGGTTTACTGGTAGCGGTAATAGTTATTTTTTTAATGCTATCGGCAAACTTCCAGTCGTTCCGTGTGTCGCTGGTTATCTTAACTACAGTCCCTGCGGTGGTATTAGGTGCCCTGTTAATGTTGTTAATTACAGGGTCTACACTTAACCTTCAGTCGTATATGGGTATAATCATGTCCGTCGGGGTATCTATTGCAAATGCGGTACTGCTCGTCACAAATGCAGAGCAGTTAAGGCGTGTAAATGGCAATGCATTAGAGTCGGCACGTGAAGCGGCATCACTGCGCCTCCGCCCTATTATAATGACCTCTGTAGCGATGATTGCCGGTATGTTGCCCATGGCTATAGGCCACGGCGAAAGCGGCGAGCAGGTATCGCCACTGGGAAGGGCAGTTATAGGGGGGCTGTTATTTTCTACCTTTGCCGTTCTTGTTATATTGCCTGTTATATTTGCATGGGCACAGGGCAAAGCCACAACACAATCGGTATCGCTGGACCCTGAAGATAAAGAGAGTAAACATTACATACCAACCACATTACACCAATAAGATGAACAAATATATAATCACATCAACAGCCGCTTTACTGGCTTTAAACTTACTAAGCAGCTGCGGCGAAAAGAAAGAAGAAGCGGCACCTGAACCGGAAGCGGTAATAGAAACCGTTAACCTGCACAAGGAAAAACTATCCTCAGAAATTCGCCTACCGGCAGAATTACAGGGCTTTCGTCAGGTAGACCTTTATGCTAAGGTAAGCAGCTTTGTAAAGGAGCTTAAAGTAGATATAGGCAGCGAAGTAAAAGCAGGCCAATTACTTATAGTGCTTGAAGCACCCGAGATAAGCTCGCAGATCGCTGCGGCTGAATCAAGGTTACGCTCTCAGGAAGCGGTATATACTGCCAGTAACAGCACCTATAACCGTATCCTGGAAACCAGCAAAGTAGAAGGTACAATATCTAAAAATGACCTTGACCAGGCTGTTGCCCGTAAAAGTTCTGACTATGCGCAGCTACAGGCAGCTAAAGCTGCTTATAAAGAGGTTCAGACTATACAAAGCTATTTGCAAATACGCGCCCCTTTTGATGGTGTGGTATCAGCCCGTAATGTAAACTTAGGAGCTTATGTTGGTCCGGCAGGTAAAGGAAGTGACCTGCCAATATTTACCATTCAGGATCAGAAAAAACTTCGTTTAGGGGTATCTGTACCGGAGATGTATACCGGTTTCCTTAAAAATGGTGATGATATTAGCTTTACCGTTCGCTCACTGCCTAACCAAAGCTTTAATGCGAAAATAAAACGTATGTCGGGAGCTTTAGACTTAAGGCTTCGTTCTGAACGTGTAGAGATGGATGTAGAGAATACAACCAAAAGGCTATTGCCGGGTATGGTTGCCGAAGTAATCCTAAAATTAAATAGCGTAGACAGTACGTTTGTTGTACCTAAAACAGCTGTGGTAAGTACCAGCGAAAGGGCTTTTGTAATTACCGTAAAAGATAATAAAGCTAAAAGCGTAGGTATAAAAAAAGGCCGTGAAAGCGGTGATAATATTGAGATTTTCAGTGATAGCCTGTCGGTTAATGACCAATTAGTTAAATCTGCCAGTGAAGAAATAAGAAATGGCACACCCATTAAAAAGTAAATTATCAGTTTCGTAATTTTTGTTTGGTTGAAGGCCCCGTGAGTTCGCACCCGGGGTCTTCTTTTTTTTATATTTTCAGATAAGTAATTTACTATTTGTTTAATTAAAAATGTACTCACGGCCAAATGAAAAATAACAATAGGAACTATAATTTATATATCTTGATTTTTCTGTTAACGGCTATAATAACGGAATAGCGAAAATGATTTTAATCAGGGACAATGCAGGAAAATATTTTAAAAATACATTAATTGCCTGAACGCAATTGCAATGGCACAAGAATGACAAAATTAGTATCTGTGTTACAATTCAGCAAAATTAAAGCTGCCACACTATGCTTTGGGCAGCTTTAATTTATAATTATAAATTATAGTTATTTACCCTTTGTAGCAGCGTCAAATACACGACAATAATTATCACCTCCTATTTTAGCAATTTCCCCTTCAGTAAAACCTGTTTTAAGAAGTGCGTCAACAACTGTGTAATAAAACCCTTCTTTTTGATCTGCCCATGCCTGGTTTGTACCTCCACCCATCCTGCCTTTGTTCTTATCGCCACCGGGACTTTTTTGCACATCTGGTTTAGGCCCTTCTTTAGAAATGGCACTGTTGCCACCTTGCTGTGGCCCCTGCCCACCCGGCCTGCCACTATCATTAGGCGACCTGTATGCAGGAGTGAGCTTGGTATCTGTACCAATACAAACATGGTCTATACCTACAACATTTACCATAGCTTTAATATTATGAGCATACTCCAGAGGATTTTCTGCGAGGTGCGTCCATACACCAATCACACCACCTGCACTGGCAACAATTTTAGCCTGCTCTTTACTAATAAGCCTTGGCTTCATCATTTTAGCCATGTTCTCATTTTGCCCCAATTGGGTATCAAGGCCTGTATGCGAAACCAGCACCGGTTTGGTCGTAATTTTTAGAGCAGCATTTACCATATCATTGGTACCGTGAGATAGGTCTATCAAAATGCCCAGCCTGTTACACTCTTTAATAACATCTGCCCCAAAAGAAGTTAACCCGCCAAATTGAGCAGGGTTTGTAAACACATCGCCCAATGGCACCGATGCATCATTATCATGCAATAACGTAAGATGGCGCAAACCCCTGTTGTAAGCAACTTCCAATCTTTCAATTTTTCCTTCTAAAAAGTGACCGCCTTCAACCGATTGTATAACTGTAGGCACATTACTTTTTTTGGCAGTTTTTAAGTCGGTTAAATTAAGGGCCCGTTTCATATTATTATCTTCTAAAACCTTATCGGTTGCTGTTAAGCCGTTAATAAAACGCTCATACGCTTCACCGGGATTCTTTAATTTCTGATAATCAACCGCAAAAGCAGTGGTAATTGCTGATAATCCCGATTTTTTCATTTCGCCCAGTAAGTCAATTTTTGGGCCGGGAAGTTCGGCTGTATTAAGCGGCACATCAATGTGGTTGTGAGCATCTATACCCATAGTTTTTGCTACAATCGCAGCTACTTTTGGGTCGTTCCTGTCAAAAGCCCAACCTATTGATGGATTTAAAACTATAATTGTCCCCGCTCCTGCTGCCGTAGTTATAAATTTTCTGCGCGACCATGTTTGTTCTGCTAATCCCATAAATAATTTGTGTATGTTATAAAAGTAAATAATTGTCCCAGTTAATTTATTAAAGATTAGACTATAGGTCTGTCAAATAGTTTAATGCTAAAATATTAATTCGAGAATTTTAAAAACCTGTTTAAATTTTAATGGATATTTCCGCCGATTCAAGCACAATGCTTACACTTTAAAAACTTTAAATATTGCATTTTAAAAATAAGCTTTTGCAAATTGTACCCATATAATATACAAAATGAATACTTGTTAATTCAAGATTATGAGATAACGAAAATAAATAGATATCAAATTTTTAGTAAAAATTTATTTAATAATTGTTAGAGTATAAAAGTGGTAAACCAAATTAATCAGGTAAATGATTCATATAGTTCTGTTTAATAAAAATTTGATATTCAGGCAACAATAATATTTTTGTCAACACAGATGTCAACACAAAAAAAAGCTAAAAACCGATAATAATAATAAATTTACATACTTCATTTAAATTGTATGACATGAAAATTACCACTAAGTCTATAGTTGCTTTAATAGCAACAGCGGCATTACATACAGGCGTTGTGGCACAAAGCCCGACACTTAAAGAACAAAACGGCTATCAGGTTTCTAAAACAAGTGGCAGCATTTCCACATTAACACGATGGAACTCCTTTAAGCCGAATTACGGCACTACGGAGGTTTTAAATCCGGATCAAAAAATATTGTCTCAAATAGATACACGAACACCACATATTGCTACTTTTTCTAATACTTATGAATTTTATGGTGGTGAGGCTTATAAAGGCAATAATGTGCCATACGCATCTGTTACAGACGGTGCCGGCAATACTTACATTACCGGCGGGAGTACTAATGAAAATCATCCTGCCGGAGACTTTTTTACCATAAAAATTGGCCCGGATGGGCAAACATTATGGCAAAAACGCGAACAGGCAACTCAATATGCCGTAGAGTATGGTATGCACATAGCATTAGACAATTCCGGAAACATAATTGTATCCGGCATTAAATGGAATGGTAATGATATGGATATCCGTCTTATTAAATATGCAACAGATGGTTCTACACTATGGGATGTAACCTTTGATAACGGTAATGAGGGGATTGAAATACCCAACGGTATGACAACCGATATAAATGGAAACATTTACATTACAGGAATTGGATGGTCTGGCAGTTCTGTAGATTTTCTTACCCTAAAATATAACAGTAGTGGCGTTGAGCAATGGCACCACACAGAAAACCCCGCAGGCGGAGAAAGCTGGAATGAGGCAACAGCTGTAGCAGTAGATGCTAATGGCAATGTTTTAGTTACCGGATACAGCCCTAACCCGGACGGGTGGCTTAATTATCATACTGTTAAATACAATCCGCAGGGTACAAAACTGTGGGAACAGGCATATAATTATGAAAGTACCGACCCTGATAACCTTGCTGATGTAACCAACTCTGTACCGCGGGCAATTACTACCGATGCCGATGGGAATATTTATGTTACAGGTACTTTTGATATTTTCCTTAACCGCATAGGGACTATAAAATACAATGCTTTAGGGGAGCAGCAATGGGTTGAAACCTATAAAAGCGGCAACGAGATAACCCTGGGTTGGAAAATTGGCTTTAAAAATAATAAATTATATGTAGCAGGCAGCCATTTGGGTGAATTTGCAGATGATGGTACTGTGCTGCTGTCTTACAACACAGATGGCACGCAGAACTGGGTGGAAGAAACTACAGACCTTATTGATACACGTAATGCTACATTATCTTTTGATGCAGAGGGCAACATTGTAGCATCTGCAAATGGTATGACCCCCGGCGCAGAAGAGTGGGAACAGGATGCAGCAGCACGCGCCTACAAATATTCTCCTGAAGGTGTTTTACTGGGTCAGGCTGCTTTTGTAATTTCTACTGCCAGCGGTACTGCAAGTATGGGCCAAATGGCTGGTACGGGTATTGATAACAATGGTAATGTTTACTTTTCTGTAAATTCATATTACACTGCAAACGGTGCTGTGTTCGAAACTGTTAAATCAGGCTTTGGCAGCACCGCACCGCAAACCGACTGGAATGCACTATATACAAATACAGGATCTCCGGGAGCTTCTATGCTAAATTCGTTTGGAGATAGTAATGGCAATACTTTTTCTACAGGTTCCTACTACAATTTTTCTGATGATATGCTTAATGCAAATTACTTTATTGTAAAGCATAATGCTGAGGGCGCTGTAGCATGGAATGTAGTATATAATGCCGAAAACGGTAACCCGGCCGAAGGTATTATTGGCAGGGTTGATGCTAATGGAAACGCTTATGTGTGCCTGCTACCTGGTTTTGAGGAGTATCCCCCCGTTTTAAAAGTCATTAAGCTTTCACCACAAGGTAGCCAGCTTTGGTCATCTCAAATAGAACTATATAACCCCTTAGTATATGTTATGGAACCGCAGGCAGATGGCTCAGTATATCTTGGTGGTACAGCTTATGAAACAGAACAAAGTAGCACTACGTCTTTTGTAGGGATTAAACTTAATGCTGATGGCTCTGAAGCCTGGAAAACCTATATGCCGGGTACAAGCGGAAATAATATATACCAAATTAAAGCAGGCAAGGTAAACAACAGCGGTCAGCTTATACTTACAGGGGCACATGGTAGCGGCAACTTTATGTCTCAGGCAATAAACCTTACAGCGGTACAGTTTAATGCTGACGGAACTCCTGGATGGATTACACCCGTAAATGTTGAAGGAGCATCTTCATCTGGTACTGACCTTTATATTGCGGCAGACGGCAACATTTTCATAAACGGCTTTACGCAAAACAGCGATACTTATGATGAAAACATTATTACCACAAAAATAAGTGCAGCAGGTGTAGTACAATGGTTTCAGACATTTGGCGTAGATGACAAGAACGAGCGTTCATACACCATTAAACCTTTTAGTAATGGTGCTATAGGTATTTCAGGCTATAGTATTGCATACAATGGCGATATACACAACGCGATATTAAAATACAGCCCCGATGGCGACATCATTTGGAATTTTGAGTCAGAAAATATGCGATATTATAATGACTTTCATATAGATGGGTCTGATATGTGCTATATATTAGACCAGGTAATTACAGACCCTTTCCCGCATAAAATTTTTACCGAGCCCTTTCCTGTTGCCTCGTTGATTACAATTGATGGAAATGGACAAAATAGTAATGAAGAATTTTTTGTTGGTCCTGAATATGCCGAGTTTTATGGTAAAAGGCTTATACCACATACTGATGACAGGCTACTTTTAGCAGGCAGTGTGGGCAACCAGGCATTTTATGAAGGAATTTACTTTTTTGAAACAGAGCACGATGGCACACTTAGCCTTCCGGACAGGTTAACCCCAAATACAGCAAAGAATTTGCTTGGACAAAACTATCCTAATCCTGTGTATGGCAGCACTACAATACCTTTTACACTTATAAATGGCGGTAAGGCTGTTGTAAAGCTGTACAATGCTCAGGGGAAATTTATAACAGAAGTTTTCAATGGTGCTTATGCTGCAGGTATAAATACAGTAACATTTGATACCAAAGGGTTATTACCCGGCATATATTTTTACCAGATAGAATCTAACGGCTTTAAACAGTCAAGAAAGATGATTATTAAATAGTTTTATAAATAAAAAAAAACAGTGGCTCCGGGTTAAATATCCGGAGCCATTTTTTGTTTATGCAGCATAAAAATTTATATTTGAACATTATGCTGAATACAAATAAAGTAAAGTGCTTAATAAGCATGTGTGTGCTTTTATTAATTGCTGTTAGCTGCAATAGCAGCGGGGAAAGAACCAATCCAAAAAATAACCTGCCCAATAAAGATGCATCTGCCTCCCTTACTAACCTTGGCAACGAACAGTGGCGTACAGGCAACTATCAGGAGGCACTCAAATATTTTACCCAGGCTTACAAAAGGGTAAAAGCATCGGGTAATGAAATGGAAACTGCAACACTACTTAATAATTTGGGATTGGTACACTGGCGGCTCGAAAATAATACCGCTGCCATGGAATGCTACGCAGAAGCTGCCTTGCTGGCTAAAAAAACCGGAATGAAAAGGCTTTTAGGGCTAACACACACTAATCGCGCACTTATACTTAAAGAACAACGCGATTTTAAAGCCGCGTTTGCCCAAAACAATGAAGCCATCAGGCTGTTTAAGGAAATTAACGAACCACATGACCTGGCTATTGCCTATAACAACCAAGGCCAGATATACCGTTTTTCAGGGGCTTTTAATCCTGCTTTAAAATACTATTTGCTGTCTTTAGATGAATGTAAAAAAATAAACTACTCTGAGGGTATGGCCACCGCCTACCAAAATCTCAGTACCGTATATGCCAAACAGGGCAACAAGGAAAAAACACTTGAATCAGGCCGTAAATGCCTAAATCTTAGCTATAAAGTAAAAAGCAAAGTACGCTTAAGTGAAGGTTTTCGCGAACTATCCCGCAATTATGATCTTTTTAATGAACCGGATTCCGCATTATATTATTTTAAAAAACATTATGAGGTAGAAAAAGAGATTATGGAAGCCAACCAAAGCAACCTCCTGTCGCAATACCAGGCAAATTTAGGCTTTGAGGTTAAAAACCTGCGTATTAAAAACCTTCAAAATGAGAAGGAAATTGCCAATAGCCGTTTTATGCTTGTTGCCGTTTGTGTACTGGCTGCATTGCTTATTTCGGCGCTTTTTGTTTACCGCTATCTTTCAGTTATAAAGTTCAGGAAAAAACAGTTAGAGTTGGAGCTGGAAAATTCCCTGCAACTTATCGGGGTAAAAGAAGAAGAACTTAAAACCTACATTATAGACCTAACCTATAAAAATAACATAATTAATAAACTGCAGGAGCCTAATAAAGAAGCCGTAAATACTTATTATAATGTGGATGACTTATTAGAACATAAAATTTTTACTGATGACGGCTGGGACAAATTTAAAAAGCGCTTTGCGGCAATATACCCTGATTTTTTTAGCAGGATAATGCAAAGCGGCATTTCTGTTACCGAGGCCGAAGTACGGATATTGGTGCTGATGAGGCTAAAGCTAAACGGTAACGATATGGCAAACATACTTGGCATTTCTCCGCAAAGCGTAAGGGCATGCAAAATGAGGCTCAAGAAAAAGCTACAGACTAACCAATATCAAACGGTAGAACAGTTTTTAGAATCAATTATTTCCTGAGCTTAAGAGATTTAAATTTATTTTACAATCCCTCAACAACGAGATTGTAATTTTGCTCTTACTTTTATAATCTATAAACTGCGCCTCTTAATCCTTTATTATTTTCTAAACCAGCTCTTTACGGCTTTCTAAAAATCAACAATATCAATAAGATGTCTGCTTGTAATTAAATTTCCAACAACAGACTGATGTAATTCTGCCTAAATGTTTAAGATCAGACTGAATATTTTAGTATCCAAAATCTAAACAACAATTTGCAAAAATGCAAAAACAGAGAATTTTAGAAGTAAATTCCGGGGTTTACGTTATGTAAGATTATTAAATTTGAGGGTAATTAATTTATATGCATAAATTGCCAATCCCACAGGTTTTGGTGTTGATCCAATTCTTTCCAATTTTTATAGTTTTCTATAAAACAAAAAGCCCTTTATCTATACGGATAAAGGGCTTTTAAAAAGAAAGGCGATGACATACTCTCCCACAAACTGCAGTACCATCTGCGCAGGCGGGCTTAACTACTCTGTTCGGGATGGGAAGAGGTGAGCCCCGCCGCAATAATCACCTTAAAAGGTTCATTGCTTTGGACAATGATTTACGCGTATAC
>NZ_KB899973.1 GCF_000378485.1 Flavobacterium rivuli WB 3.3-2 = DSM 21788 | reverse complement strand
GCATCAAAGTTAATACCACCGCCCTGTAAGCCACCTGCCTGAAGGAAAACAAGCATAGCCTGTGTAACCTCATAAATATCTATTGGGAACTGGTCGGTATCCCAACCGTTCTGGTAGTCACCACGGTTAGCATCAAGAGAGCCTAACATACCTGCATTAGCGGCAAGCTGCATTTCATGCTCAAAAGTATGCCCTGCAAGGGTAGCATGGTTAACCTCAAGGTTTAATTTAAAGTCGTTTTGTAATCCGTATTTATTAAGGAAGCCAATACAGGTAGCAGCATCAAAATCATACTGGTGTTTCATAGGCTCCATAGGCTTAGGCTCTATAAGGAATGTTCCTTTAAAACCCTGGCTGCGGGCGTAATCCCTGCATATGGTAAGAAATTGTGCCAGATGGTCCTGCTCACGCTGAATATCAGTATTCAATAAACTCATATACCCTTCACGGCCACCCCAAAAAACGTAGTTCTCTCCACCTAATGCGATAGTAGCATCAATAGCAATCTTAGCCTGTGCACCGGCATAGGCCACTACATCAAAGTTAGGGTTGGTAGAGGCACCATTCATGTACCTTGGGTTGCTGAACAAATTCGACGTTCCCCAAAGCAGTTTAATACCTGTTTCTTTCTGTTTTTCTTTAGCGTATTCTACAACAGCTTTAACGCGTTGTTCGAACTCTTCTAATGTTGGCGCTTCATCTACTAAGTCCACATCGTGGAAACAATAGTAAGGTATACCCAGTTTTTCCATAAACTCAAAACCGGCATCCATTTTATCTTTAGCACGTAATATAGCATCTTCGTTAGTATCCCATGCATGTTTTTCGGTACCAGGGCCAAAAGGGTCACCGCCGGTATTAACCAGTGTGTGCCAGTAGGCCATGGCAAATTTAAAATGCTCTTTTAATGGCTTGCCCGCTACAACACGGTTCTCGTCATACCATTTAAACGCAAGGGGGTTATTGCTCTCGCGGCCTTCAAATTTTATTTTGTCTACCGTTTTAAAGTAGGCTTGTTTAGTTGTACTCATTTTTTTATTTTTGATATCAACGCTTACTCGCATTACCTATAAGAATTTTGATTTGATTCAAAGGATGCATTGTATGTTAAGTAACTCTTTTTTTTTATGGTGAACTTTAAACAACATCTGCAGGATGCAATATTCTAAATTGATTATCAATAACCTGTAAGCCTTTTTTTAACTTTGACAAGATTTTTTAAAATATATACTACAACGTTATACATAATGGTGTTTATGACTACAAGTGTATAACATATTTTTGATATCTCAAAAAATTATATTAATAATTTTGGTATTGTCATTTATTAATAACTATTCTGAGATAACTAATTGTTGTTTTTGCTTGCAGACATTTAGAGTTTTCCTTACTTTCGTTGGGGTTAATAAGAATTATGTTAAAAAAATTTATAGATAAGGAATCTGGCAGGGTAATAGAGCGAACTGTAATGAATTCCATAACAATAGATTGCGTTATCTTTGGGTTTGATAATGGTAGTCTTGAAGTCTTGTTAGTGCAACATGGCGAGGGTATACGTAAAGGAGAGTGGGGCCTTCCCGGTGGTTGGATTAAAGCAAATGAAGGTATAGATGCTGCTGCCCACAGGCTTTTGGCTGAACTTACCGGCCTTGATAAAATTTACCTTGAGCAACTAAAGGCATTTGGCGAAACAAATCGTTTTCCATTAGGCCGTGTAATTACGATAGGTTATTATGCAATGATTAAAAAAGAAGATTTTAATGTAAAGGCGGGTTCTACAGCATCTGATGCCAAGTGGTATAAAATTGAAGATATTCCAAATCTTATTTATGACCATAATGAAATTTTTCAGTACAGCCTTACAAATCTTAGAAACCGTGTAAAGCAAACCCCTGTAGGTTTTAATTTGCTACCCGAAAAGTTTACACTTTTTGAGTTGATGAAATTATATGAAGAAATTTTGGGGATTAAGATGGATAAATCCAATTTTAGGAGAAAAATCCTCCACATGAAATTATTACGCCCATTAGACGAAAAACAAAAAGATGTTACCCACCGCGCAGCCAAGCTTTATGTTTTTGATGAAGCAATCTATGAAAAACTTACCCAAAAAGGATTTAATTTTGAGTTCTGATTTATTGCATTTTTCAAAAGATATTTTTTAAGTATTTGAAAAATTATTTCAAATACTTTATACATTTACAAAAGTTTTGCTTATGGTCTAATTGACTTTTTTTAATGTAAAGTTTATAATTGTCGATGAAAATATCATAGTTTTATCCCTTGGCAGAATGCAGCTGCTAACATCATATTTTAAACCTTAACTATATTAAGACATGAGATATTTCTCAAGATACATTAAATTATTAGTTTTAATCACAATTTGTTGTAGTAATTCAGCTTTAGCTACGGTAAAACTTCCCTCATTTTTTACAAATAATATGGTACTCCAGCAAAGAGCAACTGTGCCTTTATGGGGAGAGAGTACTTCATCATCAGTAAAGGTTACCACTTCGTGGGATAATGCCTCATATACAGCAAAAGTTGCAAACGGTAATTGGCTGGTTAACCTTAAAACGCCTGTTTATGGTGGCCCATATACTATTACTATTGCTGATGATAAAACACTAATGCTTAAAAATATCCTGATTGGCGAAGTATGGTTATGCTCCGGGCAAAGCAATATGGAGATGCCGCTGGAAGGCTGGGGTAAGATCCAGAATTTTAAGGAAGAGATTGCTGCGGCAAAATATCCTGAAATAAGGATTATACAAGCAGAGCACGCAGATAACGCTATACCTCTTACCGACCTTAGAGTGCAAAACGGTGGATGGCAGGTTTGCAGCCCGGCTACAATTGCAGAATTTTCGGCTACAGCCTACTTTTTTGCAAAAAAAATTTACCAGGAAAAACATATTCCTATAGGTTTAATACACAGTTCTTGGGGTGGTACTATAATAGAAGCGTGGACCAGTGCCGGTGCGCTTAAAACGGTACATGATTTTGATGAGGCACTTGCCGCAATGACATCTGACGAAAATAAGGAGGCATTGCTCGCAAAATATAATGCAGATATAAAAGTATGGCTTGCCCTTCTTGAAAAATCAGATAAGGGTATGGAAAATGCAGTACCAATCTGGGCTTCGGCAGACTTTAATGATGCCTCATGGAAAATAATGAAACTGCCCGGTTACATGGAGTTTAATGGTTTGCCGGATGTTGATGGAGTCGTTTGGTTTAGAAAAACCATTAACCTGCCGGAAAATTTTGAAGGTAAAGATGTAACGCTTAATTTTCTTGCAGATGATGATGATAAAGTGTGGGTAAACGGTGTATATGCAGGCACAAGCAGCGGATACAATGTTCCCCGCAGTTATACTATTCCTGCCAACGCATTTAAAAAAGGGAAAAACGTTATTACTATTAGGGTATACGATAGTACAGGTGGCGGGGGTGTATATGGAAGCCCTTCTGACCTTACACTAAAAACAGGGCAGGAAACATTTGCTTTAGCAGGAGATTGGAAATATGCTGTGGGCATAAATACTAAAGATATGCCTGTACAGCCGTCTTATCCTGCGGGGCAGTACAGGCCATCTGCTATATACAATGCCATGATACATCCGTTGTTAAAGTTGCCTCTTGCCGGTGTTATATGGTATCAGGGAGAAAGCAATGCCGAAAGGGCAGAGCAGTACCAAAAATTATTTCCGTTGCTGATTAACGACTGGCGTACAAAATTCGGTAATAGAAACCTGCCATTTTATTACGTGCAACTGGCTAATTATAAAGTCACGAGGACAGAGCCTGTAGAATCTGACTGGGCAGAATTAAGAGAAGCCCAAACTAAAGCATTATCGCTGCCTTATACAGGTATGATCGTAGCCACAGATATAGGCAATGACCAGGATATACATCCTAAAAATAAACAGGATATTGGGGAGCGCCTTGCCCGTATAGCACTTGCTAAACAATATGGTGTAAAAATAGATTATTCGGGTCCTTTATATAAGTCGTATGCCGTAAAGGGAAATGCTGTAACACTTGATTTTACATATAATGAAGGGATAAAAGCAAAAACAGGCGGGCTAAAGGGCTTTGCAGTTGCAGGGGCCGATAAAGTATTTTATTGGGCTGATGCCAAAATAGAAGGTAATAAGATTGTTGTATCATCATCTAAAGTTACCAAGCCTGTAGCAGTACGTTACAACTGGGCAGATAACCCTGATGGAAATCTTACAAACGCTTCGGGTTTACCGGCATCGTCTTTCAGGACTGATACATGGCCCGGAATTACCCACGGAAAGAAATAGCCTATAGTTGCTATTTGTAATACAGAATTAGAACAAAATAGTTCACGGATGGTATATCCTTATAAACACAAAGAACGGTAAGCAATTTACCGTTCTTTGTGTTTTACTACTTATGTAAACTGAAACTGCCACCAATTTTTGGTGGCAGTTAATGTATAATTATAAATTATTTTGTACTAAGGAAGTATTGCATCTACAATGTTTTGGTGGGCTACAGCACCGGTATTGCGGTCAAAAAGCCCCATTGTGTGGTTGTTTTGAGGTAATCCGGCATCCCACCATACAGGTACTAATCCGTAATTTCTGGCCGAAGTACTTACATATTCGATCCAGTATGTCCTGAATGCTTCGTGCCCCGCTACATCTGTGCGCGATATAGCTCCATATTCTCCCAGTATTACACCCACACCCCTGTCGATAAAATTAGTTTTCATTCGTTGAAACTGTGTGTCTACATATGCCTCGTTAGCCCATGTTTCTGTACTTGCAGGATCTGTAGCATTAGTGCCCCACTGTGTAATAGTATTTGCATCGACAAGTGTAAAATTAAACGGGTCATAAAAATGTACTTCCATTAGTAAACGTGTTGGTGTTACATCTTCCGGTATTACTGCAAAATTTACAGTATGGTCAATATTAGTATTAAAGCCCTGCACCGCAAGGTAACGGAAAGCATTGCGCCCGCCTGTGGTACGTACCGCTGTAATAAAAGTTTGGTTAAAGCTGTTTTGTACTGTATAATATTCAGCTGTTGGGGTGCCATAATTGTCAGTTACCATTACCTCATTAGATCCCGCAAAAATTAAATGATAATCATAATCGCGAAAATGCGTAGCAATTTGTTTCCACATTTTGGCAAGCCTGTTGTTAACATATGTTTGTTGCGCATACGTAGGCTGCATCCATCCATTATCCCAATGCTCGTTCATAATTACATACATGTCGTTTGCAATAGCATAATCTACAACCTGTTGTACACGGTTAATCCACGTTGGGTTAATTGTGAAATTAGCTTCATCCGAAAAATTACTCCATGACACCGGGATGCGTATTGTATTAAATCCGGCTGCCTTAACACCATCAATAAGCTGCCTGTTCGCCATAGGGTTACCCCAGGCAGTTTCTCCGCCAATAGCCTCAAGCGTATTGCCTAAATTCCAACCGGTACCCATGTCTGCAGTTAGCTGTACGCTGGTCATGTCGCTCATGTTGGTTGCGTCGGGAGCTATATCATATACAATTATAGTACTGGTATCACCAGATTGCCTTATAGTAACCGGCCTTGTCTCTGTACCGGAAGTTACTGTAATTGTAGCTGTACGCTCATCAGTAGTTTCGTTAGCGGCAACTACCAAACCCGCATGACCTACGCCCTTACCTGCAGTTTCTGATATGGTTAGCCAGTCGGTGCTATTCTCAATCGTCCAGTCGTCGTTTCCGTTTACGTGGATGTTAATGATCGAATTGCCACCAATGGCGTTAAACTGAATAGTTTCCGGGGTAACGGCAAATTCAATTGCTTCACGGCCTGATTTTTTGTCATCGTCAGAGCAGGCTACACTTCCTGCGAATATAACGAGAAGCAGCAACGTTTTAAATAAGGTATTTTTTTTCATGATTGGGTATGTAAATAATTAAATAGAGTTTTCTTGAAATATTTTTAGAGATTATACATTTTGTATAAAATGGGGAATTAACACAAAAGCTATAACGTTTTCAAAAATGGTTAATATGACTACAAGTATAAAACTATTTTTCTATATCAGCAATATGTTTTATGTAAATTTTAATAATTAATAATTTTAATCGAATTTTTACTATATATATGTATTATTTTTATAAAAATTAGTTTTAAGCTTTTGACTCTTGGAATACAAAACTCAATTTGATAATAAATAGTAAACTGATCTTGATATATATGGCTATAGAAATTGGATAAACCGAACTTGATTGACCCCTTTCGCCGATTTAGAATTGACCACTATTTCTATTGGTATACAAGTAATTAGTAGCGTGATTAAAATTGGTGGAGAGGGGTTCAACGTAATTAATTTATGCAATGTGTTATCGACTTCGGAATATGATTTTATAAATTTAAGTTTAGGGCCAATCTTTTTAAATATAGAATTACACCGCTTTAAAAATCATGACGTATAGCTGAATTACATCTTGATTTTTAACTCCTTACGTGGAGTTTTGTGGCACATTTTTAAAATGTGTCAATGTGCCACGATTTTGCCACAAAAACTTTGGGCTTCTTTATAAATTTTGGAGGGGTGCTTAAAAATAAAAAAACCTGCAAATCCTTGAATTTGCAGGTTTTACACGATTTTTGTGGGTTTTTATAAAGTTTGAAAAGTTGCCTTTTTTTACTTTTTTACCCATTTCGTGGGGAGAGAAGGATTCGAACGTAATGCCCGAAACCCCCGCCAATGCTGCATTTTCAAATCTCTAATCAAGGTTGTGCCACGATTCTGCCACAAAAATTAAACCCTGTTTTATAGGAGATTTTATAGTAAAAAAACTTTGTTTTAATAAAGCTAAAACGTTTAAATATAACGGTATAATTCAAAATCACTAGACTACAAAGGTAAATAAAAAAGAAAATATTTCCCATCCAAAAGTAAAACGATTATTGCAAAGCGAGTTTTTTCGCCGGGAATCGAACCTGCTTCGAAAACCCTTGTAAAACCTATATTTTAAAGCATGCAATTAAAACTTGCACCTGATTTGCACCTAAGTTGTAAAGTGTTGATTTACAGTTGTAATTTCATAAAACTGTTATAATGCAAACTTATAAAAAATATTTACGCGCAGAATTGAAAATAGCCATCAATTATTGCCTTTTTAATATTGCAATTTTGCTGATGGTGGAGATTCGAAATAAATAGGGGAGTTTACATTAATTATGCGAAGCAACATCAACTAACTATCTTTTTACGAAACATCGTTAAATAGTCCTAAAAGGTCGGCCTTATTATAGTAGTACGAGCCCATAACTTTTTTGTAGCGCACTTTGCCGGTAATACGAAGGTTCCGGAGCGATCCGGCGGAAATATCCAATATCTTGCGGACAGCTTTGCTTTTCAACCACTCGTCACTTATGACTTCAGATTGATTGGTCAGCGGATTATTGATTTTTGTTACTTCACGAATAATTTCCGAGGCGAATTGCCAAAGATCTTCTTTCGTAAATGGCTCTTTCATAACACTACTATTAGCTTACGAATAATTGCTGTCAATGTAATGATGCAAAAAGGAAATATATGCAATAGGGCATCAGATTTCATTTCTTGGAACTTGTAGTCTATTGCAATATCACGTCAAAAATAAAGTGCCGATATAAATATGGGAGCTTCCATTGTGATGTTACAATACAGAATTTACTCTCCTTTAATTTTTACGCATAGTCTTATATTCCTTTTCGATTGCGTTGATAATATCTTCCTTAATGAATTCCCAATAATTGCCGCGGAGACAAATAGGTTCGAAATCATCGTCTGCTTCACTAAAATTCACAAAGTTGCCTCGTATCAAAACTTCATCATGTGAATATTTATACCGGCTTTTATGGAGTGCTATCATATCCTTTATACTATATTTTGGTAGTACTTCATAAAGGTCCCAAAAATCTTTCTTACGGCCGGTACGCTGGATAACATCCACTTTCATAGCTATAATCTCATTTAGAGTTGCCATCCTAATCTCTTCTATTATCAATGGCGGTTCTATAAACGGATCTGTAGTGTAATAAAGGTCAAGCTTGATTGTGTCGTTTACATCTGATCCTACGAGATAGGATTTTCCCATTCCGATAACGTCCCCAAATCCTTTATCAACGTTGGAGAAGTTTGCTTCTAGAAAACTTTCAATGCTTTTAAAATCTATTGAACCGTACTCAGCGTCAGTGAAAAGGTCTATATCTACTGACATTCTGTGACCTAACTGCAGGCTTAGTGCAGTGCCACCTACAAGGGGAAATTCATCTAATTCTTTTGAACGCATTAGGAGCAGTAAAGTTTCCCGAAGCAGATCATTTACAGTTTTCCAATATATCATCCTATAGTAGTGGTTTAATTTGTATACCTCTTATAAGTTTCGCTTTAGCTGATGGCGCCGAGATTATAGAACGGATCTTGGAAGAGCCATAAAAACGTATGATTTCTTTCTTCTCAGTTAAATTTCCCCGTTCAAAAATTCTCTCAATTACTGCTTTTGATTGTTTTTCCCAATCTATTGTGTCAATAGCGGTATCCCAAAACAGGCTTTTTCGTAAGTGTATTAAATTAGGTTTCGGATGAAATGAGTTTTTCATTTTTTCAATACTGATATCATAATAGGTTTGCAATAAGGCTAAAGCGCCCTCTTCCAAGTTAAGGGCTCTTTCTATCTTTAGAGCGGCAGATATAGGTAAGGGCCTCTTAGTTTTAATAATTTGGTTAAATGACTGGGGGGCAATTCCAATTGATAATGCAAAAGGGCGTTGCGCAAGGTCTCTTTTTTTGAGTTCACGTTCAAGTATAGCACCGGGATGGATACCTTTATATTTCTCAAATTGTGGGTTCATAATTCAAATGTAAGCATTTTTGCTTACTTGCGCAATCCCTATTTTTGGATGCTGTTAATTTTTAAGTACAGAAGTGACTGTCAATATCGCTACTTCTGTTTTTTATACAATTTATTATTTGGTTACTAATCACCGTGAATTTATAGGTTGTATTTAGAGCAGAACCCAGATCACTAAATTAACTTCTTTTTATAGTAATGAAAATCAATAATAGCTTTACTTTATCTTCCGATACCAGCTTAGGATATCTATGAAATCACATTATATAAACGTTTGTTTACCAGTAGGGTAATATTCTATTTTAAAGTTAAGCACTATGAAAGAAGATAAGCTAGGACAAAGAACTTCACTATTAAATGGTCAAAAGATCATAAATGAGCATGATGAAGAAACATTGGATATCAACGAGGTTCCTGAAGCCGGGGGATGGGTAAGCCACTGGCCGCTACTTACTGCATTTGCTATCCTGGCTGTTATGCTGACCCTCGAATTTGGATTTTCTTACCAACCGCCATTTCCAGTTAACCTGATCATTTTTTCTGTGGCATTTTTGCTAGCGGGTTATAACGTACTGGGCATGGCCTGGCGCAAGGCAAAGCGCTTTGATTTTTTTAATGAATTTTTCCTGATGAGCGTTGCAACTATTGGTGCCTTTAGCATTGGGTCGTATAGCGAAGGGGTAGCAGTAATGGTGTTTTATTCGATAGGTGAGTGGTTTCAGGATGCAGCCGTAGACAGGGCTAAACGAAGTATTAAAGCGTTGCTCGATATAAGGCCTGATAAAGTTACCGTTAAAAGGGACGGAAAAACGGTGGTCGTAAACCCTAAAGAGATTAAAGTGGGCGAGACTATAGAGGTTAAGTCCGGTGAAAAAGTAGCACTGGACGGCGTCCTTCTTTCAGATGCCGGAACCTTTAACACTGCAGCCCTTACCGGCGAAAGTAAACCTGATACCAAACGCAAAGGGGAGGCTGTATATGCCGGTATGATTAATCTTGATAAGGTGACAGAAGTAGAAGTTGCCTCGCTTTTTACAGATAGTAAGCTTAGCAAAATATTAGAGATGGTGCAAGATGCTACGGCACGCAAATCGCAAACACAGCTTTTTATAAGCCGTTTTGCCAAAATTTATACCCCTATTGTATTTGCCCTGGCTTTATTAGTTTGTTTTGTACCTTATTTTTTTATTAACCCTTACAATTTTCATGACTGGTTTTACCGGGCATTGGTATTTCTTGTTATAAGCTGCCCGTGTGCTCTGGTGGTGTCTATTCCGCTTGGCTATTTTGGTGGTATTGGGCTGGCTTCCAGAAACGGCATCCTGTTTAAAGGCTCTAACTTTTTAGACGTAATGACGGGTATTAATGTGGTTATTATGGATAAAACCGGTACGCTTACAAAAGGAGTGTTTAAAGTTCAGGATGTTGTTGCTGTGGGAATAGATAAAACAGAGCTGGTAAACCATGCAGCCGCTCTGGAAAAAAGCTCTACACACCCTATAGCGCGGGCAGTGGTAGACCATGCAGGTAAAGAGTTAGAGCTAAAAGCAGAAGGTGTGGAAGAAATTTCAGGCCACGGGTTGGTGGGTAAAGTGGATGGAAAGACCGTACATGCGGGTAATGCAAAACTGCTCAAAAAATATGATATATCGTATCCGGAGGAAATAAATAATTTAATAGATACTGTGGTAGTATTGGCTATAGATGGCAATTATGCGGGTTACATAACCATTGCAGATGAAATTAAAGACGATGCCAAAGAAGCAATCGACCAAATGCATAAGCTAAATATACAAACCGTTATGTTATCGGGCGATAAGCAGGCGGTAGTAGATAAGGTTGCTAAAACATTGGGTATTGACAAAGCCTATGGAGACTTGCTGCCTGAAGGGAAAGTAGAGAAGGTGCAGGCATTAAAAGATTCCGGTAGCC
The DNA here is from genome assembly GCF_000378485.1 of Flavobacterium rivuli WB 3.3-2 = DSM 21788. Taxonomy (GTDB): domain Bacteria; phylum Bacteroidota; class Bacteroidia; order Flavobacteriales; family Flavobacteriaceae; genus Flavobacterium; species Flavobacterium rivuli. Next base: position 182,828 of record NZ_KB899973.1, on the reverse strand, counting down.
GGATAGCCTTTGTGGGCGATGGTGTAAATGATGCGCCGGTAGTTGCCCTTGCAGATGCAGGTATTGCTATGGGAGGCCTGGGCAGTGATGCCACTATTGAAACCGCCGATATTGTGATCCAGAACGACCAGCCCTCTAAAATTATTGCTGCCATAAGGGTGGGCAAGATTACTAAACAGGTAGTATGGCAAAACATTACTATAGCCATGGTGGTAAAGGTAATTGTTTTGGTATTAGGGGCAGGCGGTATTGCCAATTTGTGGGAAGCCGTTATTGCCGATGTTGGAGTAGCATTGCTGGCTATACTCAATGCAGTAAGGATACAGAAAATGAAGCTGAAATAGCTCCTCAATATAAATTAAAAAGCTCCTGTTTATATAAAACTGGAGCTTTCAGAATTATAATTAACCTTGATGTTATTTTTTAGCTGCGCTAACATTGTCAACATATTTTACTATATTTTCAAAGTTCTGGTTTTTTTCATAGTACTTGCATTTAATTATAGCACCAAATTACATTGAAATAAATAATTTCACAAAATTATTGAGATAAACACCTTGTCTTTAGGTGAATAACAAATGTTGTGATTAATAAGATAAATATAGGACAATAGTTACGACACATAACTGTGGCTAGTGAATAGAAAAGCCCCTTGTAAAGGGGCCTGAACATTCTAAAAAGGGTGGTATTAGGTTTTAGGGATAGCCAGCGGTGTAGCATCTCCGCCCAAATAAATAACAAAAGCAACTACTTCGGATTTCCCTCTGTTGATTCCATTGTGATATACATTGATCATCTCTGCAAAACTACTGCCTTCTTTAAACTCCATAATTTTATGTTCTTCGGTCTCGATGGTAAGTGTTCCTTGTAAAATATAGGAAAACACGGGAATGATATGCTTGTGCCAGCCGGTACTTTCTCCCGGTGGAAAGGTTATTTTCATCATGCTGACTTTAGCGTCTTTAAAGTCAGGATATTCGATTTTCTGGCCCAGCGCATTCACTTGCGTTTCAACCACATTCTCAAATTTCAGGTTACCACTGTATTGCTTTGTTCTCATAAATAAATTTATTACAATTATTTTAGTAATACGATCTTTTTCATAAATCGTTTTTTATTTAAAGCAGTCTGAAAGGCTGCTCATAACTAGTAATTAATTACAAAGTTCCTGAATTCATAGTAAACCACCCTTAAACTATAGTAAGATTAGTACTTACTATAGTTTAAGGATTACAGTTAGAGGAACGTATCGTAGTAAGAGAGCAATGAGTTGGTAGTGCCACTTAGAGCAGGCATTCGCGCTTTGCGGCACGATCCCCGGAAACAAGATTCTCCAGGTAGGCATCAAACTGGCAGTTGGTAGATATATTATAGAGTGAGGCCTCACCCAGTCGCTCCGGCGTAGTCCTGATAATATCACCCCTTAGCAGCTCACAATGGCCAATGGGCTCGAAAATCAGAAACAGGTCGCCACTTATGTAGAGTGAATAGCGTGCCTTATCCGCATTGATATGGTAAACGGTACCTTCCATATTATGTGCTTGTGTTGGGCTTATTTATTTTACGAGGGCTTATGAAGCAACCGTTGTAAAGGGTGTTATCTCTTTTTGTATTTAGCAAACGGATTGAAGGATACACCAAAGTTAAAGTAAAAGGATGGGTCGTTTTTTATTTCAAAAACGGGGTCGGCAAATGAGCCACTTTTTTCAAAAATCCTTCCGTTAGGGCTTAGCTTGATCCCGGTTTTCGCCGTGATTATAAAATAGTTGGCCACCATGTGCTCGTACAGGAGCCCGGAATTGATATCGAGCTGCCTGAATTCATACCTGCGGCCGGTTGTATCCAGGTTGTAGAGATAAAAGGAAGTCTGGTCCAGTTCGGTTCCCAGGGAAACCCTTCCATTGCTGAATACATTTTTACGCAGCATAAGGCTTTTAGGCAGGTTGATGTCAATGATGAACCCATTATTAAAATGATGTTCGTAGCCAAAGGTTGGGATGATGGGGGATTGTGCGGTAGGGTCGATGTTCCCCAGCAGGCCAACGGTCATTTTGGTTTTTGCATTTGCCTTGAGCACCATAGTTCCGGTAAGGATACCTTTAAACCTCTCGAAATGCTTATCACTGCCGTCCAGCATCAGGCTGGAGGTAAATATGGTGGTTTTTTTAAAGATGCGTGTAAAGTATATAAAATTAATCGTGGTAAACTGATAGTGGAAATCTTCCTGTAACAGCCTTTTCTCCCCGGTTGTGGGGGAGGTGAGTGCTGCTTCCGAATTAAGGTATTTATAACTTAGGGTGGCTCCCAGCATCCAGCTCCTTTTTTTTATAAAGTTTACGTTAGCACTTACTTTCGCCAGGTTCAGTCCGTTTACGCGCCCATCGGGCATGGCGGTGCCGCGCTGCTCCGGTGAAAAATTGTAAGGAGCCGTATGCGTAAACTCAATGTTCAGGGCACGGGCAATCGGGAATTTGTCCGCTGCATAAGCGATGGCTTTTTTGGGGATGCTGTCGGTAGCGGTTTGGGCGAAACTTGCTAAAGAGGGCACAAGTGCACAACAGGTTAATAGTGTTTTTTTAAGAATCTTCATAGGGTCGTGTTAATTTATGGTCATAAAGCGTCTCGTTCTCATGGCAATGCCCGAAGGTACCCTAAGATATCCCAGGCCTTCCCGTAACAAAAGAAGGGATTATATGAAAGCGGTATTTAAAATTTATACCAAACCCCTTACAAATTAGACTAAACGGGCTGCATGGTAAATTTGGTAGAACGAACAGGGTGGTTGGTATAATAGTAAACGCCGCGGTGGGATAATCCCTTATATTTGCTTTAAAGAATCATTAATACCATTACCACAATGCAACAAGCTACCCCACAGATCCGGGATAAAAGGGCGATTGACCTGCTTTTCGAGTCCCGTTATAAGGTACTGCGCCATATAATGCTGTGGGTCATTTTGCTGGGCATTATCTTTTTTTCGAACTGGCTTAAGGAGTACATCGGCACTGTAAAGCTACTAAGGCTGCTGTGTGTGCACATCTCATTCATCGCCATGTTTTACATTAATATGTACGTACTGGTGCCCCGGTTTTTTTTCCGTGGGCAGTACGCGCTATACTTTCTCTTTTTGCTGCTGCTGGTCAGCCTGGGCCTGTTCCTTATGTCCGGCGTTCTTACCAAGTACCTTGATCCCTTAAGGTTAGCCGAAGTGCGGCAACAGGCGGCTGATGATACCGGATTTTATGAGGGGATCATCATAGTGATGCCCATTATACTGATGACCACAGCATTTTCGCTTTTTGAACGCTGGAAAACCGATAACCAGCGGATTACCGAACTGAGCAACCTGACCCTGTCGATGGAGCTTAGCGAGCTTCGCAACCAGATCAACCCGCACTTCCTCTTTAATATGCTCAACGGGATCAAGGCGCTGGTGCGCAGCAACCCTGAAAAGGCAACTATGGTGATCATGAAGCTATCGGAATTTTTGCGTTACCAGCTTTATGAGAATAATGAACCCGGTACGCCTTTGCGTTCTGAAATAAAATTCCTGTCCAACTTCATGGATCTGGAGAAGCTTCGCCGGGACAATCTCTCGGTAAACATTACATCTATGGCAGACCCAAAATTGCTGGGCACCCTGCTTATACCCCCTAACCTTTTTACCACTTTTGCCGAAAATGCGGTTAAGCACAGTGTGGACATTAGTGATAGCCCTTCCTATATCTGTATGAGCGTAGAGGTAAAGGGCGAGCGGCTGGAGTTTACCTGCCGTAATTCGAGAAGTGTGGACTATGTTGCGCCCCGGGAAGGCAGCAGCGGGCTTGGCCTGCCCAATATAAAAAGGCGCCTCAGCCTGCTGTATGGCACGGACTACAGGCTGGATATCAGCACTACCGAAAAAGAATATACCGTTATTTTAAATATTCCGATATGAATTGTATCATTATTGACGATGAGCCGCTTGCCCGCGCGGAGATGGAGGCCCTTATCCGGGAAGTTTCAGACCTTGAGATCCTGGGCACCTTTTCCAACGCCCCGGCAGCACTTGTTTATATGAGGGAGCATCGTGTAGACCTGATGTTCCTGGATATTGAAATGCCGATGGTCAACGGCCTGGAATTTGCTGCCCAGGTTTCCGGGGAAAGCCTTATTGTTTTCACTACTGCCTATCCGCAATACGCGCTCAGGAGCTATGAGCTGGATGCGATTGATTACCTTTTGAAGCCGGTGGAGAAAGGCAGGCTGGAGCGGGCCATAAAAAAGGCGGCAACTTATGCAGGGCTGCTTTCCGAGGCTACCGAAAAAAGCACTGTTGAGGGCAACAGTGAGGATTACCTTGTTATTAAATCCGAGCGCCGCTTCCACCGGATCGCCTACGCCGACATCCGTTACATCGAGGGTTTAAAAGATTATGTGGTAATCCATACCAAAACGCAAAAGCTGATCACAGCGATGAACCTGAAGAACATCCACCAGAGAATAGCGCAGCATATTTTTATGCGCGTAAGTAAATCCTACCTTATCAACAGGGATTATATCGATTCTTTTGACCATCATACCATTTACCTTGGTGAATCGGAGATCCCGTTAGGGGAGGTCTACAAAAAAGAATTTTTCAGCAAATACACCGGCGGTGCCCTCAACCCCGAACGGTAAGGTGGGAGCCGCTTTAAATCAGAAAAGCCAGCCGTTATCGGCTGGCTTTCCCTTTCTATAGAGGACGGTAAAAGGGGTCAGGGTTTAGGGCGTTTTAGTGCCGTGAGCAGGTTGTCGATGATCAGGTACATGCTGGGCACCACAAATAAGGTAAGCACCATGGAACTTGTGAGCCCGCCGATAATTACCCATGCCATGCCGTTCTTAATTTCAGAGCCGGCACCGCTGGCAATGGCGATGGGGAGCATGCCAAGTATCATGGCGAGTGTGGTCATCAGGATTGGGCGTAAACGTTCTTTACCGGCCTCCACTAAAGCCTGGCGAACGCTATGCCCTTCATCCCGCAGGTGGTTGGTGAAATCGACAATCAGTATTGCATTCTTGGATACCAGCCCCAGGAGCATGATCATCCCTATGATGGTAAATATGTTCAGGGTTTCCATGGTCAGGGCCAGTGCAAGGAGCGCACCCACGAGCGCCACGGGGATTGAAAAAAGCACGACAAAGGGGTACACCGCATTCTCATACAGCGCCACCATGATCAGGTAAACCAGGATGATGGCGGTAAGCAGTGCCAGGCCCAGGCTTCCAAAGGCATCACCCTGGTTCTTGGCGTCCCCAAGGTAGCTGACGGCGATGCCCTCGGGAATTTTGACCGAGGCTGCTTTGGCCCTGATCTCATCGGTAACGGTACCGGAAGGCCGGCCGGCAACATTGGCCTGCACGGTGATGGCGTTTAGCCTGTTGATACGCTGCAGGGTGGTCTCACCCAGCGCTTCGCCCACTGTTGCAAATTGTCCCAGTGTTACCGTTTGTCCCAGCGTGTTCACAAAGGGCATGTTGCGTACATTACTTATATCGGAACGGTTAAAATGGTCCAGGCGCACCAGTATGTCGTATTCATTGCCCCCCTCGCGGAATAGGCTCTGGTCGCTGCCGCTGAACGCATTTTGCAGGGTAGCACCCACTTGTGCGGCGTTGAGCCCCAGGAGCGCCATTTTCTCACGGTCGAGCTGTATCGCTACCTCGGGCTTAGGGTCCTTTACGGAAAGCTTTACAAATTTAGTGCCCGGTATTGAGGCGACAACAGTCCTGTAGGCTTCCGCGACCTGTCGTACCTGTGTTATATCCGTACCCTTAATGGCGATCTGTACCGGGGCACTGTTGACATTTCCGGTTATGGATATGGCGGAAGCGGTTATCTTCACCCCCGGGAGCACACTGCTCAGCCTGCGCTGCATGGCAATACCGAATTCTTCAGCACTTTGGTCACGCTGCTTTTTGTCGACCAGGGTTATGGTTATCTCCGCCAGGTTGGCATTAGAGGCGGCTCCCGAGACGCTGCCACTTACAAAACCGATACTGGAAAAAGCCTGCTTTACCTGGGATTGGGACAGCAGTATCTTTTCGGCTTTCTGGGCCATCAGGTTGGTACGGTAGATTGGTGCGGTAGGCTCCAGTTCGAGGTTGATCACCAGGTCGCCCTGGTCTGTAGCCGGTATGAACGCCGCCCCAATAAATCCTGTAGGCACCAGGGCAATGGAACCGATAAGGAGCAGTAGGGTGGCTGAGAGCACCCACCTTTTCTTACCCAGCGCGATTTTCAGCAGTGTGCCGTAATCTTCCTTAATGCGGTCCAGGAACTGCTCAAAGCCCAGGTTTGCGCGTCCCCACAGGGTTGCCTTGTCCAGGTGTTCCACACGCCCAAAGCGGCTTGCCAATAGGGGAGTGATGGTAAAGGATACAAACAGGCTCATCAGGGTCGAGATCACCACGACCAGGGAGAATTCCCGGAGGATGGAGCCGATCATTCCCCCGGCCAGGGCCAGGGGAAGGAATACCACGACATCCACAAGGGTTATGGCCAGTGCGGTAAAGCCGATCTCGTTACGGCCCTTTAAGGCGGCGGTCCGTTTATCGGTGCCCATTTCCAGGTGCCGGTAAATATTCTCAAGCACCACAATAGAGTCATCGACCAATATCCCAACGACCAGTGACATGGCCATAAGGGTCATCAGGTTAAGGGAAAAACCCAGGAGGTACATCGCGATGAAGGTAGGTATGATCGACGAGGGTAGTGCTACCAGTACAAACAGCGAACTGCGCAGGCTGTGGAGGAAAGCCAGCATAACGATCCCCACGATGGCTACCGCCAGTACCAGGTCGTGCATTACCGCATCGGCCGATTCCAGGGTATAGACGCTCTGGTCCGAAGAGATGGCAAAGTGAAGTTTACGCGCGCCGTATTGGTTTTCCATAGACTGTAGCGCCTGTTTGACCAGGTGGCTTACATCAACAGCGTTGGCATCGTTTTGCTTTATGATCTGTATCCCTATGGATGGGATGCCGTTAATATGGTTGATCGCCGTCGTCTTTGCCGTCCCATCGGCAACCTCAGCCACATCGGAAAGGTAAATCATACTGCCGTCTTTTCCCGTAGCCACCGCGAGGCGGCGCAATTCTTCCAGGGACTTCAGGTTGGCATCGTAACGTATGGAAAGCTGGCGGGAGGGTGTTTCTATGCTGCCGGCAGGGAAGGAGAGGTTGGCATTGTTTACCGCCTGTGTTACCTGCGAGAGGGAAAGCCCGTATTGCTGAAGGCGTTCCCGGTTGATCTGTACCTGAACCTCGCGCTGGTCGCCACCGATAATAATTACCTGCCCCACACCTGCCACGTTTTGCAACAGGGGGCGCAGCTGGGTATCCACAAAATCATAAAGTTCCCTTGGGGGCATGGCGGCGGTTACCCCGGCTTTTATCACGGGGGTTTCTTCCAGGTTGACCTTATTCACCTGGGGCCTCTCGGAAGTATCGGGCAGGTCATTCAGGGCCTTGTCGGCCTTACGCTGCACAGCGCGTTCTGCCTCTTCGAGGTTGGTGCCGCTTTTAAACTGGAGGGTAATTTGCGAGACGCTTTCCTGGGAAGTGGAATTCATCTGGTCAAGGCCTTCCACAGCCGCAAAGGCATCCTCCAGCTTTTTGGTTACCGATACCTGGACTTCCGAGGCGGAAGCCCCGGGATACAGGGTGCTTACCGATACGGTGGGTACCTCGATTTTGGGCAGCAGGTTGTAGTTGAGGCTCAAGTAGCACTGCACCCCGAAGAGTACCAGCACGGTAAAGATTACAATGAGCAGCAAGGGCCGCTTTATGGCAATTTCGGTTATAGACATGGCTTAAATTATTTTGAGATGGTTACCGGCGTTCCGCTTTGCAGATTGATCTGCCCCGAGGTCACGACCTGCTCGCCCGGCTTAAGCCCTTCGATTATGGCTACGCGGCCGCCATAATCGGAGCCTGCCTTTACGGGGCGCAGCACCGCTTTGCCGGCCTGGATTACATATACCGAGGCATCACGCGTGGATTCCAGGAGTGCTTCCCTTGGGATGAGCAGCATTTTTTGCGGCGCCCTTCCGGCGAAATCCACCCTGACGAACGTGCCGGAGCGCAGTGGGGCCTCCCGGTTGTTTTCGGCGGAGATCTCTACAGCGTAATTGTGTGCTGCGTCGGCCTGTGGGCTGATGTACGATAGGGTGCCCTGCCACTCCCTGCCGGGGTAAACGTCAGTTTGCAGCAGTATTTTTTGGCCCGCGCTAACCTGGTACACTTCCGCCTCGGTCAGGTTTACAGTTACCTTGACACGGGAGAGGTTGACAATGGTCGCCACCTCGCTTCCGGAGGCGACAAAGACACCCTGCTCTACCGGCCTTGAGGCAATAACACCACTAATGGGAGCTTTCAGGGAAGCATCAGCTATCTGACGGCGCAGCTGAGAGGAGCGGTTGGCCGCCTCGTTGTAGTTTTGGCGGACCTCCTCAACCTTTTCGCGGGTTGCGGCGTTGCCTTCCAGGAGTTCACTGTACGTCTGCAGGTCACGCCTTAGCTTTTGGGCGGCAGATTCCGATTTTTCAAGGTCGAGCTGCAAAAGGTGGGTATCGATGCGGCCCAGCAGCTGCCCTTCCTGTACCGGGGTACCCAGCTCAAAATCCAGGCGCAGCAACTTTCCGCTGGCCGTTGCAAGTACGGTGGCCTGGCGGAAGGGCGCCAGTGTACCGGTTTTTACCAGTTCCGTGCTTAGGGTTTCTTCAACGGCAGTTGCCACGGTTACCGGAATGCCTTTGGCTACTTCAGTTTCCGGTTGGTTGCGTTTGTCTATGGTATTCTTGTTGGAAGCCAGCCGTATAACTATAAGTGCCGTAAGGCCAATTACCATCAGGGCAAGCAGTACTTTCTTTTTCATGGTGCTTATAATGAATTGTAAAAATTTTGCAATGTGCCGGCAGCTTTTTCAAGGTCGATGCGCGCCAGGTAATAGGTATAGAGTGAACTGAGGTAACTGTTCTGGGACTGCTTCAAGGCGTTTTGTGTCGTGAGCCAGTCGGTCAGGTCGGTCGTTCCCTTTTTAAACTGCAGGTCGGTAACGGTAAGCACAGACTGGGCAAGGGTAACGTTACGCTGGTCGTTCTCCACATTGGACTGCGCCTGTAGGAGCTTGGCCTGTGCGTTGTCAAATTCCATCCTGTAGCGCCCTTCGGAAAGGGTAAGGTTTTCCTCGGCATTGAGGCGCTCCACCTCTGCCTGGCGGTAGCGGGCGTTGCGCCTGTAAAAGTCCAGCAGTGGTATGGTCAGCTTTAGGCCTACGGCCGAAAAAGGGTTGAGATCGCGGTAGGCCTGGTCCAGGTGGTCGCCAAACCCCACGGCCCCATAACGTGCGTAGGCAGAAAGGGTAGGGAGTGCCCCGGCACGGATGCTCTTTTGCTGTAGTTCCTTCAACCGCACATCCAGCGCAGCCAGGCGGTAATCGATACGGGCTTCGGGGGAGAATGCTACATCCTTTTTTATAGCAGGGTTTGCGGGTGCAGCGGTATCCACCTTTAAGGGGGTATCAAAGGGGTAGCCCATTTCGAATTTAAGCTCATTGTGCGCCAGTTCCAGGTTGCTTTGGGCTACACGCTGCTGGGAGCGGGTGTTGTTATAATCCACCTGTACCTTATCCAGGTCTTTTTGTAGCGTTACGCCTTTGTCCACCTGTAATTGGAGCACATTTATCTGGCCCTGGTAGGTTTCAAGGTTGTAATGCAGGAGTTCCAGCTGCTGGCGGTACACAAAGATGTCCAGGTAGGCGGCGGTAATGTTGTATATGATCGCCTCCCGGGATTGCTGGAGGTTGAGTGCTGCCTGCTGCCGGTTGTATTTGTTCGCCCTAAGCCCGGTAAGGAGTGCCTGGTCGTAGAGTACCTGGTCTACCTGCGCCGTGGCATTGCTGGCAAATTTCTTGGTAAGGCTGACCCTTAGGTCCTGGTCACCGAATATCCCTGCCGGTATCACGGTTTGCTGCAGCCTGAGATTGTCGTCGAGCGTGGAGGTCAGGCTGATGCGCGGCAGGTAGTCGGCCAGCGCTTCCCGTGCGCGTGCGTCGGCGGCGCGTTTCTGATTGGTGTAAATAGCATTATTACGGTTGTGTTCAAGGCCGTATTCGATACACTGCCTGAGCTGCCAGGTTTCCTGTGCATAGAGCTGGCAGGATACAGCAATGAGAAGAAGTGTGATGATTTTTTTGCTCATAATTGGATACTCTGGTCATTATGAGTGCCAAAATACCCGTTTTTATAAGGCTGGTTTTGGAAATTATACCAATTCCCCCCGTTCCTATACCAAATGGTGCCTACAACAGCTATTCGATTTTAGAAACTCTTATACCATGCACTTCGCAGTTTTATGTTGTACCTGAGCAGTTACGAGCAAAAAGCATTTATAAGCGGGTAGGGGATACGAAGTCTCCTTTTATAGTTGGGCATTAGATATTCTTTTTTAAAGGGACTAAAGTTATTTAGATAAGATTAGATATGCTTTTCAGAAAGTTAGGGTTTTGTTCCGGCTGGGTTCTTTTTTTCGGCACGCCTTGCTTCTTCAAACGCTCCCAGTAGGGTAGCAGGCGCTCCTGATGGTCGCGTTGGATATTTTTTACAGCCTGGTCTTCATTAAAAATTTATAAATAATAAATAGTTACAGGGCGTTTAATTTGTTGTTTGAGTAGGAGTAGTAGTCCGACAACCTACTCGTAAATACTTATAAAATAATTAGATGTGCCTGAATTTTAACTCTTGCACAGAATAACTCACGCATGAATTTTAACGGTAATTTTAAAGAGGATTTAGTGATTTCTTCACAGAAATACCTCATATTTGAAATTGGTTTTCGGGTGTCATCTGACCTCTTTTTTTATCGCTTATCAGTTTAAGGATATCGCAATATTTATAGTAAAGTATTCCTCCAATTTTGCTATAAGGTGAAGTACCATTTATGCCTAGGTATTGGAGCGTGCCTGTTGATATGTCCAAGAGTTTACGCACCTCCTTACTCTTAAGCCAGGTTTTGCCAAGAATCGAACCTAAGCCCTAAAACCCTTGCAAATACTGAGCTTTTTACTTTTTTAAAATTGGATTGCCCCCGATTTTGCCAAAGATTTAAATACACCCATTTTTAGGGTATAAATTTTTTATGTAGTGGGAAGCTCCTGCACGAAGCTTAAATAATTTAAATGATCGTTATAATCCAATGGATATATAGTGCAAAAGTACTAATAATCTTAGATTACAGATACATCTTTGTAATTTTTCTAAAAGTAATTCTTTTAAAAATCTTGGCTGAATGCAGGAGTTTGATATTCACTAAACTTACTAATTTGCTAGGCATCTTAATTTTAAGGCTGTGCCTGGGCGTTGGGGAGCTGTTCATTGTCGATTGCACTAATAATGTCTTCTTTAATAAAATCCCAATAATAACCACGCAGGCAAACAGGATCAAAATCATCATCGGCTTCAGTGAAATTTTTGAAATTTCGCGGATTAGTGCCTCGTCGTGCGAATACTGGTAACGTCTTTTATGAAGTGCAATCATCTCTTTTATACTATATCGGGGTAATACATCATACAGATCATAAAAGTCTTTCTTGCGGCCTGTACGTTGCACAACATCGACTTTCATGGCTATAATCTCATCTAAAGTTGCCATCCTTATTTCTTCGATTAGTAAAGGTGGTTCCATAAATGGGTCTGTTGTGTAAAAGAGGTCCAATTTTACGGTGTTTTCACGATCTTCTCCAACTAAATAAGACTTTCCCATTCCGGTTATTGTTCCAAACCCTTTGTCAACATACCCAAAATTAGCATCAAGAAAATCCTCAATGATTTTAAAATCAATGGAGCCGTAGTCGGCATCAGTAAAAAGATCTATATCTACCGATAACCTGTGCCCCAATTGCAGGCTGAGCGCAGTGCCGCCTACTAAGCGAAATTCATCAAATTCTGTGGAATTCATAAGTAATACCAAGGTCTTGCGAAGAAGTTCGTTTACCGTTTGCCAATGCATAATTAAGCGTTGTTATAGTTAGGGCTTATGGCTTCTCGTGAACTTAGCCTTTGTACTGGGGTTTGAGATGATACTCCGTACTTTCGGAGTTCCATAGAACCGGATTATTACTTTCTTTTCAGTAATATTCCCCCTTTCAAATATCCGCTCAATGACTGCCTTTGACTTTTTCTCCCAGTCAATTGCATCAATATCCGTATCCCAGAACAAGCTTTTTCTCAGGCGCGTAATATTAGGCTTTGTTATTGTGGCATCTTTTAATTTTTGGATTTCAATGTCATAATAGGTTTGTAGTACCGCTAATGCACCTTCTTCCAAACTAAGCGCTTTTTCTATTTTTAAAGCGGCTGATAAGGGTAAAGGCCTTTTTGCTTTTATAATCTGGTTAAAAGATTGAGGTGCAGTACCTATTTCTTAGGCAAAAGGGCGTTGTGCAAGTGCTCTTTTTTTTAGCTCACGTGCTACTATCGCTCCGGGATGTATTCCTTTATATTTATGAAATTGCATATCCATACATCAAATGTAAGCATTTTTGCTTACAAAATAAGTGGTTATTTAGTTTATATATCACTCTAATTTGATATTTCACAGTATTTATATGTACTATGAAATCTTAAACTATGATCTTTAATTATTTTTAGGTTATACTATTTCATTTCTAAAGTCTGGGGGTGGTAGTAGGGACTACAATTTGTATACCCAAACGATTGAATCTGTTTAAAATAGTTACAATATGGATCAGGACAATATTTGTGCAAGTAAAGCAGCTGTCTTTCTGTCCGTGCTTCTTTCTTAACAAGAACAATTAAAACAAGGCCATTACTTGTGGAAATGATTTTGACATTGAAGACCGCAAAGCAGGGCAGAAGTGCGTTAAATAGTAGAATATATCTACTAAATGAAAAGCCATAAAAAATTAAACGGTACTAACATAAATCCTATGTTAATACCGTTTTAATAAATCTATTTCACTCCTGCAATCAGGATGGAAGGAAGGGATATATTTTATATATCCGAAATCCTGTAGTTCTTTAAAGTATTTATGGTAGGTCGGTAAAGTATTTACATGGGACAATTTCATAATTTTGCTGCGGCTAACTCTAATAGTCTGGTGCTGCTTTTGCTTATACGCTAACGAAATTATTGCGACTAGCAATGCTAAGTGCCAAACATTTAATCTTTCATCCTGCTCGTAGAATGATATATATTTCAATAGTTTATCCGCTTTCATGACTCTTACTATCTTCGTTAAACAATCGCTGTAAGTCTGCTTTATTATAATAGTAGGAGCCAAGGATCTTTTTATACCGTACCTTTCCGGTAATACGCAAATTCTGTAGCGTTCCAGGCGACATATCCAGCAGCTTTCTAACTACCCTGCTCTTTAACCAGTCAGGATGTATATCATCCTTGTCAGGTGCTTTACCAATTATTACTTTTATGTTATCCATTAATAGCAGGCCAAATTGCCTTAAATCGTCTTTAGTAATACCTTCGCTCATGATAGTTTTTTTAATAATTGAATAGTTACATAAACACCTTTTACACTTTTACTAAACAGGATTAGCGAAGTAAATCGTACTCCTTTGATTCCTTTTGCGTGTAGGGAGGTACACGATATATCCGTACTCGCTCAGTTCTTTCATACACCTGTGGTAGGTGTACGGTGCTGAAATCTTAGCAATATCCATTATTTCGTAACGGTATGCCCTCACAGGTACTACGAACCCTTTTGTGATCCAGAACTGTAACAGAGCGGCGTAGATACCAATATGTGTTGTACTGATCCGATAGTCTTTATCAATAGCTGTAAAGAAGTCCGTAAAAGGCTTTTGTAATTCCATTACATGTTAATTGATTTGGTCTCTTTTCCGCTTATTTGGATATAGAGCTTGTATGAAGTCAGGATATTTTACTGTAGTTCAGATTTTAATAACCTAAGCCATTTCTGAGTAGGAACATTTCGTTAGTAAAACTCAGCAATGGCTTAGTGGCTTGCAGTTATTTCATAGATTTGGCCTGGCTTTTCCTTTTCGGCTTGCCGCCTACATCATCTTCAGCATCCTGTCCCTGTTTTGCGCTTTGGTTAGCAGAAGATTTCTGACCCTGCAACTGCGTTTGATCGTTAGACTGCCTGTTGTCAAGCCTTTTCATGTGTTCGTCATAGAGATTCACTGCCTTAAATTGTGGATTAGCCTCCACAAAGTGCATAACTTCCTTGCCATCCTTTTCAAAAGTGACCGCCTGCCTGTTTCCCCTGTTTAAGGAATCAACCAATTGATCTTTTTGCTGTTGGTCCGATAATTCCATGATTGGATGCTTGGCAAGTTCCGCTTCAAGGTCGTAGCCGTAATTCTGGTGAAAATGGTTCAGTTTATAGTTACCCCGCTCGTCGGGATTTTTGAAGTCCATTTGGACCCAAGAATTATATCCCTCGCCTTCTCTATTTATGAGATCTTTATTGACGGCGCGGCCCTGCATAAGGTTGTAGGCCTCCTTTAACGTCATGGTATTCCCGTAATTGATGTAAAAGGTCTGCTCGGTCTTTTCCCTGGAATACTCATTCTCTACATTGAGTTTGTAAGAGTTAAAGAAGTACATATCAGTTTGGTCAGACTTCCTGAAGTTTAAGGTTGCGACAGCTGCGTCCTGGCCATATTGTGACGTGTGCTGTAGGGTAAATTCCGGGAGCTTCTGCTCAATCTTCGCCCTTAGGTCATCTTTCATTTCTTCACCGAATCCTGTAAATTTTACCTGTTTTTCCAGGTACTCAAAATTTTTCTCGTTCATGATCGTATTGTTTAAATTAGTATTTTGATATTCTGTGCTTCCACGGTACAACATAGCCATTCCTGAAATTTCGATGGCTTCGTTAAGAGTGGTATCGATCCCAAATGGCGCTACTGCCTTTAAGTCGTCGATTACCTCTTGCAGGGGCAGGGTTTTGTAAAAGTCAACATCGGTAGACATCTCATAACAATGCTCTGAAGCTTCGTAGGCTGTTTTAAAATAAGCCAGGTTACTTATATCTGATACCTCATCAGTAGGAAATGCCACAAGCACAAACCCTTCGCCCGCCAGTAAAGTCATCGCTTTTAAAAGTTCGTCAGTGTCAAAACTATTGATGATCATTGCTGCCGGCATTTATTGGTTCAAGGAGTACCGAATTAAGGATAGTTTTGTTCTTTACCTTAAGTTCAAGGTGCCGGCCCCCATTTTTTTCCATAAGTTGTATAGCCATGTATTTCTTATCGGGGATGGTGAACTTGGGCAATGCATAAACGACAGTATTTTGGCTATTACCTTTCACCTGTGTAACAGGTCTATCAACATAGACCGGTGTAAGCTCTATCTCCTGGGACGCAGTCCGTTTTGCCTTTTTTTGGTCACGGATAAAGAAGCGCAGTTGCTCAATATCATAGTTAATATTGGAATCGTTTTTAATAGTTATCCTGTAATACAAAATCCCCTCATGAATGAATAAACCAGTAAGACGGAATCTGATGCTACTTTTGTAATCTTTTACACCCCTTAACTTTTTCCTGTGCGCTAAAGCCAATGTTGAAAATTGTTTAAGTTCTTCTGCATTGGCCCCATTAAATGAAAATGCATTTACGGGGGCTCCATTTTCAGATTTAGTAACTTGTATATTAAAAACTTTAGGCTGCTCGTTATAGTTGAGCAAGAAAGAATAGAGTTTTCCATCGGAGGTTATTACCGTCAGGTTCGTTTCTGTAAAGCATTCCACAGCTGCTTTTACCTGTAATACATTTTCAAAGCCTTTAGCTTTCTGGACCAGTATATCCAGGCTGCCCCTGTCAACACTTTTAATAGCGTAAGGGAACACGACACTTGTAGTCTTTGTACAGGTGATTGACAAAGAGTCCGCCTTTACGACGGTACCCGTGATATTTTGCTGCGGGTAGGCCATACTGATCAACAGGAGGAAACAGGTTGTTACAATTAATTTGATATTTTTCATGATACTATAATTAAAATTAGTGGGTAGTTTTTTGTTTTTCATCTTTCAGCAGCACCTGGTAACCGGATTTGACGACCACTTTGATCAGTTTAATTTTCTTACTGAAAAGGGTTTTGGCAGCTTCGATACCTGCACCTGCCGCCTGCGCACTCCAGGAATCGTCGAGGGTGGCCACACCTAAGGTCTGTACTGACCGATCAGCTGATGCTTTGCCCACATCGCGGCTGATCGCACCGGGAATATAAATGCCCTCCATGCCGTCCATATCATAGACCGAGAGTTCCACTGGAAAAAGTGAATTATTAAACCGTAGGCTGTTTATCGTTATAGAAAGCCTTTCACCTTTAAGGGAAGCAGTACCGAACAGGAAATTATCTTTAGGGACTTTAATCCCATTAATGAAGATATCTGAGGCCAGCCTTAGCTTTACCGTGGAGCCGTTTACTACGGTTTGTGTTTCATGGATAGCAGCCTGGACCGCATTTTGAAGGACATCGCCATATAAAGGCTCCTCAATAGAATAAAATCCGTTTCGTGTTGAATGGCCCGCCGCTAAAGCCGTACTGCTATTGGATGCATTTAATGAGGATACACTTTCTTCCGCTGTACCGGTGCCGACCGCGAAAACCTGTCCGCGTTGCGCCTCTGAGGCCTTTTTCAATTTTTCCTGTGCCCTCTGCGGGTGCTGGATGTCGAGGATATTCTCAAGCATCCCGTTAAGTTGCTGCATTTCGGGATCGGTTCCCTGTGGCTGGTTCATCGATTGCATCATCGCTTCCAATTTTGCAATATCTTCGTCAGCATCCTCAGAAGCGGGCTTTGGGTATCGGGATGCTACATTATGTCGCTGGGATGTTGCTGGCTTGTTCATTGCTTTTTGAAGGGCTTCTAATTTCCTGTACACCCTCTCTTCATTAGGGTTGCGGTACCCCGAGGTTTTCAAGCCGTCGTTACTTCCCTGGGATGTGGTATCCTGTAAAGGTTTTTCCGCATCTGTCTTTGCGGCCTTCGATAAATAGTTAGGGTCTTTTTTTATCAGGTCTTCAAGTTTAGCGGAATCAAGCGCAGCCCTCTCATAATAATTCATCTTGTCTAAGGCGGTGCCTTCTTTTAGATTGGAGCCCGGCAAGGTCAGGTTAAATCCTTCCTTCACCGCATTGGCGTTTGCGGTATCCATTTTGCCCCCTCCCAACGCCCAGAATGCCATAGTTATAAAAGGCAGTACAAGCAGGGGCAGTACCAAAAGCATCTTACGTTGCCTGAGCAGTTTTGCTGATTTAGGTTTCTCTTCCATGATTTTAATGTTTAAGATTTCGGTAATAATAATTTTCAACTATAGTTAAGCTATCCAGCAGCCCAGAACAATTTTGTACAATACTATCGTACGATTTAGTTCCGCTTGCTGTTGTTTTAAGGCTGTCCAGATAATGCCTGAATGCTATGATGCGATCCATTTCCTCATCGGTGATAACAGCCCCGCTTTTATGTGCTATTGTTTTAGACAAAGCAGCCTGCCGCGAAATTTTGGTTGTAGTTATTGAGCTTGTTGCTTCGACATGTGTTAGCAGGCTGTATACTATTAAGTATGTGCTGTAGGCCCCTGTTACAAAGCAGAAAAACACAAGGGTTGCGGTTAGTTTCCTTTTGGACCATTTAGAGGTTTTCCTTGCCATCCATTTTGCCCATTTCATCTGGACAAATGAATATCCTTTGGCAAACTGCCGTGCTATAGCATTAGGAACCGGCGCATTATTTTCGCCCGGCTTATCGTTATTTTTTTTAAATAGTGCTTTCATAGTCTACTTTCTGTTTTCGGTACTTAAATCGCGGTTTTCAATGGTGTTCCAACGCTCAATCAAAAATCCATGGGGTTGTTGTCGCTGCGTGAAACGTTTCGCAGGTTTCCCTCTGTGATCAGGCTTCTGTGGGCAATACTTGTCGTCCTTATAATATTTTGTGTGGCATAGCACCTGAAGTGGTATGGGTAATCGTTTATGCTTATCTGGACACTATCCACTGCAATGGTCTGGCTTACATTTCCTGAAATGATACCGGAATAATAATCGTTCTCTTTCAGGTCGTCATAAACCCGCTTTGCGCTGTCATCGGCCAGGTAGAGTGCTTTGGTGACATTGAAGCGGATGACCTTTTCATCGGGATCGAGGGTAAAGAAAAGTTTATGGAACGTCTTTACATGGTCTCTTGCCTCTACAGGTATGTTATCTTTCCTGTCGGAAGCATAGGCTTCGAGGGCTTTGCCATTAGCGAGGATGTATACTTTTTCCTGCATCCCGGCCACAAGGCTAAAGCTTTTGTAAAGCGCAAAGCCACTCAGTAGTACGCATGCCGCAATAATGAGCATTGTAAAACCCCGTACATGCCGGAATGCGGTATCTATATTTTTCATTTTAGTGAACATAGTGGTTGTAGTTTAGGTTAGGAGTTGCCTTTCAATTTGTCGTGCTGGTGCCCGCCGGACTTTTCCTGACCGCCGTTTTGGTAACCATCCATAATGTCTGAGGGTGCGTGGGCCATATTTACAAGGCCACGGCCCATACGCTCCGCAAAAGCCCCGCCTCCAGCTTGGCCATAATGTATTGCCGAAGAACTGCCACTATTGAATAGGCTCGTTACTTTTTGGCTTAATCCGCTGCCGCCGGCCTGTACAATGTAGTTGGCAACCGAAGGAACCGTAAAATAACCTATGATACCAATGATCATAAAAGCGAGATAGGCCATATCGGTCTTACTGAAAAATGTATCGCCGTAATCGTTTACCTGCTCGATATCGAGCATCAGCATCTTTTCCTGTATCTTGCCAATGATACTGCCGAAGATATTGGCCACCGGCAGCCATAGATATATATTGATATAGCGCGCCAACCAGGCAGTGAGGGTATGCTGGAAACCGTCGAATACAGATAGCCCGAATACCAATGGCCCAAGAATCGAAAGTACTACAAGCTGGAAGGTTCGCAGGGTATCGATACACAGTGAGGCAGCTTCAAACAAGACCCTGAGTACTTCACTCATCCATTCTTTTACAGAATTCTGGAAGTTATAGGCCGCCTTTGCCATAGCGAATTTGATAGAAGTCCCTATGCCCGATATAATTCCCTGGTCATCGGGGTCATCGCCGTCATGTGTATATTTGTACCAGCGGTCCTCGTCACCGCTACCGTCTTCCCCAACATACATTTGCCATACATCGGTTGTTTTTATAGCTTCTTCCTTCTTTTGGAGCAATACTTCTATGGCTTTGTTAGAGCCTTCCACCATGGCTGCGGTAGCAGTGACTGTCGGCTTCATGATGCCGTTGATCATAGCCAGTACGGATGGGAATATCATAATGCAGAAACCAATAACGAAAGGTCGGAACAGCGGATAGAA
Organism: Flavobacterium rivuli WB 3.3-2 = DSM 21788; assembly: GCF_000378485.1. Taxonomy (GTDB): domain Bacteria; phylum Bacteroidota; class Bacteroidia; order Flavobacteriales; family Flavobacteriaceae; genus Flavobacterium; species Flavobacterium rivuli. The sequence goes on along the minus strand of NZ_KB899973.1, from coordinate 163,426 downwards.
ATCTATGGGTTCGGCATTTGCAAGGTGCCGCCAAACCCTTGAGGCGATGTACCAAAGGGCAGCAAACCCTGCAATTCCCTGTCCAACACCGAGCAGGTTACTACATAAAGGCATCATCTCATCATAGAGTTGCTCAAGGACGCCGTGAAGGCTGTTCATTTCATCTCCAAGGGCCTGAGAGTTTGCAGAATAGGGCAGTACCAGCCCTGCGGCTGTAAGGATTACAGCCTTGCTTATCCTTTTCATAGTAGTAATGTTTTAGTTGTTTACCCTGTAAATGCTGCGCATTGTATTTACTTCGTTGCGCTCTTTGGCGCGCTGTACCGCAAGCACTGAAGTGTTATTATTGAAGTCCCTTAAGAATAGCAGCTTGTCCTGCATATCAGCATGGATTTTATCAATGGCTTCAAGGCGTTCACTGTCCGACATGCGCAGTTCCCCGGCAGTAATTACAACAGTAAGTTCATCGAGGTTACGCAGGCTCTGGTTAAAGAGGTTATCGTAGACCCGTTCCAGGTAGCCCAGTTCTTCATCATTAAAATCACCGCTATCCCTGAAACGGTTCAGCGCAGTCGAATATTCATGCACCAACTGTATTTGGTATTCAACGATTTCAGCAACTTTTTTATAATTCCTTACCGTAGGGCTAACTTCAAGAAGAGCATCCAGGAATGTTTTATGGAGGCTGAAGTTCCCTTCCGTGAGGTCCTTTACGGTATTATAGCCTTGAGTCAGTATTTCATAACCTTTTTTCATATCCTTCAGGATCTGTCGGAACTGCGCCAGCTTTTCGATGTTGAGCGCCAGTTGCTGCAATTCCTGGGCTTGTGCATATCCCGTACTTGGGCAGGATAAAGAGATTGTCAGCAGTAGTAGTAGTATACATAGCTTTTTCATAATTTCAGTCGTTTATGCCGCGCAATGCACGGGCGTTTTGTATATCCATCTCTTCTTTAATCCTTGATACGGCGAGTACTTTGGTGCTATTGCCGAAACGCTTACAAAAAATATAGTTGTCCGTCATATTCGCATGGAGCATATCAATGCGTTCCATGCGCTCGTCGTCTTTCATCTCCAATTGGCCGTCGGTAACCACTGGTTCCAGATCATTGAGAATACGTTCGCAGTCTTCCAGCAGCTTGTCGTAGACCTTCCCCACGTATGCCAGCTCATTGCCATTAAAAAGGTCAGCATCCTGTTGTAATAAATTCCGGGTATTGTTAGAGCTCTGCAGTATTTTAGCCTGTAGGGCAATGATTTCAGCAACCTTTATGTACTCTTTAACCGCTGGGTTAACCATCCTCAGGGAGCTGAAATAACCGGCATGCAGGTTGAGTTCACCGCGTTTAAAATCCCCGATAACGTCCAGCCCATTTTTAACTGTACTATAGCCATCCTGTACATAGCCTATATAAATGTGTAGGGCGGCAATTTGTTCCAGCAGTACTTTAGCCTGCTTGTTCTGTGCCTGCAGGCTACCTGATAATAGACCGGTCAGCAGGCAGTATATTAATAGTTTTTTCATCTTTCTTTGTTTAAAGTAGTCCGTAATATTGTACAGTCATGGGCAACGCTAAAGGCCATCATGGCAATACATTTATAGAAAAATGCTTTCATAACTTATATCTTTTAATATTTCTTTTTCTTGTTTCGCTATTTTGTGTAGATAAATTCCTGAGTGTATCGCTCAAATGCTGTTTGTCAGGAATATCGCCAGGTTCCGGTTCATTTAGAAGTTGCCTGGATATTTCACCATTATGCGTACCCCTGTTATAGCTCAGGTCTAAAAGCCTGACGCTAATTTTTTCATCTTTATAGCTGCACAAAACATAACTGGATACATAGGGAGCGCCCTGCCGCTCCCAAACTGGGTAGGAAGACAAACTGAAAGTGCTTATGCCAATCTGACCGGCAAATTCCTGCTGTACCCGCTGCAAACCAGCCTTAATGGTATCTGTGAACTCAAATGATGGGGAATAGAACCGTGTAAGGCCCGTATATCCTTTGGCATCGAATAATTCAAAAAGATTATTAGCTGTTAATTCTGACATACTATTCGCTTTAGGGTAAACCATATATCTTTTTCACTGCATTGGCATCATTAATATCTTTAGCCCTCTGGAGGCTCAATAACATATTTTGCTTGTTAAAGAGTTTCAGGTCGTCGTAGTTGCCATCGATCTGATCCGCCGCTGCATTAATGAGTTCCAGCCTTTTTGCATCGCTCATCTGTGTTGTAAAGGAATCCAGAATCATAAAAATCAGGTCAATATTTTTGATGCTCTCGTCCAGTATCCCTGAATAGACTTTATCCATATACTGCAACTCGCCTTCATTGAAATGATCATCCTGCCTCAAAAGTTCCCAGGCCCTCTGATACTCATCCACCAGACGCACCTGCTTATCGGTAATGTCCCTGATGCGTTTATAGTACGTGATGACTGTTTTCACCTTCATCAATTCATCATAATACTCTTTATAGAGTTCCTTCTGTTTTTCAGTCCATTCCGATATTTCATCCAGCTTTAGCTTTGACAACGTATTTTCGAGTTTCTTCTGGGCATTCTGCAGCCAGATCGTCTTGTTCTGCAAGCGCTGGATTCGAAGGTCGATGGCTTTGATGACTTTTTTAATGGCTTCCTTAATGATATTGACCAGCGGTATAGCAGCCGTCGTAGTTGAGCTTGCAGGTATGGCAGGCAGTACCGGCGGCGTAGCCAGTAAAAAGCAAAGAAGCAAAAGCGTGATTTTAGTTTTCAGTTTCATGGTAGTATGTTTTAGATTCCGTTACGTATATCATTAGCCAGTGCCGCAATGCCCTTTTTAATGTCGCCATCAAATTTTTTGGCATAGGCCTGCACCTTGACTTTTTCCGTTTCTTCCGTTGTGTAGACCAGATATTCTTCCAACGATACTTCGGTACGGTAGACCTTTGACTGTGTGCCGCCGAGGGATATGAAAACTTCTTTGTATTTCCTGGAAGGGTCATTAGCCTTATTCATCGACAGCACAAGGGCTTTTTCCTTATCGGTAAGGCCAAGCAGTTCCTGAATCTGGTCGAATTTGTTTTGGTACTTTGACTGGTCTAAGAGTATTTTACAGTCACTGTTATTCACAATGGCCTGTTTTACCACAGGGGAGGATATAATATCTTCAATATCCTGGGTAACCACTATAGCCTCGCCAAAGAATTTCCTGACCGTTTTAAATAAATATTTTATATATTCTGCGAAACCTTCCTTCATTAAGGCTTTCCAGGCCTCCTCGATCAGTATCGTTTTTCGGATGCCTTTCATCTTGCGCATCTTGTTGATGAAGACTTCCATAATTATGATCGTAACCACCGGAAACAGTATGGGGTGGTCCTTAATATTATCCAGTTCAAAGACGATAAAGCGCTCCTGCAGCAGGTCAAGGTTTTCCGTCGCGTTCAGCAGGTAGTCAAATTCACCTCCTTCATAATAGGGGCGCAGCACATACAGGAAATTGTCAATATCAAAGTCCCGTTCCTTTACATGGTCATCCTTAAGTACCTGAATATATTCATCGCGCAGGAATTCATAAAAACTATTGAAGCCCGGGAATACGTCATCTTTAGCCTCAAGGTTGCTGTAGTAGCCCGCGATGACATTAGATAAGGCTACATACTCACTTCGACGGAACGACTCATCATCCTTCTTCCACAGGGCCAGCAGTAATGTTTTAATACTTTCTTTTTTTTCGGTATCCAATGCGTCGCCCTCCCCGATAAAAAAAGGGTTGAAACGGATAGGATTTTCGGTGGTGTACGTGAAGTAATAGCCATTTACCATATCGCATAACCCTTTATAGCTATGGCCTACATCCACAAGTACGATGTGCGCGTTTTGCTCATAATAGCTCCGTTCCATATGATTCGTGAAAAAAGACTTCCCACTGCCTGACGGCCCCAAAATGAATTTATTCCGGTTGGTAATAATTCCCGTTGCCATGGGTTCATCACTAATATCGACGTGTACCGGCTTTCCGGTCAGGCGGTCCCCCAAACGGATGCCGAATGGGCTTATAGAAGAACGGTAGCCGGTCTCTAAATTGAAGAAACAGGTAGCCTGCTGTGCAAACGTATCAAAGGTGTCGTTCATTGGAAAATCAGCTGCATTACCGGGTATGCCTGCCCAATAGATCTGCGGGGCGCCTACGGTTTCCTGCTTGGCTACGGCATCCATTTGTGCAATAGCCGAGGAGATCATGTTCTTCAAATCTTTAAGTTCCTCTTTAGTATCCGTCCATGCCAGTACATTGAAATGTGCCTTAACCGGTAAACGTTGTTGCCCAATCGCCTCATTGAGAAAATCGTTGGTGGCATCCCTGGAAATCGTATTCTCACGGCTGTAGGCCGATAGCGATTGCAGGCGCAGCCTTTTACTTTCCAGTTTTTGGAGTGTCTTTTGGGCATCTTCAATAAATACATACTGGTTATAAATATGGTTGCACGAAAGCAACTGGCCCAGTGTAGATGCAAATCCCACGCTGAATTTAGTTTTGTCCGTAGAATATTTATCGTAGTTGATACGGCTGCCGCATAGCGCCGGCAGGTCTTCAGCATCTGCAAGGGTATACAGTTGGCAATATTTGTCACCGACCCGCAAGCCCTCATCGAATTTGAGGTCGTTAATAATAAGGTTATCATCCTTCTCTGCCAAGTAGCAGTAGCGCTCAATAAGACCAAGCTTGTGGCTCTGGCTTTTCAGTTCTTCTTCTTTTAACCGCGTAAGTTTTACAAAACCACTGTCTTCCAGTATTCTCTGGAACTGGCCTGCACTGTCCAGAAATTCCTGTAGTAGCTGTGGCTTGAGCGTTTCTTCCGGTACTACGGTAGTACGCAGCAGGCTGGAGAAAAGCGATGTTGACGTCTTTCGGCCTGCCGGCTTTTTAGTCAGCATAATGTAGCAACTGTGCTCTAAAAAAGGACGTTCGTTAAAAAAACGCTCGCTGCTGCGGCTAAGGAAACTTGTATCTTCCTTAGTAAAATCAGCCGTGTAGCTGCTGTCCAGGAACCAGTCCTGTTTATGGAATATGCTGAATTTTGGAAGTATCTTAATGGCCTTTACCCACGTCTGGTGAAAGGTTTCATATTCCTGGTCGGAAAGCGTAAAGATCTCAGGCAGGTCGGCCCGAAATACAATAGTCACATCTCCCTGTTTGCTTATGATACAGTCATGTTCCACATCCATTATAGGAAACATATTTTCAATTGTCTTTTCCATAGTATTGTCGTTACATAGTTTGATGGCTTATTTTTTAAGGAATAGCTGCCTGCCCCGTATTTTGATAATTTTAGGTACCTGCTTTCGCGCCATGGCTTTCATCAGGCCATGCTCACCATATTTATTGCTCATCCCATACACTTTCATTACCAGTAGTGCGCCTGCTATGAGAATTACTCCCACGCAAAGTAAGGAGGGTAGGCCTATGAGGTACATTGCGGAAAACCCTACCAACAATCCGGCGATGCCACCACCGAGATACCATATATATTGTGCTTTCAGCCCCTTGAATTCTATAGATTTATTGATCCCTTTATTGACTTGGTAAACGCTGTTTGACATAGTAGCTTACTTTAAAGTTATAATCGCATCTTGCTGCGTATTCGTTCCGGTTCCGTTTGGGTTACATTTACTGCTTCCTGCACCGTGGGCCCGCGTGCGGCTGCTTCTTGTTCCGCTGCTACCGTATGGCTTATCTCAACAGTACCCTCGTCACCAGCGTTGCCGAGATGTTCCTGCTGTTGCTTGAGTTGGCTTTCCTGGATTTTAATTGTGATCTCCCGTTCCAGGCCTGCAAGCTCATTTTTCATCTGCTGCAGTTCATTTTCCTGCGCGAAAGATTTCTGTAATAACTTTTCCAGTTTTGGTATTTCGGTTATCAGCTCTCTTAATTTTGAATCGTACTTTTCCTTGAGGCTGTCCACCCGGTCAATGGCGTTGAGGAAGTGGCGTGCCGCCAGTTTAGAGTTATCAATATTGGGCAGCCCGTCATTATAGGTATACTTGATCCCGTCTGCCTGCCGCTGCGCATAGAAGCTGTTGGAATACCGATACTCATAGCTGCCTTTTTCTTCGTAGGCTTCATATTTTCGCTGGATGAAAAGGTCAAACCCATAGAGGCTTCCGATCTTCTGCTCCGCTTGTCCTTCCGGGGGTTTCCATCCCTCATACAGGCTGATAATATGTCTTCCTATAGCTTCAGGATCGGAGGTGGCAATACCGTTTAAGGTTACAGGGTTTTCCTTAGCCCCGTCCTGTGTGTATTGCAGCAGTGATTTATAGTGGGCCGCATCATCGGTCAGCTTTTCCAGTGTGGCTGCAGTACTGAACCTTTTATTCTGCATTTTTTCCAACCCGATCCTTGTACGGCTGGCTTCGCGGAAGTGGACGGTCTTCAGGCTTTCCATTACGGCTACTTTCTTTTCCAATTTGCTTTTTTCCAGCAGCGAGGTATCTCCCGAGAGGATGGCAATATATTCCGAGAAGTTCATGCCGCTCTTTTCATCGATTGACCCCTCATCAATGGTGCGTACATTCAGTTCGCAATTTTTCATCTGTGCAATGAACGTTTCTTTGTTTTTCAGCAGGTTGAACTTATAATTGTCCAGTGACTGCTCCGTGGCATAAATAAAATTCTGGACTTTGTTGTCGTAATGTTCCTTTGCCAGTTTATTGCCCTGCCTGCCGCCACGTCCATTGCGCTGTCCCAGGTCAGATGGCCGCCATGGTATATCCAAATGGTGCATCGCCACAACGCGCTCCTGCACATTCAGGCCGGTCCCTGCTTTTTCAGTACTCCCGATCAGTATACGGATTTCCCCTTTGTTCATTTTCCGGAACAATTCCGGCTTTCGCCGATCCGTCCAGTCATGGATGTAGGTCACCTGGCTGGGTGGGATATTAAAATCACTGACTAGTTTATCCTTTAGCGCATCATACATATTAAAGCTGTCCGGCTTGGGTGTCCCGATATCTGAAAAAACGATCTGCGTGCCCTTATGCGGGGTGCTAGCTTCATAGATCGATGCGATATTCCGCGCCGCTGTATTCACTTTATTATGGGGGTGGTCGCTATATTTATCTTCATCTATAAGGCGTAGGTCTGCTGCCATTTTCTTGGCATAATTGGTGGCGATTAGCATACGTCCCAGGTCTTCTTTTGGCGTGAGCTTGGCGCGGCCTATTAATTCTGCATTCCCTGTTTTGGCAAAAGCCATCAGGTTTTTTATGAATTCCCTCTGCTCGTCGCTCGGGGCTATATTCACAAGGGTCTCCTGTAATTCAGGCTTGTCAAGGTTAATATGCTTCGCCGTCTTATAATCCGTGATCTCGTTATAGAACATTGCTAGCTCCGGTACTTTGATAAAATGCCTGAAGCGCTCCTTGGCAACGATTTCATTGGTAACACTAAATTCAAAGTCAGTAGTTTTCTTGGCGAATACTGCTGCCCAGCCGTCAAAATTCTCAATGCGCTGGCGCTCCATTTCCCGTGGGCGCAGGTATTTGAACAAGAGGTACATTTCCGTAAGGCTGTTAGAAATCGGTGTACCTGATAAGAAGGTAACGCAAAGGTCCGAGTCAAAGCGCTGCTGTAGTGTCCGCACCGCGAACAGCATGTTCAGCGCTTTCTGGCTGCCCTCGGTAGTACCAAGCCCTGCTACGCGGTTGTGCCTTGTCGTAAAGGTCAGGTTCTTGAATTTATGGCTTTCGTCCACAAACAGGTGGTCAATGCCCATTTCCTTAAAGTTGATGCCTGTGTCTTTTTTTTCCTCAATATCGCGCAGTATGCCCTTTAAGCTACCCTCAAGGTTATTCTTGCGTATTTCAAGGCCCTTGAGCATCTTTTTGGAAATGTCGCCACCCAGTTCCCGAAGGGTATCCAGATCCCGCTCGATGTTATCCAGCTCCTCCTGGAAAATTTGCTTCTGTATCTCAGGAGATTGCGGGATTTTTCCAAACTGGTCATGTGTCAGGATAATACAGTCCCAATTATTATTCTTAATCTCGTGTAGCAGCCTGGTCCGCTGCGCCGGGGTAAAATCATTTTGCCCGGGTGCCAGTATTTTTGCCGCAGGGTAGGCCTTGCGGTAGGTCTCTGCAATCTGGTCCACGTTCGCTTTAAGGGCAATGATCATCGGTTTATGGATGGTCTTAAGCCGTTTCATTTCCTGGGCTGCCACGATCATGGTAAGCGTTTTTCCAAGCCCCACCTCATGGTCCACCAGCGCACCGCGGTTCTGCACAATGCGCCATGCCGCATTCTTCTGGGAACTGTACAGGTCATCGATCTCAAGTGCTTTTTTATCCAGCCCTGGGAAGGTCAGGTGGCTGCCGTCGTACTCGCGCAGCACATAGCAGTTGAACGTGTCGTTATAAAGGTTCTCAATATATTTCTTGTCTGTATCAGGTAATTCCTTTAGCCAGTCCACAAACCCACTCCTGATCTGCTCTATCTTTTGGTGCGCCAGTTGTATCGCATCGTTATCCGGGACACGGACAGTTTTACCGCCTCCAACCGATACCTCATAGGTAAAGAATGGGGTCGTATTTTCCAGGGCATGTTCCAGTATGGTATAGCCGTAGGTGATCCTTCCATTTTGCGGTGTAACCGCATATTCACGGTCGATTTTGATGTTATGGGCCGTTGCAACCTTAAAGGTGTCCAGTGACGGAAAGTAACTGATATCCGTTTCCTTTTCAAAAAGTTCCGTGGCATACTGCCTGTAATAATCGGTGGGTATCCAGCGCTCCCCGAGGTTAAAGTCCAGCATTTCAAAGGGGATGCGTTCCGGCTGTATTTGCTCCAATGCGGTAACGCTTCGCTCGTATTGTAAATTTCCGGGCGCTTTTTCACGATGTACCCTTGCCACATTGAGTTTTTCCACTACGTTTCCGCTGAGGTACTGGTCTGCAGTTTCCCATTCGTCCGATCCCGGATTGAGGTAAATGGTATCACCAAGGCGTTTTATGGCTTCGATTTCATCGATACCCAGAGCCACTTTTATAAAGTCAAGGTGTACACTGCCGGTATCATTTAAGCTATGGGCAAGCGCTTCTATGGGGTCATCCGTAACAAAACGTTCTTTCGATTTTTGGACCGAATGGGTGAGTATGTCAGATTTCACATAGTGTTCGCCTTCTTTGCGCTCCAGCGATGCCAACAGGGATACACCAAAAGCACTGTCTTCCGTAATGCGCCTGCGGTTGGCAGGGCTATTCAGCATACCGTAGCTTGATACGAAGCGGTCGTATTGCCCGTTCAGGGCTTCCCTTTCGCCGCTGCTGATCGCATTGCCTTCAATTTCGTGGGCGGACAATTGCAGGTAGTTGTCACGCAGTGCGATATAACTCCTATAAAAATTGATATCGCCCTTCCCGCCGAGGGGATGGAACGCAGCCTGTTTAAATTCAGGATCCGGGTTGTCCAGTTTACCTGCCTGTCCCATGTGTACCACCAAAGTGCCCTGCCTGTAAAAAGGCAGCAGTTCCGTAACGGGCCCGATTTCCTTTTCGTGGAAGCGGAACAGGCTTTCCAGCGTCTGGTCGCCCTCAAACCTGAAGGCCTGCCCGAAACCATTCAGCATCGTGTTGATCGCATTAATCTCATACGCTAACAGCGATGCGTTCATCCAGTTAACCGATAGGTTATTGACTTCCCCAAGGTTGGAATGTAACCTGTAGAGGTACCGCTCTCCCTTAAGTTGTTTGGCGGTCAACAGGACAATGTTCTCATGGCCGGGGTTCTCCGTATTGCGGACTGTACCAATTAGCCTGGCTGATTCCTTGCGGATGATACCCTCGTCAGTACTGTTGAGGTAGGCCGAAGCACGGTTACTATTTTCTGCGGGTGCCAGGTCAAACAAGCCGAGCTGTACCGCTGAACCCTGTGCCTTATTTTGCGGCAGGGGCAGGTAAGTCAGCTTTTGATGTAAGGGTGCCGGTTGCCCAACAGCTGTAGCCTGGGCTTGTGCTTTTTTGAAAAGCTCGCTATCAAAGCGGTTCTGGAACTGGTGGGCAAGGCTGGCGTGCAGGCTTTCCCCGATCTGGTTGATGTCCCCGTCCTGCCATATAACTTCGGTAGCCCTCCCGTACTGGTTGGTTCCCGGTTTGCGGGAGTTTCCTATCACCACATCATGGTCGTTTATGGACAGTAAGTAATTGTAAGGGTACCTGCCAAACTCATTTTCTTTTTCACGGACCTCATTTAGGAAATCTTCTTCCCAACTTAATTTCTCCTTGCTGTTATTCTTTTGGACAATCAGTAAATGGCTTGGCGCCTCTGTATTTCCGGTATCCTTCATCAGGTTGTCCGGCATTACTGCCACACTGATCAGGTCCGCATGCTTAAAAAGGTACTCCCTTGCACCTTGGTTGGAAGGGCTGTTTAAAAAGGCATCGGTTGTAATATAGGCCATTAGTCCGCCATCCGCCAGTTTGTCTAGTCCCTTAGCGAAGAAATAATTGTGGATTTTTCCTGAAAGGTCTTTACTGGGGAACGATGCATCAAATACAGGGAAGTTACCAAAAGGGATATTGCTTACCACAAGGTCGTAGGTGCCATTGTCGGTTATCGGTGCCTGTTCCAACCCGCTAATATGGGTAGCTGTTTTTACCGGAAGTGTGCTGTTAAGTGCTGAAAGTATCAGGCCGGTGAGCCGGTCCTTCTCAACCGCCGCAACCTGTTCAAGGCTTGGGAAAGCCTGGACTGCCTCGCTGATAAATACACCGGAACCTGCCGAGGGTTCATAAAGCCTTTTAGGTGCTATCCCTCTTTCTTTTAAAACATTGTATATCGTGCGGGGAATGACTTCAGGGGTATAGAAAGCGGTTAGTACGCTATTTCTAAGGGAGGCTACAATCGCTTTGTATTCCTGTTCCGTATGGTTCTCTTACAACAGGTCGTGCAACGCCATGATATCGGGATACAATTTTAGGTCGTCATTCGTAGCCCCGTTTGCCTGCCAGCCTTCCTCGGAGCCATATGGGTACAGGATGGCTTTAATACCGCCAAAACCTGCGTAACCTTGAAGGGTGGCAAGGTCTTCCGATGAGAGCGGTTGGCCTTTTTGGAAATCCATCGCCACACGGATGGCGCGGACATTGCCTTCGAGTTTTTTTGAGATATTGTAAGCCATAGTACCCTGTTTTCATAGTTCCCTTTCATCAATTGCATTACCCCAGGAGATAGTAATATATTTCTGCAATGACCGCATAGCGAAGATGCCGGTCCTCCAGATTGTCCGTCGTAAAGCCTAAACTTTTAAAAACCGTAGCATTACAGATCGTGATGAGGTTGGCCACCTCAAACGTCAGGATCCCTGTTTCCTTCAGCCGCTCAAAATCGTCACTGAAATCTTCTTCAATTATCGAACGGATATAATGGAATTTTGAGGGTATCAGGTCTGATGTAAGGGCTTTCAAACACAGTTCCTGAATGATATACTGCGGTTTTGCCTCAGCAACTAATTGCGCTATCATTGGCATAATACCTTTCATTTTTTCATCAAGGTATTTTGTTACCGAATGGTCCGCCTGCAGGTTGAGCATGAGGTCCGGATTATGATGGGCAATGTGCGCCGATAGTTTTTCCTTAAGTAAGCTTTCCATAGCTTTTTAAACACCAAAGAAGGACTGGATGATCGTCGCTACAACAACAAGGAAGATGCAGCTGCCGAACCACGCTGCGGCAACTTTGGAGGTATCCTGGTCACCGGAGTTCCATTTTTGGTAGACTTTAACCGCGCCGATAAGGCCCACAAGGGCGCCAATAGCGTACATCAGGTCGGTGCCTGCTGCAAAGTAGCTGCGCACCTGGTCGTTAGCTTCATTGATTCCGGCAAGGCCATCCTGGGCTAATAAGGTGCAGGGGAATACGATTGACAATAGCAGGATATAGATGGCTGCTTTTTGGTTGGGATAATTGAAGGAATTGTGTTTTTTCATGATGCATTAAATTAAGTTGATAGGTAATAAAGCGCAGGTTTGCCGTTGCCTTGTAGCCCGCTTCCTTCTGTCACATTACGTCCTGCCGCATAGGGGACAGGCAAGGGCTTTCCTGTGCTATTTCAGGTTTAATCCCATAATGCATCCGCTTCTTCAGCGGTCACAGTAAGGGTGTCATTTTTATTGCATTCTGAGGCGATAAATTCACTGACCGACTCGCGGAAAGGGGAATTTTTTACCGAGGGAAATTCTTCTAACACCAATTGCAGGTAAGTAAGCAGTTCCTCTTTTACGACACTGCGCTTGGCCGCGTCGGCAATAGTAGATTTGAGTTTTTCAACTACCGCATCCACATCATTGAACGTAGGGTCTTCGACAGCAAAAGCGGAGGTGTCGATCTCATGTGCAATGGGAGGTGCCTGGGCCTCTGGTGAAGGCGGTTCATCCATGGTAAGGGATCTCGGGCCTGTGACCCTGAATTTGTGTTTTCCGGATAACAGGCCTTTTACTTCGGTAAAGTAAAAGCGGAATCCGACAAAGGCGTACCAGCTTGTGAGTAACAGGGCGACGGCTGTAACGTAAGTGCCCCATGAAATGTTTGTCAGCATAATCTTTTCTTTTATCGTTCAACATTTTCGCTGTACCCGGGGTTAACCGGATAGTTTTATTGGGCAAATGAAGCCATCAATCAAAAATGGTACAAGCACAAATTTTTTGTGCCCCCACGCTGTTCCCCTTGTTCCCCCGCTACTTTAGGACAATAGGAAGAAATTATTTTTTTCAGGAGGATGAAAAAAAGGGATGCACCGGTAACGGTGCATCCCTTTCTCATTAGTTTATTCACGGTAGTAGTCAATACCCTTTTATCTTTTCGATCATGCGCTGCAGTGCTAGTACCGCAAGTTCTTTATCCCGGTCTTCGGCATTATAGGCTTTACTGCGCACTGCCGTATAGGATAGCGTTTCTTTTCTGGTAGTGGAGAGGTGCGGTACGATGCTCTTGAAAACTTCGGTCATCGACTTAGCAACCACAACCCTTGACTCGTCCGCTGCACGTAATATAAGAGCCAGCTGGTCTGCTGAGAGGTCACATATTATTTTTTCATCTTTAACAGGTACTGCCGCCGGCGCGCGGCGTTCACTCAGAGGGCTTACCGCGAGGTGCAATGTCTTTTCAAGATAGGCGATCTCCTGGCTGAACCAGTTATTTAGGACCTCTTTCAGGTTGTCATGGTGCGGGTACAGCACCATATTCTGGTTGCTGTGCATCTGCTGGAATTCCTTATAATGGAAACTCAGGCTGTCGATACGTTCAACCTTATTCTGGAGCAGGTTGATCTTATCGGCAATGCATTGTGTAAAATAATTGATATAACTCCTGCTGTTAAAATTCATGTAAACCAATAACTCATGCAGGGCTGCATAGACACTCGTTTGGTTTTTTTTCTCCCCCACAAGTTCCAGTTCTTTTACGAGTTCCTTGCGGTAAAGCATTTCCCGGAAGGTAACGCGTGCATTTTTTTTTGAATTGATAAAACCATACAGGTTACCCAATACCAGGTCTGTAAAACGCGTATCTGCGACATTGGCGACTAGCCGCTTTTTCAACCGGTCCAGCTTAATCTTAAGTTCATTGCAGGAAACAGCCAGGTACGTTGAAGGGACACGCTCTTCAAGGCTCAGGAAATTAGAGAACCTCTTTTCAATAAAGGTCAGCAATTCATCAAGGCAGGAGATCAGCGTTGCCGCAATGTTCAGTAGGTCAGCCTGGATAAAGGCCGGATGCTTTTGATGCTCAGTAATGGTATCCAGCAATATGATCAGTGCCGAATGGTATTTGCGTACCAGGAGCTTGATCTGGTTTTCCTTATGCAGTGAGAAAACCTGGTTCCTGAGTTCCGATTGGATGGCGATAGTTTCTATAGTAGCCTTTTCAGACATAGCCTGTAGCTCATCTTTTGAGATATCCTGAAAATACATCTTATGTGGGCTGAGTACAATGGAAATTTGGGAGTCAAGCCATTCCAGGGTATAGTTCTGTGCCATACATTATCTATTTTGCGGTTCTATATAAGGCGCTATAAAATTTATTGACCGGATTTTTTATCCCAGACTACAAAGAAGGCTCCGTAAACATTGCCCTCCCGGGCAGTATCATCGGGCCTGTTTCGCCGATAGGATGAGGGTGAAATGCCTGTCCGTTTTTTAAAGAATGTACTGAATGATCCCGGGTGGCTGAAGTTGAGAGTTTCTGAAACCTCCCTGACGGTATCTTCAGTTGCATGCAAAAGGTTTTTCGCCTCGGATAATAAGGCTTCCTCTATAAAATGCTTTAAAGTGCTGCCGGTAATATCCCTGACTACTTTATTAAGGTAATTGGGGGTGACGTAGAGACGGCCAGCGTAAAATTTTACACCATGCTGCACGCGGCTATGCTGCGCGACCAGTGTCAGGAATCCCAAAACTAACTTTTCCCTCTGACCACCCCTTTTGGATACCCCGCCCGAGTTTGGGTGGTAAAGTTCAGCGAGTTCAAATAGCAGCAGGTTAAAACAGAGCGTGACTTTCTCCTTTTGAAAAGGGGAAGCATCAGCATTAGTAAGTATTGTTCCCAGATGTGTCAATAATGCGGTAAGCGTGTGGTAAGCCTGTATGCCCGGGTGTATTACATCCGCTGCATTTGTAACCAAAAAACCGAAGGAATCTTTGCCAAGATTTTTCAGGCTATGCTCTACCAAAAAAGGTGTGCTGGCGGTCAAAAGGTAAAGGCCATAACGGTTTCCACTCGCTTTGGCTGTTATAGTGGCAGGGATAGTAAGAATATCCTGTGCGTGCAGCGTACGCTGTTCGGTACTAAATTCAATTTTGATTGTGCCTTCGGTTATCAGCACAATACGAACCGCACTGGTGTTAAAGGCGTCCATTAAAATAGATTCCGGCACTCCTGTTTTTATATAATATAAATACAAGCCCTGGCCGTAGCTACTATACCGCGGGGTGCATTGGGCTTCTTTCATTATTTTCGTTTAGTTTGTTCGGACTGATCATAGCTTTAACACGGCATTATTACTTGAGGAACCGTACGATAAGGGCTATTCCTATAAATAGGAGGTTGGACATCGTTACGGGAAAAAGCAGGTATACAAAGCCACGTGTGCCGCAGCTTTTGAGGGCACCATTGTATAGATAGCCTGTTATCTCATCATAAGTGTACAGGTCTATGATGAAATAAAGGCTTGCCAGGTTAACAATAAGTAGCAGCACGCTTGAAGCGGCTACTACTTTTGATTCGATCGTTAAAAAAGAGCCCATGCTACTGCGTAATGCCGTTATTAATACTAATACCGGTAACTACTGCCATGGATACCGCGCTAATGGTATTCTCTTCGGCACCGCTGGCACCAGCTACTATATTACCAACCGAAGTATCCCAATCGCGGTCTTTTCGTTTCTTCCTGTAATAAATCGTATAGCGTGCGATCGAGGTTGACGTAAGGATTACTTCCTTATCCGCCGAACTGTAGTCCGGATTATTGATTACCGTCGTCTCGTAAGCAATAATCAGGGAATACAGTTCCTCAAAGGTCGCGTCCTGCGCAGCATCCAATGTTACCATAAACTCTGAAAAGCCAGTTGCCGCCGGAGCAGATAAGGTAGGGCTTGTCCCTATTGCGCCGAGCGCCCCGCTGGGGTTTGTTAGAATAGCCGCAATCTGTTCTTGGGATATCGTGGGTGGTGTATCCTGTCCGTCCAGCGCATAGTGTTGGACGGCCAGTAGTGCTACCTTTTCACTTACCTCTTCAATAGAACTGTAGCTGTAGTTGCCATCAAGGTAAAGGTCAAGCAGTTCGTTTTGGGCTGCACCCGCAAAGTCATAGGGATTTTGGGTATTGGCAGGGGTGGCGTCACCCAGGCCCTGCCTGCTAACAAAAGCCTGGTTTGCATTTAAAGTTTGTTCAGTTGCGCCACTCTGGATAGCTTCAGTGGTACACGAAAGGAGTGCAAAGCATAGCAGTGCAGTTCCAGGTAAGAAATTTTTCATGGTCAGAAATGTGTTAAATGTGACTGATTACTTTTTTCGTCAGTTCATTTTACCCGGGTAAGCAGAACCAGTATCCGGCATATGCCAAATGTTTCGCTTTTGAATTCAAGGCCAAAACTATAGCCTGTCCCAACACCGTGCAACACAATAGCTGTGGGTTTCCATGAAAAATGCTATGGATTTCCGCGAAATCCATAGCACGTTTTTGTTAAAGATTTAATGATACTACAAACTTTCCATTACATTTGGTAGTATGCCTGCATAGCAATCCCCAAATCGTTTTAAAAATATTTTTAAAATGGCAATGCAGGCTTTACTAACGCATAAACACATTTTATTATGCTTAAAAAGTACATTCTTATGGGCTCCCTGTGTTCAGGTGGTTCAGCAATCGCACAGCACAAAATTGATGAGCCGGACACGTTGCAAAATTATGCGTACGACTACCTGTATGATTGTATCGATAACAGCGACCCCGGTAGTAAGCGGCAGGCTGTTTACCTTGATGCCTTCCTGCAAAAGGCCAAACGGGAGAACAATGAAGAAGAGCTGGTGAACGGTTACAAAAATTATGTGTACTATGCCCCTGTGAGCCAGCAGCTCAATTATGCAGACAGCATGGTCCTGACCGCAAAGGCTACCCATAACAGGGCATTGCAGGGTTCGGCTTACCTGACAAAAGGCATAGCCTACTACGGGCAGAAAAAGCATAAGGAGGCACTGGATAATTACCTTATTGCGAATGGCCTAATTGCAACCACTAATGATCAATATCTTATCTATAAGACTAAATACAATATGGCGCAGATTAAACAGTATCTTGGCTTCTACCATGAAGCGATATCCCTGCTTAAGGAATGCGCAGCCTATTTCGAAGGGCATGACGACAGGGGGTACCTGAACTCCCTGCACTCCCTGGGATTGTGTTATAATAAAATCGGGAATTATGGGCTTTCTGCGCGAATGAACGCTCAAGGGCTTAGTGAAGGTAAGCGGCTTGGTGTACACGATATGGAGC
This sequence comes from Flavobacterium rivuli WB 3.3-2 = DSM 21788, assembly GCF_000378485.1. Lineage (GTDB taxonomy): Bacteria > Bacteroidota > Bacteroidia > Flavobacteriales > Flavobacteriaceae > Flavobacterium > Flavobacterium rivuli. Next base: position 146,397 of record NZ_KB899973.1, on the reverse strand, counting down.
CCTATTTTATCCATTCCGAAGGCATCAACCAGTATTTTCTAGGGGATTACACTGCCTCCCTACATAATATCAATCAGGCATTGCCCTATATAGCCCGTAAAAAAGATTTTGCCAACGGGGCCGTGGGGAATTTTTACTTAGGGAAATGCTACATGGCCCTGGGAGACCTCCACAGTGCGCTGCCTTACTTTTTAAAAGTCGATAAAAGTTTCGAGGATACCAACTTCCTGCGCCCCGACCTGCGTGAAAATTATGAGATCCTTATCCGCTATTACCAGGATAAGAAAGACCTGGAGCAACAATTACATTACGTTAAAAAATTACTGAGGGCCGACCGCATAATCGAGGAGACATTTGTTTACTTGTCCGGAAGGGTTCATAAAGAATACGATACTAAAGAGCTCCTGGAACAGAAGCAGCGTATAGAACTATTATTGGACCGCAGGCAATACAATGATTATATCTATGGGTCGGCAATCCTAGCCTTGTTTTTGACCATTCTTTATCTTGTTTACAGGCACATAAGCAATCAAAAGATATTCCGTAAAAAGTTTGAAGCGCTGATGCAGAAAGATGCTTTGGCCATAGTTTCCCCGCCTGTAGAAAAAGTACGGGCGGAATACCCTGACCTTAACCCTGATGCTGCGCAACAGCTTGTATTATTACTAGCCAAATTTGAGAGGGATAAACGGTTTTTGGAGGTAGGGTGGACCTTGGTAAAGCTCGCGGCGGCTTTTAACTCCAATACGAAATACCTTTCCAAAGTGATCCGCCATTATAGGGATAAGGGCTTTACAGAATATATTAACGACCTGAAGATAAATTACCTCATTGACAAATTAAAGGAGGATAAGATGATGCTGAACTATACTAACAAGGCTTTAGGAGAGGAAGTGGGCTACAGCAGTACCCAGCGGTTTGCCAATGCCTTCTTTTCTGTTACCGGTATACCGGCAGTATTCTTTATCCAGGAGATGAAAAGGAAAAACGAGGAACAAAGAGAAGGTGATAATCAAGTGTAGGGAAATGCAGTATAAAGGGAATACGATGCTATACATGCCTTTTGTCCACCTTTTTGCGCCTTTCATAGCCCATGTGCCAACTAATAAGTTTTAATTTTGTAGAGCAAATATTCCTGAATGGGAATTATCTACTACTATGAAAAAAGGGACCGGTATTCAATTGGTGGAAATGACTGAGCATGCGCATGGCATTGCCATTGCGCCGATGTCTTCAGATTATCTGGATCAGGGGCTTGATGATCAAAGTAGTGATGCACACCGGCATGATTTCTACACTTTATTTATATTGGACGGGGGTTTTCTTAGTTTTAATGTAGACTTTGAGCCTGTAAGCATGGAACCTCTATCATTACTGCTTATCAATCCCGGCCAGATCCACCATTGCACATCCTACAGGGATATATCGGGTTGGGTAATGGCATTTGACGCAAAACTCATTGACCAAAAGTCCAGGAATGAATTAGGACAGGCGCTCAGGCAAATCGTCACCAAGAGACTCAATCAGGATGAGACAACTGTTTTGTCACAACTTCTTGCTCTTTTATATCAGGGCTCCCAAAATAATACATCAGGGGAGTTCCGCATGCAATATTTGCAATCGCTTCTCAATGCAGTGTTTTACTATATTGTAAACCTTTTTCAGTCTTTGGATAGCGAAGCTGCCGCCAGCCATTCCCCACGGGCAATAACCATTACAAGACAGTTCCAGCAATTAGTAAAGGAACAATGTATAACATGGAAAAAACCGGCGCAGTATGCTTATCAGATGAATATCAGTGTCAGTTACCTTAATGATACCCTTAAGACAGTTACTGGGCTTTCGTCTACCCATTTCATACAGCAGGAAATTATATATGAAGCACGGAGGCTTCTGGTATATACCAATCAAAGTGTTAAAGAGATCGCCGCAACTTTGGGATATGATGATTATAAATACTTCATACGTATCTTCAGTAAGATGGCGAAGACCTCACCGGCAAAATTCCGGCTAAGCGAAAAGGGCAATAAAGCGTAGCCCAATATCAATCAATATAATAATACAATGAACAAAAAAAAAATCCTGATTACCGGCGCAAGTGTGGCAGGCAATACGGTTGCGTGGTGGCTTTCCCTACAGGGATTTGAGGTCACGGTAGTGGAAAGAGCCGATAGTTTTCGTGATGGTGGTCAGAATGTTGATGTCCGTGGCCTTGGGCGTGAAGTGCTACGCCGGATGGGGCTCGAAGAGGCTGCACTCGCATTGAATACAAGTGAACAGGGTACCGACTGGGTAGATGAAGATGATACCGTGCTGGCACGGTTTGCAGTCGAAGATATCGGTGCCGAAGGTCCAACCGCAGAGATGGAAATTTTACGTGGCGATCTATCGCGGCTGATCTATAACCCTGCCAGCGAACGTGCCATCTACTGTTTTGGCGACAGTATAGCTGCAATAGAACAAAATGATTCCAGGGCGGTGGTGACTTTTACAAGCGGCAAACGTGAGCAGTATGATATTGTCATTGTAGCAGAAGGGGTAGGCTCCGCTACAAGGGAATTGGTATTCCCCGGTGAAAACAGGAAGCGCTATATGGACCTTACTATTGCATACTTTGCTATACCGGGCGAGAAGTCGGATAGTAAGTTTGCGCGGCAGTATAACACTGTCGGCGGAAGGGGCGCGACCCTAAAGCCGGGCAGTGATGGTAAACTTCGTGCTTATGTGGGAATCCATAAAAAGCCGGAAGGCGAAAACAAATGGAATACACAGCAACAGAAGGATTTCATCCGTAAGAATTTTGAGCACGATGGATGGGAATTCCCACGGATACTCAAAGGTATGGCTGAAACGGAAGATTTCTATTTTGATGTGCTCCGCCAGGTAAGGATGAAAAGGTGGTCGAAAGGGCGGACCGTGCTTACTGGTGATGCGGCATGGTGCCCCACACCACTTTCAGGGGTCGGTACTACCCTTGCCATTGTAGGCGGGTATGTGCTGGCTGGTGAGATTGCAAGGGCTGAGCATTATAATGATGCCTTTCAGGCTTACAGTAGGATAATGAGGCCTCTTATAACAGAAGGGCAGAGTTTCCCTAAAATTGGAATTCGCCTCCTATGGCCACATACTCGCTTTGGCCTGTCTTTCCTGCGTGGCGCAATGCGCGTGGCGGGTAAGCCTTCAGTACGGAAGATCTTCTCAAAACTGTACCTTCGCGATTCGAAGAAAATCGATCTGCCCGACTACAATCTTATTAATAAGGTGTGAACTCAGTACTCATGAAGTTAAATTGGCTGTTGGCACCTTTCAATCGCAGTTGGCAGCGGTTCCTGTACATTTAATATCATTGATGCTTCCCGATAGTTCTTTGGAATACCGTTAAAGCTGGTAAATTATAATCGGTGGTTCCTGCGGAGCGATTGTTAGGGCGGCATTATTATTTTGTAAAACAGGTTTAATATTGGTTGAGAAGTTTATTTTTGCAGGCTCATTTAATAAATAAACACATGAACGAATTAAACGAAAAGATAGCAGCAGCCATCGAAGTATTCCAGAAAGAATCAGAATCATTTGCACAAGGGAACAAAGCTGCCGGTGCACGTGCCCGTAAAGCGACTTTAGAGCTGGAGAAACTGTTTAAGGAATACCGTAAGGTTTCTATCGAAGAAGGAAAGAAATAATCTTTCTATTTATTTATAAGCCCTTTGATCATTTTAAAGGGCTTTGTTATTTTACGCGTTTCTTTTTATACGTTTTATTCCGGGGGCGTCTGTTCGGGCACTCCGCTGTATCTTTTCCTTGAAAAGGATGCCGCTGCGGTCCCGGTCGCGGACTGTGTCCGGGATAATTTATTTTATACTATGAAGTTTACTGAATTTTTAATGCTTTCCTAGGTGCTCCAGTACCAGGCGGTGTGGGAGCAGGGCGTGCATATCGATAATATACTTTTTGAAAAAATACATTACCAGTTGTACAGTATCAACGACTTTTATGTGGAGGTTCATTATGATGCGATCAGTAATAAGATCATTGGTAAGCTGGCTTTTAAGCAAGGGGAGCACCTTGATAAGTATTTGGGTGATCTTCCAGAAATATAATTTTTCAAACGCTTAACCACGCTGATCTTTTAATTATTTTAGCATAAATACTCTATTTACAAATGTATCTTCCTCCATTATTTAATCTTCCGGTCAATAAACTGGCTGCAACTTTCGGAAATACCTCGGCCACCTATAAATTCTATTGGTTGCTTGCCCTTACGGAGGCACTCGAAGAGGGGAGTACAAACATTCAAAAAAAAGAATTGTTTTCCAGGATGATAGCGGGTGCATGGTACACCGTGAACTACTTTCATATTTCTTTTGGTAAACAGGACCAGATACAGGACGCCATCGAAGTTATCGCAAGAGAAGAAAACATGTCCATTGATATGGGTAAAAGCGATTTATTACACAAGCTTTTAACTTCCTCAAATCCTGTAACGCACAGGCATCTTAACCATTTCAATAAAAATGTACCCCATTGGTTTTTAACCCCATGGTTTCCAAGATTTACAGGCGAAAGTGATGGCGACTACAAAAGAAGGATTTATACGGAGTCGCAATATTTTGAGAATCAGTCATTATATGCTTTACATGACAACCATATTGAAATTAACCCGGAATGGATAACTTATTTGCAAGCCAACGCCAAACTAATTAAAGACTTTTGTTTTTGGAACCTCGCCTTATTCCTGCAATCCCGAAATCCCAATGTTCCCGATATTCCCGGGAAATTATTCAAGCCGCCCTTTCGGGGTACGCTCGCTAATCAAAGGAAAAATTACTGGGATATTGTTTTTAAGGAATTAGGGACATTGGATTGTATCTTTACCAATACAAAACTGCAGGTCGATAAATATGCGCTGGATCATTTCGTGCCCCATGCTTTTGTCTCCCATGACCTGATCTGGAATCTTATCCCTATCGACAAAAGTTTTAACGCATTTAAAAGCGATAAACTTCCCAGTATCGAGCAACATTTTGACAAATTTTATAAATTACAGAAGGAGGCTTTTGATATCATAAGCAGCTACTATCCAAAAAATAAGTTGCTCGAAGAATACCTTACGATTTTCCCGGCCTTATCGGCAAAGTCTGGTTTTGAATACCAGCGCTATAAAGAGAACATCCAGCCATTAATAAGCATTGCGCAGAATAATGGGTTTTTATATTTATAGAACTTTTAATGGACAGACTACAGCATATTAAATATGAAAGAATAAAGAAAATTAGCACTCGTAAATGAGGCGTAATGTTGATAATCATCTGCTTTATGTTTGTCACCAAAGTCACATATTGATTTTATCATTAATGTTTTTGTATTTGAAAAATATTGTGATGCTAAATACATGCCATACCCCTCCATATCAATTCCAAGTAATTTTCTATTTGAACTAGTAATATTATTAACTACACTTTCACTTGACACAACATACGATCCAGATGTTGTAGGCCCTATTTTAGCTTTCAATAATGTTGTAGGTTTTTTTCCCCTATATTGTGTTTGTATCCTCAAAATTTTGTCTTCCTCTCGTAGAAAGCTATTCAGCTTTGCTAATAAGTTCGGGTCAGTTGGAATTTGATGAGGCTCAGGCCTTAAAACTAATTCTCCTACTTCATTCTCAACCATTTTCCCCGAACCGTAATCTGTTATATTTTCACATATAACGATGTCTCCATAATCTAGATCCTTATTCCTAACGCCAGCACATATTCCTGTCATGAATAAATATTTAATATTAAACTTAACCGCCAACTTTGTAGCTACTGCTGAAGAAGCCTGCATTCCCATTTTATTGATTGAACATGCTATGACTTTTAATGTATTGCCATTTACAGTATTTATTACGCCTTCATGATATATCAAAGGATCATCTTCTAAATGAAATCTTTTCCATGAGCAATTTAAATCTAATATTTCCCTAAATTCAGGAATCTCTAACGCACAAATTATTGCAATGTCGAAATTGTTTTTAGACTCAATTGAATCTTTGAATCTTTGTTTTAGAGATGTTATATAGCAAACCTTTGAATTTAGCTTATCCTTCCAAGCATTACTAGAATAACTAAAATTAATCAAATGCCACAATTTATCATCAAATCGGTCTTGATGTATATTTATAAGTTCATCAAATTGAGAAAAGCCAATGATATGTATTGGAATATGTATACTACTATTGTAATAAATCTCATCTAAAAATTTTAAGCTCTCATCAGCATTGGGTTCGGAGTCCATGTCACGAGGCATAACTAGATCTAATAATAATAAGTCATAGTCATTTTCATATAACAATTTCCGACCTTCTTTGATACATCTCCCCTCGTTAATGTTATCAGAAGATATATGACAATCTTCAATTAAAAATCTTTTTATAGAATTTGACTTTTCGGACGAATCGTCTAGAATAAGTATATTTATCATATTTTAATAATTAATTCTTTTAACTTTATTGCCCACTCAGTATTAATATGCGAAAAAAATATATACCCGCAGTAATTGTCAGCAAAATCGTGAGCTAACTCCTCATCTAACTGTTTGATTCTCGTGCCATCTACAAAATTTTCGTACATTGTGACAACAATTACTTTTGTAGGAATATTTCTCAAATAAATTTGCTTTAGTATATTTTTTCCTGCAAGCGGCTCAGGCTCTCCACCAGATTCATCATCAGATATATCATATGTTTGCATACTCATATCTAACAATATTAAATCGTAATTGTTATAATTTAGAACTATTTCTCTAGATGCTGAATTGTATGACATTTTTTCATTTATCAAAATGTTTGAAAATTCATCAGCTAGAAACTTTCTTATTTTCTCCAGCTTTTTTTGGTTATCTTCTACTATTAAAATTCTAAGCATACTTCAAAAGATTTTCGACTTTTAGACATACTACTACCTCAAATTTTTCTGATTCATCAGACGCAACAACGATGTAGTTTTTTTCATTATCCAAATCGTATTTTGCGATTTTAATTGCTTTTGAAATCCCAGATTTTCCTTCAGACAGTAATTTATTTGTATCAAGTACTAGTTGATTGTCTCTGTATTTAAACGGGAGATCTGTTGGCAGAGACTCAACTCTATTTATAAATTTTAATTTAAGGTACCCATCTTCTTCATAGGCGAAGAATTCAAATTCCTTTTTTCCTTTTATGATGTTTCCATATTTGAACATATTATCAAGCAAGATCCTGAATAAGTCAGTAAAATGAATATAGTAACTTGATTTGATTATCGGATTAAAGTTAATGCTTACCGAGCAGTTCGCTAAAACTTTCGGATAACATTTCATGGTATTATTCCATACAACTTCAAATATTTTGTTGACATCAAAATCATTTATAGTCGACCCAGACCTTCTAAACCAAGAACTTATTTTCTTAAGCTTGTTCTCAATTACAGTTGAACTTTCGACAACATTGGTATAGATTGTAGGAAGTTCTTCAACATTTAATATTTCTCTTAATTTAGTATCTAAGATATTTAATTCTTCAGAAAATTTATTTTTAATGGTTGTGTCAATATAGTCTCTAATAACTTCAAGGTTAGCATCTGTTCTTTGCCAAATTAAGTCAATTAAGCTTTGACAAAATGTTTTGGTGTCCACATCGATACTAACTTGAGTTATATATGCTGATAATTCCAATTTATCAAATTCGTAATTGAAAAGACCAAGCTCGTTTTTGCCATCCTTTTTAATCTGTATTTTGGTTTTTATAATGTCATCTATCAAAGAATCTATTTTAAAAGAAAATGTTGACAATACCTGATGAAGTTCTAATCTTTTTTTTTCCGGTAAGCTGTAATTCCAATACCGGTTTTCTTCATATTTATCCGTTTCACCGATCCTGTTTAAAATTAGATTTTGCTTTTCCAGTTCCGGTCTTAATTCCCCTAGTAATACCCCATGTCGGATGCGCGTACTTAAATACGCCACAATTCCAAAATTGCTAAATAAATACTTATCTAAAATAGAATCAAATAATTCGCTGAAAACTTCTAATAATGCACTTTCCGTATACTTAACTTCCGACTTGTTGTAATTATCTGAGCCATCAAACTTTACGATTGCAAACGACTTCTCTGATATAATTAAAATTTTCTTGTCTTGTAAGGATAAGTTGTAAATCGTCTTGAATCGATTAAATAATCCATCTATATCCTTTAGTTCGTAAGTTATTATAGCTTGGTCATTAGCATATATTTTACTTTCTTCTAATTTTAATGTTCCTTCATATATTATAAGTTCATTTGTTATTAAATTTAATTCTTCCACATATTTCTTCTCGTTTGCTTCGAAAATTTCTTTTAAATGATTAATTAAAATTAATCTTTCATTTAATCGATCAACAGTATTATTGAGATATATTGAATGCTTGAGAACTTCAGAACTGCAAACTTTAAAAAGAAATAACTCAACTTTTAATGCATTGACATCGAGATCTTCCTGGAATAATTCAGAGGGCAAAGTTTTGCCATATATTTTACAGTACTGCTCTAAAATAAAGCTTTTTTCCAAATCGTCTTCTGAACATAGCGTGACAAAAATCGGAAGGTCAATAGATCTCCTAACATTAGTGTATCTTCTCGAACGTAATAGCGACAATAAACTGTTGGAATCAATTTTAATTATTGAATTGTTATTTGCGATATAGTGATTAACATATAGTTTAATAGCTTCATTAATATCATCTACTTTCAATAAGCAACTAAACAGATATTTTAACGCTGTTTGTAAAATAGGAATATTATCATTGAATTGCTCTAGAATATTATACCACTGATCTATTGATTCATGATAATTTTCGCTAATAAAAGATATCTTAGCTTTATTTAAAGCATAAATCTCCTTACTTACCGTCGATTCATCTGGATTTTCATTTTTAAGATACTCTAACCATGTTTTGATCGCAGTTGAACTTTGAAAGTATTTCATACCATTCACTAAATAGGTAATGCCCTCATCTGGGCTTGTAAAGAATTTAGCAAAATATGGGTCAAACATGTTTAGAGATAGAAGACGAAATGTGTCCTTTGATCCGATATTCTGCTCCTTTTTGAGAAATGAATTTATACCCGCAGATATTTCAAAGCTTAAGGTGTTTTTATTGATTTGGTATAAATTATATAAAATCTCGCTTCTGTTTTGAGCATTATTCATTAGCTCATAAATCTTCAAAGTAATCTGATTTATTAACGCATCTTTATTGGGAACTATTTCTGAAACTGGTTTTTTTAAATTTACGTGACATCTAATATAGATGATTAATAGGTCGAAATTTGAAGGCTGCTGGTGAATAAAAGACATTATTTCAGTAATAGCATCCTCATAGAAACCCGAGTAGTATAAATCTAATATCCTTAGATAATCATTATTGTAATAATTGGGTGTAATAATATTTTTACTACTGGCATTAATAATTGATAGTAAGTTTGTGTCGTTTACCTTTCTATATAAATAAAGTGCTTTCGCTGAAGCAAACTGGTTCCATTCTTTTTTTAAAAATAGTACCTTAATAATATCTCTCGTGGTTAAATACCTATCTATTAGTGAATTGCAGTTTTCAAAAACGACAATTGTAGAAAAATTATCAATATTAAAGTTTTCAAAATAATTTAATCTGAATGAATAATAGTTCCTCACATCATATTCTTCATCATTCCTTTTTAAATTGAAAAGGCTTTTTATATCATAATCATATTTATAAGCAGATAAATTCCGCTCAGTACGAAAAGAAAGAAAGTGAGCCAGAGTTCCAACAAATAGATTCTTATTGGTTTCATTAATTTTTGATAGAAATTGTTTTTGTTCTTCAGATTTATTCTGATACTCTAACAATAAAAATTTTGCCTCAATGTACCATATAGAATATCCCGTCTCTACTAAAATTGTCTCGAGTGTTTTTTCTGCACTCATATAATCTCCTAGTAAAAAGTAATTTTCAAAATTATTTTTTAAAACCAAAAACAGTGATATTTTTTTTGAGAATTTTCGGATAGAAATGAATGTCCACTTAAATTCATTTTCTAAAGATAATGGCTTAAAAAGCATTTCACCTTTCCCTAAATCTTCTAATAGTTGAGGGAAAGAATTACCATAGACACTGAATTTCAAAGGCAGTACAGCTTTCGAAACGGTCTCAGTTACTTCGCACAAGTCATCAAATTCAAGAAGATTTTTGACATTATTTAATGCGTTTTGTCTTTTTTTTGAGGACAGAATTCTGCCTACTTCACTATGATATAGATTGCTGAGCTTATTTTTCATGAGATTTAATAATGGTGCAATCTAAAATAATTTAATCGAATATTAACTAATCATGTAACAATTCGTAGTGGAATCTGACGAAATTTTATTAATTATTTTAATCTTACTTTATCTAAAAAAGACTTATGCTAGTTAAGTTGATGGCCTTTTTATCTTCATGCCCAGCAGCTCTAAACCAGTTATCGCTTACTTTTTTGTTATCACTACTAGGTAATGGAATTGCTGCATTAGCCTTAAATGTTGCTGGGAGGTTTACAGAATGTCCAAAAATTAGAGATTGCTGAATTGGTATAGAAGGCATCCTTCTCAATATCGTCTCTGAAACATGTGGAGTTATTTGTCTAGTATGGGAAAGATCTTCCGGGTTTTGAATGCGGTGCACAATAAAGTTTCTGCATTGCATTGGCTTAAAACAGTTTCAGAAAGCTAGCTTGGTCTTCAGACGAGTTAAAGAATGCATGTTCGGAAAAAGTTTATGGGATGGCAATAACTGTATCTGAAACTAAAGTTTAAGTAACTTTAATGGAGAGCATCTTTTTAGCAGCGGTTACCCGTAGTTAAATATCTTGAGAAACTTTACTATCTAAATCTTTCCCATGGCAGTTATCAAATTTTTTTCCAGATTTACAAGGGCAGTTAGAATTTCGATCTCCATTTAACTTTAAAATATATTCGACAATTTGTTTCAGGGTTATGAGATACATTTTATGCCCTAATTGATTATCATTTAAAACAAGACTTAAATCATATAAAAATTTTCGCTCACCCTTATTATCAAATCTAAATATCGCTTCGTAAATTTTAAATAAGACATTGACAAATTCATTGTTTGAGTAATTTAATCGAATACTTTCTTTTTGAGTTCCATCATATATGAGATTTTCATCTTCCACAAATAAGATTTTATCTATCGGAATTATTTTTGGTGAAATATCATGTAGCTCTAAATTTAAATCTTCCCAAACTGCATGAAATTCGGCCTCAACCCAATACTTATTTTTCCAAATTTGCCATCCAAGAACCATTTTCCCACCATCTCTTTCTACTTTTCTTTTTACAATATTTAGGCAATCATTAGGTTTTGAATTAAGTTCGGGCTTAACTTCCAATTCAATAGGATGATGTGAAGCATTTAGTTCACTAATTATATTTTGAACAGGATTTTCCATTTGAACTGAGAATTAATGGTCAGTATCTATTGCTTCTGACTTATTATATTTGCTTGGTTTGATTCAATTTTTTTTATCGGTAAAGGGTCGGGCATCAAGATAAAATGTTCTAAATCCAAAATTATACTTTATTGGCAACATGCTCTGACCACATTTTTATTAAAGCTGGCTCATCACATTCATCTAAGTCCCATTCAAAATGAGAATTATTTACACCAAAAGCTTTTACGTGGTAGTAATTTGCCATAGTTGCATTCATTTTATTTTTATGCAGCCTATGAGTAGAAACATTTGTCAGCGTCAGTTGTTTATCTACAATATCAGGCCGCAATACTATATTTTGTCCTTGATGTCCGGTTTGTACGCTTGGATATAAAATACCTGGATGATTACCCTCACTCATTAGTAAATCGGCATAGGCTACAGCAATTTTATAATCATGATGGGAACGGGCCTTGCGGGCAAACTCTTCACTGAAAAGCTCTAGCTGCCTCAATGCCAGCTCTCTCATCGGCTCTTGCATTAAGGCTTGATAATGTTTATGAAAAGAGGCCGCTGTTTGAGGATTTTCTTTTATTGCCTCCACACTAAAAACGATCTCAGGTACTATCAATTCTTCATTAGTTCTCCATCTGCTCAATGTGAATAGCTCCCCTTCGGTATTGATTGCATTATTATCCCTTAACATTAGTGATGTTTCTGCATAGGCAGTCATCCTGTTTTCTTTGATTTTCTCACTTGTGAGAGCACCATAAAACAGAGGTTGATGGGGTTTATTCGCTCTCCCAAATTCGTTTAAATGGTTAGCGATTATATTTTCGTCCGTAATGTATGACAGTTCTTTTTGCGAGGTAAAAAAAGGTTTGTCCTTGTTTAATCTTACCCTGTCAATAGCCGCGCCTTTATGTAATTTAGCTAACGCAATTGGTATATGACGAATGGATTCCTTAATAAGCGTTTTAATATCTTCATATTTAATTTCTTCTAATCGATTTCGATAAGATATGATTTCATTTAGAGCTTTTTCCTGTGTAGTCATGAGTTCTGGATAAAAAATATTGGAAACTAGCGTGTATCGTTTAGATACTTTTTCACAGGGGTAAAACAGATACCTATTATTTCGTGAAAGACGGCACTCGCTTTATATACTGCAAAGCAAGATACATATTATATAATTCATTTTTGATACAGACTAATAACTTGCTGCTTTAATACGGTAAGACCCTATGTAACCAACGTTTAGCGCCGTCTAAATCATTGTTTTCTAAACACGATTTGACTTGTCGTAAATTGTACTGAAGGCTCGTAACTTTATCTTTTTTAGACTGAGGATCACTCCAATTTGCAGATAATTGATTTACTAGATAAAACAAACCTGTTTGAACATTATCTCCATAGAAGTTCATGCCAGTAATTTGTAATTCTAGTAAATAAGAATCATATGGAAAACTATTATAGCAATTCCACGCCTTCATTATCCTTATTAATAGTCTTACTATCTGATTATATTTTGTGTTCGCGTCAATAAGCTTTTGCTTTACGTCATTTGGATCTGTGGTTCTCCAGCCCAAATTTCCAGGAATATAAACTGAAGAATTGTAATATGAAATTTCTTCTTTAGCTGGCACTAAGTCATAGCTGATATTATTCAATCTTATCGCAACAGTGGGAAAAGACTTAACAACCTCTGAACCATAGCGGTCTTTATAATATTTGTCTGCAAAATTTTTTAACCATCCTCGATATGTATCTGGAGTTCTTTCATAATCCGTGTGATTAAAAACCACCATAATATCAATATCAGATTTAGAATCATACTTCCTTGGAAGAATCGTATCTCTATCGTAAGATCCAAAAATAAATCGGCGCTTGATAAGAATACCAAGTTCTTTATCAAGATTTGCAAGCAGTGAAGCAATAGAAGAATTAATTTTTCTTATTTCTTCAGAATCATTTTTAAGGTAATAACCCGAAGCTAAACTTCGTAAATAGCTATCTATCGATACGGCCATAATTAAATATTTAATTCTAAATCAGTATAATTTTCCTCACCTAATTCAATTCCTTTTTTTGCTAACTGATAGTCGGTATTTGAAGTTGGATATGCCTCAGCTTCTTGATTTATGTCATCGATTTCAAGTGCAATCTGCTCCATTTTATTCATAAAGTCACCATTGTTAATCGATTGGTCTAAAAAGTATCCCTGTAGACGATCACATTTTTTCATCGATGCTAAGTATCGATTTCCAATTCTTCTATGTCCTTCAACCTTTTGTTGAAAATTCATATACGTTTGAAAACCACTCAGTAGGGCGGCTATGAAAGCAAGGACTAAGGGAACAAATTTAATCCAATTTTCAATACCGTCAGTCAAAACATAAAACAAGACAGAGCCCGTTAAAACATTAATGATTATTAAAGGAATGCCAAGCTTTAAGTGATTTTTTTCATTCCTGTCTGCGGCATTAAAGTGTTTTTTCTTGCCATATAAAGCATCTACTTTTATTCTTTTAAGTTTTTGTCCTGAATTTTCCATTATTGAGTAAATCATATTGTTTCGCTATTTCTGCCTTGAGCTTATCAAAATAAATCGCTTTTTCTCCTGTAAGTTTATTTTCAAACTTTAGCGATTCGTCAACAATTGATAATAGTTGATCTTTGCTCATGAGTATGAAGAGACTACTATAATCAACCTCTAGTTCTTGGCTAATAGAAAATATTTTATTCCAGGCGCTTACATTCTTGGCTCTTTCAACCCTTCCTATCATAGTTGAATTTGATTCTAACAACGCGGCCAAGTCCTCCTGTGAAAGGTACTTTTGTAGCCGTGCTAATCTAAGCACGCAACCTATTTGAATATTTAAAAGTTTTAGCTCTGCTGCGTCATACTTCCTCATGTAGTAAAATTTGATAAAATTGTTTGATTTATTCGATACATATTTGTATCGAATAAATAAATTGCTATATTTGTCAAAATGAATACATTGAAAAATGTAATTTTGCGATTCTTCAATTAAAATATTTGAAGCATTCGCTTTGAATCTTGCTTAGAAAAACTGGACACTTTTTTAGCGCGCAAGATGATAGGTGTAATTGCTCACGTCTTAAAGGGCGTGGGCTCACTTATTCGCGCGCAGGTAGTCCAGTAAATCCTCTAAGCAATAAGTTGAGTACCCACGCCTCCTTTTAAAGGAATTTTCTCAGCTTTATTCTTAGCGCACTTCACATATATTCATAGTCTCGCATATACGTAATTGTTGAACCAATAGTTGCTGCCTATGAGATAAAAAATCTTTATTATGCTTTTAAGGCCTGGGAGGTACTGATTTTCTTTTGAGTTAGTGGTCGGGAGTCTCGGGCTATTTTCCCAAATCAAGCATTTATTGCGATTGCCTATGAAGGGACAACTACATTGACCTTCTGTAGATTAAAAAAGCCCCCTATATCTTCTTGGCGGACGACTAGGAGGCTCGGCTAACAAAACATTTCGTTTCATTTAACTTAACCAATGTATGAATTATTTTTTATTCTGCAAGGGTAGGGTGGGGCTTTGGTATACGCTTTTTTTAGCTGTATACCTTTGTTCCTTTTCTGCCATTGCAAGCACAGCGCCAACCTTATTTTTGCAGGAGCAAAAAATCAGTGGCGTTATTTCTGATGCCGTCGGGCCTTTGGCAGGGGTAACCATTGCCGTGAAGGGTAGCACTGTCTTGAATATTTCCGATGAAAAAGGCAGGTATACAATTACAGCTTCCGTGGGAGAGATCCTTTTATTTTCTTTTACAGGATTTAGAACCATTGAGATTGCTGCTGGGAATCAGTCGGTTATCAATGTAGTTCTTTCTGAAGATGCTACGCAACTTGAAGAAGTAGTGGTCAATGCAGGATACTATTCCGTAAGACAAAAGGAAAGCACAGGCAGTATTGCCCGTATAACCTCAAAGGATATCGAAAAGCAGCCTGTACCCAATGTACTAGCAACGATGCAGGGGCGTATGGCAGGTGTTGATGTAACACAGACTTCCGGTGTTCCTGGTGGGGGTTTTGATATCAGGATCAGGGGGCTTAACAGCCTACGGAGTAGTGGGAATGCACCACTTTATATTATTGATGGCGTTCCATACTCTTCGGATGCCATTGGGGATTCACAGACTTCGACCACACTCCCGAACCCAACCAGCCCCATCAATACTATTAACCCGAATGATATTGAAAGTATAGAAATTTTAAAGGATGCCGATGCTACAGCCATATATGGGTCAAGGGGAGCCAATGGGGTTGTCCTGATAACCACCAAAAAGGGAAAGACAGGGGAGACAAAATTCACATTGAACGTAAGTAGTGCTTTAGGGCAGGTTACTAAAAAAATGAACTTGCTTAATACCCAGCAATACCTTGCCATTCGCAGGCAGGCTTTTGCCAATGACGGGATAACAGAATATCCCGAAAATGCGTATGATGTGAACGGCAAATGGAGCCAGACCCGTACTACGGACTGGCAGAAAGAATTAACAGGCGGCACGGCACTAATTACCAATGTGCAGGCCGGGGTTTCCGGAGGATCAACCCAGACTCATTTTCTTATTAGCGGAAATACCTATAAGCAGAGCACTGTATTTCCTGGTAATTTTGACTATAAAAAGGGCGGGGTTCATGTAAGCATTGACCATGAAGGCGATGATAAAAAGTTTAAGGCGGCATTTTCAGCCAGCTATGACCTTCAGGATAACAACCAGCCGGCAATAGACCTGACACGCATCTCAAGAAATCTTGCACCAAATGCGCCGGCGCTGTACGATGCAGCGGGCAATTTAAATTGGGAAGGCAATACATGGACTAACCCTTTAGCAGCACTCGGAGCAAAAGCGCTGGCAAAGACGAACAACCTTGTAGCCAATGGTTTATTTTCATACCGCCTGCCGTTGCATTTTACTGCCCGGGTCAGTGCAGGGTTTACCGACCTCCGTAACCATGAGACAAAAACCGATCCATCGACGGTCTATGACCCTGCTTACGGTGTTGGCCCCCAAGTCTCCTCTGTTAACGTTAATACAACAAACAGGCATTCATGGATTATTGAGCCGCAGTTAAACTGGAATTATGCCACAGACAATTATAAATTGGATGTCCTTCTTGGCAGTACTCTCCAAAACCAGGTTACTGACCGGCTGGTGCAATTTGGGGCAGGATTCAGCAGCAACAGCCTTATATATGATTTGGTATCAGCCAATTATTTAAGCACGTATTACAACGATCAGATAAATTATAAATACCAGGCTGCATATGGTAGGGTTAACCTGGCCTATGGAAACAGATATTTCCTCAATCTAACAGGACGACGCGATGGTTCAAGCCGCTTTGGGCCAGGCCGTCAATTCGCAAATTTTGGTGCTGTTGGCGGGGCATGGCTGTTTTCAGAGGAAAAAATGTTTAAAGAAACTGCTGGCTTTTTAAGCCTGGGTAAGCTTCGCGGCAGTTATGGTATCACGGGTAATGACCAGATTGGCGATTACCAATACCTTGACACTTACCAGTCTTCAGGTCTTGTTTACGACGGAACTATTGGCCTTCAGCCCACAAGGCTGTACAATCCTGATTTTAGCTGGGAGAGTAACCGCAAAATTGAAATTGCCATTGAGTTGGGCTTTTTTAAGGACAGGATATTCGCCGGGGCAAACTGGTACCGTAACCGCTCATCAAACCAGCTGATAGGGATACCCTTACCGTCAGCTACCGGCTTTACCTCTATGCAGGCAAACCTCGGGGCTACGGTACAGAATACAGGCCTCGAATTTACATTGCGCACCGTAAACGTCCAAAAGAAGGATTTTGAATGGACAAGCGGTTTTAATATTACCCTGCCCAAGAACAAACTGATCGCCTTTCCGGGGCTTGAAAACAGTACGTACAGAAGCCAGTATGTAATAGGGGAATCCATTAATATCCAGAAGCTCTACCATTATAAGGGCATAAACCCACAAACAGGCGTATATGAATTTGACGATGTTAATGGCGATGGTAGTTTATCATTTGCCGATGATGCCCAGACCGTGCGTGACTTCAGCCCTAAATATTATGGAGGGCTTTCCAACCAGCTACATTACAAGCACATTCAGCTTGACTTTCTTTTTCAGTTCGTCAAACAGCTTAATTGGAATGCAGTAACACAGTATTCGCAGCCCGGGTCAATGGGTAACCAGCCAGCTTCCGTAATAGGTGGATGGCAGCCCAATACGGCTATGGGGCAGAACCAGGTCTATACCACAGGTGTGAACAGCGATGCGGTTAACGCCTATTATCGCTATGCGAGTAGCGATGCAGCAGTTAGTGATGCATCCTACATCAGGCTTAAAAATATTGCCGTATCCTATGAACTTCCTTCCAGGATTAAAGGGATGCAATGCAGGCTGTTTCTTCAGGGGCAGAACCTGCTGACAATTACGCCCTATAAGGATGGAGACCCTGAATTCAGGAGTTTTAATTACCTGCCTCCGTTGCGGATAGTGAGCTTTGGTACCGAAATTAAATTTTAATATAGAGTTATGAGAAATACATTTTACAATAGGCTTTTCCGATGCTTTAAGTATGTCCTGCTGATACTGCCACTTTTAGTGGTAGCTATTTCCTGCGATGATTTTGTTGACGTGTCACAGCCTACCTCCCAGTTAACAGGGCAGACCGTATTTGAAAATAAAACAACGGCGACTGCAGCCTTAAAAGATATTTATAGTCAAATGAGGGACTATGGTATGATATCGGGCCAATCAACCGGGCTATCGGTGCTGTTGGGTGCATACACTGATGAACTTGTCTCTTATGAGACAGGTATATCAGGTTCTGAACCTTTTTACAATAATGCACTGATACCATCTATTGGCGCAATACAGGAAATGTGGACCCGGGCTTATAATCAGATTTATGCAGCGAATGCTGTAATTGAGGGTGTTACAAATTCACAAGGTATTGAGCAGGCTGACAAAGACCAGCTAATAGGGGAGGCGTTGTTTATAAGGGCTTTCCTTCATTCCTACCTGGCGGGTATATTCGGCGCCTGCCCTTATATAACAGTCACAGATTATCAGCAGAATATTTTGGCATCCCGACAGGCTACAGCCGAAATTTACAGTTTATGTATCACGGATCTTGAAGTAGCGGTACAAAAGCTGCCGGGTGGCTATATATCGGGAGAGCGTGCCAGGCCCAATAAGTTTGCAGCCCAAGCACTTCTCGCAAGGCTGTATCTACACAGTGCGCGTTGGGAAGAAGCAGCTAACGCAGCTTCGGCGGTCATCAATACGGATGATATATATACTTGGGAGACCGATCTTGATAAGCTATTCCTGAAAGAAAGCACCACAACCATCTGGCAGCTTTCCTCAGGTGGCGGCTATGCCAATACTCAGGAGGGTGCCACTTTTATTTTTAATGCCGGCCCGCCCACAAGGCTCGCGCTGCGCCCTGAACTGTATAATGCATTTGAACCGGATGACCAAAGGCGTGAACACTGGATAAGGGCGATCGGGTGGGGGATCAGAACTATGGTACCATGCCTATAAATATAAACAGGATAATACTACAAGTGCCACAACTGAATATTCCATTATACTGCGCCTTGCCGAACAGTACCTGATACGTTCAGAGGCAAGGGCAATACAGGGTGACCTTATCGGTGCAAAAGAGGATTTAAATAAAATAAGGAATACTGCAGGCCTTGGGAATACAACAGCTGTTACTGCTACTGAAATCACCGCTGCTGTAGTACAGGAAAGACGTTTTGAATTCTTTACTGAAATGGGAATGCGCTTTTTTGACCTACAAAGGACCGGAACGCTCGATGCTGCGTTATCAGGCATAAAACCCGGGTGGAATACTACGGATATGCTATGGCCATTGCCGCAGTCTGAGCTTATAATAAGCCCTGGTCTGGCGCCACAAAATCCGGGTTACTAATGGAAAAGTATGATAAAATAGTTACAATTTTTTTTGTTGTATTGACCTGCTCATTATATGGGCAGGCGCAACAAAAACGCGAACTCTCGCAAAAAGATTATGGCCTTTGGAGTACAGTTGAAATGCAGAATGCTTCGGAGAAAGGAGAATGGATAAGCTATAATGTTTTATATAAGGGATTGTCGGACACTTTGTTTGTGAAAAATAAGGCGGCTACAAGAACCTATGGATATCCTAAGGCTTATAACGGAAAATTTATTCACGACCGCTGGTTTGTATGCCAGCTCCCCGAGGCGGTGGTACTGGTGCTCGACCTTAAAAATGGTGCTTCGCGTCTAATTGATAATGTGCTGCAATATGCCGTCTCAGTCAATGGGGAATACATTATTTATACAACCAATAATGGAATTACGCTATCTAATGCCGATAGTACAATAAAATGGAAGCAGCCAGGTGTAAAATCTTTCTCATTGAGCCCGGCCGGAACAGAACTGGTGCATAGTACACCTGATCATGTTTTTTATACCAGCCTTAAGGATACGGCGGTATTAAAACCCAGGCGGATTTCGGGAAGTTCCGGCTGTATGGTTACGGGTTTTGCCTGGCAGGCAAATGGAGACTCCTTTGCTTTTGTTACTAAATGCGGAAATGCTACTGAATTATCGCTATATAAGGTGGCGCAGGATAGCCTTATAAATTTTAATATAGCGGCAAGCGAGCATCCTGTCGGAACGCAAACGGATATCATAGGCGATAGCTCGAAATTCAGGATTTCAGATGATGGTACTACAGTCTTTTTCCCAATTAAAAGCCGGGAAAATTTACCTGTAAGTGAGGATAATGTTCAAATATGGAATGGCGGTACAGCATTGACATACAGCGAGGAGGTGCTATATGGAAGGACTGAAGATATACCCAAGATAATGGTGTGGCAGCCTGCAACGGGGGAAAGTATGCAACTGACCAATAATGAGTATCCCAGTATGTTTCTTTCAGGAGATCAGAAGTGTGCTATCAGTTACTATGCTTGGGGCAAGGTGCCGAATTTTGCGTATTACCCCAAAACGGATTATTACATTACAGATTTAAAATCGCTGCAGACAAAATTATTATTGCAAGGTCAGAGTGCGGATCCGTTTGAAATAACAGCGTCACCCGCCGGTAAATATATAGCCTACCTAAAGGATGACAGCTGGTGGATTTATACAATTGACAGCGGACGTCACGTAAATATTTCTGAAATTATTTCGGCATCCATTAAGAGTCGGCCAGTACTATCTGTAGGGAAATTTGTAGTGGATCTTGTCGGTTGGTCATCCGGAGATCAAAAGTTGATAATCAATGACGGATTTGATATGTGGCAGGTAAATTTGGATAACTTCCTAGCGGAGCGGATTACCAAAGGCAGAAAAAATAAAAGGATATTTCGTTTTGTTAATCCCTCAGATAAGCCTGAGTATACAACTAATTTTGACGGAATGATATTTCCCCAGATTGACCTTAAGCAGGAATATATACTCCGGTCATTGGATGTGGAAACTAAAAAGTATGGATACTACATATGGAAAGGCAAACCCCTTCCGATGGTACTCAAGGATAAAAACCTTGCGCAGTTAATATACAGCACAAAAAATGCTATACGCTATTTTGTAGAACAGGACTTTGATGCACCACCGACAATAGTTGCCGCCGTACCAAATGGAAAAGAGCAGGTTATCTACAGAAGCAACAGACAGCACGATAAGTTTCATTGGGGCTGTTCCAAAGTGGTTAGTTATGTAAATTCTAAAAATATCCATCTCCAGGCAGGGTTGTATTATCCCGCGAATTTTGACCCTGATAAAAAATATCCCTTAGTGGTGTATATCTATGAAGAACTGAGTAATGGCATACATGATTATGTAAACCCCACCCTTCAAAATTATATAGGATTCAATATTACCAATCTTACTTCAAGAGGCTATTTTGTGTTATGCCCGGACATTTCGTACCAGCTAGGCGATGTAGGGAAGAGTGCTGCTGATTGTATAATTTCAGCAACTAATTCAGTAATGGGTATACAAGGTATTAACCCTGTTAAAATTGCGTTATTTGGTCATTCATTTGGCGGGTATGAAGCGGCCTTTACCGCTACCCAAACCAACATTTTCACAACTATAATCGCCGGTGCTGCAATTACAGATATGGCCAGTGCGTACCTTGATATCAGTGATAATGGTGCCCAGCCCAATATATGGCGTTTTGAAACCCAACAGTGGCGTATGGGCAAATCATTATACCAGGATCAACAAGGCTACCAGAGGAACTCAACAATATATCAGGCTGAAGAGATAAACACGCCATTGCTGTTGTTTTCGGGAGAAAAGGATGGGCAGGTGGATGTAAAACAGTCCATAGAACTGTACCTTGCCCTTAGGCGGTTAGCCAAACCTGAGATCATGCTTATATATCCTGATGAAGGCCACGTGCTGATGGATAGAAAAAATCAGGAAGATTTCACAATACGGCTCGAACAATGGCTGGATTATTTTCTTAAAAATGATCCGGTACCAGGCTGGATGAAGAATCAGTTTTAAAAAGAAATGCAGTTCCTAACAGGAACTGCATCGCTTTTTGAGATTACTAAGGCAATCTCCATAATTGCTGCGTACAGACATCCGTAGCAGTCATTCTGAAAACCTGTGCGCCCCCGGTTGCTGTTTCGGTACAAAGTATACCGGTGTTGACATTCTGGCATTTTGCATTTTTTTCAACGCAATGGCCACTTTGAAAGATGTAGCCCGTGAACTGGGTGAATTTTGCATCCTCTGCATTTTTAGATGCATTCGTTGCAAAGGCGCCGCCTACGGCAGCCATCAGGACTCCGGCTGTTAGAAGCACTTTAAAATTTTTCATAAAAATAAAATTAAGATTGAATGAATTGATCTACTTTTTTCTACAGGTGTTCGATCTTATTCCTGGTTCTGTATTTTACATTAGTGTCTTGGTTGGTTCTCTTCATTTAAAGTATAGGCAACAATAGCATTGTCGATCAGAAAAAATAATCGCTTTTCTGTGGCATAAATAGCATGGAGTTTTTCGTTATTAACAGGATAAACAGGCAGGCTGTAGGAATATGTTTTTTTCGCAATGTCATATACATCAATTACCGCTGTTTCCTTCCATTGCACTGCAGATTCAAAGCGTCCGCGAAGTCCAGAATTTACATAAAGATGATTACCGGCCGTTGCACTGAATTTATTCGCAAAGTTTGGCGGTGCCGATAATTTTCTGTCCCCATTGTGAAGCTCAGAAATCCTGATTTTTGCATGGGAAGTGGTATCTATGGTATTACCTCGGCGAATGAGGTTGAGGTTTTGGTCGGCTACTACAAATTGGTTGCGGTAGTAATACAGATATATCAGGGATTTCAATTTAGGGTTATAATGCAGCATTCCATCAGTATCAAAAATTCCATCTATTTGTTTCTGAAGTAACTTTTGACTTGTCTTTACATTATAGTGGTTAGGGCCGGTAGCGATTGTACCTAAAATGTTTTCTCCGGATTCTGAACTTTTGCCACGGAATGCGATTTTTGTTGTGTCAACGGGCACAAATGTGGAAAAATAAGTGCCATTAGTAGTGAGTATTGTGGCTTTCCAGTCACTTATTTTACCCTTAAAGATACAGGGCACTGTACCATCTGCTAGGTAAAAATAAGGCGCAGCGATACGGATTTGAGTTGACCGGAAAGGGAATTTATAATCATCAAGCGTGACTTTGTAGTTTCCCAAAACCTTGAGGTTATAGTCAAGTGCAAGTATGGAAAGGGGTGATGAATAGTTACCTAAAAATACTATACTGTCTGTCGCTCCTGCAAAATAATAATCCCGGTATTTGAGGTTTAGCGATGCGTTTTTATCATATACATGGGGTGGAAACCGACGTACGAAATTATTTTGGGCATGCACGATATTCTCCGATTGTAAAAATAGAAATGTCATTATACAAATTGCTACTGTAGTGCCAAAAACTAATGATGCTAAGACAGCCCATTTTTTTCTGGGATTGCTGTGATGCGGCGTATTTTCAGGGGAAATTGTCAAGGCTACAATGGCCAGAAAACAAAATACCAAATTAAAGGCCAGATGTTGCTGCCATGTCATTTTTTCCAATATTCCTCCACAGGAACACGGTACAAATTCACTATAATGAAGTATAATAAAAATATATGCTGAAAACATCACCATAAGCAGGTAGGAGGCGAAAAGCGCTATCAGTCGCAACGGCTTTATCAGAAGCACGATTGACAGTACCAGTTCAGTAACAGGGACTATCCATGAAACCCATCCTGCAAAAGCGCTCAACAAAGGAGATTGGCCAAGTTGCGCCTGAAAATTTTCAAAATCCAGCAGCTTGCTTACTGCTGCATAGACAAACAATAAGATATAGAGGTAACAGACAATCTGGATGATATAATCTCTGTTAGGTGGAGCTATTTTCATTGCCGTAATTTTAAGATTGTTATTTGTTTGGTTAAGCCAAATTAGGTTTAAGTAGTAGAATAAAGCATATCAAAAAACGGCTAAAATGTTTAAAAATCAGGCTATTATAGATGGTTGTGTTTTATTGTAGTGGTAATATTAAAAGGGTTATGGAATTGCATATCCCTTTTACTATACTGGTCCTATTTCTTATCCTTCGCTGAAAGCGAACTGAGCTTTTCGCTGAGTTCAACCAGCCCTGCTTTTTCCAAAAAATCGAGCGCTAAATCTTGTAGCTCTCTGATGGTTTCTTCAGGGGCATTGGAAAAAAAATTGGAGTCCTTTTCCTCAGGATCATTCGATAGCCCACGTTTGATAACACGGTTCAAAAGGAACACATTTTTACGCGAGATCTTCAGGTCGATCTTCACTACATCATTCATGCCTGGGACACTCAACAGGGTGTCGAAAACCATAGCTTCTTCATTTGTTGTCATAACATTTAATGGTTTGAATTACTACTTGATACACTACAAAAATAGAAAGCGTTTTCCAGAAATTCATGGTCGAAATTTAGCCATGATTGTTAGTGCGCTATGCCTTGATTACCTTCGTCGTTAGTGTAAGGCCTATAATATATTTTTGGTTTTTTTTATTGATAATGAACCCACAAAACCCTTCCCTGAAATGGGAAGGCATTTATCGGTTTTCAAAGTTCATATAGGGATTGAAAAAGCACACCTCCCAATCGTTGCTTAAGGTCATCTGCGATGTTTGCTACATTAAAAACCAGAGGTTATAAATGCAGGTGTGCACTTTCATTGAAGGCTAAAAAAAAAGACTGTTTTAAATAGGTTTTTCTCAGATGATGCATAGGAAAATATCCATTACGGTTTTCCTCATTTTTTGGATATGCATAGTAGGGCTTAGACTGTAGCGTTGAATTGTAGTAAGGAAAAGCCTCTGAAATTAAAGCTGTTAAAAGGTCTTTAGGACGTTCAAAGGGCAGGGGAGATTGCAACGTTCCTGCAATCGGCCAGATGTCCGTTTGTATCACAAACGAATCTGGCTGCCCGGTCACTCGGAACTCGTTGGGCAGTGACACTGAAAAGAAAGTAGTGTTGGAGAAATGAAAATGAAAGGAGATGGAAAAGAAAGAACACAACCGAACCAAGTGGATACACCTAAGGCTAAGCCCTGATGAGTACCGGAAAATTGTTGCTGCATTCAACAAATCGACCTGCCGGAAGATCAGTGAATATGTACGTAAAAATCTTTTGGATAAGCCTGTAGTGACCAATTACCGCAACCAGTCCCTTGATGAATTTATGGGGGAGCTTATCCGCTTGCGCGGTGAGCTCAACGCCATAGGGAACAACTTTAACCAAGCAGTAAAAAAATTGCATACCGTGCAGCAAATACCGGAATTTAAAGCATGGCTTGTTAGCTATGAACTGGAGCGGAAAATACTATTTAATAAGGTTGATGAGGTTAAAAAGCACATTCAAAAAATGGCAGAACAATGGTTGCAATCATAAAGACCGGGCATTCCATCCGCAACATTTTCAACTACAACGAAAACAAGGTAAAGGAAGGTGTGGCGAAATGTATTGGTGAGGGAAATTATCCCATGGATGTGGATAAGATGAACCTTACCATGAAGCTTAACAGGTTAATAAAACAAGCGGCGCTGAATGATAATGTGACGCGGAACAGCGTGCATATTTCCCTGAATTTCGACCCGTCGGAAACGGGTTTGCCGCAAGAAAAACTAATGGATATCGCTACTGATTATATGGAGCGGATAGGCTTCGGACAGCAGCCTTACCTTGTGTACCAGCACCACGATGCAGGGCATCCGCATATTCACCTGGTTTCTATAAAAATTAAGGATGATGGCAGCCGGATAGACACCCAGAATATAGGGCGTAACCAGTCCGAGACGGCAAGGAAAGAGATTGAGAAAGAGTATGGTTTGGTTGTGGCACAGGGGCGTAAAAAAGGGGAAGGTTTTGAACTGCAACCCATCAGCACCGCTAAGGTGCGGTATGGTAAAATGCAGTCAAAAAAAGCGATTGCAAATGTATTGGGCGTAGTGCTGCCGAACTATAAATATGCCAGCCTGCCGGAACTCAATGCGGTGCTCCAACTATATAATGTCAAGGCCGACCGGGGCAGTGAAGGCTCACGGATATTTAAAGGGGGCGGGTTGGTTTACCGTATTCTGGACGGGGATGGCATCCCTACAGGTGTGCCTATCAAAGCCAGTGATTTTTATAACAGGCCAACCCTGAAATTTTTAGAACAAAAGTTCCCTGCAAATAAAGTAGCACAGGTGCTGCACAAGGCCAGGGTAAAAAGCGTCATTGACCGGGCATTATTAGGTAATAGTATTGTACTGTCTGGCTTCATCGGCTCCTTGGAAAAAGAGGGTGTAAACACCGTATTAAGAAAAAATTCAGACGGTATAATATACGGGATTACCTACGTTGACCATACGACTAAATGTGTTTTTAATGGCAGCGCCTTGGGCAAGCCCTATAGCGCTAAAGGGATATTGGAGCGATGCAGTACTACCGCGAAGGACGATCAAAAAGTCGGGGCTGTGAAAAACGATATTAGCCGGCGCATTATAGGGAGAGATAGGGCAAAGACAATCACTTATAAACAAGGCGCACCTCCTGTAAATAACCTTATTAAAGCAAGAGGTGATAGTGCAATTGAGAAACTTGCCGGCCTGCTTACTCAGGCTGAACAGGCACCGGGATATATTCCGGGGGAACTTAAAGGCAAGCGGAAAAAGAAAAAACGAAGGGGACGATCAGATAATCCATAATATAAATCATCATGGCAATGCAAACCGGAGAAAATGAACAGGCACTGAGAAAAATTCTTGACATGACCAGGCTGATAAGTATTGTCATCCTGGCACTGCATTTTTATTATTATTGTTATGCCGCATTCCAGGAGTGGCATTGGGTAAGTGGCTTTAGTGACAAGATTTTAGGGAATATCCAGAATACAGGTTTATTTAGTAATTTTCACAAGTCGAAGTTCTTTGCCTTAGGGTTTTTAGTGATTTCCTTGCTTGGCGCTAAAGGGCGCAAGGATGAGAAATTAAGTTACAAGGCCGCCTTTGCCTACATTATTAACGGCATGCTTCTGTATTTTGCAGGCTACCTTGCGCTGCTATTGCCCTTTAAAATTATTTGGGTAGCAACAACCTATATGTGTATAACCGGTGTTGGTTTTTTACTGGTGCTGACAGGGGGCACACTGCTATCCCGCATTATAAAAGACAGGCTGAATAATAAAGATATTTTTAATAAGGAAAATGAAACGTTCCCACAGGAAGAACGGCTTTTGGAAAATGAGTATTCCATTAACCTGCCGGCCCGCTACTACCTTAAAGACAAGGTTCGTCAGAGCTGGATTAATATCATTAACCCATTCCGTGGGATACTGGTATCAGGTACGCCCGGTTCCGGTAAATCGTATTTCCTGATCCGCCACGTTATCACCCAGCACATCCGTAAAGGGTTTACAATGTTCGTGTATGATTTTAAGTTTGACGACCTCTCGCGGATCGCATACAACACATGGCTTAAGTACAAACACCTGTATCCCAAGCCGCCAAAATTTTATGTCATTAACTTTGACGACCTGTCCCGTACGAACCGTTGTAACCCATTAGAACCATCAGCGATGACCGATATTACGGACGCGGCAGAGTCAGCCCGTACGATCCTTATGGGGCTTAATAGGGAATGGATAAAAAAACAAGGGGACTTCTTTGTGGAATCTCCAATCAATTTTGTTACCGCCATAATATGGTACCTGAAAAAATATAAGGATGGGGAGTTCTGCACCCTTCCCCATGTTATCGAACTGATGCAGGCGGATTATGACAGCCTCTTTACATTGCTACGTACCGAGAAAGAAATTGAAGTACTCATCAATCCCTTTGTCAACGCCTACCTAAATGACGTTATGGAGCAGCTGGAGGGGCAAATCGCCTCTGCCAAAGTAGCCATGGCAAGGTTGTCATCACCACAGCTATATTATGTGCTGTCAGGGAATGAGTTTACGCTGGACATCAATAACCCGGATGACCCGAAGATAGTTTGCATGGGCAATAACCCCCAGAAAATCCAGATCTATGGCGCCGTTTTATCCTTGTATGTTACCCGCCTGGTAAAGCAGGTAAACAAAAAAGGAAAGCAGAAAAGCAGCCTGATTTTTGATGAATTCCCAACCATCTATTTAAACAATATGGACAGCCTAATTGCGACAGCCCGTAGTAATAAAGTCTCGACCTGCCTCGGTATCCAGGACTTCAGCCAGCTGCGTAAAGACTATGGGCGTGAGCAGGCCGATGTGATCATTAATATTGTAGGGAACATTGCCAGCGGGCAGGTGACCGGTGACACTGCCAAACAGTTATCGGAGCGCTTTGGCAAGATCATGCAGGACAGGGAGAGCCTCTCGATTAATAGTGGCGACACGTCCATAAGCCGTTCAAAACAATTGGAATCGGCGGTACCACCCTCAAAAATTTCATCCTTAAGTTCAGGAGAATTTGTGGGCATGGTTGCCGATGACCCTGAAAATAAGATAGCGTTAAAAACGTTTCACTGCGAGATTCTCAACGACCATAAAGCCCTGAAGGAGGAAGAGGATAGCTATAAAGATATTGCGGTGATACGCAAGATAGATAATTCGATAGTGCAAAAGAATTATCTACAGATCAAGCAGGACATACAGGATATTACACATTCTGAAATTCACCGCCTGTTAAATGACCCTGCACTCGCATACCTGGTAATCAAAAAGTAAGGCCGGGCTTTACAGGTCTTTAGTATTAATCTACTTATACATATAATCAATCGTATCATGGAACTTAAAAATATAGTAGTTACAGAAGCCAATGAAGACAGCCTTTTCAAAGAATTGTCGTTCCTTATTGAGCAAAGCCAGGGCAATCTGGTGGCACAGGCAAACAGTACCCTGACCATGCTTTTTTGGCATGTCGGCAGCCGTATCAACCGCGAGATCCTGCAATATAAGAGGGCTGAATATTCAAAACAGATTGTGTCGACACTGTCGACACAATTGAAAGCGCAGTATGGGAGGAATTTTGAATTACGCAATTTAAGGCGTATGTTACAGTTTGCTGAACAGTTTCCTGATGAGCAGGTGTTACTTACATTATCACGGCATTTGAGCTGGTCCCACTTTGTAGAATTGCTGCCTTTAAAAACTCAGGAAGCGCAATGGTATTATGCCCAGGTTGCCGCTAACGAAGTGTTGGGGATACGTGACCTGCGCAAAAAGATTGCTTCAAAAGATTTTGAGCGCACTGCTATTGCCAACTTACAAAATGTAAGCAACAACCCCGGTATCCATAACAATTTTAAAGATCCCTATTTTCTGGATTTTTTAGGGTTGCAGGATACCTATCTTGAGAAAGACCTGGAGCAGGCAATCCTCAGGGAACTGGAAAGTTTTATATTAGAACTAGGTAAAGGCTTTGCTTTCGTGGAACGCCAGAAACGGATGATCATTGACGGGGAGGATTTTCATCTGGACCTGTTATTCTATCACCGCATACTTAAGCGGCTCGTAGCGGTGGAATTAAAGCTGGGTAGATTCCAGGCAAAGCATAAAGGACAGATGGAACTGTACCTCAAATGGCTGGATCGCTACGAAAAGGCAGAGGGGGAAGCTGCACCTGTTGGGCTCATACTCTGCGCTGAAAGCAGCCGGGAGCAGGTGGAGTTACTGGAGATGCATAAGGACGGGATAATGGTGGCAGAATACTGGACGGAACTTCCATCTAAAGAAGAACTGGAGCGAAAGATACATAGTATTTTAATTCATGCTAAAGAAAGGATGGATAGCAACAGGTTGGGATAACCATTTGTCTTTCTGCCGTTATCATGCATGTATTATAGCTTTGCATTACATTAATAATGCTAAATTTGTTTTTATAACCTGATTGGCAAGTGTCACAATTTAGTAACCCCATAAAGCTTTCGCAACTGAGCACCCTGATTACAGATGCCGTAGACGTGGCATTCCGTAATAAAAGCTATTGGATAATTGCAGATGTAACCAACCATTCGTATAAAGAAGCGAAGAATTCCCATAATTTTGGCCTGGTAGAGAAAGATGTAAATTCTCATACTATTGTAGCCAAAGTAGCCGGCAAGGCATGGGGTACCAGTGCTGTGAAGATTAAGGATTTTGAAAATATAACCGGGCAGCGTTTTACTAATAATATCCAGGTACTTATACTGGTAAGCATTGAATACCATGCCCAGTACGGGCTATCTGTAGCGCTCCTCAATATTGACCCCAATTTTACCTTAGGCGTGCTGGAACAACAGCGCAAAGCGACCCTTGAAATGCTGGTATTGCGTAATAAATTTATTAAAAAAATTGGTGACGGCTACCTTACAGGCAATAATGAACTCAGGCTGAATCCCGTTCTGCAGCGTATAGCGCTGATTTCGTCATCTATATCAGCCGGTAGTGAAGATTTCAGGCACACCCTCGACAATAACGATTACGGTTATACCTATCAGGTGGATGATTACTTTGCCGGAGTGCAGGGTGAAAAAAATGTACAGCAATTTGTGGATAGGCTGGTAGCGGTCTATAATTCCGGAGTTGCATACGATGCAGTAGTAATTGTGCGCGGTGGCGGTGCACAGACTGATTTCCTTATCTTTGATAATTATCGAATTGCACGCGCCGTTGCAAAGTTCCCCATTCCGATAATCACCGGCATAGGGCATCAGAAAAATGAGACCATAACAGACTTGATGGTACACACCAAAACAAAAACGCCGACCAAAGCAGCAGAGTTTATTGTGGCGCACAATAGAAATTTTGAACTAAGCATGATCCTCTTCCAGAGAAACGTGGTTTTTAGGTCACAAAACCTCATTGCTGTCGCCCAGCAAAAACTAACCATACTGTACTATGGTTTGATAGAGAGTGCACGCAATACTTCGGGTGTGCAAAAGGAGAAGCTCATAGGGTTGGATCATAAAGTAACCGAAAAGGCAAAATCCATGATCTTTAGCCAACAGAACAAATTAATAAGCACTGCTGCTAAACTTGCTGTCAGGCCTTTGATCCTGCTTAACGATAAGAAGAATGAAATTAGGAGCCAACAGGAAAACGTTAGAATGTTTGCGACGGCCTATCTTAAAAAACAGAATGATACCATTACAAATTTTGAAGGAGCAATCCGGATAATGTCCCCGGAAAGCACATTGAAAAGAGGATATGCCATCATCAGGAAAAATGATATAATAGCCTTTAATGGAGCTGGCCTGGAACAAGGTGATGATATAGAAATTATATTTGCAGAGAGCATACTACATGCAACAATAAAAGAAAAAAAAGAACATAATGGAAGAAGGAATGACTTATGAAAAAGCTTATAAGGAGCTGGAGCAAATAACAACGGAAATTGAAAATGAATCCATAACGGTAGACGTGCTCGCAGACAAAGTGAGGCGGGCTTCTGAATTGGTTGAGTTCTGTCGTGAAAAACTTAGGTCCGCTGAGTTGGAAATTAATAAGATTACCTCACAAAGCGATTCTCAGATTTCTGCAAAATAATGCATCACAGGTTTTCGTTGAATAACAAAAATCCAATATAATAAGAGGGATTAATGCTCCCCTTTTGTCAGGAATCCTTTTATTTCCATGAACATCCCCTTCACACTTTCAGCGCTCAGGTCATCGGCTTCAAACTCTTTAGTCTCGATACTGCAGGCATACTCCCAAATCTCAAGCACTTCGGAGACCCGTATTTCATAGGGTGCGTAAAACGTATTATTTGACTGGAGCATCAGCCGGTTGTTGCCATTGCGGTTCAGCCGCTTGTAAACAATGCCCTCACTTTTAGTCAGTAGTACATACGTCCGCCCATCCATTACATCTCCAAGTTGTTCCACATAGCGCCCTACAATAAAAGAACCGTCTTTATGCGGCGGCATTGAATCTCCAGAGACCGGGAACGCACGGTATTTTCCGTTGCGTAAAAAGGGCAGCGAGATCTGCTGCAGCTTTTCAATAAACTCGGGGTCACTATAGCCACTGGTGTAACCCGCCTTCGCCTTATGGGGGACGACCTCAATTACGTTTTCGCCATCTTTATCTACTGTGATTGGCAATAGTATCCTATTACCTGCCAGCTGCAAAAGGTCATCCACGGGGACCTTGCGTACATCCACAGAAAGCAAAAGGTCAATGCTGATATGGTAATAATGGGCAAGGCGTTGCAGCAGCGCATACGGGGCTTCTGAGCGCCCGGACTCATATTTTACATAGGCGCCACGCGAAATTAAGAGCTCGTCAGCAAGTTTTTCCTGAGAAATGTTCTTTTGCGTCCTGAGGTACCTGATGTTGTCGGAAAATAAAGACATAGCGTTAATTGTTACAAATTGGAACAGCAAATATAATTTAATTTGTTACAATCTGGTCTAATTTTGCAAAGTATTATTAATGCAATGGTTATGGAAAGGGCAATCGTACATATGGATTTGGATACATTCTTCGTATCCTGTGTGAGGCTTCAACATCCTGAATTGGAAGGGGTTCCGCTAATTGTTGGGGGTGGCGACCGAGGTGTAGTGGCCTCCTGCTCCTATGAGGCGCGCAGGTTCGGTGTGCATGCTGCCATGGCTACTAAAATGGCATTAAGGCTCTGCCCTGAAGCGAGGATTGTTAAAGGGGATATGGAATTATTTTCCCGCTATTCCAACACCGTGACACAGATTATTGAGGATAAAGCGCCCGTGGTGGAAAAAGCATCTATTGACGAGCACTACCTGGACATCACCGGGATGGACCGGTTCCATGGGGCGTACAAATGGACCAACGAGCTCGCTGCAAAAGTGACCCATGAAACGGGGCTACCGATAAGTTTCGCCTTATCAGTAAATAAAACCGTTTCCAAGATAGCCACCGGCGAGGGCAAGCCCAAAGGCAACCTTGAGATCGCTGCTCCGCAGGTACGACAATTCCTCAACCCGCTTTCCATCCGTAAGATCCCGATGGTGGGCAATGCGACATTTACATTGTTATCCCGTATTGGCATCCGCAACATACAGACCCTTGCGGAAATGCCGGCACCCGTGCTGCAGGAAATGATTGGGGTCAATGGGTTGGAACTATGGAAGAAAGCCAATGGTATCGATAACAGGCCTGTAGAGCCGCACCGCAACCGTAAGTCCCTGTCTACCGAGGACACCTTTCATCAGGATACCACCGATATACAGTTCCTGCGCGCTGTATTATGCGGGATGGTAGAATCCCTGGCCTACCAGCTTCGTCAGGAAAACTGGCTTACATCTACGGTAACCGTTAAGATCCGGTATTCCAATTTTGATACAGAATTCAAGCAATGTACCGTGCCGTATACTTCTGCCGACCATACCCTTACAAATACTGTACTGGAACTTTTTAAAAAGCTCTACCATCGCCGCATGAGCCTTCGTATGGTCGGCGTGAGTTTTAGCGGGCTGGTACGCGGTACCTACCAGATCAATATGTTCGAAGATACGGTAGAAATGATGTCCCTCTACCAGGCGATGGACAAGATTAAGAATCGTTTTGGTGCCAATGCCGTCATGCGCTGCAATGGTGCATTCCTAAAACCCAAAGCCCTTTAATATGTATCTCAACTGCCATTCCTTTCACAGCCTGCGTTACGGCACCATCCCGGTAGCAGAACTTATACCGCTTGCGAAAAGCTGCGGGGTTACGGCTATGGCACTCACCGATATTAATACGGTAACCGGTATTTATGAATTTTATAAGGCGTGCAGCGAAGCAGGGATCAAGGCAATTGTAGGGATGGAATTGCATCAGGAGAACAGGCTGCATTATATCGCACTGGCAAAAAACCGTGCAGGCCTTGGAGAGATTAACCGGCTGCGCACCCAGCACAACCTTGCCGGGACTGTATTGCCGCTTGCCGCCCCGGATTTTATAAACGTTGCTGTAATTTATCCCATTGAGAACATCCCTGAAGTGCTTCGCGATTTTGAATATATTGGCATCCGCCCTGAAGAACTTTCCTTGCTCATACGCCCTGAGTGGCAGTCAAAGCTGGATAAGATGGTCGTCCTGCGTCCTGTTACCTTTCGGGATAGGACGGAATATAACCTGCACCGCATATTGAGGGCTATCGACCTGAATACCCTTGGGAGCAAGCTGGACCCTTCGGATTATTGTGCCCCGGGCGAGGTTATGATTCCGGAAAGTGAACTAATTGCCACTTATGCTATGTACCCTGTTATTATTGAAAACACAAGGAAACTCATGGACGGATGCCATTTTGAATATGAATTTAAAGTGCCGCGCAATAAAAAGCACTATACCGCCGGCAGGGATACTGACCTGCAGCTCCTGAGCCGCCTGGCACAACAAGGTATGGTAAAAAGATACGGCGCAGTCAACAGCGCTGCGCAGCAGCGTGTGGAGAAAGAGCTTAAAGTAATCCACGAATTGGAGTTCAGCGGCTACTTCCTCATTACTTGGGACATTATCCGTTACAGCAACTCCATGGGGTTCCTGCATATTGGGCGCGGCAGCGGTGCCAACAGCATTATTGCCTACTGCCTGGGCATTACCGATATCTGCCCCTTGGAACTTGACCTGTATTTTGAGCGGTTTCTTAACCTTAACCGTAAAAGCCCTCCGGACTTTGATATTGACTGGTCCTGGAAAGAGCGCGATACCATATTGGAATACATCTTCACCCGCTACGGGCGGGAGCATGTTGCCTTCTGCGGTACCAACGTGGAATTCAAATACAAATCCATATTCCGGGAACTCGGCAAGGTCTTCGGCCGCCCCAAGGAAGAGTTGGATAAGTTATCAGGCACTTCAATGGACCAGCACGATAAAAACGAGATCGTCAGGCAGATACATAAATACGGGATGATGATGGAAAAATACCCCAACCAGCGCTCGATGCACTCCTGTGGGATCATCATTTCTGAAGACCCCATTACGGATTTTACGGCGCTTGAAATGCCGCCCAAAGGGTTTCCGATCGTGCAGTTCGATATGCATGTTGCCGAAGAGATAGGCTTCGAGAAATTCGATATCCTCTCCCAAAGAGGGATTGGCCATATCGACGATGCCGCCAAACTGGTTAAAAAGAACCGTGGTATTGACGTAAATATCCGTGATACATCCATTTCAAAAGATGAAGCTACCTGTAATGAATATTTAGGGCGTGGCAACACCATCGGCTGCTTTTATATCGAAAGTCCTGCCATGCGGGGATTACTGCGCCGCCTGAAATGCAACAATTACAAAGTATTGGTAGCTGCCTCTTCCATCATACGCCCCGGTGTAGCCCAGTCAGGGATGATGAAAGAATACATTTTCCGACATAACTACCCGGATAAGTTCGAGTATTTCCACCCGGTATTTGAAGAGCAGCTGGGCGAGACCTATGGCATTATGGTGTATCAGGAAGACGTGATCAAGATCGCACTGCATTATGGGGGCTTGCCTGCAGCGGATGGGGATATACTGCGCCGTGCCATGAGCGGCAAGGGGCGCTCAAAAGAAGCGCTTCAAAGAGTAAAAGATCATTTCTTCGAATGTTGCGCCCTTCAGGGCCATCCCGAACAATTAAGCACTGAGATCTACCGCCAGATCGAATCCTTTGCCGGTTATTCCTTCTGCAAAGCACACTCCGCATCCTACGCCGTGGAAAGCTACCAAAGCCTCTACCTTAAAGTGCATTACCCTATCGAGTTCATGGTCGCAGTCATCAACAACCAGGGCGGGTTCTACCGCACGGAGGTCTATGTACACGAGGCGCGGATGTCCGGGGCAATCATCTACAACCCGTGCATTAATAAAAGCGGTATTGAAACGACCCTGTACGGAAAAGAAGTGTATCTGGGATTTATGCACCTGCAAGGGCTGAATGCTGAGGTTGCCCGTAAAATCGTAGAGGAGCGTGAGGCCATGGGAGACTATACGTCGCTTGAAGATTTCATTAACCGCATCACTATAGGTATAGAGGGGCTGCAACTGCTGATCTACATTGGTGCGCTGCGCTGCACCGGGAAAAACAAAAATGAGCTGCTTGTTACCGCCCGGCGCATCATGCTGCGCTTCCGCCCGGAAAACCGGCACCCTCAATTACTGCCTGAACCTGTCAAGCAGTACCGCCTGCCCGAACTCAGACGCTCGCCTTTTGAAGATGCCTTCGACGAGATCGAATTATTGGGTTTTCCTGTTTCGGTAACGCCTTTTAACCTTTTAAAGACCGCCTACCGCGGGGACGTCATGGCGCGCGACCTGGTACAGCACCATAAAAAGCAGGTCAGGATGCTGGCCTACCTGGTATCGCGCAAGCATGTACCCACCAAAATGGGTGCCATGTACTTTGGTACCTGGATCGATGCCAATGGGGAATTCTTTGACACGGCACATTTTACGGGAAGCCTGAAAGAATACCCTTTTAAAGGCGGGGGCTGTTACCTGCTGCTCGGTACCGTAGAGGTGGACTATCATTTCCCAACCATCACAATATCTAAGATGGAAAAGATGCCCTTCATACCCGACCCGCGGTACAGGGAAGGCGAGGTGGAAAGCGGCAGGACGCAGGAGAAGCTGCGCGAAGATGTATCAATGACCAATCGTGAACCTTATCCGCAGGAACAAGAGATCAACCTGCCCAGGTTTAAGATGGGCACTGCAAAATAATTTATAGGTAGAGAAGCTTTATGATGACACTTTTTAATGACACCGACTTGTTTATAGTTGGCACTACGCCCAAAAAATATATTGACCTTCCGGATATGGAATTAATGCATTATGATGGCTTCATCGATAGGGAGCAGGCTGATGAATACTATATTGCACTGCTAAATAATACGCCATGGTGTGAATACCAGATGCCGATGTATGATAAAATAGTCACGGCACCGCGTATGGTTGCCTGGTACGGTACGCAGGACGAAGCTGGCGAAAAAGCTTTGCCATGGACACCGGAGCTTTCAGAACTGCGGTTAAAGGTTGAAAAAGAAACGGGACTGCTGTTTAATGCCGTACTCCTTAACCTGTACCGAAATGGTAACGATAGCGTTGCGTGGCATTCCGACAAGGAACACCGAATTGGAAGTAACCCTAATATTGCCTCGATAACTTTTGGGCAAACAAGGCCGTTTAAGTTCCGCCATAAGACCAACAAGGAAATTGCTCAGGTTGAAATACCGTTGCATCATGGTTCTTTGCTGCTTATGTCGGGTACTACGAATACCTTCTGGGAGCACCATATACCTAAATCCGCCAAGGAAATGTTGCCAAGGATCAACCTTACCTTCAGGCAGGTAAAATAACGCTGATGAGTTTAACAAATTTTAACAAATTTCTTTATTCAAAAAAATTAATTTCGCAGGCTATTATGGAAGACAACTATAAATTAATACGTTTTTTAGAAGCCCAAAACCAGGTATATCTGAAGGCTTTGTCCGAAATTAAAAAAGGGCAGAAACAAGGCCACTGGATGTGGTACATATTTCCGCAACTTTTGGGTTTGGGTTCCAGCGAAAATGCACGCTACTTCGGTATCACGGGTTTGCCGGAAGCAACAGCGTATCTGCAACATCCTACACTTGGCAAACACCTTATCGAAATCACAAAAGCCGTTTTAGCCATAAATGGCAAATCGGCTTCAGATATTTTCGGGTATCCGGACGACCTAAAATTGCAATCCTCCATGACGCTATTCAGTTTGGCAGAAAATACTGATCCCATATTTAGCGAAGTAATCAACAAATATTTTGGTGGCCTATTGGACAGGCGTACACTTAAATTGTTAGAAAAATAAAGGGGGATTGCCTTGTGAGCAATCCCCCTTTATTTACTATTGTTGCTTAAGATAAGCTTCAACGGTTTCGGGCTTATTGCTTCCCGATGCTTGTACTGCATTGATAAGTTCCTCTTTACTTACCCCAAACTTTTCAGACCAGTAACGCACTTCATAGTCTTCCGATGTGCTGATACGGTCACGGTCCGGGCTTCCTGTTTTTGATGTATTATCGCTCATAGCTAATGTATTTGGTTTATACTAAATTAAAACTAATATTATATGGCGGGACCTTATTTAACCTTTCAATAGGAAAATTGATTTAGCTACCACACCTATAGCTATTGAATTATATGAATAACCCGTTTGTAACAGCCAACTCCTTACGAACTAAAGTTTTCTTAAACACAACCTTGGGCAAGCAAATTCGTGGTAACTTAATCTACAATAAGCCTTGGGGTAATTTACCATAGGCAGTGTATTGGGCATTTTTATAAGAATAATAAAGCATTGATCTTTCTCATAATAAACAGAATGATATGGAAAATTCAAAACAAGTTCAGGGCAGCCTGCAAGGCAGGACAGTTGTAATCACAGGGTCGAGCAGTGGCGTGGGGCGTGCAGCAGCCGAAGCTTTTGCAAAAGAGGGTTCTAATGTGGTGATTGTTGCCAGGGGCCAAAATGGTATTGATGAAGTGGTGGAGATATGCAGAAACTTCGGCGTTAAAGCGATTGGGGTATCTGCAGATATGGCATCGGAGCAGGATGTAGAAAAAGTAGCTGCTGCCGCACTCAAAATAAATGGGCGGATTGACATATGGATAAATAATGCCGGTGTGATGGCAAGTGGTAAGTTCGAAGAGATCCCTATGGAGATCCACGAGCAGGTTATCAAGACCAACTTATTCGGGTATTTGCACGGTGCCTACAACGCCATCAGGATTTTCAAAAAACAAAACGAAGGCATCTTGATAAATAATGTATCCATTGGTGGGTTTATGCCAGCGCCCTATAGTGCAGTATATTCCGCTACAAAATTTGGCATCAGGGGCATGATGGAATGCCTGCAAGGAGAAATATCAAATAGAAGGCATATTCATGTTTGTAACCTCTATCCGCAGCTGCAAAATTCTACCGGCAACCTGCATTCCGCTAAATATTCCGGGTTTGAAATGAAAATCCCACCCATTGCATCGGATCCGCGTGATACTGCTGCTAAAATGGTGCAACTGGCAAAACATCCAAAGAAGGATTTGTTCCCGGATCTTCGGTCGGCTACCATTACCAATCTTTATAAACTATTCCCAAAACTCATAATAAATATGGCTTCCGCGGCTGTGCGCATCAAAATGAAATCGAATGAAAACAAAAAAGGCGACGCAGGCAACATACTAACAAATTCAAAGCAACCATTAAGGGTTTACGGACAGCCTCCGGTTCCTTCATCTGCCAAAAAACTTAGTGTAGCGGTATTAGCCGGGGCAGCCCTGGGAGCTGCTATAGTGCTACTGGCGAAAAATCACAATAAAGCAATTAAACATTAGATTTGCTGCATGCAAAAAAATGATTATTTAAAATCTGATTAACGTTATATTTGTAGTACAAATAAATGCTATGGATGTATTGCAGCGCAATAATGTGAGGTCTTTTGGAAAGGGTAGCCAGACACTTTTATTCGCACACGGTTTCGGGTGCGACCAAAATATGTGGCGTTTTATTACTCCGGCTTTTGAAGCGCAGTTTAAAATTGTGACATTCGATTATGTAGGCTGCGGAAATTCTGATATGGAGGCATATAACCCGAATCGTTATAGCAGCCTTCATGGTTATGCTCAGGATATTATAGAACTATGCGACGCTCTTGAACTTAATCAGATTATATTCATAGGTCATTCTGTAAGTTGTATGATTGGTGCGCTAGCGTCTATTCAAAGAATGTATTTGTTCAAATCCCTGATAATGATCGGGCCTTCAGCAAAATATGTTAATGATGATGAATATTATGGCGGATTTTCTAATGGCGATCTCGAAGGGCTTTTTGAAGTCATGGATTATAATTATATTGGGTGGGCAAGCTTCCTTGCACCCGTTGTTATGAAAAACAGTGACCAGCCTGAACTGGCTCAAGAACTTGAAGAGAGTTTTTGCGCTACGGATCCTGACATCAACCGTAAGTTTGCAAGGGTCACTTTTTTCTCAGATAACAGGGATGATCTCAAAAAGCTAAAGGTACCAAGTCTGATCATGCAGTGTTCTGAAGATGCAATAGCGCCTGATGAAGTAGGCCATTATGTTGCACATAACATTCCGTTTAGCACTTTTGTTAAAATGGAAGCTACAGGCCACTGCCCGCATCTTAGCCACCCGGCCGAAACAATATCAATAATCCATAATTATATCTCAGCATAGTATCGAAGCGAAAAAGAATCATATAGATTTCCCTGATAGCGATTATGACGCTTATCCTTGCTATTTATTCTCCTTTTCCGAGAGTGGGTTCATTACGAAGATAAATTCGGCATTATTAAAAGATTTGGAATACCAACGGGAGGATGTTGTTGCATTAATGAAATTTGAAGACCTGCTCACCGTGGGCAGCCGGATTTTTTTCCAGACGCATTTTTTTCCAATGATAAAGATGCAGGGCTTTGCAGAGGAAGTTTTCCTTTCTTTTAAAACCAGCAATGGGAACGATTTTCCGGTACTCTTAAATGTAAACCTTGCAAATAAAGGAGAATCATTCGAAATGAATTTTGGGGGCATGAAAATATCCAACCGAAATAAATTTGAAAAAGAAATATTAGAGGCAAAAAACGCCGCTGAGAGTGCCTTACTGGAGAATGCTGAACTTAGTGAAATGCGTAATACGTTACTGGATAACCAAAGGCAATTATCGAGACAGGTAGAGGAGCTTGCCGACCGAAATCAGCAGATTACACAGATCAATAAAATATTATCGCACGACCTTCAGGAACCCCTGAGAAAAATTAGTTTTTTCAGCCACAAGATTATGGCAGATTATGAGGATACGATTGATACTGCCGCAAAAAATAATTTAGAAAAAATTACCGGCCTTATTGATAAATCCCGATCATTGCTCGAAGGCTTAGAACGCTATAATAGCCTTGAGACAAAAAAGCTTACTTATTCCGAAATAAACCTATTTGACGTAGTTAAGTCCGCTGAAAAACAAATTGATGTAACTGATCAACAGAGGGGGTATGACATAATAATAAATAAGCACCTGAACTTTAAAGCCGACAGTACACTTATACGGCATCTGTTTTTGGAACTATTATCGAATTCAATAAAATTTGCGAAGCCTAAACAACAACTTCTAATTAAAATTGATGCCGAAATAATCGCTCAAAATACTTTGAAGGCATCTGGACAGTATTTATATGAGGACTTTGCGAGAATCACATTTGAGGATAATGGCTCTGGCTTTCGGCAAGAGGGCACTAAAGTGTTTGAGATTTTCAGGAAAGCACATGTTCAGGAAAAGGCTATCGGTATTGGATTAGCGTATTGCAAAAAGATAATGCAACGCCACAACGGCAGCATTACAGTTGATTCAGAAGAAGGGGTTGGTACAATCTTTACGATCCTGCTACCCGTAATTTCGAAGCAATAGTAAGCAGTATGTAATTTTAGGTTTTAGATAACTTAAGTTACCCTAAAAAAGGTGAAAATCAGTCACATGATATCATTCATTTATAAATATGACATTGCCCAATTGTAAGCTAAAACAAATTATCTTAAATTTGAGGCTTATAATCAGCGCCTATTGTGATCGACGGAAGTAATACAACAGAGGAATACCCTTTTTTTAAAGGTGGGGGAACGATGGGCAAAATTACCCGTGAACATGATTGGTCAAAAACGTTGCTGGGCATCCCTTCTGCCTGGCCGCAAAGCCTGCAAACATCCCTAAGCATTGTCTTAAATTCTATCCAACCTATGGTAGTACTATGGGGAGAAGAAAACACCTGCATATTTAATGATGCCTATAGATCAATATCTTCAATATCAAGTAACGCTGAAGCGGTTATGGGTAAATCCGCCGAGGCACTGTGGGGAAGTGACTGGGACTTGATCAAACCACTAATACAACAGATAAAAACGTACGGCGAAGTAATTGACGAGAATCGTCACTTTCAGGAAATTTATACATTAAATGGCCCGGATGCTGCATGGAGCGCTAATTACAGCCCCATCTACGGAGAAAACCAGGCTATAAGTGGAGTATTGGTAAGTTGGTTTGAAAAATTTTCAAAAAACCATCAGGATAATGAAATAAAAAGCCGGACCCAATATGAACTGGATGAGAGTGAGATGCACCTTCAGCTTTTAAGGGATACAGTTCCTGCCATGATATTTTATATCGATAATGAGCAGCGGTACCTGTCTTATAACCAGGTTTTCCGTTCGTGGTTTGGAGTGGGGCCAACTGATGCCATTGGAAAAACGGTCTGTGAGTTTTTAGGTGAAGCCGCTTATGAAAAAGTGGGGCCGCGCCTGGATGTTGCCTATAGTGGCGTGCAGGAGCGATACGAACTTTTTGCACCCTCACGCATAGGTGTGCCGCGTTGGCTGGATATTGTATATACACCACATAAAAATACCGAAGGTCAGGTGGTGGGTGTTATTGTACATGCGACAGATGTGACAAAAAGTAAACAAACGGAAATTTCACTGCGGCAGAGCGAAGCACGTTTCAGGGCGCTGATAGAAGAGGCTCCGGTGGCAACCTGCCTTTTTACCGGAAGGGAATTAACCATCGAAATCGCTAACGAGCTAATGCTTGGCGTTTGGGGTAAGGATCGCTCGGTAATTGGCCAAACACTTGAGAATGGTGTGCCGGAACTAAGAGGGCAGCCATTTTTAGATATTCTTGACAAGGTCTTTACAACCGGTATTGAATACTCGGATACCGCCGCCCCGGCCGAACTTGAAGTAAATGGAATCCTTAGTACCTATTATTTTAATTTTACATATAAACCGCTGTTTAACGAAAATGGAGAAGTTTATGGTATTATGGATATGGCGGTAGACGTGACAGAACAGGTACTGATACGAAAACGGGTCGAAGAAAATGAGGGGAAACTACGTACCTTAATCCAGTCGGCACCACCCGCGATAGGCATGTTTGTCGGGCGCGAACTGATTATAGAAAGCCCGAACCGGGCCTTTAGAGATACTATAGGCCGTGGAAATGATATCGAGGGTAAATCCCTTAAAGCCCTGATGCCCGAACTGGAGCAGCAACCATTTTTAGATCTGCTTGATAATGTTTTTACAACCGGAGAAATGTTCCAGGCGGACAGCGCAAAATTACAGGTGCTGAAAGATGGAAAACTGGAAGAGAAATATTTCAATGTTACATTTTCGCCTTTATTTAATGAGGAAGGCAATGTCTACGCTATTATTGATGTAAGTGTTGACGTGACGGATTATGTGATTGCAAAAGAGGGCATTGAAGCCAAAGAAAAAGAATTACGCGATTTAATTAATGCCGCGCCGGTAGGTATTTGCGTTGTGAGTAATGCACCGGTTAAAATTGAGGAAGTAAACGACCGTTTTTTACAAATATTAGGGATAAAGGGTGAACAACTTATTGGTAAGCCGGACTGGATGCTATTCGGTGACATGGCGCAAATTTTTGAACGGGAACTCGATATTTTATTGAAATCCGGCGTAAAACATATAACTGAAGAACAGCAAATAAAAATCTTGAGGAATGACGCCGAAGAAAGTATTTTCATAACTTTTGAATATGTACCGCTTCTGGACAGTAACAGTGACATCAGCAAAGTAATGATCATAGCTATTGAGATGACACATCAGGTCCAGATGCGTAAAGAAATAGAAAAGGCGGTTACAGAAAGAACAAAAGAACTTGCCGCTTCCAATATCAGCCTTCAGCGTTCTAATAACGAGCTGGAACAGTTTGCCTACATAGCTTCACACGATCTCCAGGAACCGGTCCGTAAAATCAATACCTTTGTCGGTAAGCTTGAAGATAACCTCAGCACAATTAATGGAAAATCCAGGATATATATTGATAAAATAAAAAGCTCTACGGGGCGGATGGAGATACTTATTCGCGATGTGCTGGCACTGTCCATTGTTTCCAGAAATGCAGGGCTTCTTACCAGCGTAGATTTGCAGGCCGTGCTGCGCGAAGTGGAAAATGAGAACGAATTACAGATCAGTCAAAAGCAAGCGGTAATTGAGTATTCGGACTTACCTGTGATCAAGGCCATACCATCGCAGATGCTACAGCTCTTCAGCAACTTGGTATCGAACGCTCTAAAATATTCCCACAAACACATACGCCCTGTTATAAAGATTTCATCTTCAAAACTAAAAAATGCGGACTTAAATAACTACACACAATTATCAC
Source organism: Flavobacterium rivuli WB 3.3-2 = DSM 21788 (assembly GCF_000378485.1). Lineage (GTDB taxonomy): Bacteria > Bacteroidota > Bacteroidia > Flavobacteriales > Flavobacteriaceae > Flavobacterium > Flavobacterium rivuli. The sequence continues at coordinate 102,234 of NZ_KB899973.1, read as the reverse complement.
TTCAAAAAAAATATTACAAAATAGAGGTTTCAGATAATGGAATTGGTTTTGACAAACAGCATGCTGAGCGAATCTTTAAAATTTTCCAGCGCCTGCATGCTAAAAATGAATTCGAAGGTACAGGGATAGGATTGTCTATTTGTCAAAAAATAGTACATAACCATGGAGGTGAAATAATGGCGGCTTCAGAACCGGGAGCGGGTGCAGTTTTCATAATAATTTTACCATATTAAATATAGCTATAAATACTTCCACCAACATTTTTACTAATGCTTTAGATCGTTCATATGGGAATAATTTCTAAGTTGAGTTAAGCACTCCAATGCAATAAGATTGTCAATCCATTATAAAAACGCTGAAAGCTTCTGAGTTTGCTTCAGCGTATTTTAAGTTTGCGAAAGCAGCCTTGGGCTATTGTATCAGCCATACTTTTGTTTCCACGCTTGTTTTAAATCGGTATAGGCAACATTTGCCTCAGCATCTTTCCATTTCTTAAAGAATATAGCGGCGGCGAGTGCTTTCTCTTGTCCGCCGGTTCCCTTTTCCAACTGTTCGTAGTTATTTTCTTTATCATATTTTTTGCCACCCTTATAATTGGCATAGCGCCTTGCGCGCGTAAATCCCATCTGTAAATATTTCCTGGCCATATCAGCACCTACAAAATCACCCTGGCTTACATATTCTAAGAAAAGATGATATATCTTTTCACTACTCACCTTTGCAATCTCTTCATTTTTAAAGCGCCAGTACATACCAATCTCCTTTTTGTAAGGCTGGCAGATCAGTACCCCCTGTTCACCCTTACCGACACGGTATAGTTCCGGGTGTTGCCTGTAATCAATATCAGGCTTCCATGCATAGGCATCATTGTCGAAATTGAGGTAAGTAGGCTTATCCATATATAGTAAGTCGCGTTGATTCTATAGCTAAAGTTATGATAATTGGTTCAATACCTAATCGTTAATAACCTAACTTTAAGTACTGTATGTTTTGATATTCTATAAAAATAGTAAAAATCATGGCTTTAGATAAATACAAAGATAAACGTGACGCTTCCAAAACGCCGGAACCCTTCGGTGGCAAGAGTACAGAAAGCAACCTCCGCTTTGTCATCCAAAAACACGCAGCGTCCCACCTGCATTACGATTTCCGCCTGGAGATGGAAGGCGTACTAAAAAGCTGGGCGGTACCCAAAGGACCTTCCTTAGATCCCGATGTTAAACGCCTTGCCATGATGGTAGAAGACCACCCTTATGACTACCGCACCTTCGAAGGTATTATCCCACAAGGAGAATACGGCGGGGGAACCGTGATCGTATGGGATGAGGGTACGTATGAGCCACTGGAATCGGATGCTAAAGATAAACAGGCACAGGAAAAGGCACTACTTCACGGGCTGCACAGCGGCAAGATTAAGTTCACCATGAAAGGTAAAAAGCTGAAAGGGGAATTTGCCCTTATTAAAGCACACGGCCGTGGTGATAATGGCTGGCTGCTCATGAAGCTTGACGACAAGTATGCCACTACCGATGACGTCACTAAAAAGGACAAGTCCGTTATTTCAAATAAAACCCTGGAACAGGTGGCTGCGACAAGCACTACTATATACGGGCAAAAGCTTGTTGAGCCCGAGCAGGAAAAGCTTAAAAAGAAAGTTGTAAAAAAGGAAATGGCTATACAGGAAGATAAAATTGCAGATGCCGATACGCTGTTGAAAAACGCAAAACGCAGCAAGGTACCCGAAAAAATAAAACCCATGCTGGCTACTTTGGTAAACGAACCTTTTGATGACCCGGAATGGACCTTTGAAGTGAAATGGGATGGCTACAGATCGATTGCCTACGTCAATAAAGGAACGGTGGAACTCTCTTCACGAAACAATAAATCATTTACTGAAAAATACTACCCGTTGGTTAATACCATGAGCGACTGGACCATCAATGCAGTACTGGATGGGGAGATCCTGGTGATAGGGAAAGACGGTAAGGCCAACTTCGGCGCTTTACAGAACTGGCGCAGTGAAGCCGATGGTGACCTCGTGTATTATGCATTTGACCTGCTTTGGTATGAAGGGAAAGATACTACTGGGCTGCCGCTGTCGGAAAGACAAGCAATTCTTAAGGAAATACTACCTACCAATGACGACCATGTGCGCCTGAGCCAGGTTTTTACCGCAAGCGGGCTGGAATTCTTTGAAGCAGCAAAGAAAATGCAGCTTGAAGGTATTATGGCTAAAAAATCATCGAGCACCTACCATCCGGATGCGCGTTCCAAAGAATGGCTGAAAGTAAAGGTGAACCAACGGCAGGAAGTGGTTATTGGTGGCTTTACTAAAAATGAAGGCTCTTCGAAGACCTTCAGCTCACTACTCCTTGGCGTGTATGAAAAAGGGAAACTGGAATACGTAGGAAAAGTAGGTACAGGTTTCAATGCAAAAAAGCAGAAGGAAATGATGGAGCAGTTCAAACCACTCATCATAGATACCATTCCCTTTTCATCAGAGCCCGATGTGAATAAGCCTTCCCGATTCCGTCCAAACCCTCCTAAAGCGAAAGCAACGTGGCTAAAGCCGGAACTGGTTTGCGAGGTTAGTTTTGCCGAAGTAACTTCCGATGGTGTCTTCAGGCATCCTTCTTTTGAAGGGATGCGGTCCGACAAAAAAGCCGGCGATGTAGTACGGGAAACTGCAACTGATAGTAAGGAGGTGGCCCAGGCAGCACCAAAGGATGCGGAAGTTGCCAAATCTAAATTAGTTTCCGCACCAAAACGCGCAGGTAATCAAACCCTTTTAAATCCAAGCGAAGAAACCCAGGTTAAGAAAGTTAACGGGCATGAACTAAAGTTCAGTAACCTTAGCAAACTATACTGGCCGGAAGACGGCTATACCAAGCGCGATATGTTTAATTACTACTATCAGGTGGCTGAATTTATATTGCCTTACTTAAAAGACCGCCCGTTGTCATTGAACCGCTTTCCGGGTGGCATCCACGCCAAAAGTTTTTACCAGAAGGATGTAAAAGGCAAGGCCCCTGAATGGACGAAGACTTTTCCCTACCACACCAGTGATGGGGAGGATAAGGAATTTCTGGTAGGTAACGATGAGGCCACGTTACTATGGATGGCATCCTTGGGCTGCATTGAAATGAACCCCTGGTTCAGCCGTACAGAGCATCCTGATAATCCGGATTATTGCGTGCTTGACCTTGACCCGTCAGACACCACTACATTTGAACAGGTAATACAGGCGGCACAGGAGGTAAAGAAGGTGTTGGATGCCATTGACGTTATAAGCTATGTGAAAACATCAGGGTCTACGGGTATACACATTTATATACCCCTTGGGGCTAAGTACAGCTATGACCAGTCGCAAATGTTTGCAAAGCTATTGGTAACTATCGTACATGATACGCTACCGGATTTTACATCGCTGGAGAGAAAAATAAAAGACAGGGATGGGAAAATGTATCTTGACTTTTTACAGAACAGGCCCGGTGCGACTATAGCCTGTGCGTACTCGCTGCGCCCTAAGGTAGGTGCAACCGTTTCGATGCCATTGCATTGGGATGAGGTAAAGAAAGGATTAAAAATGAAGGATTTTACTATTGAAAATGCCATGGCAAGGATTAAAAGTGAGGGCGACCTTTTTAAAGGCACACTTGCAGCAGGTATAGATATGGAAGAGGCACTCACTAAAGCGCAGCGCGTTTTTTATTAAAGGCTATTGATTGATGGCAGTTTCTGTGAACTCTTGTATATATAATTATCATGATAAGCTGGAAATTGTTCTCGTTGCCGGCCCTGCTGCTTCTAATAGTGCAGGGAGCACTGACGCACATTTATTTTATCCACTTCTTTTTTGAGCCCTAATACTTTTACTGAGATCCGGTGATCTATTTTTTTAAGCTCTTTTTTATCAATGTCAGAAAGTTGAGTTGTATCAAAAATTTCGTTTTTTAATACATCGAGATCTTTTCGTAACTGAATTTTCATAGTGTTAAATTCACTTGGATCTGCCTTATCCTTAAATGTTTGATAAAGGGTAATAATTATGTGTCTTTTAATTTTAAAAAGTTCCATCGCAAGCATGGTATAGTCTTTCATCATTTAAGATTTAAATATTCATAGTAATTTACGCAAGTAACAGGAAGCAGGATTTCATAACAAGAGTTAATTTTTTGCTAATAGTTAAGCTATCCAGTGTAGTAAGGTATATACGCGTTCATTAAAATCTATCAGGTCAGACTGTACTGAAAGGCGGATAATGGCTGTCATCAGGACGCAATATTTGTGAAATGATTATGAACTGCTATCCATCTGATGGTATATAAATTACGTAAATTGTTTAAAATAAATGATATGGATGCCTACATGGTGACGTTTGTAGATGAAAAGGAATTAGGTTTAACTCCAGCTCAGATTGATGAAAATAATTGTATTAGAAAAACAGTTGTTGAGAAAATGACAGGACGTGAGTTTATTCTTGCCGATTTTAATTGGGAGGGCAACTATAAGCCGCTCAATAGTTTGTCGTACCTCAAAGGGCCTTACCATTGCAGTTCCGTTGTGGAAATACGGCTTAACCTGGATATCTTGGCATTCGCAGACCGCGATGCCATTTATGAGCGTTGCCTGGCTGCAGTAACATTGGGAGAAGTAGTACTAAAGCGATTGGAACAGCACCTGGATGCTACGTCAAATACATATCAAAACATTATCAGTTTCGATATGGTGGCATAGAGAGATTTCGTTGGTAGATTAAGACCCGGAAATTGCATTGAAATAAAAAAAAGTTATGTTTAAATATAATCCATCTGATATCCATTCCAAAGTCAAAAGAAATCAAGAGATTAAAAACGTGTTTTATGCTATCGCCGCTGCGTGTCTGTTAGCTTTTATTTGCTTAATTATCAGATATAGCGATGCGCTTTGATAAGGATTTTAAGTGGCTGCATTTTTTAATACGCTATAATGAAGCTATCTATTAAGGAAAAAAAAATCACCGGTTTTCAAAAATACCATATCTATGGTATGGCTTTCGATTCATTTAGGGGATACAGTGCTCCGGACGCGGCAGATCCCCACAAGCATCCTTTTGATTCATAACCCATTTCTAAATAGGGGATTGGTTGTAAGAACCTACTTCATAAATGACAGGGGCTAAGTGGCTATCACTAATTGTGAACGAAGACCTGGGACATTCATTACGTCAAAGCTACTGATATCCACCAAATTATTCTACTACCGACAGTTCATTCTCTAATGGTAACGACTCCACAGTCCGGGCCTATAATAGCGACGTACTCCTACCGTTTTAGCTAAGGAAAAGCGTATCACAGGTTATGCAAGAGTCGCAAGATCATGCCGGCGGGATGTGATTCCCTTACACACTAACGTCACTTCGTTGATTAACTATTTGAGAATCGGTCGTGATTGGGTGAAACACATTAATTTCGTTATACAATCTTTAGCATTTACCAAACAGATTTTATGCAGGGCGCATAGCGCTTTCTGGTCGTCATTTAATCCGAATTTCAATATAAATTCTTCCTTAAAGGCCTGAAATTCTTCTTCAATCCGACGAAGGCCCACATCTAATTTATACAGTTGATATTCTTTTATACGCGTCCTCTCCTGTAAAATCCGTGTTACTTTTAAGCTACATTCATACTGAGCAATATTTAGCAATTCCCGATCCAACGTAGTACTTTTTTAAGCCTAAAAATTCTAAAAAAAGTTGAAATGATAAAATATTTTGACATTTTTTTAAGAAATATAATAGCGATCGTAATTGGGTGTACAGGTGCCGGTCTTAAAAATATTTAAGATAACGGCAGTAGTATAGCAGAAAGAGATCATCATGATCTTAGAAGGTGTAAATGGGGCGACTTTCCGGAGCAGCGGCCGGGCTTTCCACGCCAATCTTTTCTTTTGGAAAAGGATTTCATTTGCAATCCCTGATGCGTTAATGCCTTTCCTGAACGACACGTAATAGTGTTGAGTGTGAAGTTTTGCTATGAATTTTTTTCAAGGCGAAACGATCAAAAAGGCAGCTAAGTTATGGCAAGGGCACCCTCGGTTGAATCCAAAAGACTACGGCATAAACGGCTGCCTCCCCAAAGGGTCCCCTCCAATTATTCCGTTTCCTTTTGGCTTCCGGCTGCCCCCGCCGTTTTAGCTGGCTTTCTTTTTTTTCGTTTTTTCTTTTGAAAAACTTTTGTGTTTTTTAAGGGTGTCAGACGATGATAAAGAAAATTTAAAAGGTAATAACACTTAAAATTTTTTTAGTCATGGAAATCACAGGACGTGTAACAGAAGATGCAGCAGTTAATGTACTTAACTCAGGCAGCGAGGTGGTCAATTTCAGCATTGCCATAAACGACAGCTACAAGCCAAAAGGCAGCAGCGAAGTAAAACAGCTAACAACCTATATCAATTGTGCCTACTGGCTCAATACCAACACGGCAAAGGTGCTGCGTAAAGGGGCAGTGGTGCAGGTATCGGGGCGTATCGGGGTCAATGTGTACAATAATGCACAGGGTGAGGCTAAAGGCAGCCTCACATTCCACACCAACAACCTTAACGTGATTGCGTATGCCAAAAGCGGGGAGCAGCACAGCGAGGCGCAACAGGCGCAAAGCCCTGAAAGGGGACAGGAGGAGGGGAATAACAACGGGGAGCACGACGACCTGCCATTTTAATTAACAATCATAAAATATAGAAATCATGGCACACAATATCAATTATAACGAGCAGACAGGCCTCCACAGTTTTTTCAGCGTAAAGGAAAAACCGTGGCACAACTTAGGGCAAATAATACAGGAGTACCCGACAAGCAACGAGGCTATTAAATTCGCAGGGCTTGACTTTACCGTCGATAAACGCCCTAACATACATAACCTGCCAAGCGGGTTGAGCATTACCTCAAAAAGCAGCTTCTACACCTACCGCACCGATAACGAGGCCATATTAGGCGATAAGGTGGGCAGCGACTACCACATTGTACAGAACAGGGATGCGTTTTCCTTTTTCGATAGTATCGTAGGTGGTGGCGAGGGCATCCTATACGAAACCGCAGGGGCATTGGGTAAAGGGGAGCGCCTATTCATAACCGCCAAACTGCCCGACTACATCCGTGTGGGCAAAGAGGACATGGTTGAGAAATACCTGTTCCTGACCACCGCACACGATGGTACGGGAAGCATAACCGCAGCCTTTACGCCTATACGGATTGTCTGCACCAACACCCTTAATGCTGCCCTGAACAATAAAACGGGTACGGTGCGCATACGCCATACCGCGAACGCCAAAGAACGTTTGGAACTGGCGCATAAGGTAATGGGGATAACCGACACCTTATCGGTACAGATGGAAGCCATCTTTAACGGGTGGGCGAAAACGCGGATTTCGGACAAAGAGGTTAGAAGGCTCATTGAACTTGCCCTTGCACCTAATGCTACAGCATTGAAAAACCTGCAACAGGGTAATGACGGGGAACTTTCCACCTGCTTTACCAATATGGTGGATAGTGCCTTTGAATATGCGATGGCTGACCCCACCCAACAAATGGAAACCACAAAAGGGACGTTGTTCGGGGCATACAACAGCGTGACAGGCTACTTTCAAAATGTACGCAGCTACAAAGACGATGAGGCAAAACTTACCTCCCTGCTTTTAGGGGGCACAGGGCAACAGCGTGCGCAAACTGCCTTTAACCTTTGCAGCGGCTTTGCGAAGAATGGGGCGGACATACTTTGGCACAATTAAATAACAGGGGTGGGTACAACCTCCCCATCCCTAAATACTACACGTTATGGCAGCTTTAGAATATACAAGCCTTATCGGCAAAGCAAGGATACTGCACAGGTGGTTTCCCGAGGAGATACCCGCCCTCCTGGATACGATGGACGGCATGCTAACCGCAATACAGCAGGAAGTCCCGCAACGGCTGAAAGGTTGGGAATTTAATATCATCAACGATGCCTTGCAGGAAATGCTGCTTAAAGAGGCGCAACAGCTAATCAGGGAGCACGGCGCTGCAATGCATAACAGTGACAAACTCTTTGCCGAGCAGCTATTCACAGGGCTGAAAAGGGTGTACACAGGGTACTGCCTTATAACCTATGCCCCCACAAGGAAACTTCAAAACCGAAAATTTGCACTCGCCGTAGAACTGCTCTTCGGCATCTAAAACCTGAAATCATGGAAACGTTAAGCATTAAAATACCACCCTTTTTTTGGGGTTACCTGTTCCTCTTTTTAGGGATAGCTATTCAATATTGCATCGGCAAAAGGCGGTTCAACCGCAGGGGTATCGGTGGGTTGCCGCAATTCAGCAGCTACGCAAAAGCAGTGGTTGTACTTTTTATGGAATGGCTTTTTAAAGGAATAGGGTTCGCCCTTATAGGCATAGGCCTGTTCCTGCTCATCAATTTGTAATACTAAAACATACGATTATGGAAACTAATTTTTTTAAATACCTGACCGCTATCAATCTTGCCCCCGATGTGGAGTGGGTACTGGCGGTAAAACAAACAGCATCGGGAAGCATTGTGGTTTCTGTGCTGTATAAAGACGCGGCATGCGGGGATAAGGCAGCCAAAGTGATTCCGCCACTGGTATTTACTGCGCCCCCTGAAAAAATAGATGCCTGCTTTTTTGCAGATATTACTACCGCAATGGGAACCACTGTTGATATAATAAACAGCATGGGGCAGTACCAAAAACAGCAGGAAAAAGCCAAACAGGTAGCGCAGGGCGAGAAAAGCAAAAGCAGTAAGGCCGATAAGCCCAAAGCGGAGGTACTGGATAAATATGCAGCAGCCATGCAGAAAGCCGATGAACTGGAAGCACAGGGGAAATTCAGGGACGCATGGATGAAAGTACCCTCCGCACAGGAATTCCCTGAACATGCCGAGGACATCCGCGCCCGCAAGGCAGCACTATCCGCGCAATTTGATAACGGCCTGTTTAGTACCATTTAAAACCGTATAACAATGTTAGTAGCCACACAACTCCAAAGAGTCTTTTCCTTTAAGGAAAAAGAGCACGTAATACAGCTTGCCGACCCATCGCCATCGTTCAGCCCCGAGGCGGTGCTGAACTTTTACGCACAGACTTACCCCATCCTGACCACCGCCAACATACAGGGGCCAGTGATTAGCAATGATGCCGTGCAGTACACCTTTGTTACCCAAATCGGTACAAAAGGATAACACCATGAAAACAAAAGAGAACCGCAGTACATTACTGCCAAATGATAAAAAGCTATGCAGACTATACCAAAAAATAGGGGACTTCGCAAAGGGGATGGACAGGCTGCCCGATGCGCAGGAAGTGAAAAAGCAGCGGGCAACATCGGTGCCGGTGCAACTCCTGCCGATGGTTTTTTAAGGCAGCAATTCCTGCCTCTATATGAAAGCGTGGGCAAAGTGCCCAAAAGGGGACAAGCAGAAACAGCGTTCTTTGAGTCCCTTGAACTCCTGACAGGGCTGTACGGTTTTGAGGTTACAGGGATTAAAGATAAGCCATACCCTGCAAATATCCTGTATGCGCACCATCAGGTGGAGAAACAGCTTACCGCATCAGGTCAGGAAACCGAAGTGTCCATTGTAAAAGACAGTGGTAAAGTGAAACTTATGACCTCTGGCCAGTACCCCACAGGGACAACCCTGTACTATATTCCCATGTTGCCGCTTTATGAATTGGTACAGGAAAGGAAACACAGGCAGGCCGCAGATTTATTACTGTCGGTTTGCTGCTACCTGTACCGTAGCGTTGGTGTACCCTTTTACAGGGATGAATATTGCTTTATCTATTACAATTATGAATGTATGGAGGGTTGGTTTGATGAAGATATGGAAGGATATGAAGATAGGCACACCGATACCGTATTTAAGGAACTACGGGAGGCAAAACATTATGGGGACATCATGCACCGCAAAATATACAACCCTTACCATCTCACGGATTTTCAAAGGCGCATAGCAGCCTATACCCCCGCAACGGCTACGGAATACGAATGCCTCAGCCTTGCGAAAAGAACCTTTGCCCTGATGGAGGAATACCCTGAGCGCAGTATTTTTAAAAATATAGGAAATCAGGAATTTGAAGAAGGCGAGGACAGTATTGCAGCAGAACAGTACATCTCCTTTGTGGCGCGTACGAACGGCGTCCTTTACGACCAGATTGCACAGATGGTCAATGACGAGTTTAACGAATGCGGGGAAATGCAAATCCCGACCCTTACCCAACTATTTGACAAAGAAAGCGCACCCGACCCGCAAGGCTTGGATTTTGAATACAGGCTGTTTCCCCTGATAAATGATTTATGTACCATCTTAAATAATCTGCCATGAAAAATATAACCCAAAACTTTGGTTCTATATACACCCCTGTAAAAGCACTTGTTGTATTCCAAAAAAATGACCCGCAGGGGAGTACCTATGTAGAAAGCTATGATATGGACGCTAACGGCTATGCTGTTAATGCCCACCCGCTAAGCCTGTCAGAAAGTTCAGCCCTGGCAAATGCACTGGATACCTCCGATGAACTCAGGCGCAATTTCCTCAAATCCTCAGGGTTGCTCCCTAAAAATATGTTGTATATCAACCCTGACCATGACGGTTATGCAATCTGGTATACCCCTGCCATGGAAGTTCCATTGTTTTTTATAGACAAACTGGGCATACCCAATGGTAAGGCCGCAATACCGCCATTGCTGTGGAAAGGCTCAAAGAAAGACCTGTATATTTTTGCTTTGCAGAGCGTGGAAGCCATAGAGGAGCAAACACCACTATACCGTGCGCCTTTTTTCAATATATACGATGATGGCAGGGTATGCATGGGGACGGTATCCGTTGATATACAGCCCGACTGCCTCTTACAGGAGTTCATGCAGCTTTGGGAAAGCTACTTTTTTAACAGCTATTTCAGCCACCTGCTCGGTGGGAAAAGCCCTGTGCAGGGGAATGTTATACAGTTATGGCAAAGCCTTGTCGGGTTAGGAGAAGAATTTCCTATTTCCGCTCTTGTAAAAAATGGAATAACCCTAAAAAAACTTTTATCATGAAACCGCAAACCGCTATGCATTACGCAGACAACTACCTGATAAACCCCACCAACCCGATAACAGTTAACCTTATCGGTGCAGGGGGTACAGGCAGCCATGTGCTGACCGCACTTTCTAAAATGAACTACAGCCTTGTTTCCTTAGGGCATGCAGGCTTGCAGGTTACCCTATATGATGCCGACACCGTGACCCCCGCCAATAAAGGGAGGCAGCTTTTTGCCGACAGCGAGGTGGGCTTGCATAAGTCGGTGGCACTGGTTAACCGTGTCAACCGTTTTTTTGGCACAAACTGGAAAGCGGTTGCAAAGCCATTCAACAGGGAATTGCTCAGGCAATTTCCTAACAGGGGCAGGGCAAATATCTATATTACCTGTGTTGACACGGTTGCCGCGCGGCTCGATATTGCCGCAGCATTGCACGACAATAGCGGAAGTTTTTTTGCAGAGCGTGACAGGGGAATGTATTGGATGGATATGGGGAATGCCAAAAAAACAGGGCAGGTCATCCTATCTACCATCGCGGCAATACAGCAGCCAGAATCGAAAATCTACAGGACAGTAAACTACCTGCCTGCCGTTACGGAGGAATTCAGGGAGCAACTGGAGATGCAGTTCGATAGTAACGAGCCGAGCTGCTCATTGGCGGAGGCACTGGAAAAGCAGGATTTATTCATCAATCCTGCCTTAGCTGATTTAGGCGGTTCCCTGCTGTGGAACCTGTTCCGTAATGGCATGACCTCCTATAGGGGGTTCTTCCTGAACCTTGCGGACTTCAGGTCAATGCCTATAACGGTCGGCTAAACGCCCGCCGCCCCGCAACAAGCTTCCTGCGTCAGGATTTGCGGGGCGTTCTAAGCGGTACCGCCTCTACGCTGCACATAGCTGTCACCGTAGGGGCGGCCTTTTTTGTCTTTACCTTACAGGCAAAGCCTATTTTTTAGGACACACAATCTTTGCAGAATATCAAGTGACAGCCGGATTCGGTAAGCTTTGTAAAGGACAACAGGGAGCAGCGCTATTTATAGAGGCAAATTGCCTCAGGCATAATCTCAAAAAGCGGCTCTGTAAAAACATCGCCGCTTTTTTCATCTAAACAAATTAGACTCAACCCAATTTAACTAACTAATCTTTTGTACTACTAATGGACATGTCAATTTACAATCAGTTTTTTGTGAACTTCTTTACCTGATCCCGTAACTTTCATAAAGTAGGTGCCTTTTTGGAGGTCTTTTATATTGAATGCGGTGCCGTCTTGTGCGTTTTCTATTGTTGCAACTTGCCGGCCTCTGGAATCGTAAATTTCTACACGGAAATTATTCAATCCGGTTTTAAGGGTAATACTATCCGAGGAGGGATTAGGAAAGATTACAATTTCAGCATCAGCTTGATTAGTAAATGGATTTGCTTTCCTGGCCCCCATGCCGGGACCATCTCCCCATGCAAACGATTCCCATACAGCTATTTCATCCTTGTTGCACATCATAGGATTGCTTCCATTCTCCGAACTCACATATTTTCCATTATAACCCCGCAATGCGACTTTCCAATCGCCAATATTTATAAATGAGAACTTTTCATAATTCCCAATTGTGGCTTTGTTGCACATCATGGGACTTGTACCATTTTCCGAACTTACAAAAAGGTTATTAGATCCTCTAAGCGCGATTTTGCCATCGCCCGCATCGACAATTAAAAAAAGTTCCCATCCTCCATATGAAGTTCGGGTGCATGTCATAGGGTTGTTGTTTCCTTCTGAACTTACATAGCGGTCGTTGTTACCTTTAAGCCAGATGATCCTGCCCACAGGTGGCTGTGAAGTTGCAACTGTAGTGAACGCCGAAACCAGGTTAATCAGTGTTGTATTTGCCTGAAAATTTGATGTGGTGAACAAATTCCACTTTGATTGCATTGCAGCCTGCGAATCATAATGAATGTCCGGAGCGGGGTTGGCATTGTTTTGGTAATAGCCCCAATTCTCTACAGGGCTGTCTGCACGTTTTGTTTTGTATGCCCAGTTTGACCAGGATGCATTCAGTGCATTTAAACCCCTTAGGTATTTTTGCCAAAGGTCAGGGAAATTCCAAAAGTTGAACTCTCCGGCTAATACGGGAACGTTCCAATTGTGCTGATGATTGGCCACATCCAACAATACAGCATCAATAAAACCATTTTGAGAAGCGTAGTTCAATTTATCTTCATTATAATTATGTATTTGGTATAGCACATTGGTCCATCCATAAGTAGTTGGGGGTACAACAAAAGAGAAAGCTGGAAAAGCACCGATAGATATGGTGTGATCCGGATCAATGGCACGTACTTCCTGATAAAGGGAGTTATAAAACTGGTGTATAGGATATAGTGACTGGTTGCTGCTAAGGGGCTCGTTAAGTAAATCGTAGGCCGCCACGGCAGGGTTAGTTTTGTATCTGTTGGCAACTGCCTTCCAAAGAGTGACGGTGCGCTGTTGTGATGTACTGTCCGTCCAGTAATTATTTACCACTGCCTGTCCACTGGTTATAAAACCATTTATACCCCCGGGTGCCCCATGCAGGTCTAATATTACATACATCCCCCGTGATGCGCATTGTGCTACAACCCAGTCCAGTTGTGTAAATCCATTACTCTTTATGGTACCGTCGTTGTTCATTATTTCCATCCAATAGAATGGGACACGAACCATGTTCATTCCCATATTTTTTATATTGTCAAGGTCAGTAGTTGTAATCCATTTATTCTGGTAATAATCCAATACGGTATCCGCACCGGCAACCCCGAAACGGTCAATCAGCGAATTCCTGACCGAAAAGTCATCTTCCATGTAAAGATTAAATTCTGCGATTGACCAATAGTTAGATGGTGTACTACCCGTTTGCGTTATCTTTATATATCGCTTGAAATAGATATTTGGCAACTGTATATAGATATTACCCGTTGTGCCTGTTCCCGTTGCAGCGGTCTCCCATGTCGTACCGTTCTCAGACACTTCAACAGTATATCCCCTGGGATAGTCGCCGGTAAAGCTGCCCGCTTCAAACGATATGCGATTGAAGATGACATTCTTAGATAAATCAACTTTGAAATACTGTGATCCATTATTAACCTGAGCTGAACCATTACTCCAACGCGTTGTAAGGTCACGGTCAAATACTGCCTGTACATTCGTGCCGGAATAAGTCGACGATGCAGTAGCTACCCACTGGCTCCTGTTTAACGAACCCGTACCCATAGGGCTCATCCAATATTCCATACTTAACCATGACCCAAGGTTCGTGCCCCGTAGATTGACAATAGCACCGGTTCCGGAATTTTTTCGAAGTACGGTCCCGTTAGCTTTTAAGAAATCAGCGGAGGTAATTGCCTGCGCATTCAGTCCATTGCAGTATGCAAGGAAAGTAAGGACTAATAAAATAAATTTCATCTTCATAATTGTTTAAGTTTCTAATAATTAAAAATTAGGGCCTGTACTATGATAAATGGCTTATAGGGTTATGGTATGTAGAAAAACAGAACGTAATGTAACCGGACCAATGAGCCCCGACTCAAGTAATGGTGAATCATGATCGTAATGCTTCCACGTTGTAAAGGCAACACGCCCGCCTTTAGGTTTAGGCTTACCTTCAACGTACCATTTTGGTAAGGCAGTAATTGCCCCGTCACCCAGCACTTTAAATTTGCCCGGCCACGCCGACAGCTCATACTCATTTTCAGGTGGTAGCTGCTCATCACCAATGAGCCGGTTCGGCCAAAGGTTTGTTACACTAATGGAGAGCTTGTTTTTTCCTTCCAACAGATAATCGGTGATATCAAGGCTGTAGGGTGGTTTCCATAAGACACCCAGATCCTTGTTGTTTAGCGTTACTCTGGCTATGACTTCTACTTTTCCCAGGTCAAGAATAATGCGATTTGATGCCCTACCACCTTCAAATGTATTCGTGAATTGTCTGGTATATGTAGCAGTACCTGAAAAGTATTTAATACCATCTAATCCATTATGGTGGAGCGATTCCAATTTTTCTAACCTAATGCTATCTGGTGCTCCAAGCCCCGGTGGAAAGCTGACAACCCAATGGTTTGTCAAATCAAGTGTATTTCCCGTGCCTGTAACTTTCAGCAGGTTTTTATACCCTTTTATATTTTCGATACTGTAATTGCCATCGCTGTTGAATTGCAGGGTATTATTTTTTGGATAGAAATTGCATTGCATGGGTACAATTGCAGTGCTATCCTTTTTTGACTTTAAAATTTTTTCATCACTTAGACTAAAAGGAAAATCCAGAAGTTGGGGCGTAGCCATGTCACCATTGTAATAGCTGGCTCCATCATCCTGAAAAGCTTCGCCAAATCCCGGGTGTACAATCCTGCCAGAGGCAGGAGCCTTCATAACCAGTTTGCCATTTACATATAACGAAGGGCTCCCATCCTGATAATTAATCCCAATATGTGCCCAACCAGCTATGGCAATCTTAGCCGAGAGTACATCAATTAACTCTTCATCTTCCCTTTCATATAGCACTATCCCGTTTCTCCCTACGGTGAGGCCTGAAGCCGCATGGCCTGGCCCGTATATCGTTTTGCCTGAAGGTGGGTAAATTGCATAGTGGTCTGTCTTCTTAGCACCAAAATACTGTTCTTTGTCCAGGGGAATGTCCGTTTCCGGTTTTAACCAAACTCCTACACAAAAGTTATTGCTTACATCGCCAAACTTTCCAACGGCTATCATTGGGAACTGCTTTGCAGCCCATATTTCTTTGCCAAGTAGCGACACGGCAGAAACAGGGCTGCCGCTGTATGCTTTCCTGAAGATAATAAAAGCAGAACCTGATGGGGGTAGGGTAAGGGGCATTACAATGTTTTTACCCTGGACAGTAAATGACGGCAGGGTATAATGCTTACCTGTGTCAGGATCCCAGAGTTCGGGCTGCATATTTTGCACGCGGAAGTTACAAACAAGTTTTTCCGTCGTCCTCCTGCGGTTAGCAATAAAGTAAATCTCATTTTTTCCATCAAACCGGTGTATATAATTAATTGGGGCATCACCAGATTCAGAAGAGAATGAAAAATCCTCGGTCAACCCAATTTCTCGGAGAACATTTTTCAGTATTTTACCTTTGTCGGTGCTGTTGCTGACAGGGTCTTTGATTTTTGAGTGTTCCGTTGCACTCCACAAGTCAGCAACTGTTGACTCAAATAATTCGTGCTCTGATTTGTCTACTGCCAGCCCCGGAATTTGTATTGGCCTGTTGCCAACCACTGTCAATCCTTTTTGAACAAATGACGAAATAATTGATAGCGTCCTTACGCTCATACTTTTTTCCTTTGGAAGTATTAAAACCCTATATTTCATCCCTCCCGGAGTACTTAAAATGCCATTCTCTACAACACTTTTTTCCAGTGTTTCCGCAGCGACAAGGTCATAGCCATAGCCATACGGCGGGTAATAGCTTAATTGACCGGGTAATGTAGGAATGCTATAGCCGGGTGCCTCTGATGTAAGGTATGCAAGGTCTGCAACAAAATTCCCCTGTTGTAGCAGGAACTGGGAGCGGGCTGTATAGTCCAGCCAGGCCTTTGCCATGTTCCACCACGTGTTGGTCCTGTCAAAATGGATGCCCCATGGTCCCATAGTCATACCTGGGGCAGCTGTAGGGTGTGGCTGATGTGCAAAACGGTGAAATATAAAGCGTGTCAGTCCCTGGG
This sequence comes from Flavobacterium rivuli WB 3.3-2 = DSM 21788, assembly GCF_000378485.1. Taxonomy (GTDB): domain Bacteria; phylum Bacteroidota; class Bacteroidia; order Flavobacteriales; family Flavobacteriaceae; genus Flavobacterium; species Flavobacterium rivuli. The sequence continues at coordinate 85,470 of NZ_KB899973.1, read as the reverse complement.
TGTACATCCAATCTCCTAAAGCTTTCATGGAATATGGATGTTGCTGCCATTTGCCGGATCCGGGTTCTGCCGTAAATGCTTCGGCACCGATAACAGGCTGGCCGGTTGCATGGGCAATAGACGACGCCAGTTTAAGAGTCCTTACCATCCCGCTATTTTCCCATAAAACGGTATGGCCTGCCCAAAATTCGCCCATATTATAATTTACACGCAGGCCGGTCTGCATTTCTTCGAATGGCCCCCCTCCGTAAGGTTCAGTATAGGATTGAAAATCGTTGTCTTTACAGAGTTTAGCAAATTCTCCGTGGTAATTATCTGCCATCATATCTGCGCAGGTGCGCCTAAAATCGTATAGGAATTTATCTGTATTTTCGGTGCTGCCAACGATCCGGCCTGTTAGCGCCGGGAGGTACGCCGTAATATCATACCTGCGGCGCATTTTAAATTCTTCAGGCATGCGTGCTGTCCAGTTCTGCTGGCCCATTTCATAACTATCGATCAGTAAACCAACTTTTCCATTAGCGGCCATCTTTTTAAGCGATGGCAACAATCCTTCAAACATCTGGTTAAAATGAAAGTTGTAGGCCTCTTTACTGTATTTGTCACATTCCAGTCCTGTACCTGTAGTTGGAGCGGAGTGATTTAATTTTCCTATTGAGGTATGACCGATCCTTAAAATAGTCCATTTCCCCTTAGGAGCGTCCCAAAGTAAGTTTCCTTCGGCATCTGCAAATGCTGTAATATCTATTACGGTATCTGGATTTATGGAATCTACATTGGGCCTTACTAAAGTACTTGTCCGTTTCCACCCTGCATTCCTGTAATTTCCTTTATAAAGCCAGTCAGGATTCCTGTCTGCGCCGGTTAGGGTTATGGAGGTAATCACTCGTTTTGCGGAAGAATTTAAGCGAATGTAGCGCGCTTTGGAGGCGACAAAGTTTGCAGTAGCAGGCATATTCCCCTCTATTTCATGGTTAGAGCTCCCGCCAGTAAAATTAGAAGTATTGGTAAAGTTTATTCCATCATTAGACAACTCTGCGGTAAAATTTCCATTACCGTTAAGGATGCCGGTAAAGAGGGTTACATTAGTTACCGGGATAGTTTTCTTGAGCTCCAATACGATGGATCCCATTGCCTCTCCGGTTCCCGGTTCAAGAATAAAAGGCCCATTATCAAGTGCAATTTTTCCTGAAGCACTGTGGGTTGATTTTAAAATGTCGGCAAAATCTGTTTCTTCGTTTTTAAGTGAAGGGAACGCTATGATTTTAGCATCACGGTAATACCCCAGGTTATTTGTCGGCTCGACCAGTTTAATCTTGATCTTTTTATCCCCATTGATTATTTTTTCTGTCCATGTAAGTTGTTGCATGGACATTTCGGGCGTAATCCAGGGACCTCCGCTGGAAGACCATCCGGGACAATTATGCATGGCAAATTCAAGTTCCAATCGCTGTGCTTCTGAAATAGCATGCTGCGTGAGGTCCAGCCACTCCTGGCTTAAGTATTCCACCGGTCCTTTGGTTATCCCTGTACCGGCATTAAAAAGTTGGAATCCGCCAAGCCCCACCGCTTTCATGGCTTCCAGATCTAACGTTATTCCTGCTTTTGTAATGTTTCCGTTCATCCAGTGCCACCATGTCTGTGATCGGGCTGATGATGGGGGATTAAAAAAGTGCGATTCAAGGCTGGAATCTATATGTAGGGGAAGTGCATGTAATACAGACCGTGGGGTTATTAGGGTCAATAAACCTGCTGAGGCCGTTGCTTTAATAAAAGATCTGCGTTTCATACGATAGTTAATTAAATAGTTGCCTAAAAGAATAGCCATTACAGCCAAATTGCCTTCGCAGTCCAGCCATAATGGCTAATATTTATTTACATTATAGTTTAGTAGCCCGTATTTTGTACTAATAACGGGTTGATACGTATTTCTCTTTGCGGTATAGGAAATAAAAGATGTTTGGCAGTTACGACATAACCGGGAGGTGTTACACCTGCAGGATAATAATATGCTTGTGGATTTGCCCTGATACTGTTACCCTGCGCGTTCATCACTTCGATAGCCTTACCGGTACGGACAAGGTCCAGCCATCGCTTATTTTCGAAAGCCAGCTCTATCTGACGCTCTTTTTGTATTAAGACCCTTAGTTCAGCCTGCCCTGCAGCAGGCAGTGGAAGTAGACCTGTGCGAGGGTTAGCGTGTACCATATTCAGATAGGTTAAAGCTTCCGATTTGCCCTGCTCATTGGCAGCTTCCGCCAGAAACAGCAATACTTCCGCATATCGGTATACAGGCCAGTCATCATTTGTATTAGGGGCAATTTCAGCTCCATGTACATATTTTTTAATGTAGGGTATGTTAGTATAACCTTCACCGGTATAAAATCCTACCGATGCGTCTTTTCTAAGATCGCCAGGCTCATACACTGCCAGAAAATCCGGAGTAGGTATGTTCCAACCGGCATAAGCATTACTATTACCGTCTGGAAATCCAGCAATTACCCCAGGGTTTTGTAGTATGGGAAGAAAGTTATACGCAAAGTTACTGGCAGAATTAGCAGTTGCAAGATCGTAGTACTGCACTTCAAAAATTGACTCTGCATGATTTTTATTGGCTGGGTTATAAATTGCTGCGTAATTACCTAACAGCGAATATCCCTGTACGTTTAGAAGAGCTTCCTCTGCGTCTGCCCATCGTTCTAAAACTATATTTACATTACCTAATAAGGTATAAGCAGCACCATTAGCAACAAAGCCAACATCCTGTGTAGCCTTATTGGGAAGCAAGACCGCTGCCGCAGCGGCATCTGCGAGAATTTGCTCGTATACCTGCGCCTTAGGCGTTTGGCCTACATTGGTCTCTGCATAAGTGGTTGGAGGGGTTAGTACTAACGGTACATCACCAAAGTACTGCACCAGGTCGAAGTATGCAAATGCCCTTAAAAATAATGCCTGCCCCTTATAATTGTCTTTCTTTACCTGGTCAAAATCTGCAGCGTCAATCGTTTTAAGTATTTGGTTAGCCCTGCCAATTATAATATAGTCGTTCTGATATTTATTACTTACACCCCCACCATTAGCATCGTCTATAAACTGGTCAATATATTCCCTGTCTGCATAGCCCCGGTTTGCAGCGTTATAAATAAATGCAGTATTATCGGCTCTCATTTCGCCCATTGCCCAGGCTCCGTAGTCGGCAAGGCCCGTCCCATATATGTTGCGTAAAGGTACATACGCACCAATCACTGCCTGTTTAAAGTCGGCCTCAGTTTTGTAAAATGTTTCTGCTGATACAACCGTTTCCGGATATTTGGTTAAAAAATCTTCTGAGCACGAACTTAGTATAAGGGCTGCTATAAATGCACTGATTATCTTTGTTTTCATAGTAGTAATTTTTAAAAATTATAGTTTAATCCAAACGTCCAGGTCCTTGGAACCGGGTATGTGGTATTATCCACACCCGAAAATAGACCTGCACCTGCAGATACTTCAGGATTTCCACCCGGATATTTTGTGAACACAGCTGCTTGCTGTACACTTGCATATATACGCAGGCCTTTAAGGTAGGCTACATTTATAGAAGAGAAGCTGTAACCCAGTGTAATGTTCTTTATGGTTAAATAACTGCCATCATACATCCATTTAGAACTTGCCCAGTCACGCTCCGGTCCGGTATTGCCGGAAGCTTTACCCCATTTACCATTGCCTGGATTTTCTTCAGAGCGCCATCTGTTAGCCAGATCTTTCTGAACGTTAAAAGTTCCGTCAAGGTTACCCGTAAAGCGGTCTGCCGAATTTATTATTTTATTTCCGTATGCTCCCTGACAGACAATCGCTAAGTCAAAGTTTTTGTAGCTGATGGTATTGGTAAAACCGAAATTGTATTTCGGTGCCGTATTGCCTAAAACTGCCTGGTCGCGAGTATCATTTGTAACCACACCATCACCATTAATATCCTTATATTTAACACTCCCTACTTCTGCACCCTGGTGCTTTGGTGAGGCATCAAATTCTGCCTGCGTTTCGTAGATGCCATCCCAAACAAGCCCATAAAGTTGGCCTAATGGCTGGCCCACCTGTGTAATTGTCATATCGCCATAAATTGCAGAATTTGCAGTGCCTAACTGTAAGGCCTTATTTCTGTTAAAAGAAATATTAAAATCAGTACTCCATTTAAATTCGCCGGTTAGATTAAGCGTACTAACCTGGAATTCATGTCCCCAAAATTCAATTTTCCCGATGTTTGTGGTGTAATTAAAGAAACCGGAGGAGATCGGTATATCTACTGAATATAGCAGGTTATCAGTTGTTTTTTTATAATATCCATAACTGAATTTTATCCTGTCATTAAAGAAATTAATGTCGGCACCGGCATCAAACAGATCCGACGTTTCCCAGCCTAATTCAGTATTGTTAAGCCCGGCTATGCTGCTTCCGTTAAGAAGTACATTGTTAAATGGATTATTGGTAGGTACTACATTTGCATATTGAAGATAGTTTCCGATATTATTGTTGCCCGTTGTACCAAAGCTGGTACGGAACTTCAGGAACGAAAGAACCTTATTTTCAGGTATAAAAGACTCGTCCGTTACTACCCAACCGGCTGATACCGACGGGAAATTACCCCATTTATTATCCGAACCGAAACGCGATGATCCATCCCTTCTAATGGATGCGGAGAATAAATATTTGTTTTTATAATTATAGTTGACCCTGGCTACCAGGGATGCAAGGCTCCAGTCCTGAACATCTGTAGAACCCGTAATAATAGTCGCTGCGTTTAAAGTTTGTACCCTGTTGTCAGGAAATCCCCTTCCGCTAAGTGACCCGCTTTCAGAATGTGCCGCCTGGGTGGTGTAGCCACCCAATATATCAAAATTATGGTCTCCAATCGATTTTGCATACGTTAAAGTATTTTCAAATAGCCATGTATAGGCGTACTGGTTACTGTGTGATGCATTGATGCGCGAAGGATCATTTTCATTTGGCGGGTTAAAAATATTTCCTGCTGTTGATGGGTAAAAATAATCGGACACAGCGTTTCCTGCATCTATTCCTATCATAGACTTAAAGGTTAAGTCTTTTATGGGCTTAATCTCAACAAAGCCATTCGATAACAAACCTATATTTTTAGAAGTGTTTTTAACGATCTTGACCTGGTTGTACCAGTTTGGAGCGTCAGGTGTACCATATTGCCCACTAACACTTAAAGGTATTGAGCCGTCGGGATTAATATAGGGCGCCAAAGGCGAGGTAAGCATGGCCGATTGTACAATACTTGGAGAGTTGTACCATATACCATCACTCTGAGGTGTTTTGCTTGAAGAATACGTGGGAGCCAGATTGAAGCCAAATTTAATATTATCATTTAGTTTGTAATCAGTATTTATTCGTAATGATATCCTGTCATACGAAGAGTTTAGTAACACACCTTCATTTTTCAGGTAACCTGCTACCACAGAAGTGCTAAATTTTTCACCGGATGCAGAATAGGTCAGCGAGTAGTTTTTAATGATCGCATCGCGGGTAACAGCGTCAAACCAGTTGGTGCCTTCGCCATATTGTTCAGGATTTGCAAACTGCTCGGGAACGGTTTGACCGCGCTCAATAGCAATTTCTTTTTTAAACTGTGCAAATTCTCTGGCGTTCATCATGTCAGGCCTTCCTTTTTCCGGGATAGCCTGTAAACCTGAGAAGTAGTTGAAGGAAAAGCGACTGTTGCCTGCTTTCGCTCTCTTTGTCGTAATAAGTACAACCCCATTTGCCGCACGTGATCCGTACAATGCTGTTGAAGAGGCGTCTTTTAGAACCGTAATTGTTTCAATTTCATCGGGATTGATGTTTGATATACTTCCCTGTAACGGAAAACCATCAACAACATACAGCGGGTCACTACCGGCGGATATCGAGGCCGATCCTCTAACGCGAACAGACATTCCCTGTCCGGGTATCCCCGTATTCTGGGTAATTTGTACACCTGCCAGTTTTCCCTGAAGTTTTTGGGTTATCTGGCCTACGGGCTGGTCTTTAAGTTCTGAACTGTTTATAGTCTGTACAGCACCTGTTACATTGCGTTTGCTTTGTGTTCCATACGCCACGATAACTACTTCGTCCAGGGACTTTACATCGGTGCCCATAACTACATTTATTAACTTTTGTGTGCCCACGGTAACTTCCTGTGATTTGTAACCGACCGAGGAGAAGATTAGTACAGCATCACTACCCGGAACAGTAATTGTAAACGTACCGGACACATCGGTTGCGGTGCCGTTGGTGGTTCCTTTAACAACCACATTGACCCCGGGAATACTTTCTCCGGTATTGTCTTTTATTGTACCGTTGATGGTAATATTTTGTGCAATTGCACCAGAAATTGCGCAGAAGAACAGGAGTACAATCAGTATGTACTTCTTTGGCAAGGGTAAAATTTTCATCATAAATAAATGGGTTAGTTATTATTTTAACTATATCGAAATAGTTTTCAATATTAAGGTATATATAAAATATATTCGTCCTGTACCGTTATGCTTTTATTGAAAAAAATATAAAAAAATAATATAAAAAAAATCTAATTCGTTTTTATTACGGCACTATTCTGAATAATCAAAAAATAAGCTGTTAATGTCAGTTTTAAGGTAGTTTAAGATATAAGCATGAAGGGCAGCTAAGTGCCGCCCTTCAGCCTACAGATACTTAATTGGAGCGTAATACTTTTAAATCAGTATCTGCTTTAAAGGTGTTTTGCACTTTTTCTATGATCCTTTCAGATGTTAATTCAAAGGTTTCAGTTGCCCTAACATCCAATGAAGATGATCCGATCTTAATGGTATAGGTTCCTGCTTCAGCAACCCAGGCATCCTGGCCCTCCACAAATGAGCTTAAATCTTTTGGCAGCAGTGTTACATTTAGAACCTGTGACTCGCCAGGTTGAAGCAATTTTGTCTTTGCAAAGCCTTTCAATTCAGATTCCGGCTTGTCTGTTTTTACTGCAGGGGCTCCAAGGTAGAGTTGCACAACTTCCTTACCGGCAACTTTTCCAGTGTTTGTTATAGTAACATTCACGGTTATCTCTTTATCAAAAGTTTTACTGCTTAAAGAAACCTTTAAAAATTTAAAATCCGTATACGATTTTCCGTATCCAAATTCATAGGAAGGCTTTATCCCGAATGTATTAAAATAGCGATACCCTACATAAATGCCTTCTTCGTAAGAAACATCTTTTGGATTTTCTACAGGTGTACCCAGCCAATTAGCGGCTGACGGATGGTTATTGTAGTCTATTGGAAAGGTCATGGTAAGTTTACCTGATGGATTGACACTACCCGAAAAAACATCTGCAACGGAATTGCCACCTTCCTGGCCCGGCTGCCATGCCAATAATATCCCATCAACTTTATCTTTCCAGCTGTTTGTCTCAATTGCCCCGCCAATATTCAATATGACCACCACTTTCTTGCCCTCTTTATGAAACGCTTTAGCTACATCATGAATTAATTTGACTTCATCCTGGGCAAGGTAAAAGTCGTCATAGATTTTTCTATCCGTGTTTTCCCCTGAATTTCTGCCTATGGTTATAATAGCAAGGCTATTTGATTTCGCAGCCTTATTTAAAAGGTCTTTGTTAAATTCCAGCTCAACCATTCTTTTTGGAAACGCGAGTATACCACCTTCCTTTTCCCTGCGTGCAATTTCTTTCCTGGCTGCATCATCAACATAGGGTACATATATGTTTTTAAGGTCAACATCAATTTGGTATCCTGCATTTTTTAGCCCATCCATTAAGGAGACAGTATATGCTTCATTTACATCACCGCTACCTGTACCGCCTGAAATAAAATTGTATGAGGTGGTGCCGAAAACGGCAATAGGCGATGTTTTTTTTGTATACGGCAATATGCTACCTTCATTCTTTAATAATATCATTCCTTCTGTGGCTGCCTGTCTGGTTATTTCAGCATGTTTTTTTAGGTCAGGGTTGTTGGAAAATTTATATTTTTTAAAGGCAGGTGATTTCACTACCATTTCCAATATAAATCTGATATTCCGATCTACAATTTCTTTAGGTAACGCACCACTTTTAATGGCTGCCACAATTTTTTCATACTGTAATTTGGTGCCTGGCATAAGTAAATCATTGCCCGCTGTTAATTGTTTTACAACATCACTTGAAGTGGTTCCCAAACTTTCAAAGCTTTCATAACCTCCGAACCAGTCGCTCATCACAAATCCTTTAAAGCCCCATTCGTCCCTTAAGATTGTTGTCAGTAAATCGGTACTTGCAGAAGTATAAACACCATTTATTTTATTATATGATGACATTACAGTCCAGGGTTGGGATTTTTTTACAACAATTTCAAACGCACGCAGGTAAATCTCCCGCATTGCTCTTTCACTTATGTGCTCGTTTATGGATAGGCGGTTGGTCTCCTGGCTATTTGCGGCAAAGTGTTTAATAGATGTCCCCACTCCATTAGATTGCACTCCATTTATGTATGCTGCTGCGATTTCTCCTGATATTACGGGGTCTTCAGAGTAATACTCAAAATTTCTCCCATTTAACGGATTACGGTGAATATTGATAGCCGGGGCCAGCAGCACATCTGCACCATATTCCTTAACCTCGTTACCAATTGCTTTACCAACTTCTTCAATGAGTACTGTATTCCATGTTGAGGCCAGTGCGGTACCGACAGGGAATGCGGTTGCATAATAGGTCTTCTTGTCATTTTCACGGGTTGGCTGAATGCGAAGACCTGCAGGTCCATCGGCCAATACTGTTGGAGGAATTCCCAAGCGTTTAATTGGAAATGTTGCTCCTGCAGCTCCGGGTACACTTAGTCGTGGATTACCTTCCAAAGTCGGCCCGAACATTTCTGAGCCTATTAGCATACTTGCCTTTTCTTCAACAGTCATTGCATTAATAATATCCTGCATAGGGCTTTTTCCTAATTGCGGTAGTTTTTGAGCGTTTGCTCCTACACAGCTGAGGGCGGTCAGTAAAATAACTGCTTTAATCTTTTTGTTTGTCATACTTTCTATTTAAATGGTTTTGCGTTTAGGTTACTATCATTTTTTATCACTACACTTAATAACAATAGTTGCGACTATTATAGAATGCCTGTTTGGCCACGTTTATGTTGTGTAGGTGTAACCAAAGACAGGTATTACAATGAGTTTCGTTCTATATATCGGAAAGGATTTTTTACATGTTCCTTTTTTTTGTTGATAAACATATCTGCTGCTGCCTCGCCCATAGCTTTGAAGTCCGTGCTGATTACAGTTATTCCCAAAAGCTCTTTTAGAGGTGTTTCATTGTAGGATATTATTCCAATGTCTTTCCCTAAGCGTAGGTTTTCTTTATTAACCTGCCTAACTAAATTTACAAGGTCCCGCTCCTGTATTGTTACATATACATCTTTTTGATTCTGTAATTCCATGTCATCATAAATCTCATCTAAAATCTCATAGTCCAGATTATGGTCCGTACAAAATTCTTTGAAACCCTGAAGGATACCAGCAGGGTAGGGGTTGATGATTTTTCTGGGATAGACTAGTATTATTTTATCATATTGTTTTATTTTTTCTAAACCTTTTACTAATGAATTGTATAGGTCGTTTTTAAAGTCCTGTGATATAGCGCCATATTTCCCCCGGATTCCGGGATTTACATTGTCGAGAAGGATAAGTTTGTCCCGAGGGATGGAATCTAACATCCGGACGACCTTATCAGTAAAGGAGGTATGGTTCATTTGCTTATTCCTAAAATGTGACTGAATCACAAAGTAGTCATACGTGTGCAAGCCCTGCTCTAAGGTGTTCAGGAACAAGGTTTCATCATTATGGTATACAGACATCGTTACATTAGCTTCCAATCCAACTAAGTTTGCGAAGGAATTATACACCATCATTTTATAAGAACTTGGCTTGTTTACCATTAGCAATATATTGGTCCTGATAATATTTTCGGACTGGGCGATATAGAATCCCTTTCCTGGCGATGAAACGATTATTTTTCGCTCTTTAAGTAATTTATATGCTTTTTCAACCGTATCGCGGGAAAAATAGCAAAGTTCACTTAACTCATTTATCGAAGGTATTTTCTCACCAATTGCCAGAATACCGTTAGAGATATCCTGCACTATAGAATCTACTATTTGCTTGTACTTTGGCACTCGGGACTTATCGTTAATTCTTATATGAAATTTTTTAATCATTGTTTAAATTGTATTACAGTGTTTCCTATGAAAGCAGTGAAATTTTGAAAATAGTTTACCTAGTGTTTCTTCTAAAAGCAGTGAAATTTAAAAATTAGTTTACTTAGTGTTTCTTTTGAAAGCAGTAAAAAAAATAGATAATAATAGTTGTTGTTATTTAAGGCATGGTCTAGGGGTCAATAATGTTTTATTTAAAAATGGAAGTTACTATCTAAAGCGAATTCTCTTATAATATTGAAGTGTACTTAATATTTGCTTTAGGCTTATAAGGTTCAATAATTCATGCAACCTAAGTAGAACGTAAATTATTTGGCGAATAGATATATCGATATAGTTGGCAGCAATATTAGAAAAAAAATATAGATTACGTATCCTGTGCTATCATGTTATTTTTTAAAGTTTTGTTGTGCTTTTTCAGTTTATTATATCATGCATGCAGTGAAAATATTACTGCTAATTATGGTTTGGCGCTTTCAAAAGGCTATACAGTGTGTAATGGATGGTAAAGCAGGCAATGCAATTTTTTGGGTATTTCCCATAACGCTACAGGATGCTTGAACAATTCAATACTATTACTTTTGAGATCTAAATTAGGTGTGTAATTGAAATCAAAAATAAAAATGGAAAAAACATTTCAATATGTAAATTATTTATGGGATGAGCAAAAAGCAGCAGAGCTTGGCGATGACCAGGTAGCTTTATTCCTGTACCGCTCTAATATATTAGGGGCCGATTTAAGGATAACCAACTACGGCGGCGGTAATACCAGCTGCAAAACCATCGAGAAAGATCCGCTTACCAATGAAGAAGTAGAGGTAATGTGGGTAAAAGGATCGGGTGGCGATATAGGTACCCTTACACGCAGCGGTATAGCCGGTTTGTATACCAAAAGGCTTCGCGACCTTAAAAACGTTTACGGCGGCCTTGCAGATGAAGACCGTATGGTTGGGCTTTTTAACCATTGTATTTACGACCTTGACAGTAAAGCACCATCAATAGATACACCGTTACACGGATTGCTTCCGTTTAAGCATATAGACCACCTTCACCCCGATGCGCTTATTGCAGTTGCGGCGGCGGCGGACAGTGAGCAGGTAACCAAAGACATTTGGGGAGATACTATGGGCTGGGTGCCTTGGCAGCGTCCGGGGTTTGACTTGGGCCTTCAGCTTGAAAAATGCCTTGCCGATAACCCGGGCATCAGGGGTATCATCCTTGGCAGCCACGGCTTGTTTACATGGGGCGATACATCTTACGAGTGTTACATTAACAGCCTTGAAGTAATTGAAGCTGCAAGTGCTTACATAGAGAAAAAAGTAAAAGAAAAAGGCAGCGTTTTTGGTGGGCAAAAAGTAGAAAGCCTTCCAAAAGAAGAGCGCCTTGATAAAGCGGCAACACTTATGCCATTGCTTCGCGGGCTTGCTTCATCTGAAAAGAAAATGGTAGGCCATTTTACCGATAGCGATACGGTACTGGAATATATAAACAGTAACGACCTGGAGCGCCTTGCGCCAATGGGTACCAGCTGTCCTGACCACTTTTTACGTACAAAGATCCAGCCGTTAGTACTTACATTGAGTGCTGATGAAGATTTATACAATAGCGAAGAAGTGCTTAAAAAACTGGAGCCTGCTTTTGAGCAGTACCGCCAGGAGTACAAAGACTATTACGAAACATGCAAACATGATAACAGCCCGGCAATGCGTGACCCTAACCCGGTTATCATTATTTATCCTGGGGTGGGTATGTTCAGTTTCTCTAAAGACAAGCAGACTACACGTGTAGCCAGCGAGTTCTATGTGAATGCAATTAACGTAATGCGCGGTGCAGAAGCTATCACATCATACACTTCGTTGCCAAGGCAGGAAGCTTTTGATATTGAGTACTGGCTGCTTGAAGAAGCAAAGCTTAGCCGCATGCCTGCCGAAAAACCATTAAGCCGCAGGGTTGCTATTGTAACCGGTGCAGCAGGTGGTATTGGTAAGGCTATTGCTGATAAACTAATAAAAGAAGGCGCTAACGTAGTGCTTACCGACCTGAGTTCTGAAAACCTTCAGATAGCTTTGGCTACCTATAAAAGGGATTTAGCCGATGGCGCAGTATGCGACGTTACCGATGAAGATTCTATTGCAAAAGCCTACAAAGAGGCATGCCTTGCCTTTGGCGGGGTAGATATCGTGGTGCATTCAGCCGGCCTAGCTATTTCTAAACCATTGGAAGATACTACGCTGAAAGACTGGAACATCCTTCAGGATGTATTGGTAAAAGGCCAGTTCCTTATGGCTAAAGAAGGTGTGTCGATTATGAGGAAACAGGGCTTTGGCGGCGATATTGTGAACATTGCCAGTAAGAACGGCCTTGTTGCAGGCCCTAACAATGTGGCGTACGGTACTGCAAAAGCAGGCCAGCAACACATGACGAGGCTACTTGCCGCAGAGGTTGCCGCAGATAAAATTCGTGTAAACACAGTAAACCCTGACGGTGTTATTGTGGGCAGTAAAATATGGGAAGGCGCATGGGCCGAAGGCCGTGCCAAAGCATACGGAATTACTGTAGAAGAACTGCCTGCTCACTACGCAAAACGTAGCCTGCTTAACGAGATCATCCTTCCGGAAGATATTGCAAACGGCGTTTTTGCCTGCGTAGGTATCCTTGATAAGAGTACCGGCGGAATTATAAATGTAGATGGCGGAATGGCCAATGCCTTTGTTCGCTAATAATAAAATAAGCCATGAACTACACTAATTATCACGAATAATGAGATTTAAAATTCGTCTAATTAGTGTAATTCGTGGCTAAAAAATAAATACAAATGAAGATTACAGCACAGCATATAGCTGATTTAAATAAAATACAGGATACTGTTTTTAATGCCGAACTTGATATTATTAAAAACAAATTCGCTAAAAAAGGAGTGTCGGTAGATGAAGTAGTACAAAAAGTTGCCGATTTCCAAATAGCCATACCAAGCTGGGCGTTAGGCGCAGGGGGAACCCGTTTTGGGCGTTTTTCGTATGGTGGCGAACCATCATCGTTAGAGCAAAAACTTGACGATATTGGCTTACTTCATGCCTTAACCAAGTCGGCCGGAGCGGTATCGCTGCACATTCCGTGGGATGTGCCGGAAGATTACAAAGCTATAAAAGAAGTGGCTTCGGGGCATGGGATCATTTTCGATGCCATGAACTCTAACACGTTCCAGGACCAGGCAGGCGCTAAAGAAAGCTACAAGCATGGTTCATTAAGCAGCACTGTAGATGCATCGCGCGATTATGCTATACAGCATAACCTTGATGTTATTAAAATAGGGGAGCAGCTGGGTTCTAAAAGCCTTACCGTATGGCTTGCCGACGGTTCAAACTTTCCGGGCCAGCGCAATTTCCAGACGGTTTTAAAACATGCAGAAGACAGCCTTAAAGCCATCTACGCGGGCCTTCCGGAAGAATGGAAGCTGTTTATAGAATACAAACCTTACGAGCCTGCTTTTTACAGCACCGTTATACAGGACTGGGGTACATCGTTTATGCTGGCTAATGCCTGCGGCGATAAAGCATATACGCTTGTAGACCTTGGCCACCACCTGCCTAATACAAACATCGAACAAATTGTGGCTACCCTAATGCTGAAAGGTAAACTGGGCGGTTTCCACTTTAACGATAGCAAATATGGCGATGATGATGTTACCGTAGGTTCAATAAAACCTTACCCGTTATTCCTTATCTTTAATGAGCTGGTTTACGGTATGGAAAACAACCCGCAAAACCCGGACCTTGCCTGGATGATCGATGCCAGCCACAATACTAAAGACCCTCTTGAAGATTTAATACAGTCGCTTGAAGCTATTAAGATCGCTTACACACAGGCACTGCTTGTAAACCAGGACGAGCTTAGGGCAGCACAACAGGAAAACGACGTGGTAAAATGCCAGGAAATTTTACAGGATGCCTACCGTACCGATGTTAGGCCAATACTAAAAGCAGCACGCCAGAAATCAGGCGGGGCTATAGACCCGTTAGCGGCTTACCGCAGCCTGTCTGTACGTGGCGAACTTATTAAAGAAAGGGGTACTAACTCTAAAGGTACAGGTTTATAAAAAAGTGAATGATGGTAAAAGTTAACGCGGTATTTGATATAGGTAAAACCAACAAAAAATTCTTCCTCTTTGATGATGATTACAATGAGGTACACAGGCAGTATGTAAACCTTCCCTTAACCGTTGATGAAGACGGCTACGAAACTGAAGACCTCGAAGCGCTTAAGAAATGGATGAAGGATACGTTTGATACAGTGCTTGAAAACCCTGGATTTGATGTTAAGACATTAAATTTCTCATCATACGGGGCAAGCCTCGTGCATCTGGATTATAAAGGTAAGGCGCTAACACCGCTGTACAATTATACTAAAGATATGCCGGAAGATGTTATGGAAGGGTTCTATAAAAAATACGGTGAAGCACTTACCATAGCAGCCAAAACAGCATCGCCTCCCGCAGGCATGCTTAATTCGGGATTGCAACTGTACTGGATAAAACAGACAAAGCCTGAGATATTCAGCCAAATAAAATACAGCCTGCACCTGCCGCAGTACCTTTCGTATTTGTTTACGGGCATACCAGTAAGCGAGTACACCAGTATTGGTTGCCATACATCCCTTTGGGATTATGATGCAGAAGATTACCACGAGTGGGTGCATGCCGAAGGTATCGATAAAATATTGCCGCCTATAGTGCCTACATCGGCCAGTATAAATACTACCTATAAAGACAAGAAGATAAAAATAGGGGTAGGTATACACGACAGCTCGTCGGCATTGCTGCCGTATATTTTAAGCAAGAAAAAACCGTTCCTGTTACTCTCTACCGGAACGTGGAGTATTGCCCTTAACCCCTATAATTCTGAAAGCCTTACCGAAGCAGATATAGAGAACAACAGCCTTAACTACCTTCGTATAGATGGCAAGCGAGTAAAAGCATCCCGTTTTTTTATGGGTAACGAATACCGCCTGCAGGTAGAAAAGCTTACCGAATACTACAAAAAAGAATACGGCTACCACCGCGAAGTACAGTTTGACCAGGATATGTACCTGAAGCTGATGGAAAAACCGGCTATGTACTTTAAGTTTGAAGGCATTGCCCTGCAAAGGCTGCCTCAGGAAACCGAACTGGAGCCTTTTGATACGTTTGAAGAAGCCTACCACCAGCTGATGATAGAGCTTATGGAACTACAGATAGACACCATAAACAATGCCATAGGCAACAGCGAAATAAAAACCATTTATATAGATGGCGGCTTTACCGATAATGATGTGTTCATGAAACTTATGTCGCACCATTTTAGCAGTTTTAAGGTACTTTCTACGCAGTCGCCATTAGGTTCGGCTTTAGGGGCTGCCATGGTGATATCAGACAAGCAGGTAACCTCAAAATTCCTAAAGGAAAATTACCGCATGAAAAAACTTGTGCCGCTGTTTTTTGATGTATAACTATAGTTAAAAACAGTGCTGGACATTGAGCCGAAAGGCTTAATAAATGACTAAAAAAATTACAATGCAGTTAAAATATAACAGTGCCTATCCGTCGGTAGACGACCTTATAAAAAAAGCCAAGAGCAAGATACCGCGCTTTGCTTTTGAATACCTGGATGGTGGGTGTAATGAAGATGTAAACCTTATTAAAAATACTGCCGAAATTCGTGATATCGAACTAAAGCCGTATTACCTGACCAAGCATACCAGGTCGGAAATGAAGACGGAGCTGTTTGGCCATACCTATGATGCGCCTTTTGGTATATCGCCGGTAGGGTTGCAGGGGCTTATGTGGCCAAACGCGCCCGAGATCCTTGCAAAAGCAGCGTATGAGCATAACATACCGTTCATATTGAGCACCGTTACTACGGCGAGTATAGAGCGTATTGCCGAAATTACCCACGGGCGTGCCTGGTACCAGTTGTACCATCCGGCAGAGGCACAGGTAAGGGACAGTATTATACAACGTGCAGCCGATGCCGAATATCCTGTACTGGTTGCGCTTAGCGACGTGCCTACGTTTGGCTTCCGCCCGCGCGATGTGCGTAATGGCCTTGCTATGCCGCCAAGTATGTCGGTACGAAACATACTCCAGATACTGGGCAGGCCCGAGTGGGCGCTAAAAACACTTATACACGGGCAGCCTGCGTTTGAAACCCTTAAGCCTTACATGGAAAAGGGGATGAACATGAAGCAGCTGGGGCAGTTTATGAACCGTACATTTTCGGGCAGGCTTAACGAAGAGCGCATAGCACCTATACGCGATAAGTGGAAAGGCAAACTGGTACTTAAAGGCGTAGCAAGCGAGGAAGATGTAGAAATGGCAATACGCCTTGGTTTTGATGGTGTTATAGTTTCTAACCATGGTGGCCGCCAGCTCGATGCCGGCCAAAGTGCTATTGCATCGCTTCACCCTATAGTTGAAAAATACAAAGGCCAGATACAAGTAATGATGGACAGCGGTATACGTTCCGGGGTTGATGTAGCCCGTACCCTTGCCAGTGGTGCCGACTTTACCTTCCTGGGGCGTACCTTTATGTACAGCGTTGCGGCGTTGGGTAATGAGGGGGGCAACCATGCTATTTCGTTACTAAAGATACAGCTACAGCAGGTTATGGAACAGGTGTGCTGCGAGAGGGTAGAGGATATGCCTAACCACCTTATAAAATAATAGGAGCAGGTTTATAATAGCCAGTGTACTAAAGATATTGGGCTTTTACTTTGTCTTTGCCAAATTCAAATTAATTGTTTTTTTTAAAAAGAAGAGGCTGCCTAAAACGGGCAGCCTTTCTTAATTGTATTTTTTGATAAGTTAAACCGCTAGGAATTCGGATATCCTTATTTACTATTTGCCTGAAAAATTTCCGGGTACTTCCGTATGAAATATATCGGAGTACAACTCCAGGCATGGCAATAGCTGTTAACAGGATAAAAATTATAAGGTGATAATTGCTCATTTGAGGGGTCATAAACCTCCCAAAAAGTGTCCGCACCTTTATTGACCATCCCTCCCCAATACTCTGCTACGATCTTTTTTGCATCTTCTTTCAAACCGCTGTCAATTAAGGCCTGAACATAATAGTGATAAAGGTAAGGCCCACCTGGTTTTATTGCATTTTTGCTGGCTTGTAAAGATTTAAGAATTGTTTGTGCCTCTTTTTTCTTAACTACACAAGCAATAATCAGCCATGATTGTGAAGCGTAAGAGACTTGTTTAGTTGGACCACTTACAAATAGTTTTTGATCTTTACTATATAATGTATTAAGCGCTGCTGAACTCATTTTGTCAATTAGCCCCGGTAGTTGGCTAACCTCCTTTTCTTTATTCAATCTTTTAGCAAGAGCTAATGTTTGTTTCATGCTAAAAATCATAATTCCTTGTAAAGCGGCTTGGCGATCCAGTTTATCATTCCAGTCCACAAATAACCACCACCCGTTCTTAGCAGCTTTTTCAGCATCAAATATGTTATTACTATTCAGATACGTAGTTATATTATCCATCTGCCTTTTTGCAACGGGCCAAAGATCAATTGCGGTTTGTTTGTCACCTGTTGCTTCCAGATAGTCTTTTAATAGAACATTATATAATAATGCATAGTCAAATAGAAAGGGTGACCCAATCTGGGCGTGAGGTTGGGGCGACTCAAATACATTACAATATAGAAAGCCATCTTTCTGTGCCAATCCAGCTAATAAATAAAGGCATCGCTTAGTAAGATCATGTTGTTTGTAAGAATATGTATTTGCTTGTGCCTGAAGGTACAAGTCGCCTATCCAAAGTCTTCGATCGCGCTTGGGTCCATCTTCAAATACAGTCTGCATACATTCTTTTAACGTTGTTAATCCTACTGCATCAATTTGTGCCATTAATGCAGAAGTCGAACTTGCCAACGCATCCGGAGTATTCACCGCAGACGTAGTTCCTACACATGTAAGGTCGTTGATAGTAAAATCAAAATAGGGTGAGCTGCCTAAGACATCAATTTTCACATATCTGAAAGCCAGCCTCCGTGGAATTGTAATTGTAGCCGGTAGTTCCATTACTGTTATTATCTCGTCCTGTAGCCAGGCCCTGCTTAAACCACCTGTATATGGATCAAAGGGAACAGCAACTTCTGCAGGTACTTCACCAAAAGTAAGTTTAAATCTTAATGGTGCATCTTGTACACTGTTTAATGTATTTATTGTAATTGTAACGTGCCCTGTAAGGTGTTGACCAAAATCAAGAACAGTTCCGGATTGCTGTTTGAACGATTTTTTATATACCTCAGATACACTCTGTGAGGAAATTGCTTTGTAACCCTGAAATGCATTTGCATCTGCTATAATTTTTACAGCACCAACTGGTTTTTTTATAGTTTCAACTAAGGCTGGCGTATTATCTTTAGCAATTTTTAACCACTTTTCTCTTTGAGTATTATCGTAAAAGTCCTGAGAATAAATTGCGGATGGTAATACGAATAGTAATAGTAAAATAAAGTTTGTCAATGGTCTTGTAGATATCATGATTAAAATGGTAATTAAGTGTTTCAAATGTAATAACAGTTCATCTAAAATCCATCCTGTAGCGTACTGTTATTTCATCGATCTTTATTGCGTAATTGTAAATCAGCGAGAGATTTAATAGTGATGTTGCAGAATTATGATACAGGAATAGCTTTATATGCAATTGCTTTGAAATTTATTGCTAGGCACTTATCTTTGAAGTATGAAAGAAGAATTGAAAAAGAAATTATTGGCTTCCTCGAAAGAATATGTGGATTTGTATTTGCCCCATATATCGATAGACTGTGTCATATTTGGTTTTCATAACGATTGCCTGAAAGTATTACTGGTACGTCTTGACGGCGAAAAAAATTGGCTACTGCCTGGAGGGTTTGTAGAAAAAGGCGAGGATATTTTTAACGCAGCACATCGAATATTGATGCACAGGACTGGTGCGAGTAATATATTTCTTACTCAATTCAAAACATACGGCGCAATCCGGAGGTCCGAAGATTTCTTTTCCGAGATGCCAGATGATCTCTTTCATAAAAAACGTTTCGTAACCATTGGTTACTACGCCCTTATTGATTTTACTTCTCTAGACCCAACAATTGATACATTTTCAGATGCATGTTTGTGGCATAATATTGAGAAATTTCCAAAACTCGGAATGGATCATCAAGACATCTATAAAGGTGCCATAATGCAATTAAGACGTGACCTTAATTATGTACCTATAGGATATAATCTTTTGCCGGAAAAATTCACAATGCCTCAGCTCCAACGGCTCTACGAGGTTATTTTAGATAAAAAATTAAACAGGGGAAATTTTTACAGAAGGATGATGCGATATAATATATTAATTAAACTCAACGAAAAGGTAACAGGTTTTGCCCATACGTCGCCAAACCTGTACAAATTTGATCCACAACAATATCAAAAAGCTCTAGAGAATGGCTTTCAGGATAGTTGGTAAATGTCGCGCATGCCTGAGTACGGATAATTTTATATTACAGTACATCAAATGGCACTTCCATAGCCAACTATTATAACTGATAAAAGTAAAATGAACACACCCCCTGCCATAGTGTATTTGGCTTTAACACTCGATCCTTTCCATTCATTCAGGTATAAGCCCCAAAGATTACCAACGACAATAATGGTTGACATGTGCAAAATCCAGCTGCCTGCACCATTACCCAGCCGGCTTTCCCCCATACCATAGAAAAAAAATTGTAAAAACCAGGTTGCCCCAGCAATTGCCGAGAAAACGTAATTCTTGACTAAGGGGCGGTTCGTATCCGAATACTCCCCAAATGATTTATTCCGCATAAAGAGATAGATGCAATATAAGGCATTGGTAATAAAACCTCCCCATAGCACAACTAAGAAAGTTATGTTGTTTTGAAAAAGCTCTAAACTTCCATTTTTAAAGGCCAATGCTGCTAAAGGCCTTCCTGCCTCAATACCGTAATTAAAGCAGGAGCTCAATGTACCTGACAGGATGGCTAACAGCAGCCCTTTTTTAAGCTGAAATTCTTCAGAACCTTTAACCGTTTTTATCGCCCGCTCTTTAAGCACTCCGGCACGGCCTGAAACTGCAATTCCCAAAACACAAACGCCAATACCTAACAGTATCATCTTGCCTCCAGGGGTCGCAAGCATGTGACTAAATGAATGCGTATGGTCTCCCTTAAAATCGTAATAAATTGCCGGTAGCAGCGCACCTAATACTGAACTAAACCCTAATATTACAGAATTCCCTAAAGAGATCCCCAAATAGCGCATTGCCAAACCATATGTTAAACCGCCAATCCCCCACAATAACCCAAATATGATAGGCCAAATGAGGTAATTAGGATTGTCGTAAATAATCTCTAAGAAATTGGGGATAGTAATTGCCGCCGCCAAAAACGGAATAATTATCCAAGAGAATAAACCTCCTGCCATCCAGTAATTTTCCCAACTCCACTCTTTGACTTTCTTGTAAGGGAGATAAAAGCTTCCAGCAGCCACTCCACCAACCATATGAAATAAAACGCCCAAAAAATAAAACATACCTTAAGTTTTAGCAAGATTGAGATAAACGCAATCGATTTTTAAGTCACAATATTAATTATATTTTAAGATTAATTTATCCTGTACCGTCATGCGAAAGTTGGTGAAAAAATTTAATTAATCATTGCTTTTGACTTGGAATTTGAGTCGCCTGTTGCCCTAGTCAGGCAATCGTCTTTTGCCTGTGTGTTAAAATGCCTATTTCTCATTTTCTATAGCCTCGTGGAACATAACAAGGTCAAGAAGGCTGTCAATCATCTTTTCATACCTGCCAGAGCCTAATATTTTTTTATACTGTTGCGCAAGTTCGGCTCCATCTATTTTAATAGCATCAAACAAAAGCTTACCATTTTCAGTAAGGTATACCATCCAGTTACGAGCCATATTTTTAAGTGCGATAATTTTTAATATAGCGGTAATACAGAAAAGTAGCAGACCAGTTAAGGGATTTATTTTCCATTACTAATGACATTTCAAAATCAGTTTCAGTCACAAGATGGATAAACCGAACTTGAAAGATTACCGTTATTATATTACCTAGATATTATATTTTTCTTTTATCGCTTTTATTTCCCTTTCCAGCCTGCAAAGCACTGCAATATCTCCCGGTGACATTTCAGGTTTATCCTCATTTATCCTTTTGTTTAACAATGACATTTCGCGGCCAATAGTCATCTGTTCGGTAATTGCATAGGCTTCGGTCTGCTTTACCGATTGGTGGCCCAGCATTTCTTTTACAATATGGATGGGCACATTATTTTTAAGGGTTACTGTGCTGCCGAAAGTCCGGCGGGCCATATGTGTATTGAGTGTAAAGGGAAACCCGCACAGATTGGCTATTTCTTTTAGGTACTCATTCATCTTTTGGTTGGATGTGACAGGCAATACTGTTCCACGTTCCATGCATAATGAGTGGTCTTTATACTTTTCGATAATGGCGAGCGCCTGCGGGAGTAGGGGTATATTAGTCGTAGAGCCTGTTTTCTGCCTTGCGGACATAATCCAGAATTCGTCATCAATACCTTTTTTGATATCGGTCTTTTTAAGCTGGTAGGCGTCAATATAAGCGAGGCCGGTATAACATTGGAATACGAACACATCCCTTACTACATTAAGCCTGTCAGTGGTGAAATAATGCCTTTCCAGCTCGTAGAGCTCCTGAGAGGTAAGAGGCTTTTTAATTACTTTGGTTTTCCTGCTTTTAAAATTTTTAAAAGGGTCTTTGATGATAATTTCTTTGTCTATGGCCCTTAGGACAATTTTCTTAAAATTGGCAATGTATTTTAAGGTGGTATTATTGCTACAGTTCCTAACGGTCCTTAAGAAAAACTCGAAGTCTTTTATGAATTCAAAATTCAGGTCTGAAAATTCCAAGTCGTCACAATTGTATTTCATCCGGATAAAAGCGCCCACATGGTTGATAGTGATGGAAAAACGATCCAGGGTACCTTTGGCATATCCTTTTCCGATTAAGGCTTCCATCTCCTGGTTATGACGCTTGAACTCTTCCAGTACTTTAACCCTGGGGGCTATCCTTCCCAAAACATAGTCCATGATTTTCTGTGCAGTCACAAATTTACCGCTGTACAGAAGTTCGGTTTTGCATTCGTTTATTTTCATCAACAGCGAATCCAGAAAGAAATTCAGGGCCTTTGCATCTTCTTTACTGCCAATTGCCCGTTCGGTCTTCTGGTCCCAGCGTGAAGGATCCCATCTACGTTTGGTAGAGGTTTCTTTAGCTAACCCATCTACTATTACCCTGAGATAAATGAATCTCAATTTTGTTGATTTCTGCGGAGCCTTCAAAAAGAAGGAGAGTCCAAAACTGCTTTCTAACATAACTCAATATTTTAAATTAATAAATATAGAATTATACCGTTCTAAAATCAAGATGTAAAGCTGTTTTACATGTTAATTATCAGCTAATTAAACTAAAATTTATGGCAGTTTTTTTCGGGCTTAAAACTGCCACGAATCTGCCACAAAACTTTTGGCCTTCTTTATAAACTTTGATTGCAGGGGTAAAAATAAAAAAACCTGCAAATCCTTGAATTTGCAGGTTTTACACGATTTTTGTGGGTTTTTGAAAAATTTGGAAAAGTATTAATTTCCCTTATTTTACCCATTTCGTGGGGAGAGAAGGATTCGAACCTTCGAAGATTTCTCAACGGATTTACAGTCCGTCCTCGTTGGCCGCTTGAGTATCTCCCCATGGCCATGCAGTAAAGTATTACCCTCATTGCGGTTGCAAATATAAGCCTGTTTTTTAAATATACAAATATATTTGCGAGTGTTTTTTAATCTATTTTTTAAGTTGCTGAAAGTAAGGTTTGTGTAAATTGATTTTTTTTAAAAAAAATAATTACTAAGCTCTCTTATTGGTTTTTTCTGCCACTAATCATTAAGTATAAATAATTATAGCAATTAAGATTATGAACAATTATTGCTCAATGCATAAGTTTTTGAATATGTATATATGAATCTATTTTGTATACTCACTACTAATTATTAAGCATTGTTATCATTTTTTTAAAATAATTGAGCACAATATATACGATATCTTTTTTACTTCATTTGTATTGTTAACAGTACGTTTAAGTGTTTATAGTATGCGGGCATAACAAGATAAATATTGTTAAATAAATGTTAAAACTAAATTTTACTGTAACCATTTCGTGGTCATCGTCGTCTATTACTTTAAACGGATCAATCATCAATAACAATCAAATCATCAATCAATAAGCTTTGTAACAAAGCACCCAATCAATCGTCAATCAAAAAACTATTATTTCAAATTGCTTAATCAGCAAATATCATCAATCAATCATCATGAAAAAATCAATCATCTTTTTAGGCCTTGCAGTAACTTTATTCAGTAACGTAGCAATGGCATCTGTATCGGCAGCGTCATCAACTGTCCCTGTTAAAAAAGAATACACTAACGCAACACCCCTTGCAATTGCAATTGCTAAAGGCGACGTAACATCTGTAAAAGCCTTTATAAGTTATGGAGCGGACATTAATGAGAAATCTAACGACATGACACCTTTAATGCTCGCCGCCCGTTACAACCAGGTAGAAATAATCAATCTGCTGCTTCAAAATGGGGCAAGTGTAAAAGTAACTAACAGTAAAGGTTTTAATGCGCTAAAATATGCAAAGCTTAGCAATGCTGCCCAGGCAGCAGATGCTCTTACTAAAGCAAAAGCATAACTATAATTTCTATTTAAATTTTATAATTTTTCCAGCCCATCCGGCAGGTGGGGCCGTGCATTCCAACACCAATCAATCATTAATTATCAAACAATCATCAAATCAATCAGTTATCATGAAAAAATCAATCATCTTTTTAGGTCTTGCATTAATGTTATTTAGTAATGTGGCGATAGCATCATCAGTATCAGCACCTTTAGCCGTTAGTACTTCACCGCAAGAAATTACCGCAACACCGCTTGCAGCTGCTATTGCTAAAGGCGACATAAAATCTGTAAAAGCATTTATTGCTTATGGTACAGATATTAACGAACGATCTAACGATATGACACCGCTAATGCTTGCTGCTCGTTATAACCAGGTAGAAATAATGAATTTGCTGATAGCAAATGGTGCAAGCTTAAAAGAAACAAATGCAAAAGGTTTTAATGCCTTAAAATATGCGCAGCTCAGCAACGCCCACGATGCTGTTGCCGTGATAGCAAAAGAAAATACCGCAATCGCGTTAAACAAAAAACAATCAACAAAACGCTCTGCTATATAACCAGGACTGTATAATATCATCAACAAATCAATCATCAAAATAATCATCATGAAAAAGTCAATCATTTATTTAAGCTTTGCTCTAATAGCATTATTCAGTAATGTAGCCACAGCCACAGCAAGCGGGAGCCATGTTTCAAAATTTGGGTTAGTCACTAAATACAAAAACACTACACCGCTTGCCGCTGCGGTTGCAAAAGGAGATCTTGACGCTGTTAAGAAATTTATAAAATATGGTGCAGACGTTAACGAAAAATCTAACGGTATGACCCCTCTTATGGTAGCTGCACGTTATAACCAGGTAGAGATTATAAGCCTATTACTGGAAAATGGCGCTAACGCTAAAACTATTAACGAGAGCGGGCTTACGGCTCTTAAGTATGCAAAACTTTCTAATGCTCAGGAAGCTGCTATAGTTATAGAGAAAGCACTTAATGCGTAAATATTGTGTAGTAGATTAACAAAGCACCTTTAAAAGGTGCTTTTTTTATACGTATAAGTTGGTCATGACTTATTTACTTTCTGAATTTACTTAACAGCCAAATAATTAGTACCACAACGGCTATTACTATAAAAATACCAAAGCCCATACCGGCTTTAAATATGTCGCCTATTGCTTCGCATCCTGTTAATAAGGTTAGCAACATGGCAAACGCTCCTAATTTTATGATCCTGTTTTGCATAGTGTTTTGTTTTTAGGTTAATTATACATTAAAGGTAAAACTATGCCGTGAGGATTTTCTTAAAAATAAATTAATTGGGTTAATATTAAGTAATTATCGTATCAAACTAAAATGCGATTTATATTCTTTGCCCACGCCATATTCTGTATAAAACACACTAAACCAGTAATCTGTTGCAGGAAGCATGCTCCCGTTTGATGTTCCGTCCCAGCCCTTGCCCGGAGCAGTAAGCTGTGCTATAAATTTACCATAACGGTCGTAAATAAACACAGTAGCCGTTATGTTAAATGGTGGTGTGTAAATATTCCATGTTTCATTTATGCCATCGCCGTTAGGTGAAAAATATAGCGGATAAGCAATGGTAATGTAATTTGGTATAATGGTAACAACAATTTTTACAGGCTTTCCCTCACAATCATCAATAGTCTGTTTAACGTAATATACTTTAGAACCAATATTTTCAGATGAAGGCGTAGGTGCAGTATAAAGTTCTTCCATGCTGCTGTTGTACCAGGTTAACTTATCACCCCGAGCTGTTAGCTGCACTGTTGGGTTATGGTGTTTGTAAACAACATTTGTCTCTGTTTCGGGCCCTTCAGGTGTAGGTTTTATAATGACTGTAATTTTAGCCCTGTTGCTTTCGCACCGTTCGCCGGACTGGCTTACAAAATAATTAAATGTACCCGCAACATTGCTGGCAGGTAAAGGAGCAACCGGGTTGCCCGTACCACCATCTTCTGTTGTATACCATAGCAGGTTTATACCTTCGGCATACAGGCTAACTGTAGGTTCATCCTGGCAATACATAAATGTATCCGGTACAACGGGTGGCGGTAAGTTATCTAAAACCGTAACAGACATTGCTGCACGTTCGCTCTCGCAGCCATTAATTGTCTGGGTTAAATACCATATAGTTATACCCGTAGCAGCCGTAGATGGTGTAGGGGCAATGCTGATGCCAGTGCCGCCTACATCTGTACTGTACCATAATAAATCAGTCCCTGTAGCGGTAAGTGGTACTGCCCTGAGGTCTTTACAATAAGTAAGGTTGCGCACGCGCGGTAATGGTACAATATCCGGCGTGATAACGATCCTTACACTATCAGATTCGCATCCTGTCGCATTTTTAATTTTTATAAAATATACTCCGGGCAGTAATGGCGACGATATGTTTGATATTCCCCATGTAGCACCGTTATCAAAGCTGTAAGCTTCTGCAATTGTAGTTGTTGTAATTGTGCCGCCAATAGAAAAACAATTAGGCTGCACTACAGAATAATTGGGCAGGCCTGGTGCTCCTGTGTCCTGTATTGTGGCTGTTGTGGCGGGCGATTCACATCCTGCTGCGTTTTTTGTTTTTACCAGGTAAGTTCCCGGCAGTAAAGATGCACTGTTGTTTGTTTCCCAGTTACGGCCATTATCATAACTATAAAAAGGGGTAACATCTGTAATAGAGATAGTACCGGTCGCAACTGTACACGTAGGATTTACAATAACTGTTGCAGGCGCCACAGGCGGTGCAAGCGGAATGTTAATTGTAACGAGCGTTACAGGCGATTCGCAATCTGAAAAACCTTTTGCCTTAAGTTTATACTCTCCCGGTGCCAGTTGTGTAGCTATATTATTGCTTGTCCAGGTTACCCCGTTATCAAAACTATACAAAGAGGCAGATGAAGTTATTGTTATTGTGCCCAGGGGTGCCGTACACGACCCCGGCTGTATAACATCTGCATAAGGTGCCTGCGGAGTATCATAAGATGGATAAATGCCTGCATAATTGCCATACGACAGGCATCCATTGTTATTTTTTATTTTTACCTCATAGTACTGGTAGTCATTTAAATTGCTTAATACAGCATTTGTTGTCCAGGTATAGCCGCCATCAAAACTATACTCTGCAGCCGGTGTAGTTACAGTTATGCTGCCGGCAGTACCACATGAGGGTTGTACGGTTGTTATTTCGGGTGCGGCAACAAGATCTTCATATATATAAAACCCGTATGGGTAAGACCTGCACCCCACAGAATTTTTTATAATAACCTCATAATACCCCTCTGTAGTAATACTTTTTACAGGATTAGTACCCCAGGTAATGCCGCCATCAAAACTATATTCTGCAGCTGGGGTAGTTATACTAATACTTCCGGGTGTGGCACAGGTTATCTGGGCTATATCTACCTGTGGGCCATCTATATATTGCTCATACAGATATTCATAATAAGATGAGGATGTGCAGCCTTGTGCATTTTTTATTTTAATAAGGTAAACACCAGGGGTTAAATTATTTAAGGTTGGCGTGTTTACCCATGTAGCACCATCGTCAAAACTATAGCTTTCTGCAGGGGTATTTACGGTAATACTGCCTGGTGTAGCGCAGGTGGGCTGCACAGATGTTACTGATGGATAATCAAGGTAAAATTCCTGCAGGTAGGCATAATTTTCACCAGTTACACATCCCGTAGCATCTTTTAATTTAATGTTGTAGTTACCAAAAGGCAAACTGGCAGTATTGTTTGAACTCCAGGTTAAACCACCATCAAAACTAAATTGCGAACCGAGACTGGTAATAGTTATGCTGCCATTTGTGGCACATCCGGGATTATCGTAAGTATAATCTATATAGTTAACTATGCTCGAATCGGTAAGATTTACAGCATTGGCAATAGATACACAACCCGTTGTTGTTTTTGTTTTTATGTAGTAACGTCCCGGTACCAGTGGCTCAGATACAGGATTTGTGCCCCAGGTAACGCCATTATCAAAACTATAAAAATCAGATAGCGTTGTAACTGTTATAGTTCCTGTTTGTGTAAAACAATTAGGCTGCAGTGCTGTAAGCTGTGGTGCAGGGGTAGATGCATTTATAGTATATCTTGGAGCTACAAAGCAATTTTCGCCATCTATTATTTTTACTGAAAATTGTGCGAGGTTGCCCGGGGTAGAAGCCACAGGATAAGTAGATAATGTAGCGCCGGGAATTGCAATACCTCCTTTATACCATTGATAGGTAGCTGCCGAGCTAACAGGTATAGATGGATTAGCCCTTAAAATAAGGTCATTACCACAAAAAGTACCTGTCTGGCTAATGTTTAAACCAAAAAGTGATGACTCGTTTAAAACAAGATCATCAAATAAAAAGTAAGGGAGGCAATCACTGCCGTAGTATAATGGGGGTAAATTTTCGGGAGCACCCATCATAATGGCATTTATGTTTGTAGCAGGAGTAAAAGATATGGTAAGCTGCCCCCAGTTAGACTGCGGTGTATATAATGCACTGCCCAGTACCACCCACTCGTTACTTACTAAAGTAGGAGCAATTGTTGTAGCCAAAGGGAGGTTAACACAATCTTGGGTGCCATAAATAGTTATATTTACGGGCTCGTAATATATATTACCGCCATTGCAGCTCCCCCCATAATCTTCTATGGGCAGCGATGCTATAGAAAATGTAAGCTGGTAATTGGTATTTGCCAGCATGGGCGATGTAAGGCAGCTGCCCAGGTATTCATTCCAATTGGGCGAAAAGATGGCACCTACAATACCGTTTCCTGATGGGAAGGGCATTAATATATTACTCATGTCGTTTACTCCATTAAGTATAAGGCCGCAGGTATTCAAATAATCTGTAGTTGCCTCTGTAGCCTGTACCCAGTTAGTAGCATAATTTAACTGCGAAAATTGCGACGGGCATTCTGTATAATTTTCAAAAGACGCATTGGGTATTATAGAAGGAACAGGTGTACTGTTGCAAAGGCAGTCAGGGTCATTTAGGTCTATTTTGCCGTCCCCGTCATCATCAATGCCATTATTGCAAATTTCCTGGCTAAAACAGGCCGAACTTAAAAGTAGCAATAAGAGGAGTAATCTTATTTTCATGCTGGTATGGTGTAATATAGGTTGGTGGTGGTGTATTATAGCACAAATATAGCAATCTTAATATCCTGTTAAAATTTATAAGCTATATTGTTATAGTAATTTTCAAAAAAACAATATTTTTAATTTTAAATATTATGCCTTACTTTTACAAACCAAACACAACACCGCATTATGAGCCATAAAATATTGCTTACATCTCGCGAAGTCAATATCATTCTTCATCGTTTGGCCTGCCAGTTAATAGAAAAACACCTCGATTTTTCCGATACCGTGCTTATTGGCGTTCAGCCGCGCGGGGGCTTTGTAGCCAAACGTATTAAAGATATACTCG
Source organism: Flavobacterium rivuli WB 3.3-2 = DSM 21788 (assembly GCF_000378485.1). GTDB lineage: Bacteria > Bacteroidota > Bacteroidia > Flavobacteriales > Flavobacteriaceae > Flavobacterium > Flavobacterium rivuli. The sequence goes on along the minus strand of NZ_KB899973.1, from coordinate 56,044 downwards.
AAAAAGAATATAATGTACCCGCTATAAAGCTTGGTTTTTTAGACATTGCTTTTTTTAGGGACGATTTTAGGCGTACTGATATACAGGCAAACATTACCGAAATTGACTTTGTAGTAGAAAATAAAAAGGTAGTTTTTGTAGATGATGTATTGTATACCGGCCGTAGTATTCGAGCCGCACTTACTGCCATACAATCGTTTGGGCGTCCGGCAGAGATTGAGCTTATGGTGCTCATAGACCGCCGCTTTAGCCGCCATTTACCCATTCAGCCGGATTATAGGGGCAGGCAGGTAGATGCTATAAACGGCGAAAAGGTAAAGGTATCGTGGGTAGAGAATGATGGAGAAGATACCGTATATTTAATTTAAGGCTTAACTGCAACAACACGACAACAATGAAAGATTTAAGCGTTAATCATTTATTAGGCATAAAATATATCAATAAAAATGATATCGACCTTATTTTTGAAACGGCAGACCAGTTTAAGGAAGTTATAAACCGGCCTATTAAAAAAGTCCCATCGCTTAGGGATATTACCATAGCCAACATTTTTTTTGAAAATAGTACGCGTACAAGGCTATCGTTCGAGCTGGCACAAAAAAGGCTTAGTGCAGATGTTATCAGTTTCTCGGCAGCGCAGTCATCCGTTAAAAAAGGGGAAACCCTAATAGATACTGTAAATAACATACTTGCGATGAAGGTAGATATGGTTGTTATGAGGCACGAAAGGCCTGGTGCAGCCCACTTTTTATCTAAAAATGTTAAAGCAAGTATTGTTAATGCCGGCGATGGCGCGCACGAACACCCTACACAGGGTTTACTGGATTCCTTCACTATCCGCGAAAAGCTGGGTGAGGTAGGCGGTAAAAAAGTGGTTATTGTGGGCGATATTTTACATTCCCGCGTAGCACTATCTAATATTTTTGCTTTACAAATGCAGGGTGCAGAAGTAAGGGTATGCGGGCCAAAAACACTTATACCAAGATATATAGATTCGCTTGGTGTAAAGGTAGAACCTAACCTTCGTAAAGCCTTAGAGTGGGCAGATGTTGCCAATATGCTAAGGGTACAAAACGAAAGGCTGGATGTTAATTATTTTCCTTCTACCCGTGAGTATGCACAGCAGTACGGCCTTGATAAAGAATTACTTGACTCGCTTAATAAAGAAATTATTGTAATGCACCCGGGGCCTATAAACCGCGGGGTAGAAATAAGCAGCGATGTAGCCGACTCCCAGCAATCGGTTATTTTAGACCAGGTAGAGAATGGCGTGGCAATACGAATGGCAGTTATTTACCTGCTTGCAAGTAAGATTAAGCAATAATTTAATTAAGGTAGATTTCAATCATAAATAATTGTAAACTGACAGTTTACGCAATACATAACTTTGTAACTTAGCTACTTTACAGCTTTAATTTCTAAGTACCTAAGACACTCAGAACCTCAGTACCTCAAAAAAATGAAAGTAGAAGAAAAAGGACATACTATTACCATAAAAGATACTCAGGGAAGCAGTAGTGCCTTTCTTGAAAAGGTTACAGAGCAGTACAACAGCTACAAAGGTAAAAACCTTATTTTAGACCTCAGCCTGGATGGTGAATTATCGCTTAATGGCATGCTTGCTTTTTTACCGCTGAGTAACAAACACCGTAAAGGTAAAAAATCGCTGGTGCTTGTGGCTCCTAATTTTGATTATGATGAAGCCCCCGATGAAATGGTAATTGTACCTACACTCCTTGAAGCCCATGATATTATAGAAATGGAAGAAATTGAGCGCGATTTAGGTTTTTAAGTTAAGTCTTTTGTTTACCATCTATTATCTGATATCTTCCATCTAACATCTTCTCAAAATGACTTTAACCATACTTGGTTGCTATGCTGCCACGCCCAGAACAATGACTAACCCTACAGCGCAATTGCTGGAAATGAAGGGCAGAATGTTTTTAATAGATTGTGGCGAGGGTACACAGGTGCAGTTAAGAAAGCATAAACTTAAATTTAGCCGTATAAACCACATTTTTATATCGCACCTGCATGGCGACCATTTTTATGGGCTTATAGGTTTAATATCCACGTTTGCCCTTCTTGGCCGTAAAACCGATTTGCATGTATATGGCCCTAAAGGAATTAAGGAAATTACGTTACTGCAATTAAAACTTTCCAACTCATGGACGAGCTATAACCTTTATTTTCATGAGTTAGAATCGGAAGAATCTGTAGTTGTTTTTGAAGATGATAAGGTTAGGGTAACAACAATTCCGCTACGGCACAGGGTATATACTAACGGTTATTTATTTGAAGAAAAAGCCGGTGAGCGCAAGCTAAATATTGAGGCTGTCGAGAATTATGAAATCGACCTATGCTACTACCGTAAAATTAAGTGGGGAGGCGACATTACGCTTGATGATGGCCGGACAATACCGAACGAAGAATTAACTTTTGACCCGCTTCCTGCTAAAAGCTATGCTTTTTGCAGCGATACTGTTTATACCGAAGCTATAGTGCCAATTATCAAGAATGTAGATGTCTTATACCACGAAAGTACATTTTTGGAAAGCGAAGTACAGTACTGCGAAAAAACAATGCACTGTACCGCTATGCAGGCAGCTACTATTGCTAAAAAAGCTAATGCCGGGCAGCTTATATTAGGCCATTTTTCAACCCGATATGATTCTATAGAACGCTTTAAAACTGAAGCCAGGACTATTTTTGAAAATTCAGAAATAGCAGATGATGGTAAGGTTTTTGAGTTTTAGTTTACACGAATTTTCACAAATAAGCGTGAAGATTTAGTGTAAATTCATGAAATTCGTGTTTGTTTTTTTAATTTTTAAAGGCGTAGTTTAAAATATTAGCACCCATTTTAAGTGCTTTTGTGCGCACATCAACAGGGTCGTTATGCACTTCCATATCTTCCCAGCCATCACCAAGGTCGGTTTCTAAAGTGTAGAGCAATACCAGCCTGCCATCGCTAAATATACCCCATGCCTGGGGTGCTTTATTATCATGCTCATGTATTTTAGGTAATCCTTGTGCAAATGGGAATGGCCCTTTAAAAATTTCATGGCTCGATGGTACTAAGGCAAGCTCTTTATCTGGGAACAGGCGTTTTATTTCACGGCGAACATACTTATCCATACCATAGTTGTCATCTATATGCAAAAAACCGCCCGATGTTAAGTAGTTGCGCAGGTTAATAATATCATTATCGCTAAATACCACATTGCCATGCCCTGTCATGTGTACAAAAGGGTAGGAGAATAAATCGGCACTGCCAACCTCTACAGTAGCTGTTTTAGGGTTTATTTTAGTACTTATATTTTGATTACAAAATTTAGCCAGGTTAGGCAATGATGTAGGGTTACCATACCAGTCACCTCCGCCGGAATATTTAAGTACCGCAATTTCCTGACCCATTAGCAATGCAGGAAAAAATAAAAATATATAAAGAAGCTTTTTCATTATTGATGGACATATATAATTGCTGGAAGTGATAAATTAATTTTAACTTTAAAAACAATTACTATGAAAGCAAATATAATTAAACCCTTTGTAAAAATCGGTTATTTTGCACAACAGTTATAGCAACTTTCAATACGTATACTTTTGATAATAGTGTAAAATAAACTATTCCAAATTTATACTCTAAACATTATTATTGCAAAAAATATTATAAACATACTATTATTAAATTTAAGATATATAAGTTTACAAAATAAAATGAATTAAATATGAGTATTTTAGAATTTGATGATAAAGATGACAAAGAAACAGGTAAAGGATTTTATGATACTTTAAAAAATTATGTAAATGAATCGGCAAACGATAAACTTGCCAAAGAAAAAGAAGAGAGAGCAAAAGATGCTAAGAAAGAAGTAAAATAGAGTGATAAGGAATTAAAGTTTAAAAAGTAGTATTTTTGGTACTCCAAATTACGATTGATTGAGAACTTCTGTTATACTTATAATTCAAGATACAAACCACTTTAAACAACAGTTGTTGCAATGGTCACAGCAGTTTCGCGAAGTGGTTTTTTTAGATAGTAATAATTATGAGCAGCGTTACACCAGTTATGATGCTGTTCTTGCAGTAGACGCATTAACCTCTGTTCAAACAGATTACTTAAATGCGTTTGAAGATTTAAATACCTATCAGCAAACTACTAAAGACTGGTTGTTTGGCTACCTTTCTTATGACCTTAAAAATGATACTGAGGTTTTATATTCTGCTAACCATGATGGCCTGGGTTTTCCGGATCTGTTTTTCTTTCAGCCTAAAAAGCTTTTTTTACTAAAAGGCAGTCAGCTCGAAATATGTTATTTAAACATGTGCGATTATGAGATAGATGCGGATTTTCAGGAAATCTCAAATCTCAAATCTGAAATCTCAAATCTGAAATCTGAAATTAAGATTAATCAAAGGATTTCTAAAGAAAGCTATCTTGATAAAGCGGGGCAAATGCTTGACCACATATATCGTGGCGATATTTATGAGGCTAATTTCTGTATGGAATTTTATGCAGAGGATGTCGTTATAAATCCACTCGAAACCTATACCAGGCTAAATGCTATTTCCGAACCTCCGTTTGCAGCGTTTTTTAAAAATCATAAAAATTATTTGTTGTGCGCTTCACCCGAAAGGTACATAAGGAAAGACGGAACTAAAATTATATCTCAGCCTATAAAAGGTACCGCTAAAAGAAGTACTGATAGCATTGATGACGATGCTATAAAACACGAACTGTCAGTAAATGAAAAAGAACGGTCTGAAAATATTATGATCGTCGATTTAGTGCGTAACGATTTGTCGCACACCGCCGAAAAGGCATCTGTAAACGTAGAAGAACTTTGCGGTGCCTACACTTTTAAGCAGGTACACCATTTAGTATCAACTGTTGTTTCGCATGTTGCAGACGGATATTCTCCTGTTGATGTTATAAAATCAACGTTTCCTATGGGCAGTATGACGGGGGCTCCAAAAATATCTGCGATGAAAATCATTGAGGAACTTGAAGAAACCAGACGTGGGCTTTACAGCGGTGCAATCGGCTACTTTACACCCTATGGCGACTTTGATTTTAATGTGGTTATTCGTAGCATTCTTTATAATGAATCAAATAAATATGTGTCATTCTCTGTAGGGAGTGCCATCACGGCAGAGGCAATGCCGGAAAGTGAGTATGAAGAATGTTTGCTTAAAGCGGGGGCGATGAGGAGTGTTTTAGAGAAGGCATAAGAGAAGGGTTACATCAAAAATTATTACCTTTGTAAATGCTTTCTAAACTTAAAGACCATTTAATACATAACCTACCTTTTCTTAAAGAAAAAAAACTCCTGCTTGCCGTAAGCGGCGGAATAGACAGTATGGTTTTGGCACACCTTTTTCAGCAACTTGGTTATGAAATTGCTATAGCTCATTGCAACTTTAACCTTAGGGGGGAAGATAGTAATGGCGATGAACAATTTATTAGAGATTATGCTAATAAAAATAATATAAAAATATTTGTAATTAATTTTGATACAAAGCGTTTTGCCGAAGATGCTAAACTATCCATTCAAATAGCAGCAAGGCAATTACGTTACTCATGGTTTGCCGAATTATTGCAGGAAAATGGTTTAGTTTACTTACTCACAGCCCATCATCTCGATGATTCTGTTGAAACTTTTTTAATCAATTTTACGCGTGGTACCGGCCTTGAGGGTTTAACGGGCATCCCTCAAATTAACGATACAACAGTGCGCCCCTTACTGCCCTTTACCCGCATAGAAATTGAGGCATACGCCAAAGAAAACAATATAACCTGGCGTGAAGACAGCAGTAACGCATCTAATAAATACCTGCGCAATAAGCTAAGGCATAATGTGGTTCCGGTTTTAAAAGAGCTAAACCCCTCGTTTGCTGCGTCGTTTTTGCAAACATTGCAAAACCTGCAGCAGGCGCAGTCGCTTGTTCAGGATGCAGCTATCCTTATTTACAAACAGGTGGTTACAGACAGAGACAATCAAAAGCATATTGATATACTTCAGTTGAAAAGACTGCCAAATTATAAAGCTTATCTCTACCAATGGCTTATACCATTTGGTTTTACGGCATGGGAGGATATTTACAATCTTACCGAAGCCCAACCGGGTAAGGTAATACTGTCGCAATCATTCAGGCTTTTAAAAGACAGGGATGTTTTAATTCTGGAGCCGTTACAACAAAATGACGTTACAATTTATGTTATACAAGAAGGGGAGGAACAAATTGACATACCTGTTCGCCTAAAATTAAATCAGTTAAATAAAATTTTAGATAATTCAACAAAAAATATGCTTTTTGTTAATAATCAGTTAATAAAATTTCCTTTATTTGTTCGTAAATGGCAGGAAGGTGACTATTTTTACCCTCTTGGCATGAAAGGGCAAAAAAAGAAAGTCTCCAAATATTTTAAAGATGAGAAATTGTCTTTGACTGAGAAAGAGAATACATGGCTCTTGTGCTCTGAAAATGAGATAATATGGATCATTGGCATGCGTGCCGATGACCGTTTTAAAGTAACCGAAAACACAACACAAATTTTAAAAATAGAAGTTTTATAAAATGAAAAAACTTGCAACGCTTTTCTTTTTGCTTTTCGCAATGTTCATATCTCAGGCACAGGTTAAAGAGCCTGTAAAATGGACTTCTAAAATAGAAAAGAAATCAGCTACAGAATACATACTGGTTTTTAGTGCAACAATAGAGAATGACTGGCACATGTATTCGCAATTTAGCGATGAAAACGGAGCTATACCGCTCGAAGTTGTTTTTAACAATGCAAAAGGCAACTATACTGCTGTAGGCAAAGCTGCCGAAAGTAAAACCGAAAAGGCATTTAATGATGTTTTTGGCGTTACAGAAACATTCTGGAGCCACAATGCACAGCTTAAGCAAACTGTAAAAATCACGAACCCGGCTAACGAAGTTATTCAGGTTGAATTAGATTATCAGGTTTGTAAAGAGGTTTGTATACAGGGCAGTAACCTGTTCGAATTCAATACAAAAAGCCTTGCAGCAAAAGAGGTAAAGAATTTTTCTGCAGTATCGGTTACAACTACAAAAAAAGACGAATTAACTGCTGTAAAGGCGGATACCGCTATACAGTCATCGACTACACAGGTTACGGAGCAGCCTTCAACAGCGCAGGACACTGCTAAAACAGCAACCGCTTCTGCAACTTCTAAAACTGAAAAAAGTAAGCCAGCAGATGAGGAGAGTACAAGCCCGTTAAAGATATTTTTACTAACACTATTAGCCGGTATAGGGGTTACGTTTACACCATGTGTATTCCCTATGATACCCATGACGGTTAGCTTCTTTATCAAGCAAAATGCAAGTAAATCTAAAGGGAAGTTTAATGCGCTTTTTTATGGTATATGCATAATAGCCATTTATGTATTGCTATCTGTGCCTTTCCACGTTTTTGAAGGCCTCGATAAAAATATCTTTGCCGATATATCTACCAATGTATACCTTAATATATTCTTCTTTCTAATATTTGTAACCTTTGCAATTTCATTTTTTGGTGCTTTTGAAATTACAATTCCAAGCAGTATAGCTAATAAAGCCGACAGTGCATCGAATCTTGGTGGCCTCATCGGGGTGTTTTTTATGGCACTTACACTTATAATAGTTTCATTTTCATGCACGGGGCCTGTATTAAGTTTTGTTTTTGGTACTGTATTATCTTCAGATGGGGGAGCAGTATTACTTACACTGGGAATGTTTGGTTTTGGCCTTGGCCTTGCACTGCCATTTATGGTATTTGCTTTATTCCCAAGCCTTATGAGTGGCCTTCCAAAATCTGGTGGCTGGCTTAATACCGTTAAGGTAGTATTTGGCTTTATAGAGCTTGCACTTGCGTTTAAATTCCTTTCTAATGCAGATCTTGTACTTCAGTTACATTATCTTGAAAGAGAAGTGTTTATTGCAATATGGGTTGCTATATTTACTGCTCTTGCACTATATTTATTTGGTAAATTTTTAATGCCGCATGATTCTCCTGTTCCTTTTCTTTCTGTAGGCAGGATGCTACTGGGCGTAATAGCTTTTGCTTTTACAGTGTATCTTGTACCCGGATTATGGGGAGCTCCTTTAAAGTTATTAAGTGGTATTACACCACCACTTAATTACAGCGAATCTCCGCTTGGTTTTGGAGGATCGGCTAACATTGCTGGTGCTACAAGCAATAAGCTTCCTGACGGGGCTAAGGTTGCTGTACACGGTATTATAGCTTTTGAAGATTATGATAAAGGGCTTGCTTATGCAAAACAGGTTAATAAACCCATACTTCTTGATTTTACCGGCCGTGCCTGTGTTAACTGCCGCAAGATGGAAGAAGGCGTGTGGGTAGATCCTGAAGTTTTAGCAATCCTGAAAAATGATGTTGTGCTTATATCGCTATACGGAGATGAGCAAATTGAATTACCCGAAAATGAGCAATTCATCTCTAAATTCTCTGGCAGAAAGATAACAACAGTAGGAAAAAAATGGAGCGATTTCCAGTTAGGCCGTTACAACTCTAATGCGAGGCCATTTTATGTTTTGATGGGGCTTGATGAGAAAAATCTTAATGAACCTGTTGCATACACACCCGATATTAAAGAATATCTTGCCTGGTTGCAGCAAGGTGTAGAGAATTTTAAATAAGCTTTTTGGTATTATATATTTTAGAACCGTCTGTATGTTTAACTTACAGATGGTTTTTTGTTCAATAATATTCATGTCACCTTAATCCTTATCTATATAATTTTTAAGGTCGGTTATGGTAACAATATTAAGTTCGTGCATTTGTTTGCGCCGCATCATTAGCGCATAAGAATTATTAAATCCAATAGGCTTAAGCCATTTGATACCAAATTGTAACTGAAACTGATTGTTTACATAAGTATATGTTTTATCCTTATCCTGAGTAACCTGATTTATAATATCCTTGTTTGGCTGTAACAATACCAAGAGACCGGTACCTGTATATTCCGGATAAAGATCTATCTGGTTATTAGTAAGTGCATCAAAACAAATCTTAGTCCCGCCAAGTCCAGTTTTTGTTTCCACGCCATAATCGGTATTGCCCTTTATTAAAATGCTGTACATCTCTGCAAGTATATACTGTTCACCAAAAATCTTCGAGCCTATTTTTACTACCCCTGCATTTCCGTTGCGGGAAGCTTTATACAGCCCTGTTTTTAATAAAAAATCTTTCGCTACTTTTTCGGGGGTCTGGTGCAGGTAATCTGTTTTATAATTTAAGTCGGTCATTACAGAATCATTGATTTTTCCTGCGAGAAGATTTAGGGCATACTCCAGTCCGGGAAATTTTTTAAGGGACGACTGCCGTACTATTGGTGCGGCATAGTATGGCGGAAATATTTTTTTGTCATCTTCGACTATCTTTAAGTCAAAAGCTTTCAGCCTTCCATCAGTAGAATAACCGCTTATAACATCAAGTTCTTTCGCGTAAGCAGCTTTATACATTACGGCATCACTAATTACCGTAGTGTGTATTTTTAACCCGTATACCGACCGTAATCCTAAATCGCCATCCTGCCGTCCCATAAATTCCGGAGTAAATCCCGCAGTAAGCTTAGAAGTATTTGTTTTAGGAATAATATAAAAGCATCCCAGAACAATGATAATTATGGGAAATGCATATAGTACAACCCGCAATTTTTTAAAACTAATCTTTTGTATAACTGCCAGCAAAGCATCTAAAATAATGGCCAGTAATGCGGCAGGAATAGCACCTGCGAGTATCATATTGCTGTTGTTTAAAGAAATACCACCAAATATAAATTCGCCAAGCCCGCCTGCAGCAATATAAGATGCCAGTGTTGCCACACCCACATTTATAACTGTAGCCGTGCGTATGCCTGCTAATATAACCGGCATTGCCAACGGAAGTTCTACATGTAGCAAAACATGCCATTTGCTCATACCAAGGGCTTTTGCTGCTTCCGTAACATGGTTGTCAACTCCTGTTATGCCCGTAAAAGTATTGCGTATTATAGGTAGCAAAGCATAGATAAGCAATGCTACAATGGCGGGCTTTGCACCAATACCTAATAGCGGAATCATAAAACCCAGCAATGCTATGCTCGGGATGGTTTGCAGCACACCTGCTATTGCTAAAACGCTACCCGAAAAGCTGCGTTTGCGCGCAATAAATATCCCTAATGGCAGGCCAATGGCTATTGCAATCAATAACGAAATAAAAGTGAGGCCTACGTGCTGCAGCGTTTGGGTAAGTAACTTATCCTGCTGCTCTGCCATAAACTGCCATAAGGTTTGCTGTTGCTCATTCATGGCTATTGTTATTTTGGTAATTACTAAAGGCACTTGTTATGGCTGTAAAATCAACTGTTTTACATTCACCATGTATGCTTTCAACTCTCAGAGTTTTATTTTTTGTAGATTTAAGCAATTCCAATGTGCTCCAGATGCTGTACTCATCGTTGATTTTTTCCTGATCAGATGCCGCATTTCCATTTGGGAGATAGGACCAGACATCCTTAATAGTAGTTACCTTAAATTCGAGTGCCAGGCGTTGCCCATCGAGAAATTCTTTTACAAAATCGTTAGCCGGATTATAAAGAAGTTCTTTTGGTGTACCTGTCTGCACAATTATTCCCTTGTCCATTAAGCTAATCCTGTCACCCAGTTCAAAAGCTTCCTGAACATAGTGCGTTACCATAACAATGGTTTTTCGCTTCAGCTCTTCAAGTGCTTTAAACTCTGCCTGTATGCTCGCTCGGGTAACGTTATCGAGTGCACCAAAAGGTTCATCCATTAATAATACGGGAGGGTCTGTAACTAAGGCACGTGCCAGGCCAACGCGCTGTTGCTGACCGCCGCTTAGCTGGTGCGGAAATTGCTTAAGGCATATTTGCGGCAAACTAAGCTTTTCTATAAGTTCCTCTATGCGGCTGTTAGTTTTTTTGCTATCCCATTTAAGCAATTTAGGTACCACAGCAATATTTTGCTCAATAGTGTAATGAGGAAATAATCCGGTATTTTGCATTACATAACCAATACTGCGTCTTAACAATTCCGAATTTTGTTCAGCAATGTTTTTACCACTGATAGATATAGTACCGCTATCAGGCTCAATTAAACGGTTGATCATTTTAAGGGTAGTAGTTTTCCCGCAGCCACTGGTGCCTAACAATATCAGGTTTTCCCTTTCGGCAATGTTCAGGCTTATATCCTGCACAGCCGTATTGTTGCCAAAATATTTAGTTACACCTTTAATTTCTATCATTACGTTTTTGTATTTTAATTCAGTATCATAATGATGGCCTCAATTCAAACCAAACAGGATTCAGATTCTTATAAAGAACTCTTCAATTATTATCCAAGCCATCCTTCCCTGTCAAGGCTTCGGTATTGTATTGCTTCAGATATATGATGAGGGCAAACACTTTCAGAATTATCAAGGTCGGCAATAGTGCGTGATACTTTCAGTATCCTGTCATAAGCACGGGCTGAAAGGTTCAGCCTTTCCATAGCCGTTTTAAGCAGCAATAAAGAAGCCTCATCAAGCTGGCAGTATTCCCTTATTTGCTTGGTACTCATTTGTGCGTTGTAGTGTACATTTTCAAATTGTTCAAAACGAGCAGTTTGTATTTCGCGTGCGCGGGTTACACGAGCCCGAATATCTACACTGCTTTCTGCCTTTTTATTATCCGATAATTTTTCAAAAGGTACAGGAGTAACCTCAATATGTATATCAATACGGTCTAATAAAGGGCCGGAAATTTTGCTTAAATAGCGTTGCATTTCATGCGGGGAAGAACTTACGGGAGCATCGGGGTCGTTAAAGTATCCTCCGGGGCTGGGGTTCATACTGGCAACAAGCATAAAACTCGAGGGATATGTAATGGTAAACTTAGCTCGGCTTATGGTTACCTCGCGGTCTTCGAGTGGCTGGCGCATAACTTCGAGTACATCGCGTTTAAATTCAGGAAGTTCATCAAGAAATAGTACGCCATTATGTGCCATTGAAATTTCTCCCGGCTGTGGGTAGCTGCCGCCGCCAACAAGTGCCACATTTGAGATTGTATGATGCGGACTCCTAAAAGGCCTTTGGTTCATTAGCCCTACATTTTTTAGCTTTCCTGCAACACTATGTATCTTAGTGGTCTCAAGAGCCTCGCGCAATGTCATGGGTGGTAATATACTTGGTAAGCGTTTAGCAAGCATCGTTTTACCTGCACCGGGCGGACCTATTAAAATTACATTGTGCCCGCCGGATGCTGCAATTTCCATACATCGTTTAATTGATTCCTGTCCTTTAACATCGCTAAAATCAAATTCAGGAAAATCGAGTGTTTTATAAAACTCCTCACGTACATTTATAGTAGTAGGCTCTATAGTGCCACGTCCTTCAAAAAAATCGATAATCTCTGTAACATTTTCAAGGCCATAACAGTCAAGGCCGGCTACGATAGCAGCTTCTTTTACGTTTTGTTTTGGCAGAAAAAAGCCTTTAAAACCTTCTTCCTTAGCTTTTATGGCAATGGGCAAAACTCCTTTAATAGGCTGAAGGCTACCATCGAGCGACATTTCGCCCATTATAATATATTTATCTACTTCATCAGATTTTATTTGTCCCGAAGCTGCCAGGATACCTATAGCAAGTGTAAGATCGTAAGCAGATCCTTCCTTACGCAAATCGGCAGGAGCCATGTTTATGGTTATTTTTTTAACAGGCAGGCTATAGCCATTATTTTTTAACGCAGCAGCAATACGGTAACTGCTTTCTTTAACCGCATTATCCGGCAGTCCTACAAGGTGGTAGCCTACACCTTTATCAATATTAACTTCTACGGTTATGGTAGTGGCCTCTACCCCAAACACGGCGCTCCCAAAAACTTTTATCAGCATATAGTAAGATTATGACGTCGAAAATACGGAAAATTATCGCATTTGTTAAAATTATTTTATACTCATAATCTTCTCTATTTCATTGTAGGCAGCATAACCTGCATATATTACCTTGTCATTTTTATCAAGATACATTGTTAGAAATTCTGATTCTTAGATGTTCAATAAGGCACACATTTTTTTACAGAAGCTGGCCATTCTTTCATATAAGTCAGGGTTCACAGCTGCGTCGGCTACATAAAGTTTGTAAGGATAATTATTGTCCTTAATAGCATTCGTAATGAGTGTATCCTTACTTGTAATAGCGATAAAATAGAAGTCGGTATCGTTATGCATTGCTTCGGCAGCTTTATACTGTTTCAGTATATCCTTTACTTCTTTACAGTTAGGGTTCCAGAATTGTAATACTGTTTTTTTGTTTTTGGTGGTTGTCATATGCTCTGAAATTTGGGCCGGGGTAATGTGCAATACCTGCTGTTGTGGATACAGGCTCATTGAAAACAGAAATAATAAAATAGAGATGATAGATTTCATTCTAAATTGAGATTTAGCATAAATATAATGTGATTTTTTGACTTATTAAAGAAGGCACACACAGTTAAGAAAGTTTTTTTAACAGATTTTAAAATCATAAAAAACACATAAAAATAAAGCGTAAATTTCCGCACCAAAAAATAACGCTTTACTTTTAATAACCTTTATAATACGAATTACAAATTATGGGACTATTTAACGCCATTATGGGCAACGCTTCGGCAGTAGATATTGTAAAACTAAGGGAAGAATACACCCCAATATTAGTGCCGGGAGAAAACATAGAAAAAGCTTTTAAAGTAATACGCGATATGTTTGTATTTACTAATAAACGTTTTATTTTAGTTGATAAACAAGGTATTACCGGGAGTAAAGTAGAGTATTTATCGATACCATACAGCAGCGTAATTAAATTCAGTAAAGAAAGCGCAGGCCTTATGGATCTTGATGCCGACCTTAAAATTTGGGTGCGTGGCGAAGTACAGCCAATTGTAAAAAAGTTTGGCAAAGACAATAACATTAACGAGGTGTACCAAATACTTGGACAGCATATTTTGGGCTAAAACCAACATACCTTTATATTACTTAGCCAAAACCACAAGTTTTGGCTATTTTTTTACCTATTGCTTATGAATGAACATGGATATTTTGAAACAGAACACTATAATTATCTTTTATTAATTGCAGGATTGGTTGCTTTACTCGCTGCTATAATTCCGGAAGTATTACGGAAAAAATATACGTCGGCACCCATTATATACCTTATAATTGGGGCAGCTGTATATGCATTTGCACACCGCTATGAAGTAAAACCGCTTGAAAACCTTGAAGAAATTAAGCATATTACAGAATTTGTAATTCTCGTGGCACTTGCTAATGCAGGGCTTCGCATAAAAGAACCCTTTAAATGGAAAACATGGCGAAATGCATTCAGGCTTTTAATAATTGCCATGCCGGTAACCATTGTAGCAGCAGCATATTTAGGCTGGTGGATTATTGGCCTTGCGCCTGCAACAGCCATACTGTTTGGAGCATTAATATCTCCAACAGATCCTGTATTGGCATCTGAACTGCAAACATCTGAACCGGGAGAAGAAGATACATCGCAAAGTAAACTGGGCTTAACTGCAGAAGCCGGGGTAAACGATGGGCTTGCTTTCCCGTTTACGTATCTTGCTATTTTTGCTGTAACAAAAGGGCTTGATTATGAGAACTGGATAGGAGAGTGGCTATTGCACGAATTTCTTATAAAAATTTTGCTTGGGGTTATAATAGGCTTAGTGTGTGGCTGGGGGCTTTGTAAAATTGTATTTTCTATTAGTACTAATCACGATACTTTAGGAAGGATAAGCCGCGGTATACTTTCGCTGGCACTACTATCGTTGCCATTTGCTATTACAGAGTTTATAGGGGGTTATGGTTTTCTTGCGGTATTTTGTGCGGCCTGTATGTTTAGTAACTATGATAAGCATTCTAAGCACATGAACAGCCTGCATAATTTTAATGAAGAACTGGAAAGTTTTGTGGTAGCTGTAATATTTATAACCATAGGTTTTTTCATTGCATTTCACTATAAAATTTTTTATGATATTCAAATTATGAGTACAGCCTTAATTATGGTGCTCGTTGTAAGGCCTATAGCAGGTTATTTATCTCTTATAAAAACAGGGTTAAATCCATTCCAAAAATTTGTACTTTCGTTTTATGGCATACGCGGCATAGGTTCATTATATTATCTGGCCTATGCTCTTGCCGCAGCACCGTTTACCAACCCTGAAAAACTGATTGCAGTTACAACAGCAACCATCTTTTTTTCTGTAGTAATACACGGTATTTCGGCGCGCTATGTACAAAAACGAATTAAGCATTATGACTTTAATTAACCACTATGCCAAATAGCAAACTTGTAATTATTGGTGGAGATGCCGCGGGAATGTCTGCCGCATCAAAAGTACGCCGTGACCATCCGGATAAAGAGATCATCGTATTCGAAAAATCACATTATACATCGTACTCTGCATGCGGAATACCTTACTTTATATCGGGAGAGGTAGCTACATCTGAAGAGTTAGTGCGCCGCAGCCCGGAGGAATTTCGCAATAAATATAAAATTGATGTGCGAACTATGCATCGGGTACTTGAGGTTGACACCGATAATAAACGGATTAAGGTATTGAATAAAGAACAGGATACCGAATTTTGGCAGGAATATGACCAATTACTTATTGCAACGGGAGGCAAACCATATTGTCCTGAACATATAACAGGCTACGATGCAGAGAATGTTTTTGGAGTATCTACCTTAAAAAGCGGTATTAAGATAGAGCAGTATATCAGGGATTTTAAACCTAAAAAAGCTGTAATAGTAGGTGGTGGGTATATTGGGCTTGAAATGGCCGAAGCCATGCTTATACGTGGTATGGAGGTTTCTCTTATAAACCGTCAGGAGCAGGTAATGCCCACATTAGACCCTGATATGGGTGTGGTAGTATCAAATGCTATTCGTGATTTAGGTGTAACATTATACTTAAATGAAGAACTCACAGGATTTAAAATTGAAGGAAACAAAGCTACAGGAGTTATTACTAATAACAGAACAATTGATGCCGATATTGTTATACTGGGCATAGGATCTGCACCTAATACCGCATTTCTTAAAGGCAGTAAAATAGCACTGGGTGTTAAAGATGCTATTAAGGTTAATGCACAAATGCTGACAAATGTACCCGATGTTTGGGCAGCAGGCGATTGTACAGAAACTTTAAACTTGGTAAGCAAGCAGCATTTTTATGTAGCACTGGGTACGGTTGCAAATAAAACAGGCCTTGTTGCAGGAACTAATATATCTGGGCAAAACGCTATATTTCCGGGAGCAGTGGGTACGGCAGTATGCAAAATATGCAAGTATGAAGTAGCCCGTACCGGCTTACAGGAAAGAGAACTTAAAGCTCTAAATATAGAGTATGTAACTACCACAATTACAAGTAAAACAAGAGCTGATTATTATCCGGGAGCAAAAGATATTTGTGTTAAGCTATTAGCCGAAAAAAATAGTGGCAGGCTTTTAGGAGGCCAGATACTTGGTGAAGAAGGAGCTGCCAAACGTATTGATGTTTTAGCTACGGCAGTGACACATAACTTAACGCTGCAAAACATTATAGACCTCGATCTATCTTATGCGCCACCATTTTCGCCAGTATGGGATCCTGTTCAAACTGCAGCAAGGAGCCTTATTAAAAAGATATAGAATAAAAGCCGGCTCTATAAAAAAATATAAGGCCGGCAGTAGCTGTTTTTAAAAATTAATGTTGAGCGGTTACAGCAACATCTTCCTATGATTTACACATGGCAAGTTTTCGTCATATACACGTTTTGTTTTTGTATAACCTAATTTTTCAAATAAGATATAATCCTGACTTCTATTACAATCAGGGTATTATTTGTTTTCGTCCAGCCATAACAAGCGCATCGATTCAAAATAATCACTGCCAAAAGTAATGGCACGAACCTCATCTAAATCAAACTCATAATCGTAATTGGGTTCTACCTTACCGTCGGCAAAAATGCTGTCTATAACAAGAATGTTTTTTTCTATGCGGTTCAGTTTTCCGTAAAAAGCGGCATATTCATCTTCTGTCTGGAAGGCGAACAGGCCAAATTGTTCCTCGCTCCATTGCAGCAACCCCGGGGTATCGGCAAAATCAAACCCGTCGGGCTTTTCTATAGTAATGCCTTTCAGTTTAGTAACGCGTTCAATTTGTTTTTCGTCTT
Source organism: Flavobacterium rivuli WB 3.3-2 = DSM 21788 (assembly GCF_000378485.1). Taxonomy (GTDB): domain Bacteria; phylum Bacteroidota; class Bacteroidia; order Flavobacteriales; family Flavobacteriaceae; genus Flavobacterium; species Flavobacterium rivuli. The sequence goes on along the minus strand of NZ_KB899973.1, from coordinate 38,836 downwards.
TACCACTATGGCGTTTTAATATATGTTTTTTATTAAATATATTATAACCATCAATTGCATAGTCTACAGGTATGTATTTTACCAGAATCCATTGCTCATTTTCGGCTAAAACTATACCTGTTTGTACCTCATCCCAATCTTTTATCTTAAACGACTCAACTTTAATTTGCATAACTATTAAATTAAACATCAAAAGTAATTTTTATTCCTAAACCTAACTAATAAATTCCTGTTTCTATTCTTCGTACCTTTGCAGCTTCAATAATGCAATAATGATCGAATTAGGAAAATACAATACCCTTAGTATAGTTAGGGATACCAGTGTAGGATTATATTTAAGCGATGGTAAAGATGACATTCTTTTACCCAATAAATACGTACCGGAAGAGTTTGAGATAGGGCAGGAACTTACTGTTTTTGTATACCTTGACCAGGAGGAACGTATGGTAGCTACCACACTGGAACCCTATATTTATCTTAACGAGTTTGCGCTGCTTCGCGTAAGCTATACTAATAAATTTGGCGCGTTCATGAACTGGGGCCTTGAGAAAGACCTTTTTGTGCCTTTTCGCGAGCAGGCACGCCCTATGGAAGGAGGTAAACGCTACCTGATACACATGTTTCTCGACGAAAAATCGAACCGCCTTGTAGGGTCGAGTAAGCTAAACCAGTTTCTTAAAAATGAAGATTTAACGGTTGAAGAAGGTGAGGAGGTAGACCTTATAGTATCGCACATAACCGACTTAGGCATTAATGTAATTATTAATGAACAATTTAAAGGCCTACTGTACAAAAATGAGGTATATGACGACCTGCGTACAGGCGACCGCATAAAAGGCTTTGTAAAGACCATACGCGCTGATAATAAAATAGACGTTTCTATACAAAAACCGGGCTTTGAAAGCATAGAGCCTAATGCCGAAAAGATATTAGACGAGCTTAGAGCCAGCCGCGGGTTTCTTAGGCTAAACGATGACAGCCATCCCGAAGATATTAAAACAGTACTGAAGATGAGCAAGAAAACCTTTAAAAAAGCTATTGGCACTTTGTACAAGCAAAAGCTTATAGAAATTAAAGAAGACGGTATATACCTTATTAAAGAGTAATTATTTACCGTTAATTTCAATAAATGTAGTTTTACAAATACGTAAAAGTTACCGATATTTGCTTTTTAAATAATTTAAAAAACATGATGAACAAGAATACGGTGCTGGGCTGGGCCACTTTAATAATGGTCCTTATGGGGTTATTACTTATAGGCTTAGGCGCATTTAAATATAACGAGGTTGCAGGCTATGGCTTTGCTGCTGTAGGAATAGGCTTTTTTGCCATTGCATGGGTTTTTAACGCGCTGAAAGGAAGAGTGTAAAAGTTTATTGTTTGTTGTTTATAGTTTTGTATGGCGAAAATAAACCGTTTTGAAGATTTACAGATTTGGCAACTTGCGAGAGAGATTTGTCAATATGTTGATTATTTAATTCAAACAACAAACTTAAAAACAAATTATTCCCTTAAAGATCAGATAGACCGTTCCTCAGGAAGCATTATGGATAATATTGCCGAAGGCTTTGAACGAAATGGCAATAAGGAATTTATATATTTTCTTAGTATTGCAAAAGGTTCTTGTGGAGAGGTCAAGTCTCAATCATATCGAGCTTTTGACAAAAAGTTGATAACCATTGAACAGCATTTTAAGTTAAATGAGATGGCTGAACTTGAGAAAAACAAAATTGGTTCAATGATGAACTATCTCATAAATACAGAAATTAAAGGTTTAAAATTTAAACAGTAGGATAACTATAAACTACAAACAATAAACAAAAAAACATGTCAGACGATAAGAAAGTAATTTTTTCGATGTCGAAGTTAGGCAAGACCTATCCCGGCGCAAACAAACCTGTACTTAAAGATATTTACCTGAGTTTTTTCTATGGTGCTAAAATTGGTATCCTTGGTTTAAACGGTTCGGGTAAATCGTCATTATTAAAAATTATTGCCGGCCAGGATAAAAACTATCAGGGCGATGTTGTTTTTGCTCCCGGCTACACTGTGGGTTACCTTGAACAGGAACCTATACTTGACGAGAATAAAACTGTTATAGAAATTGTGCGCGAGGGTGTGGCCGAAACGGTTGCGCTTCTTGACGAATTTAATAAAATAAACGACAGCTTTGGCGATCCTGAGGTTTATGAAAATCCTGATAAAATGGATAAGCTTATGGAGCGCCAGGCAGTGCTACAGGATCAGATAGATGCATCTGGCGCATGGGAGTTGGACACTAAGCTGGAAATAGCTATGGATGCCCTGCGTACTGCCGAGCCGGATACCCCTATAAAAGTACTTTCGGGTGGAGAGAGAAGACGTGTAGCACTTTGCAGATTGCTTCTACAACAACCGGATGTATTACTGCTTGATGAGCCTACTAACCACCTTGATGCCGAAAGTGTATTGTGGTTAGAGCAGCATTTACAGCACTATGCAGGTACTGTTATTGCCGTAACCCACGACCGCTATTTTCTTGATAACGTTGCCGGATGGATACTGGAGCTTGACAGGGGAGAAGGGATTCCGTGGAAAGGCAATTACTCTTCATGGCTCGACCAGAAGTCTAAGCGTATGGAGATGGAAGAGAAAACTGCGTCTAAACGCCGTAAGACCCTTGAGCGCGAGCTTGACTGGGTTCGCCAGGGTGCTAAAGGCCGCCAGACTAAACAAAAGGCACGTTTACAAAACTATGACAAGCTACTTAACGAAGACCAGAAAGAGCTTGACGAAAAATTGGAAATTTATATACCTAACGGCCCAAGGCTGGGTACTAATGTTATAGATGCTAAGGCTGTAGCTAAAGCCTTTGGCGATAAAGTACTATATGATAATTTAAACTTTACGTTGCCGCAGGCAGGTATAGTAGGCATTATAGGCCCCAATGGTGCCGGTAAAACCACTATATTTAAAATGATAATGGATGAGCTACAGCCGGATAAAGGCGAGTTTGCCGTAGGCGATACCGTTAAGATAGCCTATGTAGACCAAAGCCACTCTAATATTAATCCTGAAAAATCTATCTGGGAAAACTTTTGCGATGGGCAGGAGCTTATTATGATGGGGGGCAGGCAGGTTAACAGCCGTGCTTACCTTAGCCGTTTTAACTTTGGTGGCAGTGAGCAAAATAAAAAAGTTTCTACACTATCGGGGGGTGAGCGTAACAGGCTGCACCTTGCCATGACACTTAAAGAGGAAGGTAATGTATTGCTACTGGATGAGCCTACCAATGACCTTGATATTAATACGCTTCGTGCGCTCGAAGAGGGACTTGAAAATTTTGCCGGCTGTGCAGTAGTTATTAGCCACGACAGGTGGTTCCTGGACAGGGTGTGTACACACATCCTTGCTTTTGAAGGCGACTCTGAAGTTTACTTTTTTGAGGGAAGTTTCTCTGAATATGAGGAGAACCGCAAAAAACGCCTTGGTGGCGATTTAACACCTAAGCGTATTAAATATAAAAAACTAATACGTAACTAACAATTAGTTACGTTTAGGCAAAAAAAATGCGCTGCTCAAAACATTTTGAGCAGCGCATTTTTTTTTTACCTGAAATTCCTGGTATATTTTAAACTCCTTTTTTTACTTTTCTCATTTTCATGTTTAGCATTTCTACCCCAAGAGAAAATGCTATTGCAAAATACAAATAGCCCTTAGGCACTTCTCCTACATGCTGGCCGCCCAGCTGTGCGCCAGAAAGGTGCATACTCTCTGTAATAAGCATAAAACCTATTAATATAAGAAATGCAAGGCCAAGTATTTGTATTGATGGATTTTTGTTTACAAAATTGCCTACAGGAACGGCAAACAGCATCATGATACCTACAGATATTACCACGGCAGTAATCATAACATACAGTGCCCCTTCGAGCCCATTAGTCATACCTACAGCAGTAAGAATAGAGTCTATAGAGAAAATAAGGTCTATCATTAATATCTGGGCAATAGTAGCCATAAAAGATTTGCTTGAACCTTGGCCAAGATTGGTTTCATGTTCGCCTTTTACATCTACTTTTTCGTGTATCTCTTTAGTGCTTTTATATATCAAAAATAATCCACCTGTAAATAATATGATGGCCTGCCCTGTAAAGCCCGCGCTAAACCAGCCCCAGTCTATAGTTAAGAAAGGCTTTTTCATTCTTGTAAGCAAAGTAATGCCAAACAAAAGGCCTATTCGTAAAAACATCGCAAGGAACAAGCCAATCCGCGTGGCTCTTTTCCTATCAGCTTCAGGTAGTTTACCGGTTACAATAGATATAAATATAATATTATCCACTCCCAGTACGATTTCTAAAAACGTAAGGGTAAGCAGTGCTATCCAGGCATCGGGGTTACTTAAAAATTCCATGCTATGTATTTAGTCAATTTTAGTTACAGTCCCTTTTTGCTTTTGGGTATCGCCCACGATAGAAAACTCAAAAGTATAGCTATTGTCGTGGGTTGTTAATATCTTTATATTTACAGCCTTTTTATCCTGCATGCTTTTAGGATTTACTTTAGTACCTATGTATTCGCAATCATTAATCCATCGTATTGCTGTGGTATCAATCTTACCATTTACATTTGCAATCTCTAAACTTTTAGTTCTATTAAATGTAGAGGTATATGTTTTCCCTCCGGCAGTATATTCCGATTTAAATTTCCCGATCTTAAAGTCGGCACAGTTGCGTTCCTGGTCATAGCATGAAGCTAATAAAAGCATTAGAGGAAGTATAAATAGTAATCGTTTCATTATTTTAAATCGTTAAGCCTGTTAAGTTCAGAGTCGGTAAAATTGATGGTTTGCTTTTCCTGCGCGAATTTATTGTTATTGTATTGTGCCGAATTATTTTTTGGGATTGATAAGCTTTGCCACTCGGTTTGTTTAAGAAATTTGGCATAAAACACTATTTGGCCTATGTGGTATGGATAGTGTGCCAGTTGCCTGTTTATAGCCTCAATAACCGTATGACCCTCGTTACGAATATAAATTATAGCGTCGAGATTTTGTGGTGTAATGGTATCAAGTGCAGTAAATAGTACTGCCCAGGCTTCTTCCCATTTTTGCATCATAATTTCTGCATCTTCATACGGATCCTGAAATTCGTCATCGCGGTTACGCCACTCTTTTTCGCCATCGCTGGTTAAAAAATCGGTCCATCGCGATAGCATATTGCCTACCATGTGCTTTACAATTAGGGCAATACTATTAGTATCGTCGTTAGCTGCATAAAACAATTGTTGCGGTTCTAATTGTGCCATAGCCTTTTCGGCAAGTGTCTTATAATAAAAAAATTGTTTTTTAGAACTTTCTATGTAAGGTTGTTGTGGCAACATTGCTGTATTATTTGCAAACAAAAATACGGCTTTTAAGTATATAATGTTTTGTGTCATTTATTTTGAAACTGTATATTTTTCATATCATAAATTAAATGGATTTTTACCTGATGATATGAATCTTAAAGTAGCCTTTAATTTTAGTAGAACACCATGAATGTTTGCATCTGGTACGTGTATTATAAAATAGGTCATATTTTTTCAATAATTTTTTTAATGCTAAACTTAACGTTATGAAAAGGTTATAAAGAGAAAAGTAATTTATTAAAAAATTAGCCAAAAATGTATTTGCATAATCAGAAAAGCTTACTATATTTGCACCCGCAATCAGGTACTGATTATAGTTTATTGGAGAAATGGCAGAGTGGTCGATTGCGGCAGTCTTGAAAACTGTTGACTGTAACAGGTCCGGGGGTTCGAATCCCTCTTTCTCCGCCACCTGAAGTTTACGACTAAACTTCTAAAGAACAGAAACCTTTGAATACTCCGGTATTTGAAGGTTTTTTTGTTATATGATATAATATTTTTATAAACCCTTTATTATATAGTAGCTGCTTAATAGACATAGGGGTCTCTTTTTATCCGTAAGGTCAATTTAAATCATCATACATTAATAGTTGCAATGATTTTCTATTTATAATGTGGGTAAAGTTGTCATATAAAACAATAATTTTATCTTTGTGTAAATCAAAAAACCTTCGATGAAAAATATATCTTTAATTCTAATTGCCTGCCTTATAAGTTTTACAACATTTGCCCAGAAAAAAACAACTGCTGCTAAGCCGAAAACTACTATCGCCAAATCTAAAACAGCTGTTGTGCAAAAGAAAGAAGTTCCTAACCAAAAGAAAATTGACGAAGCCACAGCTGCTTTTGATAAAGAATTGCAGGGAACCTGGAAAATGAATGAAATGACCACTGGGGACACCTATATAAATGCTACAAAAAAAATAATAAAATTTTCGGGTGATCTTGAAAAAGAGATGACGCCCGAAAATCGTGCTAAAATTGAAGCCAACAAGAGCTCGTATATCACTAAAGTATCATCCAGCAGTGCAATTTTTAATGGTAAAGATGTAACTTACTATATAGCCGGTGTTACAAAAAGAGGAACTTATACACTTAGTCCACAGGGCTCTGCCTATACGGCGAATATTGTTTTGGCAGATGGTTCTAAAGATATTATGGCAGGACTCACTATTAAAGATAATACATTATACGTAACACAAACTATTAAGACTTATAAAACCGAAATGGTTTTTGTGAAAATAGTACCAAGAAAATAACTGTTACGAATTAGACTGGTAGTTGCTTTCGCCATCCTGGTCTTTACCCGCAAGGGTAACAGCCATGTCGCTTAGAGTTTGTCCGCCTTTCATACCAAAATCAAGCGTACGTATAGGGTATGGTATCATGATATCATTTTCTTCGTACGCTTTTTTAATGCGCATAATAGCCTCGCTGCCCACTTTTTTGTAAATCTTTAATTCGGCACTGTCTATCCACATACGTATGGCAAGGTTAATAGAGCTGTCGCCAAAAGAGGTAAAGAACAGCGTGGTCTCCTGTGTTTTAGAAATATCCTCTATATCTTTAACGGCATCCAGCGTTACCTGTTTTACCTTGTCAAGGTCATCGCCGTAAGATACACCAATCTGCAAATCAAAACGGCGTTTGCTAAGCGTTGTAAAGTTTTCAATAGGGTTCTGGAAAACATCTTTATTAGGTATAATAACGACCGGGCCGGTAAAAGTGTTTATAACAGTATCACGAAGGTTAACCTCGGCAACCTTGCCCATAAACCCTTTTATGAGCACTATGTCGCCTACCTTTATGGGCTTGCGGAACGAGATAAATATCCCCGACATAAAGTTGGCTGCAATATCCTGAAATGCAAATGCCAATGCCAAACCTAATATACCGGCACCTGCAAGAATAGATGTTACTGCTTTATCCAGGTTAAGTATACTTAAAACCGTGAACAGGGTTATACCTATAAATACAAAATATATAACAGATGCAAACAGGTTGTTAAGCGTTGCGTTATGCGATACCTTGCCAATAAGTTTAAGAGCAAGCCTTCTTACAAACTTTGCTATGTAAAAGCCTATAACAAGTATTACGGCAGCTATAACAATGTTGGGCAGGAGCCTTATCAGGTCTTTACCCCAGGTAGTAAGTTTCTCTGTAAGTATGCGGGTTACGGTGTTTATATCTATCTGCTCTGCCATAGCTTTACTATTTAAATTAGTTATTTTTATAATGCGTTTCATGTTAAAATGCCGCAGTATTGCTAATTTACTTACTACTTATGAAAGTGGGGGTAGGGTTAAGTTTAATTTAAGATTTATGTAAATTAACTTCTGCTGATTATTTGAACGTACTTCTAATACCAATTATTAATATAATCCATTCTAAATAATTTGTCACGCAAAGTCGCCAAGACGCAAAGCTGGGTTACGCAGACCTACCTGCCAAGCGACTGGTAAGTCGCAAAGCTTTGCGACTTACCAGTCGCTGTATCGAAACCTAATTTAGTATACAGCTTTGCGTCTTGGCGACTTTGCGTGAAATAAAATGGGAGAAAAAATCAGGCTAATATGTATTCATAAATGGTATAATAAATCTTATACAGATTAAAATTTGTTATCTCAACCTTTCGCTCATTTATGCTTTATCCTTAGTAATCAGTAATTATTAACGATGTAGGAATAATGATAATAAAAAAAACACAACTTTTTTTTACGAAATTGTTGTTCAATTAATTTTTAGTTGTATTATTGTAGAATAGAATAGTATAATAAAAAAGCTGTTTTACTCCATGCAAAAATCACCTTTACGTTATTCAAAAATTCTCCTTACAAGCCTAAGCATCGTTTGCTTTTGCAGTATATCTGCCTTTGCCCAAAAAGACCTTACAATGGCTTTTGGTAAAAAAGGCGTTATAACGTACAACTCAAAAAAGCATACCATAAGCGTAACCGATTGCGGAAAGGCATTATTTTCAGATGCGGTGGGGGTCGTTATCTCAAATGGAACAACACTTTCGGTTTCCGATTATCCTGCGCCGGCATTTGCAAAAACTGATTTTAATGATGCTATAGGTAAAGGAACAAAGTATACCTTAACATATACTGCTGCCGCAAAACCACAACTAACACATACATTTTATACTTACAAAGACAAACAATATTTTATTACCCAGTTAGAAATAGATGGTAAAGGGCAGGAGGTTGTTACAAACTATATAGCTCCGCTTACAACAGGCAAAGTTGGGTTTGATATTGCTAAAAACCTGCATACCGTTTTCATGCCTTATGATAATGATGCATTTGTAAGTTACGAATCTAAACCTTTAGAAAGTATAACAACAAACACAAGTGCTGAGGCTGGTGTGCTGTTTAATAATACATCAAGAAATGGTATTATAATAGGGTCATTAGAACATACCGTTTGGAAGAGTGCTGTAAAAACCACCAACACTAATAATGATGTGGCTTTAACTGCCTGGGCGGGTTACAGTGAGCAGGCAGTAACACGAGATGCTATTCCGCATGGTATGGTAAAAGGGAACAAAGTTACATCGCCTAAATTTTTTGTGGGTTATTATGCCGACTGGCGTACCGGACTTGAAGAATATGCAAAAGCCAACCGCTTAACAGAGAAACCCTTTGTGTTTAACTGGGATAAGCCAACACCTGTGGGCTGGAACAGTTGGGGTGTGCTTATGGATAAAATAAATTATGAAAACACTACTAGAGTAGCTGATTTTTTTGCCGACTCTATTCCGCAATTCAGGGTAGGGAACACAGCTTACATAGACCTTGATTCTTTTTGGGATAATATGGTAAAGGGCGGATTCTCGGGAGATTTTGCAAAGGTTAAAGAATTTGCAGATTACTGCAAAAAGAAAGGCCTTGAGCCGGGAGTGTATTGGGCGCCGTTTACCGACTGGGGGCATAAAGATGGACCAGACCGTAAAGCCGAAGGTGGTAATTTTACCTTTGGTGAAATGTGGACAAAGACCGGCAACAATACTTACTTTGATTTTGATGGTGCAAGGGCGATTGATCCCACGCATCCCGGAACGCTACAGCGCGTTGATTATGTAATTAATAAACTGAAAGCCTGTGGCTTTAAAATGATAAAGATCGATTTTTTGGGGCATGCTGCCGCAGAGTCAACTTCGTTTTACGATAAAAATGTTACTACCGGCATGCAGGCCTATAAAGTAGGTATGGAAAGGTTAGTGAAAGCTCTTGACGGGCAAATGCTTATTTATGCGGCTATTTCGCCTAACCTTGCTACATCGAGTTATGCACACACACGCCGTATTGCCTGCGATGCGTGGAAAACAATGGAACAAACACAATATACTTTAAACAGTGTAAATTATGGGTGGTGGCAAACGTATACCTATAATTATATAGATGCAGACCATGTAGTATTTGCCGATGAAAGTGAGGGTGAAAACCGTGCCCGACTGATATCGTCAGTAATTACAGGTACACTTATTACAGGCGATGATTATAGTAAGCATGGCAATTGGTCGGTGCGGGCTAAAGAGTGGCTTAGCAATAAAGAGATGCTTAAAATCGTGGCAAACGGCAGGGCTTTTCAGCCGGTGGAAGGCAATATGGGCAATAAGACATCAGAAACATTTGTGCAAAAAATTGGTGATGATTATTATCTCGCAGTTTTTAATTATGGTAAAGAAAAAAAGGATTATAAATTACCGTTAGAACGCCTTGGCATAAAACAAGGAACTTATAGGCTAACCGACATTTTTTCGGCTGAAAATAAATTAATTAAGGGAAATACTATAGATTTAACACTTGGTGCCGAAGACGGGCATCTGTATAAAATCGTAAAACCTTAAATTTTTAGCCATGAAAGTGTATCAAAAACATATTGTTTTAGTTGTATTGTTTATTGTTGGTCTTGTAAATAATGCAATGGCAACTGTAACCTTACCCTCGTTCTTTACAAGTAATATGGTATTGCAGCAAAAAGCAAACCTCCCTATATGGGGTAAAAGTACAGAGACAACAGTAAAAGTAACTACCTCATGGGATAAAAAAAATCAAATTGCAAAAGTTGTTAATGGCAGCTGGGAGGTTAATGTAAAGACACCTGTTTACGGCGGGCCCTACAGCATTACAATTAATGATGGTACAGAGCTGGAGCTTACTAATATATTAATAGGCGAGGTATGGCTGTGTTCTGGCCAAAGCAATATGGAAATGCCACTGGCAGGATGGGGTAAGATAGATAATTTTAAAGAAGAGATTGCTGCGGCAAATTATCCTGAAATAAGGATCATTCAGGCAGACCATGTAGAAAGTGCACAACCGCTAACCGACCTTAAAGTACAAAATGGCGGCTGGCAGTTGTGCAGCCCGGAAACTATTGGAGAGTTTTCCGCCACGGCCTATTTCTTTGCAAGAAAAATTTATAAGGAAAAACACATTCCTATAGGGTTAATACACAGTTCCTGGGGAGGAACACTGGTTGAAGCATGGACAAGTGCCGGTGCCCTTAAGACCATACACGATTTTGATGCGGAATTAAAGGCAATGCAGTCGGCAGAGGATAAGGCAGCCCTTGAAAAAAAATATAATGCTGATATGCAGGTATGGACTGCCCAGCTTGAAAAAGCAGATAAGGGCATGCAGGGTACTACGGCTATGTGGGCAATGCCTGATCTAAAAGACGAGTCATGGAAAACAATGGAACTCCCTGCATTTTGGGAAAATAAAGGGCTCACTGATTTTGATGGTGTAGTATGGTTTAGAAAAACAATTACATTATCGGATAATTTTGACGGTAAAGAAGCGGCGCTTTCTTTTTTTGCCGATGATGATGATAAAGTGTGGATAAACGGAACATATATAGGAACAACAGCCGGATATACCGTAAACCGTAATTATACCATCCCTGCAAATATTTTAAAAAAAGGTAAGAACACAATTGTTATACGTATTTATGACGGTGCAGGCGGCGGCGGAATTTATGGTACCCCGGATGAATTAACTATTAAATCGGGAAGTGAAACAGTATCGCTTGAAGGAGCATGGAAGTATACTATTGGTGCAAACCTTAAAGATTTAGCTGCAAAACCTTATATGCCTCAGGGGCAGAACAGGCCATCGGCAATATATAATGCTATGATTAATCCGTTGCTTAAAGTGCGCCTTGCAGGTGTTATATGGTATCAGGGCGAAAGCAACGAAAAAAGGGCAGAGCAATACCAAACATTGTTTCCACTGCTTATAAATGACTGGCGTGCTAAATTTAATAATGAAAAACTGCCGTTTTATTTTGTGCAATTAGCCAATTACAAAGCTAAAAAAAGCGAACCATCACAATCTGAATGGGCAGAGATAAGGGAGGCGCAATTTAAAGCGCTTGCATTAACAAATACAGGAATGGCAGTAGCTACAGATATAGGTAATGGAGAAGATATACATCCTAAAAATAAACAGGATATAGGTGGTCGCCTTGCCCTTATAGCGCTTGATAAACAGTATGGTGTAAAAACAAATTACTCCGGTCCTTTGTACAAATCGTATGCAGTAAATGGTAAAAATGTAACTGTAGATTTTACTTTTAACGAAGGCATCAAAGCAAAATCGGGCATATTAAAAGGTTTTGCAATAGCAGGAGCCGATAAAGTATTCTATTGGGCAGAAGCTAAAATAGAAGGGAATAAAATAATCGTATCATCGGATAAAGTTTCTGTTCCTGTAGCAATTCGCTATAACTGGGCAGATAACCCCGATGGAAACCTTACAAATGCATCGGGATTACCTGCATCGTCTTTCAGGACAGATGCGTGGCCGGGCATCACACACGGAAAAAAATAAAAAATGACTATACACATTACAACTTTCAGGCAGTCTGTTTCGGCATTCTTTCTTTTGGCGGCATTTAGTACGCCGCTTGTTGCACAACAAACTATTCCGGTAAAAACTAAAAGCAATGCACTTGTACTTCAGGTTAATGCTGCAAAAGAAGTTAATACCATTTATCTTGGCGAAAAACTGGCTAACGATGCCGATTATGCAAAAATTGCAGGCCAGTACAAACAAGGTACAGATTATACAGGTATTTACAATGCTGCTTATACGCCATCGGGTTCTAAAAACCTGCTTGAGCCTGCGTTAACAGTTACGCATGCTGATGGTAACACCTCGTTAGACCTGCATTATGTAAGCCATAAAACAACCGAGGCAGGCAAAGGAATATCGCAAACAGAAGTTATCCTTAAAGACCCTGTGTATGCCATAGAAGTGCATTTATTTATAGCCTCCTATTACGAAAATGATGTTATAGAGCAGTGGACTACAATTACCAATAATGAAAAAGGTGCCGTTATATTAAATAAGTATGCATCGGCAAACTTATATATAAAGGGTAATGACGATTTTTGGCTAAGCCAGTTTCAGGGAGACTGGGCGAAGGAAATGCGTCCCGAAGAATCTAAAATTACACATGGTATAAAAGTAATTGACAGTAAGCTTGGTACCCGTGCAAATTTATTTGAGCCATCGGTATTTATGGTATCGCTGGAAAAACCTGCTACCGAAGATGAAGGTAAAGTATTATTTGCAGGCCTTGAATGGTCGGGCAATTTTAAGAATGAATTTGAGCTCGATCCACTTAATAATCTCCGTATAATATCGGGGATTAATAATGCGGGGGCAGCTTACACATTAGCTAAAAGCCAGTCGCTTACCACACCTAAGTTTTGGTATACCTTATCATCTAAAGGAAAAGGTACAGCAAGCAGAAACCTGCACAACTGGGCGCGTGATTATAAAATATTAGACGGTCATGGTAAAAGGCTAACAGTACTTAACAACTGGGAAGCCACGTATTTTGATTTTGACGAAACCAAGCTTAAAGCCCTTATTGCAGATAGTAAGACGTTGGGTGTAGATCTGTTTTTGCTTGATGACGGATGGTTTGGTAATAATTACCCACGTAATAATGACGATGCTGGCCTGGGCGACTGGCAGGAAAATAAAAAGAAGCTGCCTAATGGCATTGCAACCCTTGTAGAAACGGCTAAAAATAACCAGGTAAAATTTGGTATATGGATAGAACCTGAAATGGTAAACCCTGCAAGCGAATTGTACAAACAACATCCTGACTGGGTTGTAAAACAACCGGAAAGGGCAGAACATTACTTTCGTAACCAGTTGGTTTTAGACCTTTCTAACCCTAAGGTACAGGATTTTGTTTTTGGCGTGGTAGATAATTTATTTACTAAAAACCGTGAATTGGCTTATATAAAGTGGGACTGTAATGCAGTTATTTACAATGCTTATTCTAAACAGTTAAAAGACAAACAGTCTAACTTTTATACAGATTATGTGAATGGTTTGTATAAAGTTCTGGAGCGTATTCGTGCAAAATATCCTAAAACGCCAATGATGTTATGTAGTGGCGGCGGTGGCAGGGTAGATTATGCTGCGCTAAAATATTTTACGGAGTTTTGGCCAAGCGATAATACAGATCCTTTAGAGCGTATATACATGCAGTGGGAATATTCTTATTTTTACCCTTCATTATCTATTGCTGCACACGTTACAGACTGGGGTAAGCAACCTATTAAATATAAAACGGATGTTGCTATGATGGGCAAGCTTGGTTTTGATATTGTGGTAAAACACCTGAGTGAGAACGATCTTGCCTTTTGCCAGCAGGCACTTAAAAATTATGGTGCTTTAAGCAATACCATTTGGCAGGGTGACCAGTACCGCCTGCAAAGCCCATGGAAAAATGATGCCGCAGCGGTAAGTTTTGTAAATAAAAATGGTAATGAGGCAGTACTTTTTAGCTACCTTGTTAACAGCAGGTATGAGGCTGGTTCGCACACACCCATAAAGTTAAAAGGCTTACAGGCAGGGCAAAACTATAAAATAGAAGAGATAAATATATATCCAGGCAAAAAACCTGCCGTAGAAACAGCCACATATTCCGGCGACTTTTTAATGCAAATAGGCATCAATCCTAATGTAAATTTAAATAATACAAGTGTTGTTTTAAAAATTACAAAGGCGTAATACCCAATTATTAGTAATATATTTGTTTTTTTGTGATAATAAACAGTATTAATTATACTGATATAATAACGATTTATGAAGCAGATCATTCAGCAGATTAAAAATCTTGAATCTATAAATTCCCTGTCTAAGCATGAGCAGCTTGTACAGGGAATTATCAATGCGATAGACGAAAAAATGGTAAGCAAAGGCGATATATTGCCTTCTGTAAACACTATTATAAATGAGCTCGGTTTTGCCCGCGAAACTATTGCAAAAGCTTATAAAGAACTTGTACACAGGGGGATTATAGAGTCTAAAAACCGTTTAGGGTATTTTGTAGCTACAGATGATGTAATGCAGGAACTTAAAGTAGCATTGTTAATTTTTGCTTTCGACATTTTCCAGGAAACGTTCTATGAAAACTTCCGTAAAGGGTTGGGTAAAAATGTACATCTCGACATCTTTTTTCATCACAATAATTTTGACACTTTCGAGAATGTACTCCAATCTATTAAAGGGAAGTACGGAATGTATGTTATAGCACCAATACCAAACCCAAAAACGCCCAATTTACTTAAATTATTGCCGTCTAACAGGGTGTTGCTTGTAGACAGGCACATTGATACCGGCGAAGATTATAATTATGTGGTGCAGGAGTTTGGCGATTCGTCTTACAACGCCTTTGTACAATTAAAAGACAAGATAAAAAAATACGACGAAATAATATTTTTCTTTAAACCATCATCTGCAGAACCTAACGAGATTTTAAACTCTTTTAAAAGGTTCATGAAAGAGTATGATATTAAGGGCGTTATAAAAGAAGAATATGAATCAGGTTCATTAGAGAAAGGCAAAGTATATTTTACCATTCATAACCTTGAGCTTTGGGAAATGCTTAAAGATTCTAAGGTTAAGGGGCTTAAATTAGGTAAAGATATTGGCTTTATAAGCCATAATGATGATATTGTAAAAGAAATTATTTTTGACGGTGTAACCACTTTCTCTACAGATTTCTCTGAAATGGGCAGGAAGGCAGCTAACTTTGTATTGCATCGCAAAAAAATACAGGAAATTATCCCAACAGTATTAATTAATAGAAACTCGCTCTAAAAAATGAGTTTTGCTGCCATAGCAAGCTTTTTGCTTATCACGGGCTTTATAGCGGTTTTTTCGTGGTTAAAAACGCGTAAAAACATGGCGCAGACTACTGCCGGGCTTTTTTTTGCCGACCGCAAAAATAATTATCTTGTAGTAGGGGGGGCATTGCTTTTAAGCAATATAAGTGCTAACCAATTTATAGGAGAGAACGAATCTATTTATATAAATAATATGAGCGTGATAGCATGGGGCATTAGCTCTGTGCTTGCCATGTTGTTAGTAGCCGAATATTTCTTGCCCATTTATTTTCGCACCGGTGCCATGACCATCCCTGATTTTTTGGGCAAACGTTATGACGATTCTACCCGAAAATTAATATCGATAGTATTTTTATGCAGTTATATAGTAAATCTCCTCCCTGCCGTATTATATGGTGGGGCAGTGGCATTTACAGGCATGTTCAATTTCTTTGAACCCCTGCATTTAAGCTACTGGCAAAACATCTGGATAATGGTTTGGGTTATAGGGCTGGTAGGTACGGTATATTCTGTACTTGGCGGCTTGCGTGCCATTACCATATCAGACACTATATTAAGCCTTGGCATGCTGACTATTGGTATTGCATTTCCATACTTTGGGTTTAAATACCTGGGTGATGGGAGCTGGACGCAGGGCCTGCACCGCATGGTTACAGATCATAAGGAGCATTTAAATGCTATAGGCGGCCCAAAAGATGAAGTGCCGTTTAACACCATATTTACGGGTATGTTTATAATGAACCTGTATTATTGGGGTATGGAGCAGTTTATAGTACAGCAGGCACTATCTGCAAAAAGCCTTTCGCATAGCCAGAAAGGTATGGCGCTGGCCTGTGCCGGTAAATTGCTGTGCCCATTTATTATTAATATTCCGGGGTTAATAGGAGTACATTTATATAGTAATTTACATAATACGGCAGAGGTTTTTCCGCTTGTGGTAAAAGATACATTACCACACATTATGATAGGCTTATCTGCCGCTGTGGTGCTTGGGGCAGCAATAAGTACTTTTAATGCAGGCTTAAACAGTAGTAGTACATTATTTGTGCTAAACTTATATAAACCGTGGCTGGAAAAACGAAAGGGCGAAGTAGCAGAGAAACATCTTGTACGCACAGGGCGAAAATTCGAGATTGGTGTTGCAGTTTTAGCAATGCTTACGGCTCCATTTATAATGTTTGCCAAAACAGGATTTTACACCTACCTGCAACAACTGGGCGGCATGTTTTGTGTACCCGTTTTTACTATAGTATTTATAGGTTTTATAAGTAAAAAAGTACCTCCGCAGGCAGCTAAAGCCGGTATATTGTTTTTTATTATAAGCTATATATTATTTAATTATGTATTGACTATAAATATTCATTACCTGCACATGCTGGCATTATTATTTTTACTCACTACAGTATTTATGTTTGTTGTTGCTAAATTTTATCCTGAATATTTATATTCTGAAATTAAGTATGAAACGTTGAATCTTGCTCCATGGCATAATCGCTACTATTACTATTGCATATTACTCGCAGGAATGGTTGCTTTATTTTTACTCTTCTCTAAGTACGGAGTTGCATAAATGTAACTTACTATAATTAAGTGTTTTTACCACACTTTTATGTAATATGCGTAAAAGAGCATTATTTATGTCAATCCCTAAAAAAAGGTTAAAAAAATTTAATAAATTCTTAAATTAAATATTTGGATATAATCTAAATATTTGTATGTTTGTATCTGAATAGAATAGTATAGTACAATATGCGCAAAGCTATATTATAACTAACAGCTAAACCCAACAAAAGTTTTTAATTAACCCTTTAACATTTATTAACAAAAAAAATCAATTATGAGAAATGTAATACGATACTTGTGCTTGTTAATTGTAATGATGTGTGCGGGATCACTCTATTCCCAAACCGTTACCGGCAAAATTACCGATAACGAAAACCTGCCTTTACCCGGCGCGAGTGTTATGGTAAAAGGTACTCAAAATGTAGTTTCTACTGATATGGATGGTAATTATTCCATCCCGAATGTAGCTCCCGGATCTGTTTTGCAGATCAGTTTTATCGGCTTCGTTTCGCAATCGATTGAGGTAAACAATTCAACCGTAATTAATGCTACTCTTAAAGCAAGCCCTAATGAGCTTGACGAAATTGTAGTTGTGGGAGCCTCTGTAAAAAGGAGCGACCTAACAGGTGCGGTAGGTAACCTTAGTGGCGAGAAGCTTAAAGAAACACCTACTCCAAATTTATTACAGGGTATGCAGGGACGCATAGCGGGTGTTTATATCCAGCAAAACCCTACACCGGGTAATGGTGCTTCTATTAAGATAAGGGGTAGCAACTCTATATCAGCCGGGTCTACCCCAATTTTTGTAGTGGATGGACTTATTATGGAGGGTAATTTTGAAAATATTAACCCCAACGATGTTGCCAGTATTGATGTACTTAAAGATGCCTCTGCCACAGCAATATATGGTTCGCGTGGTGCTAATGGTGTAGTTGTAATCACAACAAAAAGAGGATCGCGCAGTGGTGAAGGTACTGTCCAGTTTGATACATGGGTAGGTGTATCTGAATTTAGCAAGCAGATCCCGCTAATGAACGGTAGCCAGTTGTTTGACTTAAGAGTTGACGCGGCGGCTAATACTTACTTAGATGGACAGCTTCCTTTCGACACATCCGGTGTGCCACTTGGGTTAAGCCGTCAGGAATTTATAAATCAAATTACTTCAGATGGATCCCGTGTATTCGCTCCTTATGAGTTGGAATCTTATAGAACAGGTAAAAGTTATAACTGGCTCGATGAAATAACGCGTTCTGGTGTACAAAGTAACCACAATCTAAGCTTTAGCGGGGGCAGTGAAAAAGGTACTTATTTTGTAAGTATGAGTTTTGCTGACCAGGATGGAATTCTAAAAAATTCAGGATTCAAAAGGTATAATGGCAAAATTAACCTTA
Organism: Flavobacterium rivuli WB 3.3-2 = DSM 21788; assembly: GCF_000378485.1. Lineage (GTDB taxonomy): Bacteria > Bacteroidota > Bacteroidia > Flavobacteriales > Flavobacteriaceae > Flavobacterium > Flavobacterium rivuli. The sequence goes on along the minus strand of NZ_KB899973.1, from coordinate 20,335 downwards.
CACAGGATGTTAAGTCTTGGTTGCAAATAGGAACAAGTACAACATTTTCTAGAAGTGAAGCATCTTATATAGATGGTGGAGCTTTCGGGACAGCTTTAGGGGCCAACCCTCTTTTACCAATAGACCGTACAGCGACATATCTTAGTTATGGCGAAGGTATAGATAATAATCAAAGAAATCCTATATTAAGCCTTGATATAGCAAGTGTTAGCAAAAGAAATATGCTAACTACAAGTAATTACATAAGTATTAAGCCTGTTAAAGGGCTTGAGATTAGAAGCACATTTGGTGCCAATATCATAGACCAAGGTAATTTTGAATATTTTCCTTCTTATACCGGGCAATCTATAGGTAATAGTGCTGATGGTGAAGCACATCATTACAGATATTCTGAACTAAACTATCAATGGGATAATACAGTGACTTATAGTAAAGTTTTTGCGGATAAGCATGACATAAATGCTCTCTTTGGATATTCTGCTCAAAAAAATGACAATAACACAACTGATTTAAGGGCTCGAGGTTTTGCAACAGATGATTTATCTTATAAATATCTTGCAGGTGCTTCGCAGAGAGCAAATTCTCAATTAAGTTCTGACTTTAATACATATACAATTCTCTCATATTTTGGACGTGTAAATTACACTTTCGATAAAAAATATATGATTACCGGTACCATCCGTCGTGACGGATCTTCAAAATTTGGACCAAATAACAAATGGGGTACTTTCCCGTCAGCAGCTGTTAGCTGGGATATTGCGAAAGAGGATTTTTTAAAGGATTCTAAAAAAATTAACCAACTAAAGTTACGAACAAGTTACGGTATTTCGGGTAATCAAAATATTGGTCTGTACAGTTATGTAACATTATACCGTCCAAGTTTTTCAGGAACTTCAACAAGTTTTTCACAATATGGTTTTGAAGGAAATCCGGACATTAAATGGGAAAAACAGAAGCAGTTAAATATAGGTTTTGATGCTGCCGGTTTCGATAACAGGCTATCAGTAAGTGCAAATTATTTTTATACAGATAATACAGACCTCTTACTGGTGCGCAAAGCTATTCCTTCATTGGGATATAAGGATAAATTAGAAAATATAGGAGCCTTAAATAATAAAGGTATAGAGTTAACAATTTCAGGTGCCATAGTACAAACGAAGGATTTTAGGTGGGACGTATCAGCTAATATATCTTCGGCTAAAAATAAGATAACAAAACTATCTGGAGATAATTCGCCTATATATAATTTTGGAGGTTTTACAGGAAGTGAAATTCAACGTGATAACAACCGTATTGTTGGTAAATCTATTAATTCTATTTATGTATTTCAATATGATGGTATTGCGCAACAAGGGGAAGATCTTTCATCCATTAATTACGGTGGCCGTGTTGTAATGCCTGGGGATATCAAGATAAAAGACCGTAATGGAGATGGTATTATTAGTGATAGTGACCGATACGTAGTGGGCAACGTAGACCCTAATTATTATGGAGGATTTAGCAGCGATCTTAATTATAAAGGAATTGGCCTTAACATGATATTTGCATACTCCATAGGAGGCAGAAGGACAAGTGGTGTATATGAAGGTTATATGTATGGTACTGGCAGAACCGCTGCACATACTGATCTACTTGACCGCTGGACACCAACAAATACCGATACCGATATTCCAAGAGCTTATTATAATGGTGGGAGATTTAATTTAGGTGATACTGATAAAGGAATACAAAACGCATCTTTCTTGAGGCTTAATGCATTGACTGTTTCATATACGCTGCCTTCAGACCTTTTATCAAGAATTCATTTAAAAGGACTTAAACTTTATGTAACAGGTTCTAACTTATTTACAATTACAAAGTACAAAGGGTACGATCCTGAAAGCGGAGACACTCCTAACTTAAGAATGATTGTAACAGGATTAAATGTTTCTTTATAATAGTATTAAACATAAAAAAAAATAGTATGAAAACAAGAGTTTTAGCCGCAATGGCACTAACAATACTTTTCTCGTCCTGCTCTGATTTTTTAGAAGAGGAACCACAAACGGGTTTGACAGAGGCACAGGTGTACTCTAAAATGGATAACATAGAGCCGGCACTATTAGGTAGTTTTACATCTTGGAGAAATTTAAGAAAAGACCGGCCTGGACTTTATTTTGACCTCGGTACAGATGAATCTCAACAAGGTATTTATCAAGTAATAAACGATGCTAACCAAGCCGGGCTTGACTTATATAATAACTTTTTAAGCCAGGAAAATAATGCATTGGGAGGCCAGTGGAATGATCGTTGGCCAATAGTTAACATAACAGCCTTGTCAATATTTTATTTAAACTCTAACACAGAGCCAGATACTGCACGCCGTGACCTTCTTTTAGGAGAGGCCAGTTTTTTAAGGGCAGCGGTTATGTTTGAATTAGGAACTTATTGGGGATCAGTTCCGATAAATGATAAAGGCCGTTCGGCAGAATTTGGGGGTAGACGTCAGCCAGTAGATCAGGTTTTTAACTACATTGTAAACGATCTTTTAGTTGCTATAGAAAAGCTCCCTGTTACACAGGAAAACCCTCAGTATCCAACTAAAGGAGTTGCGCAGGCATTGCTTGGTAAAGTATATATGACAGCTCCAGAAGCCTCCGGGTTGAGGGATTATACTTTAGCAAAAAATGCTTTTGAAGCTGTTATTAATTCGGGACGTTATAGTTTAATGGATAATTATTCGAAATTATTCAATCCTAACTTTCAAAATAACCAGGAATCTCTATATGAGTTTCAGTTTAATAATACCTATCCTGATAACAACCAAATACAGTGGCAAACAGGCTCAAGGGCTGTTGCTAACTTAAACCAGTATGCATACTTTGGAGGTTATGATCTTATTTTACCTACAGAATATTGTCTTAATGATACCTCGGCAGGCGGGATATGGGAAACAGGAGATCAAAGAAAAAACCTTAGTATCCGCTACGACTTTACATATCGTGGGCAGAGGCCGACATTGCCAGCAGGTTTTGGAGGTGATGAACTTGATCCACATATTAAAAAATATGAAGATATCCGTACAGATGCCACACAATCATTCTGGCAGTGTGGAAAGAACAAACCATACATTCGTTACGCCGATGTATTGTTAATGTATGCTGAAGCACTTAATGAACTTGGACAAACAGGTAATGCTGAAGGTTATGTTAATCAGGTACGTACTCGTGCTTTTGGTGGAACTTTACCTGCAGGCATGGCATGGAGTGGAAACTCTCAGAATGAGTTTAGGGAAAAAATTCTTGATGAGCGCATGCGTGAGCTTGCCTTTGAAGGCTGGAGAAGGATGGATCTTCTTCGTACTGGTAAATTAGTACAGCTTGTAAGAGCCCGCAACAAATGGGCCAACCAGAATGGTACTATTGCAGAGTTCCATAATCTGTATCCTATTCCGTTGAGCGAAATTAGTCAAAATCCGGAAATTAACCCCGGCGATCAAAATCCGGGTTATTAATAAGTTTAATAGATGGTTTCATAAGCTCTTTTGAGAGCAAAAGGTTAAATATATATTTGGGTTTATATGTTTAATAATTTTTAGAGTTAGTTAGGATAAATTTGGTAGTGAATGTCGTTTTGGATGAAGGTAGTAACAGAGATGTGTGAGATTTTCTGCTAACTGCTTTCATTCAAAATGGCATTCATAATTTATATGCTAACTATTAACCAGTTTAACCAATACCAAAACACTATACACAAACATTATGATAAAAAATATCTCACATAAAATACTATTCTTTTTAGCATTAAGCGCCCTGCCATGGAGCGCTTTTTCGCAAAATATAAAGTCCAGCCTTAATGCTCCGGCGGTAACCTGGAAAGTAAAGCCACAGGCCGAAATAGGCAAGGACAGTATGGCTATCCTTAATGCAGGCTATGGAACTACAAGCTGGGTAAATGCCGTTGTGCCGGGAACGGTATTTAACTCGTATGTTACCGCAGGGCTTGAAAAAGATCCTAATTATGGCGATAACATTCATAAAGTGGATCGTGCAAAATACGATCGCAGCTATTGGTATCGTACAGAGTTTAAAGTACCTGCTAATTTTACTAAAGACATTATTTGGCTAAATTTTGAAGGGATAAACCGCCTTGGCGATATTTACCTGAATGGTAAAAAGATAGCTACTCTTAGCGGAATGATGCAGCGGGGCAAGTTTGATATTACAAAACTTGCTAACAGGAGTGGCACAAATGTTTTGGCAATATTGGTTTCTATACCACAATTACCGCTTAACAATTATGGCAGCCCTACTTATGTGGCAAGTGCCAGTTGGGACTGGATACCTTATGTGCCTGGATTAAATTCTGGTATTACAGATGATGTTTATCTTACCAATACCGGTGAAATTGTTATGGAAGACCCGTGGATTCGCACTAACCTTCCCAGCAACGCCCGTGCGGACCTTGATATAAAAGTAGATGTAAAAAATGTTTCGTCACAAAACCTGCAGGGAGAACTTGCGGGTATTATTATGCCCGGCAACATTGCTTTTAATAAAAAGTTTGACGTAGAGGCGGGGAGGACAACAACCGTGTCGCTTACTAAAGAACAGTTTACAGGGCTAAGTATTGCTAACCCTACGCTATGGTGGCCTAATGGCTATGGCGACCCTAACCTGTATACATGCGAATTTAAACTTAAACTAGGTAATGAGGTTACGGATAGCAAGAAAGTAACTTTTGGTATCCGTAAATACAGTTATGATAAAGAGGGCGGTGTGCTGCACGTTTCGATTAATGGTAAACGTGTATTTTTAAAAGGAGGTAACTGGGGTATGAGCGAGTATATGTTGCGTGCCCGTGGCGAAGAGTACGATCTTAAGCTGCGCCTGCATAAAGAAATGAACTATAATATTATTCGTAACTGGCTTGGCTCTACTACCGATGAGGAGTTTTACCAGGCATGCGATAAATATGGTATAATGGTGTGGGACGATTTCTGGCTGAATTCTAACCCTACTTTACCGCAAGATATTTATGCCTTTAACGAAAATGCGGTAGAGAAAGTAAAGCGCTACCGCAACTATGCCTGCATAGCAGTATGGTGTGGTAATAACGAGGGTGTACCACAACCGCCATTAAGCGGCTGGCTTGCCGAAGATATTAAAACTTTTGATGGCAACGACAGGCTATACCAGGCATGTTCTAATGCCGGGGGGCTTTCGGGTAGCGGCCTTTGGGGAAATAAAGATCCAAGATGGTATTTTACTAAATATCCCGAAGCTTATTTTGGTACCGGCGATGGCCCCGGCTGGGGATTGCGCAGCGAAATTGGTACTGCTGTTTTTCCTAATGTAGAGAGTTTAAGAAAATTTATTCCGGAAAAAGACCTTTGGCCAAGAAATGAAATGTGGAACAAGCATTATTTTGGTACTAATGCAGGAAATGCATCTCCTGATAATTATGATAAAAGCATAACTGAACGCTACGGTGCGCCAAAAGGTATTGAAGATTATACTAAGAAAGCGCAGCTGCTTAATATAGAAACCAACAAAGCAATGTATGAGGGTTGGTTAGACCACATGTGGGAAGATGCATCGGGTATTATGGTGTGGATGAGCCAAAGTGCATACCCTTCTATGGTATGGCAAACGTATGATTATTACTATGATCTTACGGGAGCTTACTGGGGTACTAAATCGGCCTGCGAGCCATTACATGTTTCATGGAACCCCACTAATAACTCAGTTAAAGTTATTAATACAACAGGTACTGATTATAAAGACCTTCAGGCAGAAGCCGCAATTTACAATATGGATGGTAAAGAAGTTGCTAAATTCAGGCAATCTGCTAAAGTAAATTCGTTTTCGGATACTGCGACTGAGAGTTTTGTAATTCCATTTTATGCAAACCAACAGGATCTTGCCTTCCAAAAACCGGTTATGGCATCTTCGGGAGAGAAGCCTGCAGACGTAAATGATGGTAATGACAGTAGCCGCTGGTCGGCAGACAATAAAGATGAAGAGTGGATATATGTAGACCTGCAAGGCGAACACATGGTAAACCGTGTAGTGCTAAATTGGGAAAATGCCTATGCCAAAGAATATAAAATACAGTTAAGCACCGATGCAAAAACATGGACAGATGTTATAATGGTAAGGGATGGAAAACCTGGCCCCGAGGCACTTTCATTTGATGAAACACCTGCCAGATACGTGCGCATGCAGGGGGTAAAACGTGGTTCAGGTTGGGGCTATTCATTGTTTGATTTCAAAGTATACGCAGCCTCTGCCGATATTGCTGGGCTTACCAAAGTGCATTTTATTAAACTAAAACTTAAGGAAGCATCTGGTAAGCTTATTAGCGAAAATTTTTACTGGAGGGGTATTAACATGAAAGATTTTAAGGCTCTTAGTGAGCTCCCAAAAGTTAAGCTTAACGTAACTTCTAAAATTGTAAAACGCAATGGTAAACAATATATCACGGCTAAAGTTTCGAGTCCTGACGGCGTGGCTTTTGGTTTACGTGTACAGGCGCTGAACAGTAAAACTAATGACCAGATACTACCTGCAATAATGAGCAATAACTATTTTACATTATTTAAAGGTGAGAGTCGCGAAGTACTGATAGAATTTGAAGAAGCATTGGTTAAAACCGGAGAAAAACCTATAATTATGGCTGCTCCTTACAATAATTAATTTAAATATTTTGATACTCATAAGGTCTTAAAAACTTAGAGAATCTATAATTATAATTTTCCCGCCTGCAAGGTCTTTAAGGCCTTGTAGGTTTTAATATAGGTTATGAATGAAAATAAATATAATATACATTTTTGCTACAATACTTTTAGCAATCACCCTTAAAGCACAAACAGAAAAGCTAACCAGCCATGTAAACCCTTTTATAGGCACAGGAGCAATTGTGGGTTCGCCACTTTCAGGCAATAACTATCCTGGTGCAACGGTACCCTTTGGTATGGTGCAATTAAGTCCGGATACCCGTAATATACCCGACTGGGGTGTGGCATCTGGCTATAATTATAACGACACTACCATTGCAGGTTTTAGCCATACCCACCTGAGCGGTACCGGTGTTGCCGAGTTTTTTGATGTATTGGTCATGCCCTTCACCGGAGATATTATAAAGGAAGATGCAGGTACAAACCCTTACCAATCTGCATTTTTGCATAAAGATGAGATTGCAAAACCCGGATATTACAAAGTTGACCTTAAAGACTATGATGTTACTGCTGAACTTACTGCAACCACCCATGCCGGATTTCATAAATACAACTTTCCTAAAAATAAATCGGCTCACATAATCATCGACCTTGACCACTCGATGAAAAAATCAGATTGGAATACACGTATTATTGCCTCGCAATTATCATTTCCTAATAACCATACTGTAGAAGGGTATCGTATTATAACAGGTTGGGCACCTATGCGAAAGGTGTTTTTTCATGCTGAGTTTTCGCAACCCATCATCAAAAATCAGGTGACTGATAACGGCAACCTTTACCAAAATGTTACTATTATAAACGGTACTGCCCTAAAGGCAATTTTAGATTTTGATACGGCAAATGCTGATGTACTTGTAAAAGTGGGGATATCAGCTACAAGTGTTGAGAATGCACGGTTTAATGTACAGGCAGAAATTCCTGCATGGGATTTTAATGCAACCGTGAATGCTGCCGATACTGCATGGGAAAAAGAACTGAGCAAGATTAAGATTGAAGGAACTCCCGACCAAAAAACAATATTTTATACAGCATTATACCACACTTTTATTCAGCCCAATCAAATATCTGATGTAAACGGTGATTATCCCTCGGCCGATTTTACGACTAAAAATTCAGCTAAACCGTATTACTCAACATTTTCTTTATGGGATACCTATCGTGCTGCACATCCGCTGTATACATTGCTTCAGCCCGAACGTTCTGCTGATTTTATAAACAGTATGTTATTACACTACAAAGCTTTCGGTTATTTACCCATCTGGCAATTATGGGGTCAGGAAAATTATTGTATGATAGGCAATCATTCTATTTCCGTTATTACCGATGCTGTTCTTAAAGGGCTGCCAGGCATAGATGCTCATGCAGCTTATGAGGCTGTAAAGAATTCATCTCTTTTAGAACATCCCGGTTCGCCATTCGGTATCTGGGAACAATACGGTTATATACCCGAAAATTTAAAATCGCAGTCGGTTTCCCTCACGCTCGAAATGGCTTATGACGACTGGTGTGTGGCACAAATGGCTAAAAAACTTGATAAGGCCGAAGATTATAACCGTTTTCTAAAACGCTCTCAGTTTTACAAAAACCTGTACGATAAACAAATTGGCTTTTTTAGGGCCAAAGATGATAAAAAACAATGGATAGACCCGTTTGACCCGTTAAAATACGGAGCAAATGGAGGTTACCCGTTTACAGAGGGAAATGGCTGGCAGTATTTTTGGTATGTACCCCAGGATGTAAAGGGCTTGATAGGATTAGTGGGAGGTAATAAAGCATTTACACAAAAGCTGGATACCTTTTTTACCTTAGAAGATAAGCCACAAGAAGTGAATGATAACGCATCTGGTTTCATTGGGCAATATGCGCATGGTAATGAGCCAAGCCATCATATTGCATACCTATATAATTATGCAGGACAGCCGTGGAAAACCCAGCAATATGTCTCAGAAATATTGAACAAAATGTATAACACTACATCATCCGGCTATGCCGGTAATGATGATTGCGGTGAACTATCTTCGTGGTATATTTTTAGCGCTATGGGGTTTTATCCTGTTAACCCGGCAAGCAGTATCTATGTAATAGGAACTCCGGCACTTAAAAAAGCTACGATACAAATTAGTGAGTTAAAATCGTTTACTGTTATTGCAAAAAATGCTTCAGCTAAAAATGTTTATATACAAAGCGCCAAACTTAATGGTAAAGCCTATACCAAAACTTATATTACGCAACAGGACATTGTAAAAGGCGGTGTGCTCGAATTTACAATGGGCGGTGCCCCAAATAAAAAATGGGGTACTGGAGCTGATGACAGGCCTGAAAATATTATTTATAATTAAACTTCGACTATGAATACCATTAAGCATATATTAAAACTCCTGCTATTGCTGCCTGTATTGGGCTTTAGCCAGACTAACCCACTTGAATTATGGTACACCAAACCTGCAGCAGTTTGGGAAGAAACATTGCCGCTTGGCAACGGCCGGCTTGGACTTATGCCCGATGGAGGTGTAACAACCGAAAAATTGGTTCTTAACGATATTACCTTATGGAGCGGTTCTCCGCAGGATGCTAATAATTATAATGCATATACCTCTCTGCCAAAAATAAAAGAACTGCTTCTTGCCGGTAAAAATGTAGAAGCCGAAAAACTGGTTAACAAAAATTTTATATGTACAGGCCCGGGCTCTGGTAGTGGAAATGGTGCCAATGTACAATTTGGATGCTATCAGGTTCTGGGTAACCTTAACCTTAATTTTGATTATGGTAAACTGGCTAAAGAGATAAAGTATAGTAATTATAAAAGACACCTTAACCTGCAAACTGCTGTTGCAGCAACACAATTTACGGTAAATGGTGTAACGTATACCCGTGAATATTTTGCAGGATTTAGCGATGATGTATTAGCTGTAAAACTAACCTCTAATAAAAAAGGTGCACTTAATTTTACAATGCAGCTCGACAGGCCGGAACGTTTTGAAACGGTTATAAGCAAAGATAATTCACTTGTTATGAGCGGTGCCCTTAACGATGGCAAAGGCGGCAACGGCATGAAATATAAAACAGTGGTTAAAACGCAGCTAAAAGATGGTAAGCTATCTTCAGGTAACAAAACATTAACTGTAAGCAATGCTACAGAGGTTATTATTTACGTAGCATCGGGCACTGATTTTAAAGATAAAAATTTTGAAAGAACTGTTGATAACACGTTGGCTACAGCCTTGTCTAAAAAATATGACAGCCTGAAGAATAGTCATATTATAAATTACCAGAAACTATTTAACCGTGTAAGTGTATCGCTTGGAGAAAGCACAAAAAACACACTGCCCACTAATGAACGCCTTGATGCTTTTACCAAAAAGCCGGACGAAGACAATACGCTTTCGGTACTGTTCTTTCAGTTTGGCAGGTATCTGGCAATAAGCAGCACCCGCGCGGGATTACTACCTCCAAATTTACAGGGGCTTTGGGCTAATCAGGTGCAAACCCCATGGAATGGCGATTACCATCTTGACGTAAACATACAAATGAACCTGTGGCCGCTTGAAGTTGCCAATCTGGGCGAACTTAACCTGCCTCTTAAAGACCTTATGAAAAATATGGTGCCTTATGGCGAAAAAACGGCAAAGGCATATTACAATGCCGAGGGTTGGATAGCACACGTAATTACTAATGTTTGGGGTTATACAGAACCGGGCGAGAGCGCTTCGTGGGGATCGGCTAAGGCAGGTTCAGGGTGGATGTGTAACAACCTGTGGCAACACTATTTGTTTAGCAATGATAATAAATATTTAGCCGAAATATATCCTATAATAAAAGGATCAGCACAATTCTACAACAGCATGCTTACCATAGAGCCTGAAACAGGGTGGCTGGTAACATCGCCATCGGTGTCGCCCGAAAATTCATTTTATTTACCCGACGGGCAGGTGTCGCATGTATGCATGGGGCCAACTATTGACAACCAGATCGTGAGGGAATTATTTAACAATGTAATTACAGCTTCGCAAACACTTGGCCTCGATGCCGATTTGCGAAACCAGTTGCAGCATAAGCTGGCACAACTGCCACCTCCGGGAGTAGTAAGCCCCGATGGAAGGGTTCAGGAATGGCTAAAACCATACAAAGAGCCCGAGCCTACGCACCGCCATGTATCGCATTTATATGGGTTGTACCCCGCATCACTAATTACACCAGAAGCTACGCCACAACTGGCTGAAGCCGCTAAAAAAACACTTGAGGTTAGGGGAGACGACGGCCCAAGCTGGTCTATTGCTTACAAGCAATTGTTCTGGGCACGGCTTAAGGACGGCGAAAGAGCTAACAAGTTGCTAAAAACTATTTTGCGCCCCACGCTTGCAACAGATATAAATTATGGTGCAGGTGGTGGTGTATACCCTAACTTGCTATCAGCAGGGCCACCATTCCAGATAGATGGCAATTTTGGCGCTACCGCAGGTTTTGGCGAGATGCTTGTGCAGAGCCATGCCGGTTTTATAGAGCTGCTGCCTGCTATTCCTGCTGCCTGGGCAAAATATGGTAGTGTAAAAGGGCTAAAAGCGCAAGGTGGTTTTACATTAAATTTTGACTGGAAAGAAGGAAAGATAACTAAATTTGAAGTACTGTCAGTTTCTTCTGAAAAAGTGAAGGTAAAAATAAACGGAGAATTAAAAGAGGTTACTTCTAAAAAAATATAATGAAAATTAAAAACATAGTTGCTTTCATAGCTATTTTGTTAACGCCAGTTATTGCTAATGCCCAGCGTATTAAGCAGAGTATTAATACGTCATGGCAATTTCATAAAGGTAGTGATGAAAACGAAACTGCCCCAGATTACTGGCAAACCATAAATATACCCCATACCTGGAATGCCGATGATGTTATGGATGATACACCGGGATATTTTCGTGGTATAGGCTGGTATCAAAAAGAAATTTTTTTACCCAAAGGCTGGACGGGCAAAACTATCTATGTATATTTTGAAGGTGCATCGCAACTGGCAGAAGTATTTATTAATGGTAAAAGCGTAGGTACACATGCGGGTTCGTATCTTGCTTTTAGCTTTGATATCACTAAGCAGGTTCATGAGGGCAAAAACATTTTAAGGGTAAAACTTGACAACAGCCATGATCCTGATATTGCCCCTTTAGGTGGCGACTTTAGCGTGTATGGTGGCCTTTACCGCGATGTGTATCTACTTGTTGCAGATGCCAATCATTTTGATATGGATAATTACGCAACCAACGGTGTATTTATCAGTACGCCACAAGTGTCTGAAGACAATGCAACTGTAAATGTAAAAGGTAAAGTTAACGCTTTTCAGAAAGTAAAAATAATTACAACAGTATATGACAGGAAAGGCATTCAGGTAGCTAAAACAGATAGTAGACCTAATAAAGATGGTAGCTTTGTTGCCAATATAAAAGGCATAAAATCGCCACAACTATGGAGTCCTGAACATCCTAACCTGTACAAAGTTGTAAATACTTTGACCGATGCTAAAACCGGTAAAGTACTGGATGAAGTTACTAATCCTTTAGGCTTTAGGTGGTTTAGCTTTAATGCCGATAAAGGTTTTTCCCTTAACGGAGAGCCCTATAAAATTATGGGGGCAAGCCGCCATCAGGATTATAAAGAAATTGGATCGGCGCTACCGGATGCACTGCATATAAATGATGTACAATGGCTTAAAGATATGGGAGGTAGCTTTCTCAGAGTATCGCATTACCCGCAGGATCCTGCCATTATGGAAGCCTGCGACCGCCTTGGTATTCTTACCGCAGTAGAGACTCCCGGCAACAACCAGGTTACCGAAAGTGAGGGCTATACGCGCACAATGCTTAACATGCAGTGCGAAATGATTCGACAGAATTATAACCACCCAAGCGTTATCATATGGAGTTACATGAACGAGGTGCTTATTCAGCCCTTGCACAAAGAAAAAACTCTTGAACGCGAACAGTACTGGAAAAACCTGCACAACCTCGCCCAAAAACTGGAGAACCTTTGCAGGGAAGAAGATCCTGCCCGTTTTACCATGGTTGCTTTCCACGGCGATTTTGATTTATATAAACGTATAGGCCTGATAGATATACCTATGATAGCGGGTTGGAACCTATACCAGGGATGGTATAGTGGCAAGTTTGAAGATTTTGAAACTTTTGTGCTGCGCCATCATAATGAATTTCCTGAAAAGCCGCTCATTATATCAGAATATGGTGCCGATGCAGATTATCGCCTGCATAATTTTAAACCTACACGGTTTGATAAAACGCAGGAGTATACCAACATGTACCATGATGCTTACCTTAAAACCATAATGAAATACACCTTTATAAGCGGGGCAATAATGTGGAATTTAGTTGAATTTGTAAATGAAGGCAGGCAGGAGGCAGTGCCACACGTTAATAATAAGGGATTGCTTACAACCGAAAGGAAACCTAAAGACATTTATTATATTTATAAGGCATTGCTGTCTAAAGTCCCTTTTATAAAAATTGGTGGCAGTAACTGGAACAGCCGCGCACAGGTAGCTGATGCTGGTAAAGAGGCTACGGCAACACAGCCTGTAACTGTATATAGCAATCAGGCAGAGGTTACATTATTTGCAAATTATATGAAAGTAGGTACACAAAAGGTTGTTAACGGTAAAGCAGTTTTTGATGTTATTTTTGGCAATGGAGACAATCATTTAAAGGCTGTGGCATCTAATAATGAAGAAGACTTTGCAACAATTAATTTTCATGTAATTGCGAACAATCTTAAAGTAAAAAATAATCCGTTCACGACACTAAATGTAAGCCTTGGTGATTATCGTATGTTTATGGACGATATTACCCACGAAGCCTGGGTACCGGAGCAGGAATATACACCCGGAAGCTGGGGTTACATAGGGGGTAAGGTATATAAGGAAGACGAAAAGGGCGACCGTTATGGGTCATCACGTAATATACTGGGTACGCCTTATGATGCAATGTACGAAACCCAACGCACAGGGCTTAACTCCTTTAAGGCTGATGTTCCCGATGGCGTTTATGAAGTTACCCTGCATTTTGCTGAATTGCTGACCAAAGAACAACAAGAAAAGCTGGTGTACAACCTTGATAAAAGTGCCGTAGCACAGAAAAATAGTTTTACAGGCCGTAGCTTTGATGTTATTATTAATGGATTTACAATACTTGAAAATTTATCTAACGAAAATTATCTGGTACCAATACAAGCTTATAATACTAAAATTACGGTTACTGTAAAAGATGTTAAAGGTATTACTATTGATTTTAAAACAAACCGGGGCGAAGCAATACTTAATGGATTACAGCTTCGGAAAATATATTAATAAGGATTGCAAAACTGTAAATAATAAAACGAGGCTGCCTTTTTTTAGACAGCCTCATTTATATTTAACTTATGTTGACTTTTTTCAATTGGCTGCAAAAATGATCTTTTAGCTTCAATCAAAAAAGTCAGGACGAATTCATTGTGAAGAAAATCTTATATGTTGCAATGCAACATCTCTACTTCTCTGTTTTTAAAAGGCTTGATATCTGATCGGCCAGCTCGGTTCCTATACGGTCCTGCGCTTCAAGCGTTGCAGCCCCTATATGTGGTGTAAGCGAAATTTTTGGGTGCATAAGTATTTGTACTGCCGGAGTAGGTTCTGTTTCAAAAACATCTAATCCTGCAAAGGCAACCTTACCACTGTCTAACGCATCAATAAGTTCTACTTCGTTAATTACACCACCACGCGAAGCATTTACAATACCCACGCCGTCTTTAAGAGCATCAAACTGTTCTTTACCTAATACGTAACCACCATCCTGTGCAGGAACGTGAAGCGTTATAAAGTCGGCATGCTTAAACAGGTCTTCAAGAGGTTCTGTAACAATATCTACGTTAATAAACTGGCCGTTATAAAAATCAACTTTAATTTCTGCACTGCCTACAAATTTATCTGCAGCAATAACTTTCATTCCTAACCCTAACGCTACACGTGCTACAGAACGCCCTATACGGCCAAAGCCTATAATACCTAAAGTTTTACCACGAAGCTCTATACCATTTGCATAGGCTTTCTTAAGGCCCTCAAAATTGGTATCCCCTTCAAGGGGCATATTGCGGTTAGAATCATAAAGAAAACGCACGCCTGTAAAAAGGTGTGCAAAAACCAGCTCAGCAACAGAATCTGATGACGAAGCAGGGGTATTTATAACGTGGATACTTTTTTCGCGGGCATATTCTACATCTATGTTATCCATACCTACACCGCCACGGCCTATAATTTTAAGCCCCGGGCAGGCATCTATAATATCTTTACACACTTTAGTGGCGCTTCGCACAAGGATAACCTTTACATCGTTAGCATTAATATAATTTGCTACCTGTTCCTGTGCTACTTTTGTAGTTATAACTTCAAAACCGGCATCTTCCAGGGCTATAATGCCACTTTTAGAGATACCATCATTTGCTAATATTTTCATCTTTTAATTTATGATTTTAGATTTCAGAATTAAGATTGAGCTCACTCATAATCTAAAAACTGAAACTTTAGGGATTATATTATTTTTGAGTTCAGCTTGGCAGTATGAGTGGCAACCTGAAACTTTAAACTTTAAACAAATTAAATGCTACGCTCCAGTTCCTGCATTACATTTACAAGTACCTGTACGCTTTCTATAGGCATAGCATTGTATATAGAGGCTCGATAACCACCTACAGAGCGGTGTCCCGGTAAGCCGCTTATTCCGGCAGCTTTCCAAAGTTTATCAAATTCCTCTGCATGTGCTTCGTCCTTAAGCAGGAAGCAAACGTTCATTTTAGAACGGTCATCTGTTTTGGCAGTACCCACAAATAAAGGGTTACGGTCTATTTCATTATAAAGCAGTTCTGCCTTCGCATTATTTTTCTTTTCGGCACCTTCTATGCCGCCGTTGGCTTTAAGCCATTGTAACGTAAGGTAAGAGGTATACACAGCAAACACAGGAGGCGTGTTGTACATGCTCTCTTTATCTACATGCTGTTTGTAATCCAGCATAGCCGGTATAGCCCTGCCTGTTTTGCCAAGCAGCTCTTCTTTAATTACAATAAGGGTAGCACCTGCAGGACCCATATTTTTTTGTGCACCGGCATAAATAATCCCGAATTTTGAAAAATCAAGCTGGCGCGAAAATATATCTGAGCTCATATCGCAAACCAATGGGACATTTACATCCGGGAATTGTTGCATTTGTGTACCAAAGATGGTGTTGTTGCTCGTGCAGTGAAAATAATCTGCATCGGCAGGAACGGTATAGCCCGTAGGTATATTGTTATAGTTATCTGATTTAGAGGATGCCACTACAACTGTTTCGCCAAAAAGCTTCGCTTCTTTAATAGCCGCTGCAGCCCATGTACCGGTATCAAGATAAGCCGCTTTGCCGCCTTCTTTTAGTAAGTTGTAAGGTATGCGTGCAAACTCAAGGCTTGCGCCACCGCCAAGAAATATAGCCTGGTAACCTTTTCCGGTTAATCCCATAAGCTCTAATACAAGGGCACGGGCATCGTCCATTACGGCTACAAAATCTTTACTGCGGTGCGATATTTCCAGTAATGATAGTCCGGAATCATTAAAGTTTAATACAGCTTGTGCAGCTTTTTCAAATACTTCCTGCGGCAGGATAGATGGTCCTGCACTAAAATTGTGTTTTTTCATGGTTGTTGTGTTGCTTTAAAAAACTCATGCAAATTTGATAATTAAAGACAGAATATCCACTAAAATTTTTATAAAAAATATCGCTATATTTTTGACAGAAATAAAATTGTATCTACATTATCGGCATAATCTAACAATCCGGGTTGCTGTGTTTGCCCAAAAGCAATGCTGTTTTTTATACCACTGTTACCTACAACGCACTGAATTTGTTCATGTTCGGCGTCCAGGCGCTCTTCAATTTCAGCAATATCATCATAAAATTCATAAAACACGCTCGAAATAGGCGATGCATAACTTTTATCTTCTTTTATGGTAAGGAATTCGTTGTCCAGCAATTTAAAATTACTCATTAAAAAAACAGCCTTATTATAGTCGTAATTATTGGCATATTTATCATAAAAAATAACATCCTTATAAGCATACATGGCTTCAAAAAAGTTTTTAAAGTCATAATCCCTCGGTACAAACAGTTTAGATACGTTACGGCATCCAAGCCCAAAATACCTAAATATATCTTCACCTAACGCTGTTAAATCTTCTGTAGTTTCTTTGCCGGTAAGCACAGCCAGAGAGTTTCTGCTTTTGCGGATGATGCTTGGCTTGTTCCTGAAGTAATATTCAAAATAACGTGCTGTGTTGTTACTGCCTGTAGCTATCACAGCATCAAAGCCTTCCATTTTTTCTTCGGTAAAAGTTATCCTGTCGGCCATTGCGGGCTCTACAGCAATAAGGTAGTTGGCAAGAAAGGGCAAGAGGTGCTTATCGTTAGATGATAATTTTACCAATGCTTTGTGTCCTGTTACCAACACTGATAAAAAATCGTGAAACCCTACCAACGGAATGTTTCCGGCAAGTATTAGCCCAACGGTTTTAGGTTCGTTGGTATTAAGGTCGTACCGTTTAAGCCATTCGTCAAGGTTATGTGGGGTAAGGGCTGCGGCCCATTGCTGTATGGCAAAATAAACCTGCTTCTGTGTAAACCAGCCGTTATGCGACTGCGATAACTCTATTAAAGTAATAAAATCGTTATAAAATATTGCGTTATGCAATACAGCCTCATTGGGCTCATTAGTGCTTAGAGAGAACTGTGAAAGAAATTTGCCAAGCTCTATAAACGCTTTTTTTGATTCTGTTAACGTCATTATGTTTGCTTATGAATGGATTTGGACGTAATTTTGCTGCAAATTTACGTTATTAAATACTAAAATAAGCCATGGCAATCATTATAACAGACGAATGTATAAACTGCGGTGCCTGCGAACCGGAGTGCCCCAACACCGCCATATATGAAGGTGCGGATGACTGGAGGTATAAAGACGGTACTAAACTGCGTGGTAAAATAGTTTTACCAAGCGGGGAGGAAGTAGATGCCGATGCGCCTTTTACACCTATAAGCGACGACGTGTACTACATAGTACCCGGTAAATGTACTGAGTGTAAGGGTTTTCATGACGAGCCACAGTGTGCTGCCGTTTGCCCGGTAGACTGCTGCGTACCCGATGATAATTATGTTGAGAGCGAAGAAACATTGCTTAACCGCCAGGCATTTTTGCACGGCGATGAGTGATAATTGAGATTTTTGATTTGACTTCAGATTGAATTGCAGTAAGGCATAATTCTGTATCAAATTTAAATCTACTAAATAATTAAAATAAAAAAATCCTGAAGCATAACTTCAGGATTTTCCTTTTTCATAGTAATTTACCTAACCAATAGTTTAAATTATTTTATAACCTTGGTGTACGTTTCTACCATTACACCATCGGTTTTGTCATCATACGTTTCTACCACAAAATTTCCTTCAGGATTAAAGTATCCTATAGATGTTGCTGTTGGTGTTTTATATATATATTGCCCGTTAGATGTTCTCCTTACTTTAGCATAATCCTTATTATCTGGCGTTGCAATGCGGTAACCTGCTTTTTCTGATACAAAAATGTAGTCTTTACCTGCCATTTGATAGTTGCTTATCTGGCCTACACGTGCGTTAAAGCCATTATCTCTTTCTACAGATGTTGTAGATACAACTTGTGGCGTAGTCTCTACCGATTCTTTATTAAGTTTCTTTGAGTTAGCATCTTTAATCTCTATGGCGTTAACCGATTCTGTGTTTTGAGTTTTAACCAATTTTTTGGGTGTACCTGTACCATCGTTTACTTTTACAGTAGTGGTTGTGCTTTCTTTAGTAACATTTTGGTTTACCTGCGCAGTTGCCGAAAGGCCCAAAGCAAGTAGTATTGCTATTGCGAAATTTTTCATGATTTGTTTATTTAAGTTGTTAACTTTCACAAAGGTAGAAGCACAATGTTAAATAAGTTCTTACAAAAACATAATGTATTGGTAAAGTTAAGCAAATGAGGGTGTAAGGTTCTTAGGTTCTGAGCTTCTTAGTATTAAAGAGGCTTAGTTTTTTACAGTTTTAGAAAATTCTAAGTATCTAAGAAACTCAGTACCTCAGTCACTATTATATTAATTTCAAAACTCCTATATTTGCACCCTCAAAAAACAAGTATATACATGAAAGCAGGGATAGTAGGATTGCCAAACGTGGGTAAATCAACACTTTTTAATTGTTTGTCTAACGCTAAGGCGCAGAGTGCCAACTTTCCGTTTTGTACCATAGAGCCTAATATAGGAGTGGTAAACGTGCCCGACCCAAGGCTTGAAAAACTGGAGCAACTGGTAAACCCGGAGCGTGTACAGCCTGCAACGGTAGATATTGTAGATATTGCCGGCCTTGTAAAAGGCGCCAGCCGTGGCGAGGGTTTAGGTAACCAGTTTCTTGGTAATATAAGGGAGTGTAATGCCATCATTCACGTATTGCGCTGTTTTGATAACGATAATATTATTCACGTAGATGGTAGTGTAAACCCTATTCGTGATAAAGAAACTATAGATATAGAGCTACAACTTAAAGACCTTGAAACGGTAGAAAAACGCCTTGAAAAAGTGCGCCGTGCTGCCAAGACAGGTAATAAGGAAGCCCAGACCGAAGAGGCTTTGCTGGACAGGATTAGGGAAACATTGCTACAAGCAAAATCTGCACGTACAGTTATTCCTCAAAATGCCGATGAAGTAGAACTTTTAGAAAGCTTTCAGCTTATTACAACTAAGCCGGTATTATATGTTTGTAATGTAGACGAAAATGCTGCTGCAACAGGTAACGCTTATGTAGAGCAGGTGCGCGAGCTTGTTAAAGACGAAAATGCACAGGTTATGTTTCTTGCTGTAGGCACCGAGGCTGATATTACAGAACTTGAAACCTATGAAGAGCGCCAGATGTTCCTTGAAGATCTTGGTCTTAAAGAACCGGGATCATCGGCACTTATACGTTCGGCTTACAAACTACTTAACCTGCAAACCTATTTTACAGCAGGTGTTAAAGAGGTAAGGGCATGGACTATTAACGTGGGCGATACAGGGCCGCAGGCTGCGGGTGTTATCCATACCGATTTTGAAAAAGGTTTTATCCGTGCAGAGGTTATTGCTTATGAAGACTACGTTACTTATGGTACCGAAGCTAAAGTTAAAGAAGCAGGAAAACTACGTGTAGAGGGTAAAGAATATATTGTAAAAGACGGAGACGTTATGCACTTTAGGTTTAATGTGTAGTTGATTATAATATTATAAATTGCAAAGAAGCCGTCTCAAAACTGAGGCGGTTTTTTTATGCATTTTTTTGGCAGAAAGTTTATTTTTTATTATATTCAAGTATTGATTATCAATATTTTAAGCGATGAAATTTAAGCCCTACAACCAGAACCAGTCGACTCTTTTCCCTCATTCGTTTGATGAATTAATACCTGCGCATCATCCGGTCCGGGTTATTAACTCCGTTGTAGAGAAAATAAATATCCAGCCGTTACTTGAAGCCTATAGTAAAGAAGGAAATCCTGGGTACCATCCCAAAATGCTTTTGAAGGTGA
>NZ_KB899972.1 GCF_000378485.1 Flavobacterium rivuli WB 3.3-2 = DSM 21788 | reverse complement strand
CAAACCTCTGGTGTATCTGTTGTTCCGCCAGGAGCATCGCAGAGTAGCTACGTTTGGAAGGGATAAGCGCTGAAAGCATATAAGCGCGAAACCCACCACAAGATGAGATTTCTTTTAAAGGTCGTGGAAGATGACCACGTTGATAGGCTATAGATGTAAAGGCAGTAATGTCATAGTCGAGTAGTACTAATAACCTGTAAGCTTATGTACGCTCTTTTCCCCGCTGTAAAGCGGGGGAAGAACTTTCTAAATACTATTTTTTCTTTATCTCAGTATGTTAATATTATTAGTTTACGGTTTACAGTTCATAGTTAACGGTATACGCGTAAATCATTGTCCAAAGCAATGAACCTTTTAAGGTGATTATTGCGGCGGGGCTCACCTCTTCCCATCCCGAACAGAGTAGTTAAGCCCGCCTGCGCAGATGGTACTGCAGTTTGTGGGAGAGTATGTCATCGCCTTTCTTTTTAAAAGCCCTTTATCCGTATAGATAAAGGGCTTTTTGTTTTATAGAAATTATGAAAATTAGATCAATACCAAATGTGGGATTGGCAATTTATGCATATAAATTACCCTCAAATTAAATAATTTTACACAACGTATAATCCCTAAATTTACTTCTAAAGTCCTCTGTTTTTGCATCGAAAGGATCTGCTGAAGCATTGTTACTTCTGTTGTTAAAATAGTTAAGGATTGCTTGATAATTATTCTATAGAGTTTTTGATATAGTATTAAAAGACTTACTTTCTTAATTTCAATCCGGTGCTTTAAGCCGAATGCTATTAATGCATTTATAACCGGATGCGTTGCGGCCGCATGCTCTGTAAGTGCATACGAAACTGTAACAGGCTTTGTTTTATTTACGGTTCTTGTAATTAACAGATTTTCTTCAAAATCCTGTAATTCTTTAGACAGTACTTTAGGCGATATACCGCTCATAGAATTTGTCATGAGATCTTTAAAATGTTGCGTTCCATAAATATAAATTTAGAAGAATACAAAATTTCCAGGCAGGCGCGAAGGTTATTGTAACAGCCAGAAATCAGTCATTAGACTTAAATCCGGATTATCATTTTATTGCAGCCGACCTGACAAAAGGCAATGAGGTTTCCAACCTGGCAAGACAAATTAGTGAATTATTTGGCGGGATTGATATCTTAATTGATAAGATTGGTGGCCTTAACACGCCGGGCGGTGGCTTTAGCGCATTTAGCAATGAAGACTGGAAAATGAGCTTCAGTTGAATTTATAGGCAGCAATAAGATTAGACAGGGCACTATGGAAAAATTTATTGAAGACTATACGAATGCTTTAGGAATTCCGATTAAAGATGCACTTATGCAAATGATGAGCCAATTTGGGGGTATCCCTATGGGAAGATCGGCAGGGCCGGATGAAATTGCATCGCTGGTACATTTTCTCGTTTCGCCGTCAGCCGCATATCATACAGGAACAAACTACCTAATTGATGGAGGGAGCCTTCCTGTTGTATAACCTTAAAAATCTAAAGGTATTATGATAAGCAATCTGAATTTTTGGTAGTAAACGTTCAGAGCTATGCTGTCTTAATATTAAATTGAGGCGGCTTCTTTTTTATTTATAATCGGCTATTGTGCTAGCAATCACGTTAACAGTTTTGTTAAGCCTGAATTATAGATATTTAGGTAATTTAAAACTGAAAATATATAATAACTATATTTAACTTCGCGAATGGAGTGTTAATACAAAAGCTCTCAAATTGTGCAATTCATAAATATACGTTAAACATATTATTATTAACGCAAACTTGGTAGTATGAGATTTAAATTTACAGCAAAAAGAATATGAAAGTTTTAATAACCGGAGCTACCGGGCTTGTGGGTAAAGAACTGGTGTCGCTCTTGCTAAAGAATGGTATTCATATTAACTACCTCACAACATCTAAAGACAAGTTACAAAACGAAGAAAACTATAAAGGATTTTTGTGGAATCCTAAAAAGGGAGAAATAGACCAAGCATCCATTAATGGTGTAGATGCGATAATTCATCTTGCGGGCGCTACTATCTCTAAACGCTGGACACCGGCGTATAAGGAAGAAATTGTAGAAAGCCGTATACTAAGTACGAACCTGCTCTATAAGGTGCTTAATGAAAATACAAATAATGTGTACCATTTTATAGGGGCATCGGCAACAGGAATTTATCCAGACAGCCTTGATAAGGTTTACAGCGAAGATGATACAGAAACTGATAATTCTTTTTTGGGTATCGTAGTACAAAAGTGGGAAGCTGCTGAAGATAGCATAGCGAGCCTTGGTATAAAGGTAGCTAAGATAAGGACAGGTTTAGTACTATCGGGCGATGATGGTGTACTAAAGGAGCTTGCCGGGCCAACAAAATTTGGTTTGGGTACCGCTTTTGGCAGTGGCAGGCAAATACAATCCTGGATACATCATAGTGACCTTACCGGTATTTACATGTATGTACTTGAAAATGAACTTGAGGGTGTATATAATGCTGTAGCGCCATTTCCGGTTAGCCAGGAAGAATTGGTAAAAACCATAGCTAATGTATTAGATAAACCATACTTTATGCCTAACATTCCGGAGTTTGCAATGGAACTTGTTTTAGGAGAAATGCATACACTGCTTTTTACCAGCCAGAATGTAAGCGCAAAAAAAATAATAGCAGAGGGATACCAGTTTAAGTACCTCTCGCTCGAGAAAGCAATTAAAAATGCCCTTCTTAACTAACCGCCTTATGGCGGTTTTTTTATTGGTTTAAAGTGTCTTAATAAAAAAAGTAAAACTTATAACACAGGACATATATAAAGCATTTTCTAAAAAAGGAGCTGGATAGGCAACAATTAGATTAGAGGGGTTAAAATAAGCCTGTGCTAAAAATTTATTTCTATCTGGCCTCAATCCTAACTAAGGCCTATGTTTTTATGTTGTAAACTCCTTTAGTCTATTATCTCAAATCTACCATCTAATACTCTCTTTATCCTGCCAATTTGACATTTTTCTGCTTTTGGCAAAACTTTTGCATTTCGCTTTAGCGACTATACAACAAAAGTAATGTTTAAGAAAATATTTAAAAATATGAGCCAGGATAATTCTGAAAAAGTGGAAAAAGAAATAACACATGAACAAATAGTTAATGATGATACCACTAACACTGCTGATGCAGCGACCGAAGCTGGAATAGGTTCGGCAGAAGAACTGACCGAGGAAGAAAAACTTAGGGAAGACCTTGCTGCAGAGAAAGATAAATTTTTGCGCCTGTTTGCAGAGTTCGAAAACTATAAAAAACGTACCTCTAAAGAGAGGATAGACCTGTTTAAAACAGCTAACCAGGATGTGTTACAGTCTTTATTGCCTGTACTTGACGATTTTGACAGGGCATTGGTGCAAATTGCAAAAAGCGAAGACGACGTTCTTTTTAAAGGCGTAGAGCTTATACACAATAAACTTAAAGATACTTTAGTTTCTAAAGGATTAGAACAGGTAGAAATTAAAGCAGGTGATGCATTTAATGCAGATTTTGCCGAGGCTATAACGTCTATTCCTGCACCAACAGATAAGCTAAAAGGTAAAATTGTAGACGTAATAGAAAAAGGATATAAACTGGGCGACAAAATTATCCGTTTCCCTAAAGTAGTTTTGGGTAATTAATAATTTGAGGCAGTTTAAAAACGGAAGGTGAGATGAAAAAGGATTATTACGAGGTATTAGGGATACAAAAAGGCGCTACGGCAGAGCAAATTAAAAAGGCTTACCGTAAAAAAGCTATTGAATTTCACCCTGATAAAAACCCCGGCAACAAAGAGGCAGAAGAGAATTTTAAAACTGCAGCCGAAGCGTATGAAATACTAAGCGATGCTGATAAAAAAGCGCGTTATGACCAGTATGGCCATGCAGCCTTTAATGGCGGCGGCGGTGGCGGTGGTGGTTTCCATGGCGGCGGTATGAACATGGATGACATCTTTAGCCAGTTTGGAGACATCTTTGGCGGAGGCGGATTTGGTGGTGGTTTCGGCGGATTTGGCGGCGGCGGTGGCCAGCGCAGGGTAAAAGGAAGCAACCTTCGCATAAAAGTAAAGCTTACGCTGGATGAAATTGCCAATGGCGTAGAGAAGAAAGTAAAAGTAAAACGTAAAATACAGGCTGCCGGTGTTAGCTTTAAAACATGCCCTACCTGTAATGGCGCCGGGCAGGTTATGAAGGTAACAAATACCATTCTTGGCAGGATGCAAACAGCATCCACCTGTCATACCTGTGGCGGTAGCGGCCAGATCATAGAGTCTAAACCTAATCATGCCGATGCGCAGGGTATGGTAATGGAAGATGAAACGGTATCTATAAAAATTCCTGCAGGAGTGTCTGACGGGATGCAGCTTAAAGTAAGCGGTAAAGGTAATGATGCTCCGGGCAACAACAGTGTAGCCGGAGATCTTATTGTCGCTATAGAAGAGGTAGAGCATGAAAGCCTTAAGCGTGAGGGCGAAAACCTTCACCTGGATCTTTATATTAGTGTAGCCGAGGCTGTACTTGGTACATCGAGAGATATTGAAACAGTTACCGGTAAAGTAAGGATTAAGCTGGAAGAAGGTATACAAAGCGGCAAAATATTAAGGCTTAAAGGTAAAGGTATACCAAGCCTTAACAGCTACGGCAGCGGCGACCTTTTAGTACATGTTAATGTATGGACACCTAAAACGTTAAGTAAAGAGCAGCGTCAGTTTTTCGAAAAATCGTTAACAGATGATAACTTTGCTCCACACCCGGAAAAGAGCGATAAATCTTTTTTTGAAAAAGTTAAGGATATGTTTTCATAATTTAAGAAAACTTTATTATATTTGAATCTCACTAGTTCGCTAGTGATTTTCTTTTTCATAGCAATTTTTCCCTTCCTTATGCAAATAAGGGAGGGTTTTTTGTTTTTAGGCAATTTTTATATTCCCAAATTATTAATGTAACATTTTAAGAAATGTGCGTCTTATAATCGTTATTTTTACAACTTGCAATTCAAATTTAATGAAACCAATCTTAGAAGTAAAAAATGTTGTAAAGCAGTATGGCGATTATACGGCTTTAAACAGTGTTTCGCTTTCTGTTCCACAAGGGAGCATATATGGCCTTTTAGGTCCTAACGGTGCAGGAAAAACCTCGCTTATACGCATCATCAACCAAATAACCATGCCCGATGGCGGTGAGGTATTGCTTGATGGCGAAAAACTGGGTTCGCAACACATAAAACAAATAGGCTACATGCCCGAAGAGCGTGGTCTGTACAAATCTATGAAAGTAGGGGAGCAGGCTTTGTATCTTGCCCAGCTTAAAGGCCTTACCAAAAAAGAAGCCAAAGAGCAGCTTGATTACTGGTTTAATAAACTGGACATACAAGGATGGTGGGATAAAAAGATCCAGGAACTGTCTAAGGGGATGGCGCAGAAGATACAGTTTGTGGTAACGGTCCTGCACCAACCCAAGCTGCTTATCCTTGATGAGCCTTTTAGTGGATTTGACCCTGTAAATGCCAATCTTATAAAAGATGAGATAATGGAACTTCGCGATAAGGGCACTACCATTATTTTTTCTACCCACCGCATGGAAAGTGTAGAAGATATGTGCGACCACATTGCGCTGATTCACCAGTCTAACAAACTTATTGAAGGCCCGCTTAATGAAGTTAAAAAACAATACCGTACCAATACTTTTGAGGTGGGTATCGCGCCAACTAACTTTCAGCACCTGCTGGCAGATATCAGTACTAAATACCAAACCACCCAGGCGAACTTTAAAACGCTCGATGACGAACTTAAACTACAAGTAGCGCTGCCACAGGGCACGCCGCCGCGCGAGTTGCTTAGTTATCTTATGGATAAAGGCGACGTGACGTATTTTGTAGAAAAGATACCAAGTGTAAATGATATATTTATAGAAACCGTAAGCAAAAAGAACTAATGAGTCTGTCTTTAATTATAAAAAGAGAATTTAACGCCAAGGTGCGCAACAAGTCGTTTATAGTGATGACGTTTCTTAGCCCTATACTGTTTGTAGCTATGGGAGCTTTAGTAGGCTATCTGGCAAGTGTAAACGGCGATGAAGTTGAGAAAATAGCACTTTATGACCCTGCCGGTGTATTTACTAAAGATTTTAAATCAGATAAAAAAACGGCCTTTACAGATTTGTCTAAACTTCCACTGGACAAAGCAAAAAAAGAAGCTGCTGAAAACTACGAGGGCCTAATTTTTGTCCCTAATGTGGCCGACTCTAAAGAGTTGGTTAATAAAGTGGAGTATATTTCTAACGATAGTCCATCGATGGAATTAGTTGATAAAATAGAGGATGTTGTTAACGACAACCTCACTAAACAAAACCTTGTAAAAGCAAATATAGACTACAAGGCTATTGATGCCGCTAAAACTAAAGCCGAGGTTAAGCTTAGTAAATTCTCCGGAGAGAAAAGTTTTAAATGGTTTAACTATCTTAAGGTGTTTATAGGTTTCGGCTTTGGCTACCTTATCATGATGTTTATAATTATTTATGGCAACATGGTAATGCGTAGTGTTATAGAAGAAAAAACCAACCGCATTATAGAAATCATTATATCATCTGTCAAGCCGTTTAAACTTATGATGGGTAAAATAATAGGAACTTCACTTGCGGGTATACTGCAATTTTTAATCTGGGCAGTTTTAGGTGGTATACTGCTTACGGTAGCTATGGGCTTCTTTGGCCTAAAAATGGGAGCAGCATCGGCAGTATCGCCGGATATGATAGCCGCAGGCACAAGCAAAACAGAAGAAATGCAGGTATATATTACAGAGATATTAACTTTGCCATGGGCAACCATGCTATTATCATTCCTTATATTTTTTATAGGAGGTTTCTTTTTATACAGCTCTATATATGCCTCTATTGGTGCAGCTGTAGATAGCGAGACTGACTCTCAGCAATTCCTGTTGCCTATTATCCTTCCGCTTATGCTTGGTGTTTATGTAGGCTTCTTTACCGTAATGAATGACCCTCATGGCACCGTGGCAACGGTATTCTCTATGATACCGCTTACATCGCCCATTGTAATGATGATGCGATTGCCTTTTGGCGTGCCGCTTTGGCAAATCGCGCTTTCTATGGCTATACTATTTGCAACATTTTTTGGCGTGGTATGGTTTGCAGCAAAAATTTACCGCATAGGTATTTTAATGTATGGCAAGAAACCTACGTATAAAGAAATTTATAAGTGGCTTAAGTATTAAGATTAGTTTACAGTCGCAGTCACAGTTTTTCAGATTGCCGCTGATACATTTATTATAATTGCAGTTTACAGTAGTGCGAAGCAGCGTAAATAGTTAAAACTTTTTTAGATTATTTGCTATGCTTCGCACTATTTGTTACTTTTAAATCGGGTCTGTAGTATTGCATAAGCAATAATACAATCCCATCATCCAAAAATCTAAAAGAAAGATGCCCAAAATATTAATTATAGAAGACGAGTCTGCCATACGCCGTGTGCTGGGTAAAATACTCAGGGAAGAAAATGATACGTATACAGTAGACGAGGCTGAAGATGGCCTGCAGGGGCTTGAGAAAATTAAAGCCGATGATTACGACCTTGTACTTTGCGATATAAAGATGCCTAAAATGGATGGTGTTGAAGTGCTGGAAGCCGTTAAAAAGTTTAAGCCCGAAATACCGTTTGTAATGATATCCGGCCATGGCGACCTGGAAACAGCCATTAATACCATGCGTCTTGGTGCTTTTGATTACATTTCTAAACCGCCCGATCTTAACCGCCTGCTTAATACGGTACGTAACGCGTTAGACCGTAAAGTGCTTGTGGTAGAAAACAAAATGCTGAAAAAGAAAGTAAGCAAAAGTTACGAAATGGTGGGCAATAGCGAACCCATAAACCACATAAAACAAATTATAGAAAAGGTAGCCCCTACAGATGCGCGCGTGCTTATAACCGGGCCTAACGGTACCGGTAAAGAGCTTGTGGCACACTGGCTGCACGAAAAAAGCGAACGTGCCCCGCAGCCTTTTATAGAGGTTAACTGTGCAGCAATCCCATCCGAACTTATTGAGAGCGAACTTTTTGGCCACGTAAAAGGAGCCTTTACCAGTGCAGTTAAAGACCGTGCGGGTAAGTTTGAAGCAGCCGACAAAGGTACTATTTTTCTTGACGAGATAGGCGATATGAGCATGTCGGCGCAGGCAAAAGTACTTAGGGCTTTGCAAGAAAATATGATACAGCGTGTGGGTGCCGAGAAAGATATTCGGGTAGATGTACGCGTTATTGCGGCAACCAATAAAGACCTTAAAAAAGAAATTGCCGAAGGGCGTTTTCGTGAAGATTTATACCACCGCCTTGCGGTAATACTTGTAAAAGTACCGGCACTTAATGACAGGAGGGACGATATACCTTTATTAATAGAGTATTTTGCCGAAAAAATAGCTACAGAACAGGGGACTGCGCAAAAGAGTTTCTCGGCCGATGCTATTAAATTATTGCAGGAATATGACTGGACAGGTAACATTCGCGAACTGCGCAATGTTGTAGAGCGCCTTATAATACTTGGCAGCAGCGAAATATCAGAAACCGATGTAAGGTTGTTCGCCAGTAAATAATTTAGTATAAATTACACTATTATTTTATTATGAATAATGCTGATAGTAAGCTCTGCGATGCATAAACTTTTTATAGCCATACTATTCTTCGCTTTTGTGTCGTGCGTAGAAGAAGATCATTTTATTCATTATAGTTATGATGGTGTTACTATAACGCGGGTAGACAGAGGTAATGATATTGGTTTTTATTACGGAAATTATAATAGCAGGAATATATTGCCCAATGCAAATATTAAAGTAAGTTATAGGGGTTTTGATGGTTTTGTAGATGGCTATTTGGTTTTTAAAGAAGATAAAATTGTCAAGATAGTACCTATGGGTGGTTTATTTAAAACTGTTAGTGCGAGTGATGTATTTAAGATAGAAGAATTTAATAACAATATTGATTTTATCAAATGGGAAGATAAATTTAAAGGCAACTATCACAATATCTATCGTATATCTAATATCAAAAAAGCAGAAATTGAGCGTAATAAAGAAAATAAAACAGCAGTTAAAGCAATATACAATTGAGGCTATTAGCTTGTTCGCTTAGTAAATAGTATCTTTGCCACGAATTGCACAAATTCCACCAATTATTTTAGTTTTAGACTATTAAAATTTGTGATAATTAGTGTAATTCGTGGTAAAAAATTAAACTATGTTTCTGAAAAAAATAAATCCGGGCCTGTCTGAAGCGCTTGAAGATGCGGGCTTTACCCAACCTACAGAGTTACAAAAAGCAACGTTTGGTACCATAAAAAGTGGTGCCGACTGTGTACTTATTGCCGATGATACACAGGGCAAGAGTACCGCTATTGTAATCAACGTAATACAAAAGCTTGAAAAAGAGTTTGAGGAGTCGCCCCGCGCCCTTATAATTGTGCAGACTAAAGAAAAGGTGCTGGAAATGATGGAACAGTTTAAACTGTTTGGCCGCAATACCGACCTTAGGCTATATGGTGTACATGAAAAAGGTGACCTTGACTACGATAAAAATCAGATATCACTGGGTATAGATGTGCTTATAGGTACGCCACAAAGGCTTAGCGATATGTTTGCATCGGCAGGTTTTGATGTTAACCAGCTTAAAATGTTTATCCTTGATGATGCCTATGAGATACTGAAACTGCGCCATGACGTGCGTATTATGCGTATGAGCGACGGTATACCAAAAACACAAAGGCTTTTTTATACCAGCGCATCATCTGACAGGGTAGAAGCACTTGCCGATAAAATAATGATAGAACCCACTTTTTTTGAGTTTGACGAAGAAGAGGATCAAGAAGAAGAAGAAGATAATGAAGAGGATACAGAAACTAATGAAACCGAATAACTAAAAAAGATCATGGGATTAAAGAAAATATTTTCAGGGAGCGAAATTTTAGCAATGGCTTTACAATCGCGCATTGAGGCAGCAGGTATAGGTGTTGTGGTTAAAAATAACATTCAGGCGGCAAGGATATCAGGTTTTGGTCAATCAGGCCAGGCAGTAGAGGTTTTTGTTGAAGAATACAACATGGCTAAGGCTGAACCTATTATAGAAGCTTTTAAAATGGGAGAGTAACTATTTCATCATGAGTGAAGAAAAAATATTCCGTACAAAGACAGGATTTTGCCACATATTACCTGATAAAATAGTTTTAACCCGCGACGGTATTGCCGGTAGTGCCGCTAATGCAGTACCGGGTAAAACAAAATCCATTGGCAGGACGTTAATAATTTACGGCCTCCTTACCATTTACTTTGCCTATAAAGCTTTTACTATGTTTAGTAGAGGCGAAACGGTATGGGCTGTCTTATATTCTTTAGTAGTTATATTTAATATTTATGCTATTGCTACGAGCATTAATAATTCTACTGCTTCGGTTATAGAAAGAAGCAAAATAAAATCGGTTACTTTTAAAAATGCTCAACCGGGAATAACACGCTCTTATTTTGAAATTTACTTTGAAGATGAAAATGGCAAAATAAAAAAACGGTTAATCATGCTTCCGGGATCATTATCTAACGGAAATAATGAAACACAAAAGGCGGTGCAGATAATGCAAGGAGAGGGATTACTTTTTAAGTAGATATTTGTTTAAAAATGCTATTTTTACATAAACGCTTTTCTCATGGCACCAATAACCAATATTGAGCAACTTGATTTAGATAAGGTATATTCTTATGCTGATTATCTTACATGGAAGTTTCAGGACAGGCTGGAATTGCTTAAGGGCAAAATTTTTAAAATGAGTCCTGCACCAGGAAGGCTTCATCAAAATATTTCTGGGAAGTTATTTTTTAATCTGTATAAGTATTTTGAGTATAAAAGCTGTAGTGTTTATTCGGCTCCTTTTGATGTCAGGCTGCTTAATAAAAAATTAAGCACTCCTGATAATGATATTTTTACTGTAGTTCAGCCGGATCTTTGTATTATTTGCGACGAAGAAAAACTGGATGAAAGAGGCTGTAATGGTGCCCCGGACCTTGTTATAGAAATATTGTCTCCGGGAAATTCTAAAAAAGAAATGGGCATTAAGTTTAACCTCTATGAGGAAGCTGGTGTTAAAGAATACTGGATAGTGGAACCTACCCAAAAAGCAATATTTGTTTATTATTTACATAATAAAAAATTAATAGGGCAAAGGCCACTTACTACAGATGATGTTATACAAAGTCCTTTGTTTCCTGAACTTAACTTTGATGTTGCAGCAATTTTTGAATAGTCATTAAAGTTATCCAAAAAATAAGCCCAGTCAGGGCTTAATTATTTTTTTGCGTCTTGGCTTCTTCTCAAAAAGATACCCTATAATTAATCCTACCACTGCCCACAGTGGTAAACCAAGCAATAACTTTTCGAGGTTAAAACCTTCATGATCTATAATGGGAAAAAATCCCATGGTAATTATATATAATATACCGGCCCACACAAGGCCGGAGCGAACCCACTTTTTCATGACTTAAAAATTTAGGTTATACATTAAACGTACAATTACAAAATAGCCTTGCTAAATAAGTAACTGTATATCTAATTTAAGATTTTTTTTTGAGATTGGCAATTTGATAATCCATTAAATATGTAAATTTCTGTTTCGCTGCCTTCGCTAATTATCTATCTTTGCGGCTTTAAAAAATATCCCTGATGATTACAGTAGATTCTATTTCGGTACAGTTTGGCGGTACCACACTTTTTAGCGATGTTTCGTTCTCTATAAACGAGACCGACAAAATAGCCCTTATGGGTAAAAATGGTGCCGGAAAATCGACCCTGCTTAAAATTATAGCCGGCGAAAGTAAACCATCATCAGGTAATATATCTGCACCTAAAGGTACTGTTATAGCATATTTGCCACAGCATTTGCTTACGCATGACAATGCTACCGTGTTTGAAGAAACATCTAAGGCGTTTGCATCCATTTTTAAAATGAAGGCTGAGATAGATGCGCTTAACGAAGAACTTACGGTGCGTACTGATTATGAATCGGATGAGTATTATAAGATCATCGAGAAGGTATCAGAGCTTAGCGAGAAATTTTATTCGATAGAAGAAATAAATTATGTAGCAGAGGTAGAAAAAGTACTTATAGGCATGGGTTTTACCCGTGAGGATTTTACAAGGCAAACATCTGAGTTTAGCGGCGGATGGCGCATGCGCATAGAACTTGCAAAGATACTCCTTCAAAAACCCGACCTTATATTGCTGGATGAACCTACCAACCACATGGATATAGAAAGTATACAGTGGCTGGAGGATTTTCTTGTAAACAGTGCAAAGGCCGTTATGGTAATTAGCCACGACAGGGCTTTTGTAGATAATATTACAACCCGCACCATAGAAGTTACTATGGGAAGGATATACGATTATAAAGCTAAATATTCGCACTACTTAGAATTGCGCAAAGACCGCCGTGTGCATCAGCAAAAGGCATATGACGAGCAGCAAAAATTAATTGCAGATAACCAGGCGTTTATTGAGCGTTTTAGGGGTACTTTCTCTAAAACTGAGCAAGTGCAGTCCCGCGTGCGAATGCTCGAAAAACTGGTTCTCGTTGAGGTAGACGAAGTTGATACATCGGCCCTAAGGCTTAAGTTTCCATCATCAGTGCGTTCCGGTCAATATCCTGTTGTGGTTAATGAGCTGACTAAAGCGTATGGCGACCATGTTGTTTTTAACAATGCCTCTATGGTTATAGAGCGTGGGCAAAAGCTGGCGTTTGTGGGCAGGAACGGCGAGGGTAAATCTACCATGGTAAAGGCCATTATGAACGAGATAGGTTATGATAGTGGTAAATTAGAACTGGGACATAATATACAAATAGGATATTTTGCACAAAACCAGGCAGCAATGCTCGATGAAAACCTTACTGTTTTTGAAACGATAGACCGCATTGCAGAAGGTGATATCCGCACGCAAATAAAAACGATATTGGGAGCTTTTATGTTTAGTGGAGATGATACCACAAAAAAGGTTAAGGTACTTTCGGGGGGAGAGAAAACCCGTTTGGCAATGATTAAATTATTGCTGGAGCCGGTTAACCTGCTTATCCTGGATGAGCCTACCAACCACCTTGACATGAAAACCAAGGATATTATTAAAGATGCCCTTAATGCATTTGATGGTACTTTGATATTGGTATCTCACGATAGGGATTTCCTTGACGGCCTTGTAACAAAGGTTTTTGAATTCGGTAACAAACGCGTTAAAGAACATTTTGAAGGCATTAAAGGTTTCCTTGAGCTTAAAAAGATGGAAAATTTAAGAGATATAGAAAGAAAATAGCTTTTAAATATACATTGATATTTATAATAGAATACTCCTGCCTTTTCTTTTACTTGTAATTTATGCAGTACGGGAAAAGGCAAGTTATATAAAGCTTTCTATAAATATTTTTTGCTCCAAATTAGTCCTGTAAAATGAGGTAGTATACCTTAATTAAAACATATTTTCAACATAATTTTATCGCTTAATATTATTGCGAAATCGGACATTTTCCGGTTAGATGTAAATTAATATTACATTTACTTCTTATTTTTGGTTGGTAAAAGATGTACCAGATCCGGGTCATTTTTTATCTTATCCAGTTGCTAAGCGAGCGTGGAGTCACACACTGATTTTCCTTGATGAAGTACTGAAATAGGTTAAAAAAGAAGCCGCATCAAAACAGAGGAGGCTCTTTTGTGTGTTATCTCGAAAGTGTTGTTGCAGCAGAAGTTTAAATGTTAGTCACGAACCAATTGAATACATAATACGCTAAAGACAGGCTTAATTACTGGAAAAAATCATGTCTTCATTTGACTTCCTAAACTCACTTGGCGTACATCCCACACGCTGCTTAAAAAGTCTTGTAAAATGCTGTGGGTATTTAAAACCTAAGTCATAGGCTATTTCGCTTACTGATTTATTAATGTTAAAAATTCGCTCCTTGGCGATGTTGATGACCTTGGCCTGTATATATTCCTGTGCTGACTTTCCGGTTTCTTTTTTAACCAGGTCACCAAAATAGTTAGCCGACAAGTTTAGTTGGTCTGCACACCACGCCACAGAAGGCAGGCCTTCTGTACGGGGCCTGTCCGACGTAAAATATCCGTTAAGCAAATCTTCAAACCGCTCTAATACGCCTTTGTGCACGGTATCGCGGGTAATAAACTGCCTGTCGTAAAAACGCGTGCAGTAATTTAGGAACAATTCTATATTAGAAGCTATAAGGGTTTTGCTATGCTTATCAATTGACTGCTCCAGCTCATATTCAATTTTCGCGAAGCAATCTAAAATAATTTTACGTTCCTTCTCAGATAGGTGTAACGCTTCATTAGTATTATAGGAAAAAAAGCTATAATCGTCCATATGTTTGCCCAGTGCGGTACCGTGCAGAAAATCGGGGTGAAATATCAGGGCTTTCCCTACAGGCTGGTATATTTCGCCATTAGCATCCACTTCAATAACCTGCCCGGGGGCAAAGAACACCAGGGTGCCTTCCTGGTAATCGTAATAATTATTGCCATATTTTAAATCGCCGCATTTTATCTCTTTAAGGATAATACAAAAAAGCCCAAAATTCATTTTGTAATGCGAACGCGGATCTGCTTTAGACAGGTCTACAATGCTTATTAGCGGGTGTAACGTTTCGTTATTATTGAATGCATTATAATCATGCACACTATCAAAATTTATGATCCTTTCCATAATCTGTTTCTTTTCTTCAACAAATTTAAAGCTTTTTTAACAAGTGACTCATGGCGAGGATACTAATCAGTAATAATGGTAAGTAATACCGTAATCTGTATACAGCCTGCGGAGGATTTACATCGGAAATTTGCATTGTACAAATTAGTTAAACACGTAGATCATGAAATATATCACATTGAACAACAACATTAAAATGCCAATCCTTGGATTTGGCGTTTATCAAATTTCTGACCTGGAAGAATGCGAAAGAAGTGTATTTGACGCATTGCAAGCGGGCTACCGTCTTATTGATACCGCTGCCGCTTACGGCAATGAACAGGCTGTAGGCAAAGCTATTAAACGAAGCGGTGTTAACCGTGAAGATTTATTTATAACCACAAAACTCTGGATACAGGATGCAGGTTACGACAGCGCAAAAAAAGCTTTTGAAAAATCACTGCACAACCTTGGCCTGGACTACCTCGACCTGTATCTTATTCACCAGCCGTTTGGAGATTACTATGGTGCCTGGAGGGCTATGGAAGAGCTTTACAACGAAGGTAAAATACGGGCAATTGGTGTGAGTAATTTTCAGCCTGACCGTATCATGGATCTAATAGTGCACAATACAGTAGTTCCTGCAGTAAACCAAATCGAGACACATCCTTTCAACCAACAGATTCAGACACAGGAATTCCTTGAGGAGAATGGCGTACAGATACAATCGTGGGGGCCATTTGCAGAAGGTAAGAATGATATTTTTAATAACGAATTACTTAAAGATATAGCATCTAAGTACAATAAATCAGTAGCACAGGTAATACTGCGCTGGCTTACGCAGCGCGGTGTTGTAGTTATTCCAAAATCAGTAAACAAACCCAGGATCATTGAAAATATTGACATTTTTGATTTTGAGCTTACCGCTGAGGATATGAATGCGTTTGCTGGCCTGGATACAGGAACGAGCGTTTTCTTCGACCATCGTGACCCGGCAATAGTAAAATGGCTGGGGACAGTACAATTTTAATAATAGTTGCAACAACACATAAAAATGGAAAAGCGTAAATTAGGAAACAGCGGTCTTGAAGTGTCGGCACTTGGAATGGGATGTATGAACCTTAGCTTTGGTACAGGTAAGGCAGCAGATGTAAACGAAGGTATAAAAGTAATCAGGGCGGGCTATGAAAAAGGGATCACCTTTTTTGATACTGCTGAGGCGTATGGACCTTACACCAATGAAGAGTTGGTCGGGCTGGCATTGCAACCCATCCGTGATAAAGTAATTATTGCTACTAAGTTTGGGATGATATCCGATACCGGTATCAACAGCAGGCCGGAACACATCCGTAAGGTTGCTGAAGAATCCCTTAGAAGACTAAAAACAGATTACATCGACCTTTTTTACCAGCACCGGGTAGACCCAAATGTACCAATAGAAGACGTTGCAGGTACTGTGGCAGACCTGATAAAAGAAGGAAAGGTAAAATATTTTGGCCTTTCAGAGGCCGGGGAGGAAACAATTAAAAAAGCGCATTCGGTACAAAGCGTATCAGCTGTACAAAACCAGTACTCTATCTGGACAAGAGAACCTGAAGAAAAAGTTTTACCATTATGTGAAGCATTAGGTATTGGATTCGTGCCGTGGGCTCCTATAGGAACCGGTTTTTTGACAGGAAAAATTACCCCCGATATAAAATTTGACAGCGACACCGATTTAAGGGCTGTGTTCCCAAGATTTACCCCCGATGCTATTAGGGCAAATATGCCGGTTGTAGAATTACTTACAAAAATAGCAAACCGAAAAAACGGCACACCTGTGCAAATTGCACTTGCCTGGCTGATGGCTCAAAAACCGTTTATAGTACCCATTCCGGGAATGGACAAGATCGAATATTTAGATGATAATATCAAATCGGTGAATATTGCCCTTACAACGGAAGATTTGCAGGAAATTGAAGAAGGTCTTGCCGGTATTACTTTTCAGGGGGCACGGCTTAACGATGAGCTTCTTGGACTTTCAGAAGATTAATAAACAGAGGATTTCCAGATAAACAAATTCTTTAATAATGGATGCTACTGATGAAAAAATTCCGGTACTTGCCATAACCCGCCAATTGACAGATTTGATGATTAAGAGGGATATAGCAGCACTGCACACAATTTTAGATACCCATTTCACCTTAACACATATAACCGGATTTGTACAGTCAAAAGCGGAATGGCTTTCAGAGATTGAGAGTGAGCAAATGAAATACTATTCGTATACCGAAGTAAAAACTTCTATTGAAATAGAGGGAGACAAAGCACGTTTTGTAGGCCAAAGCATCCTGGATGCCAGGATTTGGGGTATGCGGAATAACTGGCGATTACAGCAAACAATGCAGCTCGAAAAACATGACGGCACCTGGATTTTTTTAAAGTCAGTCGCTACCACTTTTTAAGGTTAGGTATCTGTTGAGCCTTATACGGTGGAATTCCGGAAAAAAAAATAGTTAACTAAAAATCATAAATATGGACTCTATTAAAAAAAGTAAGCAGCATAAGATAGTAAGATTGTTGCTTATGGTAATGGTAATGGGGTCGTCCTGTTCAAAAGCACAGGAAGTTGTGCCCGGCAAAAAAATACTGATTGTATATGTATCCCGCACAAACAACACTAAAGCCGTTGCACAAATTATCCAAAGAAATGTTGGTGGCGATCTGGTGGCACTGGAACTGGAAACACCTTATCCTGCTGATTATAAAATAACCGTAGACCAGGTAAGTAAAGAGAACGAGACAGGATACCTGCCGCCCTTAAAAACGAAGATTAACAATATTTCAAAATACGATATCATATTTGTAGGGGCTCCCACGTGGGGAATGCAGCTGCCGCCACCCATGAAAAGTTTTTTAAGTGAATACAACCTTAGTGGTAAAACAGTCGTACCCTTTAACACCAATGCAGGTTATGGCATTGGGAGCAGCTTTGAAACCGTGAAAGAATTTTGCCCAAAAAGTACTGTATTAGAGGGGTTTTCTATAAAAGGCGGAATAGAGCGGGATGGCGTTTTATTTGTGATGGAGGGAAAAAAAGAGGAGGAAGCGGAAGGAAAAATAAAAAGCTGGCTGCAAAAAATTAAACTATTATAAAAGTTAGAAATATAAAATTATGAAAACAGATATTCAAAAACGTACGCTGGGTAATAGCGGCCTCGAAGTTTCCGCATTAGGTTTTGGGTGTATGGGATTAAACTTCTCGTATGGTCATTCTTTAGATAAAAGTGAATCTATAGCACTGCTTCGCGCCGCCGTAGAGCGTGGGGTTACTTTCTTTGATACTGCTGAAGTATATGGACCTTATACCAACGAGCAGTTAGTTGGCGAGGCACTGGAGCCTTTTAAAAACGAAGTGGTTATTGCTACTAAATTCGGATTTAATATCGTTGATGGCAAAATGGCCGGGCTTAACAGTACGCCGGCACAGATTAAAAAGGTAGCTGAGGCCTCTTTAAAAAGCCTGAGAGTTGAGGCTATCGACCTTTTTTACCAGCACCGTGTAGACCCTAACGTACCTATTGAAGATGTGGCCGGTGCGGTTAAAGACCTGATAGCAGAAGGTAAAGTGAAACATTTCGGACTTTCAGAAGCCGGTGCAGACACTATTCGCCGTGCCCATGCAGTACAGTCCGTAACAGCTTTACAAAGCGAGTACTCGTTATGGACACGCCGCCCGGAAGAAGCGGTTATCCCAACACTTGAGGAATTAGGTATTGGTTTTGTGCCTTATAGTCCACTGGGCAAAGGTTTCCTTACAGGTACTATGAATGCCGGTACTAAAATTGAAAGTAACGATTTTCGTGCCAACCTTCCCCGATTTACCCCCTGAGGCTATGCAGGCCAACCAGGCATTAATTGACCTCCTTACTAAAGTTGCCCAAGAAAAAGACGCTACGCCGGCACAGATAGCCCTGGCATGGTTACTGGCTCAAAAACCATGGATCGTGCCAATACCGGGAACAACCAAACTACACAGGCTGGAAGAAAACCTGGGGTCGGTAAATATTGAACTTACTAAACAAGACTTAAGTGATATTGAATTTGCGGCCGCTGCAATCAAAATTGAAGGTACGCGCTACCCTGAGCAATTGGAAAAAATGACAGGGCTTTAATCAATAAAATATACATATCATGGATATAAAATCTTTCAAAGAGAAAGGTGTACCCGGACCTGCAAATTATTTTACGGGTACGGTACATGTAAAAACGCTTATCACTCCAGAGGAGGATATTAATGCAATTATGGCTATTGTAAGCTTCGATGCTAAGGCAAGGACTAACTGGCACACACATACCTCCGGGCAGATACTCACGGTGGTAGAAGGAAAAGGCTATTACCAGGAAGAAGGACAGCCTAAGGTTGTAATTAACGAAGGCGATGTGGTAAAAATACCTAAGAATGTAAAGCACTGGCACGGTGCATCACACGAAAGTGCCATGAGGCATGTTGCCATGGTTCCCGACAGGGATGAGGATAAAACCGAATGGCTGGAACCTGTAACTGATGCGGAATATAACAGTTAAACAAAACGACATAAATTTAAATGAATACGAAAGATGTAAAGGCGTATGCTGCCCAGAATGCAGAAACGCCATTAAGGGAATTTACCATTAAGCGTCGTGAAGTCACGGCGCACGATGTAGAGATCGAAATATTATTTTGCGGTATTTGCCATTCTGACCTGCACCAGGTGCATAACGATTTTGGCGGCACTATGTACCCAATCGTTCCCGGCCACGAGATCGTGGGCAGGGCCACTGCCATTGGCGACCACGTTACCAAATTTAAAGTGGGCGATCTTGCCGCTGTAGGCTGTATTGTAGACAGCTGTGGCAAGTGCAGGCAATGCGAGGCCGACCTTGAGCAGTTTTGCGAGGTAGAAACGACGTTCTCATTCAACTCACCTGATAAATATTTAGGAGGTGCGACCTTTGGCGGCTATTCTGAAAGCATAGTTACCGATGAAAACTATGTGTTAAGCGTACCCCAATCGTTAGACCTTGCCGGTGCTGCACCACTGCTTTGTGCGGGTATCACAGTGTATTCACCTTTAAAACACTGAATGCAGGCCCCGGTAAAAAAGTAGGTGACTTGGGTATTGGCGGTTTGGGCCACTTGGCTATTAAGGTTGCAAAAGCCATGGGCGCTGAGGTTGTGGTGTATACCACCTCGCAATCTAAAGTGGATGATGCCAAACGCCTTAGTGCAGACGATGCCATATTATCTACGGATGAGGAGTAGATGGCTAAATATACAAAGTCACTTGACATTATTATTGACACAGTTTCGGCGAAACATGATGTAAACACCTACCTGAACCAACTGACTGTTGATGGCAGCCTTGTACTGGTTGGCCTTCCACCGGAGCCGCTGGAAATAGGCGCGTTTAACGTAGTTATGGGCAGGAGAAGCTTCTCGGGGTCTAACATCGGCGGTATCTCAGAAACACAGGAAATGCTGGAGTTCTGCGCCGAACACAACATTGTATCTGATATTGAAGTCATCAATATCCAGGATATTAACCAGGCGTATGACCGCCTTTTAAAAGGTGACGTTAAATACCGCTTTGTTATCGATATGGCTTCACTCAAAAACTAACACAGGCCTGCCCTGAGACGCTCAGGGCAGGTTTTTCAATGAAAAGCTTATGAAAAGATATCCTATCTTTTTGCCGGAAAAAAGGAGGTTGATTTTGCATTGGCATTAGAACAACTGGGAAGACTGTTCCCTATTACCACGCTTATGGCAGAAGGCGGTGGCCACCTTAACGGTGCTTTACTGGCAGCAGGCCTTTTGGATGAAGTAAGCCTGCTGACCATTCCCATTGCAGATGCCACGATTGATACACCAACCGTATTTGAAATGCTAAAAGAAGCAAGCGGTATTACATCTGTAGCCCTGTAGTTTACTGATGTCAAGAAACTTGAAAATGGCGTACTATGGCTTAAATACAAGGTTTAAACAGATTTTATGAAAAATATAGTAACCCTGATGGTACTTGTCCTTGGCAACCAATACCCTAAACGCACAAAACACTATGAAAACTACAACACCGCTCGATAATAAGCAGAAAAAACTGGTGACCATTTCAGCCTTCACAGCAAGGGGCGACCTCATAAGCCTTGCAAAAGAACTAAATGCGGGGCTTGATGCAGGCCTTACCATCAACCAGGTTCAGGAAGAACTGGTACAGCTCTATGCTTACTGCGGTTTCCCGAGAAGCCTCCAGGGGATCAACACTTTTATACAGGTGCTTGAAGAACGCAAGTCAAAAAGAATTACAGATAGCCCCGGCAGGGAAGCAAGCCCTTTAAACGACAGCCTTACCCGTTACCAGCGAGGAGAAAGAACGGTAGCAGTATTAACGAATAAACCTGTTGATGCACCCAAAGCCGGACCCCAGGCTTTTGCCCCGCGGATAGATACTTTTTTAAAGGAACACCTTTTTGCTGACATTTTTGATAATGACATTTTAAATTACCAAGAACGTGAGATAATTACCATCGCGGCACTGATAAGTATGGAAGGCGTTGAGCCGATGGCACAGTCACATATTGGCAACGGCCTAAATGTTGGGCTTACTATTAGCCAGATAGAGGGTATTATTGAACTTATTGCCGACAG
Source organism: Flavobacterium rivuli WB 3.3-2 = DSM 21788 (assembly GCF_000378485.1). Taxonomy (GTDB): domain Bacteria; phylum Bacteroidota; class Bacteroidia; order Flavobacteriales; family Flavobacteriaceae; genus Flavobacterium; species Flavobacterium rivuli. Next base: position 246,362 of record NZ_KB899972.1, on the reverse strand, counting down.
CGTCGACAAAGAACAGGCAAAAACTGGCACTGCCCTGCTAAAAAAGGTGATGGGATCAAGGGAAGAGCAATAGTCCATAAAAAAATGAAACACAGAACGTAATATGAAAATTAAAGTATACGCGAAAAGAAAAAGTAGAGAATACCAATATTAGGCGCCGTCAATTCCTAAGCCTTGTAGGTGCCGTGATCATTGCAGTACCTTTTTTGAGCAACATTGCCTCGTGTATTTCGACATCAGACAATGAAAATAAAAACACGAATACGGCGGGTTTGGCACCCCTGCCGCTAACCACAGCAAAATGAAAAAAGGTGTAATTGGGTGTTTGTGCTTTTCATACCAATGTACTATTAAATTAAACTTACATTAAGTACCGATTCAATTTAATTGCTCACATCAGGTGGCTTTGAGAGGCATTATTCGGCGGTAAAAGTGTTAAAGAAACAAGTTTAAGTTATTTACATACAGTAACTTACAGCACTTTCTGTGAGTAGTTTTTGGAATGTCCATTTTTACTCACCTAATTGCTCACATTTATATTGATTGTTTTGGGGTATTTTGATGCCAAAAAGGCACAAAAAAACCCGTAAATACTTACAATTTACGGGTTTTGAGGTGTTTTTACCTCTATATTGTCGGGGTGGCAGGATTCGAACCTGCGACCTCCTGGTCCCAAACCAGGCGCGATGACCGGGCTACGCTACACCCCGAAAAGTATTTCCCTGTTCGAGGCTGCAAATATAACACTATTTTTTAATTTGCAAAGCTATAAACTAATTTTATTTAGTAATAACTAAAACTAATGTAAGGACTTGTTTATTTCTTCATTAAAAACTTACCTTTGTACCACAATTTCAAATAATACAAGACTATGTCTGATACTATAGAGAAAATAAAATGTTTAATTATTGGTTCTGGTCCTGCAGGTTATACTGCAGCCATTTATGCAGCCAGGGCAGACATGAACCCAATTTTATATACAGGCCTTGAGCCTGGAGGTCAGCTTACAACTACTACCGAGGTGGATAATTTTCCCGGATACCCGGAAGGCATTGATGGCCCCACCATGATGATGCAATTACAGGCACAGGCAGAGCGCTTTGGTACCCAGGTACGCATTGGCATGGCCACAGCAGTAGAATTTAGTACTGTTGAAGGTGGCTGGCATAAAGTTACTATAGACAATAATAAAGTAGTGCTTGCACATACCATAATAATATCTACCGGGGCTACTGCAAAGTATCTTGGCCTGCCAAGCGAGCAGCGTCTTAGGGGTGGTGGTGTTTCGGCATGTGCCGTTTGCGACGGTTTTTTTTACCGCGGACAGGATGTGGCTATTGTAGGCGCGGGGGATACCGCCGCCGAAGAAGCTACCTATCTTGCTAACATTTGTAAAAACGTAACTATGCTGGTACGCAAAGATGTTATGAGAGCGAGCAAGGCTATGCAGCACCGTGTACAAAATACTCCTAACCTTACAGTTCTCTATAATACCGAAGTTGATGAGGTACTTGGCGACCAGGTTGTAGAAGGTTTAAGGGTGGTAAATAATGTAAGCGGCGAAAAACAGGAAATTGCGCTTACAGGACTGTTTGTAGCTATAGGGCATAAACCAAATACTGATATTTTTAAAGGTCAGCTTGAAATGGATGAAACAGGTTATCTTATTACGCAGCCTAAAACAACTAAGACCAATCTACCGGGCGTGTTTGCAGCAGGTGATGTACAGGATAAAGATTATCGCCAGGCTATTACAGCTGCAGGCAGCGGATGTATGGCAGCTCTTGATGCCGAACGTTACCTGGGTGAACTTGGTAGCCACTAATAGGGCATTCAATTAAGATATATTATAAAAAGTATATAGCCAATGGCTAATCATGGTCGGAAGATTTATCTTCCGGCTTTTTTATTTATAATCCTGCCGCTTCCTTTTAAAGGTCATATTTATCTTAGAGCATTTTATTTACTTAAAAGTTAAAATAATGTACGTTAGGTAGTTAACGTGCACTACACTTTTTTATAATGCAGGATAGAAAAGTAGTTTTACGTACATAATGTTTTAGTTTGGTACAGCATATTTAACAGGCAAAGGGAAAAAGGATATGTGCCGGTGTATGAAGTAATTGTTATTGTTCCGGCGCTGTCAATAGCTGTCCACGTTACCGGCCGTATATAATTATTATTTGGAAAAGTGTCAATGATAAATTTTTTGCGTTCATCATGTATCTTTTTATTGTTAAAATAATGTTCTGCTCCACTAAAAACCTTAAACTCTTTGCCTGATACAGTTAACTTTTCTAACGCTAACTGGTTATAATGTATATTCTCATCTTGCGTAAGTGAAAATTTGCCTGTGTAAATTGTGAGTATAAATTTTTCGGGAAACTCTTTATTAATATACAGCTCATAATAACATTTCTCGCATGGATTTTTTTCCACAAAAAATCGTAATAACTGCTCTAACTGTTTATTGGGTTGTAACGATGCGCTATCAGGTTCTTTTATAATATTACAGGAACAGAAAGTTATAAAAGAAATTATAATTAAGAACTTTAGGTTATTCATGAATATTAGATATTTAAAAAGCCCTTTCGGGCTTTTAAAAATTATTCAGCGGCTACTACCGGGCCACTCCATTGAGAAATACCTCCTAAAAGGTTGTTGGCCTTTTCAAAACCTAATTCATTCATAATGCTGCAGGCATTAGCACTGCGGACACCACTACGGCAATATACATAATAAGTTTTGCTTTTATCAAGCTGAGAAACTTCGTCTATAAAGCCCTGCCCTTTATAATAATCAATATTTATGGCACCGGGAATTATACCTTGGTCCCATTCTTCGGGAGTACGAACATCAAGTAGTACAGCATTGCTGTCCTGCTGTGCTTCTTCCCACCATTGTTGCTGGTCTAAATTCATGTGTTGTATTTTTGGCAAAGGTATTATGCTTTTATCGAACAGCCAATAGCCTTTGTTTCTTTTACGGTTACTTCTTTACCTTTTATAAGGGCATCAACAGCGTTTTCTACATATTTTTGCTTTACGGCTTTGGCATCTTCATAATTATCGTCTATAGCGCCTATATATTTTACAACATTGCCTTTAGGCGTTTTTTGTAACACATATACATGTGGTGTTTTTGTAGCGCCATATTGCGGGAATATTTTTTGGCCTTCATCTAAGAGATACGGAAACGAAAACTTTTTATCTTTTGCCCTTTCCTGCATTTTTGCAAAACTGTCTTCCTTTTGCTTTTCCGGGTTGTTAGGATTTATAGCGACAACAGGGTAGCCAAGAGCTTTGTATTTGTTATTAAGCGCCACGATCCTGTCTTCATAAGCCTGTGCATAGGGGCAATGGTTGCACGTAAACACAACTATATAACCTTTAGCATTTTTAATATCTTTAAGAGATACCATTTTGCCATCTACGTTTTTAAGGCTAAAATCGGTTGCTGTGTCGCCCACTTTATAACCACCGGCAGGAGGGTTAACGGTAAAGGCTGCAAGAGCGCCTAACATAATAAACAGGGCCAAAAATTGTATTTTTTTCATTACATTATTTATTTAAAATTACTAACTTCTTTTTCAAGCTCATCATACGTAAACGACTTTTCGTAAAACTTGCGCATATCGGCATTATATATTAAGGTTGCGGGTATAGCACCGCTCCAGGTGCTGTCTACTTTAGATATCCAGGAATCTGCATCAGGATCGCGAAGCAGGAGTACCTCACTTTTTATCTGTTTTTCCTTAATAAAAGGCAGCAGCCTTGTATCGATCATTTTTGCCATATCAAGGCTTACTAATATTACCTTAACCTTATTCTTTTTATAATTGGCATTAATCTTTTCAAAATTGGGAAGTTCAGCAACGCAGGGTACACACCAGGTAGCCCAAAAATTAACTACATACGTAGTGTCATTTTTTTGCTTAAGAAAGTATTCCAGTCCTGCATAATCATACGCATTTACAGATACCGTATCGTTACTGTATATCTTTAGTGGCTTTGGCAGTTTAGGTAAGGTATCTTTTACTGCTTCTGTGGTCTTTACAGTTTCTGCGGGTATAGGCTGGGGTGTATTTGCTTCTTTTTTACATGAAACACTTAACGTTGCTGCCAGCACTGCTGCTAATAAATATTTTTTTTTTATTATCATTATGCACTTATTAGTATTGCTTCCATAAAATTACCTTAAAATAAAAGCCTTTATTTTGTTTAACAAAAATTTAACAATTAAAAAGCTTGTCAGAATTTCAAATCAGCCTACATTTGTATATACAAATATTGTAGATACAAATGTTACAATTACAACTATAACAAATGTAACCATGAAGATCGAAGACGTTATAAAATCGGAAAACATGACATTGTCTAAACGGGCAATCATGAATGTTATGTATGCGCACAGTGTGGTTGCAGAGAATATTTCTGATGTTATGAAGGGGTACGATCTTTCGCCGGAACAATTTAATGTACTAAGAATATTACGCGGCCAAAAAGGAAAGCCCGCGAATATGGGTATTATTCAGGAAAGGATGATTGCCAAGACAAGCAACACAACAAGGCTGGTAGACAAGCTTTTACTTAAGGAGTTGGTAAACCGTAAGGTATGCCCCGGTAACCGGAGGCAAATGGAAATAACCATTACAGAAAAAGGGTTAGAGCTCTTAAAAGAACTTGATCCCAAAGTAGATGAGCATGAAGCTAAATTTGCAAATAATTTAACAACAGAAGAGCAGGAACAACTTATTAACCTGCTTGAAAAATACAGAACAATTTAATTATATTTATACATAGATTATGACAAACTATATTGACAGCTTAAACTGGCGTTATGCAGTTAAAAAATATGATACAACTAAAAAAGTATCTGCAGAAGACCTTGAGTTTTTAAAAGAAGCTGTACGTCTTAGCGTATCATCTGTAGGATTACAGCCTTATAAAATTTTTGTAGTAGAGACTCAGGCGGTTAAAGAACAACTTGCCGAAGCTGCCGGAGGAAACAACAAAAATATATTTGCAGATGCATCGCACCTTTTTATTTTTGCTAACGAAGTTAATGTGGGTGCTGCACATGTAGATACTTATGTTAATAATATTAGTGCCCAGCGTGGTGTTGCTAAAGAGGCGGTAAGCGGTTTAAGCGATTATATTAACGGGTTTTTAGCCGGCCTTACAGATGAGCAGAAAAATGTATGGACAGCAAAACAGGCTTATATTGCGCTTTCTACCCTTATAAATACGGCTGCTATATTAAAAATTGATGCTACACCCATGGAAGGTTTTGATGCTGCCAAAATTAATGAGATCCTTATCCTTGAAGAAAAAGGACTTAACGCCGCTGTTATTGCCGCAATAGGGTACCGCCATGACGAAGATGCCGTGCAGCATGCGAAAAAGGTAAGGAAACCAAACAACGAATTATTTATTACACTTTAATATTTACCCTTAATTTAATTTAAAAAACGATGAAAAATTTCAAAACAATTGCAATTGCATTATTAGTAGCAGTAACTACACTTACAGCTACAGCTCAGGACAAAAAAATCAACGCTGCTAAAAGTACCATTACGTGGGTTGGTAAAAAAGTAACAGGCCAGCATGAAGGTACTGTAGGTATTAAAGATGGTGTTCTTAGCTTTAAAGGCGGTAAAGTAACAGGTGGTAACTTTACTGTAGATATGAACTCTATTGCTGTTACAGACCTTAAAGCGGGTGAAGGTAAAGAAAAACTTGAAGGACACCTTAAAGCTGAAGATTTCTTTGGTACTGATAAATTTGCTACATCTAAATTAGTTTTTAAATCAGTTAAAGCAAAATCAGCAAACGTTTATACTGTAACTGCAGATCTTACCATAAAAGGTATCACTAAACCGGTAACTTTTGATCTTAACACCACAAAAAATACTGCTACAACTAAGTTTAACATAGACAGGACTAAATATGGTATTAAATACAACTCTAAAAGTTTCTTCGAAACAATTGGCGATAAAGCTATCTATGATGAGTTTGAACTTACAGTAAACTTACAGTTCTAATTTATAGGGTTTAAATAGAATGTGAAAGAGGGTGTCCGTTAAAGCGGCACCCTTTTTTTATTTAGGTCCATTTTTATATCTGTTGTAAAGATATAGTGGCAAAAAACCAATTGTTAATAATGTGATACCGCTAATTAGTAACATACTGGCATAAGGCCAGTGCATAAGCTTAAAGAGGTACCCAACGAACATGAAACATGCAATTATGTATGCCAGGATATAATAAATTTTTCTCATGTATAAATTTGTAAGTCTTTATATATTTCAAATATATTATATAAAAAGTAAAGTATACTTAATCTTTTACAGTTTTGCAGGACTTAGTTACATACCTATACAAAAATGGGAGCCTGAGGCTCCCGTTTTTTTTAAAACCCAGTAATACTATACCGCAGCTTTGTATTTTTGATAAAAATAAGTGGGTAAAAAGCCAACGTTAAGCAGTAAAAAACCTGCAAATAGTAATACAGTGGCTAATGGCCAGTGCATAATTTTAAACATAAGCCCTGTAATTAGGGTAAAGCAGGCAATAAAGCCCATGACATAAACTGATCGTTTCATGATGTGATTGATTTAAATGATTATTAACTAACTCGAAATTATTTTTTTATCTGCCGTTTTGTATTTGTGGTAAAAAAACAACGGCATAAATAATACGTTCAGGATGATGAAGCCCAAAAGTAAAAGTATGGATGCAAATGGCCAATGCATAATTTTAAATAGAGACCCGGTACTAAGGCAGAAGCCCGCCACAAAACCACTTATATAAATTGTTTTTTGCAGTTGCACATTCTTTTTAAGCATTAACATAATCACAGTTTCCTGTTGCAGTATAGCCATAGCGTGATGCCCACCAAATTTTAGTATTGCCTCTTTATAGGCACTCTCAAAATCTGTAAATGTATCATTTTCGATATATGTGCATATATGGTCGAGAAGGTCTTCTCTTAATTCCTGCTGCACAACACCATAAAATTCAAGGTTAGCAGCTATATAAGCCGCCTGATCATCGGTTATTATCATGATGTTACAGTATTTTGCTTAAATATTAAAGACAGTGTTTCAATAAAATCTCCCAGTTCGTTAGTGGTTTCCTGTACAGCTTTTTTACCTGTACCTGTAATACTATAGTATTTGCGCACACGCTTGCCTATGTATACCTTTTCTGTTTCAAGTATTTTTTCGGCTTCCAGCTTATGCAAAATAGGGTAGAGCGCACCTTCAGATATTTCTATCCTGCCTTTGGTAAGTACTTTTACATGCTGGGTAATTTCGTACCCATACATTTTTTCGTTATCGCCCAATAGTTTTAAAATTATGGGCTGCAATATTCCTTTGGTAAGTTCTTTACTATACATAGTACAAATATACATTTTATTTAAATGCATTTATGTTACTTGTATTTTTTTTTTAAATATTCATAGTATTAATAATTGGTATAATCAAAAACAACACCCTGAGGTGCTGCTTTCTTAAAATAAACAAGTTTCGAACCCCGTTTATATTTATTATAAAATTTATATTTTTAGAAATATTTCCTTCTAATGACTGTATTGTAAAATTACTGATTTATAATTAAATATGTAATATTGCAAAGTTAAATAATTTATTATCAAATACATATACCTATTAATGGGTATTTTTTCTGTAAGCTGCTGCTCAAAGTTGGCAGGCGTCAATGTAAATGGTTCTATTATCTTTGCCAAAGCCAATATATAAATACTTGCCCGACTTATCTTTCGCTGTCCTTATGAATTGATAAGTTAAAGTTTCTTTTGCATGGCTTCCGGAAATATTTAGTATTTCGCCACCTTTAGTCAGTCTGTCATCTTTATGTAGTTCCCATAATAATTTGCTGTAATCTTTTTTTGAAAGTTTTATTTCCGACTGCGAACAATATTCACCATGAAAATCAGGGTATGATGCCGACTTACTTACAAACTCTGCCGACTTTGGCAACTCTCTTAATGTGACATCTTTAAATTCGTCAGCATAAAAACTTTCGTCGGGAAATATCCCTGCGTAAGTAATGCCTAATACGATAACGACTAATAAATAAATGTAGATCTTATTAATAAGTCTGCTTCGTGCAGTGCTCATTTTACCCGAACGTAACAACCATAATTTAAAAGGTATGTAAATAAAGTATGCAATTCCTCCTGCAATAGCGATACTAAAGGTTACGAGAATAAAAAACACTAATTCCATTTTGAATTTAGGTAGTAATTTAGATAAAAACAGCGCCCTAAGGCGCTGTATAAAATACTATTTCTTTAAATACGTATCAAAATAATCGGCAATCTTCTGGTTAAGGTGTGCACGGTCTTTACCTCGCACATTATGCTCGTGAGTGGGGTATAAAAAATAATCTACCTGTTTGCCTGCTTTAATACAAGCCTCTATAAACTCCATACTGTTTTGCTGCACTACAACATTATCCTGGGCACCATGTATTACTAATAATCTTCCCTGTAATTTTTGGGCTTTTTTAATAACGCTTGTTTTTTCATAACCTTCAGGGTTTTCCTGCGGAGTGTCCATGTAACGTTCGCCATACATTACTTCATAATATTTCCAGTCGCATACGGGGCCGCCGGCAACGCCCACTTTAAAAGTATCAGCATGGTCCAGCATTAACGATGTGGTCATGAAACCACCAAAACTCCAGCCGTAAACCCCAATTTTGTTTTGGTCTACAAAGGTTTTACTTTTCAGGAAATCTACACCTTTCATCTGGTCGGCCATTTCGTTAACGCCCAGGTTGCGGTGTACTACGTGCTCAAAATCACGCCCACGGGCATCGCTGCCACGGCTATCGAGCGTAAATACTACGTAGCCCTGTTGCGCCATATAATAGTCAAAGAGGCTTGCACCGCCCAGCCATTTGTTAGTAACCAACTGTGCGTGAGGGCCTCCATATACATAAACCATTACAGGGTATTTTTTGGCAGCATCAAATTTAGCAGGGTAAATAATCCTGCCATTAAGCGGGGTTTTGCCATCGGCAGATGTAAGTGTAACCAGCTCCATTTTAGGTAATACCGTTTTACCGGTATATGGGTTTTCTGCCTTAAACAGGGTAGTAGCTTTATTGCTTTTAAGGTTAATAATAATTACGTCGTTAACAGTAGTGGTGTTTGCAAAATTATCAAGAGATAATGTGCCATCGCTGCTCACTTCATCTTCGTGCGTGCCGGATGTTGTAGTAACCTGCGTGGTTTTTCCTGAAGACAATTCTGCTCTATACAATTGCCTGTCCAATCCGTTATTTGCAGTCCCTATATAAAATACATTTTTTGCGTTGGTATCAAAATTAAGTAACTCTGTTACAACAACGTCTTTATACCCCAATTTTTTTACAAGCTTTCCATCGGTAGTATAAAGGTAAAATTGCTCATAACCTTCTTTTTCTGTACGGTATAAAAACTGGTCGGCATGGCCGGGCACAAAAGTTAACCCATGTAAAGGTTCAACATACGTAGCCGCTTTTTCTTCAAACAAAGTTTTAATAAGATTACCCGTTACAGCATCATACTTGTTTAGCTTAAGATGGTTTTGCTCACGGTTAAGCACGCCCACATATATTTGCTTACCATCCGGCGACCATGTTACAGTAGTTAAAAACTGTTCTTTAGGGCCTTCAGTTTTAAGTGTTAGGCTTTTGCCTGTAGCTATATCATATAGTACAAGGGTAACTTCTTCACTCTTCATACCTGCCATTGGGTATTTTATCTCCTTATCGGTAGCAATGCGTTCTCCCCATTGCACCAACGGAAAGTTGGCTACCATACTTTCGTCTTTACGGTAGTATAGAAGTTTGTCGCTGTTAGGGCTCCACCACATACCTTTATCTATGCCAAATTCCTGGCGGTGCGTGTAGTCACTACCATTTACAATACCTTTATCGGTATCATTAGTAACATTTATGTCTTTGCCATTATTAGTAATAACTATGTTATTTTCTTTAAGCCATGCTGCCGATGTTCCGTTAGGAGATAATACCTGGTTAGCAGCATCCTGAGCGATTGCAACAGCACTTACAACTGCTTTCTTATCGGCATCAAAAACAACCATATAATTGCCTTTTGCGCCTTCTGCATTTAGTATAAGGGTACTTTTATTTTTCCAGATATAATCGTATGGGAATATCCTTAATGCAAATGTATCCTCAGGAAATTTTGCCTTTAGCGCAGCAGCAAGTTCATATTTAGTTATTAATGTGCTCTCTGCCCATTGAGAAGCCTCACTTCGCTGTATAAGCTTAGCATAAGTTTCATCAAGGTATGTTATAGTGTGGGTATCCGGCCTCCAGTGTGGAGAAACAAGGCTTTTAGGAGCAAAAATTTGGTATTGGCCGGAAGTAGCTTCCTGTATGGTTAAGTTTTTTTGAGCCGTAGCAGCCATTCCGGATATAAGGAACAGCCATATAATTTTTTTCATTTGAGTTTGTTTAAAAAGCGAATTTAATTAAAATCTACGGTTTTAGCAGGGATTTATTTATTGCGAATTATGAAAATAGATTTTTCCGGCTAAAAATCTATAGCAGTATTAATAAATAGAAAACCTTATAATAACCAAAGCCCAAAAATTATAAATATTTTTGGGCTTTGTATCTAATTACTAACCTATGCATTTAAGTTAGCTTTATAAAGTATTATTTTATAAATACTATTTTTGGATGATGATTTTGCTGGTTTCTAACGAATCTCCATTTTCTAACCGAACAAAATAAATACCCTCTATAAGGTTTTTAAGGTCTATACCATTACTTTTAGCAAATACTGCTTGCTCATGCACTTTTTGGCCGCTAATATTATATACCGTTACTAATGTTTCTTTGGCATCAGCAAGTTCTATGGTCAATGCGCCTTTTGTTGGATTAGGGTATACAAGATTTTTTAACTCATGGTTAGCAATACCCAAATTATTTGAGGTAAGTAATACGGTGTAAATTTCGCCAATTACGTAATCAGATCCAAGATCACTTGCAATGTCCATATATTTATCAGTATCATAACTTGTAAGCTGAGGACTGTAAAGTTTATAAAGAGCCGATGTGTTGTTTAAAGGATTATTATCGGTACCGTTAACTTCAAAATACTGGATAACTTTAATGTCATTAATAGTTTTATTTTCAGCATATTCTTCGTTAAATGAAGTTACAAATTGCTCAAGTTCTTCTGTTGTATAGTAAAGCCTTAACGCTGCCCCGGCAGATAGTCCTGCATTATTTTTAAACTCTACACTTTTATTATGGAACATAGCATTTTGTGTAGTGTTATTATTAAGGTTTACACTTGCTGTTCTGTAAGGTAACGATGTATCAATAGAATTTACTTCATAGCATACGCTGGATGTTCCATTATTTGCTGCTATTACAGCTGTAAAGAGGTCGCCATTTTCGTCGGTATTTGCTTTAATAGTATTTGCAAGCAAAGGTCCTGTACCACAATCGTTCCCTACAGTAGGCCAATAGTAAGATGACTGAAAAATGCCCGTTTGCTCCGATACCGGCGTGTTAAACCTAAGCTTCCACAAAGCGTTAGAATGGTTTATACCCAAAGGTGAAGTAGGTGTTTGGCCAAAAGCAAAAAACACTTCATTTGGTGTAGCAATAATAGTGTTATCATCCCCATCAAAAGGAAGGTTAGTAACATCTGTAAAAGTATTTGTTGCAGGGTCATACTCTACTAATTTACTATAGCCATAACCGCCATAAGCTCTTTGTATATATCCTTTGCCGTTGTAGGTAAAGGCTTTGTTACCAGAAAACCCACCTCCTGATGTACTTAATGTCATATCGGCCAAACTTTCCGAAGTCCAGGTATTAGTTGTAAATGAATATTTATAAAACGTTACGTTACTGGAATAATCAGTAATAACATAAGCTACATCGCCTATAGTAAAGTATGCAAATAAACTTGCAGATATTGCCGGGGCGCTGGCAAGCTGCGTCCATTGGTCTGTAGCAGGGTCATATTCATAAAAGTCGTTAGTACTGCTAAAAAAAGTGTGTATAAGTCCCATACCGGCATATAGTTTCCCGTTGTGTGAAAACGATACTATTGATACTCCACCATTACCGGGATAAGGTGCTTTCTCTGTCCAGGTATTTGTTGCAGGGTCATAAACCCAAAGATCATCTGTTGTTGTTTGTGGGTTACGGCTAAATCCGCCAATAAAATAACCTTTACCGTCAATCTCCGTAGCAGAACGCCAATGGTGCTTACTGTTAAGATCTTCTTTTTGGGTCCATGCATCAGTAGCAATATCATATTCCCAAAAATCGGTCATGTGCTCGCCATTTTCTCCACCGCCCAAGTACAGTTTTCCGTTAGCATAGAACCCAGATGCAGATCTTCTGTTGCCACCCATTTCTTCATTAACTGTTTCCCATAAATTTGTTGTAATGCTGTATTTATAAAGGTTATCAGTAAAATTAGATGTATAATCTGTAAATGATTTGTCACCGCCAAAAATATAAATATCGTTGCCTATATTACTTATAGCAGCTTTACATACATTTTCTAACCTCGGTTGGGTAATTTCAGGAGCCTGGTTTAAAAAATTGGTTTTAGCAGTCCATGTGTTTGCAACGGGGTCATACTCAAACCAGCTATCTGTACGGGTAGCTAATGTTACATTATTAACCAAATAATTATATTCGCCAAGCCCGGCATATCCTTTACCATTTTGGCTTATGCTACTGCCATAAACAGGTGGTATAAGGGTAGATGCTTTTTCGGTCCATGCGTTAGTTTCAGGATCGTATTCATAAAACTCGTTAAAAACGCAATTATTTCCTGTACAGCCTATAATTTTTCCGCCGCCATAATAACCTTTTCCATTTATTGCAAAAGCAAAGGTTCCGCTTTTGTTTTCCGTTCCGGGAGCATCTGCCATTGCTGTAACAGTATTGTTTTCTGTGTCGTAGGCATAAAAATCATTACCTATAAATGATTTTACATAAATAATGTTGCCAATTACAAATCCTGAGTCGGGAAAGAAATTTTGAGGCTGCGTTAATACATTTGATGTCCATGTATTTGTTTCAGGATCGTAAACAGATATACCGGTGCCACTATCGCTAAACTGGTACATTAAGTTGTTAACAGTAAAAAAACAACGCCCTAAAGGGTTACTGCATCCGGTAGAAAGTTGTGCCAGTTTAGTAACCTGTCCATTAGAGGGATCGTACTGTATAAAATCTTTTGGCGCACAGCCATTATTACCGCCTAATATAAATAACTTATCGTTGTAAGTTACCATAGAGGCGCCTTCTCTGGCGGTAATATTATTACCTAATGATGCCTGCTGAGTAAACACAGGTGTTTCCTGCGCAGTAGCAGCTGCGCAAAAAGCAAAAAATAATGTGGTAAATAATTGTTTCATAATCTGTAAGTTGTTGATTTCCTACAAAATTACCACATACCTGTATTCTAAAAAATACCTATAAATAGGTATTTTTTTATCGAAAATTAAGCTATTTAGTTGATTATTAAATTTTTATTTAAATATTATTTATAATGCATTGGTCAACTTATTTGTAAGTATTCCTAACTCTACCATACAATCCTTCATCATCCTGTATGTCCTTTCAATATCATTATCAAGCCCTACAGAAAACCGGATAAGCCCATCGGTAAGACCCATTGCCTTTTGCTCTTCTAACGGTATTTCGCTCGATGTTGATGTTCCCGGTGCACTAAATAGTGTTTTGTAGAAGCCAAGGCTTACGGCAAGATAGCCCAGATTACGATGCTGCATTAATTCCATAAGGTCATTAGCTTTATCTATAGACCCTACATCTACGGTCATCATTCCGCCAAAACCATATTCAGGGTTTATCATGGTTTTGTAAAGTTCATGGCTTGGGTGGCTTGCAAGGCCGGGGTAAACCGTTTTTAACCCGTCTTTTTCAAAACGTTGTGCTAAGTAAAGGGCATTGTGACTGTGCTGTTTTATACGTATATGCAGGGTGCGCAGGTTTTTCATGATGCTTGCAGCGCGTAGGCTATCCATAGTAGGGCCAAGCAGCATGGCAGCGCCATCGTTAACATTGCGCAGGGCATCTATAAATTTTTGAGTGCCACAGGCTACACCGCCCACAGTATCGCTGCTGCCATTTATAAATTTGGTAAGGCTGTGTATAACCACATCTGCACCCAGCTTAGCAGGAGAAACCGATAGGGGAGAGAAGGAGTTATCTACAATTAGTTGCAGGTTATGTTTTTTTGCAATTTTAGATAATGCAGGAATATCTGCAACCTCAAGCAATGGGTTGCTTACTGTTTCGCAAAATAAAACTTTGGTATTAGATGTAATAGCAGCTTCAACAACTTCTAATTTTGTGCTGTCAACAAAAGTTGTAGTAATCCCTAAACGCGGTAAAAAGTTTTTCATGAAAGCATAGGTGCCACCATAAATTGTGCGGCTGGAAACTATATGATCACCACTATGGCACAACTGCAACAGGGCGGTAGTTATGGCTCCCATGCCCGATGCTGTTACATTAGCAGTCTCAGTACCTTCCATAGCTGCAAGTGCCTGCCCAAGGTATAAATTACTGGGAGATGAATGGCGTGAGTACAAATAGCAGCCATCGGCATTTCCCTCAAAGGTGTCAAACATGGTTTTTGCTGAAAGAAAGGTATAAGTGGATGAGTCAGAAATTGATGGATTCACACCGCCAAATTCTCCAAAGTATTGCAGGTCTTGTATATTATCGGCAGGGTTAAAATTTTTCATCACGTTTGTTGTTTATGTTTGTTATATATCAAATTGACGATTTAATAATTTTAAAATCAACAATTATGTGAGTTGTTAGATTATAAATCTAATAAATTTAATTTTGTTAGATTTTAAATTTATAACTTGCCAATAACTCTAATAAGAACCGAAAATTTATCTTATGGCTTTAGATGCAATCGATAAAAAACTAATATACCTGTTGCAGGAAGACAGCACAAGGACAACAAAAGAGCTCTCTGTAAAGTTAAACCTTTCGGTTACTGCCGTATATGAGCGTGTAAAAAAACTGGAACGCGAGGGTATTGTGCATAAGTATGTTGCAGTTGTAAACCGCAATAAAGTAAATAAGGGCTTTGTGGTTTTTTGCCATTTAAAGCTTATACAGCATACTAAAGAATATCTTACCAGGTTTGAGCAGCAGGTTACTAAACTTGACGAGGTTTTAGAGTGTTACCATGTTAGCGGCGATTATGATTATATACTTAAAATATTTGTAGCTAATATGGAGGAGTATCGCGAGTTTATGGTAACCAAGCTTACAACACTA
This sequence comes from Flavobacterium rivuli WB 3.3-2 = DSM 21788, assembly GCF_000378485.1. Lineage (GTDB taxonomy): Bacteria > Bacteroidota > Bacteroidia > Flavobacteriales > Flavobacteriaceae > Flavobacterium > Flavobacterium rivuli. The sequence continues at coordinate 231,021 of NZ_KB899972.1, read as the reverse complement.
CAACATATAGGCAGTACCCATAGTACATTTATGATAAGCGAGGTAAAAAACTCTAATATTATTGTAGTATAATTATAAAGCTTTACCCAGTTTTAAATAGCCAATGTGCAAGTCGTCTTCAATGCCATCATCAGTTTTGGTAATTTTAATGTGGTATTTATCTTTCATGTGTGCGGGCAATATGTCCTCCACCTTATGCATATCATCTACGTCAAGGCCATACTTTTCATCAATATGGCTTTCGGCACCTTTAAAGCCATAATGTTTGTAAAAAATAGTTTTTTTAGATTCTTTAATAGCCTTGCTCATAGTATCTGCAACTATAAGGGCTTTATAATGGTATTCTTCAAACTCGCCGGGTTTGTAACCACCCAGGTTAATCAGGAATAATTTTTCGGGTTGTTCTGTAGCTTCTTCTTTCGGTACAATAGATATCCGGTAGCCATTTACGTGTGTTACCGCCCTCCATGAGTCTCCATGCAGCTGCCCTGCATCGGGCCATGAGGCATACATATCGCGTTTTAAATCAAGCACTGATTTACCTATCCCAAAAAAGATATCGTGCTGCTCTGTTAGCCTGCCGGGAGGTGTGCATCCCAGCAAAACCATATAAAGATTGAGGTTCGTGTTCATAATATGGTAAAGGTAGATAAATAAAATTTTATTAAAATTAAGCTAAAACGATTTTCTGGCTCATTTTTTGAATCTACCTTAGTAACTAATAATAATACATAAAATTTAAATTATGAAAAAGATACTTATACTTTTTTCTGCTATTGGGCTTATTTCGTTAACGGGTTGTAATAATGATGACGATGTTGCCGTAGTTCCCGCTAACCAGGTTGTAGAAAATGAGGTTTTCCAGGTAGGGCCGGTAAATTTTGCTTACGATTCTTCAATCAATATGTATTCTTTAATATATGACCTGAATCCTCAAATCTTACCTGCAGATATGATACTCGTTTATAGAAGAACAGTTGATCCGGGTGCTAATAATGCGCCTGTATGGCAATTAATACCAAGAACGATACACAACGGGGCAGATGAAATTGATTATGATTTTAATTTTGACCAGGGAACTATATTATTTACCGTAGATGCTAATTACGATTTACAGGAAACACCAACATATATTAACAACCAGATATTTAGAGTTGTAATATTACCGGGTTATGATAGCTCTGCAAGATTTGATTATAGTAACTATGATGCCGTGGTTAAAAAATTCAATATTAAAGAAAGCGATATTAAAGTGCTAAAATAAATTTTAAATTACCCAATAAAAAGGCTCCTGTAAAGGAGCCTTTTTATTGGGTTTAAATATTTGATTTAAACGTAATGAACTAATGATTATTGATGATGACTGAACTGTAAAGCCCTGATTGCAATTAATTCAAATTGACTTTTGCTAATTATTATTGTCTTAGTTACTCTTGCCCACAGATAGGTCGCCGTATTGAGACTTAACATATATACGGCCTACGCCACTTGTTTTATAGTACCCTTTATAGATATATGTAGATGACTTTTCTATCTTTTCAGATGTTTTAAGATTGCTTAAACCCGACACATCTGAATAAGACCCTGTAAATTCAAAATCAAAAGCAATTTCCGGGTCAAAGTTTAATTTTACATCGGCATAAGTATTAACGATGGTTACGTTTTTAACCAGCCTGCCTAATTTAGATACGGTTAAGTCGCCATAATTTGTAGTAATATTTAAAAGCTGGTCTATTGTCCCAAAAGAAAGGTCTGAATAGCTTCCAGAGCCTGTAAGCCTGTCGGCAGATCGTACAATTAAGTCGCCATACTGGCATTTATAATTTACTGTACCTGCATTATTAACTATAACATCGCTATACTGGCTGTCAAGCTGTAAAGTGCCAACTTTTCCCAAATTAAAATCAGAATATTGTGCAATGATGTCGGCATTTTTAAAATAGTTTAATTTGCCACTACTGCAGTACTGCATTTTTAGGTTATTAGTATCGCCATTAAGTTCATCTATAGAAACTTCTCCATACTGGCAGCTAAGGTTAATATCACCATAAATCTTGCCTAATTTAATGGCCCCATATTGATTAGCAATGCCTAATGTACCATTTTTTGGTATTTTTACAGTATAGTTAATTTCTATATTTACATTTCTGCCCCTAAAGTTAGCTATTACTGTTTTGGCAGTTACAGATGCTTTTGATGCAGAAAATTCTACATCTATGCCATCGAGCCTTTTTGTAATAACATCTTCATCATTGCCGCTAACTTTAATAAGCACATCAATTTCGGTCCTGTTCTCATCCCAGGTTGTAATATAAACGCTGCCATACCTGTTAGCAATTGTAGTACCGGCATTGCCATTTACCACGTAGGCTTTGGTTATACGTTTTTCTTTATTGTATTTTCCTTTTGTATTTCCTGCCATCATAACAGTGGGCAGTATAAGTACAACAAACAGGATTTTATATAATATTGTTTTCATGGTGACTTTCTTTAATCTTTTTAATATTTTCTATTTGTACCAATACCTTTTCTAAAAATGCAATGCGTACCTGCAGGTTAGTAATCATGGCATGCAAAATTTTCTTGTTCTCGCCCTTTTCCTGTAGTTCCAGTGTAAGCCTGTTATAATCAGCTTCCAGTAGTTGCATGTGGTTTAAGGCATCCTGAACGATCTTTTTAGTTTCGGGGCTATTTTCTTTTTCTACTTTTGTGAGTTCCTTTTCTATAATAGAAGAAAAATATATTTGTGTTTCCTTAGCCTGCGGCGACATTTTATTGAGCGCCATATTTTTATTCTGCATAGGGTTAAAAACAATGAGTAAACCCATAAGTATTGCAACAGCTGCCGCTACAGGTGCTGCAAGTTTAAAAGGAAAACGTTGTTTCTTTTTACCATCAAGCCTGTTTAAAAAGCGTTCCTGGTGCCCTAAGTCCGGATGATCAGTATCCCATTGGCCTTCAAAATGGCTAAATAATTCGTCTAAATTGTCTTTTTCATTTTTCATCATGCATTCAGTTTTTTTAGCAGGCTTTCCTTCGCCCTGCTTATGGTAGTGCGGCAGTTACCGGGGGTAATAGCCATAATTTCACTAATTTCTTCATGGTCGTAACCTTCAATGTACAGTAGGGTAAGGGCAATACGGTAATTTTCTTTAAGCGACTGCAGGGCCGCCATAACCTGCTGAACCTTCATATTAGTAAAGTCCAGTTTTGCCTCTTCCTTATAACCATCATCTTCTACTTTATACAAAATATCATCCAGGCTGTCCATGGCATTCCTGTTTATCTTCTTGTAATTATCAAGTGTCTGGTTAACCACAATTTTTTTTAACCATGCGCCAAAAGTAACCTCGCCTTTAAACGAATCCAGCTTGGTAAACGCCTTTAAAAATGCTTCCTGCATAATATCTTCGGCCCAGTGGCTGTCCTTAACAATACGCAGCGCCGTGTTAAACATGGTTTTATAATAGCGGTTATACACCTCAAACTGCGCGTTGCGGTTGCCCTGCCTGCACAGGGTTATTAATGTATCTATATCCGGGTTTGCGTTACTCAACTTTGGTTGCTTGGTTTATACTAATGACGTTGCGAAACTTAAGATGTTACAGTTTCATGAAAAAAAGATACTATTTTATATGTAATAAATTGCATGATCATTCGTTTAGGGTTGAATTTCAGGTTTTTATAAGCAGCACTACGCTTGCGCATTTTATAAGCCCTGTTCCTGCTTTCCGCTTTATCTGCCTCCCTGCGGTTGGCAGGATGCCGCTGCAATCAGGGCTAAGCGAGTGCTTTAGGTGTTTTTTGGATGTAGTGTAGTACTTAACCTGCAAGGTTTCTAAGACCTTGTAGGTTTAACCTTACAATAACTATTGAAAATAATTATACCTACAAGGTCTTAAAGACCTTGCAGGAACTCACATTCTAAAAAAAAGTAAAGGCCACCTCACGGCAGCCTTCAATATAAATATATAAGCAAAAGTATTACTCCTGCATAGTGTGGTACACGTTCATAACGTCGTCGTCCTCCTCAATTTTTTCAAGAAGTTTCTCAACATCAGCAACCTGGTCTTCGGTAAGTTCTTTAGTAATTTGCGGAATCCTTTCAAAGCCTGAAGATAATATCTCAATACCTCTGTGCTCTAATTCTTTCTGGATGGCACCAAAACTTTCAAACGGGGCATACATAACGATACCGCCATCTTCATCGGCAAAAATCTCTTCTACGCCAAAGTCGATCATTTCAAGCTCCATCTCTTCAACATCGCGGCCTTCGGCAGGAATACGGAAGTTACAGGTATGGTCGAACATAAATTCTACAGATCCCTGCGTACCCATAGTACCATTACATTTATTAAAATAACTGCGGATGTTTGCTACCGTACGGTTGTTATTATCTGTAGCGGTTTCTATAAGTATGGCAATGCCGTGAGGTGCATATCCTTCAAACAATACCTCCTTAAAATTTGCGGTATCCTTATCAGATGCTTTTTTAATGGCACGCTCTACATTATCTTTAGGCATGTTAGCTGCCTTGGCATTTTGTATAACCGCCCTTAGCCTGGAGTTAGTTTCGGCATTTGGCCCGCCTTCTTTAACGGCCATTACTATATCTTTACCTATCCTTGTAAACGTTTTGGCCATAGCCGACCAACGTTTCATTTTCCTGGCTTTCCTAAATTCAAACGCTCTTCCCATAGTTAAATAATTTGCAGCACAAATTTATAATTATTCGTTGTTTTTGCAAACACAAATTTTGCTGCTATCTCTTTTTATAATTGTTCATGTCCTGCAGTATTTTCAGGCTCTCAAATATGTACGGGTCTGTCCGTACCGATTTTACTTTAGACTCTGTAACCGTCTTTAAAAACGAATCTTTCTCTGTTTCAACAGCACCTGTAACCGGGGTTACAGTTACACTGCTTTCCTTATCCATCTCGCCGGATATTTCTTTCCACAGGTTATCTGTAACATGCACATCGTCATAAACGGTGTCAAAGGTAACAGGTAGTGGTGGCTTCTGGTTTTTATAAACGCCGTTAATTTTAGTGTTAACCTCTTTTATGTGATTAAGCGATTTACTCTTATTTATACGTTCTTTGCTCAGTACCACGGCCTCTTTTAAAATTTCATCGGGCATTTTGCTGTAGCGCAGGCTAATGTCTATACTGTCATTTTTTAGGGCAGTAGGCATGGTCTTTTCGCGGGGCAGCATATCGTTAAAAAAAGTAGGCAACTCTACATCCGGCAGTATGCCTGTGTACTGGCTGCTCTTACCTGTAACGCGGTAAAACTTATCTATAGTAACTTTTACAAAATCGTTAGGGTCGTCGTTGTCCAGTTGTTGTATGGTTTGCATAGTTGCCTTGCCTACAGTGGGTGTACCCACAATAACGGCACGGTTATAATCCTGCATTACACCGGCAAAAAATTCGCTGGCAGATGCTGTAAAACCGTTTACTAATACTATCATGGGGCCATTATACAACATGCCGCGGTTATAATCGCGAATGGTGTTATATTGCATATTCCTGTCAGTTACTACTGCTATAGGGCCAAAGCTAATAAACATGCCCGCCATACGGATAACCTCGTCCATAGAGCCGCCACCATTATATTGCAGGTCTATAATAAGGCCGCTTATCTCGCTTTTTTTAAGTTTAGCCACCTCTTTAGCCACGTCATCGGCAACACCTCCATTTTGGTCGCCATTTTCAAAAGCGGTATAAAAGCTTGGTATTTTTATGTAGCCTGTTTTTTGTTTGCCTTCGCCCAGTATAAAGCTGTAAACAGTGTGGTCATCGGCTTTCATAATTTGTTTTTCCAGGCTAACGTTGTACAGCGTACCATCTTTTTTACGCATGGTGAGGTCTACTTTTTTGTAATTATCGCTGCTTACAATATTGTTTATGGCCTCCATAGATGCGCATGATACCGTATATTCCGTATCGTTTGCAGCGAGCTTTATAATCTTGTCGCCCTTTTCAACTTTTTTAGTGCCAAAGGCCGGCCCTCCTGGAACCACTTCTTCCACAACGATCTCTTCTTTTTCGTTTTGGCTTACATAAATGCCAAGCGAATAATTTTCGGTAGAGATTGATGATACAAAAGACGCTTTTTCGTTATAATTAAAATAAGTGGAATGCGGGTCGAAATACGAACAGAATACCGAGTAAAACCTGTTGTACATACTCTCGTCAAATCCTTCCGACGGGTTAAGCTGACTGTTTACACGGCAGAGGTAAGTGTCTATAACTTTATTTTTAGATGCTTCAAAAAGCCCGGCCACTTTACCGCGAAGTGAATCTTTGTTTTTACTAAGCATAGATATGTCCTCCAGTATATCGAAGGTTATTTTCTTGCGCAAAAATTTTTTAATCCGTTCCGGGTCAGAATGGTAGGGGAATGTTTTTTTGCTGTAAAAAATGGTGTCTTTAGAATTGTAGGAGAGGGGTTCTTTGGCAATTTCTTCTACAAATCTTTTGTTGCGCTCCAGTGCTTTTTTATATGAAGCTACAAAATCTCCAAAAAAAGCACAGTCTTTACCGGTAAGGTAATCGTCTATTTTGTACTTATGTTTTTCCAACAACGCATTTTCCTGGGCTAAAAACAATATTTTGTTATCGTCCAGCTGCTCCATTACTGTAGTGTAGACATAAACCGAAAGGCTGTCGTCTACCGGTTTTGGTTTATAATGCCTGGTTTGCAGCACATCATTAATGCGGCTAAAAACGCTGCATGCCTTTTCCTGCCCCTGTGCCATTGCCTGTAGGGAGCAAAAAAAGGCCAATACAGCTATTTTTTTCATACTATTCTTTTTCTTCTTTTTTATAGAAAGGTAGTTTTACTACCGTTGCAGCCACATCGTTTTTACGAATGCGAATAAATATTTCGCTTCCCGGTGCAGCATATTCGGTTGGTACATAACCCATGCCAATACCTTTGTTAAGTGAAGGTGCCATAGTGCCCGATGTTACAATACCTATAACAGTACCTTCGGCATCTACAATTTCGTAATCGTGGCGTGGCACACCTCTTTCGGTTAGTTCAAAGCCTATAAGCTTGCGGCTTACACCAACTTCTTTTTGCTGCTTTAGAGATTCTGAATTTACGAAATTTTTATTAAACTTGGTTATCCATCCTAAACCTGCTTCAAGAGGCGATGTTGTATCGTTAATATCGTTACCATAAAGGCAAAAGCCCATCTCTAAACGTAACGTATCGCGGGCAGCAAGGCCTATAGGCTTAATGTCATAAGCGGCGCCTGCCTCAAATACTTTGTTCCAAATTTGTTCTATCTCGCTGTTTTTTGCATAAATCTCAAAGCCACCACTACCGGTATATCCTGTAGCTGAAATAATTACATGCTCTATACCTGCAAAATCGGCCACTTCAAAATGGTAATACTTAATGGCGGCAAGGTCTATAGATGTTAACGATTGCATTGCCTCCATAGCCATAGGCCCCTGAATGGCAAGCAGCGAATAATCATCGCTAAGGTTGCGCATGGTAACGTCAAGATCGTTATGAGACGATATCCATTCCCAGTCTTTATCTATGTTACTTGCATTTACAACAAGCAAATATTCTTCTTCTTTAAGTTTGTACACAATAAGGTCGTCTACAATACCGCCAATAAGGTTAGGTAAACAAGAATACTGTGCCCTGCCAATAGTAAGCTGAGAGGCATCGTTACTGGTAACTTTTTGTATCAGGTCTAATGCTTTAGGGCCGCTTAAAAGAAATTCTCCCATGTGCGATACGTCAAAAACACCCACGCCGTTGCGCACCGTGTCGTGTTCTGCATTAACTCCTTCATAAAGTACAGGCATATTGAAGCCCGCAAACGGAACCATTTTGGCACCAAGGCCCTCGTGTATGTGCGTAAGCGCAGTATTTTTCATTTATGTGTAAAGTAAAAGTTTGATTGCGCTAATTTATTGAAAAAACCGCAACCAATGTATCTGTATTTTAACAATTATGATTTATTAACGAAATTGCAGCAACGTGTGATTCCTAATTTATCAGATTGCTTTGTGTGTAATATAAGTAGCAGGAAATTATCTATTCAAAATTTAAACTGTTTTGGCTTTATGAATTCTTATAGTCTTTGTTAATACTACCTACTGCGCTGATAACAAATATCCCTTCAACCCTTCATAACTATTTATAGCAATAACTTTTTTCTCGCCATTCATAACACTTTTTATTTGCTCAGGTATAGGGATTTCAATAGCAAGGTTTTTAATAATACTGTCGGCAAACTTAACCGGGTGGGCAGTTTCAAGGAACACGCCTGTGTATTCACCATGCTTATCTGCCAGATATTTTTTTAAGCCTAAGTACCCTACAGCCCCATGCGGGTCGCACAGGTATTCATCTTCGGTATATACTTTTTGCAGGGCAGCTATAGTTTCCTTATCCGTAAAACTGTATGAAGTCAGTTCTTCATCAAGCTTCCCAAATTGCTTCCCGAACAACTCCAGTATGCGTACAAAATTGCTTGGGTTACTCACATCCATAGCGTTAGATAGCGTTTCTATAGTGCCTTTGGGTGTATATTCCTGTGTATCCATATAGCGTGGCACGGTATCATTGGCATTGGTAGCCGCTATAAAATGAGCAATGGGCAGCCCGATTTTTTTAGCCATCATACCCGCGCAAATATTGCCAAAGTTACCGCTGGGTACTGCTACAACAAGTGGCTTGCCGGCCTTCTTTAAAGCTTTGTAGGCAAAAAAGTAGTAGAACATTTGCGGCAGCCAACGTGCAATATTTATCGAGTTGGCCGATGTTAAGCTCACGTCTTTAAGTTCTTCATCAAGGAATGCTTTTTTTACCATATCCTGGCAATCGTCAAATGTGCCTTCTACCTCAAGGGCAGTAATATTCTGGCCGAGTGTGGTTAACTGTTTTTCCTGTACATCGCTTACTTTACCGCTTGGGTATAATATTACTACATTAATACCCTCTACACCAAGAAAGCCACTTGCTACAGCGCCACCGGTATCTCCGGATGTTGCTACGAGTATGGTTATTTTTTTATCTGCTTCGTCTTTTGTAAAGTAGTTAAGGCAGCGCGACATAAAGCGTGCACCCACATCTTTAAACGCCATAGTAGGCCCGTGGAATAACTCCAGCGCATACACATCTTCCTCAACTTCAACTAATGGGAAATTAAACGACAATGTTTCCTCAACGATTTGTCTCAGTCTGTCTTCCGGAATTTCGTCGCCTATAAATGGGGCAATTACTTTATAGGCAATCTCTGCCCCGGTATAATTTTCTATATTCTCTATAAAATCAGCATCAAGCTGTGGTATGCTTTCCGGGAAGTAAAGGCCTTTATCGGGCGCAATGCCGGTTATGGCAGCTTCCTTAAAGGATACTTTATGCGATGGATTATTTAAACTGTAGTATTTCATGATTGTAAAATGTTAGGGCAACAAATAATAGCGCTCCCTGATCTTTAATAATATTTTGTTCGCTTTATCAGCTACGGTTTTATTTGCTGAGTTTCCTCATCTTTTTCATTATCATTTTGCTCGGATGTTATGTGCTTCAAATAATTACTGACAATGTCAGATAAACTGCAATTCTGCTGCTTAGCAAACTCTTTAGCTTCCTTCAGTACCTCTTCGTCTATTGTTAAAGTTAGTTTAGAATTCATAATAAAAGATTTAGATATTAAATTATTGCACGTGTATTATTTTTATCCCCTCCGGGTTTATTGCCGATACATGCACTTCAAACGGGATTCCTGTGTCTTTCATTATGGCAGCCATTACCTGCCCGGCTCTTTTTGCAGTAGTTAATCCTTTGGACAATGCAAATACCGATGGCCCGCTGCCGGATATCCCTCCGCCTAAAGCGCCTGCTGCAATAGCTGCTGCCTTGAGCTCGTCAAATTTCGGGATAAGGATACTACGAACCGGCTCAACGAGCTCGTCATGAAGTGACCGTCCTATAAGGTCGTAATCGCCGGTGTATAAACCACTGATTAACCCGCCCAGGTTACCGCATTGTATGGTCGCCTTTTTAAGGCTGATATTCTCTTTTAGTACAGATCGCGCATCTTTAGTTTTAAGTTCTATTTGCGGATGGATTACGGTAGCGTACAATTCTGTCGGCGATTTAATAGCAATAATATCCAGCGGGTCGTAACTGCGCACAAGGGTAAAACCACCCAAAAGGGCAGGGGCTACATTATCGGCATGGGCGGTACCACTTGCCAGTTTTTCGCCCTGCATGGCATACTGCACAAGTTCTTTTGTGCTTAGCGGGCTGCCAAGTAAGTGGTTAATGCCAAATACCGCACCCGCAGCACTGGCAGCACTGCTGCCTATACCACTACCTGCTTTTATATTTTTTGTAATGCTAATGCTAAAACCAAAGTCAGGGTCTAAGGCTTCAATTAAAGCCAAAGCTGCAACACCCGCCACATTTTTCTCTGTCTCCAACGGGAGGTCGGCACCAATGATCTCTGTTATCCTGATTCCTTTTTCAGGAGTTTTGGTAACCGTCATGGTATCGCCCACACTTTCCAGGCAAAGGCCAAGCACGTCGAACCCGCAGGAAACGTTAGCTATGGTAGCAGGGCAAAATAGTTGTATCTCGTTCATGATATTTTTAGCCACGAATTGCACGAATTACACCAATTCAGTTTAGAACGGGCAAAAATTTGTGCTAATTCGTGAAATTCGTGGTTTAATCTAATTTTTACTTATTCCCAATCCTTATCACATCTGCAAAAATACCCGATGCTGTTACTGCCGCACCTGCACCTGCACCTTTTATAATTAGAGGCTGGTCGGCATAACGATCGGTGTAAAACAGCACAATGTTATCTTTACCCTCAAGGTTATAGAACGGGTGGGTTAGAGGGATAAACTGCAGTCCCACATTTGCCTTGCCATTCTCGAACGACGCAACAAATTTAAGTCGGTCGCCATTTAAATGAGCTCTTTTATACAAAGCATCAAAGTGCGCAGCATTGTTAACCAGCGACTGTAAAAAATTATCGTTATTAGTTGTTGCCAGGCATTCATCCGGCAGGAACGAAATAGTGTCTATATCGTCAATTTCCATCTCATACCCGCTTTCGCGGATAAGTATAACAAGTTTGCGCTTTACGTCAATCCCGCTAAGGTCAATCTTAGGGTCGGGTTCCGTGTAACCTTCCGTCATAGCTTGCTTTACGACGTTTACAAACGGAGTGTTTTCGCCAAAATTATTAAATATAAAGTTAAGGCTGCCGCTAAGCACCGCCTGTATTTTATGTACCCGGTCGCCACTGGCAATAAGGTTTTTAAGCGTATCTATAATGGGTAATCCGGCACCCACATTGGTTTCGAAGAGGAATGGCGCATTATATTGCCTCGACAGGTTTTTAAGGTGTTTGTAATTAGCATATTCAGATGAGCAAGCTACTTTGTTACATGTAACCACGGCAATGCTATTCTTTAAATATTCTGCGTATGTAGCTGCAACGGTATCGCTTGCCGTATTATCTACAAAAATACTGTTGCGCAGGTTAAGCTCTTTTATTTTGCTAATAAAGCCATTGGTACTGGTAGCTTCGCCGGTTTCAAGAAGCGGTTTGAATCCTTCAAGGTCTATGCCTTCTTCATCAAAATACATTTTGCGGGAGTTAGAGAGCCCCACAATACGCACATTAATCCTTAAATTATCCTTAAGATAGCTATACTGCGATTTTATCTGGTCAAGGAATTTTTCGCCCACATTACCCACGCCCATTACAAAAAGGTTAAGCTGAATGGTAGCATCTTCAAAAAAAGTTTCGTGCAAGGTATTAAGTGCTTTCTTAACATCTTTTTTATCAATAACTGCAGAGATATTTCTTTCAGAAGCGCCCTGTGCAATCGCCCTTATGTTTATATTGTTCTTACCAAGCGTGCTAAACATACGTCCGCTCAATCCCTGGTGGTTTTTCATATTCTCGCCAACTACGGCGATAATTGAAAGGCCATTCTCTATAATGGCGGGATATATTTTAAGCTGCTTAATCTCAAAATCAAATTCGGCATCAATGGCAGCCTGTGCTTTTTTGGCTTCAGCCTCCACAATACCCAGACAGATGGAATGCTCAGACGATGCCTGAGTAATAAATATCACGTTAATGTTCTCTTTAGAAATTACTTCAAACAGTCGTTTAGAGAAACCTGCCACACCCACCATACCGGGGCCTTCAAGAGTTATCAGGGTAACATCATCTACATTACTAATACCGCGAATAGGGTTACCGCTCTTTACCTCGGGCACTTTGTTTATGGTGCTACCGTGGGCATCGGGCTCAAAAGTATTTTTTATATGAAGCGTAATATCTTTATTTAATATCGGCTGAATGGTAGGAGGGTAGAGTACTTTAGCACCAAAATGCGAAAGTTCCATAGCCTCTTCAAACGTAATGTAAGGTATCGGTTCGGCCTGTTTTACAATTTTAGGGTTGGCGGTATAAATACCGTTCACATCAGTCCATATTTCAAGACTTTCCACATCAAGCGCGGCGGCTACAATGGCAGCGGTATAATCGCTTCCACCACGGCCCAGGGTAGTGGTGTGACCGTCGCCGGCCTGTGCAATAAAGCCGGGCATTACAGTAATGTCGTGCTTATTTGTAGAGAAATATTCTGCAATAAGCGCATTGGTAACTTCAAAATTAACCACCGCTTTACCAAAACGGCTGTTGGTTTTTATCAGGTCTCGGCTATCGGCAAGCGAGGCATCTTCGCCTTGTGCCTTTAAAACCTCCGATATAATGTAAGACGAAAGCACTTCGCCAAACGACAGTATAAGATCTTTAGTACGTTCAGATAATTCGCCAAGCAGGAAGCAACCGTCTAACAATGTTTCAAGGCGGTTCAGTTCTCTTTTGGCATGGCTTAAAACGCTGCTTTGCCCCGTTGCAGGCACTAACGTTTTAATGACCTCAAGGTGGCGTGCTTCAACTTTTTCAAGTACGGGTTTGTACTCCTCACTTTTTTCTGACGCGCTTATGGCGGCAGCAAGCAGTAAATCGGTCACTCCGCCAAGGGCAGAAACTACCACAACAACAGGGGCAGTTTGCTTTTTTTGTTTAACAATATTTATACAAAGCGATATATTTTGGGCATTGGCAACAGATGTTCCGCCAAATTTTATAATGTTCATGGGAGTAGGTTTGTTATTAGTGTACATGGGGGTTTAAGCTATTTGTATAAATAACCATGGCACGCGGTCTATATGTAATTATTATACCCCAATTGGGGTGATCGTAGTTGTGGTAATAGAAATATTTACAGCCCCTGTAGAGGTAGGGGTTATTGTAGTTAAATATTTGTTGCTATTAGCCATCATATACTTACAAATGTAATAAATTTACATAGCTGCCCAAGTTTACTGGGGCTTTTTACGGATATTTTATTAATACAACAAATTGACTGGTAAATGAAGATTTTTGACACAATAAACATACGTGAGGCTGATAAAATAACAATTACCAACCAGAGTATTACATCCATCCAGCTTATGGAAAGGGCCGCTTTTGAAGTTTTTTTGTGGCTTAAAAAACATTTTGCCGATAAAGAGACCACTTTTCATGTTTTTTGCGGGCGGGGTAACAATGGTGGCGACGGGCTTGTGGTTGCCCGGCTGCTTAAGGAAGACGGGTATCCGCTTATACTGGATATTATAGAAGATGCCGGAAGGCCCACCCCCGAATATGAAGTTGCCTTAAAGCATATAGAAGAAAACAATATAGCTTATAACACCGGCGAAGTTTACGATTTTAAAAGGGGAAAACTTGTTTATATCGACGCATTATTTGGTATTGGGATGAACCGAGACCTGCCTGAAAGTGTGGTAACCGTTATCGACAGGATAAACCGTTGCCAGGGCACTATTATATCTATAGATGTACCATCGGGTATGTATATGGATAAGCCTACTGAGTTTGCAGTACAGAGCGATATTGTTTTAACATTCATGTTCCCAAAGCTTGCCTTTTACATGGCAGGCAATAGTGATTATATAAACCGTGTAGAAATATTAAACATAGGCATAGACAAGCAATTTATACATGACACCCCGTCTTATTACGAGTTTATAGATAGCCACCAGATTGAAAAACGTTACCGCCCCATAAAACCCCATGCACATAAGGGCACACAGGGGCATGCATTAATTATAGGTGGTAGTTATGGTAAAATAGGTGCGGTGTGCCTTTCGGCAAAGGCTGCTTTAAAGTCGGGATGCGGACTGGTAACGGCATACCTGCCTAAATGTGGGTACGAAATTATACAGTCTTCTTTCCCCGAGGCTATGGCACTTACTGATGGCGATGAGCATATTACAAAAATAGGTTTCGAATTGCAGCCCAAAGCTGTAGGGTTAGGCCCCGGTATTGGGCAGCATCCTGAAACCCAGCAGGCCATCCATGATTTTTTAAAACTTGCCACTGTACCGATGGTAATAGATGCCGATGCGCTCAACATCTTATCATACAATAAAGAATGGCTGGAACACCTACCGGAGAACAGCATCCTGACCCCGCACCCCAAAGAACTGGAACGCCTTTTAGGCAAATGGGATAACGATTTTGATAAGCTGGAAAAAGCAAAAGCTTTTTCAACTCAGTATAAATTGGTTATTGTGGCTAAAGATGCCCATACCTTTATTGTTAACGGCAATAGTGTGTATATAAATTCTACAGGTAATGCAGCTTTGGCAACCGGTGGCACGGGCGATGTGCTTACCGGTATTATAACCGGGCTTCTTGCGCAGGGGTATGTAGCGGCAGATGCAGCAGTACTGGGCGTTTACCTGCACGGGCTTACCGCCGATATTGCAGTTACAGAGACGGGGCATCAGGCATTTACAGCGTCAGATGTTATTAATTATTTGGGCAAAGCCTATCTTAAAATAGAAGCAGAATGCAGGCAAAAATGAAAAATTGCTAAAAATGTTGTTTTTTACTTGCGAATTAGTGAATTTTGCGGATTCTAAACCACAGCCTAAACATGGATACTATACATTATATCAGCAGCGACATCTTATCTCTTGAAACCGTGAACGATATCCTTTCGCAGGATAAAAAACTCGCTCTTTCTGAAGAGGCACGCGCCAACATAGAAAAATGCCGCAACTACCTCGATAACAAAATGCTGGATAATGATAAGCCCATCTACGGTATCAATACCGGTTTTGGCTCGCTTTACAACATCAAGATATCTAACGACGACCTTTCTAAATTACAGGAAAACCTTGTAAAATCGCATGCCTGCGGTACAGGGGATGAAGTACCCGGAGCGGTGGTAAAGATCATGCTGCTGCTTAAAATACAGTCGCTTAGCTACGGCCATAGCGGTGTGCAGTTAGTAACGGTAGAAAGGCTTATCGATTTTTATAATAACGACATCCTTCCTGTAATATATACATTAGGATCACTGGGAGCCTCGGGCGATCTTGCACCGCTGGCACACCTTTCTTTGCCTCTTTTAGGGGAGGGCGAAGTATATGCAGATGGTTTCCGCCAGCCTGCACATAAAGTGCTGCAAAAAATGGGATGGGAACCTATTGTCCTTAAATCGAAAGAAGGTTTGGCACTGCTTAACGGTACCCAGTTTATGAGTGCTTATGGTGTTCATGTATTGCTAAGAAGTACTAAATTTTGCTATCTGGCAGATGTTATTGCTGCCGTTTCCCTTGAAGGTTTTGATGGCCGTATAGAGCCGTTTAATGAGCACATACACATGATTCGCCCACACAAAGGGCAAATTATTACGGCCCGCAGGTTTAACGATTTGCTTGAAGACAGTGAGATCATTGCACAGCCTAAACAGCACGTTCAGGACCCGTATTCTTTCCGTTGTATACCGCAGGTGCATGGCGCTACCAAGGATACTATAGATTATGTGAAAAAAGTATTTAAAACCGAGATCAATTCGGTAACCGATAACCCAAATATATTTGTTGAAAGCGATGAGATCATCTCCGGTGGTAATTTCCACGGGCAGCCACTTGCCTTAACACTCGACTTTTTAGGCATTGCCCTTGCCGAACTTGGTAGTATATCCGAAAGGCGTACCTACCAGCTTATATCAGGGTTGCGCGGCCTGCCGCCATTCCTTGTCAGCAACCCCGGACTTAATTCCGGCTTTATGATTCCACAATATACTGCGGCGAGCATTGTGAGCCAGAATAAGCAACTTGCTACCCCTGCAAGTATAGATAGTATAGTATCGAGCAACGGCCAGGAAGACCACGTGAGTATGGGTGCTAACGCTGCTACCAAAGCATTGCGTATTATGGAAAACCTGGAGCGTATATTGGCAATAGAACTTATGAATGCTTCCCAGGCATTAGAATTCAGGAGGCCATTGAAATCAAGTGATTTCATCGAGATGTTCATTAAATCTTATCGCGAAGAAGTGCCTTTAGTTACCGAAGACCGTATACTTCATTACGATATAGAAAATACCATTGCATTTTTAAATAACCTGCATCTTGATGATAGTGTTATTGAATAATCCTATTTCAGATTTTTGATTTCAGAATTGACCACATAAATTTCCCGTAGAGACGCATTGAATGCGTCTCTCGTGCTATAATTCAGTTTTCATTGTGCGAGACGCATTTAATGCGTCTCTACGGGGTAAATATTACTCTTTGTAAACAGGATAATCTGTATAGCCTTTTTCGCCGGGTGTATAAAACGTGCTTTCTTCTGCCTGTGTAAGATACTGGTCGTTCTCAAAACGGTTTACCAGGTCGGGGTTGCTGATATACAAGTTGCCAAATGATACCATATCGGCTTCGTTACTTTCTATGGCAGCAGTTGCCCTTTCTTTTGTATAGCCACTATTAAGGATTAATATTCCATTAAAATAAGCGCGCATTGCCGATATAAGTTCTAACCCTTTTTGCTGTTTTCGTGCTGCACCATCTAACAGGTGAATGTATAGAATACCTGTTTTATTCATCTCTTTTGCAAGGTATTCGTATGTTTCATATACTTCGTCATA
The DNA here is from genome assembly GCF_000378485.1 of Flavobacterium rivuli WB 3.3-2 = DSM 21788. GTDB lineage: Bacteria > Bacteroidota > Bacteroidia > Flavobacteriales > Flavobacteriaceae > Flavobacterium > Flavobacterium rivuli. The sequence goes on along the minus strand of NZ_KB899972.1, from coordinate 214,000 downwards.
CGGGGGCATGGTATTAAAATCATTATAAGGCGAAAAACGTATACCGGTTTTATCCTTGCCAATAGCATCTGCCACAGCTTTAGTAACCTCAATAACAAAACGGGCACGGTTCTCAATGCTGCCGCCGTATTCATCAGTTCTGGTATTGGCATTCGGGTTTAAGAATTGCTCCAGTAAGTAGCCATTGGCACTGTGTAATTCCACACCATCAAAGCCTGCAGCAATAGCATTTTTCGCCGACTGAACAAATTCAGCAATGGTATCTTTAATGCTATCTGGTGTAATTGCTTCGGGAGTATCGGTTTTTACCATACCCTTAGTGTCAGTAAACATATCTCCAAAAGCTGAAATAGCCGATGGCGCAACCAGTGTAGCTCCCTCAGGTAAATTTTCGTAACTGCCTACGCGTCCTACATGCATAAACTGTATAAATATCTTACCGCCTTTAGCATGTACGGCATCGGTGGTTCTTCTCCATCCTTCAATTTGTTCTTCACTAAAAATTCCCGGAATACGTGGGTAGCCAAGCCCGTTAGGCGATGGGGAAGTCCCCTCCGTAATAATTAGCCCTGCCGTTGCGCGTTGGCTGTAGTATTCAGCCATCAGGTCGTTTGGGATATTATCTATCGCACGCGAACGGGTCATGGGAGCCATCACGATGCGGTTGCTAAAATGCTGTAGGGGGCTTAGGAGTATATTGCTTTCTGTTGCCATTTTTGTTACAGTTTAAATTGTAGGTACAATTTACAAAATAACGCAGTAAGTAACTGTAGATTATAGGTTAACCTTGCCTTAAAATATTACTGATAATCTTAATTTTGTTAAGGCTTTTCTACCTGTGCCAGCCATTGCCTCAGCACAGTTTGAAGATCGTCATTTTTAGAAGTAAGATTATCCATACCGGTTATGGTTACCATACGGCGGCCATCGGCATAACTGCCCTCAAATAATCCTGAAGTATCATTTATAGTTGCCCCTGTTGGAAAAATAAGAAGAATATAATTGTTTTTGCGAAGGTTAAAAACTACAATATCGCGTTTGTATTCTTTGGCATTAAAACTAGCCATAACGCCATTGTAGTAAAAGGCTGGTGAGTTCCATTTTATTTGTTCGCTGATACCTTCATCAGTACTTAAAATTACTTCGCGCAAAGCCTGCATCACATCGGCTAAAGGATGTGCTGAGGTTGTAATATATTGTGTAACCAAATCTGAATCTGAAAGTTTAACTTTAGCCATAGATTTTTTATCAAAGATAAAAGTTACAATCTATCCCGATACTATGTAAAACGGACAATAAAGGGAGGGAAATAAGACAGTAATCAGCCTTTATTTTCTTCATTTTTAACCAGGTACACTTTATCCTCACGCCTAAATTTAGGTTTGTTAGCAATTTTTATGCGTTGCACATAAGAGCTGTCTTTTGCCCGTGTAATCATAACCGTCATAGTACCCGCCTTATTAATATCTTTAATGCGTGCTGCTGTGGCAGGGGTAGGGCTAACGGTATACGTACAGTCATCTATCCACACAATATCAAAATCATATACCTCTTCGGCATTTTCCATTTTTTCAGTCTGCACGTTGCCCTTACGGGTTATGTAGCATATTTTTTTACTGGTGGGGTCGGTTACTTTAAAAGTTCCCTCCTTAAATTTTGAGCATGTTTTTTCCTGTGCATTAGTAAAAAAAGAGAGTAGTAGTGTAAAAGCTATAAATGTAATTTTTTGAATCATATTTTATTATTTTTAGTAGGCGACGGAGCCATTAGTGACCTGATAACCAATTTAGCAAGTGCTATAACCTCGGCAGCAAGGCCGGCAATAAGTATAACTGTTGAACCCGGCCAGTGCATTATCCTGAATAAAGCACCCACAATTACAACCACCATTCCTGCGAGCATTAGTATGAGCAACCCTTTATTTTTCATCTTCGCTATATTTTAAAATAATTAGCAAGCAGCCCCACTATAGCAGGGACTGCCTGTACATATAATATTTTTTTCTGCACTGTGGCTGCTCCATATATTCCGGCCACTAAAACGCAGCCCAGAAAAAATGAGGCAATATTAGCACTCCATTCAGCATCATTTATTAATAAAGACCATATAAGCCCTGCTGCCAGGAAGCCATTGTAAAGCCCCTGATTTCCCGCCATAGACTTTGTTTTCTCAAACATATCTGGTTGTAAAGTACGAAAAACTTTTCTTGCTAGTGTAGTCCATGCAAACATTTCGAGCCACATTATATAAATATGGATTATGGCAACAAAAGCTATTATTACAGTGGCTACAATCATAATTAGTTATACTACGTTAGTCCATTTAAAGTTACGTTCTATGGCACGTATCATTTCTCCGGCAATGTCTTTATGGGTTGCGCCTTCAATACCTTCAAGTCCCGGCGATGAGTTTACTTCTAATAGTAATGGCCCTTTTGCCGAGCGGATGATATCTACACCCGCCACTTTCAGGTTCATGGCTTTGGCAGCCCTTATGGCAATACGCTTTTCATCGGCAGTAACCTTAATTATAGAGGCTGTACCGCCAAGGTGAATGTTAGCACGGAATTCTCCCGGCAACGCTTCACGCTGAATAGCAGCTACTACTTTGCCGTCTATAACAAAACAGCGAATGTCTTTACCATTAGCCTCTTTTATAAATTCCTGAACTAATATATTGGCATTTAGGCTTTTAAAAGCATTTATAACGCTCTCTGCGGCTTTTTTAGTTTCGGCAAGTACTACTCCTTTACCCTGCGTACCTTCTAACAGTTTAACAATAAGCGGGGAACCACCTACCATTTTAATAAGGTCGTTAGTATCAAGCGGAGAATTAGCGAAACCTGTAGTAGGGATATCTATACCGCTGTTAAGCAGTAATTGTAGCGAATATAATTTGTCGCGGCTTTGGCTTATAGCCATTGCAGAGTTTAAGCAAAATACCTTAAGTGCTTCAAAGTGGCGCGTTAATGCACAGCCGTAAAACGTCATGCTTGGGCGTATGCGGGGTATAACAGCATCAAAATCATTAAGTACGCGGCCGCCCCTGTAGTGTATTTCAGGAGTATCAGCATCCAGCTTCATGTAGCAGTACTTAAGGTTTAAAAAATGCATTTCGTGGCCGCGGGCTTCTCCGGCTTCCATGATGCGCTTGTTGCTGTACAGTTCCGGGTTGCTGGCAAGCACACCTATGCGCAGGCCGCGCTTGGGCTCTTCGCCTTTTTCGTAATATTCGAGTAGTTTTTCGCGTGTTGGCTGGCCCAATAAGTATTTTTGTTCGGGGTCTACCAGTAATCTTCCGCTCATTGCTTCGCGGCCTAAAAGCATCCTGAAACCCATAGAGTCACGGTTGGTTAGCGTAAATTCTGCTTCCCAGTTAATTTCGCCCACCTGTATCTGCGACCTTATAACATAACGCTGTTCACGGTAGCCGCTGCTGCTTTTTACCACACGCTTATCTACCAGCGGAGCCTGGCAATGTATAACGGTTTTAGAGTTATTTTGTATAGGATTTATGTCAAACTTTACCCAGTTTTCTCCATCTTTCTCAAAAGGGGCAATGTTTATGGCATGCAGTGCCGATGTTTTTGCGCCAGAGTCTACACGTGCTTTAATGGTGGGTATTCCAAGTTCCGGGAAGGAGCACCATTCTTCGCTTCCTACTATTACTTTTTCGTGCATTTTTAGATTTAATTTCTTAATCTAAATTACTACTTTTTTTAATAGTGGAATGTGATGGTGCAATATTTAGCAAAAAAATAATACGCCTGCTTTTTTAAAAGAAACATATTTAATTTTGTTAAAAAATTCTTACAAAATTTATTGATGATAATATGTTTAATGTTATCAGATTAGTTTACTAATATTCAAGAGATATAATAATTATTATTTGTTTATAAATAATGTCAACCTGTTCAAAATCGTGTTGCCATTCTTTAAATTTTTTTTGAATGATTATACAAAAGCCTGGATTTACAGTAGAAACCAGGCCTTTTATATGGTGATAATATTAATTTCACTATGGTTTTAAATCTTCAAATTTTACATCTGCTGCAAAAGAGTCATGTACTTTTTCGGCTACAATTTCTTTCGGGACAGTAAACGTAACTGTTTTTCCGGCTGCAGCCGATGAGGCAGATGCTTTAATTGTATAGCTTCCGGCCTCTGCAATCCATGCGCTTTTGCTTTCTGTAAACGATGCAATGTCTTTTGCTGTTAATGTAAAAGTTAGCGTTTCACTTTCGCCCGGCGCAAGTGTTTTGGTTTTACCAAAAGCCTTAAGTTCCTGCTTAGGTTTATCCAACGTTTTGGCAGGTGCCGAAACATATAGTTGTACCACCTCTTTACCGGCAACTTTGCCTGTGTTTTTTACCGTTACAGATACGGTTACATTATCGTTAAATGTTTTAGATGATAACTTTACAGTACTATAATCAAAACTGGTGTATGATTTCCCGAAACCAAATTCAAACGACGGTTTTACTTTAAAAGTATCATAATAGCGGTAACCTATATAAATACCTTCCTGATAGTTTACGTCTTTAGGGGCTTCTTTTGGCGTACCCAGCCAGTTTTTTGCCGATGGAGTGTCTTCATATTTTACAGGAAATGTCATGGTAAGCCTTCCAGACGGGTTAACTTTTCCGCCAAAAACATCGGCTACAGAGTTACCGCCTTCCTGTCCCGGCTGCCATGCCAGGAGTATGGCATCTACCTTATCTTTCCAGCTTGCAGTTTCTATAACCCCGCCAATGTTAAGTATCACTACCACTTTTTTACCTTTGGCATGAAAGGCTTTCGCTACATCTTCTATTAATTTATGCTCATCTTCGCCCAGGTTAAAGTCGTTATCCACCACACGGTCACTGCCTTCGCCACTATTACGGCCTATGGTAATAATAGCAAGATCGTCGAATGCTGCTTTTTCATTAAGCTCTGCTGTTGTAAATCCCATTTCGGGTAACCTTTTGTGGGTGGTAAGTTTGCCTTCTTTTTTGCGTCGGGCATCTTCTATGCCTTTTACTTTATCTGTATAAGGCTGGTATATTGCCCTAAGGGGTTCATCTACTTTATAACCTGCATTTTTAAGTCCGTCAAGCAGCGATACTGTATAGGCTTCGTTAACATCGCCACTGCCTGTACCGCCCGAAATAAAGGCATACGACGTAACCCCAAATGCAGCAACCGAATTTGTTTTGCTTGTGTAAGGCAAGGCATTGCCCTCATTTTTTAGGAGTATGATACCCTCTGTAGCAACACTGCGGGTTATGGCTGCATTAGCAGTAAGATTAGGTTTATTGCTGTACGGAATTTTTTTTGTAGTTGGTGATTTCATTACCAGTTCCAACATTCTTTTTACGCAGGCATCAACAGCTTCCTTACTTAGTTTGCCACTTTTAAGGTTCTCTATAATAGATGCCCTTTGCTCTTTCATGCCCGGCATAAGCAAGTCGTTACCGGCAGTTAATTGTGTGGTTACATCGCTCGTTCTGCCCACTAATGCTGTTAGAGCGGCATAACCACCATACCAGTCGGTCATAACAATGCCTTTGTATCCCCATTCGTCACGAAGCACATCGGTAAGTAAATCTTTCCTTTCAGATGTATATGTACCGTTTATAAGATTGTAGCTGCTCATAACCGTCCAGGGTTGCGACTCTCTTATGGCAATTTCAAAATTGCGCAGGTAAATTTCGCGTAGTGCCCTTTTGCTTATGTGTTCGTTAATAGAAAACCGGCTTGTTTCCTGATTGTTTGCTGCAAAGTGTTTTATACTTGTACCCACACCATTACTCTGTATGCCCCTTACCATTGCGGCGGCAATTTTGCCTGATATTAAAGGGTCTTCAGAATAATATTCGTAATTACGGCCGCACAACGGGTTACGATGAATATTAAGGGCAGGGGCAAGGAGCACATCAACACCATAGTCTTTTGTTTCGCTGCCTATGGCGGTACCCACACTTTCTATAAGTGCTGTATTCCAGGTACTGGCAAGCGATGTGCCTACAGGGAAAGCGGTACAGTAATACGTATTGGCATCATTATCACGAACAGGTTTTATGCGCAATCCTGCAGGGCCATCGGCAAGGGTTACACCGGGAATGCCAAGCCTTTCTATAGCATATGTAACTCCGGCAGCACCGGGTACACGCCCCTCTACAGATCCTATCACGGCTGTTAACCCATCATTACCGGGTTTTCCTGTCCCTGTTAAAAAGTTTGCCTTTTCTTCATCGGTCATCTGGCTTACCAAATCATTAATGCGTTCTTCAAGGCTAAGGCGGTAATCTTCATATTTATCAAGCTTACCGTTACGGTTAAGGTCGCTAAATTCCAGCCCTTCAATTTTTAGTACAGGAGGATCTCCCACATGACCGGTTGCGGCTTTAGTTCCTAAAGATGCAAGCACAAGTGCTGTAAGCAACGGCACTTTTATAAATTTGTTATTGTTTATTTTTTTCATGATAGCAAATGTTTGATGCAGATGGCACTTATAAAGTATGAGCAGCCTCTTATATTAATTTGTTTATTTAAGTTCAAATTGCAATTCCTGTACATTATCGCTGGCTGTGCCTACAAATATTTTAAATATTCCCGGTTCTGTCAGGAAGTCACCGTCGTTGTTGTAAAAGCCAAGTTCGGTATCTGTTAGCGTAAAGTTTACGGTTTTGGTTTCTCCTTTTTTAAGCGATACCATTTCAAAACCTTTGAGTTCTTTTACGGGGCGTGATAAACTGGCCGAAATATCCTGAATGTATAGTTGGGCTACTTCTTTACCATCAAAATTCCCTGTATTAGTAATAGCAACAGTTATTTGTACGGGTTCGCCCTTTAAATAAACTGTTTTATTTAACTTAGGTATACCATATTTAAAAGTAGTATAGCTAAGGCCGTGGCCAAAAGCAAACTGGGGAGTTTTCTCCACATCTGTATAATGCGACCAAAACACATTTTTATCGCTGTCTGCCGGCCTGCCGGTACTGTGCTGGTTGTAATAAATAGGAATCTGGCCTACGTTTCTGGGAAAACTCATAGGTAATTTCCCACTTGGGTTATAATCGCCATAAAGTACCTGTGCCACGGCATTTCCGGTTTCGCTGCCCAGGTGCCATGCTTCAACAATTGCAGGTATATGTGCTGCAGCCCAGGGTAGTGCAAGGGGACGGCCATTGTTAAGCACTAAAACTATATTGGGGTTTACTTTATAAATTTCTTCTAACAATTCCTGCTGAAGCCCCGGCAGGTCAAGGTTAGTACGGCTGCGGCCCTCGCCACTCTGAAAGCCATGCTCACCCAAAACCATTACCACAACATTGGCCTCTTTAGCGGCTTTTTTAGCGGCTTCAAAACCACTTCTGTCTGTAGTATTAAAAACCAGTTCCTGCTGAAAAGAAGTTTTACCAATAGTAAGGTGGGCTCCTTTTTCGTAAGTAAGTACATTACCTTTATATTGCTGCATCCCTTCTAATACAGATATTGCAGAGTTATCGTCTCCGGCGATCCTCCAGCTTCCCAGCGGGCTGTTTTTATCGGCGGCAAGCGCACCTATTAATGCTATTTTCTGTCCTGATTTTTTAAGCGGCAAAAGGCTATTTTCGTTTTTTAAAAGTACTATAGATTTCCTGGCAACATCAAGCACAGCTTCGTGATTTGCCTTGCTGTTTATGGTTGTTCTTTCGCGCTTTTCGTTGCAATAGCGGTACGGGTCGTCAAACAGTCCAAGTTCATATTTTACCCTTAGTATCCGGCGCACCGCATCATCTATCAGCTTAACATCTACTTTACCATCATTAACAAGCTTAACAAGTTCGGTTACATACAAACGAGATTCCATATCCATATCGGCACCGGCAGTAACTGCTTTTAAAGAAGCCTCTGCACCATCTTTTGCATATCCCCATGTTATCATTTCACGTATAGAGGCCCAATCTGTTACAACAAAGCCTGTAAAACCCCATTTGCCTTTAAGTATCTCTCGCTGTAAAAAGCTGTTACCTGTTGCAGGCACGCCATTAAGTATATTAAAAGAGTTCATAAAGGTGCGTACCCCTGCATCTTTAGCGGCTTTAAAAGGAGGCAATATGGTATTATATAAGGTTGCATTGCCTACATCTACAGTATTGTAATCACGGCCTGCCTCGGCAAAACCATAACCGGCAAAGTGCTTGGCACATGCAGCAATAGTATTTGGTAAAGAAAGGTCATCTCCCTGGAAACCCTTAACCCTGGCAAAAGCGACCTTACTGCCCAGGTAGGGGTCTTCGCCGGCACCTTCCATCACGCGGCCCCAACGCGCATCGCGGCTAATATCTACCATAGGGCCAAAGGTCCAGTTGATGCCGGAAGCCGATGCCTCATCTGCAGCTACTTGTGCACTATGCTTTATTGCATCCATATCCCAACTGGCTGCTTCGGCAAGCGGAACGGGGGAGAGGGTCTTGTAACCGTGTATAACATCAAAGCCTATAATAAGCGGTATGCCTAACCTTGTTTCTTCAACAGCTATTTTTTGTATGGCGCGAACTTCTTTTACACCACGCACGCTTAGCATAGACCCTATCCAGCCCTTGCGCAGGTGTTCATATTTTATAGCAGCATTACCTTCTTTTGGCGCAGGGCCTGTAACATCCCAAAAGCCATTGTACTGATTCATCTGGCCCACTTTTTCTTCAAGGGTCATTTTAGCCATTAAAGCTGTTATCTTTTGTTCGTTATCCTGTTTAATAAGCTTAGTTTTTTCTTGTGCTTGCCCTATTGTAGTTGCAAAGCACAATGTCGCAATCGTTATAATGAGTGGTGTAATTTTATTTTTAGGCAGCATAGTATTTTTTGTATGAAAATGAATGAATTTATGGCTAAGTACTTACAAGCCATCTGCGGGATTAAAATAAATAGCAATATTACATTTGATAAATCGATTTACCAAATATTATATGTACTTTTATCCAAAAATTAAAATAGTTTTAATAATTTTGATGCAGTATTTTGATTATCCTGTAAAACTTTAAAGATGTTTTAAGTTTTATCTCTAAAGATGTTTTAAAGTGTTTACTATACATTTATTATTATAGTTTTGGAAGGAATTTTGTATGTCCTGGCAATTTAAAATTAATAGGTACATACTGTGATGATTTAGGTATATTTGTATTATTGGCTCATAAAGAAGCAATCTCGTATTAAGTTAGTATTTAATAAATAATGAAAAAGAATAAAATATCAATTAAAGATATAGCAGCGGCTGCAGGTACATCTACCACGACCGTGTCTTTTATTCTTAACGGGAAAGCAGACCATAAAGTTAGCCCGGCATTAATAGAGAAGGTGCTCAGGATAATTGAAGAGAAAAATTATCGGCCAAGTTCTCTTGCCCAGAGTCTTAGGACCGGGAAAACCAATACTATTGCATTACTTGTAGAGGATATTTCTAATCCGTTTTTCTCTGGCATAGCCCGCCTGATAGAAGAAAGAGCTGCAAAGAGCGGTTATAAAATTGTTTACAGCAGTACTGAAAATAATCCTGAAAAGACAAGCACTTTGCTTGATTTTTTTCAGGAAAAGCAAGTAGACGGCTATATAATATCTCCACCGGATGGCGCTTTAGAGGATATTCTTAAACTGAAAAATAAGAATATTCCTGTAGTTTTATTTGACCGGCATTTTGCAGAAACTAATATGAACCATGTTGTGGTAGATAACAGGCTTAGCTCTCAAACAGCAATTAAACATGTTATTAACAATGGTTTTAAAAATGTGGGCTGCATTACGCTAAACTCTCATCAAACCCAGATGGCCGGGCGTCTACAGGGATATAATGACGCCATTGAGCAGGCCGGGCTTAAAAAATACATATTAAATATAGATTATAAAGCGGGCGAAAATGAAAGGATGGTTATAGAAATGGCCAAATTTTATAAGGCCAATCCATCTATGAACGCCTTATTTTTTTGCACTAACTATTTGGCTATATTAGGGTTAGAGGCTATGCAGCGCAGCAATTTAAAAGTAGGTAAGGATTTTGCCGTTGTGTGTTTTGATGAGCATGACCTGTTTAGGCTTTACTCGCCTCCTATTACCGTTATAGCACAGCCACTTGCTGAAATTGCAGAGAATGCCTTTGCTATACTTCTTAACGAGATGGAAAACCAGTCGAATATTAAAAGGGTAGAAATGATTGAAATTCCCGCTACCTTAATAATTCGTCAGTCCACTTCAAACTTCTCAAACTTTAGTATTACTGGTTCTGTATTCTAATATAAGAATGAACTATTACGATACAGTTTAGTAAATATTTACTGAAACGGGAATTTTTAAATTCGATTATATATTTAATAATTTAGCATTTATCAATATAAACAGTATTTTATTGATTTTTTATAAAATTACAACGATGTAGTTTTGATAAAAAAATCCATCTTAAAATGCTTCTTTCAAATATTTTTATGTTAAATATTTAATTTATATTTCAATATAACATGATTTTAAATCATTTTTTTAAATTATACAAAAAAATGTAAAAATATTTTTTAGCTAATGTTATTATATTAACAAAATATTATATTTTTGGTAAATCGATTTACTAACTATTTTAAAAATCTAATTTATGACTAAAAAAATATTTATGGCCGTTTTTTGGCTTTTTATTGTAAATATTGGATATGCGCAAAACCATGACGTGTCCGGTACTGTTACTTCGGGGGCAGGACTACCGTTAGTAGGGGCTGCCGTTCATGTTGAGTCTTCCGAAGAAACCGTTTTAACGGGCGAGGGTGGCGTATTCTCTGTAACAGTTCCTCAGGGAAAAAAAATAATAGTTAGCCAGTCAGGATATACTACTAAAGAAGTGGTTATAACTAAAGAAGAAACCTCTTTATCTGTAGTACTTGTAGCGTCAGTTAAAACTGCAAACCAACAATTATCTAAATTATATAATGTGGCAGGGCATGTAGTAGCCCAGGATGGGTCGCCAATAGGCGGTGCTACAGTAAAAACAGAAAACTCCGGGGCAAGCACAATAACAGATGCAAACGGAGCCTTTGCTATTAGTGTTCCTGAGGGTACTATGCTAATAATAAATTATGTAGGTTATGCACCTAAAGAAGAGTTTATTATGCAGGATGAAGCTAATCTTAAAATTACCATGAGCACATCTGTCACTACTCTTAATGAGGTAGTTGTAACTGCATTAGGTATTAAAAAAGAGAAAAAAGCACTTGCTTATGCTGTAACAGAGATAAAAGGCAGTGAGCTTACCGAAGGCAGAAGCCCTAACATTGCCAGCACATTAGCCGGTAAAGTTGCGGGTTTAAATATTACTACACCTGCTACAGGTGCAAATGGTGCAAGCAGGATCGTTATTCGTGGTAACGGGTCTATATCTGGTAATAACCAACCGCTTATTGTGGTAGATGGTATTCCCATTAATAACGACAATGCCTTGCTTGGCCCACCGGTATCTATTGTAAATGGCAACTGGGCAGGGTCTGACAGGGGGGATGGTATGTCGAGTGTTAACCCCGATGAGATAGAAACTATAAGTGTACTTAAAGGTGCTACTGCTGCTGCACTTTATGGCTCAAGAGCTTCTAACGGTGCAATATTAATAACAACAAAATCGGCTAAAAATGGTCAAAAAGGCCTTGGTGTAGAGGTAAATATCAACTCTGTAGTAGAAGATCTGTTAATTAAAAAGTTTGATTACCAGTATGATTATGGTAGTGGTACAGGTGGTGTAAAACCAGAGACTGTAGCACAGGCAAAAACGGGCAGGTTTAGCTGGGGTGGCAGGCTTGATGGTAGCAATGCTATGTTTTACGACGGCGTTGCAAGGCCTTATGTAGCTCAAAAAAACAACCTTAAAGATTTTTACAATACAGGTACGTCTATAACATCATCTGTAGCATTATCCGGTGCATCAGAGTCTACAAGATACCGTTTTTCGTTCACTAACCTTGATTATGAAGGTGTATTGCCAACAAATAGCCTTGACCGTAAAAACTTTGCATTAAACCTTAACAGCAACCTTGGTAAAAACCTGTCTGTTTTAGTAAATGCAAAGTATGTAAGGGAGAAAAATCATAACCGCCCGCGTGTTAATGACTCTCCCGGTAATGCGGCATTTTCTATTATGGCTTTGCCTACATCGCTGGGTGTAGATGTGCTTAAAAATTCTAAGTATGATGCCAATGGCTATGAGTTAGCGTGGTCTGACAACGTATTTACACAAAACCCGTATTTTGCTACAGACGATTTTAAGCAGGATGATAGTAAAAACAGGCTTATTGCTGCTGTAGAGCCTAAGTACCAAATAACCGACTGGCTGTATGCTAAGGCAAGGTTTGGTATGGATTATTTTAACTATACCAACAAAATGATCGAGCCTTATGGTACAGCATCAGAAATTCGCGGAGCTTATATATATAGTGAAAGGACTTTCAGGGAGTACAATACAGACTTTATGCTTGGTTTTAACAAAGACATAAATTCTGATTTTAATGTTAATGCTTTAGTAGGTACTAACAACATGCAGCAGGTTACCAATGCATTAGATATTAACGCATACAATTCGTTCAATATTCCGTTCTTTTACGACATATCTAATATAGACCCGAGTGCACGTACGGTTGCAGAAGCTTTAATACGCAAAAAAATAAGCTCGGTTTACGGTAGCGGCGAAGTATCATACAAAGGGTATCTTTACCTTAATGCATCTGCAAGGAACGACTGGTTCTCTACACTTGCATCAAAAAATAATAGTATCATCTACCCATCTGTAGGTACGAGCTTTGTAGCTTCTCAGGCTTTTGAAATGCCGGAGGTTATTAACTTTTTAAAAGTAAGGGCATCATGGGCACAGGCAGGCGGCGATACAGACCCTTACAACCTAAACCTTAGATATGTACTTAATGGGGCTAACATGGGTGCGCCATTAGGGCAAATAAATGGTTCTAACGTTCCTAATGCTAATTTAAAGCCGCTTACATCTACTACATTTGAAGTGGGTGTAGAAACTAAAATGTTTAATAACAGGTTTGGCGTAGACCTTACTTACTACACCAGGAAAACCACCGATGATATTGTGGCTGCCACAATATCGGGTACATCAGGTTTTAATACAGCATTATTTAATGTGGGTGAAATATCTAATAAAGGTATAGAGCTTTTAGTAAGCGGAACACCTATAAAAACAAATGATTTTACCTGGGATACTTCATTCAATATGGGGTACAACAAGAGTGAAGTGGTTAGTTTATACGGAGACGCTACAACACTACGTGTAGATTCGGGCAGGTATGGCACCGCTTTTATAGACCAGATCGTGGGCAAGCCTTACGGCCAGATTACAGGTTTTGATTATAAAAGAGATGCAGCAGGTAATATAGTGCATGATGCAACAGGTGCTCCAATGAAGGGCGACCTTAAAGATTTTGGCAGTGGCGTATCGCCTTACCAAATGGGTTTTACCAATACATTTACATACAAAAACCTTTCGCTTAGTGTTTTAGTAGATAGTAAATTTGGAGGATATGTTTACTCAGGTTCAAACGCTGTTGCTTACCGTTTAGGTTTAGCCGAAGAAACGTTACAAGGCCGTGAAGGCGGTATAGTAGGGCAGGGTGTTAACGAAGCCGGTACAGTAAATACAGTAAATACTACTGCTCAAAACTACTGGGGTAACCTGTTTAATAAAGTTGCGACGCCAAACGTATTTAAATCGGACTTTATAAAACTTAGGCAAATAATATTAAACTACTCGTTTAAAACATTTAACGTAAAAAATACTCCGGTTAAATTTACGGTAGGCCTTGTAGGGCGCAACCTGGCAATACTTAAAAAATATACGCCAAACATAGACCCAGAATCAAGCTATAATAACGGTAATGCCCAGGGGCTTGAATATGCAGGTGCGCCTGCTACAAGAACTTTTGGAATTAACCTTAACGCCAGATTTTAATTCCTGTAATTTAATTTAAAGTAAGTCATGATCAAGAAAATAATATTACCACTATTTATATCTGCTATTGCACTATCATCGTGCACGTCAGACTTTGAGAGAATAAATGTAGACCCAAACAAGCCTACCTCGTTGCCGTTAGAGTATTTGCTGAGTGAGGCGCAAATACTTATACCGGCATCGCCAGATGCGGGTGCAAAAACACAAAGGGTAAACTTTGCACATGCTGCATGCATTGTACAACAAATGTCCAGCACCGATGCCGGATTTTATGGCGGTAGCTTTTACAGCAGCGCCAGTAATACCTACATGTTCTATTTTGATTATTCATATCCTAATACTATTAAAAACATTGTAAACCTTATAGACCTTTCTGGTGCTCCGGCAAATGTAAATATACATTCTATGGCAAGGATACTAAAGGTTATGGAGTTTGCAAGGCTTACAGACCTTTATGGCGATGTACCTTATTTTGAAGCAGGAAGAGGATTTATTGATAATAATTTTACGCCTAAATATGATAAGCAGCAAGATATTTATATGGATATGCTAAAAGAGCTTAGCGAGGCCGGAGCTGCATTTGACGATGCTGCGGCCAAACCTACCCGTGCTGATTATATTTATACCGGAGATCTTGCAAAATGGAGAAAAGCTGCAAATACCCTTATGCTTAGGCTGGCAATGAGGCTACAAAAAGTAGACCCGGCTGCTGCACAAACCTGGGCTGCAAGGGCAGTTGCCGATGGTTTAATAACTAATGCCGATGAAAATGTAACAATACATTTTGATGGTTTGGCAGGTTCTCAAATCAATACAAATCCTAACTCATATACGTTGGGCCCGGTGGGTGCAAACGTTGCTAACTTAAATGGACTGCTATGGGGTAAGACTTTTATAGACCTTATGAAAAACAGGACAGACCCAAGGCTTACCGTGGTTGCAAGCCTTAAAAATGGCAATAATGCTGCCGATGTACAGGTAGGTTTGCCTAATGGTATTACTGCTAACGAGCTTATTAACCTGCCCGTTACAGACCTCAATAATTATTCGCGCCCATCTACAGCGATGTTAGCATCTAACGCGCCGTGGATATACATGACCTATGCAGAATCTCAGCTATTGCTTGCCGAAGCTATAGAGAGAGGCTACGTTACAGGATCTGCTGCTGCAGCATTTGCAGCAGGCCAGGAGAGTGCGGTTAAGCAGGTATCTGTTTATGGTACTACGCCATCTGCGGAGGCTGTTGCTGCTTATGCTGCGGCTAACCCTTACCCGGCTACAGATCTTAATGCTAAATTAAATGCTATACATACAGAAATTTATCTTGTTAATGCGGTAACATTTAACCATATAGAAGCATGGGCAAACTGGAGAAGAACAGGTTTTCCTGCACTTACACCTGTTAACCCGCCGGGTAATGAAACAAATGGTGTAATACCAAGGAGGCTAAAATATTCGGCTAACGAATATGGTGTTAACGGTGCTAATGTTGCCGAAGCCATTAACCGTCAGGGCCCTGATTTATTTACAACAAAAGTTTGGTGGGATAATAATTAATTTACACAGGGCATCTATATTTATATTGATGCCCTGTTTTTACAAAAAAGAAGAAAATGTCGTTACTCATTGTTATACTATCGGTGGTAGCCTTGCTTATACTGCTGATAACCAAATTTAAAATTAACCCCTTTATTTCATTTCTGCTGGCATCTATAGCTGCAGGTTTTGCTTTAGG
The DNA here is from genome assembly GCF_000378485.1 of Flavobacterium rivuli WB 3.3-2 = DSM 21788. Taxonomy (GTDB): domain Bacteria; phylum Bacteroidota; class Bacteroidia; order Flavobacteriales; family Flavobacteriaceae; genus Flavobacterium; species Flavobacterium rivuli. Next base: position 198,312 of record NZ_KB899972.1, on the reverse strand, counting down.
TATCCCCGCCGAAAAGATATCAGAATCTGTACAAACCGGTATAGGCAGTATGTTAGGGTCTATACTTGTTATTATTTGCATTGGTGCCATGATAGGCAAACTTGTAGCCGAAAGCGGTGCCGCCCAGGTAATTTCAGATTCTATCATGAATGTCTTTGGCCGTAAATACATACAATGGGGCCTGCTTTGTACAGGTTTTATTATTGGTATACCATTGTTTTATAATGTAGGCTTTGTGCTTACTATTCCCATAATATTTGCGCTGGTGTATAAATATAAATTACCTGCGGTATACATAGGGTTGCCCATGCTTGCGGCCCTCTCTGTAGCGCATGGTTTTTTGCCACCACACCCGTCGCCCGCGGCACTGGTTACAATTTTTCAGGCCAGTATGGGTAAAACCTTATTTTACGGAATCATTATAGCCATACCGGCTATAATAATTGCCGGACCTTTATTTTCGCAAACTGTAAAAAACATTAAGCCCGTTGGTGGTTTAACAACGTTTGAGAGGGTAATGCCACTATCGGTACTGCCAAGTACATTTAATAGTTTTTTTTCTGCGCTATTACCTGTATTTTTACTTGCAGTAACGTCTATATTATTACTGGTTTTGCCAGAAGGATCGCCGCTTACCAAGGTTTGCCGCTTTTTAAGTGAACCATCTATTTTAATGCTTATAGCCCTTATTGTAGCAACCTACACTATAGGTATAAGGATGGAAAAAAGTATAAAAGAGATAATGCGCATTTATGAAGATGCCATAAAAGATATTGCCATCATCCTGCTTATTATAGGCAGTTCCGGAGCATTAAAACAGGTGCTTATGGACAGTGGTGCGAGCGAAGAGATAGGTACTTACTTTGCACACCTGCAAATACACCCATTAGTATTGGCATGGCTTATCTCGGCATCAATACGCGTATGCCTTGGTTCTGCCACGGTAGCAGGGTTAACAACTGCAGGCATTATTGCACCGTTAATGAGTACATTTAACGTAGACCCAAGCCTAATGGTGCTTGCCATAGGATCGGGCAGTTTAATGTTCTCTCATGTAAACGACCCCGGTTTCTGGATGTTTAAAGAATATTTTAATATATCGCTAAAAGATACCTTCAGATCCTGGTCTTTAATGGAAACCATAGTCTCTGTTGCAGGGCTCGTGGGGGTAATGATTTTAAACTATTGTATAAGCTAAACATGTATAAAAATACTACTATGCACATTTCTATTACCAGGTTACTTTTATTTGCATTACTTTCATTTAGTGCCTTTGCCCAAACACCTGCTAACGTTACCCTTACAAACGGGTGGCAGCTTCAGGACATTGCCAAAGTGCAGGACAGCGGAGAAAAAATATCAACATTAGATTATAAAGCCAATAACTGGTATACCGCCACAGTTCCCGGCACGGTTTTAACCAGCCTGGTAAATAATAAGGTTTATCCTGACCCCATGTATGGCGAAAATAACCGCCCCGAAATAATATCAGAATATTTATGCCACACATCTTACTGGTATAAAACTAAAGTTACCGTACCTAAAAGTTATGACGGCAAAGCTATCTGGCTAAATTTTGACGGTGTAAACTATGAAGCCACTATATACGTAAACGGTAAAAAAGCAGGAACTATAAAAGGAGCTTTTGCAAGAGGGGTATTTAATATTACTCCATTTGTTACGGCAGGTAAAGAGGCTGCCATAGCAGTACTTATAGCCCCGCAGCCCAATCCGGGAATATCTCACGAGCATAATATTGCAACGGGCATGGGTAAAAACGGGTTATATTCATCTTATGATGGGCCTACATTTTTATGCTCTATAGGCTGGGACTGGATTCCTGCCATACGCGACAGGAACTCAGGCATTTGGCAAAAAGTGTTTTTGTCGGCTACAGATGCCGTGTCTATTAAAGACCCTTTTGTAGTGACCGACCTTCCGCTACCCGCTACCGATAAGGCTGCTATAAAAATTGAAACTACATTGCAAAATAATACCAATGCCTCTCAAACCGGTGTTTTAAAAGGCAGCATAGGGAATGTTACTTTTCAGCAGAATGTTACTGTGCCTGCAAATACGTTGAGCATAGTATATTTTACGCCTGAAGCGTTTAAACAGCTTAACTTTAAAAATCCCAAATTGTGGTGGCCTAACGGTTATGGCAGGCAGGACCTTTATAACCTTAAATTAAGTTTTGAACTTAACGGTAAAGTATCTGATGAGCGTGAACTTAAATTTGGTATCCGCGAATATGAATACGCGGTGCCAAGCTCTGAATTTTTAACTATATCTGTTAATGGTGTTCAGGTAATTTGCAAAGGCGGTAACTGGGGTATGGATGATGCTATGAAGAGGGTTACGCCAGAAAGGCTTGAAGCCCAGATAAAAATGCACCAGCAGGCAAACTACACCATGATACGTAACTGGGTAGGGCAAAGCACTAACGAAATGCTGTATGACCTTTGCGATAAATACGGGTTAATGATATGGGACGAATTTTTTCAGGCAAATCCCGGCGATGGGCCAAACCCTGCCGATGTAGATTTGTACCTGTATAACGTTCAGGAAAAAATATTACGCTACCGTACACACCCAAGTATTGCGGTGTGGTGTGCAAGGAACGAAGGTTTCCCTCCCAAAAAGATAGATGATGCCTTAAAGATCATGCTTGGTAAATTAGATACAAGTCGTTTATACCAGGCCAGTTCTACCGATGGTAAGGGTGTGCGATCCCACGGCCCATACTCATGGAGAAAGCCCGAAGAGTTTTATACTATAGAGGAAGCGTTTAAAACAGAAACAGGCACAATGTCTATCCCAACACTGGAATCGGTACAGGGAATGATGCCGCAAAAAGACTGGGAAGAAATTAATGACGACTGGGCACAGCACGATTTTGCAAAAGGCGCGCAAAAAGCACAGCTTTTCCCCGATATTATTAACGAACGTTATGGCAAAATAAAAAACCTTGCCGATTTTGTGAGGAAATCTCAGTTAGCAAATTATGAGTCGTACCGTGCCATGTATGAAGGCCGTTTTGCAAAACTTTTCGATCCAGTAACTGGTGTAATAACCTGGATGAGCCACCCTGCACAGCCCAGCTTTGTATGGCAATTATACCATTATGACCTGGAGCCTAACGCATCGTTATTTGCTGTAAAAAAAGCATGTGAGGCTATACACATCCAATTTAACGAAAAAGAGGGCAATGTACAGGTAATCAACTCAACACCGCAAGCATTGGCAAAAGCTAAAGTGCACACTGCTATTTATGATATAAATGGCAAGCTGCTTCAAAAAACAGATGTTACCATAGATGCCCCTAAATATAAAGCTACAGGATTGCCTAAACTGCAACTGCCTCAAAACCTGACTGCAGTTTATTTTATAAAATTGCAATTGACCGATGCTAAAGGCAAAGTATTATCGGATAATTTTTACTGGAAAGGCAGCCAGCCCGATAACATGCAGGCATTAGACGTTTTACCAGTTGTAAATATTAAAGCTACAGCTACTAAAAGAACCGAAGGAAGCAAATGTTTTATTGATATAACGTTAAGTAACCCTACTGATAAGCCTGCTGTAATGGCACACCTGCAACTAAGAAAATCAAAATCTGATACGCGTGTGCTACCGGTTTATTATACAGATAATTATGTGAGTTTACTGGGTGGCGAATCTAAAAAAATAACTATTGAAGCTGCCATTGCTGATTTTAATGGTGAGGATGCCCTTATTTTGGTAGATGGTTTAAACGTAGGTATTACAGATATTAATGCTAACGGCGTTGCAGTAAAGCTTAATAAAAATACCCAGGTTAGCACATGGCCGGAAACCGGTTTGCCATGGAGTCCGTTTTTTGTAGAAGATAAAAAATAATTCAGCTTTTAATTTATGACTGATTTTAAAAATATAAGTGCCAACCGTATGGAGCAAACTATGCGTTGGTACGGCCCTAAAGACCCTGTAAGCCTTAGCGATATAACGCAGGCAGGGTGTACAGGTATTGTTACCGCATTGCACCATATACCTAATGGCGAGGTGTGGCCTGTTGAAGAAATACTAAAACGCAAGAAAGAAATTGAAGCTGCGGGTATGGCCTGGAGTGTAGTAGAAAGTGTACCCGTACACGAGGCTATTAAAACCCAGGGGGCAAATTTTACTGCTTATATTGAGAACTACAAGCAATCAATACGCAATTTGGCAGCCTGTAATATCTATACGGTTACCTATAATTTTATGCCGGTGCTGGATTGGACGCGTACCGATTTATCGTATACTGTTGAGGATGGCAGCAAAGCCCTGCGGTTTGAAAAAGCCGCCTTTATAGCTTTTGACGTATTTATCCTGAAAAGAAAAAATGCCGAAAAAGATTACACTACCGAAGAGCTACAGAGAGCTGAAGCACGGTTTAATGCCATGGATGATGCCGAAAAGCAATTACTGCAGCGCAACATTATAGCCGGACTGCCGGGTAGCGAAGAAAGTTTTACACTACAGCAGTTTCAGCAGGCGCTGGATGCTTATGCCGATATTGATGCCAATAAACTTCGTGCCAACCTTATTTACTTTTTAGAGCAGATAATACCTGTAGCAATAGAAACGGGCGTAAAAATGGTAATCCATCCGGATGATCCGCCTTATGCCATACTTGGGCTGCCAAGGGTGGTAAGTACCGCCTTTGATATAGAAGCATTAATAAAAGCTGTGCCATCATTACATAATGGTTTATGTTTTTGCACGGGTTCTTTTGGGGTACGCGAAGATAACAACCTGCCACAAATGGTAAGACAGTTTGGCGACAGGATAAATTTTATTCACCTGCGCGCCACTACATGTAATGAGCATGGCGATTTTTTTGAAGATAACCATCTTGAAGGTGATGTTGATATGTATGCCGTAATAAAAGAACTTGTACTTGTTATGCAACAGCGTAAGGTTTCTATTGCAGTACGGCCGGATCACGGCCACCAGATGCTGGACGACCTTACCAAAAAAACAAATCCCGGCTACTCTGCAATAGGGCGCTTGCGCGGCCTTGCCGAAATTCGCGGCCTGGAGTTGGGTATTATAAGAAGTCTACAGGATAATTAATGGACATGGATAAAGGCAAAATAGTTTGTTTCGGAGAATTATTGCTGCGGCTTTCGCCTAATATGGATAGGGACTGGACCTCTCAGGATGCCCTGCCTTTTTACATAGGCGGAGCAGAACTTAATGTTGCTACAGCATTGGCTAACTGGCAAATTCCGGTTAGTTATGTTACGGCGCTTCCGGACAATTATTTGTCCCAACAAATTTCAGGTTATATAAGCTCTAAGAATATACAGGCCGATAATATATTGTTTTCGGGAAACCGTATGAGTATTTACTATCTGCCGGTTGGGTTAGATGTAAAGCATAATAGTGTAATTTACGACAGGGACCATTCGTCGTTTGCTGATTTAAAACCCGGGACTATAAATTGGGATGGTGTTTTTGAAGGCTGTACGTGGTTTCACTTTAGTGCTATAAGCCCTGCGCTTAATAAAAATAGTGCGGCAGTATGTAAAGAAGCTTTAGAGGCAGCATCGGCAAAGGGGATAACCATATCTGTCGACCTGAACTACAGGAGCAAACTATGGCAATATGGTTGTGAACCCATTAGTGTAATGCCAGACCTGGTAGCCTACTGCAATGTAATAATGGGCAACATCTGGGCGGTAGATTCATTGTTGGGTATAACATCTCCGGTTGATGATAGCGATGGCAAAACGCAGCAGGAATTAACAGATGCCGCTGCTGCGAGCATGGCATTAGTGCAATTAAAATATCCAAGGGCTGCTACATTGGCGTACACTTACAGGCTACAGGATAACTATTTTGCAGTGGTAAAAAAGGACTCAGAAGCGGCTGCGTCAAAATATTATACTATTCCCGAAATTAAGGATAGGGTAGGGAGCGGCGATTGTTTTATGGCAGGGCTTATATATGGCCTACACAAAGATTATGATGCAGACTTTATAGCCAACTATGCTGCCGCTGCCGCCGTAGGTAAACTACAGGAGGCAGGCGATGCCACAAAGCAAAGTATTGAAAACGTTGAAAAAAGAATGATATAATGAATAAAAAAGATATAGCTGCTACAGCAATTAAAGCACAGGGTCTGTTGCCATTATTTTACCATGATGATGTTACGATTTGTATTGCCGTGGCAAAAGCCCTTTATGATGCCGGGGTTACAACCATAGAATTTACTAATCGTGGTGTTAATGCCCTTAAAAATTTTGAAGCACTAATAAAAGAGAGAGATGCAAAGATGCCCCAATTATTATTAGGCATAGGTACAATTACAAGCAATAAAGAAGCGGCAGATTTTATAGCACTTGGTGCTGATTTTTTAATAAGCCCGTTTTTTGATGATGAGGTATGCGCTGTAGCAATAGAACATAACATTTTATGGATTCCGGGCTGCATGACACCAACCGAAATTCATACAGCTAAGAAAGCGGGGTGTACCCTGATAAAATTGTTTCCTGGTAATGCTCTTGGAGCCGGTTTTGCCGAAGCTGTTTTACCGCTGTTTAAAGGTCTTGATTTTGTAGTTACCGGCGGGGTAGAAGCTAATGAGCAAAGCATAAGCCAATGGTTTAAGGCAGGCGTAGTTGGTGTAGGTATGGGCAGTAAGCTTATTACTAAAGAAATACTGGCAACGTCAAATTTTGAACAGTTAAAAAACAGTACTGCCAATGTACTTAACATCATCAATACAGTAAAAATATAAAGATTTCATATTTGTGTTATTTGGTTAGGTTAGTTACCGGGTTCCCTAACTTTTGTTAGGGAATCCTTTTATTAAACAACAATATCAATTAGCTAAATGCTAAAAATAAAAATAGTATCAATGAAAAAAGCACTACTTACATTACTACTTCTGTCAGTTTTAAATGTCTTTGCCCAGAAAGCAAAAGAGTTTAAACTAAACTCTCCTGATAAAAAACTGGAAATTACAGTTACTATATCTGATAAAATAAGCTGGGCAGTAAAGCACCAAAATGATGTTGTACTGGCACCTTCGCCAATGTCTGTTACATTGGCTACGGGAGATGTTTTAGGAAAAAATGCTGTAGTTACAAGCTCTAAAACAGAGAGTGTACAGTCAGTCTTTGCGACTCCTTTTTACAAAAAAAAGCAGGTAGAAAATAATTACAACAGCTTAGTAGTAAAGTTTAAAAATGATTTTAGTATAGAATACCGTGCTTTTAATGATGGTGTTGCCTACAGGTTTATTACCGCAAAGAAAAAAGATATTACTATTAAAGACGAAGAAGCAGGCATTTATTTTGATAAAGATCTAAATACCTTAATGCCTTATGTAAGAGATTTAAGAAACCCTAAAGACCCTTATATATCATCATTTGAAGCCTTATATGAAAACAAAAAAGTATCAGGGTTCTCTAAAGATACGCTCGCATTTTTACCTTTTTTAGTTGAGGTAACTCCAAAAAAGAAAGCCGTTTTTCTTGAAGCAAACCTTGAAGATTACCCGGGCATGTTTGTTAAACAAGCTGATAAAGGCCTGGGCTTTAAAGCTGTTTTCCCTAAATACCCGCTGGAAGAAGTTAATGGCGGCTTTCATGACATTAATAAACTGATTACTAAACGTGCCGATTATATGGTTACCACAAAGGGTACGCGTACGTTTCCGTGGCGCATTGTTGTAGTGTCAGAAAATGATAAGGACCTTGCCAATAATGATATGGTACAAAAATTATCTGAACCATCTAAAATTAAAGACGTAAGCTGGATTAAGCCCGGTAAAGTTGCGTGGGACTGGTGGAATGACTGGAATATTTATGGTGTTGATTTTAAAGCAGGCATTAATACACAAACGTATAAATACTACATAGACTTTGCATCAGATAATAAAGTAGAATATGTAGTGCTTGATGAAGGCTGGAGCATGGAAAATGATATTATGAAACACAGTCCAGATGTAGACCTTGAAGCTTTAATAGCGTATGGTAAACAAAAAAATGTTGGCATAATACTTTGGGCGTCATGGATGGCGGTACACGAAAATCCGGATAATGTATTTAAGCACTATGCTGCTTTAGGAATAAAAGGTTTTAAGGTAGATTTTATAGACCGTGATGATGCCAAGATGGTAAAATCTGTTTATGATATTGCACAAAAGGCGGCAGATAATAAAATAATGATCGATTATCATGGTATGTATAAGCCTACAGGTATACAAAGAACGTATCCTAATATCCTGAATTTTGAAGGTGTGAAAGGAATGGAAAACAACAAATGGACACCGGGAGACGATGTACCTGCTTACGATTGCACCATACCGTTTATACGCATGATGGCGGGGCCTATGGATTATACGCCCGGAGCTATGGATAATACCACAAAAAAGCAATTCAGGTCGGTAGGGTCTAAGCCTAAAAGCCAGGGAACCCGTTGCCACCAGTTAGCTTTGTATACCGTTTTTGAAGCACCGCTGCAAATGATGGCCGATAGCCCTACAGCTTATAAAAAAGAACAGGAATCTACAACTTTTATCGCTAAAATACCAACAACTTTTGACCAAACTGTAGCATTAGACGGCAATGTAGGCAAATATTTGTCTTTGGCGCGAAAAAAAGGAAATACATGGTATATAGGGGCGATAACAAACTGGGATGCAAGGGATATTACGGTAGACTTTTCGTTTTTAGAAAAGGGAAAAACGTATCAGGCAGAAATATTTAAGGATGGAGTAAACGCAGATAAGGCTGCGGTAGATTATAAAAGGGAACTGGTAACAGTAACAGCCGATACTAAACTAAACTTTCATCTTGCAGAAGGTGGCGGTATGTCGGCTATCATTACACCTAAAAACTAATTTATTTGCATCCGCATCCTGATACTATTTTATCATAATCTATGCAGCTTTTATTAACCTATTTATAAAGACAAGTATACACAAATATTTGCCTGCACTATTTATAAACACCACATGAAAACTAAAATATTTTTGATGTTATTTTTAGCCTGTAGTATTATGCAGGCTCAGGATGCAGCTACACCCAGAGAGCATATTAATATAGATAAAAGCTGGTATTTTGCCTTTGGGCATCCGTCAGATTCTAAAAAGGATTTTAATAACGGTACGGCTTATTTTTCATATTTAGCAAAAGCGGGTTATGGGGATGGTGTTACCACTCCTAAATTTGATAACAGAAGCTGGCGTAAACTGGACCTGCCACATGACTGGGCAGTAGAGCAGCCATTTGACGAAAAGGGAAGCCTGAGCCACGGCTTTAAAGCAATAGGCTATAACTTTCCTGATGCAAGCATTGGCTGGTACCGTAAAAATATTACTGTTCCCGCATCAGATCTTGGCAAGCGAATTACACTTGCTTTTGATGGTGTTTTTCGTAATAGTATAGTTTGGGTTAACGGCCATTATCTTGGCCTGGAGCCAAGTGGGTATCTGGGTTTTGAATATGATATAAGTGCTTACATAAACTATGGTGGCGATAACACTATTGTAGTGCGTGCAGATGCCATGATGGAAGAGGGCTGGTTTTATGAAGGTGCCGGTATTTACAGGCACGTATGGCTTAACAAGACCCATAATTTGCATGTTGCCACTAATGGTACTTTTGTAACGAATACAGTAAATGGAAACTCTGCTACTTTAAATATTGAGGCTACCGTAAATAACGATGGCCTTAAAGCTGAAAATTTTACTGTAACCCAAACAATACTCGATGCATCCGGCAAGACAGTTGCAACTAAGACAACAGGCAAGGTAAACCTGGCATCGATGAAAAATGAATTGCTTACAACAAACGTTACAATTCAAAACCCTGTACTTTGGGATATTGAAAATCCGTATCTATACACTTTAAAAACAACTATCGTTCAGGATAATAAAACTGTAGATAGTTACATTACAACATTTGGTATACGAACAATACGTTTTGATGCTAACGAAGGTTTTTTTCTTAACGGTAAGCATGTAAAAATCAAGGGCACTAACAATCACCAGGATCATGCGGGGGTTGGGTCGGCATTGCCGGATGATTTACAATACTACAGGATAAGACAACTAAAAGCTTTTGGCAGTAATGCATACAGGTGTTCGCACAACCCACCTACACCGGAGTTGCTTGATGCCTGCGACCGTTTAGGAATGCTTGTTATAGACGAGCACAGGCTTATGGGTATTACGCAAACCCACCTTAACGATGTAAAAAGGCTTATAGACCGCGACAGGAACCACCCCAGTATTATAAGCTGGAGTGTGGGCAACGAAGAGTGGGGTATAGAAAATAAGGTAGAGGGTGCGCGCATAGCCACAACCATGCAGGCTTATGTAAAGTCGTTAGATACCACACGCCCGGTAACTGCAGCGTTTAGCGGACGTATAGGCAGCCAGGGAATTACAACGGTAATGGAGTTGTTAGGCATTAATTATATAGTAAACAAAAGCACCGATGAGCAGCATAAACTTTTCCCAAACCAAAGCCTGTGGGGTACCGAAGAGGGGAGTACTAATGCTACGCGGGGTGCTTATTTCAGGGATGATACAAAGCACATTATTCCGGCCTATGATAAGGCACCAAACAGCAATTTTATAAGCATAGAAGACGGATGGAAACATTATGCATCGCGCCCTTACCTTGGTGGCATGTTTATATGGACAGGGTTTGATTACCGTGGCGAGCCTACGCCTTATGGCTGGCCGTCTATAACGTCTTATTTTGGTATGGTAGATCTTTGCGGTTTCCCTAAAGATGATACCTGGTACCTAAAAAGCTGGTGGGCTAATGAAACTGTTTTGCACCTGCTGCCACACTGGAACTGGCAGGGCAAAGAAGGCCAGCCTATTGAGGTTTGGGCTTACAGCAACTGCGACGAAGTGGAGCTGTTTTTAAACAAAAAAAGTTTAGGAAAAAAAGCAATGCAGGCCAACAGCCATTTACAATGGGAGGTTAACTACGCCCCCGGTACTCTGGAAGCTGTAGGGTATAAAAATGGTAAAAAGGTACTTACAGACAAAGCACAAACAACTAAAGGAGCTGAGACGATAAAGGTATCATCTGATAAAAATAAAATTACAGCAAATGGTAGCAGCCTTGCCATGATTACCGTAGATGTAAAAGACCGTAATGGCCTGCATGTCCCTACGGCAGATAACGAAATTACGTTCTCTATAAAGGGTCCCGGCAAAATAATAGGTGTGGGTAATGGTAACCCAACATCGTTAGAAAAAGACCGTTTTATAGAAACTATTGAAGTTGCTGCCATTGAGGGTTTGAAGGAAAAGATAGTTCAAAGCTTAGATGGCAACACTAATGAGGTTACGGCTAATTACAATGATGCTTCGTGGGATGCTGCCTTTAAAGATGACCGTACTGAGGAGTTTGGCAAAAAAGCACCGGTGGTATTATACAGGGGTACATTTACATTACCACAATGGCAAAAAGGTGCTACCATAAACTTTTTTAGCAATAATGTAGGTGTCGAAGAAACTATTTATATTAACGGTACTGCTATAGCCACAAAATTAAAAGAAAGTAAAGAGTTTGTAATAGACCAGTCGCTGGTACATGCGGGTAAAAATACTATAGCTATAGTTGCAACCCCTTTATTAAAAAAACGCCCGTGGGATATTGTTAACAGCAACCCCGGCCTCTTCCAGATTGTAACCCCTGCACCGGCATGGAAACGTAAATTATTTAATGGCCTGGCACAGGTTATTGTACAATCTACAGGAGAAGTCGGAGATATTATACTTACCGCAACATCAGGGTCGCTAAAAGCAGGATCAGTAACCGTTAAGGCAGGACAGTAGTGTTTTAATCCAACTAAATAACATACATTTAGTTGGATTAAAAACGTACAATGATCATATAGTCAAATTAACCAATATAATTACAGTTATGGCTTGCAATAATTTAAAATTTAAAGTTTTTTTTGGAGCGGTCTTCTTTACTGCGCTGTCAGCTTTTGCACAGGACGGTTTTAAAAACCTTACCGATGGTATAGAAATTAAAATATCAAAACCTGCAAAAAATGATGCAGCATTTGTAAAAATCCAGGTAATTACAGATGATATTATACATGTTTCTGCAAGCCCTGTAGCGGTTTTTGACGCTACAAAAAGCCTGATGTTATTAGATACACAACCTGCTGTAGTAAAATTTACAACAAAAAATTCAAACGATTTAGTTATAGTATCTACAAAAAATCTTGATGCAGTTGTTTCAACAATAACTGGCGAAATTGTTTTTAAAGACAAATCAGGAAAGATATTATTGCAGGAAACAGCATACGGCGGCAAAAGCTTTACGGGCACTACGCTCGAGGGCGAACAGTCGTATAGCATAAGGCAATCATTTACATCAGATGATGATGAGGCTTTTTACGGGCTTGGACAGCATCAAAACGGAGCTTTTAACTACAAGGGTACAAAAGTTTTACTATCGCAATATAATACAGAGGTGGGTGTGCCTTTTCTTATATCGAGTAAAAATTACGGCATTTTATGGGATAATAACTCAATAACAAAATCTATAGATACCCATGATTATGAAAATCTGTCAACACTAAAATTATTTTCTGACAAGGGAGAACAAGGCTGGCTTACAGCTACGTATTATGATAAAAATAATCCCGGAAAAATTATTACTGCCCGTCCGGAATCGTACATTGATTATAGTTACATACCGTCGCTTAAAAACCTGCCCGATGGTATTAATTTAAAAAATACCCTGGTAAAATGGGAGGGCTCAATCGAATCAGGATTTACGGGCGAGCACCAGTTTAATTTATGGTATTCGGGCTACGTAAAGCTTTATATAGATGATAAACCGGTAGCCGACAGGTGGCGCCAGGGCTGGAATGCCAGTACCCATTTAATAAAGCTTAACCTTGAAAAAGGTAAAAAATACAAGATTAAAATAGATTGGGATCCTGTTTCTGCAGAGTCGTTCCTTGCCCTTAACTGGTCTAAGCCATTAACTAAAGAATTGAAAAATGAATTTGCATTTGAATCTGAGGCAGGGCAAAAAATCGATTACTATTTTATATCCGGCAATAGCATGGATAAAGTAATAAGCGGATACAGGCAGCTTACAGGCAAAGCTACCTTATTGCCAAAATGGACGATGGGCTTTTGGCAAAGCCGTGAACGCTATAACAACCAGGAAGAAATTCTGAGCACTGTGGCCGAGTTCAGGAAACGTAAAATAGGGTTAGACAATATAGTGCTTGACTGGAGGTACTGGAAAGAAGGCCAATGGGGAACACAACAGTTTGATACAGATCGTTTTCCTGATGCTGCTGCCATGACAAAAACGCTGCACGATAAATACCATACAAACTTTATGATATCTGTATGGGCTAAGTTTTATGAAAATACCCAAAATTATCAGGACTTAAAGGCAAAAGGTTTCATGCTTACAAGAAACGTTTCTGACGGCAGGTTAGACTGGCTTGGATTTAAAAATGCCATTTACGACCCGTATAATCCCGAAGCAAGAAAAGCATTTTGGAAATTATTAGATGCTAACCTGTATAAAAAAGGTATAGATGCCTGGTGGATGGATGCCTCTGAACCAGACGTTCATAGCAATATGCCACCCGATGTGCGCAAGGAAATGATAGGGCATAACTACCTTGGCGCACCCGAAAAAAACTACAATGCGTTCTCTCTGGTAAATGCACAGGGTATCTATGAAGGCCAACGAAGTGCCAATCCTGATAAGCGGGTTTTTATTTTAACACGGTCGGGCTTTGCGGGCTTGCAGCGTTATGCTGCCGCTACGTGGAGTGGCGATATAGGTTCGCGTTGGGAAGACCTGCAAAACCAGATACCTGCAGGTTTAAACTTTTCAATGTCGGGCCTGCCGTACTGGACATCAGATATCGGAGGATTCTCGGTAGAAAAGCGCTATGAAAATGCAACCGGAGAAACGCTTGAAGAGTGGCGTGAGCTTAATGCCCGTTGGCATCAATATGGGGTTTTTTGTCCATTATTCCGTGCACATGGGCAGTTTCCGTATAGGGAGATATATAATATAGCGCCGGATGACCATCCTGCATATAAAAGTATTTTGTATTACAATAAACTGCGTTACAGGTTAATGCCTTATATATACTCGCTTGCCGGTAAAGTGTACCATGAAGATTACACTATGATGCGTGGCCTGCCAATGGATTTTAGTTCTGATAAAAAAGTACTTAACATTGCCAACCAGTTTATGTTTGGACCATCAATACTGGTAAACCCTGTTACCGAATATAAAAAGAGGAACAGAGAGGTTTATCTGCCTGGCAATACAGGATGGTATGATTTTTACACCAGCGAGTTTACGGAAGGCGGCAAGACCATTACTGCCGAAGCTACTTATGAGAAAATTCCTCTTTATATAAAAGAGGGCTCTATACTTATTGCAGGTGCTAATATTGAGTATACGTCTCAAAAATCAACCGAACCACTAACAATTTATGTGTATACTGGTAACAATGCTTCCTTTACCTTATATGAAGATGAGGGCATAAACAACAATTATGAAAAAGGGCAGTTTGCAACCATCGATTTTAATTATAACGAAGCTACTAAAACACTTACCGTAAGCAACCGTAAAGGCAGTTTTAAGGGCATGGAAAAAGACAGGGTCTTTAATGTAGTGTATGTAAGTAAAACTAAAAAATCAGTGTTTAACCTGCTTTCAGACGGCAAGTATGACAAGCAGATAAAATATTCGGGTAAAAAAGCTGAGATAAAGTTGTAGTGTTTTGGCAGTACTATTTACTTATACTTGCAATTACATTTACAGTTAAAGCCACAATAATAGTATTAAATACAAACGATATAAGGCTGTGCATTAATACATAGCGCCTTACGATCTTTGAAGAAATTGTAACATCTGATACCTGAAAGGTCATGCCTATAACAAATGAAAAATAGGCAAAATCTATATAGTCGGGCTGCTCTGCATTAGGGAAATCTATGCCGTGGTTACCCGTCTCCTGCTTATCATGGTTGTGGTACAGGTGTGCATAACGTATTGTAAATATGGTGTGCAGCAATATCCAGGAAACTGTAATGGCGGCAAGTGTAACAATGGTTCGCAAATCTTTTTCAAAAACAGATTCGTCGCTATTTAGTATCAAGAGCACGGTGCCCAGCAGGCTAACACATACAGATGTAAGTACAATGGCAAATATTACCCTTATGTCTTCGTCCTGCCTTTTTACAATAGCATGTTGCTGCTCGGCTGTAGTATTAAAAAAAAGTATCCAGCTCATGGTAATCATTGCCGTGGCAAATACGTCCCAGCATATTATAATGCCGGTACTTGCATTTATATGCAGCAGATGTGTTACAGCAAAAGTACAGGTTGCAAAAAAAAGCGACAATAGTAATTTTTGGTATCCGCTTGTAGCTGCTGCCCATTTAGGTGGGATAGAATTTTTAGTCATGAAAATAGTAATAAACGGTTAGGCGTTTAATGGCTTTACCAAAAGTACTATTTAAAAATTGTTGTTAAGCATTATAGGCAGTTGTACAACCAAAAAAATTAAGTACAGCCTACATTGGTATTAATATTATTGTATTTTTAAATTTAAAAATTTTGAATCAAACATAACACCAACAATAACATAACATGAACAGACGATTATTCCTTGAAAATACAGGCAAATTCAGCATGGCATTAGGGCTGGCACAAATTATAAATCCATTAGATAGATTGTTTGATGTGACTGATGAACCGGTAACAGAAAAAGACTTGTTCTTTAAATTTTCGCTGGCACAATGGTCACTGCATAAAGCAATACATTCTAAAACACTCGATGCACTCGACTTTGCCAAAAAAGCAAAAGAACTTGGTTTTGATGCTGTGGAATATGTAAACCAACTATATACTATAGATCAGGATAATGCCACAGCATCTATAAACAAACTGGTTAAGGAACTTAAAACCCGCAGTAACGACAATGGTGTAAGCAATGTATTAATCATGATTGACAATGAAGGCGAACTTGCCGGTGTAAACAAAGCTACCCGTAATGACGCAATAGTTAGGCATTCGCGATGGGTAGATGCCGCCGCCGGGCTGGGCTGCCACTCTATAAGGGTAAATTTATCAGGTAAGGGAGCCGAAACTTTTGATATCTGGAAAGAAAAATCGGTTGATGGTTTGGGCAGGCTTGCAGAATATGCTGCAAAAAGCAAAATAAATGTGATTGTAGAAAATCACGGTGGTCTATCGTCTGATGCGGGTAAGCTTACAGATGTAATAAAAACCATTAACCTGAAAAATTGCGGCACATTGCCCGATTTTGGCAATTTTTGCATTAAGCGCGAAGGCGATAAATGTACGGATGAGTATGACAGGTATAAAGGTGTAAAAGAGCTGATGCCTTTTGCTAAAGGGGTAAGCGCTAAAACTTATGATTTTGATGCCAATGGAAACGAGATAACTATAGATTATGTAAAGATACTGCAAATAGTAAAAGACGCAGGCTACAAAGGCAGGATAGGTATAGAGTATGAGGGCGACCGACTTAGCGAAGAAGAAGGCATTAAAGCTACCAAAGCATTGTTGCTTAAGGCAGCAGCTAAATTAAGTTAACTAATGAACATACAAATACGTACACGGTTATCGTTAATGATGTTTCTTGAGTTTTTTATATGGGGCGGCTGGTTCGTTACCTTAGGTACTTACCTGGCTAATAATCTTAATGCTACAGGTGCACAAAGCGCTATGGTTTTTGCTACGCAGTCGTGGGGTGCCATTATTGCGCCATTTATTATTGGCCTTATTGCCGACCGTTTTTTTAATGCCGAAAAAATACTTGGCATACTACACCTTGCCGGGGCAGTATTAATGTACCTGCTTTTTAAGGCAGAAAGTTTTGAAGCTTTTTACCCGTATGTACTGGCTTACATGGTTGCTTTTATGCCTACGCTTGCCTTGGTAAACTCGGTTTCGTTTAACCAGATGAAAGATCCTTCACGCGATTTTTCGTCAATAAGGGTATGGGGAACTATAGGCTGGATTGCGGCAGGCCTCGCTATAAGCTATTTGTTCGAATGGGATTCTCTTTCAGCAATAAAAATGGGATTTCTTCAAAATACATTTTTGGTTACAGCAATTGCCTCGGCAGTATTAGGTATATATAGCTTTACACTTCCTGCAACACCTCCCAAAGCATCTTCAGGTCAAAAATCTTCGCTTACACAGCTATTAGGGCTCGATGCCTTAAAACTTTTAGCGAATAGAAACTTCTTAGTATTTTTTATGGCCTCAGTATTAATATGCATACCACTTGCCTTTTATTACCAGAATGCCAACACTTTTTTCTCTGAGATTGGCATGGCAAACCCTACCGGTAAAATGACTATAGGGCAGGTATCTGAAGTTGGGTTTATGCTCCTGCTACCCATTTTCTTTAAACGCTTTGGTATAAAAGTAACATTACTTGCCGCCATGCTGGCATGGGCAGTGCGTTATCTGCTATTTTCTTATGGCAATGCAGGCGAACTTTCTTTTATGCTTATTACCGGTATTGCCCTGCATGGGGTGTGTTACGATTTCTTTTTTGTAAGCGGGCAAATATACACTAACTCTAAAGCGGGCGAACATCAAAAAAGTGCTGCACAAGGCCTTATTACCCTTGCTACTTATGGCGTGGGTATGCTTATAGGGTTTGCCGTTGCAGGCCGCATAACAGATGCACATAAATATCTAAAATCCTCAGGGCATGACTGGCAGGCAATATGGCCATTCCCGGCGGGGTTTGCACTTGTGGTAATGGTCCTGTTTGCCGTGTTTTTTAAAAATGAAAAAATAGAATATAAAGAGTAGCTATGAGAAAATTACGAATGGGAATGGTGGGCGGCGGCATTGGCTCTTTTATAGGCGATGTGCACCGCAAAGCCGCTGCTATAGACGGTATGATAGAGTTGGTATGTGGTGCGTTTAGCAGCTCGGCAGAAAAATCTAAGGAGAGTGGCAAAGCATTATTTCTGCCTGAAGAACGGTGCTATGCTGATTTTGAAGAAATGATACTGGCAGAAAAGCAATTGTCCGACGGGGAACGTATGGATTTTATAGCTATTACCACTCCTAACTACCTGCATTTTGCACCTGCAAAACTGGCATTGCAAAATGGTTTTCATGTAGTGTGCGATAAGCCCATGACTTTAAATGTTGAGGAGGCTAAGGAATTAGTAACCCTTTTAGAGCAAACGGGATTACTTTTTGCACTGACACATAATTATACCGGCCACCCTATGGTACGCCAGGCTAAAGCTATGGTTGCTCACGGCGACATTGGTAAAATACGTAAGATACAAGTGCAGTATTTACAGGGATGGATGGCTGCCCCCGTAGAAAAAATAGAAGGCCCAAAAGACTTTTGGCGCATAGATCCTGCTAAATCGGGTTTAGGCGGGGCGTTGGGCGACATAGGCACCCATGCCGAAAACCTTACTGAGTTTATTACGGGGTTAAAAATTACAGAACTGGCTGCCGACCTGGGCCGCTTTGGCGAAGGGCGTGTACTTGATGATGATGGCAATGTGCTGTTACGTATGGAAAATGGTGCAAAGGGAACTATGTCATTCTCGCAAATTGCAGCTGGCGAAGAAAATAACCTTGCCATTAGGGTATATGGCGAAAAGGGTAGCTTAGAGTGGCATCAGGAAAATCCTAATGAGCTTATAACACGCTGGCTAAATGAGCCCAAAAAGATATTTACGCCAAATGGTAACGGCTTGTATCCTGAAGCTGCCTTAATTTCACGCATACCATCCGGGCATCCTGAAGGATATCTCGAAGCTTTTGCTACCGTATATCATGGTTTCGCTAATCATTTAATGGCTATTTTAGCGGGTAAAATACCTCATAAACCTGTATACCCTACAGTGTATGACGGCTTAAGGGGATTACAATTTATAAGTGCAGCGGTGCAGAGCGATAGCAATAACGCAGCGTGGACAAAACTATAGTAATATGAAAAAAGTAAAAGGGCCGGGAATTTTTTTGGCACAGTTTATAGGTAATGAAGCACCCTATAATTCGTTAGACGGTTTATGCCAATGGGCGACAGGACTGGGGTATAAGGGAATACAGATACCAACATCTGACTCATGGCTTATTGACCTTGATAAAGCTGCCGATAGCCAGGATTATTGCGATGAACTTAAAGGTACAATAAACAGTTACGGCCTGGAGATAACCGAACTATCTACACATTTGCAGGGTCAGCTTATAGCAGTAAACCCGGCCTATGATGTTATGTTTGATAATTTTGCACCTTTAGCAGTAAAAAACAACCCTAAAGCCCGTGCCCAATGGGCTATAGAAACGGTTAAAAAAGCCGCAACGGCATCGCGCAGGCTTGGGCTTACCACTCATGCAACGTTCTCCGGGGCCTTATTATGGCATACTATGTATCCGTGGCCACAACGCCCACCGGGATTAGTAGCCGCTGGCTTTGAAGAACTTGCCAAACGCTGGCTGCCTGTACTAAACCATTTTGATGATAATGGGGTTGATGTGTGTTACGAAATTCATCCGGGAGAAGATTTGCATGACGGAATTTCGTTTGAGCGTTTTCTTGAAGCAACAGGTAACCATAAAAGGGTAAATATGCTGTATGATCCCAGCCATTTTTTACTTCAACAACTTGATTACCTAATTTATATAGACCATTATCATGAATTTATTAAAGCGTTTCATGTTAAAGATGCCGAGTTTAACCCTACAGGTAAACAGGGTGTTTATGGAGGATATGCCGACTGGGTCGACAGGGCAGGAAGATTCAGGTCGCCGGGTGATGGGCAAATAGATTTTAAAGGTATTTTTAGTAAACTAACGCAATATGGCTGTGATGTATGGGCAGTTATGGAGTGGGAGTGCTGTATAAAAAGCCCCGAACAAGGGGCAAGGGAAGGAGCACCATTTATAAATAGCCACATTATAGAAGCTACCCAGAAAACCTTTGACGATTTTGCAGGTGGAGTAACCGATCCGGCAAAGATTAAAAAGATATTAGGGTTAGACTAATAAATATAAAGATATAGTCTCAAAATTTTCATTCTGAACGTAATGCAATGAAGTGAAGAATCTCAATTGCTTAATAATAAGAGATTCTTCCTTCGTCAAAATGACAAAAAATATTTGTTAAGTATTTTTTGAGATAAGTGCTTTGTTTTATTAAAGGAGAAATTGTTATTTAAAGTAAGACGTATATTCTGCTGGCAAGGCTTTAAGTTCCTTTATCATTACATCTTTATAAAAAGTCTCGGCGGCTTCGCTTTGCATTTGTATTTTGCCCTTTGTTAACGGTATTGATGTACCATTTTCTACATAGCGCGAGTTTTGCAGCACCATAACCACATGGCCGTTTACAATATGCAGGCTTTTACCTTCAAAACATATAAGTTCTATCTGGGTCCATTCTCCCTTAGAACTTTCATGGTTTTCGCTGCGAAGGCAAAAACCACTTGTTCCTGTGTTACTGCCAATAGGCAGGAAAGGTTGTTTCTCATTTGCCACAGGGTTCATAATACCTTCCGGAATAAAAGCGCGGACATCTATTGCTGCATTGGCAATATTCCAGTAATCGCCCATGTGGCCCTCCATTAATTGAAATTCCTGAGACAGCATCCAGGCACGCCAGTAATCTTTACCGGCCTCCCCAACAGAGTGGTATAAAATTCCTGAATCCCTTAACTTATCGCTGCGCGGATCCCATTTTTTTTCTCCCCATTTTACTTTTGCCTTAAAATGATAATTTTCATATTCAGCTTTTGTGAAAATGCAACCATAAATTTCGCCACTTACGCGAAGTACAGGCTGACCTTTATCTTCTATAACGGTAAAAACGTTAGCTTCATTTTTATTATAGCCAACAGGCTGTACCTGCTCGCCTTTATCATTAACAGGAACTTTACCATTATAGCCGGGTTTATGCCTGTAACTAAGGTACATTTCCCATTGCGACAGGTTTTTGTCCAGCAGGTTGTTCCATTCTGGTTTATGGGTAAAGCTTGTTAAAGCAGCGGTAAAAAGGAATACGCCTATAATTTTAAGTAATGGTTTAAAGTACATAGAGCTTGATTTTTAGCACTATAAATATACTTTTTTTTAGTGGGATTTAAAATTTAGTAAGCATCAATTATTTCACTTTTTAGGTAGTTGTAGTGATACTATTTTATTTATACGGTACACAAAAATGTATTAAAATTGCCTGTTACGTATTTTCAACATTCAAATTACCGAAAATATATTTGATTCCCTTAACTTTGCAAAATGGATAATGAAACACCTAACTGTGCCCCTGATTTTAAAGGATCGGACTTAAAGCTAAAAGGCTTCAGGGTTTATGAGATAATGGGCAATGCTGCTACAGTACCAACATACAATAGAAGAGATTTTTATAAAATAGCCATAAACACAGGAAAAAACACCATTCATTATGCCGACAGGGGTATAGAAACAGATGGTACTATATTGTTCTTTGGTAATCCGCACGTTCCTTACTCTTGGGAAACATTATCTCCTGATTATAATGGTTTTGCCTGTGTATTTACTGAAGATTTTTTTAAGACAGCAGAAAGGTCTGAGTGCCTTACTGAATCGCAATTGTTTAAGCCGGGCGGTACTCCCATATTTTCGTTATGCGAAGAACAAAAATATTTTATAGACAGTATGTTTAAGAGGATGATAGCAGAGCAGGATTCTGACTATGTATTTAAGGATGACCTTATTCGCAATTGCCTCATGCTCGTAATACATGAGGCACTTAAAATGCAACCGACGGAAAGTTTTTTTAAACATAAAAATGCTTCTTCAAGAATAACAACGCTTTTTCTTGAGCTGCTGGAAAGACAATTTCCTATAGAAACTAAAGAACGCCCGCTTAAACTTAAAACGCCGCAGGACTTTGCGCAAAACCTTGCCATACACGTAAACCACCTTAACAGGTCGGTTAAAGAAATAACAGGAAGGTCTACAACATCGCACATTGCAGAAAGGGTTATTAGCGAATCTAAGGCACTATTACAACACACCGACTGGAGTATTGCTGATATTGCTTACTCATTAGGGTTTGAATATCCCAGCTATTTTAACAACTACTTTAAACGGTTAACAGGAACCATACCAAAAGCAATAAGGGGATAAATTGTTTCAAATTCATAATTTTTTGTTTGATATGTGTTATCACTGCTCTTTATTAAGCATGTAACTTTGCAGCATATAAGCAAAACTATGGATACATCATTAAATCAACAGAAGGGTACAATGGATACTCAAAGAGTGCAGGTGCCAAATAGTTATGTTACAGGTACAGCATGGGCACAAATTATTGTTCCTAACAACCGTGTTTACAATAACATGATTAAAAATGTATTGTTCGAGCCGGGGTCAAGAATGAACTGGCACACCTATCCCGGTATACAAATACTTATTGTAACAGATGGTGCCGGTTATTACCAGGAAAGAAATAAGCCTGTGCAGCTATTGCGTAACGGAGACGGAGTTACCGTACATCCCGGTGTAGAGCACTGGTATGGTGCCTGTCCTGATAGCGAATTTAAATATATTGCTATTATCAACAATACCAATACAGGATATGTTGAATGGAAAGAACGTGTAACCGACGAGCAGTATACAAGCGTGCTATAAGTGAAAAAACACTGATAGTCAGTATACTAAAAAAAGGTGCTAAATCATGATAGATTTAGCACCTTTTTTTTTGCACTTTTCTTTCTTAGAAGTAAAACTGTACAGGGTTAATTATTTTAATTTTCTGAAAGGTACTTATGTACAAAAGATATCGCCATAGAACCTTCTCCCACTGCAGATGCTATGCGGTTCATGGCACCCGATCGTACATCGCCGGCTGCAAAAATACCAGGCGTACTTGTTTCCAGTAAAAAGGGGTCGCGTTTAAGTTTCCAGCGTTGCCCAAAATCTTTGTACACTTTTAATTCGTGGCCGGTTTCTATAAATCCTCTTGGATCGCGCCTAATTTCGCTATTTAGCCAATCTGTATAAGGTTTGGCACCAATAAAAATATATAGGGCAGCGGCCGGGCCTGTTGTTTTTTCTCCTGTTACCACGTTCTCTATTGTAAGGTGTTCCAGGTGCTTGTCTCCT
Organism: Flavobacterium rivuli WB 3.3-2 = DSM 21788; assembly: GCF_000378485.1. Lineage (GTDB taxonomy): Bacteria > Bacteroidota > Bacteroidia > Flavobacteriales > Flavobacteriaceae > Flavobacterium > Flavobacterium rivuli. Next base: position 175,150 of record NZ_KB899972.1, on the reverse strand, counting down.
GTTGCCTCCTTTACTTCGGTATCAGTAAGCACTTCAATATTGGGCAGGTCGGCAATTTGCTGTATCAGGTAGGCAGACATGGTGTAGGAAAGGCTGTCGCGCCTTATTACGATATATACTTTAGTTGCAAATTTAGATAAGTAAACGGCAGATTGCCCTGCCGAATTTCCACCACCCACTATATAAACATTCTGGTCCTTACAGGCAGATGCTTCTGTAATTGCGGCACCATAATAAACCCCTGCGCCTGTAAAATCTTCTATACCCTTAGTTTCCAGTTTTCTATAATCAACACCTGTGGTAATAATTATCGCCCGGCAGTTAATCTCGCTGCCATCTGTAAGTTTAAGTATTTTATAATTGTCAACTTCCCGTATGGCCACAACTTCTTTAGGAGATAAAAATTCTGCTCCAAGGCGCCGTGTCTGGCTAATTGCCCTTTGCGCTAAATCGGCACCTGTAAGGCCCGATGGAAAACCAAGATAGTTTTCTATGCGCGAGCTTGTACCTGCCTGCCCACCGGGTGCTTTGCGCTCTATTACCAGTGTTTTTAAACCTTCAGATGCGCCATAAACCGCTGCGGCAAGCCCAGCAGGGCCGGCACCTATAATAACAACATCATACACATCTGCTGTAATTTCCGGGTTAGTACCTATACTTTCTGCAAGGGTTAGAATATCGGGCTGTTGTAGTATCTCTCCGTCTTCCAGTAGTACTATAGGCAAGCATTCGGTAGTAAGATTGTTAATTTCCAATAAATTATTGGCCTCTGTATTTTTTTCTATATCCATCCAGTGGTAGGGCATAAGGTTGCCTGCAAGAAAATCTTTAATGGTATGCGATAGCGGAGAATACTGGTAGCCTATAACGCGTATACCTTTAAAATCGGGCTTATAGTTTCTTTGCCAGTCGGTAAGTAAATCATTTAAAAGCGGGTACAGTTTGTCTTCGGCAGGATCCCAGGGTTTCATTAGGTAATAATCCAGCTGAATTTTATTGATGGCGCTAATGGCGGCTTCAGTATCAGAGTAGGCGGTAAGCAAAATTCGCTTAGCCTCCGGGAAAATTTTAATGGCCTGTTCTAAAAATTCCACACCTTCCATTTCGGGCATACGCTGGTCGCACACAAACATAGCTATGGCGCGGGCTTCATTTTTAAGTTCGGTAACCCTCTCAAGTGCTTCCTTTGCAGATGTGGTACTTATAATTTTGTACTCGCCGCTGTATTTTGCCTTAAGGTCTCTTGTAATGGCATTTAATACCTGCTGATCGTCGTCTATAGAGAATATAATTGGTTTTTCCATGTTGTTTTATTGTTTAATTATCTATAGCCGTTTTATTAATTTACAGGAAAACATAGTGTAAAAGTTGTTACTCCGGGTACAGATTCTACTTTAACAGATCCGTTATGTTTTAAAACTATTCGTTGTACAGTTTCAAGCCCCATGCCTGTTCCTTTACCAACTTCTTTCGTAGTAAAAAAGGGATCAAAAATGTTAAGCCTTATATTTTCAGGAATTCCAGGTCCATCATCGGTAATGGTAACCTTTATAAATTCGCGGTCTTTTTCGGTAGTAATAATAATTTTACCCTTCCTGTTACTTTCCATACTGTCCAGCGCATTATCTATAAGATTGGTCCATACCTGGTTAAGCTCGCCGGTATATGCCATAATGTTAGGCAGTGTACTGTCATAGTTTTGTTCCAGTTGTATATTTCCTTTTCTTATTTTATGCCCCAGTATGCTTAAGGTATTTTGTATACCGTCATGAATGTTTGTTATAATTTTTTCGGCTCCCCTGTCCATATGGGTATATATTTTTACCGATTTTATCAATTCAGAGATCCTGCCAGACGATACCTGAATGTCCTGTAGTATCTTTTCGGTAGTTAAAATATTATATATCCAGTTAAATACAGGCGACAATGCATTTTTAGGAAGTGGCTGCCCCAAAGTTTCTAACTTTTCAAAGCTAAAGTTAAAATCGGCAAATATCTCGCTCATTTCCTCATAATTTTCAATTCCGCGTTCATCAAGCCAGTCGGCAATAGCCTCTTCTTTTTTGGTTTTTTCTTTAAGGCTTAAAGCCGGCCTGTTGTTTACACCTACTATTTTCTTGATCTCTGTATTTATAGTATCAAGCTGGGATGCGGAAAGAGATAGTGCAGCAAGGTTTTTAAAAGTTTCAGGCTCCAGCAGCAAATGCTGCCTTAGTGATAAAGAATCGCTTACTAATGCTGCTGCAGGATTATTTAACTCATGGGCAAGCCCGGCAGCTAATTTACCTAACGCGGCCATTTTATCGTTTTGCTGCTGCATTGTAGTAAAATCGCGCACCCTGTTGTTCATAATGTGCACGAGTGCCTGGGTAAGCTCAAAGTGGTCGTGCATCATGGTGCGAATTTCATCGGTGTTAAAAGAGAGCAATTTTACAGGGCTTGTTGCCTGTACATGCACGCTCGAATTAACACCCCTTGAATAAGGCAGGTAGCCAAAAATATTACCTTCCTGAAATACCGTAATCTCCCTGTTAACATTTCCCTGTTTAATATATATATAAACACGGCCTTCCAGAATAAAGTGTGGCCCGGATATTTGAGTACCCTCAACCGCAATAAATTCTCCTTCGGCATAGGTAACAATTTTACTGTGTTGCTCCAGCCATTCCAACTGATTTTCAGGGACAGAAACCAGCGCTTCAAATTGCTGTAATTGCTTTGTATACAGTGCCATATTGTTAAAAAATTATATGGTATAAGATTACGCGAAAATTATTAACTATCCCAAAATTTAAGATTATTTTTAGTATGTTTTTAACTTTTATTTAAGGTTAAAAGAAAGCTGTAAACCAATAATGATGTATATGCAGGGTTTATTACCAGGAAATAGGAACGTAGTCTTTTAAAAATTTGCCGCACCAGTGCTTTCCTGTATTAATGCCATCAAACAGCGGATCCATAACCCTTGCGGCTCCGTCTACAATATCTAACGGGGGCTGAAAATCTTCTTCCTCTTGTTTTCTTTTTGCTAATTCGGCAGGGTCTTCATCTGTTACCCAGCCAGTATCTACGGCGTTCATAAAAATACCTTCTTTTGCCAGGGAGCCGGCAGCAGTATGCGTTAGCATATTTAATGCCGCTTTAGCCATATTAGTATGTGGGTGGCGGTCATCTTTATAACCATAATAAAACTTACCCTCCATGGCAGAGACATTAATAATGTGTTTTTGCCCGGTATTGTCCTTTTTCATTACCTCGGCAAGCCGGTTACACAGTACAAAAGGAGCTACCGAATTAACTAATTGTACCTCTATCATTTCGGTAGTCTCAATCTGGCCTAATTTTAACCGCCAGCTGTTGGTTTTTCTTAAGTCTACCTGCTGTAAATCGGCATCCAGTTCTCCCTCCGGAAAAGCCTCTTTTGCAACCAGTGCATTATCAAAAGAATAAGGAATTTGCGACAGCTTTGCAGATGCCCTTAACCCAATTCCGGGCTCCGGCCCATGCCAGGTTACCGGCATGTTATCGTTAGATGATGCTCCTGTGGTAAGTACCTTAAGCTCCTGCAGGCAATTTATATGGTCTGTTAATACATCTTGTACCCGTTGCGGTAAAGCAGTAATTGGCAACTCTTCATTTTCCATCAAATGAGTGTAAAACCCGGCCGGGCGCCTTACAGTTTGTGCAGCATTATTAATAAGAACATCTAAACGGTTGTACTTTTGTTCTATAAAATTGCAAAAAATCTCTACGCTTGGTATGTGGCGTAAATCTAAACCGTGAATTTTTAAGCGGTGTCCCCATTCCATAAAATCATCTTCTTTAGCAAAACGTATTGCCGAGTCTACCGGAAAACGCGTAGTAGCAATAACTGTTGCGCCGCCACGCAATAACATTAATGTAATGTGGTAGCCTATTTTTAAGCGGGAGCCTGTTACAACTGCTATCTGGCCTTTTACATTAGCTGTCTGAAAACGTTTTGCATAGTTAAAATCGCCGCAATCGGTACACATCGTGTCATAAAAGTGGTGCATTTTAGTAAACGGAGTTTTACACACGTAACAGTTTCTGGGTGTTTTTAATTCTAATTGCTCTTTATCTCTTAAATCGTTTAGGCTTAATAGTTTTGGGGCTATAAAAATATTTGCTTCGCGGGCATCCCTTATTCCCGTAACCTTGCGGGCAATTCTGTCCTGCTTTTCTAATTTTCGTTTTGCGGCAAGCTTCCCGTCTTTTTTCCGGCGGGAAAGCTCATCGCGGTCTGGCCTGGAAAATTGTCCTGCAGCTTTAATCAGGGCAGTTCTTTGCTCTTTAGGTATATCAAATATTTGATTGGTATCATTATTTAATTGTGTTAGCAAAGCAATACATTTCTCTATATCGTGAAGGTTTACAGCGGGTGTAATATCATCGTTCGTCGTCATAAAATATCATTTTGAAAGACGGTAAACCGCCGGGCTGCAAATATACTTTTAAATATTTTTACGATTAATTTTTTTTGTGCAGGTTAAAGGGTTACAACAAAACTTGTTTTATAAGTATAAAGGTTTTTTTGCACCTGCTTTGAAATAACAAAAATACACGCGAAGACTGTATGAGTAGTAACAACCAATTAAATAGCCATGACAGATAAATAATGTAAATATAGTTAGACGATTCATGCATTAACTAAGGGGGAAATAAGGTACAAAAAAATCCGGGCTTTACAGGCCCGGATTTTTACGCACTAATAAACTAAGATAAAAGGCTTACCTCAATCGGTCTGCTGATTTTACAAGATCCTCATCCCTTTTGATAGCCCTGTTTGCAAGGCTTATAAAAACGATAGAAACAATAGGGAGGAACATCCCAATACCCTTCTCAGACACATTAGCATCTCCGGATAAATTTAGCGACTTATATATAAATAATCCTAATAAAATTAAATTCAGAATCAAATTCAGCCTGCCTAAAACAAACTGTTTTTTTCGGTTTTTATAAGTAAAGATGCCTATTATAGATAACGTGGCACTAAACACAAATAGCAACACATAGGCAATGTTGTCATACAAGGTTACAACCTCACCGTTCTCTAATGTGTAGAGCGGTAAAAAAAACGGTAATATACCGCTGGCTATAACCGCTATGAGTAAATAAATACTTTGTATTCTTTGTAACATTTGCTTATAATTGCTGCACAAAAATATGCTTTCTTTTTAAAAAATACTATTGTATACTGAAAATAAATTTGTAATATTGCAATACAAAACCATAAATACTTCATTCTGCGAAGTATTATGTCTTCAAAAATCCCATTATATTTTTGTCCTCACCAGAATTTGCCTAAATTAACCCAAATCATACATGTTTGATATTTCTGAATTAAAAGAAATGAAGCTTCCTGAGCTTCAGGAAATTGCTAAAAAAGCAAAGATTAACAAATACCGGGGCCTGAAAAAAGACGAACTTGTTTACCAGATTCTCGATCATCAGGCAGCAAACCCTGCCCAGATATTGCCACTTTTTGAAGAAACGGCGGCCGCTGCAACTCCTGCAGATGAACCAAAAACTAAAAGGGCAAGGATAACCAAAGGAGATGAAGCCGAAACTAAGAAAGCTAAACCACTACCTGAGGTAACAGAGATAACTGAAGGTATAGTTGCAGATACCCCAAAGCCTGAGGATACTGTTGCTGAAGCTCTGCCAGCAAAACCTGAAAGGGTTTTTAAAAAGAAAACAGAATTTACAAAGCAGGAACCTGCTACTACAGAAAATACACCTGAAGCAATACCGGTTAAGGAAACTGCTACAGAAACTGAAACCCCTGCAGCAGAAGTTGCAAAAACTGATACTGCCGAAGCAAAACCTGCTATTACAGCGGCAAATAAAATACAGCCAAGAGACAGGAAAATTATTGCTAAAGATGGTGCGCAGCCAAAAGCCGGCGATGCTCCTGCAAGGCAGCGGCCACAACTTACGGAAGAAGAAAGGCAGGCGCAGATTGAAAGGGCTAATGCTAACAACCCTAACCACCCAAGCTACAAAAAGCGTTTGCAGGAACAACAGGCTACCCCGGATGCACCGGCTGCACCTGTTGCCGCACAAAATACCCCACAGCCCATTATTACACCAACACCGCAAATAAGCACGTTGGGTAACCAGCCTGTACAAAATAAGAAACAAAATTACCGCGAGCCAGATTATGAGTTTGACGGTATTATAGAAAGTGAAGGTGTGCTGGAAATGATGCCCGATGGCTATGGTTTCCTTCGCTCATCTGATTACAACTACCTTGCATCGCCGGATGATATTTACCTGTCTAACTCTCAAATACGTTTATTTGGACTTAAAACAGGAGATACCGTAAAAGGAGTGGTGCGCCCACCTAAAGAAGGCGAAAAATACTTTCCGCTTGTAAAAGTTAATAAAATTAACGGGCATGACCCGCAGGTAGTGCGCGACAGGATATCTTTTGAGCACCTTACCCCGGTATTTCCTTCGGAAAAATTTAATATTGCCGAAAAACAGAGTACTATATCTACAAGGATTATAGACCTGTTTTCACCTATAGGCAAAGGGCAGCGCGGTATGATCGTGGCACAGCCTAAAACGGGTAAAACCATGTTGCTTAAAGATATAGCAAATGCTATTGCAGCTAACCACCCGGAAGTGTACCTTTTAGTTTTATTGATAGATGAACGCCCGGAAGAGGTTACAGATATGCAGCGTAGCGTAAGGGGAGAGGTTATTGCCTCTACTTTTGATAAAGAACCGCAGGAACACGTTAAGATTGCAAATATAGTGCTCGAAAAAGCAAAACGCCTTGTAGAGTGCGGGCATGACGTAGTAATATTGTTAGACTCTATTACCCGTCTTGCAAGGGCTTATAACACCGTACAGCCGGCATCTGGTAAAGTATTAAGTGGTGGTGTAGATGCTAATGCACTGCAAAAACCCAAACGCTTTTTTGGTGCAGCCCGTAACATAGAAGGCGGTGGATCTTTAAGTATAATTGCTACAGCACTTACAGATACAGGTTCTAAAATGGATGAGGTTATCTTTGAAGAGTTTAAAGGTACCGGTAATATGGAGCTTCAGCTGGACAGGAAGATTGCTAACAGGCGTATTTTCCCTGCCATCGACCTTACATCGTCGAGCACCAGGAGAGACGATTTGCTGCTTGATGAAAAAACAATACAGCGTATGTGGATCATGAGGAAATACCTTGCCGATATGAACCCTATTGAGGCTATGGACTTTATAAACGACCGTTTTAAAAAGACCCGCAATAATAATGAGTTCCTTATCTCTATGAATGATTAATTGTAGGTTCTAAAACCATAAGGCGGACTTAGTGCCTGAGGTTCTTATAAAACACATAAACATAAAAAAGCCGCATGAAAATTAATTCATGCGGCTTTTATATATGTATTTATTCTTATTTTTTGGCTAAAGCGGCTTCATACTTTTTAGTAACGGCAGCCCAGTTAATTACGTTGTAAAACGCAGTAATATAGTCTGGCCTTTTGTTTTGATAGTTAAGGTAGTAAGCATGTTCCCAAACGTCAAGTGCAAGAATAGGAATACCGGTAACAGCCTGGCCCTTCATAAGTGGGTTATCCTGGTTAGGAGTGCTTGTTACAGCAAGCTTACCCTCTTTAGTTACAATAAGCCAGGCCCAGCCAGATCCAAATTGTTTTGTAGCAGCTTCCGTAAATAATTTCTGGAAGGCATCATACGAACCAAAATCTTTATTAATAGCTTCGGCTAACGCTCCTGTAGGCGCACCACCTGCTTTAGGACCCATTATTTCCCAGAAAAGGCCATGGTTGTAATAACCACCACCATTGTTTCTTACGGCTTTGTTTTCAGGATCAAGCGTAGCAAATATTTCTTCTATGGTTTTGTTCTCAAGATCAGTACCTTTTGTAGCTTTATTAAGCTCATCGGTATATTTTTTGTAATGCTTAGAGTAGTGTATTTCCATAGTTCTTGCATCAATATTTGGGGCAAGTGCATCATAAGCATACGGTAATTTTGTCATCTGAAATTTACCTGCGGCATCTTCTGCCTTAACATCATCAGGGTTTCCTACGGGTGCAGCGGCTTCTTTTTGAGGTTCAGGAACCGTTACTACTTCTTCAAGGTTATTTTTGTCTTTGCATGATTGCAATGCAGCCACAACAGCCAGTGCAGAAAAGAAAATTTTTATTTTTTTCATAAGAATACAGGTTTATTTAGTTAGCGAATCAATCGTCTCTATATACAATTTTTTGGCCTCATCTGGTGTAAGGTGCCTTATCTGCATCCATGCGTTCATCTTAAAGGCATCCCTTAAATTAACCGACTGGTGGTGTGTAGTTACATGGCCCTGCCCGGATGTTGCCTGCTTGTAGTAAGCATAAATACGCAGCATAAGGTCCTGAGGCAATGCTTCAGTCATTTTAGAGGCTCTTTCAAAAGCTTCGTCAAAAAGGGTATCCAGGTCTTTATCCGGCATGTATTATTCTTTTACAGCAATTATTGTTTTACCTCCTATAGCTTTCTGGTTAAGTACAACATTAACTTGTGTACCTAAAGGTAAGAAAATATCTACTCTCGACCCAAATTTTATGAAACCCGCATCAGTTCCCTGCACTACCTGCATACCTTCCTGTGCATAGTTTACAATCCTTCTGGCAAGAGCACCGGCAATTTGCCTGTATAAAATTTCTCCAAAATAGGTGTTTTCAATAACCACAGTTGTACGCTCATTTTCGGTACTCGCTTTTGGATGCCATGCTACAAGGTATTTACCAGGATGGTATTTGCTGTATTTTACCAAACCATTTACGGCATAGCGTGTTACGTGTACATTTATAGGCGACATAAAGATAGATACCTGCAGGCGGTTTTCTTTAAAATATTCTGCCTCATATACCTCTTCTATAACAACTACCTTACCATCTACAGGTGCAATAATGTTATGATCTGCCGCAGTAACAGGGCGTTTCGGGTTCCTGAAAAACTGTAAGATTATTATAAGGAAAAGCAGAGCAAAAACCTGCACCAATTTTAACAGCCAAAAGCTGTGTATAAACTCTTCTGATAATAATACAACTCCAACGGTTACTGCTAAAGCAATAAAAATAATTTTAGCTCCTTCTTTATGAAACATAGTTTAAGATTTGGTAATACAAAAATATGAAAGGTATTGCAAATAACACACTATCCAGCCTGTCAAGTATTCCGCCGTGGCCGGGCATTATGTTACCGCTGTCTTTAACACCGGCATTGCGTTTAAGTTGCGACTCTACAAGATCGCCTAATGTGCCAAAAATTACAAGTATGGCTGTAAAAGTCATCCATTGCCATGTGGTAAAAAACATAAAATAATCGCTCTGGCCTAAAATGTAAGCAAAAGCTATTGTAAAAATCATGCCGCCAATAAAACCTTCAATTGTTTTTTTGGGCGATATACGTTCAAACAATTTACGTTTACCAATGCTTTTACCCACTATATAAGCAAAGGTATCGTTTGCCCATATTAATATAAATGTGCCAATTATAATAAATGGATTATAATCATTTTGTAAAAACGGAAGTTTTATGATAAGTAAAAACGGTATAACAACGTACCCTATTAACCTTGCAAGTTTTGCAGTGTTGTCTCTGGTAGTGGCAGAACCTTTTTTAAAGAGGTCAAACAACAGGCTTACCGCAATAAAAAGTGCACCTAAGTTAAGCAACAGGTTAGATGTAAAGTTATTATTTAACCGTATACCAAATAATACAAAGCCTGCTATAGCTATAATAATCGCTGATGTTTTATTAAGGTTTGTTAGCCGGCAAAATTCTATTACGGCTATAACAAGAAAAACACCAAACAAGGCTAAAAAACTTGTAGGGGAGTAAAGTGTAGCGGCTAAAAGCAGAACAATATAAACTATGCCCGAGAGCGCCCTGGTTATACTTTCGTTCATACTAAAGGTCTTCTAAAAGCAACAGGTATAAATTTTTTGCTACACTGCCATAGTGTAAAAAATCTTCTTCCTTCGCTTTTTCAAAATATTTAATCGCCGTTATATTAGTAGGGTAATCCTTATCGTATTTCTTTTTTATTTGCCTGAGGCAATCGGTCTTGTTGGCAAGCATCTGGCTTGTGGTTGCATAAATAATCATATTATCAGGCAACTCATTGGGCTTGTTTTGCTTAATTTGCTTAGACGAAAAAAGTATAGAACCTTCATCGGCCACAAGGCTTTCGCAGGTAGCTAATAAAAACTTAGGATTTTTAGGATTGTTGTAAGTAAGCCTGTTTTCGTCGAGCAGGGTATGCAGTTTAGGTTCAAAGCAAAGTACTTCGCACTCAAACCAGTCATTTTCCTCAAGTACATTTAAAAACTGTTCATGTACATCGCTAAGGCTGTCGCAATAAATAAATTTACCGCCGTTTTTCCTGAAATTTATGGTAAATAACTCATCAATAGGCAATTGATTTTCCGGAAGAAAATCGCTGTTATCCGTCGCTCTTTCTTCTCCCGAAACATCTCCACTACCAAAAATCTTTTTAAAAAGGCTCATATTTGTAAATCCCAAATGGTTTGCTTAATGACCAAAGATAAAAAAATCTTAACTCAATCATACGATTGGGTTAAGATTTTTAATTTTAATTTAATATTTTTTGCTTAAGCCTCAGTAATTACCTCATGCCCTGATTTTTCGAACGGGCGGCTGCCAAAAATCGTTTCAAGGTCGTCTTTAAAAATCACCTCTTTTTCAATTAATATGTCGGCAAGTTTAAGCAGCTTGTCTTTATTTTCTATCAATAAAGTAATTGCACGTTGATACTGCGATTCAATAAGCGTAGAAATTTCTTTGTCAATTATCTGCGCTGTATCTTCAGAGTATGGTTTGCCAAAGTTATATTCACTCTGTCCACTCGAATCGTAATAGGTTACATTACCCACTTTTTCGTTTAGGCCATATATTGTAACCATGGCACGTGCCTGTTTAGTTACTTTTTCGAGGTCGCTTAATGCACCGGTAGATATTTTATCAAAAATAACCCTCTCTGCTGCACGGCCACCCATAGTAGCACACATTTCGTCAAGCATTTGTTCCGGCCTTACAATAAGCCTTTCTTCCGGCAGGTACCATGCGGCGCCAAGGCTTTGGCCTCTTGGCACAATAGTAACCTTAACAAGAGGGGCAGCATGCTCCAGCATCCAGCTTACGGTAGCGTGGCCTGCTTCGTGAACGGCAATGGCACGTTTCTCTTCGGTAGATATTATTTTGTTTTTCTTTTCAAGACCACCTACAATACGGTCTACCGCATCAAGGAAATCCTGTTTATCTACTGCAGTTTTGTTGTTACGGGCAGCAATAAGGGCAGCTTCGTTACATACATTTGCAATATCTGCGCCAGAGAAGCCCGGTGTTTGCTTGGCAAGAAACTCAGTATCCAGGTGTTCTGATTTTTTGATGGGCTTTAAATGCACCTCAAAGATTTCACGACGTTCCCTAATATCCGGAAGGTCTACATATATCTGCCTGTCAAAACGTCCTGCACGCATAAGTGCTTTATCAAGTACATCGGCACGGTTAGTGGCTGCAAGTACAATAACATTAGTATTAGTACCAAAACCATCCATCTCTGTAAGCAGCTGGTTAAGGGTATTTTCGCGCTCATCATTAGATCCTGAGAAATTGTTTTTACCACGGGCACGGCCAACGGCATCAATTTCATCTATAAATATAATGGCTGGCGATTTTTCTTTAGCCTGCTTAAACAGGTCACGAACACGGCTTGCGCCCACACCTACAAACATCTCTACAAAATCAGATCCAGAAAGTGAGAAGAAAGGTACTTTAGCCTCGCCTGCAACGGCTTTAGCCAATAAAGTTTTACCCGTTCCAGGAGGGCCTACAAGTAATGCCCCTTTAGGAATTTTACCACCTATGCTTGTGTACTTTTCGGGCGTTCTAAGAAATTCTACAATTTCCTGTATCTCTTCTTTAGCACCTTCAAGGCCGGCAACGTCTTTAAATGTAACTTTAATATCGTTCTTTTCGTCAAAAAGCTTTGCTTTAGATTTTCCTATGTTAAATATCTGTCCGCCGCCGCCTGCAGCACCACCGCCAGACATCCTGCGCATCATGAATATCCATAATGCCACAATAATAAGTAATGGTACTAAAGTAATAAGCCATTCGCCTAATGCGCTATCCTGCTCTGCCGAGTATTCACTTAGTCTTCCGGCTTTAGTGGCTTCGTCCAGTTTTTTCTTAAAAAGCTCGTTATTATCGCCAATAACTACTGTATATTGTGGTCCTTTGTTAGGGTTGCCAAACATATCTTTTTGTACTTTTTCGTGCTCCTTTAGCTTAAGGGCTTCAGGTTTTAAGTACACATCTGCAGTTGTTTTATTATAAGTTACCTTTTTTACCTGGCTTTCATCAAGAAATTTGTAAAAGGTAGAAAGCGAAGTAGGTTTGGTTTCATTCCATGACGTACTGGCTGCAAAGTAATTATAGGCAAGAAAAGCTAATAAAAGTCCCCCATAAATGAACCATGGGCTTATTTTTAACTTATTAGGTTTATTATCGTTTGACATGAAAATGCTTCTTTATTAATAATTGTTTCCAATAGACGTAATCCTGGCGTCACCCCACAGGCTTTCTATGTTGTAGTACTCACGAATGTGTTTTTGAAATACGTGCACCACTATGTTTACATAGTCCATAAGCACCCATTCGCCATTCTCTGTACCTTCAACATGCCACGGCTTGTCGTGTAATTCTTTAGAAACTATTTTTTGGATTGAGTGAACAATCGCGTTCACCTGCGTATTAGAGTTACCGTTGCATATTACAAAATAGTCGCAAACGGTATTGTCAATTGCCCTTAAATCGAGAATATCAATATCATTTCCTTTTACTTCTTCTATCCCCTTGATGATATTTGCTAACAGATCATCATTGTTTACATTTTTGTTCGCCATCTAAAATTTTATATATTACGCAAAGTTATCATTTTTGTATTTACTTTTGAATCTTATTTACGATTAAAAAGATAAAGACCCGTTTATTTGTAATGAATATCATCAAACTCAGTGCCACAAACTCTACTAACGATTACCTTAAACAGCTTACTGCTACACAGCATGTAGACAATTTTACTATTGTAGTTACAGAAAACCAGATGGAAGGGAAGGGCCAAATGGGGGCTAAGTGGAATGCCGAACCCGGTAAGAACCTTACTTTTAGCATCTTGGTAAGGGATTTATTGCCAGATGTTACCGGTATTTTTAACCTTAATGTAGCCGTTGCTGTAAGTATTGCCCAGGCACTGGAGCAATTAAGTATACCTGCATTAAAAATTAAATGGCCTAACGACATTTTGGCAGGTAATAAAAAAATTGGCGGTATACTTATAGAAAACAGTTTTAAGACAGGCGGGGAGATATTTTCTGTCATAGGGATAGGGCTTAATGTAAACCAGAAAAACTTTGATGGGCTGCCCAAAGCGTCATCGCTATGCGTAGCGGCAGGGCGTGATTTTAATAAAGACGAAGTTATGGTCGCTGTGGTAACTAAATTGCAGCATAATATTGCCCGGTTAATGAATAATGATACAGCGTATTTATGGCAGGGATATATTGACAGGCTGTATAAAATAGGTGTACCCATGCCTTTTGAAAGTGGGGCTAACAAGTTTATGGGCATAATTAGGGGTGTTACACCTACCGGGCAGTTAGAAGTGCTTTTAGAAAATGATACCACAGCACATTATGCTATTAAAGAAGTGCAGTTGTTGTACTAACATAATCTGCCTGTAGGTAGTGTACAAGAAGGTATCTGATAAAATGTAAAACCGGCAGGTTATTTTAGGGCTAACAAAAAAAAGTAAACAATAACTTCATAATAATTATTGTGTTTTTACGGTTACTATATTAAATACTAAACTATGAAATTTGCAATAATAACAATGTTTGTATTGCTTGCTGCTGCCTGCAGCAACAGTGATGATACAAACGGCAACGGCAACGAAAATGGCCGTAATTTTAAGCAGGACATGCGCGATTATGTAATAGGTATAAGCCAGGCAGCAAAAGCATTAAACCCTAATTTTGCTGTAATTCCGCAAAATGGTATTGAGCTGGTAACCACTAATGGCGAAGATGATGGCACTCCTGATACTGCTTATCTTAGCGCTATAGACGGTAACGGGCAGGAAGACCTGTTTTATGGTTATGATAATGACGACCAGGCTACAAATAATGATGATACAGCTTACCTGCGCACCTTACTTAACATATCTAAAAATGCAGGCAATACCATTTTAGTTACCGATTATACATCGACACCATCTAAAATTACAGATTCTTATTCTAAAAATGCTGCTGCCGGCTATGTATCTTTTGCGGCTACACACCGTAGCCTTGATAATATTCCGGCGGGTACGCCCCGTAATGTAAATGCTGGCAACATTACATCGTTAAGCCAGGCAAAGAACTTTTTATACCTTATAAACCCTGAAGGTTATGCTACCAAAGCAGCTTTTATAAATGCGGTTACGGCTACAAATTATGATGCTGTTATAATGGATTTGTTTTTAGAAAACGAACAGTTTACTGCGGCTGAAATTGCACAGTTGCGCAATAAGGCTAATGGTGGTAAACGGTTGGTTATTTGTTACATGAGTATAGGCGAAGCCGAAGACTACCGTTACTACTGGCAGGATGGCTGGGCAAATAACAGGCCCGACTGGATAGCTGCCGAAAACCCCGACTGGCCGGGTAACTACAAAGTGAAATACTGGAATGATGAATGGCAGGGCATTATTTATAAAAATACAGATTCGTACCTTAGTAAAATAACCACTGCCGGGTTTGATGGTGTGTACCTTGATATTATTGATGCTTTTGAGTATTTTGAAAACTAATTAATGGAAAAATTCAGGACTAACGGTTTTTACCTTTTAACGCTTTTTGGCTTTATGGCCTTTACCACGCCGTTTATAAAATATCCGTCATCGGTAAAAATTACAGATGCAAATCCGCTTTATATACACTATGAAAAACTTAGCGGGATAGATATGGTGTGGGAATCTGTAGCTGTACTTTTTAATCCTGCCGATAAGCTATATGAGGAAAGTGGTATAGTATCGGGCATTGTAGCTTTGCTTATTGCAATCGTACTGTTAGTGCAGTTTGCAGGAGTAGTATTTAAAAAAAGAAACCTCATTTTTTATTCGGCAATAGTGCTGTTCGCAGCATTTTTAGTCAACCTTATGCTATTGGCAAAAGAGGGATTTGTAACCGTACGGTGGGGGTATTTTATTTACCTAATAATAGAGGCTGCAATTATATTGCTGATTCCTTTTGCATCAAAGAAACAACCTAAGAATAATTAACTAAGGTATTTTTACAAAAGTACAGGTATCTTGCAAGTTTCCTTTCATTAAGTAGTAGTTGGTAACTATATTAATATTCTAATGTGATGAAAAAATATCTCATGGTGTTGTCTGTATTG
Organism: Flavobacterium rivuli WB 3.3-2 = DSM 21788; assembly: GCF_000378485.1. GTDB lineage: Bacteria > Bacteroidota > Bacteroidia > Flavobacteriales > Flavobacteriaceae > Flavobacterium > Flavobacterium rivuli. Next base: position 159,655 of record NZ_KB899972.1, on the reverse strand, counting down.
ATATCGGCTGTATGTCAGGCTCAAAATTGTGCACATACTAGTTTGTCTAAAAACCTCGATTTTACTATTTCTGTAAAAAGGTTTAAAGTTAACAATCGAAATATAGACTCATGTAAAATTACCGTTGAAGTTAAGCATAAACTAAGCCCAAAGAAGCAAATTATCAATTTTAGTTCCGGGTATATGTTTAGTAATGATTTTACAGATTGTAAAGACGTTAGATCTTACATTACAGGTATCGGCAAAAATGCGGAGGTTTTAGATAATGCTTATGGCGATTTTATTGTAGCAGATTTTAATTTTGACGGAAAGGAAGATTTTGCTGTAAAAAATGATTCGGGAGGTAACGGTGGACCATTTTATAATTATTATTTACAAGATACAAAAGGCATTTTTGTATTAGATTCTTTTTTAACCAATACCATGATATATTTTCCAAGTATAATAGATAAAAAACATAAAACACTCGTTACCTTAGTTCACGCCAATGCTGTAAGTGTCAGTGAAAGTACTTACCAATTTACTTTCGAAACAGGAAAATGGAAAGAAATTAAAAATAGGATAATTAAAAATTAAAACTGATTTTACAGAAGAATATTCATTGGCATCTGAGCCCCGGCGGGGCGATATGTTTATAGAAATAAAACAACCACACTAATAAGGGTTCCGATTGAGCAGCATAAATTGTACAAATTTGCGGTTGTTTGTTTGCATGTCGCTCCGCCGGAGCTCAAGAGTATAAGGTATTGCATGATGTTATGTACATGCCATTCCTCCGGAACTCATGCTTCTGCCTTTTGCTTAGATATATTATGCATCAGAAAATCAAATGATCCACTTTACATTACATAATACGATTCCGGTTTAAGAGGTTCGGGTACATCATTTTCATTTAGCAATTGCTTAATATTTATTTCGATGGTACGGGCTATCTGAGTCATTGATGTATCTGTAGGGCGGTTGCGGAAAGGGTCCTGCATGTGGTAGGCCGTTTTTTCGAGAAGGAAAAACACTAATGAAACAATCATAAGCAACGGAATTTCGTATGCCAGCATCACATTTTTTAACCCTACCGAAAGAATAATGACAAACAGGTAAATGGTAAAATGCAGGTAAAGGCGGTACGTAGTAGGGAATACAGTATTATTAATACGCTCTGCCATACCCATACTGTCAGAAAATTTTACGCAGGTAGTGTTTATCTGCGCGTGCAGGTAATCGCTTATCACACCTTTTTTATGTATCTCTTTTACTTGTAAAACATTAAGTTGTAATATCCCTAAGTGTTTGTTAGAATGGTGTTTTAAAGCTGCCATGTCAGTATCAGATAGAAACTCATCACAATTTTCTAAGGGCGGTAATCCGCGCAGTGCCTGCCCTAATGAGTAGCACCATGCTATTTGCCGGTAAGCCATAATTTTTATTTCGGCAGGAGCGTTGTCGCCGGTAATAAATGCCTGTAGCTGCAAAACAAAACTGCGGGAATCGTTTACAATGGCTCCCCATACTTTGCGGGCTTCCCACCAGCGGTCGTAACTCTGGCTCATTTTAAACGATAGCAGTACAGATATTGCTGTGCCCAGAAATGTGGCTATTGTAAGCGGCATGTCGGGAAGGTAGGTAAAAAATTCTTCGGTTAAAAAATGAATGATAATACCCAGTGCAAACACAATGAGCATTTCGTATTTTACCTTAAAAAAAATGTACGAAAAAGGCAGCCTTTTATCTATAAGCATAAATGGTATTTTACTAAATTATTAAGTATGCATTAAAAGTAATAATTGTGTGTAGTTGTGGCAAGGCATTGGGAAAAGTATATGTATTTTTTATAAAATTTTTCACACAAATGTAGTGAACTATCTATAAATTTATAAAAATATTTATTGATGCTGTATTAAATATTTGGCATATAATTAATACGCCCTTATATGGTAATTTCAGGATAAGTAAGTAACTTAGGAGAACGGAAAAACGCCTATAATCTTTACAAAATATATTGCCATGGAATATTCATTTAGTAACCAGAAAAGAGACGATGCCTTAAACGCATTGTCTTATGAAAAGGCTGCCGCCGAAATTGAAAACGACACAAAACAAACGGAAGAGCTTTCCTGCAGCCTGCAGCTTAAAAATCTTTTGATTACAAACTTAAAACTGCTGAAGTTTAATGATATAAGTGCTATACTTTTATTTTAACCGAATTAGCATAGTCGCAAGTGACAAAGTAACTAAGTTGAAGCTATAACTTTGGATCTTTGCGACTTAGCTGCTTTGTTAACTCCACAAAAAAACACGAACCAAAAATAAAATATGTTATGAATAACGACCCTAAAAAAAATAGTGACGAAGCATCAGATCATGCAGAACATCTTAAAGCAAAGCACCACGCTAAACACCCGCTTAACGAAAAGCATGAACAGGATGCCGAACCGGAAGATACCGATAAATACCTTGCTTTAGAGCAGCCCGGCGTAGAATATACCGAAGAGGTAGACAACACAAGAAACTCTGACCAATTGGATTATAATAACCCGGGACAGAGTGAGGAGTGGAGTGAAGAAGGTGGCAACAGCAAAAACTCTGATGCCTTTAATCAGGATGATTACATTCTTGATGATAACATAGACCTTGATGAAGATGAAAACCAGTCGATATCCAGCGACGATGAAGATTTTGAGGAAAGTAATGAACGTTATACTACGGAATAAACTCTTTATTAAACACATACAGCATCCCCAATACGATAAAAAGTACTGGGGATTTTTCTTAAAATCATACCTATGACAGGGAATTCTAAAATTGCTATTTATGGCGCAATGGCGGCTAATGTTGCCATTGCCATTGTAAAGTTTGTGGCAGCATCTATAACAGGAAGCTCGGCCATGATGAGCGAGGGCATACACAGCGCGGTAGATACCGGTAACTCACTACTCCTGCTGCTGGGCATGAAACGCAGCCAGCGCCCGCCCGACAGGGGGCACCCCTTTGGTCACGGAAAAGAAATTTACTTTTGGTCTCTCATTGTAGCTATACTGGTGTTTTCGCTTGGTGGTGGTATGTCTGTTTACGAAGGTATAAGCCATATACAGCATCCGGAGCCTATAAAAGACCCTTTTTGGAATTATGTAGTTTTGTTATCAAGCATGGTTTTTGAAGGTGCATCGCTCGTTTATGCCATACGCGAATTTAATAAGACAAAAGGTAAAAAGGGTTTTTGGGCAGAGGTTAGCATGAGCAAAGACCCAAGCCTTTTTGCTGTAATTTATGAAGAAAGTGCTGCCATAACCGGGCTCGTTATCGCGCTTACCGGTGTGTTTTTAGGGCATTATTTTAATAACCCCATATATGATGCCGTTGCATCTATGCTTATAGGAGTTGTGCTTATTTTTGTTGCCATAAACATGGTTAAGGAAAGCCGCGGACTGTTAGTGGGCGAGAGTGCCGACTGGGGTATTGTAAAAGGTATCTACGACCTTGTTAATGCCAACCCAAAGGTTAAAACGCTGTTCTATCCGCTTACAATGCACCTGGCGCCAAACGAGGTACTGCTCGCGCTTGATGTAGAGTTTGATAAGCTCATGACGGTTGATGAACTCTTTAGCACCATTACCAAACTGGAAGACCAGATTAAAAAAGCCTACCCCGATGTTAAGAAAATATACATTGAAGCAAAAAATTTTGAGGGCAGGGATAAGCCGTGGCTTAACCAGGAAGATGCTGTAGATTAAAGTAAATTATAAGATATTAGATTACCGGTTTGTAGACAGTAAACTTTCAGCTTTGTAATTTGAGATTTGTTTTTTGGAATTTAAATCATCGGAACATAAATATCAAACTGTGCACCGTTGCCTAACTGACCTGTGGCAGTAATAATACCGTTGTGGTTGTCTACTATTTTTTTTACTATGGCAAGGCCTATGCCCGTACCTTCAAAACGGGTACGGTCATGCAGGCGCTGAAAAACCTCAAATATCTTATCGCTGTATTGCTGGTCAAAGCCAATACCGTTATCGGCAATGCTAATGTGGCAATAGTCAATATCCTGGTTAAGCTTAGGTACATTTAAAGTAGCACCTGTGGCTATCCTGCTGTTTATTTTTATAATTAGCGGCCGCTCTTTACTTTTAAATTTTAGTGCGTTGCCTATAAGGTTGTACAGCAATTGCCTAAACTGAAAGGGTATAATATCTGCCCGGCACATTTCGGCAGCCTCAATAGTGGCATGCGTCTTTTCTATATCTTCATTCAGGTCCAGCAAAACCTCGTCCAGAATACTGTTCAGGTCGGTATTTTCCAGTTTACCATCTGCAACATTAGTGCGGGAGTATGCAAGAAGATCGTTTATAAGGGTTTGCATGCGCTTTGCAGCATCCTGCATACGCTTAAAATAGTCCTGGCCTTTAACAGATAAATTAGCTTTTTCTGTATCAATAAGAATAGAGCTTATCGTCTGAATTTTTCGCAGCGGTTCCTGCAGGTCATGGCTGGATATATAAGCAAACGACTCCAGCTCTTTATTTAGCTTTACTAACGATTTATTGTTTTCTATCAGTTCTATAGTACGGTCTTTAACCTGTTTTTCCAGTTTATCTTTAAAGGCCATTTCCTGCTCCAGTTTAATCTCGTTTTCCTGGGCGGAATATAGAGCATTAAGGTGAAACGAAATAAGGTCGGCAAAGAGGCTAAACATTCCGGTTATTGCAGGCGAGCTCACAATATGCGGGTCAGGGTCTATGGCGCATAGTGTACCAAAGAAAGTGCCATCGCGGCGCATTATGGGCACAGATATATAACTCTGAAAACCGTATTGCTTAGGTGTATGGTGGTCGTAAAACTGAGGGTCCTCGTCTACATGGTCTATAGTAACCGCCATCTCATTTTGCCGTATCTCGTTACAAATAGTGGTCTTAATTTCGAGCTCATCGCCTGGTTTAAGGCCAAAGCCTATATCATCGCGCACGCTGCAGGTAACCCAATGCTCATCTGTAACGCGGGCAACGGCTGTAAAACCCATACCCGTAGTTTGGCATATAACATTAAGGATAGTTTGTATAATGGGAATTTGCCCTATATCACTGATGTCTTTCGAAAAATCCTTCTTTATAGTTTCCATTATTTATCCCTAATATTTAATTTATAAAATTAAATATTTTTCCCGATAATTTATTACATTAAGTACAGTTTATAATTTTTTTATCCCACTATTAAGTCTTAGCCATATTTACTTGTTATTAAATGCATTTTGCCCAATACCCATCGCCTATTGCTCATTGCCCATTGCTCATTGCCTATTGCTCATTGCCTATTGCCCATAGCCTATTGCCCATTGCCTATTGCCTATTGCCTATTGCCTATTGCTCATCGCCTATTGCTCATTGCCCATTGCCAATCTTTTTTATCTAATAATTGCTCTTTAACGATAACATTACGCTCTTTATCGACACATTAGGTGTTTAACATAATCTTGTAAGTTTTGTGTATTATTTTGTAGTTAAATTAGTTATGTATTAGGTAAATTTACTTTTTACCGCATTATAACCTGTTCATAAAACCCTTACACTATGAAAAGGAATGGAGATATAATTATTATTGAAGACGATCCGGATGACTGGGAAATACTTCTTGAAGCATTTGGAGAAGTTATTGATGAAAATAAATTTAAAAATCGCGTACTTATTTTTGAAGACAGCACCATGGTTGTAGATTACCTTCAGGAAAGCAAGTCTGAGATTTTTATGATCCTTAGCGATGTAAATATGCCGCGCCTTAACGGGTTTGAGCTTAGGGAAAGCATATATAAAATTCCGTCGTTGTGCAAACGCTGCATGCCCTACATTTTTTTAACCACCGGCATTACTAAAGAGCATGTTACTAAAGCTTTTGAATTGCCTTTACATGGTTTTTTTGAAAAACCCACCAGTTTTTCAGATTATAAAAAACTAATTTCCGACATTATTTTGTACTGGAAAGTGTGCCTCGCACCACAATAGACCTTTTAGATTGTTAGATTATTTGATTATTAGATGGTTTGATCTTTAGATTTTACTAAACGATTTTTTTACAACCCTGCCTCTTACAATCCCAAAATCTAAAAATTAGCTACGTATAATTACGCACTATAAAAATTCAGGTAATTGTACGCTATGCCGGGCAGTGGTATTGTAGCATCTTTGTAAAGAACCAACCAACATTTATTTATGGCAAACTTTACTACAGCAACTTTAAGACATACCAGCATTTGGAACATTCCGGAGGCTATTGCGGTTACTGTAGTTGGTTTTCCTGATAACGTGCCCTTTAGATGGAATCAGGGCTACGAGCTGCTGCACTTTATAAACCGTTACATGGCATATAAAGGCTGGCAGGCTCCGCAAACATTTCAGGCAATAGAGTCGGCAATAAAAACCCGTTTGCCTTTTACCGCAACTACCCACAATGATGTTAAGAACTGGCTCGACGCAAACTTTAAACGATAATGGATACACTTACTTACATGCCCCGCTTTACTAAAACTAATTTATTATACCAATACCAGTGGCCCGGCCGCAACACAATTATTACGCCTACTTTTAAAGATGAAGACCTTATAGATGTTGCCAATGGCGACGATGTGCTTAATTTTATTAACCGTTTTTTTGCAGTACATAACCTCATTAGCCAGTCGAGTTTTGAAAGGCTGGAGTATTTAATAAAACACCACCTGCCTATTAATGTTAATACCCGTAAGGAAATTACTGCCTGGATTAAAAAAAACTGGGACCGCCAGTTTTATAACTAAATATTTCTGTGTACTTTTTTGAGTGGAATGCCCTTCGAGAAATCGAAGGGTTTTTTGTGAAAATACCTATTAGTGGGTATAGGATTGATCGTTAAAATGCTGTTAATTTGGTTATTAATTCGCTAAAAGAAAGCGCTTGTTAAATTGAAAAATATAAATTATGATATGGTAAATTATTCGTCTTGGCCTAAGAAAAAGATAAACACGACATCTTTAAGATTAGATTTAAATAATCCGAGGCTATCGGACTTTACAAAGAAATTAAGTCAAGCTGAAATAATTGACTATTTAATTGAGAAAGAGAAAATTTATCAATTGGCAATGGATATTGTAACCAAAGGATATTTTTTAAATGAATTGCCTATCGTAATAAAAGAAAAAGAAAAATATCACGTGTTAGAGGAGAGGGTAATAGAAGAGTTTCAGCATCTAAAATCTTACTTAATCCTGATTTAATAAAAAGCGCTACCAAAAGGAAAATTATTAAAGAACGGCTCAAATTATTTGATATATCAATTATTCAGCGGTTAGAGGTTATAGTTGCTCCATCAAGGGAGGAAGCTGATACTATGATTGTTAACCGACATACGGGTGGTTCAGCTGTTGAAAAATGGGATAAAACTAAGCAAGATAGATTTTTACATAATAGATTTATTGCCGGTGAATCAGTTGATTACATGGCATCAAAATTCCCTATTCCGAAGGGTGAAATTAAAAGTTCTCTGAAAAGATATAACGTATATAGTGAACTTTGTAAATTGGAGTTAGATGATGACATAAAAAAAGCAATCTTAGATGAAACGACATTTAGTATGACTAATATTGAGAGGGCATATCAGTATAAGGATGGAATTAATTTTATGGGATTTGAGTTTGACGAAAATGATTTTACATTGATAAAAAAATTGCCAAAGGATGAATTTGAAAAAAGATTAGAAAAAATAGCAACTGATGCCGTTAAAGGTGTAATTAATTCAAGGAAACTAAATGACGAAGATGATAAGAAAAGATATTTCGACAAATTAAAAAGTTCGAAGGAATTCAATTCAGATATCATTCCTGACAAAAAATATAACGATGAATATCCTGTAGAAGATATAGTGGAAGAGAAAGAAAATGAGCCGAACAAGCCAATTAAAACTCCGAGGACTAGAAAATCTGTAACAAAATTGATGCAGCAAAATACGTATCTTGATACGGGTGTCGCAAGAATAGACGAAATTTTTTATGAATTGAAATCTCTTAATTTGAAGTCAAATCCTAATTCTGCCGCTGTGCTTTTTCGAAGTTATTTGGATATGCTGACGTACCAATTCTTAAAAAAATCAAAAGGGTTAGAAGCGATTAAACTCGAAAATATCGAAAGATTAAGAGTGGAAAACGATAAAAAGTTTAATAAAATTAAATTAGAGTTAGATAAATTAAAGATTATTTTTGCCGAAATTGAGGATAGTAATTTGAGAAAAGCATTTGGTATAAACGATAGCCTTGATCGAAATAAAGAAATACCATCTTTAAAATTTATGCTTTCCCATATTGTAGCATCGACTACATTAATAACAGATGATAAATTGCATCAGGCATTAAAGGGTTATGTTAGAAATGACATTAAAGTTTTAGGTCACAATGATTTCAATTTATTAGTCCATAATGAATATTACACAGCAGATGCAGAAGAACTGCAAAAAGTTTGGAATCAGGTTTTTCCATTGTTAGAATATTTTGTAATACAAATAAAGTCATGACATACAGTCCCTTAAGATATCCGGGTGGAAAATCATCTTTATATGATTTTTTAAAAAAAACTATACAAGAAAATAATATTATTGACGGTATTTATATTGAACCATTTGCGGGTGGTGCCGGTGCGGCTTTAAAGTTGCTTATGTTAGAAGATGTGTTTCAAATTCACCTAAATGACAAAGACGAAATGGTATATAAATTTTGGTTTTCTATACTAAATCACACAGAAGATTTTGTTAAGCTCATTCAGAATTGTGAGATAAGCATTAATGAATGGAATTATAGGCGTGATATTCTTCAACAATCTTCACTTAGAGAAAGTTTGTCCGACTTAGAAATAGGATTTACAACATTTTATTTAAATAGATGTAATCGATCGGGCATTATGAAGGCAGGTGTGATAGGGGGTATTCAACAAGAAGGTGATTGGAAATTAGATGCAAGATTTAACAAATCGGACCTTATATCAAAAATCAGGAAAATTGCATTATATAAGGATAGGATAAAAATTTATAATAAGGACGCTGTTACTTTCCTTAAAGAAATTGAGAATAGTAATATTGATAAAGATGATTTACTCATATATTTAGACCCTCCGTATGTGGTGCAGGGTGAAGGGTTATATAATATTTTCTTTAAAGAAATTGATCATATTAATCTTTCTAAGTATTTACAAAAAAAGACTTCGAGCCATTGGTTAGTTTCATATGACGATAACCCACTAATTCATAAAATATATAAAGAAGTTAATAAAAATATATTTGAGTTCAACTATTTTGCAAATAAAACGAAGGTTGGAAGAGAGTTAGTTATTTGCAGTAAAAATTGTAAAGTTCCCCAAAGCTTTGTGCATTATTCAAGAGCTAAGATTTTACCGCAGTTGATTGCTCAAACTATAGCTGTATAATAATAGCTCCCGCTAGCGCGAGCCTCAGGCTCGTGCCGGCAAAGCATTTAATTAAAACTTATAGTGAACCAGCGTGACACTTGCGCTAACAGAACCTGTAAACCGTAAAGTTTGTTAATGATCTATTCTACTATAATTTTTATATTTACCACATGAGCCGTAAATATAAGTTTGGAGAAAAAGAAGGAGCTTACTTTATAAGTTTTGCAACTGTAAACTGGATTGACGTTTTTACAAGAGACGATTACTTTTCCTGTATTACCGACTCGCTTGACTATTGCAGGAAAAATAAAGGAATGGAAATTTATGGTTACTGCATTATGCCAAGTCACATACATCTTATATTCCGCTCGGCATTGGGCGATCCATCTGGTTTGATAAGGGACTTTAAAGGTTTTACTTCCAGAAAATTAATTAAGTCAATAATTGAAAATGAACAGGAAAGCCGTAAAGAATGGCTGCTTTGGATGTTTGAAAGGGCAGGCAAGAAAAACAGCAATGTAAAAAAGTACCAATTTTGGCAGCAGCACAATATGCCTATAGAAATTTGGTCGTATAAAGTATTCGAACAGAAATTAAATTACATTCATAATAACCCTATCGAAACTGGTTTTGTTACCGATGCAATTGACTGGAAATATAGCAGTGCAAGAAATTATGGCAATAACGATCATACAATTCTTGAAATTGATTTGTCATAATAATAGTGTGTGCACGAGCGTGACGCTCGCGCCAGCGCACTCCATGGTACCAATCAATTTGCTATCGCGAGCCTCAGGCTCGTGCCGGTACGGAAATATAGCAGCGGAAGAAACTATGGCAATAATGATCATACAATATTAAAATTGATTTGTCATAACATTAGTATGCGCACGAGCGTGACGCTTGCGCAAGCGTACTCCATGGTACCAATCAATTTGCTGTCGCGAGCCTCAGGCTCCTGCCGATAAGTAATATAGCAGCGCAAGAAATTATGGCAATAATGATCATACAATTATTAAAATTGATTTGTCATAACATTAGTATGCGCACGAGCGTGACGCTCGCGCAAGCGTACTCCATGGTACCAATCAATTTGCTGTCGCGAGCCTCGGGCTCGTGCCGATAAGTAATATAGCAGCGCAAGAAACTACGCAATAACGATCATACAATTCTTGAAATTGATTTGTCATAATTAGTATGCGCACGAGCGTGACGCTCGCGCCAGCTTACTCCATGGTACCAATCAATTTGCTAGCGCGAGCCTCAAGCTCGTGCCGGTACGGAAATATAGCAGCGGAAGAAACTACGCAATAACGATCATACAATTCTTGAAATTGATTTGTCATAATAATAGTATGCGCACGAGCGTGACGCTCGCGCCAGCGTACTCCACGGTACCAATCAATTTGCTAGCGCGAGCCTCAGGGCTCGTGCCGATACGGAAATATTGCAGCGGAAGAAACTACGGCAATAATGATCATACAATTATTAAAATTGATTTGTAATAACATTAGTATGCGCACGAGCGTGACGCTCGCGCCAGCACATCATATTATCAGTCAATTTGCTAACGCGAGCCTCAGGCTCGTGCCGGTAAGATATTTAATAAGCATATCAATCGTAGCAGGCTTTTTTGGAAACTTTAAGATATATCTCCCAACAAATCTGCATAATGTTGTAATTTAACAAGTGTTTGTATCTCTTAGCTTTAATTAAAAATTGAAGCCATGAATTTACAGGGAGAGATTATATTGATAGACGACGACAGCGACGACAGGGAGTTTTTTGAGATAGCGTACAACGATCTTAACTGTGTCAACAAGCTAAAGAAGTTTGCCACCTCGCAGGATGCCATAGACTATCTTAGAGACCCCAAAGTGCGGCCTTTCATGATCGTGTCAGACATTAATATGAATACTACCAACGGCCTGGAGCTTAGGGAAGTTATTTTTCATGACGAGGAGCTGCACGAAAAGTGCATACCCTACATATTTATGACCGGCGGCGAAAACCCCATGCAGGCCAAAGAAGCTTATAAAAAATCTGTTCAGGGTTTCTTTGCAAAAAGAAACAGTATGGACGAATATAAAAAGTTGCTTTCTTATATTATAAATTACTGGCAGCACGCTATACCCGATTAGACAATAAGTAAGAGGCAATATGTGCGTCGTGAATTTTTGTGCCTTCTTTGTGTGCCTTTGTGTAATAGCTAAACTGTTAAAGCAAATACATTTTCCATAAAACTACTGCAACCCTTTTTGCAGCAAACGCATTCCTATAAAACACAATAAAAATCCCACCGCAAACTTGAAAAATTCAGGGTGGGAGGGAAGGCATTTTTTTCTGATATTTTATAAGAAAATACACTGTAAACTGGTATACATGCCCATTTGGCCAAAAACCGGGTTTTCGCCCGTTTTTGTGCACAAACGTGTAAATTCCGGTTCGGGACTGTCCGCGGCATGTTCGTATTTACCATTACAAGGGGTAAAATGAAGTGCTTTTTTTTTGCTAAATTATTATACACACTTTTTCTTACAGATTTTACGCTGTCTTTTGAACCCGTTTTTGAGCGTTACTTTTGTTATTTGAAAATTTGCTATTTGAAATTTTTTAAACCGTTTATGCCTGAGCAATTTTGGTCGTCGCAATTACCCCAAGACAACTCTCCGGAATGTTGAATGCATCTGCCAGTGGCACTGCATCCTGACGTATTTCCCAGCATAACTGGCTTACGAGTTTGCGTATAGCTTTTGTTTTAACACCTTCCATATAGCCCTGCTCTAAGTACCATGCCTTATGCTGCTCTATTTTGTTAAGCGCAAACAGATTATAAAGGCGGGTTAATACTTCTTTAAGTGGTTCATCTTCAGTCTCCTGTATCTTAATCTGGAACTGTTCCAGCACCGCGCGGTCCAGGTATGAATCAGCTATCTGCAGCATGTGTGGGTGCATAATATTGGCAGCATCAAAGGCATCAAGGCCATCATCAACCAGTTTTTTAAAGCGCCTTGCACCACTGCTTACTATCTCACGCTCACGGTATTGAAATGCATTTAAATGAAATGCGGCATCTTTTAAATGGGTTTCGTCAACATTGCGTGTAGCAAACGGATTCTTCTCAGCCACAACTGTTTTGGCCTGTCCTACAACGTAATTAAAAATAGTGCTAACACTCATCCCGCTAAACTGCTTACGGTATTCGCTTAACCTGTTTTTAGCTGTAAGTTGCATTAATACAGTATTATCGCCCTCAAAAGTGGTGTAAATCTCGGTATCATTTTTAAGGTTATCTATACGGTTTTCACTTAGGTAACCCTTGCCGCCACAAGCTTCGCGACACTCTTGCAGGGTGTTGCGTGCATTCCAGGTAGAGTAAGCTTTAAGGCCGGCTGCAAGAGCTTCTATTTCCTGCATTTCTTCTTCTTTACGATTTACAAAACGTTTTGTAAGATGTTGTAAAGCAAAGGTTAACGCATAACTGTTAGCCAGGTAAGGCATAAGCCTTAACTGGTGCATACGGTAGTTTAAAATAGGTACTTCCTGTCCGCCCTCAGGGCCAAACTGCCTGCGCTTATCGCTGTATTTTATAGTAGTGGCAAGCCCGGTTTTGGCTGCCGCGAGTGCCGACCTTGGGATGCCTATCCTGCCACCCACAAGCGTACCTAACATCGTGAAAAACCTACGGTTATCGCTTGGTATTGGGCTTTGAAATTCGCCACTTTCGCTTACGCTGGCAAACCTGTCGAGCATATTTTCATAAGGAATAATTACATTTTTAAAAGTTATAATGCCATTATCAACACCATTTAATCCCATTTTATGACCACAATCTTCAATAACAACTCCATGATATGCTGATTTGTCTTTATTGCGTATGGGGGTTATAAATGCATTAACGCCATAGTCTTTGCCATCTATAATAAGCTTGGCAAAAACGGTTGCCATCTCGCCGTGGTTTGCCGCATTGCCTATGTATTCTTTGCGGTCGTATTTTTCTGGGGTATTTATGGTAAAAGTCCTGTCTTTATGGTTATACGTAGCCGTAGTGTGTATGCCTTTTACGTTGCTGCCGTGGTGGGTCTCGGTCATGGCAAAACACCCGGGCAGGGCAAGCGTGCCCACATCTTTAAGGTATTTTTTATAGTGTTTTTCTGTACCCAAGGACAGTATGCTCATGCCCCAAAGCCCAAACTGTACACCAAATTTAATTACTAAGCTAAGATCATGATAACTAAGTGTTTCCATGATGGCAAAGTAACCTTCAATATCGTTTTTACCGCCCTGTGCTACCGGGTAGGCATAGCTACTAAGGTCGTTATCTGCAAGGATCTGGCACCAGTGCAGTACCTTTTCGCGGTATTCTGTAACATCTGTAGGGATGTCCAGTTTAAATGCTTCACTGCCTATTAAAGCCTTAACTTTATTAATAATTTCGGCCTGGCTGCCGTCAAGCAAGGCAGTCATTTTTTGCACATTAAAACTCTCAACGGTATTTTGGCTGTGGGTAAGTGTGGTGGTTGTCTTTCTAAATCCGGCTATAACTTCGCTGCCCATTAGCCCAAGGCCAGCCTCAAGCTGTGCGAAAACGGGGCCTGTTTTATTAATTTCATCCTCGGTAAAGGTGGGCCTTTCGGCATTAGCAATAAGAAAACCTAATTCGGTGAGGTTATTAATATTGGTAGTGCTTTTCAGGGTGCTGTCAATTTTTTCTTTCCAGTGAAAAAGCTCCAATCTTGAAGGTGGTACGTCAAAATTGATTTTCGATTTCAGGAAAGTCTTTTCGGCTTTGGTAAGCCATTCCTGAGTATTTATAAAATTTGACAGTGCATCAAATTCAGTTTTTGTAAGTACATCATCCTGCCAGGCAAAATATATAAAAGGTAGTAAGAGAGAGAGCTTTGGGTCGGTAGAAAAAGTAATATCCATGTTGCGTTATTTATCAACATAAAAATAAGCAATTACTTTGATTTTCTAAGTTACAAAGTCACAAAGTAGCAAAGTTTTCTATGTGTCTTATACTCTGCGACTTTGAAATTTCGAACCTTTGCAATACAATTAAAGAATTCCCTCTAACCTTGCATGCTGTAATAGCATAATTGTTTTAGCATCTTTAATTTCACCTGTACTAATCATGTTAAAGGCTTTATTAAAAGGCATTTCCAGCACTTCTATATTTTCGTGTTCTTTCTCAAGTCCACCACCTTCGCCTGTTTTCATGGCATTGCTGTAAGCGGCTATAAAAAAATATAATATTTCTGTAACGCCACCGGGCGACATGTATACTTCCATTACTTTTTTAACATCAGTAAGCGTATAGCCGGTTTCCTCCTGTGTTTCACGTCGAATGCATTCTTCGGGGTCGTTTTCATCCAGCATACCAGCACAAGCCTCAATCATCATGCCTGTAGCGTTCCCATTTACATAAGTGGGTATCCTTAGCTGGCGTGTAAGTATAACCGTGCCTTTTGCTATATTGTACAATAAAATAACAGCACCGTTGCCACGGTCGTATGCTTCGCGAACATCGGTATAGCTTTGTCCGTTAGGCAATGTATGTTTATATTCTATTTTATGTAGTTTACCCCAATTGTCAGATAATATCTTATCTGATAGTATTGTTACAAAATCTGGCATTATATCATTGTTTTCAGCAAATATAGTAAATGATATTTTATTAAAGATAATAAGTTAAATTGTTGTATTTGATGAGTATAACACTACACATACGCCTCTAAGTATATGTTTTACTATAAAAAAGTTACGAAAGCCATAATCGTTTTACTATTTGTATTTATATTATCGATACTATTATGTAAAGCGGTAACGGGTAATATTGGTGCGGCCTTTAGGCGCGTGAACTTCTACAATGCTGATTATAACGGTGCGGGACTATAGTATCTTGGCTTCAGGATTCCGCTCCAGATTTTTTTACTTATACAGGTATTTTTATTTTATGTTAATAATTTGTAAAAATTCGAGTATTAATTATAACAAAATATAATTAATATGTTGCATATTTGCCTTAATGATAATAGTGGTACTAATTTTTAGGCATGTTTAATTTGTTTCGAACCCTTATTAAATAAGCAGGCCATTATTGCACAGCAATCTATCATATTTGTTTCTTTTTAGATACAGACTAAAAAATAACTCAAATATGGTTTTACGATTGCACACAGTAATTAGCCCGGGCAGGAGTTTTTTGCCCGGGTTTTAATTTGTAATCTATTATAACTTATAGTGTAAGTGCCTTTTAAGTTTATGCCTGTTCTATATTTCTTAACACGGCTATTGGGCTGCTTGCCATTCGCTATATAAAAAAGTATATTTACGGCTGTTTATTTAGCTTATGGAAAATGTTACTATAATTATAATGCTTTTATTTGGTGTTGCTTTTTTAAGCATACTAAGTAATAAATATAAATTTCCGTTCCCTATTGCGCTTGTGCTCTGCGGTGTTATTATTAGTGTAATACCGGGATTGCCCATTGTTAGTCTTAGTCCGGATGTTGTATTTATAATATTTTTACCGCCACTATTATATCGCGCCTCCTGGAATACAAGTTGGCATGATTTTAAGGCATCGATAAGGCCAATAAGTTTTGCTGCCATTGGGCTTGTATTCTTTACAACCATTGCAGTGGCCATAGCTGCACACTGGCTAATTACAGATATTAGCTGGCCTTTGGCATTCCTTATAGGGGCCATTGTATCTCCGCCAGATGCTGTTGCTGCAACATCTATTACAAAGGGGCTTGGGCTTAACCCGCGCCTGCTTACCATTCTGGATGGTGAAAGTCTTGTTAACGATGCCAGCGGGCTTGTAGCTTATAAATATGCCCTTACCGCCATTACGCTTGGTAATTTTGTACTGTGGGAAGCAAGCCTTAACTTTTTTGTAGTTGTTGCTGCCGGCGTTTCTATAGGTTTAGGTATGGGGTATATTATGTACCTGGTACACAAAAAATTTGTTTGCGATCCTATTGTAGAGGTATCGTTAACGTTCCTTACACCTTTTGCGGCTTATTTACTTGCAGAGCATTTTCATTTTTCGGGCGTGCTTGCAGTAGTAACTACGGGTTTATATCTTTCATTCAGGTCGGCGCAAATATTTACACACCAAAGCCGTATTATGACAACAACCGTATGGGAAGTGGTAGAATACATACTTAATGGTTTGATATTTATATTGATAGGATTACAGCTACGCCAAATTATGGAGGGGCTTGATGATTACTCTAATACATCTCTTGCAATATGGGGGCTATCTATAAGTTTTGTAGTAATTATTGTACGCTTTTTATGGGTGTTGCCTGCTACTATGCTGCCAAGGATTTTAAGCAAACGCATTCGCGAAAAGGAAGCTTTTGATGCCCGTAATATGATTGTTTTTGGCTGGGCGGGCATGCGCGGTGTAGTATCTATGGCAGCTGCGCTGGCGTTACCGCTTACTTTACCAGACGGCTCTGCATTTCCGCATCGTAATCTTGTTATCTATCTCGTTTTTTGCGTAATACTTTCTACGCTAATAGGCTTAGGGCTAACATTGCCATGGCTTATAAAGATATTAAAAATAGAGCCTTACTCTATTTATGCAGAAGAGTATGAAGTGCGTAACGTAGTAGTGTCTCAAACCATAGCGCATATAGAAGATAACTTATCGCTGCTGCAGGACGATTTGCTAAACAATATAAAAAATAAATATGAGGTAAAGTTTAACCGACTGCAACGTACAGATTTACCAGCTAATTTTTTTGGCAATGGCGAAACACTCTCTGCCAATATATTTAATGAATTTACACGACTGCAAATAGACCTTATAAATGTAGAGCGCAAAAAGATCGAAGAGATGCACCGTAGTGGCGAAGCTAATGAAGAAATTTTACGTAAAATAGAACGCGAGCTTGATCTTGAAGAAACGAGGCTTAATATGGATATGTACGAGGGGTAAAATTTTGTCGCAGTTGCAGTGCCTGGTCGTTGGTTTCCCTCTCCGTCAGACAGATGCTGGGTGAAAGAACTAAAATGTTGAGTGAGAATCTTAAAAATGTGTCCATAAAGTATTCTAATGATTAGATTATCAAACGGTACTTTCTCTAATGCATTACCACACTATCGCCATCACTGCTTTCTGCTAAAACTTTAATATTTCTGCGGCCTGTAAGTAAAATCAGTAACGCTATAATGGTACTGCCTGCCATTATAACTACCATGGGTACCATAGATTCTTTAACAAATATGCCCACGATCATAGATGCAATGGCACCAAGGCCCAGCTGCATAGCACCAAGCAGGGCAGAGGCGCTACCGGCATTTTTAGAGAATGGAGCTAATGATAAACCTGCAGTATTAGGATTTGTAAGCCCCAGGCAGCCTAAATATAAAAACAACATACCTATAGTTTCATACAGGCCAAGCCAGTTATTAATTGCTGCTACAAGAAATGCAAGGCTTATTACGCATTGCAATGTTAATCCTATATAAACCAACTGTTCACTTTTATACCTTTTTAGCAGTACCGAATTTAGCTGGCTGGTGCCAATAAAACTAACCGACATAAAGGCGAATATCCAGCCGTAACCGGTTTCAGATACTTTAAATATATCCATAAACACAAGGGGAGAACCAGCCACGTAAGTAAATAATCCGGAAAATGCCACCGCGCCCGATAGTGCATAGGTGTAAAATTGGGGGTGTGAGAGTACCGTAATAAAATTAGCAATAATAGGTTTAGGCTTTAAAGATATTGATGGATCTGCCTTATAGGTATTGGGCAGCCCAAAACGTGAAGCCATTAAAACAGCAAACCCCATTAATGCCAGTATTATAAATATGGTATGCCACCCAAAACCGGCAATTACATAGCCGCCTATAGTAGGTGCCAGCATTGGCGAAAGCCCCACAACAAGCATAAGCAGCGAGAATACTTTAGGGCTGTCCTGCACCGGGAAGAGGTCGCGCACCATAGCCATAGAGGCTACTGCTGCGGCACAGCTGCCCACGGCCTGTATAAAGCGCAGTGCTATAAAAGCATCAATATTTGTAGTTACGGCACAGCCTGCAGATGCTAAGATATATACGGCAAGACCTATATATAAAGGTTTTTTCCTGCCAAAGCGGTCAAGCAGCGGGCCATACAGCAATTGCCCTGCAGATATGCCTATAAAGTAGCTTGACAGTGATAGCGACACTTTGTTTACCGTAGTATGCAAGTCTAACGCTATGGCTTTAAAGCCCGGCAGATACATATCTATAGAGAAGGGACCCAGTGCAGTTAGAGAGCCAAGTATAAGTATAAGTGTAATGTATTTTTGTTTATCCACAGTATTTTTTATTTAGCTGCAAAGGTACTATTGTTATGTAATAGTAGATATACAGGCTTGCATTATTTAAATTTTAAATAATTGCTCAGTTTTTTAATTGTCAACGCACTAATTTTTAAATTATTTATCATAATTAAGTGTTAATATGTGGATATAATGTATATTTTAGCTGCCAAATGATATACCAACCATGAAACGTTTTATTACCTTGTTGCTCCTGCTCGCATCGGCAACTAATTATGCGCAAAAAAGTATCGACCCCACCACCGACGATATAGCACTTGCAAAAGAATTACGGCTTAAATATGCTAAAAGCGATGTTGCCCTGCTATTTAGTAAGGAGGTTGTAACCTTTGATATTAACGCGGGCAATGTTACTGTAAACAATAATGTAAAGGAGCGGTTAATGAATATTAACCATCGTGCCGACATTCATAAATACGAGTTTTACGACAGCCAGTCGTCTATAGAAAATTTTAGCCTGAAATACCGTAACGATAAAACGGCAAATTTTTATGTGCGCGATGAGTTTCATAAAAGCAATGACCTGTTCTTTGCCGATAGCCGTGTAAAATATATGACTGTAGACTTCCCTGTGCAGGGCTACACGTACAACTATGAACTCGACAAAAAATATAAAGATGTAAAGTATTTTACAAGCATTTATTTTCAGGACGAATATCCTATCATAAAAAAGCAAATAACCCTTACCGTGCCCGATTGGCTAAACCTTGATATTAAAGAATTTAATTTTGAAGGGTACACCATAAAAAAAGATGTAGTAAAAGAGGGTAAAAATACTATTTACACCTATACCCTCGAAAACGCAGAGCCTATGAGCGAAGATAAACAGGCTCCCGGCCCGTCGCTTGTTTACCCGCACGTACTGCTTATTGCAAAATCGTTTACTAAAAACAGCAAACAAATAACACTCTTTAGCGAAACAGCCGATTTGTATAAATGGTACAAATCGTTAGTAGATGGTATACAGGAAAATCCGGCCGCACTAAAAGATAAGGTTAAGGAACTTACTGCCAATGCTAAAACCGACGATGAAAAAATAAAAAATATTTACTATTGGGTTCAGGACAACATTCGTTACATAGCTTTTGAGGATGGCCTTGCAGGTTACAGGCCGGAGGCATCTCAAAATGTTTTTGCCAAGAGGTATGGCGACTGTAAGGGTATGGCAAACTTAACAAGGCAAATGCTTAAGGAAGCCGGGTTTGATGCGCGCCTTACCTGGATAGGTACAAAGCACATAGGCTATAATTACAGCATACCATCGCTTAGTGTAGATAACCACATGATATGCACATTGTTTAAGGACGGTAAAAAATATTTTCTTGACGGTACAGAAAAGTATAACTCGCTGGGCGAATATGCCGAAAGGATACAGGGCAAAGAGGTAATGATAGAGGACGGCGATAAATATATTATTGAGAAGGTTCCGGTGGCTGCATCAGCGCAAAATAAAGAGACTTATACCGGTGTCTTTCATATAGATAATGAGTCTTTAGTAGGTACCATATCGGGTAATATGCTTGGCGAAAGCCGTGCTTCTTTTTTGTATGGTTATAATAGCATAAAGAACGACAGGAAAGAAAACTCCCTGCAATATTACCTTTCTCATGGCGATAATAATTTTGCAGTGTCTAACGTAGTAACGTCAGATCTTGCCAATCGCGACAGCAACCTTACGCTGCAATATAATGCTACGCTAAAAAACAAGGTTTCCTCCTTTGATAACGAAATTTATGTAGACCTGGATTATGAACAGGAGTTTAGCGAGTATGATTTTAAAGAACGCAAAACCGATTTTGAGTTTGATTATAAGAGAGAATATGAGTCTGTTACTACACTACAAATACCTGCGGGTTATAAAGTAACAAGGCTGCCGGAAGCATTTAAAATTGCTAATGATACGTATGCTATAAACGTGTCTTATGAACAAAAAGGTAACGATATTCTTTACAAAAAACATTTTTTAGTAAAATCTGCCACTATAAAAAAAGCCGATTTTGTAAACTGGAATGCCTCTGTAACAAGCCTTAAAAATTTATACAACGACCAAATTACCTTAACCAAACAATAAATGAGAATTGTAACATTAACGTTGCTGCTTTGCGGCACGATAACTTTTGCCCAGGATAAAGCAGAAGTAAAAGAACTATTTTGGGGTAAAGATGACCCCGCTAAAAAAAATATAACCGTACCCGAAAAGTGGAAGAAAGAATCGGCTGTAGTAATTTACAAAAACGAAAATTACGATTACCATAAATATGGTACGAGCGTAACGTATATTTCATCAACAAGAAAAAGGATAAAACTACAGGATCAGGCTTCTGTAAAAGAGTTTTCAGAATTTTCGTTCCGTGAGCGTTTTTTTTCAAATAAGGCTTATGGCTGGAAGAGAGGTACCAATACTATTGGAATTAAGGTAATTAAACCCGATGGTACAGAAAAAGAAATTGATGTAGATGCTGAAGCTATAACTACAGACCAGACAAAAAAAATTGCCATACCTAACCTTGAAGTAGGCGATATTATAGACTTTTACTTTTATACTAAGGAGCCTTTTAAAAGCTTTGATGCCTTTGGGTTTGATCCCGTTGAGACTACTGTTGCAGATAGTTATCCTATTATGGATATGAAGCTTACGCTTAAAACAGAGAATGACTTTTTTATAAACTTTAATACCTATAATGGCGCCCCCGAACTTATGGAGGTATCGCCGGAAGGCAGCAGCGAGCGCCGTTATGAGCTCGTGGCTAACGATGTAGAGAAGAACGATTTTCCAAGATGGTTTTACCCATTGGTAGAGCTGCCTTGCTATAAATTCCAGGTATACTTTGCACGTTCCGGCAAGTTTGAGGAGAGTGCCGGAGGTTTTTTGCCAAAGAAGGAAAACATTATTAAAAAAAATGTTTCTACAGATGATGTACTTGCCTATTATGATGGCAGGTTTAAACCTTACGGAAACCTTGGCGATATAAAAACCTACCTTAAGGAGCATACCTTTACCAGCGACGAAGAAAAGGTTAAGCAGGTATACTATTACACAAGGCACCAGTATTATACACGCTTTGTAGAGGCTTTTGTTGTTAAAGAGGCTAAAATTATGTATCCATGGGAATATTATGGCATGCCGGTATTTTTTAATAGCGAGGAAGAGTTTATTAACCACTTTATGGCTTTTCTTAAAGACCAAAAATTAGATTATGATATTATTGTGGCCACACCACGAAACAACGGCCCTATAAAAGATTTGCTGCTTAAAACCAATATAGAAGTATTGCTTAGGGTTAATACCCAAAACCCCGTTTACCTGCAGTTTTTTACACCATACACCAATGCCGACCAGGTAAAATTTTTAATAGAAAACAGCGACGCTTATGCCTTAAAAGTATCTAAAGGAAAAAAGGTAAGCGATATAGAAACGATAAAACTGCCGGTGTCTACTCATAAAGATAATCGTAGTGAAAGGAAACTTGATGTAACTTTTTCGGCAGATTTCAATACGGTTAATTTAATCAGGGAATCGTCTTTATACGGGCACCTTAAAGATGCCGACCAGGATGACAAGATGTACTTTTTTGATTACGTAGCCGAGGATTATGCTAAATACGGTACCAAGTCACTACTTGATTATGTAAAGAACAAAAAGAAAAAAGAACAATATACTAACGAATTTGATGCCCTAAAAAATAAATTAAAGGAAAAGCAAAAGAAAGAATTTAAGGAATCTATAGAATCTGAATTTGATTTTACGGTTGAAGACCACACACTTGAGGTTACTGCAACAGGGCGTTTTGGGGCGGGTACACCTTTTTCTTATAACGAGAAATTTACGGTAAAAGACAAGCTTGTAAAAAAGGCAGGTGCTAATTATGTTTTAGAAGTAGGTAAGCTAATAGGGGAGCAGGTAAACATTGAAGAGAAAGATAAAAAAAGGGCTAATAACATTTATCAGTCATACCCGAGAGCTTACAACGAAGAAGTTATAATTACTATACCAGACGGTTATACAGTAAGCGGTTTAGAAAAGCTTAATAAAAAAGTTGAGAACGCTACCGGCGGGTTTGTAAGCACAGCTACGCTAACCGGTAATAAACTTACTGTAAAAGCTACTAAATATTATGCAACATATTATGAGCCTGCAGCAAACTGGAAAGATATAACTGCCTTTATAGATGCAGCCTACCAGTTTACCCAGGAAAAAATACTTTTAAAGAAGAATTAATCTTGTGGGTTAACTAATAAAAAACGCTCCTGAAACATTTGTTTCAGGAGCGTTTTTTATTATGTTTAAGATGTATTATTCTTCTGTTCCGGTATGTTTTTTAGGAACGTTAAACAGCAGGCAGGTAATAATAGGGATAAAGAAAATGGCTACCGTTAGTACAGATATGCCAATATCTGCCGCATGGCTGCCTAAAAATTCGCTAACCTCACTCTCGGGATAAAAATGTTCTATTAAAGATAAAGTAAGTTTTAAACCTAAAATGCCTATAACTATAAATGCCGCAGTTTCCAGGAAAGGGTATTTTTCCATAAGGTTAACAAACCACTGTGCAATAAACCGCATAGCAAGTATACCTATAAATACGCCTATACAAACCAGTATTATATTTGGTGTAAAGGCTACGGCTGCAAATACATTATCTATAGAAAATGCCATATCCATAAGTTCTACAAGGCAAACTGTGGCCCAAAAGTTACCAAGCGAACCCACAGTTAATTTATAAAGCCAGTTGCTTTCCTTATCTATAGTATCATCTTCTTCTGTTTTTGTTTGTTTAGATTTATACCAGTCAAAAACCAAATACAGCAGGTAAAGCCCGCCTATGGGTTTTAACCACCATATTGTAATTAGCGCCGATGCAAATATCATGGCTATACCCCTAAAAATATAAGCGCCCCATATACCAAATTTTAAGGCACGATTGCGTTGCTCTTTAGGTAAATCCATTACCATAGTGGCCAGTACTGCGGCATTATCTACAGAAAGCAGGCTTTCTATAATAATAAGATTGCCTATAATGGCCAGCGATGTGCCGGGATGGCTAATAATGTCCTGCCAGAGTGTACTAATGGTTTGTAAAATCTCGTTCATTTCTTAAAGGTTGTTTTGCTAATTGATGGCAATAATACAAAATAATAGCGAACTACAACGGCTAAATAGTAAAGCCTATTTTAAAACCTCCCCATTTGTGCGATGCACCTGTTTTAAACTCTTCGGTAATGTCGTTACGGAAGTACTCAAAGTAAAGCGTGCGGAATTGTATAATGATACCATAGTTGTTCTCTAAAACAAAACGCTCTATACCCCGGGCAGCAATAGTGTAGGGGCTGCGTGTAAAGATACCGCCCTGCATAGAGGCATCATAACCTATAGCTTTATAGCGTGGCTGTGTAAAAATGTAAGCACTAAATTTTTTCTTGTTTTTAACAGGGTTATACGGAGTACTAATAAGCCCAAAAGTTGCGTTTAATCCCAGCGAGGCAAATGTATTAAATGTACCCAGGTGTGCTTTGGTATCAAGGTTTATGGCGGCAAGCCTTTTGTAGCTAAATAGCTGTTTTTCATAAGCCAGCTCATAGTCAAGTACAATGTCGTTTTTAATCTGGTTGTGCCAGCCCTGCGGTATATCGTCGCCTATCCAGCGGTGTATGCCGGTTTGTATCTCGTTACCCAGTGCGGCCGGCCCAATCATTCCAACAACTAACGATGATGATAAGCGCGATTTGCTCAGAGTATCTGTGCTTACCATAAAACTTTTTAAGGCAATGGTTGCTGCATACGGCCTGTCGCCATACTGAATACCCGCTTCTTTAATGCTCGTGGGAATGTACCCTAAATTTTCGAACAACAGCCCATATTTCTGTTCGCTGTCTTTAAGTTGCATGAACAAATGGTTAACAGGATTTTTACGCAGCCAGGGCATAACCAGTTCGAGCTGGTAGCCCTGTGTGTAATAAATGTCGGATGCGGTAAAAAAGTCATTTTCGTAATTAATACGAAAATAACTTTCGCGCTGCATGTCCCTGAAAGATGCTGTATTATCTATTTTCTGAGCATGCAGTATAAAAGATAGTAAAAGAAAGAGTACGGTATTACAATGGCTGTATTTCATAAAACTCTATAGGCAAATCATCCGGGTCGGCAATAAAGGTAAAGCGGCTTCCGGTAAATTCATCTATACGTACGGGTTCTGCCACCACATGGTTTTCGGCAAGCCATGCAAGGGTAGCGTCAATATCGGGTACCTGAAAAGCAAGGTGGCGCAACCCGGTACCCTCCGGCCTCGATGGTCGTTTAGCGGGATTAGGAAAAGAGAACAGCTCTATGGCATAGGTACCATTAACAGCCAGGTCAAGCTTATAAGAGTCGCGGGCCTCACGATAGTTCTCTGCAATAATGGTACAGCCTAAAATATGGGTATAAAAATGTTTAGATGCAGCATAATCAGTACAAATAATTGCTACATGGTGTATATTGGTAATATTTATCATCTAAAGTATAAAATTATTAAGACTGGTTTATCCACCAGTGGTTGCCAAACGGGTCTTCAAAACCGGCGGCATACCCATATTCCTGTTTTGCCGGTTTTTGCAGTTCGGTGCCTCCCTGTTCAATTGCGGCATTAAATACCCTGTCTACATCGGTTACAAAAATAAACATGCCTGCTGTTTTTTGTTTCCAGTTCTCGTTGCTTCCGGCAAACATAATTACGGCATCGCCTATTTTTATTTCGCCATGCATAATGGCACGGCCTATTTCGCCGGGAACGATCATTTGCTCTGTGGCACCAAATACTTTTTTGGTGTATGCTAAAAATGCCGGGGCATCGTCCAGCACAAGGTAAGGCATAACAGGCAGGTAGTTTTGTGGTATTGTCATTATAGTAGTATTTTAAATTCCCGATTATAAATATAATGAAATTTTAATACACTAATGTTATGATTTTATGAACCGTTTTAAACCGCGCCCGTGTTTCCTGAAACTTTTTACGGCATGCGCCGACGGATATTGCCTGTTTTTTGTAATATTATTAAAAATTAATGCAGCGATTAAAAGGATAGTTGCCCCGCTTAGTACCGGCGAAAGCACATACATATAACCCAGCGCCCTTATTTGTGCCGACCCTGTTACTGCTATAAGTGCCGTTGCCCCTCCGGGTGGGTGCAGTGTTTTTGTTATCTGCATAAAAATTATTGACAGCGAAACAGCAAGTGGTGCCGACAGCCAGAGAACATCCGGGATGAGTTTTTGTATCGTTACACCAATAATTGCAGATATTACATGGCCGCCTATTAAATTACGCGGTTGTGCCAGAGGGCTTTGTATAACCCCATAGACCAGTACGCACGATGCACCAAAAGAACCTATAAGCAATACATAATCCTGCTGAGGAAAAACTTCGTATTGCAGATAGGCAATAGTGCCTAACCCAATAAATGACCCTACAAAAGCCCAAAAGTGTTCTTTAAAATCTACAAGTGTTTCTGTATATAATACATAGCGGGCATGGCGGTAGCTGCGTTTTATTTTTTGTAAGGGCATGAGTTATTTTTTAGCAAAACTATATACCGTGTACGGAAAAATGCTCTGTGCAGTATACTTAGCAACAAGGCTTACAATTAAGAGTGGAATGAATAGGGTATAGTCATTAACCAGCCCGCATACCAAGAAAAGGGCAGTAAATGGAGCATGGATACTCGCGCTTAGCATAGCTGCCATACCCACTATCATAAAGTTAAGCGGAATAACCTCTGCATTAAAAAATGTGTTTAGTATTACAGCAAAGAATAGTCCTAAAAATGCACCTATAAAAATACCGGGCGCAAACACGCCACCATCGCCACCGGCACCAAGCGTTACAGATGTTATTATGGGTTTAAGCAGTAAAATTCCGCAAAGGGTTATGGCAACAAGTGGTGTTAGTTTAAGGGTATTTGCACCTGCAATACTTTCTTTAATGGCGTGGTAACCCTCACCATACAATTGTGGCAATACAAGTATCATAAGGCTTATGGCAGCTGCGCCAAAAAGTATTTTGTAATAGTGCGAATTAAATTTTAAAAACTGCTTTTTAAAGAACAGCACACATTTAGTTAAGTAAACAGAATTGATGCCTGCCAGTATTCCCAGTACTATAAACCACGGTAATGCATGCAGGTGCCATTGGGTTATGTGTACCGCAAAAAGAGGTTCTTCGTTAAGTACTAATACAAACGCGTAAGCGATACCGGCGGCAAGCAGGGTGCTAATAAGTTGTGGTTTAGTAGTTTTTTTAGATACTACCTCATACGCAAACAGTAATCCAGCAAGTGGCGTGTTAAACAGGGCTGTAACGCCTGCTGCAATACCTGCACAAATCAGCTCTGTTTTATAGCGTTTTAAAAAGGTTTCTTTTTCAGATGCTAAAGATCCTACAGCAGCAGTGGCTACAACGGTAGAAACTTCTACACCGGTGCTCCCTCCAAAAATTACGGTAAGCATACCATTTATAAAATGAGATGGAATTTTATAAGAGGGGAGGCCATTGCTGTTTTTAGCTGTAGCATCAAACACTTCTTTAATGCCTTTATTTTCCTTTTTTTTAAACAGGTACTGGCGCAATATATAAATTAACGAAAGCCCAAATGCCGGAAATATTACGAACCAGAGAGAATTTGCCAATGCCCTGGTATATAGTATATTTTCATAATGTTCTGTAACATGTTTTAGTGAAATACCCAACAAAGCTGCCAGAAAACCAACTACAAGCGATGCGATTACTAATTTTTTATAATGAAAAATATTGAGTCTTTTAAGGTAAATGTGCATTATAGGGTATTTAATAACTGTTTAAATTTAAAAAAAGAATGATACTATAAGATGACAAAAAGCGAACTAATTTAAAAAAACCTGATTATCAGGTTTTTATATTTCTTAAACTCGCGGCCTGTCGTATACAAACAATTGGAGTTACGCCGATGCAATTCTTATAATTTAATGGATTAACAATATTAAACATTTTAGAGCATAATAGAAAGAGAAATTTTATTTATGATAAATTTTAGATTCGGGGTTGTACTTTTAAAAACAATGGATCAATCCCTCAGGTTTTGGTATTAATACAAAGCCATTGGAATCCAATGGCGTTATTGGTCTTTGTGTGGGCTGTCAGGGATCACTGTCGAACACCTCGTGCCAATTCTAACACTATTTAATTCATTTTAAATGTATTAATATATTGATATATAGTTACTTAAAAGTGATTTTATATTTTCAATAATATCCATACTTTACGATTCAATATATCTATTGCTCTTTGATGATATTCATTTATAATATATGAAAATTAGGCCTACTACATCTATTTAACTTGTGAGGGATCTATCGAACACAACTGCTTATTTCGATTTTAAGTTTTAAACTTAAAACATATTTTTATTATTTTAAAGCATAAAAGGATAAAACAGTTATTTCGCAAAATTTACTATTTGTAAAAGTCTTACTACCTGCGTTACGCATGACATAATAGCTGATAAATGAGTAAATTATTTAACCTGTTAACATTTACCTTACCTAACTATAATATGGGGTTAAGAATTTCTTAAAACGTAAAAGTTTACAAATATTAAATATAATTACATTTTTGCATCAAATAATTTACTAATACTAATAATTTGAGGCAATGAAAAAAATTACGTTTTTGGTTTATGGCTTTTTTATCTTGTGGTCACTCGTTTCTTTTGCACAGGATGGCGCTGTAAAAGGGCGTGTCCTTGACGGTGCTTTTCCACTTCCCGGAGCAACAATACAATTAAGCGGGACTCAAAAAAATGCGTCTACCGATTTTGAAGGAAATTATACCATTACCGGAATCGCAGCCGGTAATTATGAAATGACAGTTACCTACCTCGGGTATGAAAAGGCCAGCCAAAGCGTTAGTGTCGAAGCAGGAAAAGTTACTCCGGTTCCCAATATAATAATGAAATCCACTACTGATGAATTAGAAGAAGTAGTTGTCTCGGCTAACGCCTCAAGGAGGCTTAGCGAAGCTAAGGCATTGAACATCCAGAAAAACTCTATTAGTATAGTAAATGTTATTGCAGCCGATGGTATTGGTAAACTTCCGGACAGGAATGCTGCCGAAGCGGTACAGCGTATACCGGGTGTCTCTATCGAGCGCGACCAGGGCGAAGGGCGCTATGTTGCTGTAAGGGGACTGCCAGCCGAATGGAGTTCTACGACCATGAACGGTAACAGGTTACCTACCGCCGCCGATGAGGGTGCAAGCAGGGCAACCGCGTTTGACTTTTTCCCTACCGAAATGATTGGTTACGTAGAGGTAGCCAAAGCACTTACCCCGGATATTGATGCTGATGCCCTTGGGGGCAGCGTAAATTTTATCACCAAAACAGCCCCATCTAAATTTACGGCTGATGCGACTATTGGAGCGGGTTATAACGAAAAAACTAATAAAGGTATTTACAGCGGGTCTGTGCTCGTAGGCGATAAAAGTAAAAATGGTAAGTTTGGGTATATCGTAAACCTTTCGCAATGGAACCGTAACTGGGCATCGGATAACTTTGAAGCACGAAGGTCGGGCGATGAGGGGGTTTACCGCCTTGAATTAAGGGACTATACCGGAGAAAGGCAAACTACCGGTTTTAACGGCGGCTTTGAATTTAACCCTAACGAAAAGAACAAGCTGTTTGTAAAGCTGAATTACGGTAAACTATTAGACAAGGAGTTGCATTACAAACACCGTATCCGTTTTGATAAATTTAACGATGCTACCGGCACAGGCCGTGTAGAACTGCAAAACATATATAACGAACTTAACTTTGACTTTTACGGCGCTGAAGTGGGTGGTAAACACATTGGCAATAAAGGTGTTTTAGACTGGAGCGCGGCACATTACAGCACAGAATTTTATTACGGCAATGTGCCTGATTCAAAGAATAACAGTTACTATTCGGTATTCTTTAAACAGGATGGCGTAGGTTTTAACCCGGCTTTTATTGAAGACAGGGGCAATGGCCCAAGGGCATATTGGAATACTGACGGCGGCACCATGAATACAGGGAATATGTTTGACTATTTGTCAGACTCCAATTTTCAGGACAGCGCAGATAAAATGAATTTTACAACCCTTGAATTGTATAAAGTAAATGTAAAAGAAAGGGATAATATTGTGGCAACGGTAAATTATGAATTTGATGCCAATGACGACCTTAAACTAAAATTTGGTGGAAAATTCAGGGATAAAGACCGTAGGGCAACTTTTGCCGATGAGTTTTACAACTGGACCGGTAACGGTGCCACACCTAAACTTTCAGATTACGGGCAGTACAATATATTACAACCCGGCAGGACAGATTACCTTAATGAGCTTGGTACAAACATAGGCAACAGTTTTGGTCCGGTACTTTCTAAAAATGGGATGAACCAGTTTTACCACGACAATTTTAGCAATGGCAACCTGACCTTATCAGAAGCGGATTCTGAGATCCTGGAAAATGGTGGTGGCCTTGGAAGAAATTTTGATGTAGATGAAACCCATACTTCAGGCTATGGTATGGCTACCTACAAGATAAGCGATAAGCTTACATTTCTGGGAGGTATCAGGGCAACTTATACCTATACAAAGGTTACAGGTTACCAATTTGACGTAACGGATGAAAATCCGGATGGCGTATTATCAGGGGTTGTTAAAACAAAGAAATACCTTTCGTTATTACCAATGGTGCATTTAAAATATACGCCCGAAGAAAACACTAACCTTAGGTTTGCTGCAACAAGGACATTTACAAGGCCAGATTTTGGATACCTTGTTCCGGGTGGTACCTACATTGCTGCGGATAATGAGTACGATGGCGGTAACCCGGATGTCAACCCTACTTACGCTTATAATTTCGACCTTATGGGCGAACATTATTTTGGCAAGCTCGATGTAGTATCGGCA
This sequence comes from Flavobacterium rivuli WB 3.3-2 = DSM 21788, assembly GCF_000378485.1. Lineage (GTDB taxonomy): Bacteria > Bacteroidota > Bacteroidia > Flavobacteriales > Flavobacteriaceae > Flavobacterium > Flavobacterium rivuli. Next base: position 128,956 of record NZ_KB899972.1, on the reverse strand, counting down.
GGAGTGTTCTATAAAATAATTACCGATCCTATTTTTATGGATACAAGGCAGGGTAACGTTAACGGGCATACCGGCGTAGAAGTTTCTCAACCGTTAAACGGTGACAATGCATGGCTTTTTGGTGCAGAGTTTAGTGGCAATAAAAAGTTCGATTTCCTGCCTGGTTTCCTTAACGGGTTTGGGGTGCAGGCAAATTACACGTATACAAAATCTGAAATGACAATCCCGGGGCGTGCAGGCAAGACCAGCCTGCCAAGGCAAGGTAAACATCTTGCTAACGCGCAGCTGTATTACGAAAAAGGCAGGGTAAATGTAAGGGCTGCCTACAACTTTAAGGCAAAATATATTACAGAGCATGGTACAAGCGGCCTTAAAAGGGATGATGTGTATTATGGCGATTATTCAGCGCTTGATGCAAATATTTCGTTTAAGCTAACAAATCACTTTACACTATTTGCTGAAGCAAACAACCTGCTGAACCAAAAACTGGAATATTATTATGGTGACGAAAGCAGGCCTAAACAGGTAGAGCTTTATGGGATAAGAGGACAAATTGGAGTTAAGTGGAGTTTATAAATACATTATTGGTTTAGTTAATGCAAGAAAGCCGGCTTATGCCGGCTTCTTCATGTAAAATATATTTGAAATGGCAATAAATTATATCTTCCGAAATTTATATTTTTATAAGTACTAAGAGGCCTGTAAAGGCAATTTGTAATCCGACACAAAAGATAAGGAAAGCGCAAATGCGCTTCACAACATCTTCACCATGCGGACCTAAAAAATGCAGCAGCCTGCGTACATTTAGATAGCAAACATAGATCATAGCACATATAAATGTGATTGAGATAAGGATTGCTGCCGAATGTAAATAATATCCTGTGCCGGTTACAGCCTGAGTATGGGCGCTTAACGTTAATAAGACCGATATTGTACCTGCGCCGGTAGTTATAGGGAATGTGATAGGATAAAATAACTTATCAATAATATTGGCTTCGGTAATGTGCTTATTAAGGGTGCTTTCCGTTATCTGCTGGGCATCTGAATTTAAAAAGTCCCACCCGGTCTTACATATCATAATCCCCCCGCCAAGCTGAATAATCGAAATTGTGATGCCAAATGCCTGTAATATAAATGGACCCACAAATAAAATAGAAACACAAAAGCTGAATGCATAAAATGTTATTTTTTTTACCGCATTCTTCTTTTGGTTTAAGGGAAGGTTTTTTAAGTAAGGGCTTATTAAAAAAGCCGAACCTAATGGATTAATTACTGGAAACAATGCAATTATCCCGATGAAAATCAGGTTGATGAATGAATTATTAAAAATATCGCCATTTAACATAAATGTAAATATAATAAAAAAGGGCTTCACGTAAAACTGAAGCCCTTTGCTAAATATGTTAGCGGCATCTATTGCCTGATGCCTACACGGTAATATTTTCCAGATGCAGCTACATCGAAAGCTACTGATAAATCATCTAAAATAAACTCTTCCCCAACAAGCAATTCAAAGGGATACTTAGCGTGGTTTTTAGCTACAAAATCTATTGCAAAACCCAGGTCATCCGGTGTGTAATTATGAAGCCCTTTTATTGTTAGCAGGTTACGGACTACCATTTCGGCATTGATGTTTGTAGCAGGCTGGTTATAAACAGCACCTATCCATACGGCAGTACCACCAATAGCAAGGAGTTCCAGGCCTGTTTCCATTACCTGGGGTATACCCGTAGTGTCTATAATTACATCAACTTTTTCGTTTTTAAAGAGCAACCTTATTTCATCTGTACTTAATTTGCCATCGACCAATTTATCTGCACCAAAATTTTTCGCAAATTCCAACCGTTCATTATTAATGTCCATAGCGGTAACACTTCGGGCACCACTTTCCTTTGCCATGGCACAAGCCGATAGCCCTAACATGCCTGTTCCAGTAATCATAACATTTTTGTCACTTAAATATCCGGCTACGCGCATTGCCCCTGCTATGGTAGCATGAGTACAATTTAAGGGTGCCGCCTGCCTGTGGCTTAAAAATTCAGGAAGTTTAAAAATAGCGGTTCCTTTTTTTAATACACAATGTGTAGCAAAACCTCCGTTGAGCCCATCTTCGGCAGTAAACTGATGATGCCCGTATTTATACAGGCCTTCTGATTTTTGGGGCATTCCTTTTTTTGCCATTTCACTTTTGCTGTCATAAGCATACACGCACCAAGTAACCAGGTCGCCCACCTTTAGTAACTGGCCGTTGTAATCCGCTTTGATCTTTTTCCCCAGGGTTATAATTTCCCCAATTATTTCATGCCCTAATACAGAAGGGCACGCAGAAGATCGCCTTCCTGAATGAGTATGCAGGTCGCTGGTGCAAATTGTGGTATAGGCAATACGAACAAGGACTTCGTTGTTGTCTATATCCCTTATTAGTACCTCTTCTTTTTTAAACGGTGCATCTTTATTGGTAAATACCATAGCCGTAGCTTTTGAAATCATATTCTGTATTTTATTTACTATTTGTAACTATTTTGTGTTTATTAAAATTCTATCCGTAACAGAAATTAGTAGGCGGGTCAATTTTTTCTCAATTCAACTATTTGCAATGTAAAACACACTGTGGCAATGCGTTTAAAATCCTGTAATACCTTACCAATCATTGATTTTTATTTTGATATCAAATGTACTTTGATTTTTATATAAGTAAAAATATATTTACTATTTGTAAACAATATTAACTATATGTTTACCTTTGCTTAATACTCAACAGCAAGTCTAACCTTATATTTGTAGCAATTAAACAAGCGAAGGCATGTCACTAAAAAGTATAAAAGTTACAAATAGTAAAAAAATATCTACAGCGTTAATTTTAGTTGCAGTCTTTCTTTGCTACACAGGTATGTATGCCATCAGGAAATCATTTTTGGCAGGGCAATACAATGACCTTTCTTTTGGATTTGGCCTTAACGCAAAAATAGTGCTGGTAATCAGCCAGGTTTTTGGATACATGGTTTCAAAATTTGCAGGTATAAAGATCATATCTGAAATGAAGAAAGAAAAAAGGGCAATATGGCTGGTGGGGTTTATTTCTTTCGGACTAGCGATGCTGGGGCTGTTTGCTATTGTACCTGACCAGTGGAAAATGGTAACCTTGTTCCTTAACGGCCTGCCTTTAGGGATGGTGTTTGGTATTGTATTTTCATACATAGAGGGCCGTAAAAACACCGAGCTGTTAGCTGCGGCACTTAGCGCCACCTTTATTTTTAGTACCGGTTTTGTAAAAACTGTCGGGCTGCTACTTATGCAGGATTATAATGTGAGTGAATATAATATGCCATTTTTTACAGGATTATTGTTTTTCCCGTTGTTCCTCCTGTCGGTGTATATCCTTAACCGCTCTGAAGGCCCAAGCGAGAGTGATGTAACAGAGCGTGCGCAGCGGGTGCCTATGTATAAAGAAGAACGTAAAGCCTTTATAGTACAAAACGGCATGGGTTATTTTGGCCTTGTGGGTATCTATGTACTATTAACCGTTGTAAGGGATTTCAGGGACAACTTTATTGTAGATTTTTGGGCAGAACAGGGCTTTACGGGAACGCCTCAAATAATAACACTTACCGAGATACCTGTGGCTATAACTGTTTTGGTCATCGCTGCTGCGGGTACGCTGATCCGTAAAAACAAGATCGCTTTTAATACTGCTATGGGGTTAACGGCAGTTGGGGCTGTGCTCATAATACTATCTACAGTACTATATGATAAAGGCCTTATGTCTCCGGTGGTATGGATGATCACCTCCGGTATAGGCGTTTACCTGCCTTACATATTATTTCATTGCCTCATATTCGAAAGGCTTGTGGCACTACTTAGTTTTAAAGGCAACGTGGGTTTCCTTTTTTACATTGCCGATGCTGTAGGTTACCTGGGCAGTGTAGTGGTACTTTTTCTTAAAGAAGTTACAGGGTTTAACCAAAGCTGGGCCCAGTTTTTTATAAAACTAAACATACAATCTGCTGCTTTTATACTTGCGCTTGCAGTATTTGCCCTATGGTATTTTAACAGGCGCTTTTCAAAAAAAAAGAGTGAGGCAACCCTTGTTTATTCATAATAGCTATATATAAATTTAAACAGTAATGAATACTAAATACGACCTTATTGTTATTGGTAGTGGCGCTTTAGGAACGTTCCATGCCTACCATGCGCTGCAAAATGGGCTAAGTGTGGCCCTGATAGAAAAAGACAAACAGCCTGTTAGTGCTACAGTGCGCAATTTTGGACAGGTAGTACCGTCAGGCATGGACACCAAATGGCAAAATTACGGGCGCGAAAGCCTTAAGGTATATAACGATATACAAAACAAATTTGATATATCGGTACGCAATAATGGTTCGATTTACCTGGCTTCCAACCAGGAAGAGGTGCAGCTTATAGAAGAGCTTAGCATTATTAATAAGAACAATGGTTACGAATCGCATTTGCTTACTAAAGAGCAATGCCTGGATAAATATCCGGGGCTGCGTGCAGATTATGTGCACGCAGGGCTATTCTTTCCTGAAGAAGTAACTGTAGAGCCACGCGTAATGATAAGCCGCCTGTTGCAGTTTCTTACGTCAGAAAAAGGGTTGCAGTATTACCCAAATACAAAAGTGGTACGCTGTGAGGCATGGGGCGATAACGAGGTAGAAGTAGAAACCGCCGGTGGCGCAATCTTTAAAGGAGCAAAAGTACTACTTTGCTGCGGATCTGAATTTAAAACCCTGTACCCTGACGTTTTTGCAAACAGCGATCTTGAGGTTACCAAACTCCAAATGTTGCAAACCAGGCCGCAGCCGGGTTATGAACTTAAGGGTTCTATCCTGACCGGGCTTTCCATACGTCGTTATGAAGCTTTTTACGAATGCCCGTCGTTTGATGCTATTAAAGCCAAAGAAAACGCTGATTCGTTCGAAAAGAAATGGGGAGTGCACATACTCTTTAAACAGGCAGCAGACGGATCGATGATTATTGGAGATTCGCATGAATATGCCGATGCAGCCAATATTGATGACCTGGGGTTTGACCTGCGTACCGATGTGGATGAATTTATGATAGATGAAGCGAAAAAGATTTTCAACCTGCCTACATACGAAATTCAGAACCGTTGGTTTGGAATGTATTCGCAATGCAAGGAAAATGATATTTTTCAGCATACGGTTGATAATAATATACATATAGTTACCGGCATTGGTGGCAAAGGAATGACAGGCAGTGCGGGATTCTCTAAAGAAAACATTAAACAGCTATTTAATTTAAGTTAGGATGACAAATATAAAAATGGTGGTCTTTGATATGGCAGGGACTACAGTAAATGAAAATAACCTGGTTTACAAAACCGTACAAAAAGTTATTAATGAGGAAGGGTTTAACGTTACGCTTCAGGAGGTATTAAAACATGGTGCAGGCAAAGAAAAGCATAAGGCCATAACCGATGTGCTTAGTGCCTGTACTGATGAGACAGAAGTTGAAACAGTAGCTAACAGGGCGTTTACCAACTTTAAGACAGCATTAGAAAAAGCGTATGATGAGAACACTATTACCACTTTTAATGGTATAGAAGCCTTTTTTAATGCGTTGCGTGCCAACAATTTAAAGATTGTGCTTAATACCGGTTATGACAGTAAAACCGCTAATAAGCTTATGGATAAACTGGGCTGGCAGGTAGGCAACCAGGTTGATGCGCTTATTACCGCCGATGATGTAGTAAACGGCAGGCCAAACCCGGACATGATCTATAGGGCTATGAAGCAGTTTGGCATTACTGATGCAGCACAGGTATTAAAGGCAGGCGATTCTGAAATTGATATTGTTGAAGGTATAAACGCAGGTTGCGGAATTACAGTAGGTGTGCTTAGCGGAGCCCAAAACAGGGAGCAATTGGAAGTTGCCAACCCGGACTACATTTTAGAAAATGTTACAGATTTGGGAACGATACTTTTTTCTTAAACAGTTTTTAAACCCACCACTTAGGTGGGTTTACTCATTTTTTTGAAGGAAGAAGTACAGCACAAGCATTTTAGATGGTACAGTTCCCCTGTTTACGGGAACGTGAGGTATACGCCCATCAAAAAATATAGAGTCGCCTTCTTTAAGCAATACCTCTTCCTGGCCAATTATATAGTAACATTCGCCGGTTAATATGTATTTAAATTCAAAGGCATCGGTCTCCACTTTATCACGTTCAGATCCCGGCTGTACTTCAAGCAATACAGCTTCAAATCCTACAGAAGAAAGTTGTTTACCAAAAAGGAATTTATATTCAAACCCTTTTGCTTCGTCTTCTTTTTCAATAATATTGTTGTCTTCTTTCCTGGAAACAATAAAGTTATTTTTATCCGATTTGGGAAGCCCGTTAAAAAATTCTGAAACTTCGATCCCTAACGCCTGTATAATGTTGAGCAGCACAGGGAGCGACGGTATTGTCCTCCCGTTTTCTATACGTGAAATAAGCCCGTTACTAACATCGGCATCGGCGGCAACGGTATTTATGGTAAGATTGTTCTTTTTACGGATTTCTTTTATCCTTTTTCCCATTCCAATAAGGTAGTCTTGCATATAATTTTATTTACAATAAGTAAAGTACGCCAAATTTCTTAAATTCAGGGTTACCATCAAAATCATTAAAGGCTCTCTACCCCACAATTGCTATTTTAAGCTTCTTAAAGACTTCACAAGTATCTGTTAGTTAAATATTTAACCATATTGTTAAGAAATTATTATTTTGAAGATTAAAATTTTCACTTAATTTTTTTCTGTATTAATATTGTTTAAAATGTTTACTTCAGGTAAAAGGAAACGCAGCACTGCTATTAAACAAGAAACTTATTCAATTTCCTACTGCCAAAATTTTGCATTGGCTAATATATTGTTAAATGAAAATTAGAAGATATGCAATAAATTAAAACCTACACGATAATTTACTAATTTAGATTAAACAACCACTAAAAATTTCTAACATGTCAATTACCTTTTAATGTTACCTACCGGGTTGAATAAGGAGGCATTCGGAGTTGTTGGATTTAAACTTTAAAAAATAATACGATGAACACACTATTAAAAAAGACACTATTGTATATCATTATTTTTTGCTCTGTAGCTACCACCTTTGCACAGGATAGGGTTACAATGCTTAACGGCGAAAAAAGGGATGGTAAAGTTGTATCTGTAAAAGATGATGCTATTAAATTTGTTTATAAGGGCGAAACTCTTGAATACGAATTTAAAAAATCGGAAATAAATAAAATAGAATTCGCCAGCGGGCGTACAGAGGTAGTAAATAATACGTTTAGCCCGGCAGTTGCACGAACATCTACAGCCGCTGAGAGAAAAGGGAAAATAGCGGTGTTGCCGTACAGCTTTATCACTAATGAAACCACGCTCGATCCTGAAGCTATGGCGCAGCAACTGCAGACAGACACCTATAACGCTGTTAAAGCAAATACCACATCGTTGCAGTTACAGGACCCAATTACAACAAATAGCCTCTTAGCTAAGCAAGGACTAACGCACGCTAATTTAAACACCAAGACGCCACAGGAGATGGCCACCCTTCTTGGTGTAGAGTATGTGGTTTATGGTATTGCCAACGTAACCAATAAGGGCACTTCAACTTATGGCAGTGGAAGTACTACTTATAATGGTAAAGAAACCGAAAAAAAGGATGGCAAAAAGAAACCACTAAAGCATCGGGTACCACCTATTCTTCAAATAATGCCACTGTACTTACAAATTACGATACCAAAATAGACCTGAGTTTTTTTAACGATCAGGGAACGAGCATCTATTCTGAGTCAAGGAAAGCGTTTGGCTCTGGTGCTGATGCGTATCACGCTACCATTAATTACCTGATAAAGCGTTGCCCATTTGGCACTAAGGCTAAAAATTAACCATTACGCAATAGCATTTAATAAATGATTTAGCGATTATGAAAAGAATTTTACCTATTGTTTTTGCGTTTTCGATGATTGCGTGTCACAATAATAACCCGCAGAAGGCTAACGAAGAGAAAACTACTGAAACAGTATCTATCGATAAAAGTGATATTCTCTCTGCCGATATCCTAACTTCAGAGCAACAAGCTAAACTAACCCCTCAGAATGTGCTGGAACGTCTAAAACAAGGTAATAAAGATTTTACAGAAGATAACCTTACTGTTCGTAATACAACCGAAAGAGTACGGAAAGCCTCTTTGGGTTAATATCCTAAAGCGGTGGTTTTATCCTGCCTTGACTCGCGTGTTCCTGTCGAAGATGTATTTCATAGTGGTATAGGCAATCTTTTTGTAGCCAGGGTAGCGGGTAACATTGTGAATGATGATATTTTGGGAAGCCTTGAATATGCCTGTAAGGTATCAGGAACAAAGGTGGTATTAGTCTTGGGTCATGAATATTGTGGCGCAATTAAATCGGCAATCAGCAACGTTAAATTAGGGAATATCACAACACTGCTTGATAAAATTCAACCGGCGGTTAAAATGGCAGGATCAAAATTTAAGGGAGAAAAAACAGCTTCAAATGAAGCGTTTGTTGGAGAAGTTTGTGATGCCAATGTAATGGTCTCCATTGAGCAAATAAGAAAAAGAAGCCCTATCCTGAAAGAGATGGAACAAAAAGGCGAAATTCTTATTGTGGGGGCTGTATACAATATGAAAACAGGAAAGGTAGAATTTTTTAATGACTTGTAATCAATTGAAATGTAACTTTCTTTATGTGTAGTTATATAAGATTAAATTTATAAAAAGCCATCCCTTGAAGTTATGTCGATTATCAAAGGTATTGTCAGGAGACATAAGTTAATGTATTTTTTGACGTTGGCAATAAAAATAATTAATGAGGGATATATCGAACACCAAAAATCATTTGAATCAGTATTATTAAATATTTTACTAAGAAATAATCATTTTAAACAAAAATAATCATTGATTTCTCAATGATTTTTACTTTGTGGGCTGTCAGGGATCACAGTCGAACACCTTGTGCCTATTCTTACACTATTTAACGAGTTTTAAAATATATAACATACTAATATTTAGTTATTTAAATACAATTAAGAATTGAGGAATAATTAATATTCTTAAGGTACTATATCATTTAATTTATGTACTTTGATTTTATTTATTATTGAAACTGCGTCTAAAAAGAGATATAATTAGATGTGTCAGGGTCGGTCGAACACTTTAGTTAAGGCTTTATTCAAATGCCATTGCTCTTAGCTTATCCCTATACGCCTCAAGCGCGTCGGCCTTAGCAATAAAGCCGTAATATTTGCTATTCTTTAAGACGGGCAGGTATACTTTACCGCTGGTTTCAAATTTATGCATCACAGTTTCCATAGTATCTTGCTCAACGACCACTTCGGTAGGCGTTACCATTAACTCTTTAACGGTCGCGTAACGGGTAGTAAAATCACTAAAAATAATCTCACGGATATCATTAAAATAAATAATCCCCAGTAAATCTTTTTCTGGGCTTACTACAGCAAAAATTACCTGGTTGGAATGGGCGATCAGGTCGGCAAGTTTGGCAGAACTTTCATCAGGCAATAAAGAGGTATATCCCTTATCAATAATATCTTCAATATTTAATGTCCAGAGGATATTGGTGTCCTTGTTACTGGTAAATACGTTGCCTTTTTTAATAAGCCCTTTTACGTCAAGGGAATGTTTTTCAAACCTTTTTGAGATGGCAAAACTAATAGAAGCCACGATCATCAGCGGTATGATAAGGTCATAACCACCGGTAATCTCAGCGATCAGGAAAATAGCGGTTAGAGGTGCATGAAACAGCCCGCTTAAGATGCCCGCCATACCTACCATAGCAAAATTACTCACCGGTAAGTTGGTAAGGCCGGTAAGGTTTAGAAATTTTGAAAAGAAATATCCTGCATATGACCCAAGGAAAAGTGAAGGGGCAAAATTTCCACCGTTACCACCACTCCCTAAGGTAATACCGGATGCAAAAGCCTTTAGCATCATCGAAAGCCCAACAAAAACAAGCAGTACCCAGCTGTTGTTGCTATAGTCTGCAAATAAAGTATTAGCCATTAATTCACCAGGATTTTTATCGGCAAGTGTTTTAATGCTTTCATAACCTTCTCCAAAAAGTGTTGGCAGTACAAATATCATTAGGCCCAGGATAACCGATCCAATGAGTGCCTTTTTATAAATACCATATTTAAGGCCAGCAAAAAAATGTTCCGTCTTTAAAAATTTCCTTGAGTAGTACACAGCAATTAATCCTGTAAACAAACCAAGCAGGACATAAAAAGGGATGTTGTGATAATCGAATGTCTGCTTTTGTTTGAAGGATAATAATATGTTTTCATTCAGTACTATCGTTGAAACCAGTGTTCCTGTTGCCGCTGCGATCATAATGGGTGTAAAAGCAGCAATTGTAACATCAACAAGCAAGACTTCTATAGCAAACAAAACACCGGCGATAGGTGCATTAAAAGCAGCCGCAATACCTGCGGCAACCCCACAACCAATAAGCAGGGTACGATCCTGGTAACTCAGGTTAAATTGTTGAGCGTAATTGGACCCAAAAGCAGCGCCTGTTACTACGATAGGGCTTTCCAAACCTGCAGAGCCACCTAAACCAACCGTAAGGGAACTTGTAATGACCTGGGCGTACATTTGTTTTTTAGGGATAATACTCCCTTTCCTTGCAACGGCATACAATATTTGCGAAGTTCCTTTTTCTATTTTGCCACCCAATACTTTTTTTATAATAAGAACTGTAAGCAGGATACCGATGACGGGCAAAACGCTGTTTATAAAACTTAATTTAAGAATGCCGTTAATATATGTGGCAAAGGAATAGACCGAATGTGCAAATGCTTTTAGGAGTATTACGGCAAAAGCTGCTGTGATGCCCACAAGCACACTGGATAGAAAAATAAATTGTTTAGGGGATAGCTTTTCTTGTCCCCAAACTAAAAGGGATTGTAATTTTACAAGTTGTTTATTGAGCATTATAAATGAATTGTATGTAGAATCACAAAGTTACGTTACCATGAGCGTAACTGAAAGATAAAACATAAAATACTGCAATGGAGCACTAATCGATCCCCTGAATATAAAAAGTAAAAGGCACCCCCATTATAGAAGTACCTTGTAATTTCTTAATAATTAACTAACTCATTGTAAAGTTAGTAAAAAATATAGCTTTAATAATAAATTTAAGGTTGTGATTGAAGCCTATTTATTGCTGCTTTCATCTGTTGTATTTCCTCCTCCTGCGATTTAATGATCTGCTCAGAAAGCTTTTTTACTTCGGGGTCTTTAAGGTTAGCATGTTTACTGGTCAGTATGGCAGAAGAATGATGGGGAATCATGGCCTTCATGTACTGCACGTCAGATACCAATACCTGGTCCCGCATGAAAACTAAGGAGCAGCCGAACACGACTACAGCTGAAATTATAATGCCCGTATTCCATTTTTTATTTTTATACATCATAGGCATAAAAACCAGCATCAGGATTGCCATAGGGCAAACCATAAGTAGTGACATATAGGTACGAGTAAGGCTTAGATAAATATGGTCAGCACTATCTACATTTAAAAACATTACCCCATACATGATCAAAAAGGATACGGCCAGCATTAGCCCTAATTTTTTATAACTGTTTTTTTCCATGATAAGTCTTGTTAAGATGATACATAAAAAACTGCTCAGCACTTATAATAAAAGACAACGCCAAAAAGCGGGACAATAATTTACTGCTTCTTAAAGAGCTCCACGTTTTTAACGGCGAGGCGTTCGTTTAGCCATTTTTTAAATTTCTCCTGGTCTTCGTTGCTCAGCGATTTTGTAACATCGTAGATGACGGCAGTTAGGTCGATAAGGCTGTCTTTAGGGGTTACCAATGAGTTCTTCGTAACGGATAATGAGGTAATATCTGGAAACAATGCCCTGCTTTCTTTCAGCAACTGCTTATTGTCAAAAGTGTTTTTGGTAAGCTCTTTTTCAAGCTGGACAATCCTGACATCTTTTTCATTCATCTCGTTTTCACTGCTCTTTATCTGATTCAGGATATCACCTTTAAGGGCGTTAAAACGGTCCGTGCTGTCCTGGCGGATTACAAGGTTGGTACCTTTTAAATACGGATTTGTATTCAGCTCTTCCTTAAGTTTTGCTATTTCCGCTTTATCAAACCGCTTGGAAAGAAAAGCCAGTTCGAGCTTTTTGCTTTTGGTGTTAAAGTCGGTTTTTTTGTAGACCACCGTATATCCTTTGTTGCTGAATTCATTTTCTATGAAGAGGTCCGCATTTTTTTTAAACTGTTGTTCCCTGTAAAGGGAGTACGCTAGGTAGCTGCTGGGTACCAGCATTGCTATGATTAAAACAGTTATTATTATCCTTACCTGTTTCTGCTGCTTATCGTTTACCTGCTTTATGGCAGGATATTTAAGGTATTTAATAATTAAGAAGGTGGCAATCCCTATAAACACGCAGTTAATGCAATACAGGTAAAAAGCTCCAAAGAAAAACGTCCAATGTGCCGTGGCAAGGCCATAACCGGCAGTACATAGCGGCGGCATTAAGGCAGTAGCAATGGCAACACCTGGGATGGGATTACCTTTCTCTGACCGGGTTACGGCAATGACCCCCACCACGCCACCAAAAAATGCAATAAGGATATCATAAATATTAGGCGAAGTACGTGCCAAAAGTTCTGACTGCACCTCTTTAAAAGGGCTAAGGTAAAAATACAGTGTTGATACCGAAAGGCTTACTACCGTTGCATTGAGCAAATTTTTTAGTGATCTTTTAAGGAGCGTAAAGTCATAAATACCTAAGGCAAAACCGGCACCTACAATAGGGCCCATTAACGGCGATATTAGCATTGCACCAATAATTACAGCGGTGGAATTTACATTCAGCCCAACTGAAGCTACAATAATAGCACAGGCCAATATCCATAGGTTTGCACCTTTAAAGGATATGTTCTTCCTGATATTCTCGAGTGTTGTCTCCCTGTCATCTTCACCCTCGTGAAGGTTAAATATATCTCTTATGCTTCTCATTTCGTTCTTTAGATCGCTTTAGGTTCTAATTTTAAACTTTATAAAGGTTAGTATTATAGTACCAAAATACACTATTATCAGGTGTTTTCAATAGCAAATTTACGATTATGTGTTACAGCAACCGTTAAGATAAAGCTAAATACAATCCGTTACCTGTGCAACGTGTTTTTTGTCAGTACCTTTAAATTATCATCTTATAAAAATGAATATGGATTTATTAAAAGGAAGAGTTGCCATAATTACTGGGGCAGACTCCGGTATTGGCAGGGCCACCGCGGTAGAATTGAGTAAACAGGGTGCAGACATACTTATAAACTACCACAGTGATGAAGAAAGCGCCAAGGAAACGCTAAAGCTTATTGAGGGCAATGGCAGTAAAGGTTTATTATTTAAAGCGGATGTAGGAGACTACACCCAAATACAGGAACTGTTTGCTGCGACCAGAAAAAATCTCGGTATCCCATGGATACTTGTAAACAGTGCCGGAGTTAACGAATCAGGGATTTTTGCCGATGAAATGGATATTGAGGTTTTTGACCGTACATTGAAAACAAATCTCTACGGCACGTTTTACAGTTGTAAGGAGTTCATTAAGATGCGTAAAGAAAATGGCAATGGAGGTAAAATAGTAAACATTACCTCGATACATGAAGAGGTGGCCCGCGCCGGCGGCAGTGATTATTGTGCAAGCAAGGGTGCCGTACGCAACTTAACCCGTTGCCTGGCACTTGAACTAGGTCCCTTTCAGATCAATGTAAATAATGTGGCGCCGGGGATGATCCTGACCCCGATGAACCAGGAAGCATTGGATAATCCTGATTATTTAAAAAAGGCCGAAAGCAATATTCCTTACCAACGCGCCGCAAAACCTTGGGAAGTGGCTAAGCTGGTGGCATACCTGGTATCGGATGATGCCTCGTACGCCGCAGGGCAAACCTTTACCCTTGATGGCGGTTTAAGCCTTAATTTAGGACAGGGCGCATGAGTAAATACATTGTAAAACAAATAGAAGAAATGCACCTGGAGTGTACAGAACCCCTCTCCGGGATGTATAAGTTAAGCCCTTTCGTATGGAAGGAAAAAAACACTTACAAAATGCTCATCCGCGCCGTAAATCCTTCGCCCGACGCACTGCAACAGGCGGCACGTGCTTACTACGGTACCTCTAAAGATGGGATACATTTCAAGATGAGCGATGGGCCGGTACTGGCCCCAAGTACAAATAGTTATGATAAGGATGGGTGTGAAGACCCAACCGTAATACAACTAAAAGACAAATACCTGGTATACTATACCGGCTGGAATGTAACGAAACGCGAGGGACAATTAATGCTTGCCAGCGGTAAAGATGCAGAGAAATTAGAAGTCCAGAAAATAGCACTTAAAAGCAGGGAGCCTTATCTTAACCCTAAGGAAGCTACAGTGAAGCAATTGATGAATGGGAAGTGGACGTTGTTTTTTGAATATGCTCATGAGAACAGGTCAAAACTCGGCCGGGCATTCAGTAACAAACCGGAAGGTCCCTGGAGGATAGAGGGGGAATTTCTTAAAGCCAGGGAAGATTCCTGGGATTCGTACCATTTAAGCGTGGGGCCGGCAATAGAAAATCAGCACCAAAAGACCGTAATGTTTTACAATGGCGCAAATGCACAGGCGCATTGGCGCATTGGTTGGGTGGAAATGGATGAGCACGGCACAATTACAGGCCGAAGTGAGGAGCCAATCATTACCCCGCCCGCCAGTAAACCGGGAGAAGTCGATATTGCTTTTGCAGCTTCCGCGATATTAGCAGGAGATGAAATATGGCTGTATTATTCTACCGAAGATGACAAGCCATTCCGGGCGATCCTTACTATACAGGAAGATTGATCGTAATTACCGCTTTAAATTACAGCAAAATCAGATGACGAATGTGACCAAACAATTGCGCATTGTTTATACAAGGATAATTACCAGTATTGCTTTTTTGCCTGCCATAATTGCTATAGGCTTTTTGTTCCTTTCATGGGCCATGCTGGAACTGGATTTTTCCGAATCTGGCAAACATATAAAATCAAATGCGGGATGGCTAAGGCTTAAGGACGCCAGTACCGCAAGGTCTATTATTTCCACCGTAGCGGGTGCCGTACTGTCGCTCACAGTATTTAGCTTCTCTATGGTGATGATCGTGCTGAACCAGGCGGCTTCCCAAATGAGCAACCGGGTACTCACCAGCATGATACAAAACCGGTTCCAGCAGGTGATATTGGGGTTTTATATCAGAACCATAGTATACGCGCTCTTTTTATTGAGCACAATTCGCGATATAAGCAGTGGTATATATGTACCCTCTCTAAGCGTTTACCTGCTTATAATTTTTACGGTAATCGACATTTTCCTTTTTATTTATTTTCTGGATTACGTAACAAAAACCGTGAAATATGAAACCGTTATAAAGCGTATACAAGATAAAACGCACCATAGTATAACAAGTACTTTTAAAGAAGAAAATGCCCTTTTAGTCGATACCAATAACCTACCTTTCTGTGTCCTAAAAATTCCCCATTCTAATTATTTCCAGGGATTTAATGAAAAAATATTGTTGCAAATAGCAGTAAAGAATGATATGTATTTTCATTTCATGTATAAAAGAGCACACACATTGTGAGCGGGAATATTTTTCTTAGGGTATATTGCAAGGAAACAATTGATGATGCTAAAGTAAAAGAAATAATGGGTGCGGTCGATTTTTACAACGGCCAGCCCATTACAAGAAATGCAGACTATGGTTTTATGCAACTCGCCGAGGTGGCCTTAAAAGCGTTAAGCCCCGGCATCAACGACCCTGCCACCGCGGTTATCAGCCTTAATGCATTGACCGATATATTAGCAAAACGCCTGTACAGTACACTGCCACAAACAATTTATGACGATAAGGGCAAAGTCCGTGTTTACTGCCCTGCAACAACATTTGAAGATATTTTTAAAAAATGCATACTGCCCATCTGGCATTATAGCAAGGAAGATCCTTATATTCAGAGTGAAATGCCGCTGGTTCTAAACCAATTAAAAGAAGCCGACCAGCGCAAAAAATATACAAAACTATTTGATGAACTGATGGTAAAAGTTAAAACGTCTAACGGACAAAGTGATGTATAATGTACTTTGGTAAATGTTTCATTTTTCTTTACCAGTGCATGACTTGTTATTGTTAAGGGCGGCTAAAGTACTTTGCTACCTTACCTACTGTTAGCCCCTGTATCAGGATACTAAAGACAACACAACAATAGGTTGCAATCACTAAAATATCTTTTCCCCTGCTTTCCGGCAGCGATAATACCAATGCAATGGAAAGCCCACCGCGCAGGCCGCCCCAGATGATGATTGCCGATTCCTTATAATTAAAATTTACCATTTTAGGCAGCAGCACTTTTGGGATAAGGATAACGATAAGGCGGGATAGCAGCACAATAAGAACGGATAGCAGGCCTATTACAAAATAAGACATCTCAAAATCAATCACCACCAGTACAAATGCAATACTTATAAACAGCACGGCATTGAGCAGTACATCGGCCAGTTCCCAAAATTTGTGTACATATTCCTGCGTCTTATCGCTCATTGATTTGTCCTTTTTATAGTTGCCCACTAAAAGTCCCATGACCACCATAGCAAGCGCACCCGATAAATGCATTATATTGCTAACTGCATATCCGGCCATTACAAAAGCCAGGGTAAGCAATACCTCGGTTTCATAATTGTCTATAGATTTTAAAAGGGCATGGAGGCTAAAGCCTAAGGCAAGCCCAAAGGCCAATCCTCCCAGGGCTTCCTGTAAAAATAAAACGCCAAAGTGTGAAAAGTCTATTTCAGGGTTACCCAACTTCAAGGTTTCCAATAAAGCTATAAAGATAACCACGCCCACACCATCATTAAAAAGGGATTCACCCACAATGGTAGATTCCACTTTTTTTGACACGTTAGCCTTGGTAAGTATCCCCAAAACCGCAATCGGGTCTGTCGGGGAAATCAAGGCACCAAAAATCAGGCAGTGCAGCAAACCGACACCCAAGCCTAAAAGGCCGGACACCCAATAAAAGGCACCGCCGATTATAATGGTAGAAAGGGCAACCCCAAGGACGGCGAACAGTGTAATTGGTTTCAGCTGGCTCTTAATATTATCCCAGTTGGTGTGTAATGAACCTGCAAATAAAAGAAGTCCCAGCATGATATCTAGTATTACTTCACTGAGCTCAATCCTGCCCAGGAAATCGCGGATCTGAACATAATGGATCACATCCCACCAACGGCTGCTTATAACGATAAGAGAAAGCACTGTTGCCAGGAAAAAGAGCCCTATTACAAACGGTAGTTTTATAAAACGGTGGTTTACATAGGCAAAGGCAGCGGATAAACTAATAAGGCAAACAAGTATAAGGTAGGCATTCATTTATTGGTAAATTGGAGCAGCAATGTAGTGTTTTTTATCAAGATTTGGGAACTAGTCTGCCAGACAACTTATATGTAAAGACTTGGGTGTACTTTCTGTTATCTACTTATTTTTATCCAAGTTTTCTATGAATATTTTCATTAAGCACCATTATACTTATGAGGGATGTATCGAACACCCTAATCTTCTAAATAAATAGTAAATATGTATTTAGAAGAATAAAAAAATTATATTAACCAAAAAAAATTATTGATTTCTCAATAATTTTTAAATTGTGGGCTGTCAGGGATCACAGTTGAACACCTTGTGCCTGTTTTGACTTTGATTAATGAATTTTAAAACATAAATTATTGATTATTAGATATTTGTTTATTTTTCTTATTTTATCACTATATATGTTTTCCAATATCATATTGATTACCTTTTTGTATGAGATATTTTAATACTATTAAAATATCTCATACAAAGGGTGCATTGAATGTGTGAGGGTTCTATCGAACATAAGTTGGTTTTGTATTATGTAAATATAATCTTAGCCGAAGATAGATAGTATCTGTTTTAACCTTAAAAGTGCGGATCAGAAATCATATAGGTTAGCA
The DNA here is from genome assembly GCF_000378485.1 of Flavobacterium rivuli WB 3.3-2 = DSM 21788. GTDB lineage: Bacteria > Bacteroidota > Bacteroidia > Flavobacteriales > Flavobacteriaceae > Flavobacterium > Flavobacterium rivuli. The sequence continues at coordinate 110,873 of NZ_KB899972.1, read as the reverse complement.
ATAGCTACTTTTATAATTTGTTTATTTTTAATAGGACAACTAAGCCATTCTGTAGTATTGTAATACTTAATTTACTTATTAATGCTTTTATAAATGAACAGATGTCTCACCCTGCTTTCTAAATGCTCCCGGAGAAATCCCTATAGCTTTGCTGAACAACCGGTTAAAATATTTGTCATCTTCAAAACCTAAATCATCTGCTATTTCTTTTACTGAAAGATGAGAATAAAACAATAAACGCTGCGCCTCCCGCATAAGTTCCTGCTGAACAAAATAGGTAACCGAAAATCCTGTGACAGATTTCACTGTATCATTAAGGTGGCTAACCGTCATGTTCATTTTAGCGGCATATTCTGAAGGCTTTTTAATGGATTTGAAGTTATTACGAAGTATTTGTTTAAAGCTTTTTGTAATTTCTATACTACGGGCAGGGTGCCTGATCAGGTTAAATTGCTCTAACGAATGGTATACTGATGCTAATTGATAAATTAGCCCTGTTACCATAGCCTGTATAATAGTTTTTCGAAACATTTGTGCCCCATCATTATACACTACGAATAAATGATTAATGTAAGAGCAAAAACCGGCAGATTGTTCCGGAGATAAAGGCACAAGTATTATTTGCGACAGGCATTGGTCTAAAATATTTTTAAGTTGCTCGTCAAGGATTGCGGGGTCAAAAGCTAAAAACCAGCCCCGCTCCATTTTGGCAGAAATAATTCGATGGATCTGTCCCGGATAAGAAAGAAAAAGAGTTTGATCGGTTATTTCAACTTTTTCAAAATCAACTTCGAGTTCCATCCTGCCTTTGTCTGAAAGCACACAATAATAAAAATCGTGCCGGTGAGGCTGAGAAATTTCATAGTCCGGCACGGAAGATTTTTCATAGCCAAATGGTTTTATGTAAACTCCCGAAAACCAATCATCCATACGATGAACCTGTATTTTTTCTTTTTTAGTCATCAACTATTTTAAAGTACATAATTAGTAACTGACTTATACCTGCAACTAAAATCTTGCGATTACGGTTAAGTGTAACTCTACTTAATAATTAAGATAACATATAGCAACTTATCCGGGTACCTGTCTTTCTATGGCTCCCAGAAAGTTACTAATTATTTGTTATATAAATCCTTGCTTTATTGTGTTAATTTGTGCCGCGTTGATATTGGCTGTGCATGCTTGCCGCTGTAGGCGAATTAAACAAATTATCAAGTCGGGCACGGGCGGTCATTTGCTTAAATGTACCGTGTTGGGTCGGGTCCCCGGCATCATGCATGGTATCTGTCATCCACACGCTAAAATCCTGGTAGTTCCAAAGATGCGGCAAAACCGTATCTGAATAATTTTCAAGCGCCGATGTATCATTATCGCGTATAGCGCAAAGAAGTGCCTGCGAAAGGACATCAATATCATAAAGTGCCAGATTCATACCCTTGGCACTGGCAGGGGGCACAAGGTGTGCAGCATCGCCCGATAAGAAAAGATTTCGATACTGCATGGGTGCATGGATCACAGATCGTAAAGGGACAAATAGCTTATCGTGTACCTTTACATTCTCAATAGCCAAATCGCCCAGGCGCAACCTTATTTCATCCCAAAGCCGTTCATCAGGCCAGTCCTGCGGGCGGTCACCAAGAGAGCACTGGAGGTAAAAGCGGCTTCTTTGCGGGCCACGGGGCAGCTGCGCAACAAAACCATGATCGCTAACCGCCATGATGGCATGCCCTGTAAGTGGAGTTTCAACAAGTGCAGCCAGCCATGCATACCCAAATTCGTGACTGTATTTAGTTAGCACGCCGTGTGGGATTGACGCGCGGCTAACGCCAAGGTCGCCATCACAACCAATAATATAATTACAATGAAGCACATGTGAACCATCTACGTCAGTGTAGTTCACCTGTGGACAAATGCCGTCTTCGTTGAGAATAGTTACATCAGTCGCACCAAAGCGGATATCTCCTTTCATGACATCAATAAACTCCCTCATCAAATTAGTTACCAGCATTTGTTGTGTACAAAAGCGACCTGGGCTGCCATCTTCTCCCGTAACTTCAAAAACGCGGCTACATCCGTTTAAGCGGTAATCGATAGTTTGTGCAACCGGGCCAAATAATAGCTTATCTGCAAGGCCCCATTGCTCGAACATACGTACGGCGCGCGCATCAACAACGCCAGCACGCTGCCGCATTTCAATATAAGCGCGATCTCGCCTTTCTACCAAAATGCAGGGCATACCCGACTTTTGTAAAAAAGTTGCTAATGTAAGTCCGGAAACACCTGCCCCTATAATGACAACTGTGGTATTTTCAACCATTTTATTTTCACCTTCTCTCATAATATTAATTTTAAATACATGGCAAAGGTCTTTAAATTACATGTCCTAAATGAGTACATCTCACGGTTATACTTGGACGATTCACGGATTCTTAGTGTTTAAATGAAATCAGTAATTTATGTTGGGTGGAAATTAATTTACATTTACTAAGATTTATTACAGGTTGTCAGGGATGTATCGAACATGTAAAATAGTAAAATGTCTTTAAACTTAGTTTAAAAATGAATAAAAATTATTTTTAAACTAAAAAATCATTGATTTCTCAATTATTTTTTAGTGGTGGGCTGTCAGGGATCACAGTCGAACACCTAGTCCCTATTTTAACCCTCTTAAATTCACTTTGAAATATACAATTAATTGATTTTAGTTTATATAACACAATGATCTATTTACCCAATTTGTACATTGCGAAAGTTTAATAGAGGTATATATTTTAAGTAGATCCTATTTTACCAGATTATCATAAAATGTATTAGATGCGTCAGGGTATGTCGAAAGATAGATTTATTACCACACCTTGTGTTTAATTTTTAAAATACACACGTACTCACTTTCTTTAATACATATTAGCAAGCACATTCTACAGGATTTCAAAAATGATTGAACTGTCCGTATTATTGAATTATCGGTCCTTTTTTGTAGTCTTTGGGTCAGGTACATTTGTAAAATTGTAACCAACAAATGTAAAATGAAAAGAGATAGAATAATTTACTGGGTCATAACAAGCTTTGTTGCTTTAATGGGACTGGCGGCAGGTATCGTATACTTTACTGTTCCTGTAATCGCACAAGAATTTAAGCATTTAGGATTTCCTGATTACTTTAGGGTTGAACTCGCAATTGCAAAGCTAACAGGTGCTTTAGCCCTTATTATACCATTAGTACCAAAACGAATTAAAGAGTGGGCTTATGCAGGTTTTACAATCGTTTTTAGCTCCGCCATTATCGCACATAGTGTAGTAGAGGGGATAACGGCAGCAATTAGCCCTTTAATATCATTAATCTTGTTAGTTATATCGTATGTTTACTTTACAAAAGTAAATAAGCGTAAAACGGTATAGCGTGAGCCTGAAGAATTTAAAAAACATACCAACTTTAAGGAACGATGGATTTAAGACCATCATGTCTTACTATGACCTTAAGGAATACGACAAGAAAAACATCAATGATTTTTATATTCATGGGCTTTCAGATGATACTTATGAATTAAAAATGCCGTTGCCACCACACAGGCAGTCTAATCATTCGATTATCATTGTAACTGAGGGTTCTGTAATATCGAGTTCCGGGATAGAAAATTATACAATTACAGAAAACATGATGATAGGTGTACCGGCTGGCCAGATAACCAGCCTTTCTTTCATGTCCGAAGATATCGAAGGATATTATTTTCACTTCTCTGATGATTATTTGTCTCATATCAAGTTTGATCTTTCTGACTGGCTTATCCGGCCTGTCATCCAATTTGAAAATTCAGAATCATTTCATGTAATAATGTTGCTCAAACGCATGCAGAAACTTAATGAAAGCGATAAAAATGCAAACATTATAAAATTATACCTGACAACTTTCCTTGCCGAAATGCAACGGGCTATAGATAGCAATTTCAAGATTAGGTTTCCGGCGCATGAGCGCATTACTTTGGAATTTAAAAAGTTGATAAACTATAGCATAACAAAACATCACGCTCTAACTTGGTATGCAAACAAACTTGGCGTTACACCAAATCATTTAAACAAATCTGTAAAGGCAACTTTAAATAAGTCCGCATCATCTCTAATAGATGACATGTTAGTCTTAGAAGCCAAGATTTTAATGCAAAAAAACAATATCGCAATAAGTGACATTGCTTTTGAAATAGGATTTGAAGATGTTTCCTATTTTGGCCGGTTCTTTAAAAAACATACTGGCCTTACTCCGACAGATTATCGAAAAATGATTGATTTGTACTAATAACTGCTTGGCTTGTTCTTTCTGTTAAGATCTGAAGAAAATACCTTTACTTCAAATTATAACAGAAAGAAATGAAACTCAAATTATCACTGATCATCCTATTATATTTCATAGAAGGAGTTGTAAGCGCACAAACACAGGATAGCTTAATAGTTGAAAATAGCCATACTGAAAGTGTACCAATTCCAATTGAAGCATTTGCAGGTAATAAAGCATTTACATTTCAGCTACTTGTAACTAAGCAGTTCTCTCCAGAATCAAGGTTCGGATTCTTTAATGTGACAACTTTTGGTGGCGACTATGAAGAGAAAAATCAATCTTCGGAATTCTACTCACAGTCAATGGTTACCGTACAGGTCTGGCAAAGTTTTTCTATTGCTGCGGGGCTGTCTACTTTTGGATCTTCTAATGGCACTGCTTTAACAGTTCGGCCTACAGCAGGGCTGCAATACCTATTTGCAAACAATGATTTTGTAATAGTCATCGTGCCACGAATTGACCTTACCCAGACTTATAATTTTGAGACCTTCGCCGTTTTAGAATATCACCCAAGGCTTTCTAAAAAGTGGGGTATCTATACCAGGTTGCAGGGTTTATATAACTACAACACAAAATGGGGATTTCATGAAATCAGTAGTATTTATTTAAGAGCCGGAGTCTCATATCATAATATTCAATTCGGATTAGGGTCGAATCACGATTTCTATGGACCTGATTTGAATACGGTAAATAACTACGGTTTATTTATCAGGACTGAATTATTTTAAACATAACCATAAAAATTATTAAAAATGAAATTATCTAAACTACAGGGGATTATCGTCTTTACTTTACTGGTATCCCTTTGCATGTCAGCAATTATGAGTTTCGGCTTATTAGTATATAATCGGGGATGGGTTCCTGATTTTTTTCACACTTGGCTTCATGATTATTTTCTTGTCGATCTATGGCTTTCGGTACCAACGGGTTTTACAGTAGTTCCGCTAATGAAAAAATTGGTAGACCTTGTAACGGTAGTAGATGTGGCTCAAACGCCACAATAAAAGTAAATCAGGCCAGGCACCTTAAATGTAGGCGCGACATGAAGTTTAAGGCTTGTATTTATGATAGCCTGGATAAACTAATTATGTTGACCCCTCTCCACCAATTTTAATAACGCTACTAAATTATTTGTAGATCAATAGAAATGGTGGTCAATTTTCATTCGGCGAAAGGGGTCAATTGTCTTTGATTTATGCAATATGGCTTCACTGCAGGAAAATTGACGAGAAACGGCTGCTAAAAAATAGCGGTCGTTTTTTTTGCAAAAATTAGTATTGAAGTTTTTAAGAAAAATGATGTTTTAAAATATGTAAGATTTTTAAAAAGCTCATTTTGAAGAAGCAGAATTTTTGTACAATTTAGTATTGATCTTTAAGGAAAAGGGTAATGAAGGAAAAACAATAGAGCCATTCATAATATTAAATCTTTTGAAACGGTATTGTAATAATTATCCATCATAAAGTAAAAATTGTTCATTCCTATTAATATTTAGTAGTTTACATTTACATGTTTTTACAGGCTGCATTAGTGAATTTATGCTATAATCATAAAATAATAATACTGTCTGAATTTTAAATGATTTACTATGAGTGATCTGAATTGCAATGTTATTTTAAAAGAGACCCCTGATGTTTTATCATGGAATAATGATATTTATATGTTCCATTACAAACAGCGTCAAGAAGTAAAAAGAGCAAATATGTGCGTACAGATGAACCTGATCAGCATAGTTTTGCATGGGACAAAAGAGATCCTGGACCACGGCAGTAAAATGATTGTTCCTGCGGGTTCTGGTTTTTTTATGAAGAAGGGATCTTATTTGGTAACCGATAAAGTTGATGATCCAAATCAAGGCTACGAATCTATCATTATCTTTTTTTCTGATGAATGGCTGCACTCCCAAGTTGACAGCATATTGGCTAATAGTAATGAAGTAATTACTGAAAAATGCCCCCAGAGCATACGTGACATGGCGCTGCTTCCAGAGGATGAGCTTATGACCGCATTAATATTACAGCTTAAAACCTGTCTGACACTCACAGCGGATCCGAAACGTTTAGAGGTGTTGTTGCCATTGAAAATCACGGAGTTATTTCATATTTTAATTTCGGCTCCGGAGGGACGCAATTTTGAAATGCAGCTTCGCAGCCTGGACACGCATTTAAATCCAGACCTGGTGCTATTGATGCAAAGTCATTATAAAGAAAATATTTCCCTTGAGCAGTATGCATTCTTAGCCAACTGCAGCTTGTCGACCTTCAAGCGCAAATTCACCCAGACTTTTAAAATGAACCCCGGCAAGTGGATTATTCAACGCAGGCTCGAAGAAGCTTATAGCTTGCTAAGATCAGAAATGAATATTACAGAAATCGCTTATGAAGTAGGTTTTGAAACTCCCGCCCACTTTATATCTTCCTTTAAGGAGAAATATAGAAGTACCCCTAAGCAGCTGCAACAAAAGCTTTAACCCTTAGTATCTAAACTTTACAGGATATTTTTTGAACTTTTCATGAAAGAGCCTCGCATATAATGAGGTTAATTTTGTATTGCTAAATAACAAGAATTTGAGTAAGTCTTCTTAAAATTCTTCAATACAAATATTAAAATTGCGAATTATGAAAATGTTCTATTTCACAGATGCGATGTGTTCATGGTGCTACGGCTTTAGTCCTGTAGTGAAAAAATTAAAAGAAGACCATCCGGAAATTGACCTGCAAATTATATCGGGAGGGTTTTCCCCAGGAAGCAAGCAAGTGGTTACAGAGGAATATAAAGATTTTCTTGAATATCATTGGACAAATGTAAACTCACGAAGCGGCCAGTATTTCGATCATTCAATGAAATTTGTTTCGAATACGTTCCGCTACGACACGGAGTCGTCAAGCCGTGCACTCACTGTCGTTCAGAAAATATTTCCGCATAAGGACTTTGAGTTTTTGAATATTCTGCAGAAATCATTTTACGTTGAGGGAAAAGATATCACAAATGGTGAGATACTTGCCGCACTTGCTGAAGAAATTGGAATTGAAAGAACTGTTTTTTTGGAAAATTTTAATTCTGATGATATGAAAAGGAAAACACTCGAAGGATTTGAATTCAGCAGACAATTAGGCGTTAAGGGATTTCCAACTCTTCTTACACTGGAAAATGGAACTGTAAAAGTAATCAGTCATGGATTCCAGCCTTATGAGAATCTAAAACCTGCAGTGGAGGATTGGTTAAAAAACACAATGGTTTCCCAGATGAATGCCGGCGAATCTTGTACGGACGGGGCTTGCGAATGCTAATATAATGAAGAAGCTAAATCTATGGGGATCTTAGCTTCTTCAAATTTTTAATCTGGTACAAAATATTTTTACAGGTTAATAGGTTTGCTTCATCTTACTCCATAAACTTATAATATTACTCAAATGAAATCTTTTTCCTCCTTTATAGAAAAACTCAGCAAGAACATTAGAGGACCGCTTCCGGATGAAGAGACTCACTTGCCATTAGAAGCTTTTTCGGCGAAATATCTCGATTTAAAACCTAATAAACAAACAAGAAAAAGTGCTGTATTGATTCTTCTGTATCCATCTGCCAACGAAATTTATTTTCCATTGATAGTGCGATCTTTATACGATGGCTTTCATTCCGGGGAAATTGGTTTTCCGGGAGGTAGATACAAACTGACCGATGAAGATCTGATTCAGACGGCATTGCGTGAAGCAAATGAAGAAATTGGATTGAAGACTGGTGATGTGAAAATTTTAGGTACCCTCACCGAAATTTTTATCGGTCCCAGCAATTTCTTTGTACTTCCTGTAGTTGGATATTTACCCTATAGGCCGGAATTCCTGCCGGATGATAGGGAAGTTGAAGATGTCCTGGAAGTAAGACTAGATTATTTTTTGCAGCCGAACAGCATCTCTTCCAGTGTAATAAATATTCCTGGGGATATTGTTAGAACGCCGCATTATACACTGCAAGACCATAAAATCTGGGGTGCGACGGCCAAAATGATCAACGAGCTACTGGCCGTTTTAAGCCGTGATTCTAATGTTTCAAAAATCTGATTTAATTAGGTATTTATTTAATACAAAGTAGTTCCTTTAATAGCTGTTTATACTTCCTTATACCCAATATGTCGGGGTAAACAATCTCACTAAGGCATAAATTTAAGTAAACTTTATACGATAGTTTTTGAGCTTTTCATGAAACAGAGCCTTTTAATACCAGGCTAATTTTGTCCTGATTAATTCAACAAAATAAAGTTTCATTTAAAATTTAATTAACATGTCTGTTACTGATTTATTTAAGCCGCTGACTCTTTTGCATGGCCCGGAAATGAGAAATCGTTTTATGCTGGCACCCCTTACCAACCAACAAAGCGAATTTGACGGTACCGCATCCGAGTACGATCAAACCTGGATCAGGCAGCTCGCGCAAAGCGGGTATGGACTGATCCAAACTTGTGCTACCACAGTAGAAGCCGGCGGTATTGCTTTCGCCCGCCAGCTCGGTATTCACAAAGATGATCATTTGCCAGGTCTAAAGATGATGGCCTCAGCCATCAGACAGGGCGGCGGGCTTTCTGCGGTACAGCTCCACCATGCGGGACACCGTGCCAATCCGCATCTGGGCGGTATACCAGCTCCTGCTTCCAACGGAGTGGTAGATGGCGTCACAGCTATTACAACCGAAGAGGTGGAGACAATACGAGACAGCTTTATTAAGGCTGCCAAAAGGGCTCAGCTGGCAGGATTTGATGGCGTCGCAGTCCATGGTGCCTTCGGATGGATTCTTTCGGAATTCATGTCGCCGTATTTAAACAACCGAAAGGATAAGTATGGAGGAAGTCTGGAAAACCGCGCACGTTTTACTATTGAGGTCATTGAGGGTATTCGCAAAGCCTGCGGGCCTGATTTTCAGATTGGCTGGCGCTTGTCAATTGAGCGATATGGACTTCGTCTGGAGGAACTGCGTGAGGTCACCTCCGAGATTTTTGATCGCGAGATGATTGACTATTTAGACCTTGCATTATGGGATTCAGCCCAATTGGTCCAAGAAGGTTCGTTTCGTGGAAAGTCCATGCTAAGCGTCTTTACAGAGCTTCCCCGAAAAGGCGTTCGACTAGGAACAGCAGGCAAAATCATGAGTGCCCAGCGTGCCGGAGAGCTTTTGGATGAAGGCTGTGATTTTGTGCTGATCGCGCGTGCCGGCATCTTGCAGCGGGACTTTCCACTTCAGGTAAAGGCCAATCCAAACTATGACAGTCCTAAACTTCCAGTAACGGCTGGGTACCTCCGTCAAGGTGGATTGAGCGAACGCTTTATCAATCACTTACGCGGCTGGCAGACATTCGTAGCTCCAGGCTCGTTGTGATAAGTCTTGATTCTAAAATTCTTAAGCTAATCAATTACACATATTTAACTGGAATCGAAACGAACTTTATGCGATAGTTTTTGAGCTTTCCACGAAATAGACTCCTTTATATCGCAAGTAAATTTGCCCTGTTTAAACAATATAATAAGAAAGAATTGAAAAGGTTGTATAGGAAACAAAAAAGAGCAATTACCAGAATAACAACTAATGGACATGGGAAGTAAAGAAAGAATATTGCGACTGAAAGATGAAACCAGGGCCAAGATTCTGGACGCAGCTTTGAATATTGCAAAAATGGAAGGATGGCAGGCCTTGAGCATGCGCAAAATCGCCGAACAGATTGAATATACTGCCCCGATTATCTACGAATATTTTGCAAACAAGGAAGGAATTTTATTGGAGCTGACCAGGAAGGGTTATCGAATACTCACAAAACATATAATTGATGCGCGTGAGAGATATGAAAAGAACGAAGATAAAATGGAAGCCATGTGGATCGCCTATTGGAATTTTGCTTTTACACATAAGGAATTTTACCGCTTAATGTACGGCGTGGATATGGTCCGTTGTTCAAATAGCAGCTGTATTCCCGAGACGGATAATCTTTATGAAATACTGGCTGAGGTAATCGCAGCTCTATTCACAAAGAAACCGATAAGTGAGGATATCATCTGCTTGAAATACAATACGTACTGGTCTGTCATTCATGGTCTGGTGTCCATCAATCTAATTCATCTCAATTGGAGGACTACCGATGCGCTAAACCAGCAGATTTTAAAAGACGCCATTAAGGTCATTACACTTTCTATTAACAGCTGAATTTTTTTACCCAAATATTTAACGCTGTTAGATTATTAATACCCAAAAAATCATTTTTAATATAATTTAATCTTATGAACACTATCTACAATTTTTTTAACTCGCTTAAAACTGTTAAGCGGTTTAATCAGACAAAGTTTCTGATTGTTTTTTTAGTTACCGGAGCCTCCTTTGTGGGCTGTAAGCCTTCGCCAGAATCAGCAGCTGCAGCACCTCCGGTATTACCTGTGAGCGTAGTCAATGAAAGTGAACAGACCACCTTTACTGAATATCCTGCATCCATTCAAGGGTCTGTAGATATAGATGTCCGTCCACAGGTCAGCGGCTATATTCAAAAAGTTTTAGTAAATGAAGGAGCTTATGTTGCGGCAGGACAAACATTGTTTGAAATTAATTCACAGCCTTACAAAGAAGCTTTAAATAATGCAAAGGCAAGTATGCACACTGCAGAGGCCGCTGTTTTGAACGCACAGCTGGAAGTTGACAAATTAACCCCGCTGGTGCAAAACAAGGTGGTTTCAGATTATCAGTTGAAAACAGCTAAAACCAGTTATAAGATTGCTCAGGCAAATGTAGAACAGGCCAGGGCAAGTGTAGCGTCAGCGCAAATTAACCTGGGCTACACCAATGTGAAAGCAACAGTAAACGGCTATATAGGCCTTATACCTAAAAAGCAGGGAAGCCTGGTATCGCCGGCAGACCAAACCGCATTGACACAGCTGTCCGATATTAAAGAAGTACATGTTTATTTCGCTTTGGCAGAGGAAGATTTCAATATTTTCAATACTAACTATTCAGGAAAAACGCCAGCGGATAGAATTAAATATCTGCCGCCAGTGGAACTGGTTCTGGCCGGTAATTCAGTCTATCCCATTAAAGGCAGGATTGACATGATTAATGGTCAGTTTGATAAAAATACCGGTGCTATCACATTAAGGGCCACTTTCCACAATACGAATGGCAATTTACGTTCAGGCAATACAGGCAAGATACGTTTAGGCTTAAAGCATGACAATGTACTTTTAGTCCCACAATCAGCCACATTAGAAATGCAGGATAAGGTTTTCGTTTTCGCTCTGCATAAAGACAATAAAGTAAATAAAATTCCTATCACAGTAATTGGCAAAAGCGGAACCAATTATCTTATTAAAGATGGTTTGAAATCCGGCGATCAGATTGTTTTGAGCGGTCTGGACCGACTACAGGAAGGACAGGTAATTGAGCCTCAAAAAAGTGTGGCTAAAGTAGCTACTCAATTAAGTAACAAAAATTAAGTTTATAATGTTTAAGATATTTATACAAAGACCCGTACTGGCAACCGTTATCTCCATCATATTGGTGATATTAGGTGTCATCAGTTTAATAAAACTGCCAGTACAACAGTTTCCTGATATTGCCCCGCCATCTGTAATGGTAAGTGCTTTATATCCAGGAGCCAATGCTGAAACGGTGCTGCGTTCTGTTGCACCATCACTGGAAGAATCGATTAACGGAGTCGAGGATATGACCTATATGAGTTCTACCGCCAGCAACGACGGTACTTTATCCATTGCTGTGTATTTCAAACTTGGGACTGACCCAAATCAAGCGGCTATTAATGTACAGAATAGGGTTTCTCAAGCATTAAGCCGCCTGCCTTCTGAAGTTGTTCAACAAGGAATTACTACGTCTAAACAACATGTTACTTTTATGATGGGTATTGGATTATATACAGAAGATGAATCCAAGTATGATCAGACTTTCGTAGGGAACTATGCTGAAATCAACATTATTCCTGAGCTTAAACGAATCCCGGGTGTTGGGTTGGCAAGTTTATATGGTGGCAATAAAGATTATTCAATGCGTGTATGGTTAAATCCTGCGAAAATGAGTAATTATCAGATTACAACTAGTGAGGTTACGAAAGCTATACAGGATAAAAATCTGGAAGCTGCACCAGGGAAATTTGGTCAGAATAGTAAAGAGGTTTTCGAATATGTAATCAAGTACAAAGGGAAACTGACTAAACCTGAAGAATATGAAAAGATTGTCATAAAAGCTAATGCAGATGGATCTGTCCTTCGATTGAAAGATGTTGCAAGGGTAGAGCTGGGATCATTTTCTTATAGCAGCTTAACACGTTTAAGTGGTAAAAAAGGGGTAGTTATAGGAGTTCTTCAATTGTCAGGAGCAAATTCAAACGAAACACAAATCGCAGTAAAGAAAGTTTTGGACAAAGTTTCAAAAAACTTTCCGAAAGGTATAAAACACGAGATATTTTTTAGTACCAAAAGAGCATTGGACGAGTCCATAGGACAGGTGAAAAGTACTTTAATAGAAGCTTTTATTTTAGTATTTATTATTGTATTTGTGTTCTTGCAGGATTTCAGGTCTACACTTATTCCTGCTATTGCTGTGCCTGTTGCATTATTAGGAACCTTCTTTTTTATGCAGATGTTTGGTTTCTCAATCAATTTACTAACCTTGTTTGCATTGATTCTGGCCATTGGTATTGTTGTCGATGATGCAATTGTGGTAGTAGAAGCGGTTCATGCAAAGATGGAACATAAGCGTTTGGGAGCTAAAGAGGCCACACATGAGGCGATGCATGAAATTTCAGGAGCTATTATTTCTATTACTTTAGTGATGGCGGCCGTATTCATACCCGTCGGATCCATGGAAGGATCTGCAGGTCTATTCTACAGGCAATTTGCCTTTACAATGGCTATAGCAATTGTAATATCAGCAGTAAACGCTCTAACATTAAGCCCGGCGCTGACTGCCTTATTTCTAAAAGATATACATGTAAATAACCATGATAATCAGGAAACTATTGTAAAACACAGTTTCAAAGAAAAATTCTTCATAGGATTTAATGGCAGTTTTAATGCTTTAACTAATCGTTATACGGGAGGATTAAAAGTGCTGATTCGCCATAAATGGTTAACTATGGGTGGTTTATCGCTAATTACTTTAGCTACAGTATTTTTGATAAAATCAACCCCATCAGCATTTATACCAACAGAAGATCAGGGCTTTATTGCTATTGCGGTAAGCACTCCATCGGGAACTACATTAGATGGAACTCAGAAAGTAATGAAAGTCGCCGAAGACAAAATGAAAGGCCTTGATGCAGTCCGCTTTGTAACTGCTATTTCTGGTTTTGATGTAATGACTAATTCAATGAGTCCGTCAAAAGGAATTATATACGCACAATTAAAACCAAATAAAGAACGCGGTGAGGTTAAAAACCTTGATGAGCTCATGGATAATATACGTGGTATATTAGGTAATTTAAACGGCGGTAGTTTTTTCGTTTTCAATTTCCCAACTGTTCCTGGATTTAGTAATGTTGAAGCACTCGATATAGTCCTTCAGGATAAATCAGGAGGCAAACTGGATAAATTTAGTGGAATTTCTCAAAATATTATCAAAGAACTCACTAAACGTCCGGAAATAGCCGCCGCATTTACCAGTTTTAATGCGGATTATCCGCAGTTAGAGTTGGATATTGATAATGATAAAGCAGATCAATTGGGAGTAAATGTTAAAGATATTTTAGAAACCATGCAGGTCTATTTTGGAAGTGCTCAGGTGTCAGATTTTAATCGTTTCGGGAAATATTACAGGGTGATGGTTCAGGCTGATATTGCCGGCAGAGCAAATCCATCTTCCATTGACCGTGTATTTGTGAAAAATAAAAATGGTGAAATGGTACCGATTAATACTTTAGTGAAATTAAGACGTATTTACGGATCGGAGACAGTCTCAAGGTATAATCTTTTCAATTCAATTTCGCTAAATGCAATTCCAAAAACAGGTTACAGTTCAGGAGCAGCTATTAAAGCAGTTGAGGAAGTAGCTGAAAAATTCCTACCCGCAGGTTATACCTATGAATTTTCAGGGCAAACACGCGAAGAAATAGCTTCAGGTGACCAGGCAATAGTTATTTTTATTTTGTGTATGGTGTTTGTTTACTTTTTATTGGCCGCACAATATGAAAGTTATATTTTACCCCTGGCAGTGATGTTATCGATTCCAGTTGGAATATTTGGTGTTTTTGTTGCCATTGGTTTAACGGGTATTGCAAACAGTATTTATGTTCAGGTTGCATTAGTTATGCTTATTGGCCTACTTGCAAAAAATGCGATTCTGATAGTTGAATTTGCAGTTCAGCGAAGAGATGCAGGATTGTCATTGATTGATGCCGCAATTGAAGCTGCAAAACTAAGGCTTCGACCAATTATTATGACATCGCTTGCTTTTGTTGTTGGTTTGATTCCAATGATGAGTGCCACAGGTCCCTCAGCCCAAGGGAACCACTCCATCAGTATTGGAGCTGCAGGAGGCATGATCTCGGGTGTAATTTTAGGTTTACTTATAATTCCGGTACTTTTTGTTGTCTTTAGGTCTTTACAGGAAAAAGTATCAAAAAAATCAAATGAGGTTGTTCTTTATAATGAAGAACCAGTTAAATAATATAATTTATGAAACATTTTAATATAATCGCCGTCACTTTCATTGCATTTGCAGCGATAGGATGTTCGGTTTCGAAAGATACATCTTTGCCAAATGTTGCGCCGGAAACATTTCGGAACCATACAGCGAAAGATTCTTCGAGTATTGGCACTATTACGTTAAAAAACTTTATCAGTGATGTAACTGTGCAAAGTTTGATCGATACGGCATTGGTAAATAATTATGATATGCAGATCGCACTAAAAAACATAGAGGCGGCTGAGATACTATATAAAAAATCGAAATTAGGAAATTTACCTGAACTTAATCTTCAGAGTGGTGCAAGCTCCAGCCGTCCGTCTGACAATAGTCTTAATGGATTGACCCTAAATCAGTTTTTAGGTAAAACGCATATTGAGGATTACAATGCGAATCTTGGCGTATTCTGGGAAGCAGATATCTGGGGCAAAATACGCAGTCAAAAAGCTGGCGCTCTTGCCAGCTATTTACAGAGTGAAGAAGCTCGTAAAGCTGTTCAGACACGTTTGGTTACTAATGTTGCACAAGGTTACTACAATCTTTTAATGCTCGATGCGCAATTGGAGATTGCCCAAAAGAACCTGGAATTGAATGACAGTACATTGAGGATCATCAATTTACAGTTCGAAGCCGGGCAGGTTACTTCGCTGGCGGTTCAACAGGCAGCAGCACAGCAATTGAACGCGGCAAAGCTGATACCAAAACTGGAACAGCATATTGCCTTACAGGAAAACGCATTGAGTGTCCTGATTGGCACCATGCCAAAAGGCATCAACCGCAGCAGTCGTTTAGATAAGATCGTTATACCAAATGAGTTGAACGCAGGTTTTCCTTCGGCGATGCTAAAGCAGAGACCTGATATTAAAAATGCAGAATTAGCTTTGCAGGCTTCAAACGCAACAGTTGGTATTGCTACGGCAAATTTATATCCGTCACTTTCAATTACAGCAGCCGGAGGTATAAATTCTTTTAAGACAAGTAACTGGTTCACTGTGCCTGCGTCGTTGTTTGGTTTGGTTTCTACTGGTATTACCCAGCCTATATTTCAAAGGGGACGTTTAAAAACAAATTTGAAACTGGCTAAGATCGATCGTGAAAAAACAGTAATTCAGTTTCGCCAGTCTGTTTTGAATGCCGTTGGTGAAGTTTCTGATGAATTAACTAAAATTGAAAAGCTAAAGAAACAGTATGGTATTGCAGAAAAGAGAGTTCAAACTATACAGGAAGCATCAAAAAATGCAAATCTATTGTTTGAAAGCGGTATGGCTAACTATCTCGAAGTAATTACCGCACAAGGAAATTTATTACAAGGCGAGCTTGAATTGGCTGAGATCAAGAAGGAACAGCTGAATGCCGTTGTTGGCTTGTATCGCGCTTTAGGCGGTGGCTGGCAGTAATCAGGATGTAAATGTAGTACCGTAAAAAGAAAGATTTAAAACCTAAAAGCCTTTATATGGATCCTATAAGATTATTTGAATATGATTGCTATGTCGATGCACATGGATATTATTCAGATAGTCTTATCTGGTTTTCCTGATGGCCATTAGACATAAATGCTTTGACATGAGTTCTTATACTAAACAATTTGCTTTCAAAGCAATGACTCAGAAATTTATGCCTTTTTTATGATCACGCCCATGGACCCACACTGAACATTAACGGATAGTTTTTGAGCTTATCAAGAATTAGAAGATCCTAATACTAAATTAATTTTGTCTTGTTGAAAACAGTTAGTTATCCAGGTCAGACAGAGGTATGATCTTAAATTGACTATCACGTAATTAAAGGGACAGCACCTACTTTCAATATTGAATTTCTTTAGAGAAATTCTTGAAATGCATAAAATATTAACTAAAATAATTAGAATTGAAATGAAAAAAACATTGATTATCATTACACATCCTGATATTAATAACTCAGTGATAAACAAAAAATGGCTTAAAGAATTAGAGAAATTTCCTGAGAAGTTTCATATACACCAATTACACAAAATTTACCCTAATCAAGAGTTTGATATAGCAGCAGAGCAAAAACTCGTTGAAGAACATGATCATATCATTTTTCAGTTCCCATATTATTGGTACTATGGTCCTGCATTATTAAAAAAATGGTTTGATGAAGTTCTTACACACGGTTGGGCTTATGGCAGTTCAAGCGGTTTTAAATTTAGAGGAAAAAAAGTGGCATTGGCTATTTCGTTAGGATTAAAAGAAGAACATTTACAACGCGGAACGCCCTTAAAATTTAATATTAAGGATTTAACCACTCCCTATGAAGCGCTATTTGATTGGATAAAAGCCGATTACCAACCACTTTTTGCTTACTACGGAATGACGTTTGAGCCATCAGAAGAATGGATAGAAAAAAGCGTACCATTATATCTTGATTTTCTGGATCGCTTTAATTCTAATAATGAAGATAAAAATGTCAGTTGAATGATGTGGGCTCTATACAGTTAAATCCAAATTGCTTGGGATTTAATTTTAACCTGTCGGTGTACTTGCGTATAGATTCCTAAAAATTTTATGATTTAAAATTGTAAGTTGTTCTAAAAACTAAATCTTTTATATTCCCTTAAGTTAGAGATAATCAGGAAGCTCCTCTGTTAAATCCTATATTTTCTCTGTAGAATTGAGGGGATATATCTGTTTTGCCCTTAAATACCCTGCTGAAATAATACTCGTCCTCATAGCCAAGCTCGTAGGCAATCTCTTTAACAGTTTTGTCGGTAAGGTATAATTCTCTTTTTGCTTCAACAATGATTCTTTCAGTGATAAGATCTGAAAGTGTTATGTTGAAATGATTTTTTGTAACCCGGGATAGCGCAATAGGTGTAACATGCAGTATTTTTGCATAATCGCTGGCTGAATGCTTTATCCTGAAATTTTCCTCAATCGCGTTTCTTAGATTTTGGACAATTGTCAGCTGCTTGGTACCAATTGTCCTGGTCTGGTCGACAGACTGCTGTTCGAGTTTAATCCTGGTGGCGAGCACTAAGAATATTTTAAGATAAGAAACAAGAACTTCGTCCTTTCTCAGCGCTTCCATTTTAAGCTCGTTGACTATCTCCCTGACAATGTTCATCAGCGTAATTTTATTATTTTGGTCAAGACGAATAAAGGGCTGTTCATAGATATTATTGAACAAAATGCCGTTTGCAGCTATCTCTTTGTGGTGCCTGTAAATACAAAAGAAATCGTGATGAAACTGAATGCAGACACCAACCAGTGATCCTTCAGAAGAAAGCATAAACGGCTGATAGGGATAAAATGCAAACATTGTATTCTCTTCAAATACATACTCATTAAGATCAACTTTAGCTAGCCCCTGACCCGAGTTAATAATAATTATAGTAAAATAATTATTGCGCTGTATATGATCAAAATAACTGCTGTTATCGAACTCGAAAACTTTGAATGACAAGTTTCCGTTCTGCTGGTTGATAAGCGTGTAGACGGATTGTGATAACATAGGTACTTATTATTTACTTAATGATTTTAAAAATTGAGCAGTAAGGGCATTACACTCATCAAGACAAATGCTGCTTATAATCTCTGGTTTCTTTCCCCATTTTGGCACGTCTTCAGTTTCAAGTACCTTAAATTGTGAGCTTAATCCGCCCACCAGCGGTACAGCAGAGCCATAGACGATTTCGGAGATCCTGTGATGTCGTATCATATAGGAACACATTATGCAAGGTTCGTGAGTGGTGTACATGGAGGCATTATGCAAATTCTCCGAATATCCGTTTTTCAGGGCATCTCTTATGGCCATTATCTCAGCATGATTTGTGATGTCCCCGGTTGATTTACCCGATTCGATGCCTTCACCTATTATTTTTCCATTCAAAATAATTAATGCTCCTACGGGCGGGTTGCCGTTTTCAAGAGCCGTTTTGGCAAGAGTCAGGCATTGTTTCATGTAATATTGATAATCGTCTTTCATAACATTAGATCCATTTACTTTTAAAGATAATATTCTTTTAAAAGCTGTTTTAATATATTTAAAAAATGTAATAGTTTTTAAACAGCAGAATATAACTAAATAGGTTGAATTTAAATGATTAATATATAATTTATTGATTTAAAGGAAATGTTTCCATGTTGGGAACAAAAAAACTGCCCTTCACTTAAAGAAAAGGGCAGTTAAAGAAACTGTTTTAGAAAATCAAAATACTGTAACCTTCGTCTCTAAGGTTAATAAAACTTGGCAGACCAGGAGTTCCCGGTACTTCATTGTCGTTTAAAAGATCATAACCAGATACTTCGGTACCAAATACGGCAACGCAGCCTTTTGAAAGACCATGAACATGATCCTTTACTTCCTTGTAAAGTCCATTAACCGGATGATCGGGCTTTTCTAGATATTCAGGCCATCTTATGCCTGTACCCTGAAAAATGATTTTTACATCTTCACCTGCATGCTTGAATTCGTATGCCGACGCTAAGGCATTGAATACACGTCCTAGAGCTTCTTCTGATCCAGCTTTGGGATCAGAAAGAATAATAATTGCTGTTTTTTGCATTTTAATTGATTTAATTAATAATGCAAAGATCAGGTGGTAATTCTCTGCAATTAATGGATGATTTTGACTTTGTAATGGAGAATTTTTTGCTTTGCCCAGTTTTATAAATAATGATGGAGACGGCTAATTAAAGAAGTTTGTTCCGAGGATTTTTTTTTAAATGCCGTACAAGATAATTTGATTCAAAACGTCCATCACAAAGTTTAAATTATCCATTCTTAACCAACAGCGTTCTAGAGACCTTTGTTGCTGATTATAGCAACTAAAGTAAAACTCTAAAAAAATAAAAAAATGTCTGTATCTGATTTATTCAAACCGCTAACATTGCTGCACGGTCCGGCAATGAGAAATCGTTTCATGCTGGCACCGCTTACCAGCCAGCAGAGCCATCATGACGGCAGGGCATCTGTATACGACCAGTCCTGGATGGAGCAGCTTGCCCACGCCAATTACGGATTGATCCAAACGAGCGCTTCGACGGTAGAAGCTGGCGGAATAGCCTTTGAACGCCAGCTGGGCGTACACAGCGACGACCATTTGCCGGGCCTGACCAAAATGGCGGAAGCTATCCGCGAAGGAGGAGCATTGTCTGCAGTACAGCTGCACCATGCTGGACATCGTGCCAAGCCTGAAGTAGGCGGGATACCAGCACCGGCTTCCAGCAATACATTGAAAGGTATTAGGGCAATTACGACAGAAGAGGTGGAGCGCATACGCGACAGCTTTATCGCGGCTGCTAAAAGGGCGCAGCTGGCTGGGTTCGACGGTATTTCGGTACACGGTGCTTTTGGATGGATTCTTTCGGAATTCTTGTCCCCAAATTTAAACGACCGTAAAGATAAATATGGAGGAAGCTTGGAAAACCGTGCACGTTTCACGATCGAAGTAATCGAAGGAATTCGTCTTGACTGCGGTCCTGATTTTCAGATCGGGTGGAGATTATCTATAGAGCGCTATGGGTTGCTTTTAGAAGAACTGCGTGAGATTACGGCTCACATTTTTGACCGCGAGCTGATAGATTATTTGGATCTGGCTTTATGGGATTCGGCTCAGGTAGTTCGTGAAGGAAGTTTTCAGGGTAAAACCATGCTCAGCGTCTTTACAGAACTTCCCCGCAAAGGGGTGCGCTTAGGCGCCGCTGGAAAGATTATGAGTGCCCAGCGTGCCGGAGAGCTGCTGGATGAAGGATGTGATTTTGTGCTTGTTGCACGCGCGGCTATTCTGCAGCGTGACTTTCCTCTTCAGGTAAAAGCAAATCCTATGTATGATAGCCCGCAGCTGCCCGTGCTGGCAGATTACCTTCGAAAGGGAGGACTGAGCGAACGCTTTATTGATACCATGCGTGGATGGCAGACGTTCGTAAAAGCCGGATCTTTATGAAGGTTTTTGCATTTGTATATTTTAAGTAGGAGTAACAGAGAGTAGGATTAGTTTCTGTAAAATCATAGTTCATTTTTGAGTTAACGTTTGCAATTTTTTTCTAAAAACATAAAATATATATTGTAAATAAGACAATGCCTGTGAAGTTGGGAGAACAAAAAAAAGGTTTTGGGCGGATGTAAGCTTCGGATGCATCCGCTTTTTTTAAGATATGTGGTATATTGTGAAGTATGATATGCTCAATTAATTCCCGCAATAGTTTGAAGGTGGCAGTGTTTATAAAGAGCCGATGTTAATTTTCATATAACTTGAAAAGAGCCTAAAAGTCAGTCATTTAAATTCAGTTGACCCAGTTTTGCAAAAGACAGTATTCATCTACTTTCTTAAAATTAATTCTGTCTTATGGTTTTAACGGGATCAGGTGGGTAGAGGAGCATATCCAAGCTAAATGATTGTAAATTTGCAACCAGTTTAATATTATAGTTTTAAATTATAAGTAAATGATAATTAATTCATATATAATTATATGCACAGGAAATTTAGAGAGAATAGAAATTTTCAGATTTAGGTAGCATAATGGATAATTAATTACGTTGACCCCTCTCCACAAATTTTAATGACACTACTAATTATTTGTAGACCAATAGAAATGGTGGTCAATTTTGAATCGGCGAATGGGGCCAATTGTCTTCGGTTTATGCACTGATCAAACAACCTGGAAGAAATCTGACGATCAAGTTCACGGATACTATAGCTTTCACGGATGCATAATCTAATGTAAAACTCCCTTCCTTCTATTAATTTACATCTCAAGAAAATAGTCATGTGATGTGTATAGCTTATTTTCGCAAGTATACTACCCTTTTATGTCAATTGTTTTGAATTGTGTCATCAGTGATGACACAATTACAGATAATTTATTTTCAGTACTTAACAAGTTTTCTAAAGGCAGTATTAACTTATGATTTTCGGGGTACAATTCATAAAATTATATCATTCTGTAAAGCCCTCTATTATTAAAGCCTTTAAGTTCCAGATTATTGCGTAGGATATAAGCTGACAAGTCAGTAACCGTTTTATCTCCCCAATCGGTATGCTTTAATTTTTTACTTATATACATTCCAACATTCCAGTACAGTTTTATCAATTAGCGTTTGCAGCTTTAACCGCATTTGCGCGCGATTGCTTTATAATTTGAAAGATTTCTACAAAATTATTTTCCATGACTTAAGCTTTTTTTAGATTATGATTCCCATGAGACAGAGCAAGCAGTTCTTTTAGTTCCTGTATTTCCTGCTGCATTTTAGATATGATATCCAATGAAGGTGGCTCAGCGGTAGTTTCCTTATCGTTCAGCCTCAGCTGTAATTGCTTCATTTCGCGTCCCACCGATTGTTGCTCGGTAATAGCATACTCTTCAGTCTGCTTTACGAATTGGTGTCCCAGCGCCCGGCCTTATGGGTATTTAGGGTACTTTGGATGCCACACAGGTCAGCTATTTCCTTCAGGTAAGCATTCATCTTCTGGTTAGAGGTTACCGGAAGTACAGAATTTCGCTGTAGGCAAACAGGGTGGTTTTCGTAGTGCTCCATCACAGCTTTTGCTTTTGGCAATAACGGGATATTAATACTACCTCCTGTTTTCTGCCTTTCACTGATAATCCACATTTCACCATCAATGCCAATCTTGATATCCGTTTTCTTGAGGTTAAATACAGCAATATAGGCAAGGCCTGTATAGCATTGGAATACGAAAATATCACGTACCGTAGCAAGGCGCGGGGTAGAAAAGTTATGATGTTCCAGCAATGCCAATTCCTGGCTGCTCAGTGGTTTTTTATGAATCTTGATTTTCTTAGCCTTAAAACGTTTAAATGGGTCGGCAGCTATAATATCCTTGTCAATGGCAAGCAATACAATTTTCTTGAAGTTGGTAATGTATTTAACTGCGGTGTTATGACTGATGTTCTTAACTGTCTTGAGATAGAACTCGTAATCTTTGACAAACTCATAGTTAAGTTCCCTGAATTCCATGTCATCTACATTGTACTTGTAGCGCAGGTATTCCGTAAGGTGCTTTTTAGCAATCTCAAATCGTACGTGTGTGCCGATTGCGTACTCGCCCTTTTCAACTAAAGCCAATAATTCATCATTGTGCTTTTGGAACTCCTAACAATCGTTGCCTTTGAAACATTCTTACCCATTACAAAATCCATCAGCTTTTGGGTCGTGAGTAGTTGGCCTGCAAGCATTAGTTCGCTTTTGTGCTGTTGGATCTTCATGTGCATTGCATCGAGGAAGAAATTTAAAATTTTTGCATCCTCTTTCCCGCCCGTAGTCCGCTCTGTTTTTTGATCCCAGCGGTCGGTAACCCATTTGCGTTTGGTAGATGTCTCTTTGGGTATCCCATCTACTGTGATTCTAAGGTAAACATACCTAACATTTGTCTTACTTGTGGAACTCTTCAAAAAGAAGGTTATTCCGAAACTGTTCCCTAACATAAATTCAACGTTTTAAAAAATTAATAAAGGTCGAATTATAGTGCTTTCAAATCAAGTCGTTAAGCAAATTTACATGTTGATAATCAAAAACTTAAAGCATATTTTGTGGCAATTTTTTTTGCAATTTGAAATTGCCACAGATTTGCTACAAAAACTTTGTATATTTTTAAAATTTTGATGATGCAAGGGGTAAAATAAAAAAACCTGCAACTTCATAAAGTGCAGGTTTTATGTGATTTAACTTACTTCATAGTGATATAAAGCTTACTTTTAGTGGGCTGTCAGGGATCACAGTCGAACACCTTGTTCCTATTTTAAATCTGTTTGATGATGTTAAAGTACATGCAAATACTTTAATATAAATCATAACGCTTTTTATTTATATTTTTAGAACATTGAATTTATTATTAAATTGTAAGATTGGTCAATAGTTAGTACTAAAATTAGCAATAAAACGTCTATTTTTAATGTATGAGGGTTTATCGAACACAAAGAGTTTAGTGGTGTTTGAGTTTCAATAGCTTCAAATATTACACAAGGGATTATTTCGTCCGAAATCGATGATTTTAGCGAAAATGTCATTTTTGGTTATTGGTGGATAAATTAATTACATTGACCCCTTTCCAACAGTTTTAATCGGTGAAGGGGGCAATGAAGTTCGGTTTATTTACAGGAAAGGTCAACCGAAAATTATAAAGGTTAGCCGCAGTAAAATCATGGCACTTTCCCATATCAAAACCTTACCAACATTCCATAAATATTTTAAGGAACTTCAGGTAATGGGGTATATAAAATATACGCCATGTTACCATCCGGGTTATAGAAGTGAAGTAGAATTAATGTTTTTGCAGTAAATTTGTAAATTGTGTCAAAAGTGACAGAATCCTAGCTCTTACTAATAGCACAATTAAGCATTATACGAAAGATGTAATGAATGTACTTCTGTTTTATCTAAAAGACAACAGTTTTACAAAACATTATAACGGCTTTACGTTGGCTGTGTAATAAATCACGATATATCATAGGAACTCAAACCACGGTGCCAATTATAACTTTCTTATATTCAGTTTTTTAATATTTTGGACTGGTGATTGTATACAAATGTTTAAGCTAATTACATTGAATATTAGTTGTCTAACAAATAATAATAATATTAAATCACATGCAAAAAATTATTAAAACAGGCCTTGAAGGCCTACTACGCCCAGAAGACAGTATCGTTGTGTTAATTGACCACCAACCGTATCAGTTTACAAACATTAACAGCCACGAACCTACAATTATAATTAACAATGTAGTTGGCCTGGCTAAGACGGCAAAAGTGTATAATGTACCCACAATTCTTACAACAGTCATAGAAGAACGTGGCGGCAACATTATCAAGGGGCTTCAGGATGTATTTCCGGATCAAAAACCAATAAACCGTACCTTAATTAACACATGGCAAGATCCGAACGTTACCAACAAAGTAAAAGCTAGTGGGCGTAAGCAACTTATTCTAGCTGGTCTTTTTACCGAAATATGCGTAGTAATGCCAGCAATTCAAGCAATTGGCGAAGGCTATGATGTATTTGTAGTTACTGATGCGTGCGGTGCTGTAACAACAGAAGCACACGATATGGCCATACGTCGTATGATTCAGGCCGGTGTTGTGCCTATTAACTGGATGGCAGTAGCAGGCGAATGGCAGCGCGACTGGGCGCGGTTAGATACAGCTAACGCCTTAGGAGGAGTTATTTTAGAGCATGGTGGTGCAAGCGGTGTGGCATTAGCCTGGGAATTACAGCTTCTCGCCACACAACCAGCAACACATTAATAAAACTTATTTAAGCAATATTTTGAGTAGCATCAAAATGTTGCTTTTTTTTAATGTAATAAAAATATAATATGAAAGTTACTATATGACAGTCAATAATGTTGCAAGCAAGACAATTTAACAAGATAATTTGTAAGATATTTTTAAGCTTTAATTCCTTTTTAACCTATTTTTAGCACAGTGTTTAACCAATAAACAACTGAATGAAAAATATAACCTGCCTGCTTTTTTTATTGCTTTTTACAACCTTATCCTGCTTTGCTCAAAGGGTGTCTTACAGTGAAATAAAAGCGGAATCTAAAATGGATTTACCCGATACTTCCCGGGTAAAAAACCTCACTTCACTCGCTTCCTATTTTATAGATAATAAAGGTGAAAGTGCTAAAGACAGCATTTTCTATCTTCTAAATTCGGCCTATGCATTAAGTAATGAAATTAATTATACAAGAGGTAAGGTATTTTATTTTGCGGGTATGGCTAAAGCCTACGTCACCACAAATGAAATACAGAAAGCCAGGACATTTGCGACCAAAGCAATTAATTTAGCTAAAAAAAGCAGGCTTACACAAATGGAAGCTTTATGCTATATGCAGTTAAGTAATGCATATACCGGCGAGGACAAAGCACTTGAATATGCAGAGCAATCTATTAAAGCAGCCCGTAAATTTTCGGGTAAAGAAGAGCTTGCTGAATTACTTGGGAATATTAGTGGTGAATATTACAATTTCAACAAATTTTCTGAGGGAATAGCCTGTGGTGAAGAGGCTGTAAGATTATATAGCACTTTACATATCCATACACCAGACAAGATTTATGGTAATCTCGCAGACGGCTATAATGTTTTAGGTATGTATGATATGGCCATTAAATATGGTTTAAAAGCTATAAAAGAGGGTGAGAAGAATGGTTCGACGAACAACAATTTGTTCTATTATTACAACACTGTGGGTGATACTTACAATTATCTTAAAAATTATAAAACATCAGAAAACTATTCCCGAAAAGCACTTGACTATGCTATAAAAGATACAGATATTATAGCTATATATACCGCTGCCTACAGTGTTTTTACAGATATGTATAGCCAACCAGGAAGAACCAAAGAAACAAAGATCTTTATTAATAAAATATTTAAAACCTATCAATGTGATGAGGTGCCATGTAAAGTAATGAAATGGTCGAGCATTATCCAAATTTCTGATAAATTGGGGGAGACAGCTGTGTCGGAAAAATATTGTATGGAGATGTTACGATTTGCTGATAAAAATAGGGAATCTATTGCTGAATATCATAGGAATGCTATTTATAACTCTGCCATGATTCATTACTACAAGATAAAAAATTATACCAAAGCCCGTTTCTATTTAAATATAGCAAAACCATTAGCGAAAGAAATGGGCCTTGCCCAGTCTATAAGGGACAATTACCGAAATGAATTTTTGTTAGATTCTGTTCAGGGTAATCTCACATCTGCGATTAAAAATTATCAGGCTTATATACGAATTAAAGACAGCCTCTTTAACGAGATTAAATCAAACCAAATATCCCATTATCAAACCGAATATGAAAGTGTTAAAAAAGACAACAACATACAATTACTGACTAAAGAAGGCCTGCTACAAAAAGCTGTTGTAGAAAATGAACGACGCACCATCGTTGTAGTAATACTTCTTTTAGGGTTAGTGGTAGTCATAGCCGGAGCGTTGTACTGGCGGAACAGGAACAGGAAAAAACACAACGATCAATTGCAGGTTAAACAACTTGAAATTGAAGCCAAAAATAAATCTTTAGGCAAGTTGGTTACAGAGAAGGAATGGCTGCTTAAAGAGATACACCACAGGGTAAAAAACAACCTTCAAATAGTAATGAGCCTGCTAAACAGCCAGTCGCATTACTTAAAGGATAAGGCTGCACTTACGGCCATCCGCGATAGCCAGCACAGGGTAAATTCGATTTCGCTGATTCATCAAAAGCTTTACCAGTCAGAGAATTTAGCTTCAATTGGTATGGTTGCTTACATACATGACCTTGTATCGAATTTAAAAGATAGCTTTGATACAGGTAATATAATTTTTGAAGTTAAGGTAGACAACATCGACCTTGATGTGAGCCAGGCAGTACCTGTTGGGCTAATCTTAAACGAAGCTATTACAAATGCCATGAAATATGCCTTTAAAGACAGGACAAATGGCAAAATAAAAATCAGCCTTGCCCATAAACATGATGAGGTATATGAATTAATTATTCGAGATAACGGAATAGGCATGCCTGACAATTATGATATTTCAGAATCTACTTCGCTTGGCATGACCCTTATACGGGGATTAAGCGAAGACTTAGACGGCGAGTTTACCATACATAATAATAACGGCACAGTTATAAAAACTTCATTTATTAAGGATTGCTTTTTGGATAACAGGGACGCATGTGAAACAGCATAAAACAAATTCCTCCTTAATTAGTGATGTATGTATCTGCTACTTAAAGAGGAATATATTTAATATGTAGAATTTAATTTTCCGAATTACTCGACTTTACCACGAGGGTCGTCGATATGCTGCTTCGCAACATCATAACGAATACCCTGACGGTCCAGTATCTTGACATTTTTAACTACAATGCTTAGGGCAGTTAAAAAGGTATCAGCATTTTCGTGGTATTCATAAGCCTCTTTATCAGCCCATCCTTCCAGAAGGTGAAATGTATTTGGGTCTCTAACATCTTGTGCAAAGGCGTAATATATACATCCAGGCATAGTAACTGCTGCGGTCATATCCGGTATTACAGCATCTATAAATGTTTGCCGGTCATCTGGGTGTACACGGTAATAGGCGCTTACCAAAATTTGGGTTGGTATTGTTTTATCATGGCTTACTGCATACAATGGTGTGTCTGTAGTTTTTATTGAATCAGATTTCATAATTTTAGATTTATTGTATTAAATTTTATTTGAGCATTTTGGTATCAAATCTCCTATATTGAATCCGTTACATCAATTCTGAAGACTACCAATCAATACGGCTTCCGCAGTTTGTTTCTCGATAAGCACCACATTCATGTAATCTATAGTACTGTCAGCCTCTAACGATTTTACCAGCCCTGTAGATTGCCCGGCATAAGCACCCTTATCATCTGAAATGAATGAATTTACTTCGTAGTCAGCTGTGTAAGGCTGTGATGCTGATTTAGAAAGCGCAAGTATATAGGCAGTTTTAGGCTTTAGCCCTCCAAAAGACTGTTCTACAAGATCTGCCAAACCAATGCTCCTCACCGCTATCCTTCCTTTTAGCGTGCTACCTTCAGTAGTATTTTTAAACGCTATAACCTGTGTAGCAGTTCGATCATTTAAGGGGCTTAACGCTGTTGTATTATTTACATCTGTAACAGCATTGTCTGCATATACCAATGCCTGCGGGCTTTGCCCAATAGCAATTGTGGCTATAACCTTCATGGTGCTTAAGTCTATAGCCTGTACCTGGTCGCCATATTCAATGCCTACATATAATCGCTTTCCATCGGGCGATGGCCAGATACCGTGTGGTAGCGCACCTACATCTGTTGTGTTTTGTAACTTAAAATCTTTTGCAACATTGTATGCCTTTACCTTATTTTCTCCCCCTACAGTTACCAGCATTATCAACTCTTTATTAATTATGATAAAAGTAACGTGGTTAGTAATTGGCCCTGTGGTTATAACTTTTGCTATTGTATTATCTTTAGTATCTATTACAGTTACCTTGCCGGTATCTTTATGTGTTAAGGCAACCCATTTACCATCGGGGCTTGTAAATATATTAGGAGAGAAAGGGCTTGTAACCGGTATTCTTTTTACTATCTGATAATCAGAAGTTCTAACTATAGCAAGTTCTGGGGTAAAACTCGAGCACACATAGGCAGTGGAACCGTCTGGAGAAAAAGATATCATGCCTGGGCCGTCGGCAACGGAAACACGTTTTACCTCTTCCATTTTCTCGACATCAATAACACTTACGTAGGCCTCACCCCGTACCGATACCCATATTTGTTTGCTATCGGGCGTAAAGGTTGGTTCGTGCGGAGCCCGCCCAATGTAAATGGTTTTAAGCACTTTATTTGTCTCGGTAGAAATAAGCGTTACTGCATTAGAGCCTATAGAAACTACGGCCAGCATTTTCTTTTCTTTAGAATACCGAAGCCCGTGTACCAGCGCCTCCCCTTTGTAGAGTGGACTCAACACATTTGGATACGGTTTTCCAAGCCTTATCTCTCCGAGAAAAGTGTTTGTAGCAGGGTTAATTACCGAAACGGTGTTAGAAACCTGGTTGGCAGTATATACCCTGTCATGGCTGTCATGGCTTTGTGCGGTTACTGCACCGGTAATAAACGCAGCCACAGCTATTAAAGAATTTTTTAGTGTCTTCATATTAT
The DNA here is from genome assembly GCF_000378485.1 of Flavobacterium rivuli WB 3.3-2 = DSM 21788. Taxonomy (GTDB): domain Bacteria; phylum Bacteroidota; class Bacteroidia; order Flavobacteriales; family Flavobacteriaceae; genus Flavobacterium; species Flavobacterium rivuli. The sequence continues at coordinate 81,254 of NZ_KB899972.1, read as the reverse complement.
TTAATGTATAATTGCATTTGTTCTATTTCTATTTGTTCTGATGATATTAAGTGTTTGGCAAAAGAAGTGGCTATGCTGTTTTTAGAATATTTAAGCAGCACTTTGGCCATATCTATCGCTGCCTGATGATGCGGAAGCATAACCATTGCAAAAGCTCTGTCAGGATTGTTAAGCATAGCATTATCAGGCATATTTTGCATCATGATATCCATTGTATGCTGCATCTCGCCGGGGTATGTTTTTGTGACCGGCACAGAGGGGGCAAAGGGCTGTTTTATCCAGATACGCATTTGTTGAAGTTCAATCGTCTGTTCCTGCAAAATGCTTTTGGCAAGCTGTATCATAGCAAAGTCTTTACCGTTTTTAATCTCATACTTAGCCATCGCGACTGCGCCTTCATGATGCGGAATCATTTGATTTACAAAATCAGCCTCAATTGTTGCAGCACCCAATGCTTTGTCCATGTTTACCATCATAGTATCCATTATGGATAAGTAGACATTTTTGTCCATTGCAGGCATGTCATGATGATGTTGTGCTCCTGCGGTATGTACCGCAAATAAAAACACAAGCACTGCATATATTTTTGTACTATAAATTTGCTGTACCATGGTTATGATTATTGATTTAAAAACCCTTTAATATAGTCAATTACTATTTGTGGTTTTTCCTCTGCTACAAAATGCCCACTCCCTTCGGCTTTTACAACTTTAAGGTTGGTTGTTTTGGCAGGCATTACATATTGCAGCCAGTTATAGCCGGGGCCGCCTATTGCCAAAACAGGCATTTGTAATTTGGCATAATCCTTATAATCGAGTATATCCTGTGGGAATGCTTTATACCATCCGTTTCCAGCCCTTATACCATCGCGGCTATCGTAAGCTGCGGCATATACTGCCCTGTCAAATGAGCTCAGTGCACTTTCATCGAATAATAAATAGTTGAAAACATATTTTTGAAAAGCTGCTATCCTTCCTAAGAGTATCTCTTCGGGCATACCATTTACCTGGTTGAAGGCAAACCACCATAAATACGGCTTTGCAGGGTCTAACTTATCGGTTGGTGTATCCACCGCCGGAAGCATTAATGTCGATGCAAACGAATCGTCAGGGTGTGGTACATCCATAATAATTAATTTTTCGGTAATATCCGGATGGTTTGCGGCAACGCTAAAGGCAACCTGTGCACCAATGTCGTGCCCGGCGATAAATGCTTTTTCAAACCCAAGGCTGTGTACCAGTTCAGCCACATCTTTAGCCATAGTTTTTTTATCGTAGCCTGTTTGCGGCCTGTCAGACGAACCCATTCCCCTTATATCAACAGCAATTACATAATAGTTTTTTGCTAATTCTGGCATAATTTTATGGTATGACCACCAGGTTTGGGGCCATCCCGGCAAGAGCACTAAAGGCTTACCATGCCCACCGGCTACATAATGTATTTTTATACCATTTACGGTTGCAGTACCGTTTTTAAATCCCGGAAGCATTTTTACAAGGGCTTCATCCGAAAGTTCTTTTTTAGAATATTTAGTATTCTGGGCAACGGCATTCTGCATGGTAAAAGTTAAAAGCACTACTATAAAGAGTTGCTTTACAAATGATTTTAATGATCCCGCGTACATATTGTGTAGGGAATTGAAGGATTGTTTTTTAGTTTCCATTTTTAAAAGTTTTAGGGGTGATGGTTTCGACTTATATTTTTCAAAATATTGATATTTTGATAGGTCAAAGTTCAGTAAAGCCGCTTCGGCAGCCATTGATATATGATAAGTAAGTCATTGATATAGGTCAATTGATTTCTTATCATACGTCAACCCCGGCCAGGTGTCTAAATAATAGTTTTGTAGTGTTGCTAATCTATTATTTAACCACCGGTATGAAAACAACTTTTACATTATATAATACTGATAAACAAAACGGGCAGAGATTACTAAGTGCTGGCCTGCTATTTATACTCTTTATTACTACAGCAAAATTTGCCTATGCACAAGATCCTGTATTGCCACCTACTAACCTTGGCCTGGCTAATATGTACGACGGTATTGCTGGCAAGCCGGGCTTTGTATATGTAAACTATATGCAGGCTTATGAAACCCACCAGTTTAATAATTCTGCGGGAAAAGATTCAGGTTCCGACCTTAAAATAAATTCTTTACTGTCTATGCATCAGTTTATTTACCTCACACCAGTAAAACTCTTGGGAGGCAATTTAGGATTCACGGTACTAATACCTGTAGTAAAAATTACTGCTACTTCTCAAAGTGGAGAAGCACCCACGTTCAATCCTTCCATGTTGGGTGATATAGTACAGGGCACCGCCATACAATGGAGCGATAAAAAACTTTTTGGCAAACCATTTTCGCATAGGGCAGAGCTGGATGTATCGATTCCTATAGGCTCATATAGTAAAGAGTATGCAATAAATCCTTCTGCACACCTTGTCAGCGTGGGCGCATACCATGCTTTTACATTAATTATTAACCAAAAAGTAAGTATTAGTGCAAGAAACCAGTTTAACTACAACACCCACGTAATAGGGAAACAGGATAAGCCCGGAGCTTTTTATAATGGTAATTACTCTATTGAAGTTGCGCTTATTAAAAACCTGCACATAGAAGCCGCTGCCTACTATTTAGCGCAGTTAAACCAGGACAGCTATGATGGCGACCATAACTATTATACGAACCAGTATGGTATGCAAAGCACTAAACAACAGGTGTTAGGTTACGGGCCCGGGCTTATTTACACAGGCCGTGCAGGGTTATTAATAGAGGGTAAAGTATTTTTTGAAACCTTAGCCAAGAATACTACCCAAGGTGTAAGGCCAACATTGCGTGTCGCAATACCCCTTTAAATATAATAAGAACATTTTATAAAATATACAACTAAAACAACCATCATGGAAAAAAAGGACATTGCTGTCATAGAGCAGCACTTTGCTACCTGGAGCGAAAGAAACGAAAAAATAAGAACTGCAAACATCGCAAAAGTGTATGCAGATGATGTAAACATTATCGATCCGCATTTTGTGGCTAATGGCCATGGCGAACTTAACACATTGATTGCAAACTTACAGGCTAAATTTCCAGATTATAAGTTCACGCTAAGAAAGCCTATTGAGCAACACCATAATGTTGCCCGTTTATACTGGCAATTAGGATCTGAAACCAAACCGGATGCAGAAACCGGCATGGATGTAATTACTGTAGAAAATGGAGTTATAAAAACCCTTATTGTTTTTATAGATCCGCAGGAATAATTAATTATCAATAAGTTTTCAAAATCAATAACGTTGGATAATTCCAGCACAAAACCAAAAATCATGAACGTAAAATTAGTTAAAACAGAAGACATTAGCTTAAACGCCGAAAGCGAGCGTATTATCAGGGAATTGTATGCAGCTGCGGAAGTACAGGATGTAGAAAAATTTATATCGCTGTTTACAGAAGATGGAACATTTAACGACGAATCGGCAGGAAAAATATACACAGGCAAAAAAGAATTGGGCTTACCGGTAGAAATTTATGCTACCGCTTTTCCAGACATGCACCGCGAACTGTATGATATGTATGTAAGCGGCGATGTGGTAGTTGTAGAGCTGTCATTAAATGGAACGCATAAAGGGCCGCTTGCATTACCTGCAGGTACAATTCCTGCAACGGGAAATGAAATTCATGCACCATGCTGCGATGTGTTTCGTATTATAAACGGTAAAGTACAGTCTTTTAACTGTTATACTGCTGCAACTGTAATGTTGGGCCAGCTTGGGGTATTAGGTAACCTTGGTGCTGCAATAGCAGGTGCTGGTAAATAAAATACCTGTAATTTAAAAGCTGCGGACGATAGCCACTGGAAAGTGGTTGTTATCCGCAGCTTTTTCATGGCCGATACTGAGATAAAAATCCTATTCATAGCACTTGTTGTGGCGTGTGAGAGAATTGAAGGGCGGGTATCATCGGTACAGCTTTAACTACAGATTTAGTACGCATTCTACTCAATGTTTCTTTTGCAATACCGAGGTAAGACGCTATCATGTTTTGGGGCACCCTGTTTACAAGCTGTGGGTAGCAGGCCGCAAAATAGGCATATTGTTGTTCGGCAGTATAGCTTAATGAAGCCATTATCCTGTTTTGAGACGCTACAAGGCTCCTGTTTAAATTACTTTTAGCCAGCTCATAAAAAGCAGGGATCTCTTTGCAAATCCTTTCAAAATTTTGTTTTGTACACAGTACCACTTCACTTGGTTCTATACAATCGATATTATAATGTGATGGCTTAGCAGTAATGAGGCTCTCGTAATCGCCTGCCCAGGAGTTTTCTATATGTAACCCTATAACATGCTCTGTACCTTTACACCCGGTGGAATAGGTTCGAAGGCAACCATTAGATACAAAAGCGTAGTGTTTCCATACATCGCCTTCCTGTAACAGGTATTGGTTTTTGCGCAGTATTTTGGTTGTGCAAAGAGAGGTTATCCAGTCTAACTGTTCGTTTGTTAATGCTATACTGTGCAGTAGGTAGTTTTGAAATTCTGTGGTCATGGTAAGGTTTTTAAAAGAGTTTTATATGGTTAAGCATATTCTGCTTTGGCTTACTCCATCTATAACTAACCCGATGCCAGTAACTTAAAACTTTGATTTTTAATTAGTTAACTTGTTTGTAAATATTAATCACTACTGTATGTGGTTACAGTGCGTAATTGCATTACGATATTTCGTTGTGATGGTCTGTAGGGGGAAACTTATCATTGTTACGAAATGACGTTGCATTATTAGATCAATAAGGGGTACAGCGATATATCGTAATAATAATTTCGAGGTAATTGCTGTAAATGGTTGTTTTTTAAGTGTTTAAATAAATTGAGCAGTTTGGTGCATTTTATGTAAGTACCTATAAAAATATCAGGATGAAATTTATCCGCTTACCGTTATTACTTATTTTTTGCCTCTTTGTTATCTCACTTTGTACCTGGAAAGGCACTGAAAGTATTTTTTTAATAGTGGCCGCCGCCGTAACCCTATGCGTAGCGTTTGTAGCGGGCAGGAAAATAAAGGAGAACACTACATTGAAAATAAAGAGTACTAAAAAAGATGCATACTTAACCGAACTTTTAGCTGAAAGGAACTGGCTGCTGCGCGAAATACAGCACCGGGTAAAAAATAATTTGCAAATTGTATTAAGCCTGCTAAACAGCCAGTCAAATTATCTTGAAGACGAAACTGCTCTACAGGCCCTTCACGATAGCCGAAACCGGATTTACAGCTTGTCGTTAATTTACAAAAAGTTATATCAGCAGGACAGTTCAGAAAATGTCGACATGAATGTGTATGTTCGCGAGCTGGTAACCTACCTCCAGGATAGCTATAGTAGCACGACAATTTTATTCAGCATCAATACAGACGAAATTTTTCTTGATGTGGAGCGGGCGGCACCTATTGGCCTTATTATAAATGAAACGGTTACTAATGCGATAAAACATGCCTTTACTGATAAGCATATCGGCACTGTAAACGTAACCTTTAAAAGAAGCGGACAGGGAAAACTTATACTAACTGTTGCAGATAATGGTAGGGGGCTGCCTGACGGTTTTGATGTAAATGGCTTTACGTCGTTGGGGATGAACCTTATAAAGGGACTTGCGGAAGAAATATCGGGCGACCTGAGTATTTATAACAATAATGGCACTGTTATAAAATTAGTTTTTTTAGAAGAAGATTTTAACGAAATTGCAACTATTGAAATAAAATGAAAATGGATAAAAATGTACTTATTGTAGAAGACCAGTTTATTGAGGCTAACGACCTTAAAATCATGCTTGAAAAGTCAGGCTACAAAGTTTGCGGCATCGCCCGGTCTGTAGATAAGGCATTATCCCTTGTCGAGTCTGAAAAACCGTCGCTGGTTTTGGTGGATATTTTTTTAAAAGGAAACCTTACAGGCATCGATTTGGCACAAAAGCTAAAACAGGCGGGCATAGCTTTCATTTTTATTTCTGCTAATTCTAATACAGAAATTTTAGAAGCCGCAAAAGCCACCCAACCCTATGGTTTTTTAGTAAAACCCTTCAGAGAAAGAGATTTGCTCGTGATGCTGGACATAGCACAATACCGCCATGAAAACAGTATCGAAGCAAGCTTGAGAAAAGAGGCAAAATTACAAAACGTACTTAAGCAGACAGCCGATTCGCAAATTGATCTACGGGATAAGATGGTTGCGGTCTGCAAATCATTACAGGAACACATTCCATTTGATTATATAGTCGCGGGAGAATGGGAAGAAGAGCCCGCACCCGATACAGTAAGCCTTTTAAGGGTAGGTTTTGATGAGTACCAGTTTATCGGTGCCGAAGAACTAAAAACGATTACAAAACAAGATATAAGACAACTTGCAAAGCTGCATAAAATAAAGGAAACGTTGCTGGATCCTGCCATTTATAATAATGTAGATCTTGCAAAATACAGGGCGGCTAATAATGCTGTTAAATTATATAGCGATACCTTTCGCCTGGAGTCATTATTAGATATGCCTGTAAGGCTTACTAATGGTAGCGTGCTGCTGTTTTCTTTCTATAGCCGCCGCCCCGGGACTTACGATGCAGAATTACTTTTGCCTGCAAAAAGGATCTCCCAATCCTTAGCCTCAGTATTGGATAGCATTTATAACATCAGCCAAAACGAATCATTGCTACAAGGTACTAAACCAACAAATGCTATAACTCCTGCCGCAAGTAAAGAATTTGAAGGCATTGTGGGCAACAGCCACCACCTCCTTACCGTTTTTGATCATATTGCCCAGGTAGCACCGGTAGATACATCGGTTCTTATTTTAGGGGAGAGCGGTACGGGTAAAGAACGTATTGTAGATGTTATACATCAGCTATCGCCACGAAAAAACAAACCCCTGATAAAAATAAACTGTGCGGCACTGCCTTCATCTTTAATTGAATCAGAATTGTTTGGGCACGAAAAAGGAGCCTTTACGGGTGCACAATCGCAGCGTATCGGCAAATTTGAAATGGCACATAAAGGCACAATTTTTCTTGATGAAATAGGCGAATTGCCATTAGAATTACAAGCCAAGCTTTTACGTGTTTTGCAGGAAAAGGAAATAGAACGCGTGGGTGGCAACCAACCTGTAAAGACAGATGTACGCATAATTGCGGCGACAAACCGTAACCTGGAAACAGAAGTTGGTGAAGGCCGTTTCAGGTTAGACCTGTATTACCGGCTTAATGTATTTCCTTTAGAAATACCCGCACTGCGCCAAAGGAAAGAGGACATCCCTGCGCTGGTTCAGCATTTTATAGGTATATACAGTAAAAAGGCTAACAAAAAGATTGATGGTGTTACAGATGAGGTGCTCCAGCAAATGATGGCCTACACGTGGCCGGGAAATATTAGGGAACTTGAAAACATAATTGAACGTGGCGTACTATTGGCTAAGGACAACCTTATTAAAGAAGTTTCACTGCCAAGGATAAACCATTCCGAAATTGCTCCTGAAATAAATAGTTACAGCTCTCCGGCATCTATTAAAAATATTCAGGATAATGAGCGCGACCACATTATAGCCGTACTTAAATTTTGTAATGGCAGGATTTGGGGAGAAACAGGAGCGGCTGCATTACTTAATTTACCTCCCACTACATTAAATTCCAGGATGAAAAAGCTTGGAATTAAAAGGGAGTTTCTTTAAAATAGTATTGCTATAAGCATAAAAAAACCTGTTCTGTAAGTTGCTACAGCACAGGTTTTTAGTAAAAATAGTCTATAATTCTAAAATAGTTTCGACAAGTTTTTTATAGTTACACGGTCATAGCTTTTGAAACTTCCACTAAATTTAAGGCTTCCCTTAGTAATTTAATTTTACCGTTTTCTGCCACGAGCCTGCCCATGTAAGTCTGATGGTAGACTTTTCCTGTTTTTTTAAATACAGCTTCGACTTGGTATTCAGCAAAAACCTGTTCGGGCGTATCAATTAATATCTGTATATTTTTAAAGGCAAAATCCTCATAACCCTTAGGGAAACTTTTTATAAAGTTATACAGTACATCGCTTCCTTCCCAGCGCCATTGTTTGTCCAGGCTTGCAAGGTAAGGTAGTTCAATAGCGGCATCGGGAGCAAATAATTCAATAGTGGTATCTACGTCATTAATATTTTCAAGGTAGCCCAGTAATAGTTCTTTAGCAGTTTTCATGGTATATTGTTTTAGATATAATTACACAGCAAAATTGCGAATTGAAGTAAAAACACACATTGATATATAATAATAAAGAAATTGATTTTTATCAATTTGAATATTTTGGTAGGTTAGATCAAATCCGCCTAAGCAACGATATTTCGCTGAATTTTATAGTACTACTAAATTAGGTGGACTGGTAAAGAGGATAGTTTTAAGTAATTGCAAGATAATTAGTATCTTACGCAAATGGCAGGTGATTTGTAATCGAACAGAAATGAGTTTACAGTCCAACACCAATGTATTATAGTAAAAGGTAGTTTTGGGCAAATTGCAATTATGTAATTAAATTATAATCTTTTTCTTATTTTTGAATCTTAAATATCCCGCACATGTACGAAGTTTTTCAAAATTATCTCAATAATAAGATCAGCCTGACTGATGAAGAGGCAGACCTTATAAAATCAGTAACGATAATTAAAAAACTGCGTAAAAAACAATATTTACTGCAGCAGGGAGATGTTTGGGGTTATAATGCATTTATTACCCAGGGCTGCTTAAGGACCTATTCGGTAGATGAAAAAGGTATGGAACACGTGCTCAGTTTTGCTGTAGAAAATTGGTGGATTGGCGACCGCGAAAGCCTGCTTAGTGGTGAACCCTCACGATTTAACATCGATGCTATTGAGGATAGTGAAGTTGCGATAATACGTAAAGTAGATTTTGACAGGCTGTGCAGGGAAATACCCGCATTTAATGATATGGTGAACCTTATTTTGCAAAAAAGTTTTGTAGCCTCACAAAACCGGATACATTCTGCCATAAGTTTTACAGCCGAAGAAAAGTACCTGAATTTTATCCAGAAATATGCAGGCTTCGCCCTGCGCATTCCGCAGAACATGATCGCTTCTTATTTGGGCATTACTCCGGAAACATTGAGTCGAATTAGAAACCAGTCGGCGAAGAAATAGGTACAACTGCCTAACAATTGATTTATATCAATTTATAATTTAATAAATATCAATGTGTACTAATCTGTAGATGCGCAACTTTGCCTTGTTGAACTATACCTTCAATTCCAAAGTTATGACCAGATTAACAACATCAAAAAAAATAGCAATAAAAGCAGATGGTGATGATTTTTTCGCGCTAAAAAAGCTTGCTGTTTCTTTATGGGGCGCTACCGAAATTTTCGATGAATGTGGTATGTCTGCCTTACTTACAAATGATGGTACACTCTTGGAGCTTTACACATCATATTCCTGCTTTCCCGAATACTTCTTCAAGGATAATAATTGTGTTATTACCTATAAAGTACCTGATATCCAACTTGCATTAAAAGAAGCACAATCAATAGGCTTAGAAGCCCTGACGGCAATTATTCCTGTGGGCGGTGTTATGCAGTATTGTCACTTAAAGCTACCGGGGGGCATGGTTATAGGCCTATACCAGGAAACCGATATTTAATGCATCCATTTTTTAAATCAACTTATTAAGTTAAATTATATACATATGTCTACCACAATATTTCATTCGGCAACAACACGTTTCCAGACCGACAGGGGCTGGGTAAAAGGAAAACACTCTTTTAATTTTGGGCCTTATTTCGAATCATCGCGCCAGGCTTTCGGTTCACTTATTATTTTTAATGAAGACACGGTTATACCGGGTGCAGGGTTTGCAACGCACCCCCATGCCAACATGGAAATTATTTCGATACCCTTATCCGGATCCATACAGCATAAAGATGATACCGGTAAAGAAGCAACTATAAAAACCGGAGAGATCCAGATAATGAGTGCCGGTACTGGTATACGCCATAGCGAATCGAACCCAAGCCATACGAATGAGCTGCGGTTTCTGCAAATCTGGATAACACCAAATAAGGCCGGTGTGCCACCGCGATATCAGCAGATAGCCCTTAACGACCAGCCTAACCGTTTTAATCAGGTAGTATCTCCCAATCCCAAAGACGAAGGGCTATGGATACAACAGGATGCCTGGCTGCATACGGGGCAATTTGATAAGGATGTTGCAGCTACTTATCACCTAAAAAAAGAAGGGAATGGAATTTACATTTTTGTTATAAGTGGCGAAATTTCTGTTAAGGATCAATTATTACAATATGGCGATGCTTTAAGCATTACCGAAACGCACGAGATAAGAATTACCGCCCAAAAAACATCGCAAGTGCTGATTATTGAAGTACCGCTTAAATAATTATTTATTACCCTTTCTAAGAAACAGAGCCTGCATTGGGCTCTGTTTTTGTTTTGACCGCTTTATAAATACAGTGCTCTTGATATATATCAATTTATTTTTTATTTAATGTCAATCCCCAGGATATGGCATAGTCGCAACTTTGTAATGTTCAAAAGAAACAATAACATTTAAAAAATAAAGAACATGTCTAAAACAATTTTTATTACAGGAACAAGTACAGGCTTTGGAAAATTAACAGCTATTACTTTAGCAAATGCAGGTCACTCGGTAATTGCAGGGATGCGCAACACCACAGGCAAAAATGCTGCAGCGGCAGAGGAACTTTCGGCTATTACAAACATTGAAGTTGTAGATATTGATATTACAGATGATACAAGCGTAACAACAGCATTTGAAAAAGTACTGGGCAAATATGGCAAAATAGATGTACTTATAAACAATGCAGCTGTGAGTGGCTTTGGCCTTACAGAAGGATATTCGCTTGACCAGATACGCCAGATGTTTGAAGTTAACATTTACGGCGTATTAAGAACCTACCAGGCAGTGCTGCCTTCTATGAGAAGAGAGAAAAATGGGCTCGTTATTAACATTACCACCGGTGCCAGCGGTCATACACTACCGTTTATGGTTCCTTACATGGCATCGAAATTTGTAGTGGAAAGTATTACCGAAGGTATTCAGGACGAGTTGAGTGATTACGGAATTGAAAATGTAAGTATCCAGCCGGGTGTATATCCTACAGAGATGACAAACGGGTCTAAAGCAGGTATTAATGCCGATAAAACAGAAATTATTGCTGAATATGGCGATGCAGCAACCGAAAAATTTAATGTCCTTGGCGGTGCTCTATTTGGTAAAATGGCCCAGTTTGAAATGAACCCGCAGACTATTGCCGATGGTATATTACAATTGGTAGAAATGAAAAAAGGCGAACGCCCTTTACGCTTTCCGCTTGATGCCATTGCACAAGGAACTGATAAAGAGTTTATACAGGCCCGTGCCGATATTAAAAACAAATGGCTTGCCGCTTACAGCAATTAATTTAACGGCTATCATATATCAATTTAAATTTTAGAAAAATGAAAACAATAAAAATAAAACCGATCCAAAATATAAAGGCTTCTGCAGTAGCGTTTTTAAGCCTGATAGTATTCCTTGCCCCATCTCAAAAAATATCTGCCCAAAGTGGGGCTGGCATACAAGGAGTAGACCACGTGGGCATTAACGTGCCCGACCTGCAAAAGGGAGTCGCCTTTTTTAGCGATGTGCTGGGCTTTACACCCGTAACCCAAATAGGCCCAATACCTTTAGATGCAGCGTGGAAGCAAGCTAACCACATGAATCCAGGTACCGGTGCGGTAACTATTAAAATGGTTAATGCAGGCACAGGTGCCAGTATAGAAGTTTTTGCTTATGCCGATAATAAAGGCAGCACTACACAGCCAAATACCGATGATATAGGTGCAACGCATATTGCATTTTACACATCAGATATTTATGCTGCCGTAAAATACCTAAAATCTAAAGGGGTAAAAGTATTGGGTGAACCCTTTGTAACACCATCTGGCGATACTTTAGGTGAGACCTGGGTATATTTTGAAACACCGTGGGGTTCTAAACTGGAACTTGTATCGTATCCTGACGGAAAGAGCTATGAAAAATCTAACCCAAAAGTAGTACTGTGGTCCCCTAAAAATGCATCATCTTCTTTAGTCAGTTCAAAAAATGAAGTGGAAGACTTGGCGAAAAACAAAGCCTTGGTACAGGGACACCTTGAGATTTGGAATGAAAAAGACCAAGCCAGGCGTATTGCTGCAATGAGTACTGTTTATGCCAATGATATTGAAATGGTAGACCGCCACTTTATTGCAACTGGCTATAATGAAATCAGCAAATTTGTAGTGGAACTCCAAAAAAATAACCCTGACTTTAAATTTACAACCAAGTCTGTAGAGACACATCATAACATTGTCCGCCTTTATTGGCAGTTTGGATCAAAATCAAAACCCGCAACGGTGACTGGTATGGATATGTTCGTGATAGAAAATGGTAAAGTACAAAAACTATATGTGTTTGTAGATGGCGCTAAATAATATTTCTAACTTACTATTTTTTCAGCTAGTCCTGATAGTAAAATTTTCTTCAAAGCAGGATGCTTTAACCAGCAGAATAACTGTTAATGAATAATTGCTAATGATATCGTTTAGCTTTGTTACAAATGAGGAGCGTAACCAAATTGGTTACGCTCCTCATTTTATCAATTCTTTATATTTGGATCCACATCTTCAAAAAGATCATTCAGCTTTTGTTGCAGTAACTCCTTCTCAGGAAGTTGTGCTCGATACTCGGCAACCATTGTGGGCGAAAGGTTTCGGCCGAGCGAATATTCAACCACCTGATCGTTTTTGTCTTTACATAGCAAAATACCAATACTGGGGTTTTCATGTCCTTTCTTCACATCCCTGTCAAGTGCTTCGAGGTAAAAATTAAGCTGCCCAATGTGCTCCGGTTTAAATTTACCAGCTTTTAATTCAAACGCAACCAAGCACTGTAAGCCACGATGATAAAATAATAAGTCAATATAAAACTCACTGTTGCCGACTTCGAGCTTGTATTCATCTCCCATAAAAACAAAATCACGACCAAGTTCCAGGATAAAATCTTTCATACGATTTATAAGCCCTTTCTGTAAATCACTTTCACTGTGAGATTCAGGAAGATTCAGGAAATCAAAGATGTAGCTGTCTTTAAATAACTGTTTAAATCCATGTGATTGTTCTGTTTTTGGCAATTTAATATTTAGTTGTCCAAGCATACTTCTCTCAAATAAACTGGCTGAAATCTGTCGTTCAAGCTCACGTACACTATAACCTTCTTTAATTGACTGGTATATGTAGAACTTGCGTTCTTCTTCAACCTTACTTCTTGAGAAAATAACTATATGATGTGTCCAACTAATTTTAGTCAAAAGGCTATCTTTAATATCGACAGACTCAAATTGTGCCATCACTGATGGCACAATTACAAACTCCTTATTATCTGAGCTTTTTGGATTGTTTATATACGTTATGAATTCATGATTAATTGGGTATGTTTCATAAAACTGAATCATTTTATACAAGCCCCTTTTGCCAAATCCTTTTAATTCAGGATTATTCTTTTGGAGGTATAATGCTAAGTCAGTTACTGTTTTATCCCCCCAATCCGAATACTGTATTTTGGACTTAATGTACATACCCACATTCCAATATAAGTTTATTAATTCAGCATTTACGGCTTTAATCGCATTTGTGCGTGACTGTTTTATGATCTGAACGATTTCTACAAAATTATTTTCCATAATTTAAACTTTTTTAAGATGAGTATTTTCGTGAGATATAGCTAGCAGTTCTTTTAATTCCTGTATTTCCTGCTGCATTTTGGATATGATATCCGGTGACGGTGGCTCAGGTGTAGTTTTCCTACTGCTTAGCCTCATTTGCAACTGCTTCATTTCCCTTCCGACAGATTGCTGCTCGGTAATGGCATATTCCTCCGTCTGTTTTACTGACTGGTGTCCCAGCAGTTCTTTCACTACATGGATGGGCACGTCATTATTAAGCGTTATAGTGCTTCCGAAAGTACGCCTGGCTTTGTGGGTGTTCAATATGCTTTCGATGCCGCACAGGTCAGCTATCTCCTTCAGGTAGGCATTCATCTTCTGGTTGGAGGTAACCGGTAACACGGAATTGCGCTCCAGGCAAAGCGGATGGTCTTTATAGCGTTCCATAATGGCCTTTGCTTTTGGCAACAGAGGCACATTGATATTGCTTCCGGTTTTTTGCCTTTCGCTAATAATCCACATTTCTCCATCGATACCAATTTTAATATCCTGTATTTTCAGGTTGAAAGCGTCAATGTAGGCTAGCCTGGTATAGCATTGGAACACGAAAATATCACGCACCGTCGCAAGGCGTGGGGTAGAAAAGGTATGATTCTCCAAAAGTGATAGTTCATGCGCGCTTAATGGCTTTTTATGGATTTTTATTTTCTTTGCCTTGAAACGCTTAAAAGGGTCGGCGGTTATAATTTCCTTGTCAATGGCGAGGAGCACTATCTTCTTGAAGTTAGTAATGTACTTCACCGCTGTGTTATGGCTGATATTCTTAACCGTCTTTAGGTAAAACTCATAATCCTTTACAAACTCAAAGTTGAGTTCACGGAAATCCATGTCATCTACGTTGTACTTAAAGCGTACGAATTCTTTCACGTGCTTTTTAGCGATTTCAAAACGCACATGTGTACCGATGGCATATTCACCCCTTTTAACTAATGCCAATAATTCATCATTGTGTTTTTGGAATTCTTCAACGATCTTCGCTTTGGAAACGGTTTTACCAAGCACATAATCTATCAGCTTCTGGCTTGTGATAGTTTGTCCATTCAATAACAATTCGCCTTTGTACTGTTGGATTTTCGACTGTAGCGTGTCTAGAAAGAAATTTACACTCCGTGCATCTTCCTTATTTCCGGTAGCACGTTCGGTTCTTTGATTCCAACGGGTAACGTCCCATTGCTGTCTGGTGGACGTTTCCTTTGGCACTCCGTCTACGGTAATCCTTAGATAGATTACCCTTACATTTGTTTCTTTTCGCGGGGTCTTCAAGAAGAAGGTTAACCCAAAACTTGCTGTTAGCATAATTCAATTGTTTTAAATTAATAAAATTAGAATTATAGCGTCTTTAAATCAAGTCGTTAAGCAGGTTTACATGTTGATAATCAATATTTTAACCCCTTTTTTGTGGCACACTTTTAAAAAAATGTTTTGTGCCACGAATTACCACCTAAACTTTGGGCGTTTTTGCAAATTTTGATGGGTGCAGGGGTAAAATAAAAAAACCTGCAACTTTGTAAAGTGCAGGTTTTCTGTGATTTAACTTACTTTATAGTGATATAAAGCTTACTTTTGGTGGGCGATGAGGGGTTCGAACCCCCGACCCCCTCGGTGTAAACGAGGTGCTCTGAACCAGCTGAGCTAATCGCCCCAATTTTGCAATCGTTGTTGATACTTCCGTATTGCGAGTGCAAAGATAAACGAATTGTTTATATCTGCAAGGTTTTTTAGGAAAAAAATTATCGTTTTTTTACGTTTATCAGTATTGCTTTATCTTCAAAATTAGCTACCTCTACATCAATTGGCTGGTTATTAATAGTTTTTCCCTCAATTATATAAAGTTTACCCCCAGTTTTAAGTGGCTTTTTGCTTCGCGAAAAATCAACATCGCCATATAAAATAGTATTATCTACATCGGTTTGTGTTACCCATCCTGCTTTTAGTGTTTGCTGTGCTTCTTTAGAGATAGTAAGTCCTTTCTCGCGAATATTCTTTTTAACCCTGCAATTGGGCAAGTAGCAAAATTCGGCTCCTTTGCCATTAAAAATGTAGTACATGAGGAAACCTCCAATCATGAATCCAAAAAGATAATATGCTAAACGAAATTTAAACTGCATTGCTATAAAATTTTTGCAAAAGTACGCAAAAGCTCATGCTTTTTATACATTGGCAAATGTTTAATTTAGATACTGCAAGTATTATAAACTTGTAACGAGTATACGTATACCCACAATTGCAAGACATGTAGCTAATACTTGTAGTATAACGTTGCTTTTTATTTTATGTGATAAGAACGCACCCAGCTGCGCACCGGGAATAACTCCAAGTGCTATAAAAAGTATCATGTGCAGTACATGCGGGTCGTTATAAGTACCCTTACAGGCATGGGTAATAACGCTGGCAGTTGCCATAACGGCCAGTATAAAGTGAGATGTTGCTGTTGCTATGTGTACAGGAAATTTAAGCCAGTTCACCATGGCAGGTACATGTATTATACCTCCGCCTATACCTAATAGCGGAGAAATGTAACCCACCAGCAGACTTACAATATTACCATTAACAGGGTTATAACTGTAGTGGTATGTAGTACCGGTACTATCGGTTAAGATATGTTCCTGAAAGCCTTTTTTTAGTACTATCTGGTTCAGGCATGCTTTATGGGTTGCATTTTTATACACGAGGTAAGAAGCCAGGAGTACCAACAGCACACCTATAATTGTATTAAAGGAGTGTTGGGGTATATATTGCACTGTTAGTACACCTAATATTGATCCCGGTATGGTATACAGCGCAAAAACAATACCGGCCCTGTAATCTATCCTGCCGCTGCGTGCATAAGCAACCGACCCCGACAGTGCATTTACGGCCACCACGGCAATACTTACGGCTGTAGTAACCTCTGGCCCTAATGCCGGATAAAATATTAATAGCAGGGGTACAAGTATAAAGCCACCACCCGCACCTATAAGAGTGCCAAAGGTGCCTATTAAAAAACCGGCCAGTAATAGTGCTATGCTTTCCAAAGTTTGTAAACTATTTATAGTACAAATTTGATAAAATTAAACTACAAAAAATACTTTTATTTACAGAATATATTTTGTAACTAACTGAAAATTAATAGTATGCTAAGAATATAGATTTAGTAGGGTTTTGTTTTTACAGTTATTTAAAATGTTTGCAGTTTATATATTTCAGTAGTATCTTTGGTATCATTAGTGATACTGGTTACAAAGTTATACCAAATTCATTTTATCTTTGATGAAATTTTAAAATTAAAATAAAATGTCAATATTAAATGATAAAATAGCTCTTGTAACAGGAGGCAACAGTGGTATAGGATATGCCGCTGCTAAAGAATTAAAAGCCCAGGGGGCACAAGTAATAATAACCGGCAGAAGAGAAGATGCCGTGGCAAGTGCAGCGAATCAGCTTGGCGCTACCGGTATTGTTGCAGATCAGGGCCAGGTATCAGCAATTGAAGCACTGGCTACTGAAGTGCAAAATAAATTCGGAAAAATAGATATCTTATTTATTAATGCAGGAGTCTTAGCAGGTGCGGGTATAGATGGGGCAACCGAAACAGACTTTGATTATGTTATAGATGTCAATTTTAAAGGAGCATACTTTACCCTAAGCAGGTTTATACCCTTGTTAAACGATGGCGCATCGGTTGTATTCCTTTCATCTAACGTAGCCAGTATGAATGGTGCCAACACATCTATTTATTCATCAAGTAAAGCTGCTCTAAATGCCGTAATGAAAATTGCTGCATTAGAGCTTGCCCCCAGAAAAATACGTGTTAATGCTATTAGCCCCGGCCCAACACAAACCGAAATATTGAATAAGCTTAACCTTGACGAAACCTCGCGCAAAGGACTGGATGACTGGATGACAGAACGTATTCCGCTAAAGAAAATAGGTACTGCAGATGACGTTGCAAAATTAGTAAGTTATTTTTCTGGCGATGCAGCAAGCTTTATAACCGGTGCAGAAATAGTTATTGATGGTGGCATGAGTTTGTAACGATTGTGTGTTATTTTAATTTCTAAAATGATAACCTAAACCTTGTTTAGCTAACTTAAATTAATTTCGATTGCCACCTATTATTCTGCCCAAGTGTAGATAATAGTTAAATTGCCTCTATGTCTAAGGACTTAGGGGCAATTTTTTATTTAATAACGCTGATAAAAAACAATTGTATGACCGATGAAAAATACTTGGGTTTATAATGAACCTGTCTCGACTTTATTGATTGAAGCGAAAAGTGGAGATTTTCGTTTCAAATTTTGGCATTTTTGTACTGCATAGCAACGCTACGAAATAATACAACAGGTAAAATATGCAGCAAAAGATCATTTTGCAGCCATTAGAAAAAGTCAGGATGAGTTCAATGTCTTACTCAGGTAGTAATATGTCCACTTCAGCTTTTTTTCAATTCTCTAAAAGATAGTGTAGCCATACCTTTGGGTAACAATAATAAACAAGTCTAAAATTTAGAAAATATGAAAGCAACAAAAAACACAGTGATCATGTTGGCAACCCTACTTTTATCTATAACAGGTTTTGCCCAGGTAAAAACAAATTTATCTGCAAGAGATGTAGTTGGCGCACCGTCTATTATACCTTTAAAGTTGGAACCTGAAGCCAAACTAATTGTAGATGCACCACTTGCAGCCGAGTTAGCTGCGGGAAAGGTAATAATACAATACCGTACAGAAAACCTTAAGATAGTACCGGTTTATGGCGAGGCGGGTTTAAAAGTTTCACCAAGGATAGGCCACCTGCATATTACGGTAGATAACCTGCCCTGGCACTGGGCAGATGCCAGTAACCAACCCATAATAATTGTGGGCATGGCTCCCGGCAGGCATACTATATTATTTGAATTGGCAGATACCACCCACCACGTTTTAGAGAAGCAACTAATCACATTTGAAATTCCTGAAGCAGCAGCAAACCATCCACATCATTAATTATTATTTTAAATCCTTAAACACATGAAAACTACACTAAAACATAAGTTCATTCTACTTTTATTTATAATGATTTCAATTAGTGCCTTTTCGCAAAAAAGAGAAGACAATTTGCTGGGCACTATAAAACAAATTAATGCCGGAGTTTTAAACGTTGGCTATGCCGAAGCGGGTCCGCAAAATGGCCCTGTAATACTATTGCTGCATGGATGGCCTTATGATATACATAGCTTTGAAAAGGTTGTGCCGCTGCTCGTTGCAAAAGGGCACAGGGTTATAACTCCTTACTTACGCGGTTATGGCTCTACAACATTTTTATCTCAGGATACACAAAGAAACGGACAGCAGGCTGCCATTGCTACAGATATTGTGGCCCTTATGGATGCCCTTAAAATAAAAAAAGCTACAATTGCCGGGTTTGACTGGGGTGCACGTACCGCAGATATTATTGCCGCACTATGGCCGGATAGGGTTACTGCACTTGTATCTGTAAGCGGATATTTAATAGGCAGCCAGCAGGGCAACAAAGCGCCGCTAAAGCCTAAAGATGAGCTTTTATGGTGGTACCAGTTTTATTTTGCCACAGAACGCGGAGCCCAAGGATATGCTGCAAATACTAAAGAGTTTGCAAAGCTTATTTGGAAATCAGCATCGCCGGGTTGGAATTTTGATGATGCTACATTTAATACGGCAGCCACTGCATTTGAAAATCCTGACCATGTAGCCATTGTAATAGATAACTACAGGTGGAGACTGGGCTTATCTAAAGGAGAAAAGCAATATGATGAAATAGAAATAAAGCTTGCAGCATCTCCTGTTATTACGGTTCCTACGGTTACCATAGAGGGCGATGCAAATGGGGCTCCGCATGCTGACCCGGTAAAATATGCCTCAAGATTTAAAGGCAAATATATACACCTTACGTTTACAGGAGGTATTGGCCATAACCCACCGGCTGAAGCACCGCAACAATTTGCAGCGGCTGTATTGCAGGCCTATCAACTTTCAAAAAAATAATTATAACTTAAAAATAAAAACCATGAAAAACTTAGTAATTATCGATTCTCAAAACCAGCAGGGTAGTGCCTTGGGCAAAGTACTTTATACAGCAAAAGTTAATGTGCTCAATGGGCGCGAAGGCTCGGCCGCAAGTGATGATAAACGTTTAGATATAAACCTTTCGGCACCCGGCAGCAAAGAAACCGGCACAAACCCCGAACAACTTTTTGCAGCCGGATGGTCAGCTTGTTTTATAGGTGCCATGAGGCATAACGCAGCACACCTTCAAATACCTTTGCCCGAAAAAGTATCGGTTAATGCCGAAGTAGACCTGGCTGCCGGAGAACACGGTTTTTCTTTACAGGCACGCCTTTTCGTTAATCTGCCTGGCTTATCGCAGGAACAGGCAACATTTGTAATTGAGGCCGCGCACCATACCTGTCCTTACTCTAAGGCTACGCGTGGCAATATCAATGTTTTAATTACGGCGGTTATATAACTTAGTCTTTATTAAGATAAAATATATTATAAGGATACTCCGGTATCCTTTTTTTGGCTATTGACATATTGATATACTTTAGTATACCAAAATACAACAACAACTTAAATAAATTTTAACTTTGTTAATGCCGCTTCGGGTTTGTTTAACCTAAAACAATATATGTGGAAAAAAAGAATTTAAAAATTTCGACAGCTACCATCTGGATAAGTTCTGTTTTTTTAGGGCTGCTCTCATCTGTACCGCAACTTGCATCGCATCAGTTTAACTGGGCAGAGGCTGTGGTTAATGCCGCAATAACTGCAGTTTTTGCCGTGCTTATGTGGTATTTTAATCTTTACATGCTATCTAAACAAGCTACAATAAAAATGCAAAGCATTTCTTATTCTAAGTTGTTAAGTACCCTCCTGGTAGGTTTGGTAGTAATGTTTGGGCTGGCATGGGTACAGCAGCTTATTTTATCTCAAATAAACTTTGGGCCTACCATGCTTATGGTTGAGGTGCGTGGTATCCTGATAAACCTTGTGTTTTACATGTTTCTTAACCTGCTACAGCAAAACTATGAAAACCAGGCCGTAAACATGGAACTGGAACGTATTAGGCATGATAATCTAAGTGCACAATATGAACTTCTTAAACAACAGGTAAACCCTCACTTTTTATTTAACAGCCTTAATACCCTTAAAGCAATGGTAGAAAGCGACGAAGCCGAATCGGTAGATTTTATAATAAAACTATCTGATTTTTACAGGTATACGTTAGAAAGCCGTAAGCTGGACTTAATTAACCTGTCGGAAGAATTGCATATACTTGACGCCTATATTTTTTTGCAAAAGGCCCGCTTTGATACCGGTTTTACTTTTGAAAACACACTCTCTGCAGATGTTTTTAAAACACTGGTGCCTCCATTTACACTGCAGTTACTTGTAGAAAATTGCATTAAGCACAACATAGTTTCTGCAGGAAAGCCTTTGCATATTAAGCTATATACAGAAAATAATAAAATAGTGTTACAAAACCAGGTACAGCTAAAAACCGGCGGCAATAATTCGCTTGGTGTGGGGCTTACTAATATTAACTTAAGATACAGGCACCTGCTTGAACAGGATATAGAAGTTGATGACAACGGAACAATTTTTAAAGTAAAATTACCAATTATATATGAATATCATAATTATTGAAGACGAACCAAGAACGGCACAATCGCTTGAAAATATTGTGCTTGACCTTAAACCGGAAGCAGAAATTACCGGCCGTTACGATAGTGTAGAAAATTCTGTTAAGGCATTGCTTTCCGGAAAACACCCTGATCTTATATTTATGGATATACAGCTGGCAGATGGTTTGTCATTTGATATTTTTAAATCAGTAGTAATAAAATGCCCGGTTATATTTTGTACTGCATTTGATGAGTATTCGCTCGAAGCGTTTAAAAGTAATGGTATAGACTATATACTCAAGCCTTTTTCGAGGGAGAGCATTTGGGAAGCATTGAAAAAAGTTGATGAACTGCGTAATTTTTTCCAGCAAAAATCAGCCCCTGATGTAAATAATCTGCTCCAAAAATTACAAAAACCGGCAGGGAAAAGCAGTTTTTTAGTGTTTAAGAACCAAAAATATACCACAATTCAAACCCAAGATATTGCTTTTTTCTACATCCGTAATGAAACTACTTTTGCTGTATGTTTTGACCGGCAGGAATATCCTTTAACACAGCCGCTTGCACAAATAGCAGGCATGGTTGCTGCAAGCCAGTTCTTTAGAGTTAACAGGCAGTACCTTGTAAACTTTAGTGCCGTTAAAGAAATTGAACATTATTTTCTTAGAAAACTATACATAAAACTTGTTATAGAAACCCCTGAAAAACTCTTTATTAATAAAGAAAAATCGCACAGCTTTTTTTCGTGGCTCGAAAACCGATAATGTAATAACTAAGCGGGTTTTAATTTATACCGGTTTAGCCCCTTATATGTCTGCTTAACTCACATTTCGATTCCTCAGCCTTTTATCTGATCGTAACTTTGGTTAAAATAAATTTAAAAGTTATGAATCCGATAAAATTATTTACAGCTATACTGTTAGCTGTTGTTTCTACCTGTTGTGTTGCATTTGTAGGCTCAAACTACGTTTTACAACAGCCCGTACACGTAACTGATCCCAACGGTTTTGCCGTAATTGAACTATTTACTTCCGAAGGCTGTTCCAGTTGCCCCCCGGCCGATGAGTTAGCCGGAAAGATACAACAGGAATATAAAAATGAGCCTGTTTATATACTTGTTTACCATGTTGATTACTGGGACAGGATGGGATGGAAAGACACTTACAGCAACGCTGCTTACACCCAGTGCCAAAGTGAATACAGCCAGTCGTTGGGCGCACAAATTTATACACCACAGGCAGTAGTAAACGGGCAGGCAGAATTTGTAGGTTCTGATGAGTCAAAATTACGTAAAACGCTTACCGAAGCAATAACAGGAAAACCGGCTGCCGGGGTTAAGATTAATGCGGAAGAAGTTAATGGAAACCTTTTAATAAACTATAGTGTGACCGGAAAATATAAACCGGCCGTAATTAGAGTGGCATTGATTCAAAAAACGGCAACAAGGCAAATTAAACGAGGCGAAAACCAGGGGCACACATTAACCCATTGGCAAATAGTTAGAGGCTTAAAAACCGTTGCTATTGGTAATACAGGAACTGGAAAAATTCAAATGCCGGTACCTCCGGATTTTAGTAAAAAAGACTGGGAAATAATAGCAATGTTACAAAACTCTGGTACAGGAAAAATGTATGCTGCCACAAAAACAGCATTTACAGTTATTGCAACAGAGCCCCGATAAAATATGCTAATTTCTTTTTTAAGTGCAGTAACTCTGGTTGCTGCACTTTTTTGATTTAAATAAAAGCCTAAATACGGTATCTATTTGTTTTCTTTTCTTACTACAATATCCCTATGGATGCGTCCCCAGTTTATCATTTCGCTAATGATGCCGCCAAACGAGCGGCAATGCTCGGTAGGTTCATATTCTACAAGCACAGGTGTATCCGGGTAAACGTTGCGTTTTAGCAATTTATTAGCTTCCATATCTTTAAGTTCTCGTGAGAGCATGCGTGTAGTAATACCCGGTATACTGCGCTCTATTTCCCTAAATCTCCTGTTTCCGTTACAAATAGAATTCATAATAGGTATTCTCCATTTTCCGCCAATAAAGTATAGCGTGTCCTGCAGGGAGCGTAATTCTTCAACCTGATCTCTATCCATATTTTTAAATTATTTTGGTATACTTCAGTACAGTGGTTACAAATGTATATCGAAAATCCCGAAATTTGTATTATAAATTTAAAAAATAAATGAGGCACTATCATCCATATAATATTTCAATACAACTGTAGTTTTTCTGCGGTTAAAAATAAAACGATCAGTACTAATACTGTACTTTAGCCTTACATCATAGTATTGCTATAGGCTAATTTTTTTATAACATGAATATACATATAATTCAGCACGTTGCTTTTGAAGGGCCGGGACTCTTAGAGAATTGGTTTAAAAAAAATGGCCATATTGTAACTGTATCTAAAATGTTTAACGCTGGTATTGTGTTACCCCATGTAGATAATGTTGATGGTTTAATAATATTAGGCGGGCCAATGAATGTATATGATGATGACATTTATGGGTGGCTTTATGACGAAAAGATATTCATAAAAAACTGTATAAATGCTAATAAAAAAATACTTGGCATTTGCCTTGGAGCGCAGCTGTTAGCAATGTGTCTTGGTGCAAAAGTACAAAAGGCAGTACATAAAGAAATTGGCTGGTTTACTGTTAACACTACAGATGCATGTGCCAAAGAGCCATTCTTCTTTAATCTTTTTAATAACCATCCCCAAGTATTTCACTGGCATGGAGATTCCTTTTCAATACCCCATGGTGCCGTTAATTTAATAACATCTCAGGCTAATAATAATCAGGGCTTTGTTTACGGGAACCATTTTGTTGGATTACAATTTCATATCGAAATTACCAGGCAGGGAATTGAGGAACTGCTTATAAACGGGGCTGAAGATTTAACGGAAGCTCCATTTGTACAAAGTGCTGATTTGATTAAAAAGAAAAGTACAAATGAGCGTTTAGCAATAACCGGCTCTTTGATGGATAAATTATTACTACAATTGTTTGCCTGAATTTTGTAACTTTGTAAAAAAATATAAGTTTTATATTTATGTGATTAGATATTGATTTCCTGAACAATTAAGTAACTGCGAACACTATGTTGCGCAGCATTAATTAATTCCTGAAAAAATATAATCATGCTTATTTTACAAAAAATCACCTATATACATCCTGATAAGGAAATACTATTCAGCGGAATAGACTTTGTAGTTAACAAAGGAGAAAAAGTAGCTGTTGTGGGCAATAATGGCTCAGGCAAATCTACATTGCTAAAACTTATAGTAAATAAAGTTAAACCGGTATCTGGCACAATTGCTACAAACGCGGTTATTTATTATGTTCCTCAAATTTTAGATCAATTTAATAATAGCACAGTGGCACAAGCCATGCAGGTTGCAAAAAAGCTGTATGCACTAAAGCAAATACTTAACGGGAAGGTTAATGAAATAAATCTTGAAGTATTAGGCGATAGCTGGGATTTAGAAGAGCGTTGCCGTGAAGCACTTGATTTTTGGGGACTTAGAAATGTAAATCCGAATATGCCTATGGCATTATTAAGTGGCGGGCAGCAAACTAAAGTTTTGCTCGCAGGGATTATAGTGCACCAACCTGATATGGTATTACTGGACGAACCAACAAACCATTTAGACCGCCATGCACGCCTTAAACTGTATGAGTGGTTAAAGGCTACATCTATAACTGTTATTGCTGTTTCTCACGATCGTGAATTGCTAAATATGGTAAACCGGATATCTGAAATATCCGGAACCGGTATTGCCAACTATGGAGGCAATTACCAGTTTTATATAGTACAAAAGCAACAAGAGAGTGATGCCCTGCAAAATGAAATACATAGTAAGGCACTGGCACTAAAACGGGCAAAGGCCAAAGAACGTGAAACGAATGAACGCCAGCAAAAACTGGATGCCCGCGGCAAGGGGAAAAAAGAAAAATCGGGCGTGGCGCGCATTATGCTGAACACATTTAAGAACAATGCCGAAAACAGCAGTGCTAAGACGAAAGAAGCCCATGCAGAAAAAATACAGGGTATTGCGGAAGAATTAAGAGATTTGCGAAAAGACAGCCCTGGTATAGATAAAATGGACTTTGACTTTAAAGATTCTGCCCTGCATAAGGGAAAAATACTTTTTGAAGCGAAGGAATTAAATTTTAGATATGTAGATATTGATGTATGGCCATCTGCCTTAAACTTTCAAATTATAAGTAGCGATAGGGTAGCACTACAGGGTAATAACGGCTCCGGAAAATCTACTCTTATTAAATTGCTTACCGGTAGTTTACTACACTCTTCAGGCAGTTTGTATTCGGCATCAAAAAATATAGTTTATGTAGACCAGGATTATTCATACCTTAATAATGCTTTAACTGTTTTTGAACAGGCACAAAGAGCAAACACTTCAGGGTTGCCTGACCACGAAATACGCATGAGGCTTAACCGTTTCTTATTTTCTAAGCATAGCATAGATAAATTATGTGGGGTATTAAGTGGTGGCGAAAGAATGAGGCTGGTGCTTTGCTGTATTACGATGTCTCAAACGCCTTTAGATGTACTTGTGCTTGATGAGCCTACTAATAATCTTGATATACAAAACATCGAAATCCTGACCGAAGCTGTTAACCAGTTTAAAGGTACTTTATTAGTAGTTTCTCATGATAGTATGTTTTTAGAAAGCATAAAAACTGAACGCATAATTTCATTGTAAAATAGTTGGGTTCGCGCATTGTCTATATAGGGATGTAAATTGTCCTGATGAGGTATTTTGCACTGTGCTAATGCATGGTTTATATAGACGTTTGTCTTGTTAAACCATATAAAATTATAGAAATCATGAATGCAAAAATCACAAAAATTATTTATTGGACAAGTACAGTACTAATCTCTGCATGGTTTGGAGCCAGCGGAATTTTCGAATTAACACACAATCCGTTAGTGTGGGGAATTACAGAACAATTAGGATATCCGCCACATTTTATATACATTTTAGGTGTATTTAAAATAGCAGGAGTTTTGGTATTGCTAACCCCTAACAGGTTGTTAAGGTTAAAAGAATGGGTATATGCAGGTATATTTTTTGATATATTGTTTGCCTTCTTTTCAAAAATTATGGTGTTAGGCTTTGAAGCTGCTATTGATGCCATAATAGCCTTTATAATTGCCGGTACATCTTATGCAATGTTTAGACAGCTCTACAATTTCTTTTATGAAAAGAAATAAACTAACTGAAAGTTATTTAATATTAATTCCGGGTTTATAGCCCGGTTTTTTATTAGAGGCTATTTTTAAATAGCAAATACCGGTTAAAATTACCCCTGATATTTATCATACAATCCAGTATTTTTAAATATCAGGGGTTTATTTTTTTCTAAACGGATCAGTATTGTTTTTTTCCTGCTTAGCTAATGTATATTAGCCAAATCCTGCCCGATTATTTTTTCTGGGCAGTAAGTTCAGCGATTTTTACTATAACGTCTGCTGCTTTTTGCATACTTTCTACCGGTACATATTCATATTTGCCATGAAAGTTGTGCCCGCCTGCAAATATGTTAGGGCAGGGCAGCCCCATGTAAGATAGCTGGCAGCCATCCGTACCGCCACGAATAGCTTTTATAAGTGGTTTAATACCAAGGTCTTTCATTGCCTGCTCTGCAATATCTATAATATGAAAAACAGGTTCTACCTTTTCTTTCATGTTATAATATTGGTCTTTAATTTCATATTCAACTATATCCCCGCCAAATTGCTTGCTATAATTACGGTTTAATTTGTCGGCAATTTTTTTAACCAGTTTTTTGCGCTTAGCAAATTTTTTACTGTCATGGTCGCGAATGATAAGTTGTACCGTACTTTCTTCTATACTTCCTGTAATGCCTGTAACATGAAAGAAACCTTCATAGCCAGATGTCATTTCCGGCACCTCTTCCTTAGGTAGTTTAGAGATAAATTTGTTGGCAATAAGCATAGAGTTTATCATTTTGCCTTTTGCATAGCCCGGATGCACACTTTTACCTTTAAAGGTAAGTTTAGCTCCCGCAGCATTAAAATTTTCATATTCAAGCTCGCCTATCTGGCTGCCATCCATAGTGTAAGCCCAGTTAGCACCAAAAGCTGCCACGTCAAACTTATGGGCACCACGGCCTATCTCTTCATCGGGAGTAAAGCCTATCCTTATTTTACCATGCTTAATTTCGGGATGTTGCATAAGGTATTCTGCCGCCGTAACAATTTCTGTAATACCGGCTTTATCATCTGCACCAAGCAGGGTAGTACCATCTGTGGTAATAAGGGTTTGTCCTTTATATTGCAGCAGGTCTTTAAAATAGTCAGGAGAAAGTACAATATTCTGTTCTGCGTTTAGTATAATGTCGCCGCCATCGTAGTTGCTTACAATTTGGGGTTTTACGTTAGCACCGCTAAAATCAGGCGATGTATCAAAATGCGATATAAAGCCTATTACAGGTACATCATGGTCTACGTTAGAGGGTACTGTTGCCATAATGTAAGCGTTGTCATCAATAGTAACTTCTGTAAGTCCTATAGCTTTAAGTTCAGCAACAAGTTTATGGGCAAGGTCCCACTGTTTGGCAGTGCTGGGAGTAGTATCAGAGTTAGCATCAGATTCTGTATCAACAGTAACGTAGCTTATAAAGCGGTCTATAATGTGCTGCATTTTTGTGTGTTTAATGAAGCGCAAATTTACGATTTATTTATATTTAAAAGAAGCTTTTAAACAGGAAGCTGAATGGTAAATAACGCTCCTGTGCCTTGATTTGAAGCCGCTTCTATTGTACCGTGGTGCTGCTCTGCAATTTTTTTACAAATACTAAGGCCAATACCCGTCCCACTATATTCTGATTTGCTGTGCAGGCGTTTAAACAATTCAAATATCTGGTTACTGTACTGAGGGTCAAAACCAATACCATTATCGCCCAATGTAATTTGCACCATTGGCGGATTGGTATCTAACTTTTTACTGCTTATTGTTATAACAGGCTGCCCATCATTGTATTTTAGGGAATTACTTATAAGGTTACTAAAAAGCTGGTGCATTTGTAGCGGGATAGCATTAATAACCGGCAAAACCCCTCTGTTTACAACGGCATTTTTTTCAGATATAAGCAGCTCATAATCAAAAAGTACTTTGTCTATTATTGTGTTAAGGTCTATCTGTGTAAATTGGTCATCTACATTAATGCGGCTGTAAGTAAGCACGTCCTGTATAAGGTTAGACATCCTGCCTGCTGTAGATGAAATTTTATCCATATACGACTGTACCACAACCTTGTCGTTACTGCGTTGTGTTATAAGGCTAAGAAAAGTTTGTATTTTACGTAACGGCTCCTGTAAATCGTGGCTGGCTACATAGTTAAAAGATTCCAGTTCTTTATTGGATTTTTTAAGTTCCTCATTTTTTTGCTCCAGCAATTCGTTTAGTAAATTTAGTTTTGCAGTACGCTCTTTAACCTCTTCCTCAAGGCGGCTATTAAAGGCGTTAAGTTCAAGTTCTGCTTTTTTGCGAACAGATACATCATTAAAAATTACAGCTACCTTATTGTCTTTTTCTTTAGTTAAGGGAAATGCAGATACCTCATACCAGCCATTTATAAGTATAGCCTCCTGCTCAAAAGTTAATGGCTGTCTATTTTTTGCAATACCACCATACAGGTCAAACCAGTGTTGCTCATGGTAAGGGTTTATGCCTTTTACAGTTTTGCCCCGCGCATCTACAAGGCCGGTTTGTTTCTCAAAAGCCGGATTGTAATCTATAAATTTGTAATCGTAAGGAAAGTCTTTTTCGTCAAATAGTACCTCTATGATGCAAAAGCCCTGGTCTATAGAGTTAAACAGGGACAAATATTTCTCTTCGGCTTTTTTAGCAATGGTTGCATTAATATCTTTTTCTGCCGTGCGGCGTGCAGTAATATTTTCCCATACTCTTACAATGCCATCGCCCACTTTAGTGTCAGATACACTATACCATTGGTAAATGCCCGCAACGTCATTATTTAGGCGTTCCCAGTTATTGGCTACCCCAGTTTCCACCACCTCTATCATTTCTTTCAACTGCTCATGCTGGTCTGGCCTTAAAGCTGTAAAATATTTTCCCGTAACATCTTCGCCATTAAAAAAAACAAGGCTTGCTGGGCTTAGAAGGCTAAATTTAAAATCAACAATTACATTTTTCTCATTTCTTACCGCGGTAAATACTATACAGCGATTGTTGGGCGCATTAAATGCATCCTGTAAAAAACGATTAGTGTCAGTTTCAGCGTGGTTATGTGGAGGGATATCCATGTAAATAGGGGCAAATTTAATTCAATAACCTCAAAAATAATAAATCTAAATATAAGATTTTGTTAATTAAGGTAGTCCAACTATTTTATAAGGGCAACTTATTTAAAAAAAGTATTGCATACAAATAAATGACATGTAATATTAATTTAATTTTAACCCGGCTGCAATTTTAGTAAGGACTTTTTCCCAGTGAAGCCTCATTTCTTCTCGTTGTCCTTCATCTGCAAGTTTTTCCTGTTGTATACTTATTGTAGTCCCAGTTTTTGAGGCCATGATGCGCATTTGTAAAGTAGATGTGTTTTCCCAGTCTTTTCTTTTGTATGTTAGCCGTGCATGCGATAGTTCATTATAAACACGTATGCATAGATAGGTTCCTGTTCTTGTGGTATATTCTTTTCCTTTTCGCCATATAGGAACACCCTTATAACCCAGCCATAATTTTATACCATCTGTAGAGAATAAAAAATTCCAGGCATCATGCAATGATATTGCATAAGTTTTGCTAACCAAAATTTGGTAGTCCGCATCTTTGGATTGGCCTGTGGTAGTGGTTACGCCGTTCATAAGGAATGCTTTATATTGATCTCGTTAATTTATACAATACCAGTACATACAACAGCAGTAAAATGCCGTGTGTAACTATGTATACAGATGCAGAAAACTGTGTAAAAGAAAAAATGAAATGCGAAATAAAGGCTACAGTAAAAAACAATAATGACGTAGACCGCACATTTACATTAGTACTATAATAACTATAACTGCCTCCAATGGTAAAAACTAAACAAATGCTTAATATTAAAAAACTGCCCAAGCTTAAAAGTACCTTGAGTGCATTATCATTAAAACTATAAAAGCCATACGCTATAAGTGCACCTAATGCAATTGCTATAGCGGTTGTTACAGGGTTAAACTTCATTTATTTTTCAAGGTTAATTTTTGATTTTGAAGCTGGAGCGGCTGGTGGGGGTGGCGGAACGTTACCAAAAATATCTGATAATCCTGCTGTTATATCAGCAGGCTCCCATGCAGCCATACCGGTTTTCCATACATAATGCTCTCTTGTAAACTGTCCTTGCAGTGCATACTCTTTAAGCTGGGCTAAAGTGTATGGGCCAGATT
Source organism: Flavobacterium rivuli WB 3.3-2 = DSM 21788 (assembly GCF_000378485.1). Lineage (GTDB taxonomy): Bacteria > Bacteroidota > Bacteroidia > Flavobacteriales > Flavobacteriaceae > Flavobacterium > Flavobacterium rivuli. Next base: position 50,399 of record NZ_KB899972.1, on the reverse strand, counting down.
GTTGCCCATTAATTGCAATATGCCATTGTACTCCCTGTGGCGGCGGGGGAGGTGTGTTAGTTAGGTTACCCATCATGCCACCCATTTGAGTGCCCATAGCACCACCTACAGCCATACCGGTCATAATGCCAACAGGGCTAAAACCGCTACCGTTGCCAAGGTTTACATTGCTCATATCGCCCAGGTGCCGGGCAGCTGTTTTTAAAATATCTGCCTGAAGATCCATTTGGTGTACTGCAAAATTTTTGCCCTCTACACCCATCTCCATATCTTTACGCTGTATGCGTGCCATTTCGCCAAGATTTGTAACTTCAATATCAGTTTTAGCATTTATAAAGCGCGATTGCTGATCTGTAGTAGCACCCTTAAGCTGCATGTATGCAGAACTTGTTTTATCAAGTTCAATTGTATTAATGTCAAGCCTTTTTAAGTTAATTCCAAAATCTGTTTCAAGTTCCGGTTTAAGCTTTCCTGTTACATATTCGTTTATATCATCAAGCTTTCTTTCCAGTTGCATTACCGGCAAACCGGTATCTGCCGGAATATTAAGTACTATGGCTTTTATTTTTCGGGTATAAAAATCTTTTATTTTTTCTTTAAGTTCATCTAACTCAAAATTAAGGAGGCGATAGAGTTTTATAAAGTTAGTATAATCAACAACATTAAAAGTAATAGAACCGCGCACAGCACATGGAACACCAAGATCTGGGAAACGGTTATCGAATACATCAAAATAAGGTATACCTAATTTTATCTGGATGTTTTGTCCCAGGTTTAAAAAATACACTTCTGCCATAAATGGCGATTCTCCACCATAAAAAGCCCCCACAATATTTGATAGTACCGGAAAATTAGCAGTTTTAATAGTTTGATCTACAGGGCCCTCTATAACATCCATCATAGTGCCGTCCTGTTGCGGGTATAAAAATATTGCAGCCTCTCCCGGCATTACCCGCAGCCTGCTGCCATATCGTATGGCATTTTCTCTTGTAGTGCTATTAGCTAATGCCCCCCCGGGTGTCCATTTATGTACAAGATATTCCTGTTCTTCACAGCGAATAACATCCATAAAACCGCCATCGTTATTTTTAAATATATTTAGTAAGCTCATACACTTATTTTATTTTTCTTTTTCGCTTAATTTTTTTTTCAGAAGCTGTTGCCTTTTTAGGTTTTGTATCTTCATGTAAAAATTCGGCTACTTTAACCGATGTTAATAGGTACTCTTTTTTAGTATAACTTGCTAATTCTGCTTGGTTTTTAGCCTTTTCAAATTCTTTTTTCTCAATAAGGTCATTAACCTGCTTCTCTATAATTTCATCAATCTTGCTTTCCATCTCATTGTCATGCAGATAATTGTTTTTAATCAATCTTGCAAGAGATAGCGCCATACTATAATTGCCTGCTGTTGTAAGGCTGTCAATTTCCATTATTCTGATTTCGGCCTGAAGTTCGTCTTTTTTAGTACCAGGCTCTATAGAATCTGACACAATTTTTGCCCTGTTTATATGTTTTTCTTTTATCAGTCTTTCTGTCTTATCCTCGGCAGATTCTACTTTTACAGAAGGCTTGATAGAACTTAATAATGTTAATGCGTAAATTACAATACCAATAATAACAAATATAAAAACGGCAGAAACGGCATCGGCATTAAGCCTTTTTTTAATTATGGCTTTTCTTTCTGCATCCAGCTGTATTAGGTATTTATTTATTTTTTCATCTTCGCCATATTTTTGTTTTAACGATAATAACTGCCTATCTATAAGTGGTTCTGCCTTATTGTTAATGCCAGAATACCTGTCAAACAGATTTTCTTTTTTTATTAGCTTAACATATATAATGTAAAGCCCTGCACTACAAACTGTAAATACAGCCGAACTTATAACTCTCGATGCTCCCGGATTAGGTACCGCTTTTAATGCATATATACTTTCCTCAAGCCTTTTTAAACTCTCGGTTAGCGTTTCATCATCCTTTAATGGTGCAGAGTTCAGGACGTAATCACACGAAGGGCAAACTTTACTTATTCCGCTTATGGTTTCGCCACAGTTAGGGCATTTATTTATTGCAGGCCTTGTGCTTTTTTTAGCTTCGTTTAGCCTGCCTTCCAATATCAATTCAAGCTCGTCAACATCAAAACCCTGGGCTTCCGCCTTTTTAAATAGTACCTGTTTTTCCTTATCACTAATGTAACCATCAGAAAGTGCATAGTCAACAAGTTTTTCTAAGTCCTGATTCATTTATTAAGTACTAATTTAATTATCTATAAGTGCCAAATTTACACATTGCTGTTAAATATCCAAATATTTTTCATAAATGCAATTGTAACTTATTATAGATTATGAATTAATACTGTTAAACAGCAATAAAAACTATATTTTGATTAAGGGTACTGTGCTGTATTATAGTTTATTAAAGTTACAATTTGATGCCATAGTATCAAATAATATTATCATAATATTAGCTATACAGTTGTTGTCAGGATATATTTATAACGTATTGTTTTGTCATTTTTGCGAATAATAAGATTTATAGTGCAAACATTTATTTATACAGCATAATAATTATATTTTTGCATAACAACACAACTAACTATGTATAAATCGCTCATTCGTCCACTGCTCTTTCGTTTCGATCCTGAAAAGGTACACCATTTTACCTTTTCATCCATCAGTTTTTTAAATGCCATACCGGGTTTACCGTCGGTTTTCAGGTCATTATATGATGTAGAAGATGCCCGTTTAGAGCGTGAAGTATTTGGGCTAAAGTTTAAAAATCCTGTTGGTCTTGCTGCCGGGCTCGATAAAGATGCTAAACTGTATAAACAACTTGGCAACCTTGGGTTTGGGTTTGTAGAGATAGGCACATTAACACCAAAACCGCAGGACGGCAACCCAAAAAAAAGGCTTTTCAGGCTGCGTAAAGACAGTGCCATAATAAACCGTATGGGCTTTAATAATGGAGGTGTTTTGGCTGCTGCCGAGAGGCTTAAGCAAAACCCAAAAGGTAAAGGCCATGTGCTTATAGGCGGTAACATTGGTAAAAATAAGCTAACGCCAAATGAAGATGCTGTAAGTGACTACGAAATTTGCTTTGATGCCTTATATGATTATGTAGATTATTTTGTGGTAAATGTTAGTTCGCCCAATACTCCTAACCTGCGCGAATTACAGGATAAGGAACCGCTTACTAAACTGCTGCAAACGCTTCAGGATAAAAACGCAGCCAGGCCAAAACAAAAACCAATACTGCTTAAAATTGCACCAGACCTTACCGACAGCCAGTTGCTCGATATTATTGATATTGTAAAAACTACAGGTATTGCCGGTGTTATAGCTACAAACACTACTATATCGAGAGAGGGATTACTATCTGAAGATAAGGACGAAGTAGGTGGCCTTAGCGGTAAACCACTTGCTAAACGATCTACAGAGGTTATAAGGTTCCTGTCCGAAAAAAGTAACAAAGCATTCCCAATTATAGGGGTGGGAGGGATACACAGTGCCGATGATGCTATAGAAAAGCTGGAGGCCGGCGCAAGCCTTATACAGTTATATACCGGCTTTATTTATGAAGGCCCGGCACTTATTAAGGAAATTAATAAAAGGATCTTAGGTTCTTAGTGACTAAGATTCTAAGTACCTAAGCAAATGAAAGTAAAAATAATAGAATGCCCACGCGATGCCATGCAGGGCATTAAAGTTTTTATACCTACAGAACGTAAAATTACTTACATACAGAGTTTGCTGCGTGTAGGGTATGATACTATTGATGTAGGCAGTTTTGTATCGGCAAAGGCTATACCGCAAATGCAGGACAGTGCTGCTGTTCTTGCAGGGTTAGATTTGTCTGCTACCAAGAGCAAACTGCTGACTATTATTGCAAATACACAAGGTGCGGAAGCTGCTGTTCAGCATGAGCAAATCCAGTATTTAGGCTATCCGTTTTCTATATCAGAAAATTTTCAGATGCGCAATACCCACAAAACCATTGCACAATCGGTAATTACGTTACAGGAAATTTTAAACATTGCCCACAATGCCGGTAAAGAGGTTTTAGCATACCTTTCTATGGGGTTTGGCAACCCGTATGGTGACCCATGGAATGTTACCATTGTAGGGGAGTGGACCAACAGGCTTGCAGAAATGGGCGTTAAGATTGTTTCATTGTCTGATACTGTGGGGAGTTCTACCCCCGATGTTATATCATACCTGTTCTCTAACCTTATTCCGCAATACCCCGAAATTGAGTTTGGTGCACACCTGCATACCACGCCTGCTAAGTGGTTTGAAAAAATAGATGCAGCTTACAAAGCAGGCTGTACCCGTTTTGATGGGGCCATTCAGGGGTTTGGCGGATGCCCGATGGCTACCGATGAACTTACCGGTAATATGCCAACCGAAAAAATGCTATCATATTTTACTACTGCAAAAGCAGATAGCGGATTAAATTCCCTTAGTTTTGAGAGCGCCTACAATGAGGCTACGAAGTTGTTTAGGGAGTTTCATTGATTTTGAAACTATGTTTTTTGAGGGGTTTTAGGTAGGGATTTAAAAGTAACTAAAAGCCAAAATCCTATTTGTGCCAGCAAAGCTGCTATAAAATAAAATGTTTGTTTCAGGTTTTCTTTACCTATGGTTTCATTGTGTGGTATAAGAACAATTATGGGTTTATTACTCCTATTAGAACTATCATTAATAGCTTCGAGGGTAGTGCCATTTATCCACCTTTCAGGTATTTTCTCAAAATATTTAATGTTTTCAGTCTTTGTATACCTAATATAATCAACTCTGCATTGCTGCTTGTAAACCTCAAGAAAATCTGGAGCTACATTTCTGCTGTCTGTATTTTTATTATATTGTTCATAGCACCAATACGTGTACTTGCTTCCATTAGCATTTTTCTGCTTTATTAGAGCTGCAAACCCTACATTCATGGCATAATATTCTTTGCCGTGACGTCTGCTTTCTGCAGTAAACGTATATGTCTCTCCAATTTTTGTGGTGTCAATATAAAAATCAAGAATTTTATAAAAATGTACATTGGTATCTTCAATGCTATAAACATTTTTAACGCTGACAATAGGCATCGATATTTTTCTAATTATAGGTAAGACTGTAATTACAGGAAATATAGAGAATGAATATATAAGAAAGAAAAAACTTAAAAGCCCTCTTTTTGGTGCCCGAAAATTTTTAGCAAACCATACCAATAAGACAATCTGAAACGGGATTAAATATAATGCAGGTAATCCTAAATTAGCAAAACCACGGTCTATATCCGGTTCTTGAGCAACAACATATCTATAATAAATGATACTAAAAGAAATTAATGAAATCGCGGTAATTATAATAAAGGGTAAAAATATTTTGCTTAGCCGTTCCTTCGATGTCATTATTGTTTAATAGTATAAAGTAAAATTATTGCAATGATAATAAATATCTATCGATCACTTATAAATTTCGGTTAGAATGATGTATATTTGCATGCAATTTAACTACAAATTGCAACATGAAAGCACACACAGCTAAAATCATCGGTGAAGGCCTTACTTACGATGATGTTCTACTTGTTCCTAACTACTCAGAAGTTTTACCGCGCGAAGTAAGTATAAAGTCAAAATTTTCCCGAAACATTACTCTTAACGTCCCTGTAGTATCTGCAGCAATGGATACCGTAACCGAAAGCGCTATGGCAATTGCTATGGCCCGCGAAGGTGGTATTGGCGTTCTGCACAAAAATATGAGCATAGAAAGGCAGGCTGCCGAAGTACGCAAAGTTAAAAGGGCAGAGAGCGGAATGATAATAGATCCTGTTACACTACCTCTTACTGCTACTGTTGCCGATGCTAAAAATGCCATGCGCGAGTTTGGCATAGGTGGTATTCCTGTAGTAGATGAGAACGGTACCCTTAAAGGTATTGTTACCAACCGCGACCTTAGGTTTGAGAAAAACGCTTCCCGTTCTATACTGGAAGTAATGACTACCGAAAATCTTGTTACAGCCGGCGAAGGTACTACTCTTGCTGTAGCTGAAGGGATACTTCAAAAAAATAAAATTGAAAAACTACCTGTAGTTAATGCCGACTATAAACTGGTAGGCCTTATTACTTTTAGGGATATTACTAAAGTTACACAAAAGCCACAGGCTAATAAAGATAAATTTGGCAGGCTGCGCGTTGCTGCTGCCCTTGGTGTTACTGCCGATGCTGTAGACCGTGCCGAAGCTCTTGTTAATGCCGGTGTAGATGCCGTTATTATAGATACTGCACATGGCCATACTGCCGGTGTGGTAAAAGTATTAAAGGAGGTTAAAGCAAAATTCCCTGAGCTTGATGTTGTAGTAGGTAACATTGCAACCCCCGAAGCTGCACTTTACCTTGCCGAAAATGGTGCCGATGCTGTAAAAGTGGGTATTGGCCCGGGCTCTATATGTACTACTCGTGTTGTAGCAGGTGTTGGTTTCCCACAATTTAGTGCAGTACTTGAAGTTGCTGCTGCCCTTGAGGGTACAGGCGTTCCTGTTATTGCCGATGGTGGTATTCGTTACACTGGCGATATTCCTAAAGCGCTTGCTGCAGGTGCCGGTTGCGTTATGCTTGGCTCATTGCTTGCAGGTACAATGGAATCTCCGGGTGAGACTATAATTTTTGAAGGCAGGAAGTTTAAATCATACCGTGGTATGGGCTCTGTAGAGGCTATGCAGGAAGGCAGTAAAGACCGTTACTTCCAGGATGTGGAAGACGACGTTAAAAAACTGGTTCCCGAAGGTATTGTAGGCCGCGTTCCTTACAAAGGCGAGTTGTTCGAAAGCATGCTTCAGTTTGTAGGCGGACTACGTGCAGGAATGGGATATTGCGGTGCTAAAGATATTGAGACGTTACAAAAAACATCACGATTTATACGTTTAACATCAAGCGGTATTGCCGAAAGCCACCCGCACGACGTTACTATAACTAAAGAGGCACCTAACTATTCAAGGTAATCTTTAAAAGATGTTAAAATACTAAAACCCAGTCAGATTTATATTTGACCGGGTTTTTATATTTAGTATCAGATGATAGGATTTATTGACATTTAGAAAATAAGGTCACGCAAAAGAGCAGAGACGTAAAGAGCAGGTATGGATTTGCTTATGCACCCAAGCAAGTTTAAGTGCATCAACTTTCTGTCTCGCGTCTATGCATAACAAAAAAAATTGGATTATAAAAGAAGCCACGAATTACCTTAATCTCACCAGTCTGAATAGTAAGGATTTGTGTAATTCGTGGCTAAAAATATTTTATAAATATTATTTGCTGTTGTAAACCGCTAAAGCATCTTTTAAGATAGCTACAGAGCGTACAAGGTCTTCTTTTTTAAGAACGTATGCAATCCTTATTTCATCAAGGCCCACACCCGGTGTAGAATAAAATCCTGCGGCAGGTGCAACCATAACGGTTTCGCCATTGTTGTCATAGCTTTCAAGGAGCCATTGTGCAAAAGCATCAGCATTGTCTATAGGCAGGCGCACTATACAGTAAAACGCACCTTTTGGCGTAGCTACTTTTACACCTTCAATTTTTTGAAGCTCGCTTACAAGGGTATCCCTGCGCTCGCGATATTCGTTTATAACTTCGTCAAAATAACTTTGCGGGGTATCAAGGGCAGCTTCACTGGCAATTTGCTCAAACGTAGGGGGGCTAAGGCGTGCCTGTGCAAACTTCATGGCCGTAGCCATTACTTCTTTATTTTTAGACACGATACAGCCTATCCTTGCGCCACACATACTGTAACGTTTAGAAACCGAATCGATCATAATAGCATTTTGCTCTATGCCCGGTACATTCATAACGCTGTAGTGCTTGTCGCCATCATAAGTAAACTCGCGGTATACTTCATCGGCAATAAGGAACAGGTCGTGTTTTTTAACCAGGTCGGCAAGCTGCTGAATTTCGTCCTGAGTGTAAAGGTAACCTGTAGGGTTACCGGGGTTGCATATCAAGATCGCTTTGGTGCGTGGGGTAATGTGCTTTTCAAAATCAGCAATAGGGGGAAGGGCAAAACCTTCATCTATTGTAGAGATTACAGGTACTACCGTAACACCAGATGCTACCGAGAAGCCATTGTAATTAGCATAAAATGGCTCCGGGATAATAATTTCATCGCCTGCATCAAGGGTGCTGCCTAAAGCAAAAAGCAACGCTTCAGACCCGCCTGTGGTAATAATAATATTTTCGGTATATACATCTACACCTGCTTTTTGGTAAGAAGCAGCAAGTTTTACCCTATAGCTCTCAAAACCAGCCGAGTGACTGTATTCAAGTATTTTAATATCGTTGTTCTTAATGGCTTCCAGCGCCACTTCGGGAGTTTTTATATCGGGCTGGCCTATGTTAAGGTGGTATACCTTGTGGCCTTTCTTTTTAGCTATCTCTGCATAAGGAACAAGTTTCCTAATGGGCGATTCCGGCATTTGCTGGCCTTTTTTTGATACTTGCGGCATTGTAGTTTATATATTTGTTAGGAAGCGCAAATTTGCGATATTTTTTGAAATATCTATGCCTCAAATGGCACGAATTAACACTAATGGTTTAAGAAGTTAGCCACGAATTTCACAAATTTCACAAATTAAAAATGGTATGTAATATTATTATTAAATGGATATTGGAGAATTTGTGCAATTAGTCCTCACCCCCAACCCCTCTCCGAAGGAGAGGGGAGCCTGAAACGGGAACAGTTTGGTTCTTTAAACGTGTTTTTTAAGATGCCTAATGTTAGAGTCATCTATATTGTCGAGTGTAGCTTCCCCCTCTCCTTCGGAGAGGGTTGGGGAGAGGACCCACAAAAAAAGCCCCGCAAAATTGCAGGGCTTCATTGTTAAATTATATTTTTTACTGGGCAGGGCCTGTTTTCTTTTTCTGTAAAATGTTTACGTCTTCTTTTTTTACCACTTCGCCTTTAAGCTTTAGGGCAACAGTACCGCCGGGTACATTTACTGCATTGCTTTGCACGGTAATAGTTTTACGTATAGGGCCGGGGTTCATGTTATATTTTACATCTATCTTTCCGGTTTGTCCCGGGGCAATAGGGTCTTTAGGTTTTGTAGGTACGGTACAGCCACAGGTAGATTTTACATCGGTTACAATAAGTGGCGCATCTCCGGTATTGGTAAACTCAAAAGTTCTTACACCGTTATCATTTTCTTTAGTAGTAGTTCCATAATCAACGGTATCGCTTTTAAACTCTATCTTAGGGCCTTTTTGCGCATAAGATGCCGTTACACTTGTAGCAATAAAAGCAATTAAAAATAAAATTCTTTTCATTGTAAAATCATTTTGATGTTAGTAAATGTAAACAGTTTAAATTAAAGTACAAATATTGGTACGTGTTTTTTTTAAATTGTACTTATATGGTTACTTTTGCATACATTTTACAAAAATCGAACCAATTATTTTGGTAAAAATTTAGAACACTATAACGTTATGACGATCCCTTCGCAATTTGATGCCAAAGCCGTAGAGAGCAAGTGGTATGAGTACTGGATGAAAAACAATTATTTCCACTCAGAGCCAGACCACCGCACACCATATACTATTGTAATACCCCCGCCTAATGTAACCGGGGTGCTGCACATGGGGCACATGCTTAACAATACCATACAGGATGTTTTAATTCGCCGTGCGCGCCTTAAAGGCTTTAATGCCTGCTGGGTGCCGGGAACAGATCATGCCTCTATTGCTACCGAAGCAAAGGTGGTTGCCAAGCTTAAGGCTGAAGGTATTAACAAAGCCGACCTTAGCCGTGAGGAGTTTTTAAAACACGCATGGGAGTGGACAGATAAATATGGTGGTGTAATTTTAGACCAGCTTAAAAAACTGGGCGCCTCGTGCGACTGGGAACGTACCAAGTTTACTATGGACCCGGATATGAGCGCATCTGTAATACGTTCGTTTGTAGATTTGTATAACAAAGGGCTTATATACCGTGGGTTCAGGATGGTTAACTGGGATCCGGAAGCAAAGACTACATTATCTGATGAAGAGGTTATTTATGAAGAAAGGCAAGGTAAACTGTACCACCTTAAATATAGAATAGAAGGCACCGAAGATTTTATCGTGGTAGCTACCACACGCCCCGAAACTATACTGGGTGATACCGCTATATGTATTAACCCTAACGATGAGCGCTATACCCACCTGCGTGGCAAAAATGCCATTGTGCCTATTGCCAACCGTGTTATACCAATCATTTTTGATGAATATGTAGACATGGAATTTGGTACGGGTGCACTTAAGGTTACACCTGCTCACGATGTTAACGATAAGGCACTTGGCGAAAAGCACAACCTTGAGATCATCGATATTTTTAACGAAGATGCTACGCTTAATAGTTTTGGTTTACAGTATGAAGGCAAAGACCGTTTTGCGGTTCGCGACGAAATTGCTGTAGAACTTGAGGCTATTGGCAACCTTGATAAAATTGAAACACACATTAATAAAGTAGGTACCTCTGAAAGGACTAAGGCTGTTATAGAGCCACGCCTTTCTGATCAGTGGTTCCTTAAAATGGAAGGCCTTGCAAAGCCTGCCATTAAAGCTGTTTTAGAGACAGAAGAAGTTAAACTATACCCTAAGCGTTTTGATAATACCTACCGCCACTGGATGGAAAACATCCGCGACTGGAACATTTCACGCCAGCTATGGTGGGGGCAGCAGATACCGGCTTACTATTTTGGTGATGGTAAAGAAGATTTTGTAGTTGCCGAAACTCCCGATGCTGCTTTAGCCCTTGCCAAAGAACGCACAGGGAATGAAAACCTTACGGTAGCCGACCTTAAACAGGACCCCGATGCGCTTGATACATGGTTCTCGTCATGGTTATGGCCTATGGCTGTTTTTGGCGGAATTACAAATCCTGATAACGAAGATTTTAAGTATTATTACCCTACTAACGACCTTGTTACCGGTCCGGATATCCTTTTCTTCTGGGTGGCAAGAATGATTGTTGCAGGTTATGAATATGCAGGTAAAAAACCGTTTACCAATGTGTACTTAACAGGCCTTGTTCGCGATAAGCAACGCAGGAAAATGAGCAAGTCATTAGGTAACTCGCCCGACCCGTTAGACCTTATCGAAAAATTTGGTGCCGATGGCGTGCGTGTAGGCTTATTGTTAAGTGCTTCGGCAGGTAACGATATCATGTTTGACGAAGAGCTATGCAACCAGGGCAAGGCGTTTACAAATAAGATATGGAATGCTTGTCGCCTTATAAAAGGGTGGGAGGTAAGCGATATTGCACAGCCCGATTATGCTGTAAAAGCTATAGAGTGGTATGAGGCTAAAGTGAACAAAACACTTGCCGAGATTGAAGACCATTTTGAAAAATATAGGATTAGCGATGCCCTTATGGCTATTTATAAACTGGTGTGGGATGATTTCTGCTCTTGGTTCCTTGAGATGATTAAACCGGCTTACCAACAGCCAATTGACAGCGCTACGTTTGCAAAAGCTATACAAATGTTGGAAAGCAACCTGAAACTACTTCACCCGTTTATGCCATTCCTTACAGAAGAGATCTGGCAACTGATTGCTGAAAGGACTACTGAAGAAGCATTAATTATCTCGACTTGGCCGGAAGCAAAACCGGTTAATGAGCAAGTCCTTGCCGATTTCGAACTGGCATCTGAGGTTATATCAGGTATCCGTACCATCCGTAAAGACAAGAATATTCCGTTTAAAGATGCCATAGAGCTTAAGGCTATTAATAACGATAATGCGTCTGATTATTTTGACAGCATTATTCTTAAACTGGGTAATCTTTCTGGGTTAGAGTATGTAACAGATAAAGTAAGCGGCGCGTTAACCTTTAGGGCACGTTCTAACGAATATTTCGTTCCGGTAACCGGTGCAGTAAATATTGAGGAAGAAGTTGCCAAGCTTGAAGCAGAATTAGTATACAACCAGGGCTTCCTGAAATCGGTACAGGCAAAACTGAGCAATGAAAAATTTGTGAACAATGCCCCCGAAAAAGTACTGACTATAGAAAGGCAAAAAGAAGCTGATGCCCTTGCTAAGATTGCAACATTAGAGCAAAGCCTTGCGGGATTAAAGTAAGATTTGTTTTGTAATTATATGAGAGCGGCTGCAATTTGCAGCCGTTTTTTTTAACCTTAACGCTCAGATAGCTAAAAGAAATAATTTTAACACATAGATACACAGGCTTGTATTGAGCTGAAGGGTATATAGAAATAAATTTTTCACATAGAAGGTATGTTGAAGCGGAGCTTCAACTATATGTACTTTAAAAAAGCCTAAAAATCTATGTGTCTATGTTGTAAAATTTGTAATGGTTATCTTGAGACGGGTTGGGGGGTAACTTAAAACCATAAAAAAACCGCCGGAAAATTATTTCTCCGGCGGCTCTTTTTCATAACAATCTAATTAATCAAGCTGCACCAAGTGTGCGGTAATATCTTCGCGGCGGCTTTCGTATTTAGCCGGTAATTGCAGTGTGGTACCCAGTGTTTCAAGCGGCTCATCTATCAGGAAGCCGGGGTTATCTGTCGCAATTTCAAACAATACCCCTCCCGGTTCCCTAAAGTACAGGCTATGGAAGTAGTTACGGTCTATTTGCGGGGTAATGCTAAGTCCTGCATCTACAACTTTTTGGCGGAAGTGCATCAATATCTCATCGTTTTTAACCCTGAAGGCAACGTGGTGCACAGTACCATTGGCCACATGGCCCAGTTTTTCATGTTCAAGCTCTACCAGGTCTACAAGTGCTGCATTGGCTACAGTATCAATAGCAAAACGATAGCGGTTACTTTCTTTAGATACCAGTTTGTACCCAAAAATATCGGTAAGTACAGATGCAGTTCCCGCAATGTTGTTTAGCGTAATAGTTACATTATGAAAGCCTCTTGTAGCAACATTGGCTTTAACCTCATTGGTTTCCCATGCTGTGCGGGTATCTTCTGTGGCAGATTCTATTAGCTCCAGTTTAAGCCCGTCAGGGTCGACAAATGTAAGGTAGCGCTCGCCAAATTTTACTGCCGGCTTGTTGTATATAACATTGTATTTTTCAAAGCGCTCTACCCAAAATTCAAGGCTGCCTTTTGGTACAGAATAACCTATCTCTGTAGCCATGCCAGATCCTCTGTGGCCCTGCGGTATACCGCTTCCCCACGGAAAAAATGTAAGTATGGTTCCGGCGCTGCCCACCTCGTCGCCAAAGTAAAAGTGGTAGGTTCCGGGATCGTCAAAATTTACCGTTTTTTTTATGAATCGAAGTCCAAGTATTTTAGAATAAAAATTAAAGTTGCGTTTGGCATCGCCTGCAATTGCAGTTATGTGGTGTATGCCTAAAATTGTATTTTCCATGATGGTTGATGTTTAATTATTTTGATAGTGTAAAGGTATAGCGTAGTAATTTTTAAAACATTGAACTAAGACAAGAACTACAAATTGTTCAGGTTTCCTAAAGCTATAAGTATTTCGCTTTTTAATAATCCGCTGCCACCACCGTAATGTTGCACAATTTTTATGGCAGGGTTTTGTTTTGTGAAAAATGCCCTTAACTGCAGGTCTTCGTCTTTGGTAATACCGTTGCCCAAAAGCACAATATCAAACGGGTGTTGCATGAAAAGTTTCTGAGCTTCATTATCCAGTGTAGTGCCCATGCCAAACCAGTCTTCGTTATTGTTAAGAAGGCGTACTACAACAGTGGTTATCTCGGCATTGCGGCCTATGTAAAGTATGTTGGTTTTTTGTGACATTAGTAATTAGTTTAGTGGTTTATAAATTATTACAATGCAAAGTTGATACATTACCACGACCTAAACATTGAACTATAACAAGAAAAACTGTATCGGGCATTTTTTTTGGCACAACCATTATGCTATCTTTACCTTATGTTTGATGTCTTTATAAACTACCTTAAAAGCAAATTTATCCTTACCGATGAGCAGGTAACCCTTATACAATCGGTTTGCCATTTAAAGAAATTGCGCAAACGCCAGTATTTGCTTCAGGAAGGCGATGTGTGGCGGTTTAATGCCTTTGTACAAAAAGGCCTGGTGCGCACTTATAGGGTAGATGATAAGGGCCTTGAGCATATTATACAATTCTCGTCGGAGAATTGGTGGGCGGGCGACCGTTACAGTTACCTTAGCGAAACCCCTGCACGATGCAATATAGATGCTATAGAAGAGAGCGAAATTGTTTTGATTACCAAAGCAGATTATGATATGCTGCTCGAAACCATACCTGCGCTGAATACTTTTGCCCGTATGCTTTTGGAGCGCACTTTTGTGGCTGCACAAAACCGCATACATGCCGATATTAGTTTTACTGCTGAAGAAAAATACCATGAGTTTTTAAAAACTCACCCCACACTGATAAACCGTGTGCCCCAACACATGATAGCCTCGTATCTGGGCCTTAAGCCCGAAACGCTAAGCAGGGTGCGTACTAAAAAGTGATTCTATCTTGTTTTGCTATTTAAGCATTTTACTGTTTTTTCAAATATTTAAATTTTTTTAACTTATGAGTTGTGACTCTGAGTGAAGCTAAAGGTCTTAAACTTCGTTGCGTCAAGCAAATTATAAGTTAAGACGTTAACAATCATTTGCTGTTGAGCGCAGCGGGTTCAAATGTTTAGCCGAAGCTTATAGTTTGTAGCATAAGAAGTTATACCAATTATTAATATAATCCAGTCTAAATAATTTGTCACGCAAAGTCGCCAAGACGCAAAGCTGGGTTACGCAGACCTACCTGCCAAGCGACTGGTAAGTCGCAAAGCTTTGCGACTTACCAGTCGCTGTATCGAAACCTAATTTAGTATACAGCTTTGCGTCTTGGCGACTTTGAGTGAAATAAAATGGCAGAAAAAATCAGGCTAATATATATTTATAAATGTTATTAGAGCCTTTAATTTTTGCTTCTTTTGTTTCAAGACAAAAGAAGAGAATTATAAATCAAAGATACGGACAAACGATAGATTTTATATTGGAGTATGCATAACTTATATTACTATCAACTAATTGATTAATTGAGGTTATATTAATTTTCCTTGACAAATGTCAATGTTTTTTTCTGCGTTTTATCAATGGATCGAAAAGGCTTCCTATTGCAACTTTGTATCAGAAATAATGACCAACGCTACACTATCGAAAAGCAACGGGCAATTTCAAAATATAATTTATAAGACTTTAAAAATAAGATCATGAAAACATTAGAGAACAAGACAGCATTAGTAACAGGAGGAAGCCGCGGCATAGGTGCCGCAATTGTAAAACGTTTAGTAAGCGAAGGAGCCGTTGTAGCCTTTACCTACGTATCGGGTAAAACAGATGCCGATGCACTCGTACAGGAAATTGCCGCTACCGGAGGCAAAGCAATAGCCATTCAGGCCGATAGTGCCGATGCTGCTGCTATAACAGCCGCTATTACTGCAACTGCAGCTGCTTTAGGCAGTATAGATATACTGGTTAACAACGCCGGCATAGGCACTTTTAAACCTTTTGCAGATATTACTATTGAAGAGTATGATAAACTAATGAACATTAATGTGCGTGGACTTTTTGTAGCCACTCAGGCATCATTAAAATACATGGGTCATGGCGGACGCATTATCAATATTGGCAGCACAAACTCTGACAGGATGCCGTTTGCAGGCGGCTCGATATATGCAGCGAGCAAGGCAGCCGTACAAGGGTTTACCACAGCATTATCAAGAGATCTTGGCCCGCTTGGCATAACCGTTAATAACCTTCAGCCCGGCCCGGTACATACAGATCTTAACCCCAAAGATGGCCCTTTTGCAGAAGTGCTTATACCGCAAATATCTTTAGGGCGTTATGGTACTACCGATGAAGTAGCATCATTCGTAGCTTACCTTGCCGGCCCCGAAGCAGCTTACATTACCGGTGCAAGCCTTAATATAGATGGTGGATTTAAAGGGTAATTTTTTTAGGAGGTACTGAGGTACTTAGATGCTTAGTCGCTTAGATTATAAGTAGAGCGACGGAATACATATAGTCTATTTAGGTAAGATTTTGAGCATTGTACAAGCAATATATATACTGTTTGTACAATGCTCAATCTTTTTTACCGGACGGTTCTTAACACTTTAGAGTCTTAGTATCTAAGTACCTCAGCAACTCCTAAAAGAATTATACTTTCTTTAATACCCCTGTTTGTTTTAGTGGCGTACCTTTAAGGTAAACACAGATGTTATGAAAACTATATACACCAAAACGAAATTTATGGGTCTCCTCCTGGGAGTAGGGCTAATCTTTGCTTCCTGCGCCATGAGCCAGACCGGGGAGGGCGCGCCCGAGGATAATATTGTTGTGGGTAACCCTACAAACAACCGCACATCGAGCGATATGAATATTTCTCCGGCTAATGTAAATACCAGCGACCCTGCTATAAAAATGCAGGATACTTTAACATCGCCCAAAGCGCCAAGTGAGCCTTAAATAAAATCATTTAGGTTGTGTTCCATTTCGACGAAGTAGAAATCTCAGCTATTGATTGAGATTTCTACTTCGTCGAAATGGAATAACCTGTGTCGTGATCAGGACAGTTGTCAGGATGTCATTTACTTTTACAGCAGTTTATAGATGGCTATAATATCGTCGTCGCCATAGTCTACTGAAGCTTCTTTAAAACTGTTTAATGACGCTGTGCCCAGTGGGCTTGCCATTCCTTCATCTTTGGCAAGGCTTAAATCTTTAACAATGTTTTTAAGTGCAAAGGCAGGTTTATAGTTATCATTTATTATCGCATCACCTTTTATCTTTATAAAGGTGCTGGCAAGGGCGCTATTGTTTATAAGAGTAAGTAATTGCTGTGGGTCTAAACCGTTTTGTGCAGCGAAGCTAACGGCTTCGGCGAGTCCCTGCGCCTGTATGGCAAGCAAAGTGTTTATAGCCAGCTTTGCGGTATTGCCAGTGCCGGCAGCCCCTGTATGCGTTACCATTTTACCAATATTGTCTAACAATGGTTTTGCAGTAGTAAATGCGGTAACATCACCACCCACCATAATAACAAGCTGGGCTTCTTCGGCCTGTTTCTGGCTGCCAGATACCGGCGCATCAAGATAGCTGTTGCCACTATTGCTGCACAGTTGTGCATAGTTCTTGCTTATTCCCGGCGATACGGTACTCATATTTATAATAAGCCTGCCCGATGCATTTGCCGAAAGTAAGCCATCTTCACCATCAAAGAGCTGATTTATGGCATTGTCATCGGTTACCATAATAAACACAACATCGGTTTGATGTATTAAAGCAGCAGGGGTAGGGGCAGCAGTGGCACCCATTGCTGTAAGGGCGGCTTCCTTGACTTTACTGCGGTTATATACGGTTACATTGTAACCAGCGTTTATTAACTGGCTGCACATGGGCTTACCCATAATGCCTAAGCCTATCCATCCTATTTTTGTTGTTTGCATTTTTTAATTCGTGTTAAGCAGATACTATTATGAAACAAATTTCAGAAAAAAATACTTTATATCAGCTTAACGATGTTAACATAGCATTATTAGTTACGTTTTTAACAAAACGATAAGAAAAGTTTAATGATACATACTTACCTTTACCTCATAACACTAATATAAAGCAATTAATCATGAAGAAAGTATTTTTAACAGCATTGATGGTAGCAGGTTTAGCTCTTACATCATGCGGAAGCAACAAAACTGAGGGAGATACAACTACAGCTACAGACTCTATCTCTACAGAATCTACAACTACAACAACTACTACTGATACAGTAGCTCCTGCAACTACAGATACTATAGCTACAACTACAGATACTGTAACGCCTAAGCCATAATCAGGGGTAATACAATGAAAAGGACAGTCTCGCAAAAGGCTGTCCTTTTTTTATAATAACATTGTGATATTTTATGTTTTTTTTATAAAAAGCCCTGATTATTGTATAGTAATAACCCGTAACTTTGAGATATAAACCAATTACCTCTTAAAAGTAAATATATATGAAAACTAATTTTGTAAAGAATACCATGCTTGCAACAGCTCTTATTGCCGGGCTTGCTTTTACATCGTGTAAAAATAAAACCGATGAAGGCGACGACAGGGCAACAGACGATGTAGAGGCTGTAGACAGTACTGCAGGGATGTCATCTGAACCAATAGGTGACACCATTGCAAGAAAAAACGATACGATAGTAAAAACAGGAACTGAGAACGATACCAAGGAAAATCCGATTGGCACCCAGGTTCCATAACAATATTAATTTGGTTAGATTGAAAAGGGCACTTTGTAATTTACAAATTGCTCTTTTTGTTTGTATTAATCATAGCACTCCATCATAAGGAGGTCGCCACCTTTATATTCTATTATTACAGGCCCATCGGCTTCGGCTTCATTGCTGCTTCCGGTTCGGTATCCTATCGTGAGTTCTTCATTAGTAAGGGGGTATTTTAAATTTTGGGTAGTAATACCTGTAACTGCGCCCACTGGTATAAGCGAAATAGGGGTAGCTTTAGGATACCATTTTTCGTATTTATAAGGCAGCAGGAATATTTTAGAATTATCATCGAGCATTACAATTTTCAGCTTATCCCGAAAACGTACCATACCGGTAATATTTGTAATGGTATGGTCGGCACGGCGGCCGGTAGCCCATATAACATTTACCGCAGGAAAATTGCGCGATACAAGGTAATCAAACGCTTTTTCAAGGTCGGTTTTGTTTTGGTCGGGCGTGTGTACAATTTCCAGCGGATATTGCAGCTCACGGTAATATTCAGGATCAAACCCCCTGTCAAAATCTCCCAACAGTACATCTACCTTAATTCCCAGTTCTATAACGCGTGTAATAGCACTGTCTAACACAATTACAAGCGGCGACCACTCCAGCAATTGCCCCATAAGCTCTGTACTGCATGCAGCACCATTAGCAATTATTAAGGCAGGTTCTTGGTCGTCGCGAACTATGTGGTGTGATGACATGTTGTATTTTTGGTTTCTGCAAAAATAGATTAAAATCTTTTCATTATATAATGCATATCAATCTACTGCACCGTATAATCTAAAGCCCCAACCTGGCATACCCTGAAATAGCCTAAGGCATAGTTAGCATTATTGTTTGCATTAATAACGTTACCACGTGCAGCTACCGGCACCGCAGAGAATGGCCCGCCACCGCCGCCTGCCGCTTCCAGCAGTACATTCATATAATCGTGGTATTGCTGCGATATGCCATAAAGTTTTATGTTTATAACATCGCCCTGTTTAAGGTCTTCGTCAAAAAATACCTCAAACATTTCGTTACCCTGAAAAAATTCGTCATCGCTGGTATCATAATCAGGAAAAGGTATTACTGCAGCATCTATGCGGGTTAGGTAGTAATTATCTTCATCAGGAAAATCATCCCAGTAAAAACG
Organism: Flavobacterium rivuli WB 3.3-2 = DSM 21788; assembly: GCF_000378485.1. Taxonomy (GTDB): domain Bacteria; phylum Bacteroidota; class Bacteroidia; order Flavobacteriales; family Flavobacteriaceae; genus Flavobacterium; species Flavobacterium rivuli. The sequence continues at coordinate 31,001 of NZ_KB899972.1, read as the reverse complement.
CATTTCTATATCTTCGCCAAGAAAACCACCTTCATTAGTTTGGGCAGTACGGGTTATAAGCGGTGCAGCATACATTTTCTCGGTAGCCGTATAAGTTTGCCCTTCGCTAATTATGGTAAGCACGTATGTTTCGCCTATTGCCGGCTGAAAGTAATTACATATATAATTGCCTGTACCCGGTTCTTCATCAAAGTTGTAATTGTTACCTGCACTATTTGTTATGAATACAGTTGCACCTTCTACAACAGGTACCTGGGTATCATAATAACCTCTTGTCTTAGACAATTTTATAGTCTGCAACCTGCCCGATGTACCTCTTTCCCAGTCTATAGAAGCTTCAACCACGAGGCGTGGGGTGGCTGTATCAAGATCTACATCTACCACTTCCTCACAAGAGGCAAGTACTAAAAGTAAAAACAGGGATAGTATATATTTTATATTTTTCATGATGTATATGTTTTGATTTTAAGTTAGATGTATGTCTGCTTAAAATTTAAAGTTATAGGTTACACTTGGTATTACACCAAAGATAGAAAGGCGCACGGCTTCGTTATTACCGGTATCTTCGTTTTGCCTAAAGCTTATAGATGCTGCATTTTGCCTGTTGTACAGGTTGTAAATACTAAACACCCATTCGCCCTGCCAGCCCTTTTTCTTTTCAGGCTTAGGAGCGTATGTTGCAGATATATCTAAGTGATGGTATACAGGCAGCCTGTTTTCATTGCGCGTACCATAGCTTGGTATATTAATACCTCCGTAAGAATATTGCCCATTAGGGTACGTTACCGGTTGCCCGCTTTGTAATGCAAATATTGCCGAGAACGACCATTTTTGTGTATAAGCATACGACGCTGTTACCGATAGATTATGCAGTTTATCATACCCTGTATGGTACCATTTGCCATTGTTTATACCGCTCTCATTTGGTGTCCTGCCGGGAGTTTGCTGCTCTGCACGGGATAGGGTATAGGCAACCCAGCCGGTAAGCTTGCCGGTATTTTTGCGCACCAGTACTTCAAGGCCATACGCCCTTGCTTTGCCGGGCAGTACTACCTGCTCTATAGCCTCGTTAGCAATAAGGTCGGCACCGTCAATATAGTCAACACGGTTTTTAAGGGTCTTGTAAAACACTTCTGTTTCAAGCGCGTAGGCATCATTTTTAAAATTCCTGAAATACCCTAATGCTACCTGATCGAGTATTTGTGGCTTGATAAAATTATCGCTTGGTGCCCAAACATCGAGCGGTGTTGCCGAAGCTGTATTAGATATTAAATGCAGGTATTGCGCCATGCGGTTATAACTGGCCTTAACCGATGCATCTTCGCTTAACAGGTAAGACACTGCCGCACGGGGTTCCAGGTTACCAAAGTTGGCTATGCTTTTATTACGCCCAAAATATTCTGTACCTACAGGCACGGCTTTTTCATAAATATGAAGCGCATCGTTGTATACTACAGCCCGGTTGTTTTCGTATACATTAACCGTTTGAGCCCCCAGGCGGTTAAACATGCTGTAACGAAGGCCATAGGTTACACTGAGCTTGCTGGTAATATCGTTAGTAGCATCAAGGTACAATGCCGACTCAAATGCATATTTCCTGTCCAGTTGCCTTGCGTTAATACCGGAGTCGGCGCGGCTTGGCGTTATAGTACCGGGGTTAAAGTTGTAGTAAATACCGCTTGCGCCATAGGTAAGTTTAAACTTGTCGTTCAGTTTGTGTTTAAAGTCATATTTAAACGTAAAGCTCTCTATACCGCTGTCCCAGTTAAAGCCTATAAAATCGAGTTTCATGCCGTATAAATAATCACTGTATATGGCAGCCATGTTAGACGATACATTATCGCTGAATTTATGGTTCCAGCCAAAGTTTAAAACGGTATTACCGTATACGTTGCTAAAGTTGTCGTTTATTTTAAGAACGTCGCGACCCAGGTAACCCGACAAATAAATTTTATTGGTTGGGTTTAGGTCGTACTTAAGTTTCATGTTTACATCATAAAAATAAGCTGTGTTATCGTTATCTGCCAGTTTAAGGAAGAGGTGCGCGTATGACGTTCTGCCGCCTACTAAAAACGAACCCTTACCTTTATTGATAGGCCCTTCGGCAACAAGGCGGCTCGATATAAGCCCAATACCACCCTGCGCATGGTAGCCATCTGTATTACCCTCGCGCTGGTTGATATCCAGTACCGATGATACCCTACCGCCAAAACGTGCCGGTATACCACCCTTATACAGGTTAAGGTCTTTTATAGCATCTGAATTAAACACCGAGAAGAAACCAAAAAGGTGGGAAGAGTTAAAGAGCATGGCATCGTCCAGCAGGATAAGGTTCTGGTCGGCAGCACCGCCTCGCACATTAAAGCCTGATGCCCCTTCGCCACCATTAGTAACGCCGGGCAATGTCATTAAAGATCGTATAACGTCTACCTCGCCCATAACCACCGGCATTTTTTTAATGTCCTGAACGGTAAGCTTGTTAACGCTCATTTCGGGAGTTTTAATGTTAGCGCGTTTGGCATTTTGAGAAATTACAACTTCCTGTAGTTCCTCGGTACTGTTACTAAGGTTAAAGTTCTTTTTGGTATTTTTAGTAAGCGTTACGGTTTGCTCGATAGTGCCAAAACTTACGTAGCTTACCTGTAGGGTGTAGGTACCCGCGGGTAGTGAGATACTGTAAAAACCGGAGGCGTTTGTAGATACTGCCGTTTGCAATTCTTTAATGTAAACGCTTGCGCCAATAAGGGTTTCTTTGTTGCTGCCATCGGCGATGGTGCCGCTTAAGGTAAATTTTTCCTGTGCGATTACTACAGAAAAAAAGCATAGAAAGAATGCCGTAAGGCATACTTTGAGGGATAATATCATGATGTGTTTTATTGATTGGTAAAAAGGTAACGCTCTTTAGACGGTTAAAATTGCCATGCGTTACAAAGGTTACCGTAATTTAACACATAAAAAGTTACTTTTTGCTCTACCTAAACTATAATTGATTGTAAATTATTGTACAGGTGCTAAGGCTATTGGGTTTCCATATCTTTTGCCAACCAATCCTCGGGATACGAACTTTAATGTGTCTACACTTTTTACACCTTTATCCTGTCGCATTACTAATACAACTTGTTTGCTTACTTTATATTTATAGGTTTGGGTATGCGTTTCTTCTTTTGGCATATCAGAGCGTTTAAAGTAAAATACCATTGCTACGGAATCTTTACCAAATTCATATTGAGTGTACGAGTATTTCATGTAACCACCGGTAGTAGTCTTGGCGCAACTTTGAGTTACAGCAGTTTTAAATTTTTTGCCTTTTAAAATAGTGTTTTGGCTAAAAGCCAATGTACCTGTAAGCAGTAACAGTATTATTAGTATTTTACTTTTCATAATACAAATAAGCGCTTTTATCATTGTTTAAAATATATACATTACCGTTGTTTATAGCTATTAAGCCATTATCAGATATCCAATCATAAGCTGTAGGCAATGTACTGCCGTCTTTAAATAAAATATTGTATTTGTTACCTTCTTTATAAATTCCCAGTGCATCCTTAAGGGCTAAACCTTCCAGGATATAGCATTTATGCGTGCTTTTTAGTATGGAGCCTTGTTTAAGGTTTGTAAGGTCGAAATATTCCCAGGTATTATTTTTATGCAGCCCAATAATTTTAGTTGCCATAGGATAATTACCGCCGCGCCTTGTAATATTGTCATATTCTAAAGGTACGATAATTTCATTATTCAGGTTAACGATGCCTATGTTCTTTGTCCTGACTAACACTGCACCCGATTGATAGATACCATAAATACTGTCGTACTGTGGTTTTATCAAAATTTTGTTTTCTACGAGATTTTTTACGCCGTACGGCCCTTTTCCATCCTTAAAAAAATAGTGTTGGGGACCAGCGGCTTTTTCACAATAAATGTATCCATCATTGGCTTTTTTACTCCGTAAATTATAAGTAAATTCTCCCTCACTATTATTTACTGCCGACCTGAATATGGCTATATAGTCTTCGTATGACGGTAATACAAAAGCGCAAACAAAAGGTTTTACAAGCCATTTCCCGGTTCGGTCTATAATGCCATGCTTTCCGTCAACTACTACTACGGCAGCATTTTTTACAAAGGGATAAGCACTATCGTAGATTCCCTTAAAAGCAGCCTTGCCCGTTTTTGTGTTTATGTAAATAAACTTACCGGCTTTGCCTTTTGGCATTATGTCATCGGCATAAATGGCCTGCCTTTCTAAAATTGTTAGGTCGAATGGCAAAGTACTTCTCAAATCCTGGCTATGGCCCAAGAAAGACATTACGATAAATAATATACAGTAGAGGCTTTTACTAAACATAAATTATCTTTTACATAAGGATGCTAAAAACAGATAAAAGGTTGGGAGCTAAGGTAAATATTTTTGTAAATACTATTCAATAATACTTATTTTAGCAATATGAGTGTATTAGCTATAGATGTTTATTACCGTCCCAATGATGCCAAAGCCGTGGGTGTTATTTTTAATTGGGAAGATGCAAAGCCTACTGAAACTGTTGTTGAATATATAAAAGGTGTGGGAGACTATGTGCCCGGCGAATTTTATAAACGCGAACTTCCCTGCATTCAGCATATTTTTGAAGTTGTAAATTTAAATACTATCGATGCCATTATTATAGATGGCCACATGTATGTAGATAATGCGGTAGTTTTGGGTTAGGGGGTTATGCATGGCAACTGTTAGTAAACAAAATCCCGGTTATAGGGGTGGCAAAATCTTCTTTCTTTGCCAATAAAAAAACAGTTGTTGAGGTTTTGCGTGGCGAAAGTAAAAACCCGCTGTATGTTTCTGCAATAGGGGTAGAGTTAGATATTGCCGCCTCTTTAATTAAAAATATGCATGGCAATTACCGTATGCCCGATATTTTAAAGGAACTGGACAGAATTACAAAAGAGCAATGAGATAGGTTTTATCTTTCCTTATGCTCAGTAAACAAATAGTAATTATATTTTAAAATGGTATCTATTTTGGCGACAGAACTATTGTCTAGCTTTTTATAACGTTGATTATAATACTTATCTTTTTGTACAATCAGTTCCAGTCGATTTTTCAATTTAATGTCTTTGGTTTGTTTGTAATCAAAAGTTACATTCAATAATGACTCGCCTGTGTTTATTTGCTTCGTACTTACAATCATTGGTGCAGGATATTCACCGAAAATTTGCATTACTTTTAAAAAAGAACTATTAAAAATAGGCTGGGTATATTCTATTTTTTTTCCAAAATATTCATAATTTTTTTTCAGTAGAGGATCAACAGCCCATACAATAAGTAGTAGTGAAAAACTTACAAGTATAATAATTGTTTTTATTATATTGTTTATAGACATAGCGTGCATATACCAGGCCACAGTAATACCTAATATGGGTATAAGTATTGCATATAACAAATGCGGATTAATATATTTAGCCTCGATTGTATTCATAAAAGCTAAATATATAATCAATAATATCAATGATAGAGTTAAACTAAAAATTCTTAAGACTGATGCAATTGCCCGCTTCTGGTTATCATCGTGCCTGTAAAAACGCCTTCCCCGTATTAACAATAAAACTGCAAATCCAAAAAAAAGAAAACAATATGGATTCAAAAATAATAGCAGAGGTAAACTAATTAACAACGTAATAGAGAACGTCCAATAGTACATTGCAGAAAAAAAAACTACACTTGACTTAAAGGATAGAGAAATTGCAATAAAAATAAACAGTAACAAAAAAATGATAACAAATAGCATAACTATATATTAGTTTAAAAATTGTTAGTTATAATCTGGTAGCGCAGTGCTTAAAATTATTAGCGGATCTCATTTACGAATCAACGACAAATTTAAACAAAAAGCTACCCTTTTCAGGATAGCTTTTGTTTTCATTTTGTCCGGAGTGAGAAGCCTGAAAAGGCTTATCGGGCTTCGTAAAATGAATATAAATTAAACCAGTTTAGCAAGGATTGCATTAAAGGTATCGCTTGGCCTCATGGCTTTATCTGTAAGTGCATAGTCAGGGTGGTAGTAACCGCCTATTTCCTGTGGCTTGCCTTGTGCGCCTACAAGCTCTGCATCAATTTTAGCTTCGTTCTCTGTAAGGTCTTTAGCGATCTCTGTAAACTTAGCTTTCAGCTCTGCATCTTTATCCTGTGCTGCAAGGGCCTGTGCCCAGTATAGCGCAAGGTAAAAGTGTGAACCACGGTTATCTATCTGGCCTACTTTACGGGCAGGAGATTTATCGTTTTCAAGAAATTTCTCGTTAGCAGCATCAAGCGTTTCGCTTAGTACTAATGCTTTAGCGTTATTCAGCGTCTGGCCAAGGTGCTCTAACGATACGCCAAGGGCAAGGAACTCTCCAAGCGAATCCCAACGAAGGTAACCTTCCTCTACAAACTGCTGTACGTGTTTAGGTGCCGATCCTCCTGCACCAGTTTCAAACAAGCCACCACCATTCATTAACGGAACGATAGAAAGCATTTTTGCCGATGTGCCAAGCTCAAGTATTGGGAACAGGTCTGTTAAATAATCACGTAGTACGTTACCTGTTACAGATATAGTGTCTTCACCTTTAATGATGCGCTCTAACGTAAACTGTGTAGCGGCAACCGGGTTCAGGATCTGAATATCAAGGCCTGTAGTATCGTGGTCTTTAAGGTATGTTTTTACTTTTTCTATAATCTGCACGTCGTGCGCCCTGTTCTCGTCTAACCAGAAAACAGCAGGAGTATCGCTAAGGCGTGCACGGTTTACGGCAAGCTTTACCCAGTCCTGTATAGGGGCATCTTTAGTCTGACACATCCTGAAGATATCGCCAGCCTCAACAGCCTGTTGTAAGTATACAGTACCGTTGTTTTTGTCGGTTACTTTAATAGTACCTTTTGCAGTAGCCTGGAATGTTTTATCATGGCTTCCGTACTCTTCCGCTTTTTGTGCCATAAGGCCCACATTTGGTACGCTGCCCATAGTTGCAGGGTTAAACGCGCCATGTTTTTTACAAAAATCTATAGTGGCAGTATAAATGCCGCTGTAGCTCCTGTCCGGTATAATAGCTTTAGTGTCCTGTTGTTTACCGTCTACATTCCACATCTGGCCGCTTGTACGTATCATTGCAGGCATAGAAGCATCTACAATAACATCACTTGGCACATGCAGGTTAGTAATACCATTTTCAGAGTTTACGTAGGCAAGGGCAGTGGCAGTAGTGTAAACGGCATCAATAGCAGCTTTAACTTCAGCTTCTTCCGGCTTGCCGGCTATCTTAGCATAAACATCGCCAAGGCCGTTACGGGTATCTACACCAAGGGTTTTAAATAACTCAGCATATTTTTCGAACACCTCTTTATAGAACACCTCTACAAAAGCACCAAAGATAATAGGGTCAGAAACCTTCATCATGGTAGCTTTAAGGTGTACAGAGAATAGTATACCTTTAGCTTTAGCATCAGCTACCTGCTCTGCAACAAATGCCTTAAGTTTAGAAAGGCTAAGGGCACTGCTGTCTATTATTTCTCCTGCTTTAAGCGGAGTGCTTGCTTTAAGGGTTGTTGTGATACCATCTTCAGCAACAAAATCTATTGTAACATCTGTAGCTTCTTTTACGGTAACAGATGTTTCGCTGCCATAAAAATCGCCTTCGCTCATGCTGGCAACTTCAGTTTTGCTGTCGGCAGTCCATGCTCCCATAGAGTGCGGGTGTGCCTTAGCATAGTTTTTAACGGCGCGTGGTGCACGTCTGTCAGAGTTTCCTTCGCGAAGTACCGGGTTAACGGCAGATCCTAATACTTTACCGTATTTGGCTTTAACTTCTTTTTCTTCGTCAGTTTTGGCATCTTCCGGAAAATCAGGAATGTTGTAACCCTGGCTCTGTAGCTCTTTAATAGCAGCTTTAAGCTGTGGTACAGAGGCAGATATGTTAGGGAGTTTAATAATGTTGGCTTCCGGCGTGTTTGCCAGTTGGCCAAGTTCGGTAAGGGCATCGCCTATTTTTTGGTCGTCGGTAAGGTTTTCAGGAAAATTAGCAAGAATCCTTCCTGCAAGCGATATATCCCTGGTTTCTACCTCTATGCCCGCAGGGGCTGCAAAGGCCTGTACAATTGGGAGAAGTGAATGGGTGGCCAGCATTGGGGCCTCATCAGTTATCGTGTAAATGATCTTTGATGTATCGGACATTTTTTTTGTTGTTTAAACAGCCTTTTAAAACTTTAAAAAGCTTATTGTTAATACATTATTATGTGTTTGTTTGTAATGCTTAATAGTTTAGGCAAAGTATAAACCACACTCGTCCTAATTTATAAAGCAAGGCACGCAAATATAACAAAAACAAAAAGAAATGAGGCGGCATTATTTCGTAAAAAATGGCACAGGTTTTTTTATTATGTCTATTTTTTAAATGAAGTTATTGCAACTTTAATCTTTTGTTATTTAATGAACTTGTAAAATTTATAAAAATAATTTGCGTTTTACTGTTACAAAGATGTGCGGTTATCGTCTAAAATAAGTTTACCATTAAATACAAATGTTATGAGCTACCAGTGCGAAATAGTATACTACCTGGACAACAACGATATGGCAATAATAGAGGTAGAACAAGCCGGATATAGTGGCCTACGCAATATATTGTGGCTGGTATACCATAAGGCTACCCAAAGTGTTAACAGGTTTAATTTTAGGCCGGTAGTCTTCAAAACAAAGGCACGCGGACAAAAAATTAAGAAAGGCTTTCTTAAGCTGGCTAATAAACCGGGTAATTATGCTATAGAAATAGATGCCCTTGTATTTAATTTTACAGAACAGGACCCCGATAATATGCCGGCAGGCACTATGGCAAACATCGAAAAATACTTAAGCACAGTAGTTTAAATAAATCATCGTAAATCAAAAGGCATCTCCCGGGCACATTTATATTTGTGTACTCCGGGATTTGTTATTATGTTAAATTAACAGTTTCATAAAGTATTTGTTTTTTTAATGCAAATGCAATAGTTTAGCGCAAAATGTAATGCCATGAATAGCTACGAGGAAAAGCTAAGCTTATTAACAGAAATGATTGCCTTTGCAAAGATAGACGGGCAGGTGCATGAGCGCGAATACCGCTTTCTTTCTATAGTGGCATCGCAGCTCAGGGTAGAAAACGATGCTTTTAAAACCTTGTTTACCAAACCCGCCCCAAAGGTTGTTATTAAAACCGAGCATGAGCGCATTTTACAGTTTTACCGCCTTGCACTACTTATGCAGGCCGATGGTGTTTTGCACAGCAATGAGCAGGTTGCCATTCGCGAAATGGGTATTAACATGGGGTTAAGCCCTTTTGCCATGAAGAGCGTACTGGTAGAAATGCAGCAGTCTCCCACAGGTTTAATAGACCCGGAAGTGTTACTGGCGCTTTTCCGTGCGCAGCAAAATTAATTTTCTATTGCATATTTATACTCATAAATAATTTAAATATGCAGTCGGTATACCATCAGGAATTTGAACCACCTTTACAATTGCAGGACATTATAAAATGCTTTTGGTATGACCGTGTAGACTTTAATGAATTTCCTCATGGCCTTGAAGTTGTACCCGATGGATATGCCGAAATCATATTCCACTTTGGCAGCGGTTGCAGTATTTTACGCAATGGCAACTTACAGCCACTTCCTTCGCCTTTTATGATCGGGCTTCTTAATCATCCTGTCCGGTTTTACTCGCAAAATAAGTTAGAAATTATTGCCGTAAGGTGTTACCCGTGGACAGTGTTCGGCTTACTCGGGCTGGCTTCCTGTAAAGAGGGTATACAAAAGTTCGAACACCCCATTGTCCAGCTTCAGCCTGTTTTAAATAATTACATCAATGCAGGCAGGATAGAGGATGCAATAGCCCAAATACAAAACTATTTCCTGAATGGACATTTGCAAATACCTGTTAACGGCATGCTTTTTAAGGCAGGAGCGGCCATGAGCAAAACAAATGGTATCCTGCCTGTAAGCCAGGTTGCCGATGCTGCCCATGTAACTGTTCGCACGCTCGAAAGGAACTTTAAGCAATCTTCCGGCTATAGTGTTAAAGACGTGTCCGGACTTATGCGCTTCGAGCAGGTGCGAAACCGGTTATTGCTTAAACCTGAATCTAACCTTGCCGCCCTTGCACACGAATTAGGGTATACCGACCAATCGCATCTCAGCAGGGAGTTTAAACGCTACAGTGGTACCACGCCTGCAGCATTCGCCCGAAAGGCTAAGGGTAGTAAGCAAATGAGCGATGATTTTATTACATTTACGCATACTGATGCCAAAATAAAACCGGAATCCTGAACTTAAAGTAATGCCTAAAAAACAAAAATCCATTCCGGTAAATAGTATGGCTCACGATAGTAGTGAAGGTATTGTTATCGAAAAGCTATCCTTTAATGATTTGCCAGCCCACGATAAAGCGATTTTGGAAAGCGACGAGGCTAAAGAATCGCACCGCCACGACCGCCATTCCTTTTTTTTACTGGAAAGCGGAACTGTAGATATTGAAATTGATTTCCAGAAATATACCATTGTATCCCCATCGGTAATTTACCTGCATCCGGACCAGGTACATCGCACCACTGCTTTTAACGATGTAATTGTAAGCAGCTGGGCTATTGACAACGAAAACCTGAACCCTGAATACCTAAATTTACTGGAGGATATTACACCGGCTGCACCTTTAAAACTAAGCCCTGAAACCTTTTCTTTAATTACTGACGCAACATCGCTTACCGTAAAATTATTCGGACTAAAAAACAACAAGCTGCATCACTCATTATTAAAAGACAGCTGCAATACTTTGATTGCATTAGTTATTGCGCAATATTTAGAACAATCTAAACCTGCCGATGCACTCTCGCGGTTTGAAAGTGTGGCTAAAACTTTCCGGCAACTGCTGGAGCGTAACTACACCACCATTAAACGTCCTGCCGATTATGCCGGGAAAATAAATATAACTACTGCCTACCTTAACGAATGTGTTAAAAACACCACCGGACATCCTGTCTCCTATCATATACATCAACGTATAATTTTAGAAGCTAAACGCCTGCTATATCATTCTGATACATCAGTAAAAGAAATCGCTGTAGTTTTAGGCTATGATGACTATCCTTATTTTTCGCGATTATTTACTAAAGTAACAGGAATGACCGCTGTAACTTTTAGAAATAAAAACCACGATTAGTACAATACTTACTGCGTATCGCCATTTTTTTTCTTTTTTATACTGTGTTCATTTGCAGTAACATAAAATCGTACAAAATGGAATTATTTAAAGATAAAAAAGTACTTATTTCTGGAGCAAGTATGGCGGGGCTGTCAACAGCTTACTGGATGAACAAACTGGGCTATAAAGTTACCGTTGTTGAAATTGCAAACGCACCCCGAACTAACGGTACAGCTGTTGATATTAAAGGTACAACAGTAGAAATCGCAAAGCGTATGGGCATTTTTGAGCAACTGTGTTCAGAAAGGCTGAATGTTGAAACGATAGAATTTAAAAATGCCGATGATGTTACAGAAAATGTAATGGTAGTGAGTGGCGAAGGTGTAGAACTTGCTGATGATGAAATAGAAATTGAAAGGGATAAGTTTGTCCGTATTTTATTTGATACTCTTAAAAATGAAGTGGAATTTATTTTCAATGACAGTATAACTGCATTACACGAAACCGAAGATAGTATAACAGTCACTTTTAAGAACGGCGTGCAACAGGACTATGATTTGGTATTTGGCTGCGACGGTATGCATTCGGGTGTGCGGAAAATATGGTTTGGACATGAAGCAGAATACACACATTTTCTGGAAGCTTATTTTTCTGTTACTATAGTAAACAAGCTGCTTATAAAACAAAAAACAATGCAAATGTTTAACGTGCCGGGCAAAGCAATTACACTTAATGCTTACAAAAATAAGACCGACATTGTTTTTTGCTTCCTTTCAGAAAAAGAAATCCCCTATAATTATCGTAATGAGGAGCAACAGCGAAAAATTATTTTAGACCAGTTTGCCGGAGAGGGTTGGAGGACAAAAGAGTTGCTAAGTGAGATACAGCAGGCTAATAATTTTTATTAAAATGCCATCGTGGACAAAAGGCAGGGTTGCTTTGGTAGGCGATGCCGGTTATTGCGCTTCGCCTGCTGCGGGAATGGGTGCATCATTATCTATGGAGGGGGCTGCAGCATTAGCCGATGCTTTACAAACACACAATGGCGATTTTGAATTGGCATTCCGGGATTATAACAAAAATTTACGGCCGTTCATTGACGAAGTTCAGGCTATGGCCGAATTGAATGTTCGTGAAAATTTCATTCTACGAACTGAAGAAGCAATAAGGATTAGAAATTCGAAAGGTTTTTAGCATTAATGATTTTGTCGTATTTGTACAATCCTAAGATAAGAGTGTTCCCGAATTTTGTGTTGTAATTAATAATACAACATCATGATACTTAAAGATAAAAAAGTAGCCATAATAGGGGCGGGTCCAGTTGGGCTTACAATGGCAAGGTTACTACAGCAGCAGGGAATAGATATTACCGTGTATGAAAGGGATAAACACTCAGGAGCAAGGATTTGGGGCGGTACGCTCGACCTGCATGAAGATTCCGGACAGGTGGCATTAAAGAAAGCTGGATTGCTCAACGATTATTTTGCAATGGCAAAACCCATGGGAAGAACCATAACCGATAAGGGCAACATATTGTTCTCTGTACCGCCCCAACACGAAACCCCCGAAATAAACAGGAACGATTTAAGGCAGTTGTTGCTAAACAGCTTATTGGGTAATACAGTTGTTTGGGACAGCAAATTTACATCGCTTACTAAAGTTAATGATAAATGGCTTTTACATTTTGATAATCAGCCCGATGCAGTTGCAGATGTTGTTATTTGTGCCAATGGAGGAATGTCAGCGGCAAGAAAGTATGTTACCGATGGTGTTGCCGAATATACAGGGACTTTTATTATACAGGGGGAAGTACCCACGCCGCAAATAAATTGTCCTGAACTTTATAAGCTTTGTAACAATAACATACTCATGACCACGGGCAACGGTGTTAACTTTGTTGCCAACCCGGATAATAACGGCGCACTGACCTACAATGTAACTTTTAGAAAACCAGAAGAATGGCTTAGTAGTAACAGGTTAGATTTTCAGGATAAAGAAAGTATTGCTGCGTTTCTTTCAGATATGTTTTTGCACTGGCACGAATGTTACAGGCAGTTATTTAGCGTGACAGCTTTTTTTGTGGGATTGCCTGCAAGACAACTTCCGTTGGAATACCTATGGCAAGATGACCGCCCCATGCCCATAACGCTTATTGGCGATGCTGCCCACGTGATGCCACCTTTTGCAGGCAGGGGAGTGAATACGGGGCTTATGGATGCGTTGATTTTATCGGACAATCTTACCAATGGAAAATTTGAAACTATTGAAGCTGCAATTGCTGATTACGAACAAAAAATGTTTGTGTATGCAAGAGAGGCGCAACTCGAAACAAGCACTAACGAAATAGCCATGCACCAACCTGATTTTTCTTTTCGAAAGAGGTTTGAAGGCTAAAACAATATTATAAGTTTAAAAATCACTTCAGCTTCTTAATAGTATAAAGCTCATTATGGTCTTCAACTTTTGGGTACATCCGTACCGAATAATCGTCGTTAAAATGCGCCCTGTACAATATATTCCTGTCTTTATGTTCCTGTGTTAAGGTCATTGTATTAAAAAGTATAAAGCCATTAACATTGAGCATTGCATTTACATGGTTTATAAAAAAATCTTCAAATAAAAAATTAGGCATTACAGCATCTTTAAAGATATCTATAATAATGAGGTCGTATTTATTTTTAGATTTTAATACAAACTCGAAGGCATCGCAAATTACTATTTCGAGGTTTTTAATTTCGCTAAGTTTAAAGTAAGTATTGGCAATATCTATTACTTTAGGGTCTATTTCTACTCCGGTAATATTGCCTTTATAGCCTATTTCGTCTACCAGCGTTTTTATAACACTGCCACCTGCCACACCCAAAACTAATATGCTGTTAAAGCCTTTTATACGCTCAAAACCAATATATTTTAACCCCTTGCGCAGTATGCGCTGCAGGCTGCCGTAAGAATAGTTTGTGTTTTTAGAGTCGAGTACCAGTTGGCCGTTATTATAAGTAACCTCAAGATTATGGCTGATATCCGATTGTTTTTTTACAATGTTTACCGGTATAAAATAACTCAGGAATTTTTTAAGCATGGTTAGGTCTACGTTTTTTCCGGGGTAAATATAACGCAATTATTCAGGTTAGTATAGTATGCAGAGCCGATTTGGATGATTTAGATTTACTTTATTTTTTGTACCTTTATTACACTAATGCTTTATAAAAAGAATTAAAAATACAAGCCATGTTTAAACAAGAATTAGAGCAACTGTTTACTGCTATGCCACAAATAGTTAAAGACAAATTACAGCCCGTAATGGATAACCTGCTGGAAAGGGCAGCAGACCTTGATGCAGAGGAGGATAAAAATTCCGACTTTTATGCCGAGGAACACGAACTGATAATGAAAGAGGTACACAAGGTAAAATACCTTAATGACCAGTGGCAGATTATGAATGCCAAAAAGAATAATTAGCAAATTTTTGCTATAAAATTAAAGGGGCTATGCAGATCGTAACATCTCTCATAGCCCCTTTTATATTTATGTTATTGGTCGCTACCTTACCTCGGCAAAAGTATCGCCCTGTTTTATATCGCCGCTCTCAAAGCCTTTTTTAAACCAGTACATACGCTGTGCCGATGTACCGTGGGTAAAGGAGTCGGGTACAACGCTGCCCTGCATGCGTTTTTGTATAGCATCATCGCCTACGGCATTGGCGGCACTAAGCGCTTCTTCAATATCGCCCTCTTCAAGAATGCTGTTCATCTTTTCATCATAATGCGCCCATACACCGGCATAAAAATCAGCCTGTAACTCTAAACCTACAGACAGCCTGTTGGCTTCGGTTTCGTTGCCCTGTTCCTGAAGCTGCCTCACTTTAGCCGATGTTCCTAATAAGGTTTGCACATGGTGTCCAATCTCATGGGCTATAACATAGGCAATGGCAAAATCGCCACCTTTAGCACCAAAGCGTGTTTGCAGTTCGTCAAAAAAGGCAAGATCCATATACACTTTTCTGTCCTCAGGGCAGTAAAATGGCCCTGACGATGACGATGCATTACCGCAGCCGGTTTGCACACCATCGCGAAACAATACAAGCTTGGGGTCTTCGTAAGTTTTTCCATTTTCAGAGAATATTTTTGCCCAAACATCTTCCGTGTCAACGAGTATGGCGTTTACCATTTCGCCCATTTCTTTATCGCGCGCTGTAAGTTCTACAGGTTCGCCACCTTGATTGCCTTGTTGCAGCTGGTTATTAATGTCGTTTAGCACGGTAGAGTCGCCACCCATAAACATATTAATGACCAGTATTATAACACCTATAATACCACCACCTGCTGCTACCTGCCCTCCGGAAACGCCACGGCGGTCTTCCAGGTTATCACTTTGTCTTCTGCCTCCCCATTTCATAATTGTTTGTTTTTTGGTAGTATGAATTTATGGATTATTAAGTTGCTGCCATGCTATTTTACCATCAATTTAGCACTTTAGCCAATAAAAAAGCAGCCACAATTTAATGTGGCTGCCATTATATGCATATTTTTTTATTAAAACCCGAACCTGAACCCCATATAAGCGTCGGCCTGGTCGGTATCGCTTACGGCGGCAGATAATATGGAACCCGACCCGATAAAGAAACCACCAAACCTAAAGCCTATACCGGCTGTAAATCCTGCAATTTCGCTTACGGACAGAGGTACATAAGCCTCGAAAGAATTAAGTGAATAGCGTGGCGTTATGGTGCCTAAATTCTGAATAGCTATCTGGTTGTTGGTTTCGTCGTCTTTAAGTTTTTGCTGTATGTAGCCCGTTACGTACCAGTTACCATATACATTATAATCGGCATAGGCGGCAAACATAGCGGGCAGTTTTACTTTAAAATCTTTTGCAGATGATGTTTGTGAGAGGTACCCGCTTTGTATAAGCACATCCTCAATTTCCTGTATGTTGCTCACACCATTAAACTGGTTAAGGTTAAGCCCGGATCCGGCAGGTATGTTAAGGTTGTAATTGTTAGATACGTTATTGTCATCCTTAAAGGTCATGCTGCCCAGGTTTTTAAGCGAAACGCCCGCGTTTAGCTTATAGGAATCATCTTTTTGGGTGTCGAGCCATTGATAATTAAAACCAATATCAGTTGCAAAACCGCTAAGCCCGCCGGCAAAAAAGTCGGTAAAGTTACCACTGTCAGTAAAATCATTGGCAAGGGAGCCGGAGTATGCAAAATTAATATTGGCCTGCGCATCGCTAAGTGTCGCATTGCCGGTCACTTCGGTAATACGGCCTCTAAGCCTGTCTACGCTCATATTCGCATAAGATCCCGGGAAAAGAAAATTAAAGGTTACACCAGCAGAAAATTTGTTGGTGTCATCGCTGTAAATTTCGCGTGCAGCAGAAAGGCCTATTTCGCCCCATGTTGTGGCAGCAACCCTTTGGTTGTAGTTTGTACTGATTGTGCCGGTGCCTAATATAGCATTACCTACAGATGAGGTAACAGAGCTGCCCAGGTTTACATCTACATCTGTAAGATTTGCCTTAACTTTTGCAGCAGATGTTATGGCAAAGGCCCACTTTTCTATTTTAAAGCCAAAGGCAGGCCCTAAAATATCAATATCGGCACGCAGGTTTACAGGTTCATTACCGCGAAAGAGCAGTTCTTCAAAATCTTCTTCGCCACCCACAAGGTCGCCAAAGGTTACTTTGTTGTTAGAAACGTTAGCGCTAAAATTAAACACGTTAACTTCATACGTATTTTTAAGGTTAACGAGTTCGGCAGGGTTAAGGTTTGCATTTAGCAGGCCGGTGCGACGGGAAGTATTAATGCCGGAAAAATGCTCCTGTGCAAATACTCCCGTACTAAATAAAACCAGCAGGTATAGTAAAGGTTTTTTCATAATGGGTGTTTGGTTATTGTTGGTATACTAATTTACTATTATTTTAATTACCAAAGCTTTGTAATATTGATAATTTGTCAATTATCTACTTAAATAATTTAAAACAATGCTAAGTACCACAATAAAAAACACTCTTAAAATACCTATTAGTGGGTATTTTTAACCCTGCTGCCTTTTACACACTCTTCCATACCGACTCATCGGGAACCGGCGCGGTAAGGCTAAGCGGTATTTTTGTAACGGGATGTGTAAAATCAAGTTTACGCGCATGCAGGTTAATACCACCATCGGGGTTACTGCGGTCGGCACCATATTTAAGGTCACCTTTAATGGGCGATCCTATGGCTGCCAACTGGGCACGTATCTGGTGGTGGCGGCCCGTATGCAGGTCTACTTCCAGTACTGTGTAATTATCAAGCTGCTTAATTATTTTGTAATCAAGGCTTGCCTGTTTGCTTTCGGGCACTTCTTTGCTATGCGCTTTAGAGGTATTGCGCTTTTCGTCGCGCTTTAAGTAATGAACCAGCGTACCCGTTTCCTGTTCAGGACGTTTTTTTACCACAGCCCAATAGGTTTTTTTAGTTTCGCGGTTTTTAAAAAGTTCATTTAAACGGGTAAGCGCCTTGCTTGTACGGGCAAAAACAACAATACCGGTAGTGGGCCTGTCCAGCCTGTGTATCACTCCCAAAAAGACCTCTCCGGGCTTATCATACTTATCTTTAATATACTCCTTAACTACATCGCTAAGGGGTTTATCGCCGGTTTTGTCGCCCTGTACAATATCGCCTACACGCTTATTAACCACTATAATGTGGTTGTCCTGGTATATTACCTGTAAATTATTTTTGTCGGATACTATTTTCAAAGGGGATTGTTTTGCTGGGTAACTAATACCTGTTTTTATTAACGGAGGGCGATGCCCCACGCTATTTTGTTATACCCTTTCAGGGTTTTTAAGCAAGAGTGAAGCTTAATCTAAAATCTAAAATCTAAATTTAATATTGCTCCTTCTCGTTAGGGAAATCTTTAGACTTTACATCTTCTACATATTTGCCTATAGCAGTTGTCATACCTTCATAAAGGTTCATATAACGGCGCAGGAAACGAGGGCTAAACTCGTTATTCATGCCAAGCATATCGTGTATTACAAGTACCTGGCCATCAACTCCGCCACCGGCACCTATGCCTATTACGGGTATAGAAATGCTTTCGGCTACTTTTTGTGCCAGTTTAGCCGGTATTTTTTCTAATACTACGCCAAAACAACCTACACGTTCCAGCATTTTAGCATCTTCAATAAGTTTATCAGCTTCTTCTTCTTCTTTGGCACGAACGGTATATGAGCCAAATTTATAAATGCTTTGTGGTGTTAACCCCAGGTGTCCCATTACAGGTATACCGGCGTTAAGTATTTTTTTTATAGAATCTTTAATTTCGCTGCCGCCTTCCAGTTTTAAGGCGTGGGCACCACTTTCTTTCATTATCCTTATAGAAGAACGCAGCGCCTCTTTAGGATCTGACTGGTAGCTCCCAAAGGGAAGGTCTACCACAACAAGGGCACGATTAGTAGCACGCACTACAGATGATGCATGGTATATCATCTGGTCGAGCGTTATAGGCAACGTGGTTTCATGCCCCGCCATTACATTAGAGGCAGAATCGCCTACCAGTATTACATCTACACCGGCAGTATCTACAATTTTTGCCATTGTAAAATCGTAAGCTGTTAGCATAGAGATTTTTTCGCCGTGGGCTTTCATCTCAATTAACGATTTTGTAGTTACTCTTTTATAATCTTTTTTAGCGACTGACATATTCTTTGAAATTTTAGGCGGTAAATGTAGTAAATTGCATTAAGATTAGGTTGCAGGTTTTGGTTTAATTACCATGTTTATAATACCCGGCATTAACCAAACCTGTGGCACATTAAATAAAAAAGACATGAAAAAGCTATTTATTATTTCGATAATGCTTTGTGCACAAGGCATTTTTGCCCAGGAGGGCGAAATTAAAAAAACGATACAAACGTTTTTTGACGGTTTACAAACACGCGATACCGTAAAAATGCAATCGGTGAGTTATAAAAACCTGATATTGGAATCTGTTACAGAACACATGGGGGAGGGCAAACTCGATTTTGAAACAGCCGGCGAATATTACAAACAGGTAGCGCGCATACCGCAAAACCTGAAAATAGAGGAGAAGATACTGAGTTACAAAGTACAGGTAGATGGTACCCTGGCACATGTATGGGCGCCGTATGAATTTTATGCCAACGGAAAACTAAGCCATAAAGGTGTTAACTCTTTCCAGTTATTTAACGATCGTGGCAACTGGAAAATTATTTATATAATAGATACCCGCAGGGCGGCCGGTAAATAAAGCAAAAACCGCATTAACCAGTAGCCGGATGCATAGAGTATGCTTGCTGTTGTTAATGCGGTTTTTTTATACTTTTCAAAAAAATATTTTATTCTTCAGTATCCTCATCTTCGTCGTCACCTTCCGTATCTTCAAATTCGTCAAGAAGGAAATCTATTACCAGCTCTACGGCATCGCCATCATCGTTAAGGCCCCAGTAAGCAGGGTAGTAGCCGTCTCCCCAACCAGCGGCAAACATAAGTACATTATTATCTGAATCTTCGTTAACCTTATGGTCGTTCCAGTCGCCCAGTTCGCGCGAAAAATTATTTTTTCCTGAGTATTCTAAAAATTCTGCGGCAAGCACATCATCATAAAAATTACCATCAGGATTTGCCTCCTGCAGTTTTTCAATCTTCTTTGCAAATTGCTCATTGGTTTCAGCATCAAGAAATGATGCAAGACCAGACTCTACAGGGAAACCGTAAAATTCATCTTCGCCCAGGTCATCAAGTTCTTCCTGGGTCATATCATCAGTAAGTGCCAGTACCCATTTTGTGGGAGCCTCCGGCCTGAATTTTATTTTAGCATAAGCAATCCTGTTGTGCAGCTTGTCTATCTCTGCCATATAAATGTGAACAGGATATTTATCAGGCTCTACTGTACGTGCAAAGGGTCTTTGTTCTGCTGCAAAAAACGGGTCGGATGCAATGATCTGCCCTGTAGGCAGGTTTACATCTCCTATATGTATTTCTACCAGCTCCTGTTCCGCCATTTGGTCGGCAAGGTCATACGGTAGTTCAAAATCATTAAGATCGCTCATGATTGTTTATTTTTAAGGTTTGTTAAATTTACAGAAAAGCTTTTAGCCACAATATTGTTTTATAAAATCTTTAACCGCAATTTGTAAAAATAAAAAAGCCTTTCAGTAAAAACTGAAAGGCCCTGTTATCTTTGTATTATCTTAAAGCTTGTGCATGTTGTTAGCAAGCGTTTCTATAAACTTTGTTATTGGCCCTTTAATCATCATGGCCATCATGGCGTTAAACTCACCATCAAAATGCAGTTGTACCTCACTTAAGTCGGCACTAACCTCATTAATGTTACCGGTAAGGGTAAAAGGGAGCTTATCGCTGGCAGCACCAAGTATAAGTTTGTTGGGTGCCTGCTTTTCTTTCATTTTAAGCTTTATCTCAGGCATACCCTTTAAAGCAAAAATAAACGACTCTTCTCCGGTTACTTCAAACTTGGCAATATTATCCGGCATCAACTTTTCAAAGTTCTTAACATCGCTAAGCGCATCAAATATATATTGTGCAGGTTTTTTAACGGTAACCTTAGGGCTGTCTAAATTCATTTTTAAAGATTTATATGGCTAATTTAATTATTTCTTTTTGCCAAAAAGTTTTTCAATTTGCTTTTTGTTGAATTCTTTTGTAAAGCTCATAGGTGCGCCACTTGCTTTAGACGAAGTAGATTTAAAACTTACCGATCCTATTCCCATTGTTTTACTGTATGATATAAATATATACTGATCTTTGGTTTCTATCATTATAGATTCTTTAGGCTTAGTCTCAAAAGCGTCGATGGCCGTTTTGTAAAAATCTTCGAATGCATTATCTATATCTTCAAATGAAAAAGAAGCTCTCTGGTCTATGGTTTTGTACTGATAGTCCTTATAAGTAAAGGTGTAAGTATTTCCATTTTTAACACACTCCATTTCCACTCCCTGGGCAAATGGTTCTATTTTACCAATCACTTCACCTGATGATGCAGCCAATTCAGCTTTATCTACTTTTTTAATTTGTGCAAATGATGCTGTACTTAATGCTAATGCAAGGAATAAAATAATTTTTTTCATTGGTGTAATATTTAATTGTTGATATCGTGCGGCAATAATACTGTTAAATTTTAATATTACGAATTATTCTCAAATAATTTTATCAACAATTTTTATTCGAAAAATAAATAAATTATCGTTTACGGTTTACTCTTCCTGTAACCACGTAGATGGGCTTTTGCTCCATTCTTTTAGTGTTTCCTGTTCAGCTTCGGTAATATATTGTTTTGCAACAGCAAGTTCCAGCAAAGTATTGTAGTTGCCCAGTGTATGCAGGTTTACATTAGCTTTTTTAAAATTTTCTACAGATACGTCAAACCCATACGTAAATATGGCAACCATGCCTTTTACATTAGCGCCGGCCTCGCGTAATGCTTCAACAGCCATAAGGCTGCTGTTACCGGTACTTATAAGGTCTTCAACAACAACCACATTTTGCCCTTTTTGTAAAAAGCCCTCAATCTGGTTTTGGCGGCCATGCTTTTTAGGCTCAGGACGTACGTATACAAAGGGTAGTCCCATATATTCGGCTACCAGTATACCTATGCCTATGGCACCTGTGGCCACACCGGCAATAACATCTGGTTTACCAAATTCTTTTTCTATATATTTAGAAAATTCTTCCCTTATATAATTTCTTATAGGTGGAAATGAGAGAGTTATCCTGTTATCGCAATAAATAGGCGATTTCCATCCGGAAGCCCACGTAAAAGGATTTTTAGGATTTAATTTAATTGCGTTTATTTGTAAAAGCAATTCGGCTGTTTTTTTAGCGGTGTCTGTATTAAAAATCATATTGCAAATGTATAAAGTTTTTATAAACGATAAGCCTCTTTTTTTGACAAATACTGTTGAAAAAGAAACCGATTTCCAAATGTTTTTGTTGGAGACGGTTGATTTTGAGCAACTTATTATTAAGATGTTTAATAATAAGATTGATAAAGCTTTTTTATACCATCCTGATGAAAAACTTGCCCTTAAGATGTTAAAGGAAAAAATTCCTGTGGCAAAGGCCGGTGGCGGGCTTGTGTATAATAAGGACGGTAATGTGCTTTTTATATTCAGGAATGGTAAGTGGGACCTGCCTAAAGGGGGTGTTGAAAAGGGCGAGGAGATGGAAGATACTGCCATGCGCGAGGTAGAGGAAGAAACCGGCGTGAGCGGACTTAGAATTATAGATAAGCTGCAAAAAACCTACCATGTGTTTAAAAGACACGGGCAGTTTAAGCTTAAAGTTACGCATTGGTATGAAATGAAGACCAATTTTAGTGGTGTGCTTGAAGGCCAGGAAAACGAGGGCATTACTAAAGTAGCGTGGCTAAACCCGGAACAGATTAAGGAGGCACTTAAAAATTCTTACGAGAATATTAAGTTGCTCTTTGAAGAGCACAAAATCATGCAGGAAAAATAATAGTAGAGCAAACTATAAAATTCAACATTAAGAACAGTTTAACGTTACGTTCTTAATAATTAACAATTAAGGGTTGTAATTTTATATAAGCAAAGATATCTAACCGGTAAAACAATATCACTATAACGATATACTTTTAGAAGGGTTTTAAAGATAATTTGTGTTTGTTTTATTGGTTAATGGCCCCGGCTGCTTTTTATAAAGCAATCGGGGTTTTTTAATTTTCGGGGTTATAGTTTTTAAAAATGCCGTTTTTATAAAACACAACAATACGCTCTATATCTCCTGGTGCAATTATAATTTTCTCAATCATTTCATTCTGCTTTTTATTTTCAGTGGCTTGCTGCGGCACTTCGGTAGCTACCGAAAAAAGATCCTGTATAACCTCTACAGGCTCTGCTATAGGTTGGGCAGGAGCAGGGTCAGGCTGTACAACAGGTTGCGATATTATTTGCGCGGCACCTTCTTTTTTAGGAAAATCTCCTGTGCCGTTCAGCAACCAGTAGAGGTCTACATCCGGAAAACTCTCTGTAATTTTCATTACAAAATCAAGGCTCGGTTTATTACGGCCAGACATTAAGTGTGAAAGGCCGGAGCGTTGCACGCCAAGTTTATCGGCAAATACAGAGGCGGAAATAGAATAATAATCTAACAGAATTTCGAGCCGTTTTATAAAGTCATCTATGTTTAGCATTGTAAACTTATTTGTTATTACAAATGTAAACAATAAATTTGATGTAAACAAACATGTATTCTAAGACCGTAAAAGTATTAAATTAATAATACACATAGGTTTATTTAATATTCTGATTGTGTATATATTACATACAAATTAATAACGCTATTTAAATATTTTAATTGGTAAGCTAAACAATAGTTTACATTTGTAATATAATCGATGTTTATTTCTGTTTACAAATGTAAAAAGCACAATGTTTACTTTTGTAATTCAATAAACACACATGAATTTAGAGATAATTTACAATACACACAAAGCTGCGCAACTGGGCGGCCGTTATATTACTAATGCTCATATAGAGCCATTGCTCACTAAATTAAAATTAAATTTTAAAGTTGGTACACTTGGTACTTCTGCTCAGAATCGTTCAATATATGCTATAGAAGCAGGTACAGGAAACGTGCGGATATTTATATGGTCGCAAATGCACGGTAACGAATCTACAACTACAAAAGCAGTATTTGATTTTTTAAACTACCTGCAAAGTGAAGATGCTTTTGCAAAGGAGCTTTTAAGCTATTTTACTTTTTACATTTTACCAATAGTTAACCCTGATGGCGCTGTACTTTATACGCGCGCTAATGCAAACACTGTAGACCTTAACAGGGACTCGGTAAGCCTTACTCAGCCCGAAAGCAGGATATTAAGAAAAGCCTTTGAAGATTTTAAACCGGACTATTGTTATAACATGCACGACCAGCGCACCATATTTGGTGTAGGGGATACACCTAAGCCGGCTACGGTATCTTTTCTGGCGCCATCATATAATGAGGCGCGCGAAATAAATAATGTACGCCAAAAGGCCATAGATATTATTGTAGCAATGAATAACACACTGCAGGCTTATATACCGGGGCAGGTGGGCAGGTTTGACGATTCTTTTAATATAAATTGCATTGGCGATATGTTTCAGTCGCTTAACGTTCCTACCATACTTTTTGAGGCCGGACACTACGAAAAGGATTACGAAAGGGAGAAAACGAGAAAATTTATATTTTTTGCATTATTTTCAGGATTTAAATCAATTTACGAAAACGTTGTAGGTAATGCAAAAAACGATGATTATTTTAATATTCCTCAAAATAAGATTATATTTTATGATATCATATACAAAAAAGTTAAAATTAATTATGAAAATAAAGAAAAATTCACGAATTTTGCATCACAATATAAGGAAGAGTTAATTGATAATTCTGTAATATTTCAAGCTATTATTAGCGAAATAGGTAATCTGGAAGGTAAGTTTGGGCACGCAGAAATCGACTGTAACGGCGCAGAATTTACTGGATTAGATGGCTCTAAATTCCCTAAATTAGATGAAAAAGCAGATTTTCTTCTCGATAATAGCAGAAAATTTGTTAACGGACAGGAGGTTGAAGCAGCGTATTTCTTATAAATGTAAAATTTAACATTGTACAAGACATCGACCAGATACATAAACCTTAAAAACACACATTTATGAGCAAATTTCGTTTAGATGAAGTTGATCACCAAATATTAGACATGCTGATTGACAACACAAGGGTGCCGTTTACTGATATTGCAAAAAAACTTTTGATCTCTGCGGGTACTGTCCATGTTAGGGTTAAAAAAATGGAAGATGCAGGTATCATAATGGGTTCTTCGCTTACTCTTGATTATGAAAAACTTGGATATTCTTTTATAGCTTACGTGGGCGTTTTTCTTCATAATACATCTCAAACCAAGTTTGTATTAGAAAGGATAAACGAAATACCTTTTGTAACCGTTGCACACGTAACTACAGGTAAGTTTAACATCTTTTGTAAAATAAGGGCAAAAGATACAAAGCATGCTAAAGAAGTTATTTTTATGATTGATGATATTGAAGGTGTTTACAGGACAGAAACGATGATATCTCTTGAAGAAAGCATTAACGATAAGAAAAGGCTGATGCATACTATCTTTAAAGACTTGTAAGATTTTTTATCAAAATATTAAGACCCTCATGTTTTACACATGGGGGTTTTTTATTAAATTCAACAAAAAATATAATACATGTATCCTGCTACCAGAATAGAACGTTTTAATGAAGATGTTCAGCTTAAATACCAGCTTTTCAACAGTATATTTATAACACTGCCCTTTAGGGCTATAGATAATACGGGGGTGTTATTGCCGCTGTTTTCTGAAATTTGCGACGAGGGTTTTAAAAACGGCAAAAGCCCGGAAGGGATTTTTAATGAATTTGCCGATAAATACCTTACCGATGCTACCGAGAAGGAAAAGATTGACCTCATGTTTCGCTTTATACAGTATGTAGAGCGCCAGATAGTGCTGTTTGATGCTATAGAAGATGCTGCATTTAGCAACCTGAATAACCTGGAGGGTAGTGGCTCGCTGCGTGAAAGCCGCGAAAAGGCCGAAAGCCACGGGCAAATGCAGGAGCTTCGCGATTTTCTTGAAGATTTTAGTATTCGGCCCGTGCTTACCGCTCACCCCACTCAGTTCTATCCGGGTTCTGTACTGGGAATAATTACCGATTTAACACAGGCTATAAAAGACAACAGCCTGGGCGATGTAAAAACTTTACTTGCGCAGCTTGGCAAAACGCCTTTTATTAAAAAGGAAAAGCCAACGCCTTATGATGAGGCTATAAGCCTGTTATGGTATTTAGAAAATGTGTTTTATAAAGCAGCAGGCGATATAACATCGTACCTGCAGGATACTGTTTACAATGGAGAATTGCCTGCAAGCCCGGTAATTTCTTTTGGTTTCTGGCCGGGAGGCGACCGCGACGGTAACCCGTTTGTTACTACAGAGATTACCCTTAGCGTTGCCGACAAGCTGCGTACTACGATATTAAAATGTTACTACCAGGATGTTAAAGCGCTAAAGCGTAAACTTACATTTGACGGTGTGCATGATAAAATTGCCGACCTCGAAAATAAGCTGTACCGATCTGTATTTTATTCTAAAGGAGAGTTATTTATTACCCTTGATGAGTTAAAACAGACCCTTGCTGAAGTGAGGGAAATTATAATAGCCAAGCACCAGTCGTTGTATCTTGATGTTATAGATTGTACTATAAATAAAGTAAACCTTTTTGGGTTTTACTTTGCATCGCTGGATATAAGGCAGAACAGTAAGATACACAATACCGTTTTTGCCGATGTGCTTAAGCACATTGAGGCAGATAATAAAAGTGTTGCCGGCTATGCTGATTTAGAGGAGAAGGCAAAACTGGAAGTATTGGGCAATCTTAAAGCTTCTATTACTCCGGACCAGTTTGACGAGGAAGATACACGTAAAACATTAGAGTCTATACTTGCCATAAAAACCATACAGGACAATAATGGGGAGCGTGGCTGTAACCGTTATATAATAAGCAATAACGAGAGTGCCCGCAATGTGCTGGAGCTGCTTACCATGTTTAGCCTGCTTGGCTGGAAAAACCCTCCTGTAGATATTGTACCGCTTTTTGAAACTGTGGATGATCTTGAAGATGCAGGGCATGTTATGAAATTGCTGTATGAAAATGAGCGTTATGCAGCACACTTAAAGTCGCGCGGCAACCGCCAGACGATTATGCTTGGCTTTAGCGACGGCACTAAAGATGGTGGCTACCTTATGGCTAACTGGGGTATTTATAAGGCTAAGGAGAACCTTACTACAATGGCACGTGAGCACGATGTAAAAGTGGTGTTCTTTGATGGCCGTGGTGGACCTCCGGCAAGGGGGGGTGGTAAAACACATAAGTTTTATGCATCATTGGGGCCTAAAATAGAAAACAGGGAAATACAGGTTACAATACAAGGGCAAACCATAAGCTCTAATTTTGGCACACTCGATTCCTGCCGTTTTAACCTTGAAAACCTTTTAAGTGCCGGCGTTACTAATGGTGTGTTTAATAAAAACGACAAACCGTTTACTAATGGGCAGCATGCCTTACTGGAAGACCTGGGTAAAATAAGCTACGAAAAATATATGGCTTTTAAAGGGCACGATAAATTTTTACCCTACCTGGATAAAATGAGCACGCTTAACTATTATGCAAAAACTAATATAGGCAGCCGCCCATCTAAACGAAATACCGATAGTAAACTTGATTTTAATGATCTCCGTGCCATACCTTTTGTAGGATCATGGAGCCAGTTAAAACAAAATGTTCCCGGATTTTTTGGCCTTGGTACAGCACTTGCCGCTTATGAGAAAAAAGGGGAGTGGGATAAGGTGAGTGATCTGTATCATGATTCGTTATTCTTTAGGACACTATTGGAAAACAGTATGATGTCGCTTACTAAGTCATTCTTTCCTTTAACTGCTTATATGAAAGATGATCCTGAATTTGGCGAGTTCTGGGAGATTATTTACAACGAATTTTTAGAGACAGAACGCCTGCTTTTAAAAATATCAGGCTACAAAGAACTGATGGAAAATTATCCTGATGGCCGTGCCTCTATAAAAATACGTGAGCATATAGTTGTGCCATTACTTACCATTCAGCAATATGCGCTTAACAGTATAAGGCAGATTAAAAATGGAAAAAAAAACGATGCCCTGCTTGAAGTGTATGAAAAAATAGTAACCCGTTCGCTTTTTGGCAACATTAATGCTGCGCGGAATTCTGCTTAAAATATGAAAGTTACCGATTTACAGCCCAATGAATATGCGGCATATTACAGTACCTACCTGCAATTAGTAAGTGATGAATGTTCTCTTACAGAAGAGCTTGAGGTTAGCGTGCATAACTTTATCCGCTTTGTGCAGGATATCCCTATGGATAAATATGACTATCGTTATGCGGAGGGTAAATGGACCATAAAAGATATCATACAGCACCTTATAGATACCGAAAGGATATTTTCGTACAGGGCATTACGCTTTGCACGAAATGATAAAACAGAGTTACCGGGATTTGATGAAACACAATATGGGCTTGTAGCAAATGGCTCTGAAAGAAAGTTGCAGGAAATGCTTACCGAACTTGCTTTGGTACGCCAAAGTACGATTATGCTGTTTAAATCCTTCAGTAAAGATGATTTGCTTAAAACCGGGATAGCATCTGGCAATAGTGCTTCGGTAAGGGCTTTAGGGTTTATAATTATAGGCCATCAAAATCATCATATAAAAGTGTTTAAAGAACGCTATCTGTAATTTTATTAGCTTTAATTATGCAATCAGCCGCTACATCGCCACAGCAATATTTAGATGAATTGCCCGATGACAGAAAAACTGCAATGACAAAACTACGTGAAGTTATTGTGGAAAACCTGCCGCCGGGTTTTAGCGAGCGTATTACTTACGGTATGTTAGGGTGGGTGGTACCGCACGAAACGTATCCGGCAGGTTACCATTGCACGCCGGAATTGCCACTGCCATTTTTAAGTATAGCCAGCCAGAAGAATTTTATCGCATTGTACACCATGTCAATTTATGCAGATAAAAGCATTCATGACTGGTTTGTGGCTCAATACCCTAACTATGTAAAGACCAAGCTTGATATGGGCAAGGGCTGTGTACGTTTTAAAAATATAAATACAATTCCGTATGAGCTTATTGGGCAGTTAGTAAGCAAAATGACGTTACAGGAGTGGATAGATATATATGAGTCTAATTTAAAAACTAAGTAATTTTAGCAAGGCAAGTAGTACGTTAATTTCAACTTAAAAACGGTCCCGACCGTTTTTTTTAATTAATTTCGTTACCTTATTAAAGATTGATTATGAAAATCGCAATAGTATGTTACCCCACCTTTGGTGGTAGCGGCGTTGTTGCCACCGAATTAGGACTTGAACTGGCACGCCGCGGACATGAAATACATTTTATAACGTACAGGCAGCCTGTACGTTTGGCTACGCTAAACCCCAATATACATTACCACGAAGTACACGTACCGGAGTATCCGCTGTTTCATTACCAGCCTTACGAACTGGCACTAAGCAGCAAGCTGGTAGATATGGTAAAGCTGCATGGTATAGAGCTGCTGCACGTTCATTATGCCATACCCCACGCTTATGCGGGCTACATGGCCAAAAAAATGCTGAAAGAGCAGGGTATTAAAATACCAATGGTAACCACGCTTCACGGTACAGATATTACCCTTGTGGGCAACCATCCGTTCTATAAACCTGCAGTTAGTTTTAGTATTAACCACAGCGATGTGGTAACTTCTGTTTCTCAGGATCTTAAAGATGCAACGTACAGGTTGTTTGATATTAAACGTGAAATTTTTGTGATACCTAACTTTATTGAGGTAAGCCAGGATAAACTTGCCGGAAATCCATGCAAGCGTTCTATGATGGCACCCGATAACCAAAAGATAATTACACATATAAGTAACTTTAGGGAGGTAAAACGCATACCTGACGTAATTAAGATATTTAACGGGATACAGAAAAAAATACCTGCCCGTTTAATGATGGTAGGGGATGGCCCCGAAAAAGCCGCTGCCGAAAAACAGGTTGAAGATTTAGGCCTGTCAGATAAAGTGGTATTTTTTGGCAACAGCCATGAAATTAATGAGATACTTTGTTTTTCTGATTTGTTCCTTTTACCATCAGAAACCGAAAGTTTTGGCCTTGCAGCGTTGGAGGCTATGGCGGTAGGAGTACCGGTAATATCTACTAATGCCGGTGGGTTGCCCGAAGTAAACCGTGATGGATATTCGGGGTATATGGGTAATGTGGGAGACACAGATGATATGGCGGCAAAGGCTATATCAATATTATCAGACGAAGTAAAGCTTGCAGAATTTAAACAAAATGCACTTAAGGTGGCTCAGGAATTTGATATCCAAAAAGTAATTCCGTTATATGAGCAAATTTACCGCCGGGCATTAAAACAACAATTTGTATGAAAAAATTAATTACACTTAGTTTACTATTAGCATTTTTTGTGGCTTGTAAAACAGCCTCGCCAACTATAGGTGGCACAGGTACATTTGATATTTTAAAGCAGGAAACTAACGGTGGAAGGGAAAAAAAGGCAAATGTGTTTATAGACTCTCAGGATAAACTTAATGCGCTTTATGCCGAACTAAATATTAGCGATGTACCTACTA
Source organism: Flavobacterium rivuli WB 3.3-2 = DSM 21788 (assembly GCF_000378485.1). Lineage (GTDB taxonomy): Bacteria > Bacteroidota > Bacteroidia > Flavobacteriales > Flavobacteriaceae > Flavobacterium > Flavobacterium rivuli. The sequence continues at coordinate 558 of NZ_KB899972.1, read as the reverse complement.
TAGATTTTACAACGAGTAATGTGGTGGCTTTATTTATGGGCCAGAAAAATACAGGTGGCTACAGTATAAGTATTGGCAAAATTATATTAGATGGCGAAAGCGATACTGCAACTGTGCAAATTATTGAGAGTGAGCCCCAGGATATGGCTGCAATGATGCTAACAACACCCTACTGTATAGCCAAAATTTCAAAATCTAAAAAAGTAGCGTTTGAGCAAAGCCCTTACATAGCTTCAGAAAATTAAATGTATCAATTATTATAAATACAAAGAAGCCGTCTCAAAACTGAGGCGGTTTTTTTATGCATTTTTTTGGCAGAAAGTTTATTTTTTATTATATTCAAGTATTGATTATCAATATTTTAAGCGATGAAATTTAAGCCCTACAACCAGAACCAGTCGACTCTTTTCCCTCATTCGTTTGATGAATTAATACCTGCGCATCATCCGGTCCGGGTTATTAACTCCGTTGTAGAGAAAATAAATATCCAGCCGTTACTTGAAGCCTATAGTAAAGAAGGAAATCCTGGGTACCATCCCAAAATGCTTTTGAAGGTGA
>NZ_KB899971.1:312218-381355 GCF_000378485.1 Flavobacterium rivuli WB 3.3-2 = DSM 21788 | reverse complement strand
CTTGGTGCTAATGACGCAAACTTTGCCATTTGCTTGTTGGCTTCTTCATACTTGCCTTCTGCCTTTAGCATCTGGGCATATTTGTAATAGGTCTCGGCATCCTGCTGTGTCTCTGTTGCCTTGGCAAACCAGGTCACGGCTTCTTTGGTGTTAAACATATTGTAATATGTTTCTGCCAGCTGCTTATTTACATAAGCGTCTTTGTTCTTTATGTCAAGGTAGGCTTTTGCGGCATCTACATATTCGTAGCGGGCATACAGCTTATCTGCTTTTTCGGTATCCTGGTTTTGTGCCGTTACTGCTGTGGCGGCGAACATAAAACTAAGGGTAATATATAAATTCTTCATGTTTTGATGGGTCGCTTTAGGTTAGAAATAACGTGGTGAACGTGATACTTTTTTCGGGAAGTTTAGGTCGAACAGCAGCATGAACTCGTGCGATGCAGGGGTGGTTACCTTCAGGTCGCTTGTTATGTGGTCATACGCATAGCCTATTTTGATGCTCGGGGTTATGGCATAGTTTACCATTCCGCCAAAGCTGTCGTCTACCCTGTAGGTGGCACCTATCTCGAACTTGTCGAAGAACAATGCGTTAAGCGACCCGTCTATCGATGGGTCTACCCCAAAGGCTGATTTTACCATGAACGATGGCTTTAGCTTAAAGTTATCACCTATCTCGAATACATACCCTCCCGTTAAAAAGTAGTGTGATACTTCTGAACCGTAGTTAACCCCATTAAAATCAAGGTGTTTGCTTTTTAGCATATTGGGTACAGAGAAGGCTACATAGTATTTTTGTGTGTAGTAAAAAATACCCGTACCTACGTTAAAATAGGTCTTGCTCAGGTTTTGCGAAAAGGCAGGGTCACCGGGAGCCGGTACATAGCCGTTGCCTATATCGTCATACAGCCCTACTTTATGGAACGTTGCTCCTGCTTTTAAGCCTAAGGCTAAACGGTGCTCTCCGCCCAGCTTAAGGGTGTACGAGAAATCAGCATATACATTGGTTTCGTTTACCGGGCCTATCTTATCGGTTATGGCCGATAAGCCAAGGCCTACATTTTTACCCACGGGGCTGTGGCCCGAAAATGTCCCGGTGCTTGGTGCACCCGAGATATCTACCCACTGTTTGCGGTACAAAAGGCCAAAGGACAAGTGCTCTTTTGACCCTGCATACGCCGGGTTAATAACATTCATGTTGTACATGTACTGTGTGTAGTGGGGGTCTTGTTGTGCTAACGCATCGGCGATCCCAACCAGTGCCAATAATGCAGCAAGGTATATTTTTTTCATGTGTTTGGTTTTCTTTATTGAGGTATAACTTTTCTTAGCAGTAAAGCCAACCTTATTATAAATATTAATTGGTTAATTTATGCTTTTAGTAACCTTTTGGTACTTTTTTGCTTAAATATGCGTTGGCCGGAAAAGTTTTAAAGAAATAGTTTCTTTTTTATGCCTTGGCAAAATTTAGTAAAGTGGTAAAATCTTTACATAAATGTACTGCGGCAGAACTTTTGGCCTTTATTTTAGCGCATTAAAAGGCCTGCAATGCCGGGCGGGCAAAGCCTAAAAAAGACGTTAACAACATGATAATCATTAAAGTAGTTTTGTTCATAGCGGTTTTGATTAAGATAATGTGTAAATTCCAAATTTATAAAATTATAACACATGGTTAACGTTCTATTAAATTTTAACAAAAATTTCGATGTTTATATTATAACATGATGGTTTATGTAAAATTTTAACGGCACATTTTTTGTAAATTTGCAATAGTACTTAAACTAAGAAAATGCTCGAAAAAGAAACGATATCCTTTGAAAAAACAATAATTGCCGGCGTGGTAACACAGCAGCAAAGTGAAGAGAAATTAACCGAGTATCTTGATGAGCTTGAATTTCTTACGTTTACCGCAGGCGGCCAGGTGGTAAAACGGTTTTCGCAAAAAATGGAACGCCCCAACCCTAAAACCTATCTGGGTACGGGAAAGATAGAAGAAATTCACCTCTATATTAAAGAACACGACATAAAGACCATTATTTTTGATGATGAACTTTCGCCTTCGCAATCTAAAAACATAACAAAAATACTGGACATTAAGGTGCTGGACAGGACTAACCTTATCCTTGATATTTTTGCGCAGCGTGCAGAAACATCGTATGCGCGCACGCAGGTAGAGCTTGCACAATGTATTTACCTGTTGCCGCGACTGTCGGGTATGTGGACCCACCTTGAGCGCCAACGTGGTGGTATAGGTATGCGTGGCCCGGGTGAAACAGAGATTGAGACAGACAGGCGAATTGTGCGCGACCGCATAGCTCTCCTTAAAGAGAAAATTAAAACCATAGACAGGCAAATGGGCGTGCAGCGCGGTAACCGCGGCGCCATGGTGCGTGTTGCTCTTGTGGGCTATACTAACGTGGGTAAGAGTACCCTTATGAACGTTATTAGTAAAAGTGAGGTATTTGTAGAAAATAAACTCTTTGCAACGCTCGATACTACCGTTCGCAAGGTGGTTATTAAAAACCTTCCGTTCCTGCTAAGCGACACCGTTGGGTTTATACGTAAACTGCCTACCCAGCTTATCGACTCTTTTAAAAGTACGCTGGATGAAGTGCGCGAAGCGGACTTATTGCTACACGTTGTAGATATTTCTCATCCTGAATTTGAAGACCATATAGCATCTGTGAACCAGATACTGCAGGATATAAAAAGCAATGACAAGCCTACCATTATGGTGTTTAACAAGATTGATGCTTACAAGCCCCTTGTTATAGACCATGACGATTTAATAACCGAAAAAACAAATCGCCATAACACGCTCGAAGACTGGAAAGCTACCTGGATGAGCACAGTGGGCGAAGAAAAAGCATTGTTTATTTCGGCTACCAATAAAGAAAATTTTGAGGAGTTCCGCGAAAAGATATACGAGGCGGTTAGGGCTATACACATAAGCCGTTTCCCTTACAATAACTTTTTATACCCTGATTATAAAGATAATCACGCTGAAGAAAAAGAATAAGAAAACCGGCTCAGGCCGGTTTTTTGTTTGTATTTTCTTAATATGAATTACTCAAATTTACACTGATTTTTAGTATGTGTGAGTATCTGAAAACATGTAACTCAATCTAAAATCTGAAATCCTGATTAAAATCCATAATTAGCCGCTACACCAAATACCTGCCTAACCTGGAAACCACGGTAGGCATTATCATCATAAATAGTCTGGAACATAAGGTTTGTGGTAAGGTAACGGTTTATGCGCATAACTATATTTAACTGGTAATCTATATCTACATTTTGAGGATCTTCAAGGTAGTTAGAGTATAGGTTCAGGATATTTTCAAACTGTACATTGGCAATAACATCAAGCTTGTAATACATAGATGCATTAAAACCTAATTCATATCGCATTGTCTTTCCTTCTTTTACACCAAAATATTCTTCGTTAGGCAATGTAAAAGCTTTGTCTACAAAAGTAAATTTAGATGTAACGGGCGACAGGTTTATTTTAAGGTTCTCGTCGCGCTTGTACAACATACCTATACCTGCATATAAATAGGCAGGAGAAAGAAAGTTAGTGTACTCTTCCCTGTGCTCACCGGCTTCATCTTTAGTATAAAGGTAGCCTTTGGTAAACTGTGTCCTGAAGTTTACAAATGCCGAATAATACCAGCGCTCTGTAGCTTTTTTACCTAAAACCGAATTAAAGTAAAGGCGGTCGTCGGTCTTTTTTGCAAACGCACTGGTCTTTGTTTTTACGATACCGTAAGAAGCTATAAGTTTGTTATCCCATGACCAGTCGCCTTTATTATAATTAAAATCATAATTAAGCCCAAGGTTACCCGATACGTTATTTTCTCCACCGGCTACCCAGTTGCTAAAAGTACTCTGGTTAAAAAGCAGGGACGCATTACCTTTTTTTGTCCACGGCCCCACGGTATCATTAACGGCTGTGGGCGATGTTGTAGTTATAACATCCTGGGCTTTAAGCGATAGTATGCATAGCAAACTTAGCAGTAAAAGTATATTCTTCTTCATAATTCGTGTGGGTTTGCTTACAAATATAGCCAAACACTAAAAAAACACCTAACCTTTATGCGTTAAAAGCTACTTCTTTTTGTATAGCGGCACAGATGAGCATGCTTCGCCAAACATAATACTGCGGGCTACAGGCAACAGTTTTTGTGTGGCCAGAGTGTATGCCTCCTGTGGTACGGGTTTGCGGGAGCAGCCTTTTATAATTACAGGTTTACCGGTGTATGGCTCATAATCCAGCCCATCGAGTATTTCCTGGTAAATAAGTACGTTAAGCTGTTCTGTTGTTCCCTGTGTAACTTTTTTTGCTATACCGTTAAGGCTTATGGTAACCAGCATGTATGCCCATGCAGGCACAATGGCATCTGTACTGCAGTAAAGGGCAACATATTTATTAATGTACTGCGACCAGTCGAAGTTTTTCAGCGTTTCGCGAAACTCTTTTTCACGAAGCACAAAACCTTCCCATAACCAGCCAGATATATCTAAAGCCACGCGTTCACCTTCGGGGTAATAGTCCTCAAGGTCAAAAACCTGTAGGGCACTGTTGGCTACTTTGTTTACTATTTCTTCTTCTACGTTCATTTTTGTTTAGATTGAAGTTATTGCGACTGTGACTGCAAACGTGCAGCTTAAAGCATGCCCAGCTCCAGCTTAGCTTCTTCGCTCATAAGGTCGCGGGTCCACGGCGGGTCAAAGGTAATTTCAACCTCGGCAGCACTTACGCCGTCAATTTTTTTAATTTTCTCCTCAACTTCAAGTGGCAAACTTTCGGCCACCGGGCAGTTAGGCGATGTAAGCGTCATAAGTATCTTAACTTCATTATCGGTATTTACCATAACATCATACACTAACCCTAACTCGTATATATCTACAGGAATTTCGGGATCATATATGGTTTTAAGTGTCCTTACAATCTCTTCGCCCAGTTGTGCTGTGTCTATTTCTTGTTCCATAATAGTATTATTTTTAGGCGCTAAAAGCCAGCGCATACATTTTTATTTGTTTAATCATGCTTACCAGTCCGTTGGCACGCGTAGCCGAGAGATGCTCCTTTAAACCAATCTCGTCTACAAAATCGGTGTTGGCTTCCAGTATAGCCTCCGGTTTCTGGTTAGAGAACACGCGTATCATAATAGCAATAAGCCCTTTGGTAAGTATGGCATCGCTATCGGCAGTAAATACTACATTGCCGTCCTGCTGTTCGGCATGCAGCCATACCTTGCTCTGACAGCCTTTAATAATATTGTTCTCAGTTTTATATTCTGTATCAATCAGCGGTAATGATTTCCCCAGATCTATTACATACTGGTAACGCTCATCCCACTCATCAAACATCGAGAATTCGTCTACGATCTCGTCCTGTATTTCTTTAATTTTCATAGTCTTATTTCTTATCCAGTGCAGATAGCTCGATGATCTTGTTTACAAGTTCCTTAATTTCAGATGGCGGGTTGCCATGATCAAAAGTACTGCTGCTATATACAATGTCGTTATGGGTAATTTGCAGCGTAGCACCTAAAGCCCCATCAAACTGGTGCTTTTTACTTGGCGGTACAATGTTTTGCAAATTAGCATCCTTAACTGTTTTTTTGTTGTAAACCTCTTTTAACGCTGTCCATTCGGCAGCCGTAAGTGTTCGTGTAACCGGCTTATCGCTCAGGCGGCTTTGCAGGGTTTCTACCGTACCGTCTTTAATAACGACCTCATTGTTAGACCCCCTTGTTACGGCAGAATAAGTAAACGATATAGTATTATCATCTTCTTTTAAAGCCTTTTGTTTAGTCGTAGAACAGCTTGTGGCAACTACTACAGTAAGCACGATAAGCGAAAGTATTTTTTTCATAATCTTTTTTAAAGTCCGGGCATTACCGGTATATAATCGTAAGGTTTTATCTACCCTTAGTGTACTTAGCCCCTCTCTTTCGGAGAGGGGTTGGGGTGAGGCCATTATCCCAGCATTCGCTGTGCTTTAAGCACGGCAGTTACAAGGGCGTCTATTTCTTCTTTAGTGTTGTAAAAGGCAAATGATGCACGTATAGTTCCCGGTATGCAAAAAGCATCCATAATGGGCTGGGTACAATGGTGGCCGGTACGTACGGCAATCCCCATCTTGTCTACAATGGTACCCACATCATACGGGTGGATCCCATCGAGGTTAAAGGATATAACCGATGTTTTATGTGCAGATGTACCTACAATGGTTAAGCCTTCTATCTCTAATAATTTTTGGGTTCCATATTCTAACAATTCATGCTCGTATGCCTGAATATTGTCTAAGCCAATGCTGTTTAAATAATCTACGGCAGTACCTAAAACAATACCTCCGGCAATGTTAGGCGTACCGGCTTCAAACTTATGGGGCAGGTCGGCATACGTGGTTTTGGCAAAAGTAACCTCTTTAATCATTTCGCCACCACCCTGGTAAGGCGGCAGTTTGTTAAGCCACTCTTCTTTACCATACAATATACCGGTGCCTGTAGGCCCGCACATTTTGTGCCCGCTAAAGGCGTAAAAGTCACAATCCAGCGCCTGGACATCAATGGCTAAATGCGGTGCAGCCTGTGCGCCATCTATAAAAATGGCAGCACCCACGGCATGGGCCTTGTCTATAATATGTTTTATAGGGTTAATAGTCCCTAAAGCATTGCTTATGTGGTTTACAGATACAAGCTTAGTCCTTTCGGAAAGCAGTTTTTCAAACTCCTCTATAATAAGCTCGCCTTTATCATTCATTGGAATAACTACAAGGTTGGCTCCCGTGCGTTCGCAAAGCATTTGCCACGGCACTATGTTGCTGTGGTGCTCTATGGCACTTATCATTATCTCGTCGCCGGCTTTTATAAACTGCCCAAAACCACTTGCCACAAGGTTAATACCGTGAGTGGTACCGCTTGTAAACAAAACTTCAAACGAATGTTTTGCGTTAATATGCTTTTGTATCTTTTGGCGTGAAATCTCGTAGGCATCTGTAGCCAGCTGGCTTAGTGTGTGTACCCCACGATGAATATTAGCGTTTATAGTGTTATAGTAGTTGCTTATAGCATCTATAACCACCTTTGGCTTTTGCGATGTTGCGGCATTATCAAAATAAACCAGCGGTTTGCCGTTTACGGTTTGGGTAAGTATGGGAAAGTCAGCCCTTATGGCTTGAATGTCTAACATGTGTATTGTTCCTGTGTTACTACTTGTATTATACATAAAGTGTACCAATTAATGAGTACAAAGTTACGGCTTGTTTTTTTAAAACTACTTTTTTTAAGACTTCGATTTGTTATAACTATATAGATAGCATTTATAAATAGAGGATAATTATATATCTGTCAGAGCTTCGCCGGGGATAGTTTACTTACTATTTCGCGTAGCGTAATTATGAAGCCTTAACAGTGATTAGGATTTATATGCCTATGTTGTAAAATTGCTTAAGGTAATATTATGCCTGTGTTAATGCAGGTTTTTTTATCGCCTTATCTTTTTTCATTCTAAATAAAATGAATAGATTTGCCATTATTTAGATTCAATAAAAACAACAACCACCTTTCGATGAAAAAAATAAACACTTTTCTTGCGTTAACTTTTGTATTGCTATCGGCAATTTCGTGTAAAAAAGAAGTAACTGTAGAAACTACAACTACAGAGAGTAAAGATACCATAGCAAAACCATCGGTACAAAAAATAGTATCGCTTAACGGTGCCGTAACAGAGATCGTTGCTGCTTTAGGTCACGAGAAAGAACTTGTAGGGGTAGATGTTACCAGTACCTACCCTGCAAATGTAAAGACTACCGCTAAAGATTTAGGCCACGTTCGATCTGTAAATATAGAAGGTATTATGGCACTAAACCCTACACTTATTATAGGTACCGATAAAGACATGAGCCCGGAGTTATTGGAAAAAATAAAAAAATCGGGCGTTAAGGCGGAGTTGTTTAAACAGGAATTTACTCCCGAAGGCACTAAAAGGCTTATTGCCGATGTTGCAAAAGTGCTTGACCATAAAGATTTTATACAGCTGAACACTAAAATTGATGCCGACCTTAAAAACGTGAAGCCGTTAGCTAATGCTCCTAAAGTATTATTTATTTATGCCCGTGGTGCTAACATGATGATGGTAAGCGGTACAGGTACACCGGTAGACAGGGTTATAGCGTTAGCCGGTGCTAAAAACGCTATTACCGATTTTGAAGATTTTAAACCCCTTACCCCGGAAGCCCTTATAAAAGGTAACCCTGATGTTATACTGCTGTTCGACTCCGGTCTTGAAAGCCTTGGCGGTGCAGCAGGTGTCCTTAAAATACCCGGTGTTGATAAAACAAACGCAGGTAAAAATAAAAAGATCATTGCCATGGATGGCGGATTGCTGTCTGGTTTTGGCCCGCGCCTTGGCGAAGCAGCTACGCAACTTAACGGCCTGCTTAGCAAATAAGAATGAAACACCGCCTTGGCATATACATAGTACTTAGCTTATTACTGCTGGCATTGCTGGCAGTAGTATCGCTGTACATGGGTGTATATGTGTTCGAGAAACACAGTATTATAGATGTCTTTAAAGGCATTATTTATAACGATGGCAGTATAGATGCCGCCGACCGTTTTGTATTGATGGACCTTCGCCTGCCCCGTATAGTTATGGGGATATTAATAGGCAGTGCGCTTGCAGTATCGGGTACATGCCTTCAGGGTATGTTCCGCAACCCGCTTGCCACCCCCGATCTGATAGGCATTACCGCAGGGGCATCTTTGTTTGCCGCTGTAGCTATTGTGCTTGGCGTTTACATAAAACCCTACATTCCGGAGGTATTCCATTTCTCGTTCTTAAGCTTAATGGCTTTTGTAGGTGCATTTTTAACCATGATATTAGTGTACCGCATATCTACCCAAAACGGGCGCACTAATGTAGTAATGATGCTCCTTACGGGTGTTGCCATAACATCGTTAGGGTTTGCTGTAATGGGGCTGCTTATATACTTTAGTAAAGAGGAGCAGTTGCGCGACCTTACCTTCTGGAACCTGGGCAGCCTTGCCGGTGCCACGTGGACAAAGAATGGTATACTGGCCGTTATTATTACGGTAGCTTACTTTTTTCTTATTAATAAAGGGAAAGCGCTTAACGCTATGATGCTGGGCGAGCACGACGCGCAACACCTGGGCATACCGGTAGAGCGCATAAAAAAACAAATTATACTGTTAACGGCATTAATGGTGGGCACCTGTGTGGCATTTGCCGGTACCATAGGTTTTGTAGGTTTAATTGTACCCTACATTTTAAGGCTGGTATTTAAATCTAACTACCACCTTATACTACCCATGAGCGCTATATTTGGAAGTATACTGCTTTTAGTTGCAGATACTATAAGCCGCACCATAGCCCCGCCAAGCGAAATACCCATAGGGGTGCTTACGGCATTTATGGGCGCACCTATTTTTATTACCATATTAATTAGAAACCGCAACGCATTATAACCATGTTAGAAGCGCAAAACATATCGTATGCCCACCGCAAGTTTAGTATACTCGAAAACATCGATGTATCTGTAAACTATGGCGAACTACTGGTTATTGTAGGCCCTAACGGCGCAGGTAAAAGCACGCTGCTTAGTGTACTGGCAAACGAGCTGGCGCGTCATGAAGAGCCTATCCTTTTTAAAAAGAAAGCTTTTAAGGAGTGGGGAGATAAAGACCTGGCACACAGCAAGGCCAAATTTTCGCAAAGCAACAGCCACGATATTCCGCTTAGCGCTAAAGATGTTGTTATGATGGGGCGTTACCCGTACTTTGCATCCATCCCTCAAAAAAAAGATCAGGATGCTACACAAAAAGCGATGGAAGAAACCGATGTTGCTGCGCTGGCATCACGCGATTACAACTCCCTTAGCGGCGGCGAAAAACAACGTGTGCACCTTGCCCGTGTTTTAGCCCAGCTGGATAATGAGGTAGAGAACAAAATGGTTTTTTTAGATGAGCCCCTTAACAACCTCGATGTGCTGCACCAGCACCGCATACTGCATACTATAAAAAAATTTACACAAAATGGCAATGCCGCCATTATGGTGCTGCACGACCTTAACCTTGCCGCACAGTTTGCAGACAGGGTAATGCTGCTTAAAAAAGGAAAGATCGTAGCGCACGATGTGCCTGCTGCCGTTTTTACAAAAGAAATAATAAGCAGGGTATATAATTTTCCCTGCATAGTTTGCCCTAACCCGGTAAACAAAAACCCTTTAATAATTTTTGGAACATAATTTAATTGCAATACTATGAGTACAATAACCAATACCCTAAAACAACAGTGGGAAACGCTTAAAGCAGAGAGCCCAAACTTAAGGATACGTAATGCAGCCGAGCAGCTTGGCGTTAGCGAAGCAGAACTTGTGGCTACACAGGTGGGCGAAACGGTTACACGCCTTCGTCCGGAGTTTGCAGCAATACTTACCGATGTAGAATCACTTGGTAAAGTAATGGGCCTTACCCGTAACAACGAGTGTGTGCACGAACGTAAAGGTGTTTACCTTAATCCTGATTTTAGCAGCCCGCATGCAGGTATTTTTTTAGGTGAGGATATAGACCTTCGTATATTTTTAGGCCACTGGGCTAAAGCGTATGCCGTAGCCGAAAAAAGTGAGCATGGCGACCGCAAGAGCCTTCAGTTTTTTGGTAAAGACGGACTTGCCATCCACAAAATATATTTAACTGCCGATAGCGATGCAGCTGCATTTGATGCACTCGTGGCAAAATACAAAGCCGACGATCAGGGTACAGAAGAAACAGTTGTAGAAGTGCCGCTTAACATTGACGAAAAAGCCGATGCCGATATTGATGTTGCCGGTTTTCAGGCAGCATGGTCTACGCTTAAAGATACGCACGAGTTCTTTGGCATGCTTCGCAAGTTTGGTGTTACCCGCACACAGGCGCTACGCTTAGCGCCTAACGAAAACTTTGCTAAAAAAGTAGAGAAAGACGTTATTGTAAAAATGCTTGAAGGTGCTGCCGAAAGCAAACTGCCTGTAATGGTGTTTGTGGGCAACCGTGGCAACATACAAATACATACCGGCCGTGTGCGCAAAACCATGTGGCACGGTGACTGGTTTAACGTTATGGACCCGGATTTTAACCTGCACCTTGACATGAGCAAAATTGCCCAAACCTGGATAGTGCGCAAACCTACAGAGGATGGCGAGGTTACGGCTATTGAGGTATTTAATGAACTTGGCGAGATCATCGTTCAGTTCTTTGGAAAACGTAAACCGGGTATCCCTGAGCTTCAGGAATGGAAAGAGTTAGTTGCTTCTTTATAAATTATATCAGGTTATAATTTTTTTTGAGAAAGCCGTTTCGAGAGGAACGGCTTTTTTTTATTTGGATATTGCTTATTGCTATTGGAAATTAAAGCAATAGGCAGCAGCCTGTTTTTTAAGTTTTACCACTAAGAACACAATGTTTTTCACAAAAAACACAAGGCTATATGAATAATAGCATGCATATTCCGCAGTAGGCAGGAGTATACAAAGCTTATAATCAAAGCCTTGTGTGCTTCAGTCCTGCTTGTCAGGATTGTAATCTTTATTCGAAATATTAGCGTTGTGTTCTTTGTGAAAAACCTTGTGTTCCTTGTGGTAAAAAAAACAAAATTGAAATCTGTAATTTAAATGATTATTTTCTTACTATTGCAACAGTAATCTTATAAGGATATGGTATCAGTACGCGTAGGCGAATATATAGAGGCAAAAGGTATTAGCTATTATGCTTTCGAGAATAAGCTGGGTGCAAGCCGCGGCAGTATTAGCAAGGCCGTAAAAGATGGTAAGAGCATAGGCAGCAATGTACTGGAAAAAATCATGCTGCTTTACCCCGACCTTAACCCTGCATGGCTGCTTACCGGAGCCGGGAGCATGTTAACCAATGGTGCTTCCGAACCTGCTGTTACAACCTTTAAACTTAAGACAGATGCTACAGTAGAAAGCCAGCAGATACCGTTGTATGATCTTGAGGCGTATGCCGGGCTGGTGCCGCTCTTTGGCAACAGCCGCGCCCTGCAACCCATAGACCATATCTCTATACCGCACCTGCCTAAGTGTGATGGGGCAGTTTATGTAACGGGAGATAGTATGTACCCGCTCCTTAAAAGTGGCGATATTGTAATGTATAAAATTATAGAGGACATACCTAACAGTATTTTTTGGGGCGAAATGTACCTGCTGGGTATAGATATGGGTGGCGAAGAATACATAACCGTAAAATATATTCAGCAATCTGATAAAGAGGGTTATATAAAACTGGTAAGCCAAAACCCGCAACACCAGGATAAGGATATTGCTATAGATAAAATACGTGCTCTTGCCCTTATAAAAGCAAGCATACGTATTAATGCCATGAAGTAGAGGTTAATACCTGCGCATTATATTTAAATGTTGCGTTAAATAAGTAGCTTTATCTAAATATTAACTGTAGTATTACTCTTTTATACAAACAATTTGATGTTATGGTACAGGTAAAAAATATAGTATTGGGTGCATTTTTGCTTATTGCAGTTGCGGCTACTGCTCAGGATACTGCAAGCAAGGCTGAGGTGCAGAAAGTAAAAGACTCGGTAAAAATGGATGTAAGGCATCTTGGTAAAGTATCAAATACTACCACTACTACAACCAGGCGTATAAGCTACAGGAAGAAAAAGAAGGACGAAGCCGAAAAGATTAAACCTGTGGCAGACTCCCTAATTGTAAAAGAGACTATTGTAAAAAAAGATGATTCTATCAGGCAGAAAGACATGCCCTTAATTGAAGCAGACAAAGTTAAAACAGAATAAATTACCTTTAGTATTATATAGTAGAGCCCTTAGCGTAATCGTTAGGGGCTTTTTTGTTGAAGTGAATGGGCAGGTCTATAAGTTTCTACACTAAAAATCTACAGTTCTCTACAGGTTCTGTAATAGTTCTACAATACGTTTATTTGGTTGAGGTTAATTGGTTTAATTTTAAAGTATTGATTTTCATAGTGTTTAAGGTTGATATTAAGCTAATTTGCATTGTTGCGCTATTAAGGCATTAAACTTGCAAATTGTATAAGTATAAGAAATCGAAATAAAATTTAAAAAACCTATACAAATGAAAAAGTTACTTTTAAGCGCACTACTTCTTACAGGAGTTTTAGCAACAGCACAAGAACCTAAAAAAGCTACAACTACTACAACAGCAACACCGGCGCAAACAACAAGTACTACAGAGGTTAAAAAAGAAGCTACACCGGCTACTGCAACTTCTACGACTACAACAACAACACAGGCACAACCGGCCACACCTGCAGCTACTTCTACAACAAAAACCGAAGCTACCAAAAAAGAGACTAAGGCAGAAGTAAAAAAAGCAGAATCGGCTAAAACCAACTAAGACTTTTTAGCAACCATTTATATTTTTAGTACGCAGGTTTTACTATCTATTTTGCCTGCTTACTGTAAAACCTCTGATCGCAACAGTCAGAGGTTTTTTTGTGTTTTGTTGTATAGGTTTATAATAGAGAACTCGTCCTGAGTTTTTTAGATTGAAGCAAAAAAAATCATTTTGTAACCAATTAAAAGAGTAAGGATGAGTTCCTGCACACTGTTTTATATTCAGGTATGATTTATTGATTATATTTGCGGCCAATTAAGGTTGCAGGGGCGCATCATGCCACTGCATTAAAAGGGAATTTGGATAAATACCAAAGCTGTTCCCGCAACTGTAAGCTACAACGCCTGTTGTTATCTGCAAACCACTGTGTACACTATGTGCATGGGAAGGTAAACAACCAAGGACGCAAGCCAGGAGACCTGCCTTAACTGTAACAAAATAATGGGCTTTCGGGAAAAAAGGCCACTAATTTATGACATTAAGCAAACCATAAAAATGTTTATATGCATGTGCCGCTGTATAGCGGTGCAGGCTGCTGCATTGGTTTTACTTAAAGTTTTGGCTGTAAATAACTAACATTAATACATATTACTATGAAAAAACTTTACACAGTTTTATTCCTGTTCCTGTCAGGATTAGTTGCATTTGCACAAAACTATACCGATGGTATTTTTGTGCTTAACGAGGGTAATGCAGGTACAAATGGCGCATCGGTTTCATTTATAAAAAACAACACCGTTACTAACGATATTTACAGTACTGCAAATAACAATGCCGCACTGGGCAATACTGGCCAGAGCTTTACAATATATGGCGATTATGCCTACATTGTACTTAACATGTCTAACAAAGTAGAGATTGTAAACAAATATACACTGGCACATGTAGCCTCTATAGAAACCGGGCTTAACAACCCGCGTTACATGGCTTTTAGCAACGGTAAAGGTTTTGTTACCAACTGGGGCAATGGTGGTGTAACAGACGGTTACATCGCGGTACTTAACCTTGAAGATAACACTGTAGAAGATACTATTGCTGTTGCGCAGGGCCCGGAAAGGATACTGGAAACAAACGGTACATTGTATGTAGCACACCAGGGTGGTTTTGGTTATGGTAATACGGTATCAGTCATAGACCCGGTAGCAGTAACAGTAAGCGAGTCGGTTACGGTAGGCGATGTGCCTAACAGCATGCTCGTAAAAGATGATTTTTTATACGTACTTTGTGGTGGTAGCCCGTCATGGTCTGGCGCAGAAACTTTTGGGGCATTGTATAAAATAGACATTGCTGCCAATACCGTTTTAACCACAGTAAATTTCCCTGAAGAACACCCGGCAAATCTTAGGGCAGGCAACGGCGACAATGTGTATTATACCATAGATGCCGATATTTTTAAAACCGATATTACTGCAACAACATTACCGGAAACCCCTATAGCATCTTTAGCGCCACAGGGTGCTTATGGCGTTTATGGTATGGATTTTATAGATGATATTCTATATGTAGCAGATGCTGTAGATTATTCGTCTCCCGGGCATGTATATCTTTATGATGCTAATGGTGTTGCACTTACAGATTATACCGTGGGTGTTATCCCTAATGGCTTTTATAAATCGGCTGCCGAAATTCTGTCTGTTCCCAACCCGGTTGCGGCTCTTAAAATTACAGTTGCACCTAACCCAACGGCCGATGTATTTTATATTAATACCAACACAGCTGCCGGTATAAAAATGTATAATGTACAGGGCCGCCTTGTAAAAGATGAACCCTATACTGCAAATGGTGTTGCCGTTCGTGATTTAAGCGCAGGCCTTTATTTTGTAGAAATTACTACCGGGCAATCTAAAAATGTACAACGCCTTATTGTAAAATAAGTAATGAAAAAGCAATTACTCCTGCTGTGCCTTTGTACAATAGCAACCGGCTTTGCACAGTCATACCCGCCCGAGGCAGAACAGCCCGGCAGCACCGCCATATTTAAAGACAGCCCGCTGTTTGTAAACTGGGCAACCGGTATTACTGTAGAGCGGGGCCTTATAAACAAATCAAACCCGGAGGCTACCGCCGGAGGCAGCAATTATGCTACTGCCGGCACGCCCGAAGCTGCCCTGGGTTATCCCGATGGGGGTATTGTAAGCCTGGGCGATGGTGGCAGCGCAACCTTAACCTTTGCAGCACCTATTGTAGATGGCCCCGGTTATGACTTTGCTGTTTTTGAGAATGGCAGTACTGCTTACCTGGAACTTGCATTTGTAGAGGTAAGTTCAGATGGGGTTAACTATTTCCGTTTCCCAAACCACAGCGAAACGCAGGTTGTAACACAGATAGGAACTTTTGGGTCTCCACAGGCACCTTATTTAAACAATATTGCAGGCAAGTATGCCGCACAGTATGGTACCCCGTTTGACCTGAGCGAAATAGCCGATAACGACCTGCTCGATAAAAATCATGTTACCCATGTAAAGGTTATAGATGTAGTGGGATCTATTAACCCGGATTATGCGTCTTACGACAGCATGGGCAATGCAGTTAACGATTCGTTCCCTACGCCTTTTGCATCATGCGGATTCGATTTACAGGCCGTGGGTGTTATAAACTGTGAGGTGCTGGGTATGCCGGATAATAGGGTATCTGGCTTAATGATGTATCCTAACCCGGCTAAAAATATGCTGACTGTAAAATACGACCGGCCGTTAGATATTACTATTTATGATATGGCCGGGCGTACCGTACTGTTGCAAAAAGCTAACAATAACCAGCCTGTAGATGTTTCGCATCTAAGTGCAGGAAGTTATAACGTTGTGGCTTCATCGGGCAGTTTTAGCCAAAGGCTGCCATTAGTTATTTATAAGTAGAAAATTTTAGCATGTATAGTTTCTCATTGCAAAAATTAGTAATGCCTTTTCAGTAAAATCCTTTACTGTATGCGGCATCAAAAAAAATAAACCAACCATTCTTTTTATAAATAGAAAGTCCTGCTGTAATGGCAGGACTTTCTTGTTTTATTAAAGCTGTGCATTTGTGCGTTTTATGGCAACCTCATCTTTATAATCCAGCCATGCCTGGCCTTTGCGTTTGCGCATCCAGTTATCATAATAGCGGTTAAAGGTTACATTAGCAAGGCCCCTTAGCAGGTTGCCCGGCCGCCCGGCAAGCGAGCGCAGGCTAAGCGAAAAGCCCGGTGTTAAATATTTCATGTAATGCCACCAGCCCTCCGGCATGTATAGCATTTCGCCATGCTTAAGGTTAGTAATATAAGGCTTTACCTTTTTTAGCGCAGGAAATTTATCAAAGTCGGGATTGTCAAAATCTATATCTTCGTTGCATATCCATGAATAAGGCAGGCGGTACATGTACTTAGTTTCTTTAGGGTCTACCAGTACACACTGTTTTTCTCCTGCAAAGTGAAAATGAAATATATTAGGGAAATCTATATCGTAGTGCATAAATACTTTAGCATTTTGTCCGCCAAAAAACACCAGCGGCAGGCTCTTTAACAAGCGTAAGCCAAGGTCTGGCCACTTCATATCATCTTTCATAGATGGTACATCCTTCATAAGGTTGTACAAAAATATGCGCAGGTGTGTGGGGCCTTTTTCCAGTATGTCAATATACTCGCTCATGGTCATTGTAAAATCGGGCTCATTTACTTTCTTGGTATGGTCGGTCTTACGGTTATCATACAGGGGTACGGTCTTGTCTCCGGCAACTTCGCGCAAAAAGTCGAAGTTCCACTTTGTAAATGCCGGCCAGTCTTCTATCTGGTTGGTAATTACTACAGGTTTTTGTGGCTTATAGTAATTCTCTATAAATTCTTTTTTGGTAAGTTTTTCAACTCTTTCTATCTCTATATATTCAAATGCCATAATGCTAAATATAATTTGGTGTGTTGTTTAAAGTGCACCATGAAGGTATAGTTTTACCATTAAAATAAAAGCTATAACTTTAAGCAAATTTCGACAAAAAATTAATGTAGTTTCTATTTAAGCCTTACAATTTTATAACTATATAATAACACAGGTAATACTATTACAAATGAACAAGATAGAACATATAGGCATAGCGGTAAACAGCCTCGAAACATCAAACCTGTTATTCGAAAAACTGCTTGGCATACCGCCATATAAGAGCGAAGAAGTGGCAAGCGAAGGTGTAAAAACCTCCTTCTTTTTAAGCGGATCCAACAAAATAGAACTGCTGGAAGCAACCAGTCCTGACAGCCCTATTGCTAAATTTCTTGAAAAGAAAGGCGAAGGCATACACCACATTGCTTTTGATGTAACCGATATTACCGCAGAAATTGCCCGTCTTAAAGCCGAAGGTTTTACCGTACTTAACGAAACCCCTAAAAAGGGAGCCGACAATAAACTGGTTGCTTTCCTGCACCCTAAAGGTACAAATGGAGTATTGGTAGAGCTGTGCCAGGAGATTACCATTTCAGAATTATGATTTCAGATTAAAATACACTAAAGCGGATAATCGTATACACATCCGAGTGTATTTTAATCTGAAATCTACATTCTGAAATCTTAAATTAATTTACTCCTCCTGTAATGCATTCCATCCTCTTGCCTTAAGCGGAATCTTTGTATTGGCACGGGTTATAAGGTGGATGCCTTCGCTTTCCTGCGTCATGTGGCCTATAACGGTAAAGTTAGGGTTGGCTTTAATTTTCTCAAAGTCTTCCATAGCAATGGTAAAGAGCAGCTCATAATCTTCGCCGCCGTTTATAGCAACCGTGGTAATATCTATATTAAACTCTTCGCATACGTTTATAAGCTGTGGGTCTACCGGTATTTTCTCTTCATATAAATTACAGCCTACACCGCTTTGTCTGCAAAGGTGTATAATCTCTGACGATAACCCGTCGGACACATCAATCATTGCCGTAGGTTTTAGCTCCAGTGCCTTAAGGATGCCGTTAATATCCTGGCGCGCCTCGGGCTTAAGCTGGCGTTCTATAAGGTAGCTGTACGCATCAAGGTCGGGCTGGTTTTGCGGGTTTACCACAAACACTTCTTTTTCCCTTTCTAATACTTTAAGCCCCATGTATGCCGCACCTACATCGCCGGTAACCACTAGCAAATCGGTTTCGCCGGCACCGCTGCGGTAGGTAATATCTTCGGCATTTGCTTCGCCCAGTGCGGTAATGCTTAGTATCATCCCTTTTTGAGATGATGTAGTGTCGCCACCCACAATATCTACCCCATAACTTTTTGCAGCCAGTTTAATACCGTCATACAATTCGTCCAGCGCCTCTACCGGAAAACGGTTAGACACCGCTATAGATACCGTAATTTGTGTAGGCTTTGCGTTCATGGCATAAATATCGCTCACGTTAACCACCACAGCTTTGTAGCCAAGGTGTTTAAGGGGCATATAAGCCAGGTCAAAATGTACGCCTTCCACCAGCAAATCGGTAGAGACCACTATTTTTTTATCTTTAAAATCAAGCACAGCACCATCATCGCCAATACCTTTAAGGGTACCGGGCTGTGCTGTGGTAATATCGTGTGTAAGGTGTTCTATAAGGCCAAATTCGCCAAGGTTGCCCAGGCTGGTGCGTTGCTGGTTTTTATCTTCTATCATTTTTCTTTAGGTGCTGAGGTTCTTAGAAACTTAGGTTCTTAGTAGTGCAAAGGTAGCTTAAAAGTTAGAGAGCAACAAAATGGTATAGTTTTATAGGAGCAAGCCCCACAGAAAATTGCAGATTAATGCGAAGGAATCGCGGCAATAAGCTTTTTGGTATATTCTTTTTCAGGATGGGCATACAAGGCATCGGCCTCGTTCATTTCTTCTATTTTGCCTTTGTTCATTACCAGTACCTGGTCGCTCATGTATTTAACCACAGCAAGGTCGTGCGAAATAAAAATATAGGTAAACCCAAAATTCTCCTTAAGCTCATTAAGTAAATTAAGCACCTGTGCCTGCACCGAGATATCGAGCGCCGAAACCGACTCGTCGCATACTATTAATTTTGGCTGTAAGGCAATTGTTCTGGCAATACCGATACGCTGCCTTTGCCCGCCCGAAAATTCGTGCGGGTAACGGTTAAAATGTTCTTCGCCAAGGCCAACACGATTAAGTATCTCAATGGTTTTTTC
Organism: Flavobacterium rivuli WB 3.3-2 = DSM 21788; assembly: GCF_000378485.1. GTDB lineage: Bacteria > Bacteroidota > Bacteroidia > Flavobacteriales > Flavobacteriaceae > Flavobacterium > Flavobacterium rivuli. Next base: position 361,835 of record NZ_KB899971.1, on the reverse strand, counting down.
GCGGCGTTCTTTATCGTTGGCATACAGTTTATGCACCTGCATAGGTTCCATAATGGCCTTGCCTACGGTTATGCGGGGATTAAGTGACGAATAAGGATCCTGAAAAATAATCTGTATTTCTTTGCGCAGCGCACGAATATCTTTAGCAGATAGTTTTGTTAAGTCTTTGCCCCGGTACAAAATCTTGCCTGCTGTAGCTTTGTCCAGTTGCAGTATGGCATTACCAAGGGTAGATTTACCACAACCCGATTCGCCCACAAGGCCCAGGGTTTCGCCCTCGTACAGCTTAAAGCTTACATCGTTTACCGCCTTAAAAGTGGCATGCTTACCAAACAACCCGGCAGATGATACATACTCTTTTTCTACGTTAATAACCTCAAGCAATGGCGGCTGGCTGTACAAAGCATCAAGCCTTTGCCTGCGTTGTTGCGGAGTAACCTCTGTAGGGTTTACAGTACCGGCAAGGTAATCCTGTATGGTGGGCAGCCGCTCAAGCCGCACGCTAAGCGATGGCCGCGAACTTATAAGAGCTTTTGTATAAGAGTTGGTTGGGTTATTAAAAATATCCTGTGCGTTGCCTTGCTCTACAATTTCGCCACGGTACATAACAAGCACGCGGTTTGCAATTTCTGATACCAATGATAAATCGTGCGATATAAACAATATGCTCATACCGGTTTCCTGCTGCAGCTCTTTTAGCAGGAGGATGATCTCTTTTTGCACGGTAACATCCAGTGCGGTAGTGGGTTCGTCGGCAATAAGTATTTTAGGTTTGCAGGCAATTGCCATAGCTATCATAACGCGCTGTTTTTGTCCACCCGATATTTCGTGTGGGTAGCGGTTGTAAATTTTATCGGGGTTGGGCAGTTTTACTTTTTCAAACAATGCCAATACCGTTGCCTTTATGTCTTTCTGCGAAAGCTGTGTGTGTTCTTTTAATATTTCTTCTACCTGAAACCCGCATTTAAGCGACGGGTTAAGCGAACTCATGGGCTCCTGGAAGATCATCGCGATATCATTGCCACGCAGGTTGCGCAGGTCTTTTTGGCTTAGCGCCGAAATATCTTTTCCGTCAAAGGCTATTTTGCCCGAAGTAACTTCTAAAATCCCCTTGGGCAGCAGCCCCATTATTGCCAGCGATGTAACCGATTTACCCGACCCTGATTCGCCCACAATGCCCAGTATCTCGTTTTGGTTCAGCACAAAAGAGCTGTCTTTAACAATGGCATTCCATTGGCCTTCTTTTTTAGCCGAAATGGTTACGTGGTCTATATGGAGCAGGGGCTGGTTCATGAGCATAAAAATAGTGAAATTTTTTAGTTTTCGGCCGCAGTTAGGGGTTTACGGTTGCCCGGTTTCATAAAACAGAATACTCCTGATTTCTCAGGATGGGAACAAGCCACACTTACAATCATTAAGAATGGGCAAGCGGTTTAGGGATGCGTAAAATAAGATATATACAGACTATTACTGAAAACTATAAATATACTCCTCTATACCTTTTAGTTCCTTATCTGTAAACGTTTTGGTAAGGTAAAAATTAGTTTTCATAACATCATATTGCGATGGGTCTACAATAGGTTCGCCATTGCCCTTAAGGAATTTTACAATATCGCCATTTTTAGCTTTATAGATCTTGGCAATTTCCTGAATGCTGGGGCCTATAACCTTTTGGTCTGGCCTGTGGCAGGAAAAACAATTGCCTTTACCATCAAAAATTTCACGGCCTGCCTCAGCTTCCGGGCTAAGTTTAGTTGAAGGATCATCGCCCTCGCTAACGGTTGTGGTGGTATATATAAATTTACTATCGCTATCAGAGTCTCCAGAACTACTTTGATTAGTGTTATAACCATTATCTTTTTTGCAAGACAAAAACGTTAGTGTAATTACTAATAGGAGTAAGTGTTTCATAGTTTGTGTTTATGAATTGTGTTTTAAAAATGCGGGCGGCCGCAGCCGTTACCGGTTTAAAATTATGGCTGCCTCTTTAGCAAAATACGTCGAAATAATATCGGCACCGGCGCGCTTAATGCAATGCAATTGTTCTATCATAATCTTGTCATGATCCAGCCAGCCACGTTCGGCAGCGGCCTTAACCATGGCATACTCGCCACTTACCTGGTACACGGCAACAGGAACGTTTACGGCATTTTTTACTTCGCGCACAATGTCAAGGTAGGCCATTCCCGGTTTTACCATTACAATATCGGCACCTTCCTCTACATCATGTAGTGCCTCTTTAATGGCTTCAATACGGTTGGCATAATCCATCTGGTAGGTTTTTTTATCGCCAAAACCGGGAGCACTGTCCAGCGCATCCCTAAACGGCCCATAAAAAGAGGAAGCATACTTGGCACTATAGCTCATAATACCCACATTATGGTGCCCGCTTTCTTCCAGCGCTTTCCTGATGGCATACACCCGGCCATCCATCATATCGCTTGGGGCAACAAAGTCGGCACCGGCATCGGCATGGCTCACACTCATAAGGGTAAGTGCGTCTACCGTGGCATCGTTTACAATAAGGCCGTTCTCTACAATACCGTCATGGCCGTAAACAGAGTAGGGGTCTAAGGCTACATCGGGCATCACGATCATTCCCGGCACGGTATCTTTAATTGCGCGAATGGTTTGCTGCATGAGCCCGTCCTTGTTCCATGCTTCTTTACCGGCGTTATCTTTTAGCTTGTCGTCTATCTTTACATAAATATTTACAGCTTTTATGCCAAGGCTCCATAATTCCTTTACCTCTTTTACGGTAAGGTCTATAGACCTTCGGAATAATCCCGGCATAGAGCCCAACGGAACTTCTACGCCTTTTCCCTCGGCCACAAACATGGGGAACATAAAATCGTTAGGAGATATGGTAGTTTCACGTACCAGCGAACGGATAGATTCGTTGGTTCTTAGTCGTCTGTTTCTGTGTATTGGGAACATAGTTTTGTTTCGGGTTTGATATTAAAGTTTTTTTTCTGTAGCTGAGCACCAGCGGTGCGACATGTTTATAGAAACATAACCGGGATGAAAAATTGAACTCCGGAGGAGCGGCATGTAAATTATAACTTGCTACACATTATCAAAAATAAATTCATTTTTAAAATCTATATTATAGGCTTCAAGAAATTCAATATATTCTTCCCTGAAAGTTTTTGTTTTATGGTGTTCCTCCTGATTTTTGATGTAAGAGATAACTTTTGTTAGCTGTGAATGGCTGCATGAAAATGCGCCAAATCCTTGTTGCCACTCAAATTTCCCGGCAATCCATTTCTGGTCATTTATAAATTTAGATGAATTGGCCTTTATATCCCTAACCAGGTTTGAAAGCACAACTGTAGGTTTTAAACCAATTAAAATATGCACATGATCTGGCATGCTATTTATCTCTATTAATTTTTGCCCCTCGTTTGTAATGATGCCTTTTATGTATTTATGTACTTCCTCTTTCCATCTTTTCCAGATAAGATTGTCCCTGCCTTTTACAGCGAAAACAATGTGAATGTATATTTGAGAATAGGTATCTGCCATTGGTAATCTATTTTACATGCCGCTCCTCCGGAGCTCTTTTGACTTGCGCTTGTTGTTGCTATAAACATGTCGCTACTCTGTAGCTCAGTTTGATTGCTGTTATAGTTGCGTGAATATTGTCTATGTGTTTATTTTCAATTGTTGCTCCTCCGGGACTCTTGCAATTATACCCATCTTATTTTCTATAAACATGTCACTACTCCGTAGCTTAGCTTGTTTCTATTATAACTGCATGCTCTTTTAGCTTGCGCTTGTTGTTGCTATAAACATGTCGCTACTCTGTAGCTCAGTTTGATTGCTGTTATAATTGCGTAAATATTGTCTATGTGTTTATTTTCAATTGTTGCTCCTCCGGGACTCTTGCAATTATACCCATCTTATTTTTTATAAACATGTCACTACTATTTAGCTCAGCTTGTTTGCTATCATAGCCGCATGCTCTTTTGACTTGCGTTTGCTGTTGCTATAAACATGTTGCTACTCTGTAGCTCAGTCTGTTTCTGTATCACTATTGTTCCAAATTATTATTGTATTCATTCCTAAGCTAAGCACCAGCGGTGCGCCATGTTTATAGAAATAATAGCCGGAATGAAAATTGAGCTCCGGAGGAGCGGCATGTAAAACATTTGCTATCCTGAACATTGTATCATGTGCCTATTCCTAAAATGAGCATCAGCGGTGTTCCATGTTTGTAGAAACATAACAGAAATGAAAAATTGAGCGGCATGTAATTACACTAAACTATCCACTCCCTTGGGTTCATCAGTACCTCAACCAAACGTGCTTCTTCGCTTCCTGCTTCCGGGTGGTGGTCATACACCCATTGTACATGGGGCGGCAGACTCATTAAAATGCTTTCAATCCTGCCATTGGTTTTCAGGCCAAAAAGCGTGCCCTTGTCATGCACAAGGTTGAACTCTACATAACGCCCACGCCTAATTTCCTGCCAGGTACGTTGTGCATCGGTATATTCAAGTTGTTTTCTTTTTTCTACAATGGGCACATAGGCTTCAAGGAAACTGTTGCCTACCTCGGTTACAAAATTGTACCAGTCTTCCATACTAAAGGTTTCGGTAGCCTTGCAGTGGTCAAAGAACAGGCCGCCTATACCACGTGCTTCGTCACGGTGTGCATTCCAAAAGTAGGCATCGCACTGTTGTTTAAATTTAGGGTAAAATTGGGGGTTGTGGGTATCGCAGGCCGTTTTACAGGTTTGGTGAAAATGAATTGCATCTTCATCAAACAAATAGTAGGGCGTTAAATCCTGGCCTCCGCCAAACCAACTGTCTACCAAGGTGCCTTGCTTATCATACATTTCAAAATAACGCCAGTTAGCATGTACTGTAGGCACCATAGGGTTTTTAGGGTGCAGCACAAGGCTGATGCCGCAGGCAAAGAAATCGACATCACCCACATTAAAATACTGTTGCATAGCCGGGGCGAGCGCACCATGTACAGCAGAGATGTTTACCCCGCCTTTCTCGAACACTGCGCCATTTTCTATAACGCGCGTGCGCCCGCCGCCACCTTCAGGGCGTTCCCAAAGGTCTTCCATAAAGGTAGCAGAACCGTCTGCCTTTTCTAATCCTGCCGTTATGGTATCCTGCAGGTTTTGTATGTATTGATAAAATTTTTCTTTCATTATTAAGAAGTATATAGGTTAGTGTCCCGCCATATTTTCCTTTTATCTTTATATTCGTAGTTGGTGTTTTTAAACTGGAATGTATAATTGCCATAATATTGTGGCTTAATTATATTGAGCTTCTGCATTTCTTGTTTGATCTCGAAAAACGATTTGCCGGTGTCTATAAAAGACATCAAACGTTTCACGTTTTCCATGTCCTGCTCACTGTCTATTTGCAGGGGCATGTTGAAAATTGTTAGCTGGGGAGGAATGGTATATTCGTCGAGTTGCTGCAGGAATTGTGGATTTTTCGCCAGTATTGTTTTTATATGATCTTCCTGTTCTGGTGTCACCTTTTTCGCAAGTAATTCGTTACAGGAGTCGTAACCAAGTGTTTTTTTAAACTTAGAATTAAACAACTTTTTAGATACAATTGTTCTGTGCTCTATAACATCGCCAATTTTCTTATCAGGAGGAATCATAGGATAGCTCTCATCATAATACTCTGTTATGATATGCTCAACTCTAAAAATTCCCGCAGAATATGTGGTAATCCAATCGCCAACTTTAAGTGTATTGCCGCCTGCCATTTTATTTCTTATAATCGCTTTTCAACAATCCAAAGTATAATATATCTTCAAGTTTGCCTTCGCCGTTCCTAAACTCGTCCCTTAAAAGGCCTTCCTGAATAAAGCCATGCTTAAGCGCAACTTTTTGGCTGGCGGTATTGGTAAGCGAAGTTGAGATATATACTTTGTTACGGTGCAGGTCGCCAAAGCAATAGGCAAGCACATCGCCTAAAGCAGATGATATTATGCCTTTGCCTTCAAAATCTTTATCTACAAAATAGGCAAGTTCGCATTTAGAAATATGCTCGTCTATGTTCTTAATCATCAGGTAACCTATAAGCGCATTGTTATCGGTATTCCTGATGTAGAAGTAATAATTATCTTCCCATGTTTCATTATCAATACTTTGCTCAATATATTTTTTGGTCTTCTTTAAGTCGGCACACCCGGCAAGTGTAAGCGGGAATGTTTTTTTAATGTGTTCCCTGTTCCTGTCTATAAGGGTATAAAACTCCTCGGCAGTAATGTTAGCAAGGGTATCGGTCTTCCAGTTTATTTGGCTCATATTGTTGGTGGCTCTTAACCACGACATTTTTGATTTAACCACAAAGGGCACAAAGTAATTTTCACAAGGTGCACAAAATTGCGCTTTGCTTTTAAGGACACAAGGCTGTGTGTGCAAAAAGTACATAAAGCTTTGTGTTCTTGTTGTGACGTGGTAATTTTATTTATGCAGCTTCGTGTGCTTCGTGAAAAGCCTTGTGCACTTTGTGGTAAAATTATGCAATCTATATTATTTTGACAAAGCACTTATCTTCCCCATAATCCCGAAAGACATCATTTTGCTTTCCTGCTGTATAAAATTATAAAGTGCCACAGCCTTAGCTTTAAAACCATCTAATCCTGCATTCGCAGAAAGGCGTGCCAAGACATCGGCAAACTGTTCCATATTGGCCCAGTCTAAATGAAACCGAACCAGATAATGGTTGAGCTCGTTTGCATCTATTTTGGTAAGTGCCTCTATAGATAATCCAAGCTTTTGCAACAGCACATCAGCATCGGCATTGCTCCAGCCTTCGGGCACAAAAGTAAGTGCCGTAAGCTGCTTAAGTACATTGTTTATGCGTTCGTTCTCTTCGTCCCGTAATCCTTTTGTAAGCATTCTTTTTAGTTTTTGGTTGATGGTTGTTAGTTGATAGTCAGCTCATTGTTTATAAACTGCCGGATCCGACAACCATCAACTAACAACCAATAACTCTATTTATACTCCTTAACCGCGTCTATAAACGCTTTGGCATGGTCTACCGGTATGTTTGGTAAAATACCGTGGCCTAAGTTAACTATATAATTGTCTTTGCCAAATTCGTCTATCATTTGATGTACCATTTTCTTGATAACCGGGATAGGAGAAAGCAGCCTGCTTGGGTCGAAATTACCCTGGAGCGTTATTTTACCACCCGACAGGTAACGGGCGTTGCGAGGCGAGCACGTCCAGTCTACACCCAGTGCCGATGCCTTGCTTTGAGCCATATCGTTAAGGGCAAACCAGCAGCCTTTACCAAACACGATAACGTGCGTCTCTGGCGCAAGAGCCTCAACGATCTGGTTGATGTATTTCCATGAAAACTCCTGGTAATCTACAGGGCTAAGCATACCGCCCCAACTATCGAATATCTGTACGGCATTAACTCCCGCATTTACTTTTTCTTTAAGGTAGGCAATGGTAGTATCGGTAATTTTTTGCAGTAATACGTGAGCCGCTTCGGGGTGTGTAAAACAGAACCCTTTTGCCATATCAAAACTTTTAGAACCCTTGCCCTCTACCGCATAGCAAAAAATAGTCCACGGGCTCCCGGCAAAACCAATTAACGGAACTTCGTCGTTCAGCATTTCTTTGGTCAGCTTTATGGCATCCATAACGTAACCCAGTGTTTCGTGAATATCGGGTACGCGCACTCTTTCTACATCCTGCGGTGTGCGAATAGGGTTAGGCAAAAACGGACCTACACTTTCTTTCATCAGCACCTCAATGCCCATTGCCTGCGGTACCACTAATATATCGCTGAACAATATGGCAGCATCCGGCTTTACAATGCGTATGGGCTGTACCGTAATTTCAGAGGCTAATTCCGGAGTCTGGCAGCGGGTAAAAAAGTCATATTTATCGCGCAGGGCAATAAATTCCGGCAGGTACCTGCCTGCCTGGCGCATCATCCATACCGGTGGGCGTTCTACCGGTTCGTTGCGTAATGCTTTTAAAAAAAGGTCATTTTTAATGCTCATGTTTTTCTTTGTTTTACAACAATTATCTTTTACTTTTTACCACGGAGGGCACAATGTTTTTTCACAATGCTCACGAAGCTGCCTCAATAAGGCTTGTTCCAAGCTATAAAGTTCACAAAGTTGTTCGGCATAGCCTTGTGCCCTTACTAAGACAACTTGTTGTCTGTTGTGAACGTCTTAAACTTGTTGCTTTGTGTCCTTCGTGAAATTCTTTGCGTCCTTTGTGGTTAAGGCCGTATTTATAATAGGTCAATACCCTTTCCTAAAAAGGAGTATCCACAACCCGCACCTTATACTTTTTATCCTGAATAATCAAGGCGGCACAGTATCCACCCGCGCCATCGCTATTTACGGCTGCAATATATAATGTATCTGTAGTGCTGTCATAATACACATGCGTGTCATCTAAATTAGGATTAAACAGGTTTTGAAGGGCTGTTTGCGGCAATTCTACTTTTTGTTCGCCAAATGTTATTGTAACATTGGTATATTGAGTGGTAGGCATCGTGCCATCGGTTCCCCATATTTCTTTACCATCTATAGTTTCTACAATGTTGTTGTCTTTACTATAGGTATAGGTATGTTTGTCTTTAATAAATTTACCTTTTGTAATAGTAACTGCAATACCATCTCCGGTAAAAAAAGCACTATTGGTTGTATTGGCATTAAGCTTAATTTCTTTAAAGGTAGGAAGCAGCGTTGCAAAACTTTTGTAAATGTAGCCGCTCATTACTTTTTTGCCTTCGCCAAATTCTACACTTATCCAGTTGTCTTTTTGCGAAAGTGCATACACCACCGTGCCATTTGCCAGTTTTTGTACAACTTTACCTTTAGCCGATGCATCTGCCCTTAAATTCACGAAGCTGTCTTTGGCATCATTAACTACAACAAACTCCATGATATCCTGAGCGAGGCACGAAGACCCGGCAAGCATAAATAACGCGGCGAAAATATTTTGAAATAACTTCATATCAGTTTTTATAATGGTTGATGCATTGTATAATAACATTCTCTACACTTGGTTTGTTTGCCACGATAACATTATTGGTAATACCGTTTAATGCCGCCGCCGTTGTAGCCCCAATGCAAAAACAAACTTCGGTGGTTACGGCATTCGCCGAAAGGTAACTCGCAATAGCCGACGGACTAAAGAACAGCAAGCCATCCGGTTGTGACTTAATGGTATGCGGCGTTAAAATCGTTTCGTACACCTCAACCTCATCTACGGTAATGTTGGCTTTCGCCAAAGCATCCGGTAAGGTATCCCTTCGCATACTGCCACTAAAAAACGTAAAGCTTTCATCAGCGTGGTCTTTTATAATTATGTCAGATAGTTGTTCGGCAGTATCGGCGTACGCCAAAACTGTGTAACCGTTTTTCTCTATAGTTTCTTTTGTTTTACTGCCTACGCAAAAGATCACGCTGTCCTTAAATTTTACCGCATTGTCATTCAGCAGGAAGCTTTTAAAGGCATTCTTACTCGTAAAGATAAGGTTAGTGTTTGTATGTTGTATGGTAAATGGCTTGTAGTTAACACCTATAAAATCTGCCTCAATGACTGATAGTCCTGCATTAAGCAAATAGTGCTTTTGGTTGGGTTGCAGTTTTTTGGTAGATAATACACGCGCTGCAGCCATTACTTATTAAGTTGGTCTTTTATAGAAGCCATCAGTTCGGCACCACCGTTTGCAAGTATTTGGTCGGCACACTCATTACCAAAGTTCATGTAGTTGCTTCCGGCAGGCAGTACTTTTTCTATATGCAGTTTCTCGCGCCCGTCTATAGAGAGCAGTACACCTTCAAGCCTTATTTCGTTATCTATAAACGTAACCAGTGCGCCTATGGGAGCCGTACAGCCACCCTCTAACCGTTTAAGGAACTGGCGTTCTATAAACGTGGCAACATCACTTGGGCCATGGTTAAGCTTGGCAACTGCCTCGGTACAAAAAATGTCTTTTTCCATGGTTACCACCACCATTGCGCCCTGTGCAGGAGCGGGAATCATCCAGTCGAGCGTTGTAAATTCTTCAGGCAGCAGGTTAATGCGTTCCAGCCCGGCTTCGGCAAACACAGCCCCATTCCAGTCGCTTTCGGCAAGCTTTTTAAGGCGGGTGTTTACGTTGCCACGTAAATCTACCACCTTGTGGTGCGGATAGCGGTTAAGCCACTGTGCCTGTCGGCGAAGGCTTCCGGTAGCAATAGTGGCAGTATCGGTATAAAAATTGGCATTGCCCTTAGTAACTAATATATCGTGTACGGTGGCACGCTCTAAAACGGCCGCCTGCACAATACCTATGGGTAACGCCGTGGGTACATCTTTCATAGAGTGTACAGCAATATCTATAGTGCCGCTTAGCATGGCAACATCCAGCGTTTTAGTAAAAATGCCGGTAATGCCCAGTTCATACAACGGCACATCGAGTATTAAGTCGCCGGTACTTTTTACGGCAACAATTTCTGTATGGTAGCCCATGGCGTTAAGCTTGCGTTCTACCGTGTGGGCCTGCCACAGGGCGAGTTCACTATCGCGGGTACCTATCCTGATTGTTTTGCTCATTTTACAGGAGTTTCTATCCTAAATACTTTTTCTATCCACTCTATACTATCATCTACAACAGTATCGCGGTCTTTTAGGTGATTGGCAAAATGTGTTGTAATTTTATGAATAATACGCTGGCTGATAATCTCGGCCTGCTCTTCATCAAAATTATTTATTTTCTTGCGCTGAAAGTTCAGCTCGTTATCGGCAATAGTGTTCAGCTTTTCTTTAAGGGCATTAATGGTAGGGGCAAACTTGCGGGCGTTTGTCCACTCTGTAAACTCCTCCATTCCCTCTGTAATAATAGCTTCGGCAGCCGGTATGTGTTTTTTGCGGTTTTCCAGGGTGCTGTCGGTTATTTTAGCCAGGTCGTCCAGGTGTACTACGGTAACGCCGGGCAACGCTTTTACATTGTCATGTACATTTTTAGGTACTGATAGGTCTAAAATAAGCAACGGCTTGGTAAGCTGCAAAATGTCTTTATCTATAGTGGGCATTTGTGCTCCTGTAGCTACCACAAGCACATCGGCGTTGGGCACTTCCAGTGGCAACAGGTCGTAGTCCTTAACGTTAAGGTTAAACTTGCCTGCAATCTTTTCGGCTTTCTCGCGGGTACGGTTAATCAGGACTATATGGTCGTTTTTGGTATGCTTAACAAGGTTCTCGCAGGTATTGCGCCCTATTTTACCCGTACCAAAAAGCAATATATTTTTATTAGAAATATCTGTTACATTGTTCATGATGTACTGAACCGATGCAAACGATACCGATGTGGCACCAGAGCTTAACTCAGTCTCATTCTTAATGCGTTTGCTTGCCTGTATAACGCTGTTTACCAATTTTTCGGTAAAATTATTTACAAGCCCCAGTTCTTTCGATTCGTTAAAGCCGGTTTTTATCTGGCCAATAATCTCGAAGTCGCCCAGTATCTGGCTGTCCAGCCCTGTGCCTACGCGAAACACATGATTAATGGCCTCGTTATTTTTATATACAAAAGCAGCACTCTGAAATTCTTCTACCGTGCCGCGGCTGTTATCTACCAGTAATTTTATAAGCTGAAAGGGGTGCTGTGCAAAACCATAAATCTCGGTACGGTTGCAGGTGCTTGTAACAATAAGGCTGGTTATGCCTTCCTGCTGTGCCTGTGCCAGTACGCGTGCCCTTGCGGAAGCATCAAGATTAAATTTTCCCCTTGTCTCGGCATCGGCTTTCCTGTAGCTTAGTCCCACCGCATAAAAATACTGATGCCTCGACGTGTTGTTGTTATCCATAGTGAGTATACACTTTTCCTAAAAGTTTCACAAAATTAAAACTAACTGCTTTTAAAAAGTAACGCTGTAAGTCCTTTTTGTGTCGCTGTGGGATATTTTGCCGCCAAAAGCTTTTTTTTGGTTGAAAACTCCTAAATTTGCAATGAAATCAACACCTTGCGAATTATTAGTTTAGAACTATTCTAAATAAAAATAGGGTTTTGGTTTGCACACGCTTTTAAAAAAATACCGCTATGGGTTCTACAGAGGAGTTAATGATCGAGGAGGGTTTTTACGTATTGCGTTTTCAGAACGACAGCGATGAAACCACCCATTTTGAAAGGGAAGTAGACACTAACCTCATACAATTTCACTTTGGTGTAAAGGGCCGCGCCAAGTTTATTTTTAACCAGGGCCGCTATGCACTCGACCTGCGCGAGGAGCTGTCGTTGTTTTTGTATAATCCGCAAAAAGAACTTCCGGTACACCTGGAGATAGCCCCGCACAGCTGGATCATTACCGTACTTATATCTATAAAAAAATTCCACGGGTTCTTTACAGAGCAGGCCGACCATATACCATTCCTTAGCCCTGATAACAGCGACAAAAAGTATTATAAGGACGAAAAGATAAACCCGTCTATGGCTATTGTGCTAAGCCAGCTGTTTCATTTTAACCTGCACCCATCCATTAAAAAATTGTATTTTAAGGGGAAGATTTATGAACTGCTTAGCTTGTACTTTAACCGTGCCGAAGACCCTAATGCAGAGCAGTGCCCGTTTCTTATTGATGAAGAGAACGTAATAAAAATTCGCAAGGCGAAAGACTTTGTTATTGCCAATATGGCCGAACCACCCGGTTTACAGGAGTTGGCCGATGAGGTGGGTATTAACCTGAAGAAGCTTAAAATGGGCTTTCGCCAGATTTATGGCGACAGTGTATACAGCTTTCTTTTCGACTATAAAATGGATTACGCCCGCAAGCTGTTAGACAGCGGCTCGTTTAACGTAAACGAAGTAGGGCTGCGCATAGGCTACAGCACATCGAGCCACTTTATTGCCGCTTTTAAAAAGAAATTTGGCACTACGCCCAAGAAGTATTTAATGAGTATAAATGAGAAGGTGTAAGATAACCTCACCCCCAGAGAGGGGAGCAGCTACACTTGGTCATTTATTATTGTGAAGGTAGAGACGCATTGAATGCGTCTCATATAAGGTTATTCAATTTACGCGAGACGCATTCAATACGTCTCTACGGTAAAACCACTTCGGTGTGAAATTTACATAAAAGTGAGCACAGCAGAGTTCCCCTCTCCTTTGGAGAGGGGTTAGGGGTGAGGTCTATCGGAAAGATAAGACTATATGTATTACAACATTACGTTAAATAATAAAAACAAAAACACTTGCTGCATGGTTTTTGAGATACATGTGGCAGGCATAAAGCAAAAACAAACACACACAGATGAAAGGAGTACTGTTAGTAAACCTGGGATCGCCTAAGAGCCCTACAGCAAAAGATGTTAAACCGTACCTTGACGAGTTTTTAATGGACAAATATGTTATAGATGTCCCTTATTTATTGCGTGCCCTTTTGGTACGCGGCATTATTTTGCGCAAAAGGCCGGAGGAATCGGCACATGCTTATGCCAAAATTTGGTGGGAAGATGGCTCGCCTCTTATAGTTATCTCTAAGCGCGTACATGAAAAGGTGAAGAAAGAGGTAGAAGTACCCGTGTCGCTTGCTATGCGTTACGGCCAGCCATCTATAGAGGCCGGACTTCAGGAACTGGCAGATAAAGGTGTTACCGAAGTACTGCTTTTCCCGTTGTACCCACAGTATGCCATGGCATCTACACTTACGATACTGGTACTGGCAGAAGAGATACGTAAGAAGAAATTTCCGCAAATGACTTTTACCGATGTACCGGCGTTTTACAACAAGCCCGACTACATTACAGCATTAGCCAACTCAATAAAATCGGGTATTGACGGGTTCGATTACGACCACCTGTTGTTCTCCTACCACGGCATCCCGGAGAGGCACATCCGTAAGACCGATGTTACCAAATCGCATTGCAGGATAGATGGTAGCTGCTGCGTAACCGAGTCGGCATCGCATGCATTTTGCTACCGCCACCAGTGTTACGAAACTACACGCCTTGTAGTAGAAAAGCTGGGCATACCTAAAGATAAATACTCGCTAACGTTTCAGTCGCGCCTTGCCGGCGACAAGTGGCTGGAACCGTATACTGATATTGAAATAAACAAAATGCCTGCACAAGGCATAAAAAAACTGGCGGTGGTAACTCCCGCATTTGTATCTGACTGCCTTGAAACGCTGGAAGAAATTGCCATGCGTGCCAAAGAAGATTTTGAGGCAAACGGCGGCGAAGAGTTTCATGCCATACCGTGCCTTAACGACGGTGATGAGTGGATAGGCGTACTGGCCAACTGGATAAACGAATGGGCCTATGCTGAAACACCTGTTGTATAAATGGCGCTGACATCCAAAGAGCTCGCAAAGAAAGATATACAGGGGCTGCTTATTAAGCAGAGCATTCCGTCATCTGTAGGTATACTGTTCATGAGCGTGAACATACTTATCGATACTATTTTTGTAGGCCGCTGGATAGGTTCGCTTGCCATTGCAGCCCTCTCTGTAGTAATGCCCATTACGTTCTTTATATCGTCGCTGGGTATGGCAATAGGCATAGGGGGCAGCTCTGTTTTATCGCGCGCCCTGGGTGCCGGCGATAGAGAAAAGGCGTATATAACTTTTGCCCACCAAATAATGATGACTTTTATAATATCGTCTTTATTTGTAGTGGCAGGCATTTTTTGGGGAGATGAGATACTGTATATATTTGGTGCCAATGGCGAAATTACCGCTCCCGCTAAAGAGTTCTTTATGCCCATACTTCTGTCAGTGCCGTTCCAGGCTTTTTGCATGATGGGCAACAACGTTATCCGTGCCGAAGACAAATCGAAACACTCCATGAACTCCATGATCGTTTCGGCAGTTGCCAATATTGTTTTAGATATACTCTTTATAAAAGTTTTCGGCTGGGGCATTATGGGTGCGGCACTGGCTACGGCTACGTCGTTCTTTTTGTGCTTTGCCTATATTTTATGGTTCTTTATTTACAAAAGCGAACTAAAGCCGCAGTGGAAACATTTTATATTCCATAAAAAAATATCGTTAGAAATACTCTCTATGAGTTTTGTAACCTTTGCGCGTCAGGGTGTTATAAGCCTGCTCACGGTAGTGCTTAATCATACTTTGTATGCCCAGGGGGGCGAGCATGCCGTTACCGTTTATGGTATAGTAAGCCGTATGCTCATGTTTGCACTGTTCCCGGTATTGGGCATTACGCAGGGTTTTTTGCCTATTGCGGGCTACAACTATGGGGCTAAAAATTATGACCGTGTGCGCGAATCTATCGGGCTTTCTATTAAATATGCTGGAGCACTTGCCATCATTATTTTTGTGGTCATATTGTTTTTTGCCAAGCCTATTGTGGCCGTTTTTACTACCGACCCTGAAATTATTAAAGATACTCCCGGTGCATTGCGCTGGGTATTTGCGGCATCGCCCATTATAGCGGTACAGCTTATAGGGGCGGCATATTTTCAGGCAGCGGGTAAACCCATTAAGGCATTAATGCTTACCCTGAGCAAGCAGGGTTTTTTCCTGATACCGCTGGTGTTAATACTACCACAGTTTTTTGGTATCTTCGGGGTATGGGTAGCATTCCCTATTGCCGATGTGCTGAGTACCATTATAACCGGTATTTTCCTTAAGAAAGAAATGGCAACCCAACTTAAAGAATCATAAATGAAAAAAGCTTTACTATTGTTATTATTGTTTGCAGCTTTTGGCTCTTTAAAAGCACAGGACACACTACAGGAAAGAAAATCTATAGTTACAGTAAGCCTTTTTTCGCCTACAGTTAGCTACGCACCGCGTTACAATATAGGCTATATGCACAAGGTTTCACGCAGGTGGTGGGCTGGCATAGAAGCCGGTTATGGCAATTATGGCACAGCTTTTGGCATTGGTGCCGAAGGCGGGTCGGATTACATTACTAACGATTACAAATTGTTCGAGGTGCGGCCTGAAATTTATTTCGACCTGCGACCGTCGTCTAAACTAAAGCACCTGGTTTCGGCAGAGTTTTTTTATATTAACCATAAAGACCATTTTACGACCGATCGTTACTATGCTCCCGATGGCTTTACCGAATATAAATATGATGCCGCCGATTATAAGCGTATTAAAACAGGGGTAAACCTTAATTATAGCCTTATGTTTTATTTTACCAACCGTTTTGGCCTGCTCTGGAAAACAGGACTGGGCATAGCAAACAGGACTGTAAAATACAGCAATCTGGTTAACAAAGTATTATTGCCTAATGATAATGACGAGGAATGGTTTGGTATCGACGGTTATCTTGAAGACAGTGGCACGGTTAACAAATTCAACTTTAACCAGGACCTTAAACTATTTTACAAATTTTAATTAACAATGGATTATAACTATATAAAATCGCTGCACCTTATTTTTGTAATAACCTGGTTTGCCGGGTTGTTTTACATAGTGCGGCTGTTTGTATACCATATAGAGGCTAACGATAAGCCATCGCCCGAAAAAGAAATCCTTATAAAGCAGTATAAGCTTATGAGCTACCGGCTATGGTATATTATTACATGGCCCAGTGCGGTACTGGCAAGTATTTTTGCCTACTGGATGATCTTTTTTACCCCAACAGGGCAGGCATGGCTTACCCAGCCGTGGATGCACGTTAAGCTGTGCTTTGTGTTCCTGCTGTACTTGTACCATGCAAAATGCCACCAGATATTTAAGCAATTGCAAAATGATGAGGTAAAACACACCACCGGTTTTATGCGCTTATGGAACGAGGGGGCAACCCTTATTTTATTTGCCGTGGTATTTTTAGTAATTTTAAAAAGTGCCATTAACTGGATATACGGTGTAGTGGGCATTATGGCATTCAGCATAGTAATAATGCTTGGGTTTAAGTTTTATAAAAAGGTAAGGGAAAGGAATGGGTCTTAGGGAGGGCTTATTCCTTTTTGATATCTATCAATTAGAACATGATACTCCCATAGTCCTCTCCCCCAGCCCCTCTCCAAAAGAGAGGGGAGCCTGGAACGGGTATTGTATGTGAATTTTGATTTTAAGGACGATAATATTAACTAACCGTATTATTATTGAAGGGAGTGTAGCTACTCCCTCTCCTTTGGAGAGGGCTGGGGAGAGGACAAAAAATGTGTTGGATAGTCCTGATAGCTATCAGAACGGCGTAAAGTCATAGGTGTGCGTTATCAAGGCAGATTTAAAACAAAAATTTGGGGTAGATTTATTAAATAGTTAATGAAAGAAAAGCTAAATATAAAACGGTGGTCATTGCGGGTAAGGATATTCCTGTCGATGATATTTATTACCCTAATAGCGTCGTTGCTTATAGCGGTGGTATCTATTTACCAGTTTAAAAAAGAAGCTAAAGAATACCACCAGGACAGGCTGGAGCGCAAAGAGAACTCTATAAAAGAGCACATAAACTACATACTTGCTACTACTACCTACCCGCTTAATACAGAGAATTTACCACTTATTTTCCGTGAGCGCATACACGAGCTGGCAAACATTCACGGTACCGAAATTAATATTTATGACCTTAACGGCAAACTCCTGAAATCGAGTAAAGCGGCATTTTCTGTAGATACCGTAAGCCAGATGATACCCGTAAATGTACTGCGCGTTATCCGTTCTACGGCAGAGAAAAGGTACGTAGACCTTAAATCAGAGAATGGCATAAAGTACAGGTCGGCGTACAGTTATATAAAAGATACCCGCTTTAAACCCCTTGGCATCCTTAACCTGCCGTATATAGAAGATGATGGTTATTACGAAAAAGAGATCAATAATTTCCTTATCCGCTTTATGCAGGTATACTCGTTCATGCTGCTTATCTCGGTTATAATTGCCTATTTCCTTTCCAGTTACATTACCAAATCTATTAAAGAAGTGTCTGACCGTATTAAGGAAACCCGCCTTAACGAAGTAAATGAAAAAATAGACATGGGCGACTCCCCTCAGGAAATAAGCCTGCTCGTTCACGCCTATAACGATATGGTAGAAGACCTTGACGAAAGTGCTGCCCTTTTAGCCCAGAAGGAGCGGGAAGAAGCCTGGCGCGAAATGGCTAAGCAGGTGGCGCACGAAATCAAGAATCCGCTTACCCCCATGCGCTTAACGGTACAGAGTTTTCAGCGCAAGTTCGACCCTAACGACCCTAACATAAAGCAAAAGCTTAACGAATACAGCGACACACTTATTCAGCAGATAGACACCATGACATCGGTGGCATCGGCATTCAGCAGTTTTGCATCCATGCCGGCACAGCAAAACGAAACCCTTAATGTAGTTAAGGTGGTGCAGCTTGCGCTGGATATTTTTAACGAAAGTTACATTACTTTTTATGCCGAAGAGCCACGCATTGTTACCCGTATGGACCGCACGCAGCTTATAAGGATCATTACCAACCTGGTTAAAAATGCCACGCAGGCCTTACCCGAAGATGAACCTATGCCGCTTGTAGATGTTCGCATTTTTCGCGATGGCGATAAGGCTAAAATTACCGTGCGCGATAACGGCAAGGGTATAAGTGCCGAAGACAAACATCGTATTTTTGAACCTAAATTTACCACCAAGACCAGCGGTATGGGGCTGGGCTTAGGCATCATAAAGAACATTGTAGAAAATTACCACGGTACCATAACCTTTACCAGCGAACCCGGATGGGGCACCGTGTTTTTAGTAACGCTGCCCATTATAGAGGCCGAAACAACCGAAGAACATAACGAAACAACAAACCACTAAACTATAAAAACTATGGCTCACGAAAATGTTATTACCACCACCGAAGGAGGCATTGGTATTGTAACCATTAACCGCCCTACAAAACTTAATGCCCTTAACCGCGCTACTATTTTAGAGCTAAGCGAGGCCATTACCGCGCTCGATGATGATGCAGCAACACGCGTAATTATTGTAACCGGCAGTGGCGAAAAAGCTTTTGTGGCAGGTGCAGATATTGCCGAATTTTCTGAATTTAATGTAGAGGAAGGCGAACAGTTAGCATCGTTAGGGCAGCAATTATTGTTTGATATGGTTCAAAATCTTGCCACACCTGTTATTGCAGCCATTAATGGTTTTGCACTGGGCGGAGGTTTAGAGCTTGCTATGGCGGCGCACTTTCGTGTAGCGTCAGATAATGCTAAGATGGGTTTACCGGAGGTGTCCTTAGGGTTAATTCCGGGGTATGGTGGTACGCAGCGTTTACCTCAGCTTATAGGCAAAGGCCGCGCTATGGAAATGATAATGACGGCTGCCATGATAACGGCCGACGAAGCTAAAACTTACGGGCTTGTAAACCACGTGGTACCGCAGCCTGAACTTATAGATTTTTGCAAAGGCATTGCCGCTAAAATAATGAAGAACTCTCCGGTAGCCATAAGCAAAGCTATTACAGCCATAAATGCCAGCTTTACGTCAGGTGGGTTTGCTACAGAGATTACCGGCTTTGGAGAATCTTTTGGCACCAACGATTTTAAGGAAGGCACTACAGCTTTTATAGAAAAAAGGAAAGCGGTTTTTACAGGGAAGTAAATACATAACCGCATAAAACTAAGGCTTACCAAAAACAGGTAGGCCTTAGTTTTTGTTAAGTACCTAAACAAGAAGGAGGGATTAATTTACTGACACTAAAAAATCTATGATGCGTAATTTAGAAAAATATTACGAGGAAACCCATTGGCAAGAAATAACGATGGAAGCAAGCTAAAAAAACAGATTGGCAGGATGATGTTAAACAAGAGTACAACCAGATTTATATTAGTATGTTTGATAGGGTTATTAATCTCTGTCATCATTCTATTTCCTCAGGAAAACGAAAAAGCATTATTGTTTATGATGGCTATTTACTATTTTCCATTATATTTTTTTGCTAACATTTTAATAGCCTATATTATAGATTATAATCGTGGTGCCGTTTTTAATCATTTTTTTTTTAAAATATTCAGGATTACGGTTTACTTTGCGCTGGTCGTATTATTTATAATTTCTTTAAATCATTATTTTCATGAAATTTTATTGTTTTCATTTTTAGTTCATTTTTTTGCTCTATCACTTTCTATTTTAATCTATAATCAACATAAAGTTGGATATTAATTCTTTGCAGAATGAGCATCTTGGCTCTCATGCTACATGCCCTTTGCAATATATTTCTGGTTGTAGGTCGTGATGTTTACTTCTTTACCATAGGGCGAGCAGACAAATCTAAAAAAAACGAGCCTATTCTTGGTAGTAGAGGGGGATATAAGGAGATGAGTCTTCATTCGATAAAAATAAGCGGAGATGGAATTGTAACCCAAAAGGAACTTATAAGCAATGACGATGCAAAGTTTACCTTTATGCCTAAAAAAGGGGTAGTAACAACTCCGGGTACTTTCTATTGTCTTGGCAGAAACGATAAAGAAAGGCAGTTGCTTAAAATTACTTTTTAACAGCTATTAAAAACACTTGCCGCTGCTTACATTTTACTTCAATTTAGTTTGTGGTTTGGGTATAAGCAGCGGCTTTTTTATAAATGCTACTGCCCTCTAAATTTGTTGATAATATAATTATTAACATAATTTAAGACATTATTTTGTGTTAAAAAACATCTATATTTGCCCGGAATACCAACAAACCAAACCCGTGAAAAAAATCATATTCTCCGCATTATTATGCCTTAACCTGCTTGCTGCAACTGCGCAGGACATTCCGTGTACCATACAAAAAAGTGAAGTCTTTAAAGATGAATATCGAGATTCGTACATTAAATCTGTAGAAGATGATGGTAGCGGTGGCGTTGTTATAGGCCGCAATTTTTACAGTAGCCAAAACTTATATGGGTACTATTTTGAACATTATGATGCCAATATGAAGCTTATTAATGAGCTAAAATATGCACCGGAAGATACCCAGGTTGCTGGTTTTTTTATTAAAGGCGACAAAATTTATATTATAGAATTTAATTACGATAAGGCTAATAATGCAGTGATATGCAGTGGTAGCACGGCTAACCTGTCGGATTTTAAGTTTACTAAAAAGGTACTCTTTAGTCTTACCAAAAAGGAATTTGAAGCTGTAAGTTTTTTTCAGAATTTCCGTATGACACCCGTAGTCGTTACAAATAGTTCTAAAACTGCTTTTTGCGTATCTACCACTGTTAATGATGCCGGGTTAGGAAAAAAGGTTCATAAAGTACATATATATGATATGGATTTTAACCTTAAAATAAGCCATGCCTTTAAAACAGATACTAATGAGAGGGATTTTAGACGGGAAAATATACAAATATCTCAGGATGGTACTGTAGCTTATTTTTTAAATAATACAGAAAAACCCGATAGGCAAATGCAAAAAACAGGGGGTAAGTACCACTATGAACTTATACGGGTAACCGCTAATGATGTTAAAACACAGGTTCTCGAAACAAATGAGCACATTGCAACATCTTTAAAAATGATCTTTAAAAAAGATGTACTTGCATGCGTGGGCTTCTATTCTTACAAGAACGAGAGAAAGTATAGTGGCATCTGTTATTTTGATATGGACCCTGTAACGCTGCAAGTTAAAACGAGTAAATTTAATACATTTACTGAGCAGTTTATGGCAGAAAAATATGGTAAGGACAAAGATAGTGAACTAAAGCAGATACACACAATAGGGATGCAGCTTAATGACAATAATGAAATTGTTGTTAATGCGGAGGAAACAGACACTGAAACCCCTTCCACTTTTTCTTTACGGGATAATATTATATATGCCAAACTTGCAAATAATGGCGATGTTATATGGGCGCGCAGTATTAATAAACGCCAAACGGCTTATGGGTTAGAAACGTACACATCTTACACACCTGTCTTTAAAGGAAATGAAACATTTCTTTTTATCAATACATCCGAGAAACCTAAACTGGGCAACTACGAAAAGGTACAGTTTTTCCAGAAAGCGGGCAGGGAGGGTGGCCTTACGCTTATACGCATTAAAGATAATGGCGATTTTGATTATAAAAACCTGTTTGAATATAGTAAAAACGATGTACCCTTTATGGTTTCTAAAGGAGGCATTACAAAACAAGGCAACTCGATTTATTTTATAGGCAGCAGAGATAAGAAAAAGCAATTGCTTAAATTAACAATATAACTACTGTTATTACATTTATATAATAGCCGTATGCTGTAATGGTATGCGGCTTTTTTCTGTTGAGTATTTCTCTAAAAAATGTGTCAATAATACAGAAATTAACATAATTTAAGATACCATTTCGTGTTAAAAAACATCTATATTTGTGCGCAAAACCAACAAACCAAACCCGTGAAAAAAACCATATTATCAGCATTATTATGCCTTAACCTGCTTGCTGCAACTGCGCAGGACATTCCGTGTACTATACAAAAAAGTGAGATATTTAAAGACAAGTATAGAGATTCAAAGCTTATATCCTTAGACGAAGATAGCAAGGGTGGCGTAGTTGTTGCGCGTTCTTTTATGGGCAGCGTTTTTAACAGCGATACCTGGGGCTATTATTTTGAACATTATGATGCTGATATGAAGCTCATTAATGAATATGAGCATTTTGTTCGCGGTTTTGTTCTTGGTACCATTGTTAAGGATGATGTAGTAACCATGGTAGATTTTGGATATGACAAAGAAACTAAAGAGTTTGTTTGCAATGCCAACGTTGCAAGCCTTAACGATTTTAAATTTAAGACAACTGAACTTTTTCGCGTTCCCAGAAAAACGGTGCACACAGGGATAATCTTTTCGGGGGGCGGCAGTTCCGACAGTGATAACTTTGCTGCGATGCTTACCAATACTGAAAAAACAGCCTTCGCCATATCGTTAGATGTAGATGATAAGGAAGAGAAAAAGGAAATACATAATATATATGTATATGATTTAAACCTGAAACTTAAAATAGACCATACGTTTAAGAGGGATATTAAGGACAGAAAATTTACCTACGAAAATATAGATATATCTCAGGATGGCAATGTTGCTTACCTGTTAGGAAAAGCAAGGACGGCCGAGAATAAAAAGAAAAAAGAGGGCGGCAGGTACCAGTATGAGCTAACGCGTATAACAAACAGCGATAGCAAAACCCAGGTCTTTGATACCGATGAGCATTATGCGGCCTCCTTAATACTACTATTTAAAAAAGGCGGTATAGCTTGTGCTGGCTTTTATTCTGACAGGAACGATAGCCGTTTTAAAGGCCTTTGCTATTTTGAAGTAGACCCGGAGTCTCTTGCTATTAAAAAGAGTAAGTTTAACCCTTTCCCTGAGCAATTTATGATAGATAAATATGGTAAAGATAAAGACAAGGAGCTGAAAGACATAAGCTACCGGGATATTTTTCTTACCAGCAATAATGAAATCGTGTTTAATGCAGAAGAGCGCTATACCACAACAACTTACAGCGCTTATGGTACGCCGGGAGTTCCTTCGGGCATGGTGGGAGGCCGTTATTCTGTAGTATATCATTTTGACGATATTGTATCGGCAAAGCTGGCAGATAATGGCGATCTTGTTTGGGCGCGCAATATCAATAAACGCCAAAGCTCCGGTGGCTCAGAGTCGTTTGTGTCCTACTCATCTATGGTTAAAGGCGATTACACCTATTTTTTTATAAACTCTGCCGACAAGGTTTCTAAGCTAAGTAACGACAGGATTCAGTTTAACCAAAAATCGGCAAAAAGGTCTAACCTCAATGTTATACGCATTAACCAGAATGGAGAATTTGATTATAAAGAATTACTGGATGATAAAGATAACGAAGTACCCTTCATGGTTTCTCAGGGGGTTGCAACACAAGGCAACTCCATTTATTTTCTTGGACGTAAGGGTAAAAAAAAGCAACTGCTTAAATTAACAATGTAACTTTTTTACACTATATATCAAGCCGCATACCATTTAGTGGTTTATGCGGCTTTTTTGCATATTAAGGACACGCGTTTCTGGTTACCGTTTCAGATTGATGTGTGTGATTTCATCGCAAAAAAATAGTACCCACCTGTTTATAAGAAGATTAATGTGTTGCATTAAACAGGGATGTAAACACCTGTTATATTTAGGTTAAAGTAATTTTGGCATTAACATAATTCGTAACTTGTATGCTTACACACTTTACTGCTTTATGAGTCTCTCTGAACATTACCATACCGTAAGAAAAAAAACCGAAACCATTTGCAGCTACCTGCATACAGAGGATTATATACCCCAGCCAGTAGACTTTGTGAGCCCGCCCAAATGGCACCTGGCACACAGTACCTGGTTTTTCGAAACATTTTTGCTTACTCCTTACCTGCCCGATTACAGGGTGTATAACGACGATTTTGGTTTCTTGTTTAACAGCTATTATAACAATGTAGGCAAAAGGGTTTTTCGTGCTACGCGTGGCAACATTACCCGCCCCAGTGTAGCTGAGGTATATTCGTACAGGCAGTATGTAGACATGCACATGGATTTACTCCTGCAGCTTAAAAGCGGCGATGCAACCGTGCACGAGCTTATAGAACTTGGCCTGCAGCACGAGCAGCAGCACCAGGAACTACTGGTTACAGATATTAAATACATACTGGGCGGCAACCCCATTTTTCCTGTTTACAGCGAAGATATAAATTGGGAGGCCGACCAAAATAAAACCAGCGGCTTTGTAACAATTCCCGAAGGGATTTATGAAATAGGCCACGGCGGCAACGGCTTTAGCTTTGATAACGAGCATGGCAGGCACAAAGTTTTTCTTCATGAATTTACCATTGCCAATACTTTAGTTACTAATGCCGAATATCTTGAGTTTATAAATGCAGACGGGTACAGCAACTTTAATTACTGGCTTGATGAAGGCTGGAGCTGGGTTACCGAAAATAAAATAGACGCACCGCTTTACTGGTACAATGTAGAGGGGGAATGGCATAACTATACCCTGGCAGGTTTGCAAAAAGTAGATCCTGATGCCATTGTAACCCATATTTCTTTTTACGAAGCCGCCGCTTATGCCGAGTGGAAACACATGCGCCTGCCTACAGAGTTTGAGTGGGAAACCGCAGCCGCACAACTTGACTGGGGCAAACGCTGGGAATGGACACACAGCGCTTACCTGCCTTACCCCGGCTTTGCAAAGCCCGATGGTGCACTGGGAGAATATAACGGCAAATTTATGATTAACAAGATGGTGCTTCGCGGGGCATCATGCGCTACCCCAAAAGGGCATAGCAGGACAACTTACCGCAACTTTTTTCACGCTGCCGAACGCTGGCAGTTTACCGGCATACGCCTTGTAAAACTATAATTATGGCTACAACCACTACAATACAATCTGCCTTTGCACAAGATGTTCGCAAGGGTTTTACCGCAAAAAATAAACACCTGTCGTCTAAATATTTTTATGATGATGCGGGTAGCCGCATTTTTATGGAGATCATGAAAATGCCGGAGTATTACCCTACCGCCTGCGAATTTGAGATAATGCTGCAGCAATCGGCACAAATATTAAAGCAGTTGCAATTTACAGGACAGTTTAATATTGTAGAGTTTGGCAGTGGCGATGGTGCAAAAACAAAGCATTTACTTAATGCTTTTACAAAGGCAGGGGCACAGTTTACCTATATTCCCATAGATATATCACAGGAGGCTATAGATGCCCTGCAGGATAATATAACTGCTTTTGTACCCGGTGTAGATATGCAGCCGCGCACAGGAGATTACTTTGATGTGCTCGAAGAGCTTAGTGGCAGCGCTATCCCTAACCTGTTCCTGTTTATGGGTGGCAACATAGGCAATTATTCACATGATGATGCCATGGCTTTACTCCTAAAGTTTAACGCCGGGATGAAGCCCGGCGATAAATTGCTTATGGGTATCGACCTGCAAAAAAATCCGAGAATTGTACAACTGGCCTATGATGACCCGCATGGTATTACAAAGGCATTTAACATGAACCTGCTGCAACGTATAAACAATGAGCTTGAAGCAGATATTAGCCTTGACCAGTTTGATTTTTACAGCAACTATAATCCTAAAAATGGCGAGGTAAACAGTTTTTTGGTCAGCCTGAAAAAGCAGCATTTTCATAGCACGGTACTTAACGAAACCTTCTTTTTTGAAAAGGATGAACTTGTATGGACAGAGCTTTCTAAAAAATACAGTTTTACCGGCATAGAATCGCTTGCCAAAGAAGCAGGTTTTAAAGTAAACCACAACTTTATGGATTGTAAGCATTACTTTACCGATAGCCTTTGGGAGAAAATGTAGTGAATTTTAGTTTTCAGTCACAGTCGCAGTTTTCGGGTAGAAACGCAATGCTTTGCTTATCAGGCTTTATGTTATCTCTTAATTTTTTCAATTATGAGTAAACATATCCGAGTGAAGAGAAGGTCTTAAACTCTGTAGCATAAAAAGTTAGAGCCTTGTTCCGATAGCTATCGGGATTGCTTCTTTTGTTTCAAGACAAAAGAGGTGAGATAATTAAAGATGTATATTTTACAGTAGGGAGAATTCTAATCTGTAAACCAATTACTTCAACGCCCTTATCGCATCCTTCTCAACCCATCCCACACTATCATCGGCCAATACAACCTTGCTCCAGTTACCAACGGTTTCCTTAATATTTACTTTAGTGCCTTCATGCAGTATAAAGGCATCTTTTGCAGAAGCAGATGGTTCTGACTTAATGGACACCACCTCGGCATATACAATCGCCGGATTTTGCCCGGCCTCCTGCGAGCGCACAAATGCCGCAGCAAGTATACTAAACAGGCTGCATAAAACAGCTAAACACATACCTGTAAAAAATATACGTTTAAGCAGGGTAGTACCCACCAGGTAATAACCTAAAAACAACAATATAAAAAATCCTGAAAACGATACTGCCACCCACGCCCATGTGTTGTAATGGTACGTACCGGTAATGCCATAAAGCATTTTAGAGAGGCCTACTTTTGGTGCTTGCTTAATATCGTCTATAACCAGTTTTTGGGCATGGCTAAGGTTTACCTCGGTATCTTTATTGCCGGGATTAAGCTGTAGTGCCTTTTCATAATTAAATATGGCGGGCGCCACATTATCCAGCTTATAGTAGGCATTGCCCAGGTTAAAATACAATTCAGACGATTCCTGTTTTTGTTTAAGCACACCTTCGTATTGCTGTGCGGCACCGGCATAATCGCCTTTGCGGTACAGTTCGTTGCCTTTATCAAACGACTGTGCAAAAGCGGCCTGTGTTGTAACTAATAGCAATACTATATATAATAACTTTTTCATTTTCTATACTTCGTTAACCAGTGACCAACCTGCATGGTTTTTAAAAAAATTAAGTGTTCAGACGAACGATTAATGAGTATTAGAAGTCCCGGAGGGACGACATGTCTATAGTTTTAATAAGTAAACATTTTTTGAGCTTCAGAGAAGCGGCATGTTTCTTTTTGGTGCCGCTTCTCCGAAGCTTTATTACCCTCTCGCTAAAATTTCTATAGACATGACGCTCCTCCGGAGCTACTGTTCTTCATTTACTCAACTAAAGGTTGTAAAACCTTGCATAAGCTCTAAGCATCTAAGAACCTAAGCCTCTGAGCCTCTATCTATATCTGCTTAGATAAATCAGTTATAACCTTAACCGCATTATCATAATCCTGCTGCATTGCCGTGCCCGATGATGGCGCATACCTTGCAAACTCGCAGCTATCCATAATTGTACTAAACTCATTAACCGTTTCCGGTTTGGCGTTGCGGGATAGTAAAAGTTCCCTTACATTATCGCGGCTCAGCTCGGCAGTTTCTATATTAAGCCTTGCCTTAAGGAAATTGTGCAACGCTTTTTCCAGCGCAAGGTAAAATGGCTCTTTGTTACCCAGTTGTTTTTTGGCATCCGATAAATACTTACGTGCCAGCTTGTTGTTTTGCCTTATTTTGTTGCCGGTAACATCGCTGTCGTAGGCATCCTTTTTCTTTTTGGCCAATACAATAACCGGAACGAAAATTAACGGCAGGAACAGTAGGATATAGTACAGCGCAGAACCAAAAAAATCTTCGCGGTCTACGGCTTTAAGCGATGTTTTAAGCATTACAGGTCTAAATGTTTCATTCATACCCGGTGTTTGCTTAGCCAGTTTTTTATTGTTTGCAATTGCAGCATTTTCGGGTACGCTAAGCACGTTTACCATAATCTCGGGCGATGTTACCGTTTTATACTTGCCTGTGCTGAGGTCAAACCATGAAAACGACAATGGCTTAATAGGGTATTTACCTTTTTTATTAGGCACAATAGTATATAAGTCTGATATGCTGCCTGTCATACCCGTTAGCGGAGTCTTTACATTTTCCTTATGTTCCGGGTCATACATTTCGAGTGCATCAGGCACTACAGGTTTAGGCAGGTTAAACAGTTTAAGGTTACCCTTGCCCGATACAGTCACTGTTAACTGTAACGATTCTCCCGCTTTTAGCGTAGTCTTGCCCGGTATAACTTTAAAGTCGAAGTCGCCCACCGCACCTGTAAACGATTCCGGTTTACCCGCTTCAGGCAATGGCCTAACGGTAATATATTTTTTGCCTGTGGTAACCTGCGTTTTTGCAGGCTGCATCTCTGGCCTGCCATACATATCGCGCCTTCCGGTAAAGATCTCGGTATTTAATTCTACTACCAGAGGCTCCAGTTCGAGCCTGCCGCTTTTTTGCGGGTACAGTACTGTTTTGCGCAATATTACATAACGGTAAGGTTCGCCTTTAAAGGTTCCCTGCTCTACCTTCATGTGCTGGCCGTCTACCAGTTCATTCTGACTCCAGAAGTCATTATACTGCGGACTCTCTTTCTCAAAAAAGTTGGTCACGCTGCTGTTGTTGCTCACATAAAGTTTATACACCACGTTAACCGGCTGGTTAACATAAGGGCTGGTATTGGCAATCTCGGCAACAAGATGAATGCCATCTCCCGGCTTTTGCGCCATTTGCTGGTCGCGTTCCTGCTGTTGCTGTTGTTGCTGCCTTTGGTAAGGGTTATAGGGGTTGTAAGATGGAGCAGGCTGTGGGTTAGGGTTTGCCACGGCTTCGCCCACCTCTATTTTAAAAGGCGACGACTTATACGTTTTACCGCCTATCTCTATAGTTGCCTGCCCCACGGTAAATGTACCTTTAGCCTTGGGCAAAAGCACATAGGTGTAACTTTTATTAAAGCTGCGCACCCCGTTAACCCACGAGTTGCTTATCATTTGGCCGGGACCCGATGCTGTAAAGCCCTGAAACGTGGGTGGCACAAAATTATCGCCATCCTGGTTCATGCTAAACTCTACGCGCACCCGCTCATTAACACCTATTTTGGTGCGGCTGGGTGTAGCTTTAAATTCTACAGGAGGCTGCTGTGCAAAAAGCCCCTGTAGCGATAGCAGTAAAAAAACTATTAAAATATACTTCTTCATTGTCTTAGTTCCGTAAACTCAATAAATCTAAGCCACAAATTTTCAAATTACCAAATCGACGAATCACCAAATTAACAAAACTACCAGTCTTTTTCCTGTTTTTGAGGCTGGCCCTGTACTTTTTTAGCATTAAGCTTGTCCTGTACTTTTTTCTCCTCGTTGTTCATGGCATCCAGCATGTTTTCCATGCGCTGCTTGCTTGGGCTGGCAGGTTGCGGTTTAGGCTCACCCTGGTCTTTTTTATCCTTACCGTCGTTTTGCTTATCCTTTTGGTCGCCTTTGTCCTTATTGTCTTTCTGGTCGCCCTTATCTTTATCCTTATCTTTGTTGTCGCCTTTTTTATCTTCCGGCTTCTGGTTCTTGTCGTCCTTTTTATCTTTGTCCTTGTCTTTATCCTTATCCTTTTTGTCGTCTTTTTTAGGCGGCGGTGGCGGATTGTCTTTCAGCATTTTTTTAGCCAGGGCAAAGTTATAACGCGTTTGGTCATCGGCAGGGTTGTTGCGCAGTGCGTTTTTATATGCCTCTACCGCAGCCTGATAATTTTTTTGCTCCATAAGGGCGTTGCCCATGTTATGGTAAGCAAGGTGTTTTTGAGGTTTGTCTTTAGCTACCTCAACCGCTTTAGAGTATGCCCATAGTGCCTCTGCCGGTTTCTTTTGGCGGTAAATGGCATTGCCAAGATTATAAGTAGCTACTGCTTTTGTGGCATCTTTAGAGTTAGATATGCGGTAGTTAGCCTCGGCATCTGCATACTCCTTTTTATCATATTGTTTGTTGCCCAGCGGCAGGCTGGTATCTTTTTCGGGTTTCTTTTCCTGCGAAAAAGCCAGCGCGGCACACAGCATAAGGCTATATGTTAGTACTTTTTTCATTATTCTTTTTCGTTAAACAGGTTTAGTTTTTTAATCCATTTTGTTTTGCGTTCCAGCAGGAATATCTCCAGGAAAAACAGTACAAATGCCGCTCCTAAAAACCATTGGAACTGCGATTCATACAACGCCACCTCTTTCGATTCAAATTCGGTTTTCTCTATATTCTGCAATGTATTTTTAAGGTAATCAGTAACCTCTTTAGTGCTATTGCCGTATATATAACCATTTTTGTTTGCTGCAAGGGTTTTAAGCGCATCCGGGTATAGCTTGGTAATTACAGTTTCGCCCTGATTGTCTTTTTTATAACCCGTTACGCGGCCGTTACTGTCTCTTAGTGGTATAGGCCCGCCTTTCTCTGTACCCACGCCAATTGTAATTATCCTGATGCCTTTTTTCTTAGCCTCGGCTGCTGCCTCCTGGCTGCCTTCGCCGTGGTCTTCCCCGTCAGATATCAGTATAAGTACTTTACTGGTTTTAGGATTATCGTAAAACGTACCGGCAAGCTGTATGGCATCGCTTATGGCGGTACCCTGAGAGCTTACCATATCGGTATTTACGCTTTGCAAAAACATCTTGGCCACGCTGTAATCTGTAGTTATGGGCAGTACCGGGTAAGCGCTGCCTGCATAGCCCACAATACCTATCCTGTCGCTGCCCAAACTGTTTATTATTTGCGATACTATCTGCTTGGCTTTGCCCAGCCTGCTTGGCTGCACATCTTCGGCAAGCATACTTTTAGATACGTCTATGGCAAAAACAATATCTACGCCTTCGCGTTTTACAGTCTCTGTTGCCGTACCTATTTTAGGGTTAACCAATGCTAAGACAATACCGGCAAACGCCAGTGAAATCAAGATTAGCTTTAAAGTTGATTTAAAAGTAGAGCGATCCGGGCTTAATTTTTTAACCAGCTCCGGATTGCCAAATTCACGCTGCTTTTTACGTTTCCAGTACAGGTTGTACAGGAATACCAGCACCAGCACGGGGATGATGAACAGCAGGTATAAATATTTCGATTCGTCTAACTCGTAGTCCATAGTTATATAAAACTTTTGTAAAGTGTTCTTCGTGCCACCGCTTCGGCAAGCAGCAGCCCAAAAGCTGCCCATACCCACGGGCGGAATTTTTCGTCGTAATTATAAAACTTTTGTTCCTCTATTTCGGTTGTTTCCAGTTTGTTTATCTGGTCATAAATTTCCTTCAGCTTGTTGTTGCTGGTTGCCCTAAAGTAGGTGCCATCGGTTGTTTTGGCAATCTCTTTCATAAGGTCCTGGTCTATTTTTACATCCATCATCTGGTATACAAAAGAGCCGTCGGGTTTTTTAGCATAAGGAAACTCTGCCTTACCATTAGTACCTATACCTATGGTATATACTTTTATACCATACTCTTTAGCCATAGCGGCACCCATTCGTGGGTCTACAAAACCGGAGTTGTTTACACCATCTGTAAGCAATATAATAATGCGGCTTTTTGCCTTGCTGTCTTTAAGGCGGTTAACGGCAGTGGCAAGGCCTACGCCTATGCCTGTACCATCCTGCAGCACAGAGTCGTCATACCTAACCGATTTTATAGCCTGCTTAACCAGTTCTTTATCGCTCGTTACGGGCGTTTTTGTATAGGCTTCCCCAGCGTATACTACCAGGCCTATACGGTCGTTAGGGCGGTTATCTACAAACTCTGCCGCTACCTTTTTAAGGGCATCAAGGCGGTTAGGCTTAAGGTCGCGCGCCAGCATAGAGCCTGATACGTCCATAGCCATTACAATATCTATACCTTTTGTAGAGCTTATTTTATTGTTAACATCTACCGTTCTTGGCCTTGCCATGGCTACAATTATAAGGCTTAACGCCAGAAGGCGGAAAACAAACAGCACCGGTTTTAGCTTTGCCAAAACAGATGGGGCCGCCTTAAACCCGTTTAGTGTACTTATAGTAAGCGTGGCGGTTTGTTTTTTACGCTTCCAGATGTACCAGCCTATAGCCAGCGGAAGCAGTGCAAAAAGCCAAAAGAACCCCGGATGTAAAAATGTTACGTCTTTCATGTTATTGCTGGTTCAGGGTTCTTAGTTCTATCGAATTTTTTATGCGCTCCAGTATCTGCATGCCATACTGGTCGCCCTCGCGGTACTGTACCATAACCTGCTGCAGGCCGCCCTGTTGCTTAAACACATACAGCTCGTAGTAAGCACGTACAGGAGTTTTGGTAATAGGGTCGGGCAGGGTCATGTTACCATACGAGCGCATACCGGTAATACCTTTCTCTGTAGCAAAATCTTCGGTTTTAAGCAATATGTTAGATGCTCCGCGGGCTTCCCACAGTTTAGCTGCACCATCGAGTACTTTATTAAGGTCTACCTCTGTTTCCTGTTTATAGCTAAGGGTAGATACTTCTATGTAAAAATTCTCGTTTAACGAACCGTAGCCAAACGTGCTCATCTCTTTAAGGAGTGCCATAGTTTCTTTAGGGACGGTAGCCTCTACATTTATACGCTTAAGTACGCGTGGAGTTTCTACAGTAACGCCTGGGCTTCCATATTCGCTCCTTACCCATTCGCCATCTACAAGCTCTTTAGTGTTGTGGCCTATGTAGTTATCCCTTAAATAATCCATGCCCACGGTAAAGCCAAGAAGTATAAGCAGGGCTACAAACAGGCTTATAGACCCGGCAATGATCATGTTTTTACGTTTCTTCTCTTTCTTTTTGCGCTGGGCTTCCAGCCAAAGCTGGGTATGGGTATCATCCTCCGGAGTTTCCTCAGGGATGTTGCGGTCTATAACTACAATGGTTTTTTCTATACGGGTACGGTCTTCGGCAATTTCAAAATCAAGCGGCTTGCTCTTGGCAAACTTTACAAGGTCGGCATTGCGAAGCACCTGTTCCAACTGCTCAAAAGTTTCGGGGCGCAGGCTCATTTTTTTGCGCTGTACCGCACTACGCATGGCCTCAATAAGTTCGCCTGTAGTGCTTTCCATAGCCGGTATGTGTATTGCCTCTTCTATATAGGTACGGGCAATGTCGGCCATTTCGCTATAGTATTCTTTAACGGCACCCTGTTGTAAAAGCTCTTTCTTTTCAAGGTCCTGCAATTGTGCTGTAGCAATTTCTATAGGCGTTTTTATAACAACAGGTTTGGCCTTTTCTTTTGGTTTCCTGTTCTTTAAAAAATACCACCATGCGCCAAAGCCTGCTGCTGCAAGCAATACTAAACCTAACAGGATATACCACCAGGTGTTGTCGCTCTTAGCTTCTACAACCGGCTTAATATCAAACATTTTTTGCTTAAGTGTGTCTACCTTAATGTTGTACACCTCTACCGCAAGAGAGTCTGTTTGTATGGTTTTATTATTGATAACCACAGGGAGGCGCGGAATTACATAGCGGCCGGAGTCGAACTGGGTAAGCCCGTACTTTTTAACCAGCTCATAAATTGCCCCTTTGCGAATGGTATCTATAGGGTAGGAATTGATAACCTCTAGCTGGCCAAAGTTTTTTCCGGTAGGGAAACTTACTTTGGCAGCGGTATCTACCGTGGCTTTAAGCGTAAGCTTGGCCTGGCTGCCTATCTTTATTTTAGTGCTGTCTAAACTGGTTTGCAGCGGCTTTTGCTGCCCAAAGGCAGTAACAGCGGCAAAGCAAAACAGCAGGACATATAATTTTTTAATGATCATTATCTATTTATAATTTATTAGCCTTTATGCTTATAAATGACAGGCTTACTACAAAAATGTAAGCCATCTGTTGCAACATACTATACAGTTATTAACCGTAAAAATCTTAAAACCATTTCGTCAACACTGCTGACTCAGTATAGCTCTTACACTAATCCCACAAATTTTCACCAATTTATTCGGAGAATAAGTGAAATTCGTGTCTGTTCCATCTTATGTCTGCATGTACCTTACGCCCTGGCTTTAAAATAGCCCAGCAGTTTAGTTACATAGGACTCGTCTACACGGGTGCTTAGCGACCCTGCACCGCAGCGGCTAAAGGTTTCCTTAAAATATTTTACACGCTCCTGATAGTATTTTTCATACTGCAGGCGCACACTTTTAGAACCGGTATTCACTAACAGGGTTTCGCCGGTCTCGGCATCGGCCATGTTAACAAGGCCTATGTCGGGCATTTTTTCCTCGCGGGGGTCATACACGCGAACTCCGGTTATATCGTGTTTCTTGGCAGCTATCTTAAGGGTATGCTCAAAATCTGCCGACATAAAATCGGATATCAAAAATACGATGGCCCTCTTTTTAAGTACACCGGCAATAAACTTAAGTGCCACGGTAATATCGGTCTTTTTACTTTTAGGCTCAAACTCTACCAGCTCGCGGATAATGCGCAGTACATGCGATTTTCCTTTTTTGGGTGGTATGTAAAGCTCTATCTGATCTGAAAACAGTATAAGGCCTATCTTATCGTTATTTTGCGTAGCCGAGAATGCCATGGTAGCGGCAATCTCTGTAACAATATCTTTTTTAAAGGAATTTTGCGTACCAAAACTTTCGCTGCCGCTAATGTCTACCATCAGCATCATGGTAAGTTCGCGCTCCTCTTCAAACACCTTAATGTAAGGCTCGTTGTAACGCGCGGTAACATTCCAGTCGATAGCCCTAACGTCGTCGCCAAACTGGTACTGGCGCACCTCGCTAAAGGTCATACCACGGCCCTTGAACGACGAATGATATTCTCCCGAAAAGATATGATTGCTCAGCCTTTTGGTTTTTATCTCTATTTTACGAACCTTCTTTATTATATCTTTTGTATCCATGAATTTTTGTTTAAAGTTTAAGGTTTCATGTTTTTGCCTGTTCTGTACGAACAAGTACATCGTTTAAATTACTGCCGGTACGAATGCCACACGGGGAGCAACTTTAAACTTTAAACCTGAAACCAAAAAAACTAATTTATGGAACCTCTATCTCGTTTACTATTTTATTAATAATGTCTATAGATGTTACGTTCTCTGCTTCGGCCTCATACGTTATACCTATACGGTGGCGCAATACATCATGTACTACAGCGCGAACATCTTCGGGAATTACATAACCCCTGCGTTTAATGAATGCATAACACTTAGCAGCGGTAGCAAGGTTGATGCTTCCCCTGGGCGATGAACCAAAGCTTATAAGCGGTTTTAGTTTTTCAAGCTTGTATTTTTCAGGGTAACGGGTAGCGAAAATAATATCAAGAATGTACTTCTCTATTTTCTCGTCCATATACACCTCGCGCACAGCGGCCTGTGCCCTTAATATCTGGTCTACGGACACTACCTGATTTACGGTTTCGAAAGCGCCTTTAAGGTTGGCACGCACTACAAGGCGTTCGTCTTCCATTTTAGGATAATCAATAACAGCCTTAAGCATAAAACGGTCTACCTGGGCTTCCGGTAACGGGTAGGTACCTTCCTGCTCTACCGGGTTCATGGTTGCCATTACAAGGAATGGCTTTTGCAGCTTAAAGGTTTCTTCGCCTATGGTTACCTGCTTTTCCTGCATGGCCTCAAGCAAAGCCGATTGTACTTTAGCCGGAGCCCTGTTAATCTCATCGGCAAGGACAAAGTTTGCAAATATTGGCCCTTTTTTTATGGTAAATTCGTTTTGCTTAACGTTGTATATCATGGTACCCACAACGTCTGCCGGTAATAGATCGGGTGTAAACTGTATACGGCTAAAGCTGCCTGCCACTGCCTGCGATAATGTATTAATGGCAAGTGTTTTTGCAAGTCCCGGTACACCCTCAAGCAGTATGTGCCCCTGGCCTAAAAGGCCTATAAGCAGTCGCTCTATCATGTACTTTTGGCCTACAATAACCTTGTTCATTTCCATTACGAGCAGGTCTACAAAGGCGCTTTCCCTTTCTATTTTTTCGTTGATAGCCCTTATGTCTAAAGCGGCAGTATTATCTTCCATAGTATATTAAAATTTGGAGTGTGAATTTAGTAAGCTTTTTTCATATTGCAAATTCATTGCCGAAAAATTTGCATTACCTGTTAACGTGTTGTTAATGATAGTGTTGAATTTGTAAGTAACTGTGTAATAGTACATTTTTTTATTAACGTTTTGGCAATTCATAGCAAAAGCCCTTGTAAGGGCTGTTTTACAACGAAAGTATTTTAAATAAAGTATAAAACTGTTAAAAATTATAGCATAAAATAATGCCAAACCCTGCGGGTTTGCTATAATTTCGCTCAATTTACGTATTATAATAAAGGTATCTGCAAAACGGCAGGAGGTTTTACATTTATTTTACTATGCATGACTTAATAAACAAGCCTTTTGTTTAATTTTATGCCCGAAATATAGTTGCCGAAAACGAAATAGCTGGCAATCATCAAATAACAAAAAATCAAAATACAATTTTGTGGGCGAAAGAGAAATCTGAAATCTACAATCTGAAATCTGAAATAAATAATGAAGACAGTACTCATAACAGGCGCAACAAGTGGCATAGGCAGGGCTACGGCACGTTTTTTAGCTAAAAATAAATTCAGGCTTATAATATGCGGAAGGCGTGAAGACAGGCTGGCCGAACTGCAGGACGAGTTCTCGGCACTTACCGATGTGCACACCTTAAACTTTGATGTGCGTAAAAAAAAGGAGGTAAAAAAATCTATCGCCTCCCTGCCGCCGGATTTTGCCCATATAGATGTACTTATAAATAACGCAGGCAATGCCCACGGCCTGGACCCTATAGAAAATGGCGACGAGGAAGACTGGGACGCCATGATAGACATAAATATAAAAGGCCTGCTGTACGTAAGTAAAGAAGTTATACCGGGAATGGTAGCACGCAGGAGTGGCCACATTATTAACATAGGCTCTATAGCCGGTAAAGAGGTGTATACCAATGGTAATGTGTACTGCGCTACTAAGCATGCGGTAGATGCTATAAACCAGGGCATGCGCATGGACCTTAACCAGTACGGCATTCGTGTAGGTGCTATAAACCCGGGTATGGTAGATACCGAGTTTAGCGAAGTGCGCTTTAAAGGCGACCGCGAAAGGGCAGAGAGTGTTTATGTGGGATTTGAGCCGCTTAAAGCAGAGGATATTGCAGATATTATCCACTTTGTTATCAGCCGGCCATACCATGTTAACATTGCCGACCTTTTAGTATTGCCTACGGCACAGGCCAGTGCTACACTGGTAAACAAGACGATATAAATAACTGCTTAACAAAATAAAGTTTTACTTTCATTTATTTTTACCACATAGAAACATAGGTTTTACGGTGTGTTAAAGGCTTGATAGGTGCGCTGCGCTTACTACATAGTATTGCTATGCAAACTATGCTAAAAGCAAAGCTTCTTGTTATACTATAGCCTACATATCTATGTGGTAAAAACTTTAGACACTACCGCAATTAATCAGCAGCGTTTTCTTATTTGCTATTTTATTTTTATACATGGCATACAAAAATTGCAATAAATGCGTTTTAACTATATTTGCGCAAATAATGCCGATGAAACATTTTCTCCCCTTATTTTTTTTACTCCTTTGCCTTAACGGCAATGCACAAGGCAACCAGCAATGGGGCAGCTACTTTTCATATACTAATGTGGTAGACCTTGCCCAGTCGGGCAGCAGGCTTTTTGCTGCGAGCCAAAATGCCATGTTTTCTCAAAATAATATAAGCGGCGAGCTTAAAACAATAACATCTGTAGACGGGCTTAAAACCGAAACTATATCGGCCATATACTATAGCGCCACTTACAACAAAACACTTGTGGGCAGCAGCAACGGCCTGCTGGTTATTATTAATGCCAATAACAGTATAGTATCTAAAAATGCCATTGTACAGGAAACCACTGTTGTGGCCACAAAAAAGAAAATAAACCACATATACGAATATAATGGTATTGCTTACCTCTCTACCGATTTTGGTATTGTAGAGTTTAACCTTGCCACATTAGAGTTTGGCGATACCTTTTACCTGGGGCCTAACGGTGCAGAGGTAGCCGTGAGGCAGGCTACCATTTACAATGGTTATATTTATGCTGCTACTTATGAGGGGTTTGGCATTCGCCGTGCCCTGCTTGCTAACCCTAACCTTAACGACTTTAACCAGTGGCAACCACAGTTTGGCGGTACCTACTGGACGGGTATACTTACCTATGGCACCGGCCTTTTTGCTATAGATAACGATGGTACTATACATCGTGTGCAGGGTGATAATCTTGTTACTTTTGGCAGGCTTCCCTCTGCCGCAACAGATTTAAGGGAAAGCAGCGGTTTTATGATAGCTACCTGCGCCACAAAAACTATCGTTTACAACAGCCAGTTTCTGCAGCAATTGCAAATAAATGCCATACCCGGCGAACTGGAAGATATTACGTATACCTGTGCTACTATTGTGGGGCAAACATTTTATATAGGTACTGCAGAGCGCGGGGTGTTTAGTGTACCTATGAATTTTTCGGCACCTTTTGTAAACATAACACCGGATGGGCCTTTGCGCGATAATGTTTTTTCTATAAAAAAATCACGCAATTTCCTGTGGGCAGTTTTTGGGGGCTACAACACTTTTTATACGCCCGATAATAAAAGGTATGGTGTTAGTAAGCTCACAAACGAAGGCTGGAAGAATATACCCTATGATGACCTTGCAGTTTTTGGGCCATTCGAGTCTATTTCAGATATTAGTATTAATCCTAACAACGAGAAAGAGGTATACCTTAATTCGGGTCATTCCGGCCTGCTAAAACTAATAGATAATGTACCAACTACTCTTTACAATAATGTAACCCCTAACAATACAAAGCTGCAAACCGTACAGGATTATACAGGTACTATTCCCTACACAAGTGTGCGTATAAATGGTGGTACGTTTGACAGGAATAATAACCTGTGGATGACTAACGCCCACGTAGAGAAACCGCTAAAAGTGCTTTCTCCGGGTGGCGGGTGGACAGAGTATTCTCTCGTAGATGTTTTACCCAACCTGAAAACTACTTCTTATGGCAAAATGCTTATAGACAGGAATGGCACAAAATGGCTGCCTACCGTTGCAGAAGGGCTTGTAGGGTTTAATGAAGCACTTAACAACAAGTTTATTGTGGTAAATGCAGAAAGCGGGCTTGAAAGCACGTATGTAAAGTGTGTAGAAATTGATAACAGTAACCGTTTATGGATAGGCACAACAAGTGGATTGCGCACCTTGTATGCCGACCGTTTTATGACAGAGAATACACTTGAGGCCACTAACATTGTTTTTCTTGAAGATGGTGTGCCGGTAGAACTTATGAACGAGCAGAGTATTATTGATATTAAGACAGACGGATCTAACAATAAATGGATAGGCACGGCCGGAGCAGGTGCATTTTTAGTATCGCCCGATGGGCAAAGCACCCTTTTTCATTTTACTAAAGATAATTCGCCGCTGCCCAGTAATAATATAAACGATATTGAGATAGACAATAGTACCGGAGAGGTATATTTTGCTACAGATAAGGGTTTGGTATCTTACAAGGGTACATCTACAGAGGCGGAAGACGATCTTAGTAATGTGTATGTATACCCTAACCCTGTCCGTCCCGGTTTTGAAGGAGACGTAAAAATAAGCGGCCTTGTAAACAGGGCTACCGTAAAAATTACTGATATTGAGGGTAATCTTGTATACGAAACAACATCCGAAGGGGGAACCATACTATGGGATACCCGTGCC
The DNA here is from genome assembly GCF_000378485.1 of Flavobacterium rivuli WB 3.3-2 = DSM 21788. Taxonomy (GTDB): domain Bacteria; phylum Bacteroidota; class Bacteroidia; order Flavobacteriales; family Flavobacteriaceae; genus Flavobacterium; species Flavobacterium rivuli. Next base: position 321,967 of record NZ_KB899971.1, on the reverse strand, counting down.
TTTGGTAAATATAAAGTAGCAAGTGGCGTGTACATGATCTTTATATCATCTGAAGATGCATCGCTTACCAAGGTTAAAAAAGTTATGGTCGTTCGATAAAGTATTTAAGATTTCAGAAGGTGGATTTCAGATTTAGCTTCACTTGCTAAGACAACAGGGAAGTAATTTTCATCATTCGTAATTCATAAATTAGAAAAGTTGCTTGTAAAAACAAAAGCCATAGTACTTAGTGCGTTGCGTTATCAGGAAAAAAGCCTGGTGGTAAAATGCTTTACAGAAAGCGACGGACTAAAATCGTATTATGTGCGCGATGCTTTTTCATCTAAAAAAAGCAGCCAGAAAACTATTTATTTCCGGCCGCTTACAATTTTAGATATGGAGGCTACCCATAAAAATAAAGGTACACTGGAGTATTTTAAAGAAGTAAGATTGGCTTTTCCTTACCTCTCGGTAAATACAAATATGCTTAAAACCAGCATTGCCCTATTTGTGTCGGAAATGCTTCATAATTGTATTAAAGAGGAAGAGCAAAACCAAAGTCTGTACAATTTTCTTGAAACAGCGTTGCTTTGGCTGGATAGCCATGACGAGGTTGTTAACTTTCATCTCATTCTACTTATAGAATTAACCAAGTTCCTTGGTTTTTATCCTGATAATTCGGAACACGAACATCCTTATTTTGAAATGACCGAAGGCGTATTTGTTGCCTATCAGTCTATAAGCTGCCTTAATGCCCACGAAACGGCCTTACTGCGCAGGCTTATAGATTTAAAGTTTGATAACAGCACCAAAGCCTTTCATGTTACAGAAAGGCAGGCGTTGTTAAAAATAATTTTAGATTATTATGCTTTTCACCTTCATGGTTTTCGCAGGCCAAAGTCGCTCGATGTGCTTCGTGAGGTTTTTGAGTAAGGTTATCTTTATCGTGTTAACATTCCACCTATAACGCCTGCGCCCAGCCATACATACCACCTTTTATACCATGGGTTAGGTACAATAACCTGAGCCGATGTTAAGGATGTTATGGTTATATTTGGGTTAGTATTTGTAACTGTAGTAGTTAAAGTTTGTTTACCTAAAAACCAGGAACGCTTAAAACCGGTTATTGCAGTTGCCTGATTGTTTATTGTTAAGCTGTCTATAGTAATCCCTTTATTATTTGTGGTATAATTAAACCTGTACCATTTGGTCTTTACTTTGCCAAACCTGCTAAAAATGCACGATATTGTGTCTTTATATGTTATAGTTATTGTATCGTATTTTGTGGTCTGGCTGTATCTTATAATACTTTTAACCTCGCTAAATTCCTGAGTTAAGGTTGCGAGTTGTTTGTCCTTCGCTAATAGATTTTGATTTAATAGTGATTTTTCTATTTCAAGTGTTTTAATACTTGCCGATTGCGTACCTAACCGATTCGTAAAATACGTAATACTATCGGTTAAAGCCTTAAAATTAGCATTGGCATTTTGGTTATAAAACTGGCATCGTTCAATAGAAAATATAAGCGTCAGCAGTAATATAATCATGGCCGTGGGGTAAATGTATTTTCTCATAAGTTAACCCATTTGTAAGTCATACCATTAATAACCTCGCTAAATACATCTCCTACATTATATTTTGCCTGAAGCGACTTCCAGCTGTGGCCAAAAGTCTTCTCAAAATGCGGATAATCTGGAAAAGATCTCCATTCGCCGCCCCATGCCCAGCCCACTTTTTTAAGATAGTTAACTGCTTCTGTCCAGTCGGGTGTGCCATCTTTATCATCATCGCTCGTGGTATTCCATGAAGCAGTTTCAAAAATGCCATCGCCATTTTTATCAATAAGTATGGCGATATCAAAAGCTAATCCGTAATTATGCGCAGATTGCCCTGCTCTTGCATTTGTTACTTTTTTACCAGGTTTAGTGCGCCCTATAGCATAAAGAGTATCCTGCTCATTAAAAGTGCGTAATGTATGTGTAAACCTTAACCGGATATTCTTTCCAAAAAGTGTGTTATTAATGTGTTTATAAGCAGTAAGTACTTCCTGCCTTACAGCGGGATGCATGTAATTTATGCGGGTTAAAGTTAGGTTATCCATCAGGAATTTTTAGTCAGGTCAAATACATAATCTTTCAAGTCTTTAGTACGTTTTAAAGCTTCGCGTAATTGTTTAAGGATATTAATACCGTGAGCCTGTTCTATATTTTCTTTAATAGAAACCATCTCGGTAAAAATGAGCACCATTGCGCAGGCTTTGGTAAAAAAATAATTAACGGAGAACCACAGGCAAAAAAACTCTGAAAGCAGGAAATAGTCGATGCTGAACAACATGAGTATTACCAGTTCATATACAAACATTTTAAGGATAACATCGGCAAAGCGGCGGCTTATAAAGGATTGCCGCAATCTTACCGATTTATAAATACCGGTTACTGTATGTATGGCTATGGCTGCCCCAACCGCTATGAGTATGCCCTGTACGGGTATCAAAAATGCAAACAGCAAAACAGTTAATGATTGAATAAATTTCACTTTTGAACGCAATTATTGTGTGGATAATCCTCCGTCGATAATATTCCATCTTTTTGTGGCAGTTAAAAAATCACGGCCGGGTTGTCCTGCAGCTGTGTACTTTATAGTGCCAAAATTAATAGACTTATTTGTAAGGACATTTTGTGAAGCCCAACTATTAAGTAATGCGTTATAATTTGAAGCAGAATAGTCAGATAATGTTTTTCCAGACATAAAATTTGTAAAATTGTTGACTTTTGAAACATCCCAGGCTGCTATATTTTGATTGAATGCTATAGCGTTTTGAAACATTGCTATCATAGAAGTAACATTACTAAGGTTCCATGAATTAACGGGCTGGTTAAAGGCTTTAGCATCAATAAACATACCATCCATATTTATTACATTTTTGGTATCCCAATTATCTAATGGCTGGTTAAAAGCAAAATTTTGCCTGAATACCGAATCCATGATTGTTACTTTAGATACATTCCAGTTATTTAATGGCTGGTTGAAAACAGAATTATAGGCAAACATGTAAAACATATTTGTTACATTGCCGGTATCCCACGACGATATATCCTGATTAAATAATCCTGTAAGACCAGCAGCAAGCCGAAACATGTTGGTCATATTAGTAACTTTGCCGGTATTCCAATTGTTTAAAGGCTGGTTAAAGGCTGTTGCTCGGCAAAACATCTGAGCCATATCTGTTACATTACTGGTATCCCAATTATTCAGTGGCTGATTAAAGGTGGGCGCAATATAAAACATGGATTGCATATTGGTTACTTTACTAACATCCCAGCTGTTTAAAGGCTGATTAAATGAAGATGCACCTGTAAACATATTTGACATATTTGTTGCTAGACCTGTATTCCAACTATTTATGGGCTGATTAAAAGAAGATGCATTACTAAAAACAGCTAACATTATTATAACATTACTAACATCCCAGTCATTTATGTTTTGATTGAAAAATAGAGCACTATTAAACATACTGGTCATGTCAGTAACATTACTGGTATCCCACCCATTAAGTGGACTATTAAAAACTGAACATTGCCAGAACATTGTGCTCATATTTGTAATTGTGCTAACATCCCAGTCTGATATTAGGTTAACTTTAGCTAATGAGCTGCAGCGAGCAAACATATAATTTAAATCAGTAACACCTTTTAAATTTAGTACATCGCTTACATCGATTAGGTCTAAGTTAGCACAACCATAAAAAATACGAGCCATGTTACCTATGCGCAGGCACCCCCATTGGTGTACATTTAATAATTTAAGCCTGTCTCCCTGATTGTTAAATCTAAATCCAATTAGTATACCTTTTATAGTTATAATATATGTTCCTGCTGCTGAATAGTTATGCGTTACCTCCTCCTGATTAAAGGAAATAATTCGTGATGATGTCCCATCTCCCCAGTCAACCTTAAAATCATAAATGCCGCCATCATATAGTGGAAGCTTAATTTGGTTCTCGGCAGTACTCCCAGTACTTATATTATCTGTTTTCCATGTAGAGGTAAAAGGCAGCAACCGCTGCCTCATCCTGCTTGCTAAAATTGCTCCCATAATTATCTTAATTCGAGTTTACCATATAATGAAACCTCTGTCGCCGACCTGAACTTCAATCCAAATACACTGTTCTTTTCAGCTGTTTTTGGGTTTTCAGAAGTACCGTGATTAAGCGTTACGCTACCGCCTGTAAAAGTTGCCTGGCCAATATCTGCAGTTTCGCCCTCAATGAGAGTATTTGCTGCAAACACACCATCCGGGACTTTTATAGTAAAATCGGTTAGGATTTTAAACAACAGCCATTTATTTTTGTCTTCAGGCTGTAAGGTGTAAATCCCACCATCAAAACCAGTTGTTGATGCCATAATTACTTTAACCGGTTTATGCACATCGCTTACCATCGCAAAAACATCATTGGCCTGCTTTGCCGGAATGTTATAACGCACAGTAGCTGTAGGCATTTCAAAATCTATAGAGACTGATTCCCCATTAATAGTCGTATGCTTTATATTTGCCCCATAGGCAGTTGTAGCATCAGTATCTTCATGAATATGCACGGCATATTGCAACGTTCTGTTGTTTTGACTAAGCACCTGTGCATAGCCGGGAACAAATGGGGAAGGGGCTACATCATTCAATAACTGAAAGTCGTTTTCATTGCTTTGCAGCCTCCCTGTGCCGTATCTTCCTGCTGAACCAATCCACAAATACGATAGTTCTTCGTTATTTACCGTGCCTTTAAAAATTGTATAGCCCTCTTCCTGTGGCTGGATGGTTTTATCCGGACTTTGTACATTCAGCCACTCGCTTACTGTCTGATTCTGATTTAAGCTAAATGTAATGATCTGGGTTTCTGCGCCCGACTCCAGGTCCTCTAAAGAGGCTTCGTTTGTGTAAACCAGTTCAATGTCAGATGCAGTTACGGCAATACCCCCCTGCCCATACCAGCCTTTGCCTTTGTTGAGCATTTTATATTTAAGGATCAACGGACCTAAAAATCGTACTGGCAGTTCGAGTCCGGGACCATCCGGTATTTGTATTATTATTTGCTGGCGGCCTATAAACCAAACCGATTGCGTCTCTTTTACCTCAAAGGCACGAAGGTTGTTTATTGCCGAAACAATGCTGGCAGTTGTGTAATTATTAGGTATGGTAAACGACTTTTTAATATCTATGTTATCCTGGTTTACAGGTGTAATTGCCTCATTAAGCAACTGGAAATTATCATCTATAGATTGTGTTCTTCCGCTGCCATACGTACCTGTGTTACCTATCCATAAATACGATTTGTTGTCTGTGCCTGTACTTTTAAATATAGTATAACCTTCTTCTTGTGGCTGTATTGCTATAGCCGTAATTTGTGTATTAAGCCACTGACTTATGGTTTGCCCTGTAGCAAGTGTAAACAGAACTATATCTGTTTCTATAGCAGTTTCAAGGTCGTTTGAGGATGCCTCATTGCTATAAACCAATTCAATATCAGACGATCTTAACTGCGTTTGCCCCAAGCCGTAAATGCCCTTGCCCATGTTAAGCATTTTATATTTATATACAAATGGGTTTGTGTTCCTGTGAGGTATTGCTACTTCTAATCCAACTTCTAAGAATGTGAGTTCCCTGGCTATAAACCATACAGATTGATTATCGTTTACTATATATGGGGGTAAATTATTTATGGTGTTTATTATCGTTAAGCTGTCGAATGTACCACGTAAAAAAAAGCTTTTTTTAATGTCTATATTATCCTGCTCTGTAGTAACTACTGTCTCGGCGATAGCCAAAAAATCTGATGTTGATGTAAGCCTGCCACCTGCGCCGTTTGTTCCTGCGGTGCCTACCCACAAGTAGGTTATAGCAATACCATGTATAGTTCCGTTAAAAATGGTATATGCATTTGCAGGTGCCGGTATAATAAAAGCAGGGTTATGTACCTGTACCCACGAAGCAATACTTGTTGTAATAGCCCCATAATTAATAATCTGTGTATTAGCATGTGCCTTAATGTCCTGCACTGTTGCCTGGGCTGCATAAACCAGTTCTATATCGGTCATGGCTAACTGAAAAGCATCCTGCCCATAAGTACCTTTGCCATAGTTAATCATTTTGTATTTGTAAACATCCGGGTTTGTAATCCTTCCGTTTAATCCTGGCGCACCCGGTACAGAAACGATAAACCACAGGCTCTGCTTCGCATCAAGCGTATATATTTCAAGGCTGTTTATCTGTGCCAATATACTTTCCGGCAAGGCCGATGCGCTCCTTATATAATGTACAATTTCGATATTATCCTGGTCGATATCGGGACTATCCCCACCAAGGTTATTACGAGAATACAGTACCGGGAGTAATGCTGCCTGTAGTTCTACCACATTAGGGTACCGCACGCCATCTACCATAAAGTTGCTGTAATGCGTTAACTCTAAAAGTACATCGTGCCGTTCGTAGCAGTTAAATATTTCAATCTTATTACCATGTACCTCGGTAACATAATTTTTAAGATACTGTATGTTGTTTATAGAAAAGCGTTTGTCGTTTACGGTTGATATAATATTCATTAGCCTATTTTTTTAAATCGAAATCCGCCCTGCTTTGTTTTGCAGGTTTTAAAATCAGGGTGCACGGTGCGCATAAGGTAGTTCTTCACGTTTTCCCACACCTGCACTGCTGCTTCCCGGTTAAGGGTATACAGCGTTTTTTTTGCCGATGCCTCTACAGGCCTGCTGTTGTCGCTTAGTTTTTCGACTACAGAGAATGGGGTGTCTATAACACCAGAGAACATCATGTACCGAGCATAAGCAAAGTAGGTAAGCACCATGCTCAACCCGTAATTGGTATAGCTTATGCCATCATGCTCGTAAACGCAGCCTTCCAAAAGTTCGCTGTAATCTTCCGGTGCAGAAAGTATTTTGTTGAAAAAGCTTTCACCAATAAGCGGCTGAAGGTCCAGCAGCTGCGCATCGAGTATTTGCTCGTGCAGCTTGTCATCATACGGCGTTTTAGATATTTGCTTGTAGCGGGCAATGTCGCTACGGGTTATCAGGGGTTGCATCGTCTATCAGTTTTAAGGGTTCTACAATAAGGCTCGCGTAGTCTTGCGACCGCTCCAATAATTGATTGATAACCGATGTTAAAAGGCTGCGCTCCTTGCTTGTGTTTTCCCAATAGGTGCGTTTCATTTCGCGGATGGCCTCGCCCGAATTGCCAAATAACGCCGAATCGTTGGTCTTTATCAGCCCTGCCGGAAGGTTGTTAAAAGCCACCAGTATATTTTCGCGCACGCTGGTTTCGGTATAGTTAAACAGTTTGTCGTCTATCTTGCTTTCTATCTGTTTTATCAATATGGCATCGTCCAGTTTTTCTCCGGCAAAATCCATTTCAAGGCACAGCACTCCACCCGTATTTTGTGCACCAAGGCTGTCTTTTATAGCCTGCTGAAAACGCTCCCGTTCACTTTCGGCTTCAGTCAGTGCAGTACTTCCGGGTTCGAGGCCTTCGCCCACGAGCGGACGTGTAACTACCAGCGTATTGCCAAAAAAGCCTTTTCTTAAAAGCTTGTTTTTGTAGATGGATGCCTGTGCCTCGCTATCGCAATCTTCGGAAACCGGATCAATACGCGACAGCGGATAGATAAGCTTCGTGTCCATGTTGATGAACAGGATCTGGCCTTTGTAATGTTCCCAGCCGCCTGCCTTTTCTACCTGTGCCTCTATTACCGCTTTGCGTGGATTGTAAACGTCTACAAGCTCTATGTCACTGCGCTTTGGCTTAAGCCATTCTTTGCTTATGGCAATTTTGCCGGCATAGTCGTTGCTGTCTTTTTTACCTATACGGCACCACTCATACGGCACCACACTGCAATCGGCAATTTGGTACAGGGCATTCCAGTTTATGTGAATGAACACACCGCGCTGTTTTACAAGGTCATCGGCTACATCATCGGCAAAATCTATCAGCTTCAGGTTTTTTTCTTTGTTGATTATAATGCTGTCGGCATCCGTACCGTACCCTTTCCCGATGAGATACTGCACCATTATTGATGCCGCACTCTTTGCGGTAACGCTGTTGTTAACTAACCTGTCCATACGTTCAGGGTATGCATTATCGGTATCATTGGCATACACATCGGCGCTTTTGCTCCAGGGTGTTAGCCTTTTCCATACGTCTATTAAAAGAGTCCTCATTAGGGTTGGTCAGTATAATAAATATCAATATCATCACTTCCTTCAAGCGGTACTTCGCCAACTAAATCAGATGTTGACTCATCTTTCTCTTCTTCAGGAACCGGACTTTCGTCTGCAAGCATGAACGAACCATCAAATGGGTCGCCTGCCGATGGTATCTCTGCAAAAAATCGCAGTCCATTAGGCTGTTGCAGCAGTATTTCGGCATACTCGTTAGTAATGTTGCTATTGTTAACCAGTATGGGCGAGCCAAACTGCAACGGGATGTTTTCGAATTTTTTGTGTAGTTTGTAATCGCAGGTGTTTTGCATAGCATTAAAATGGTTTTGATAGTTGGTTAAATAAGCCGTTAAACATTTAGGGCAGGCGGGGTTAACGGGCCCGCCAAAAAGGGAAGTGTATTCTTTAAGAAACACCTCCAGGTATGGCACACCCTTACCCGTAACAGAGTGGGTAAGGGTGGCAATATCCATAGTGGTAAAATCCATAAGGGGAGGTTACGCTTCAATAAAATTATTGTCGAACAGCGCTTTCCTTATCCCGTATGCCTCAGCTTCTTTAAAGTAGGTTTTAGGCATGGTAGTTTCCTCAAAACCATCGGCAGATGCCAGTTCGAACATGATCATATTGTCATTTTCCTTAGAGCTGTTGGTCATTGTAGTAAGCTCAAGGCCGGAGTGGTAACCCAATACCTCAAAAGCATCAGCGTTGGCACCACCTTTCCATACCTGCTCTATAACTACTATATACTTACCGCCTTTACTAAGGTTATCGGCCTGCGTTTTGTTGGCCAGGCTGGGGTTAAATATCACACCGCTAAAGGTGTGCTTAAACTTATCGGGTGCGTTTTCCTTTTTAACCAGTTCCCACGCCTTGCCGTTACTTTGCTTAACACCTGTAAGCTGGTAACCCGTCTTGCCGGGCTTAAGTTGAATTTGCGTAACCTGAAGCCTGTTATCTGTACCCAGCGTAGTGGCTGTAAGATCTATATCGTCTTTATTTATGAGCACTACGTTTTGCTCTATACCGCCTACGGGCGCGTTAATACAATCGAACTGAATATCTGCAGTTAAAATTCCTGTGCAATCTATGGGCATGTTGTTTTGTTTTTGTTGAAGTATTTTTGAAGAATTGTCAGGAAGCAGGGATGTAGGATGTCCTCACATCCTCACTCATAATCTAATGCAACTGAGTAGCGGGTTAGAGTGAAGCTAAAGGCATTAAACTTCGTTGCATAAGAAGTTAGAGCCTTGAATTTTTGTTTCATTTGTTTCAAGACAAAAGAAATGAATAACACACCCCCAACCCCTCTCAAGAGGGGGAGCCAGCTACACTCATAATCTAATGTAATTGAGTGAGCGGATCTGATTGTCATTCCGAATGCAGCGCAGCGAAATTGAGGAATCTCGATTCATTAATTTTGTAGATTTCCCCTTAAAATTGAGAACCTTTCAAGTAAGCCATCCGAGTTCCCCTCTCCTTTAGAGAGGGGAGTAAGAACTTTTTGAATGAGACTGTAAATAACACACCCCCAACCCCTCTCAAGAGGGG
>NZ_KB899971.1:277049-311878 GCF_000378485.1 Flavobacterium rivuli WB 3.3-2 = DSM 21788 | reverse complement strand
TCCCCTCTCCTTTAGAGAGGGGAGTAAGAACTTTTTGAATGAGACTGTAAATAACACACCCCCAACCCCTCTCAAGAGGGGAGCCAGCTACACTCCTAATCTAATGTAACTGAGTGAGCGGATCTGATTGTCATTCCGAATGCCGCGCAGCGAAATTGAGGAATCTCGATTCATTAATTTTAGAGATTTTTCCTTAGTCGAAATGGAAGAGTAATTACTTTTGAGTGAGCGGATTTGAGTGTCATTCCGAACGGAGTATAACGCAGTTGAGGAATCTCAACCAGCTACTCATAACTTTAAACCTTAAACTCTAAACTGTTTAATACGCCGCTACCACCATATATTCCTCAAGCAATTTGGCATCAATAGTATAGGCAGCATCCATAAAATTAGTTTTCAGGGTTTTGTCATAAAACACATCCAGTTTGGCAAGGTCGGCATCGCTAAGAGTACCTACCGGGATATTGCTTTTGGTAGTAAATACCGCCCTGTGTGGCAGATTGTATTTAGTGCCGTTGTCCTGGTAGGTTTTAATATAGCGATCCCAGTCGTAGCGCACTTTAACCTCTATACCATCAAACAACAATTTAGGGCGGCCACCCTCAACCACTTCCATAAAACCCGAACCTAAGTTCTTGTTGCGCAGTGTGGCGCGGTAATTATCGGCAAGGGAGCGCGATGCCAGTATAAAAGCATCATCGGCAGCCACAAGCCTTTCATCTGCACTGGTAACCAGTTTTTCAAAAATACCAATGGCAGCATCGGCAGCAAGAGCCTGGGCATTATAACCCGCACCGGTGTTAACATCTATAGGCACACGGATAACTTTATTGGCGGTAACTGCAGTAAACAGTTGCTTGAAGAGTCCGTTAAAAGAGTTAAAGTAATCAAGGTCGGTACCCACTTTAAACACCCCGCCATTTGCGGTAGTGGCAGCCGCGGTATCGTTAAACCATACCTTACGGTGAATGTTTTCCTGCAAAGCCGTCTCTACTGCCGATATGATAACGCCAAACTCCTGCGAGCCCACGGCATCAAAAAAATCGGGGTTAATGCGCTGCGATTTCCTGAACATTTTAAACAGCGCAGGCATATCTGCCTGGCAATGCCTAAGCCTGAAATCTTCCAGCACAGGAGTCCAGAATTTCTCGGTCAGGGCAAAACCGCCTGCCTCGTTAGGCTGGCATCCCACGGTTTTTTTACCCAGCAGGCCAAGCCTTCCGGCAAAGGCAATCTGGGTGTTTACATCAATGCCCGTTTCAATCTCGTGGTATTCGGCAAGGTCGCTTTCGTTAAAAACCCTTGCAAAAATTACCTCGCTTACCGTTTCGGCCTCACGGGCGTGTAGTGTTAATCCATCTGCATTAATAACGCTCATTACTTACGGGTGTTTTGTTTCAAATATTCTTTCATTCCGGCAAGCCTGTCGGTTTCGCCCGCCCTGCGTTGTGCCACCTTTTTACCATCTACACTAAAGGTGCTTGTTACCTGCTTTTTTAATGCCAGCACCTCACTTTTAATGGTGCTAAGCTGGCGTTTTAAAGCCTTGTTCTCTACACGAAGCGATGCTGCTTCGGTGTCTTCTTCCGGCTCGATGATTTCGGTTAGTTCACCGGCTTCAAACACGTACGTGTAGCCATCGGGCAGCAGATATTCGCCTTCGGCAGGAGAACCGTCTACGGTGGCAGTAGCACCCACTTCAATCACTGCATCATCTGGCAGGTCGGTAAAATCAAGTTCGGCACCGGTAGCATCCTGCACCACTTTGTTAAAAATGTGGGCGCTTTTAAACTTGCCCAGTACTTTAGTAAACAGGCCTTCCATCCAGTGCCTGTCATTCTCGGTAAATGTTCCTCTCATAGTAGAGTTGGGGTTAATGAAAGCTTTGGCTGCGGCCTTAACCTGCCGCGAGGTAGTAAAGCCCAGGGCGGCAAGCTGCCTGCCCGTAAGCCACGTTTCGTTTTTAAGGAGCGGCATAATGGCCTGTTCCTGCACGTTGAGCGCCTTTTTATAAAAGCCCACCATTTTTTTCTCAATGGCACGAAGCTGGTCGGCAAACTGTTCCAGCTCGTCGGCTGTACCCATAGACCCGCCCCACGGCAGGTGAATCATGAACGGGGTGTTTTCGCGTACCTGCCGTTTATCGCCCGACATAAAAATTACGGTGGCTATACTGGCTACAATACCGCTGCCTATTGTGGTAATGGGCTTTTTAAGCGATTTTAGGTATTGGTAAATATCGAAACCCACATCTACCAGTCCGCCCTCACTGTTTATGTGCACATTATAGGCGGTGGCTTTAGGCTGTTTTTTTACCTGGCTTACCACGTCTATAAGTTCTATGCCGGTGGTACCGTCAAACGTGCCTATCTGGCCGGAGATATAAATGTTTCCTGTCATCCATTTTATTTGACTATTGAAATATTGAATGATTGAAAGCGGAAGAAATATTGAGAGAAGAATTAGAAAAACTTTATAGCTATAAAGGTTTGTTATTTTGATGATGCAAAGGTACGGCGGGTATTTTGGTAAAGTACTGAAGCGGGTATTGCAGTAAATGATTTAAGATTTAAGAATGTAGATTTCAGATTTAGCTGCACTCTTGCCGTAAGTCCTGTTCGAGTGAGCCGGTATGAGTTCCCCTCTCTTAAGGAGAGGGGTTAGGGGAGAGGTTGCAAAGTATCCAAATACTCCGCTATTTTTAACTTTTCCACCCCCTTTCGGCATGGTTTTCCCTATATCATTGCAGTACAAAATACACTAATTTTGCAGTATGGAACCCATAACGCCACAGCGCAAAATAATCCACGTAGATATGGATGCCTTTTATGCCTCTGTAGAGCAGCTGGATAATCCTGCCCTGCGCGGCAAGGCACTTGCTGTGGGTGGCGGCGAAACACGTGGCGTGGTGGCTGCTGCCAGTTATGAGGCCCGAAAATTTGGCGTGCGCAGTGCCATGAGCGGCTTTCTTGCCAAGAAACGCTGCCCCGAACTTATTTTTGTACGCCCGCGCTTTGAACGCTACACCGAAATTTCCCGAAAAATACGCAGCATCTTTCATGAATTTACCGATAAGGTAGAACCCCTTTCGCTTGATGAAGCCTACCTTGATGTTACAATTAATAAAAAAGGTATTCCCAGTGCCACGCTTATTGCACAACAAATAAGGCAGCGCATACTGGAGGAAACCGGGCTCACGGCATCGGCAGGGATATCTATCAATAAATTTATCGCTAAGGTGGCGAGCGACTACAACAAGCCTAACGGACAAAAAACGGTGAACCCGGATGAGGTGCTGCCATTTTTAGAAAATCTTGAAATTGGTAAATTTTATGGCGTGGGCAAAGTTACTACCGAGAAAATGTACCAGCTTGGCATTTTTACCGGCAAAGACCTTAAGGAAAGATCTATAGAGTTCCTGGCGCAGCACTTTGGCAAGGCGGGTAGTTTTTATTATTACGTTGTGCGGGGCATACATAACAGCGAGGTTAAGGCCGACAGGATCGTAAAATCGGTAGGGACAGAGCACACGTTTGACGAGAATTTAGTATCGGAGGTTTTTATGCTCGAAAAGCTGGATGATATTGCCACCGAGCTCGACCGCAGGCTGAGTAAAAAAAAGATTGCCGGTAAGACTGTGACCCTGAAAATTAAATATTCCGACTTTACCGTGCAAACACGCAGTAAAACCCTGCCGTACTTTATATCGCATAAAAGCCTCATTTTAGAAACTACTAAAGAACTCCTGTACCAGGAACGCCCTAAAGAGTCGGTTAGGCTGCTGGGTATTTCGTTATCTAATTTAAATAATGAAGCAGGGGAAAAGAAAGCGGTAGTGGTACAGCTTAAGTTTGATTTCTAAATCTACTAAATGTAACGCGGATTATACTCATGCTGCGCAGGCGCGGATTTACGCAGATTTCTTATACACGTAACATGGTCTATGTAGTGCATCACAATCTTTTTATAGTAGATGGGCACATTGCCTCACCGAAATTTAAACAACTATATTGACATAGAATACTCTGTTTAAAACCCCAGAGGGGTGGCATGTTTATAGCCAAAGAAATTGTTGAACGCAATCAAGAGCTTCGGAGAAGCGGCATGTAAATATGCCGCTTCTCCGAAGCTCTAATGCTATTGATGATCCTGTTGACTATATACATGCCGTCCCTCCGGGACTTAGCTGCCTTTTTACAATAGCTAAAAATACATATCTTATTAAGACTAATCTATATAATAAAGGGCCTTAACAATTTTTAAAAAAGTCGAGGGTTTCTTTAAGCAGGGCTTCGCGGCTCTCTATATGGCTCATGTGTCCGTATGGGTAGGTAATTAGTTTTGCCGATGTACCTTCTGCCTGGTCGGCGTGCTCGCTGTAAACAAGGCTTTGGTCTTTTTCGCCCAGTACCAGTAAAACAGGGTAGGGGGCAAAGTGAAGTAGCACCTCGCGGTCTTTCCTGATTTTCATGCCTTCCAGCGCGGCAACAATTCCCTGCACCGGGGTTAGCAATGCCTGCTGCTTCAATTCTTCAATTTCGGGAGCAAATTTTTCGCGGTTTTCTTCGCTGAATAAATTAGCTATAGACATGCTTACAAAGCAGGTGTAATCTTTTTTTACGGCAGTAACGGCACGGTCGCGGTTAGCCTTGCGCTCATCGCTATCAGCACGCGTGGTGCTATTTTGCAATACAATACCTTTTACAACATCGGGGTACAACTCGGCATAAGCCAGTGCCACATAGCCACCCATAGAGTGCCCCATAATTATAGCTTTACGAATGCGCAGCTCTGTAAGTACCGCCTGTACGGCATCGGCCATATCTTCCATACTGTGCACGTAGCCCAGGCAGCCCGTTTGGCCATGGCCCAAAAGGTCTATGGTTATAACGCGGTAACGCTTTGTGTACTGTTCTACAAAAAAATTCCACATGGTGCTGTTTTCTAAAAAGCCATGCAGGAGTACTATCGCGGTGCCTTTACCGGCATCGGTATAGTTTATTTGTATGTTTTTGTAGTGTAGGTGTTTCATGTTTTGGAACGCGGATGACACGGATTTTGCGGATTAACGCGGATTTCTTTTGGAAGGTAATATGCAAAAATAATCTATCCTTACAAATACCAAAGTAATGTTTAGTTAAATATCTATATTTGAATTGTAAGTAAATAGATATGAACAGACTGATTATTGTAGGAAACGGTTTTGATTTGGCTCACGGGCTGCCAACCGGGTATTGTGATTTTATTGATTGGTATTGGAAAGGAGTTTTTGAAAATTTGCAGCAACAAGACAAATTTGGAATGATATACGATGATGATTTTATATTATTTAGCTGTGGCTTTTCGGGTACGTATTCCCCAAAAGCAGTAGATGACTTTAGAAGTATCAAAACTTATCAAGATTATAATATGTTCATGAGGAATCTTAAAACTTCAATATATGGAAATTATCATGGTTATCAATCTAATCTTAGATTGAAAAATAATTTTTTCGCGACTATCAATAGGGAGAGGACTAAAAATTGGGTTGATATTGAAAATGAATATTATAAACTTTTGAAAGAATCTCTAAAGCATAATGATAATTCGGAGGTTAAAAAACTTAACATAGAATTTGATGTAGTTAAAAAGCTACTTGAAAAATATTTGCATGAAAATGCAGCTACAAAATATGATTTCGAGGACACAAAGGAAATGCATAAGACTATTCAACTTTTTAATCTTAGGAATAGGAGTATATATGAAGAAAAATTCTTAGATGAATTTTCAGATAGGGATAAGCAAGGAGTTGAAGAATGGTTGTATAAATTTAACAGCGAGGAATCAAAGTTGAGGAAAAACAGGAGTTATTATCCTAAAAATTTATTTTTAAACTTTAATTATACACCTACAATCGACAATTACAGTTCAATTATGAACAAAGCATATAGAGATGATTATGGCATAAGCGAAGTTATCCAGATTCATGGTAAACTCAATGATGCAGGTAATCCTATAAATTTTGGGTTTGGTGATGAGATGGATGATGATTACAAGGCTATTGAAAAAAAGGACGATAACGAATACCTGCGCAACATCAAATCTTTTCAATATCTGCAAACGTCTAATTATAAAAAGATGCTGAGTTTTATTGAGAGTACCCATTTCCAGGTATATGTTATGGGGCATTCCTGCGGCTTATCAGATAGAATATTACTCAACAAAATATTTGAACATAACAATTGCAGGTCGATAAAAGTCTTCTATTACAAAAATGGAGAATGGGATAACTACACCGAAATTGTACAAAACATATCGCGTCATTTTAATAAGAAGGAAATGATGCGGGAAAGGATAGTGAATAAGACGCTGTGCGAACCGTTGCCTCAAATTAAACTGCCTTTAAAAGGATAAGCACTGCTTTTAATTAGATTGCTTCGTGCCTCGCGATGACAGTTTCGGGTACAGGATGTTTATCTCTTTTTTATATCCTGTCACTGGGAAATATGAAGCAGTCTTATCGTTTAGAAATAACACACCCCCAACCCCTCTCAAGAGGGGAGCCAGCTACACTCGGATGTTTTTGTTGGTTCCTTTCTTCACGTATTGGTCACTGCGAGGCACGAAGCAGTCTTATCGTTTAGAAGTAACACACCCCCAACCCCTCTCAAGAGGGGAGCCAGCTACACTCGGATGTTTTTGTTGGTTCCTTTCTTCACGTATTGTCACTGCGAGGCACGAAGCAGTCTAATTTGTTTAGGAGTAACACACCCCCAAACCCCTCTCAAGAGGGGAGCCAGCTACACTCGGACTTTTTTGTTGGTTCCCTTGTTACTGCGGGTCGAAAAGTTAATAGTCATGTCATTCTGACGAAGGAAGAATCTTTTTTCTTTGGCTATGCTGATAATAACATAACGGCAATTTCTATTATAACAAAAAAAGCCTGCGTTGTGCAGACTTTTTTTGTTTAATGTTTCATAATGAAACAATGAACATTGATATTGTGGATGTAACGGCAGTTTTACACCTATATATAATAGGTGTAATTTGCTGAGCTAATTATTTAGCTGAGATTCTTCGGCTGCACTTCGTTCCGCTCAGAATGACATATTGTTATTTGCTGTGCCAGAGATTCTTCGGCTGCACTTCGTTCCGCTCAGAATGACATATTGTTATTTGCTGTGCCAGAGATTCTTCGGCTGCACTGCGTTCCGCTCAGAATGACATGTTGTTATTTGCTGTACCAAAGATTCTTCGGCTGCACTTCGTTCCGCTCAGAATGACATGTTGTTATTTGCTGTACCAGAGATTCTTCGGCTGCACTGCGTTTCGCTCAGAATGACATGTTGTTATTTGCTGTACCAGAGATTCTTCGGCCGCACTTCGTTCCGCTCAGAATGACATGTTGTTATTTGCTGTATCAAAGATCCTTTGGCTGCACTGCGTTTCGCTCGCTCAGAATGACAAGCTGCAAACTGCGACTGAATACTGCGACTGATGACTGAGTACTGAATACTGCAAACTTAACTACGCGTTCATAAGGCTTTCAATCTCGTCTGCCTGTATAGGGATGTTGCCCATAAGGTTAAACGGTTCGCCCTGTGGCTGTATAACAAGGTTATCTTCCAGGCGAATGCCAAAACCTTCGGCAGGAATGTAAATTCCCGGCTCTACGGTAAAGACCATGTTGGGCTCCATAGGCTCATATAACAAGCCGTAATCGTGGGTGTCAAGTCCCAGGTGGTGAGATGTGCCGTGCATAAAATAATTTTTGTAAGCAGGCCATTCCGGTTTTTCATTCTGTACATCGGCTTTGTCAAGCAGGCCAAGGCCCAGTAGTTCAGATGTCATAATTTTACCCACCTCTACATGGTATTGTTTCCATAGCGTGCCGGGCGTAAGCATTTTTGTAGCCTCGTCCTTAACTTTTAAAACCGCATTATAAACCTCTTTTTGCCTTGCGCTAAAACGCCCGTTTACCGGTATGGTGCGGCTAAGGTCGCTGCTGTAATTTGCATACTCTGCGGCAACGTCAAACAGTATAAGGTCGCCATCTTTGCACTCCTGGTTATTCTCTACATAATGCAGCACATTAGCATTGTTGCCACTGGCTATAATGGGGCCATAAGCAAAGCCTTTAGAGCGGTTGCGAGTGAACTCATGAATAAATTCGGCCTCAATTTCGTACTCCCAAACACCCGGTTTTGTAAAGCCAAGCACGCGGCGAAAGCCCATCTCTGTAATGTTGCAGGCCTGTTGCATAAGTGCAATTTCCTGTGGCTCTTTTACAGAGCGCAGGTGCTGTAAAATGGGGTTGCTCTTAGCCACCTGATGGGCAGGATATTTGTCTTTCCACCATTTTATAAAGCGGTCTTCGCGGGTTTGCGTTTGTACCGATGAGCGGTAGTGCTCGTTAGTGTTTATGTAAATAGTATCAGTGTAGGTCATTATCTCAAAAAGCGTTTTTTCGAGATCCTGCAGCCACATAATATTTTTAATGCCGCTTACTTCAAAGGCACGTTCTTTAGTAAGTTTTTCGCCCTCCCATACGGCAATATGCTCGTTAGTTTCACGCAAAAAAAGTATTTCGCGCAGGTGCTCATAAGGAGCATCGGGGCAAAGCACCAGTACCGATTCTTCCTGATCGGCACCGCTCAGGTAAAAAATATCGCGGTGTTGTGCAAATGGTAGTGTACTATCTGCACTTATAGGGTAAATATCGTTAGAATTAAAGACAGCAACACTTTTAGGTTTCATTTGCGCGCTAAATTTTGCACGGTTTTTTATAAACAGGCTGCGGTCTATGGGAGTGTACTTCATGGTAACATTTTTTATGATTTACCAAAATTACTAAGAATATTTTTAAATGGAGCCAAACTATATTTTAATTGACTCAAACGTTTTTAGCCGATAAAGTGTAAAAAAATATCGACGTACAACATAATTTTGTATTTTTGTAGGGTAATACGCGGCTGTAGTATCTGATATATAGATAAATAGTTAAAATTTGAATATTGCATTTTCGCCTTAAACAAGGAAAATTGTTAAGGAATGTAAATTTTAGGTAATGATTATGCAATTTTAGTTCAAAAACATTAACGTATGTGCATTTCTTTAGTTTAGAAGCATTTTTTTCTTGCTTTACAAATGATGTGTGTGTATTTTTGTCTTCCAATTAATTGATTAATAATTAATTGAACTGTATTAAAATTACTGTCGTGGAGCTATAAATTATCTGTATAGCAACATAAATAAGAAATATTGAAGGTTTGGCCCCCGCCTTATTCTTCTCTATATATTGTCAACGTTAAGGATTTGTTAAAAAGGACTGTGTTCAAAGTTGCCCCCAACTTAGATCGCTGGTTTAATTGTACGCGTTCTAAACTGTTGATGCCCAAAAAAACCGTTTTATTGAAATTTTTTACTGTGTCATTCAAAATTTAATTACTATGAAGGTTCGAAAAACTACCTTTTTGAAAAAACAGCTAATGCTATTGTTGTTTTTAATCTCGGCCGGTGCATTTGCACAAACGCCAACTTTTAGTGCCTACGCTCCAAGCGTTGTAACGCACAGAACTCCAATCACCATTACCGGTAGCAACTTTACAGGAGTTACAGCGGTAAGGTTTAACACCATTAATGCTACAAGTTTTAGCGTTAACTCTAATGGTACGGCTATTACTGCTGTATTGCCGGAAGTAACCGGTATTACCGCAGGTACATCAAGTCCAGTAAGTGTAAGTGTAATTAAAAGCAGTACTACAACAACATTTAGTACTACACTTAGCTATGTGGCTCCGGCTGCTACACCAACTAACGCTGGTGTAACACGTATTATTACTAACTTTAATGGTTACTTTGTAACAAGTGCTGCTACAGGTAATACTTCTTTACAGCCAGATACAAGCCATAGCCTTTTAGCCTTTACTTATGATGGTACACAGTATAGTACTGCGCCAAACAGCGAGATGGGTACTACCCTTACAAGCGGTACGCGTGGCACTACTACAGGTGCTTACACACAAGGTAACTTTAGGGCATTGCCAATTAATAATATTGCAGGTACAGCGGGCCCGTCTAACAGTGGCGACCCTAACCTTATCGTTCTTGCAAAAAACATCGATGGTAGCTCTACTACATCTGTGCCTACTGCACAAAGTGTACAGGGTCTTACTGTAAGAGATGTGCTTATTGATGGTATACGTGGATTAGACCTTGGTACAGGCGTTACTAACCTTCCGTCAAGTTCTGTTCTTAGCTTCCAGGCAAGTAACATACTTACTAACGTTGCAGAAGATGCTATCCCGGATATCCTTGTATCTCAGGTTGCTTCTCCAAGTAATAACTCATTCGACGTTTTCTGCTTTGTAGATGTTAATGGTAACATTGTAGGTAAACCGGTTCAAATTAATATATTCGGCGTTAATGCCGTAGGTACTTATAAAACAGACTTTTTCTCTCTTCCTGCCGCTGCTGCACTTAATACTGCAAGGGTAAACGGTGTTGCTACACCGGGCGGAGAAACAAGAGATATTCGTCTTGTAGCTTACAGACTTATAGATTTTGGTATTACAGAGGCTAATAGAACTCAGGCTGTACAATTTAAAGTAATGCCAAGTGGTACAAGCGACCCTGCATTTATGGCTTACAACAGGAGCTCTTTTGATGTTCCTGCTCCGGAAATTAATACACAACCGGCATCTGTTGCTGCATGTTCAGGTACTGCTACATTTAGTGTAACACTTAACTTAGGTCAGGGTACAGAAGTTCCTACTTACCAGTGGGAAAAAGATGGTATGCCAATTACAGAAGGTACAAGCGGTATAACAGGTACAGCAACTGCTACACTATCTGTACCGGTAAATGGTGCTAATGCAGGTATATATACTGTATTAGTTACAAACCCAAGTGGTGCTGTAAGAAGTACTCCTGCTTACCTTAACACTATTCTTTTAGCATCTACAGGAAGTGTAACATGTTATGACCCTGCAGTTACTACTTATGTAGAAACAGGTGCAGTAGGTAACACCCCAACATACCAGTGGTACAGTACTACACGTACTGCAGGTACTACTCCAACAGCTCTTAATACAGGTACAGATACTGCTATACAAGGTGCTACATCTGCAAGATATACTCCTTCAGCATTTAACCAAAACCAGTCGTACTACTACTTTGCAAAAGTATTCCCTGCAGGTAACGACTGTGTTATAGCAGCTAAATATACTCCGGTATTAGAATTTAAAGTTAACCGCGCAGCTCCTGGTACTGCAACATCAGATTACCTAAGCTTTTGTGCAGGTGGTACTGCAACAATTACATTGGCTAACTCTGTTGGTACAAGACAATGGCAACAATCTACAGATGGTGGTGCTACATGGACTAACGTAACTACAGGTACAGGCGGTACTACTACTGTGTACAGGACTGCTCCACTTTCAGTAACTACTAAATTCAGGGCTCTTGTTGCATCGGGTGCTTGTACAGGTACAACATCTAACGAAATTACTGTAACTGTAAACGAAGTTACAGTATGGACGGGTGCTACAGATATTTTATGGAATACAGCTACTAACTGGAGCTGTGGTACAGTACCTACAATTTACAACAAAGTACAAATACCTGCGGTAACTGTACAAGGAAGGATGCCAAACGTTATTGGTAACCAAGGATATGCTAAAGATATTACTGTAGATAATGGTGCACGTTTAACTGTAAACACATCTGGTACACTAAACGTTGTAAATAACATTGCTGTTGCAACAGGTGGTTTCTTTACTGTAGAGAACAATGCGTCTCTTGTACAGCAAAACAGCACTATTGCTAACACAGGTAATGTAAAAGTTACAAGAAACAGTAACAACCTTTACAAACTGGATTATACATTATGGTCTTCTCCGGTAACAGGACAAAACCTACAGGCGTTCTCTCCATCAACTCTTTCAACTCGTTTTTATGTATACGGTACAGCTCCTGCACCTACACAGGCAAACCCTAACGCAGTACATGAGTATTACTTAACTGTAGATCCTGCTCTAACAAGTTTTGCTGCTGCTAAAGCTTACCTTATACGTATGCCTAACATGATTAGTGGTAATGGTACTTACAACGCAGGTACTTCTGCAACAGTTTTCCAGGGAGACTTTACAGGTGTGCCAAACAACGGTACAATTACTTTACCACTTAATACACAAGATGCACGTTATACTGCAATAGGTAACCCGTATGCATCTCCTATAAGTGTTGCTGATTTTTATGCTGGTAACACTACAGTATTAGACAATACAACAGGTATCTACTTCTGGAGAAAGAAAAACGATGCAACAGTATCTTCTTACGCTGTATTAAGTAATGCTGCTTTTGTACCTAACACGGCTTATGCTATAAATGGTAATCATGGTGGAGATCCTAACTATACATCTGGTGGTTCTACGCAACGTGATTTCTATCCTGTATCAGGTGGTAATGCTGCTAACCCTAACTGGAGAATATCTCAGGGTCAAGGTTTCATAGTAAAAACTAAAGCTGGTGTTGCTAACCCTCAAATTACGTTTACAAACAGCATGAGGAGAGAAGCTCCGGCATCTGGAAACCAGGCTTTCTTTAGGACTGGAGAAACTGTAGCGTCTCGTTTTTGGTTAAACATTGTGGGCAATACAGAGCAGGAATTTAGCCAGATGGCTGTTGCTTACTTAGCAGATGCTACTCTTGATCTTGATTATAGCTATGAGGCTTCAAGCCGCACAAATGCTGCTAACGTTACTCTTTACTCTCTATCTCAGGATACAGCGTTAACAATACAGGCAAGGCCATCGTTTACTACTACAGATGTAGTACCGGTAGGTTTTAACGCTGCAACAGCAGGTAGCTTCAACATAGCTCTTGATCATTTTGATGGTGTATTTACAGACGGACAAAACATCTATCTTAAAGATAACGCTACAAATGCAGTACACGATCTAAGAAACGGTAACTATACATTTGCTACAGAAGCTGGCAGGTTTGACGAAAGGTTTGAAGTAGTATTTACTACAGATGCCCTGGGTACAGAAACTCCACAGCTTAACGCTAACAATGTAATTATATTTAAAGAAGGATCTTCTATAAACATTAATGCAGGTACTGCACAAATGACAGACGTAACAGTTTATGACGTTCGTGGCAGGGTGCTTTTCACAAAATCAGGAATTAACGCTACAACTACTGTAGTATCTGGTTTACAAGCTGCACAAGAAGTACTTATTATAGAAGTTAATACAGTTAAAGGTAAAGTAAGCAAAAAATTAGTTTTCTAATACCTTTGTAACTTATAGCCAAAAGGCACTTAAAGCCCCACGCATTGCGTGGGGCTTTTTTTATGCATTGGTGCCGGGCTTTTAATATCTTTGCTTAGTAACGCACAGGCGGTGTTATATATAAACCTCATTACATGTTTTTCTCTAAATTCTTTAAAAAAAAAAACCGGAAACCCCACCTGCCGTTTTGCAAAACCTGCCGGCATTAAATGCGTGGTCCATATTTTTTCAGGGGCATGGCATAACCCTTTACAGCCGCAACGCTGCCACAGTACCCGGTACAAACAACAGCGATTATATATACCTTAAAAGCTATCCCGAAATTTTTGAGATGGAGCGTAAACTATTTGCCGAATGGTTTACCACAACCCCAACCGGAATTTATTTACAACAACAGCATAGTAACGCACAGTCATGGCAGCTGGTTTACATAAACTATAAAGATGTACAGCTTACAATTGTTAAAACAGACATACATACAACAGGATGGAGTTCTGGCTATGAAGATGGTAAACCAATACTTGTTATAAAAGGAGAAGCGAATATTGTTTTAGGGTAAGGGTAAAAATTCCAAATCACAAATAACAAATTATAACTAAACATTGCGACTGCGACTGCGACTGAACACTGATTACTGTATACTGGATACTGAACACTGCGACTGAACACTGAATACTGAACACCGCTCACTAACAACCTTCCATAAAAGCAATAATGCTAAACATACTACGGTCACTTATATTATACATTGCGGCAGTAATACCTGCGGCTTTTGTTTTTTTAGGTTTGCCGTGCTCTTTACAGAGCAGTTGGGCTTGTTTTAGGTAAGCCTCATAATACACCTTCCAGTCCAGTATATGTACCGGTATAAGGCTTTTGCCCATGAGCTTTATAAAGTTATCACCCAGGCTTGTTATTGTTTCATACCGCGTCATGCTACCATTTATGTATTGGGCAAATATCTGTACTGCGCACTTTTGCGCTAAGCGGGCATTTGCAAATGTTGCAATACGCACCCTCAATTTCTTTTAAGCTATCGTTTATAAATGCGAGCAGTTTACCCTGCCGGGCGTGGGGGCAGGAGGCACAAAGGGCTGCCCTTTGTTGTGCAACGGTATTGGTAACCTCGCTTTTAGCCAGATAGTTTTTCCAGCCTGATAAAATATGTTGAACCATTTAAATGATGATATTTTCCTCACAAATCGTAACAATAATTTCTATACAATGTATTTGCTTAAAAATTAGCCGCATCCCGTACCTGTATATAACTGTTGCCGCGGGCTATAATATCCTGCACCGCCACAACCGGCGCAGGTATAGCCCTGTTTGCCATAGCAATTTTTGAGGCAAGCTCGTCTATGTTTAAAGAGGGCTGCGCTACATCGCGCGATACGATGCCTCCGCCCGCAAAATAGTTGGGCGTGCTGCTGCCCCCCGCCGGGAATGCATTGTTAAACGCCATAAAGTGTGCCGCCGCATTGCGGTTCATAACACCTATAAGTTCGCCCTGCTCGGCTTCAAAGCGGGTCCCATCGGCACCGGTAAAAAGTGTGCCGCCGTTACTGTGGCGGTTACCGCCTATGTTAAACAGCGCACCTTTCTGGGCCTTAGGTGTTTTAGTAGATGCTATTTGCTTAACCGCTTTTAACCCGGAAGCTACAACCATAGCCGTACTGGCAATTTTAGCCGGCGTTGCAAAAGGCTCTGGCAAAACACTATCAGAAGCCCATACCTGTGTAACACCGTTATACGTGTTCATGGTGGCCTCTGCAATGGCGGCTGCCTTACCTGCCGCCGTTTTTTTGCCTAAAAGCTGCGACACGTTACCAAACATAGACGCGTATTGCGAGACTATGGCAGTATTTTTTGCCAGGTTTATGTCTTCATCATTTTTGGCATGCTCTTTCTCTGCAATGGTAACGCTTTCATTATACTGGTCCAGGGTTATTTGCTTTTTATCAAGCTGGTCTTTTAGCCCGGTAAGCTCTGCACCATACCTTGTCTCTTCTGTAATCAGGTCTGCGTCATATTTTGTTTGCGCATTGGCAATATCAATTTTGTTTTGCGCATCTAACTGGCTGGCTTTTCGCGATTTTTCCTGATTATCAAGAGCCTCTCGGTTTGTATTTGCAGTATCGGTATATTCTTTATCGAGAGCGGTTTTTTGAGTAATGTACAGTAAATCCTGCTCACTAAGTTTTTCATTATTTATACGTTTTGCCTCAATAACATCGGCATTGGTTTTTAGCGTTGCCTGTAGCTCCTTATCCTTAGCATCCTTAATGTATTGCAGCCTTTTTTCTTCCTCTGCAATAATCTGTTCTGTAAGTTCTTCACTGGCTTTAATTTTTGTTGGGTTTTGTGCAATGTACAGCTCCAGTTCTAAATGGGCATACCTGGCAGTAGCATCGGCAACAGCTTTAGCATTTTCTATTGTAATGGCTCCCCGGGCAATTTGCAAATTAAGTGCATCGTTAGCCGTTTTTTTAGAAGCGTTAAATTCTGACTGCGCAATTGCAAGCTTTTTGATCCTGAGCTGCTCTATAAATTCGAGTTCGCCGCTAAGCGATTTTGCCTTTTCTCCCTGCAATTGTACATACATGTCCAGCTCCAGCTTTTGCTTTTGCAAAGCATCAGTAACAAGTTGCTGCCGGCGTGCTTTTTCTTTTTCGGCAGCGGCATCCTTAATCGCTGTCAAATTATTTTGCAAATCCTTTTCGCCACTTGCATACTGCGCGGCAGCATCATTACGTTTTGCCACCATATCTGCAAGCTCATTTTTTTCTGCATCGGTAATGCCATTTTCCTGCTGTTTTAAAGTAAGGAGTTCAATCTCTGTGTCTAACCTGTCCAGCATTAGTTTATTATGCTCTTTTGCAGTAGCTATAGCGGTAGCAGCTGCTTTTTCGCGCTGGGCAAAGGTGGCATTAGTATCGTTTGCCGTAGTATTTTGCCTATCGAGCTCTATAGAGAGTTCGCTGTTGCGCTTAGTATAATCTGCCATGCCCTTATCCAGTTTTTTTTGCAGCTCGTCTATTTTTTGCCCCCTGCTATATGCCTCTTTTAAAAAAGCTTCGGTTTCTTTTGCGGCTCCGGCAATTTTATCGCTAATATTGTTAGTACCAGTTGCTACTTTACCAAGCGCATCTAACGCGGTTTTTCCTGCCTCGGCAAATTTGCCCTGAAAAACCAGTGCTATAGATTTCCCTAAGTTAGGCAGCAGCTCCAGCATTCCCATAAAGCGGTTTACTATCTGGTCTTTTACAAGATTACCAAAAGCTGTTATGGACTTTTGAGGATTTGTAAACGCATCTGCCAAATATTTACCTACGTTTTGAAACACTCCCATGAGCGCGTTAAATACCGATTGTAGGGGGCGGGTTACTGCAGTTACCTTATCTATACCTTCCTGCGTGTCTTTAAAATAACTTACCAGTGCGCTTACAACAATACCCACGGCGGCTATAACTGCACCAATGGGAGTAGCAATAAATGCAAGCGATGATTTTGTCATGCCCATTATTCCCTGAGACATCCCCTCAAAAGCACCTTTAAGCATAGGCCCGGTGCCACCTGCTTCCTGTGCGCGGCTTATAAAACCACCAAGCCCGCCGTTAAAAATATTAATGCTGGCAAAACTTTCGGTTACCTGGTCTTTGTAGTCGCTAAATGTTTTTACCTGCTCATTAGTGCTTTCTGCACTATTTGCCATCAGTGCTTCGTTTGCCGAGAGCGATTGGTTAAGGGAGTTTATGGCATTGGCAGCATCTGTAGCGTTTTGTACGTAACCGGTTGTGGCGGCATCTGTCTGGGCAATACTATCGCTAAGGTTTTTGTGGGCTGTTGCAGTTTCTTTAAGTGCTTCTATAACTTCGGCCTGTACATCGGCAAGGTTATGGTTATTGGTTACCTGTGCTTCTATAGCTTTATTTTGATCTTCGAGCTGCTTAGTAAGGAGTATCATGTCCTGTTTCATTTGCGCAAACTGACCGGAGGTGTCTTCGCCCATTTCCACAAGTTTTTTAAGCTCTGTATTTATAGCTGTAATAGCCTCTACAGATTGCCTTGCTGCTGCTACAAGCCCTTTAATATCAATATCAAGTTGTGCCAATACTATTTTTTGGTTTGCCATTAGGTTACAATTAAAGTTAAAATATTACTGTCAAGGCTTATCTTTTTATCTTTTGTGCCCACGCCCAGCGTAAGGGTGTAAGTGCCGGGCAGGGGGTAGGTTACCACATATTCATAATTAGATATTTTAGTAACCACACCCGTGGCATGTAGTGTAAAGCCGTAAACGTCCTGATTATACAACGTGTTTAGCCATACGGTTACGGGTGTGTTTACGGCAACTTCCTGCTTAGTGATGCCAAAGCCAAAATCTATATTTGGGGGTATGTTTTTAAGTTGCTGTATCATGGTATTGCAATTGAAACGGTGTTAGAGTACCGGATAACACTACTGTTTGCATAATCGTAGCTGCTTATCCTGAAATAATTAGTGCCACCGGCTAAGCGCGTGGTCGTATACGGGCTGCTTAAATTTTCTGAAGTTGTGCTGTAACTTACCCAGCTAATGCCATCTGACGAATGTTCTATAACACACGGGTAATTTTCTATAGCCCGCGTAAAGTAAAGTATAGCCCTGAGTCCGCCCGTTCGCGCTATGCCTGTAAGGGTAAAAATAACAGGGATAACCTCTGGCGGTGGTGTGCTGTAAGCTACCTGAACCAGCTCGCATTTAGTAACCCTGCCGGATATGTAATTGTTTACCTTGTTTAAAATGTAGTAGTTAGCAAGCTGCTCTATGTAATACAGCTTTGTAAAATCAAGGTTGGCAATGTCGGCATCCGTAAGCCAAAGGTCGGCCGTTACCAGTACTGCGTTATTAAGCAATGCCTGCAGCGGCGAGTAAAACCTGCTGATTATATCTTTAAAACTAAGGCCGCTATAGGTTTCGCGATAGTGTGTATTTGTAGGGTTATTAAGGCTGCCCAAAATATCTGAAACCACATTTATAGTGCGCGATACCTGCCGCGATTTTAAAAAGTAATAGCGCTTATCTAACGATTTGTAAGTTATGGCAGGCTCATCGGGCTGTGGGTCTTCTGCAATTTCCTTTTCCCAAAGCTTGTACACATTGCTGTTTTCGCCCAGGTAGACAGTCGGCACCCGTTCCGGACTGTATATTTTAGATTTTATAACGTCGCGGGTATCGGGCAGGTTTACATTTGCTATGTTTATGCCCCAGTCGTTATGCGTGCTTTCTTTATCATTGTAGGTGTACGTAAAACGGTTGTTCTGGGCGTAGGTGCCAAAAATGTAGTTCTCCTGTGTTTTTTTACTGAACTTTTTGCTCCAGTTTACAACCGCTGCTCCCTGCAACTGTTCCTGTAATGTTAAAAAGCGGTAGTTGTTGCTAAACGTATCCTTATACATGGTAAGCCCAAAACGGTGTACCACCTCGTTAAGAAAATCCTTCACGGCAAAATCGGTAAGTACTTCGCTAAAGTCAATGCTTTCGGGGTCTAACCGCACAAGCTCTATAGTAAGTTCATCGGCATACCAGTCTTCGTTAAGTTCATAACTATCGGTACCCTGCCCGCCTATGATGGCACAAATACTGTCGGTAGCACTTAGCTGAAAGGGGTTAGACGTAAACTCAAAATCTTCGCCGTATGCTAAATAAGGCTGCCCGTTAAATACATTTATAATATTATTGCCTGTTTGGTACGCCTGAAGGGTATCGCAATTTTTGCCGAACCTTATAAAACTGTCTTTGTGTATGCCTGCATTGCCATCGCGGTGCCCATAGAGTTTGCCCTTTATAGTAAGCTTGTAAGATGCCGATGCCACTACCTTTAGATGGATGCCCCCAACATTGCTAAGCCACATCGGCTGGTACTGCTCTGTAGTTATAAACTTGCAGTAGTATATTTTACGGATGCCGAAATTGTTTCCGTTGCTTTGTATAAAGTGGTAGTCGCTGCTTTTAAAAAGCGGAATATCGTTTGTATCGCTGCGCACCTGCCCCTTAGGGAACGTCATGTACAGCTGCTTAAAATCGGGCGAATCAAATATAGATCCTGTGGGCTGCACGTTGTTATTGTACCTCTCAAAGATCTTTTTCCAGAGCCACGCCACACTTACCGATGGTACCAGGTAATCTATGTTTACGCGGTTACTGCCTGTTTCATATTGACCATTGTTGCCGTTATAATCGGCAAGGATATAGCGGTAAGGCACATTTGCGCCCCACGAGTTTATTACCCCCTGTACCGATTTGTTGTGTACAAGTTCTTCCAGCCCAACGTCGTTCAGCGTTTTGTTCTCTATAGCCTTGTACAGCTCTATAATACCGTCGTAAACAACAGCCTCATAACTATCGCCGCCATCTGTAATTACCGCCCAGCCATTATATACAAAGCATTCGCCTGATGCACTGTACAGCGAGCAGTCGTTTTTTTGGTACGGCACCGCCGAGTTGTTGCCCACAAGGGTTAAAAACTGCATAATGCGCAGGTTGTTAGCCGTTTTAGGCAGGCTGAATTTATTAGTGTACCCCGCCTGCCGGTTATCAAGGCTGTTAAGGTCGTTTACCTGTTTGGTCTGGGCAATAACGGTACCGGCATCAACATCTGCCAGTTGCCCGTTAATGTATAATAGTAGTGCCAAAGGTTTTTGTATTGGAAGAAATATTAATGTTGGAGGTTTTATGTCCGATGTCCGAAGCCTGTGTACAGGAAACGCAGATTAACGCGCATTTTTCTTCACATTAGAGTGTAGCTGGCTCCCCTCTTGAGAGGGGTTGGGGGTGTGTTTCTGCATACCCATTAGTCCTCACCCCTCCCGATAGCTATCGGGACTCTCCGAAGGAGAGGGAGCAGCTACACTCAAATGTCTTTAGTTATAGATTAGCCGTTATTCTACTTAATTCTTGTCGAACTGTACCCGTTCGTTGGCTCCCCTCTCCTTCGGAGAGGGGCTGGGGGTGAGGACTTTTAGCGGAATTATTTGTAGCTGGCTCCCCTCTCCTTCGGAGATCAGAGCTCCTGCCGATTTACTCAAGCGGATTTTTATGACCGAGTGTAGTTAAGGCCTTTAACTTCGTTGCGTAAAGCAAAATATAAGATGAGGCGTTAAGGAAGATTTGCTGTTTGAGCGTAGCGAGTTCAAATCTTTTAGCCAAAGCTTCTATTTTGTAGCATAAGAAGTTGGAGCCTTGAATTTTTGTTTCTTTTGTTTCAAGACAAAAGAAAAGATAACACACCCCTAACCCCTCTCAAGAGGGGAACAGCCCCCAACACCGTAATGAGCACGTGAAAAAAAGAGTGATCTTTACAAGCACAGCTTAGGGCAGGAGTGTAGCTGGCTCCCCTCTTGAGAGGGGCTGGGGGTGTGTTTTCTTCCGAGTGAAGCTCAATCTACTATCTATTATCTATTATCTATCATCTATTATCTATCATCTATCATCTATTATCTAAAATCTACATTCTAAAATTAAAGAGTCTGCGTAAACCGCACCGGCAACTCCACATCAAAAGTAAAATTAGTAAGCGGCTGACGTGGGTTTTTAATACGTGCCGATGTGGTTTTAAGCGACACCTCTACCCAGTCGCGGTAACTGTTGCGGGCGTAGGGCTGACCGGTAAAAAGGTAAATTTTTGGCGAATCGAGAATGCCCTCAACAATGCGGCGTTCGTTTTCGGTAAGCAGTTCGGCAACAATTTTAAGGGTATCGCTGCTCTCTTTACCTATCTGGATGGTACGGCCAAAAGAGTCTTCGGGGTTATCATTATCGCGATCGAGCTCGCCCAGTTGTTTGGTGCTGCGGTCTATGCTGCAGGTATCTTCAAACAGCCAGTAGCTGTAACCGCCCAGGGCGTTGAGCCATTTAAGGTAAATGCCGCTTTTGTATGGCACTTTATCGAGCGTTATAAAAACATCATTTTGAGACGGTTCGGCTGCGCCCAAAATATGCAGGCTGTTATGCCCGTCGGCTAATGGCAGTACATCTTCCAGCGTTTCATCATCATCGCCATCGCTTAACACCATCCTGAAAACCAACCCCGGAACCGTAAACTGCTGCGAGAGCAGGTTAGTAGTATTGTTAACCCTAAATACTGCATTAGGCGAATATACAGAAACATCAAAAGGGTAGCCCTGCCAGTATTTTATGTGCCAGCCATTGCCCGCTGCCTTTGCAAGCGGACTAAGTATATACATACTGTTGTTGCTAAGCGGTGTGTAATTGCCCGGTTGTGCTGCACCCGCAAGCCAGGTTAGGGTATGGGTAACGTTTTGGGTGCTGTCGTTACTAAAGGTAATGGTTATAGATACATCCATTTGCAGCAGCGTGCCGGCAGTGGCATTATAAATAAAGGTATCGGGATTGGTACGGTCTAAAACGGGCTGTAGGGTATCTTCAAAATTGCGGGTGTTTATTAATGCCGACACATACGGCTTAAAGTTGAAAAAGAACGACCCATCGGGAGCGGGGTACAGCGTAACATTAACATTGGCCGACGCGTTGCTGCCCATTATGGTGCAAAATTTTGCAGCCAGTGTGTTGTCGCTGTAAAACCGGATGACATCGTTATTATAAGCCAGCCGCAGTTTTGTTTCTTCTATAGGTTTCGTGAAAATTATACTCATAAGGCAGCTTGTTTTAAGTAGTTTATAATTTGAGATGAAAAATCGGTAACATAACTTTCACCCACTTTATCCAGTATTTGCTGAATCCTTTGCGGTGTAACCACAGTATCTATAATAGTGTTGCTGCCTTGTTTAGGCTTCCACCCGTAGCGGGCAATTTTTCGGGCAATAAGAAAGGCAAGGCTGCTCACGGTCATGTTGTTTTGTAGCCGTGCGGCAATGCCCTTTTTTATGATCCATGCCTCTATAGCCTCGCTGGGCGGTGGTGTTCCCGGGGCACGCCCATTTATGTAATTGGCAGCGGTAATGCTGTAGCCGTTGGGTGTGACTTCAACCTTAACCGTATCTGCCCAATTGCCCGTAACCTGCTGCCCACTGGCCTCATAAGCCGTAATAATATCTGCCCTGAGCAGTTCAAATTCTGCAGCGAGGAGTTGGCTGGCATCACTCATAATTCACGGGGAATTTAATGCGGTAACTGCACAAAAGCCCGTCCATATTAGCATCGAGCGCATCGGTAACGTCTATGTTATCCCACTGCGAAACCTCTGCATCAAGGCACGCCAGCGTGTTGCCAATATCCTGAAAAACGGTAAGCAGCGGTGCTATGTTCAGGGTATATTTAGACGTTTCTTCGCTGCCCCTTTCGGCAAAATACTGCTGGTCGAAGTCGGCATGCTTAACCAAAAAGAATTTACCCTCATAAGTAGCTGCCGTGATTTTTGTACCCGATGTATTGTATTCGCTTTTACGGTTGGTAAACTCATGCAGCAGGAAAATCTTATCGGGTTCGAGTGTGCCGTCCAGTAGGTTAAGGGCAGCTTTCTTGCCGTAATGATATGCCAGGTTTTTGCTAAGCGCAATGTCCTGTAGAATGCGTACTATATCTTTCATAAAGAGTTGATTTGGTTATTTGTTTGTAGTTGATTTGAATTGAAGGGAACGCGGATGACGCGGATTGAAAGCGCAGATTAACGCGGATTTTTTTTAGACTGCTTTCTTCACGTGTGAGTGTAGCTGGTTCCCCTCTTGAGAGTCCCGATAGCTATCGGGAGGGGTGTGTTATTTATAAGAAATATTAATGGAACGCGGATGCCGCAGATGCTGCGCAGTCGCGGATTAACGCCGATTTTTTTTCAGGGTACTTTCTTCACGTGTGAGTGTAGCTGGTTCCCCTCTCGAGAGGGGTTAGGGGTGTGTTAAATTAATCTCTATATTTACAGTATAACTAATTACAACCCAATGAGATTTTCGCAACGTATAGGTAAACGCCCGGTTAAAACTGTTTTACAAGTAGAATCTATCGATGATGACTTAAAAAACAGATTGTGGAATGAAATTTTACAATCTGTTTTTAACAGATTATCAGAGACTAGAGATTTTAAAAAAAATAGTGCCAAAGGGAAGTTTCTTTTGCTTATTTGGAAAGAATTCTTTGGATTTGCAATTGATAAAATACCTCAGCTGTCAACAGATATAGTTTCCGAACATCATACCATACAATTTATTAGAGTTTGGTTTTTCAAGGCAGAGTGGTTTGAAATATATGACTTCATCGAATTTCTCGCGGAATTATCACATGATTTTGCTCAATCGTGTAACGAAGCTTTAGAAAAAGAAGTTGCGGGTTATCGAATTATTAATGGTAAAGTTGTTCAAATAACATCTGAAGAAGAAGTGCAGGAAATTGAAGAAGCATTGGTTGATAATGACCAATTGAAATCGGTTAACACTCACCTTAGAGCCGCACTTGATTTTTTAGCTGATAAGAAAAATCCTGATTATCGTAATTCCATAAAAGAATCTATATCTGCAGTTGAGTCAATAAGTTTAAAAATTGGAGAAAATCCCAATGGTAAATTTGCTGATGCGTTAACTGCAATTGATAAAAAGATACAATTGCATGGAAGCCTTAAAAAAGCTTTCATGGCACTTTACGGCTACACGAGCGATGCTGGAGGTATAAGACATGCACTTAGTGATGAAGATGTAACACCAACTTTCGAAGATGCCAAATTTATGTTGGTTACCTGTTCAGCTTTCATCAATTATTTAAAAGCAAAAGCAAGTTTATAAACAACACACCCCTAACCCCTCTCGAGAGGGGAACCAGCTACACTCATACCCGCTTAAAAGTGTATAAAAGAAGGCAACAGAGATTCCTCATTTCCGCTGCGCTGCATTCGGAATGGAACCACACTCCACTGTGCTTACTCACGCTTAACAATTATCCTAAAAAAATCCGCGTTAATCCGCGACTGCGTAGCATCCGCGTCATCCGCGTTCCATTTCTGCAAACCAGATCACTGAAAACTGATCACTGAAAACTGACGATTAAATTGCAAATTCCCCCTTTGGGGGTTAGGGGGCCTGCAATTTCCCATACTCAGCTTCCACTTCGTTTTGGGTTTTGGTCTGGGCAAGGAGGTTAAAGATCTCGCTATAGGGTTTTCGGCCGAGGTCGAAAGGGTATTGCCCAAACAGCTTGCCCAGTTGCAGCAGCGGAAGTGTGTCGCCGTAGGGTTTCAGTTTATCGGCACCCGCCATTTCCCACAGGTGGGTATCGGTGTTTTGCGTGGCGAGCAGCTTGTTTTCGGTGGCTATTATGCGCTCAAACTCGGCTATCATAAATTTCCGTGCCGCAAAATACTCTATAACCGTTGCCTTCCAGAAGTCTTTTTCGGGCACTTCAAAGCAAATCTCAAACAGCTGCTGTATCCCCTGCCAGCTATGTACCTTTGGCAACAGCCTTATGCAGTATTTTACATTGGCATAGGGCATCTGGTTTACGTTCATTTGCCTTTTGGTGAAGTGGTTCTTTGGGTTTAAGTGGGTTAATACATCGTAGGGCGCAGGGTCTTTAAGGGCGGTGTATTGTTTAAGGGTGATGTTTTTCATGAACGTGGATTTGTTTATTCGAAGATTCGGTTATAGTTTTTACCATAAGCGCTGTTGCGCCACAAAGGTTTTCACAAAGAGCACAAAGCTGTATGTTATAGACACGGGAGATAACAAGTTATCTTACCAAGAGCACAAGGCTTTAGATTTATGGGTTTGATAGTAAAAATGCGTAAGGATGCGATTTTCCATATTGATTATCAGATACAACTTTGTGCTCTTAGTAGCTTGGAACAAGCCTAACCCATGCAGCGTTGTGCTCTTTGTGAAAACTATTGTGTACTTTGTGGTAAAAAACTATCCAACCCGTACTTTTGTATTAAACGTTTTTCGCAAGGCAAACCAGTACCGCATCATGATGCTGTCCCACTCATCGGGGCTGCGGCCTATAAGCTCTTTAATACGGTCTTTCGGGATAATGCCCTGGCGGCCGTCTTTGTCGATATCCTTGAGCTTAACCTGTTCCATCTCTTCGGCGGTGGTTTGCTTTACGGCATCATTATCGCAAAGTTCACCAGCCAAACGGTTGGTAATCATCTCAGCCATTTTAATGGAGCACTGACTCTTAAGGTTGTCATAGTTGGGCTTAATGTACGTGCTGCCCTCCAGCATTTCGAGCGGCGAGGAGTTATTTACAAAACCCTTGCATTTAAGAAAGTCGACCACGCCGCCACCCACGCCATCTTCGTCGGCTACAATGTTAGAAAGGGCAATGCCGTAGCGGGTTTGCAATATTTTTGCCCGCCCCACAACCTCATCGAGTCCGCTTTTGGCAATGCTTTCCCGCGCTATGCACACCCACCCGTGCCAAATGCGGAACACCGTTTTGTCGCGGCCTTTACGGGCAACATCAATCGTCATAAATTTAAGTCCGGCAGGGGAAAGGTGCGAGGGGTTAAAATAGTCGGCAATGCTGTCGTTGTCCATCAGCGTTGCAGGGTCGTCGTCATACTCCCAGTTGCCGTAATACAGGCGTTCGCGGCTGTTTTTATCGAGCCGTAAAAGCGACTGTAAGTAACTGGGGTGCAGGTGCGGGTTATCAGTCGGCAGGCTCTGAATGAACCGCCTGTGCACTGGCAAAATACCATCGCGCTGCGGTTTGTAAAACTCTTTATATGCCCAGTTTTTGGCAGGGTTGCAGGAGCCCAGCATTTTAGGGATAAGGCCATATTGGGTGAGCTTGTACCTAATGCGGCTCTTTACAATTTGCCAGGCATGATAGGCCACCTGGTTGCATTCGTCTATAAAGGCACCGCTGATTTCGAGGGAACCAAGGCTGTCGAAATTTGGGTCGGAAGGGTAGGAGAACAGGTCTTTAAGCAGTATCTGGCTGCCGTTGTTAAACTGAATTACATGCTCTACCGACCTGTATTTAAACTGGTTGCCCAGCCGTAGCAGCGTAGCCTGCTCAAAAAATGTGTTGAGCGTAGTCTCCTTTAGTGTCTTCAGTTTCGACCGACCCATAAGCCAGCGCGTGCCGGGATATTTCTGGCACATTTCGATTAGCCAGAGGCAGCCCAGGGCACTCTTGCCGCCACCTGCTGCACCGCCATAGAGCACCTCTTCGGTTACCGAATCTTTTAAGTAAAAGACGGCGTGCTCCTGTTTAACCAGCAGTTTCATCTATAAGCGGGTTTTGGCCGGAGCCCAAATTGAGTGTTACGGCACCGGGAGCTGCCTCATCGCTATCGTCGTACTTCTCGTTCCACTGTGCCGGATTCCTATTCCGCAACCAGAACTGCTGACTACGAAAGTCGGCCGGAATGTGCTTCTCGACCTCTACAATTTCTATGCGTTCTTTTTCAACGCGTTTTCCGTTCCCGTCATAATAAATTTCCTTACACTTAATGGCCTGCCGCGTGGTAATAACCCTGTCTACCGTGGCCTGGTACAGCGAATGCGCCACCTCCATATCGGCCTGCCGTTTGCCGCGGTTAAGGGCATCGGCAAACTCCGGGTGGTCTTTTTTCCAGCGCGCAAGCATGCGCCGGCTTACGCCAAAAAACGTTGCCAGGTCCTGCTCTGTTAATCCCAGCAGCGTAAGTTTTGTTGCTTGCGCCGCATAGGTTTCGCTATACTCTTTTTGTGTGGTTTTATGTATGACGGAAGCTGTTACTGCTTCGTTCATTTTTTAAGGGGTAAGGAAATATTATACATATAGATCCATCTTGAAATTAGACGGCATACTTATTAACAAAATAAACGACTTATTAACAACCATTATTTAGATAATTTAAGTTAAAACATTACTAATCAATGATTTATATTATTTAATGATGTTTTTTTGTATAAAGAATTTGACATAGAAAACACAGCCGATAAAACGTCGTGTTTTACGTATTTAAATTAAGCTTACATTTGTTATTCAAGAGATTAACATATGGACATCCTAAATGATTTAATACAAAAAAGAAACAATCTTCTTAAGCAAGTTGAGGCTATAAATCTGGTTTTAAATTTGTATGACCACAAGGAGGGTTATGAGTTTAAATCTGGATTAAATGAAATACAAATTACAGATGAAATCTCAAGTCATGATTTCCCTCGTAATGCGAGAAAAGAAAAACAAATCTTGTGGATTTTTGAAAATGTTTTGAAAAAAGGTTCGAAAATTAATGACGTGCAAGATAATTACAACGCGTTAACAGGCACTGCGAAGAATAAGCAAATTAAAATAACAAATATTGTTAGACATTTAAAGAGAAGTGGAGAGCTATCAGCAGTTAAATATAATAACCAAAACAGACTTTGCTTTTATGGTCTACCATACTGGATTCAGGGAAATGATTATAAACATGAATACCAGCCAAATCAAGACTTATTACC
Organism: Flavobacterium rivuli WB 3.3-2 = DSM 21788; assembly: GCF_000378485.1. Taxonomy (GTDB): domain Bacteria; phylum Bacteroidota; class Bacteroidia; order Flavobacteriales; family Flavobacteriaceae; genus Flavobacterium; species Flavobacterium rivuli. The sequence goes on along the minus strand of NZ_KB899971.1, from coordinate 284,226 downwards.
GGTAATAGTTTCTTCAGAAATTATTGCTGGTGACCAAACGCTCTAAGGCACATGCCTTAAATAATCTCTTCGGAGAGGGTCAAATGTAAAGCCCCTAAATACTAGAGATATCTAAGGGCTGGTAATGAAGTAAAACGTCGAATCTTAAATCATTTACAATGAGAAAAGTAATAGTAAGAACTGTACCTGTTAGAGTACAAGTTAAAAGAACTGTTTCTGTGAGAACTACAGTAACTGTGAGAAGAGTTAAGTAAATATAACTCTTTTCGTTAGGGTCTAGAACAGCCTCATTAACTGTAATAGATTTGGATTAATATTCCAAAACCTAACAAAAAGCAGCCAATGACCGTCAAATATATAACGGTTGAAAGTTTAAGTACTGTGCTCATTTGCAGAGATATTAAACAAATCATGGTTGCTTTAAAGCCTACTTGTTTCCGCAAGTAGGCTTTTTTTATTGTGTAAATATACACAAATGTATACATTTTTAGATATATATATATTCATTTTTGGATATTTTTGTATTGGTATCTTGTTTGTATTTCTTATTTTTCGTTGTATTTTGTTTATTCCCTGCATATCTATCGAGTTATTTGCCGGCGTGGGAGGATTGCTTATGGCATTTGTATTTGATATTATTATAGCGAGTCCTCCATGTCAATATCTTTTTAATCAACTGAACTACAACGCTTATAAACTTATCCGTAATCTCAAAAAACAAACTATCCTTACTTATTAAGCCTCATCAATTCATTCGCAATGCTATTTATAGCTTGCTTATTATGCTTTTTAGAAAACAGGTGGATGTAGTGGTTACCGTTAACCGGGTCTTCGATAATAATCTTCTCGTTAATGTAGTCTTCGTTGTTTTGCTTTTCGAACATCTTTACAAAAAGCTGGCTTCGGTATGCCTGGTTCAGTAAATCAGGATTTCGCTTTTGTATGGGTGCAGAATCGCAGTAGCAGTATAAAATTACATTGTGCAGTTCTACATAGTTCCTTATACAACCTGCTATTTGAAATAATGTTTTAGCATTATTAGTTTGATTAGCAGAGATAACCAATTCTATAGTAACATCTACAACAGGAATTGCTATATCATGCGGAATGACCTCTGGATTAAATTGTGAAAATCTCACGAGATACTCGTGACCTTCTTTAGTTGTAAACGGAAAATCCTGATTTAAATCCATTAAATAGCAAACAACTTACTTTTTAGGAAAGTACTTGTCCCAGTTGTCGCGCAGCTCCTTTTTAGTCGCTTCTTTATCGGCTGCAAGTTTGCGCACAAACTGCAGAAGCTTTTCTGAAGGGTTTTTTATATGTAAAGTAGTGGTTTTCATATAGTGCAAAGATAATTAATTTTTTAATGCAAACATGCTTTTGCGACGGTCCATAACACATTTGCGTCTGTAATATTGAATTTTACAATTACTACAAGGCTCAGCAACCCTGCTGTACCTCCATGTTACACTATGTCAAAGAACGAACTACTGAAGGGCTTCGTTATTATCGAGATTCTTCGACTACGTTACACTCCGCTCAGAATGACAGGCTCCTGCAAACTGCAACTGATCACTGAATACTGAATACCACGACTGCAACTAAAAACTAACTCTTACTACTCAACCCTCCCCATATCCTCCTCAGGTTACTGCTGTAGTTAAACGTGTCGCGGGAGGCAAAGTCGGCGTGGTCGCGCTGACTCTCCAGTTCGGCTAAGGAGCAGCGGTCGTCAAAGTACTGGCGAAAGAACGTGAGCACTTTTTGTACCGTAAGGCTCTCGTAAAACTCGCCATACTGCCCGCTTATTATCTTGCGGAACAGGTAGGTAACATCGCTCATTTTTAGCGATCCATACAGGTTAATAACCTCGGTGGCGCAGTGCTCTATCTGGTCTTCGGTCATGGGTTTGTTCAGGTTCAGCATGTCGTTAAGGTACACGAGCCAGCCCATGACCAGGGCTGCAGAAAATTCTTTCCCGTTTTCGCGGTTTATGGCCGCCAGCGTGGGTGCTGTGGTGTTCATTGCCGCGCTAAGGTTTGTAAGCTTGTGCGCATGCAGCATACAGTTATTTGGACTGTAAACGGTTAGCAATCTTTCTTTTGAAATCGTCGCTGTAGCGCACTTTGCCTTTGCTGGCAGCAGGTTTTGTTGCATCGTGTTTTAGTTCAAAAAATCCTTTCCAGCCCTTGCCCATGCTTTGGTGCAGTATGGCTATGGCCGTTGTTTCGCTGGTGTGTGCCAGGGTGCCCAGTTCGGCAAGGGCGGCCTGCTCGCTCTCGGCACTGCGGTAGGTAAAGTTATGCTCGGCAAGGCGGTACCGCTTCCAGGCCTGCCACTGGTCTGCAAATTCTGCGGAGGCGAAAGGCGGGATAACCTCACCCCCAACGCCAACTACATTTGCCGAAGTGAGATAGCCTGCCCCGTTTGGTTTTTCTCCCATACCCTCTTTTCCTTTTTCAGCTTCAATTATATTTTCTTTTTCATTCTCTCTTTCATTTTCATTTTCTAAAGGCTTTTTTTGGGTTTTAGTTGGGTTTTTAGGTTTAATCTCTTTAAAATTTTTAGCTGTAACAGTAGCATTTACAGCACCTTCAGCTAACTCTTCTTTTCTTGGCCTACCGCCTTTTTTACCGTTTTCGGCTTGTTTTTCTTTGTATTGCGCACGTTTTTCGCGCTCCATTTCTAAGCGTTTGTTAAACAGTACGCCATCTTTTTCTATAAATTTATCGCTAATGCATAGCCACACACCATCCCAACCGGAACCCAAAATACTGCCAAGCCTATTTTTGGGTATTCCCAAATTTACCCACTGGTAAGCAAGCAGTTTTATAAAGGCACCGGTTTCCTGACAGGAAAGATGCAGTGTGCCCACTAAAAAATCCTGAGCATAAAAGGGAAAAGCAGGATCTTTCATTACACCCTCGCTATATGGTCTATGATCACGTTGTTGTACGTACCCTTAGATCCGCAAATATGAAATTCCAGCTCGGCTACATCGCCGGGGAGCATGTCACTTAAGAGCTCTATTTTTGTGCCAAGAGCCGATGGGTAAAACATCCTGCCGGTTTCCTGTTCAAAATGCAGCTGCTGCACCGCAGTGCCCAGCTTGGTGGTTTTTATATCGCCTACGGCAGTAATAATGCCTTTTATTTTGTAGTTCATTTTTTATTGTTTTTTTGTTGATGTGTAGATTTGGTTATTTAGAATTACCGCAAAATATTGATGCTCTGTAATTCTGAGCGAAGTGCAACGTAGTCGAAGAATCTGTTTGCTTAAACACTTCTAAACCCTATAAAGAGGGAGCAGGCTACATTTCTGCCGATTTTGTCCTCACCCCCAGCCCCTCTCCGAAGGAGAGGGGAGGAGCTACACTCTTACCCTTAAGCTTGAGTAAGCGGATTTGATGTTCCGCCTGAATTCACCTCTTGTTTGGATAGGGGTTAGGACACTGCAAACTGTAAACTGAGACTGCTTACTCTTTACTGTACACTGCTTACTCCCTGCGCCACAAGGTTGTTGTACTGTATGCCGCTGTTCTTGCTTATTTTACCTTCAAGGGTTACGGCTACCTGTATCTCGTCGTTTTCTTTGTAGGCATCAAGGTCGTCCATGCGGCGGCCGCGAAATTCTACAAAAGCCCTTTGCCTGCCATCGGGCGCCAGGGTTACTACTTTTTTTTCATGACCGGCGGTGTTGCGGTACTCAATGCTCTCAATTGTTCCTGTAATTGTCATTTGTTTAAGATTAGCCCCCTAACCCCCAAAGGGGGAATTCCATACAGTGCGCGCCAGCCACATGTATTCTCTCAATAGGGTTAGAGGATGTGTTATTATTACAAATATTGTTTCAAAGATTTTAATGTTGAGTGAAGTGCAACGTAGTCGAAGAATCTCTATTCCGTTAAAACACACCCCTAACCCCTCTCAAGAGGGGAACCAGCTGCACTCATGCCGGTCCCGATAGTTATTGGGACTTTCCTTCGGGTAGGCGGGCAGCTGCACTTGTATTGCTAAGGTTTGAGTTCCCCTTTCTTTCGGAGAGGGGTTATGGGAGAGGACTCATTGCTCACTGCGACTGAAAACTGTGACTGCTCACTAATCACTATAAACTACTCCGTAATGGTAAACCGCCTGTCGCTGTTAAACTGCATAATAGCACGGGTTTCGAGGGCTTTAAATTCGGGCGAAATAAAGTAGCTGCCCATTGCTAATTGCCCGTTGTTTGTTTTTAATTGCCTGTTGTCTGTTGCCAATTGCTCATTTAAACCTTTCAGTTCCTCAAAAAGCTGCCTTAGCGAGCGGTTTATTACACACAGGTTGTAATGCAGCTGTGTGGTATTTTCCACTTCAAATATCGAACGCCCAGAGGCTAAGTAGTGGTTATAAGAAGCTTTTATTGCACTTAGTTCCACTATTTCTTTGGTTACGTGTTGTTTGTTACGCATTTGTTTGTATCTTTGTGAAGTATAATGCAAAATTAAGTGTAATATTCCACTTTGCAAAATCATTTTGAGTTTATTTTTTCACTTTGATGTGAAATTTTTTCAACCGTTGGCTAAAGTTTTGATTATGGAAGGATTAGAGATTAAACAGAAGCGCGAAGAACTTGGGCTAACCCAAAAGGAATTAGGTGACCTTATAGGTGCCAGCCGCGAGACTATTATTAATTATGAGAAGGGCAGGCCTATACCAAGGAGTAAAAGTGAAATATTACACAAAGTGCTGGAGCCTGCTGTTGCTTATAATAAAGTAGTGGCTAACGAGGAAATTGTTAGCGTGGTAGATGATTTTGAAAATAAGAACGGCAACCGCTTTATACAGCTGCCCAACGGCCAGTACTACATGCTTATGCCCCTTGCCGAGTTTAATGTTCAGGCAGGTTTTTTGAGCACCTACCAGGATGCCGACTTTTTGATGGATTTAAGTCAGCATGGTATCCTTGTAGATAAGCCTGTACAGGGCCGCTACGTGGCATTTCGCGTAAACGGCGATAGTATGGACGATGCCAGCTCCCGCGCCATTACCCGCAATAGCGTAGTGAGTACCTGCGAGCTGCAACGCCACCACTGGAACGGTAAGCTGCGCTACCGCGATTTTCCGTATTGGGTTATTTACACCACGCAGAGCAAAATGCCGCTACTTAAAGAAATTATAGAACATAATACCGAGGAGGGCTACATTACCTGCCACTCCCTTAACGACAGCCCCGAGTTTACCGATTTTAAACTGCATGTAAACGACATACAAGCACTCTTTTATGTTATAGATGTAAACAGGACGGTAGGGAAGAAGAGTTTTTATTAGTAAGTTGAAGATTAAGTTGGTGTAATGAATTATCCTAAATATAATTTAGCAACTAATACAGATGCTACCGTTTTTGAGTTTGTGAGCGAAGGCACCAAAGGCACTATTGTAAAAGCTATTGTTTATACGGTTACCGACAGCGAAATGGTTTATAACCTTGGCTTTGGAGATAAAATTATTCTTGATGAAGAGACGGGAGAAATTGATGTTGATGATAGTGTTATAAGCGATAATGGCGATAGGGATATGGTATTAGCTACCGTTGCTAAATCGGCCTATATATTTACTGAAATATATCCCGAAAGGGCGCTCTTTTTTATGGGTAGCACCGTTTCAAGAACCCGGCTGTACAGGATGGCAATTTCGAAGAACTTTGAAGAAATTTCGAAAACTTTTAGTATCTTTGGTGCTATACTACAGGTAGATGGAGGAATTGTAGATGTACCGTTTGACTCTAAAACTGATTTTTACGGATTTTTGATTAAAAGAAAATAAATATGGCAACAACAAAAAAGAAAGCACAACCTATAGTGCCTAAAGAAACCTCGACAGTTGTTATAGATAAAAAACTTGACAAGATAAAAAGTGTCAGGTTTACATCTGGCAAAACCGAAGAGCTTAAAAAACTTACTTTCAAAGTAAGTTTTTAATACTAAGATATATATCAAGCCTCATTATTGAGGCTTTTTTTATTAAACATTTTTACAAATATACCATCCATCGTTTGTATTAACTTTAAGGGTTTAAAGTATATTTTTTATTAAATTTATGACGAAAGTAAAAGCATATTATTTTAAAATTTCACTCGTAGCAATAGTTTTCCTGTTGGGTTTTACATTTATATTCGAACAGATAGATGATACAAGTTTCCAAAATAAAATAATAAGTATTGTACTTATTATTGCCTTTCTATACTTTTTAGTAAGATTCATAAGTAAGTTAGCAAATGCCGGGAAATAGACTGCTTCGTGCCTCGCAGTGACAGTGCGTGAATAAAACATACTATACCCGTCGTATCATTCTGAGCGAAGTGCAACGGAGCCGAAGAATCTCTAATGAGAATATGTCTATTACACAAAGAAAACATATACGCATAAGAGAACGGCCATGTATCAATCTGAACAGAGTGCAACATAGGGTCTAATATTGTTCTGTATAGTTTCCCTGTGCTAACTGCATTAATTTATATATTTACTTCTATAATTTAATAATGATGATAAAGGCACAGCTAATTGTATTATTCCTGTTGGTTTCATTTTCGGCACGCAGTCAGCAAAGTTGTCTGGAAAAAAGTAGCATTGCAGGAAATTTTTACAAAGAGGATAATTATATTTATAGTGGAATTGTTTTAGGTGAACTTAAACTTTATCTTGAAATAGATGAGGTTGCCGGTAACCAAAACTATATCTCTATAAAGATATCAGATGAAAACAGGATACCTCTTGCCGGGGCAACCTGTAGCCTTGTAACTCAGACAAGTTCTAAAAATTCTACCTACAAAGTAAGGAAATTATTAGCTGTCACTAACAGTGAGGGGAGGGTCCAGTTACTTAAAAAGGATATACAAAACCTGCTGCTTTCTATCCATTACCCCAGTTTTAGTACCAAAATATTAGATTGCAAATTGTTACTAAACTGCTTAGAGCAATAATTAACTCAGTAAATACCTGACCTATTGAGATATGTTATTGTGAGGCATGGAACATAGCTATTACACAAAGTTTCGCAAAGAAAGCATATACGCACACAAAGAGAACGACCGCGTGTCATTCTGAGCGAAGTGCAACGTAGCCGAAGAATCTCTAATGAAACATTATAATTATTACACTAAGAGAGTAAAGCATAAACTAATCAACGCTTGAAATCAA
>NZ_KB899971.1:0-276329 GCF_000378485.1 Flavobacterium rivuli WB 3.3-2 = DSM 21788 | reverse complement strand
TAAGACATACTATACCGGTCGTGTCATTCTGAGCGGAGTGCAACGGAGCCGAAGAATCTCAAACATTAAGGAGATTCTTCCTTCGTCAGAATGACATACTGAACCGTTATCCAGTGTGTCATTCTGAGCGAAGTGCAACGGAGTCGAAGAATCTCAAACATTAAGGAGATTCTTCCTTCGTCAGAATGACAAACTGCATATTATTTTGTGGAATGTAATTATCATAAACTCCCAAAAGGAGCTTTCATATAGTATTAAAGCCGAAGAATCTCAAACATTAAAGAGATTCTTCCTTCGTCAGAATGACATACAGCATATATTTTGTGGATTGCAATTACCATAAAAAAAGCTCCCAAACAGGAGCTTTCATTATACTATTAAAGTTGTTGTTACAACAACTCTTCGCCTTTTTCTAAAACTTTGCGTTCCAGTTCTGCCTGAAACTCCTCCATAACGGGGCGCACGGTGCTTTCGGGTAAATCGGCAATGCGAATGTACATAAGCCCGTCTACCGAGTTATTAAACAAAGGGTCTACATTAAAGGCAATAACGCGGGCGTTTTGCTTTATGTATTTTTTTATAAGTACCGGCAGGCGCAGGTTGCCCGGCTCTACCTCTTCTATAATCTTGTCAAATTTATTAAGGTCGGCTTCCGCTTCGTTAAATACAAAGTCTTTATCACCATCTTTAAGCTTTACCTTATACTCCTTTTTAGGGTGTACATACTGGGCAATATAAGGGTCGTAGTAGTGCGATTTCATGAACTCTATCATAAGCGACTTAGAGAAATCAGAGAACTGGTTGCTTATGCTCACGCCGCCTATAAGGTACTTATGTTCTGGGTAATGCAGGGTTAAGTGTACTACACCCTTCCATAAAAGGAACAGCGGCATGGGTTTTTGCTGGTACGCCTTAATAATAAAGGCACGCCCCATCTCGATACTTTTGCTCATCATGTCATACAGCTCGGGCTCAAACCTAAACAGGTCGTGCAGGTAAAAACCGTCTATGCCATATTTTTTGTATATCTGTGCGCCAAGCCCCATGCGGTAAGCCCCGGCAATTTGCTGGGTATCATCATCCCACAAAAACATGTGGTGGTAGTATTTATCATACTGGTCCAGGTCGAGCGACTCGTTAGTACCTTCGCCCACAGCACGAAACGTAATTTCGCGCAGGCGGCCTAACTCGTGCAGTATCGCCGGGATCTTATCTGCCGATGTAAAGAACACCTCATAGTTTTTGCTTTGCAGCAGGCGTGCATCGCCTTTGCGCAGCTGTGCAACCTCGGCCACAATTTTATCCTGTAACGCGGGGCCTGCAATTTGCTTGGGGCCTTTGTTAAGCTTCAGGTTAAGATTAGAGGTGTCTATAAAAGTATCTATAAGCTTGGTCTCTTTTTCAAAAGCGTTAGAGAGCATATAGGTTTTTTTGCGTAAAAATTCAGAGAAAGCCTCCATGCTTTCGTGCTCATTTTGCTCTGCTACAGATATAGGTTTGCCTATACGCACCTTAATAACACGGTCTTTTTGAGTAAGCAGCTCGCTTGGCAGTTTTGCCGTACGCAGGGTATCGCTTACTTGTGAGAGCCAGTAAAACAAGCGGCTGTTTTTGGCATGAAAGTATATGGGCACCACGGGCACTTGTGCTTTTTTAATAAGCTTTATGGCACCTTCTTCCCACGGGCGGTCTATTATAAGCTTGCCGTCTTTGTAGGTAGACACCTCTCCGGCAGGAAAAATCCCTAACGGGTGGCCGTCCCTTACGTGGCGCAGCGCATCTTTAATGCCGCTTATGCTGCTCTTGGCATCTTTATGGTTTTCAAAAGGGTTTACAGGCATTACATAAGGCTTAAGGGGCTCTATGCGGTGCAGTAAAAAGTTGGCTATAATTTTAAAGTCGGGCTCACGCTCTACCATTAATTTAAGCAATAAAATACCGTCTATGCCGCCCAGCGGGTGGTTAGATACGGTAATATAGGGTCCGCTTTTAGGCAGTCTTTTAAGGTCTTCTTCAGGAATTTCAAATTTTATCTGGAACTCACCAAGTATAGCGTTAAGGAATTCAAGGTCACTAAGGTGTTTGTTCCTGTCGTATATCTTGTTCATCGTCGAGATCTTCAGGATTTTCATCAGCAGCCAGCCTGAAAAAGTCCCTAAAAACCCATATTTATCTGTCTTTATTGCTTTTGCAACCTCTTTAGGGGTAACTAAACTCATTCTACATTTTGTGTTTCGGGCGAAAAACAAAGATAGCAATTATACTTAAACGTTAATCCTTATCGGTGTTTTTAATTCTTATGTTAAAAGCCTGAACTGTAGGTACAAATAAATGTTTGCTTATTTACATATTGATATCGGGCAGCATTTGGCACACAATCATCTTAATATTTCCTTAACATGGTACAGGGTTAAGGCAGTGTTACGGTTTTTATGGCCGTACCGGATAATTTGCAGAAGTTTAATTTATAAAATCGATTTAAAAAAATATACTACAGCAACTATTAAGAGGCTAACTATAATTATCCAATCTTTTATAGTCTTAAATTTAATATCGGATGCAAAAAATGAATCGTTATTCTTTACGTGTTGTAACCAGGACTTATGTATAAATAATATAATCCTGCGCCCAACCCTACTAAGACACTTATACCTAAATAGTTAAAATTCATTAATTTTTGTTTTCAAATTTAAATCAATAGTTGCGAAATACACCCCCAACCCCTCTGCAATTTTTATACAGAATACAAATACCATTGCTGCCGGCTATGCTTAAAAATAACACACATTATAATTACGACAGCCGCTGCGTTATATGAAAAATAGCATCGCCCTGATACACAATAGAGGCGTCGTTGCTGTTAATGATGTAGCCGCTGTTTGGAGCTTTTACCTTTTGCTCAAATTTACCAAACGGATCTGTTATAATGGCAATTACCTCACCTTTGGTAACAAACTGCCCGGCGTGTATGCGGTTCTGGAACATGCCGGAATGGCGTGCACGCACCCATGCAGAGTCTTCAATATATATAGGCGGCCTCTCTGGTGCTTTGGCATTTTTACGTATGTTAAGCATGCCCAGGTGTTGTAGCACGCGTTTAGCACCCTGCACACCCTCCTGTGTAACCTCGTTGTTAAGGTCGAGCGATTTTCCGCCTTCATACAGCAGCATGGTAACGCCCAGTTTGCCGCAGGCATTTCTAAACGAGCCTGCAATGTTTTTAGAGAACAGCGTAAACGGCGCATTAAAAACATCCGAGAGGTCTTTTAGTTTTTTATTATCGGGCTCCACCCGTATTTGCGGCGCGTTAAAGCGGGCTGCGCCACCGGCATGAAAATCGATGCAGTAATCTACATGCGGCATTATCTCATTTAGTATGTGCCATGCAAAGCGGCTGGCAAGCGACCCGTTCCTGCTGCCGGGAAACACGCGGTTAAGGTCGCGCCCATCGGGGAACTCCCTTTTTTGGTTTACAAAGCCAAAAATATTAACCACGGGTATGCATATTATAGTGCCGGTCTTGGGCTTATTTATTTTTCGGACAATGATTTGGCGCACAATTTCTACCCCGTTTATCTCGTCGCCGTGTATCCCTGCCGAAAATAATACCACGGGGCCATCTACCTTGCTGCGCTCTATAATTACGGGTATCTTTAGCTTGGTCATGGTGTGCAGGCGGGCAATTTCCATATTAATGGTCCTGCTCTGGCCGGGCAATATGGTTTCGCCGTGTATAATTATATCTTTAGTGGGCATAAGCAAAATCTTGTTAAAGCATAAAATTAGTAATTTGAGTTTACGTGCGGGTAATAATTGTGGGGTTTTTATGGTTTAGGGGTTTATTTGTTTTTTAATTTTGTTAATGTAGTGCAGGTTTTTAGGAGTTATACCGCAAAGATGCGCAAAGGGAGCACAGAGATACACAAAGAAAAGTTGGCAACTTTGTTGCGAGGCCACAAAGCAGTATGGCTATGGATACTTAAAGTAGAAATTATCCATGCGACTATAGGGTATAGCTTTGTGGTCTCGCGCCAGGGGTGCAATCTTATCTGATAGAATTTACTTTGTGTATCTCTGTGCTCCCTTTGCGCATCTTTGCGGTATAGCCTCCTTAATGCGCTTAAATAGCAACTTTAAAGAAAGACCAACTAAATTATGTTAAACTCACTATCCTATGCGTAACCACAACACTACTTATGGATAATGTTTTTTAACTTTGTTACATGCAAACTCCGCTGGAATTACAAATACAAACACTACCCGACAGCCCGGGGGTTTACCAATATTACGATAAAGACGAAAAGCTTCTTTATGTAGGCAAGGCCAAGAACTTAAAGAAGCGGGTAATGTCTTACTTTAACAAGGTGCACGAAGTAGGCCGCACCCGTGTAATGGTGCGCAAAATTGTGAACATAAAACACATTGTGGTACCTACAGAGAGCGAGGCGTTACTGCTGGAAAACAACCTTATAAAAAAGCTGCAGCCCCGTTATAACGTACTCCTTAAAGACGACAAGACCTACCCGTGGATATGTATTAAAAAAGAACCCTTTGCCCGTATATTCTCTACAAGGTCTGTGGTTAAAGACGGCAGCGAATACTTTGGCCCCTATACCAGCTTTCGCACGGTGCATACCTTGTTAGACCTTATTAAGGAGCTGTACCCGTTGCGCACCTGCAACTACGACCTTAGCCCGCACAATATACAAAGCGGTAAATATAAAGTGTGCCTGGAATACCACCTGGGCAACTGCAAAGGCCCGTGCGAAGGCCATGAACCGTATGAGGTGTACCAGCACCATGTAGATGCTATTAGAGAAATACTTAAGGGCAACTTTAAAGAAAGCCTTAAAGATTTTAAAAAGCTGATGATGGAGCTTGCTGCCGATATGCGCTATGAAGAAGCCCAGCGCATTAAGCAAAAAATAGAGGTGCTCGAAAATTACCAGTCACGCTCTACGGTATTTAACCCACGTATTAATAACCTGGACTGCTTTACCATAATAAGCGATGAGACAATGGCTTATGTAAACTTTATTCAGGTTTCGCATGGGGCAATTATACGGTCGCACACTATGGAAATTAAGAAAAAACTCGACGAGCCTAACGAGGAGTTGTTAGAGCTTGCCGTGGTAGAGCTGCGCGAACGCTTTAACCTTATGGGTAAAGAGGTGCTCGTGCCGTTCCCTATAGACCTGGGCGAAAAAGTAAATGTTACCGTACCCAAGCTGGGCGATAAAAAACTGATACTGGATTTATCTGAACGTAACGCACGCTTTTTCAGGATGGACCAGCTTAAGCAGGAAAAAATAGTAGACCCGGACAGGCATACCAACCGCATTATGGCGCAAATGAAAAAAGACCTGCGCCTGCCGGTAGAGCCACGCCATATAGAGTGTTTTGATAACAGTAACATACAGGGTACAAACCCTGTAAGTGCCTGTGTGGTGTTTAAAGACGGCAAGCCGAGCAAGAAAGACTACAGGCATTTTAATATAAAAACGGTAGTGGGGCCAGACGATTTTGCATCGATGGAAGAGGTGGTGCACCGCCGCTACAAACGTTTATTGGAAGAAAACCAGCCGCTGCCGCAGCTTATTATTATAGATGGTGGCAAGGGGCAGTTATCATCGGCATTAAAAAGTATCGATGAGCTTGGGCTGCGTGGCAAGATTACCATAATAGGCATTGCAAAAAGGCTGGAAGAACTGTTTTATCCCGGCGACTCTGTACCCATGTACCTCGACAAAAAAAGCGAAACACTAAAAATTATACAGCACCTGCGCAACGAGGCACACCGTTTTGGTATTACCCACCACCGCGATAAACGCAGCAAGGGGGCACTGCAAACATCGGTAGAAACGATACCCGGCATTGGCGAAAAAACCATGATCACGCTGATTACCCATTTTAAATCGGTTAAGCGTATGGCGGCATCATCCGAAGAAGAAATTGCTAAGGTGGTTGGCCCATCAAAAGCAAAAAAAATAACCGACTTTTACAAGGCTAAAGCTAAATAGCATATTACTGCGTTAGTAATTATACTGTATCTTATAACATAAATGAAAAAACTGCTGCTCCTGTTATTGTGTGTATCACTTTTCGGCACCCTTGCCGGACAGGAAAAGCAACCTGCCCAAAAACGGAAGCCTAAAATAGGGCTTGTGCTTAGCGGCGGCGGGGCAAAAGGCCTGGCACACATTGGCGTGCTAAAAGTACTGGAAGAAGCCGGGGTAGAAATATCTTACGTGGGCGGTACCAGTATGGGTGCCATTGTGGGCGGTTTGTATGCCGCAGGGTATAGTGCTACCGAACTCGATTCCATCTTTCGCGACCTTGATGCCGATGCCCTCCTGCGCGACTTTACCCCGCGTGGCTCCAAGAATTTTTTCGAGAAACGTAATGACGAAATGTATGCGTTAACGCTGCCGTTTAAAAATTTTAAAATAGGTTTTCCCACAGCATTTTCTAAAGGGTTATACAATTATACTACCGTTAACCGGCTTACCGACCACGTGCGCAATGTGCGCGATTTTGATAAATTGCCCATACCCTTTGTGTGTATCGCTACAGATATTGAAACAGGCGAAGAAGTAGTGCTGCATAAAGGTGTACTGCCCGATGCCATACTGGCAAGCGGCGCATTCCCATCGTTATACAGCCCGGTAGAAATAGACGGCCGCCTGCTTATAGATGGTGGCGTTACCAACAATTACCCTATAGAGGAGGTTAAAAAAATGGGTGCCGATATTATTATTGGGGTAGACGTGCAGGACCCGCTAAAAACCCGAGACCAGATTAAGGGTGCAACGGGCGTACTGGTACAGATAAACAACTACCAGATGATTAAAAAAATGGATGCCAAGCGCAAGGCTACCGATATTTATATTAAGCCGGATATTTCGGGATTCTCTGTAGTTTCGTTTGAAGAGGGGGTAGATATTATAAAAAAAGGCGAAGATGCGGCACTCAAAATTTTAGATACGCTAAGAAAGCTGGGGTCGGGCATCCCGATAGTAAAGCCGCACATTGGCATTAAAGATTCGCTGTGCATAGAGCAGATAGAAATAAGCGGGCTTAAAAATTATACACGCTCTTATATTATAGGCAAGCTAAGCTTTAAGCCGGGCAATAAGGTAAGCTATGATGTGTTTAATAACGGTATTACAAACCTTAATGCTACGCAAAACTTTACATCGATAGCTTACTCATTTGACAAGGCAAATGCAGGCGACCCCGAAGTGCTGAGGCTGCGGCTGACAGAAACGCCCATTACCCGTTTTTTAAAATTTGGGCTGCATTACGACGGGCTTTTTAAAAGTGCCATTGTGGTAAACCTTACCCAGAAGAATTTTTTAAAGCGCAACGACGTAGCCTCGCTGGATGTTATACTGGGCGACAACTTTAGGTACAATCTTGATTATTATATAGATAATGGCTTTTACATAAGCTACGGCCTGCACTCCCATTATTATGGCTTTAACAGGAACGTATCTGCAAGTTACGTGGCCGATGCTGCCACACTGCTTAACCTGGAAACCATAAATGTAGATTTTACCGATTTTACAAACCAAATATACATACAAACCATATTTGCACAGCGTTTTCTTTTAGGCGGCGGGGCAGAGTATAAACACCTTAAAATAAAATCGCCTACGCTGCAAAATTTAAACCCCGTTTTTGAAGACAGCGATTATGTATCGGCATACTCGTACATTAAGTTCGACTCTTACGACAACAAGCATTTCCCTACGCAGGGTTACTTTTTTGCAGCAGAGGCTAAGGCATACTTATTCTCGTCAGATTATACCAATACCTTTAATAATTTCACTACCATAAAAGCCGAGATAAGCACCGCAAAAACCATTGCCCGCCACCTTACCATAGAGCTGGAGGCAGAAAGCGGCCTTACCATAGGCGATAATGTTGCTACGTTTGATTATATACTGGGTGGCTACGGCTACAATACGTTTCATACCTTCAGGCACTTTTTTGGCTACGATTTTGTGAGCCTCTCGGGCAACAGCTACTTAAAAGGTGCTGCCACGCTTGATTATGAGTTTGTGCGCAAAAACCACCTAAACGTTACTGCAAATTATGCAAACGTAGGCAGCCACCTGTACCGGGAAGGTAAATTAATATCCTGGCCCAGCTACAGCGGCTATGCAGTGGGCTACGGAATGGAAACCATTATAGGCCCGCTGGAAATAAAGCACAGCTGGTCGCCCGAAACCGGCAAGCACTATACCTGGTTTAGTGTAGGTTTCTGGTTTTAAAAACCTTGCAGGTTTAATGTATGGTGTATGATTACGATATAAAAACTTACAACAATCGTACTGCACCCATACCGCCATCTACAGCAAGCACCTGCCCGGTAATCCAGTTGGCATTTTCGCTAAGTAAAAAGGTAACGGCATTTGCAATATCGGTAGTGCTGCCTATCAGTTTTAGTGGGTTTCGGTTCTTACCGGCCTCTGTTTTTTCAGGAGAGCCTAACAGTTTTTCGGCAAGGGGCGTATCTGTAAGCGAGGGCGCTATACAGTTTACCCTTATTTTAGGGGCAAGCTCTGCGGCAAGCGATCGTGTTAAGCCCTCTACGGCACCTTTTGCCATAGCCACAGATGCGTGAAACTGCATGCCTGTTGCCACTGCTACAGTACTAAAAAGCACAACAGACGGTGCAACGGCACTTTTAAGATTTGGCAAATAAGCCTGAGCAAAGGCTGCTGCTCCCAGCGCGTTAACAGAAAAATCGGTAGTAAGGTCGGCTTCGCTAATACGGTTAAAGGGCTTAAGGTTTATGGTTCCCGGAAAATAAGCCAGCCCGTTAACGGCTTCTCCAATTTTTGGGAATGTGCCAAAGCCGTAGTTTTGCACCGTATAATAGTCGTCATACCCCGGATTGTTTTCGCTGCGCGATATACCAATAACTTTATGCCCCTGTTCTTTTAAAACAGCCAATGCCTGCACCGCCATGGCCGACGATGCCCCGGCGAAAACGTAGGTGCGCTGTGCCATTATCGTTTGCTTATTTTGTTAGATGATATAGCCCTTTGCCTGTCGCACTTAAAACGGGTAATGCTGCCGTTGCGCTTTTTAGCATGCTTGGTGTGGCAATTTTCTACGCGGGTGCGCCACAGGGTGTAGCTGCTAAATTTTAAGGTCTTTTTCATGAGTTCCTTAACGCGGTCTTCGGTAAGGCCAAACTGGTAGTATATGGCTTCAAAGGGTGTGCGGTCTTCCCATGCCATTTCTATAATACGATCAGTATCGGCATCGGTAAGTATCTCTTTTGGGGCAATAACAGGTTGGGCAGCCATTAGCTATGCATTTTAAATTTGAATAGTAAAGATACCTTAAAAGTAGTTGCAGGCCTGCGTAGTAGTAATAATTTAGGAGTTGTTTAATGCAGCTTTTTTGTACTACAGCTAATAAAAAAAGAAATCTGTCCGGGGGCGTGACAGGTATCTTTTGTATGGCATTAGTAAGTGTAGTATAGTATGATATCTTTTTCGGGGGGCCAAAAAAGGGACGTTCGCCAATATGTTGTAGTAGTAAAGTCTGCTTTATATTTGGTTAAGCATTGCTGCTGTTACAAATAGTGTTTCTTAATTACAGGACAAATATACAGCGGCTTTGTAAGTAAATATTTATTATTTAGCCAATGCACCCTTTTGCTTCGACGAATGGTAAGTATGTGCCGGTAAGATAATTTCAGGACCTTTACTATGAGGGTGTTCGATGAGTTATAAACCGTCTATCTTAAAAATTATATGGATTATTTAACCTGCAAGGCTGAAAAAAACCTTGCAGGCTTATGGCTGTTAAATTTGTATCGCAATTTTAAGTCCCGGAGAGGGATGGCATGTTATAGCGTTTAGTTTAAGGGGCGCAAAACTATTCTGCCCACTTGTAGTACCGGGCACCTGTAAGGTTAGGTATTTCTGTTTCTATAGCATCAAGCACCCACTCGTTAACGGGGGCAAGCACACTGTATGTCTGTTCTTTTTTGTGCAGCTTTTGGTAGGTTTCAAAATCTATGGTATGGCTTTGCGCAAGGGTTTCAAAAAGGCGGGCATTAGTGGCGGCAGCTTTCCAGCCGGGTTGCAATGTACCTTCAAACACCTTCGATTTAGATCCGCTTCCGTAGGCCAGGAAGCCCAGTTTTTTGCCGGTAACATCGTTATCTGTGGCAGCATAATGCGCTATGGCCGAAAGAAAACCCATAAATACAGAACCCGTATACAGGTTGCCTATAAGCGACGAGGCAGGCTCTGCCGGAGCAAGTTTTTGTTTTACAAATGCGCGGTAATCATCGCCTTTGCTAATTTCGCGCAGACGGGTTTGGTAATCTGCCGGGTCTTCGTTTCCTGTTAGCAATGGGGTATCGGCATCCAGCGCAAATATCTCGGCAAACATGCGTCGCCCCTGATATGCATACGGCAGGTGCATAATAATACTCTCCCAGGTATTGTATAAAGATGAGGTGGTATTGGTGAGTTTTTTAAAGGTGTTGTATGCCTCACGGGTACGATCTGTATAGCAGGTATTGCTGTACTGGCCATCAAAAACGGGCTGGTCTTTATGGATCTCGATAACCGATTCCAGGTTGCCAAACCACGGCTCGTTAGCCGCTATATTTGTAATATCACTTTTCTTTATTGTGCGGTAGGGCTTAAAAAAGTCGAACACCCCTTTAGTACTTACCGCCCAGTTATTTTCTATAGATAAAATCCTCGGGTTTGCCGAAACTAAAATAGCCACCGCGCCGGCACCCTGTGTATATTCTCCGGTAGACTCCAGGTCGTACTTGGCAATATCTGTAGCAATAACAATAGCTTTTTTAGTGGGGTTAAGCCTTACATAATCTATACAGTTATGCAGGGCATCTACCGCGCCTATACAGGCAAAAGTAAAATCTACCGTGTCGCACTCCAGGAATGCGTTATGCCCAAATTTTTGCTCCATGAGCGATACTAAAAACGAGCCTATAGGCTTAGAGCTGTCTATACCGCTCTCTGTGCCTACATATATACGTGCAATTTCGGCAGGGTTAAGGTTGTTATTCGTAATAAGGCGGGTAAGGGCATTGGCACCAAAAACCACAGCATCCTGATGCAAATCGGGCAAGGTCATCTTAATGAGCCCAAGGCCTTTTTCCAGTTTATCGGGGTCTATGTTACGGGCGTGCGCCAGGGTTGTTATAGGGAGGTGAATTTTAGCAATATCATACGCAATAGCGTCTATTCCGGTAGTCATGGTCTTTGTTTATGGGTATTAACGCAAATTTAAAAATAAATAATGTAACATAAGGATTGTGCATGGGAGTTAGCCACGAATTGCACAAACTATCACGAACCAATACACCTCTTTACAGTATCCCGAAGGGCTTACAGTTTTTACACGAATTGCACTTATTAGCACTAATTTTTATGGTATCGATTATTGATGGGGGTAAAAAGCGGTTTTAAAAACATATTTTATTTGTGCTAATTAGTGCAATTCGTGGCTAACAATCCTTATTTTAGCAGCTTTATTTATATTCATTATCAATAAGCATGAAACGATATTTCCTTTTAGCCATTTTTATAGTAAGCCTTGCAACGCAGGCTCAGGACAAGCAGGGTTACCAGCTGTACACCAAAGCCGGTAAAAAAACTACTTACGATAAGTTGCTTAAGGCAGCCGCCGGTACCGATGTGTTGTTCTTTGGCGAGCAGCACGATAACTCCCTCGTACACTGGCTGCAGTTAGAGCTTACTAAAGACCTTGCCGAAAAAAAGCCCCTTGTGCTGGGTGCCGAAATGATCGAGGCAGATAACCAGAAACAGCTTAACCAATACCTTGCCGGGCAGATAGACCAAAAGGTTTTTGACAGCGTTGCCCGCCTGTGGCCCAACCATAAAACCGACTATAAGCCGCTCGTAGATTTTGCTAAAGAAAAGCACTACCCATTTGTAGCAACTAACATTCCGCGCCGCTATGCCAGCCTTGTATATAAACAGGGTTTTGATGCTTTAGATAAATTAACGCCCGAAGAGAAAGCATGGATAGCCCCGCTGCCCATTGCTTATGACCCCGAATTGCCGGGCTATAAAGAAATGCTGGCTATGGCCGGTGGCCACGGTGGCGATAACCTGCCTAAAGCGCAGGCGGTTAAAGATGCTACTATGGGGTATTTTATTAGCCAAAACCTTAAGCCGGGCACTATTTTTATACACTACAACGGCTCCTACCACAGCGATGGTTTTGAGGGTATAAACTGGTACCTTAAAAAAGACAAGCCGGGCGTAAAAATTATTACCATTGCCGCCGTTACCCAAAAAGATATTAATAATCTCGATACCGAATTTTTAAATCAGGCCGACTTTATCCTTGTTGTAGATGAGGATATGACGAAGACGTATTAAGTTTTTCAGTAGTCAGTGGTCAGTGGTCAGTAATCAGTATTCAGTATTCAGATCGCAGTTCTTTGGATGAGTAAACGCGTATGAGTGTTGCTGGCTCCCCTCTTGAGAGGGGTTAGGGGTGTGTTATTACTAAGCCGCTCCTTTCTTCAGTCAAAGTCAATGTAGTACAAAGCAATATAAGTGTAATTAGTAATTAAATACATTTGGGTAGCGCGTATGAGTGTTGCTGGCTCCCCTCTTGAGAGGGGTTGGGGGTGTGTATCTTTTCTTTTGTCTTGAAACAAAAGAAACAATCCCGATAGCTATCGGGACAAGGCTCCAACTTATATTTTGCTTAACGCAACGAAGTTTTAGGCCATAGCTATACTCTGCTGGAAAATCCGCTTGAGTAGATCGGCCGGAATTCCCTCTCCTTTGGAGAGTCCCGATAGCTATCGGGAGGGAGAGAACAGAAAGATTGTCCGCACGATAGTATAAAGACGGGAAAAGCTAAACTTTTACATACACTTCACAAAGCCTGCAATTCCTTATAAGCTATCGTTTTAAAGTACTAAAACGGTGTAGTTGTATTTCACCATCTTAAATATATGAAATGCGGAATTTTGATTCTGTTGCGTTTTTTTAGGTATTTTTAATGTAAAAAAATGGAAATTATAATTTTTGACTGATAATACTTTAAAAAATCTTCACTTTATATTCATTATAAATTAGGTGGCAGGGGTTGCGGTTAAATTCATTTAGCCTTAAATTTGTTTGATTTTTAAAAAACCTTTTATATTTTAATCATACATTATGGCAAAATCTGCATTTTTGAAGTCTTCCATAGCTAAAAAGTACTGGATGGCTTTAACAGGTTTATTTCTCTGCTTGTTCCTTGTAGGGCACTTGGCGGGTAACCTTCAATTACTGGCTACTTTGTGGCATACCACCCCGGATGACGCTGCATTGCACTTTAACCAGTATGCTTTGTTCATGACTACTAACCCGGCAGTTAAAATTTTATCTTACGTTACCTATATTTCTATTCTTTTTCATGCTATAGATGGTATTATACTTACACTGCAAAACAAAAAAGCAAGGCCTATTAATTATGCAATGAACAAACCGGAAAGAAACACCATCTGGGCATCGCGCAACATGGCGGTTTTAGGTACGGTTATCCTTGTGTTCATTGTATCGCACATGGTAAGCTTCTGGGCAAAAATGCACTTTGATGAAAATATGCCATTGCAAACCATAACCATTAACGCCGGTGGTGCACCACAGGAATTTTATGTAACTACAGATGGTGGCTACATACCAAAAGCACAGGTAGACCAGGGCGCATATAAAATACACGACAGGACATCTTTTTATGATGGTCAGGCCAATGTAAAAATTAAAGAAGGTTACAAAGACCTTTATAAAATTACTATAGAGTTTTTTAAGCAGCCTACTTATGGTTTGCCTTTCACAATATTATATGTACTTTCAATGATCGTGTTAGGCTTTCACCTGTTTCACGGTTTTGGCAGTGCCTTTCAGTCGCTTGGTGCAAACAACCCTAAATACAACGGTCTTATCAAAAATATAGGTAAAGGCTTCTCTATCATAGTGCCTGCCCTTTTTGCTATCATACCGTTATACATTCACTTTTTACTTAAATAATCAACGTCAATAAACATGAAGTTAGATTCTAAAATACCCGAAGGGAATATCTCCGATAAATGGACCGATTATAAAGATCATTTAAAACTGGTTGCCCCAAACAACAGGCCTAAGCTTGATATTATTGTAGTGGGCACCGGCCTTGCAGGAGCATCTGCCGCTGCATCATTTGCAGAGATGGGCTACAATGTTAAGGCATTTTGCTTTCAGGATTCTCCACGCCGTGCACACTCCATTGCTGCACAGGGTGGTATAAACGCTGCTAAAAATTACCAGAATGATGGTGATAGTATATACAGGTTGTTTTATGATACTATAAAAGGGGGCGACTACAGGGCGCGCGAAGCTAACGTGCACCGCCTTGCAGAAGTGTCCGGTAACATAATTGACCAGTGTGTGGCTCAGGGTGTTCCTTTTGCCCGCGATTACGGCGGAATGCTGGATAACCGCTCTTTTGGTGGTACACAGGTACAGCGTACTTTTTATGCTGCAGGGCAAACAGGCCAGCAGTTACTATTAGGTGCTTACTCATCGCTTTCGCGCCAGATAGGGCAGGGGCGTATACAAATGTACAACCGCCACGAAATGCTCGATATTGTTAAGGTAAACGGCAAAGCGCGTGGTATTATAGCACGTAACCTTGTTACGGGCGAGCTTGAGCGCCACTCCGGCCATGCTGTTATTATAGCATCTGGCGGGTATGGTAACGTATACTTCCTTTCTACAAATGCTATGGGAAGTAACGTAACCGCAGGCTGGAAAATACACAAAAAAGGGGCTTATTTTGCTAACCCTTGTTTTGTACAAATTCACCCTACATGTATACCGGTACACGGCGAGAACCAGTCGAAACTGACCCTGATGTCGGAATCGTTACGTAACTCAGGCCGTATATGGGTTCCTAAAAAGAAAGAAGATGCAGAAGCTATCCGCGCAGGAAAGCTAAAAGCTACAGATATTAATGAAGAAGACAGGGATTATTTTCTTGAAAGAAGGTACCCTGCCTTTGGTAACCTTGTACCAAGGGACGTAGCAAGCCGCGCTGCAAAAGAGCGTTGCGATGCCGGTTTTGGTATAGAGGCTAATGCTACCAACGAGGGTGTTTACCTTGATTTCTCATCAGAGATAATAAGTAAAGGTAAGCAAACTGCTTATGCTGCGGGTAACCATAACCCAAGCGACGATGAGGTTATTAAGCTTGGTAAGGCATGGATTGAGGAAAAATATGGTAACCTTTTCCAGATGTACCAGCAAATTACAGACGAAAACCCGTATGAGGTACCTATGAAGATCTATCCTGCGGTACACTATACAATGGGTGGTGTATGGGTAGATTATAACCTGCAAAGTACTATACCTGGCTGTTTTGTAGCCGGTGAAGCTAACTTTAGTGACCACGGTGCTAACCGCCTTGGTGCATCTGCACTTATGCAGGGTCTTGCCGATGGTTATTTTGTACTGCCTTATACAGTATCTGATTACCTTGCCGGCGAAATTGCCACAGGTAAGATACCTACAGATTCGGCTGAATTTACAGAGGCAGAAAATGCTGTACGTTCTCAGTTAGAAGGTTTCCTTAACAATAAAGGAACAAAATCGGTTGACTTTTTCCATAAAAAACTGGGCCACATTATGTGGAACAAAGTGGGTATGGGCCGTAATGCGCAGGGGCTTACAGAGGCTATTGCCGAGATTGCAGCACTTAAAGAAGAATTCTTTAGGGATGTTTATGTACCGGGAACTACGGATGAGCTAAACACAGAGCTTGAAAAAGCGGTTCGTGTGGCTGATTTTATAGACCTTGGGCAACTAATGGCGCGCGATGCTTTACAGCGCAACGAGTCTTGCGGTGGCCACTTTAGGGAAGAGTACCAGGATGCAGAAGGTGAAACCCTTCGTGATGATGAAAACTTTGCATTTGTGGGCGCATGGGAATATCAGGGCAATGATATTAATGCCGAGGTATTGCACAAAGAAGAGCTTAAATACGAGTACATAAAAATTGCCGCAAGGAATTACAAATAAAATAACACCATGGCTTCTAATAAAAATATAAACATACACCTTAAAATATGGCGTCAGAAAAACGCCAAAACTAAAGGTAGCATAGAAACGTACAAACTTGATAATGTATCTACAGACAGTTCGTTTCTTGAAATGCTGGATCAGTTAAATGAGCAGCTTATAAATACCCAAAAAGAACCCATAGCTTTTGATCATGACTGCCGCGAAGGTATTTGTGGTGCATGTTCGCTATACATAAACGGCCAGGCGCACGGGCCGGCAAGCCAGGTTACTACCTGCCAGCTGCACATGCGCTCGTTTAAAGACGGCGATACCATATATGTAGAGCCGTGGAGAAGTAAAGCATTCCCGGTTATTAAAGACCTTATTGTAGACCGTAGCTCGTTCGACAGGATACAGCAGGCGGGTGGTTTTGTATCGGTAAACACATCGGGCAATACTATAGATGCCAATGCTACCCCGGTACCTAAGCATGATGCCGACAGGGCTTTTGAGGCTGCTGCATGTATAGGCTGTGGTGCTTGTGTGGCAAGCTGTAAAAACGGTAGTGCTATGCTGTTTGTAGGTGCTAAGGTATCGCAATATGCATTGCTACCTCAAGGTAAAGTAGAGGCTACACAGCGTGTACTTAACATGGTACGCCAAATGGATGAAGAAGGTTTTGGTAACTGTACCAATACCGGAGCCTGCGAAGTGGAGTGCCCTAAAGGTATCTCTCTTGAAAATATTGCCCGTATGAACAGGGAATATCTTTTTGCAAGCATAAAATAAGAAAACAAAAACTGACTTATAGTGCTAAGAACGCATCCTGTAACGGGATGCGTTTTTTTATATACTATATTGTTAAGGCTTTTATGTATTATATAAATCTATAAAGAATGGCATAATTTTAAGACACACCCCTAACCCCTCTCAAGAGGGGAACCAGCTACACTCGGCGGTTAAGAACAACAGTATTTCAGACACTTGAGTGAGCACAACTGAGTGTTCCCCTCTTGAGAGGGGTTAGGAGTGTGTTGCACAGGATAATTGTAACAAATAGAAATGATTCAACTAATACGTATATCTATAGCTAATCTTTGCCGTTCCTTGTGGTAACTTTTTCATTTTAGGTGTGGTTGGTTTACCTAAAATTACTGATTTTTGTTTTATGTTGTTGCTGCATAGCATATTAAAAAAAAGGCCCCTGCAATTGCAGGAGCCTTTTAGGCACTAAACCAATATGAAAACAAAACTACTTAAAAGTTAAACCTCATTCCGAAATTGTACGTTCTGCCGTTACCAAAAAACACGTTGTTGCTCACGTTAATACCCCTGTATAACTCGGCACCGGGCTCTGCAGCATTGGCGGTAGTCATTTCAGAAAGGTACACCTCGTCAAAAACATTGTTTACGTTAAGCCTGAAGGTAAGCGAGTTTTCGGCAAACTTCAGGGTGTAGGTAACACCGGCATCTACAAGGTCGTAAGAGGGCAATTCTATATTATCTTTAGTAACAACATCTGCATACATGTTGCTGTATGTTCTCCAGTCGGCATCTACAGATAATCCATTTACAATGCGGTAGGTTGCGCCAAGGCCAAAGGTGGTTTGTGCAGCAGGGCCCACTTTACCGCCTTTTACCTCCTGAATGGTCTCTTCAAGCAGCCTTTGGTTTTCGTCATATTTTCTCTGGTAAATATTATCATCATATTCCCAGTCGCCTAACGATGCAAAACCTTTAATGTTTAGCGATTGCAGCGGGCGTGCCACTAAGCTAACCTCTACACCTTTATGAAGCTGGTTTACACCACTGTTATTAGTATATACTAACTGGCCGGTAGCCTGGTCTGTGGTAGATGTTGTGGTAACCCTGTCTTTCCATCCGGTACGGTACACATCTACATTAACATCTACAAAGCGGCTTTTAAAACGGTAACCGGCCTCCAGCCCTGTAATTTTTTCGTTCTTGGTAAGCGGGTTCACATCGTTACCAAAGTTTAGGTAAATGTTATCGTGGTACGGCTGCTTGCTGTAAAAGCCTGCATTGGCAAAAATGCTGTGCTGAGGTGTAAAGCTGTAGTTAGCCCCGCCTTTAATGTTGTAGCCTGTGTTGCTTACCTTAGCCGATTTTTCTTCGGCCTGTGTGTAGCCAAACCTGTCCCAGCGCACGTGCGATTGCGATGATACCGCTCCCTGCACATAAGCCGAAAATGAATTTGCAGCATACTCTAACTGCCCAAAAATACCGCCATAGCTTATGCGCTCATCATAATCATAATTTACCTTTTGGTTATCTGCGGGGTTATTGGTAAGCGCGCTCCACGGGTTTGCACTATACTGTTCTGTTACTATATACCCGTCAGGATACTGTTTATTATCTGTAACAGAGAAACCGTCTAACCCTAAATAGTTAGATATTTCGCGGTAGTGGTTACCTTTATAGGTACGCAAATCTATACCTGCGTTATAGCTAAGGGTTTCGGTAAGTTTGTGGTTAAAGTTGCTTACAACGCCGTACCATGCGTGGTTATTTACCGAGTTGCGTATGGCATAAGCCGCCTCTGGCGATGTACGTGCTGCAAGGGTGCCTATACGTCCCGGCAAGGCCATGTTGTTATTTCTTATGGCTGCAAAATCTACATGCCCGTCTGCCGTGGTTTTTTTACCGTTACCCCAGTTGCCTGTACCGCCACCGCGGCCCCATGAGGCATACAGCACGGTAGAGAGCTGCATATCGCTGTTTATATTGTAATCCCAGTTAAAGTTTGCCACCGGCTTGTGGTAATAGTTTGTTCTTTCGCTAAGGTAATCGCCATCAAGAAAACCGTAGTTATTGTTGTATTTGCGGCCGTACCTTAAATAGTTTGAAATAGCTTTTGTATAATTTTGGTCGTGCTGCTGTGGTGCGCCAAAAAGCAAAAAGTTAAACGTATGCCTGTCATTAGGCTTATACCCTAACGATACAAAATAGTTTTGGCCCTCGCCACGCGTGCCGCGGTTGTAACCGTCTCCGCTCCAGTCTGTAATCATTACGCTGGCACCAAACCCGTTTTGCATCATGCCGGTATTGTAGCCCAGCGTGGTTTTTATATAATTATTGTTACCCACAATGCTTTGCGCAAAGCCACCTTTTTTAAGCTCTGTAGCCTTGGTAACAATATTTACCGTACCCCCTACAGATGATATTGCCAGTTTAGATGACCCAAGCCCGCGCTGCACCTGTATGGCATTGGCCACATCGGTCATGCCCTGCCAGTTAGACCAGTACATGTTACCATCTTCCATACCGTTAATGGGCTGCCCGTTTAACAGGAATGCCGTATTAGTCTGGTCAAAACCGCGCAGGAACATTTGCGAGTCGCCATAACCACCCGCGCTGCTGGCAACATATACAGATGGTGTGTTTTTCATGATTTCAGGAAATTCCTGGTTACCCGTTTTCTGCTGAATTTCAGATCGCCTTATGGTAGTAGAGGCTACCGGGGTGCGCCTGTCTTCTTCAAGATCTATAATACCGGTACCCACAATTACTATGTTC
The DNA here is from genome assembly GCF_000378485.1 of Flavobacterium rivuli WB 3.3-2 = DSM 21788. GTDB lineage: Bacteria > Bacteroidota > Bacteroidia > Flavobacteriales > Flavobacteriaceae > Flavobacterium > Flavobacterium rivuli. Next base: position 256,728 of record NZ_KB899971.1, on the reverse strand, counting down.
TCCAGCTCTTCGCTGTTTGCAGCCAGGTTAATTGTGCCCACGTTTAACGCCTGTCCGGGAGTAATGGTAAAAGCAACGCTCTTTGTTTGAAAGCCTAAAAAAGACACCACTATTTCGCCCGATGTTACTGATGTAGATACTGTAAATGTACCATCTATGCCTGTGGTTGTAGCATCGCTGCTGCCTTTTACGGCAACGGTTGCTGCGGGTAGTGGCAGGCCGGCATCGTCTATAACGGTTCCTGTTACTGTTTCCTGAGACCATGCTACGGTGCCCGCAAGCAGAAGCAGGGCACTAAACAAAATTTCTTTTAATCGTTTCATTAAGTATGCATTTAATTAGTTGCTTACAAAAATTGCGATTTAAAAAAGCCCCGCCGTTAAGCAAACATTAAAACCCTTAGCAACTGAGTAACCCCAATATTAACCATAGCCTTGTAAAATGTTATATTTAAACGTTGCTTTTACCTAAAGGCAAACTTTTTATAACAAAAATGGTGGTGCCTAATTAAAACTTAATGGTCTGTTAAAAAGGGTTATAGGCAGGTGGCGAGACGTTTTTGGGTCTTAGTAAAATTCTTAACTTGTATGGTATGCTTAATTTTAGGTTATTTGCGCTACCATAATTTTGCGTTTACTTTCATGATCAAAACAATACTCAGGGATTTGTTCAGCTTTATAAAAAAGCCCGATGATACCCAAAGCCGGTTAACCGTAAAGAGCAAGTTCCTGTACATATTAATTTTACTGGTATTTGAATTTATACTATCCTACCTTTTTATATTTCCGGTTTTAGAAGAAATAGATAGTATACTAAACTTAAGGTCGGTAGATAATGAATATTACACGGCCTTAAAATCGGTTATACTTTTTGTTATCGTGGTTCCTTTTGGCGAAGAACTTTTGTTTAGGTATTTTTTACGCTATAAGGGATTAAAAACCAAGGTAATTAGTGCGGCAGCATGGAGCAGGTTTTTCCCTTTTTTAGTATACTCCTTTGCTATTTGTTTTGGCTTTATGCACATTGCCAATTATACAAACAGCAGTAATTTATTTTATGCCCTGTCGCCACTCATTATTTTAACCCAGCTTACCGGCGGGTTAGTAATTACATTTATAAGGGTAAGGCTTAACTTTATTTGGGGATTCCTGTATCATGCCCTGTGGAATTTTATGGTCATGATCGCAATACCGGCAGTAGAGGTTTCGTATACCGAACCCTATACGGAGCACACTAAAAACTACACCATTGCGATAGAGGAAAAACTGTTTTTTGATAACGACAAAGAGCAAAGCATAAAAATTGACAGTACCGGTGGTAAGATACATGGCATTACTGTAAAGCAATATTATTTGCAAACCCTGTTAGATACGCTTTATACAAAAGACAGGTACTATGGGGGCGAAGCATTAATCAACCTAAACCTAACTTCTAAAGATGGTGTTACAAAAGAAGGTATTATAAACATACTTAAAAAAGAATATGAAATTGAATAGCATGTAACAGATCAACTTCGTATAGCATAACATAGACGGTTACAATACTAAAAAGGAATAGTAAAAATTATTGCAATGAGGGTTTTAACTTTTGCAGAATGAAGAGCAAATTACGCTATATCCAGCAGCTCTTTGTTAACCCGTGTAGAGGCTACATAAGATGCAAAAATACCCAACCCAAATACTGTTGCCAATACAATAAATACATTGTTTACAATAAAAGCCGTAGGGTAAGCCATAGTGGGCGTTATCATGAACAGGCTATATTGCTGCTGTAAAACAATAAGTATGGTAGCGCATACAATGCCAAAAAAAGTACCCAGTGTAGTTATAAAAATGCCCTGGTAAAAAAAGATGCGGCGCAGGGTGCGTATTTCGGCACCAAGGCTGTACAGGGTTTTTATATTTTCTTTTTTGTCCAGTATAAGCATTATAAGTGCGCCGGCAAGGCAAAACAGTGTAAGCACCACCACGAGAGAACTAAAAAGGTAGGTAACCAAATTTTCGGCATTAAGCATTTTATAAAGAGAGTCGTTAAGCTGTGCACGGTTTTTAACCTCTACAGTAGCTTTAAAAATACCCTGTAACCTTTCGCGAAGTCGGTCTTCGTTGGTGCCGGGTTTCAGTTTAAGCTCCAGCGCGCTATACTGGTTTTTTTTAAATTGTAACAGTTCCTGGGCAAGGTCCAGGCTGCAGTATACATAGCGGTTATCTACATCTTCGCTAATAGAGTAAACCCCTACTACAATAAGCTCTTCTTTATTAAAGGCATCTTTTTCAGAGTTAATAGCACCATCGCCTGCTTTAGGCACAAATACTTCCAGCGGCCGCTGCATATCAAACAGGCCTAAGCCCAGCTTGCTGTATATACCTGCACCTACCACTGCCTGCCCGGTATACATTTTAAGCCAGTTGCCGCCCAACAGTACTTTTTTATCGCTCATTCCTGTAACGGTACTGTAAAGGGTATCTACCCCTTTAAGGTAGGCCACCTGTTCTTTTTCGTTATAATAAAAAAGAACGCGCTCCTCTGCCACACCACTGTAAGCAGCAATATCTGTAATGGCATTAAGTTGTTTTTGCTGTGCGGGCGACACCGTAAAAGATTTCCCGGCAGATGGCATGATCTTAAGGTCGGGGTCGGTAGCATTGGCAAACGAGAGGCTAAAGTCGCGCAGGCCGCTAAAGCCGCTCATAAGTATAAATAACGCGGCAGTACTTACAAAAATACCAAGCGCAGCAATAATCGTAATAATGTTTACGGCAGTGCTTTTGCTTTTGCTAATGGTGTAGCGCCGGGCTATATATAGGGAGAAGCTCAAATTAAATTACATTTTTCTGCGTCTTTCCAGCAGTTCCGGGTTTGTAATAGGGTTGCTTTCTCCGGTAAGTTCTTTGTCTATAACTTCCATCCTGTCCAGTGTGTCATCAATAAAAAACACAAGGTTAGGCACTTTGCGAAGCTGTAATTTTACACGCTGCGAAAGGTCGTGCTTAATAAGCGGGGCATTGCTTTTTACGGCAGCCAGTATTTCGCCGCCTTTGTTAGACGGGAACACGCTTAAATATACCTTTGCAATAGAAAGGTCAGTAGTTACTAAAACTTTAGATACCGATAATACAAGATTGCTCACGCCATTTTTGCGTATTTCGCCCTGTAATATATCTACAAGGTCTTTTTGCAGCAGTGCGCCTATTTTTTTTTGCCTGTTTGTTTCCATGCTGCAAAAATACTTAAAATTTTAATGGCTTGTGGTTTAAAGTTTAGCGATTATATTTGCCTGTACCCTAACCGTAAAGCTACTTTATAAACCACAGCACCACAAAACTTTTAACACTATGCATAAATTTATTGCCTTATTACTGCTCCTCAGCCTTTGCAGCTGTTTAAAAGAACAGGATGCTGTGCTTAAACTTAATAACAAGGAAGTTTATTTTGTAGATACGTCATCTCAAGGTTCAGACATGAGGTCTTATAGCACTGATTCATTACGAAACAAATCTGTTACTGTGATAAGTTATACATTAAGCAACCCTACCAATAAAAAGTTGCTGTTTGTAATTGATACAAATGATTTTTTTCCTTACTACGGAGAACCTGTATCTCGTGGCATATTAGGATTTACAATAAAAGATAAAAATGGCATTATTATTAAACATAGTCCGTCAGTAATTGATTATGCTAACAATAGTGAGGATCATTATCATGTTAATATTAAATTACATGAAATGGAACTTAAATGGCAAAAACAGGCTTTACTGGGAACGTCTCCGCAAATAGATAATTATATTGATAATTCGGTAGTACTGCATCCTAGTGAAACCAAAACATTTAAGGTACTTGTAAGCCTGCCCATTGTTTTAGAACATGACCGTATATTACGTAATGGCGGTGCTGCAGCGTTTAATAACTTAAAGGAAGGCTACACATTTCAGGTATTTTATAAGTGCAAAGCAAAAGCCTTAAAAGCCTCACTGCCTAAATATCTTAAAGATGAATTAACAGAAAATGAAATAGAAATTTTTGAGGGTACTTTATATTCTAACCCTGCCGTTTTAAAGCTTAAAAAGTAACATTGTGCATAGAAGTTTGTGTGCCTGCATTATGAAAATTTTGCTATTATAGCTTATATTTGTGTAGCACCATTTGTGTGCCATTAAGTTTATAGTAAGCTTAAATTTCACTTTACATACATACCTTATGTCTGCACAAAAACCCAGAATACTGATAACCGGAGCAACCGGACAGGTGGGACAAAAAACAATCTCCTTTTTACAAAATAACGATAGTATAGAAATTGTGGCTGCCGTGCGCAGTGCTGCAAAAGCACAGGCTTTTCAGGATAAAGGCATTGCTACAGTAATCCTTGACTTTGATAATGAAGCCACTTATACCGATGCCCTTAAGGATATCGACAGGATATTTATTGTAACCGGCTACACGGTAGATATGCTTCGCCAAAGCAAGGCACTGCTGGATGCTACACAGTTACCGGTGGGCATCATCTCCCGTCTGTGGAGGCAGCATTGGAGGGAACGGAATATTCGGTAGAATTAGAAAATATAAGAAATCTCCTGCTAGGATTTAAAGAGCAAAAGTTAAAATTTTCATATCGTCTTTAAATGAACACGAACAAAAAGGGGCGCTTCAACTTTATTACCCGATTTTTGGTCAGTAAAAAAAGTAAAGGAGGAAATAGGTTTCGCCTTGTGGAAAGCGGGCAATCCTACACAAGAGGGTACCTATGTCTCATTTTTTAGCAATAATGTGAGAGTGAGGTTAATTATTAAGACTAATCCAACTACTGGCCAGACTTACCTAGATAATATATTAATGTTTGACTATTAAAAATCATCATATGAGTTCAACACATAAAAACTATAATCTTCAATTTGTAAATAAAGTGTTTGACAAAACAATTTTCAAAACTGTCGAATATATAATTGCCAGTAACACGGCCTTTAAAGGACTCTATTTTTATTTGAGTCAGATTGAAGGTCCTGATCATATTACTGATATACTCGATGATGTTAATAAAGCATTGCAAGGAATACCTTTTGAAAGTAATATTCGCGTAGGTAGCGAAACAACCACTTTAGCATTAAGCAATGTTCAAATTGAGGATCAGGGACAAACTATAAATATTCCAATTATCGACTTCAAATCCATCCTAACTGAATATCTGAATTTTCTATTAGAGCCACCCTTGGAAGGCACTAAAGTATAAGTAATTAAATTTTAAATTATGCCACCTACACACCCACAATAGCAAAACGATACTATCCCCGCCTGTCGGAGATAGTGTCAGTAGAAGACCTGCCCGAGTTCCTTTCTTTTGTAGAGGATGGCCTTAATACTATTTTTAATAAAATTCATTATAAAAACCTCCAGTTTTCTAAAAGCTACTTCCCAGTAGCACTAGAATATAAGTGGGAGATACTTGCTTTTTTAAAGTCGTTTAGCCTTGAAGGATTTTCGTTTACAATTGATGGGTTTTATAATATAAATGAGGTGAGTACTACCTTAATAAACCCTTAGTAAGTAATCTTCACTTTAAATTTTACGCTCTTGTGTCATGTCTGTTTTGTGTTTATAGCTTATATTTGTGTAGCACCATTTGTGTGCCTTTAAGTTTATAGTAAGCTTAAATTTCACTTTACACATACCTTATGTCTGCACAAAAACCCAGAATACTGATAACCGGAGCAACCGGACAGGTGGGACAAAAAACAATCTCCTTTTTACAAAATAACGATAGTATAGAAATCGTGGCTGCTGTGCGCACTGCTGCAAAAGCACAGGCTTTTCATGATAAAGGCATTGCTACAGTAATCCTTGATTTTGATAACGAAGCCACTTATGCCGATGCCCTTAAGGATATCGACAGGATATTTATTGTAACCGGCTACACGGTAGATATGCTTCGCCAGAGCAAGGCACTGCTGGATGCTGCTAAAGTTGCCGGTGTTAAACACGTGGTGCACCTGGGTGCGTGCGGTCGCGATAATACCACCGTAGCACACTGGGCATGGCACCAGCTTGTAGAGCGTTTTATAGAGTGGCACGGCTTCTCGTTTACGCACCTGCGCCCCGAAACTTTTATGCAAAACCTGCTTAGCTATGGCGGCGCCCCGGTTATTAATAACGGCATTATTGTGCAGTATGTAAAAGATGCCCGCAAAAGCTGGGTAGATGTTAACGATGTGGCTGCTGTTGCGGCCCAGGCATTGCTAAAACCCGAAATACATAACGGTAAAACCTACCGTTTGGGCTACGATGCGCAGTCGTATTATGATATTGCAAATTTACTGACCAATGCTATAGGCAAGCCATTTAAATATGTACCCCATGCCCCCGAAGAGTTTTTAAGGACGATGCAGGCTAATGGCGCCGATATGGCATATATGGATTGTGTATACAAACATTACATTCGCTATGCCGAAGGTACTATTCCCGGAGCAGACGATGTGTTTGATAACTTTGAAGCAATAACCGGGCAGCAGCCTACCCGCTGGGCCGATTTTATAGAGAAGCACAAAGAGGAATTTGCTTATTAGTAATACAGCCTTAATTTAAGCACAAGCCATTTATATTCCGGATTAAACCCACAAAAAAAGCAGCACTTAATAAATGCTGCTTTTGTATTAGTAAGTATGTGTTACTTGCTATAAAGGTTGTTGGCCTTATTTACATCTGCCATAGTTTCAGATGGGTCTATCGCCATAATGCGTATAGCATCTTTAGGCTTGTTTATGGTAAAGGTAAAGGTAGGGTGTGCCCAGTCCCACTCTTTTAAAACGGTGCGCTTAAGCTTAGGGAACGGATTGTCTTTTGTATAATGCATTAAATTAAGCGGTACATAAAAACTTTCCTGTGTACCATCGCTATACGCCACAATAATATCTATGGGCATGGGCATAAGGCCTATGCGCTCCAGCGTAATTGTAGTGTTGGCACCCGCTTCTTTAACCTCTTTAATAGAATAGTCAATAGTATTGGTAGTCTGGCACCAGTCGGTTAAATACCAGTCCAGTTCGGCTCCGCTCACTTTTTCTGCGGTACGCTTAATGTCGTTAGGCGTAGGATGGGTAAATTTATAATCGGCAAAGTAACGCTTAAGGGTTTGCGCCAGCTTTTCTTCGCCAATAACATAACCCAGCTGTGCAAGAAAAATTTCGCCCTTGCTGTATGCCGCAATGCTGTATGCCGTGTTAGAGTTGTAACGGTCGGCATGCGTGGTAAGCGGCTGCTCTTTACCGCTTTTTACCAAATAAAAATAATTGTCGTAAGCACCTTTAAACGGACTCTCCGGAGCTTCATCCTCCTTAACTTTAGGAGGCAGTACGGCATCCATGGCAAGGTCTGATATGTATGATGTAAAACCTTCATCCATCCAGTAATGCTTGCTCTCGTTAGTAGCTAAAATATGCTGAAACCATGAGTGTGCAAACTCGTGCGCTGTTGTACCTACAAGGCTGCCAAAGCTGCGGCCACCGGTAATAAGGGTGCACATGGCATACTCCATACCGCCGTCGCCACCCTGCACTACGCTGTATTGCTTGTACGGGTAAGGGCCTACGTTCTTGTCATAATACGCTAATATTTCAGCCGTTTTAGGTTGTAGCCTTTTCCAGTTGTCTAAAAATTCAGGCTTGTTTTTATAAAAGAAATGCAGCTCTACGCTATTTTCTCCAATAATTTTATCGTGAATATACTCCGGGTCGGCACCCCAGGCAAAGTCATGCACATTTGGTGCGAAAAAATGCCAGGTAAGCGTTTTGGCTTTTTTAGGGATTTCTACAGTAACACCGGCATCTTCATAGCCCTTACCTATCTCATTTTTGTTTTGCAGGTAACCGCTGCCGCCTATGGTGTAGGTTTTATCTATAGTAATGTTTACATCAAAATCGCCCCATACGCCATGAAACTCACGGCCTATGTAAGGGTCGGCATGCCAGCCCTCAAAATCATATTCGGCCATTTTAGGATACCACTGCGTCATGCTAAGGGCTATACCGTCGGCAGAATTGCGGCCGCTACGGCGAATTTGCAATGGCACCTGCGCATCAAAATCAAGCGTAAACGTAGTAGAGCTGTGCGGCAGTATTGGTTTTGCAAGGGTAACCTCCAGTATGGTGCCGCTTACTATAGTTTTGGCAGCGACATTGTCCTGCTTAAAATTAGTTATATTAAGGTAGCCTGTTTCGTTAGGCTTAAGCGGCGCAATACGGCTTGTTTTAGTAGTTTTATCGCCCACTTTAGTGGTGATTACCATCCTGCTGTCGGGGTCGGCAATGGCCTGCAGGCGCGCATCCATTTCGCTGTTAGGCTGAAACGCGTTATTGTACAAATGGTAAAACACCCGGCGCAGTGTATCGGGCGAGTTATTGGTGTATACCAACTGTTGCTTACCGGTGTATTTAAAGGTTTTTACATCGACAGATACATCCATCTTGTAGTTAACGTGCTGTTGCCAATAGCCCGCATTGGGACTTTTTTGCGCAAAAAGGCCGGATGCCGATAATAGCGCTACTGCTAAAATTGTTCTCATGGGTTAAAAATAAACAAAAGTCTTAAAGATAGAAAGTCTTAAAGTTGAAAGTTTTTACTTTCTTGCCGGCACGTCATAATGAATAATCAAATAAAAGGCAGAGCTAATATCCCATTCTTATCACGCCGCCTAACCTCTCTCAATACTATCGTGCGGATACATATCTCTGAAACTCTTCTTTTTTTGACCTCACCCCCAGCCCCTCTCCAAAGGAGAGGGGTGCCCAGTAATGGGTATCTTATTGTAATCTTGATGTGAAAATATTTTGAAAATGCATTTTACCAAGTTGAGTGTAGCTACCCCCTCTCCTTTGGAGAGTCCCGATAGCTATCGGGAGGGGCGAGGTTAATATTTGTGTCCACACGACTCCTTCGTCGAAATGAAAATTTCTTTCATGGTATCCCCACACCATTTCGTACTTTTACCCCATCAAATAAACATACATGGACACTACCCTTATTATAGAGAACACCAAAGCTTTTGTACAACAAAAACTACAGGGTGCCGAAGGCGGGCACGACTGGTTTCATACCCAGCGCGTGTATAACAATGCGTTGCTTATAGCCAAAGGTGAGGAGTGCAACATTACTGTTGTACAGCTTGGCGCGCTGCTGCACGATGTGGCCGACAGCAAGTTTTATGAGGGCGACGAAACCGTGGGCCCTAAACTGGCATGGGAATTTTTAGAGTCGCAAAATGTACCCGAAGCTATTATCATGCAGGTGGTTAATATTATAGAAAACATATCGTTTAAGGGTGGTAATTTCGAGAAGCATTTCCATTCGGCAGAGCTGGCTATTGTTCAGGATGCCGACAGGCTTGATGCGATAGGGGCAATAGGTATTGCGCGCACGTTTAACTATGGCGGGTTTATGAACCGCTCATTGTATGACCCTGCTATTGCGCCAAACCTGCACATGACTAAGGAGGAATATAAAAAAAGCAATTCGCCTACGCTAAACCACTTTTACGAAAAGCTGTTGCTGCTTAAAGACAAAATGAATACTACTACCGGTAAAACTATTGCACAGGAGCGCCATGCCTTTATGGAAACATTCCTGGCACAGTTTTTTGCAGAGTGGAACGGGGAGAAGTAGTCTTTATTTATAGCGTTTTATACATTTTACCACAAAGGGCACGAGTGCTAATTAAGATCAATAGCACAAAGGGCACAAAGAAAATGCTTTGCTCTTTGAGAACACAAAGCTGAGTGCACAGATAGCCATAAAGCTTTGTGCTCTAATAATACAACTTTTTTATATTTATTGTTAAATATTTATATTGCTTTGTGCACCTTGTGAAATGCTTGGTGACCTTTGTGGTAAAAAAACTTTATTGGTAAAAGCATCAACCTTTCATTAACCCCAAAGTAACCTCATATACCGGTTTTTTGTATGCTTTAGCAAGCAGCCAGCCTAAAAAGCTCAACACGAAAATATCCTCCTGTGCATTAGGCTGCACCATTGCCTCTATGCCCAGCTTAAAGGCAGATGTTGTAACTATTTCCGGTTTTTGCACATACTTTTCCACCAGCAATACATAATTCATAACGCGGGTTTCGTTTACTTCGGCAAGGTATTTTTTGTAGCGCCGCTTAAAACTTTTAATCCGGGACAAAGCCAGTTCGGTATTCTCAAACTGAATGTGCATTAATATCTCTACCAGGCTTTTCCTGATGGCGTATACCATACCCAGCTTTTTTTCGTACCAGCTGTCGCTGTGCACATACTGCCGCATGTATTTACTCACGGCGCGGTCTTCCTGCTGAAGGCAAAACACGATGATAGCAAGCCGCAGGTCGTTCACATCAACAAGGTCGGCTTTTTTAGAGGCGTCTTTCAGGGCTTTTTCGGCAATAGCCAAAGCGTTTGCGGGCTCGCCGTTATAATTTTTGTTAAGAGATACCAACAGAAAATACCTTATGTAAAACAGCGGATAGTACCTTTTGTTTTGCTGTTGCATCTGGTTGTGCATCTGCTCCAGTATTGTCACGCTTTCTGTAAAACGGCGATTGCGAAAATGAAAATTAGCCATAAAATACAAAATGTAAATATGGTAATACAGCTGCCTGCCTGCCATTTCTTCTTTACCGGTAATAAAAGCGTAGCTTTTTTGCACAAAGGGCTCTACAAGGGTAAAGTTGCTGTTTAAGGAAGCGTACTCGTTAGCAATAAATAAAATTTGGTACAGCGATTTAAACGTAAGTATCTCTGTAAGTGATACTCCAAGATTGCCCATTGTGCCTATTATAAATTCCCTGAAATCTATAACCTTTCCCTTGTGCACGATCTCTGCCAGTTCGCGGCGCAGGAGTGCATAGCCCAGGTTAAGCTGTTCTTCGCGGTTTAGTTTTTCTTTATTGGCGGTAAATTTATCTATTACATCATTTAGCAAAAGCTGTGGGTTAAGGTGGGCATACTGTATCTGGGTGTGGTAAATTTCGTTAAGCAGGCTAAAGTGTTCCAGCTCTATAGCTTTGGCTTCGGCTTTAGCCAGGCATTTAAAAGCGGTTTTAGTAAGCTTGTGTTCTAAAAACAGGCGGCTTACCACGAGCAGGCGCAATACCTCGTGGGCTTCGCCGGAATTGTTTATAAACGTGCGGCCTGCCATGAACGATACTAAGTTATCATAAAGGCGTTTATTAAGCGCATGGTATGCCGCGTTATTAGTACCGTAAATTTTATTTATGGTAATTATATCGTCAGTTTCAAGCAATTTAAAAAGCGTTATGTTTTGTACATCACTGCGCTTGTTCTTTTCGTTAAGGTAATTTTTAAATGCCTTTTTATCATAGTTGTCCATTAAGTTAATGATTTCGTGTATGGCATTCATGATACTTATATATAGTTTTAAAATTATAAAAATACTGTTTTATATCGTCAGTTTTATAATGATATTGATTTTTACCGCTTTATTTTTTGACGGAGATTTGCCTTATAATTAATAACAAAATCAATACTTATGGAACCGCTAAAATCCTTTGAAGTAAATGAAACTTCACCATCAAAAAAAGAAACAACAACAACAACAACAACAACAACACCCGAAGGGCCGCGTTCGTTAAAACCTACCAATGCCTTTGTGGGTGCCTCATGGATGGCGCTGCTTACAGGTGCTGTAGCATATTGCATAGGGCTGTTTAACGCCACCATGCAGCTTAACGAAAAAGGCTACTATTTTACCATACTGCTCTTTGGGTTGTTCTCTGTAATATCTGTACAAAAAAGTGTGAGGGATAGGCTGGAAGGCATCCCCGTAACCGATATCTATTATGGTATAAGCTGGTTTACCACAGTAGCCTCTATAGTTTTACTGGTAATAGGCCTGTGGAATGCTGATTTGCTGCTGAGCGAGAAAGGCTTCTTTGGGATGTCTTTTGCCCTGAGCCTGTTTGCAGCCATAGCCGTACAAAAAAATACCCGCGACTTAAAGTCGGCGTAAACGCTTAGCGGATGCCCCATGGCTGCCTTAACCGGTGGCTGTGGGGTTTTTTATATACATACTTATTTTATTGTACATTTAAACAAAATACAATTATGGCAACCTTATTAAAAGACCTGCCGGAGCTGGTGGAAAACAACGTTATATCACCACAAACCGCTACCGATATAGAGAGGTATTATGCCGCAAGGGTAAATCCGCAAACAAATATTATGCTTACCATATTTGGGGTGCTGGGTGGCATACTCGCAGGCCTGGGCATAATACTCATATTTGCCCATAACTGGGACAACTTTAGTAAAACTATTAAGACCGGCCTTGCTGTGCTGCCTTTATTTATAGCGCAGGCACTTGCAGGATATTCTATCTTAAAAAACAAAAGCAGCGTGTGGAAAGAAACAGCGGCAACACTACTGTTCTTTGCGGTAGGGGCATCCATCTCGCTCGTGGCGCAGATATATAATATATCCGGCGATTTTCCTGCATTTTTAACAACCTGGATATTGCTGTGCCTGCCGCTGGTATACCTTCTTAACTCTAATGCTGCGGCAATACTGCTCCTGGTTTTTAGCACCTGGTATAGTGCAGTAGCCGGTTACTCGTTATGGGAAAGGCCGTATTGGTACCTGTTATTTATTGCCGCGTTATTACCTTTTTACATAGGGCATTTAAAAACCGGTAAAAACAGTAACCTGGCTGTAGTACTTAACTGGCTTATGCCTTTAAGCCTGCTCATTGCCTTTGGGGCCTTTCTTAAAGGTGCCGATGGTTTTGTAGTGGTTATGTATATGGCTTTTCTATGCCTTATGTACAACGTAGGCTCGCTGCCGTTCTTTGCCAATTTAAAAAAGCAAACGGGCTATCTTGCCTTTGGCGAGTTAGGTATTATTATAGTGCTGCTTATGGTATCTGCACAATATATGTGGTTAGAGATAACCGGTAATATGCAATACGGAATTTATGCCGTGCAGAGCCATTTTATAATAATCTGGGCTGTGCTCCTGCTCATAAGTGCAATTTTAATGTTCAGGTATAAAAGTGCTACGTTTAGCAGCCTTAAGTGGGCAACATTCCTGTTCCCGGTGTTATACTTTATAGCAATGGTAAATGTACCCCTCGCTACCATACTTACTAACCTGGTTATATTAGCGTTTGGCATACTAACCATTCGTAACGGTATTAATAAACTGCATTTTCGCACCTTAAATTTTGGGATACTGGTACTGGCTGTACTTACCACCATCCGTTTTTTTGATACCAATATTTCTTTTGCCATTCGCGGCAGCCTTTTTTTAATAGTGGGCATTGGCTTTTTTGCAGCCAATTACATAGTTATAAAGAAAAAGAAAGAACAACCTGATACCCATACCCATGAAAACTAAATATGTATTTATAGCCTTTGCAGTAACAGCATTATTGCAGGCATTTGCACCTTTAAAAATGGTGTACGATAACGAAATGACCGTGAGCCACGGCACTGTGTATAAGTTTAAGACAGAACCTATAGACCCGTCAGACCCGTTTAGGGGAAAATATGTGAGCCTCAATTTTGAAGAAAATATCCTTAGGGTAAAAGATACTGTTTGGCAAAGCAATGAACAGGTTTATGCGTTGCTAAGTATAAATGCTGCCGGCTTTGCAAAAATAACTGCCATTACTAAAACCCGGCCCCAAACAGGCAATGACTATATTGTGGTTAAAACAAATTATTATTTTGATGGCAGTTTGCATATTAACCTGCCTTTTGACCGTTTTTACATGGAAGAAGGCAAAGCACAGGAAGCCGAAGACAGTTACCGGGACTATAGCCGTCAGGAAAATACAAAACCGGCCTATGCCCTTGTTGCGGTAAAAGAAGGTAATGTCGTTGTAACTGATGTTATTGTAGATGGCCAGCCCATTCGTAATTATGTGCTGCGTAAAAGGGAAGAGTAGGTTGTTTGCTGCAATAAATTTATCGAACTCGTCTTGACTTTTTTGATTGAAGCGAAAAATGGAGATTTTTGTTTCAGATTTTAGCTTTTTTGCATTGCATAGCAGCGCTACGGAATAATAAAACAGGTAAAATAGGGGGCGAAAAGATCATTTTGCAGCCAATTGAAAAAAGTCATGATGAGTTCATCAAGTAATAATGAACGTTACAACAAAATACGCGATTTCTTTTTTATCTAATTTTGCCATTCTAATACAATACAAATGATCTTTATAATCATAGTGGCACTTATAACAGCAGCTACAGTTATCTTTATGCAATCGCCACGATTTGGCAGGAAACCATCGGGTAGCAGGCTCATTAAAATTCAGCAGGCAGCAAACTATAAAGACGGGCAGTTCCAGAACCAAAGCTTTACGCCCGACCTTGCCGAAGGTGCTACTTATACTAAAGTACTTACTAAATTCTTTTTTGGTAAAGACAGGCGTAACAAGCCCTCGCAGCCACTGCCATCGCAAAAAACCGACCTTAAAAACCTGGACCCGTCCGAAAATGTGATAGTGTGGTTTGGGCATTCGTCCTATTTTATTCAGGCAGACGGTAAGACCATATTGGTAGACCCTGTTTTTAGCGGAAGTGCATCGCCTATTCCCGCTACTACAAGAGCCTTTGCAGGCAGCGATGTGTATGCGGTGGAAGATTTTCCGCAGATAGATTTCCTCTTTATATCGCACGACCACTGGGACCATCTTGATTACCAAACGGTGCTGAAATTAAAGCCTAAAGTCAGGAAAGTAGTTACCAGCCTGGGCACTGCTGAACATTTAGAATACTGGGGTTATAACCCCGCCATTATTAGCGAACCCAACTGGAACGAAGCTGTAGTTTTAAACGAAGGTTTTACGGTACACGCCGTTCCCGGCAGGCATTTTTCGGGGCGCAGCTTTAAGCGCAACCAGGCGGTATGGGCAGCCTTTGTACTGCAAACGCCATCGTTTAAATTATTCCTGGGCGGAGATTCCGGTTACGACCACCACTTTAAAACCATAGGGCAGGAGCATGGCCCGTTTGACCTTGCTATATTAGAATGTGGCCAATACAACGAATACTGGAAATACATACACATGATGCCCGAAGAGGTGGTTACCGCCGCACACGATCTTGGTGCACAAAGATTGATGCCGGTACACCATTCTAAATTCGCGTTAAGCGTTCATGCCTGGGATGAGCCTCTTATCCGCGTTACTACTGAAGCGGCAAGACAAAATATGCCCGTTGTTACCCCAATGATAGGGGAGAAGGTAAGCCTTAACGATACCAATACAGTATTTACTAAATGGTGGGAGGGACTCGCGTAAAGTTTAGAGTTGTGTTCAGGGTAGTTTATATGGCAATCTATGTGTAATAGCATTTAAAGAAATGTTATAAGTTCAATATGTTTGTTAATGTCTCGTAAAGATGCAGAGCCGCAAAGCGGGGAATGATAGACTGGTACACCCCAGCGACTTAACAGTCGCTTAAAAAGATACTTACTAAAGAGTGCTAAGCTTTGCGGCTCTGCGCCTTTGCGTGAAAAAAATATTTACTATTAAGCACTGACGTTGGTATAATATCCTACGGCAATTCATCATCTTAATACCTCATTTATCAATTTGATGTGAAATGACCTCTAAATCATATTTATCTTCCTGAACAAATCTTAATGTTTAGCCAAGACTAAAAATGTTTTTACCTGTATCAAATAATTCATTATATTTGTAGCTATCACTATAGCTTATAATGACTTACTCTGAAGAGAACTACCTTAAGGTTATCTACCACTTATCGCACACTGCAAACAAAGGCATAAGTACTAATGCTATTGCTAACGTTATGGAAAGCAAGCCATCATCTGTTACAGATATGGTGCAAAAGCTTGCCGACAAAGAACTTGTAGAATATGTAAAATACCAAGGCGTAACCCTTACACAAAAGGGCATGTTCATGGCACTCATGATCGTGCGCAAACACCGCCTTTGGGAAGTATTTTTAGTAGAGAAACTCGATTTTTCATGGGATGAGGTACACGATGTGGCCGAACAGCTGGAACACATAAAATCTGAAAAGCTTACAAACAAGCTCGACGAGTTTTTAGGCTTCCCTACCGAAGACCCTCACGGCGACCCCATACCCGATAAAGACGGCAGGATAGCAAGCATCGATAAAAAACTACTGTCGGAAATTGGCGTTAGCAAAAAAGTTATCTGTGTAGGTGTTAAAGACAGTTCCCCCCCTTTTTTACAATATCTTGATAAGCAGCAAATAGCCCTTGGCTCATCTATAGAGGTGGTAGCCAAAGAAGATTTTGACCATTCGTTGAGCCTTCGTGTAGACGGTAAAAACGTAACCGTATCTAACAAAATAGCCTCTAACCTTTTTGTAAAACCCGTATAATACATGCCACACAATAACCATTCGCTCGAAGACGTACACGAGTCGGTCTCTGCCGGCGGCAGCGGCAAAGGCTGGAAAAAAATATTAGCGTTCTTTGGCCCGGCATACATGATAAGCGTAGGCTATATGGATCCCGGCAACTGGGCTACAGATCTTGCCGGGGGCAGCGAGTTTGGCTATTCGCTGCTGTGGGTACTGCTCATGAGTAACCTTATGGCACTGTTGCTGCAAAGCCTTAGTGCGCGCCTGGGTATTGTAACCCGCCGCGACCTTGCGCAGGCATCTCGCGAAACGTACCCCAAACACATAAACATATTTTTATATGCCCTGGCAGAAGTTGCCATTGCTGCCTGCGACCTTGCCGAAGTGCTGGGTATGGCAATAGGCTTAAAACTTTTGTTTGATTTACCAATGCTGTGGGGTGTAAGCATTACCATGTTTGATACCTTCCTGCTGCTGTTCCTTATGAACAAGGGCATCAAGAAAATGGAGGCCTTTATCATTGGGCTTATTGCTATTATAGGTCTTTCATTTTTAGCCGAAATGTTTTTTGCCAAGCCGGATATTGGCGAAGTGGCAAAAGGCCTTATACCTACAATTCCTACCAGTGCCGCGCTTTATATTGCCATAGGTATTATAGGGGCAACGGTAATGCCGCACAATTTATATTTACACTCTTCGCTGGTGCAAACCCGCAAGTTCGACCGTTCTTTTCAGGGTATAAAGCAGGCCATACGCTATAACCTTATAGATTCTGTAATAGCCTTAAACCTTGCCTTTTTTGTAAATGCCGCCATACTTATACTGGCAGCCGCCACTTTTTTTACTGCCGGCCTGCATGAAGTAGCCGATATACAGGATGCACACAAATTACTGGAGCCTATGCTGGGCAGCTGGGCAGCTGTATTGTTTGCCCTTGCGCTTATAGCAGCCGGGCAAAGCAGCACCATTACAGGTACTTTAGCAGGGCAAATTGTTATGGAGGGCTACCTTAACCTGCGCATACAACCGTGGGTGCGCCGCATAGTTACCCGCCTTATTGCCATACTGCCGGCTTTCCTTACCATACTTTATTTTGGCGAAGATTCTACCGGAGAGCTGCTGGTATTAAGCCAGGTAATACTGAGTTTGCAGTTGGGCTTTGCAATTATTCCGCTGATACATTTTGTGAGCGATAAGAGCAAGATGGGCGATTTTACCATAGGCACATTTACTAAAATTGGGGCATGGGCTATAGCCCTTACCATTGTAGGGCTTAACGCCAATTTGGTTTACGACGAAATACATGGGTGGATTGCAGAGTCTGCCGACCCAATTTACATCTGGATATTTGTAGTGCCGGTTACCGCCCTTGCCGTAGCGGTACTCTTGTACATTACCATAGAGCCGTTTGTAATGAAAAGCAAGGCCGTTAAAAACCTTGTGCCGCACCTTAGCCCTAAGGCATTGCAAATGCTGCCGCAAAAACAGGTGTACCAAAACATTGCCATAGCGCTTGATTTTAGCAAGACCGATGGCAAAACACTATCGAGCGCAATGCAGCTTGGCGGTACCGATGCCCGTTATACACTTATACATGTGGTAGAAACCGTAGGTGCCATGCTGTATGGCGATCAGGCCGAAGACCATGAAACCAATACAGATATGGAATACCTTACCCAGTATAAAAACAGCCTTGAAGAAATAGGCTTTACCGTTACCACGCAGCTAAGCTTTGGCAGCCCTAAAAAACAGATACCTAAAATAGTGAATGACAGCGGCGAGTTTGACATACTGATATTAGGTGCACACGGTCATAACTTTTTTAAAGACCTTATTTTTGGCACTACCGTAGATGCCGTTAGGCATAAGGTAAAAATACCGGTGCTTATTATTAAAGATTAGGTGTATCGCATCTGTTGGCATGCAGATATCCCGATAAATTAACACACCCCAACCCCTTTCTGTACGATAATTATGAGGAGGTTGGGGTGTACTCTTATTAATCCTGTTTTAATAAGTTTAAGAAAAATAGTCTGTTAAGATTGACATATAAACGGGTGCTGAGAGTTGCCCGTTTTTTTAGCTCCGGGAGGAGCGGCATGTTTATAGAAATTTGAAAGCAGAATCCTGAGCTCCGGAGGAGCGGAATTATATGCCGCTCCTCCGGAGCTCAATCGTATACGGATAACATGATTGCTATAAACATACCGCCCCGCCGGGGCTCATTACTGTTTCCGTCGCTGTCATAGCGAGGAACGAAGCAATCTAATTATTAAGGCAGGAAAACAGTAAGATCACAAAAAAGTTATCTGTAACACACCCCTAACCCCTCTCAAGAGGGGAACAGCTTCACTCAGACTTTTAAGCAACACAGTTTTCAGGATATTTCCGGTGTTGGGGCTGGCTCCCCTCTTGAGAGGGGTTGGGGGTGTGTTACTTTAATAAATTTGAAAGCAGAGAATCCTGAGCTCCTCCGGAGCTCAATCGTATACGGATAAGCTGATTGCTATAAACATACCGCCCCGCCGGGGTTCACATGCTGTTTCCGTTGCTGTCATAGCGAGGAACGAAGCAATCTAATTATTAAGGCAGGAAAACAGTAAGATCACAAAAAAAGTTATCTGTAACACACCCCTAACCCCTCTCAAGAGGGGAACAGCTTCACTCATACCTTTAGAACGCATTTTATTAATGATATTTACAGTGGTTAGTTATTCAGGATATTTCCGGCGTTGGGGGCAGGCTCCCCTCTTGAGAGGGGTTGGGGGTGTGTTACTTTAATAATGTTTCCTACAAAAAATTTGAAAGCAGAGAATCCTGAGCTCCTCCGGGGCTTAATCGTATACGGATAAGCTGATTGCTATAAACATACCGCCCCGCCGGGGCTCATTACTGTTTCCGTCGCTGTCATAGCGAGGCACGAAGCAATCTAATTATTAAGTGGGGAGAGTAAGATTACAAAAAAGTTATCTGTAACACACCCCTAACCCCTCTCAAGAGGGGAACAGCTTCACTCATACCTTTAGACCGCATTTTATTAATGATATTTCCGGCGTTGGGGGCAGGCTCCCCTCTTGAGAGGGGTTGGAGGTGTGTTACTTTAATAATGTTTCCTACAAAAAATTTGAAAGCAGAGAATCCGGAGCTCAATCTATACGGATAAGCTGATTGCTATAAACATACCGCCCCGCCGGGGTTCACATACTGTTTCCGTTGCTGTAATTGCGTGGCACGAAGCAATCTAATTATTAAGGGGGGACAGTAAGATTACAAAAAAAGTTATCTGTAACACACCCCTAACCCCTCTCAAGAGGGGAACAGCTTCACTCATACCTTAAACCCAATTTTATCCAGGATATTTACAGTGGTTAGTTATTCAGGATATTTCCAGCGTTGGGGCTGGCTCCCCTCTTGAGAGGGGTTGGGGGTGTGTTACTTTAATAATGTTTCCTACAAAAAATTTGAAAGCAGAGAATCGTGAGCTCCTCCGGGGCTCAATCGTATACGGATAACCTGATTGCTATAAACATATCGCCCCGCCGGGGCTCACTACTGTTTCCGTTGCTGTCATTGCGAGGAATGAAGCAATCTAATTATTAAGGGGGACAGTAAGATTACAAAAAAAGTTATCTGTAACACACCCCTAACCCCTCTCAAGAGGGGAACAGCTTCACTCATACCTTAAACCCCATTTATCCAGGATATTTCCAGCGTTGGGGCTGGCTCCCCTCTTGAGAGGGGTTGGGGGTGTGTTATTCATAATATATTATAAACCACACAAGTATCTGTATCCACACGTTCCACGCTCTTTAAAACAAACTAAGCTGTTCGCCTTTTGTCCCGTCAAAAAGGTGGGTTGCAAGCGGCATGATACCCTGGTTGGTAAAAAACTTTTGCCGCCCAATGCGAAACGTGTTGTGTATCATATCGGCAATATTGCCCTCGCCTTTTCTGCGCTTGGCTACGTTTTTTTCGCCCAGCTTGCCGCCGTGCATACTTGCAATATGGTTAAGCACCTTGTCTTTACGGTCGGGGTAATGCTCGTTAAGCCAGTCGATGAATATGGGTTCTACCGTATCGTTTAGCCTGACGAGCGTATACCCAAAACTCGTTGCACCACGGGCAGCGATCTCTTTTACTATAGGCAAAATCTCGTCGCTGTTTAACCCCGGAATTATAGGTGCCACCATAATATGCACCGGTATGCCGTTTTGAGAGAGGGTTTCTATAGCCTGCAACTTATTGTTTACAGATGATGTGCGGGGTTCCAGCTTGCGGCGTAACTCTTCGTTTATGGTGGGGATGCTTAACGATACCGATACAAGATTTTTTTCAGCCAGTTGTTTCAGGATGTCGATGTCGCGAAGCACAAGGGCATTCTTGGTAAGGATATCTACCGGATGCCGGTAGTCTAAAAACACCTGTAGTAACTTTCTTGTAATCTGCATTTTGCGTTCTATGGGCTGGTAACAATCTGTATTGCCCGATAGTAAAATGGGCTCGGGCTTATACCCACGCTTTTTAAAGAACTGTTCCAGCAATTGCGGGGCATTTTTCTTTACCATTATTTTGCGCTCAAAGTCAATACCCGCACTAAAACCCCAGTATTCGTGCGTGGGGCGGGCAAAACAGTAAGCACAGCCATGCTCGCACCCCTGATAAGGGTTCATGCTGTATGCCATGTGCAGATCGGGGCTTTTAACCGGATTCACAATTGTTTTTGGAAATACCTCCAGTATCTCAGTCTTCGCCACCTTCTCTTCAAAATCATCATCATAGATGGATTTTTCGTAACGAAACTTTTCAAAATGATTATGGATATTTGTAACCGCACCCTGCCCTTTTATCTTCTCCGTTCCCATAGCTGCTCCTTTTAGATATTGAGTTGACACATCTTTAGTTTGAATATTTTACCACATAGAATTCATAGCAAAAATGCCGTTAAAGTTTGCATAGTATCCATAGTTTGAAGCTCCGCTTCTCTAAACTATGTGTAAAATTCATTTTCTATGCATACTTTCAAGAAGAAAAGCTATATACCTATTTTGTAAAATAAAGATGTTCCACCTGATAGTTTAACAGGCGCAATATAATTAATAGAAGAAAATAATACTACATTTATATGAAAATATTATCAACAGATATTCAGTTTAAATATTTTTCGATTG
The DNA here is from genome assembly GCF_000378485.1 of Flavobacterium rivuli WB 3.3-2 = DSM 21788. GTDB lineage: Bacteria > Bacteroidota > Bacteroidia > Flavobacteriales > Flavobacteriaceae > Flavobacterium > Flavobacterium rivuli. The sequence continues at coordinate 235,223 of NZ_KB899971.1, read as the reverse complement.
TATTTTAAAAAGCAAAACTATTGCAGCAATTTGGAGTAAAGTTTGAATTATATTGATTACTCCAATAATTGGTGTTTCTAAAAAAATCTTAACAAAGGTAGATATTTCAAAAAGCCCTATTAAGAAAAGAACTAAAATAAGATATTTAATCCACGCTACGCCATTTCTTATAGCGATAGCTATAACTATTTGAAATACGATAACAGCTATGAGAACAGAAATCGCAAGCGGAGTAGCGAAATTTCTTGGCGAAAGAAAAACGTTAGGTATAGTTAGAACTGTATTTATTAATAATAAGTCAGATGCTTTTATATAATTTGGATGAACTGATGCCATTAAATTTCAAATAAGTTATGATAGGTTTGTTGGAAGCAAAGGTAACTACGAAAGATACAACCTACAATCCCAGCTTCAGCTTAAAATACCTTGTAACCTCCAGGTCGGGCGACTTTTCATCGGATACATTAGCCTTTACAAATAAAGTAGTATCATTACTCCACCGTATTTCTTCGGGCCCCCAAAGCTGTAATATTTTTTCGCCTATTACTTTTGGTGCATTACCGCTTTCAAATAACTGAATGCCATTATCTGTAAACTGCGCTACAAGGTCGGTATTGCCGCTCACAATATATTTACCGTTTGGCGATACTACAGGTTTACCCCAAAGCACCGTTTGGCTGCCTGTTTTAGCATCTATAAGCAGGTAATTGTGCCATTCGTAAAAACCGCCAAAAACCAAATACTGGTCTATAGCTTTATTATAACCCATATAAGTATACTGGGCATACTCATCGGTATCGCTGTCGTTATTTACAATAAACACATTCTTAGCAGCGGTTTTTATTTGCAGTGTATCGCCCGTTCGTTGTACTTTGTCACTGTCCCTTTGCAGGTTTTTAGTTTCAGATGTATCTATGGCTGGAGTAGCATCAACCTCCTCAAAATCTGATTTTTCAATCTTTTCAACCCTAACAAGTTTGCCGCCCAGGTAAAACGTGTCCAGTTCAGATGCTAATGGCCTTTGGGCTACTGATTCAATTTCTGCTTTTTCCAGTGGTTTTTCTTTACCGCAATTGGCTAACATCAGGCAGCTTAAGAGGGAAATTATTATAAAATATGATTTCATTGTTTACAATTAATATACTTTATAAATATAAGATAGTTTTATTTACAGACTTCAATTATTTTACCACAAAGCACACGAGGTTTTTCACAAAGCACACAAAGATAAGCGTAACATTTAAATAAAGATAACAATCCCGATGATCAGGATTGAAGAACACAAGGCTTTACGTAATAGCTTAGTGTCCCACCGCCTACGGCGGAATATACGTGTGCTTACCATCACCTTGTGTCCTTCGTGAAATCCTCGTGAACTTTGTGGTAAAACCTTCTGCTAAGAATAGGGTATACTAAGGCTAATCTATAACTAAAGACATTTGGGTGTAGCTGCACCCTCCTCTTTGGAGCCTCCCGATAGCTATTGGGAGGAGTAAGGACATAAAAAAAAGCCGCACTATGTGCAGCTGTTATATTGATCCGCATTTAACCACAAGGTTTACCAGGATTTCACGAAGGACACAAGGCAGGAACTATAATCGTGGAGGGCACAGCCCCGTGTTCTTAAAAGCGAAGCGTAAACTTTGTGATCTTCGTGAAATCCTGGTGAACCTTGTGGTAAATTAAGATTGAGCCAACTATTAAAGGGCATATCTAATATTTTACATCATGAGTATATAGTATAATTCTAATCTAATTATGCTGCTCTACCCGTGGCGGAAAAACATGGTCTTTCCAGAAATCTACTACACCGGTAAGTGTTTCTATAACATGGCTTAGGGCAGCAGGTTTGTAATAGCAGTGTACAAAAGTATGCAGCCTGCCTGTAAGCAGCCGTTGCTTGGTAAGCACTAAAAAGCTGTAAGGTACATTGTCTGTATTAAACGACTCGTGCATGAATATCATGTTGCGGGTATCCGGCACCTGCACTCCGGGCGATGTTGTGCTTTGCATCAGCAAAAACACATTTAACTGGTTATCTGCAAGATATTGTGCTACAGCTTCGGAGTCATCAAAACAAAGAATTTCGTTTCGATGGCCCAGTGCCTTAAGTCCATTGCATATAACATCGCTTGCTGCGGTGTCGTTATCAAGGAGTACTATAGTGCCGTTTTTATTCAAAATTACAAGTATTCGGGTAATTAGCAAAGCTACCCCAAACCATTGCGTATGGGTTACAACATTATACCTAATGCGTTATACCATTATAATAATTGGCATCTATTTAACCCTAATGATATTACAAAATGTATAAAAGGCATGTATTTGGTAACTTAGGAGGTAATAATTTGTTACGCCAGGACGCAGAGACGCAAAGCCATATATTATCAAGTTCAGGCAACAGCGACCGCTTAAAATTCACAAAAAAAAACCACCCACTACAGTTACCTGCAACGGGTGGCCTACATAAAACAAACAATTAATCTAAAATAATTAAAGAGGAAACCTCTCTAACTATACTATTGCCAGCCTCCGCCCAGGGCACGGTACAACTCTACCACAGCCTGTAATTGCTGTAGCTGGTCGTTAATGCCGCTTATTTGTGCAGAAAGGAGGCTTTGTTGCGATGTTAACACATCGGTATAATTTGTGGTAGACGTATACTGTAGCAACTGCTCTGTATAATCAACCGCCTTGGTAAGCGATTCTATTTGTTTGGTACGGGTATCTTTTTTTTGCACTGCCATTTCATAGCTGTACAAAGCATTGCTTACTTCCTGTCCTGCCACATATATGGTTTGCTGAAACGTGTTTAATGCCTGCACTTGTACCGACTGTGCCGTGGTAAGGCGCTGCTTGTTTAACCCACGGTTAAAAATGGGCTGCGTAAGCGATCCTACTATGCTGTAAAATATAGACTGCTTAAAAAAGTTTTCTAAATGCAGGGTAGATGCACCACCATTGCCCGTAAGGGTAAGGCTTGGGTAAAAATAGGTTTTGGCAAGGTTTACATTTTCGAAAGCATTTCTAAAGGCAAACTCTGCCTGCTGTACATCGGGCCTGTTTTGCAGCAACTGCGCCGATACTCCCACGGCAAGATCCTGGTAAACAAGCTCGCTGGCAAGCTGGTTCCTGTCTATAGCTCCCGGTGGCTGAGACAGCAATATGTTTAGTGCATTTTCTGTCTCACGGATGCTTTGTTTTAAATCGGGTATGGTAACCTCGGCAGCATAGCGGTTAGCCTCTGCTTGTACAACGGCGGCTCCGTTTACAATAGCAGCCTCTTTAAGGGCTTTTACAACCTCTATGTTCTTAATCCTTGTGTCTACCGTTTCTTCGGTAATCCTTAGCTGCTCATCAAGGGCAATAAGGTTATAGTAAGCATTAGCAATATCTGCAATAAGCTGGGTTTGCACCGCCCTTTTTGCCGCATCTGTTTGCAGGTAGCTGGCAAGTGCCGCACGCTTAGTAGCGCTTAACTTACCCCAAATATCTGCCTCCCACGAGGTGCTTAAAAATGCCCTGTAGGTATCTGTAAGCGTACGGATGTTTATACCCGCAGGAAAGTTTAATGCAGACCGTGATTGCTTGTTGTGCGTAACATCGGCATTGGCACTAAGCGTAGGGTAGTATCCCAGCTTTGCCTGCCTTAGTGTAGCCTGTGCCTGCACCATATTTTCTACGGCATTTTTAAGGTCTACATTCTGCGCAAGCCCTCTTGCAATTAGTGCTTTAAGCTTATCGTCAGAAAATAGTTTCTCCCACGGCATTTTTGCCATAGTAACAGTATCAGTGCCCTTTAAGTCCCTAAAGGCATCTTCTGTTTTTATAGTCGCAGGGCGCTCATATTTTTTTGTAACGCAGGCACTAAGCAATAGCGTAGCGGCAAGTGCTGCAAAAAACGGTATCTTATATTTAGTTATCATTTTTGTTTTGTGTTCTAAATTATACTTGTGGCGTATGTTCGGGCAGGGCCAGTACAGGCTCTTCGTCTTCGTCATCATCGTCATCATCATAACCCTCTTTTGCGGGGCCGCTTATTTTTTCCTGCAGCGTTTGGAAAATTACAAACAGTACCGGGATAACAAATACCCCTAATATGGTACCTATAAGCATACCACCCACAGCACCTGTACCAATAGATTTGTTACCTATTGCACCTGCACCACTGGCAAACATTAACGGCATAAGGCCAAAGATAAATGCAAACGATGTCATTAAGATAGGCCTGAAACGTGCAATAGCACCCTCTATAGCCGCCTCTACAATAGGCATGCCTTTTCGCCTCCTGTCCAGCGCATACTCTACGATAAGGATACCGTTCTTGGCAAGTAGCCCAATAAGCATAATAAGCGATATTTGTAAGTATATATTACTGTTTAGCTTAAAGATAATAGAGAACAGGTAAGCACCTGCAAGGCCAAACGGTAACGACAGCAATACGGCAAATGGCAATATATAACTCTCGTACTGTGCACTTAGCAGGAAGTATACAAACACAAGACAAAGCATGAATATAAATATGGTTTCGCTGCCCGATGCAAGCTCCTCGCGCGTTAAGCCCGAAAACTCATAACCGTAACCCGTAGGCAGTTTCTCTGCAGCTACCTCCTGGATGGCCTTAATGGCGTCTCCCGAACTGAAGCCCGGATTTGGAGCACCTGTAATGGCTATAGAGGTAAACAGGTTAAACCTTGATATTTGTTCGGGGCCAAAAACCCTTCTCATTTTTATAAACTCTGTAATAGGCGCCATAGTGCCGGCAGCATTGCGTACAAAAATGTTATTAAGGTCTTCGGGGTTTTTACGAAACTCCGGCGGGGCCTGTATCATTACACGGTATTGTTTACCAAACTTATTAAAGTTAGACGCATATATACCCCCAAAGTAACCCTGCATAGTGTTTAGCAAACTGTTCACGGTAACACCGGCTTCTTTCGTTTTTTCCAGGTTAACATCCATCATGTACTGCGGGAAGTTAGGGTTAAACGATGTGGTGGCATACTGCACCTCCGGCCTTTTAGCAAGCTCTGCAAGAAAATCAGTATTTACTTTATAAAATTCGGCAGTGCTGTGTCCGCCCTTATCCTGTAACTGGAACTCAAAACCACCACTCTGGCCAAAGCCCTGTAGCGTAGGCGGAGATATAAAGAAGATACTCGCTTCGCGGATGCCGGCAGTTTTGCCAAACAATTCGCCAATGATATCATCTACCGTGCGCTCGCGGTCTTCCCAAGATTTTAATCGTACAATTACCATACTGTAGGCACTACCGGCACCTGCGGTAAAGTTTTGCCCTACAATACGCAGTGTATTTTGCACCTCGGGGATAGATTTTGCAATGCTGTCTACCTGTTTTGCAATTACGGTAGAACGCTCCATAGATGCCGATGGCGGCAGGCTGATGTTAGCAAAAAGTACACCCTGGTCTTCTGCCGGTACAAAGGCAGATGGCGTGGTTTTCATCATATAATACAAACCACCACCTGCTACAAGTATAAATACGGCAACAAGCCATTTTGTACGCGAAAGGAAGCTGACCGATTTTTTGTATTTGCCCGTAACCCTGTCGAAACCTACGTTAAAGGCGGTGTAAAAACGCTGTAAAAAGTTTTTGTGCTTGTGGTCGTCCTTATGGGGTTTAAGCAATATGGCACACAGCGCAGGGCTTAGTGTTAGTGCATTTACCGCCGAAAGGATAATAGATACCGCAAGGGTTACACCAAACTGCTTGTAAAACACCCCGGTAGAACCTGTAATAAACGTTACCGGTATAAATACCGCTGCCATTACCAGTGTAATAGATATAATGGCACCCGATATCTCGTCCATAGCATCTATGGTGGCTTTTTTAGACGATTTATAGCCTTCGTCGAGCTTGGCGTGTACGGCCTCTACTACCACAATGGCATCATCTACCACAATACCAATGGCAAGCACTAATGCAAACAATGTAAGGAGGTTAATGGTATAGCCAAATAAATTTAGGAAAAAGAACGTACCCACAATAGCCACCGGAACCGATATGGCCGGGATAAGTGTAGACCTGAAATCCTGAAGGAAAAGGAACACCACTATAAATACCAGTATAAAAGCTTCTATAAGGGTGTGTATAACCTTCTCTATAGAGGCATCAAGGTTGTCGTTAATATTAATAAGGGTGGTATATTTTACCCCTTTAGGAAATGTTTTAGAAGCTTCTTCTATAATAGCTTTAGACTGGTTGATAACGTCTCGGGCGTTACTTCCCGGCGTTTGGCTTACCGCAAAACCTACCGATGGATTACCGTTAGTAGTACTCACACTGGTGTAAGATAACGCATCGAGCTGTATCCTGGCAACATCTTTTAGCCTTAAGAACTGGCCATTACCGGCCGATTTTATAATGATGTTTTCAAACTCTGTCTCGGTTACAAGGCGGCCTTTGTATTTTATTACATACTGAAATGCCTGGTTGCCCTGCTCACCAAACCTGCCCGGTGCAGCCTCTATATTCTGCTCTGCAAGGGCTGCGGTAATATCGCTGGGTATAAGGCTGTACTGCTGCATAACATCGGGCTTAAGCCATATACGCATAGAGTAATCTTTACTACCAAAAACCGTAACCTCGCCCACACCCGTAACACGTTGTATTTGGGGTATAAGGTTAATTTTTATATAGTTTTGCAGGAACGTTTGGTCATAACCCTTTTCATCACTGTAGAGCGATGTTATAAGCAGGTTACTACTCTGGCTTTTAGTAACGGTAACACCCGCCTGGGTAACCTCCTGTGGTAAAAGCGATGTAGCACGCGACACCCTGTTTTGCACGTTTACCGCAGCAAGATCGGGGTTGGTACCCACTTTAAAGAATACCTTAATACTCGCAGAGCCATCATTTGTAGCGGTAGATGTCATGTAGGTCATGTTCTCTACACCATTTATCTGCTCCTCCAGCGGTACGTTAATACTTTTAAGTACCACATCGGCGTTGGCACCCGTATAGCTTGCCGCCACCACAACAGTAGGCGGGGCAATATCCGGATATTGCGCTATGGGCAGGGCGGTAAGGCCCAGTATACCCAATATTACTATGATTACAGAGATAACGGTAGAGAGTACCGGCCTCTGGATGAATATTTTAAACATGTACTATTTATTTAGGTTTGCATAAACTTTCTCGGCACTCTCCGGGGTAGCCTTAATCTGGGTACCTTCTTTAAGGTTAGCCACACCCTCTATAACAATCTGGTCGCCTGCCTTAAGGCCGCTTTCTACCACATAATAGTTGCCTACAGCATTTTCGTTTATTGTTATAACTGCATTTTGCGTTTTACCGTCTTTACCCACTATCGCTGCAAAACGTTTATCCTGAAGCTCGAAGGTAGCACTTTGCGGCACGATGATCTTGTTTTTTACATCCTGAGGAATCCTTACCTTAGTACTGCTCCCACTACGTATAATGCCTTTGCTGTTAGGAAAACGTGCACGCAGGTTTACAGATCCTGTTGCTGTGTTTATCAAACCGTTTATAGTTTCTATCTTACCTTTTTCGCCATACTCCGTACCATCTGCAAGTAACAGGCTTACGGCAGGTATCTCTTTAATTTTTGCGGCTAACGATACATTGGTGCTGTCTTTAGTAAGGGCAAGCAATTGTTTTTCGTTAAAGGCGAAATAAGCATATACATTACCAATGCTCGATACTGTAGTTAGTGGCTCCGCATTGGCAGAGCTTACCAAACTACCTAAACGGAAAGGTATAGAACCGACAACACCGTTTACCGGGCTGGTTACCGTAGTATAGCCCAGGTTGGTCTTAGCATTGGCAAGGGCTGCATTAGCCTGTGCCAGTGTAGCCATTGCCGCCTCGTAGTTAAACTGCGCCGACTCTAACTCGTACTTACTTACAATTTCTTTGTCTACCAGTGGCTTAACCTTATTAACGGCAAGCCTTGCTGCGCTAACATCGGCCTGTGCACTCTTAATGCTTGCCGTTGCCGTGCGCACTTCCTGCTCATACTGCGGGGCACTGATTTTAAATAAAGGCTGTCCTGCCTTAACTACGGCACCTTCATCTACAAATATTTTATCGATATAGCCTTCTACCCTTGGGCGAATTTCTATATTTTGCTGCCCCTGTATACTGGCGGGATAATCGTTATTTAACGTAGCCGACATGGGCTGTACCTCTACCGTTTTATATGCCTTTGGGGCTGCTGCTGCCGTTGCTGCCGCATCTGTCTCCTCTTTGCTCTTGCCACAACTGCTAAGCAGTATAAGTGCCGCTATAGCTCCTGTAAAAATTGTATTCTTCATTGATTTGCCTGTTTGTTTATGTATGTATGATGATTTTTTAGTTTTCGAGTTCCTCCAGTGCCTTAAACTTGTTAATGGTAGATTGCAGTATCTCTTCCATTTGCAGTACATGTTCCTTATACGTGCGTGTGCGCTGCAGTTCCAGTTCTTCTTCGGGGCAGCCCCTGTGCACCTCGCGGTAATGTACCATGCGGTCTATAATTTGTTTTTCGAACGCTATCATTTTCATGTAGTTGTCAAAACGTTCGCTAAAGGGAGAAGGCTTGTAGTATTTTTTGCGGTCGCCCGGCAGGGTATAATAGGTAATCTTGCCAATTTTAAGCAGCAGGTTAAGATTTGTAGAAACCGAACTTTTGCTGGCTCCGGTAAGTTCTATAATATCTTCAAACGTAGTTTTGCGGCTGCAGGTATCTATAATAAGTGTGGCCAATATGCGGGAACCCAATGGTGGCAGGTGGTGTACATTCTCAAAATGAACACCAAACATTTCTATTAGTTCTTCCCGTTCTTTTATAACATCCATATCATTGCTTCTTTCTGAAAAATTTAGACAAAGATACATTGTTAGTTCGGATATAACCGAACCAAACGAACTAAAGTGCGGTTAAAGTTTTGTTAAGAAAATGAGCGTTTAAAACGATAGGATTTAAAACACAATAGTATTGGTAATTACAATAGTCTGATTTTTACCACAAAATGCACAAAGTTTTTCACAAAGCACACTAAGCCATGCTCAATTTTGATAAAGGTAGCAATCCTGATTATCATGATTGGAGAACACAAGGCTTTACGTGCCAGCTTTGTGTCCTTCCGCTTAAAGCGGCATACACAACACTACTGTTTACAATACCTTGTGCGCTTCGTGAAAAACTTTGTAGTAATAATAAAATAAACACCGGCAACCAAAACTAAAAATAAAAAGTGAGGCAATAATAACATTAAACATTTCATTAACACCAATGTGATGACGATAGTTTAATAATTTAATTTATTTTTGCCGTAAAATTTAAAAAATGTCGCTAAAGAAAGCCTACTTAATTGTAATCCTTGTATTGCTGGTAGACCAGATATCTAAAATATACGTAAAGACCCATTTTAGGTTAGGCGAAGCCAAAGAGGTTTTTAGCTGGTTTTATATACAATTTATAGAGAACGACGGTATGGCGTGGGGTGCAGAGATTCCGGGATCGTACGGTAAGCTTATACTTACCCTTTTCAGGATCGTGGCCGTGGGCGGTATAGGCTGGTGGCTGTGGGATGCGGTTAAGAAAAAGCAATCGCCTTACCTTATAGTATCTATAGCGCTTATACTTGCCGGTGCTTTTGGTAACATTATAGACTCTGTTATTTATGGATTAATTTTTGACCATAGCATGCCTAACCAGGTTGCTACATTTAATACGGCAAATCATTACGGTACGTTCCTTCATGGCAAAGTGGTAGATATGCTTTACTTCCCTATTATTAAGGATGCCCATTTTCCGCAATGGATTCCCGGCATAGGCGGTAAAGAATTCTCGTTCTTTAATGCCATCTTTAATGTTGCCGATGCTGCCATATCTGTAGCTGTAGGTATCCTTATCGTGTTTAACAAAAAGGCATTCCCAAAAGGGGAGTAGTTTAGTTGGCAGTGGTTAGTGGTCAGTGATCAGTCGCAGTCGCAGTTTTCAGGTAGAGACGCATTGAATGCGTCTTACACTATTGTCATAAAAAATCAGTCGAGTCTGATTACTATACTGCTTACTACTTTTTTGTCTACGGTTATAACAGCCCCGCCTTTGTTATTTATAAAAGTAATTTCGTAGTCATACTTATACTCCATTTCTTCAAATTTTGTCGAGACAGCATAGGTATGCTTTGCAGATTGCGGATATTTATAAACAACCAAATCCTCGCTATCTCCCACTTTAATACCATCTATAGAAAATGTGCCTGGGTTATTTATTAATACAGACTCTATCGACTTGTTATTTTTCGTTTCAATTATATCGCGGTCTGCCTCATAGGTATAGAGATAGTCTGTTATAGAATCCTCTTCAGATTCAAATACATCAATCTCTTTTAAAGATTGCGTTTGATTTTTGATGTCCTGAAAATTTAATTGTGTAACGGCTTTGCCTTTATATACTATTTTATCTACCCCTATAGAATCTAAAACTGCTCTTCCTTGTAATATACGATTCTCATTCTCTTCTTTGAAATCTCTGTCAAAAAAGGCTTTAAAATGATTGTTAAACGCTTTATATACTTCCTTGTTTTTGTCTGTGTATGCTACTTGTTTAGACGGAAATATCACAATATCATCTGATGTAAAAAGAGTGTCATTTACTTTAGCTCCTTCAAAAACGAACATATTATATATCATGTCGCCGCCAATATATCCTTTTCTGCACCAAAAACCTGTTTTCTTCCATTTTTTAGCTTTCTTCTTTATGCTTAATAATTTTTTTATCATTACTGCATCAATAGATCTGGCAGAATAAACAAAAGAAGAATCGCCTGCTTTAAAATAAGTAACAAGAGAACAAGGCCCATCGTCCATTTCGTCAATCAACCTATAAGCCGTAACCTTATTATAATCCTGTGCATGGCAAAACATACTGACAAGCATGAATAGTAAAATGTATTTCATAAAACAGAGGGCTTTACAATGGTTAACTTTATAGTTTGCAATTATAGTATTTGTAAAGGTGAACAAAAAAATAAAACATTATTGTGTGCCCTAATATAATATTTAAACATTTGCGTCTTTTATCTCACAATGTAACTTCCATTTTTCTCAATCGTTTTCATTTTTCTTCAAAAAATACCGCCTAAAATTAAATTTTTACGATATTTGTTCTATGACTACGCAATGGCAGGGTTTATTAAGCTATTTAAAATTCCTCATTAAACGCAACCCGGAATGAGGCTACGGTGCTATGCCATTTTATTTTTATAATTTAATAGATAATCATCATGCCTTTATACCACAAACTGGGGGATTTCCCTCAAAAACGACACACACAGTTCGAAAAGCCCAATGGCGGTTTGTACTACGAGCAGCTTTTTGGCACAGAGGGTTTTCATGGCCACTCGGCACTGCTGTACCACACACACAGGCCCACGCAGGTTAAGGAGATACTTAAATCCTATTCGGTAGAGCCTAAAATAGCCATAGATAAAAATATAAAATCGCTGTTGCTAAAAGGTTTTGAGCTGAAGCCCGAAGCCGATTTCCTGGACAGCCGCAAGGCTCTTCTTGTTAACCGCGACTGTATTATAGGGCTTGCCGCACCGCAACAATCGCTGCGCACCTACTTTTACAAAAATGCCGACAGCGACGAGATGATCTTCATCCATAAAGGTACCGGCACGCTGCGCACCCTTATGGGCAACATACCGTTTGAGTATGGCGATTACCTCATTATTCCGCGCGGCATGATCTACCAGATCGATTTTGACACTATAGATAACCGCCTCTTTTATGTAGAGAGCCATTCGCCTATTTATACGCCTAAGCGTTACAAAAATCAGAGCGGGCAGCACCTGGAGCATTCGCCGTTTTGCGAGCGCGACTTTAAACTGCCCACCGTACTGGAAACGCACGACGAAAAAGGCGATTTTCTTGTTAAGATAAAAAAAGAAGGCATGATGCACGATGTGGTCTATGCCACGCACCCGTTTGACGTTATAGGGTGGGATGGGTACAACTTTCCATACGCGTTTAGCATTCATAACTTTGAGCCTATAACGGGGCGTGTTCACCAGCCGCCACCGGTACACCAAACCTTTGAAACCGATACTTTTGTGGTATGCTCGTTTTGCCCAAGGCTGTACGACTACCACCCTAAAAGTATACCGGCACCATACAACCACAGTAATATAGACAGCGACGAGGTACTGTACTATGTAGATGGCGACTTTATGAGCCGCAATAACATAGAGCAGGGCCACATAACCCTGCACCCTAAAGGCATACCACACGGCCCTGCACCGGGTGCTATGGAACGCAGCATAGGCAAGACCATAACCGAAGAGCTTGCTGTAATGGTAGACACGTTCCGCCCGCTTATGGTAACCGAAGAAGCTATGGGCCTTGACGATGGGCAGTATTATAAAAGCTGGGTGGAGTAAGTAAACCTCACCCCCTCCCGATAGCTATCGGGAGGGGGTGAGGTCAAAAAAAAAGCTAATAACAGAGTATAGTCGTATTGTTATACTCTAATAAAAACAACACACCCCTAACCCCTCTCAAGAGGGGAACCAGCTACACTCTACGATATAACAATGAGTAGGCAAGTTTGAGTGTAGCTATCCCCTCTCCTTTGGAGAGGGTTAGGGTGAGGAAAAAACAAAAACTAAAATCAGGAGTGAAGCTGGCCCCTCTCCTTTGGAGAGGGGTTGGGGTGAGGCTCCTACAAAAACATACAACTATGAGCAACGAAATTAAAAATGTAGAATACGGCCTTGAAAAAATATTTGAAGGCGCACAGGATTTCCTTCCCCTTATGGGAACCGATTATGTAGAATTTTATGTGGGTAATGCCAAGCAGGCTGCCCATTATTATAAAACCGCTTTTGGCTACCAGTCGTTAGCTTATGCAGGGCTTGAAACCGGAGTGCGCGACCGTGCCAGTTATGTATTGCAGCAGGGTAAAATTCGCCTGGTGCTTACTACGCCGCTCGTAGCAGATTCTCCGCTTAACGACCACATTGTAAAACATGGCGATGCCGTAAAAATAGTAGCCCTTTGGGTAGAAGATGCACGCAAATCATTTGAAGAAACTACATCTCGCGGTGCAAGGCCTTACATGGAGCCCACTGTTGAGACAGATGAGTTTGGCGAAGTGGTACGTTCCGGCATCTACACGTATGGCGAAACCGTACACATGTTTGTAGAGCGTAAAAACTACAACGGTACGTTCCTGCCGGGCTACAGGGAGTGGAAAAGCGATTACAATCCTGCACCTACAGGCCTTAAGTATGTAGACCACATGGTGGGCAACGTGGGCTGGAACGAAATGAACACATGGGTAAAATGGTATGAAGACGTTATGGGCTTTGTAAACTTTTTATCGTTTGATGATAAGCAGATCAATACCGAATATTCGGCGTTAATGAGTAAGGTAATGAGCAACGGCAACGGCAGGATTAAATTCCCTATTAACGAGCCGGCAGAGGGTATGAAGAAATCCCAAATTGAGGAATACCTTGATTTTTACGGTGGTCCCGGCGTACAGCACATTGCTATTGCTACAGATGATATTGTTAAAACCGTGAGCGACCTTAAGAGCCGTGGCGTAGAGTTCCTTTCGGCACCACCGCAGGCTTATTATGATGCCATTCCGTCGCGCCTTGGTGCACATAAAGATGCCTTTAAAGAAGACATTAAAGAGATACAAAAACTTGCCATTATGGTTGATGCCGATGAGGAAGGATACCTGTTACAGATATTTACCAAACCGGTTGAAGACCGCCCTACACTGTTTTTTGAAATTATACAAAGAATGGGTGCACGCGGTTTTGGCGCAGGTAACTTTAAAGCCCTGTTTGAGAGCATAGAGCGCGAACAGGAGTTAAGGGGTACACTGTAAAACAACCTTATTTTTAAAGATATCATAATTTTAACCCACACCAATAGCCATTGTTTGAATTATCTATGTTAAACCTGAAATTTATTAAATAAAAGTTTAAAAACATAGTACCTTTGCACTCGCAAAAAAGAAAGTGGTAAACATTTTTCTCGATGCAGGTAAAATTTTCATAATTTATAGTTTTTGGTTGGTTAATAGCATAAAAACCCGGTCTTATTTTTGACTGGGTTTTTTTGTTTTCTTACTTTTGGAACAGAAATTGCATTTATGCCTTCTAAAACACCACGCCCAACAAAATTACTATGAAAAAATTACTTGCCATTATTATGTTTTTTGCATTAGGCGATGCATTTTCACAGGACGCGTTTAAGACCGGAGAGTTCTTTAAATTCAGGATTCACTACGGGGTTGTAAATGCGGGGTATGCCACGCTGGAAATTAAAGATGCTGTAAGAAACAATAAAAAAGTACACCACGTAGTGGGCAATGGCTACACTACGGGTATGACAAAATTCTTTTTTAAGGTTAACGATAATTACGAAAGCTATTTTGATAAAAATACCGGCAAGCCCTACCAGTATGTGCGCAAAATAGACGAAGGCGGTTATAAAAAAGACCAGGAAGGTTTTTTTAACCAGGATAAAAACACGGTGCTTGTAAAAGACTACAAGCATAAATCAGAAAAAACCATATCGGTTACAGAGAATGTGCAGGATATCGTATCGGTATTTTACTATTTAAGGAACCATCCTAACGTAGATAAGCTTAAAGTGGGCGAGGCTATTGCGGTAGATATGTTTTTTGATGATGAGGTTACAAAATTTAAACTCAAATTCATTGGCAGGGAAGATTTAAGCACTAAATTTGGCACCATCTCTACCATGATATTCAGGCCGCTGGTACAGGCAGGCAGGGTTTTTAAGGAAGAGGAAAGTTTAACCGTTTGGATATCAGACGATGAAAACAAAGTGCCGGTAAGAATTAAAGCAAGCCTTGCCGTAGGGTCGCTTAAGGCAGACCTGGATGAATACAGGGGCCTTGCGCACACCCTTGCCATTAAATCGAAATAAAAAAGATGACAGAACACACATCCCCAATAGCTGAAAAGCTGGATGAACTTGATAAAAAATTCTCGGCCATAGGCCAGAAAACGGCTACGCATTTAGAGGGTTTACTATGGTCTACCCCCATAACATACTGGGATTACATTAATACAGATGCGCTCCTTAACCTGCAGATACAAAGAACCACCCTGCCCGATGAGATGGTTTTTATAATGTACCACCAGGTAAACGAGCTGCTTTTTAAAATGATACTGTGGGAAACCAACCAGCTATGCCATGCCGAAACGCTTACCACTGCGTTTTTTACCGAAAGGTTAATGCGCATAAGCCGCTATTTTGATATGCTTACCACATCGTTTGATATTATGGGCGATGGCATGGAGATAGACCAGTACATGAAATTCCGCAACACCCTTACCCCGGCAAGCGGTTTTCAGAGCGCGCAGTACCGCCTTATAGAATTTGCAAGCACAGACCTTATAAACCTTATAGACTACCGTTTTCGTGCCACTATAGACCGTAACACGCCATACACGCATGCCTTTGAGCATTTGTACTGGCAGGCGGCAGGCAAAGACCACAAAACGGGCGAAAAATCGTACCTGCTTAATGCTTTTGAGAAAAAGTACAAAGCCGAATTTTTACGCCACATGGAAGAGTACAACACCATAAACATCTGGAGGAAATTTAAACAGCTCCCTGCCGAAAGCCAGGCTAACCCGGAGCTTGTGGCTGCTATGCGCCATTATGACCATACGGTAAATGTTACCTGGGTTATGGGCCACCTTAATGCTGCCAGGAAGTATATAGAAAGCTCTGCGGGGCCGCAGGAAGCTACCGGCGGCAGCGACTGGAAAAAATACATGCATCCTAAATACCAACGAAGGATATTTTTCCCCGAATTATGGACAGAAGATGAGCTGCGCAACTGGGGCGAAAATGTATAACACACAAAACAAACACACTTTTGAGATATCTTGTAGCCATACTTACATTTTTAACCCTCATAGCCTGCAACAATAAAGAGCAACAACAAGAAGAGCCTAAAAAAACAGTAGTAAAAAAAGCACCCATTGTAAAAGAGTTTGGCTTTATAACCAGCGATTATACCGTAGTGCACGATACTATTGCAAGCGGCGATACCTTTGGCGGTATATTGGGCAAAGAGGGTTTTGATGCATCGGCAATTCATAACATTACAGAACATATTAAGGATACCTTTGATTTAAGGGACATTCGCGTGGGCAGGCCTTTTACCTTGTTTAAAGATAAAAAAGCACCCAACGCCCTTAAGGCATTTGTGTACCAGCCCGATAATCTTAGCTATTATGTAATAGACCTTAGAGATTCTATACCAAGGGTTAACAAAACGGTAAAGCCTATAACTATTAAAAGGCGTATTATTGCGGGTGCCATAGAAGGATCTCTTGCCGAAACGCTTAACAAAGCAGGCGCAGGCCCGGCACTGGCACATGAGCTAAGCGAAATGTATGCCTGGAGTATTGACTTTTTTAAGATACAAAAGGGCGATAAGTTTGCCGTTACCGTAAACGAACGTTACATAAGCGACAGCATTTATGGCGGTATAGAGAGCATAGAAGCGTCGTACTTTGAGTATAAAGGCAAAAAAATATACGCATTTCCGTTTAAGCAGGACAGCACATCGCGGTCTAAAACAAGGGAGTATTATGATGAGGAGGGCAAGGTGCTTAAAAACATGTTCTTAAAAGCCCCGCTTAAATTCAGCCATATTACCTCGCGCTTTTCGGGCAGGCGTTTTCACCCCGTGCAAATGCAGTGGAAAGCCCATAACGGTACCGATTATGCCGCACCAAGCGGCACACCCATCATGACAACTGCCAGCGGCGTGGTAGAGCGCACAGGCTACACATCGGGCAACGGTAATTTTGTTAAGGTAAAACACAGTGGTATGTATGCCACGCAGTACCTGCACATGAGCAAAATACTGGTGCGCCAGGGGCAGCGCGTTACACAGGGCGACGTTATAGGGCGTGTGGGCAGTACAGGCCTTGCCACAGGGCCGCATGTATGTTACCGCTTCTGGAAAAACGGCGTGCAGGTAGATGCCTTAAGGCAAAAACTACCTAACTCTGAGCCTATGAGCCCTAAGCATAAACCGCGCTTTATTGCTTACATGACCCCGCTTAAAAAAGAACTTGACAGTATATCTGAAATAAAATTTAACCAAAAAAACTAACACAATGGCATTACAAAACACTAATCCATCGGGCACAGCCGCCTGGCAGGCACTTCGCGACCATTATACCGAAATGCAAAATGCCTCTATGCAGGAAATGTTTGCTGCCGATACCCAAAGAGCACAGAAATTCCACATTAAATGGAATGACTTTTTGGTAGATTATTCTAAGAACATTATTAACGAAGAAACGTTAGCATTACTTCAGGACCTTGCTAAAGAGACAGACCTTAAAGGTGCTATACAAAGCTATTTTGAAGGCGATGCCATAAACCGTACCGAAGACAGGGCCGTACTGCACACTGCACTTCGCGCGCCGGAAACTGCCGATATTAGGTTTGAAGGTGTTAATGTTATACCCGAAGTGTATGCCGTTAAAAACAAGATAAAACAGTTTACAGAAGAAATTATAGGCGGTACTAAAACAGGTTACACCGGTAAGCCATTTACCACTGTGGTAAACATAGGCATAGGCGGCAGCGACCTTGGTCCGCACATGGTGGTAGAGGCACTTAAGTACTACAAGAACCAGCTTAACGTTAAGTTTATCTCTAACGTAGATGGCGACCACGTTACCGAAAGCCTTAAGGGTTTAGATCCTGAAACCACGCTTTTTGTTATAGCATCTAAAACCTTTACCACACAGGAAACCCTTACCAATGCCGAAACGGCACGAGAGTGGTTCCTTAAGCATGCTACACAGGCCGATGTTGCCAAGCACTTTGTGGCGGTATCTACCAATATTAAAAAGGTTACCGAATTTGGTATAGACGAGGCTAACATTTTCCCGATGTGGGACTGGGTAGGCGGACGTTTCTCTCTATGGAGTGCCGTTGGTTTATCTATTGCGCTGGCAGTAGGCTTTGATAATTTTGATAAGCTGCTTAAAGGTGCTAACGATATGGATGAGCATTTTAAAACTACCCCGTTTGAAGAGAACCTTCCGGTGGTTTTAGCATTGCTTAGCATTTGGTACAACAACTTTTTTGGTGCCGAAAGCGAAGCCCTTATCCCGTACACACAGTACCTGAGTAAACTTGCGCCTTACCTGCAGCAGGGTATTATGGAGAGTAACGGCAAGAGCGTAGGCCGCGATGGTAACCCTGTAAATTACCAGACAGGTACTATTATATGGGGCGAGCCGGGTACTAACTCGCAGCATGCATTCTTTCAGCTTATACACCAGGGCACTAAACTTATCCCTACCGATTTTATCGGTTTTGTACAGCCACTATATGGCAACCAGGACCATCACGATAAATTAATGTCTAACTTTTTTGCCCAGACTGAGGCGTTGCTTAGCGGCAAGACCGAGGCTACCGTTCGCGCCGAGTTTACTAAAGCAGGCGTTGCTCAGGAAAAAGCAGACTATCTTACCCCGTTTAAAGTATTTACAGGCAACAAGCCTACAAATACCTTCTTGATTAAAAAACTTACACCGGAAACCCTTGGTGCTCTTGTAGCTTTATACGAGCACAAAATATTTGTACAAGGCGTTATCTGGAATATATTCAGCTACGACCAATGGGGTGTAGAGCTGGGCAAGCAGCTTGCTAACTCTATCCTCGACGAAATTGTGAGCGGTACTGTAAAACAACACGACAGTTCTACCTCGTTCTTAGTAGGCGAGTTCTTGAAACAGAAATAAGTTCTGTAACTCCAATGGCCTTTGGCACATTAAATAAAGAATTCTGTCAAAGAGTCCTCTCCCCCAACCCCTCTCCGAAGGAGAGGGGAGCTAATGAACGGGTACAGTTCGACTGCAAGAGT
Organism: Flavobacterium rivuli WB 3.3-2 = DSM 21788; assembly: GCF_000378485.1. Classification (GTDB taxonomy): domain Bacteria; phylum Bacteroidota; class Bacteroidia; order Flavobacteriales; family Flavobacteriaceae; genus Flavobacterium; species Flavobacterium rivuli. Next base: position 216,297 of record NZ_KB899971.1, on the reverse strand, counting down.
AGCTTCCCCCTCTCCTTTGGAGAGGGCTGGGAGAGGACAAAAAATATCACACGATAGATTCGACAGGAAATAAAAAATAAATCCCCAAAGCAAGTTTGTTTTGGGGATTTTTTTGTTTTTTAAACCCTAGTTGATAATCCACAAAATTATTTACCACAAAGAGCACGAAGTCTTTCACAAAGAACACAAGGCAATATGGTAAGCACATGCATATTCCGCCATAGGCGGAAAGGCACAAAGCCGGTACGTATAGCCATGTGCCCTTTTATCACGGTTGCGGGATTGAAATCTTTGAGCAAAATGTCAAGCTTTGCTTTGTGTTCTTTGTGGTAAAAAAGAAAATTGGTATATATTATTTCTGCATATATCTTAGCCTGATATTTCCTATTCTATTTTATGTCACGCATAGGCGCCAAGACGCGAAGACATATTATGCATACACACAAGCGACTGTTAAGTCGCAAAGCTTTGCGACTTACCAGTCGCTGTATCGAAACCTAATTTAGTATACAGCTTTGCGTCTTTGCGACTTCGCGTAACAATTTATTTAAACTGTATTACATGCCGCCTCTCCAAAGCTCAAAACATTTGTGTTATTCTGTTTGGAAATTTTTTTGTGTTGTGTATTATCAAATTTTGTTAGTAAAGTATATCATTAGTAGTCGTCGTATTAGTATTTTTACAGCGTAACCACTAATTATATACAATGAGTAACATTTTATTATACATCCTTGTTATGCTTTTTTCTAAAGGGCAAACTAATACTGATTTGGTTACAGTAAAAACATATAAATTTGAGCATGCTTCAAATGAAAGTAAAAATCCGGCAGATTACATAGAATTAGTTTTTGAAAAAGATTCCATTGTTAAAGGGAGATACTACGGCAATGAAAATAATATTCACTATGTTACAGATTTAAAGTTTGATAAGTACAATCAAAAAGATACCCTTTCTTTTACGTTAATTAATTATAAATATTCTTACGATGAATCAACCCCATTTCATAAAGTGAATTACAATAACACTGAAAAATTGCGATATGAGATAGACAATGGTGTTAACTTTTCCGGAATTATTTCCGAAAAAAAATTATCTCTATATAGAGTTTTTTGGTATTACGATTCCCGTTTTGACAGAATGACTTTTAATATAATTAAAGCAGAGTAAAATTAATATCAATCCTGTATTGCTATTTAGGAATATACCGATAAAACCTATAAGGTTAAAAAAACCTTGCACAGTCCCGGAGGAACGGCATGTTTATAGAAAGCCACAAGAAGGGAAGGCTATTATCATTTTGAGCGCAACGCAGTCGAAGAATCTCTTACTGTTATTTTAAAATTCCACTCAATTAAATTTTATACTTTTACTTGATAACCCTAAAGCATTAATCGGCTTTAGCCATAACAATTAAAGCGTAAATTATGTCACAAAACAGTGCGCAGGCAAGTGGTGCCTCACGCTTTTTCGCATTATTAAAGCAATCTCTTAGCGGTGAGAGCGTCGATTTTACTACGGGCAGCATACGCCGTGCGGTGCTGTTGCTTGCTATACCCATGATGCTCGAAATGATGATGGAATCGGTATTCGCGCTGGTAGACCTGTATTTTGTGGGCCACCTGGAAAACAGCAGCTATGCCGTGCAAACCGTAGGGCTAACCGAAAGCGTGCTTACCATACTATACTCTATTGCCATAGGCATGAGCATGGCGGCAACGGCAACTGTTGCGCGCCGCGTGGGAGAAAAAGACCCTGTGGCTGCCGCCAAAGCAGGCATGCAGGCCATTATAGTAGCACTGTTGCTAAATGTGGTGCTGGCAACCCTGGGCTTTATTTATGCTACAGATATTTTAGTGCTTATGGGGTCGTCTTTAGAGTCGGCTATATATGGTACGCCTTTTATACGCATTACCCTGGGTGGTAGCTTTGTAATTATCCTCATTTTTTTATTTAACGGAATATTTCGCGGTGCGGGCAATGCTGCCATTGCCATGAAAAGCCTGTGGATAGCTAATATATGCAACTGCCTGTTGTGCCCGCTGCTTATAAATGGCTGGGGTTTTGTACCTGCCTTTGGGCTTACCGGTGCGGCTATTGCTACAACGGTGGGGCGCGGTATTGGGGTGCTGTACCAAATGTATAACCTCTTTAACGGTAAAGGGATGCTTAAGGTGGCAGCCTCGTACTTTATACCCGACTGGCAACAAATTAAAGCGCTTGTAAAAATAGCTGCGCCCGGTATACTACAGTTTGTAATTGCCTCATGCAGCTGGATATTTCTTGCCGAACTTGTGGCTACCACAGGTGGCGACGAAGGGTCTGCGGGATACCAGAGTGCGCTGCGCATTATGATGTTCTTTATGCTGCCCGCATGGGGGTTAAGCAATGCCGCGGCTACACTTGTAGGTCAGAATCTGGGAGCGAAGCAGGAGCAGCGTGCAGAGAGGTCTGCACTGGTTACGGCAAAGTTTAATGTTATTTATATGGCAGTAATTATGATAGTTACACTCCTTGCCGCCGACCCGCTTATGTGGTTTTTTACCAATAATGCACAGGTGCACGATATTGCCGTGCAGGCCATCCGCATACTTAGTGCAGGCTACGTTTTTTACGGTATTGGCATGGTGCTTATTAACGCCTTTAACGGTGCCGGCGATACCCGCACCCCAACGCTTGTAAACCTTTTTGGGTTCTGGCTGTTCCAGATACCTATGGCATTTTTACTGGCTAAACATTTTAGTTTTGGCCCCACAGGTGTATTCATGGCAATACCAATTGCAGAAACGTGTATGGCTGTTGCAAGTATTATCCTGTTTAAACGCGGCAGGTGGAAGAGGGTAGTGGTATAAATTTCAGTCACAGTCACAATTGCCATTGGGTGCCACAAAACTATTTCATTAATTATATTAGTGCATATCAGGTTTGTATTTATTCTTGCCCAATATTTTACAAACTATTTTCTTTTATGCATTTACAGGATTGTGTTGTGGCTGTTGTGGTGTCTTTACAGCAGGAATAATATCCGGTTTTACAGGTAACGGCACATCCGTGGCTTTGCTGCGGTTTACTTCCTGCATTTACACTTGATGAAACAGAGCCCACACCGCCCGAATTACAATCTTTAGATGGTTTTGCCCCGCCTAATGTTGCTATAAAATCTATAACCCCAATACCTTTTGCAGTTATGGTACTTAGTGTAGCCCCATTGTACGATTGTGTTGTGCCATAACTATATATAAATCCGGCTGCTCCCGTATTTATTATCCCAAAACGGGCTTTGCCGCCCAGTGCCTTTGCCAGGTCTTTAGATGCCTTTACATCTGCTCCTAAAAAAAGTGTTGCTTTACCGGTATGGCTGCGCAGCGACACACCGCCTTCGTACACATCTACCTGATATTTACCGTTTTCCGGAACTGCCGTAAGCGTATTTTGTTGCAGTATAATAAAATTTATGCGCTGCCCATCGGTAAAATAGGCAGATAATTCATTTCCGGCCGCAAACAACCTGAATTCTACATTGCCTGTATATGAGTAAAGCGGGGTAGTAACCTCAGATGCTTTGTTATATGATGGCTTATTCAACACCTTATTTGTGCTTGTAACCGCTGCAAAACTAAAAGAGTAAAAACCTGTTAGTAACGTAAACAGGCAAATTTTTAAGTAAAGTGTTTTCATATCATTTTGGTTAATTAGCTGTGATACAAGTTACTAAAAAAAATTATTAGTTGTATGCGAAAACCCTTTATTGTCAAAAATAATATATGGGAATAATTAAAAAGGGTAAACCCTGACTTTAAGCTATAATTATAAAAAAAGCGGCAAAGTATTTTATGTAATGAATGCACAAAAAAAACTGCCTCCGGTAAAGAGGCAGTTCCATATTAAACACTTTATAGTAAGAAGAAATAATTACAAGTCAAAGCGGATTCCCTGTGCCAGTGGCAACTGGGTTCCGTAGTTTATGGTATTCGTCTGGCGGCGCATGTAAGCCCTCCAGGCATCGCTGCCACTCTCGCGGCCGCCACCGGTTTCTTTTTCACCACCAAAGGCGCCACCTATCTCGGCACCCGATGTTCCTATGTTTACATTGGCAATACCACAGTCTGATCCTGATTGCGACAGGAATAATTCCATCTCTCTCATGCTGTTTGTAAATATAGACGATGATAATCCCTGTGGCACGCCATTTTGCAAGGCGATAGCCTCTTCGATAGTGCTGTATTTCATTAAGTATAAAATAGGTGCAAAGGTCTCTTCCTGTACAACTGTGTAGTGGTTTTCGGCTTCAATAATACAAGGGTTAACGTAGCAGCCACTTTCATAGCCTTCGCCCTGTACCACACCACCGCCGGTAACTACAGTACCGCCTTCAGCTTTAGCTTTTTCAATAGCATTAAGGAAACTCTCTACGGCCATTTTGTCTATAAGCGGGCCTACGTGGTTGTTACTATCCAGAGGGTTGCCTATTTTAAGCTGGGCATACGCACTTTTAAGCACGGCAACGGTTTTGTCGTACACACTTTCATGGATGATAAGCCTGCGTGTAGAGGTACAACGCTGCCCGGCAGTACCCACGGCGCCAAACACGGCACCTACAAGTACCATAGAAATATCTGAATGTTCAGACACGATGATGGCATTGTTACCACCAAGTTCCAGTATGGTTTTACCAAAACGCTCTGCTACAGTTTTGCTCACATGGCGGCCTACACGTGTAGAACCCGTGAACGAAACAAGCGGAATGCGTTTGTCGTTATTTAGTAATTCGTTGCAGGCTTCGCCCGTAACAAGTCCGCTTATGCCTTCCGGCAGGTTGTTGCGTTCCAGTACGGTTTTTATAATGTTCTGGCAGGCAATAGCACATATAGGTGCTTTAGAGCTTGGTTTCCATACATACACGTCGCCACATACAAGGGCAAGCATAGAGTTCCAGCTCCATACCGCAACCGGAAAGTTAAAGGCAGATATAATACCTACAATACCAAGCGGGTGCCACTGCTCATACATGCGGTGCAAGGGTCTTTCGCTGTGCATGGTAAGGCCATATAGCTGGCGCGATAAACCTACTGCAAAGTCGCAAATGTCTATCATTTCCTGCACTTCGCCAAGGCCTTCCTGCAGGCTCTTGCCCATCTCGAAAGATACAAGCTGCCCAAGAGGCTCTTTAAACTTACGCAGTTCTTCGGCCATTTGGCGCACTATGTCGCCACGTTTTGGGGCAGGTACCAGCCTCCATACTTTAAAAGCTTCTTCGGCCTTAGCCATTACGGTTTGGTAATCATCGGGTGTAGATGTTTTTACCTGTGCTATTAACGATCCGTCTACCGGTGAGTAAGACGATATAAGCTCGCCATTGGCAAAGCTGTTAAGGCCTGTAGATGTGCCATCATTAATTGCAGTTATGCCCAGTTGGGTTAAGGCTTTTTGTACGCCGAAGGTATCGGTTAATGTTGCCATTTGTAACTTTTTTGCTGTTTGTTGTTATAATACACAAATATAAGCTTTTTTGGCAACTGGCGAATTTTTGTCCCAAATTGCATAAATAGCATCAATTTTAGCAATGGGGTAATTTTTTGAATATGATGATGTTAAAGCACGCGTCTAATATTCAGGTGATGGGCAGATGTATTATAAAGTATTAAAAAGCAGGTGGTTTTTTAAGTATTAATAATTTAGGTTGCCCGTTTACAACAACGGCCCATATTTATCTTTATACATCCTGAGTTCGGTCTCGGTTTTGTCCAGCAGCGATTTATAAAGGGTAAGCTTGTCTTCATACAATTTGTAAAGCAGGTAGCGCTCATTAGCCTCGGCAGATACCGAATCAGGAGTTTGAGATGGTGTAAGACTATCAAAATCGCCACGGTTGTTAAAGGCCAGGATATCTTCTATGCGAACGCCCAGTATAACCGCTATATCGCGCAGCTTGGTATACGTAAGCATGGTTGTGCCTTTTTCTATTTTGCTGTAACCGGCCTGCGTAATGCCCAGTTTATCGGCTAAATGTTCCTGTGTAAGGTTTTTAAGCTCTCTTATGTTCCTTATTTTTTCTATAACTACTTCCATGACATTTCCGACTTTATTATTACAAACCCGACTTTACTATAACCACAAATATAATCTTTAGGAAATACATTATTTGTAAAATTGCTAAAGAATATACAAATTAATCGTATTTAATATTTAAATACGGTATAAATAATTTAATTATTTGCATTATTTTAAAAAGATTAGCTAAAAAACCCAGTAATTATAACAATTGTGAAGCAGTTCATTATTATAAATGATCATGATGTGCGCATACACTATAGTTTTAGAACGTGGGTGTATAACATGGAAGATATAAAAGCCATGTACTTAGAAAAAGAGAGTAAGAAGAAAAATTTATGGCTTGCAGCGGGGTTGTATGCGCTGGCAGTTGCATCTTTATTTCCTGCAATGCGCCACACATCATTATATCTAATACCTTTTTTAATTGCCTGTTATATAGTGTATACTACTCCCGCACAGCCGTATGATTATTATATTGTGGTACAAACTACCGTAACCCGCCACCGCATAAAAATTAATGCAAAGCACAGGCTTAAGGTTTTAAAAGATATTACCGCTTTTTTAAATCATCATTTTATGTACAAGACCTTTAATGCCATGACTGCATAATTTAATAAAAACACAAACCCTGCTTCTCTCCGGCAGGGGAGCCTTAAGACGGGAACATAAAACGGCTTACTAATGAATAATATGTATGAGCCGGTTCCCTTCTTTAGGCTTATTTAAAAGTTTACTTCTATCATGGCAATGCGCTTCTTTTTTATATAAAAAGTCACGTACCCGTTAAACGAATTTTTAAGGCCTACCTCATACGCATAGTTGTCATTAAGGTCGTTAAAGGCTGCTCCCCAGTTACGGTACTTAGTAGACTCCGGAAATTTTTCATATAATTTCTCCTCCTCGTCGCCCAGTAAAACACCATTTATGCTAAGGGTGTATTTTTCGGGAAAGTTGTAGCTAACCTTAGTTGCCGTAAGCTGCGATATTATACCGTCGTTACCATCAAACTGTATTTGCATATCGTTAAGCCAATACTCCTTATGAGAATTATCGGGGTTAAAAACAGAGTCGGTCTTTATCAGCTGAAATTTGTGTATTGCTTTTTCAAAACTTTTTCGTGTCTTTTTATATAAGGGCGTGTTATTTATTAGTACCTGGGCATACGGTATAGAGTCTATTCTTCGGTTGGCAAATTCCGATTTGTAATCACGGTCAAAAAATGCAGCCATCTCCGGTGTAAAAGATGCTGTTATACTGTTATGCCCATCAAAATAACCGGCCTCTTCCTTTGGTAAAAACAAAGAACAATTATTGGCTGTAGTAAAAACAGTATCCTTAAATTTATTAATCTCTACCACAAACATGTTTGGTATTGCCTCTTTGTTGCTGCATTTCAGTTCATTTTTTGTCCATTGTAAGGCAGCTTCTTTTTTATATTTAAGCAGGCTGTAAGCAAGCTTTGCATCATAGCTTTCGGCAGCCTGTATGTATTTGCCGGTCTTGCGTTCCTGCTGTATGTACGATAGTACGCTGCATGGACCATCTTCGTACTCATCTGTCAGGCGATAAGCAGTAACTTTAGTATAATTTCCGTAGGTATCCTGCGCCCGGCACAACGTGCAAAACAGCAATAGTATAAGTAAAAGGTGTTTCATAAAAGGCTGGTTTGTATATAAATATAACTAAATAGTTGCAGCCATAGTATAAATAGTACAGGTAAATGTTTGTACACCACAGCCCGCGCTACACATGTAATGATTATGTAACTTTGCACATCAATTATTACACTATGCCACACACCATAAAAATACTGCACATAGACAGCAACCACCCCACATTATGGGAACAACTGGAGCAGGCCGCATTTACTAATGAAGCCGACTATAGATCATCTAAAACTGAGGTTGAAGCTAAAATACACGAGTACAACGGTATTGTTATTCGCAGCCGTTTTAAGATAGACAGGGCGTTTATAGATAAAGCGGTAAACCTGCAATTTATAGCCCGCGTGGGTGCCGGGTTAGAAAGTATAGATACCGCTTATGCCGAAAGCAAAGGTATTGCGCTTATTGCCGCGCCAGAGGGTAATCGAAATGCTGTGGGCGAGCAGGCACTGGGCATGCTGCTCTCGTTATTTAATAACCTTAACCGTGCCGACAGGCAGATACGCCAGGGCGAATGGATTCGCGAAGGTAACCGCGGCCACGAGCTGGAGGGCAAAACAGTAGGGCTTATAGGTTATGGCAATATGGGCAAATCGTTTGCAAAAAAGCTAAAGGGTTTTGATACCGAGGTGTTATGTTATGATATTAAGCCCAATGTAGGCGACGGCAATGCAAAACAGGTATCTCTTGAAGAACTTAGGGCTAAAGCCGATGTACTTAGCCTGCACACCCCCTCTACCCAGGAGACGGATGGTATGATTACAGCCGATTTTATTAATGCCTTTGCAAAACCAATATGGCTTATTAATACCGCCCGTGGCAAAGCAGTAGTTACAGATGATTTAGCAACGGCTCTAAAAACCGGTAAGGTTTTAGGCGCTGCGCTGGATGTGCTGGAGTATGAGCAATTGTCTTTTGAACATTTGTTTACCGATGAAACCATGCCCGAAGCTTTTGCTTACCTGCTGCAAGCTGATAATGTTTTGCTCTCTCCGCACATAGCCGGATGGACGTTTGAAAGCCACCAAAGGCTGGCGCAGGTTATTGTAGATAAAATTAAATCGCTTTACAATAAATAATTATTTATAAATGCTTTTCCGGTTCGGGTTATTTGTTAATTTTAACAAATAATCAACAACAAACAACTTTATGAACTGGTACATATCTGTATTGCGCGATAATTATGTAAACTTTAGCGGCAGGGCACGCCGGCAGGAATACTGGATGTTTATCCTTTTTCATGTAATTGCCTGTGTTGTACTGGCAGGAATATCTATCAGTCTTGAAAATTTTTATGCTATTGGTATTTATGCGGTTGCAACCTTTTTGCCAACGCTTGCCGTTGTTGTAAGGCGACTGCACGATGTGGGCAAAAGCGGTTGGTTTATACTTGTGCGGTTTATACCTTTAATAGGCAGTATCTGGTTGTTTGTAGTACTTGTTACCGAAGGCGAGCACGGGCGTAACCAATATGGGCACAACCCTAAAGGCAATCCTTATGATGAATTTGACCAGATAGGACAGGAAGAAAAATACTAAGTTAAAGCCCCTTAAGGGCTTTTTTAATGCCGTGGTTTTAAGAAATTTAGTTACAATTACACGCAAATGTGTTATATAATACATAATTACTACAACGGTGTATAAAATAAATACCTATTTTTATAACAAATAAAACCAATCAACGGAGTATCCGAAAATCCGATAATAGAGTAGGGCCAACAAAAAAAAGAAGAAATATGTTTAACTGGTACTTAAAAGTAGTTAAAGAAAATTACGCAAATTTTACAGGCAGGGCACGCAGAAGCGAATACTGGTATTTTACGCTTGTTAACGTGCTTATATCTATTGTTTTAGGAATTATAGATTATGCTATAGGGTCTGACATTGGGCCTAACTTAGGTATATTACGCCTTATTTACAGCGTTGCTGTTCTGGTTCCCGGACTTGCTGTGCTTGTAAGAAGATTACATGATATAGGCAAAAGCGGCTGGTACTTTTTTGTAGTCTTTATACCTATCGCCGGTGGTATATGGCTACTTGTACTGTTATGCAAAGAAGGTGACCACGGACCTAACCAATATGGTGCCGACCCTAAAAACCCTAACTACGGAGAGTTTGACGAGATAGGAAAACCGGATGTATACTAAAAAATTAAAAGCCTCTATATGAGGCTTTTTTAATGCAACATTTTAAAATATATTTTGTTTGGCGTTAATTAATTTTAATGTTTCTAAATAAATAATTATTTTTAGAAAAATATAAAGATAACATACAAGCGGAGAACCCGAAAATCCGGTAAAAGAGTAGGCCAACCAAATCAATAAAAATTATGTTTGATTATTACCTTAAGGTGGTTAGAGATAACTACGCAAATTTTGAAGGCAGGGCCCGCAGGGCCGAATACTGGTATTTTTACCTGTTTAATACTATAATTGGCCTTATATTACAAGGAGTAGATTACCTTATAGGTACAGATATAGGTATTGTGGGCAGTATTTACAGCCTTGCTGTATTAATACCCACCCTTGCTGTATTAGTACGCAGGCTGCATGATACCGGTAAAAGTGGCTGGTATGCATTGCTGTTGCTGTTTATTGTTATAGGCTGGATATGGCTATTGGTTTTAGTATGCACAGAGGGTGACCATGGCCCTAACGAATATGGTGCCGACCCTAAAAACCCACACTATGGTGAGTTTGACGATATAGGAAAACCAGATGTATTTTAAAAATTTTAAAGCCTCTTAACGGAGGCTTTTTTTATATGATGTACCACTTCTTTAAAATAAAAAAACCTTCTGCAGGGCCTCATCCCCGCAGAAGGTTACACAAAACCAATCAAAAAACCATCACCAGCACATTGCTGTGCATTTATTGTTCTTATTGGTACATAAGCTCATTTTTGCTCCAGTACCCAATAAGTTTTTTAATATTATCTTCATAGTCGGCATATTTAAGGGGTTTTACAAAATAACCCGATATGCCATTTTTATAACACGCTGCAACATCATGGTGGTTATTGCTCGTTGTTAATATTACTGTAGGAATGTAGCGCAATGCTTCATCTCTTTTTATTATGTTTAAAAATTCCAGTCCGTTTAGCTTGGGCATATTAAGGTCCAGGATAATAATATCTGTATTTACTTCTCTGTCTTTTAGGGTAAACAATGCCTCTTCGCCATTTGCTGCTTCAGTAATCTTGTGGTTTATCCCCATTGCTTTTAGTACGCGGTGAAACTTCATCACTTCGATAGTATCGTCTTCAACAAGTAATATATTTAGTAACTGAGACATGTGGCTGATTATTTATACTGCAAATGTAAGGCGGGTTTAATCGCTGCATTTGGCTTTTTCGATTACTAAACGGCTACCGTCGTTCAAATACCGTATTATGGGTATGAACGGTAAATAGCTGTTTTTTAATTACGGTAAGCGGTATAAATAGCAAAAGCCTGCGTTAGCAGGCTTTATATAAAATCAAATAGTAAATAAAATGCTTGCAAAACCCCTTTACAGCATGTTTAAACGTTTTATAAGCTCTGGCCTGTTGGCACGGCTTACCGGTATAACATCTTTACCTATAAGCACACTATTGTCTTCTATATCTATAATTTTTTTGGTATTAATAATATAGGTGCGGTGTACTTTTAAAAAGAGAGTGTCCGGTAGTTTTTCTTCTATCTTTTTTAGGGTAGAGTGTACTATGTAGTTTTTTTGTTCTGTTTTAATATGTATGTAGTCGCCTTTAGCCTCTACCACATTTATAGATGCTATTTCTATTTTAATAAGCCTTCGGTCTATGTTTACATAAAACTCTGTAGCGGTATCTTTAGGCTGGTCCTGGGGCACCGGTGCGGCAGCGGGTGCAGGTACAGCGGCAACAGAAGCTGTTGCAGCACCGGCAGGCTCTGGCACGCGATGTGCCTTTGCTTTTCGTATAGCCCTTAAAAAACGGTCTTCGGTAATGGGTTTTACAATATAATCAACAATACAATCGTACTCAAAGGCATCGGTTGCAAAATTTTTATCGGATGTTATAAGTATAACTGCCGGAGGGTTTTTTATGGTTTGAATAAAATCAAAGCCTGTAAAATCGGGCATGTGTATATCAAGAAAAATCAGGTCGGTGCCTGCACTGTCCTGATTTAAAAATTTTATGGCTGGTATTGCATTGCTAAATTCCTGTGCCAGTTTTAGCTCCGGGTCTTTAGATATCATTTGGGTAATAATTGCCCGTGCCATCGCTTCATCATCAATTATAATACAATTCATATCCTTAATGGGTTTATAATGACGCCGCAAAGCCCTGCATGGCCATAAGCAGCTGGCCAAACTCGGCCTGTAATTGTGTAGAGCGTTCTTTTAGGTTATTCTCAAACTTTTCTGCAAGATAATAACTTTGCTCCATACCCATAACGCTAATTTTGTGTTTTAACTTATGCACGTTATCAGCGGCTGCGTTAAAATTCTGAGCAGCAAGGTTATCCTGGTACTCATTAATTTCTGCAGGCAGCTCGTTTTTTATAACGCCAATTAGCACTGCACGAAAATCGTTATCATCTCCGGCAAGCTCATTAATGTAATTAAGATTAGGCTCTTCCATGTTATGTAGCTATATGTTCTGTAAAAATATATATTTTAACAGAATTATAACATACCTAAATTATGTTAATCAACGATTATTTTGGTATTTCGACGTAAAAAGTTGTTCCTTTCCCTTTTTCACTCTCAATCCATATCTTTCCTTTGTAATTTTCGATGATTTTTTTAACTATCGAAAGCCCTAATCCGGTAGATTTTTCGTTTTTGGCAAGCGACTGGAAAATCTTAAAAACTTTTTCGTGATTTTCTTTTGCAATGCCCATTCCGTTATCGCTAACATAAAAGGTTACGGCATCGTCTGTCTCTTTTGCGCCTACCTCTACATAACCTTCTGTCTTGTCTATATAGGCAACGGCATTGCTTATAAGATTCTGGAATAACTGCTGCGTCCTGAAACGGTCTGCACGTATTACCGGCAGTGGCCCGTTTATAGATACAAGTATGTTAGCCGGTATGTGTATCATGCTAATAATGTTGCTTATAATTTCGTGAGTGTCAACATTTTCTTTAGCAATATCGGTCTTGTCTATTTTAGAATAGGTAAGTACACCCTGTATAAGGTGTTCCATTTTTTCGAGCTTATTGTCTATCATGCCAAAATACTCCAGTGTAGATTCTGCAAGGTTGCCCTCATTCTCTTCTTTTATCCAGGCAATAAGCGAGTTTATGCTTCGCAGCGGCGACTTAAGGTCGTGCGATACTATCTGGGCATAATCTTCGAGCTCGCGGTTACTTTTTTCAAGGCTTCGCAAAAGTTCTTCCTTTTGTTCCTCAAGCGATTTTTTATTGGTAATATCTTCTTCTATGGCAAAAAAGCGGGTAAGCTCGCCATTGGCATTATAAAGCCCCTGGCCCTGCACGCGTATCCAGTATTTCCTGCCCGATTTATGGTAGTTAACAATCTCGCAATTAAAGGGTTCTCCCTTGCTTAGCTGGTCATAAACATAGGCTAATGTTTCTGGATTGGTATCGGGCCCGCTTAAAAGCGTAGATGGGTTAATGCCAATAAGTTCTTTATTGCTGTAGCCGGTAAGCAGGTTAAGGCTTGGGTTTACCCACTCTGTTGTGCCATCACTATTGCAAATAATAACGGCATTCATGTTTTTCTGGGCAATAAGCGACAGGATAACAAGCTGTTCTTCACGCTCTTTCTCATCGGTCATGTCCTGTATCATGGCAAAGTATTGTACTACTTTTCCATTTTCGTCATAAATAGGCTGTCCTTGTGCCCGCGTCCAGAAGTAGCTACCGTCTTTTTTACCATGGGCAATCTCAACGTCAAACGATTCGCCTTTGTAAAAATGGCCCACCATTTCGGTAAGTGCCTCATCATCGGTAAGGTGGGTGCGGCCTATCTCTACCGGAGTTTTGCCAATAATTTCCTCTATAGTAAAGCCGGTAAGCTTTACATAAGCATCATTGCACCAAAAGATCTCGGCATTGGGGTGGGTAAATATAATGGCATTATCGTTATTGCTCGCCACGAGCGACAGCCTGTTAAGCTCTTCGCGGTCGCGCTTTAACTCTTCTTTTTGTTCGGTATTTATTTTTAGCTGCTCTTTAAACTCCAGGGTTGTAAGTTCCTGCTTGCGTAGTATTTGCAATAAATCGAGTTGGGGATCGTAGTTGGCAAAATCAAAAATGTTGAGGTTACGCTGCTTAACCTCTTCTACAGATGACAGCCACGGCGAACCTACAAATAAAAATTTGCCATCCATGATTTCAAACTGCCCGCGCAGCACCACATCGGGCTGGGTATTGCACTCTAAAATGGTAAGCTGGTTTAGTATTTCTACCACACAATCGGCAGTAAACTCGTCTATATACGGCCGCTTAACTCTAAAATGATCGTCAAGTTTTGCGCCCGGCAGTAATTTTGAATGAAATTTAGACAGGCTTTTTCCCTGAGATTGTATAGTTAAGGTATTATCCAGTAATATGTAAAATGGAAATATCTGGCTAAAATTTTCCTCGTTAAAACTAAACGTAAAATTGCTCATAAACTACCAGCTTATTTTAAAAATTTCCTGCGGATTACCATTATCCCTGCTTTGCAAAAACTCTACGGTTGCACTTTCATTAAACATAGATACCAGGCCTTTAAGATAGCCTTTTATAAATGCTGTTATACCTTTTGTTTTAGAAAAATAATGCAAGTGCATACTGCTGTTTCCTAAATGGCTTACCCTAAACTGTGGCGGGGTAAGCTCTGGGTATATCATGGCAATCCTGTTATGAAAGTTAGGCAAATTTATTAAATAATCCCTAAGGGTATCGCCGCGCGAATCTATAAAGCTGTTAAATTTTTTGTTTGTGGTAGGTATTATGCTTTCGCCAAGGTCGTTAAGCACATCTTCTATATCAAGATTCATCTCTTTAGATGCTGCCTTTGCTACAATGTATGCTATGGTATCGTTATAAGGGCTGTCTGTAAGCGAATAATCAACATCAACACCGCTTTGTTCCTTTATAGCTTCCCATTTTTCGGGGCCATAATTTTCTACGGCAAAATCCTGTATGGCTACGTTAATAATTCCGTACATGGCGTGTAATTGTTAATATTATTGCGATATCAGTTCGTTAGTGCTCCAGTATTCAATAAGTTTTTTAATCCTGAAAACATATTCATCATACTTAAGCGGTTTAATAATATAACCCGCTATACCCAGCCTGTAACACTCCATAACGTCTTTATGGTTGTTACTGGTGGTAAGTATTATTGCCGGTATGTATTTTAAAACTTCATCTTCTTTTAAGATCGTTAAAAATTCTATACCGTTTATTTTTGGCATATTAAGGTCGAGCACTATAATGTCAGGAATAACATCCCTGTCTTTAAGTATCTCTAATGCCTCTTCGCCATTGTTAGCTTCTATTATTTTGTGCACGATATCCATAGATTTTAAAACTCTGTTGAATTTCATTACCTCTATGGTATCATCTTCAATTAATAATATGTTTAATGGTTTTGGCATTATGGTAAAGGTGTGTAAAATTGATGGTTGTTTGTTAATATACAAATGTACTTTTATATAGTACCTGCGCCGGTGTTTTTCGTTTAGGTGGCGTTAAAGTACGGTAAATGGTTGTTTGGCTTCGACGAATGGTTTTTTTATCGGTAAACATGCAAAATAGAGCGTTGATTGACTGTAAGTATATACATACATTAACAAAATTTGCTACAATTGTTTAAAGTTCGCAATAAATACCTGTATACCAATATTAATAGGGAAACCTTTAACTACATGGTTGTAGTTTGTCGATACATACCTGCAGTCTGCCTAAACAAATGTTACCGTTAGGCTAATTAATGCAAATAACCTTACAATGCTGTTTACATTTGTAGTGTTAATAATAAAAACATTTGCAACCGGACTACGCACCCGGGCAAAAAAATAAAAATACTTTACTACTACTATTGGCGCAGTTTCCCTTTTTTGGCCCCCACTCCATAAAAGACATATACCACACTACCTTAACTGGTGCCATAACTAAAAAATTAACCTGCCACTCCCCACGGCAGGTTTTTTTTATACGTTTAATTTTGTTTAAGGATTAGTAATTGTAATCTTACATCCTTAAACTGTCTATATACTTGGCCTTACTTATATATTGCTCGTTATTATAATGTTATGGAGTTAAAAAAATTGCCGTTTTATGTATATAATGCATTTGTAAAAACTTAAACAAATGTTACAGTTTGCTTAAAATTAACACAACCCTTACAACCCTGCTTATATTTGCCTTACAATAACGATTGCTTTTACAGAAGTAGAATTTTCGTAAATCAAGTTTGCCGTTATTAACGATTCCCCTTTTTGGTTCCCTAAAAATTTACCGTAAATAGTTTATGCTGTTTATATAAGCAGCCTGCTGGCCCCCAGGCAGGCTGCTTTGCTGCGCAATTATTTTGTACAATGTATTTTGCCTGACTATTGCCACGTAAGAATTACCCCACCTAAACTTATATGCCATTCATCAGGACAAAACTTCCGGTTATCTAAATATTAAAAATTGCCTGTAAAGCCACGCTATCTTTGCTTTGTAATTAAGAAACACTATTTGCACAGGGCAGCAATGCTTAAAGCAAATTAAAATATATCCTACTACAACATATTGGCGACTTTTCCTTTTTTGGCCCCCTGAAAAAAGAATATCCTAAACTACTACACTTACTAATGCCAAAACAAAAAGCAACCTGCCCAATGCCCCGGACAGGTTGCTTTTATATTAGTGAGAAATTTAATTGTAATACTATATGTTCTACAAAACATACCCCAAACCTTATATGAGAGGAGAACCAGCTACACTCTGATGCTAAGCAGGAGAGGTTAAAGGTATTAGTGTTCCCCTCTTAAAGGGGTTAGGGTGTGTCTTTCTGAATACTGCGACTGAACACTGTACACTGCTTACCAAACACTGCCTACTTAGAAAGAGCCTGCTCTATATCGGCAATAAGGTCATCAACATCTTCTACACCTACACTAAGGCGCACCATATCATCGGTAATGCCAAGTTCTTTACGTTTCGCTTCGGGTATAGAGGCGTGCGTCATTAATGCAGGATGATTAGCTAAAGACTCTACACCACCTAAAGATTCTGCCAGGGTAAACACCTCCAGGTTTTCAAGAAAGGTAATAGCCTCTGCCTTTGCACCCGATGCAAATGTAAACGATACCATACCGCCGTAACCGCCCTTCATTTGCTTTTTAGCAATTTCGTGGCGCGGGTGGCTCTCTAAGCCGGGGTAATAAACCGTTTTAATTTTAGGGTGGTTGCTAAGGTATTCGGCAACTTTAACACCGTTTTCGCAATGGCGTTGCATGCGCAGGTGTAGTGTTTTAATACCACGAAGTACCAAAAAAGAATCCTGAGGACCCAGTGTACCCCCTGTAGCAAATTGTGCAAAATGCAGCTTTTCGCCCAGGGCTTCGTCTTTAACAACAAGTGCCCCGGCAATAACATCGCTATGGCCGTTTAAGTATTTTGTTGCGCTGTGCATAACAATATCGGCACCCAGGTTAAGAGGCTGTTGCAGGTAAGGGGTAGCAAAAGTATTATCTACCGCAAAGAGTATATTTTTAGCTTTGGTAATTTTTCCAATAGCCTCAATATCGGCAAGTTTCATTAACGGGTTAGTAGGCGTTTCTACCCAAACCAGTTTTGTTTTATCGTTTATCAACGACTCAAATTTTTCCGTGTCGTTCATATCCACAAAATGGAAGATGATGCCATAATCCTGGTAAATGCGGGTAAACATGCGGTAAGTACCGCCATAAAGGTCATCCATGGCAATAACCTCATCACCCGGTTTAAGCAATTTTAAAACGGTATCGGTCGCCGCCAGTCCCGACGAAAATGCAAGGCCGCGCACGCCATTTTCTATACTTGCCAGAGCATTCTCTAAGGCAGTGCGTGTAGGGTTTGCCGCACGGCTGTACTCATAACCCTGGTGTACGCCCGGGCTGCTTTGTGCAAAGGTACTTGTTTGGTATACCGGGGGCATTACCGCGCCGGTGCTGGGGTCGTTTTGCTGACCGCCATGTATGGTTTTTGTGTTAAATTTCATATAAAGATTGTTCAATGTCATAAAAATATAGGCAAATTTACTGTAAATTGGTTAGGTGTGTAACAACACAGGCCACTTTTACAAAACAATAACACTTTACTTATTTATGAAATATTGCCTAACCCTTATACTGTCTGTTCTTTTGCTTACCTCATGCAAAAAAGACAAAGAAGAAACCACTACAGAGTATACCACCACTACAGAGAAACCCGCAGTACTTACCTTTACAGATAAGGTGTACAGCAAAAAAACCATGCTGGCCGGCCCGGAACCCCGTACTTATGTAGATATTAATGTGCCGGATGCATCTGGAATTCCGGTTGCGGGAGACAGCATTAACAATAAAATATTCAGGACAGTAAGAAGCATTGTGTACTTTGGCGAAAAACCTACAGATGCTACCAGCTACAAGGAATTAATGACGTCTTTTATAGAATCGTATGATGAGCTGGCTAAAAAATTCCCGAAAGACGCCATGGCATGGGAAGCTAAGATAAAAGGCACGGTTGATTATAAAACCGACAGCATTATTGGTATTAAGCTTAATAACTATATGTTTACCGGTGGTGCCCACGGTTATGCGGGCGACAGGTCGTTACTGTTTAACGCTAAAACGGGCAGGTCTTTACAATACTCAGATATTTTTAAAGACGAGAAAGCATTTACGGCATTCGCCGAAAAGAAATTCAGGGCTAAGTATAAGATTCCTGCAGGTAAATCGATAAATTCGACTGGCCTGATGTTTGAAGAAAATAAATTTGTACTGCCACAAAATATTTTCTTTAAAGAAAACGGACTGCTCCTTTTTTATAATGCTTATGAAGTTGCCGCTTATGCAGAGCAGCAAAAAGAAGTGCTTATACCGTATAGCGAAGCTGATGCCTACTTAAAGATGAAGTAATTGTTTAGTCATCTGTCACGATTTCCACTCTTAAAATAATAAATACGCAGTCTGTTTATTTCTGAACAAGCAGGACACTCACACCTGATTTGTAAGCCTTATTATTTTTCTGCCTGAATAATAATGGCTCTTCGTGCGTTGTCATGGCGCCTTTGGTTACAATATGTGCGTCCCGGCGGGGCGGTATGTTTATAGCAATCAGGTATGCGTATACTATAGAGCTCCAAAGGAGCGGCATATATGCCGCTCCTTTGGAGCTCAGGATTCTGTGATTTCAAATTTTTTATAGGAAAACATTATTACAGTAACACACCCCCAACCCCTCTCAAGAGGGAAGCCCGCCCCCAACGCCGGGAATATCCTGAATAACTGTGCGGCTTAAAACTCTGAGTGATGCTGTTTCTATCTTGAGAAAGGAGCCATCCTCTAACAACTGAAATATACTGAATAAAATGCGGTTTAGAAGTATGAGTGAAGCTGTTCCCCTCTTGAGAGGGGTTAGGGGTGTGTTACAGATAACTTTTTTGTAATCTTACTGTTTTCCTGCCTTAATAATTAGATTGCTTCGTGCCTCACAATGACAGCAACGGAAACAATATGATTAAGCAGAGAACAAAAAAAACGGGCACCTCTCAGCGCCCGTTCTATATCTTTATAAAGACTATTTTTCAAGGGCAAAACGCCTTGTAACCTCTTCCCAGTTAACAATGCTAAAGAACGCCTCAATATAATCAGGCCTTCTGTTTTGGTAATTTAAGTAATACGCGTGTTCCCAAACGTCAAGGCCAAGAATAGGTGTTCCTTCGCCGCCTATTTCGGGCATTAGCGGGTTGTCCTGGTTAGGTGTGCCTACAACTTCCAGCTTGCCGCCTTTTTGTACGGTAAGCCATGCCCAGCCTGAGCCAAATTGTGTAGCGGCAGCTTTAGCAAATTTTGCTTTAAACTCTTCAAAAGAGCCAAAAGATTTATCTATAGCTTCTTCAAGTTCGCCTGTAGGCTCGCCTCCGCCTTTTGGCGAAAGTATCGTCCAGAACAGGTTGTGGTTATAGTAACCGCCACCGTTGTTTCTTAGGGGGGCATTAGTAGTATCAAGGTTTAAAAGTATATTTTCTATAGTTTTACCTTCAAGATCGGTGCCTGCAATAGCTGCATTAAGGTTTGTTGTATAAGCGTTATGGTGCTTAGTATGGTGAATCTCCATAGTTTTAGCATCTATATAAGGCTCAAGGGCATCGTATGCATAAGGTAATTTTGGTAATTCAAAAGCCATAGTTATCCTGATTTAAAAGATTAGTATTAAAATTTTAAACCAAATTTACAGATTTAATGCTTTATAAAAAATAAGAATTTGTTATTATTTAACCCAAAACCTTATAAAGTGCTGTTAATTAGCCCCTTTTACGTAAAGATGGCTTAATATTAACACTAATTGCCTGATAATGAGTTATCTTTATTAAGAACCAATATATCAGCTATAATGAATACCTTGGTTTCTTACTACCTGCAAATTCTTATACCACTGCCGGCAATAATCTGGGCAGGCTTGTATGAGTGCAGTACGTACTTTTGGGGATCGCTCCTTGTATACATTTTTTACCGAATGGTTACCGATGCTAATAAACTAATAAACAGCGGTGCAATATCTAAAAATGACCAGTGGCAATTATTTACCCCATTTTTAAGTGTAAAATACTTTAAGCAACTTTACTTTAAGTAATTATACTATGAGGCGGCAGCATAAATGATAATGCTGCTGCTTTTTTTATATCTTGCCTGTGCAAAAAAGGTCTAAATATGGTGCGTTTTATAAGTTGCATTCTCATTTTTTTGGTAATGGCAGCTACAGGTTGTGACAGGATTGTTGTAGAAAATATGACAGGAGACATACCTGTTTTAACGCCTGTAGACAGTACTGTAATACACCAGACTAACGATGACGTAACGTGGCGCAGGTATACATTTGCAAATATGCTGTTGCAGTTTAATTTTTCAGATAGTACTACATCTGCCATTACCTACGGAAACAATTACCATAAAAATATTTCCGATATCTTTTACACCAAAGCGATGATTCAAAAATCAGGTGAATTGGTTCGCAATTATGATCTGGATTTGGAATATTTTACCGCCGATCCTACACAGTATCAGCTTAGTACTTCATGCATAATTGAATTTGGTAAACGCAGTTATATTTTATGTGTTTTTAATAAGCACCAGTTTAGTGTTGGCCCGTTAAACGTTTATTTTTATTGTCTTATTGATATTACAGATCCTGATGCTGTTAGTGCTATTGGCTTTACAAGCAGGCTTGCGGAAGGTACAGATGTACTACAGGATATTTACAACAAAAACGGCCACCTGTCTATATCGATGCATTACTATACCCACACCGGGCATAAACGCTACAAAACTGCTATGGCTATAATTACCCAAAATGAGCGTAATGAATGGGTGGTAAGGTAGTAGCTATGCAACTCCTTTTTTTTATATTTGTTTATGCAAAAAACAGCCTTTTCTATTTACAATGCCTCGGCAGGTTCCGGTAAAACCTATACCCTTGTTAAAGAATACCTGCGCATATTGTTGCAGGCCGGTACAGATGATGCCTACCGCCGCATCCTGGCCATAACCTTTACCAATAAGGCCGTGCAGGAAATGAAAAGCCGCATCATCCTGAACCTTTCTGAATTTGCAAAGGATGAGCCGGGCGATAAGGCAGAGTCGCTCATGAAAGTGCTGTCGGCAGAAACAGGGCTGTCCCTTGCTACTATAAAAGACAAGTCGCGCGCCATTATCAAGAACATCATTCACAACTATGCTTCGTTTGATATTAGTACCATCGACAGGTTTACGCATAAGGTTATCCGTGCCTTTGCACACGACCTTAACCTGTCCGTCACATTCGATGTATCGCTGGAAACCGACAGCCTGTTGCAGGAAGCGGTAGATGCCATTGTTGCCAAAGCGGGCGATGATGAGGTGCTAACGTCGTTACTGGTAGATTTCTCGTTAGATAAAACCGATAACGATAAAAGCTGGGACGTAACCCGCGAGCTCTTTGAAACCGGACGTTTACTCGTAGACGAAAACAACCGTAACGAGCTGGCGCAGTTTAAAGACAAAAGCATCGAGGAGTTTCTCTTCATTCGCGAAAAGCTAAAGGAAACGGTTGCCTCATTAGAAGAAGAATGTTCGCAACTGGGCCACGAAATGGAAGCGTTGCTGGAGGGTAGCGGGGTAGACCCAAAATCATTTTCGGCGGGGCATTTCCCTAACCACATTGGCTACATAAAAAACGGAAAGCTTACATCGGCACATAAAAAATACCATGAGCCGGAAGATATAAAGATCAATAAAACCGCGAAAGACAGGCTTGTTATAGAGGGGCTGCTTCAGCCGCTGTTAGTACTACTGGCTAAGGTGTACAAAAACTACGAGAAGCGTAATTTTTATACCGCTTTCCTAAAAAACATAACACCGCTATCGCTCCTTAACTCCATAGGGCAGGAGTTGGAGCGCATACAAAAAGAACAGAACGTACTCTCGATATCCGAGTTTAACGCCATTATTCACCGCGAGATACAAAACCAGCCTGCACCTTTTATATATGAAAGGCTGGGCGAGCGCTACCGCCACTTTTTTATAGACGAGTTTCAGGATACTTCGCAAATGCAGTGGCACAACCTTATTCCGCTTATAGATAATGCCCTTGCGGGCGAAGACCCCCTTGCCGGCCCCGGCTCGCTGATGCTGGTGGGCGACCCTAAACAATCTATTTACCGCTGGCGTGGGGGTAAGGCAGAGCAGTTTATAGAACTGGGTAAGGACGGGTTTAACCCCTTCTCTAACCCCGATAAAGGCACCATGCAGCTCGCTACCAACTACCGTAGCTTTAGCGAGGTGATAGGTTTTAACAACGGCTTCTTTTCGGGTATTGCCGATGAGTTTGCCAATGCAGATTATAAGCAAATGTATACCGAAAGCGTGCAGGAGCTTAACCCTAAAGAGGGTGGCTATGTAAACATATCGTTCCTGCCGGAAATTCAGCAGGACCCCGAAGCAGAGGAGGTTGACAAAAACGAGCTGTACCTTGAGGCTACATTAAGGGCTATAGAAAAAGCAAAGAGCCACGGCTTTCAGAATAAAGATATTGTGCTGCTTTCGCGAAGGCGGCAGCCAGGGATTTTGCTTGCCAATTACCTTACCGAGAATGGCATCCCGATATTATCATCGGAAACTTTGCTGATAGAGAATGCCACCGAGGTAAAACTTATCATTAACCTGCTGCGCTACCTTAAGAGCAACGAGAACAAAGAGGCTAAGGCGCACTTTTTATATTTTGCGGCTACGCAAACCAGCTTTGGCATTCACGATTTTATTGCCGAAGGGATGGAGCAGCCCACCGAAGATGCCCTCGAAAAATTCCTTGCCAAACACGGCATACAGATATCGTTTAAAAACTGCCGTAAAAAATCGTTGTACGAAGCAGTAGAAACTATTGTGGAAGCTTTTATAAAAGCCAAAAGCAACCAGAGTTATGTACAGTATTTTCTCGACCTGATTTTAGAAAGGGATATCCGTACACAAAGCGGCATATCCGACTTTTTAGAGTACTGGGATACTAACGGTTCGCGGTTTAGCATTCCGTCGCCCGAAGGTAACGATGCGGTGCGGATAATGACCATCCATAAAAGTAAGGGACTGGAATTTCCGGTTGTGATTTTCCCTTTTGCCGAAGAAGATTATGCCCGTGCCCGCCGCGACAAGATGTGGCTGGAACTGGATGATGATACGTTCGAATTCCAAAAGGCATTAATTGATACTAACAAAGCCGTTGCCGAATATGGCGAAAAAGCCGCCGAACTGTACTTTATAAAAAGCCAGGAAGAACTGCTGGATAATATCAACATCCTTTATGTAGCGCTTACCCGTGCCGAAGAGCAGTTGTACATTATAAGCAACCGCAATTTTACATCTAAGGGAGAACTTACCAATAATATGTCGAGCTACTTTATAAAATACCTCATGAACAAAGGGGTGTTTAATAATAGTGTGGCGCAATATGAGTTTGGCGACCCACAGCGCATCTCGGCTGTAGAAAAGCACGTTAAAGACCAGCACACTATTAAGGTGGTTAAAGAGCATTTCGACCCGCGTAAGGTAAAGATCGCGCAGCGTGAAAGTCTTATGTGGGGCAGCAATCAGGCGCAGGCTATAGAGTTTGGTAACGTAACCCACGAAATTCTCTCCTATATTAAAACGGAGAACGATATCCCTATTGCCATCATGAAAGCCATAGAGAACGGACTCATTGTACATGCCCAGAAAGAAGCTGTAGAGCAAACGCTTAAAGATGTTGTTTTTCATCCGGAGCTTACTGTCTTTTTTGCCGAGGGCAATACCATCTTTAACGAGCAAAGCATTATAAGCTTTGATACCCAAACCGTAATACCCGACCGTGTGGCTATTCGCGATGGTAAAGCCTACCTGCTGGATTATAAAACCGGGCAGCACCTCGATAAATATGCCAAGCAGTTGCAGGGATATGAGTTTTCGTTACGGCAGATGGGGCTTGTGGTAGAGCGAAAAACTATTGTATATATAGGAGAAGATATTGAAGTGGTGGAAATTTAGTCTCAGTCTTAGTGTTTAATGAAAAATTTAACCACTAAGTACACGAAGTTTTTCACAAGGAACACAAGGCCTAAATTTATAGCAGTAAGCACAAAGATACCAACCCGATTTTCGGGTTGAAGAGCACAAGGCTTTGGCGTATAGCGTTGTGTGCTTTTAGCTTGAAACAAGCATTATTCATGCAGCTTCGTGCTCTTAGTGAAAAACCTGGTGCCCTTTGTGGTAAAATATAATTATAGCAAGATTTATTAAGGATAATATAAGTTAGGGCAGCTTTTGTAACTTTGCACTAACAATAATTAAATTAAACAGATCATTCTGTCTCTTCAAGAGAATAGATCTACTTAAAACAAATTCAAAACAACAAACTAATATAAACCATGCAGAGAATGGTGGCTGCTACTGAAAACTTTAGGGTTTCCCGGAAACTGACCACTGCGACTGCGACTGAAAACTTTTTTTATGTACGGAAAAATCCAACAACACCTTGCAGCCGAGTTAGAAACTATTAAAGACAACGGGCTGTACAAAAAAGAACGCATAATAGCATCGCCACAGGATGCAGAGATAACACTTGAAAGCGGGCAGAAGGTTTTAAACTTTTGTGCCAATAACTATTTAGGTTTGTCGTCGCACCCGGAAGTGGTGCAGGCAGCTAAAGATGCGCTGGACAGCCACGGCTTTGGTATGTCATCGGTACGTTTTATATGCGGCACGCAGGATATACACAAAGAACTGGAAAAAGCAGTTGCTAAATTTTATGGTACGGAAGACACTATATTATATGCGGCTGCCTTTGATGCAAACGGTGGGGTTTTCGAACCCTTATTGGGCGAAGAAGACGCAATAATATCTGATAGTTTAAATCACGCATCTATTATAGATGGTGTGCGCCTGTGTAAAGCGGCACGCTACCGTTATGAAAACAGCAATATGGACGACCTGGAGCAGCAGCTTATAAAAGCTAACGAGGCAGGCCACAGGTTTAAGATAATTGTAACCGATGGTGTTTTCTCTATGGATGGCGTAGTAGCCCCGCTTGATAAAATATGCGACCTGGCCGATAAGTATGATGCACTGGTAATGGTAGATGAGTGCCACGCTGCCGGATTTATAGGCGCAACAGGCAAAGGAACGCTGGAAGCTAAAGGCGTTATGGGCCGTGTAGATATTATAACAGGAACCTTTGGCAAGGCATTAGGCGGCGCTATGGGAGGTTATACAACGGCCAAAAAAGAAATTATAGAGCTGTTAAGGCAGCGTTCAAGGCCGTATTTGTTCTCTAATTCGCTGGCACCTTCAATAGTAGGGGCTTCGCTTAAGGTTTTTGAGCTTTTAGAGAAAGATACAAGCCTGCGCGATAAGCTGGAGTGGAACACCAATTACTTTAAGGCAGGCATGAAGGCGGCAGGGTTTGATATTGTAGAGGGAGATTCGGCAATTGTACCGGTAATGCTGTATGACGCGCAGCTTTCGCAAACCATGGCCGACGAACTTTTAAAGAAAGGCATCTACGTTATAGGATTTTTCTTTCCTGTGGTTCCTAAAGGAAAAGCAAGAATAAGAGTACAGCTTTCGGCGGCACATTCGCAGGCACATTTAGATGCTGCAATAGCCTCATTTACAGAAGTTGGCAAAGCATTAAGTGTAATTTAACTATATTTTAGGTAGTTTCGTAAGACATTTTGTATTAAAACGTTTTGCTGTTCTATTTTAACACACTAATTTTGTCCTATATAACCTATATGTAATTTAAACAAAAAAGTATGAAACATCTTAACAAATTATTCGTTGCTGCCCTGTTGGTAGTTGGACTTAATGTCCACGCTCAGGACGAAGACAACCCGTGGGCTATTGGCTTCGGTGTTAATGCAGTAAGCACAAGATTTGGTGCTGCTTCAAAAGTAGAAGACCAGTTTGGTCAATATTTCAATGCTAAAGATCAGTGGAACATCCTTCCGTCAGTATCTTACCTAACAGTTTCAAGAGCTATTGGTAACAACCTTTCAGTTGGTATTACAGGTACTGTAAACAAAATTGATAAAGTTGTAAGCCGTACTCCTGGTACTAACGATTACGTTATTACAGATCCGGGAGATGTAACTTACTACTCTGCAGATGCGATCGTTAAATACGGTTTCCTTGCTAAAAGCTGGTTTAACCCATACGTTCACGTTGGTGGAGGTTACACATGGTTAGACGAAAAAGGCAACGGTACACTTAATGGTGGTATTGGTGTTAACTTCTGGTTTACAGAAAACGTAGGTCTTACACTACAGTCTACTTACAAACATACATTTGAAGATCAGGCAGAAGCTAATGTACCTAAGCACATTCAGCACTTTGCAGGTCTTACATTTAAATTTGGTGGAAAAGATACAGACGGCGACGGAATTTATGATAAAGACGATGCTTGTCCTGAAACTCCAGGTTTAAAACAATTCCAGGGTTGTCCTGATACAGACGGTGACGGTATTCCAGACAAAGATGATGCTTGTCCTGAAGTTGCTGGTCTTGCAGAATTTAAAGGTTGTCCTGATACAGACGGTGACGGTATTACAGATGCAGAAGATGCTTGTCCTACAGTTGCTGGTCTTAAAGAACTTGCTGGTTGCCCAGACGGTGATGGTGATGGTGTAGCTGATAAAGATGACAAATGTCCTACAGTTGCAGGTCCTAAAGAAAACGGTGGTTGCCCATGGCCAGATACAGATGGAGACGGCGTTCTTGATAAAGACGATCTTTGCCCATCAGTTAAAGGTACTGCTGCTAACCGTGGATGTCCTGAAGTAACTGAAGAAGTTATGAAACGTCTTAACGAGTATGCAAGAACTATCCTGTTTAACAGTGGTAAAGCTACTTTCAAAGAAGAAACTCTTCCTGTATTAGCTTCAATGCTTTCAATATTCAAAGAATACCCTAACGCAAGCTTTAGCATCGAAGGTCACACAGACAGCGATGGTAGCAACGCTCTTAACCAAACGTTATCTGAAAACAGGGCTGGTGCTGTTAAAACTTTCTTAGTTGAAAACGGTATCGCTGCAGACAGGTTAACATCTATCGGTTTTGGTGAAACTAAACCAATTGTATCTAACAAGACTGCAAAAGGTAAAGCTCAAAACAGAAGGGTAGAAGTAAAACTTATCAAAAGAGAGTAAGTTTTAATTTCTCAAAATAATTAAGGAAACGCCCCCGATTTATCGGGGGCGTTTTTTATTTTTATACCATGGCAGATACCACTTTTTTAGATAAGCTAAGTACACAAATAATAAGCAGCTACGGCAGCAACCTGAGTAACATAACCATTGTACTGCCCAATAAGCGGGCACGTATTTTTTTGCTCGAAGCCTTAAAAAAGAAACTTACCGGCACCGTGTTTGCCCCAAACATAACCAGTATAGAAGATTTTGTGCAGGATGTGGCTGGCATTCGCTCTATAGATGCCATAGAGCTGCTCTTTGAGTTTTACAATGTTTACCTGAGCCTTACCCCAAAAGAAAAACAACAGCCGTTTGAAACCTTTGCAAACTGGGGCAAAACCCTGTTGCAGGATTTTAACGAGATAGACCGCTACCTGCTTAACCCTGCACATGTACTTACCTATTTAGAGAACATTCAGGAAATAGAGCACTGGGCGGTAGATGTTGATAACCGTACGAGCATGATAGAGGCGTATCTGGAATTCTGGAAGCTTTTACCATCCTACTACAATACACTTTATGCGCACCTTTTAGACAAGGGTGTGGGCTACCAGGGGCTTATATACCGCGAGGCCGTGCGCAACATTAACCACTTTAGCAATGCCAATAAAGGCGAACTGGTGTTTGCAGGCTTTAATGCGCTTAATGCCGCCGAAGAAAAAATTATACAACACCTGCTCTCTATGGCGCAGGCACGGGTGTACTGGGATATAGATTATGCATTCCTTAATGACCCCTACCATGATGCAGGGCTCTTTATAAGGCGTTTTAAGAAAGAGTGGAAACAATATGCATCGCATAACTTTGAGTGGCTTACAGACGAGTTTAGCCAACCAAAGAACATTCATATTATAGGCACTCCAAAAACAGTAGGTCAGGCAAAAATAGCCGGCGAGATTGTAGAGCGGCTGCAAAGCGAAGGCCACAGCCTTGATAAAACGGCATTGGTACTGGGCGAAGAAAGCCTGCTGATACCTTTACTGTACAGCCTCCCTTCAAATGTGGGCAGCCTTAATATAACTATGGGTTACAGCAGCCGCAACAATCCTGCGCAAATACTGGTGCAAAAATTGTTCAAGATGCACACCAATGCACTTGGCCGTAACGAAAAGAGCTATACGCTGTATTACAGGGAAGTGCTCGATATACTTACACATCCGCTGGTAGAGCCGTATGCCGGGGCATCTAAACTGGTTGATACTATAAACAGGAACAACATTACCTTTTTTTCGCTTAATAAACTGTTTGAGATACAGGGAGAGGCAAGCCCGTTCTTCACGCTGCTGTTTACCCGCTGGGAAAACAATGGCGGCGAAATACTGGGTAGGTTTACCGATATTTTACTGGCACTAAAATCGTTTTTAAGTAATGATGACGAAGAAGATAAGATATCAAAAGCCTTCCTGTATTCTATATTTAAAGTAATCAATAAGCTAACTAATTACTATGAGAGCCATCCGCAAATGGACAGCCTCCCGGTACTTCATGCCATATACAAGCAGGTAATAGACCTTGCCGAGGTTTCGTTTGAAGGGGAACCTTTATCAGGGCTTCAGATAATGGGAGTCCTGGAAAGTCGCGTACTCGATTTTGAGAATGTGATAATTACCTCTATGAACGAGGGTAAATTTCCGGCGGGTAAAAGCCAGAACTCCTTTATACCTTATGATGTAAAGCGCGAACTTGGCCTGCCCACCTTTAAAGAAAAAGATGCTATATACAGCTACCACTTTTACCACTTATTGCTAAGGGCTAAAAATGTGTACCTGCTTTACAATACAGAGAGCGAGGGGCTTGATGCCGGAGAACGCAGCCGTTTTTTAACCCAGCTTGAAATAGAAAAGAAACCCAATCACAACCTTACGGTAGATGTGTATAATGCGGTGCTTCCGCCCAAGGCGTATGAACCTATGGAAGTGCCAAAGACCGAAAGCGTTATGGCGAGGCTGCGCGAAATTGCCACGGTAAAAGGGTTCTCGCCATCGGCATTAACGGGTTATTTACGCAACCCTATACAGTTTTACTACCAGCGCATACTCCGCATTAGTGAGGCCGATGAGGTAGAGGAGAGCATTGCACTTAATACGCTGGGTACTATTATTCACGGTGCGCTAGAGGAGCTTTACAAGCCGCTTACAGGTAAATTTCTTACCGTTCAGGATATTGAGGCTATGGCTGCCCTTGCCGATGATGAGGTTATGCGCCAGTTTGTAACGGTTTATAAAGAGGGCGAAATTAAAAAAGGGCGTAACCTCCTGGCTTTTGAAGTTGCCAAGCGCAATGTGCACAATTTCCTTAAACAGGAAAAAGCCGCCATAACCACCGGAGATGCTGTAAAGGTGCTTTATCTTGAACATAAGTTTGAGCGCGTTCTGGAAGACAGCCGCCTCCCTTACCCAATTATGATATCGGGTAATATAGACAGGATAGAGGAGCGCAACGGCCGCATTCGTATTACCGATTATAAAACCGGAAAGGTAGAAAAAAGCAATGTGGTGCTTAAAAACTGGGACGGCCTTACTGCCGAAATTAAGAACGACAAGATAATACAGCTGCTGTGCTACGTGTTTATGTATGAACCCGAAGCTAAGGGTATGGAGATCGAGGCCGGCATTATATCGTTTAAAAATATGAAAAGCGGTTTTATGGGCTTTAATTTTAAAGACGGTTTTGATAAAAGTGCCGCCGTATTAGATGTTGTAGATGCTGCTGTTTTAGAAGAGTTTAAGTCGCAGCTTATTGTGCTTATTAATGAAATACTAAATCCTGAATTGCCTTTTACAGAGGAGGTTAGATAATTAGTGATCAGTGTTCAGTATCAGGCGCAGTATTCGGGTAGAGACGCATTGAATGCGTCTTACGTTTCCGGGGAGTTTACCACAAGGGACACGAGGTTTTCCAAAAGAGACACAAGGCTATATGAATAAAGTGTGTTCATATTCCGCCGTAGGCGGGAGGGCACAAAGCTAATACGCAAAGCCTTGTGTGCTTCAATACCCTTGCCAATAGTGTAATCTTATCCGAAATATCAAACTTAGCTTAGTGTGCTTTGTGGAAAACCTCGTATGCCTTGTGGTAAATAATTGAAACCTGTGAATTAAACTATCGTATATTAATATTGGTGTTATACCGGTAATACAGATCTATTGATTTTTTTCTGTTTTTTAAACTGATATACAGAGCCTGCAATAAACAGTAGTAAAAGGATTAAAAGGGTATTGCCAATTATGGGGTCTTTAATATCTTTTGCTAAGGGATGACCTACAGGAACACGGGTAAAGGTTTCGTTAACAGTAGGGACTAACGACAGGAAAAAGCTAAACGACAGGCAGAAATTTTCGAAATAACGTGCCCTGACATTCCCTTTTTTTCTTGAATATAGTATGTAGGCTTCTACAATTAAAAGCACAATGAAGATAGAAAAAGCATGCCCCGGATTAAAGCCTCCATGTTTAGATATGCCCAATGCCGTTAATGAAGTAACCAGTGTGCAGTAAAAATAAAGTTTCCCTGTAAGTTGGCTTAAATCTATTTTGCCATATTTTATAAAGGCTGTTAGAGCAGCAATTATGGCAACAACGCCTATTACTGTATGAAAAATTCCTAATGCTGATAATGCCATGATTTTAATTTTAGTTTTATGTGCCATAATTGGCATTACAAAACTAATCGGCAATAAGCAGGTGGATTTTGTAGATCCGCTCATTTATTTGGCAATTTGGCTCACATAAAAATTCATTCTACCGTTTTGGATATATAGCAGATTTATTTACCAAAGCTTTAACCACTAAGCTATGTGAAACGGCTGCTTTGTATGGCGGAATGCGACATGCCTCTTTTTATATAGCTTGGTGTCCTTTGTGTAAAGGCTGGTGTTCTTTGTGGTAAAAGGAAAATTTAAGTTGTAATGAAAAATTAAAACAGTTATTTATTGGCTTGTCTTAAACGGTACTTTGTAGGGGTAACGCTATATTTATCGCTAAAGCTTTTGGTAAAATTAGCCAGGTCGTTAAAGCCACAATCAAAGGCAATATTTGTAATGCGTTCATCCGAAGCCAGTAAAAGTTCAGCAGCTTTTTCAAGCCTTTTGTTCTTAATATAATTGGCAGGAGAATCGTTATACAACTTTGTAAATTCTCTTTTAAAGGAAGAGATGCTTAGGTTATTTTTTTGTGCCAATTCTTCAATGCCAACCTGTAAAAACAAATGGGCTTCTACTATTTGTTTAAAGGTGTAGGTAGTGGGCGAAAAGAGTTGGGATAGTATTACCTGTATGGTTTCGGCATTTCGCGTTTGCGATAGTAACAGGATGATTTCCTTTAGTTTTAAAACCAGCATATCATCATGCACCAAAGTGGGGTTCTCAAAATAAAACAGAACGCCCTCAATATACTTTTGTATCAGGAAGTCATTGTTTATTTTTTCGCTCGACTGGTTGGTTATATTATTTCGTGGCTGCTGCAGCAGCAGCGGAACCTCGCGATCGTAAATTTTCTTTAAAATTTCCGGATGAAAGTTAATAACTATAATCTCGTTTTTGCCGCCTGCAACAGGGCTGCTTATTTTTTTATTAGTGTTTAAGCAATTTAGCAATAAAGAATAATTGGTTGGGATAAGCATCTGTTCTTCATTAACATGAAAAAGCATATCGCCCTCTAACGAAAATAAAAAGCATGCGTAGTCTGATACAGGGAAAGCAAATTCAAAAGGAGCCTGCAAAACCACCTTTTGTATCATGGTCTTTCCGTACAAATCAATTTTTCTATAGTCGGTAATCATTTTTTTAAATAATGCGATTGTAAAAATAGGTTATAAAGAATACTACCAATTATGAATATTAATAGTCCAATATTTTGTCATGCAAAGTCGCAGAGCCGTAAAGTTTGTATCCCAAACCGGTATGTTTTACAGCGACTGAAATGTGTTCATTCCCTGCTTTGCGGCTCTGCGACTTTGCGTTACATACTTAAATACATTGAACTATAATACCTGTGATAAAGATAGGGGTTTGAAAAAGTAGTTAAGTACAAAAAGTATACAAAAAAAGCTGTCCTTTTTACGGGACAGCTTCTACTATATAAAACGGATAGGTAATAAACTTATGCTATTTCAGATACCCTAAGTGTGTTAACCATACCGCGCTCTGTAACTGGCATTGCGGCAAGGTTAATAAGGATATCTCCTTTTTGTACATAACCTTTTTCCTGTGCTATAGCGTTAACATCGTCTACAGTTTCGTCAGTACTAAGGGCTTTGTCATAATAAAAAGCGGTAACACCCCATAAAAGGCTCATTTGTGTAACGATCCTTTTGTTATCTGTAAATACTAAAATATCTGCAGACGGCCTCCATGCCGATATCTGGAAAGCTGTATAACCACTGTTAGTAAGTGTAGATATAGCTTTAGCCTTAATAACGTTTGCCATTTGGGCAGCGTGGTAGCATATAGATTTTGTAATGAAACGTTTTGTACGCACCTGTGGTGTGTTTTGAGGCACCGTGATAAGCGGAGAATCTTCTACAGCAAGAATTATCTGAGACATTTTCTCGATAACCTCTACAGGGTACATACCTACAGATGTTTCGCCGGATAGCATTACCGCATCGGCACCATCCATAACAGAGTTAGCCACGTCATTAACCTCTGCCCTTGTAGGCGTAAGGCTTGTAATCATGGTCTCCATCATTTGTGTAGCAACAATTACCGGTATACGTGCCGTTTTAGCACGGTTAATAAGTAATTTTTGTATAAGTGGTACTTCCTGTGCAGGAACCTCTACACCAAGGTCGCCACGCGCTACCATAAGGCCATCGCAAAAAGCAACAATTTTGTCTATGTTCTCTACCGCTTCCGGTTTCTCTATTTTAGCAATAATAGGAATTTTAACGTCTGTATGTTCAGCAATTAATTCCTGCAGGTCCTGTAAGTCTCTTGGAGTACGTACAAAAGAAAGTGCTAACCAGTCTACTTTTTCGCCAATGGCAAAGATAGCATCCCTTATATCTTTCTCTGTAAGTGCCGGTAAAGATACTTTTGTGTTAGGCAGGTTAACTCCTTTTTTAGATTTAAGCGGGCCGCCCTGTACAACTACAGTTTTAACCTCGTCTATTTTGTTAGTCTCAATAACCTCAAACATAAGTTTACCGTCATCAAGAAGAATTCTTTCGCCAGGGTT
Organism: Flavobacterium rivuli WB 3.3-2 = DSM 21788; assembly: GCF_000378485.1. Classification (GTDB taxonomy): domain Bacteria; phylum Bacteroidota; class Bacteroidia; order Flavobacteriales; family Flavobacteriaceae; genus Flavobacterium; species Flavobacterium rivuli. The sequence continues at coordinate 182,500 of NZ_KB899971.1, read as the reverse complement.
TACATCGTTAGGAAACTGTTTGTAGTTCATATAAACTCTATCAGCAGTACCTATAACATCCTCGGCAGTCTGAAAGGTAATAATGTCACCTTTGTTTACAACCACACCTTCTGTCATAACACCTACACGAAGTTTAGGTCCCTGTAAGTCGGCAAGTATAGAGGCATTGTAACCAAACTCTTCGTTAAGGCCTCTAATGATGTCTATACGCTCTTTAACATCGGTATAATCAGCATGGGAAAAGTTTATCCTGAACACGTTTACACCAGCTTCTATCATATCTTTAATGACTTCTTTAGTGCTGCATGCAGGGCCTAACGTGGCTACAATTTTAGTTTTCTTTTTTGTCGGCATTCTCTTAAAAAATTAAGTTATTTTTCGATTTAAGTTTATAGTGGTCTATTTTATAGGCTATAGCAATATGTTTTATAGCCAGCAGACCGTTAATTACATCATCATCTTCTGTTTCAGTATTTTCTACCTTAAGTATGTAATCTACTGTTTTAAGTTCGGGCAGGAAGTAAACGCTGGTAAAACCGGCATGCTCTTCTCCCGAAAAAAGCGATGATATAGTAGTTGTTTGTGTGCTTACTATACTGTTTTTATTTTGGATGAGGTTCCAGGCAGCATCGTTGTCATCGTCTTCAAAAATATACCTGGAAAAATAAGCGGTGCTTTCATGTTCCTTTTGCTTAAAGCTAATACCTTTTGGGCATTTTTGCAGCCTTATTTCTAACTCACGGTTTATAAAATAAGCCAGGCGGTAATCTTCTAAAGACGAATGAATGGCGATTAACGTATAATCGACACTAACAAAATCGTCAATCATTAATTTGTGTATAGCCATAACTTACATCCAAATAAGATGTAAATATAGTATTTATAACTTAGAATGTATAGTCTTAAAATTAAGTTAACGCTATTTTTTTCTCGAAAACGTTGTAGTAATCAACAGGGTTGATTTATTTTTTGTTAATTTTTTCCTGAAATGCGAAAAATGCTCTTTGGGCTGCTTTTTCTTCGGCTTTCTTTTTAGAGGTGGCACGGGCACGGGCTATAATCTCGCCGTCTATTTTTAATTTAACGCCAAAATGCTTTTGCCCCTCTATACCGTTATCTTCATAAACCTCAAAGTGAAATGTTTTTTTCTCTTTTTGGCACCACTCTATTACAAGGCTTTTGTAGCTTATAACCTTGCCCTCCAGTTTAGGGATGTCTACATAGGGTACAATAACTTTTTTCTTTATAAACTGCTCGCAGCCCTCAAAGCCACGGTCTAAGTATATAGCGCCTATTAAAGCCTCAAAAAGGTTGCCGTGTATGTTCTCGCCAAAGTGTTGTGTAGATACTTTGCTCTCTACCCATTTTATAAGGTTAAGGTCGCGGCCCAGCTCATTAAGATGCTCGCGGCTTACAATTTTAGAGCGCATCTTGGTAAGGTAACCTTCGTCGCCGGTAGGTACCTCGTTAAACAGGTGCGCCGCAATTACAGATCCTAACATGGCATCGCCTAAAAACTCCAGCCTTTCGTAGTTTATAGGAAAGCCTTTATCATCCAGTTTGTTAGACGACCGGTGGGTAAATGCCTTTATATAATGGTTTATATCCAGTGGGGCAAAGCCAAGGATATTTTGCATTTCTGTAAAAAAAATCCCGCCTTCCTGAGGGGTATGGCGGGATTTAGAGAATATATTTTTAAAGAAGCCCATAATAAGGATTGTATATTATGCTTCAAGTTTTTTGATAAGTACGCAGGCATTGTGGCCTCCAAACCCAAATGTATTGCTCATTACTACCTTAACATCCCTTTTTTGGGCTTTGTTAAAGGTAAAGTTAAGCTTAGGGTCTATGTTCTCGTCATCTGTAAAATGGTTAATGGTAGGCGGTACAATACCATGCTTAATAGATAATATGCACGATATGGTTTCTATAGCGCCTGCTGCACCAAGAAGGTGCCCCGTCATAGATTTTGTAGAGTTAAGGTTAAGCTTGTAAGCATGCTCGCCAAAAACCTCTATAATAGCCTTACTCTCTGCAATATCGCCAAGGGGTGTGCTTGTACCATGCATGTTTACAGCATCTACATCTTCCGGGTTAAGCCCTGCATCCCTAAGGCAGTTGCGCATAACGTTGCGCGCGCCAAGGCCTTCGGGGTGTGGTGCAGTAATATGGTGCGCATCTGCGCTCATACCACCACCGCCTACTTCGCAGTATATTTTTGCTCCCCTTGCAATGGCGTGCTCATACTCTTCAAGAATAAGTGAGCCTGCACCTTCGCCCAGTACAAAACCTTCGCGGTCTTTATCCATAGGGCGGCTTGCCGTAGCAGGGTCGTCGTTACGGGTAGATAGTGCGTGCATGGCGTTAAAGCCGCCCATACCTGCAATGGTTACAGCAGCCTCGCTGCCGCCGGTTACAATAACATCGGCATGGCCAAGGCGAATATAGTTAAACGCATCTATCATAGCATTTGTAGATGATGCACAGGCAGATACCGTAGTAAAGTTAGGCCCGCGGAAACCATATTTTATAGAGATGTGGCCTCCTGCAATATCGGCGATCATTTTAGGTATAAAGAACGGGTTAAACTTAGGCGTTCCATTACCGTTAGACCAGTTTACAACCTCGTCCTGAAATGTTTCTAACCCACCTATACCAGAACCCCAAATAACGCCTACCCTGTCTTTGTCAAGAGTTTCAAAGTCAAAAGCGGCATCTTTTACGGCTTCTTCGGTAGCAACAACGGCATATTGTGCATAACGGTCCATTTTGCGTGCTTCCTTACGGTCTATAAAATCTTCAACATTGAAATTTTTAACTTCGCAGGCAAATTTGGTTTTAAAGTTAGTGGTGTCAAAATATGTAATGGGTGCTGCACCGCTCACACCGTTTATAAGGCTATCCCAGTACTCCTGTACGGTATTGCCTATAGGGGTTAGCGCGCCCAGACCGGTAACCACAACTCTCCTTAATTTCATAAAGTTAATTTTATAGTTTTAAATTATAAAACAATACCCATGCATCTCTTTAAACAGTAATAAGTTAAGAAAACATGGGCACTTGTATAGTATAAAGCCTGTGGCAATGCCCGGCATTTTGTATTTTAACAGTAAAAGGCTGTATAAGAGCCTAATAAATAATAACATCCATGTAATTTTAAGGCTACATGGATGTTAGGTATTTATTATTTTTTTGCTTCTTCTATGTAAGAAATAGCCTGACCAACAGTAGAGATGTTCTCAGCCTGATCATCCGGAATCTGAATATCAAATTCTTTTTCAAACTCCATAATAAGCTCAACAGTGTCTAATGAATCAGCCCCTAAATCGTTTGTGAAGCTTGCTTCTGTTACAACTTCGTTTTCGTCAACACCTAATTTGTCTACGATAATCGCTTTTACTCTTGATGCAATGTCTGACATAATCTTTAATTTTAGAATTTAAATTGAACGGCAAAAATAAAAAACTTTATCTTAAAACCGCATGGTTACTAAAAAATGTGAGTACTAAAGTAAAAAATTAATTTTACATTAATGTGAAAAGAGCGTTATTTTGCAGGATATTATTCTTTTTTTTGCAAAATGAAATCGACTTTCAAATGAAAAATATAGTGCTTTTTGCATCGGGCGGAGGCTCGAATGCCGAACAAATTATGAGTTATTTCTTACAAAGTAAAACGGTAAACGTCGCATTAGTGCTTACAAACAATGCAAACGCCGGTGTTTTGCAAAAAGCGGCACAATACAACGTGCCCACGCTGGTGTTTACTAAAGAGGAACTAAGCAACGGCTTTGTGCTGCGCCATGTGCAGGCATTTAACCCGCACCTTATTGTGCTGGCAGGCTTCCTTTTAAAATTCCCTGCAGATATTATTGCGGCATACCCGGGGCGGGTAATAAACATTCACCCTGCGCTTTTGCCACACTATGGCGGCAAGGGTATGTATGGTATACACGTGCACCGCGCCGTTCATGAAAATAAAGAGAAGGAAAGCGGCATTACCATACATTATGTAAACGATAATTATGATGAAGGCAACGTGATCTATCAAAAAACAGTAGCTATTGAGGAGTGCCTGTCGCCCGAAGAGGTATCGCTAAAAGTACTTGCGCTGGAGCATGAACATTTCCCGAGGGTTATTGAGGAGTTGTTGTTAGGTAATTAGATTTTAGACTGTTAGATACAAAGTATGAAAACAACTTATTTTTTAGTGCTGCTATTTTTAGCGGCTACTACGGTTTTTGCACAGGAACATTTAGAGTTAAAGTCTTTAGGGTTTGCAATGGATGCGCCTAAAGGATGGTTTAAAAGCCAGGATGGTGAAGTCATAAAAAACATTGACAATGATAAATTTTCTAAAGATCAGATGGAAGCTTTTCTTAAAAGTTTAAATGGAGCATCTAAATTTGTAGGGTTTTATAAATACGATCCGCAAGTAGTTCAAGGTTTTTCACCTACAATTAACGTAGCCTTAAGACCTGCTAAAGTAAAGAGTTTTGATGATTTTAAGTTTTACATACTCCATTCATCCGAAAAGATAAAAGAAGTTATGAAAACCTATACAGCTACAGAGCCAGAGATAATGAATGTAGATAACACAAAAGTTTGGGTTTTGACAGCTACTTATGATATTGACCTAAATGAAAAAGAGCACATTAAAATGCATAACAAGATTGTATATATCTATAGAGGAGAATATTACATTTCGCTCTTTTTTGTAGAGCAAGTGAACAAAGAGGATAATTCTGTATTGTTTAACGAAGTAATTAAAAGTATAAAACTTACAGCGGTTCCTTTAAGGGAGTAGTAATAAACTTAACATACGAGTGAAGTTCAATCTGAAATCTAAAATCTAAAATCTGAAATCCAACAAATCTAAATGTCTCATCAAATACATATATATACAGATGGCGCTGCCAAGGGTAATCCCGGTCCCGGGGGCTATGGCGTGGTCATGGAGCTTGTGGGGCAGGCCTACCGTAAAGAGTTTTACGAGGGCTTCAGGCTTACTACAAACAACCGTATGGAGCTGCTTGCCGTAATTGTAGGGCTTGAAAAATTAAAGGCACCCGGAATGAGCGTGCTTGTGGTAAGCGACTCTAAGTATGTGGTAGACTCGGTAGAAAAAAAGTGGGTATTAGGCTGGGAGAAAAAAGGTTTTGTGGGGAGAAAGAACCCCGACCTGTGGAAGCGTTTCCTTAAAATATACCGCCAGCATAAGGTAGATTTTAAGTGGATAAAAGGGCATAACAACCACCCGCAAAACGAAAGGTGCGACCAGCTTGCCGTTATGGCATCTATGCAGCCGGTGCTTAATATAGATGCTTTTTATGAGCAGGAGGGAAGGCACATATAGCTATCTGGCCTGCTCATAAAAAACAACTGTACTTTTTTAGATTCCAACAACATATAATACAAAAGCACCAACTGCTATAGCAGGTAATACACTACTTGCCAGTATTATTATGAATAATTTGTTAGAAATCTCATTACTCTCTTTCTGTGTTTTGATGTAAGGTAACATAGTCGATTTTTTTAAGGTGTACTTAAAGTTAATATTAATTTGAGTGAAGCAGTGTGAATGCTGCGTTAAATATAACGTTATAGTACATACAAAATTACTGTAATGGTCATATTTAACATTTGAATATTAAATATTTACGCTCTTTTTTGTAATCTGCATAAAAAAAGATATAATTTCTTACAATATTTGTTTTTTAGGTTAATCAAAAATTAGCTTTGGCATAACAGTGTGCTGCATGCTTTAACCTTCGTCGTGGGCACGCTCTAAAATAGTCCTTACCTCTTCTTCAACCCATTCTATAAGCTTCTGGTTGTTAAAGGCAAACCAGTCATTGCGTACCTCCGATCTTTCGATCGCTTTTTTAAAATTCCTGAAAGGCTTTTCGTCGTCCAGTATATCATACAATTCCTGTTTAAATTTTCCGTCGGGCAGGGCAATGGCAAAATCTTCCATAATGGTAAACTGCTCTTTAGATCCCGGCCTTTCTATTTCCTGGTAGCTGTAGTTGTTTTCCAGTTTTTTATAAGCGTCTTTCCACGGTGCCACATCATCAATAAGATCTTCGTTAGGTACAAAAATAAGTTCGCCTGTTTTAGTATTAAGGTAGCATTGCATGCCGGTGTGCAGCTCATCTGCAATTTCTTTTATTTGTTCGCTTGTTAGTTGGGTCATGGTTAATTATTTAAAGTCAATAATTCAAATTTTCCATCTTTTAATTCGAAAAGCTGTTCAGACACTAAGTGATCACCTTCTTCATTTGTACGTGCTACCATATCATATAATTTGTGCAGGCCTTCTGAATCTTGTGAGCCAGTAATTAGCAGCATATCTCTGGAAGGTATGCCAATAACAACATTGCCGTAAACAGGAAATGTTTCTTTATCCCAAATATCCATTAGAATTACACTGGCTTCATAAGTGCCGCCGGCAATAATCATAAATAATGTTTCGCTTCCATGTCGTTTAATTTCAAGAAGATTTTTAAGATTCGTTGTGGCAATCTGTCTTAATTCATCCTTTTTAATTCCTAATTCGGCTAATTCATTCGGCTGTAGGTAATGAATATTGTATTCTGTGTCTGCTGCATAAAAAATATATAGTTCGCTATTGTACGGCTCATAAATATGCTTGGTTTCAAAATTAGGGTTAAGTTCTTTTAAGCCCGCTATAAAACGTTTGTCTTTAATGATAGGGACTATTTGCTCTATGCTAATCTTTCTTTCTCTATCAGTGTACATTGCAGCTGAAGCATCAACATATTTATTTATTATATTTTTCAAATCTTTACTTTCCCTGCTATATTCGCTATATGCATTATCAAGAAAGTGCATGCTCTGATCTCCTTTATACTTTGTTGTAATCTCAAGGTCATTTATTAAAATAACTTCGATTCCTTTAATTTTTTTCTGTAGCGCAATAAGGAATTTGGCAGCAAACTCAATCTCACTCAATTTCTTTCGTTTAAAAAACATAATACTATATATGTAAAAGTAAATGTATAAAAAATACATTATCAGCCTCTATCCCGCCATAATTTAAATTGATAGTTTGCATATTGCTTCTGTGCAACTAATGCATTATCTTTGCGCCTTTAAAACCGACTCCAGTTTATGAACAAATTACTCATTGTGGGTACTGTAGCTTTTGATGCTATAGAGACGCCTTTTGGCAAGACCGATAAAATACTTGGTGGTGCTGCTACTTACATAGGCCTTTCGGCTTCATTTTTTAATGTACAGTCGGCCATTGTGTCAGTTGTAGGCGAAGATTTCCCACAGGAATACCTTGACCTTTTAACCAACAGGGGTATTGATATATCTGCTATAGAAATTGTAAAAGGCGGCAAAACGTTTTTTTGGAGCGGCCGTTACCATAACGACCTTAACAGTCGCGATACACTGGATACACAGCTTAATGTACTGGCCGATTTTCAGCCGAAAGTACCGGTTAACTTTACCGATGCCGATGTGGTTATGCTGGGCAACCTGCACCCCATTGTACAAACAGGTGTGTTAGACCAAATGACAGTTAAGCCTAAGCTTGTGGTGCTGGACACCATGAACTTTTGGATGGACTGTGCTTTGGCAGACTTATTGCAGGTTATAAAACGTGTAGACGTTATTACTGTAAACGACGAAGAGGCACGCCAGCTAACCGGCGAATATAGCCTGGTTAAAGCGGCTGCAAAAATACACACCATGGGCCCTGCTTATGTGGTAATTAAAAAAGGAGAACACGGCGCATTGCTGTTTCATGATAAAAAGGTGTTTTATGCACCGGCGCTTCCGTTAGAAGAAGTGTTTGACCCTACCGGGGCAGGAGATACCTTTGCCGGTGGTTTTACAGGATATATTGCACAGAGTGAAAACTTATCATTTGATAATATGAAGAATGCAATTATATATGGCTCTAACCTGGCATCCTTTTGCGTAGAGGAGTTTGGCACCCAGCGCATGGAACGCCTGCAAAAAAGCGAAGTGCACGAACGCCTGCAACAGTTTAAAACACTAACCCAGTTTGATATTGAACTGGAAGACTAAAAGTAAGAATACTAAGGCCTCATTGCGGGGCTTTTTTTAATACAACTACATTACACACAACAACACACACTATTATGAGCGACGCTTTAAAACACGAATGCGGTATTGCTTTGTTACGATTATTAAAGCCATTAGAATATTATAAAGAAAAGTACGGTACAGCTTTTTATGGCATACAAAAAATGTACCTCCTTATGGAAAAGCAGCACAACCGCGGGCAGGACGGTGCAGGCTTTGCAAGCATAAAGCTTGATGTTAAACCCGGCCAGCGCTACATAAGCCGCGTGCGCTCTAACCAGCAGCAGCCCATACAGGATGTTTTTGCACAAATAAACGACCGCATTAACGAGGAGATGACAAATCATCCGGAATATGCAGATGATGTGCAGGCACAAAAAGACCAGATACCGTACCTGGGCGAAGTATTTTTAGGCCACGTGCGCTACGGTACCTTTGGTAAGAACAGTATAGAGAGTGTGCACCCTTTCCTTCGCCAGAACAACTGGATGCACCGTAACCTTATTGTAGCCGGTAACTTTAACATGACTAATGTTAAGCAGCTTTTTGATAGCCTTGTAGAGCTTGGCCAGCACCCTAAAGAGCTTGCAGATACCGTTACGGTAATGGAAAAAATAGGCCATTTCTTAGATGATGAAGTTTCTGACCTGTACCAGCAGTGCAAGAACGAAGGCTTTAGCAAGCAGGAGGCTTCTCCCGAAATTTCCGACAGGCTTAATATAGCCCGCATCCTTAAGCGTGCTTCTAAGCAGTGGGATGGTGGCTATGCAATGGCGGGTATGTTAGGCCACGGCGACTCGTTCGTGTTCCGCGACCCGGCAGGTATACGCCCGGCATATTACTACCAGGATGATGAAATTGCTGTTGTAGCATCTGAACGCCCTGTGATACAAACGGTTTTCAACGTAAATTTTGAAGACGTGCAGGAGCTCGATCCGGGCCATGCCATTATCATTAAAAAGAACGGGAAAATATCTGTAGAAGAAATTATTACCCCTACGGTTAAAAAGGCCTGTTCGTTTGAACGTATTTACTTTTCACGCGGCAGCGATGCAGAGATATACCAGGAACGCAAAGACCTTGGTAAACTTGTATTGCCACAGGTGCTTAAGGCGATTGATAATGATACCGATAATGCTGTGTTCTCGTACATACCAAATACCGCCGAAACATCTTTTTACGGTATGGTAGAGGCGGCGCAGGATTTCCTTAACCAGCGCAAGAACAAACATATATTAGAAAACCGCCATACCCTTACAGAGGAAACTCTTGAGGAGCTTCTTAAAGTAAAGATTCGTACCGAGAAGATCGCTATTAAAGATGCCAAGCTGCGCACCTTTATTACAGAGGACAGCAGCCGCGACGACCTTGTGGCACACGTGTATGATGTTACCTATGGTGTTATAAAGCCCGAAGACAACCTTGTTATTATAGACGACTCTATTGTGCGCGGTACCACGCTAAAAATGAGTATCATTAAAATGATGGACAGGCTAAACCCTAAACGTATTGTTGTGGTATCATCTGCACCGCAAATAAGGTACCCTGACTGTTATGGTATAGATATGGCCAAGCTGGAAGGTTTGGTGGCATTTCAGGCTACGCTTGCGTTGCTTAAAGAGCGCGGCTTAGAGCATATTATACACGATGTGTACAACAAATGTAAAGCGCAGGAAAACCTGCCCGATACAGAGGTGGTAAACTATGTAACCGAGTTTTATGCTCCGTTTACAGACCAGGAGGTTAGCGATAAAATAGCGCAGCTGCTGGTTACTAAAGATACAAAGGCAGAGGTTAAGATTATCTTCCAGACGGTAGAGAACCTGCACATTGCCTGTCCTAAAAACTTAGGCGACTGGTATTTTACCGGAGATTACCCTACACCGGGCGGTAACCGTGTGGTAAACAAAGCCTTTATTAATTTTTATGAAGGTAACGATGCCCGTGCTTATTAATTAAGCACATCGATTCTTACAATTATTGCATGCAGGGTTATATGCTGAAATTGAAATTTAGTTAAAAACGTGCATTTTACCGATTTAATCGTGTATTATGTCTGAAAACCTTGCAGGGTACGTTAAATGCTTTTATATTTACCCAAAATAGCATTAGTAAAATTAAATTTTACGGTATTTTTGGGGGCCAAAAAAGGGAAAATTTATATAAATTTTCCCTTTTTTATTTTATTCCTGGTTGTAGAACAAGGTAAATGTACCTTTACAAAACTATTTATCTTACAGCATACTTAAGCCGGAGCATGCCGCATTTAAACTTTATTTGTCCTTTATAAATTTCATTATACAGCGTCTTGCATATAATAATTAACTATGAGAAAAATTAAAATATGTTGCGTTATTTTAATATTTACGGCTTTTGCCTGTCGTGAAGTATATGACACAAGATTAAAAGTTAATAATAATACAAATGAGTCAATATTTGTAGCTATATCAAAGGATTCATTAATAGAGCATGCTCAACAGATTTCTTACGACGGAACTAGCGAAAAGTACAACTTCACCAGAGATTTTACTAAACAAACGTTAAGTGAATTAGAGCTTTACGGATCTGACGCCTGGCCAAGATTTGTTAAGTCTTCTTTAAATGAACAAATGTATTTTTTTGTTATTGACTCTACAGTTATTCAGCATAATAAGTGGGAAATAATATGTAGGAAGAAATTATATTCTAAAAGTAAATTTTCTTTAACTTCTCTAAATAGAATTAATTGGACAGTTGACATCGATAGTTTATTGCACGAAACTAAGTAAATTCTGTAATGTAATAATTTATAGACAAATAATAATATAGGATGTTTTAGCAGCTTAATCAGTATCAGCCACTATAACAAGGGTTACGAGTACAGTGAGTAATGCAGCGGCTATAAAATAAGTTATTGTAAAAAGCTTATAGAAAATTATAAATCTCTTTTTTAATGTGGATGTATCAAGTCTGTACTTTTTCTTAAGGCTATATAAACGGTATAGTATATTGCCAACAGTAAAAATAGTAAGGAATGCAATAGCTAAAAAAGATATTCCCGGGCTCACTAAGGAATTAATTAAATATCGTTTCAGGATACAATAGTAAAAAAAAGCCTCCACATTGCTGTGAAGGCTTTTGGTAATTCCAGTGGTCCCACCTGGGCTCGAACCAGGGACCACCTGATTATGAGTCAGGTGCTCTAACCAGCTGAGCTATAGGACCGGTTTTCTGAGTGCAATATTACGGCATTCCTTCAATGTTTCCAAATAAAATTTCATGTTTTTTTTAAGTGGCTGAAACACAGTTTTGTTTAAAGTGATATTTTATAAAGAAGCCTTTATTGTCTTGTCTAAAAGGGCAAAATGCTTCATGATGTAAGGTTTCGAAACTGTTTTTACGGTAAACGAAGGCGACTTTTCGGTGGTAAAAACCTTGATCGTTTTAATTTCGGTGGTTAAAAGCTTGTCAAAATTTTGCTTCATAATTGCCGATGTACCTTTTTTAGGCATCAAAGCAAAGGCTGTATTGTAGCCTACAGGGTCGCAATCTGTTTCAGATATCTGCGAACATTCTGCTGTAGTGCCATCTTCAAACGTAATAATTATTTTGCCCTCACCATCTTTAAGGCAACCCATGGTGTTGTCTTTGTGCACAATGTTAAGCTCTATAAAATACACGTCGGTATTGTTGCCTGATTTATTTATATGTTGGTACCCTGCCGAAAAAAAAACCAGTCCGTTGCGCACAATACTATCGTCCGGGGCAAGTTCGCCTGTTTTATGGTTATTGGTAATAATTGTCCTTGTGCCGGTATTTTTGTCTACACTGTTCATTTGTATGGTTTGCGCAAAAACCCCCTGGCAGGCAAGTACTAATAGTAGCAGTTTTAATTTCATTGTATTATGATAATTTGTTGCAGCAAATATAAATGGTTAGCTCAAAATATTGGTATGGTTTGCCATAATTGTTGTAGGGTATGGCAAATTATTGATACAAAAAAAATATCCGGGCCTTGCGACCCGGACATTCCACAAAATTAATCTGAGAAAACTATTATTGCTTAATAAATTTAAAGTTTAATGTGCCCTGCTGTGCTGTGGTAACTGTAACAAGGTAAAAACCTTTTGCAAGGTTGCTAACAGGTATTTCTGGGCTTGTGTTACCGTTAACACTAATGTTAGTGCTCCATAGCTGCTTGCCGCCAAGATCGCTCACGGTAATGGCTGCATTGCCGCTTACAGGGGCTGCAAATTTAATTTTAAAGCTGCTTGTTGCCGGGTTAGGGAATAAAGAACTGGTAGCCTTTGCTAAAACATTTCCGTCTGTACCTGCAGTTGCGCCGGTAATTTTATAAATGTGCGCATCTGATGCAGGGAGTGTAAAACTTAATGACCCTGAGCCTGTGGTAATGGTGCCAGAGTACAGCTCTGTTGCTGTATAGCTGCCTGTAAGGCCCAGGCGCGCAAGGTCTATATTCATATCTGCATTACTGTTGCTGTAGTTAAATACCGCAACATAAGTAATGTTGTTTTGCGTGGTGTAAAATATTTGCGAAGCTGTATTACCTGTGTTTCCGTCGGCAGGTTTAAAATGCATATCGCCTTGTGCTACGGCAAGCACCTCCGGATTTTGCAATAAAGACTGTGCTCTTGCCACCCATGGCCCGGTAGTAGAATAATCATCTCCTACAGTAATGGTGCCGGTTACAATGCTCGATGTATAACGTGCACGGTTAACCCCTTCAGAATAGTTGCCAAAAACTACATTATCGGCATCCATATAATCATACATTTTATTTTGCCACCATGCGTATGTGGTGCTGTTAAGCGTATACTCTGTATCGCCTATACTACCATAACCGTCGCAGGCAATACGGCGCATGTGGGCGTATGGGCCTGTAGACATGTTAGGGCATATAGAAGCTTCTATCATCATGTGGTTGCCCACAGCATCGGTAAGAAATTTCATTCCCTGGTGGTAGGCTTCCATACCGGTGTGTACTTCCCAGTCATAATAACTGTCAGCTTCAAGACTGGCATGTGTTAAAAAGTCAAATTTCACCATTTTAAAACCAGCATTTATAAAGCGGTTTATAAAGTATGTTATCCTTGCCTGTGTGGCAGGGTGGGTAGGGTCCATGGCATAAGAACCGTCTAATGTAAAAGTAGCATCGTTAATTCTTGTCCATGTTTGCGAGTAGTTGTAAGAGCTGCCTTCTATAGGGCGGGCAAACATGCCCCAATCTACAAACGGAGCCCAGTAAATACCCGGTTTCATTCCGCGTGCAGTGCAGTAAGCGGCAAATTCGGCTAACTGTGCATCGGTCATATTATCCCAGTAGGAGTCAAGGTCAATATATAATGTGTTGTCTTCGGTACGGAAAGTGGGTACATCATTCTGGAAAAAATCGGTAACGGCCTTGGCTTTTACAAGGTTAATTTGTTGTTGTATGGCACCCCAGCTGTTCCAGCCCATAGGTTTGCCTGCTGTCCAGTCGTAGGTGTATTTAGGCTGAGAAAGTGCACTAACTTCGCCATAAGTATCAAATGCGGCTCTCCAGTCGTTATTTGCGGTTATTAAAACCTTTGGCGAATCGCAGTAGTCAAGGCCTATGTTTACCCATCCGTGGCCACGGCCATCGCGGGTAAGGTTATTGTTTGTATATCCATTAATTACAGATACGTAAGCCGATGATGCCCCTGCGCCAAGTACATTAATACCGGTTTTCCAGCGGCTGTTATCTACAGATCCTATTACAAGGCCGTGGCGGGTATCGTTGCTGTATATGTTTGTAACCTCACTACCGGTAAAATCTGCCCCGCCAAGGTTTACTGCATTGTATCGCACCCAGGCGTCATTATCATAAGGAACTAAAAGAGCGCGTGTATCGCCACCGCCCAAATCAGGGCTTACGTTATAGCTTGTAAGCGGAGACATACTGTAGCAGTTAGCGCCGCTGCCTGCTAAGGCTACCTGTACGGCAACATATTCGCTGCCGTTATAAGTATAAAACATTTGCTGCATGTTAGTATTAAAGCCACCTGTAAGGGTAAACGTATGCTTGGTTCCGCTGCCTATGTTATCTGTAAAACTTTCAGAGGCATACGTTACATTGCTGTAAGCTGTACTTACATTAGATTCGTTACCTTTTGCAAATGCCGATGCGCCACTTATTGCTGTAACACCATCAAAAACCAGGCTGTAGGTTTTGCTGGTAGTGTTGTACACTATCTGGTTATTGGTACCAAAGTTTATGGTTTGCAGTTGTGTTTCGGTTATGGGCGATATTACTATTTTATCAAGGTTTGGTCCATAAGACGGGCTTGCAAACACTATGTTAGTATTACCTGCATTAAGGTAAATGCTAACATTTTGAGAGGCGGCAGTGCTCCACCCGCCAGATGCCGGCACCGGTACAATAAGCGCAGGGCCATTGCCCGGTGTGATTTTAAAAGTTCGCGGGTCGCCGGTGCAGTAAAATACCTGCATGTTGTACCAGCCTGCGGCAGAAGTATTTACCGCAATAGTTACAGTGCTGGTGTCGCTCAGGTTGCCCACAATAGAGCCGGAGCAGGAGTCGCAGGTTTGTACATCTGCATTGCCCTCGCGGGTTCCGTTCTCGGCCTCATAGGTTTGTGCAAAACCGGTCAGGCCTAAAAATAGCATTGCTGCTGCAAATATATTTTTGCTGCGCATGCCCATTAAAATAGTTTTTTTAGCATACATAAATGTTTGTTTAAGTATTAATTAAAGAGGGTTGTTGTTCTATACTATACTATCATACAATAATACAAAAAATAGCGATACTAAAAATATTTAGGTGTTAAATTTATTTACTTATAATAATACATGTGTTTTTATGAGATATTGTTATTTAGTATAAATCCCTTTTTTACTGTATAAAAGTGTAATGCTCTAAAAATTAAACTGTTTGATTTACGAAATGGTTGTAGTAACCCTTAGTTTTGGTAATAAAGAAGCTTATATTGAATGTTGAGATTTTTTGTTTGAATTTCGCAATTAGTCTCTTTGCTGTAAAATAGACTAATTGTTTTTACAAATGAAATTTGGTAATGTTTACTTGTAAGTTAATCTTTGCAAAATTAATTTTGATGAAGGGGAATAGCCTTATGTATGAGCGGAGTATTGGACATAAAATTGAATTTTATAAAAAAGCTACAGTGTTAAATTCCTGAGATTGTTAGTTTGCAGCCAAAAACGTAAAGTTGCCAAACGAAGTTTTGTTAAGATAAGGCACAAAAAAACTCCGCAATTGCGGAGTTTAGTATATCATATAAATAGGTGTAATTAAATAGAGTCAGCTTCAGCTTCTACTTTGCCTGTAGCCTGAGCCTGCAGGTTACGTTCTATTTTATGTCCCGGTCGCGACCATCTTGGTTTTTCGCCCAGTGGTGTAAATTCCGAATCTTCTGCTTCTACAGTTTTAGGCTGCGATACTTTAGTGAATGGTTTTTGTGGCTTAAGCCCCAACATTTCGAACATTTTCATGTCGTCGTCTACATTTGGGTTTGGTGTGGTAAGCAGTTTATCGCCTGCAAAAATAGAATTGGCTCCCGCAAAAAAGCACATGGCCTGGCCTTCACGGCTCATCTCTGTACGTCCTGCAGACAGCCTTACCTGAGTTTCCGGCATCACGATACGGGTAGTGGCTACCATGCGTATCATTTCCCATATCTCTACAGGTTTTTCATTCTCCATAGGGGTGCCCTCTACAGCCACAAGTGCATTAATAGGCACCGATTCGGGCTGCGGACTAAGCGATGCCAGTGCCACAAGCATGCCTGCACGGTCTTCTACACTTTCGCCCATACCTATAATACCCCCGCTGCACACAGTAACATTCGTTTTCCTTACATTTTCTATGGTTTGCAAACGGTCTTCAAAACCACGGGTAGAAATTACCTCTTTATAATATTCTTCAGATGTGTCAAGGTTGTGGTTGTAGGCATACAAACCGGCTTCGGCAAGGCGCTTCGCCTGATTCTCGGTAATCATCCCAAGAGTACAGCAAACCTCCATATCCAGTTTGTTTATTGTGCGTACCATTTCCAGCACCTGGTCAAACTCAGGGCCATCTTTAACGTTACGCCATGCAGCGCCCATACATACACGGCTGCTGCCGCTGCTTTTAGCGCGCAATGCCTGTGCTTTAACCTGTTGTACGCTCATAAGGTCGTTGCCTTCTACCTTAGTATGGTAACGTGCAGCCTGCGGGCAATAGCCGCAATCTTCGGGGCAGCCCCCTGTTTTTATAGATAGCAGGGTGCTTACCTGTACTACGTTAGGGTCGTGGTGCTCACGGTGTATGCTTGCGGCTTCATACAGTAAATCCATCAACGGCTTGTTGTACAGCGCTATAATTTCATCCCTGGTCCAGTCGTGCCTTTTTATGCTCATATTGGTAAAGTATTATCGCTCCAAAAGTAATTAATTTATACCAAAGTAGTGCTTTATGGCAGTAAAGTTTAGTTTTGGGCTATACTCCTATATAGTATACGTGAGTTTTTATTGTAGCGTATTTTAGTTTAGCAATTTAAACCTGAGTTTAAAACTATATTTTTGTGGTAGGGTATTAGTAGCGGTAACATGCTGTAAACACGGTTACGTTATTAAAGCCGACAATGTTCATAAGCATTCGCTATCCTGATAAGTAAAATATATCCAATCGACAGGATTAACTTTTTATATTTTATTCTTTTTAAGTTAAAAAAATAAAAGAAATAATGAAATCAAAATTTTTTATTAAAGGTGTTATATCTATCTTACTTATATTTTTGTCAATGTACCTGATTGATGTATTTGTAACGATTCCGAATAATGTATCGATTAAAGTAAATGAAATTAAATATAGTTTTAAAGGCAAAATAATTGAGAAGTTTGCTGTAAGAAATACTGAACCTACTCATTTAAAGGTATTAATAAAATATGATAGTATAATAACAATCAGTCCTAATCCGGATTTAGTGGATGTTGCTGCCGTTGGTGACAGCTTATATAAGCCGGCCAACGAAAATTATATATTTTTAAGCAGTAATGGTAATATAAAGAAATTCTTTTATACAAAATTATCTTATGAAACACGAAGCAATAAAAATTTCCCCAGAGAATGGCGTAATAAATGGCTCGATTCCAGTATGTGGGATAGCTCTAAAGAAATTAATTAATGTACTCATTTTTATATTTTGCATTAACTATTGTAGTACTGCTCAGGTAAGTTAGTTGGCAATGTAAATAAGATTAATTCTGCAAATAGCTTCAATATTTTTAGTGGTGAGAAACAATATAATGTCACCTTGCAAGCTACCAAGCTCTCTGATAATTAGTAAATTAATCTTGACGCCGTAAAATATTTGACTGAAAAAATTCTCAATAAAGATGTTGCTGTAACAGATGTAGTAAAACAAGGAGATGTTATCACGGGTAATATATAATTGTATAAAAGATAACTCGGACGGTGCTATACCCTGTTCGGCAGGTAATTTACTTAATGTTGAAATGTTGAACTGAAACTAATTCAATACACCGGGAGTAATGAGTTTTTAAAAAGTTTGTCTGACGAATAAGCTATTGTCCCTAAAAAATCTTCAATTCTCGCCTAATATTACCAGCAATTGAGATACCGTGTAAAAATAATTTTAAAAAACAAAAACCTCCCATTGCTGAGAGGTTTAGTACCTAGAGTGGGAATCGAACCCACACACCGAAGTACGCGAGTTTGAGTCGCGCGCGTCTACCAATTCCGCCATCCAGGCATGTAGTATGCAGTTTTAATCTGAGTGCAAATTTAGAAAATATTATTTAATTTCATTAAAAATACAGGATAATTTGCCGTCTGTGTAAAATTAAATTTCTAAATTTGCACCCTCGTTACACACAACAACACTAACTAACTACTAAGCAACTAATTAAAATGCTGCACACAGAACCGGAAGCCAAGATTTTTTCATGTTCTAAAAGCACTTACCTGGCCGAGAAAATAGCAGAACGCTATGGGATACCGCTGGGCAAAGTAACACTGGCCCACTATAGCGATGGCGAATTTCAGCCGTCGTTTGAAGAGTCTATAAGAGGTATACGCGTATTTTTAGTATGCTCTACCTTCCCAAGCGCAGATAACCTTATGGAGCTGCTGCTTATGATAGACGCTGCTAAAAGAGCCTCTGCAAGGCATATAACCGCGGTTATACCTTACTTTGGCTGGGCAAGACAGGACCGTAAAGATAAACCACGCGTACCCATAGGGGCTAAGCTGGTTGCAAAACTATTGGAAAGCGCCGGTGCCACACGTATAATGACGATGGACCTGCATGCCGACCAGATTCAGGGATTTTTTGAGAAACCGGTAGACCACCTGTTTGCATCAACCATATTCCTGCCGTATGTAAAAAGCCTTAACCTGGAGAACCTTACTATAGCTTCGCCGGATATGGGCGGCTCTAAAAGGGCTTATGCATATTCTAAGTTTCTTGGCAGCGATGTAGTAATATGCTACAAGCAGCGCAAAGAAGCTAATGTTATAGAAACAATGGAGCTTATAGGCGAAGTTGTGGGCCGTAACATTATACTGATAGACGACATGATAGATACAGGAGGTACCCTTGCAAAAGCGGCCGACCTGATGATAGAAAAAGGTGCGCTTAGCGTGCGCGCCATTTGTACACACGCCATATTAAGTGGCGATGCGTACGAAAAGATCGAAAGATCACAACTATCTGAACTTATTGTTACAGATAGTATTCCGCTAAAAAAGCAAACTGACAAAATTAAGGTTGTTAGCTGTGCCGATTTGTTTGCAGAGGTTATGCACATGGTGCAAAACAATAACTCTATAAGCGGCAAATTTTTAATGTAGAATTTTTTATTTATTAACTATTATATTATTCAAATGAAATCGATTACGATTAAAGGATCTGAAAGAGAAAGCGTGGGTAAAGCGGCAACGCGTACAGCACGTAATGCTGGAATGGTTCCTTGCGTGTTATACGGAGGAGATCAGCCAGTACATTTTGCTGCAGAAGAAATTGCATTTAAAAACCTTGTTTACACTCCAAACGTGCACACTGTTGTAATTGAGCTTCCAAGCGGTACTTACAGCGCTATCCTGCAGGATATCCAGTTTCACCCGGTAAGCGACAAAATTCTTCACATCGACTTTTACCAGTTAAAAGACGACAAAGAAATTACTATGGAAGTACCTGTTAAAATTACAGGAACATCTCCGGGCGTACTTGGTGGTGGTGTACTGCGTGTTAACCAGCGTAAACTTAAAGTTAGAGCTTTGCCTGCAAACCTTCCTGACTTTGTTGAGGCTAACATCTCTGAACTTGAGATGGGTAACAAACTTTACATTACTAAGTTAGAGGCTAACAACTTTAAACTGCTTAACCCGGATAATACTGTGGTTGCTCAGGTTCGTATTTCTCGTGCTGCTATGAAAGCTGCTCAGGAAGCTGCAAAAGCTGCAAAAGCACCTGCAAAAGGAAAGAAAAAATAATTCTGTTATTTTCGATATTCAAAAAGCGTCCTCACAAGGGACGCTTTTTTTATGGATATAGGACTGTTAGATTTTTTTGGATATTATACCACTATATAGAATAGTATGTTCAATGTGTTTAAAAATATTTTGCAAAATCGCAGAGCCGCAAAGTAGGGAATAAATATACTAATACAGGAAAAGATACTGATTTAGGGTAAAAACTTTGCGCCTCGCGCCTTTGCGAGGCAAAATATTTAGGCTAATAGATTACATTTGGTATAATTTCAATTTTGGTTGTACCAATAAAAAAAGAGCGCCGTTAAGCGCTCTTTAATAATATAAATTAGAAGTGATTATTTAACCACTACTTTTCTTACCTCTTTACGGTTGCCATCCTGTACAGTTACCATATAAATTCCGCCCTGTACATTTTGCAGGCTAATGTTGTGCGAGAACATACCTGTGTTAGCAAAGCTGTTGTTAAACACCTCGCGGCCTGTAATATCGTGTACTGTTACGCCTATATTGTTTTGCGATTGCGACTCGAACTGAACCGTAAAGCTACCGCTGTTAGGGTTAGGGTACAATGTAAAGTTTTTAAGGGTAAATTGTGCTGCGCTAAGCGGTGTATACACCTGCCCGCATACAGTTATACTCCATGAGTTTAATGTACCTGTGTTGTTTGCAGCTAAATCTGCTATGTTAAGGTTCCAGGTGCCTATAGCATTTTTTTCTGCAAAAGCAACAAGGGGGCGGTAAGGCCTGTATGTGTTGCCCACCTCTGTATTAGCGCAGGATAATGTATTGCCGTTATCGTCAAAAGTAATATTCATATCGTCATTACTGCTGCACTGGCGTTGCCATAAAATTACCTCGGTAGCATCGGGGCTAACGGCATTAATTACAAAATTGCCCACATAAGGGTGCGTTGCGTTTACATTAATTGTTACAGATGTAATGTTGTCTACCGCACTTACGTTTATAGGAGACGATGTAAACGTAGCAGTATTATCCGGTATTGCAATTGCTGTTGTGTTTGTGTAAGTGTTGCATTCATCTGTTACTACATAGCCTATAGTAAATGGTGTTGTATTTACGGCATAGTATATATTATTTACAGGCTCTACCATTATGCGGCAATTGCGGGCCATAATGTTAGGTACTGTTATATCTTCTGTACCATCATTATCTGTATTTGTTGCAAGTGCGGTTGTAAAGGTAAGTCCGCCATCTGTAGATAGAAGAATATTTACCTTAGCTGTGTTAACACTGTTTGCTGTTGTGCCTGCAACATTCCATGTTATGGTTTGCTGTGTGCCCTGCTCCCATGCCGTGCTGCCATTATCTCCCTGAGATGTTACCACAAATGGCCCTGCCGTAGCGTTAACCACTACGGTTGTGCTCCTGGAGGTTGTTTGCCCGCCCAGTATATTATTGTCTCTTACGGTGTAGGCAAATGTAAGTGTACGCCCTACATCCGGTATTATTTCCCAGGTAGGGTAAAGATTGTTGTCTAATACGTCTGATAGTTGTGGTATATAACGGTTCCTGCTTGTGCCTGGCGGTACAGACCTGAAGTTAGGCCCCGATGTATTTACAGACGATGGCTGATTTTGAGGGTTAGATGTACCATTTGCCTGTTCCCAGCAATATGTAAGTGCATCATTATCGGCATCGGTTGCTTCGCTGCCTTTAAGTATAAAGGCGGTGCCTTTAGGTATCGTTTTGCGTGTAACAGTTGGTACTACCGGCTCACTATTGTTAATAGGCGTAAGCACAGCGCAATTTGTGTTTTGCAATATAGTGCCAATTTCGTCAAGGCTTACAGCGTTAAAGTAAGCATCAGAATGCAGCTGAACATCGGCTGCGCCGCATATACCTGCATAGCCCATAATTGTTGTGCCACTTCCCGGCTCTACAGCTGTAGCGCTGTTAACATTAGGAAGACAGCTGCCATCTGCACCGTTAAATGTGTGGTTAGCACCAAACTGGTGGCCCATTTCGTGTGCTACATAGTCTATATCATACGGGTCGCCCACGGGGTTTGGACTACCAGTAATACCTCTGGCTTTTTGTTCAGAATCGCATATAATACCCAATCCTGCTAGGCCACCACCACCGGTACTAACGGTATGGCCTATGTCGAAGTTTTCTTCGCCTATGGTATTTGTAATTATCCTTTGAGACTGGCTTAAAAGCTGCCCGGAGCTGTTATTATTAAAATCATCGCGGGTTATAAAAATAATATCTTCATTATTATCAATAAGTTGCATGGTTACGGCAAGCTCTCTTTCATAAACAGCATCTACACGGGTTACGGTAACTACCATAGCCGCAAGTACCGCTGCTGTTTTTTGTTCTATAGTACCGGCACTTAACCCTGCTGCATTTATATGAAAAGCTGCATACTCTATAGTACATGCCATTGCAAGGCGGTACGTCCTTAAATTGCCATCGTTAACAAAAGATGCCCTTTCTGCAGGCTGGCCATTATTGCGGTGTGCGTTTTCGTTAGCAACAACCTCGCATGTAAAATCTCTCGGGCTGTTAAGGCTCGATTTTGCATATACCATATAGTTGTTAAGGTCTTTAGTGTAAGGATCTATGTAAGCAGTTCCCTGTGGGGTAAGCATCATGGCATGAAGCCCAAAAGGAGTAATGCTAAAGCGCACAATAGCTTGTGGCATTTCTATACCCTGGCCTATGTATGATTTTAGCTCCGGGTGTGCAGCAGCAATGCCGGGCTGTAAAACGCTGGCTTCATACACGCGGTAATGTTGTATTTTTCCCTGCGCATCAGGAAAAGGGATAATAAGGGTAGATGTTACACCGGTTGCACGGGCAGGTGCCAGCACAAGAGACTGTTTTAGCTGCGCAAGGTTTGTAGTAAAAAGGTTAAAGGCGGTTGGCACAGAGGCCCTGTCTGTTTTTTGTAATGATGCCAGGCTGCCTTCATTAGCAGGCTTCCAGTTTGTTTGGGCGTTCCCAATGCCAAAAATAAAAAGGGAGGCAACTAAAAGTAATGAGTTTTTCATAATTGTTATAGGTAAAACGCAAAGGTAATTGCTAAATAAACAAATAGTGAGGTTTTTTAGTTAATATTTATATGCACCTCAAAAAAAAACTGTTGTAAACTTAATTACAGTTATAAAACACTAAAAATTATGCTACTTTATTTTATTTAGGACGCAGATAATTTAACTTTGCATAACTTTTAATAATAAGGTTTGAAAATTTTTAATGCTATACAGGAGTTTTCTTCTCCTAACGGAACCATAGTAACCCTTGGTACTTTCGACGGAGTGCATAAAGGGCATAAAAGCCTGCTTGATAAGCTTATAGGCAGCGGTAAAGAATTAGGGTATGAAACGGTGGTGCTCACTTTTTTTCCGCATCCGCGAATGGTACTGCAGCCTGATGCCGATGTAAAACTGCTCAATACCATGGCCGAAAAAGCAGCCTTATTAGAAGATTTTGGGGTAAATAACCTTATTATACACCCTTTTAGCCATGAATTTTCGCGTCTTACGGCAGAAGATTTTGTAAAAGATATACTGGTAAAAAGGCTTAATGCCCGTAAAATAATTATAGGGCACGACCACCGTTTTGGCCGTAACCGTACTGCCACAACACAAGATCTTGTGCGTATGGGGCAGGAGCTTGGGTTTGAGGTAGAGCAAATATCGGCAATGGCGGTAGATGATGTAGCAGTAAGCTCTACAAAAATACGCAATGCCCTTTTTGAAGGAGATCTTGTTACAGCAAATAATTACCTGGGTTATCCTTATTATATAACCGGTACTGTTACCACAGGCAAACAGCTGGGCCGCACTATAGGTTACCCAACGGCAAACATTAATGTGCCCGAAAGCTACAAGCTTATACCTGCACAGGGGGTATATGCGGTATCATCTGTAATAAACGGGATTACCGTTTATGGCATGATGAATATAGGAACACGCCCTACTGTAAATGGCACAAACCAGACTATAGAGGTTAACTTTTTTAATTTTGATGCTGATATTTATGGTGCCGAATTAAAAATAAGCCTGCACCACCGCCTGCGCAGCGAGCAAAAATTTGAAGGGCTCGATGCGTTAAAAGCACAGCTTGCTAAAGATAAGGACGATTCTTTAAAATATTTTGAGCAACAACAGTAACGCTGCATGAAAGAACGCCTGTTTAAAGAGATAGACAATGCGCCCCTGGTTTTATTCAGGATCTTTTTTGGCTTTTTGCTTGCCTGCGAAACCTTTGGTGCTATTGCCACAGGGTGGGTGCGCGATAATTTTATAGTACCAAAGTTTACATTTTCGCATATAGGCATGGAGTGGCTGCAGCCATTGCCGGGTAGTGGCATGTACTATTATTTTGCGGTAATGGGTGTGCTGGGCATGCTTATAATGGCGGGCTATAAGTACCGTTATAGCATGGGGTTGTTTACAGTTATGTGGGCAGCGGTATATTTTATGCAAAAAACATCTTACAATAACCATTATTATTTATTAGTGCTGGTGTGCCTCATGATGTGCTTTTTGCCGGCAAACCGGTATGCATCCGCAGATGTAAAGGTAAATCCGGCGCTAAAAAAACTTACCATGCCGGCGTGGTGCTCCTGGGTTATGATAGTTATGGTAAGCATTGTATACTTTTATGCAACACTGGCAAAGTTTTACCCGGGTTGGCTTAATGGTACCTTTGCCCGCCAGTTGCTTAACGGCTCTGTTAAAAACGATGCGTTGCGTGCGGTAATGACCCAAAAATGGTTTTACCTGTTTATTACATATTCCGGCATTGTGTTCGATTTGCTTGTTGTGCCGCTATTACTCTTTAAGCGCACACGTACCATAGCTTTTATTGCATCGCTCATCTTCCATATCTTTAATTCCATTACGCTGCAAATAGGTATCTTCCCTTTTTTTGCATTAAGCTTTGCCGTGTTCTTTTTCCCTCCGGAAAAGATACGGAGCATTTTTTTTCGTAAAAAACCTGTTGTTTTAAATTATGGCTTTTCTAAAGATGGGGCCGGTGCGCTTGCTTATTTTTTTATACCGTTCCTTATAATACAGCTTTTGCTGCCGCTAAGGCATTATTTAATTAAAGGTGATGTATTGTGGACGGAGGAAGGCCACCGCCTTAGCTGGCGCATGATGCTGCGCACCCGTAATGGCGGTACACGTTTTAGAGTGGTAGAAAAAGCTACCCATAAAGATTTGTTTTATGATGCTTACAGCGACCTTACCCCTAAACAGGAGGCTGCCATGGGTACACGCCCCGACATGATTTGGCAAATGGCGCAGCGTATAAAACAGGAGTTTAAAACAAGGGAACAGGATGTGGCTGTTTATGCTATAACAAATGTATCTGTTAACAACGATCCTTATAAAGCGCTCATAGACCCCACTACAGATCTTGCAGCCGTATCATGGAATTACTACGGGCATTGCACATGGATTTTACTGTATGATAGTAAAGATAATCCTATTAAATAAGTATTTTAACAATATCTTTGTTTTATACTATTTCTTTTATTAAAATTTTACTAAACCCTGTTTAGTTGTCCTGTAATATGGCTAAATTAGATAAAGATATTAGCAAAGGCTGTATTGCCATGTGTAGTATCTTTTGCAATAGCTTATAAAACTAACACTAACGGAATAAAAACACAAAATTTTAAGATTATGAAAGCTTCCAGAATTATTACTAACGGTTTACTTATTTTTATAGCCATTGGCCTGTTTTTCCTGCTTATGGATGCCCTAAACCTGTCGCATATTATTTACTTAAGGCTTGTAAATTTTGTATTTGTAATATGGGGTATTAACAGAACTATTAAATCTAACTTTAACGATAACCTTAATGGATATTTTACCAATATTGGGTCGGCAATACTTACAGGTGTAGTTAGCCTTGTACTTTGTGTATTTGCATTTATGCTGTATGCCGAATATAAGGGTGGCGAAGAGTACCTGCAAAATTTTGCCTCTGATTATATTTTTGGTGGTGGTAATCCATCTCCGTACCAGTTTGGTGTAGGATTGTTTATAGAAGGCCTTGCATCATCGGTAATAGTATCGTTTGCTTTAATGCAGTTTTGGAAAGATAAACTCGAAAAAATTAATACGGTAGATGACAGGGCACACAACCCTCATTAATACTAAAACTCGTCCTGACTTTTTTGATTAAAGCGAAAAATAGAGATTTTTGTTTCAGATTTTGGCTTTTTTGCATTGCATAGCAGTGCTACGGAATAATAAAACAGGTAAAATATGGGGCGAAAAGATCATTTTGCAGCCAAGTGAAAAAAGTCAGGATGAGTTCATTTACTACATAAATTATTAAGCTCCTTTAACAGGGGCTTTTTTTATGGCATTTACCTAAAGTTACTTAAAATATTATTGTCCATATTTCTAAAATTAAAGTCCATTTATCCGGCATTTTTTGATTATACATTTGAATAATCGAAGTATTTAAGCTGTATGTCTTTAAAATAACATATTTATCAATAAAACTTTATGGTATTGATAATGTATAAGTTGGTTCAGGAATAATTACGCTTTATTCACTATAACGATTGCGAAGTTTTTTAAACCAAATCTATAACAGTACTATTATGAAAACAAAACTACTTACATTAGGGTTTTTTGCCTTAACAGCCTTTATTCCGGCATGCGTGCATGCACAAAACACTTACATAAACGATTTTGAAGAAGGCTCGCCGGTAGTTACTGCAACCTATGGGGCAGAGTTTGCCATTGTGCCAAACCCTGTAGCTGTGGGCAATGCGTCTGCCAATAGTGGACAAATAAAAAGAACTTCAGGTGCCTGGTACGAAATTGTAAGGTTTGCCACTTCCTTTAATGTACCTGCAAATACATCTAAATATGTTCATTTGCGTGCAATGTATACATCTTCAGTAATCCCTAACATGTCTGTACGTATAGATGCGGCAGCTGATAACGATGGTAGTGCAGATGTACACCCTACTATGGACTATACCACTCCGGGAGCATGGCAGGATATGGTTTTTAGAATAGATGGTGGAGAAACGGGAGTTAATCCCTCACAGTTTTTGTTTTTTGCAGATGCATCTGTAAACGTATTGAACAATACCGACTCGTTTGCCTACATTGATGAAATTGTGCTTAATGACAGCGAAACCCCTTTTGACTTAACAGCGGGTACAAATGCGTTTGCACATAATACTGTGGTAAAAACATATCCTAACCCTACTACAAATTTATGGAACTTTGAAGCTGCTCATGGCCAAAATTTAACCGGTGTACAAATTATTGATGCTTTAGGTAAAATAGTATTTACTAAAAATGTAACATCAGATAAACTATCTGTAGATGCTTCTAGTTTTTCTAACGGGCTGTATTTTGCAAAAATAACATCGGGTACTGCCATACAAACTATCAGGGTTATAAAAAACTAAAAGCAATTTATGTAAAGATATGGCCTGCTTTTTTCTTTTAGTTTTTTTAGCAGGCTGCGTTATATTCTTCTCCGCGAAAATAAATTTGCTTCTATATTTATCCCGTGTATTGTGCAAAATATACGGGATATTTTTTGTTGCTTAGTTATTATTGTATGATATGTCCAGCCTAAATGGCAGATGGATCACCTTAAAAAATCAGCCCGCATAACAAGTGTTATGCGGGCTGATACAATAAATAATCAACTTATTTTTATATGACTATCACACTATAAACAAGCTTGCAATTGATGTAGCAGTTGCACCTGTAATAGGCTCGTCAAAAGATTCTGTACCTCCGGTAGCCGATAGCGTAGGAGTAAATGTTCCACGAACGGCATTAGTCATAAAGCCTGCCTGGTTTACATTTTCTTCGCCGTCATAAACAGCCTGTGTTTGTGCAGGCATGCCTTCACCACGCTGATTGCCTACGATCCATCCTTTTAAACCTCTCATCCTACGGATTTGAGAAGCATGGCGTGCCTCTACAGAGTGTATTTGTAGCGCAGTTGTAAGTAATGCTTTATTACTGATAAGATTTCCTGCCTGGCCTTTGTAAGCACGTACACCTGTGTCTTCAAATGCCTGAGCTACTGCAAGGAATGTTTGGTAATTGGTAAAGGTGTCAAACGGCCCTCCACCATTAGCATTGCGTCCTCCTGTAAAGTCAAACGTAGGTTTTGCCGGTGCATCAGCTCCAAGAGCATTTTTAAGTAATGTAACATGCGATTGCTCGTGTTTAGATATCTGTGCAATAACATCACGGTCGGCAGCCGGTATTAAACCATTGGCGGCAAGGCCCATATCGTAAAATTCGTCTTCAAGGTATTCAAGTGTAAGTGCAAGTTGTAAAGCACTTAACGGGGTATCTGCAGCTGCTGCCATAGAAGTTGCAGCACTTGCTTTTTGAGAAAATAACATGCTAAACGGCACAGCAGCCATTGCGGCAGTAGCGCCTGCTTTACCAAACTGGGTAAAACTATCTCTTCTTGATCCTTTACTGTTTAGGCTTTCTAATACGCCTTCGTTTGTAAACGATTCTAAAAATTTTAATATGTTCATAACGTAGAGAATTAATTGTTAGTTGATTATTGAAGGAATTGTGCAGTAAAAGGTGTCTGGATAATGTTTAGTGAAGATACCTGACGGATTATTGCAGAAGGATTTTCTGCTTTATCAAGTCCTGTAACAGGATCTACAGCATCATCGCCTGCAAAAGAAGTTCCGCCGTTAAGCAAATCCCTGATTGCAGAAGCATGTCTTGCCTCTACCGATACAATTTTACCGGCAATAACTAAATAATCAGCATTTGTTATGTATTGCCCAGCACCGTTGTAAGCTCTAACTCCGGTATCTTCAAGAGCCATTGCTGTTTGTAATATGGCAGTTTTGTTTGCGAAATTTAAGTTGCCGTAGTTAAAAGCAAGGTCTGGCAGCAATGTACCGCTTGTTCCTGCTAATGCGCCTGTTATGGCAGTCCTGAAAAATTCTCTGTGTATAACCTCATGGTTGTAAAGGTCTACAAGCACTGCCTGCTCTTCTTCGCCAAAGGCAGTTCTAAAGGCACTGTTGTTTACTACACGGGTATAAAAATCTGCTTCAAGCTGCTCTAATGCATAAGCATAAGTAAGTATGCCTGCATCGCCTCCGCCAAGGTCAAATTTACCGTTCCTTACGCCCGGTAACTGAGCATTCGGGTCTACTGCCGGTGTTTCTAAATCGTCGTCGCTACATCCTGCAATCAATAGTCCTGTACCTGCAAGGGCAAGGCCGCTCATTTTAAGAAAATTCCTTCTGCCGTTAGGTCCCGGTGTGGTAACTGGCTTAACGTTTACTGCTGTGTTTTTCATTGTAATAACATTAATGGGTTAATAATTGTATTTTTAAAACGGTGTGGTCTCTTATGTAGAATCGTAATTTTTTATCACTTCCGAATCTCAAAGTTAATTTTACATACGCCAATAAATTGTTAATGGTTTTTGGGTTCTATCCTTATTTTTTGAGTCTTAACACAACTTTGGCAATTTTTTTAACAATTTGTTATTTTATCAAACCTTATAGTTAAAGGGGATGCTACTAATTGCTTAATTGTAAATCTTTTAAATTTAAGAAGTGTTTATTTTTATTTTTATAATTTAATTAACATGCAGTGTGAAAAAATAATAAAAGAACTTACAATTAGTTGTAAGATATACGCTACTATAATTTTAAACATACTGTAACTAAATTGTAGCTTCTGGTTTAAAAAATCGTTTTTTCTTAAAAACAACTACTATAATTTCGTAATTTTTTCGTTACTTTACCCGTATAAATCATTTTAGGATATGAGAGTAAGAGCCACTTTAAAACAAATTGCAAAAGAACTTAATGTATCAGTTTCAACAGTTTCTAAAGCGTTAAGCAACAGTCCTGAAATTAGCGAACCTACCAAAATAAAGGTGCAGGAGTTTGCAAAACTTAAAAATTACAAGCCTAATAATATAGCTGTAAATCTAAAGAGCAAGCGTTCTAAAACCATAGGCGTTGTTTTGCCTAATATTTTAAACCCATTTTTTGCCAAAGTATTTAGCGGTATAGAAAAACAGGCTAACAAGCGCGGATATAATGTTATTACATCTATATCTAACGAATCTCTGGAAAAAGAAATTTATGCTATGGATATGCTTAGCAATGGTACTATAGATGGCTTTATACTTTCAATATCCGAAGAAACCCAAAAAGAGCACGAGGTAAAACACTTTAAAGATGCTATTGCCGATGATATTCCTATTGTAATGTTCGACAGGATATCTGAAGATGTAAATTGCGATAAGGTAATTGTAGACGATTTCGATTCGGCCGTACATGCAGTTACCCACCTTATTAAAACAGGCTGTAAAAAAATAGCCTTGTTCTCGTCTTTAGATAATATTAGTGTGGCTAAGCTGCGCGATGAAGGGTATTACAAGGCGTTGCAGGATCATGGCATAGCCATAGACGAGTCTATAATTATACGTACAGAAAGTACAGATGAATTTGACGATAAGTTTATTCCGTTCTTTGAGTCTAAAAGCGGCGATATTGATGGTGTTTTTGCTATAGACGAGCACAGTGCCGTGTCTACCATGAAAGCAGCCCTTAAAAAAGGTATTAAAATACCGGAACAACTTTCTATAATAGGCTTTGCAGATGGTGTGTGGTCGCGCAGGTTAACGCCAAGCCTTAGCACAGTAAGCCAGCACGCGCCTGAGATAGGCGAGGCTGCTGCCGACATGCTTATAGACAGGCTGTTAAATAAAGATGAAGAAGAGCCGCCGTTTTCTACAAGGGTTATTAAAACCGAGCTTAGGCAAAGAGAATCTACCAGGAAATTACAATAGTTATCCAATAACACCTATTGGAAAATACACTTACTAAAATAAAATCATTATACCCGTTAAGCGATAGCGCACTTGCTAAGCTTACCGGGTTATTTTATAAAAGGCACTTTAAAAAAGGCGAACTTATACTTAAAGAGGGGCGCATAGAAAGATCGGTTTTTTTTATAGAAAAAGGCATTGCCCGCGCTTACTCTGATTTGCCTACCCAGGAGCTTACCTTTTGGCTTGGTGCCGAAGGCGATTATATAATATCTGCGCAAAGCCTTATAAATAATAAGCCCGGTTACGAAACCATAGAGGTGCTGGAAGACAGTGTTTTGTATGAAATAGATTCTGCCGCCATGATAGCCCTTTTTGAGAGCGATATAGAGCTGGCCAACTGGAGCCGTAAACTTGCCGAACATGAACTTATTAAACTGGAACAGCGGTTTATTTTCAGGCAATTTAAAACTGCTGCACAAATGTATGCCGATATTTTAGAGAATAATCCAACACTGCTGCAAAGGGTTCCGCTTAAGCATATTGCATCATATCTCGGCATAAGCCAGGTAAGCCTAAGCCGCATTAGGGCCGAGATAAAGTAATATGTAGCGTAGCATAATAACGTTTCTAACAAAGCTATTCTGCAAATTTTTGTGTCCTGAAGCAAAGCATTTTTTCTTTGAGGCCTTTGCATGTTTTACCTTAGTGAACTTAGCGGTAAAAATTCTTCGGATGATTACTTTAAGACATCATGTTTTTAAATTGCTTGAGATTATGTGTTTGCATTTTTTACAAAGTAATTCCGCTCAGCCTTGTGTCCTGAAGCAAAGCGTTTTTCCTCGTGGCCTTTGTGCATGTACCTCCGTGATCTTAGTGGTAAAATTCTTTGGGCGATTGCTTAAATGTCATGTTTTAAAGTATTTAGAGTTATTACGATTATTCTACAAAGTAATTCCGCTCAGCCTTGTGTCCTGAAGCAAAGCGTTTTTCCTCGTGGCCTTTGTGCATTTTACCTCCGTGATCTTAGTGGTAAAATTCTTTGGGCGATTGCTTAAACATCATGTTTAAATTCCGAACTCAGTGGTAAAATTCCTAAATAAAGTTTATTAGTTAACATTTGTAAAGTATTGCCCATTATTGAGGCCGTAATTTTGTGCCTCACTATTAAATGATACACAATGAACTGGATGTACCTTATCCTTGCCGGATTTTTAGAAATTGGCTTTACCACATGCATGAAACTATCTAACAATTTTACCAATATAAAATGGACTGCCGGGTTTATAGCCTGTATAGTAATTAGCTTTTACTTTGTTAATAAAGCAACTGCAACCATACCTTTAGGAACTGCTTATGCTGTATGGACAGGTATAGGCGCGGTGGGTACTGTGCTAATGGGCATCCTTTTCTTTAACGAGCCGGCTAACTTCTGGAGGATATTTTTTATTGCCACGCTTATACTATCTATAGTAGGCCTTAAATTTTTAGGGGAGCCATCTGCACAGGCTTCATAAATAAGGAATTTGGAAGCACTAATAATGCAAACGTAGTCCCGGTTTCGGAAGGAGTGTAGCTGGCTCCCCTTTTGAGAGGGGTTGGGATGTGTTCTTTTGAATTTTAATATTCCTTACGCAATTATGTAAAAACCTCTATTTCTCTTTGGTAAACGTGGTCGATGTACCGTTTTGTTTTAAAATAAAACCAGTGGGGCTAAACACCATTACCACACCCGATGCATCGTGCCTAAACTCGGTATTGGTTTTTGCAATAACATAAAACGTGCCCTGCTCCTCGGCATGCACACGCAATTGTCCGTTTACTGCCTTAATTTCAATTTTTACCGGCATGTTAGGGTTGGTGTAAAAGCCTTCATAGCTTTTAAGAACATTATCGGCAACTTTAAAGTTAGTAAAATCAGGAAAACGGTAGGGTATTTTATAATAGCAGCTGAGTATGCCCAGCACAAGATCGTTAAAGTTGCAGTTCTCGCCGTTTAAAATAAGCGAAAATCCCAATTGGTCTTTAGGGTAATACCCCACAACCGACCTGAAACCTTCTACACTGCCGTTGTGCCCTGTAAATTTGCGTTCGGCAAACATAAAGTTAAATAGCCCTTTGCCAAAACCACTATCTATTTTAGCCATCTCAGCTAATGATTCCGGTTTGACTAATTTGCCATCATACAGCGCTTTGATAAATTTGGTAAGGTCGCCCGGTGTGCTTTGCAACCCGCCCGATGCCCCTAATGTAGTTTCGTGCAGTTCCGGCTCCTTTTCCCAATAACCATCAATAAAGGTGTAGGAGAGCGCCTCGTTTTTCTTCGAGTTTATTTTATTAAAATACTGGGT
This sequence comes from Flavobacterium rivuli WB 3.3-2 = DSM 21788, assembly GCF_000378485.1. GTDB lineage: Bacteria > Bacteroidota > Bacteroidia > Flavobacteriales > Flavobacteriaceae > Flavobacterium > Flavobacterium rivuli. Next base: position 149,774 of record NZ_KB899971.1, on the reverse strand, counting down.
GTGGGTAAGCCCGGCTGGTTTTATAATGCGGGCAGTAACATTTTCTTTAAACGTTTTTTTCGTAATTTCCTGAATTATGTAGCCCAACAGCAGGTAGTTAGAGCTGCTTGCCTGTGCAAGGCTATCAGTTACGAAAGCAGGTTCGTAGCCATACATCCTGTCCAGTACATCTTTACGGGTTTGAAGTTTGGTTTTAAACTGCTCAAAATTTGCATCATTAGCCAAATCATAAATGCCGCTTTTATGGTTAAGCATGGCGCTTATGGTAATCTTGTCAGCATTTTTTATTTTAGGGAAAAACGCATCAAGCTTAGTGTCGGGCTTAAGCTTTTTCTCCTCAATTAATTGAAAAACCATTGCCGCAGTAAATACCTCTGTAATTGCGCCTATCTTAAATTTAGTATCGTTAGCCAGCGGTAGTTTATTGGTTATATCGGCATAGCCATACGCTTTTTCAAATACAACCTGGTTTTTTTCGCGTATGCTAACCGCGCCCATAAACTTTTTATTAGCATAATAATAGGTGAGCAGGCTGTCAATTTTGCGAAACTTTGCACCCTCATTTTGAGCCATAACCGGCACGGTAAGTACAAAGGCAAGTAAAATTAATAACGCTTTTTTCATATATTATATAAGTCAGTTATTACGTTTTAAGTAAGAATATCAATAACACACCCCTAACCCCTCTAAAGAGGGGAACCAGCTACACTCCTGCCTAATTATTTACCACATAGAAACATAGATTTAGAACAGTAATTGGGTTTTAAGAAACATATAGCTGAAGCTTCGCTTCTGTCATGTCTATGTGAAAAATTTATTTCTATCTCACCTTAAATCAATAATTGGCCTATGTATCTATGTGGTAAAATCTAAAGCCATTAATGCGCTTCAAGCCAGCTCACACCCTCACCAAGATCTACCTCAAGAGGCACATCAAGTTTAAAGGCATTCTCCATTTCTTCCTTGATCATTGGTTTAATACGGTCGAGCTCTGTATTATGAACGTCAAAAACAAGCTCATCGTGTACCTGCAGTAGCATTTTACTTTTCCAGTTCTCGCTTATAAGCCTTTTATGGATGTTTATCATCGCAATCTTAATAATATCGGCAGCGCTGCCCTGTATAGGGGCGTTCACGGCATTACGCTCGGCACCGCCGCGCACTACCTGGTTTTGCGAGTTAATATCTTTTAAATACCTCCTGCGCCCGGTTATAGTACGTACATAGCCCTGTTCGCGTGCCAGTTCTACCTGTTCCTGTATGTATTGCTTAAGGCGCGGATATGTTTTATAATACGCCTCAATAAGGTCTTTAGATTCGCCACGGCTTAACGACGTCTGGTTGCTTAACCCAAATGCCGATACTCCATAAACTATACCAAAGTTTACCGTCTTGGCATGGCTGCGTTGCTCGCGGGTAACTTCTTCCAGCGCAATGTTAAATACTTTTGCGGCTGTAGAGGCGTGAATATCCTCCCCATTCTGGAACGAGCGAATCATTTCAGGATCGCCGCTTAGGGCTGCAATTATGCGCAGTTCTATTTGCGAGTAATCCGCGCTTACTATAGTGTAATTCTCATCCCGGGCAATAAATGCCTTACGTATCTGCCTGCCCCTTGTAGTTCGTATAGGGATGTTTTGCAGGTTAGGGTTGTTGCTGCTTAGCCTGCCGGTTGCGGCTACAGTTTGCATATAATCAGTATGTACACGGCCGGTTGCAGGCTTAACCTGTAGTGGCAGCGCATCTACATAGGTGTTTTGCAGTTTTACAAGCTGCCTCCACTCTAATATATCTGCAACGATCTGGTGTTCTGTAGCAAGGTACGACAGCACCTCTTCGCCGGTGGCATATTGTCCGGTTTTGGTTTTCTTTATTTTATTGCCACCTATCTTCAGCTTGTCGAATAATATCTCACCTAACTGTTTTGGAGAACCTAAGTTAAAACTCTGGCCTGCGGTTTCGTATATCCTTAATTCTAATGCTTTACTGTCGGTTGCCAGTTCGCCCGAAAGTTCTTTAAGGTAAGCGGTATCAAGGTTAATGCCTTCCTGCTCCATATAAGCCAGTACCGGCATAAGCGGAATTTCTATCTCGTCGAATAATTTGCGGGTTTCGGTACGTTCCAGCTCCGGGGCAAAAATTTCTTTAAGCTGTAAAGTAATATCGGCATCTTCAACTGCATATTCCTTAACCGTCTCCACATCTACATCGCGCATGGTTTTCTGGCCTTTACCTTTTTTACCTATAAGTGCCTCTATAGGCATAGGGCTGTACTTAAGATACGTTTCGGCAAGAATATCCATACCGTGGCGCATATCGGGGTTTATAAGGTAATGAGCTATCATGGTATCAAAAAATTTACCTTTTACGGTAATGCCATAATTAGCCAGTATTTCAAGGTCGTATTTTAAATTCTGACCTACCTTTTCTATATTCTCATCTTCAAAAAACGGAATAAATTTGTTTACCAGCTCCTGTGCCTCATCGCGGTTAGCAGATACAGGCACGTAAAACCCTTTTCCTTTTTCCCATGAAAATGATAAGCCCACAAGCTCTGCTGTAAGCGCGTCTATATCAGTAGTTTCTGTATCAAAGCTCACTGTTGTTTGTTTTAAAAGGTCTCGTAGCAGGAAGTTAATCGCCATAGGGCTTTCGGCCAGCTGGTAGTGGTGGTCGGTATTTTCGAGTGTTTTATAAAATGCCGGTGTATCTGCCGCGGTTTCAGGATCGGCAGCACCTATGTTAAATAAGTCAAATTGCTGCGTAGGCTTTGTAATGGTCTGCGTAGGGGAGAAGCCCTGCGAAGGGATATCCTCATAGCTTTCGCCCGGAGCAAACAGTTTATGAAACTGGTCTGCCATTCGGCGAAATTCAAGTTCGTTAAACAGCTCCTCAACCTTTGGGGTATCAGGCGCAGTAAGTTCATAATCCACTTCATTAAAAGTAACATCGCAGTCAATAATAATGGTCGCCAGTTTTTTAGACATGATGCCCTTTTCCTTATTGGCTTCAATATTTTCGCGCATTTTACCCTTTAGCTCATGGGTATTGGCAAGGAGGTTTTCCATAGTGCCATAATCTTTCAGCAGTTTTTTGGCGGTCTTTTCGCCTACGCCCGGTAACCCGGGTATGTTGTCTACCGCATCGCCCATCATGCCCAGATAATCTATAACCTGCTCCGGGCGGTCTATCTCAAAACGCGCCAGTACCTCGGGCACGCCCCATATTTCTATTCCATTGCCCATACGTGCAGGGCGGTACATAAACACATTTTCGCTTACAAGCTGCGCAAAATCTTTATCGGGCGTTACCATAAAAACCTGGTAGCCCTGTTTTTCTGCCTGCTTGGCAACGGTGCCTATAAGGTCGTCTGCCTCGCAGCCTGCCAACTCAATAATGGGAATATGCATTGCCTTTAAAAGAGCCTGTATGTAGGGTATCGCTATAACAATAGCTTCGGGAGTGGCGCTGCGGTTCCCTTTATATTCGGCAAACATTTCGGTACGCACCGTACTGCCTTCCTTATCAAATGCCACTGCAAGATGGTCTGGCCTTTCGCGCTTAATAACATCAAGCAAAGAGTTCATAAAACCCATAATAGCAGATGTATCCATGCCTTTAGAATTTATCCTTGGGTTTTTTATAAAAGCATAATAACCACGGAATATTAGCGCATAAGCATCGAGAAGGAAAAGTCGTTTTTGTGCAGACATGTAAAAATGTATTTGCCGTAAAAATAAGCAAACGGGTGGACAATTGAAAACGGCGAGTGATGTTTTACAAACAAACACAGGTCTTAAATTTTACCACATAGATACATAGGGCATTCAGTTTAAAAGAATCAATAGGTACTCGAAGATAAAGCTCCGCTTCTTGTTGTTGCTATGTGCAAAATATTTCTCTGTCACCTTATATCTGTTAAGCCTATGTTTCTATGCGGTGAAATCAACCTTAGCTGTGTAATATAAATTGAAGCTATTTTAACAGTCAATTCATTTATACTGTACCTTTGCTATACTACAGTAAGTACTATACTAATGTATAGTGATAATATTATTATAAATGAATAAAGACTGCCCCGTAACCCTTGAAGCCTGTATGGGCATGATTCGCCCGGTGCGCGATGCCCTTGATGTTTTAAGCGGAAAATGGAAAATTCCCATACTTATCTCCCTTAGTTTTGGTAACAAGCGCTTTGGGCAAATGACCCGCGATATCCCTAAAATAACCGACCGTATGCTATCTAAAGAGCTGCGCGACCTCGAAGTAAATGGGCTTGTGCAACGCAGGGTGCACGATTCTGTTCCTGTCTTTGTAGAATATTCGCTTACAGAGTACGGCCACTCTTTAGATAAGGTTATTCACGAACTGCGCGACTGGGGCGTTAAGCACCGTGAGCGCTACGCCGAACCTGACAAAGTGTACTAAATTTTACCGCCCCGCTTTGTGGCATGTTTTATGCTGCCTTTATTTTTACCAAAAAAACACATTTAATGCGTCCGTTCCTTCCGCTCATTCTCTTTATCACCGGCGTTGTCGCTATCCTTGCCGAGATATATACTTTTCAGGCCGTTAGGGCAGCTACAAAATCGCGGTGGGCACCCTGGGTATACCTCGTTATTTCGCTGCTTATTATAGCATACATAGTTTACTCCTTTATGCATTTTGACAGGAAGGAAGGCCAGAACAAGCAAAGCCTGCTTGCCATGGGGCTGTTGCTCATTACCTTTTTGCCTAAAATAATTATTACCATAGTAATGCTGGGTGAAGATATTATAAGGTTCTTCGGCGGGCTTATCCGTATGTTTCTGGGCGATAACAAACAGCCGTTCCTGCAGGACAGGCGCAGGTTTGTAAGCTTAACGGCACTGGCACTGGCGGCCATTCCTTTTTTCTCGTTGCTGTATGGCATGACAATAGGCAAATACAACTTTAAGGTGCGCAAGCAAACCATTATATACCCCGACCTGCCCGATAATTTTGACGGTATGACAATCACGCAAATATCTGATGTGCACAGCGGCAGCCTTGATAATGTGGAAAAAATAGAATACGCTATCGATCTTATTAATGAGCAAAAATCGGACATTATTCTTTTTACAGGGGATATTGTAAATACCCATGCCACCGAGCTGCATCCCTGGATAGAGACCTTTAAGCGAATTGAAACTCCGCCTATGGGTAAATATTCGGTTTTAGGCAACCATGATTATGGCGAGTATGTAGAGTGGCCATCGGCGAAAGCTAAAGACGATAATTTTGCTGCCATTAAAGACCTGCACCGCCAGATAAACTTTAAGCTGATGCTTAACGAAAATATAAAACTTACAAAAGGCGACCAGCATATTGCACTGATAGGGGTAGAGAACTGGGGGCACAATTTTAAAAAGGCGGGCGACCTTATAAAAGCATCTGTAGGGGTAGATAAGGATGATTTTAAAATACTTATGAGCCACGACCCATCGCACTGGGAATATGAGGTGCAGCACCACCCTAACAACTATCACCTTACACTTAGCGGGCACACGCACGGTATGCAGTTTGGTATAGAAATTCCGGGTTTCCTTAAGTGGAGCCCTGTGCAGTATGTATACAAACAATGGGCAGGTTTATACAATAATGCAAAGCGCTATGTGTATGTAAACCGTGGTTTTGGCTTTCATGGCTATGCCGGAAGGACAGGTATTTGGCCTGAGATTACTGTTATCACACTAAAAAAAGGTTAAAACATAGCATCATATCTTAAAAATGCTATATTTGTATGAAATTTACCGTAATAAAAAGGTTTTTATAGACAGTTAAAGTACCCATTTTATGTCAAAATTCGGAGAACTAATAAGCTCGCATGTTCCGGTGTTAATAGATTTTTATACAGAGTGGAATGAGCCATCGGTATCAATGCACCCCGTAATAAGGGATGTAGCAGCTGCGCTTGGCGATAAGGCTAAGGTTATAAAAATAGATGTTGATAAAAACCAGGAACTGGCCGAAGCCCTAAGGATTAAAGGCCTGCCTACACTCATGATTTATAAAGACGGGCAAATGGTATGGAGGCAATCAGGAGAGCTGGATGCCAATACTATTATCGGCCTGGTGCATGAGCAATTTAGGTTATAACCCCAAATTCGTAATTATTTTTCTTTAAGTATTTTATGGCTTCGGGCAGCGCATACCTTAAGTTAGCCGATGCCTTTATGCTGTCATGAAATATTATTACACTTCCATTACTTACATTGTTAGTTACGTTTTGGAGGCATTGTTCCGGCGTAATACTCTGATCAAAATCAGCACTCAGCACATCCCACATAATTATTCTATATCCCCGCAGCCTCACTACTTTAGCCTGCGCATTTTTTATTTTGCCATACGGCGGACGAAATAATTTTGCGGTACCGCTATACCTTTCCTCTATAGCTTTTTCACATTTTTCAAAATTTGCCACATACGTTTCGTTATCAGTATTCCATCCGTTAAAGTGGTTAAAGGTATGGTTGCCTATGGTATGCCCATCGGCAATAACCTGCCTGAATGTATCGGGGTGTTTTTGTATGTTATCGCCTATGCAAAAAAAGGTGGCTTTAATGTTGTGCTCTCTTAAAACGTCAAGCACCCACGGGGTAGCTTCGGGTATGGGGCCATCATCAAAAGTAAGGTACACGGTTTTAATCCTGCCGGGAATATCCCATACAAAACCTCTAAATAGCTTCTTGATAAGCTTGTGTGTCTTTACCCAGTACAGTTTCATTTTACTGCTAAATGTTTTTTACCACAGAGGGCTCAAGGTTTTTCACTAAGAACACCAAGCTGTATAAGTAGAGGTCTGTTCCAGGCTATTAAGGACACAATGCTGTTACGCAAAGCGTTGTGTCCTTTAATACTGATAATCAGGATTGTTGTCTTTAGCACCAATTATAGTATTAGAGTTGTGTCTTGGTGAAAACCGTTGTGTACTTAGTGGTTAAATTAATACTTGCCAAATCATAGTACCTTAAACAAGAGATGCAGCCGTAAAGCTGCATCCCAAAGTTAAAAAAATATCGTGTGATAAACTACTCAGCATCGCGTTTATACCTGCCAAATTTTTGGTTGTAGGCGTTAAACGCTGCACGGGCTTTGTTGTACGATTCTATATCGTTGTTCTCTTTCATGATAAGCAACAGGCTGCGGTAACGCTCAATATCTGTAATAATATCTATTCTTAAGTTTGCCTGCCCGCTTTGAGAAAGGCCACTAAAATAAGTAAGCTCTTCCTGGTATTTTTTAATAAGCTGGCCTAACAGCTGCCTTGCTTTATCTTTTTCACCCAGTTCATAATAACCGGCTGCAAAAGGCTCCAGTAATGTGTAGTAGCCAAAATAGTCTACCGGCATTTCTTTCATGGCCAGGTCTATAATTTGTTTAGCCCTTACCTTATCGCCTTCGTTAATAAGTGCTTCTGTAAGTCGGGCAAGGTTGGTGCGGTAGGTAATACTGTTTTTACGCGTTTCCGGGTCATGGTATATTTTAGGGCTTCCGCTGTTACCCCAGTTCCATTTCATAACAATATCGTACATTTTTTGTGTATCTATATGGCCCATATCCAGCGGGCTGCCATCTTTAGGTATAGGGGTCCTTACAGGAACCAGTTTATACACCATACCATCCAGCTGCAGGTAATCTTTCATCCACAGGTAATCATCATCGCCAAAACTGCCACCGGTAAAGTAAATAGGCCTTTTCCAGTTATTGTTCTGCAATATATCCAGCATCATAAGGCGGTTTTTGTACAATGCGTCACCTTTAATGTCTATATCTATATACGGTACAATAGAGTCGTACAGCTTAGGAGAAACGATCTTGTTTTTAATAACCTCTTCCCTGTTTACTTTAAGCCTAACCTTGTTAGTAGGGTAAAAGTTTACAAAATGCCCGTTATTAAGTTCCTTTTTAGCCCTTGGGTCTTCAGATCCTATAAACTTAAGCAGGTCAGCAAGATCCCAACGTGCCTCAGTACCCGGTACATGCAGCATATAATCTCGTGTACCCTGCTGGTATTGCTCATGGATAAAGCTTATCGGCATTGGCTCACTTTCATAAGCTTTGGCTTTCATCTGGTCTATGTACCAGTCGGTCATGAACAGGCTGGTGTTTACAATACGCACATCGGTACGGAAACCTTCAACCTCCTGTGCATACCATAACGGGAAGGTGTCATTATCACCAATGGTATAAAGAATGGCATTTTTGTCACACGACGATAAGTAGGCCTTAGCCATAGCCAATGCAGTATAACGGTCGCTCCTGTCATGGTCATCCCAGTTTTGGGCAGCCATAAGTACCGGTGCAGCAAGCAGGGTAACTGCAATAACCACAGGACCTGCAATTTTAGCATTAAGGTAGTCTTTAAGCCCGTCGTAAATGGCATAAACGCCAATGCCTATCCACATGGCAAATACGTAGAACGAACCTACAAGGGCATAATCCCTTTCGCGGGGTTCGAACGGCCTCTCGTTAAGGTATATTTTTAGCGCAATACCTGTAAACAGGAATAGTGTAAGCAATACATAAAAGCTTTTAGGGTCTTTTTTAGCATGGTAAATAAGCCCAAGCAACCCAAGCAGGAACGGAAGGAAGAAATATAAATTCCTGCCCCTGTTATTCAACTGGTCGGGCGACAGGTTATCCTGAGAGCCCAGCCTCATTTCGTCTATAAATTTAATGCCGCTTAGCCAGTTACCGTCAAGGTTGTCATAACGTCCCTGGTTATCATTCTGCCTTCCGGCGAAATTCCACATAAGGTAGCGGCCATACATATACCCAAACTGGAACTCTACCATATACTGCATATTGTCGCCAAAAGAAGGCTTCTCTATAATCAGGTAACGGCTGTAGTTGTTCAGGAATTTATTGTAATCGTCAAGGTCCATCTGCCCGGTGGCATAGGCCTGTTTAAACTCGTTAATGTTGGTTTGTATATTATCCCTTGCCTCGGCAGATGCTTTTCCAAGGTCTTCTTCGGTAAGCTTATCAATAGGCAAGCCCATACGTGCAAGGTCTTCGGTAAAATCGTAGGCAGGGTCCAGCCTAAAGGCTAAAGGTTTGGTAAACCTCATATAGTTAGCAGCATGGTCTGCACTCCACATTCTTGGCATAAAGCCTTTCTGGCGGTCGTCAGTATTTTGTTTGGCGTTCTTGTAATTATTTACAATAACGTACTTGCCGGTTTTATAATCCCTCTGATAGTTGGGTTTTTCATCTTCATAAGGGTGCTCTGCATCAAGGCCGCTGTAGGTATCACTGTACATAGGGCCGTAAAATAATTTTTGCTCACCATACTGCTCCCTGTTGTAGTAAGCAAGAACCTCGGCAGCATCGCTGGGTTTGTTCTCGTTAATAACTACATTGGCATTGGCACGAATAGGCAGCATGATCCAGGTAGAAAAACCTATAAGGATAAACAGTGTAACCAGTAAAATGGTATTGTATAGCGGCAGTTCCTTTTTACGGGTATAGCTAAGGCCAAAGTAAAAGAACGCAATAATGGCAAGGAAAATAAAAATAGTGCCCGAGTTAAAAGGTAACCCAATGGTGTTTACCATAAATATCTCTGCAATACGGAAAAGTGCCATGGTGTAAGGCAACAGGAACTTAAAGATAAACAACAGTATAGCTACAATAACAACATTAGCAATAATGAAGTTTTTAACCGTAACGGTCTTGTAATTTTTAAAGAAGTAAATAAAGCCTATAGATGGCAGTGCCAATAGTGCCATAAAGTGAACACCAAATGATAAACCTATTACCAGTGATATAATAAGCAGCCACTTGTTACCGCGCGGGGTGTGCATTTCCTGCTCCCAGCGAAGGCCAAGCCAAAGCAGCAGGGCAATGAATAATGATGCCATGGCATATACCTCGGCTTCTACTGCGTTAAACCAAAAACTATCTGAAAATGTGTAGGCAAGACTGCCTACAGCCGATGCGCCAAGTATGGCTACGGCGTTGTTTGTGTTAACTTCAGAAAACTTTGCAATTAAGTTCTTTAGTACTATTGTAGACGACCAGAACATGAACAATATTGTAAAAGCACTCGAAAATACCGACATCATGTTTACCATGAGGGCTATTTTATCGGGGCTTGGGGCAAACATGGCAAAAAATGCACCTACCATTTGGTACAGTGGGGCTCCCGGCGGGTGGCCTACCTCAAGTTTTGCGGCAGTGGGTATATACTCGCCACAGTCCCAAAAACTAAGGGTGGGCTCTACAGTTAGCGAGTAAACAAGAAGTGCAATGGCAAAAACGGCCCACCCGAGGATGGTATTCCATTTTTTGTAATTGAATGTTATCATGTATGATGAATTGTTCCTGAAATTGAATTGTTATGCAAAGAAACTATTTTTTTTCCGATGGGTAAAATGCTAAGAGGCTTTAAAAAGCACAAAAATGCAAAAGCGGCAATGCTTTTTGCAATTGCCGCTTTTTATAGATTGTATTTTATGTTTTTAAAGAGGGATTGTGCTGATTACTGATGATGTTTTAACCGGTTGTCCTCTCCCCCAGCCCCTCTCCGAGGGAGAGGGGAGCCGATGACGGGTATCTCATCTGAAAACTTGATGTAAATCTTGATTTTAAAAAGTCTAATGAACAATTTTTTTATTGATATTAGTGTAGCTGCTCCCCTCTCCTTCAGAGAGGGGTTGGGGGAGAGGACTAAAGCTTTATAACGAGAAACTCAACTCTTAAACCGCTTTACTCATTCTCCCTCTCAAACTGTTTAAACCACCCATTACAGGTATTAAATGCAGGCTTAGACTGGTTATAAAACTCTAAGTCGTTATTTTCCTGCATAACAAGCAGGAGGCTCCTGTAGCGTTCTATTTCGCCTACAATATCCCTAAAGGAGTCGTTCTGGCTGCTTACCGGCTGCGATTTGTAGTAGGTAAGGCTCCCGCGGTACTTGGCAATAAGTTGCCTTAATAAATCGCGCGCGGCCTGTTTATTGCCCACCTGGTAGTATCCACCGGCAAACGGTTCTGCAATGGTGTAAAAATTAAACGACTCTACCGGCATGTTCTTCATGGCAAGGTCTATAACCTTACGGGCTTTGTCTAATTTGTTCTCTAATATTAGTGCATTCATAAGGCGCGCCAGATTGGTACGGTAGCTAATGCCGTTTATACGGGTTTGCGGGTCGTGGTATATGTTACCACCGCTGTTGCCCCATTCCCACTTCATGACAATATCATACATACTGTTGGTATCAATATAGCCCATATCAAGCGTGCTGTCGTCTTTGCCTAACGGGGTTTTTACCGGAACCAGCTTTAACACAAGCCCCTGTAGCTGAAGATAGTCTTTCATCCACAGGTAATTTTCGTCATCAAAACTCCCGCCGGAAAAATATATGGGGCGTTTCCAGTTATTGTTCTTAACAATATCGAGCATGATAAGGTTATGCTTGTAAATAGCACTTTTAGGCAAATCAAGGTCTATGTAAGGAACAATAGAATCGTAACGCTGTGGTGAAACCGTTTTGCTTTTAATCACGGCCTCTTTATCTACAGGGATGCGTATTTTGTTAGACGGGTACACATTAACCATCTGTCCGCTCCTGAGCTCTACCATTGCCCTTGGGTCATCTGCCTTTACAAACTTCATAAAATCGTTTATCGGGATGCGGTCATCAGTACGTGGGTCATAAAGTATAAAATCGCGGGTACCATCTACATACTGCTTATGGGTAAACGATATGGGCAACGGTGCCGATTTATATGATTGCAGCTTCATCTGGTCTATATACCAGTCGGTAGGCAACAGGGTAGAGCATACAATACGAATATCGGTACGGTAGCCTTCAATTTCCTGGGCGTACCACAGCGGGAACGTGTCGTTATCGCCTATGGTAAACAGTATGGCGTTAGGCTCGCACGAGTCAAGGTAAGCTTTTGCCATGGCAATTGCCGTGTAACGGTTACTGCGGTCGTGGTCGTCCCAGTTTTCTTTAGCCATAAGTGCCGGTGCGGCAAGTAGCGTTACTGCCAGTACTACCGGCCCTGCAGTTTTAGGGTTAATGTATTTTTTAAGCCCATCGTAAATTGCAAATACCCCAAAGGCTATCCACATGGCAAATACATAAAAGGAACCTACAAGGGCATAATCGCGCTCCCGAACTTCAAACGGCCCCTCGTTTAGGAATATTTTAAGGGCAATACCCGTAAACAGGAATAATGCCAGCAGTACATAAAAGCTTTTTAAATCTTTACGGGCATGGTACACCATACCAATAACCCCAAGTAAAAACGGCAGGAAATAGTAAGTGTTGCGGGCTTTGTTGTTTTTCATGTCGTCGCTAAGGTCGTCCTGCGGACCCAGGCGCATGGCATCTATAAATTTAATGCCGCTTATCCAGTTGCCGTTTACGTTAGTATATTTACCCTGCTCATCGTTTTGGCGGCCGGTAAAATTCCACATAAGGTAGCGCCAGTACATGTACCCAAACTGAAACTCGAACATAAAGCTCATGTTTTGCCCAAAAGTAGGCTTCTCTACAATGAGGTAATCTTTATACGATTTTAAAAACTTGTCGTATTCTTCGTTGCCTATTTCGCCCTGCGCATACGCTGCCCTAAATTCGCCCACAACTTTTTCTATTTGCCCGCGAGCCTGTGCCATAGCCTGTGCCGCCTGCTCTTCGCTAATGCTGTTAAGGTCTATACCATAACGGGCAAGGTCTTCGCTATAATCATAATTAGGGTCGAGCCTGAATTTTGGCACACCCTCAAAGGCCATATAATTTACAGCATGCTTCTCGCTGCCCATTCTTGGCAGGAAACCGCTCTGCCTCTCGTCGCTGTTTTGCTTGGCATTGTGGTAATTGTTTACAATTTCATATTTGCCGGTAGCAAGGTTGCGTTCGTAGTTGGGTTTAGAGTCTTCAAACGGTTTGTCTTTATCAAGGCCTGCGTAGCCCTCTGTATACATAGGGCCATAAAAAGTGCGCTGCTGCGGGTATTGCTCGCGGTTGTAGTACGCCAGTACATCGGCGGCATCACCGGGTTTGTTCTCGTTAATAACCACATTGGCATTGGCACGAATGGGAAGCATTAACCAGGTACTAAAGCCTATAAGTACAAAGAGCACACATAATAGCAGCGTGTTGTAAAAAGGCAGGTTTTTCTTTTTTGTATAGCCAAGGCCAAAGTAAAAGAAGGCTGCGATACACACAAAAACAAGTATGGTACCTGAGTTAAATGGCATCCCAAAGGTGTTTACCATAAAGATCTCGGTCTTGCCAAAAAGTGCCAGTGTATACGGCAACAGGAAGCCGAACACAAAGAACAGCACCAGTACCATAACAATGTTGGCTATTATAAAATTTTTTACCGTAACAGTCTTGTAATTTTTAAAAAAGTAAATAAGCCCTATAGACGGTATGGTAAGCAGTGCCATAAAATGCACGCCAAAAGATAAGCCTATAAGCAGCGATATAATGAGCAGCCATTTATTGCCACGCGGGGTATGCATTTCTTCTCCCCAGCGCAGGCCTGCCCATAATAACAATGAAATGAATAAGGATGCCATAGCATATACCTCGGCTTCGGTAGCGTTAAACCAAAAGCTATCTGAAAATAAAAATGCCAGCGACCCCACTGCCGATGCGCCCAGGATCATAACGGCGTTTTCTTTAGTAAAATCGGTAAAGCCGGTTACAAGGTTTTTAAGCAATATGGTGAGCGACCAGAACATGAACAGTATGGTAAGCGCACTCGAAGTTACCGACAGCATGTTTACCATAAAAGCAACCTTTTGCGGGCTCGTGGCAAATAACGAGAAGAATGCACCTGCCATCTGGAAAAAGGGTGCGCCCGGCGGATGGCCTACCTGCAGCTTTGCTGAGGTAGAAATATACTCGCCGCAGTCCCAAAAACTAAGAGAGGGTTCTACAGTAAGGGTAAATACCACAAAGGCGATGGCAAAGAGGCACCATCCGGTAATGGTATTCCATTTTTTAAAAGAAGTCTGGTTCATATTGATAAGCAGGGTGTTATTGTCGTGCAAAGAAAATGGTTTAAATGATTCCTGCAACGGCGAAAAAATTTTTTTAAAATTTTTTATTTGAAAGTTTGTGTAATTTAAAATATGTGTTACATTTGCACTCGCAATAACGCACTATTGGTCTATGGTGTAATGGTAACACTACTGTTTTTGGTGCAGTCGTTCAAGGTTCGAGTCCTTGTGGACCAACAATAAACCTCCTAATTTCAGGAGGTTTTTTTGTTTTACATCCATTTGGTTTTAAATGTTTATTGTTTAAAAAGTTACAATTTGTTCTGGTTAAATTTAAATCTTTTCCCACATATTTTTTAATTGCTATATTTATACCTGTAGACTAAAGCGTTGTTCTTCGTGTAGCCGTTATCTCAAAAGTAGCATAACTTTTTGGCTTTAAAATTAGGATTGAGGGTATTAACCTTCGATTAACCTACGGCGAAATAAAGTATTGAAAATGCGAAGGTTTAACCCTGGATGTATTTCTTTTAATGTGGATGTTTAATAGATATTCTTTAACAATAAAGTCAATTGTTCTAAAATAATAAACTGCAAATCATGAGTATAAAGAATATTATAGTATCACTTTTTGTATTTAGTTTAGTAGTTTCCTGTACTGATTGTGAAAGTTTAGCATATTATTATAAAAATAAGGAATGCTCTCTCCTAATTTCCAACAACTCGGGAGGTATAGAATTATTTGCAGGGAAAAATCCGTTTACAGGTGAAGAGTGTGATTGCAAGGATAGTTTTAGATGGTACGGCTTGTATCAAAATCATATGGATATCGGGGATACATTAATAAAGAAAAAAGGAGAATTATTTTTTTCAGTTCATAAAAAAGATACTGTTTTAAAATTTGATTGGGGGGAATGTGAAGGGAAAATTTATAAATAATTAATCACAGTAACATGAAAAACAGATTATATAATTACTTGCTAATCTTTGCAGCCTTCAATTTAATAATATCTTGTCATAATACCTCAAATTGTGCAATATCGGAGAAAACAATACAGTTAAAATACTATAAGTTAAAACATCCAGATAATGGTATAATAACTCCATGCAAGTTCAAATTAAAAGCATGTGACGATAAAAATATATTTAATTACCATTTTGATAATAAAAACGATTCTGTAATATTGAACAAACGCAATGATTCACTATTATATAATAATGAGATTGCAAGGTTTGCTGAAATTAGGAATTTCATATATAATGGAAAAAATATAACTGTAAAGAAATATGTCTCGGCCGATTTAGATAATTTATTTGTAAACGACCAATTGGGCATAGTTCTGCAAATTTCAGCTGGTAAACTTTCTGATACGTATATTGTTTTTGATATCACAAATAATGGAGAGTTGTATAAGCAGATAATTAGGGACAAACAATTTATGAAGGTCTTATATAAATAATAGCAATCTCTTCAACGCTGTATTTATACAGGGCGATGAAAGATTTATTTTCTACTTATTCGGAAAACCTTGGTAATTAAAACTTTATACATGAAAAAATTATTAGATGAATATTCGGTAAAACCAACACAATTATTTAAACGTATTTTTGTGGTTTATTACTTTGCTTACATTCCATTTTTAATATTGCAGATAATATTAAATGTCACTGAAATTATTCCGGTTAATTATAACGATAGTAAGATTTATGGAATAAAAGCCGTTGTAATCATGATCTTATTTTCACCCCTCGTAGTTTTTCTATTTGCAGTTATGACTTGGATAAATTTTAATATCGGATGTTTTATTATGAAAATATTTAGAAGGCTTTTTTATGCGTAAATTAATAATTATTAATTTCCTAATGCTTTTCTCGGTTCTGCAAGCTCAAGACATTGTAAAAAGTAAATTTTACAGTTGGAAAGTTCCAAAAGATAATGAGGTATCAATCTACAAAACTATTCACGAAGAAAGAACGTGGATAGACGGATATAAATTTAGTCAAGCAGATATTCCTATCTTATGTCTAATAAACTTAATTCATCAGATGAAGTTATTACACTGGAAAACTATAAGAGTTTTATCTTTGATTTAGGAGAAATAGAGATAACTAAAATTGATTTCAATGTAAATCCTTTAAAGATAAATTTTGACTACAAGGGTAACAATAAGGTTGAGGGTCTGTTATACATCAGTATAATCAATAATATCTTAAATCGTTTCCTTTTTATTTTGCCAAATCAAAAAAAATCCGGGGTCGATCGTTCATCAGAAATTAATGAAATAATAGATAAGCTTATTTATTTAAAAGATGAATGGTAGTTAGCAATTTCAATAAATAGAATATTTGAAAATGTACATCAACCCCTCAATACCCTGTTCAATACCTTTGCAATGTTCCTTGCATCGTCAACTCCTCTGTGATGCGTACCCTCTAGCGGAATTTGCAATAATGCAAGTGCTCCCGCCATACCTTCTTCATGGCCCAATTGATGCTTTAATGCAAACAGCGTTTTTACATTAATGTGTGATGGGCCAAAAGGATATCCTATGCCCAATGCCGCGCACTGCCGCTGAAACTGCTTTTGGTCGTAAGCGCCAAAGCTTGCCCACGCACGGCTTTGCGATAGGTATTCTTTTTTAAGGATGGCACACGCTTCTTTAAACGAGATACCTTCAGATGCTACCATCTCCGGCGTTATGGTTGTTAGTTTAGTACAAAACGCGCTAACAGTAGATCGTTCGGGTAATACAATAATGCCACGATTATGGGTGATTTCGCCGGTTTGTACATCAAGCAGGGCTATGCCTATCTCTATAATATCGTTTTCCATCCCCTCGGGGTTAGGGCCATCCCAGCAGGTAGCTTCTATATCTACTACCAGTATTTTATCAAGTTTCTTTGCCATTGTTGTTTTGTTATAAGGCCGAATGTTTACTTCAACCCACTCAAATCACTCCCCGCCTCAAGTTCTTCCGGTTCCTTACCCTGACGGAATAACCGTGCCTGCAAATTACCTTTTAATATTACCTGTTTGCCGTTTACCTGTAGCCAGCTGCCTTCGCGCAGGCCAAGCACCGGAGGCGTGTTAAACGCATGAAACTCCTTAATACGGGTTTCGCGGGTTTCGCCCATGTGCAGCGATCCGGGAATGGGGTCTAAATAATGTGGGTTAAGGTTAAAGGGTATCGCGCCAAGTGTTTTAAAACTGGGTGGGTATACTATAGGCATATCGTTAGTGGTTTGCATGGTAAGGCCGCAAATATTGCTGCCTGCACTGCATCCCAGATAGGGCGTCCCGGTTTTAATAGCCTGCTCTAAGGCTGCCATTGCCCCGGTTTTATAAAGCTGAGATACGAGCACGAACGTGTTGCCACCTCCGGTAAACACGGCTTCAGCGTCGGTTAACGCCTGTGCGGCATCGTCAAATTCGTGCAATCCTTTTACGGTTATGTTTAATTTTGTAAACCAGGCTGCAGCCTTTTTTGTATAGTCGTCGTGGCTTATGCCGCCCGGCCTTGCAAAGGGTATAAACACCAGTGTGCTGCACCCTGCAAAATGCTCCTGTAACGCAGGGGTAAGATAGTCAAGATATTCGCCGCCGTGCAAAGTGGATGTGCTTGCAATAATTAATTTTTTCATTCGTTTAAGTAGTGTAAGAAAAGGTAAAGTTACAAAGATTTTTGTGCGGCAGTAAAAATCCTGGCAACCTTAGCTTTCTTATAATCATCAATCATCAAACCCTAATTGTTTTGAAACAACGTTTATTACTATTGCTGGTTTTAGTTTCGGCTGCTCTTTTCGCCCAGGAGCGCAAACCCCTTAGCGGTAAAGTTACCTCTGATTTTGATACGTTAGAAGGTATTTACGTCATCAATAAATCTGCCGAAACATCTGTAACTACCACCCGCGGCGGCTACTTTACCATAAATGCCAGGGCTACCGACACCCTTATTTTTAGCGCGGTGCAATTTGAAGCGCGTGACATTACAGTGCATGAGGCCGATTTTTGCGACAACCTCTTCTTTGTTCCGCTTGCCACCCGTAACCATGAGCTGGACGAGCTGGTTATTATAGACTACAGCCATATAAATGCCGAGTCGCTTGGGCTGGTGCCACGCGGCCAGAAACAATATACCCCTGCCGAGCGTAAGCTTGCCACGGCATCGTCTTTTAAAATGAACCCGTTGGGTCTGGACCCTATAATCAATATGTTCTCCGGGCGTACTGCTATGCTGCAAAAAGCGGCAGAAATTGAGAAAAAGGAAGACCTGATGCAAAAAATAAACTACATTTATACTGAAGATGATTTAGTAAATAAATTCAAAATTCCGGTAGACTACGTGCGGGGTTTTGTGTTTTACATTGTAGAGAATAAATATTTTGCCAATGCCATTAAAGACAAAAATGAAAATATGGCCAGATTTTTACTTACCGGCCTCGCCGAAAAATACATTAAGCTTTTGAACGAATAACCTTTGCATGAAAAAATGGCTTTTTATATTACTGGTTTGTACCACAGCTTTTTGCCAGGAGCGCAAACCGCTGCAGGGTAAAGTTATAACAGGCAATACAGGCATAAGCAATATTTTTGTAATTAATAAAGCCACCGGCGCAGAGGTAAAGACCGATGCTCTTGGTGGCTTTGCTATACCTGCCAAACCCGGCGATAAAATTGCCGTTTACAGTAATACTATAGAAGCCCGCGATTTTGCCATAAGCGAAAAGTCGTTTATAGAAATTCCTTATGTGGTAGAGGTAGACCTTAAGGGAACCGAACTTAAAGAGGTAGTGGTAGAAGCTAAGGTAACCAGCCAGTCCTTAGGGCTTGTGCCCAAGAATTATAAATTTCCCACACCTGCCGAACGCAGGGCAAAACGTTATGCGGCGGCTGTGCCCGGGTTTGGTATAAGCTATGTAATAAATGCCCTGAGCGGCAATTTATACATGCTGAGACTCGCCGCTAAATATGCCGAGAAAGAGGTGCTGATACAAAATCTTGGCAACATTTATACCGAAGATGAAATTACGGCCGAATGTGGTGTGCCTAAAGAATATGCAAAAGGATTTTTATATTATGCCGCCGACAATCAACAGTTAGCAGACCTGATTAAGGTAAAAGATACGGGTGGCGCAAAGCTGTTAATGAACGAACTGGGTTTAAAATATCTTGAAGTTATAAAAGATGAATAAGCTGATTGCTATAGTGTTATTTATTACTGCAACGGCTTTTTGCCAGGAGCGAAAGCCGTTGCAGGGTAAAGTAGTTTCTGATGGCAATGGTGTGGCAGATGTTTTTGTAATTAACAAGGCGACCGGACTGGAGATTAAAACCAATGCAGTGGGCAATTTTACAATTGCATCTAAAAATGGCGATATACTCGTGGTATACAGCCCACGGGTAACCATCCGGGAATTTGCCGTGAGCGATAAATCGTTTGCCGAAAATCCTTATGTGGTTGAGGTTGAGGCATCGTCTTTAGAGCTTGATGAGGTTGTGGTAGATGGCAGCATTACCGCCGAAAAGCTGGGTATAGTGCCCGTTGGCCAAAAACAATATACTCCCGCCGAAAGAAAATTATATACTACCGGAGATTTTAAATTTATTAGCTTGTTAGGCTTAATAGGAGGCTCCATGCCTTTCGATCCTGTATTAAACGCCATAAACGGTAGGACAAAGCGTATGAAAAAACTTGTCGCGCAGGAAAAGCGCGAATTGCTGCTCGAAAAACTACACAATATTTGCACTGCTACAGAAATTACCGATACTTTTAAAGTACCGGAAGAACATATAGACGGCTTTCTCTACTTTGTGATTGAAGATAAAGATGTTGCTGCCCATATTGATGCTAAAAACGAAAGCCTGGCAAAATTCAGGGTTACAGAGCTGGCACAAAAATATCTGGCACTTATAAAAGAGGAATAGATAATTTGTAAAGTACAGAATAAGAAAAACTGGCGTGCCTTTTGCTGCATGTTAGTGCGCAGTAATTTTTTACATTTACAGCATTTAAATTATACAAATAACACCACACACCGGGGTAACAATAAAATATATTAATGAACAGGCTACTTTATTTACTACTGTGCATAAGCATTTCGGCATTTTGCCAGGATCGCAAACCGTTACAGGGCCAAATTGTGTCGGGCGAAAGTGCTGTTGTAGGGATATTTGTTATTAATAAAGCTACAGGAACAGAGGTTAAAACAAATGCTGCCGGCAACTTTACCATGCCGGCGCGCGAGGGCGATATGCTTGCGGTTTACGGTACCGGTATAACTACAAGAGATTTTGCCGTTAGTGCTGCTACTTTTGCAGAACAGCCTTACATTATGGAGGTTGTTGTTAATGCCTACGAGCTTAAGGAAATAGTGATTGATAAAATCACGCCCGAATCTTTAGGGCTTGTGCCTAAAAACCAAAAGCAATATACCCCTGCCGAAAGGCGCCTGAAAACAGCCAGCGACCTGGATCCGCAAATGGGTATAGGCACTATGGCAGGAGTATCTGTATCGGCAGATGCCATTATAAATGCTATAAGCGGGCGAACCAAAATGCTTAAAAAAGCATTAGAAACAGAAAAGAAGGAATTTGCCATACAAAAGCTTAATGGTATTTATACCGAAGAGCAAATTGTAAACGAACTTAAAATTCCGGCGGAATATGTGCAGGGATTTTTGTTCTACGCTGTAGAAGATGCCGATTGTGCCGCAGCATTAAAGACTAAAAATAACGAGTTGGCAAAGTTTAAGCTTATTGGCCTTGCTGTAAAATATAATAAACTTATTGCCGATAAATGAAATGGCTAACCTGTATTATCTTATTTGTAGGCGTTTCGGTATTTTGCCAGGAGCGCAAGCCGTTGCATGGTAAAATAACAGCCGGGGATTATATTGTGAATAATGTTTTTGTAATAAATAAAGTTACCGGAGCCGAGGCAAAGTCAGACTCAGGCGGATTATTTACTATTGCGGCAAAAACCGGCGACCAGCTTGTGGTATACAGCGATAAAATAGAGGTGAGGGAATTTGCTGTAAACGAACTGTCTTATAAAGAAGTGCCTTATATAATGGAGGTAAAGCCAAAATCGACAGAGCTTAAAGAGGTTGTAATAAGCCATATAAACCCGGAGTCTTTAGGGCTTGTGCCTGCAAAACAACCCCAGTATACTCCTGCCGAAAGGCGTTTAAAGGCGGCTGGCGGAGAACTGGATGGCGGTTTTACACTTAGCTTAGATGCTATACTTAATATTATATCCGGCCGCATGAAGATGCTGCGTAAAGCCATGGAAACCGAAAGGAAGGAATTTTCCATGCAAAAAATAGACGGCATTTATGTGGAAGACCAGATAGAAAGCGAACTTAAAGTGCCTAAAGAATATGTACACGGGTTCATGTTTTATGTGGTGGAAGATGCTGATTTTGTAACCGCATTAAAAAATAATAATAAAGAGCTTGCACGGCTTTTACTTATAGATCTGTCTAAAAAATACAATACACTACTTTCTCAGGGCGGCATTAAACCCGATGTAATTTCTGACGGGACTGACACTAAAAAGTAAAAATTGCCGTTGTGTTGTTATAAATTTGTTAACACATTTTTTTTGCAATAAGCTACCGTTTTTTGTGGTAAATTGCAGTAACAACCAACCTTATTATGACTCGCAAACTCCTTTTCGCACTACTGCTTTTACTACCGCTTTTCGGCTTTAGTCAAAAGTTAAATCCACGCCAGATATTGCATGGTATGGTTATAGCCGACTCGCTTGCTATAGACAATCTTACCATAAAAAATAATACATCGCGCATTAGTGCCGTTACAGATACCCGCGGCATGTTTACCATTTATGCCCGTGCTGCAGATACGCTTTCTTTTTCGGGCGTAGGCTTTCGTACTGCATATATTGTAATAAAGGAGAGTCACTTTTTGCAGGATCCGTTAGTTATAAAGTTAAACATAGATGTCAAGGTGCTTGATGAGGTTATTATAAAACCAACGGTATTGACAGGCGATTTAGCCGGCGACAGCAAAAAAGTGAAAACACTGGCAGTTACCTCCGGTATGACAGGGGTAGCAGAGCAAAATAAATTTAGGACAGAGCGCAACAAATACGACAAAAACCTAAATGGCGCGTTGCCCACACAAGCACAGGGAAGTCAGTTGGTAGGTGTAAATTTTGTACGCATTTATGAATCATTCTTTAAAAAGAAAAATAAAAAGAAAGACAAGGGCGAAATATATTCGTTAGATACCGCAGGGTCTTTTCCGGAAACGGTTAAAGCTCGTTATACCTACAATTTTTTTACACAGTTACTGCAAATCCCCAAAGATGATATAGGGCTTTTCCTAACCTATTGCGATACAGGTGCCGGCAGCCAGGCATTGCTGGATCCTAAAAAAGAATTTGAGCTTACTGATTATTTGGTTACTAAAAGCAAAGAATACTTAGAGCAGAAGAAATAGCTGTTTGTTGGTTTGTCATGATTATATAGATAGTGGTAACACGTCATTTTATTACTCATCTAACCGCTAAATGAGTCCTGGTAAATAACCTCCAAGTATTTACCACAAAGTACACAAGGTTTTTCACTAAGAACACAAGGCAATCTTGTAGAAGATTCCAATCCCTATCGGGATTGAAGGGCACAAAGCTTTGTGTCTTTGTAGTCTGGAACAGACCTTTATACATACGCTTTAGTGTTCTTAGTGAAAAACCTTGTGTACTTTGTGGTTAGATTTTAAATCATTTAAATAGACTAAGAAACCAGATTATTATTATAATTAGTAAGTTTGATAAAGTTCAAATACAACTTCCTTTACTTCGTGGTTGAAAAATTTATCCTCAAAACGTATCTTTGTTGTAGTTTCTATAAAAAACCAAACCCGTTATGGACGTTTTTCACATTACACAGCCCACTGCCCCAAAGGTTCCCATTATATTGAGTTCGCCGCACTCCGGCACTTTTTTTCCACCCGAAATTGCCTCGCGTCTTTTTCCTGATAAGGCAGAAACGCCCGACGATACCGACTGGTTTATAGACCGCCTGTATGACTTTGCACCGGCAATGGGCATCACGGTTATAAAGGCAAACTACAGCCGCTGGGTAATAGACCTTAACCGCGACCCCGAAAGTAAACCGTTGTATACCGATGGTCGCGTAATAACCGGGCTGGTTCCGCTAACTAACTTTAACGGTGAGCCATTGTACCAGGCAAGCGAGCCGGACGAACATGAAATTGCCGAAAGGATACACCAATATTACATACCCTACCACGAGCAGATAGAGCAACTGCTGGAACAAACCAAAACGCAGTTTGGCACGGCACTACTTTTTGATGCGCACTCCATACGCAAGGTGGTTCCGGGTATTCAAAAAGAGGCGTTCCCGGATCTTATTTTAGGGGATAACGACGGCACATCGGCCTCTGCCGATGTTATAAAAGCAGCGTGGGATGCATTGCAAACCGATAAGTACAATGCTGAACATAACCACCCGTTTAAGGGCGGACACATAACGCGCAGTTTTGGTAAACCGCAAAATAATGTGCATGCGTTACAGTTAGAGATGGCGAAGACCAATTATATGGATGCCTCCGAAACTAATTATTCTGAAGAGAATGCGGCACACATACGCGAAGTGCTAACCAACGTTTTTACCCAACTTATTAAAACTTTACAGGCGTAATGACTGCCACTACCTATACTTTTAAAGGCCTCCTTACCGAGGATGGCTGGATTGCCAATGCTGTTGTAAAACTTGATGCTTCGGGCAACATACTTTCCATAAGCGAAAGCGAAAAACCCGATGGAGAAATTATAAATGGCTACGCGCTGCCGGGTTTCCAGAATGCACATTCGCATGCCTTTCAGTACGCTATGGCGGGGCTTGCAGAATTGCACACCGATACCGGGTTAGCCGATGATTTCTGGAGCTGGCGTAACGCCATGTACGGGCTGGCATTAACCCTGTCGCCAGAGCAAATGCAAGCCGTTGCAACAATGCTCTACACCGAAATGGCACGGCACGGTTATACAGCTGTGGCCGAGTTTCATTACCTGCATCACGATAAAGATGGCAAACCTTACGCTAACCTTGCCGAAATGGGGGCGAGACTTATTGCTGCTGCAAAAACTGCAGGAATACGCATTACATTGGTACCCATGTTTTACCAGCAGGGCGGTTTTGGGCAGGAACCGGTAGAGCGCCAAAAAAGATTTATAAGTAACACTATTAAAGATTATTATAAGCTTCTTGAAAGCAGCGATGCAGCTGCTAAAGCGTATGAAAATGCTAATGTGGGTATCGGGATACACTCGCTGCGCGCGGTAAAGCCTGAAGATGTTATTGCAGTTTGCAACGCTTTAGATGGCAGCAGGCCGTTCCACATACATGTGTCAGAACAATTAAAAGAGATAGAAGACTGCGTTGCTTTTCACGGCAAGCGCCCTGTACAATGGCTGCTTGATAATTGCAATGTAAACGGTAACTACCATTTAGTACACGCTACCCACCTTGACGACAGCGAGGTAAAAGGCATTGCCCAAAGTGGTGCTAACGTGGTGCTGTGCCCAAGTACTGAGGGCAACCTTGGCGACGGACTTTTCCGTTTTGAGGATTACAAAAAATACAACGGCAACTGGAGCATTGGTACCGATAGCCACGTAGGGTTAAACCCGCTCGAAGAGTTGCGCATATTAGATTATGGGCAGCGCCTTATTTCGCACAAGCGTACTACATTCGTAAATCCGGGGCAGGGCAACAGTGGTTTTAATGCGCTAAAAATGGCATGGCAGGCAGGGCGCAAGGCTATGGGTGCGCCAAGCCAGCAATTCTTTGCCGTAGGCCAGCCGTTTGATGCGGTTGTGCTAAAAGCAACATCGCCACTGGCAGCTACAGCTTCGCTACAAAACCTGTGTAACACCTTTGTGTATACTGCCGACGTTAGTGACATTGCCGGGACTATTGTTTCCGGTAAATGGATATCTAAAAACGGAAAATCTGAAAAACGGGAAGAAATTGTAGAGGATTTTGTAAAGGTGTTGACGGAGTTAGGGACGAGGGTGTAGAGACGTATTGAATGCGTCTTTGGTTTGGGCAAAGTTATTTTACTTTTCTCTTGTCCGGATTCTGCCTGTTGTCCCAAAAGGAAACGATTTCTATTCTGCTTTCATTTATTTCATAAAAAACAGCGTAATACTTCATGGGGATTGTTCTGGTGAATTTATTAGATGTTAGCCTTCCAATCAATTCATTTTGACCCAGAGTTAGCATAAGTTCTTCAACTTCATTAAGTAATTTAAGGCTATAATTAGCATTGCCATTACGTTGCAGGTAGAAATCAAGAATATTGGCAAATTCGATTTTTGCCAGTTCGGACCATACTATTTCTTTGAAAGCCATTCTTTCATTTCAGAAATTACATTTTCATTAGTATGAAATTGCCCGTTTTTAATTTGTTCTCTGCCTGTTTGGATTGATTTTTCCTGATCTGCACTCAATTCATACAATGATTCTTCCGACGCATCGAATATGGTTTGAAGTGCTTTTAAAAAATTCAGGTTGTCTGAGTTTTTAATTCTCGAAATCAGGCTGTCTTTTATTTGAGCTGAAATATCCATGGTAAAAATCTATATTTCAAAAGTAACTTTTTTTTAAGCATTTACAAGTGAAAAATTCATATAAATCTTTCCATTTCGGCGAAAGAAAAATCTCTAAATAAAAAATAGATGCCTCCACTTCGTTGCACTGCGGTCAGAATGGAACCCCCATTTTGCGTACATCCCTAAATTACTTATTTTTGGCATCGTAATTAACACGTTATGCTTGGACTTAAACTCTTAACCGACCCGCGCTGGGCTAATATAGCCGAATCTAACCTGGAAGAAATACTTACCGATCATGCCTGGTGCGAACAGAAGGCTGCGGCTAATGCGCTGTATTTAATCTCGAATAATTCGGAACACATAGAGTTTATCCAGAAAATGGCGGAGATAGCTATTGAAGAAATGGAGCACTTTAATATGGTGGTCGAGATTATTAAGCAACGTGGCTACTCACTGGGTCGTGAGCGCAAAGATGATTACGTTAGCGAGCTTATGAAGTTTGCCCGAAAGAACGGCAGCCGCAACACCTCTTTTATAGACCGCCTGCTTTTTGCTGCCATGATAGAGGCAAGGAGCTGCGAGCGTTTCAGGGTACTGTACCAAAATATACAGGATAAAGAACTGGCTAAGTTTTATTATGACCTTATGGTAAGCGAAGCCACACACTATACCACCTTTTTAAACTTTGCCCGCAAGTATGCTACCGATGTGGATGTAGACAAGCGCTGGGCAGAATGGCTGGACTTTGAAGGACAGCTGATTCAGAGTTATGGTAAGAGTGGGGCAGTGCATGGGTAAAGTATTGATAGATATTTATGCTTTTATAAATATTCTATTCTTCACGTGGTATCATCCGGCATGAGTGCAGCTGGCTCCCCTTTTGAGAGGGGTTGGGGGTGTGTTGCTGTAGAGCCGTGAATATAAGTTAATAATGGCGACGGCTATTTTAAGATTGCTTCGTTCCTTGCAACGACAGCACCTGAAGAAGGAAACCTTTAAATATCCGCGGATAATCACTTTTATTTAAATCCACCTTTTTAACTTTCTTATTTCTAATAAAACAATTATGTTTGTGTTTTGGTACGTTTATGAAAAAGGCTGGTGGGTATTTACTTCTTTTGCTATTGGCGGTAACGCTTACCTCTGCGGCTGCGCATAAATATTATGTGTCGGTTTTTCAGGTGGAGTATGCGCCCCAAAAAAAGGAACTGCAAATAACAGCTCGTGTTTTTATAGACGACCTTGAGGCCGCATTATCTAAAAAATACGGCAAAAAGCTATACCTCACTACTCCAAAAGAAATTCCCGAAACGACCGATTACCTCAAAAAATATTTTGCAGAGAAAGTGCACATCAAAGTAAATGGCGTGGCAAAACCTATTGCTTTTTTAGACCGTGAGACCGAAGATGATATTCTTATTTGTTACCTTACCGTTCCGGCAGATGCCAAAATAAATTCGCTCGAAGTAAACAATACCTTTTTGTTTGAAGCCCACAGCGAACAGCAAAACATTATACACACAAAAGTAAACGGCGTTAAAAAAAGCCTGATGCTTACATACGATACACCTTCGGGTACTTTAGATTTTTAATTAGCATGAAAAAAATATTCTACACCCTTGCCTTTATAGCAGCTTTACAGGCAGCAGCCCAAACGCCAACACCGCCACCCGCAAAGCATGAACCCGGCCATACCGACAGCAATCCTTTTAGCCAGATGTATGACCTTTTGGCTACGCCTAATATGTTTCGCACAGCATCGGGCGCACCGGGGCCTGCCTATTATCAGCAGCAGGCCGACTATAAAATGGATATAGAGCTCGACGATAAAAACACGAAGCTGTACGGTACCGAGACCATTACCTACCATAACAACGCGCTCGAAAATTTAGACTACTTATGGGTACAGCTCGACCAGAACCAGCATGATGCCAAATCACCATCTAAACTTATAGAAAGCCAGAAAATGGACGCGGCTTACAAAGCTGACGGTTTTGCACGCAGGTATATGGAAGCCGAATTTGACGGCGGCTTTAAGTTGGAGTATGTAAAAGATGCTGCGGGCAAGCCCCTGAAATATACCGTGAACCAAACCATGATGCGTATCGATTTGCCTAAGCCGTTAAAGCACGGGGAGTCGGTTAGTTTTAGTATAAAATGGTGGTACAATATAAATAACTATCAGATTATTGGTGGCCGATCGGGCTACGAACATTTTGATAAAGATAATAATAACCTGTATGTTATAGCACAATTTTACCCGCGCATGGCAGTGTATAATGATGTAGAGGGCTGGCAGAACATGCAGTTTTGGGGAGCGGGGGAGTTTGCGCTGCCATTCGGGAATTTTGAGGTTAACATTACTGTGCCTGCCGACCATATTATGGAAGCAACAGGCGACCTGCAAAACAGGAAAGACGTACTTACCGCCGGGCAATTAAAGCGCTATGAACTGGCTACCAAAACATTTGATAAACCTGTGGTAATTGTAACTCAGGCAGAAGCCGAGGCTGCCGAAAAAACCTTTAGCGATAAAAAGAAAACATGGAAGTTTAAGGCAACTAACGTAAGGGACTTTGGCTTTTCTACCTCACGCAAGTTTATTTATGATGCTATGGCGGTGCAGCTTGCCACAAAAACGGCTATGGCAATATCGCTGTACCCTAAAGAGGGTAACCCGCTTTGGGGCGATACCTCTACAAAGGTGGTGGCACATACGTTAAAAACTTATTCTAAATATACGTTCGATTATCCGTACCCTAAAGCAATATCCATCTCGGCAGCAGACCAGGGAATGGAGTACCCTATGATATGCTGGAACTACGGCCGCCCCGATGAAAATGGGTACCTGAGCGACCAGATAAAATATGGCATGACCAGCGTAATAATTCACGAGGTTGGGCATACGTTCTTCCCTATGATCGTTAACAGCGACGAGAGGCAGTGGACGTGGATGGATGAAGGACTTAATACGTTTCTTCAATATTTAACAGAGCAGGAATACATGCCCGATTATCCGTCGAGGCGCGGTCCTGCAGCCAAGATAGTTCCGTACATGAGCGGCGACCAGAAGTTTTTGGAGCCTATCATGACCAATTCAGAATCGATACACCAATTTGGGTCTAATGCTTATGCAAAGCCGGCTACAGGCTTAAATATTCTTAGGGAAACTGTTATGGGGCACGACCTGTTTGACCATGCTTTTAAAACTTATGCCAACCGCTGGAAGTTTAAACACCCAACGCCGGAGGATTTTTTCCGAACTATGGAAGATGCCTCGGCGGTAGACCTTGACTGGTTTTGGAGGGGATGGTTTTATTCTACAAATTATGTAGATATTGGCATTACCAATGTTAAGCAGTATTATGTAACCGAAACCCAACCGGCAGACCTTAAGGATGCCACAGTTAAAAAAGGCAGGTTTGGGCAGGAAGAAGGCCCGTTTGTTTATATGGTTAGCGAAGGCCCTGACTTTAATAAAGACCTTAAAAAGCCATTGGCTACAGCTGATGTTAAGTTGCTTAACGATTATATTCAGGAGAAATTTACACCGGAAGAAAGGGCAAAGCTTAAACAGCCTAAGTATTTTTATGAGGTTACGTTTGATAAGCCCGGCGATATGCTGATGCCTGTTATTGCCGAGCTGACTTTTGAAGATGGTACAACAGAAACGTCTGTTTTTCCGGTACAGATATGGAGAAAGAACAACCAGACGGCAAGCCGCGTTTTTGCGACAGACAAGCAGGTTAAGAAAATTACTGTTGACCCTAAGCAGCAAACCGCCGACATTGACGAAACTAACAATACATGGCCCAAACAGGAAATTAAAAGCAAATTTGACAAGATAGAGGCAAAGAAGAGGTAATGTGCTGTGTATGTAAGCTGTTGAACTTTAAAAAAATACGAAAAACATTAATAATTGGTTAAATGTGCTGATTATTAATGGGGTAAGTTGGCGTTTTATTTATATTTTTGAGAGAATTTAAATAACACACCATGAAAATAAAATTACTTCTTTCAGCATTGTTTATTTCAGGAGCGGCGTTTGCGCAGGAAGCTATTCCGTCATTTTATAATTTCAACGCTTCACCGGGCGGAGTTGAAGAAGACGTGTACACATTTGTTAGTTCGCCAACACCTATTGATCAAAGTGCTACCGGTGCTAACATTGCCTGGATTTTTAACCAGCTTGTTGACGAAGGGCAATCCTCTACAAGAGTAATTGTACCTACGGAAGCAGAAGTTAACACATTTCCGGGATCTACTATGTTAGTGAGAACAACGGCGGGAAACAATGTTACAAACTATTATTTAGCTACCACAGCGGCAGGCGGATATTCACTTACAGGATTTCAAGCCGGTGGAATGGAATTAAATTATAGCTCAAACAATGGTTTTTTAGGCGATTTTCCTCTTTCTTATGGCTTTACAAATACCGATGATGTTGCCGGTACTTTTGAAGGTATGGGAGCAGAAGGTTTTTTTACGGGTACAGGCGTAACAACTGTAGATGCCTATGGTACACTTACGGTAAATGTAGGAACCGCTAATGCAACGCCTGTAACAAGACTTAAAATAGTGCAGGATATTGACCTTACTTACCTTGGTTTTCCTGTAGGGACGGTTAACCAGACTATTTATAGCTATTATGGTGCAAATCTTACAACAGGGCCTGTATTTAGGAGTATCTCTACAACATTAAACATCCCTATATTAAACATTGTAAATCAGACTACAACAACCCACGAATCCTATACGGCTACTGCTCTTGGTACCACCGCGCTTACTAAGAACAACACAACCATTATAGCTCCAAACCCGGTTGCTAATGTATTGCATTTTGCAGGAGACAAAGCTATTACAGGTGTGACAATTACCGATGCATCTGGCAGGGTAGTGCTGCAAAACAAAGCAGGTAATGATATTGCTGTAAGCCATTTAAGCACCGGTGTATATTATGTGGCGGTACAATCTGCCAATGGTACAGAGGTGCAGAAGATGATCAAGCAATAATAAAAGTATTTGCAGCGTTCTTGTTTTTTAATTACATTTAGATATAAATTTTATTGAGATGGATCTTGAATTTTCGAAATTAGAATTGATAGAAATGCTTTTACAAACCAGCAAAGAAAGTGTTTTGAGCAGGGTGAGGGCTATTCTTGAAGAAGAGCAGGACTTTGTGATTAATAACGCTTTTTATACAACGCTCGACGAACGAAGGGAAGAATATGAAAGAGGCGAAGGGCAATCATTTACATGGCAGGAAGTAAAACAAAATGTAAGAGATGCAAAAAATGGCATTTGATTTAGAGATCAGGGACGCTGCCAATTTAGAAATAATTAATGCCTATCTTTACTATGAAGAACAGCAGCTGGGATTAGGAGACAGATTTATAAATATCCTTGAAAGACATTTCGAAAAAATAAGTATTCATCCGGAGCATTATCAAATTAAACGTAAGCCTTATAGGGAAGCTGTACTTTCTAAATTTCCATTTGTAATTATTTATCAGTTTACAAACTCAAAAATTGTAGTTTTCTCTGTTTTTAATACACATCAAAATCCTGTAAAAAAACCTTAGTAACAACGAGTGTTCAAAAATCAATAGTTAAATAAACTTAAATTTACAGTAAAAGCACATCCGGCTACGGGGTAAAACACGTAATTTATAATTACATTTGTGTATTAAAATTTAGAGCTATGTTTGGAATAGGAGGCGGAGAATTTTTTGTGATCATATTGATAGTGCTCATGCTTTTCGGATCGGACAAGATACCCGAAATTGCACGTGGCCTTGCTAAAGGTATGCAGCAGCTTAAAAGCGCTACCAACGATATTAAGAGCGAGATACATAAAAGCGCCGATATAGATGGTTTAAAAAAGACTTTTACAGAGATAGGCAACGAAGGTGCTCATAATGACATACACACCGAAATTGCCAAGGTAAAAGAGGATATAGAAGATATGTCTGGCCCTATAAAACGTTTAAAATAGTATGCTCGAAAAACTGCAGCAATTAGACAGGCAGGTATTTATATACCTTAACGGGTTAGGATCTGAAACTTTCGACCCAATGTGGGAAATCATTACAAAGCAAATAAGCTGGATACCCATTTTTGCCATAATATTATACCTTACCTTTAAAAGGCTGGGCACTAAACATGCCTTTTTAATTATTGGTATGATCACCCTGTTGCTGTTAGTTACAGACCAGACTACAAACCTTATAAAATTTACCATTAAAAGGCTGCGCCCCGGTAATAACCCTGAGCTTGCAGGGCTTATACGATCGGTTCAAAACCGTAAATCATTCAGCTTTATATCAGGCCATGCGTCTAACTCTATGGCGGTTGCCTTCTTTTTATACAGGGTATTGCACCCATATATAAAATACATGGGCTTCTTCTTTATATGGCCGCTTATATTTGCTTACAGCCGCATTTACCTTGGGCTGCATTATCCCGGCGATATTCTTACAGGCTATGCCTTTGGTTTGTTAACGGGCTGGCTGGTGCTTAAATTGTATATTTATTTAAGAGACCGCTACTTCCCCAAACAGCAGGAAGATTTAGATAACCCTACTAACAGTGAGCCCGTCACGAATGGGTAACAAAACGGTTTCTACCCGTGGGTCTTCTTTAAGTAGTCTATTATATTCCAGTAAAACTTTTGTGCTTTTATCATTAGGCTTTACAGGCTCTAATACCTTGCCGCTCCACAACACATTGTCGCTTAGTATTATACCTCCTTTATTCATAAGCGGTACAATCATATTAAAATAGTTGGTGTAATTTTCTTTATCAGCATCAATAAACACAAGGTCAAATTTTTTGCCTAATGTGGGTATAATATCCAGGGCATTACCCAGATGCTGTTTTATTTGGTTTTTCCAGTCAGAAAGGTCAAAGTATTTCTTCTGGAAATCGTATAGCTCCTCGTTTATATCAATAGTATCAAGGGTGCCATTTTCGCGCAGCCCTTCGGCAAGGCTTAAGGTGGCATAACCTGTAAAAGTGCCAATCTCTAAAATATGTTGCGGGTTAACCAGTTTGGCTATCATGCTTAACACCCTGCCCTGAAAGTGCCCGCTAAGCATGCGCGGCTGCAATACCTTTTGGTGCGTTTCACGATTAAGGGCAACCAGTAAAGCAGGTTCGTTTTCGCTGTGGTTAGCGGCATAATCTTCCAGTTCTTCTGATATAAAATGCATGGTAATTTTTTTTTGCAAAGGTAACAAACCCGTAAGTATTAGTTAAAAAAATACGGATAATTTTAGCTGCCGTACAGATATGTAACAAAATAAATTACTTTTACATACTTTTAAAATTATAATATGAAATTTAAAATTACCCTAATATTACTTTTATGCCTGCAATTTGGCTTTGCGCAGGTTACTAACCAGGGCAAGCCGTTAAGCTGGAAATTACAAGGACTTGAGGCTGTTGCACCTGTGGTAATGCCCAAATTTGACCTTGCAACCCTGCAGGCCGAGGATAAAGCCAACGAAAATAAAAAAGACATGATATGGCGTTTTGGCTACGAGTTTTTAGTAGACCATAACCTTAATAATAGTGGTAACTGGCATACTTTGCCCAATGGCGACAGGCTGTGGAGAATACGCTACCAGTCTGCCGGGGCTAAGACCATGAACTTTTTATTCAGCGATTTTTATATGCCGGCAGGTGCAAAAGTATATTTGTATGATAATGAGCATACCGATGTTCTTGGCGCTTATGATGCACAGCAAAATAACGAAGAGCATGTACTGGGTACCTGGCTTGTAAAAGGACAGGATATATGGATAGAATATTACGAACCCGCGGCTGTTGCAGGCCAGGGGAAACTGGAAATATTTAAGGTGGTGCACGGTTACCGCACATCCGAAGGGTTATTAAAATCGCCCGATGACGACCTTAACGGTTCCGGCAATTGCAACTACGACGTTAATTGTACCCTGGGCGGTATAGACGATTTAAAGGATATCAATAAAAAAGCGGTTGCGCTTATTATTACAAATAATTCGGGTTTTTGTACGGGTTCGTTAGTTAACAATACCAGTAACGACGGTACACCTTATTTTTTAACGGCAAACCATTGTTACAGCAACCCGTCGCAATGGGCATTCCGCTTTAACTGGATAAGCCCTAACCCTGTGTGTGCCGGCAACACACCAAGCACATCAAACGCACCTGATTATTACCAAACGGCAAGTGGCGCATCGCTTAAAGCAAGAAACGAAGCATCTGATTTTTGCCTTGTGCAAATAACAGCAAACATGCCTGCCAGCTGGGACCTTGTTTATGCAGGCTGGGACAGGAGCGATGTTGCCCCACCATCTACCTTTGGCATACACCACCCACAGGGCGATATCATGAAGGTATGTAAAGATGATAATGCCCCAACGGCAGAGAATGATGGTGAGGCAGATGTTTGGGTAGTAGGCAACTGGGAACTGGGAGTTACAGAGGGTGGATCATCGGGTTCTCCATTATTTAACAACGAGGGCAGGATAATAGGGCAGCTTTTTTATGGCTCGTCTGATTGTGCCGGACTGGTAAACAATGGCGGTTATGATGCTTATGGCAGGTTTGGAAGGTCGTGGGATAATGGTACTACCGTAAACACAAGGCTTAGCGACTGGCTGGACCCTGAGGGAACGGAGGCACTAACCCTTGATTATTATCCGCCGGCCGAAGTTTTTGCAGTAGACGCTAAAGCGGTAATAGCAGGCTTGGGACAAGGTGTATGTGGGAGTACCATAACACCAATTATACGTATAGATAATAAGGGTACAGAGAACCTTACATCTGCACAAATAAATTATACTTTTAATAATGGCGAAGCAGGAGTATTACCGTTTACCGGCAACCTTGCCACTAACGAAAGCTACGTAGTAACGCTCCCCGAAATGCAGGGCATACAGGGTACCAATACTTTTACGTTTACAATTACTAATGTAAACAATGGTGCTACAGATGGTAATACAAATAATAATACCACATCGGCTAATTTTGTAGTGGAAGAAATTCCGGTATATGCACTGGCAAACATTAACTTTAGCCTTGTTACAGATCAATTTGGCTACGAAACTACATGGAACCTTAAAGATGCTGCGGGAACTGTTTTATACAGCGGCGGGCCATACGGTTTTATGCAGCAGGAAACCATTAATACTACGTTTACTGTACCTGCAGAGGGCTGTTATATTTTTGGTATTTATGATGAAGAAGGCGATGGTATTTGCTGCGATTATGGCGAAGGCAGCTTTAGCCTTATTACTGCAAACGGAACAGTTATTGCCGAAGGTGCTGAATATGGAGCCGAGTTTGTTGCAAAATTCAGGATGGAAGAGGAATTGTCTGTAAGTAACAGTGCGCTTAAAAATGCGGTTACTGTGTACCCTAACCCATCTTCAGGAGTGTTTACAGTTTCGGCAGCAGGCAACCAGGCACTTACCTACCAGTTGTACAATGTACTTGGGCAGGCCGTAACAAGTGGTAAAATTACTACCCAGGGCACTATTAATATTACCGGTGCTGCAAATGGTGTATATATGCTTAAGGTCACAGAGCAGGCATCGGGCAAATCGGCTAACTATAAGTTGGTTAAAGAGTAATATAGCCATGGCAGTAACGGCTAAATTATATATTTTCGTTTTATTTTGTATGCTGCCTGCAAACCAATTGCAAGCGCAAACTACTACTACTGAGCTTCGTGAACAATTAGAGAAGATCGTTGCCGATAAAAAGGCGACTGTTGGAATTTCGGTTTTAGGCCTGGAAGATGGAGATACACTCAGCATGAATGGAGATAGAAATTTCCCAATGATGAGTATATTTAAATTTCATATTGCCTTAACAGTACTCAAAAAGGTAGACAATGGTGCGTTATCATTAAAACAAAAAATATTTATTAGCAGTAAAGAATTGCTGGATACGTGGAGCCCTATAAAAGACAAATATCCTGCAGGCAATATTACACTTACGCTCGATGAAATTCTTATGTATACGGTATCTCACAGCGATAACAACGGTTGTGATGTTTTGTTAAGGCTTATTGGGGGAACTCAGGTAGTACAGGAGTATATAAACACACTCAATATCGGGAGCTTTGTTATAAGGTATAATGAGGAGCAAATGGCCAGTGGCGAACTTGCAAAAGTAAACACAACAACTCCGCTGGCAACAACTAAATTGTTAAGCCTTTTTTATAATTATAAGTTGCTTGAGAAAAAAACTACCCGATACCTAAATGAGTTAATGGAGCAAAATTCAAGAGGAAAGGCACTGATAAAAGGAAAGCTTCCTACTGGTACTAAGGTTGCCCACAGAACAGGAATGTCAGGAACTGACGATAAAGGATTGCAAATTGCCTTAAATGATGTAGGTATCATTACTTTGCCTAATGGAAAGCACTATGCAGTAGCTATTTACTTAAATAATATAACTGAAAATAAGGAAACTGCTGAAGGACTGATTGCAGATGTGTCTAAATCGGTATGGGATTATTTTATAAGCAAAAGCAATTAACTCAGCATGTGCTGAAATTAAATAATTTCACTATGTAGCCTGCAAAGAAATTTGCAGGCTTTTTTAGTTACATTAAACCTGATCCAAACCTCTTTAAATGCTTAAATAAATTATTCGCAAATAGTTACTACCTTTGCAGCATGCAAATGGAGAAGAAAGATATAAGGGCGCTAACAAAAGACCAGCTTCGTGATTTTTTTGTGGCAAATGGCGATAAAGCATTTCGTGGCAACCAGGTATACGAATGGCTGTGGAACAAACGTGCACATACCTTTGATGATATGACGAGCATAGGCAAGGCTACCCGCCAGATGCTTCAGGATAACTTTGTTATAAACCACATTCACGTAGACCAGATGCAGCAAAGTACAGATGGTACTGTAAAGAATGCTGTGCGCCTGCATGATGGCCTTGTGGTAGAGAGCGTACTTATACCTACCAAGACCCGTACTACTGCCTGTGTAAGCAGCCAGGTGGGGTGCAGCCTGGACTGTAATTTTTGTGCTACGGCAAGGCTAAAGCGCATGCGTAACCTTAACCCCGACGAAATTTACGATCAGGTGGCTGCCATAGATAGTGAGAGCCGACTGTACCACAACAGGCCGCTAAGCAATATTGTATTTATGGGTATGGGCGAACCACTCATGAACTATAATAACGTGCTTAAGGCTATAGATAAAATTACTTCGCCCGAAGGTTTGGGCATGAGTGCCCGCAGGATTACAGTATCTACATCCGGATTGCCTAAAATGATAAAGAAACTTGCCGATGATGAGGTTAAGTTTAAGCTTGCCGTATCGCTGCACTCTGCAATAGATGAAGTTCGTGCGCGCATTATGCCCTTTAGTGCTAATTTTCCGCTCGCAGATTTGCGCGAATCGTTAGAGTACTGGTATGCTAAAACCAAAAGCCGCGTTACTTATGAGTATGTGGTTTGGAAAGACATAAACGATAAAAAAGAAGATATTGATGCCCTTGTGCGCTTTTGCAAATATGTGCCCTGCAAGGTTAACCTTATAGAATATAACCCTATTGACGATGGCGAATTTCAGCAGGCAGCCCCCGAGGTTACCGATGCTTACATTCGTGCATTAGAAAACAATGGTGTTGTGGCAAAAGTGCGCCGCAGCCGTGGTAAAGATATAGATGCCGCGTGCGGGCAATTAGCCAATAAGGCCGAAACAGTTTAACCAGTTTCCGGCCGCAGCCCCGGTTTTCAGTTTGTAGGAATTGTGAATAATCTGTATTCTGTAATCAATCTCTTTTGTTATCTTTGAGGCGCATGAAAATCGTTGAGCAAATAAAGCAGCCTATAACAGAGGAAATGGAAATTTTTGAAAAAAAATTCCGTGAGTCCATGTCGTCTAAAGTGGCGTTGTTAAACCGCATTACCCATTATATAGTAAATCGCAAGGGCAAGCAAATGCGCCCTATGTTTGTGTTTCTTACTGCCAAGATGGTAAGTGGAGGCGTAGTAAACGAGCGTACTTATCGCGGTGCTGCTGTAATAGAGCTTATACACACGGCTACCTTAGTTCATGACGATGTGGTGGACGACAGCAACCGCCGCCGTGGGTTTTTCTCGGTAAATGCTTTGTGGAAAAACAAAATAGCCGTACTGGTGGGCGATTACCTGCTTAGTAAAGGCCTGTTGCTTTCTATAGATCATGGCGATTTTGATTTGCTTCGCATTATATCTGTGGCTGTGCGCGAAATGAGCGAGGGCGAATTACTACAAATAGAAAAAGCCCGCAGGCTGGATATAACCGAAGATATTTATTACGAAATTATCCGCCAAAAGACCGCTACACTAATAGCTGCCTGCTGCTCGCTTGGTGCCTGCTCTGTAAACCCTGAAGGGGATGACACAGAGAAGATGCGCAAATTTGGCGAGCTGATAGGGATGGCTTTCCAGATAAAAGACGACCTTTTTGATTATACCGATGATGCCATAGGTAAACCTACAGGTATAGATATTAAGGAACAAAAAATGACACTCCCACTTATTTATGCCCTTAACAACTGCTCTAAAGACGAAAAAAAATGGGTTATAAATTCGGTTAAAAACCATAACAAAGATAAGAAGCGCGTAAAGCAGGTTATCGATTTTGTAAAACAAAAAGGCGGCCTTACTTATGCCGAGCAAAAAATGGGACAGTTTCGCGAAGAGGCTTTACTGCTGCTATCCGGCTACCCGGCATCGCCCTATAAAGAGGCACTTATGCTTATGGTTAACTACGTTATAGAGAGGAAGAAGTAAGTTATATCTTTACACTTATTTTTTGCAGGGTATCTATAATTAAGGAAGGCTGTTATTTATAATATTCATACATTAATTGCTCAACAACTAATGGCAATGCGATTCTTTTTTACTTTTCTCTTATTCCAGTTATTTTATAGCATCAATTTAAACGCTCAGCAAAACGATGCGATTATCCCCAAAGATGATTTTTATTATGAACTGCCTTTTGAATACGATCGGGGAGCTATTATAATAAAAGCCAGACTGGGTAATGAGACATATAATTTTCTCTTTGATACCGGCGCCCTGTCATTAATAAGCAATGAGATAAAGTCTGTATATCCCATAGCTGGCACACAGCAATCGGGTAAAAATAGTAATTTTTATGCCGATAGTATTGTTATTGCAGGGCTTGCTTTTAAAAATGTAGCAATGCGTACATTAAACCTGACAAACCTTCCTGCACTTAAATGCAAAATTAACGGAGGTTTTATTGGTGCTAATATTATAAGTAAATGTATATGGCAAATAGATTATGGCAGCCGTAAAATTATAGTAACTAATGACAAACGTAAACTGCCGGGCTTAAAAGGTGCTACTAAAATACCTGTTTCTTTAGACAAGTTTAAACAGCCTTACATTGACTTGAAAATTAACGGTAAGAAACAAAAAACGCTTTTTGATACAGGGAGTAATATTTTGTTAGAATTGGGCAAAACAGACGGCCTAAAATTTAAGAATACAGGTAAAGAGATATTTATAACAGGTGCGGCCTCAGAAACTACTGCCGGGAGAAAACTTAATACTGTTACAGTAATGGAAGCAAATTATTCTATAGGAGTTTTACAGTTTAAAAATAAACCTGTGTTTTTTGGGAATGATTTTGAGGCTACATTATTGGGTTGCCCTATCATCGAAAATTACATAGTAACACTGAATTTTCCTGATAATGAAATGTATTTAAAACCTTTTAAGGAGTTGTCAAATGAGAGTTGGGAGCGTTATGGATTTGGGCTTAAGTTTGAAAATGGGCAACATAAAATCCTAAGCCTTTTTAAAGGCAGCAATGCTGAAAAAGCCGGTTTACTCCTGGATGATATTGTAGTAGCAATTAATGGTGATGCTATAACCTGCAATACCCTTTGTGATTGCCTTGATTATTTCGAAAGTATACAGGACAATACATCACAGATAACATTATCTGTAAACAGATATGGCAGTATAAAAAATATAACGCTATTAAAAAGTAAGCTTTTTTAACAGCGTTATCAATATATATACAAAATTATTTCTTTAGACTCTTTTTAACAGCATCTGCCAGTTCTCCCAGGTCCTTGGGTTTAAGTTGGTAGCTCATGGTTTGGTAATCTTTATAAATTACATCGCCATTTTTACCATTAGTGACGGTTACCATTTTCTGTCCATTTACTTTTGTGTAAAATACGTAGTAAAAATCTTCGCTGCCACCGGCAAGTATTTTTTTGTTTAGTGCCTCGTCGCTTATCCATTCATATTTATAAGGATACTTCTCAAAAAGTTCATCGGGGTTGAGGCGGTCTTTATCTTTATATCCCCATATACTCTTAGTTTTTAAATATTCAGGAACATATATGGTTTTTGTTGCCAGTTCTTTTACTTTGGCCTTGTCATAATCGGTATCATATACCCATGATGTGCCCTGGTTTACTAAAAGGTTGTTTACATATTGCAAATAGTTTTTAACATATCCTAACTGGTAATTGTATAGGTCTTCCTGAAGGTCGCCAAATTTTACCTTTCTAACCATTTCCCACATGGCATCGGTATTACCACCCATAAATATTGCTGCGATCTCGTTAGTATCATAATCCAGTTTCTTCTTCTTTTCTTTTATATCGGTAGGGTAAAAATATTCGTAATACACATATAGATATTCTGATGTAAAACCTTTTTGGCTTGTTTTAGTTTTTAAGAGAGCATTCATTTTCCAAATAGCATTGTTCTCTGTAACATATTTAGACGCGTTTTTTTCAAACTCTTCTCTCGAAATTACTTTATAAGGATTAATTGTCCATACCTGTTTTAGTATGGTTTCCATTTCGTCTATGGTAAAATCGTCGTTTACAAAAATGCTGGTCTTGCTTTTAATAATATCATATTCTCCCTTTTTAAACTTTTCGAGAGAGCCAACTTTATCGCGCCCTACAGATATCTGTGCGGCTGCAGGGGCAAAAAATGAAGTAGCGATGATAAGTCCAAACATTAAGAGTGTCTTTTTCATAAATAATTGTTGATATTGGTGATTGTTGTTAAAATTAACATTTTTTTCGGAATAAGAAAATTTCGATACATGTTTTTAAATGGAGTTATGTTTTAGCAATTGCTATATCAGATAAAAAAAATAAAAAAAATATCTAATTGCATTTCAGGTGTTTAAAATATTTTTAAAAAAATAATTACCTTTCATGCAACCATTTTGCAATCCTTGTCGTCTATGCTTATAGAAGGAGGTTTGTAACTGAAAAGGAGAACCAATAACGACCAACACACCAACCAACACGAACCGTTTTGAAAGTAATTAATTTACACCAGGAAGAGAAAGACATTATAAAGCTCGCCGCCGATAACAACCGGCATGCGCAGCAAAAAATTTATGCTAAGCATGCACCAAAGATGCTAAGTATTTGCAGGCAGTATATAAAAGACCTGCACCTGGCCGAAGATGTAATGATAACTGCTTTTATGAAGGTGTTTACAAACCTTAAAAATTTTGAGCACAAAGGTAGTTTTGAGGGCTGGATACGCAGGATCATGGTAAACGAATGCATATCGTACCTGAGGGTTCAAAAAAAAGTGGGTTTTCTGGAAGATGAATATTATGTAGAGGACACGTTTAATAACATAGAGAGCCACTTTAGTGTAGATGATATACAAAGCCTTATAGACAGCCTGCCGGATGGTTACAAAATGGTTTTTAACCTGTATTGTATAGAGGGTTTTAAACACCAGGAAATTGCAAAAATGCTGGGGATAAATGAAGGGACGAGCAAATCGCAACTGAGCCATGCACGCAAGATGCTTCAGGAGCAAATTAACAAACAAAAGAACTACGTAAATGGAACCGAATAAATTAGAACAGGACTTTAAACAAAAACTGGAGCAGCGCACCATACAGCCCACAGAGATGGCGTGGGACAGGCTGGATGCCATGCTATCGGTTACCGAAGAAAAGAAAAAGAAACCCAGCCGTACCTGGATGTATATGGCGGCAAGTTTTTTGGCCCTGTTACTGGTTGGGTCGCTATTCTTAAACCAGGAAAGCCAAAACACTAAAAACGGGATTACTACTGACGATAACAGGATTACAGAAGGTAAAAGTGAGCAAAAAACATCTGTAGGCGAAAGTTTTAAACCCACGGTAATTGACAGTGAAAGTATTAAGCAGGAGGAAACGGTTGCTGTAACAACTACTACAGTCTCTAATAATAAACCTGCGGCCTTTGTAAATAACAAAACAACTGTAGTTAAAAAGGAGACTGCAAAAAATGAAATTGCACCAATGGTAAACAAAGATGCCGTTGCTGCTACAATAGGTGTTAACGATGCTGTAAAAGTTAAAACAGGCCCTGCTAAAATTACGGTAGATGCGGCTAATCTTTTGGCATCGGTAGAGAGTACGGCAGTAACAGAGCAAATGGCAGCAACAGGCAAACCAAAAAAACAATCGGTTAAGGTAGATTCTAATTCGCTGCTTACATCGGTAGAGGGAGAGCTTAACGAGAGTTTCAGGGGTAAGGTGCTGCAATCAGTAGCTAAAAATTATAATATAATAAAATCGTCGGTAGCGTCAAGAAACCACGAATAAACATCAATCAAAAACAATTTTTTTACTAAAATCAAAACAACATGAAAACTATTACTTTTTATGTAGTGGCATTGCTATGCCTTTGCGCTACAAAATTATGTGCACAAACTTTTAGCGACCGTGCAAACGCCATAGGCGATAAAATAGAACTGATTACAAAACAGCAAAAAGACTCGCTTAAAACAGAGGTTGAGGCGGTTAACGTTCAGTTAGAAAAAAATGAGATTACCACTGCCCAGGCCGATTCGAAAAAGCAGGAACTTGCCCAAAAACGCGCAAACAATATAGAAACCCTTGTTGCGGTGGAGCAGCAAAAACTTGACGACCTTGTAAAAGATAAGGTAGACGGTAAAATTGAAGAGGATAAAAATGGCAGGAGATTTACTTTTAAGTATGATACCAAGTCGCGCTCTGTGAAGGATTCTATTAAAAAAGTATATGAGTATAAGAGAACACAATCGCAACTGGTGTTTGCAATAGGTGTAAACAGGCTTATGAACGATGGTAATGCAGATAAAAATTTTAAATGGAGGAGCGATTTTTATGAGTGGGGCGTAAGCTGGAACACAAGGATACTTAAAGAGAACAACCTGCTGCATGCTAAATATGGCTTGTCGTTACAGTACAATAACCTTCGCCCGGATGGAGACAGGGTTTTTGCAAAAGATGGCGCCAGGACAATACTTGTAGATGCCGGCCGCGATATAGATGTTGCCCGCCTGCGCTATGTAAACCTTGTAATACCTGCACACTTAGAGTTTGATTTTGCCAAAAAGAAAGTAAACGGCGATAAAACCTATTTTCCTATACAAAGGGGTTTCCGTTTAGGCGTAGGTGGTTATGTAGGCCTCAATGTAAAAGAAAAACAGATTATTAAATTTGAAGATGATAACGGCAACAACGTTAAAGACAGGACAAAAGGTAATTATAATGTAAACGATTTTGTATATGGTGTAAGCGCTTATGTGGGTTATCGTGATATTAGCCTGTATGCAAAGTACGATTTACAGCCTGTTTTTTCAAATAATGAAATAGATCAGAATAATTTGTCTCTTGGCATACGTTTTGATTTCAATTAATGTATAAGGGTTAGTTTTGTACTTTTGATGAAAAGGTGCTTCCGGCAAGGGGAGCACCTTTTTTTATGTTCTATAGT
Organism: Flavobacterium rivuli WB 3.3-2 = DSM 21788; assembly: GCF_000378485.1. Classification (GTDB taxonomy): domain Bacteria; phylum Bacteroidota; class Bacteroidia; order Flavobacteriales; family Flavobacteriaceae; genus Flavobacterium; species Flavobacterium rivuli. The sequence continues at coordinate 106,407 of NZ_KB899971.1, read as the reverse complement.
TTAGCGCATGTTTTTTTGTTTTACTTTTAAAGTAGTTAACATAACTAACGTTTTATGAACGAGTTTAAAAATACAGGTGGGGCAAAAATTGGAGCTTTAAAATCGTCGTGGCCATTTGCTACACTAAATGTAACCCGCAATAAGCTGGAACTTAATGTTAGCCTTATTGGTAAACTTGTTTTTTTACCCGGCGATATTATTTCTTTAATGCCTCATCCTCGAGGTTATAAAATGGGTGCGGGCATTAAAATTCATCATAAAGTACCGCAGTATAAAGATGAGGTGGTATTCTGGTCGTCTAAAAGCCCCGCCGAATTACTAAGGCAAATAGAGGCTACCGGCTTTATGGCAAATACTGATGCCATAGGGCACCGCGCACAAACAGAGGTAAGGGAGCTGCAAACTCAGGGAGGTTTTGCCATGAAAACAAAGCCTCTTGTTATGCTGCTTACCTTATGGCTTGCCATAGTTATTTATGGAGCTGTTAATATGTCGCTAACAGGTAGCTTAGTGGCGTTTCTTTCTGCCATGCAGTTGGCGTTTGTTGTAGTTATATTATTTGCAGTGGTTACATTGGCATCACCTTATTTCGCATCGGGAGTTTTAAAGCCCGGTTATACCATTGCCGATGTAAAAAAGTTCCTGATATTTTTTATAATCATTGCAGTGTTTATGGTTGTAGGTTTTAGTATTTCATCAAATGTTGTATAACTAAAATAGATAATTATGATACCACATAGAAGGCATTTTGCATTACAGGGGCTAACGGCAATAACGCTGCTTACTCCGGTGTTATTATTTTATTATTTATACAAAGTAAATATCGTAACTAATGAAACCGCAATTCCTGTATGGGTCGATGACGATAAAATGCAACATGCATTAGATAATCATAAAAGAGATTACATTACTATAAAAATTACTGGTGATAAAGAGTGGGACACTGCGCAAATGCAAAAGGCTCAGGACGCTGTTAGAGATATTTCTGCTGCAAACGATACTATTAAAGGTGTGCATTTTTATTTTGATAAGCATTCTAAATATAATGAGTTTGTGGAGGCATTAAATATTTTGCAAGTAGAAAAACCGCAGGACTTTATACTTATAGATAATCATCTTTGGGTTTTTAATACATATTGTACAGATTATAATGTAGGAGCAGAGGAGATTCCGATGATATTTCTTTAGCTGTTTTATAGATAATATTGACTGTTTTTTAATGTTTTATTATCGGCGTTATACATAATCCTTCGTAAATTTATACGAAACTAAACTGCCTCATGCCTCACGATCATTCCCATAGCCATTCGCACGGCCATGACCACTCCCATAATGTTTCGGCAAAGAATATTAAAGCTGCTTTTTTCCTTAATTTAGGTTTTACCATTTTAGAGGTTATAGGTGGGTTTTATGTAAACAGCGTCTCTATATTATCTGATGCACTGCACGACCTGGGCGATAGCTTATCGCTGGGTATATCGTGGTATTTGCACAACAAATCTAAAACCGGTGCCGATAGTAAGTTTACCTTTGGCTACAGCCGATTTTCATTGTTAGGGGCGTTGCTTAACAGCGTAATACTGGTAGTAGGCTCGGGGTTTGTAATTTATGAGGCCGTAAACAGGCTTATGCACCCCGAACCTGCCGATGCGCAGGGTATGCTTTATTTTGCTTTGTTAGGTATTGCGGTAAACGGTTATGCAGCTTTTAGGCTTAGTGGCGGTACATCGCTAAACGAGCGCGTGGTAAGCTGGCACCTTATAGAAGATGTACTGGGCTGGGCAGCGGTATTAATAGCATCTGTAGTAATGATGTTTACTGATGCGCCGTGGTTAGATCCTGCACTATCTTTAGGCATAACACTTTTTATACTTTATAATGTAATAGGCAGGCTTAAGGAAACGCTTGTAATATTATTACAGGGTTCTCCGGCTGATATTGATGCCGAAGAGATTAAACTTAAAATTTTGCAGATACCCCATGTGGTTTCTATGCACCATATAAACATCTGGTCGCTGGAGGGGGAGCACCATGTGTACACCGCCCATATTACTACAAAAGGTGTAGATACTTTTCCTGAAATGATACAGGTTAAACGCGATGTAAAAGCGATACTAAAGCAGTACCCTTTTACACATTATACCATAGAGGTAGAACTGGAAGATGAAGCCTGTGAGTTGTGGGACAAAGCTAAGCAGTAAATAAACATTTGTTTATTCCTTGTTTTACTAAGAAGGTCATCTTCGCCATGTCGCCGTAGAGACGCATTGAATGCGTCTCTCACTCCTGCTTTTAAAATAGGTTAGACGCCATGCAATGCGTCCTACCCAAAAACTACAGTGCACGACAAAGCAACATCCCTTAATAAGATGCATAAAAAAAGCCACCCGTTTAAGGGCAGCTCTTGTTGTTGTTATCGTTGTAGGTTTTTTGCCTCGATGCTCATAGTGGCATGGGGAACCAGTTTTAGCCTTTCTTTATTGATAAGCTTGCCGGTAACTTTACAAACGCCATACGTTTTGTTCTCTATACGTATAAGGGCGTTCTTAAGGTCGCGGATAAACTTTTCCTGACGGATGGCAAGTTGCGAGTTCGCTTCTTTGCTCATTGTTTCGCTGCCTTCTTCAAACGCTTTAAATGTAGGCGAAGTATCGTCTGTACCATTATTAAGGTCGTTCATGTATGCACTGCGTATCAGGTCAAGATCTGCCTTTGCTTTCTCAATCTTTTTGCCAATTAATTCCTTAAACTCTGCAAGGTCTGCGTCAGAGTATCTTATTTGCTGCTCATCTACCATTGTCAATTATCTATTTTGAAATTAATATTAGGGTTTTTATATCGTCAAACTCAATTTCTATTCCATTTTCTACATCAGGGCTAAAAATAAGCTCATCTGTAAGTGTTTCACTCTTAATATACGATTCGTTTGCCTTAACGGATTGTTCTAAGACTGCATTATCCTTAAGGTATACCTTAATCCTGTCGGTCACTTCAAATCCGCTGTCTTTACGAATGTTCTGTATCCTGTTTACAAGCTCGCGGGCAACGCCTTCTTTTTTAAGTTCATCGGTAAGGGTAATGTCCAGGGCTACGGTAATACCGCCTGCATTTGCCACCAGCCATCCCGGTATATCCTGCGATGCTATTTCTACATCTTCGGCGGTTAAAGTAATACTTTTTCCCGATACTACAATATCCAGTTCGCCTGCTGCATCTATAGCTGCTATCTGCTCTTGGGTAAAGTTTTGTATCTCTTTGCTAACCAGATTCATATCTTTGCCAAAGCGTGGGCCGAGAGCTTTAAAATTCGGCTTGATGCTCTTAACAAGAACGCCGCTGGCATCATCCATAAGCACTATTTCCTTAACATTTACCTCTGCTTTTATAAGCTCGGCAACGGCTTCAATTTCAGCCTTCTGTTTTGCGTCAAGTACCGGAATCATTACCTTTTGCAACGGCTGGCGCACTTTAATCATCTCTTTCTTACGTAAAGATAATACTAATGATGATATGGTTTGTGCCTTCTGCATACGGCTTTCAAGCGATTTATCAACAAAGTTATCAGCATATACCGGAAACTCGGCCAAATGTACACTATCATACTTTTCTGACTGTGAAGCCTGTGTTAAATCTTTGTACAGCCTGTCCATAAAGAACGGCGCTATAGGTGCGCTAAGTTTAGCCACTGTTACCAGGCAGGTATACAGGGTTTGGTAAGCTGCAATTTTATCCTGCGCATACTCGCCTTTCCAAAAACGGCGGCGGCATAAACGCACGTACCAGTTGCTTAGGTTTTCCTGTACAAAATCGCTTATGGCACGGGCAGCTTTAGTAGGCTCATATTCGGCATAAAAAGCATCAACATCTTTTATAAGCGTGTTAAGCTCGCTTAATATCCAGCGGTCAATCTCCGGCCTCTCTTCCAATGGAACTTCCGGCTCGGCATAGGTAAAGTTGTCAATATTTGCATATAGCGCAAAGAACGAATACGTATTATATAGTGTACCAAAGAATTTACGGCGCACTTCGGCCACACCTTCAATATCAAACTTAAGGTTATCCCACGGGTTGGCATTGCTTATCATGTACCAGCGTGTAGCATCTGGGCCATACTCTGCAAGAGTGGTAAAAGGGTCTACCGCGTTACCAAGGCGCTTGCTCATTTTTTGTCCGGCCTTATCCAGCACAAGTCCGTTACTTACTACATTTTTATAAGCCACTTCGCCAAATACTAATATAGCAATAGCGTGCAGTGTATAAAACCACCCACGCGTCTGGTCTACCCCTTCGGCAATAAAGTCGGCAGGGAAAGCCTTGTGGTTGTCAATTAAATCTTTGTTTTCAAAAGGGTAATGCCATTGTGCATAGGGCATAGCACCACTATCAAACCAAACATCTATAAGGTCGCTTTCGCGGTTCATAGGTTTGCCCGTTGGCGAAAGCAGTACAATTTTATCTACCACATTTTTATGCAGGTCTATAAGGTCGTAATTTTCGTCGCTCATATTGCCCGGCTCAAAGCCTGCAAACGGGTTGCTCTCCATAACTCCCGCAGCAACCGATTTTTCGATGGCGTTGTAAAGCTCTTCGGCACTGCCTATAAGTACCTCTTCGGTCTTATCGTCTGTCCTCCATATAGGCAACGGGATACCCCAGTAGCGCGAACGGCTAAGGTTCCAGTCGTTGGCATTTTTAAGCCAGTTGCCAAAACGGCCCTCACCGGTAGCCTTAGGCTTCCAGTTAATTGTTTCGTTTAGCTCGAACATTTTTTCTTTAACATCAGTCACCTTTATAAACCAGCTGTCAAGAGGGTAATACAGCAGGGGCTCATCGGTCCTCCAGCTGTGCGGGTAACTGTGTACGTATTTTTCTACTTTAAAGGCTTTGTTGTTCTCTTTAAGGTAAATGGATATCTCTACATCTGCCGAACGCTCCGGAGCCGTTCCTGCATCATAATATTCGTTCTTAACATATTTGCCTGCAAGCTCCAGCGGTTTCCCGTTAGGGTTGTCAAGGCTGCCTACATGGCTGGTAAATTTACCCTGAAGGTTTACCAATGGCACTGGGAAACCAAGATCATCCAGCACAAGCATTGGTGGTACTTCGGGCTTAGCCTCTTTAGCCACCTTGGCATCATCTGCACCAAAAGTAGGGGCAGTGTGCACTATACCGGTACCATCCTCTGTAGTAACAAAGTCGCCGGCAATTACCCTAAAGGCATTTTCCGGATTTTGATGCGGCAATACATAAGGAAGCAGCTGCTCGTAACGAATGCCTACAAGGTCTTTTCCTTTAGCTTCAGCTAATATCTGGTACGGGAATTTTTTATCACCTTCTTTAAAGTTAGCAAAATCGGTTTCTTCACTGCTTTCAAAATACGCTTTGCCAAACTGTTTACCTACTAAGTTCTTAGCAAGTACAACATTAATAGGCTCGAATGTATATTGATTGAACGTGCGTACCAAAACGTAGTCTATGTTTGGCCCTATGGTTAATGCGGTGTTAGATGGAAGTGTCCACGGTGTAGTAGTCCATGCCATGATATCTATAGCACCAAAACCTTTAAGGAATTCGGGCAAAGTATCAGGCAAAGTTTTAAATTGTGCCACAATAGTAGTATCGGTCACATCCCTATAAGCACCCGGCTGGTTAACCTCATGGCTGCTTAACCCTGTACCCGCTTTAGGCGAATACGGCTGTATGGTGTAGCCTTTGTACAGCAAACCCTTGTCGTAAATTTGCTTAAGCAGCCACCATACGGTTTCCATATATTTAGGCTTGTAGGTAACATACGGGTCTTGCATATCTACCCAGTAGCCCATTTTTTCGGTAAGGTCGTTCCATACATCGGTATAGCGCATTACGGTGCGCTTACACGCCTCGTTATACTCTTCTACAGTAATGGATTTGCCTATATCTTCTTTAGTAATGCCAAGTTCTTTCTCTGTACCAAGCTCTACCGGCAGGCCGTGGGTATCCCATCCGGCTTTACGTTTTACCTGATAGCCTTTTTGGGTATGGTAGCGGCAAAAAATATCTTTAATGGCGCGGGCCATAACGTGGTGAATTCCGGGAAGGCCATTTGCGCTGGGCGGCCCTTCGTAAAACACATATTGCGGCTTGCCCTCGCGGGTGGTTACGCTTTGCTCAAATATATTCTCTTTCTTCCAGAAATCAAGGACTTCGCTGGCCACTGTAGGCAGGTCAAGCCCCTTGTATTCAGTAAACTTAGTGCTCATTAGTATATGCTTGTAAAAATCGATTTGCGAAAGTAATGATTTTTTTTATGTTATGGTAAAAATGGGGTGAGATGTGGTTAGCAGGAAGAATATTTGTGTTTCTTAATAATCAATTATTGTAATTACAAACGCCCGCAATCGCGGGCGTTGTTGTTTTAAATATATTAAAGGCTTAATTATGGGGATCTGTCAGGTCTTCAAAGATTATTGGTTTGTCCGACTGTGGTATTTTAATAATGTTAAACGGGTGTGTAACATCCTGGGTGGCGCCTTTGCGCAAATTTTCGAGGGTTATAGTAATGTTATCGGCATTTTCTACTACAGCCGTAACATCTATTGTAGTGCCACTGCTGCTTATAATGTAAGAAGCTATAACCTGGTACTCATTAAAATCAATAGTGGTCTCTGTAAAAATGTCGGTAATGTCTTCGCGCGATTCCCGCATTTGGGTTAACAATTGCTGCCATTGTGCATTGGTCGTTATAACACGGTTCTCTACGGCAAAGCTTTGTGTGTTGGCCAAAACCCCTTTTGCAACCAGTGCAGGGCTTATGTTTTGAGGTTCGGGAGTAGTTACAGCATCATCATCGCTGCAGCCAAATGTTAACAATAACAAAAATGTTAAAAGTAATGGTTTCATAATTAGTGGTTTAATTGTTGTAATAAGGTAACAATCATATTGTGTTTTACCCTACATGATGCTGAATTTAAATTTGTTTTGAGGGCAATAACTAATGTGATAAAGCAATATATTTGACAACAAAATTCATTCCCCATGAAAAAAAATCTTTTAGTTACTTTGCTGTTCTTATTAGCAGCAACATCTTTTGCGCAGTCGCGAAAACAAACGATTGTTACACCGCTGCCCGATGAATATACTTTTAAAGTAGGATCTGACGAAAACCTTGGCAACATGCACGTAATTCAGTCTATCCCGCAGGATGAGCAGCCCGACAAATGGACGCTTCTTTTAAATAATACTGTTATTAAGCATATAAGCGATTTAACGCCCACAGGTATAATAGAAATGTATAAAAAATCGACCAGGGAAGAAGCCTCAAATGCCAGGTTTACCGTAATAGAAAGCAAGCCTAAAGTAAAGGACAAAAGTGTTTATGTAATTTTTAAGGTAGAGATACCCAGGTTTCATTACGACCCACAGCCACAGTCGCGGCTGTATTACATTGTACAGGGCGATAGCGAGCTGTTTGTAAACTACGTTGCTGTTAAATCGCCAACGCTTGATAAAGCTTTTGAAAATAAATGGGTTAAAGTATTTAAAGCATCTAAGCTGGAGTATAAATAAAGAAGTAATTGTTTACTTTGAGGGTATAATATAATTTTTCCAGATCACATTATAAAACACCCTGTTGGTGGTTAACTCTGTAGAGTAAGTTGCAAAAACGAATTTAATTTCAGGATTTCAATTGCATTGCTATCTATTTTAGTAACTTAGTTTGTCCAAAACACCATCTATCTAAAATTATAATGAAAAAACAATTGTTTATCCTCCTTGCTTTCCTGGCAATATCATCTTTAAATGCGCAGGATTTTAAAACACTTACTTATTTTGTAAACGACAGCACAAAACTGGAACTCGACCTGTTTTTACCTAAAACTAAAAGTAAAGAAAAATTGCCTTTGCTTATACATGTACACGGCGGTGGATTTTCTGGAGGTAAGCGCGAAGACGGTCACCATATTGCCAAATATGCAGCAACGCAGGGCTATGCCGCAGCTTCTATTACTTATACGCTGTACATGAAGGGTAAAAAGTTTAGCTGCGATGGCAAATTGCCCGAAAAAGTTAAGGCATTCCAGATAGCGGCCAACCAGTTATGGCAGGCTACCCTGTTTTTTATTAAGAACAGCGAAAAATATAGTATAGATACTAATAAGATATTTATATCGGGTAGCAGTGCCGGTGCCGAGACTGCCCTGCACGCTGCTTTTTGGGACAGGAACGCAATGGCATTATACCCCGAAAAATTACCCGAAAGTTTTAAATATGCCGGTATAATATCAGGCTCAGGAGCCATAATGGATCTTAACCTTATTACTAAAAAGAATGTAATCCCGGCACTCTTTTTTCATGGCAGTTGCGACGTTACGGTGCCTTATGCCACAGCTTCGCACCATTACTGCCCGCCGGGGTCTACAGGCTGGCTTATGCTGTTTGGGTCATATTCTATTTATAATCATATTGTTGATTTAAACGGTACTGCGAATTTGTATACGTTTTGCGGCGGTGGGCATGAGTACAGCGACGAACTTTTTGCCAAACAGCCACAGGAAATTACATCTTTTATGGCACGTGTACTTCGCGGCGAAAAAGAACAATCGCACACTATTATAAATACCGGAAAAGCTTGTGCTAAAGGTGAGTATAACTTTTGTGAGTAGCATTTATTAAATACTATTTTTAAATAAGTCTACATTAAATCTACAAATGGTATTACATAAAAAACCCGCAGGAAATAGTCCTGCGGGTCTTTACGTATCTTTAAATTAAACCACTACAACTCGTTTAGCAGTTTAGAAATTTCATCCAGTTTAGGAGTAAGGATAATCTCTATCCTCCTGTTTTTAGATTTACCTTCGGCAGTATCATTAGATGCTACAGGGGCAAACTCACTGCGGCCTGCTGCGGTAAGGTTTTTAGGGTCTACCTTTTTGTTATCCTTAATAATGGTAACAATAGCAGTAGCACGCTTGGTACTCAGGTCCCAGTTATCTGCAATTTGTCCGCCGCCTGCATAAGGCACATTATCAGTATGGCCTTCTATAAGCACGGCAATATCAGGATTATCTGCAAGAACCTTAGCCACTTCAACAACTGCCCTTTTACCTTCCGGGCCCACGATCCAGCTACCAGAGCCAAATAGTAGTTTGTTCTCCATAGACACATAAACCTTTCCGTTCTTTTGCTCTACGGTAAGGCCTTTGCCTTCAAAACTGTTAAGCGCTTTACTTAGCTTATTTTTAAGGGCTGTCATACCGGCTTCCTGAGCAGCCATTTTACCTTCAAGCTCATCTACACGGGCACTGCGCTCCTGTAATTCAGCTTTAAGCTTGTTCAGCCTTTCCTGTTCGGCAGCAAGGGCCTTCTCCTTAGCTTCAAGTTGGGCAAGAAGCTCGCGGTTCTTTTTCACGTTGGTATCTAACGCCGCGCCGCTGTCTTTTTCAAGCGCTGCATACGATGTTTTTAAATTATCAAGCGTTGTTTTTGTAGCTGCATAATCGGCAGACAGCTTGTCGCGTTCGGCTTTAGCCTTATCAAGCTGCGATTGCAGGTCTTTATTTTTAAGGTCGAGCGCATTGCGCTCTTTACTTAGCTTACTGTTTTCATCGGCCGTGGCGCGGTTTTCTTTTTTAAGGTCGGCATACTTACTTTCAAGGTCTTTGTATACTTTTTTAGAAACGCACGAAGACGTGGTTAATGCCAGTACCAAAAGGCCAATAGATACTCTTTTAATCATTTTTGTATTTGTTTTATTCTTTTCAATATAGTTAAACTACTAATTGGTAAAATCGGGTAATAAAAACTCCAACCATCAGTTAGTGTAAATTTGTGTAATTCGTGGTAAAATATTCTATTCAAATTCTACCATAACCGGGCAATGGTCGCTGTGTTTGGCTTCGGGCAGTATTACAGCGCGGGTAAGGCGTTCCCTCATAGGTTCTGTAACAAGGGCATAATCTATACGCCAGCCTTTGTTATTGCCACGGGCACCGGCGCGGTAGCTCCACCAGCTGTAATGGTGCGGGTCTTTATTAAAGTGCCTGAAACTGTCTACAAAACCATTGTTTATAAAGGTGTTAATCCATGCTCTTTCTTCCGGCAGGAAACCCGATACCTTTGCATTACGAATTGGGTCGTGAATGTCTATCGCTTCATGGCAAATATTGTAGTCGCCACAAATTACAAGATTGGGCAACTCCTGTTTAAGGTTTGTAATATATTCCTGAAAATCGTCCATGTACTTAAACTTATGACCCAGCCTGTCTATGTTTGTGCCAGATGGAAGGTAAAGGCTCATTACAGAGAACGTGTCAAAATCCAGGCGCAGGTTGCGGCCTTCAAAATCCATGTGCTCTATACCGGTGCCATACACTACATTGTTGGGCTTGTGCTTACTGAATATAGCCACACCGCTATAGCCTTTTTTTTGTGCCGAAAACCAGTAGTGGTATGGGTAGCCCGCAGCTTCAATTTCGGCAATGGCAACCTGGTCGTGGGTGGCCTTAATTTCCTGAAGGCAAATAATATCGGGGTTGGCTTGTTGCAGCCATTCTATAAATCCTTTTGTAAATGCAGCGCGAATGCCATTTACATTGTAAGAAATGATTCTCATTAGTGTTATTTGATTTTCAAAAATAACATTTTTAGCGGCTTTTTTAGCATATTCTTAACAAAGATTTTTTTTGATACTTACTCCTCTTCACACGCTGCTATTCGGACAGTAGAGTAGCGGAGCCAATAAATCTCTTTTATTTAAATCATGGGATTGATTAATTCCCAGTAATTAAAGCACCAGAGAAAATAATCCATATAAGTCTTACCACACCTCAACTTTTATCGTATATACCTGCATATAACAGTTACTTACCTCAATTTTTAAAACAACAGGGATTAATAATTATATTTGATAAATTTTTTACGGTTCCCATGAAAAAAAATACACTTTTATTACTTACGTTGCTTTGCCTTGCCAATGCTTTTGCACAGCAGTTAGTAAACCCCAATAACCACACTATACGGCAAAATCTGGCTGAAGCCGAAATGAAGGCTGCCTACCGCACATCTAACTTTGTGGCTAACCTTAATACCGGCAGTTATGATGTTGGCCATGTAACACTGCGCCTTACGGCAACCCCTACAGTACAATATATAGCCGGAGTTATTACTACAGAGTTTACGGCAAAAGAAAGCATGAGCACCATAACTTTTGACCTTAATAATAATTTAACAGTAAGTTCTGTTACACAAAATGGTGCAGGCCTTGGCTTTATACAGGACAGTAATAACCAGCTTATTATTACATTGCAGCAAACTATGGCAACGGGAGACAGCAGTACAGTAGTGGTTACTTATGAAGGAGCCCCTTTAGCAAGCGGGTTTGATTCTTTTGTTACCAGTACCCACAGCGGATCGCCTATTTTATGGACACTGTCTGAGCCTTATGGTGCCAAAGACTGGTGGCCCTGCAAACAAGACCTTGTAGATAAGATTGACGGTGTAGATGTATACATTACTGCCCCGCAACAATATGTATCTGTAAGTAATGGCGTAGAGCAGGATGCAGTAATTAATAATGATGGCACCAAGACCACGCATTTTACCCACAATTATGCCATACCGGCTTACCTTGTAGCCATTGCCATTAGTAACTATACCGTTTTTACCGAAACTGCCGGTACAGCACCTAACACGTTCCCGGTTGTAAACTATCTATACCCCGAGATGTATGAGCTTACACATACCCAGGTAATGGCTACTCCTGCTATTATAGATTTTTACGAATCTACATTTGAAACTTATCCTTTTAGCGCCGAAAAATATGGCCATGCACAGTGTGGTTTTGGCGGAGGGATGGAACATACCACGGTTTCATTTATGGGAGGTTTTAACCGCGACCTTATTGCACACGAGCTGGCCCACCAGTGGTTCGGCGACAAAATAACCTGTGGTTCATGGAAAGACATCTGGCTTAACGAAGGTTTTGCCACGTATCTTTCGGGGCTTGTTGTAGAACATCAGGATGGAGCCGACAGCTTTACCGACTGGAAACTGGAAAACCTGTATAACATTACTTCGCAACCCGGAGGCGCAGTTTACCTTACCGATGCCGATACACTATCTGTAAACCGTATTTTTAGCAGCAGGCTGTCTTATGATAAAGGCGCTATGGTGCTGCACATGCTGCGCATAAAAATGGGGGATGCCAACTTTTTTCAGGGTGTAAAAAATTACCTGGCAGATAGCAACCTCGCTTATGCCTATGCTAAGACACCCGATTTTAAAGCACACATGGAAACCGCGAGTGGCTTAGACCTTACGGAGTTTTTTAACGACTGGGTGTACAATCAGGGTTTTCCTACCTATAATGTTATTGTTACCCCGGCAGCAACAGGCCACGTTACGGTAACACTGCACCAAACGCAATCGGATGCATCAGTTACTTTCTTTGAATCACCTTTGCCCATACGCTTTTACAGTAGTGATGGAACTTTTTTTGACACCATTTTAGACAATACCGTTAACCATCAGCAAATAGATGTTGCCCTGCCTTTTAATAATCTTGACAGTGTAGATTTTAATCCGTTTTATGATATAATAGCCTTTAATGAGGTAACGCTGGGCACCGCGACTTTTAATGCAGATAAAACTATAACACTATATCCTAACCCTGCAAAAGATGTACTTAACCTGCAATTGCCACAAGGTGTTACAGTAGAGAGCGCAACGTTTTTTAACACATTGGGCCAAAAGGTGCTGCAAACCGGTAACCAAACATCGTTTAATGTTAGCGGTCTTGCCACAGGCATGCACTTTATAACACTAATAACTAACGAGGGTACGCAGCAGTTAAAGTTTATAAAAGGATAGTTATTACCAAAGTTAGATACGCCTAAAATGCATAAACCCTTTTAGGCGTTACGCAATAATCCAGCGCTATATCTGTAGGGTTATGCGGAATGTCTTCGGCTTCGGCTTCAAAAAAAGACAGTCCTATCTTTATAACATCAGGCTTGCATTCGGCAAGAAACCGGTCGTAAAAACCTTTGCCGTAGCCTACCCGGTGCCCTTTTTTATCAAAAGCTAAAAGAGGTACAAATACTACATCCATCTTAGCAGGCGGGACTTCTATACCCTCTACAGGTTCAGGAATACCATAGCTGCTAAGTACCAGTTTGGTATTATCTGTAAGGAGGTAGTGCACCATGCTGCAGCTTTCAAAATCCGACCGCGATACAATAACCTCTTTATCTTTTCCGGCAAGTATATTCAGTATAAAATCGGTATGCACCTCCTTTTGGTTTTCCATAGCCAGGAAAATATGAAAGTACGTTTTGCTCCAAATGTCAAGCGTAAGGAGCTTATTGGCTATTGCGAGGCTTTCATCCTGGGTTACATCCAGCGGCATAGCCTGTCTTAATTCTTTATATTTTTTGCGGAGTTCCTGTTTTGTCATTGGGTTAAGGTAGGTTTTACAAATGTAAGAATACAAACTAAATAAGAGCGCATAAAAAAAGTCCCAACAGCCTTACAACTGTTGGGACTTTACATCGAATAACTTATTTGTGTTTGTTATTCTTTTTCTTTTTTACCAAGTATACTGCTGTTTTTACTGTATGAAAAATAAACAATTACACCCAGTACCATCCATACTATAAGCCTTAGCCAGTTAAGCCAGCCTAAGCCATAAATCATAGCGAAACATACAATAACACCAAGTATTGGAACAAAAGGCACCAAAGGAGTTTTAAATTCACGCTTCATATCCGGTTCTGTCTTACGCAATACAATTACAGATATACATACCAATATAAAAGCGAACAATGTACCTATACTCGACATATCGCCCACTATATCTCCGGGAATAAAGGCAGCAAAAAGGCCTACAATTACAAGAATGACAAGGTTAGCTTTGTACGGTGTTTGAAATTTAGGGTGCAGGTGGCTAAAGAATGATGGTAATAAACCATCTTTACCCATAGCATAGAACACGCGGCTTTGGCCTAATAACATTACAAGTATTACAGATGAGAAACCGGCAATAATAGCTATGGTTACAAAACTACCCAGCCATTCATACCCTATCATGTATTTGTTTATGGCAAATGCAATAGATGCTTCTTTGCCCGTTGTCCTAAAATCTTCTACGGTGGCAATACCTGTAAGCACGTGGGCAAAAAGTATGTACAACACGGTACACACAGCAAGCGACCCAAGGATACCTATAGGCATATCGCGCTTAGGGTTTTTTGTTTCCTGCGCTGCGGTACTCACGGCATCAAAACCTATAAAGGCGAAGAATACTGTACCGGCCGCACCAAGTATACCCATAATACCCCCAAAACTGTGGCTCACACCAGAATCATCAATATATTTACTTGGCTCCGGGATATATGTTGCATGATTAACAGGGTTAATAAACTGCCAGCCTAAAACTATTACAAGCACTACAATTGCCACTTTTACAAGTACGATCAGGCCATTAACAAATGCTGATTCCTGTGTACCTTTTATTAGAAGTAAACTTATAGCCGCAACAATAAAAAGTGCAGGGATGTTCATAATTCCGGAAACACCATCGGCCGAAGTTTGAAACGGCGAGTGGCACCACTCATAAGGTATAGGGCTGGTATGCAGCACCGTGACCAGTAAATTATTGAGGTATTCGCTCCAGGCAATGCCCACGGTAGCTGCCCCCACAGCATATTCTAATATTAAGTCCCATCCTATTATCCATGCAAGGAATTCGCCCATAGTGGCATACGTATAGGTGTAGGCACTACCCGAAATAGGAATAGATGAAGAAAGCTCGGCGTAGCATAAACCCGCAAGGGCACAGCCAATAGCGGCCACTATAAACCCAATAGTTACAGATGGACCGGCATTTTGTGCAGCGGCGGTTGCCGTTCTTACAAATAAACCTGCACCAATAATGGCCCCGATTCCTAAAGCAATTAACGACCAGGCCGTTAAGGTTCTTTTTAAGCCTTTTTCTGACTCTGCCGACTCAGCCAGTAAAATATGCAATGGTTTCTTTCTCCAGATAGACATAAATTTTGTTTTGTTGTTTGTTTTAAAAGTGCCAAATATAACTGTTTTGGCACTATTATAATAATTTTAACTTATTTATGTAGCAATAATATCAGGCACATAGCTTATAAAAAACGGTAAATGTATTTTTGTACGGGTTTTCCTGAGTATATTTAGTTTTCAGTCGCAGTCGCAGTTACGGTTGAAACTTGAAACTGTGGTACTAACTGCCGACTATTTTGTGCGACTGCGACTGAAAACTGATTACTATCTACTGACTACTCGCAACTGTTTCAAGTGTTTCTAAAAACGCAGCAGGGTCCTGTGCTCCCGATACCGCATACTTCCTGTCGAAAACAAAGAACGGTACACCGCGTACGCCAAGTGCCTGCGCCTCTTGTATGTCGGCAATAACATCGTTTGTAAAATCGCCGTTACCCATGGCAGCCGCAAAGGCTTTGGCATCAAGGCCAAGGCTTGTAGCCATATCCATAAGTATTGGGGCATCGTCTATATTTTTACCCTCGGTAAAATACGCCTTAAACAAATGCTCTTCGGCTTCGTTTTGTTTGCCATGCTGTTTTGCAAAATGCAAAAAGCGGTGGGCATTAAAACTGTTTGCAGGAATGGTCTTGTCAAAATTATATTGCAGTCCCACCTGTGCGGCAATGTGGGCCACATTGTCATTCATTCCTGTAGCCTCATCAAGGCTAATGCCTTTGTGGTCGGCTAAGAACTGGTGAATGGTTTTTGAGGGGTCGGTTTGCATTTCAGGCGAAAGCAGGAAGCTTTTCCATTCTATCTCTACAGTATCTTTATGTTCAAACTGCGCCAGTGCCACCTCAAACTTGCGCTTGCCTATATAACAAAACGGGCACATAATATCACTCCAGATTTCTATTTTCATTTTTTAAAATTTAGAGTTGTAAAAATACCTGTTTTTTAAGATAGACACTACATTGCTGTGCATAAAATAGCACAAATACAAACATCGCAAAATCTACAAGAGCAGTAGTTGTAAGTATTATAACACATAATATAATTATTTGATTTTTAATCACAAAAATTATATTAATCTGTAAATTTTAACTTAAATAACCATAACTTTACTAACCACCCCTATACCTGTTGCGCTATGAAAACTTCTATAATTTGGTTTAAAACCGATTTGCGGCTGTATGATAATGAAACCCTTGTAACAGCAATTAAAGAAAGCGACCATGTAATACCCGTGTATTGTTTTGATGAAAACCATTACAATACCGCTTCTTACGGATTTAAAAAAACAGGATCTTTTAGGGCACAATTTATACTTGAGGCAGTGGCCGACCTTGATACACGCCTGCGCGAAACAGGATCTGGCCTTATAGTAGTGAAGGGCAACCCGGAAAAACAACTGGCCATGATTGCCCGCATGTATAATGCAACGGCCATTTATGCAAAAAAAGAGGTGGCCCCTGAGGAAATTATGACACAAAAAAGAATAAAGCAGGCATTAAAGGCGGCAAACTGCGAATTGCATTCTGTAGGCGAAAGCACTTTATTTCATGAAAAAGACCTGCCGTTTAGTATAGAAAGCATTCCTGATGTATTTACAAACTTTAGGGTTAAGGTACAAAAACACTGTGTAGTGCCCCATGTGGTGGCGAGGCCCACAGTAATAGCATCGCCTAAACTGCCTCCTGCCATTCTGCCCAAATTAAGCGAACTGGGATTAGAACCCACCGAACAGGACTCCCGTGCATCGATACAATTTAAAGGCGGGGAGGGGGAAGGGCTTAAACGCATAAACACCTTTTTTTATGAAACCCATGCCATTGTCCATTATAAAGATACCCGTAATGAACTTAAGGGCGAGAATTATTCGTCTAAATTTAGTGCTTTCCTGGCACA
Source organism: Flavobacterium rivuli WB 3.3-2 = DSM 21788 (assembly GCF_000378485.1). GTDB lineage: Bacteria > Bacteroidota > Bacteroidia > Flavobacteriales > Flavobacteriaceae > Flavobacterium > Flavobacterium rivuli. Next base: position 89,505 of record NZ_KB899971.1, on the reverse strand, counting down.
GGGATGCCTGTCATCCCGGGCGGTGTACAATGATTTAAAAGAATATGAAAAAGAATTTGGTGCTAATGAAGGTACAGAATGGCTGTTTTTTGAATTGTTGTGGAGGGATTATTTTTGCTTTATGATGTGTAAGCACCATACTAAACTATTTAACAAAGGCGGCATTAAAAACGAGCCACCCGTAAACCCACCACATAATGAGCGCATATTAAGGCAGTGGATTAATGGCGAAACCGGCAACGATTTTGTAGATGCCAATATGATGGAGCTTAAGTTAACCGGCTTTATGAGCAACCGCGGCAGGCAAAATGTAGCAAGCTACCTGTGCCACGACCTTAAAATAGACTGGCGTTATGGCGCAGCTTATTTTGAGCAGCAGCTTATAGATTATGATGTGTGCAATAACTGGGGCAACTGGGCCTACATAGCCGGCGTGGGCAACGACCCGCGCCAAAACCGCTATTTTAATATACAAAAACAAGCGGCTGATTATGACGCAGATGGTGGTTACCGTAAGCTGTGGCTTAGTTAGATAGCTACTGCTTATAGCTGAAAAAACAACACCTAAGAACCTTTGTGGTAAAACCTAATGCCCGCTATTTAAATTAAAGTTTGTAATGGTCTTGCCATCATAACGATGCACCCCATCAAAAGCGCCAAACCAGATGTTTCCTTTATCATCTTCTAAAATCCCGAAAATCATGGGTTTATTTGCTATTTCGGTTACTATTGGTTTTTTATTATACAAGGACTTGGCGTCATACCGGGAAAGCACCCAGACCTGATTATTATCCGTTTCTGAACTGGTCCATATATTTCCCTCTTTATCTTCGTAAATATAGCCAACAAACTTTTGGGTAAAATTTGTAAATGTTTTACCGTCATAGTGCCAAAGGCCATCGGCCCCACCAAGCCAGATGTTACCTTTTTTGTCTTTGATAATTGAACGAACGTTTGTAAAAGGTTTACCGTCTTTACTGGTTACAGCAGTAAATACCTTTCCGTCATACGTAAAGGTATTGCCTCTTGTAGCAAACCAAAATTTTCCTGTTTTGTCTTCAATAATGGCATTCACATCATTATGCATCCAGCTATCTTTAGGTATAGGGTTTTGGTAAGCTGAACTATGTACAGAATCACCCTCAGTAAGGGGAGAGGCTTCACTCATCTTAAAATTTTTAAACGATTTCCCATCATAGCGGCTTGCTCCACCCTCAGTGCCAAACCAGATAATGCCGGTTTTGTCTTCATAAATATTGGTAACGCGGTCATTAGCAAGCCCATCTTTAGTTGTGAAATTTTTAAAGGATTTCCCATCGTAATAGTAAACACCTGAACCAACAGAAGCGAACCAAAAATTTCCTTTACTATCTTCTAAAACAGAAAAGAAGCGGGCAGAACTGACTTTATTAGTAATATTGGTAAACAATTTCCCATCATATTTAAAAATACCCTCCCATGAGGCAATCCAGATACTGCCTTTTTTATCCTGCTTAACGGTACGGACTATGCTATTGGGGCCCTGAGAGGTAGATGCGCCTTCGGTTTTAACGGCATCCTGAATGCCGTTTTTTTGTTGGCATTGTACCGAAAAACTAATTACCCCTGCCAACATGATTACCATGCTGTACAAAACATTTCTTTTATTTTTCATATCTTATTTAATTGGTACAGCGAAATTATTTGAGATCTTTCAGCCAGATGGATTTAGATTGTAAATAAAAATGTAAACTTTGTAAATAAATAGTAAACAGTATGTTTAATAGCCAAATTCCCCTCTCCGGAAAACAGAAAAAACTGTTTGGGTTATTGCTGCTCTTATTTGCCTCTGCATTTTGTGTAGCTTTCAGTATGGCAGATAATGAAGATTTTGACAGTTCCAGAAGGGAAGTCTTACTCCGCAGGATAGGGCATGAAATGCTTTTACAGTCGGGCGATAGCACATCAAGGGTACTCCCTATAACAAAGATTGCAGAAAATGAATACCAGATAAGCTTTGAGAACGATCTTACTTTTCAACCTGCCTTTCTGGTAAATACTACCCGGCGTTTGTTAGCCAATGACCCGCTGGCCAGCGATTATGTTGTAAATGTTTTAAATTGTGAAAACTTAAGTATAGCCTATGGATATGCTGTATCTAAAAATAAAAAAGATGATATTGTAGCCTGTATAGGTAGGGAACAGCCAAGAGCTTGCTATAAGATCAACATTAAATTTAAACCCGCAGGCTTACATATAGTAAATAACGCATACCTTTTGGGGAGCCTGCCATTTTTTGCATTGGTTGGTTTTATGTTTTTCAGATCGGTTAAACCACAAAGAGTTTTGCCTGACCATCAGTATACTGATGTTTTAACTTTAGGCTCGGTGTTTTTCGATTCGAAAAACAGGAAGCTGATACTACATGAAAAAACTATAGACCTTACCGCAACCGAATCGCGCTTGCTGCTCATTTTTGCGCTGTCTCCCAATAAGACCGTTGAGCGAAGCAGGTTGCAAAAAGAAATTTGGGAAGATGAAGGTGTTATTGTGGGTCGCAGCCTGGATATGTTTATTTCTAAGCTCAGGAAAAAACTGGAATTTGACCCGAATATCAATATTATTGTAATTCGCGGAAAAGGATATAAGCTTGAAATCTTGGAGGGCTTAATTTAGCCTTTACATAAAACCCATCAATTAATTACTGTTAAAATGCAATAGTTAAAACAAATTATTAAATTTGCTCACTTATAAAAAAACATAACCATGTTACAGACAGTATTTATTAGGGAAAACAGGGAGAAAGTAATACAGGCGCTGGCAAAACGCAACTTTGACGCTACACAACTGGTAGACGATGTTATAGCGCTTGATGAAAAAAGAAGGCACACACAGGTTGAGCTTGATACACTGCTTTCGGAGTCCAATAAGCTGTCTAAAGATATTGGCGAACTGATGAAGGCCGGCGAAAAAGCCAAAGCAGCCATCATTAAGCAAAAAACGGTTCAGTTTAAAGACAGGAGCAAAGAGCTTGCCGACACGCTTGCTACGGTTAGCGAAGAGCTTTTACAGGTACTGTACAAACTGCCTAACACACCTGCCGATATTGTTCCTGAAGGGAAAACCCCGGAAGATAACCTGGAGGTTTTTGCCGAAGGCGAAATTCCGGTACTGCACGAAGGTGCATTGCCACACTGGGAACTGGCAAAAAAATACGACCTTATAGATTTTGAGCTTGGCGTAAAAATTACCGGTGCCGGTTTCCCTGTTTACAAAGGCAAGGGAGCCCGCCTGCAACGCGCGCTTATAGCTTACTTTTTAGATAAAAATACTGCCGCAGGCTATAATGAATACCAGGTGCCGCACTTTGTAAACGAAGCATCGGCCTATGGAACAGGACAGCTGCCCGATAAAGAGGGGCAAATGTACCATGATGCTACAGATGACCTGTATCTTATACCTACTGCCGAAGTGCCTGTTACCAACATTTTTAGGGATGTAATTATACCGGGAAGTGAATTGCCAAAACTTTGTACAGCATATACGCCATGTTTCCGCAGGGAGGCAGGGTCTTATGGGGCACACGTGCGTGGCCTTAACCGCCTGCACCAGTTTGATAAGGTAGAGATAGTACGTGTAGAGCACCCTGACAAATCGTATGAGGCTTTAGATGGTATGGTAGAGCATGTAAAAACATTATTGCGCGAGCTTAACCTGCCGTACCGCGTGCTGCGCCTTTGTGGTGGCGATATGGGCTTTACATCGGCATTAACATACGATTTTGAAGTATTCTCTACTGCGCAGGACCGTTGGTTGGAAATAAGCTCGGTTTCTAACTTCGAGACGTTCCAGGCAAACCGCCTTAAGCTGCGTTTTCGCGATAAAGAGGGCAAGAACCTGCTGGCACATACCCTTAACGGCAGTGCACTTGCATTACCACGCGTACTGGCAGGCCTTTTAGAAAACCACCAGACTCCGGAAGGTATTGTAATACCCGAAGTTTTAAGGCCATATACAGGTTTTGATATAATAAATTAGTAAATTTATAATTAGGATGATGAAACGCGGATGATACTTAACAGTATTATCCGCGTTTTGTATAATTACAGGTTATGAAAAAGATATTTACAATCGTAATACTATTTGTTTATACGGTGGTTTTGGGGCAAACGGCTTCACCCGTAACCCATGCTAAAACCATAGAGGATTTTGTGCCTAAAGGCTGGAAGCAAATTACCATTGCAAAAGGCGACCTTAACAAAGATGGTAAAGAAGATGTGGCGCTGGTTATAGAAGATACAGACAAGAAGAACTTTATCCCTAATGAAAATATGGGATCTAAAATTTTAAACGTAAACCCAAGGCAGTTGTTGGTTTTGTTTAAGGATAAGGCCATTGATTCTTATACTCTTGCTGTCTTACAGGATGCCTTTATTCCCGAAGCAAACAGTGAGGAAGACCCCTGCCTTGCCGACCCGTTATTGCAAGATGGAGGAATAGATATTAAAAGAGGAACCCTGATTGTAGATTTTCATGACTGGGTAAGCTGTGGTAGTTACTGGGTAGGCCATGTTACATACATTTTCCGGTATCAGCAGGGGAGTTTTATGCTTATAGGATACGATACATCAGAATATAACAGGGCATCGGGTGAACAAAATAAGACAAGTATTAATTTTGTTACTAAAAAGAAAAGCGTAACAACGGGCGATAATGTGCTGGCAGACACTACCGCTAAGCCTAAAACCGTTTGGGCAGATATAAATATTACAAATCTTCTGCGCCTTGAAGACGTTAACAGGACTACCGAAATGAATTACTAAAAATAATTTTGCACTAAAAATGCATCCTTATCTGCTAAATCTGCGTAATTTGCGTTATAACAAAAAAGCAACTGCAAGCACTGTTGTTTATGTTTCTTAAATATGAAAAAATTATTTATCTATATATTCCTGCTTACATCGTTTGCCACTTTTGCGCAAAACGACCAGCTTGCCTATAATTATTTTGAAAAAGGCGAGTTTGAAAAAGCACTCAGCATTTACCAGGACCTTCTTAAGGCGCAGCCTAACAATACGTTTTATGTTCAAAAAATTGCTGCTTCCTACCAGCAGCTTACGCAGTATGATAAGGCAGCGACATTGCTTTTAGACCGTTATGAAAAAACAAAACAACCGATATTGTTGGTCGAGATTGGCTACAATTACCAGTTGCAAAAAGACCAGGGTAAAGCAGATAAATATTATAAACAGGCGATAGCTGCCGTTACAGAAAACCCTAATAACGTGTACACAGTTGCCAATAACTTTGAGCAAAAAGTATTGGTACAGCAGGCATTGCAAACCTATGAGGCAGCATCTGCAGTTAATAAAAGCATGAATTTTGACTACCAAATGGCACTCCTGCAGGGCCAGCTGGGCAATACGGGATTAATGATAGACAGGCTGCTTAGCTATGCCTATGCTAACCCTCAAAACCTTATTATGGTGCAAAACCAACTGTCGCGTTTTATGAACGAGGAGGGCGAAGAAAGTTTTAACGGCGCACTGCGCAAAGCGTTGCTGCTAAATACCCAGAAAACGCAGGATATCTTCTGGAACCAGTTTTTAAGCTGGTTCTTTGTGCAGCAAAAAGATTATGGTAAGGCTTTTATTCAGGAGAAAGCTATTTTTAAGCGCGACCCGCAAATGTTTATGAATATTGTAAACCTTGCTAAAATTGCTACCGATGAAAATGAGGAAGCTACCGCCCGCGAAATTTTTGCCTTTGTTTTACAAAACACTACAGACCCCGACCTGCTCATGGAAGCTAATTATTATGTGCTTACCATGGATATTGATAAGGCAACTGCAAAAGATTTGCCAGCTATTAAAAACCGTATAGATGCACTGATTACAGAGTATGGTATTACACCCTATTCATTGGATTTACAACTGCTTAAAGCTGATTTTGAGGCGTTTCATTTAAAAGACACTAAGGCTGCCACGGCTACGCTTAACAGGGCCTTAGAGCTGCAACTAAATAAGTTTGAAGTAGCTAAAGTAAAAATGAAGCTAAGCGATGTACTGCTTATAGACGAAAAGTTTAACCAGGCTATTATTTACTATGCACAGGTTGAGGAAGATTTAAAAAATGATGCTGTTGCCCACGAAGCCAGCCTTAAAATGGCTAAGGCGAGTTATTACAAAGGCGATTTTACATGGGCACAAAAACAACTTAAGGTATTAAAAAGCAACTCATCCCAGCTTATTGCTAATGATGCGCTGGAGCTGTACCTGCTTATTATAGACAATACGGTTGAGGACAGTACCCAAACTGCCCTTAAAAAGTTTGCCCGCGCAGATTTTAAACTGTACCAAAACAAAAAAGATGAAGCGTTGGCAGGTTTTAAAGCCATACAGGCTACAGATAAAACAGCAAGTATACAGGATGTTACTTTGCTTCGCATTGGCGAAATATATGAGAGTATGGGCAACTATGACCTTGCCCTGCAAAACTACCAGCAGATAATAGACACTTACAAAGAGGGCATTTATGTAGATGAAGCCCTGTTCTTTTCGGCAGAGATATATAATAAAAAACTACAGCAGCCCGAAAAGGCCAAGCCATTCTACGAGAAGATGCTTTTTGAACATCAGGACAGTATTTACTTTATAGAGGCGCGTAAGCAGTTCAGGCTATTGCGTGGCGATGCTACGCCAAGTTAATACATGCGATTTACACCCCTAACCCTCTCTCAATAGGGGAACACTTAAACCTGTTTACTCATGTAAATTAAGTATGAGTGAAGCTGTTCCCCTCTTGAGAGGGGTTAGGGGTGTGTTCCATATATTATGTAGAAATAATAATTAGGTAACTGTTAAAATTGCACTGCGTTATATAACAGTTGTTTAAAGTTATCTCGACAGGATTATGAGTATCTTTAAGAATAACAAATTCTTACATGAAAATACTTATAACAGGTACCACAGGCTACATAGGCAAACGGCTTATTCCGTTTCTGCTTAAAGCGGGGCATGAGCTCGTTTGCTGCGTGCGCGATATTGAGCGTGCGCCATTTAAAGGCAAGGAACGCGTCAGCTTTATAGAAATAGATTTTTTAAAATATGACCCTGCCATTAAACTTCCCACAGATATCGATTGTGCCTATTATCTTATGCACTCCATGTCGGCTTCCGGCGATTTTGGTAAGATGGAACTGGAATGTGCAGAGAATTTTAAAAAATATGTTGCACCCGTAAACTTAAAGCAGGTGGTGTATCTAAGTGGTATCATTAACGAGAAAGAACTCTCCAAACACCTTAATTCACGCAAAGAGGTAGAAGAATCGTTAGAAGGTGGTAACTATGCCCTGACTACTTTTCGTGCAGGGATAATAGTGGGCAGCGGCAGCGCATCGTTCGAGATCATCCGCGATCTTGTTGAGAAACTCCCTGTAATGATCACACCAAAATGGCTCAATACCAAAACGCAGCCCATATCCATCCGCGATGTTTTGGCATACCTTAGTAAAGCTGCCGGAGACGAACGCCTGTATAATAACAACTATGATATTTATGGTCCCGATGTGCTGACCTATAAGCAAATGCTCGAAATTTTTGCCGAGGTTCGCGGGCTTAAACGCACAATAATCACGCTGCCTATCATGACACCAAAATTATCGTCATACTGGCTGTATTTTGTAACATCTACATCATACAGGCTGGCATCGTCATTGGTAGAAAGCATGAAGGTGGAGGTTGTAGCGCGGCCCAATCATCTTTCGGAAATGCTGCAGGTATTTCCGGTAAATTATCATGATGCGGTGGTTAATGCGTTTGCAGTTATCAATCAGGATGGCATTGCCTCGAGTTGGAAGGATTCTATGGTAAGCAGCCATTTTGCAGGTAAGCTGTCAAAGTATGTAAAGGTACCCAAGTATGGGGTGCTTCAGGACAACAAAGAGCGCGACATTAAAAATGAAGAAAAGGTATTAGACAGGATTTGGGCTTTAGGCGGCTCTACCGGTTGGTATTATGGTAATACTTTGTGGAAAGCCCGTGGCTTTATCGACAGGCTTTTTGGTGGTACCGGCCTGCGCAGGGGGCGTACCCATCCGTCTAAAATAGAGGCAGGAGATGCACTCGATTTCTGGAGGGTAATATCTGCCGACAGGAAAAGTAAACGCTTACTCCTCTACGCCGAAATGAGAATGCCGGGAGAGGCATGGCTCGAATTTAAGATAAAGAACGACAAACTGTATCAGCATGCTGTTTTTCGGCCAAAAGGGTTATGGGGCAGGTTATACTGGTATTCTGTGCTGCCGTTTCATTACTTTATTTTTAATGGGCTAATAAATAGTTTGGTCGAGGATGTAGAGAAGAAGGTTGTTTAATAAGTTGGGTGCTGAAATATTATACTACTTACCACAAAGGGCACAAAGTTTTTCACAAGGTTCACAAAACAGTGTAGACACAAAGTAGGAATCCCTAAAATCGGAATTAAGAACACAAGGCTTTTCGTTACAGCTTTGTGTTCTTATGCTTGGAACAAGCTTTTAATTATGCAACTTCGTGCCCTTTGTGAAAAACTTCGTGGTCTTTGTGGTAAAAAGGTTAATAGTAGCAACAAATAATCCTCATAATTTATTACAACAAAATCTTCGTAACTTTGCAGATAATTAACTTTGCAACTTCCACTACGATTTGATCTCTAAAAACACTATAGATACCGTTTTTGAAACTGCCCGTGTAGAGGAGGTAATAGGCGACTTTGTAAACCTGAAAAAATCAGGCACTAACTACAAAGGCCTGAGCCCCTTTAGCAACGAGCGTTCGCCATCGTTTATGGTGTCGCCCGTAAAGCAGATATGGAAGGATTTTAGCTCTGGTAAAGGGGGCAACTCTGTAGCGTTCCTTATGGAGCATGAGCACTTTTCGTACCCTGAAGCCATTCGTTACCTCGCCCGAAAATACAACATAGAGATAGAGGAAACTGAGCAAAGTGAGCAAATGAAGGAACAGGCTAACGAAAAGGAAAGCATGTACCTCGTGTCTGAATTTGCCCAAAAGTACTTTCAGGACACGATGCTTAATAGCGACGAAGGGCAGGCCATAGGCTACTCTTATTTTAAAGAACGTGGTTTTACCGGCGATACCATTAAGAAATTTGGCTTAGGATATTCGCCCGAAATATGGGATGCTTTTACAAAAGAAGCTTTGGGTAAGGCTTATAATTTAGATTATTTAGATAAAACCGGACTTACCATTGTGCGTGATGACGGCCGCCATGTAGACCGTTTTCGCGGGCGCGTTATGTTCCCCATACAAAGTATGTCGGGGCGCGTGCTTGGTTTTGGCGGGCGTATTTTAACTAACGATAAAAAGGCCGCAAAATACCTAAACTCTCCCGAGAGTGATATTTACCACAAAAGTAAAGTGCTGTATGGTATTAACCTTGCCAAGCAATCTATTGCCAAAAAAGATAACTGTTACCTTGTTGAGGGCTATACTGATGTGATACAGATGCATCAGGCAGGTATAGAAAATGTAGTTTCGTCATCGGGTACGGCATTAACGCCCGACCAAATTAGACTAATAAACCGCCTCACAAAAAATATTACGGTACTTTTTGATGGTGATGCTGCGGGTTTGCGTGCTTCCATCCGTGGTATCGATTTGATATTAGAGGAAGGTATGAATGTAAAAGTCTGCACCTTTCCTGATGGCGATGACCCCGATAGTTTTGCCAGGAAAACGCCCCATGATGAGCTTGTGGAATACCTTGATGCTAACTCGAAAGACTTTATACAGTTTAAGGCATCGCTGCTTATGGACGAAGCTAAAAACGACCCTGTTAAAAAAGCAGGACTTATCAGGGATATGGTAAGCAGTATTGCCAAGATACCCGACAGGATTCAGCGGGAGGTGTACATTCAGGAATGTGCCCGCATCATGGATATTTCAGAGAAAGTACTGGCAAGCGAACTGGCACAACTTGTAAGCAAAGAAGTTGCCGATGTGAGTAAGAAAATGCAGCAGGAGCAGCAACAAAATGCCATGACGGTGGTTGAACATGACGAGCCAATATTTGATGATGAAGGGAACGTTATAGATATGCAGCCGCAACGTTTAAATATTCTTGATGGACTGGAACGGCGCATACTGGAAATACTTTTGCTTTACGGAAGTACTGAACAGGATTTTGAAGATGTGTACATTAAGTATGACGAATTTGGTAAAGAATATGAAGATACTGAACAGAAGACATATAAGGTTTATGAACGTATTTACCTTAACCTGCAGGAAGATGAGATAGAATTTACTAACCCGGTTTTTAAAGATCTTTACAAAGCGGCTATAGACCACTACCTGGCAAATGAAAGCTTTGCCGTGGATGTGTTTTTAAATGCTCTTAATCCTGATTTGCAACAGGTAGCTACTGATATTTTTATGCAGGATGAACGTTACCAGCTGCATGAATGGGAAGAGAAGCAGCAAATACCAGTTAAGAGCAAGCTTATGGCAGTAGCTGCATACACTAATGAGCATATTGTAGATATGCGCTGGCTGTTGCTGGGCAGGCTTATTCAGGATCTAAAAATGAAGGTAAGCCCAGATGCCGATAATATGGAGATACTTATAAGTGTAAACGATTATAACACACTTGTAAATTACCTGTCGCGCAAGCTAAGCCGTATAAGGAGTAGTTATTTTTAGTAAGTAACTAAAATTTAAACCTGCAAGATCTCGAAGACCTTGCAGGTATAAAATTATTTAACGGCTGTTTGGTAGATTCACAGGCAAAAAAAAACACCCCGTTAGTGCTTAGGGGTGTTTTTTGTGTGGTAATCATAGCAGTTACCTAATGCTTTTCTTTGATTGTTTTAATGTAGTTGTGTGTTGCGATGGTAATGTTTTAATTAAACAATGTCAAGCGTTTTTGCCTTGTTAACAAGGTCTACAAGATTGGTAACATGAAGTTTAGTAAGCAGGCGAAGTTTGTAAGTACTAATGGTTTTTTCGTTGAGGTCCAGCAGCCTTGCAATCTCTTTGTTTTTTTTGCCCTCACTAAGGTATCGCAATACCTCAATTTCGCGCGATGACAGTTTACGGTACAATCTTTCCGATTTTTTGCCTTTGTTAAGAAGCGCGAGGTTCTTTTTAACGGTATCGCTAAATACCACTTCGCCTTCATTTACTTTTTTAATGGCGCTTTCCAGCTCTTCCATTTTGGCGCTCTTGTGCACGTATGCACTAACACCTGCTTTAAGAGCATTAGGGGCATAAATTTGCTCGGCAAGGTTGGTAAATATAATTACCTTGGTTTCAGGAAATTCCTTAATCAGGGATTTTACAGAGCTTATACTGGTAAGCCCATCCAGTTCCAGGTCTATCACGGCAGCATCTACCGTTTTCTTGCTCAGGACATCCAGGAGGCTCTCCAGGTTATTTACCACCCCTACAAAACTAATCTGCGGATTATCGCTAAAATACGACTTCATCCCGTAATGCACCACAGGGTGATTATCCGCAAGGCATAATTTAATCATAACTAAGGTTTTTTAGGGTTTACTTACCAGTAAAGTTAGCCATTAGTTTCTTAAAGTATTGTGAATGAAAGAATTTTATTTCAAATTTAAGGGTATCTCGCATACCGGTATAGGCTGCATTTTGTGCTGATTAACAGTGTTTAGCCTTGTATAAATTGTTAAAATTTCATTTTCACGGCCTGTGAAGTCGTTTTTTGTCTTCCCGGCTTTTACCTGGTCCATAGCCCACTCCAGCTCCTCATAAGATGCCCCTAACTGGTCTTCGTCACTGCGGTCATCGCCAAAAAGGCCATCGGTAGGTTTAGCCACAAGTATGGCATCGTGCACGTCAAGGTGTCGCGCCAGTTTGCGCACTTCGGTTTTGGTAAGGTCGGCAATAGGGCTAAGGTCTACACCGCCATCGCCATATTTTGTATAAAAGCCTACACCAAAATCTTCCACCTTATTACCTGTACCGGCTACCAGTGCATTGTTTATCCCCGCAAAGTAATAAAGTGTGGTCATGCGCAGGCGCGCGCGGGTGTTGGCAAGGGTAAGATCTGTAGTATGCTGGTTTTCTGCCTGTGGCATCATATTTTTAAAGTCTTCAAATACAGTAGTAAGGTTAGCCTCTGCACTCGATACATTGCTAAAACGCTCCTTAAGCAGCTTAATGTGCTCTTTAGCGCGGCTTACGTGGCTTTCGGCCTGGTGTATGGGCATTTCTACACACAGTGTAGGCAGGCCGGTCTGGGCGCATAATGATGAGGTAAGGGCAGAATCTATGCCGCCCGATATCCCTACAACAAAACCCTTAACCTTAGCGTTATCTGCATAGGTGCGCAGCCAGTTTACTATATGTTCGTTAATGGCTTCTGCCTTAAAATTTGTATCTGTGCTCATGCTGTTATATATAATAAAATTGTGTTATGTATATTTGCCATAAATTTAAATAATCCTGTTAAAACAAATCAGCAATATAGTCTTAAAATGAAAAAATATATCTTGTTTATAGCCGTTGTGCTGCTGGCCGTTTCGTGTAAAAAAGAAAATGTTGTTGAAGAAAAGGTAGCCGGCGTAAAGGTGGGCAAAATAGCTATAGAGCGTTTTGATGATATTTTTTACAACAGCAGCCCGCAGGATTTACCTAAGGTAAAGCAGCAGTTCCCATATTTATTTCCGGCCGGTAATGCCGATACTGTATGGACTAACAAAATTAAAAACCCATTGCTGCAGGAACTGCATGCTGAAGTGGATAAGAAATTTCCCAACACCAATTTTCTCGAAGAAGATATGGCTGCGCTTATGCAGCACATTAAATATTATTACCCGCAGGCACCCACGCCTAAGGTTATAACGCTTATATCTGAAATGGATTATGCCAATCGTGCCATTTATGCCGATACACTTATACTTATATCTTTAGACCTTTATCTTGGTAAAAACCATCGTTTTTATGTTGATTTCCCGGCTTACCAAAAAGAAGAATTTGAACCATCGCAAATAATGCCCGATGTGGTTACCGCATTTTCTCAGGGCAGTATAGCACCTCCGCGAGACCATACATTACTCTCTGCAATGATATATTTTGGTAAAGAGTTATATATAAAAGATTTGCTTATACCGGATGTTGCCGATAATAATAAGATAGGCTATACTAAAGAGAAGTATGACTGGGCTGTGGCTAACGAAAGTGAAGTATGGAAGTACTTTGTAGAGAATAAAGTGTTTTACAGTACCGATACTAAGCTAATTGGCAGGTTTATAAGCCCTGCGCCCTTTAGTAAGTTTTACCTGGGTTTTGACGAAGAGTCGCCCGGTAGGATAGGGCAGTGGCTGGGCTGGCAGATTGTAAAGGCATACATGGAAAACAATAAAGCTGTAACTTTGCCGCAGCTATTGGCAGCCGATGCCAAAACAATTTTTGATAATTCTAAATACAAACCTAAGAAGTAATGGCAGATACGATATTTAAATCGGTAATAAACATAGATGTAGCGCTGGACGAAAACCGCGTACCCGAAAAACTAAGCTGGACCGCCCGTGATGGTGGGGTGGTAGACCAGGATACTAAAGCTATAATGCTTTCTGTTTGGGACAGTAAACCGCAGGAAAGTATGCGCATAGACTTGTGGACAAAAGATATGCCGGTAGACGAAATGAAATTGTTTTTTCATCAAACGCTGGTTTCAATGTCTGAAACGTTTGAGCGCGCTACAGGCGACAAAAAAATGAGCGAAACCATGAAGGATTTCTGCGATTATTTTGCCGAAAAACTTGAGCTTAAAAAGCATTAATACATAGTATAAAAAGCACTTAGGGCACTATGATCTTTGTGTTTTAGTTGTAAATAACATTGTTTTACAACATCAGTCTTAAGTAGAATACACCTAAATAAAAAACCGTATAACATTGTTGATAAATGTTATACGGTTTTGTTTTGTGACCACCTTGGTGCAGAATTCGAACCATTTAATGAAGGATTTGAAGATTTTAAATGATATCTAATATTAGTACGAAAAGTAATCAATAAACAAAAAGTCCGTTTGATGGTTTATGAAATAATATCCTATTTTGAAACAAAAAACACTGACATTTGTCAGACATAGCGATCCAATTTAGAGTATATATGTCTATCATTGTCAGATATATATACAAGTTGGCGGTAATTTAAACAAATGCGTACAAAAATGAAGAAAATAATATTTTTAGCTTTAGTGGTTTTTCAATTTAATCAAACTTTTTCTCAAGAAATTTTAACCGAAATACAAGGAAAGAAAATTGATTACTTTGTAAGTTTTGAAAATAAATTAAACAGCGAATTATTTGATACAAATCAAACTTATATAGCGATGGACGATTCCGCACAGCCATTTATATATAAAAGAAAAGAGAAAAATATTCCAGATTTATTAGTAGAATACTCTTTTAGTAAAAAGGATTCTACAATTAATCAAGTTTTATATGAATGGGATGTTTACAATTTTGAAAAAAATGATAACAACGTAAAATCTGAAGAGTTCAATAAAGCCTTAATTGACAAATATAAAGCCCTTTTAAAAACTTTGACTAATAAATATGGCAAAAGCAAAGTTGAAGGAAATCTTGATGATATAAAAGAAATAGAAAGTATTAAAGGTTTAAATAGAAAAGATATTTGGAAACCAAATGACAGTTTGGAAATCGAAATGTATACTGCTATTTCCAATTATTTTAAAAAAGAAGGTTCTGTTACAAGAAATCCGACTCATAGAATAAGACTTTACGTAAAAAATATTAAGAAAAAAGTAGAACCAAAACTAGATGAGAAAACTGTATCAAATTCAAACCAAAACTTTGAAAATTTTATTACAAAATTAAAAGAGAACAATTTTACTGAAGCAAAATTATATCTGTCAGACTTTGTTGTTCAAATTGTTACTGAAAATCAATTATTAGAATTAAGGAAAATGATTGATTTTAACAATAAGCTTATTCTATTTTTTAAAGGATTTCAAATGACAATGACGGAACAAAATTATTTAATGCTACAATATAAATATGAAAACGATCAAAATGAAGTTCCAAAATCAATCATAAAAGTAATTTTTGACGATGCGAATAAAATACTTGGAATACAACCTATGAAGACACAATAAATTACTGCAAACACACGCTACGAGCAATTTGGGTATTAGGCTTAATGAAAAAATTGGTTTTGTATTTGGCAGATTTGGTAAATCCGAAAGATAACGCTGATTTTAATCCCAAACTGCCTATAGCGCGAGAACTTGTACGACATATTATGAAAAAAATTACGTTTGAAATACTACTTCTAATTTATTCAAATTTTCTTTTCTCACAATCGAAAGTTGAAAAGCTAATTCTCACAAAAGATAGTGATACAATATATTGGAATAAATACAAAAATGAGTTAATAACAAAATATAACTTTGAGGATATTTCAAGTAAAAAAGATGAAATAGTTTTTAAATTTTGGAGTTTTGGGACTTGTATTGAAATTACCAAAAACGATACTTTAATAAATGGAAATTTAACCTACTTTGTAGATGAAGTTGACGAGTTTTCAAAAAAACACTTTAAAAAGACTTTTAATCTAAAAGGTGAAACTGCAAAAGAGATAATTAATCTCATTGAAAAGACCGAAATAAATAAAATTCCGAGTGACAAATTTATAAAAGGTTGGCAACACGGTTTTGATGGAATAGAATATATTTTTGAATACAAAACCAAAACTGAATATTCTTTTAAAAATTATTGGTCACCAAACTCACATGAAAATTTAGAAAAGGCGAAAAGAATTCAAAAATTTGTAGATGAGATTTATCGAATATGTGACTCTGAAAATCTATCCAAACAATTTTCTAAAGAAATTCCATTTAGAAGTTATTCATACAATGGTGGTTCAATGGTTGTCAGCAAAATTATGACACAAGAAGAATACAGAAAGTATAAAAAAGAAAAACGTAAAAGTAAAAGACAGAATAAATAAAAAATACTATCGCACAACAGGCGTTTGGCAAGATTTCTAATTTTGCAGTAAATTCACATTACGTTTCGCAAGGGATTTTATCTTCAACATGAAATAATCGGTTCCGAACTCCGCAACCTCACCAAGCGCCGGAGCGTTATGCGCGAGCAAAATCAGCATCTATCTAAAAATTAAATATGGATAAAAATAATGCTGATAATTTAGTTTCATTTGATTTTAAAAATTGGAAACAAACGAAATTATTTCTGGAAGAGTTGCCACCGAAACTGATGTTAGAAATAGTTTTGTAGTTTTCTGTATAAATAATTCAAAAAACCTAAAGCTTGTGATATAGATTTACCAATGCTCGCTCAACTAATAGATTATGATGAAGTAAATGATGATCTTCATGAAGTGGTTGTATTAATTCAGTGTTAAATTTGATTAATGAAATTTGCTTTTCTATCTGGGATGATTTGCTTTGCCTGTTCGCTATCATTCGCGTCGATAAACCAAAGAATGGTCGTAATTTCAACCGATCAATAGATAAAAAAATAAAAACCGTAATGGGATTCGATCCAAAATTACTTGCAAACAATGGGAGCTTTGTAAAAGTAAAAAATCAAGAAAGATTTTGCCGAACCATAAAAATAGCCTGCAAAATATACACTTTGCAGGCTTTCATTTTTTTATAGTGACCACGGAGGGGTTCGAACCCCCAACCCTCAGAGCCGAAATCTGATATTCTATCCAGTTGAACTACGCGGCCAAATTATTTCAGATTTTTGATTTCAGATTTAAGATTGCCATGAGCATGGAATCTGAAATCTACATTCTGAAATCTGAAATTAAAATTATGCTAATGATTTTTTTACTACCGTAGATATAGTCTTACCATCGGCAGTACCGGCAAGTTCTTTACTGGCTATGCCCATAACCTTACCCATATCGGCCATGCCGGCAAAGTTATTATCAGCAATGATCTTTTTAACCACAGCTTCTACTTCTTCTTCGGTAAGTTGTTTTGGTAAAAATTGCTCTATAATTGCAGCCTGTGCAATTTCGGGGTCGGCAAGGTCCTGGCGGCCCTGGCCTATGTATATGTTAGCACTGTCCTTACGCTGTTTTACCAGTCGCTGCAACAGTTTTATTTCGTCATCCTGAGACAGTTCTTCTTTAGCGCCTGTTTCTGTCTGTGCCAGCAAAATTGCCGATTTTACAGCACGAAGCGATTCTAATGAAACTGTATCTTTTGCCTTCATGGCAGTTTTAATACCCTCGTTAATATCTAATAGTAAACTCATAGTTGCGTTTAATTGTGCCTGCGAAGATAAAAAAAATAACCCGAAAATACCATAGTATTTTCGGGTTAAGGTTCACATTTGGGTTAGTTAATCTACGTTATCATGAAGGAACGAATTATTAGAACGCAACTGTAAGTCGTCGTTACTATCTGTTCCTAAAGACAGTCGCGATTTGCTATTGTCTACGCGCGAATCATGAAGGTCAATCCCCATCCTTTTGTAGGCCGGTTCTTTCTCGAACTCATCTATCCTCGCCGTATTATTGTGGAATTTATAATTAAACTCTTTCATTTTCCTCCTGCGCTCTTCAGCCCTTTGGCGAAGTGTGTCTTCAATGGTCATTTCCATAGGAGACAGTTCTTCTACAGGAGCCTGGTTAACCTGAGGGGTTGGCGTTTGCCTAAGTGTAAACTTAAGTTCTTCGGCAATTGGCTCTTCCACCTTGGCTACCGGCTTTGCATCTAAAAACTCATTTTCTTTTTCAAGGTACTCCTCAAGAGAGTAGCGAATAACACCACCCTGGTTAAGTTCTGTAACCGGTACTACTTGTACAGGCTCCTGTACTTTTATGTTACGCGTTTCGTCGTTAAGGTTAAACAGTAACTTTTCTTCGCTCTTTACATTGTTTATAGAAAGGTCGAACGAAAAAGCATACTGGTCTTCCACAGCTTTCTCTACAATTACAAACTCAGGATCCCTAACTTCAATTTCCCTTACATCCTTAATAACGGGTGCCTGGTATTGTTGTGCAATAGGCTGCTGTGTAACTGGTATTTGCTGTACTGCAGGGGCAACTTCAAAAACCGGTGTCGGTGCAGGGGCAGCAATTGGTGCAACCGCAACCGGAGCTGGTGTTGGCCTTTCGCTAACCGGGGCAACTATTTCAAAAAACACATCAAGGTTGTTAATATGCTCCGAAGTGGAAACGGTGTCCGCTTCAGCTATGGGCTTTTTTTCGGCAACTTCCTCCTCAAGCGCAAAAACAATTTTTTCTTCAACAACCGGTTCAGCTTTCACTTCTGGTTTATACTGCTCTGTAGCGGCAGAAAAATCAAAAGAAGACAATGCTTTTTGCGTTAGGTTATGTACCATTTTCTGGTCGTCTTCCAGCGCGTGAACTATCTTTTTAGGTTCTGTATTAACAATTTCATTTTGCTGCTCTACATTAAAGCCTGTAGCAATAATGGTAACTGCAACACCATCGCCAAGCGATTCATCTTCGCCCACACCCATAATGATGTTTGCGTTGTGGCCTGCTTCGTTTTGTATGTGGTCGTTAATTTCGCCTATCTCATCTATGGTTATCTCTGTAGTACCCGATACAATTAGTAACAATACGTTTTTAGCGCCTGTGATTTTGTTATCATTTAGCAACGGAGAATCCAACGCATCTACAATCGCATTTTTAGCGCGCGAATCGCCCGCTGCAATTGCCGATCCCATTATTGCCGTACCACTGTTAGACAATACGGTCTTGGCATCTTTAAGGTCGATATTCTGGGTATAGTGGTGCGTTATAACTTCGGCAATACCTTTAGAGGCTGTTGCCAAAACTTCGTCTGCTTTAGAGAAACCGGCTTTAAAGCCAAGGTTACCATACACTTCCCTAAGTTTATTGTTGTTAATTACTATAAGCGAGTCTACCTGCCTCCTTAGCCTGTCTACACCTGCTAAAGCCTGCTCTTGGCGCACCTTACCCTCAAACTGAAAAGGTATGGTAACAATGCCCACAGTAAGTATATCGCGCTCTTTTGCCAGTTGTGCAATAACCGGCGCAGCACCGGTACCGGTACCGCCACCCATACCCGCCGTGATAAATATCATCTTGGTATTGGTGTCAAGCATTTTTTCTATTTCGTTTATGCTCTCAAGGGCTGCCTGCTGTCCTACCTCCGGGTTAGCACCTGCGCCAAGCCCCTCTGTAAGGCCAAGGCCCAGTTGTATCTTGTTAGGTACAGGGCTGCTTTGTAATGCCTGAGAATCGGTGTTGCAAACAATAAAGTCTACACCTTTTATTCCCTGTTTAAACATGTGATTGATCGCGTTGCTCCCGCCTCCGCCTACACCTATCACTTTGATGACGTTTGATTGATTCTTGGGTAGATCAAACGAAATACTTCCAAATTCTGAGTTGCTCATCATATCTATCAAGTTTTTATTCTGCGTTATCTAAAAAATCTTTAATCTTATCTATATACTTGTCAAAAAATGACCTCTTTACCCTTTTCTCTGTGCTTTCTTGTACCACTTTTTCAGGCACATGTGCAGCTACAGTTTCCAGTTCATGCTCGGGTTCCGGTTCCGGTTCGGGTACATGGTTAACAACCGGCGCCTGTCTTGGTACATATTGCGGCACTACAGGTTTTTGTAGTTCTACCAGTGGCGTTGCGCTCTTGGTATTGTTACGAAGGCTGTTCATTACAAGGCCTACTGCTGTAGCATAAAGCGGGCTCGAAATATCCTCATTACTGTTGCCTGCAAGGTGCTCGTTAGGGTAACCTATACGGGTATCCATACCGGTAATGTACTCTACAAGTTGCTTAATGTGCTGCAATTGCGCACCACCACCTGTAAGCACTATACCTGCAATTAGTTTTTTGCGAGGGTCTTCATGGCCATACGCCTTAATCTCTGCAAATACCTGCTCTATAATCTCTACCACACGGGCATGGATTATTTTACTAAGGTTTTTAAGCGATATCTCTTTTGGTTCGCGGCCACGTAAGCCCGGTATCGAAACAATTTCGTTATCCTTATTTTCTCCCGGCCATGCCGACCCGAATTTAACCTTAAGCAGTTCTGCCTGTTTTTCTATAATAGAGCATCCCTCTTTAATATCTTCTGTAATAACATTACCACCAAAAGGGATTACTGCCGTATGGCGAATAATACCGTCTTTAAATATGGCAAGGTCTGTAGTACCGCCACCTATATCTATAAGGGCTACACCCGCTTCTTTTTCTTCCTGGCTTAGTACAGCATCGGCAGATGCCAATGGCTCTAACGTAAGGCCGGAAAGGTCAAGGCCCGAGCTTTTAATGCAACGGCCCACATTACGGATGGATGAAGCCTGCCCCACAACAATGTGGAAACTGCTCTCCAGCCTGCCGCCGTACATACCTATAGGCTCTTTAATTTCGCTTTGTCCGTCTATTTTAAACTCCTGTGGGAGTACATGTATAATTTCTTCACCCGGCAGCATGGCAAGTTTGTGCACCTGGCCAATAAGCATGTCAATATCTGCATCGCCTATTACCTCTTCAGGATTGTTCCTGCTTATGTAATCGCTGTGCTGCATACTGCGTATGTGCTGGCCGGCAATACCCACCACCACATCGTTAATGCGGTAGCCCGAATTTTGCTCTGCCTCCTGCACGGCTTGCTGTATAGACTGTATAGTCTGGGTAATGTTGTTTACAACACCCCTTGCCACACCAAGGCTTTTGGATTTACCAAGGCCAAGGATCTCCAGCTTACCATACTCATTTTTCTTGCCTATCATAACAACGATCTTTGTTGTACCGATATCTAAACCTACTGCAATGCTGTCTTTTTCCATAACTCTATTTTTTGGTGCACACCACCTGTTGCGTAAACTTCAGGTTAATTGTTTTGTAATTTTTAATCAATGTGTCTTTTGCTGCATCCTGGAGGAATGCTTTGTAATTCTCAAACTTCTTTTCTATGTTTATAGGCTTGCCAAACACGATATCGTAATCATCTCCTCTGCTGCGCAGTATCATGTTGCCGACAGGCGAAACCGTTAAACCAATAATATTTTTATTTAAAAAATCATCATTATAAATATAAGCCAGCAGCTTGTGCATTTTCTTTGCATCCGCTTTTTCTATGTCGCCTGTTACCAGTGGCACCCTTGCTGTCTCGTTGTCGCTAAGTGGCATTTTCCCGCCCCTGTTGTCCAGGTAATACGATTGCGACCCTTCAAATATTCTTGCAACAGGCTTTCGCTGAGTAATAACGGCTTTTAATTTACCATCTACCGTAGCGTAAACCTCTGCCTTCTCGACCATAGGGTTTTCATTCAGGATTTTTTCGACATTACTCAAATCTAAATCAACTTTTTGGATACCTGTTACAGCACCATAACTTTGTATTAACAAGTTATTAACCTTCTCTTTTGTAATAAAATTCTCATTACCAGTAAATTCAATATCGGCTTCGGTCATCTTTCTGCCCTCATTACGCTTGCCTGTAAATGCATATAAAAAGACCACCACGCATAGTATAACTACCAGCCTTATGTTGTTCCAGTTAATATTTTTCATCCAGCAATTGTTTAATATCCGGTACCATTTCTCCTATATCTCCAGCGCCTATGGTTACAATAACCGTGGCATCGCTTGCTTTTATAAAAGGTAGCAAATGTGCCTTGCTTACCAGTTTCTTTTCAGGGTTCTCTATCTTGTCCAGCAGCCACTGGCTTGTAATGCCTTCCATAGGCAGCTCCCTTGCGGGATAAATATCTAACAACGCTATGTTCTCAAACTTAGACAGGCTTTTTGCAAAACCATCGGCAAAATCGCGCGTGCGGCTAAACAAATGCGGCTGAAATATTGCCAGCACCTTATCATCAGGGTACAGCTCTGTTACCGCCTGATAAACAGCGTCAATCTCTGTAGGGTGGTGTGCATAATCATCTATATACACCATTCCTGTTTTTTTTACCTGGTATGAAAACCTTCTCCTCACACCTTTAAAAGTTGCCAATGCATTAGCAATATCGCTTAATGCAAGCCCGTATACATTTGCCATTGCCAAAGCTAATAGCGCATTTGTAATATTATGATGGCCCGGTAACCCGAACCTTACATTGCTAAATGTTTCGTGTGGCGTAACTACATTGAACACATACCAGCCGTTGTCTATACGGATGTTTTGTGCAGAGAACTGCCCTGTGCCAACACCCACCGTAACACCGTCAAGCGGAAGTCCATCTGTTACAAACAGGTGGTTTTTATCCTGAACCTTATCTGCAAACTCCCTGAACGACGCCTCTATAGAGGCTACGTCGCCATAAATATCAAGATGGTCGGCATCCATAGATGTTATACAGGCCATATCCGGGTGCAGGTGCAGGAACGAGCGGTCAAACTCATCTGCCTCTACCACGGTAACCGTTTTACCACTGCCAATAAGGTTAGAGTTGTAGCCCTCTACAATTCCGCCTAAAAAGGCTGTAACATCTACACCACATTCAAACAATACATGCCCCAAAATGCTCGATGTTGTAGTCTTGCCGTGGGTACCTGCCACTGCAAAGCAAAAGGTATCTTTGGTTATAATGCCTAAAACTTCAGCACGCTTTTTTATCTCAAAACCATTATCGGTAAAATAGTTCCACTGCAGGTGGTTTTTAGGCACCGCCGGGGTTACTACTACCAGTGTGTTTTCTTTATTAAGATATTCCAGGCCTATAAGCTCTGTTTTATCGTCAAAATGGATGCTGATGTCCTCTGCCTTTAACTCATCGGTAAGATGGGTTGGCGTACGGTCATACCCTGCTACATTTTTGCCTATAAATTTAAAATAACGTGCAAGGGCGCTCATACCTATGCCGCCAATGCCAATAAAATAGACGTTATGTATCTGGTTTAAATCCATTCTTTTTTGTGAGGTTCTGAGTTGCTTAGGAACTTAGGTGCTTAGATTTGTTAGCACATTTAAATTTCCATCTCTGAACTTATATTTTCTAATTTCTTAAGATATTACTCTCTATTATCTTTTCTTAGCACCTAAGCTTCCCAGCCACTCAGCACCTATTTCAACAACTTCACTATCTCATCAACAATGTCCTGCGTGGCATGTGTTTTAGCAAGCTTTTTAATGTTCCCGCTTAAGCTTTTCTGCTTCTCTTTATTCGAGAGCAAATCTGCAAAAACAGGCTGAAACTGAGTGTCCAATTGTGTTTCTTTTAACAATATTGCCCCTACTTTATCTACTACAGCCTGGGCATTTTTAGTCTGGTGGTCTTCAGATACATTAGGGGAGGGGATAAACACTACCGGCTTGCCCACGATACACAATTCTGAAACCGATGATGCACCCGAACGTGATATAACCACATCTGCGGCGGCATACACTAAATCCATCCTGTCTATGAACGATAGCACCTGTACTCCCTCTTTATCGCCATAGTGCTGGTACTCTTCAAAATAAAATTTACCACACTGCCATATTACCTGTACATTTTGCGCCTGCAGCCATGTAAGCTCTTTTGCAATTAACTGGTTAATGCGCCTTGCACCAAGGCTTCCGCCCAAAACCAAAAGCGTTTGCTTATCAGGGTCCAGCTTAAAGCGGTGCATTGCCTCTTCTCTGTTATCGCTTGTATGGAGCAGGTCCTGGCGTACAGGGTTGCCTGTAAAAACAATTTTAGATGCCGGAAAAAAGCGCTCTAAATTATCGTAAGCCACACATATTTTGTTTGCCTGCTTCGCCAGCCATTTATTGGTTATGCCCGGAAACGAATTTTGCTCCTGTATTACGGTGGGCACTCCCATTCCTGCTGCTGCCTTAAGCAATGGCCCGCTGGCAAAACCACCGGTGCCTATAACCACGTCCGGCTTAAACTCTTTTATTATCTTTCTCGACTTTACCAGGCTGCTTAACAGTTTAAGCGGAAACAGTGCATTATCAATCGTTAACCTGCGTTGTATGCCTGCTATCCATAAGCCTTTTATGTTGTAGCCTGCCTGCGGTACCTTTTGCATTTCCATCTTGTCGCTTGCGCCCACAAAAAGGATCTCGCTGTCCGGAAACCTAACCTTTAACTCATTTGCAATAGCAATAGCAGGGTAGATATGCCCACCTGTACCACCACCACTTAATATGAATTTTTTTATGCTCATTATTACTTTGAGGTTCTTAGAGCCTTAGTCCCTTAGGAACTTAGGTGCTTCTCACCTCGTCTATTATCTATTATCTTTTGTCTAATAATCTGAAATTACTTCCCAAAAACAGCACTCATCGGGTTTGCCGACCTGTCTTCTATAGAGAACGCTGCGGGTTGCTCCAGCCCTTCGGCTTCGGCTTCTTCACGGGCTTTCTCGCGGAGTATGTGTTCATCTATCAATTGTTGCAGGGCAGCTTCACGGTCTTCTTTTTCCTGAAGTTCCTGCGCTATTTCTTCTTCTTTCTTGGTTACACTTATAATGATGCCTATAGAGATACACGTCATCCAGATAGAACTACCACCACTACTTATCAGCGGAAGCGTTTGCCCTGTTACCGGCAACAGCTCTACCGCTACACCCATATTAATAAGTGCCTGGAATATTATAGGGAAACCAAGCCCAACGATAAGCAGCTTGCCAAAAAGCGATTGTGCCTTATGTGCCGTTACCAGGAACCTGAAAAACAGCATGAGGTATAATATTAATACTGCAAGGCCGCCTACCAATCCATATTCTTCTACGATGATAGCGAAGATAAAATCGGAAGAAGACTGTGGCAGGAAGTTTTTTTGTACACTCTTGCCGGGCCCTAAACCGTACACCATTCCTGATGCTATTGCTATCTTGGCTTTCTCAATCTGGTAATCGTCCTCATTTTCTTCGTCAGATGTAAAACGCTCTAAACGGTTCATCCAGGTGTCTACCCTGTTAGGCATAGCATCCGGGAATGCCTTTGCAAACGACACGAACAGTACCAGCATGGTAACGCCCATACCTATTACCATTCCTAAATACTTTATAGGGTACTTGCCCACAAACACCAGCATGCTTACCATACTGAATATTAGGGCGGCAGTACTAAAGTTAGACGGTAATATTAATGCCAGTATCATAAAAACAGGTATCCATAATTCTATGAACGACGATTTAAATGTTACCTCTTTACCATCTACCTTAGCCAGGTATCGTGCCACGTAGATCATTAAAACAATCATTGCCAGCGCCGATGTCTGGAATGTAACGCCTATAAAAGGCACTTTTATCCAGCGGCTGGCATTGGCACCGTCTATAACCGTTCCCTGAAAAAATGTGTACACTAACAGCAACCCTACAACAGGCATAAGCAGTTGCGAGAGGCCACGATAATAGTGGTACGGCACTTTATGAACCAGGTATATTAACCCAAAACCAATAATTATATGAACGAGGTGCTTAACTAAATAGCCTATAGTAGAGCCCTTGCCTATAACATACACAAGATTTGTACTTGCGCTGAAAACCGGCATGAACGAGATTAGGGCCAGTAGCATTACGAACGACCAGATCCCTTTGTCTCCCTTTAGGTTATTAATTAATTCTTTCATTTTTATCTTTTTTATTCTTCTCCTTCATTACCCATTTCTGTAAACGCATTAAATGCGTCTCTGCATCCGTTTTTCCATTTCGACGCAGGAGAAACCTTATTTGAGATTCCTCAATTCCGCTGCGCTTCATTCGGAATGGAACAGCCGTTCCTGTATTTTTTATCATACGTTGCATGCAACGTCTCTGCCTATAAATTTTGCACGGCAGCCTTAAATTGTTTGCCACGGTCTTCATAGCTTTCAAAAAGGTCGAAGCTTGCACAGGCAGGGCTTAACAAAACTGTATCGCCTTTCTCGGCCATTTTTTGTGCAATCTTAACGGCTTCAGTCATGCTTGTGGTTTCTACCATAACATCTACCACATTGCTAAAAGCACTTATAATTTTGCTGTTGTCTACCCCAAGGCATACAATAGCTTTTACTTTTTCGCGCACAAGCTGCATAATTTCGTTATAGTCGTTGCCTTTATCTACACCGCCCACAATCCATACGGTTGGCGCTGTCATGCTGTCAAGGGCATAGTAGGTAGAGTTTGTATTGGTAGCTTTACTATCATTTATATACTCTACATTTTGTATTTTAAGAACTTTCTCAAGGCGATGTTCTACCCCCTGAAAGTTTGTAAGGCTTTCAAAAATGGTTTTCTTCCTTATATTCTTTAGTTGTGCAACACTTATCGCGGCCATAGCATTCTTAACATTGTGTTTTCCTTCTAAAGACAGTTCGTTTATTGGCATGGTAAATTCTCCTTTTTTAATATTGCTCACAATTGTATTATCTTTCACGTATATCCCTTTTTTATTTTTGCCCGAAAGCGAGAAAGGGATTTTTTTTGCTTTTACTTTATTATTCTCCAGCCAGTTTTTTATTACCTCGTCATCATCATCATAAATCAGGTAATCATCTTCAGTCTGGTTCATTGTAATCCTGAACTTAGCCGCTATATACAAATCATAATTATAATTGTAGCGATCTAAATGGTCCGGACTTATGTTTGTTATTACCGCTATGTGTGGGCGATACTTTGTAATACCGTCCAGCTGAAAGCTGCTTAACTCTAACACGTACCCTTCGCTCTTATTTTCGGCAACCTGCCATGCAAAGCTTTTACCTATATTACCTGCCAGCCCCATGTTTAGCCCACCCTGTTTTAAAATATGGTGTGTTAGCATAGTGGTAGTGGTTTTGCCATTGCTCCCGGTTATGCCTATGGTTTCTACATCAGTAAAAGGGGAGGCAAATTCAATTTCAGATATTACCGGAATACCCTTTTCTTTTAATTTTACTATTATGGGCGACTTATCCGGTATTCCCGGGCTTTTCATTACCACATCTGCATTAAGGATCAGCTCCTCTGTATGCTGCTCTTCCTCCCAGGCCAGTTTATTAAGTGCAAGAACTTCTTTATAATTATTTTTAATTTTCCCAAAGTCGGATACAAAAACATCGTATCCTTTTTTCTTCCCGAGAATAGCGGTACCCACACCGCTCTCTCCTCCACCTAATACTACTAATCTCATATTGTTATCGCAGTTTTAAAGATACTAATGAGAAAATGGCAAGCAATATGGCAACGATCCAGAAGCGTGTCACGATCTTGCTCTCGTGGTAGCCCTTTTTCTGGTAGTGGTGGTGCAGCGGCGCCATTAAAAAGACACGCTTGCCTTCACCTGTTTTTTTCTTGGTATACTTAAAGTACGCCACCTGTATTACAACAGAGAAATTCTCTGCCAGGAAGATACCGCACAATACCGGTATCAGTAATTCTTTTCTTACCGCTATAGCCAGTACCGCAATTATACCACCTATGGTTAGGCTGCCCGTATCGCCCATAAAGACCGATGCCGGATAGGTATTGTACCACAAAAAGCCAATGAGCGCCCCTACAAATGCAGCTATATACACCGTCATCTCGCCGGAATTAGGGATGTACATTATATTGAGGTAATTGGAAAATATTATATTACCCGATACAAATGCAAAGATCCCGAGAGCGAGCACTGCAATTGCCGATGTTCCTGCCGCGAGCCCATCTATACCGTCGGTAAGGTTAGCCCCGTTAGATACTGCCGTAATGATAAATATCACGATAGGTATAAATATCAGCCATGCATATTTTTGGTAATCGCCACCCATAAAAGACAGCGCCTCTGCATAATCAAATTCATTATTTTTAAAGAACGGAATGGTAGTCGCTGTCGATTTCTCTTCAACAGGAGCCGGGGCAATAACATTCTGGGTATTCTCGAATATGTTTACCCTTCCTGTATCTGTACGCACTGTAACAGAGGGATGAAAGTACAGCACATAACCTACAAAAAGCCCTAATACTACCTGGCCCACTACTTTAAATTTGCCTTTAAGACCTTCTTTATCTTTTTTAAATATCTTAATGTAATCATCAAGAAAACCAATGGTTCCCATCCACAGGGTGGTAACGATAAGCAGCATGATGTAAATATTATCAAGCTTTGCCAATAAAAGTACCGGTATAAGGGTACTCATTATAATGATAAGCCCGCCCATAGTAGGTGTTCCTGCTTTTGCCGACTGTCCTTCTAAACCAAGTTCTCTTACTGTTTCGCCAATTTGCTGCCTGCGCAGAAAGTTGATAACCCTTTTACCAAACACGGTAGAAATAAGCAACGATAAAATAACGGCCAACCCCGAACGGAAGGTTATGTACTGAAATACACCCGTACCAGGTATATCCCATTTTCTGTCTAAAAAATCAAATAAGTAATACAGCATATCCCGTTATTTATTTAATTGCCCTAAAATTTCCTTCACCGTTTTCATATCGTCAAAATCATACTTCACTCCCTTAATCTCCTGGTATGTTTCATGGCCTTTACCGGCTATGAGTATAATATCGTTAGGGCGGGCAAGCTGGCAGGCTATTTTTATGGCCTGTTTCCTGTCTACCACCGCAACTGTTTTTTTATAGTTTTGAGGCTCAACACCTTTTTCCATATCCTCAATTATCACTTCAGGTATTTCGCTGCGCGGATTGTCTGATGTAAATATTGCCCTGTCGCTCATGCTCGATGCTATGTGTGCCATAACGGGGCGTTTGGTTTTGTCCCTGTCGCCACCACAGCCTACTACAGTAATAAGCTGCTCATTGCGGGTGCGTATTGCACTTATGGTGCTAAGCACATTTTCTAAAGCATCCGGCGTGTGGGCATAGTCTACAATCGCGGTAATATTACTATCCGAAACTATAAACTGAAACCTGCCCGATACACTCTCCAGTTCGCTAAGCAGGCGTAATGCTTCACGCTCATCCAGCCCCAGGTTTACCGCCGTGGCATAAATAGCCAGCAGGTTGTAAGCATTAAAAGTGCCTATAAGCTTTACCCATACTTCTTCGCCGTTAATTTTTAACAACAGGCCCGATAATTGGTTCTCAAGTATTTGTGCCCTGTAATCAGCGTATGTTTTAAGGGCGTAGGTAAGTTTTTTAGCTGCGGTATTCTGCAGCATTACCAGGCCATTTTTATCATCTACATTTACCACGGCAAAAGCCGATTTTGGCAAATTGTCAAAGAACGATTTTTTAACATCCCTGTACTCTGCAAATGTTGCATGATAATCCAGGTGGTCGTGCGATAGGTTTGTAAATACCCCGCCCACAAAATGCAACCCTTCGGTACGGTGCTGGTGTATGCCGTGCGAGCTTACTTCCATAAAGCAATACTCGGCGCCATTAGCCACCATTTCCTGTAAATATTTATTTATGGTAAGCGAATCGGGTGTGGTATGCGTTGCCGGATACTCCTTATCGTTAACCATTATTTTTACCGTACTTAATAACCCTGCCGAAAATCCGGCATTCCTGAACAGTTGGTACAACAGCGTTGCAATAGTTGTTTTGCCGTTAGTGCCTGTTATGCCTACCAGCTTTAAACTGGCCGACGGGTTACCATAATAGTTAGACGCCATATACGCCAGTGCCGAACTCGCCTTTTTTACCCCAATGTAGGTAACACCCTCGGTAGTAACATCAGGCATTGTTTCGCATACTACGGCAATTGCACCAAGGCTAATGGCTTTTTCTATATAGTCATGACCATCGCTAAGTGTGCCTTTTATGGCCACGAAGACATCGCCTGTACTTATAAGGCGGGAGTCGAACTCAATTTTAGCAATAGCAATATCCGTAGGGCCTTTAACCACTTCTATTGCTGCTTTATATAGTATGTCGCGTAATAACATCACGATAATTCGAGTATTATAGATTGGTTTTTCTTAAAGGCATCTCCCGGCTTAAGCGATTGTTTTTTTACTTTGCCTACACCTATAACCTGTACTTTAAGCCCCATGTTACCCAGCAATGCAACGGCATCCATACCGCTCATGCTAACCACATTAGGAATCATATTTTTATTTACCGTATTTGCCTTGTCATAATAAGAAGCATAGAGTTGCTCCTGGTCTTTTATCTTGGCATCAAGCTTTTTAATACTGTTGGTAGAGGGCACATCGGTAAATATCTTTTGTGCTACCCTGCGGAAAACCGGCCCCGAAACATCGGCACCATAATACCCTTTTGCAACGTGCGGCTTGTTAATAATAACAACGCATGAATACTGGGGCTCATCGGCAGGAAAATACCCCACAAACGTAGATGCATAATACATATCGCCATTGGTCTTACCGCCTTTGCCATAGTTAACCTGTGCAGTACCTGTTTTACCTGCCATAGAAAAATTAGGCGAATACAGCTTGCTGCCTGTACCCTTTTTAACTACGTTTGCCATAATGGCTTTAACCTTATTAATTGTTTCCTGAGAACATATTTTAGGGTTTATTACCTCTTTATCGTACTTCTTTATGGTTTTATCCCACTCTTTAATTTCTTTTACAAAAAGCGGACGCACCATTTCGCCATTGTTTGCCACAGCGTTATAAAACGTAAGTGTTTGTAGCGGCGTTAAGCTTACTTCATACCCAAAGCCCATCCATGGAAGGGTAGTGCGCGACCACGTTTTGTCTTGTGGCTGCGGTATACGCGGTTTACCTTCTCCTTTTATAGACACACCCAGCCTGCTGTTAAGTCCAAATCCGTTTAGGCGGTCTATAAACTGCTTAGGGTTGCCTTTGTAACTGTTATATACTGCCTGCGCCATAACTGTGTTAGAAGACAGTTCAAAACCCCTGGCGAGTGTTACTTTACCATACCCTCCATGATGCGAATCGCGTACATGGCGGCCAAAATAACCTACATCGCCACCGTGGCTGTCAAACACCTGGCTGGTATCTACTTTTTTATCTTCAAGCATGGCAACAAGCGCGGCAAGCTTAAAACTCGATCCCGGCTCTGCCGATTCTCCCACTGCATAATTTACGGTTTCGTAATACGACCCGTTCTCTGCCCTGCCCAGGTTAGATATAGCTTTTACATAACCCGTTTTAGTTTCCATAACCACTACACAACCGTGGTCTGCCTCATAATATTCCAGTTGCTTTAAAAGTGCGTGGTGGGCAATATCCTGTATATAAACATCTATGGTAGATATAACATCATAGCCATCTACCGGCTCTACTTCATTAATATCGTTTATAGGCTTCCAGTGGTTCCTTGCAATTTTTTGCATCATCTGGCGGCCGTCTTTACCGTTAAGGTAATCTGCAAAAGCACCTTCTATACCTACATATAGCTTTTCGCCACTATCGTCTATGCGCTCATAGCCCACAGTACGCTCTGCAATCCTGCCTATAGGGTGCTCGCGCACTGTTTTTTGTTCGGTAATAATGCCGCCTTTAAAAGCTCCCAGTTTAAACAGCGGGAAACTTTTTATGCGAAGCAGCTCGGTATATGTGAGACCTTTTGTAATTAAATGGTACCTGTCTTTAGTTTTGCGTGCTTTGCGTAACTCATGGTAATAGTGATTTGCAGGTTTACCCAGCATAACCGAAAGTGAATCTGCCAATCCCGTTAAATGCTCCTCAAAATCTTCATCTTTAGGTGCTACGGCATCAAACCTTATAACATAGTTAGGGATAGACGTGGCAAGCAAACTACCATCTGCCGAATAAACATTACCGCGGTTTGCGGGTATAGTAAAATCTTTTACAGATCGTTGGCGGGCAAGTTCACGGTAGTAATCACCCTCTACCCACTGTATATTAGTAAGCTTTATAGAAACAAGTATAGCCATCACAACTATTGCAAAGGCTACCAGGTAAATCCTGTAAGAAACTTGTTTATCGTCTGCTACTAATCCCATATTTTTTGCCACATTGTTTTTTCTTTAGGCGCGGCGACCTCTATTTTTTTTGGCGGGACGGTAGACGGAAAAATTTCCCGTTCTTCCATTTTTCCTGCCACTGTACTTTCCATCTTGAGCCCCATTAACTCGCTCCGGCGGTCTACAAATGTTGACCGTAATTCTTTTATCTCACTTTTCAGGTCGCTTATCCGGTAAATTTTTTGCTCATAATTGTGTGTGTTTGCAATCATGAGTATACATACCAGGATGAGAAATACAATAAATCGCCAGTTTTTCATAGACCCCTGGTCTATTAAATACTTTGCTTTAAGTAAACTGTATACTCCGCTTTCGCCCTTCATAACTTATTTCTTTTCAGCCACCCTTAGCTTAGCACTGCGGGCCCTGTTGTTTATTTTTATCTCTGCGTCAGATGGCACTATAAGCTTCTCGATGCTTTTAAACGGAACTTCGAAGTTGCCAAAGAAATCACGTTCAGGCTCCCCCTCAAACATGCCGTTGCGCATATAGCGTTTTACCAGCCTGTCTTCCAGCGAGTGGTAAGAAATAACACTTAACCTGCCGCCCGGCTTAAGGATTTCCAGCGTTTGTACTAAAAATTCTTTAAGCACATCCATTTCCTGGTTAACCTCTATGCGTATGGCCTGGTATATTTGCGCCATGATCTTATTGCTCTTATGCCCCGGTAAAAAACGCGCAAGCACCTGTTTAAGCTGCTCACTGTTTTTAATAGCACCCTCTACACGGGCAGTAACTAAAACATGTGCCATAGCACCGGCATTTTTAAGTTCGCCATAATCAAACAGCACCCTTTTTATCTCGGCCTCGTCATACTCATTAACCACCTTAAAGGCATCAAGGTCAATTTTTTTACTCATCCTCATGTCAAGGTCGGCGTTAAAACGGGTACTAAAACCACGTTCTGCCACGTCAAACTGGTGTGATGACACCCCAAGGTCTGCCAGTATACCGTCTACCTCTTTAATACCATGAAAGCGCAGGTACCTTTTTATAAACCTGAAATTTTCAGGAATCAGTACAAAACGTTCGTCATCTATTATATTAGCCTGTGCATCTTCATCCTGGTCAAACCCAAACAGTTTACCGTTAGGCCCCAGCCTGCTCATTATCTCTCTCGAATGCCCGCCACCGCCAAAGGTTACATCTACATACACCCCATCGGGCTTAATATTAAGTCCGTCTACCGTTTCTTTCAGCAACACAGGGTTATGATATTCCATCGTCGTCATTTAAATTTCCCATTACTTCCTCGGCCAGTTCAGCAAAATCATCTGCAGATTCGTCTATTGACGTTTCATACTTATCTTTATCCCAAATTTCTACTATGTTCACTGCCGACGAGAGCACAATATCATTCTTAATTCCCGCAAAAACCACAAGGTCTTTTGGTATAAGCAGCCTTCCGGCACTATCCATTTCTACCACTTTAACCCCCGCGGTAAACCTCCTTATAAAATCGTTATTCTTTTTTACAAAGCGGTTTAGCTTGTTTATTTTTTCCATCATTTTATTCCATTCTGCCATAGGATATAACTCAAGGCAGGGCTGAAAAACCGAACGTTTTAACACGAAACCTTCTTCCAGGCCTTCATGCAATTGCTTCTTTAAAGGAGCAGGCAGCATGAGCCTTCCCTTTAAATCAGCCTTACATTCGTATGTGCCTATAATGGTATTCAAGTAGTTAGGTTTTTAGTCTTATTAAAGCAAATATAGAATTTTTTTACCACTTGTTACCACCGCACCCCACTTTGTTGATAAGTTTTACACTTTTTTACCACTCGCATAACACAAGTGTGCAGCTTTGCTGTAAGAGTTGTTTAAATTTTTTTCGGGTTAAAAAAAATCTGAATATTATTTCCATAAAATTTTAAGACTTCTTAACATTTAAAATATCGAAGCCTGAAAAATTTTATAATCCTGAAAATTTTAGATTTAAAAGGCCATTTACCAATAATAATTAAAAACAGGAATTGTATTACAGGTTGTTGAGTACTGTATATGAAATTTAAGCCAAATAATAAGCCCCAAAACCTATCTTTATATATAATATTATATATTTGTGCTGACTTGAACGTTTACCAATTATCATGCAGAGCACTCAAAAAGAAGGCAAATACAACTATTATGAAGCCGGCGAAGGTACACCTATAATTATACTGCACGGCCTTATGGGCGGGCTTAGTAATTTTGACGGTGTTGCAAAATATTTTCCGGAACATGGATATAAGGTTGTAATACCAGAATTACCTATATATACACAAAGCTTACTTAAAACAAATGTTAAGGCTTTTGCCCGCTGGGTAAAAGATTTTATTACTTATAAAGGGTTTGAAAGGGTTATACTGCTGGGCAACTCTCTTGGGGGGCATATTGCGTTATACCACACTAAAATGTATCCTGAAAAAATGCTGGGGCTGGTTATTACCGGCAGCAGCGGGCTTTATGAAAGCGCTATGGGCGACAGCTACCCACGCCGCGGCGATAAAGAGTACATACAAAAAAAGGCCGAAGCGGTATTTTATGACCCTGCCATTGCTACCCCCGAAATTGTAGACGAGGTATATGCCATGGCTAACGACCGTATTAAACTTATTAAAACGCTTACCATTGCAAAGAGTGCCATAAGGCACAATATGGCTAAGGATCTGCCTAAAATGCATGTTCCTACGGGCATCATTTGGGGCAAGAACGATACTGTAACCCCGCCCGATGTAGCCGTAGAGTTTGACAAGCTTTTGCCTAACAGCACATTGTACTGGATAGATAAATGCGGGCATGCCGCCATGATGGAGCACCCCGATGAGTTTAACCGCTTAATGCACGAGTGGCTTATTAAAACAGGATTAGGGCCTAACCATTAAATTTCAGAATTAAGATTTTAGATTGAACTGCACTCAAATTTGATTACCATTATAAATATATTGAAACAAAAAAACCTGACGCGTTTATGCCTGTCAGGTTTTTTATTTAAAGCCAATTGGTTACAGGCGTTTTCTAAGCCGTTTATGCCCTAATTTAAAAATCCTTATCTTTGCCGCTTTACCGGCAATAGCCTCAAAATAACAAATACCATGAAAATAAATACTGCCGAATTTGTAGTAAGCAATTCTGATGCGAGCCTGTGCCCTAAGGAGCTACTGCCGGAGTATGCCTTTATCGGCAGGAGTAATGTAGGCAAATCGTCGCTCATTAATATGCTTACTAACCGCAACAGCCTTGCAAAAACATCTGGCAGGCCGGGAAAAACCCAGCTTATAAACCACTTTAAAATAAATGCCAACTGGTTTCTTGTAGATTTACCGGGCTATGGCTATGCCCGTGTATCTAAATCTACCAAAGAGGTTTTCCAGAAGTTTATTACCGATTATTTTGAGCGCCGCGAACAGCTTGTATGTGCCTTTGTACTAATAGACATTAGGCATGAAGCCCAAAAAATAGACCTTGAATTTATGGCTTACCTGGGCGAGGCACAGGTGCCGTTTTGCATAATATTTACTAAAGCTGATAAAATAAGCCGTGGTAAAATAGATGCACATGTAAATGCTTACCGCAAAAAAATGACCGAAGGCGACTGGGAAGAGATGCCACAGTATTTTGTTACCTCATCTACAGAGGCTACCGGGCGCGATGCTGTGTTAGGCTATATAGAAACACTAAACCAGGGTATTTTTGATAATCAGGGTTTTCTATAAAATACTAAAAAGCTGTCCTGGACATGGTCTGACACATTCCTATAAAAGAGCTGTCTCTGTTTTGAGATGGCTCTTTTTTAGATTTTCGTAAATATGTTACAATTAATTTTTGTTTAATGCATTGGTAGGTAACAACATTGTGTTGGTTTATATTTTGTTATAACCGGTTTGCCAGTTTTTCAGGGTATAATAGGTTAACGATAGTATATACCTTTTTAACGATAGTTTTTGCCTGTTTAGTTATTTCTGATTTTTGCTGAAAACCATACCGTGTAGATTTGCTTCAATAACAGAATAAATCAACAAGATCATGGAAATTCAACAAACATCTCAAAATGCATTGTCTCACTCAACAGTAACTGCTATTATTAATGCCCCAATAGAAAAAGTAAATATTGCAGACTGGTTGCTAAACCTGCCGGACGCAGAGTACCAACGCTGCTCTACCCAACACCTTGGTGCGGGTATTACCACTACTTATGAAGGTGAGCCAATGTCTATAAATGTAGAAACTATAGGCGATGATTTAATGGTACAGCATTATGTGGCTACCGTACACAGGCCGGATTATTGCCGTATGTTATCTATATCTGACTCTATTACTAAAAACGGGCGTACTAAAGTTCAGGTTTTATGGGAGCTTAAAGCAACTAAAATTGACGATAAAACCACTCTGTACACTAACGAAATTCATGCTACCGCAACACCCCAAATGTTTGAGTATTTAAAAGAGCACGGCGTTAACCTTGCCGATGCAGCTGCATCAAGGCAGGCAGCATCTGATGCTCATAATCATGAAGAAACTCCAAATTTTGCCAAAAGCATAGAGAACAAAGCGTTAACCGGCAAATATAACCAACCGTTCTAATCGTAGCTTTTTTATACCACTTGGTACTTAACGTATAAACCTGTAATTATGAAAATCACATTACGTGAGCAGCTTATAGGGTCGTGGACTTTAACAGAATTAATTGAAGTGCCTGTAGATGGTACAGAAATTACATACCCTATGGGCAGGGAGCCTAAGGGAGTTATTATGTATAATCCTGACGGATATATGTCGGCACAAATAATGAAAATTAACCTTAGCCAGGTATCTGGCGGTGCATCTGCCTTAGATGGATTTACCCACGGTAATGCAACATATCTTGCTTACTCAGGTGCTTTTCATGCCGACGATAACAAACAAGTAGTAAGTCATACCATGTATGTTTCATTATTTTCTGACT
Source organism: Flavobacterium rivuli WB 3.3-2 = DSM 21788 (assembly GCF_000378485.1). GTDB lineage: Bacteria > Bacteroidota > Bacteroidia > Flavobacteriales > Flavobacteriaceae > Flavobacterium > Flavobacterium rivuli. Next base: position 52,786 of record NZ_KB899971.1, on the reverse strand, counting down.
GGATGGGCCATACACAAAGCCGCATTGTTCATTTTACTAACGGTTTTTTACATCTGGAAAGCGGCGAACCATTTATGGCAAGCGGCAGGCTGGTAACACATAGGCTTACATGGAAAAGGGTAGAACAATAACCAATAGCTTAAACACCTCACTATTTTAAAAGCGTAATCAATATTGGTTGCGCTTTTGTATTATAGTTTGCCGGGCTCCGCATCAAATTCGCCTTTTATGTCCTTAAAAGACCATTGTGCCATTTCGTGTATAATGGGCTGCAGCCCGTAACCTGCCTTAGTAAGGGTGTAGGTAACGTGGGGTGGTACAACAGGTTTTGCTTCCCTGATTACCAGTTTGTCCGCTTCCAGTTGCTTTAGGTGCTGTATAAGTACTTTCTCGGTTATGGCGGGTATCGTGCGTTTCAACTCGCTGTACCTTTTACCGCCGGCGGCAAGGTGGTACAATATTATGGGTTTCCAGTACCCGCCTATTTTTTCCATTAAATAGGTTACCGGGCAATTATCTAACGCATATTTCTTGTTTTCCTGAATAGTAGAGCTGTCTTTAATTGCTGTCATGATGCATACTTTAGGGTAAGTACTTGTATAAAAGTAAGTACAAATATACCTTTGTTATTATAATTATAAAAACAATAATCATGAAAATTACAATAGCAGGGTCGTTAGGAAACATAGGCAGGCCATTAACCCAGAATCTTGTAAAGGCAGGGCACGACGTAACCGTTATAAGCAGCAGCCCGGCACGGGAAGCAGATATTAATGCATTGGGCGCTAAAGCAGCAATAGGATATGTAAACGATAGTGCATTTCTTAATGATGCATTTACGGGTGCCCATGCTGTATTTACTATGACCCCGCCTAATATGGGCGGCAGCAATATTATTAAAAACACCACCCTTGCAGGAGAAGCTTTTGCACAGGCAATAAAACAATCGGGGGTGCAAAGGGTTGTTATGCTAAGCAGCATAGGTGGAGATTTACCAACAGGCAATGGCCCAATAGCAGGTTTATACAATATAGAGCAATTGTTTAACCAGCTAAATGGTGTAGCTATTACCTACCTTAGGGCAGGATATTTTTACACTAACTTTTATAATGATATTCCCCTTATTGAAGGAATGGATATTATGGGCGGTAATTTTCCAGATACGGCAGTACTGCCATTAGTACACCCTAATGATATAGCAGAAGCGGCAGCAGAAGAATTACAAAAAGCTGCCAGCGGAAATTACATAAGGTATATTGTAAGCGATGTTGTGCAGGCCGGGGCAGTTGCAAAAGCATTGGGTGTTGCCATAAACAAGCCTGAACTACCCTGGGTTGAATTTACAGATGAGCAGTCTTTACAGGGCATGCTACAGGCAGGATTACCCGAAGAAATTGCCGGATTATATACAGAAATGGGAACAGGGCTTAGTAACGGCAGTGTTGCATCGCACTTTCTTAAAACTAATGCACCGGTAACAGGAAAAATTAAACTGGAGGAATTTGCTAAAGAATTTGCTGCAAAATTTTAAATAGCAAGGCTTTACTGCTACAAGCGCAATCAGTTTTTGGTTGCGCTTTTTTAGTTTTCACTGGCCGAATATTTCTTGGGTTTCATGCCAATATGCTTTTCAAAAACTTTTGAGAAGTGGCTAAGGTTTGTAAAGCCTAATTGGTAGCCAACTTCTGAAACAGATAACCGCATTTCTTTTAGTAACCTTGCAGCTTCCTGCATACGGGCAGTTTGGTAATAATCAAAAATGCCTTTGCCAAAGGTTTGCCTAAAAAGCTTGCGCAATTTTGGCTGGCTCATATTAGCCTGTTTAGCGAGTAAGGCAATATTAGGCGGCTCATTAAGGTAAGACTGTAAATGCGCTTTTATAGCATATATAGCTTTTATATCGTTTATGTGCATACTGCTTGGCGGCACAGCCTCACGCTGCATGAGCAAGTTAAAAACATTGCATAATAACTCTTCGCATTTTAACCTGTAGTAATAGTTTTCCAGGTTTTCAGGCACGGGTTGGTTCAATATGTCGTTAGCGGTTTTTATTATTTCGGACGATATGCCGCTTTCAAATACAAAATTATTCTTAGCCTCCAGAATGCTTTTAATTACAGGGTGGTTTACTTCGCTAAAAAATCTATGCAGGTACTGTCTTGGTACTGCAATTGTAATACTCCCAAAAATGGTATCCGGCGGCATTTCTATTACAGATGAAACGGCATGCCTGCATATAAGCACATTTGCCTGTTCTGTATATAGCTGTTTTTCGGGCTGAATATGCGATGAAAACACACCGCTTAGCATAAAAACAATGTCGTCCTGATCGTCTGTCAGTTCATTTGTGCGCTCAATAATAACATTTTCTTTAAGGTGGTAATTGCGCAGCAGCATGCGCATGCCGTTATCCCAGTTAAAGCCCGTAATATAACCAGACCCTTTACTTTTAGGTATGTAAATAAACCGGCCGCTAACGGTTGCCCCAATTGCCTGGGCAAATTGAGACATGATGCCCAAACCTTTATCAATAAGCGATATTTTCATTTACGACTATTTTAGTATCTAAATAGGTTATTTTAACTGTAAAGGTATTTTTAATTTTGTAATATAAATAATAAAAATATGTTGTTACATAATAAGAGTATAGCTATAATAGGCGGTGGCCCCGGCGGGCTAACACTTGCAAGGCTTTTGCAAAACAAAGGAGTTACTGTAAAAGTATATGAAAGAGACAGCAGCAGAGACGTGCGCGTGCAGGGCGCAACACTCGACCTGCATTACCAATCGGGCCTTAAGGCGCTCGAAGCAGCAGGACTAATGGACGCCTTTAAAGAAAATTACAGGCCGGGTGCCGATAAGATTCGTATTCTTAATAAAGATGGTGTTATTTTTTTTGACGAACATGGCAAAGAGCCTGCGGACAATTTTGGCGACGAATGGTTTAGGCCGGAAATTGACCGTGCGCCATTAAGGGACCTGTTGCTGAATTCGTTACAGCCCGATACCGTTATATGGGACAGCCACATTGTGTCGCTTAAAAAAGTTGACGATGCCTGGCAAATAATTTTTAAAAACGGGACTACTGCCATTGCAGATGTTATTGTAGGTGCCGATGGCGCAAACTCTAAAATTCGACCGTTTGTTACACCCGTTAAACCTTTTTATTCCGGCGTTACTATTTTAGAACGCAATATTTATGACGCTAAAAACAACGCCCCAAAAATTTACAAGCTGCTACAGGGGGGCAAGATCATGGCTTTTGGCGACAGCAAAACAATAACCATGAGTGCCAAGGGCGATGGCAGCCTGGATTTTTATATAGGTTTTAAAGCAGTTGATGGCTGGGTTAAAGAAAGTGGCACTGATTTTAAAGACAATATAAAGATTTTAGAATGGTTTAAAAACGAATATGCTGCATGGGATGACTCGTGGCAGGAACTATTTGAATATACCGAAAGCTATTTTACACCAAGGCCATTATACTGCATGCCATTAAACCAGTACTGGAAAGCGCAACCGGATATTACCCTGATAGGTGATGCCGCCCACCTGATGCCGCCTTATGCAGGCGAAGGGGTAAATATAGCAATGCTTGATGCGCTACAGTTAAGTGATAGCCTAACGGGAAACAGTTTTACAAATTTAAAATCGGCAATTGCAGGCTATGAAGAGGAAATGTTTAAAAGGTTTGCAGAGGTGGGGCAAGAATCGTTAGATAATACCCACTGGATGCACTCTCAGGAGGGATTATCAAAAATAATAGAGCTGTTTACATAGCGTATGTAATGAGCATATAGGTTTATTTGTGTTAGTTAAACGACTGCCTGAAAGCTACAGCAAACGTTGCTATTTAATTACTGTAATTATTTACCCGTCAATAATTTGGGTTGCGTTTTTTATGTTTATAAAATTAAAATGCAGGCATGCCATTTATTTGTAACTTTATAGTAAAGGAGTGTATGTGCACAAATAATACAGCTATGCAGGAAATTACAAGGCTTTTTAATATAAAATACCCTATTGTTCAGGCGCCTATGCTTGGGGTTACATCGCCCTCTATGGTTGCTGCAGTTTGCAATGCAGGGGCACTTGGCTCGCTGCCTGCAGGTGGCCTGTCGCCCGATAGGGTGTCTTCCTTAATTAAAGAAACAAAAAGCCTGACAGATAAACCGTTTGCCGTTAACCTGTTTGCGCATTTGCCGGCCGCTAAAGTACAGGCCCATAAGTTAGCGTTAATGCAGGATTTCCTGGAACGCATTTGTGCGAAGTATACAATACCATTTGAAAGGCAGGACATTGACGAATTTCGCTTTTACTACTACGAAGATGTAATAGACATCCTGTTGCAGCAAGACATTCCTGTAGTAAGTTTTACTTTTGGACAGCTTAAAGAAGAAGTAATTGCCGCCTTAAAAGCCAAAGGTACTATTTTAGCAGGAACCGCCACAACTGTTGCCGAAGCTAAGGTTTTAGCAGCTACCGGGGTAGATGTTATAGCTGTGCAGGGTATAGAGGCTGGGGGCACAGGGGCACTTTTTTGCACGATGAGGTACTGCCACAGGTTGGGCTGTTTTCGCTTTTGCCTCAAATAGCCGATGAGGTTAATGTACCGCTGCTTGCAGCGGGAGGTATTTATGACAGTAAGACTATTAATGCTGCGCTTGCGCTTGGAGCATCTGGTGTGCAAATAGGCACACCATTTATCACAGCACACGAAAGTACTGCCAGCGAAGCCTATAAAACAGCCGTGCTTAATGCAGATGATACTGCTACAGTTCTTACAAGGGCATTTTCCGGACGTTGGGCAAGGGGCATTGCAAACGAATTTATGAAAGAGATGGATGCCGCCGGTCTTGAAATCCCATACTATACTTTGCAAAATCAGTTAATGGCACCTGTAAGGAGCTTTGCCCAGCAAAATAATATAAAAGATTTTATTGCACTATGGGCAGGGCAATCTGCGGGGAAAAGTAAAAGAGCTTCAACAGATGCTATTATTAAAGCTTTGATAAGCTATTTGTAATTAGTTAAACGACTGCCTGAATTGTAAGGGCGATACACTTGTTTTTGTTTTAAATAGCTTGCTGAACGATTGCGGATGCTCAAAACCCAGGGCATAAGCAATCTCGCTTATAGAAAGTTCTGTGGCAGATAGTTTTTCTTTAGCCTTTTCTATTAATTTATGGTGTATGTGGTGCTGTGTATTATGCCCGGTAAGGGATCGTAGCATATCGCTTAAGTAACTTGCAGATATATTTAAAGTATCGGCCAGGTATTGTACAGTAGGTATTCCGTGGTTTACAGATTTTTCGGTATTAAAATACTCTTCTAAAATTTCTTCCAGTTTTTGCAGCATGGTATTACTTACTGCCTTGCGGGTAATAAACTGGCGTTTGTAAAATCGGTTGGCATAGTTAAGCAGCAACTCTATTTGAGATATAATAACGTCCTGGCTAAAATCGTCTATCCTGCTGTTAAGTTCGTCTTCAATAATTTTAAATAAAGAGATTATAGTGTCCTTTTCAGCGTCAGATAAATGCAATGCCTCGTTAGCCGAATAGGAAAAAAAGCCATACTGTTTTATGGTTTTTGCTAACGGATACGACAATAAAAAATCAGGATGAATGAGCAGCGTGTAAAGCGAACATATTTTGCCGTTACCGGCAACATCCGGCCCAATAATTTGGTTAGGTGCGGCAAAAAGCAACCCACCTTCATCAAAATCATAGTAATGCTGGCCGTATTTTAACTTGCCGCTAAGGCTTGGCTTATAGGATATTTTGTAAAAGTTTAGTACATGAGGCTGGTGTACGGCAGTTTCTACAACCTTGTTGCTTTCGCTGTCTATAAGTGTTATAAGCGGATGCTGGGGCTGTGCCAGGCCAAAGGCACGTGCAGCCTCTGTTAATGAGGCAAAATTTAACGGGATGTTTTCTTCCTTATTCATCTCATAGGTTTTTATAACAAAGATAACCGATATTGATTTACCGGTTATCCTGCATATTATTTTGTTTTTTAAATACCCTGCGCCGCAGATGCCACATCATCCCATTTTTCCCATTCTGCCATTCTCTCGGCATACGCTGTTTTTACCCACGGCAGGTTATGGCTGCCCAGGTGTATACGTAAAGGCGGATTCTCTGCATCCACAACTGCAAAGACGGCATTTGGCGTGGCCTCCGGGTTTCCTCTTTCAAGATTGCTTAAATCTTTAAAAAAGTTTTCTTTAAAATCAGTGTAAATGTCAAGGCCTGCGGCAAACTTTAAAGAGTCTGCACTGCCAAACTCGGTAGCATAAGCACCCGGTTCTATAATGGTAACTTTAATGCCAAAGGCTTTAACCTCTGTAGCAAGGCTTTCGTGTATGGCCTCAAAAGCCCATTTAGAAGAGGCATAGTAACCTATAACCGGCAGCGTTACATGGCCCAGGTTGCTCGATGTGCCCATAATATGCCCGTAGCCCTGTGCTCTTAAGAGTGGCAAAGCAGCCTGTATTACGGCAACCGGACCTAATATATTTGTTTCATACAGTGCCCTTATGTCATCTGCACTGCACTCTTCTATGGTACCCACGAGCGAATATCCGGCATTGTTAAGAACAACATCCAGCCTGCCAAAGTGGGCGTGGGCTTGCGCTACGGTTGCCTTTACCTGTTCTGCATTGGTTACATCAAGTTCCAGCGTAAGTACATTATCCCCATATTGTTCTTTAAGGCCGGCAATGCTTGCAAGGCTGCGTGCTGTGGCAGCAACTTTATCGCCGCGTTTAAGTGCGGCATCTGCCCACACACGGCCAAAACCGCGCGATGCACCTGTAATGAACCAAACTTTTCCTGTTTTACTACTATTAGACATGTTGTATGTTTTAAATTAATAACATAACAAAGGTCTGGTTATACATGGTCTTGCTTTTAGCCTAAATGAGGGTTTAAGTAGCCTAATTGAGAATGCCGTCTTTAGTTTGGAAACAACTAACCCCGTTTTGGAAACACGCAGCGGTTTTACTTGTTGCAACTTTGTCGTGTAAATTTTTAACAACAAAGAAATGGCAAATACAATTTTTATTACAGGAGCATCTTCAGGTTTAGGCAAAGCTACAGCAAAGTTGTTTCAGTCTGAGGGCTGGAATGTTCTCGCTACCATGCGCAACCCTGAAAAAGAAACAGAACTTATACAATTAGAAAACGTTACCCTTTTACCGCTCGACGTTACAAACCCGGAGCAAATTAAAACCACGGCAGCAAAAGCTATTGCCCAGCACAGTATAGATGTGGTGTTTAATAATGCCGGTTATGGACTGATGGGCGCTCTGGAAGCCTTTAGCGATGAACAGGTTTTAAGGCAAATAAATACAAACCTGCTTGGTGTGTTAAGGGTTACGCAGGCATTTATTCCACACTTTAGGAAAAAGAGGAATGGTGTGTTTATAAGCACAACATCTATGGGCGGGCTGCTGGCGTTTCCGTTGCATTCCCTTTACCATGCTACAAAATTTGGTGTAGAAGGCTGGTCAGAGAGTATGTCGTTCGAGCTTGGCCTACACAATATAAAAATTAAGACCGTTGCACCGGGTGGTTTTGCTACCGATTTTTTAGGCAGGTCGCTGGACAGGAATTCTATGCCTGAATATAAAGAGTTAGAAGACAAGCTATTTACAATTATGGACGGAATGATGGAAGCAGCATCTCCCGTTGAGGCTATTGCATCTGTGGTTTATGAGGCTGCAACCGATGGTAAAGACCAGGTACGCTATATAGCAGGAGATGATGCAAAGGCGGCCTACGCAAGGCGGCTTGAAATAGGCAGTGAGGAATCGAGGAAAGAGATAAGGGCAATGATACTTGGGTAGCATTAAAAAGTACAGGCAATTGGATTGAGAAACATTTGCCTGTTGTAACTTTATAAAAAAATTGAAATGAGAACCATCAATTCCATATCACAATTTCATAGGTTGGTATCGTTACCGGAACCTTTGCATCCGTTAGTTAGTGTGGTGCGTGTTCAGGACATGCGTTTTAACAATGACACTTTCAGGGAGCAGTTTTCGCTGGATTTTTATTGCGTGTCTTTAAAAAGAGGGATCGTGGGAAAGGTAAAGTATGGCCAGCGCTATTATGATTATGATAAAGGCCTCATGACTTTTATTGCGCCTAAGCAAATTCAGGCGCTTGACACGCCAGATGATACTACCCCGGATTCCGGTATTGGGCTTGCCCTTTTGTTCCATCCCGATTTTTTATATGCCCACGCGCTTGCCACAGCTATTAAAGACTATGGTTTCTTTTCTTACAGCGTTAGCGAGGCACTGCACCTTTCGGATAAAGAAGAGAAGAACATTGCCGATATCTTTACAAAAATAGATGAAGAATACCAGCATATAGATAAGCACACACAGGGCGTAATACTCTCTCAAATAGATTTACTGTTAACCTACAGCAACCGTTTTTACGAAAGGCAGTTTATTACGCGCAAAGCCGTAAATCACGATTTACTCACTAAAATGGAACAGTTGCTTAATGATAGTTTTAAAGAGGAACAAACCCTTAAAAACGGCCTGCTTACTGTTGAAGCTTTAGCAAGTAAACTTAATGTATCGCCACATTATTTAAGCGATATGCTGCGATCGCTTACAGGACAAAGTGCACAACAGCACATTCATGATAAACTTATAGAGAAGGCTAAAGAATACCTCTCTGTAACAAACCTTTCTGTGGCAGAGATTGCCTATCATCTGGGTTTCGAATATCCACAGTCATTCAATAAGCTATTTAAAAAGAAAATGAATGTATCGCCGTTAGAGTTTAGGCAAACATTTAATTAATCATTGCATGAACCTAATATAAAATATACACTGGCGCAACCGGAAATCCGGTTGCGCTTTTTTATGTTAAAAAGACAAAAATTACAGGTTAAGTTAACGCTATATATAAGTTGGATACATTTTTGTGTGTAAGAGTTTATATAACTTTAGACTTTGATTTCATATTACCAAAATTGTAGTAACGGCACTGCCAAAATAAAAACCAACTAACTATGTATAACCAAGGTAAGCTTAATGCTGTATGTTATGGCGAAGTGCTGTGGGATGTTTTTGCCAACGATAAAAAAATAGGCGGCGCACCGCTTAATGTAGCCTTGCGGATGCAGGCACTGGGTTGCAATGCGGCAATGATAAGCTGTGTGGGTAATGACAACGACGGCAAAGATATTATTGCTTATGTAAGTAACCAGGGGCTGGATACCGGCGCTATTACAATAAATAATGATTATCCTACAGGAGTGGTTCAGGTTTTATTAAATGAAAGGGGAAGTGCCACTTACGAAATAAAATATCCGTCGGCGTGGGATAAAATAACCTTAAACGATCATGCCCGCAGCCTTGTGGCTAATGCCGATGTGCTTATATACGGCAGCCTCGTATGCCGGGATACGGTATCTAAAAAATCGCTCGAAGAATTGCTTAAAAGTGATGTATATAAAGTCTTTGATGTTAATTTGCGTAAGCCTAACTATACCGCAGCCGGGCTTGAAGACCTTATGCAGGCTTCGGATTTTGTAAAGTTTAATGACGAAGAGTTGCTGGAAATTGCAGTTAGCCTTGGTTCTAAGCACACATTGCCCGAAGATAATATGGTATTTGTTGCCAATGTAGCTAAGTTAAAAGGTGTTTGTGTAACTAAGGGTAAGCATGGGGCTACGTTACTGTGGAACGGGACTATGTACCGCAACGATGGTTATACAATTACCGTTGCCGATACTGTAGGGGCGGGAGATTCTTTTCTTGCTGCACTTATAACCGGCTTACTTACTGGCGCCGACCCACAAAAAACGGTGGATTTTGCCTGTGCCTTAGGTGCTTTGGTTGCAGGGGAGGCAGGGGCCAATCCGGAGATATCTGCAGAGCAGATTGAAAAGATCATGCAAAAAGTGTAGTATGCTTTTAAGTGTAAACGCTTGTAATGCAAATACTAAGGTGGGTTGTGTAGTGCGCTTTTAACACTAAAAACTTAACATTGGCGAATGTGTTTATTGAGTATTTTTGTTAATGATAAATTTACAATTAATTAATACTGATGAAGTTATTAATTAAGCAGTAGTTATCGTCCCACTAGAGAAGAAAGTATACTAATAAAGACAATTTACAAATGGAACTACCTGTTAACACAAACCCTGAAACTGAAGAAAACAATTTAACTACAGAAAACGCAACTCCTGAAACTGCTGTAACTACAGAGGCTACTGCACCTGTTGTTACAGAAAAGCCTAAACCTGTACGCAAACCGGCAGCCCCACGTAAACCGGTTGCTAAAGTAGCCCCTGCTACTGAAGAAAGGGCAGAACAGACTCCAGCCGTAGCAGAAATTACAGAAACTCCTGCTGAAGAAGCAGTTTTAGAGATTAATGAAGTAGTTGCTGTTGTTAAAGAGAAAAAGTCTAAGAAAAAAGCTAAAAAAAATAAGCTTAAAGCCCAGGCAAAGAAAAAAGCTAAAAAATCTAAGAACAATAAATCTAAGAAAGCAAAGGCTAAAAAGAAAGACAACGCAAAAAAGCAAAAAGCAAAAGATAAGGCTAAAGCAAAGAAAAAAGCAAAAGCAAAAAAACAGGTTAAAGCTAAAAAGAAAGCGAAATCTAAAAACAAGAAAAAATAATAGTACAAAACCCGGTTTGCATTTGCAAACCGGGTTTTTGCTTTTTAGCCTTCCCTGAAAGCGTCAGCATTCGAGCACCTTTGCCAACTAAATTAAACCTGTATTGGTTAACGAAAACATTATAGTTAATATTTTTTCTTATTAAAACAGGCTTTCAGTTTTTTTTGGCAGGATTTATGCTGTCTTTAACATAATTGTAGTTACTTTTGGATGCTTACAAAATGAAGTATATAAAAAATCATATAGGAAATCGTGTTTTGTGCTTGCTTATGGCTTTGCACATACTCAATTTTAGTATAGATAATCCGCATACTTTATTTGAGCACAATAAGGTGCAGGCTAACTTTAACGAGATAGACAGTGTTGTAGAGTTAGTGCTTGAAGATGTATTGAATATAGAAAACGCAATACCGGAGCACCACTCTAAAACTCCCATTACAAATAAATTTAATGCTAAAAAAGTGGTTTGGGTTTTTGAGCAATACCAGCCCCTGCAATTTAAAAAAACAATAGCGGTAAACTACAAGCCTGCTTTTAGTGCTACTTTTTATTCGCACCAAATTTACAATTCCCCGTTACTCACTTTATTTTCTCCGCCTCCGCAGGCTTAAATACTATTTTTTTATCAATACGTGTAGCTTTTTAGTTTTCTAAAAGGTTATGTGCTGTATGTGCTATGCATTTACCGGCTTTTGGTATTGTTATGTTTTGCATTGTGCAAAACCATATCCTTAATAGTATTTAATAAATAAGATCATGGAATTTAAAAAATTCTCTGTCTGGATAGCACTATTGCTATTACAGGCAGTTGCTGTAGCGCAGGCCCCACAGCCGGCTACACTTACAATAAAACAGGCCGAAGAGCTGTTTTTTAAAAACAATTTCCTTCTGCTTGCCCAGCAATATAACATAGATAAGGCCGGTGCCCAGATAATACAGGCCAAGGTATACCCTAACCCTGAGGTTACTGCCGATATGATAGGTTTTGAAGGGCAGAACAACAAGTATTTCCCTACGGGTAAAAACGGCAATTTTGCCGCAGGCCTGGAGCAGCTTATCCTTTTAGGCGGTAAACGCAAAGCCCAGATAGAACTTGCCAAACTGGATAAAAAACTGGCAGAAGCTGAGCTTACAGATATTACCCGCAATTTACAATTGCAAATATGGGAGTCTTTTTACACCCTGCACAACCAGCAAAAAGTTATAGAAAAATACAACAAGTTGCTGGATAAGCTGGATTATCTTATTACAAGTTACCAGGTACAGGTAGATAAAAACAACATTGCCTTAAAAGATTTAGTGCGTTTAAAATCGGTTTATGTAAAGATAAACAACGACAAATCTGAAGAAAGCGCTGTACTTATAGAGCAGCAGCAAAAGCTTAATATATTATTGGGGCTTAGTGCAAATACAGAGGCAATTTATACTACAGATGAGGCCAATGCTTATGCGAACAACGGCATTTTATATGATGATGTTTTAGCCAAATCGTTAGCCAACAGGCCAGACCTTAACCAGGCAAAACTGGAAATAGAGTCGGCTAAGCTTAATGTATCGTTACAAAAAAAACTTGCCATACCCGATATTACATTACGTGCAGGTTACAACCAGCAGGGTGATGCCTTTTTTCACCAGGCAAATGTAGGTATTGGTATACCGCTTCCCATTTTCGACAGGAACAGGGGTAATATACAAACTGCAAAAATACAGGTAGAGCAGGGCCTTAAAAATGCCGACTACAAACAACTGCAAATTACTAATGAAGTACTGGCGGCGTATCAAAATTATACACGCAGTGTAGATGAATACAAGCGTATTACCAAACTTATTAATCAGGATTTTGATGCTGTATATACCGGGATAACAAACAATTTCCAGAAAGGGAATGTATCGATGATAGAGTTTGCCGATTTTTTTGAATCATATAATGAGGCACAAACAGAGGTAGAAAGGGTAAAAGAACAACTTGCCCTTGCAGCCGCGCAGATTAATTATGTAACCGGAACTAAAAACTTTTAAAAAATGAAAACTCCACAATATATATTCCTTATAGCAATGGCTTCTCTTTTTGTACTAACAGGTTGTGAAAAAAAGAAGGAGGCTGTTGAAGAAGATATAGCAAAGAAATTTGTAATGACCGATACCATGTATAACGAAAGCACCTTTGCAACGGCAAAAACAGAGCTGGCACAAAATGAGCTTAGGTTGTTTGGTAAGGTAACCGCCGATAATAACAGCATAGCGCAGGTGTACCCGGCTGTGGGCGGCAACGTAATAAAAATTAATGTAGAGCTGGGCGACTTTGTAAAACAGGGCCAGTTGCTGGCAAGCATTCGCAGTAGCGAGGTGGCGGGTTTTCAGAGCCAGACCAGCGATGCCGATGCTAATGTGTCTATTGCAGAGCGTAACCTGCAAAGCGTTAAAGATATGTATGAGGGCAAACTGGCATCTGAAAAAGAGCTTGTTATGGCACAAAAAGAACTGCAAAAAGCAAAGGCAGAAAAAGCAAGGATGGGCGAGATAAACAACATCTATAAGCTTAAAAGCGGCTCTGTTTACAATATGTATGCGCCCATAAGCGGTTATGTGGTATCTAAAGACATTAGCCCTAATGAGCTGCTGTCTACTAACCGTGAAGATGGTGTATTTGCCATTGCCAAGCTTGACGATGTGTGGGTACTGGCTAACGTAAACGAGAGCGACCTTAGCAAAGTAAAACAAGGGCAGGAAGCCACTATACAAACCATTGCATACCCCGATAAAAATATTGCCGGTAAAATAGATAAGGTGTTTAATGTTATAGACCCAAATACAAGGGCTGCTAAAGCACTTATAAAAGTACACAACCATGACATTGCCCTTAAACCGGAGATGAATGCTACCGTTACCATTAATTATGCCGATGCCGATAAATATATTGCTATACCAAGCGAGGCAGTAGTGTTTGATAAGAACAAGAATTTTGTAATGGTGTTTAAGTCTAAAGATAATATAGAGACCCGCGAGGTACAGGTGTACAGGGCACTCGATAAAACTACTTACTTATCTGCCGGGCTTAAAGAGGGCGAGAAAGTAATAGTAAAAAGCAATTTGTTAATCTATGATGCTATAAACGATTAAACGTAAAAGAAGATGAACAAGTTAATAAAAAACATAATAGGCTTTTCGCTGCGCAATAAGCTGTTTACCTTTTTTTGGGTAGGCATAGTGGTTATAGCGGGCATTATAAGCTATAAAAATATTCCGGTAGAGGCGTTCCCGGACGTTACTAATACCCAGATAATTATTGTAACCGAATGGAACGGCCGTAGTGCCGAAGAGGTAGAGCGTTTTGTTACAGCGCCTGTAGAGATAGCCATGAACTCGGTACAAAAAAAGACCAATGTGCGTAGTATTACCATGTTTGGGCTATCCATCATAAAAATTATTTTTGATGATGATGTAGACGATACTTTTGCACGCCTGCAGGTAAACAACCAGTTGCGCAATGTGCAGCTGCCCGATGGCGTAGAGCCCGATGTGCAGCCGCCTTATGGCCCTACCGGCGAGATTTACAGGTATACCCTGCACAGCGATACTAAAGATACCCGCGACCTTTTAACCCTGCAAAACTGGGTTATAGACAGGCAGCTAAGGGCAGTGCCCGGCATTGCCGATGTTGTTGCCTTTGGTGGCCGCGAAAAAACCTATGAGATAGCGATAGACCCTATTGCGCTGCAAAAATATGAGCTTACCTCGCCCGAAGTTTATGAAGCCGTGAGCAAGGCAAACGTAAACGTGGGCGGCGACGTTATAGAAAAGAACGGGCAGGCATATGTGGTAAAAGGCATTGGCCTGCTGGATAATACACAGGATATAGAAAATACTATTGTGGCAGAGCGAGATGGTAACCCCGTACTGGTTAAAAATATTGCTAAGGTAAATATCTCTAACGTGCCACGCGTAGGGCAGGTAGGGCTTGATGGTAATGATGATGTGGTAGAAGGTATTGTGGTAATGCGCAAGAACGAAAACCCGTCGGAAGTATTGGGCAGGCTTAAAGAGAAGATAAAGGATATCCAGGAAAATGTATTGCCTAAAGATGTTAAGCTGGTAACATTTTATGACCGCGACAGGTTAATGGAATTTTGTACACATACTGTTACACATAACCTTGTAGAGGGTATACTTTTAGTTACGGTAATTGTATTTCTCTTTATGGCCGACTGGCGTACTACGCTTATTGTTTCCATCATCATTCCGCTGGCGCTGCTCTTTGCGTTTCTGTGCCTTAAGTTAAAGGGCATGAGTGCCAACTTACTCTCGCTGGGGGCGGTAGACTTTGGTATTATAATAGATGGGGCGGTCGTAATGGTCGAGGGGCTCTTTGTGTCCTTAGACCACCTTCAACACAAAATAGGCCCGGAGCGGTATAATAAATTATCTAAACTTGGCTTAATTCGCAAAGAAGGTACTAAGCTGGGCGTGGCAATATTTTTCAGTAAATTAATTATCATATCGGGCCTGCTGCCTATCTTCTCTTTCGAGAAAGTAGAAGGTAAAATGTTCTCGCCACTGGCTTGGACACTTGGTTTTGCCCTACTTGGAGCCCTTATATTTACACTTACATTAGTGCCGGTACTGTGCTCTATCCTGCTTAACAAAAACGTTAAGGAAAAACACAACCCTATTGTAGAGTTCTTTAACAGGATAGTGGGCAAAGGACTTAGGGTAACATTTGGTAACAAGAAAGCCTCAATAATAATATCTATGGTTATTTTAGTGCTTACACTGTTCTCGGCAAAATTTATGGGAACAGAATTTTTACCTCCGCTTAACGAAGGTGCCCTTTGGGTAACTGCAGAGCTCCCTATAAGCAACTCGCTTACAGAGAGTGTTAAGATGGCTGCAATAATCCGAAAGGAACTGCAAACTTTTGATGAGGTTAACGATGTACTTTCCCAAACGGGGCGTAGTAACGATGGTACCGACCCTAATGGATTTGGATTCCTGCAGTTTCAGGTAGACCTTAAACCCCATGAAGAATGGAAAAGCAAATTAACGGTAGACCAGCTTGTAGAGCAAATGAATAAAAAGCTTAGCAAGTACCAGGGTATTACTTATAATTATTCGCAACCGGTTATAGATAACGTTGCCGAGGCTGTTGCCGGTTTTAAGGCATCTAACGCTGTAAAAATTTATGGCGACGACCTTAATGTTTTAGATAAGATTGCCAATGAGGTAATGGAAAAGATAAAACCCATAGACGGTATTAAAGATGTGGGAGTGCTTCGCAACCTTGGCCAGCCGGGTATAAGTGTTAAGTTTGACGAAGAAAAAATGGCACTTTATGGTGTGCAAAAAAACGATGCACAAAGCATCTTAGAGATGGCTATAGGCGGTAAAACCGCTACGCAAAAATATGAAGGCGAGAAAAAATTTGATATCAGGCTGCGTTATGAGCACGAGTACCGCAAAGACGAGCAGGATATTATGGATATTATGGTACCTACCATGCGCGGCACTAAAGTACCGCTTAAAGAAATTGCGAGTATAACTACCGAGACAGGCCCTGCGTTTGTTTACAGGGATAATACCAAGCGTTTTATAGGGGTAAAATTCTCTGTGCGCGACCGCGACCTTGGTGGTGCCATAGCAGATGCTCAGGCAAAGGTAAAAACACTTAAACTGCCCGAAGGCTACTCTGTAGGGTGGACAGGTGAGTATGAAAACCAGATACGAGCCAGTGCCAAGCTTGCCCAGGTAGTGCCTATATCGCTTATATTAATATTTGTATTGCTGTTTATAATGTTTGGCAATATAAAAGACTCACTATTAGTACTAATAAACGTGCCGTTTGCAATTATAGGAGGTATACTTGCGTTACAAATAACAGGTATAAACTTTGGTATATCGGCAGGGGTAGGGTTTATTGCGCTGCTGGGTATTTGTATACAAAATGGGGTAATACTCGTCTCGGAGTTTCATAATAATCTTAAGACAAAGATGTCGCTTACAGATTCTATTATAAACGGTGTAAAATCAAGAACAAGGCCGGTGGTCATGACAGCCTTAATGGCAGCCATAGGGCTTATGCCGGCAGCACTTTCTACCGGAATAGGATCTGAATCGCAAAAGCCACTGGCAATAGCCATTATAGGCGGGTTAGTAACGGCCACGGTATTTACACTGTTGGTATTCCCCAACTTCTTTTACTGGGCAATGCGTAAAAAGCACCAGAATTTAATGGAATAAAGTTTTTGTTAATTGTATTGTTCGTAAAG
Source organism: Flavobacterium rivuli WB 3.3-2 = DSM 21788 (assembly GCF_000378485.1). GTDB lineage: Bacteria > Bacteroidota > Bacteroidia > Flavobacteriales > Flavobacteriaceae > Flavobacterium > Flavobacterium rivuli. The sequence continues at coordinate 35,871 of NZ_KB899971.1, read as the reverse complement.
CCGCCTTAGTGTTTCCCCAACACGAGGCGGCTTTTTTTGTAACCTGATTTCATAAAAAAATCCCCAATCGGGGATTTTTTGTCTTTTCTTGTGCAAGGTTTTAAAGGTGTAATGCGTATTTATGTTTACGGCCTTCTACCTGTAGCAAGTCTGTAAAGAACAGCAATAATAGCTAATACTAACAATACGTGGATAAAGCTACCTACAACTTGTCCAAATGCGAAATACCCAACTGCCCAGCCAATAAGGAGGATTACAGCGATTAACCAGATTAAATCTCTCATGATGTTTTATATTTAAAAGTTAGTTCAGTAAAATTACTTATTAGCAGGAACGGTTGTTAATTAATTAAGAATCCTTTAATAGCCAAAGTTTTCTTAATTAGAATGTTGCAAATAAATGGGTAAAAAAAAGCCCCCTCAAAATTAAATACCTATTTTTGTAAGGCTTTACAGAATTGTTACATTCATGCAGACTTCCTTAAAAATTGCAGTTGTAGGATCGGGCTTAGTAGGATCTTTACTTGCAATATACCTTAAAAGAGCGGGCCATACCGTTCATGTTTACGACCGTAGCCCGGATATCAGGAAAATACAATTTTCAGGACGCTCCATTAACCTTGCCATGTCAGACCGCGGTTGGCGCGCGCTGGATGAAGTAGGCCTGGGCGACGCAATAAGGCCACTTGCCATACCTATGGATAAACGGGCCATACACGTGGGGCAGGCACTTAATTACCAGTATTATGGTAAAGAGGGTGAGAGTATTTACTCAATATCCCGCGGGCTGCTTAACCGTAAAATGGTAGACCTTGCTGAAGAGGAAGGTGTAGAGTTCTTTTTTGAAACCCGCGTTTGGGACGTAGACATGCCTAATGCTACATTACAAACCGGTGAAACTGAAAAAGGGGCATGGAGCGATTTAAAATACGATAAGGTTTTTGGGGCAGATGGCGCATTCTCACGCGTTCGCCACCGCATGCAGCGCCAGAGCATGTTTAACTATTCTCAGGAATTTTTAAATATGGGATATAAGGAACTTAATATACCAGCCAATGCAGATGGTACCCATAAGCTTGATAAAAATTCGTTTCATATATGGCCCAAGCAGGCTTTTATGCTTATTGCCATGCCTAATACAGACGGCAGTTTTACCTGTACGCTCTTTATGCCTTTTGAGGGTGAGAATTCTTTCGACAGCTTAAAAGATAAAGACACTCTTAAAGACTTTTTTGCAGAGCATTTTCCGTCTACGCTTGATGTAATACCTAACCTTGTAGAAGACTTTTTTAAAAACCCTACCAGCACCCTGGTTACCATGAAGTGCTACCCGTGGACTTTTGAAGATAAGGTTGCCCTGATAGGCGACGCATGCCATGCTATTGTGCCTTTTTATGGCCACGGTATGAATGCCGGTTTTGAAGATATTACCATACTAAACCAAATGATACAGCAGTATGGCGACGACTGGACTACCATATTTAAAGAATATGAAAAGAGCCGTAAGCCTAATGCCGATGCTATTGCAGAGCTGTCATACCGCAATTTTATGGAAATGAGCTCTAAGACTGCCGATGATAAATTTCACCTGCAAAAAAAGATAGAAAAACACTTCTCTGAAAAATACCCCGATAAATGGCTGCCGCTTTACAGCCGCGTTACGTTTAGCTTTCGCCCATACAGCGAGGCACTGGCGCTTGGCGACAGGCAAAAGGCAATTATGGATGAGGTTATGAAAATGGAAGATATAGAGCATATTTGGGACAGTGAGGCGGTAAACCAAAAAATACTTACTTTACTGCAACAATAATATAATGCTTTCTTTGCCTATACAAACAACCCCTTATTTAAATTTTAGATAAGGGGTTGTTTGTGTTTATTGTTAAGCTAAATCCAGTTGAATTATTTTGCCTTAAAAGCCTCTAATGCTTTTATCGTAAAATCTGATAGCACAAGTTTGCCGCTCATTTCGGCTCTTTCCTGTAAAAGGATATCCCAATGGCTGGCATTTTCCCAGGCAACCTGTTTTAATAACTGCATGGCATCAGGATTGTAACCGGCAAGTTTTGTTGCGAGTGTATCAACAGCATTATCCATTTCAGCAACAGAGTCGAAAACTTCTGCAAATAAGCCTTTTTGCTGTGCCCATTGTGCAGGATAAAAATCGGTTGCATTAAGCGACATTTCCATAAAAGCTGTAGTGCCTGTTTTGCGCTCTACAGCAGGGCTTATAACAAATGGGCCTATGCCTATAGTAAGCTCGCTCAGCTTAACCTCCGCGGCATTTGTTGCAAAGGTATAATCTGCAGCCGCAGCAATGCCCACACCGCCGCCTACAGCCTTACCCTGAATTCGGGCAATAACAAATTTAGGTGTTTTGCGCATGGCATTTATAACATTGGCAAAGCCGGAGAAAAAGGCTTTACCCGTTTCTATATCTGTAATAGCAGTAAGTTCATCAAAAGAGGCTCCGGCACAAAAAGCCCTGTCGCCTTCACTTTTTAATACAATAACTTTTACGGTAGTATCGTTACCCAGTTTTTCAATTTCGGCAGTAAGTTTTGCTAATTGCGCCGATGGCATTGAGTTACCCTGCGGGTGAAAAAAGGTAATGGTACCTATGCCATTTTTTATGGTTGATGTTACAAATGCATCCATTGTTTGGTTTTGTGCTTTTGATTATACTTTAGCTACCTGAAATGTTTTATATCTTCTTTTGTCTTGAAACAAAAGAAGCAAAAATTCAAGGCTCTAACTTCTTATGCTACAAATTATAAGCTTCGGCTAAATCATTTGAACTCGCTACGCTCAAACAGCAAATGATTTTTAACACCTCAACTTGTAATTTGTTTAACGCAACGAAGTTTAAGGCCTTAGCTTCACTCAAACATGCCTACTCTAAAATGTTTGAATTACAAATAGCTTAATATTTCTTTCTTAAAAGTATCATATTCGCCTTGCAGTATAAGGCCGTTGTCTAATAACTTCTTATAGTTTTGCAGTTTTTCAAAAAGCTCTTCCTTGCTCAGTTCGGCAAGGCCGCCTTTGGCAGCGGGCTTTTCTTCGGCAACAGGTGGTTCAGGCTTTTCGGTATAGTAAGACTGCGATGGCTGTAAACCGGAGTTAATTATCTCTGCAAAATTAGTAACCTCTTCGGTTTCTACTTCTTCAACGCCATCATCTGCAATGTCATCATTAATATTTAAGGGAAGCGGATCCGGTTTTTGTAGTTCGCGGTCTTCTTCAACAGCCTTTACAGGTTCCGGTATAACAGCAGCAGGAGGCGTTTGGGGTTCTTTAAGTAACTCCAGTTGCTCCTTGGCAAACGTATAAATTTTGCGTGCCTGTATTTTAGGGATATATTCTATAGATACCGTAATATCTGTATTTGTAGTAAATGAAAATTCAGAACCTAAAATGTTTTCTTTTACAAAAGCCCCGGATATAAGGCTCCACGGATAATCTGTAAAATCCATAGAAAGCCCCAGGTTTTTGGGTTTACACATAATAATGCGCTTATTGGTAAGCACAATACTATCCGGAAAAACATTTATGGCAGGCCTTTTTTGTACACCGATGTAGCCTACTTCCTCATTCTTCATCAGCAGGTCGTTAAGCTTAGTGGTAATTTTCTCTATTGCCTTAGGATCCTGCTCTTCGTTTAGGAACTTTTTAAACTGCTCTTTCATTTCGGTTTATATTTTTACCAAATTTAAGTAAATACTTATAAACACAAAATAAAGAGCAAACAACTTGGTATACTTTAATAAAGATTTAAAGGTATACGGTATAAAAAGTCCTAACGGGTAATTACGCTATTACCATCTTGGCCTGTTTTCGGGAACTGGCGGCACAGCAATTTTTTTAACCTTAGATCGTATCTCGGTAAGGTCGCGCACTACAGTTGGTATTTCTTTCCAGTTGTTTACCCTTTGGTGAGTATTGTGCTTAACGTTATGAAAAGCAGTAAACATAAGTGCCTTGCCTTTGCAAAAATCAAGATTTTTGAGGTGGTCATCAATTAAAAAGTCGGTATCAATAACACTTTTATCACCACAAAAAATAATGTTCTTCCAGCTGATGAATGGGAAATGCTCTGCAAGCCATTGGTGTTTTTCGTATAATGATAATGGGAACTCCATTGCTGCCGATACTATGTACACTTCATAATCGTGCATAAGGTCCTTTACAGCTTCAACTGCTCCTTCCATAACCGGTACAGTCCTGAAGAATCCCGGCGTGGTTAAAAATTTCATAATAGCTCCTTTTTCGGGCATAGCTTCATGCTCCATTAAGCCTTCCATTGTCTTTCGGTCTATTCGTACACCGTAATCTCTTTCGTACCAATCGATATAATGTTTCTCAACATCGGCTATTACACCGTCCATATCAATTGCGATGGTTTTTTTACCTGATTTCATAATTGCTATATTTTGCAACAAAGATAACGCAATAGTCGCAATATATTGCAACAAATTGCAAAGTTTTGCAATATTAAATTTCTGTATCTTTGCCGTAAATATATTGGGTCATGGTTAAAGAAGAACGCCTGCAGTTAATATTAGAGCAACTTACAAAAGATAATAAGGTGCAGCTTACAGAGATGAGTCGCATACTTAACGTATCTGAAGATACGGTGCGCCGCGATATTAAAGAGCTGGATGTGCAGGGGTTACTAAAAGCAGTAAGGGGTGGTGCCATTCCCACATCTACCATACCGCAGCATTACCGCGACCGCGAAAAATATGATGTAAGCCATAAACTGCGCATGGCAGAGAAGGCAATACCGTTCCTTAAAAACGGGCAGACTATTTTTATGGATGGGGGTACATCTGTACTTGCGGTAGCGCAAATGCTACCCAGGGATTTAAAGATACAGGTTGTAACAAACAGTTTCCCGGTAGCTGATGTACTGGAAGACCACCCTAACGCCGAGGTAATATTTGCAGGTGGGCGCCTTTATAAAACGGCTTTTACTACTATAGGTCAGCAGGCTATAGATACTATAAGGAATGTGCGGGCTAATATTTACTTTTTTGGGGTAAGCAGCATTCACACTATAGGCCTTACGGCACGCAGTTATGAAGACAGCCTTGTAAAGCGGAATATGGTAGAGAACTCGCAACAAATTATTGCGCTATCTACCCTCGAAAAAATTGATACTGCCGAATCGTTCTTTATTTGCCCTATTACTAAAGTAGACGTATTAATAACGGAGGCCGACAGCGATAACGAAAAACTACAGCCTTACCGCGACTTAGGGTTAAAGGTGGTTTAGAAGGATTATTGGATATTAGATTGTTGGATTTTTAGACAACTTACCCGCAATGTCTCCTAAGGATAGGGCTGGTGTTGAGTGCTGCCAGAATACTGCGACTGTATACTGATCACTTCTTTAATCTGCCACTACATTACGCAACTCATGCCTGTATTGCGAGGCATTCCTGCCGGTAACTTCTTTAAACGATTTATTAAAATGGCTAAAGTTGTTAAACCCGCTTTCATAAGATACATCGGCAATGCTCATAGTATTTTCTGCCAATAGTTTGCAGGCATGTACCACTCGGTATTCGTTCACAAACTGCACAAAGGTTTTACGTGTCATTTTTTTAAAGTAGCGGCAAAAAGAAGGCACGGTCATGCTCGCCCTTTCGGCTATATCATCGAGCGTAATTGGGTTCTTAAAATTATCTTTTACATAATTAAATACCATATTAATACGGTCGTTATCCTGTACCTGTGTTTCCAGGGCAAACCCTTCAGCATTAAGTACTTTATAATCAGTTGCCTGTTCCAGTTCGTTAAGCACATGTATCATTCCCAGCAGCCTTTCAAAGGGCATCATCTCTTCCATTGCCTCCAGTTTTTCTCCTACGGCTTTGCGGGTTTCGGGGCTAAAGGCAATGCCACGTTTGGCCCGTTCAAAAATGCCAGCTAAATTTTTAGTCTCCGGTAATTGCATAAAACCCTCACCAAGAAAATCGGGTTTCATTTGTATAACCGTTTCGTGGGTGTTGCCGGTAGTATCGTCGGTAAAGCCGCAGTGGGGCAGGTTACTGCCTATAAGTATAAGGTCGCCATCATTATAATAGGATATATGGCTGCCTATCTGTCGTTTGCCTGCCCCTCCGTTTACAAATACTAACTCTACTTCCGGGTGGTAATGCCATACATGCGAGCGTATGTTTGCATTTTGCACATAACTTGTATAGGTAAACGAACTGCCAAAAGATGGCTCAATTACCTCAAAACTTGGCTTTAATGTTTTCATTTTACTCCCTGATTTGCACTACAAAGATACTTAAATAACACGTAAATTGACTTAATTTAACTAAAAAACGTTTTCGTAAAGTTAATATAGCATAGATATATGAAAATATAGATGTGCTGGTAAAGAGTGTATGTGTGTAACTTTACAGTATAGAAATTTAGAAAACAACATAAAGAATATAGATATGAAAAATGTAATGAAATTCGGTTTAGCATTGGTAGTGTTTTTTACTGCGTTTACAATGCGCGCTAATGATGGTAACTTCTCTGTAAGTGTAAAATCTGGTAAAGTAATAAGCTTTGCAATTAACGAGGCTAAAAACGTACATGTTTCTATCTTTAATACTGATGGTGGAGAGGTTTTTAACGAAACACTAAAAAGCAAAGACGGTAAAATTACCAGGACTTACGATCTTACTGCTTTACCTGCAGGTACTTATTTTTTAGAGACTGAAACTGCAACTAAAGTTTCACGTCATGAAATTACAATTAATGGTACTACTGCTACGGTTGCAGGTACTGTAGTTGCCGAAACTTACAAACCGGTAGTATTTACTAAAGATGGTATTGTAACAGTAAGCATCCTAAACAACGGAAAATCGCCCGTAGAAATAAAAATGTATGATGATAACAATAACGAAGTGTACAGCGAAACTGTAAACGGTGAGCAAACACTTGCAAAAAGGTTCAACATTAAGTCTACAACGGCTAAAAATTTCACGCTTGTAACTAAGTACAACAACAAAACGTTTGTTGAGGCTGTTGCAGCGCGATAAATAAAAAGGTTTGGTTATAGTAAAATGCCCCGTTCGCAGCGGGGCATTTTTTTGTTTACGATTAATTCACCTGTCATTTTATTTTCTACATTAGCGATCATCATCAAAACAAAAAATCAAATGAGGTACATTATTGCATTTTTCTTCCCGTGGCTGTCGTTGTTTTTGCAGGGTAAAATACTATCGGGTATAATATGCCTTATATTACAGCTTACCCTAATAGGGTGGATACCTGCTTTTATATGGGCTGTTACAGCACTCAACAGAATGTATGCTGACAGGCGAACCAATGCTGTAATAAGGGCAATGAAAAGATAAGAGCATTTAGTTTTGCACAAATGCTGGAATGTGAAATCGTCCACTAAACAATCATGGGTTTATATCTTTGTTCATAATTCAATTTCCCTGTTTCTGTAAAATATCGTATTTTTGATGTCAGGCTTTATAGCCTGATTTTTGTTTACTACATAATAAAAAATCCATAGTTGTATGTACCTGATATTTGACACTGAAACAACCGGATTACCCAAGCGCTGGGATGCCCCAATTACCGATACCGATAACTGGCCCCGCTGTATACAGATAGCATGGCAGCTGCACGACGAGATGGGCGGCCTTATAGAGAACTACGATTTTATGGTAAGGCCGGACGGCTTTAATATACCCTATGATGCCGAACGTATTCACGGTATCTCTACCGATCTTGCATTAGAACAGGGAATTTCTTTAGCTGAAGTGCTGGAGAAATTTAATATTGCGCTTAGTAAATCTAAATTTATTGTAGGCCAGAATGTAGGCTTCGACGTAAATATTATGGGTAGCGAATTTCACCGTCATGGTGTAGATAGTCCGCTGGCTGCTATGAAAGTGCTGGATACCTGTACTGAGATTACTGCCGAGATGCTAAAACTTCCGGGAGGTCGTGGCGGCAGGTTTAAACTGCCTACGCTTACAGAGCTGCACGAATACCTTTTTAGCGAACCTTTCTCTGAAGCGCACAATGCCACTGCCGACGTTGAGGCAACCACCCGTTGCTTTCTTGAACTGGTAAAGAGGGAAACCTATACTCATAAAGAACTGGATGCCTATCCTGAATATTTTCATGATTTCAGGACAAAGAACCCACAGCCTATACAGCTTATAGGGCTTAAGCACATTAATCTTAAGCAGGCATCTGAAGAGGTTCGTAAACGACTTGAAAAACTTAAAGGAGCCGAAGCCGTACAGTACACCGCGCCTGTTGTTAAGCAGGATCTTGCTGATGTAGACTTTGTGCATTTGCATAACCATACACAATTTAGCGTACTGCAAAGTACCATTAGCGTGCCCGACCTTGTTAAGGCGGCTGCAAAGCACCGCATGCCTGCCGTTGCCATGACCGATCATGCCAACATGATGGGGGCATTCCATTTTGTGAGTGCTGTTTTTAATCATAATAAAGCTGCAGAAGCTAAAAACAAAGCTGCGGTAGAGGCTGGAGAACAGCCTACGGAGACTGTAGTTAAACCCATTGTGGGTGTGGAGTTTTTTGTGTGCGAAAACCACAAAGATAAATCCCGTAAAGACAATGGCTACCAGGTAGTGTTGCTTGCCAAAAACAAAAAGGGCTACCACAATCTGGCAAAAATGTCGTCTATAGCCTATACGCAGGGCTTTTATTATGTACCGCGTATAGACCGTGCTGTTATTCAGCAGTATAAAGAAGATATCATGGTGCTTACCGGTAACCTGTATGGTGAAGTGCCTAACAAGGTGCTTAACATGGGTGAGAACCAGGCCGAAGAAGCACTGCTATGGTGGAAAGCTGAATTTGGCGACGACCTGTACATGGAAATTATGCGCCACGGACAGGAAGACGAGAACCGTGTAAACGAAACACTGATAAAGCTGGCACGTAAGAACAATGTAAAACTTGTAGCTACAAACAATACCTATTACGTTAATAAAGAAGACAGCCATGCCCACGATATTTTATTGTGTGTAAAAGACGGCGAAAAACTGGCTACCCCTAAGGGGCGCGGCCGTGGTTTCCGTTTTGGGCTGCCCAACAGCGAATATTACTTTAAGCCGGGCGGCGAGATGAAAAAGCTCTTTGCCGATGTGCCGGATGCTATTGTAAATATTCAGGATATTGTAGATAAGGTAGAAACGTATTCGCTGTACCGTGATGTACTGCTCCCTAAATTTGATATTCCGGAAGAATTTTTAGTAGTTGAAGATGAGGCTGATGGTGGTAAAAGGGGGGAAAACAATTTCCTGAGAAATCTTACTTATGAGGGAGCTAAAAAACGCTATGGCGAAATTACCGATGATATTCGGGAGCGTCTCGACTTCGAACTAAAAACAATAGAGAACAGCGGTTACCCCGGATACTTCCTTATTGTACAGGATTTTATTGCCGAAGCGCGAAGAATGGGCGTATCGGTTGGGCCGGGCAGGGGGTCGGCGGCAGGAAGCGCCGTGGCTTATTGCCTATGGATAACCAACATTGACCCTATTAAGTACGACCTCCTTTTTGAGCGTTTTCTTAATCCTGACCGTGTATCGATGCCCGATATTGATATCGACTTTGATGACGAGGGCCGCAGCAGTGTAATGGACTACGTTATTAATAAATATGGCGCGAGCCAGGTGGCACAGATTATTACTTATGGTACCATGGCGGCAAAATCGTCTATTCGTGATACCGCCCGTGTGCTTGATCTACCATTATTTGAAGCTGATAAAATAGCCAAGCTTATCCCTAACCTTAAGCTGGCAAAAATATTTTCGTTAGATACCAATGCCTTAAAGGCGGCACTGCGATCTGAAGAATATGAAAAGGTGGTAGAGCTTATTGCTATGGCTACCGGCCAGGACCTTACCGGCGAAACCATACAGCAGGCAAAAGTGCTTGAAGGGTCCTTACGTAATACCGGTATCCACGCCTGCGGGGTTATCATTACCCCTTCGGATATTACAAATTTCGTTCCGGTTTCGGTTGCCAAAGATTCAGATCTTTATGTTACCCAGTTTGATAACTCGGTGGTAGAGAGTGCGGGGCTGCTTAAGATGGACTTCCTGGGGTTAAAAACATTAACCCTTATTAAGGATACCGTAAAGCTGGTAAAATATAAAAGAAACATAGATCTCGATCCGGAAACTTTTCCCATTGATGATGTAAAAACATACGAACTCTTCCAGAGGGGGGAAACAGTAGGGGTTTTCCAGTACGAGTCGCCCGGTATGCAAAAGTACATGAAGGACCTTAAGCCTACCGTATTTGCCGACCTTATTGCCATGAACGCCCTGTACCGCCCGGGTCCGTTAGAATACATACCAAGCTTCGTTCGCCGTAAAAATGGCGAGGAGCCCATACAGTATGACCTTGATGCCTGCGAAGAATACCTTAAAGAAACTTACGGTATTACAGTGTATCAGGAACAGGTGATGCTCCTGTCGCAAAAACTTGCCGGTTTCACCAAAGGTGAGGCCGACGTTTTGCGTAAAGCAATGGGTAAAAAACAAAAGGATGTACTGGATAAAATGAAACCCAAGTTTGTTGCCCAGGCAGCAGAAAAAGGGCATGACGCCAAAGTGCTCGAAAAGATATGGAAAGACTGGGAGGCGTTTGCAAGTTACGCCTTTAACAAAAGCCACTCTACCTGTTATGCATGGGTAGCTTACCAAACTGCTTATCTTAAGGCGCATTACCCTGCCGAATATATGGCAGCGGTATTGAGTAATAACATGAACGACATTAAACAGGTTACTTTCTTCATGGAAGAGTGTAAGCGCATGGGGCTTGAGGTTTTAGGCCCCGATGTTAATGAGTCGTTCTATAAATTTACCGTAAACGATTATAATGCCGTACGTTTTGGTATGGGTGCTGTAAAAGGTGTGGGTGCCGGAGCGGTGGCAACAATTGTAGAGAGCAGAAAGACCGGCCATTACAAGTCTATATTTGATTTGGCCAAAAGGCTCGACCTGCGTGCAGCTAATAAAAAAGCGTTTGAAAACCTTGCGCTTGCCGGTGGTTTCGATTGTTTTAACAATACGCACAGGGCGCAGTATTTCCACATGGATAACAGCGAGAATATTACCTTTTTAGAAAAGGCAATACGCTATGGTTCTAAGTTTCAGGAAAACGAGAATTCATCTCAGGTAAGCCTTTTTGGCGAGGCCAGCGATGTGCAGATACCCGAACCTGTAGTGCCGCCGTGTGAAGAATGGAGCACGATGGAAAAACTTGCCCGCGAAAAAGATGTGGTAGGTATTTACATATCGGGCCATCCGCTGGATGATTACAGGTTCGAGATTAAATATTTTTGCAATGCAAGGCTGGAAGCCCTTAAAAACCTGGAGCAACAGGTAAACAAGAGTTTAAGTTTTGGGGGTATAATATCTAATGTGCAACACAGGGTAACCAAGAATAATAAAGGCTGGGCTACATTCCTGCTTGAAGGTTATGACGAGAGCCACGAGTTTAAAATATATGGGGAGGAATACCTAAAATTCAGGCATTTTTTAATAAACAGCAACTTTGCGCATATCAAATTAATGGTGCGTGAAGGCTGGACAAACCAGGAAGGTAAAAAAGGAGAGCCGAGACTGCAGTTTATTGGCATCAGCCAGCTTCAGGATGTGCTCGAAACTGCTGCCAAGAAGCTAACCATAATGCTTAACGTGGCTGAATTGCAGGAACAGCTTGTTGCCAGTTTGCATCAGTTATTTAATGTAAACCGCGGCGATAACCCAATTACTTTTGAGGTTATGGAACTTAATAAAATTACCAAGCAGGTGGCGGTACAATCGGCTGCGGCTCCGGTAAAAGAGGTGTCGGACGATGAAAACGATGAGAATTACGATGAAGAGGTTAACGAACCGGTAATGACTGATGTAGAAGATGTTCAGGTAGTAACCAGGCTTGTAATGCCAAGCCGCAAAATGAAAGTGAAAATTTCGACAGACCTTTTGCATGAGCTTGACAGATTGCAGGTTAACTTTAAGCTGAATTAGTAAATTGCTTTTAATTATGGTGCTATAAGCAAAAGCAATAGGTTTAACTTTACATTTAGATATAATTGTTTAATTTTGTATGTAATTTTACAACAACAATTAACATACAACGATAATGGCACAAGCAATAACAGATGCTACTTTTGAAGAGTTAGTATTGAAATCAGATAAACCTGTATTAGTAGATTTTTGGGCTGCATGGTGTGGACCATGTAGAATGGTAGGCCCAATCATTGAAGAAATAGGTCAGGAATACGAAGGTAAAGCTGTAGTAGGTAAAGTAGATGTAGACGCTAACCAGGAGTTTGCTGCAAAATACGGTATAAGGAACATTCCTACTGTATTAGTTTTCCAAAACGGAGAAGTAGTAGGCCGCCAGGTAGGTGTTGCTCCAAAACAAACTTACACTGCTGCAATAGACGCATTACTATAATCAGCTACCTGATATATTATACAGAAGCCCTAACGAAAGTTGGGGCTTTTTGTTTTTAGCCACAAATTACACGAAATATATATCAGGTAAAGTGTCATAGCGAGGCACGAAGCAATCTGATTCTTTTAAGGTAAAATAATTATATTTGGGTAAGCAAATAGATACATGACTAACTTTAAGAATACATTTAAAAGGAAAAGATCCACTATACTTTACAGTATCAGTTTGGCAATACTCCTGTTTTTTCTTAAATGGTTAGAGCTTCGTTATATAATATTTACACATTCATTCGAAATTTACGCAGGATGTATTGCGGTTCTTTTTACAGCTTTAGGAATATGGCTTGCCTTAAAACTTTCAAAGCCAAAAATTGAAACCATAGTAGTAGAAAAAGAAGTTCGTGTAAACAGCAATGAAAACATTGTTCCTGATGTATCGCTAATATCTCAACTCGAAATAACTAAAAGAGAGTTAGAAATATTAAACTTACTGGCACAGGGGCACAGCAACCAGGAAATTGCAGCAACACTTTTTGTGTCGTTAAGCACTGTAAAAACACACAATCAAAATCTTTTCGAAAAGTTAGATGTTAAACGGCGCATACAGGCCGTAGAGAAAGCCAAACGGCTACATCTCATTTCGTAATGTCTCATACTTTAGTATGAAATAAGCAGTCGTATATCTATAAATAGCCGAAAGTATGACCTGCAAAGCTTATGAATTTTCTACTTTTGGGCATGCAAAATTAAAAAGTAATGAAGAAAACTATTATCATTTACGGGGTCATTGCAGGAATTATAGTTTCTGTTTTAATGCTGTTTAGTATGCACAATTTAAGCCATTGCGAAGGCGGTATCGATTACAATTCGAGCATGCTCATTGGTTATGCCTCAATGCTCATTGCCTTCTCACTGGTATTTGTTGGCATCCGTAACTACAGGGATAAGTATAATGCCGGGATCATAAGCTTTGGGAAAGCATTTAAATTGGGGGTTATGATTGCCTTAATTGCCTCTACTTTTTATGTAGTGGCGTGGCTTATTTATTATTTCTTTTTCATCCCTGATTTTATGGAGAAATATTCAGCACATGCGCTCGAAGAACTAAGGGCGAGCGGTGCAAGCAAGCTAAAAATAAAACAGGAAACGCAGGAGATGGCAGAGTTTGCAAAGATGTATAAAAACCCGTTCTTTAATGCGATGATGACGTATATGGAAATCTTACCTGTCGGGTTGATAGTAACCTTAATAAGTTCATTAATTTTAAAGAGAAAAACAGCAATCTAAAATTTAATATTATGGAAGAGCAAAACAACGAAACGGCAAGCACAGCTTCTACTCATGATGCAACACCAAAAGTAACAGGTGTTGGAGGGATTTTCTTTTTTACTAATGACCCAAAAGAAACGAGAGATTGGTACAGCAAGAACCTTGGTATACAAACCAATGAGTGGGGCGCAACTTTTGAGTCGAGAGATATTAATAATTCTGAGCAAATAAATTCACTGCAATGGAGCCCTTTTAAACAGGGCAGCGATTATTTTGCGCCGTCTAAAAAGGAATTCATGATTAATTACACGGTGCAAAATATCGAAGGGCTTGTTAGCCAGCTTAAAGAAAGCGGAGTAACCGTGCTTGACGATATAGTTGCTTACGACTATGGTAAGTTTGTACATATCCTGGATCCTGAAGGAAATAAGATTGAACTATGGGAGCCGGCTTAAAAAAAAATATTAACATAGAAAAACAACAACAAGCCGAAACTTTTTAGGGTCTGTTTGGTCATTGCGAGGCACGAAGCAATCTAAAAAGTTCAAGCCTTAAAAAGATTGCTTCGTGCCTCGAAAATGACAACTGTTGCCGAAATAGTTTCGAAAATTCAATTGATAGCATAGCTACAACAAAAATGCGATTAGATGGATTCGCAAAATATCACCTCTTTATAATTATTCGCGCAAAATCGTTACATTTGAAATTATGAAGATTGATTCGCAATTAGAAAAAATATCGGCTTTTAAAAACCTGGAGCTTTTAGCCAACCAAATCGTGGAGGGCTTTATATCCGGGATGCATAAGAGTCCGTTTCACGGGTTCTCTGCTGAGTTTGCCGAGCATAAAGTATACAATCCCGGCGAGAGCACTAAGAGTATCGACTGGAAGCTGTATGCCCGCACCGACAGGTTGTATTCTAAGCGTTATGAGGAGGAAACGAACTTGCGCTGCCACCTTATTATAGATAATTCATCGTCTATGCATTACCCTAAGCTAAAGGATGGGCAGCCGTTTTACGAAAACAAAATAGGCTTTTCTGTACTGGCTTCGGCAGTGCTTATGGATTTGCTTAAACGCCAGCGCGATGCCGTAGGGTTAAGCATATACTCTGACACGTACGAGTATTATGCACCCGAGAAAGGCAGTGGCAGGCATCACCGCATGCTTATAGACAAGCTGGAAGGAATGCTGGCGGCACCCAAAAACAATAAAACTACCGATACTACTACGTTTTTACACCAGATAGCGCAAAAAATGCACCGCCGGTCTATGATCATATTATTTACAGATATGTTTCAGCCCGGTAATGATGAGGCGTTGTTTAATGCCCTGCAACATTTAAAGCACAACAAGCATAAAGTAGTATTGTTTCATGTGATAGATAAAAAAACCGAGCTGGGTTTTGATTTTGATAACGCCCCCCGCAAGTTTATAGACATAGAAAGTGGAGAAGAGGTGAACCTTTTTGCTGAAAATGTAAAAGAAGAGTACGAAAAGCTTGTTTCGGTTTATTTTAAAAAGGTAGCCGAAACGTGTATGCAGTATCAAATTAAGTATGTTCCGGTATCGGTAGATGAAAAATTTGAAAAAATATTAACTACGTACCTTGTTGAAAAACAAAAGTTTGGATAATTTTATAAAATAAAGTTCTGTTTTTGTTTCAAAAACGTTTGCAGGATTCAAAATGTGTTGTATATTTGCAACCGCAATAAAGCACTGGTTTGGTAGTTCAGTTGGTTAGAATACGTGCCTGTCACGCACGGGGTCGCGGGTTCGAGTCCCGTCCAGACCGCTTAAATTGGGAGAAGCCTTTCGTAAGAAAGGCTTTTTTGCCCCAATAAGGTTTTTAAAAGCCTTTAACGCAGTTGTGTTGTTTATGCCGCGAGAGCGGTAGGTTTAGTAGTTAGACCAATGAAAAGCTTTCCATTTGTTTGGAGGGCTTTTTTGATTTTATAGCTATTCTTACTTATAAAATAAATCTTATTTTTGTGGCATGAAATGGCTTACGCAACTTTTTGCAACTAAAAAAGCAGAACCTATTGACCCCATGAAAAAATACCTTATTGCGGGCCTTGGCAACATTGGCGCCGAATATGTAAATACCCGCCACAACATAGGCTTTAAAGTACTCGATCGCCTGGCACAGCAGGAAGGCCTTAGTTTTGAAACGGCAAAACTGGGTGCAGTAACAGATTATAAGCTTAAGGGCCGAACGCTTATTTTGCTTAAGCCTAATACCTATATGAACCTTAGCGGTAAGGCTATAAAATACTGGCTGGATAAAGAAAATATCCCGGTAGAGAACCTGCTCGTAGTTACTGATGACCTTAATATTCCGTTTGGTACTATACGCATTAAACCCCGCGGTACCGATGGTGGCCATAATGGGCTTAAAAGCATTCAGCAGTTGTTAGGTAACAGCGATTATCCACGGTTTAGGTTTGGTATAAGCGACGAGTTTAAAAAGGGCCAACAGATAAGCTACGTGCTTGGCGAATGGGGAGACGAAGAAAAAACAAAACTGCCCGAAAGGCTTGATAAGGCAGTAGAGGCTATAAAATCCTTCACGTTATCGGGCCTGGCCGATACTATGAGTAATTTTAACGGCAAATAATCCGGACTACCGGATTATTACATGTTCGATTTTTGAGAAAATAGAAAGTGGAATCTTTGCTGCAACCCAAACTGAAATTCGTATTTTAGCAGCTTAACCATTGCTATGAAAAAGCTTGCGCTAATTATCCTCCCTGTTATCCTCTTTGCCTGCTCTTCTCAAAAGGGTGGCAATACTGGCATAACTGGTAGACATACTATAGAGAGTGAATGCCCGCCCGATGGCACCTGTACTTTTAAAGTGTTGAAAGACAAAAGCCTGCTTGTTAAAACCGATAGTTTTAACCGTACGTATTATGAATTTCAGGATGCTCTGGGCAAAATGGTGCTTGTGTATGCTTACAACAAGATAAAAAACCCAGCTTACCAGGATGATTTTTACAGCGAAGAGGTTGTTGTAGAAACAGATAACCAACTCTCTAACCTTACAGGCGAAGGGGAGCATGATATTTTTTTTACCGTGAGATGCTTTTGCCGGGGTAAAGCAGGAACGTACCGCTTAGTTGCGGGAACAGCTACAATAAAAAATAACATACTGCACGTTAAATTACCAACCAATATTATAGATAACCAGTTACTAAAAGATATTACGGTAGCTTTTAAATAATCGGTTTTCCCCCTACTTATGAATTTAGATACCCCCGTTCATATAAAAACCATACGGCTGTACAACCTGCCCGATGGTAGCTGTACATTTCAAATTGGTATTGTGCCAAATACCACACACATACCTGTTACAGGTTTTTTTGCCCAGACCCATATAGAGGCGTATCAAAAGGTGGCACACCCTGCGCCGCGAAAACAGTTTGTGGTTACACTTACCGGCAAGCTACAGTTTACGGTTACCAATGGCGACTCGTTTATAATAGAACCCGGAATATTGCTCATAGCGGAAGATATTCACGGGCCAGGGCATACATGGCTGTTGCTGGAAGGCGATAGCTGGCACCGTCTTTACATTCCTATACCCGAAGACGCCAAAACCCACTTTATAAAAGATTCTGTCTAAATATATTTTGTTTATTGTTTGTTATATAACAGATAAACAACTTTTTGTTTTAATTTGAAATTGATAGTGGTTGTACTCTGTGTAGTAATGCTATTCTTGAGCTATTTAGTTAAAAATTAACTGTTATATTCTTGCCAATATTACTTGGATAGCTTTTCTATTACCGTAATTTTATATAGAATTCTGTTTAATATTATCAATTATGGGAAACACTATGCATAGGGAAAAATTACATGTGGTATTGGCAGATGATGATAAAGATGACCGCCTTTTCTTTAAAAATGCATTCGAACAACTTAGGATAAAGCACGAACTGCTTATGTTTGAAGATGGCTACGAGCTTATGGAGTACCTTGCTACTGCCGAGGAGCCACCTCATGTTGTTTTTCTGGATCTTAATATGCCGGGTAAGCACGGTTTAGAATGTTTGCTCGAAATAAGGGCTAATCCGCAATTTCGCGATCTTACCGTAGCTATTTACAGTACATCTTCTTCGCCGGAAGATATAGAGGGTACCTTTGTTGCAGGTGCAAATATTTACATTAAAAAGCCGGATGATTTTCTTTCTCTTAAAAAAATTATGGCCGATGTATTAAGTGTGAGCTGGCTTTATGTTACCGATGGATTAAACCGCGAGAATTTTATAATGAGTTATTAGGGAGAAATTCCAAAAGACAAATTTTAAATTCTAAATTATATATCTGGAACGCGGATTTTAAGCGCGGATTTACACGGATTTTATATTTTACTAAATGTAGCTAATCCGTTTTAATCCGCGTCTGCTTGTTATCCGCGTTCAATTAAAACCTATTCCCTTTCCTCCAATACCTTTATCATTCTGAACGATTTTAAAAGGTGCAGTAATCCGGGAATAATCAATGCCCCACCAATAATTAATGAGATACCCAGCACGCTGATAACATTATCGGGGGCACGGCCGTCGAGCAGGCTTATTTGTTCGTTTTTTGTAATTATAAGGTTAGGGAAATGTGTACCAATCGCGGCAAATAATATAAGCAGCACCTGCATACCGGCAAGGAAGCGGCACCATATAATACGGCCTATTTGTATAACCCTCCATAACGGATATAATAGTATTCCAGATAATGCCACAGCACCCAAGGCGTAATAATTATTAAGAAAGTCATGGGTAAATTTATTATTGGCCAAATAACCTGCACTTAGTGTTGCCATACCTAAAACTACCACCACTATAGTTGCAATACCGGCCTTGCGCATGTACATACGCTTTTCATAATTTTTGGCTTCGCCTATTAAAAACGTAGCCGAAAGGAACGTGCAAAGCGCGCTGAAAAAGAAGCCCGTAAGTATAGGAAACCATTGCAGCCACGGGTGAATATACACATCGGCAAAGCCTGCATTAGGATTGTCTTCAAGTAAAATTATATTACCGCTAACAAGTCCGCCAAAGGTCATGCCTAAAAATATGGGGGTTACAAGGCACGAAAACTCAAACATGCGGTCATACAAAAACTGTGTTTTGTCTTTAACGGCATCATAGTGCCTAAAAACAAAAGCAACCCCACGTAACGTAATACCCAGCAATACCAATGTGAGGGGTATGTGCAGGTACACAATAATCACGTTATAAAAAATGGGAAACGCAATCCACAGGATTACGATAAGTATAATGATCCAGATGTGGTTAGCCTCCCAAACGGGGCCAAGCACACTGTAAACAGTTTTCTTGATCGACTTTTTATGGTCGGCAGAGGAGAAGAGCTCGAGGATACCCGCACCGAAGTCGGCACCGCCAAGAAGCACATATAAAAAGAAGGAGAGTACAACAAAAAACAGCACTACATACAGCATAACGTTACAATGTTTGGGTGTTGTTAAGCACTTTTATCTGGCGTGCCATAAGCCAGGTAACCGCCACAGATAGTATGGCGTATAAAAATACGTACATATAAAAACTATATATCATGCCCGGCATGGGCGTAACGGCATCTTTAGTGCGCATTACGTTATGGATAATCCATGGCTGACGGCCCACTTCGGTAACGATCCAGCCTGCCTCAAGGGCAAGGAAGCCAACGGGAGCCATGATGGCAAAGTACAGCCAGTAGCGGCGGTGCAGCTGCCAGTGTTTCTTTTTAAGGCTGATAAAGTAAATTACAGAAGCCAATACCAGCAGCATGCCCAAACTTACCATTGCCTGAAAAGCATAGTGTGTAATAGCAACATTAGGGCGGTCTTCTACCGGAAAATCATTAAGGCCTTTTACCTCGGCATTAAAGTCGCCGTGGGCAAGAAACGAAAGCGCTTTAGGAATGGCAATTTTATGGGTCACCTCGTGGGTTTCGTTATTTACAATACCGCCAATGTATAGCGGAGCGCCTTTCTCGGTTTCATAATGTGCTTCGAGTGCGGCGAGTTTTACGGGCTGGCGTGCGGCAATATCTTTAGCCGACATATCGCCACTTAACGGTTGCAGCATTGCAGCAACAGCACCAAACAGTATGGCAATGTTAAAAGCTTTTTTGTGTACCTGCGGGTTTCGGTTTTTGTAGATCTGCCAGGCGTGGATTCCTGCCACTGCAAAAGAGGTCGCAGCAAAGGCGGCAAGCGTCATGTGTAGTGCCTGGCTAAACCACGCATCGTTAAGGAATGCTTTTACAGGGTCTATGTTTATGAATTTACCATCTACGTAATCAAAACCCGAAGGGGCGTTCATCCAACTGTTTGCCGATACCACAAGGATACCCGAAAGTATTCCGGATACTCCTACTATGATACCTGTAAACAGGTGAAAACGCTCTGATATTTTGTTCCAGCCGTACAGGTAAAAGCCCAGTGCCACGGCTTCTATAAAAAAGGCGGCACCCTCCAGCGAGAATGGCATCCCTATAATAGGCCCGGCATACTTCATGAAGTTGGGCCACAGCAGGCCAAGCTCAAACGACAGCGCCGTACCCGATACTGCACCGGTTACAAAAAATATGGCGACACCTTTTTGCCACGATTTGGTTAGGGTTAAATAAACGTGCTCGCGGGTTTTTAGCCATTTATAGTGGCTTATTACCATAAAAAAAGGCATTACCATACCTATACAGGCAAACACAATATGAAAAATAAGGGTGAATGCCATTTGCATTCGTGCGGCATCTAAATTATCCATTTACGAGGTTGTTTTTAGGCTACGTAAAGGTAAGGGATAATGTGGTAGGGTGGGCGGGAGAATTAAAACTTTGTATAGGATGATTGGGGCTGAATGAAATAAATCAAAACAATCGTGTAGTTTTTTTATGGTTAATTTATCTAAATAGTTTAGATTTATATTATTAAAACCAATCATATGGAAATCAAGTTGAAAAGTTCAGATTATAATTATAAACTAAATTTTAAAGAGGTTGTTAAGAACTTCTTCGATTTTAATGTGGGCTCAGCGATCACTGATATGATTTCAATTGATTCATCAATTGAGATGAAAGCGTTTACTTTGTTGTATAATACTGCTAAAACTACTATCACTGAATTAGTAAAGGAGTTAGATCAAGATAAAGTAAATCTTAATAGTGATATTTCAATTAATAGAGAGATTGAAAATGAACTTAAATCTTTCTTGGAACTAGAGATAACAATCACGCCTGATTTTTTTGAAGATATAATTAATCATAATCCAGACTATCTTAAAAAGTCTTACTTATTATTCAAAAAATATTTGAGGCTTTTAAAAATCGAAATCCCAGAGAGTTTTGAATATAGTTATTACAAAACGTTCAGATCTAAATTAAGTGAAGAATATCACAATAATAGATCTAAATATGATGAATTACAAATGCATTTTAATAATCCTGTAAGAGAGCAAAATATTAAAATGGACGCTTTGTTTAAATATTATTCAGATATTAAAACAAATTTCATTTTACCTCTCAGACAAGATGGCGAGTCAAATGAAACGTTAAAAGATTTATATATAGATCCATATTTCAAAGTTTATTCAAATAATCTTTCATTTACGACTTATTACCAAGATTTTTTTGAATTTAGAAACGAAAGTGTCACTGCTCACGAATTTATTAATGAATATTTCTTGCAAGGTAAAGCGCACCCAGATTTAAAAAAGTGTTACAATATGCTTTTTCTTTTGGGTCAACCAGGTCAGGGTAAAACTTCTTTATGTTACAAAGTGGTGTATGATATTCTAATAAATTCTTATGGACTACCCAATCAAATTTTATGTTTTGTTAAAATTAGAGATTTAGTAGCAAGCGATTTTATAAATACACCCTTTGATGAAATAAATAAATATTTAAAAACTAATTATGATTTTAATAATTCAAAAGTATTATTAATACTCGATGGACTGGATGAGGCATATATGGGAGGAGGGATCAGCGATAATGATTTGAGGAACTTATACGACAGACTAAATAAAACTTGTCGCAGTAATGTACATTTAAAAATTATACTCACTTCAAGACTAAGTTATTTAAATGCGAACGAGGCTTGTATAGATGGGTCTTTAGTAATAAAGTTAGAGTCGTTTAGTGACAGGCAAATTGGGCAATATGTAAAGAAATTTAAATTATTTTATCCTCAGAATAATTTTATAAAAAAAGTCAGTACAATATTAAAAGATAATCAGTACTCTCATATAAAAGAATTGCTTAAACAGGCTGTGGTCATCTATTTCATTGCGATCGCTGATATAGATGTTGAATCAGGGGATTCTAAATCAATAATTTACGATAAATTATTTAGTGTTTTATCAAAACGAGGATGGGATAGAAACGGGCAGCTTGATTATATTAAGTCAAAAGTAAAATCAGATCATATATTATATGAAAAATATTTAAGAGAGTACATTAGAAATATTGCATTTGAGGTTTATCAATCACCTAAGCTATATATTACTTTAACTAAATTAGCTGGTTTGGATTCCACTAACAACTTTGTGAAAAAATGTTTCAACGATGATTTGATTAATTCACCAGAAAAGTTAAAAGATATAAGCAAGTATTTACTTATAAGCTTCTATTTTCAGGAGTCAACTAATAATACGTCAAGTGATACTGCTATTGAGTTTTTTCATAATTCGCTTTGGGAATATTTAACGGCTGAATATTTATGGGAGGAAAACAAAAAAATTCTATTGAAAAAGGATGAAGATGGAGATTTCTTACAAGTAACTAACGAGCAATATTTTGAACATCTGAGAAAGATGATTGGTAACAAAACTCTAAGTTACGCTGTTTATGAAAATTTAGTCGATATAATTAGTCATGAAGATGACGATATTAAAATATTGATTGCAGAACAATCTGATGGTCTTTTTCTCAGTTTATTAAATGATGATTTTATACTTGAATATAGGAAGAAAGACGATCAAATAAGCGCGGTCCAAAAATCAATATCAATTTTTGAACTTTTTTGGACATTTTATTATAAGTCTAATTTATCAAGAGGAAATGTTATAGAAGTTAGTGAAAGGTTGGAAGAGTTTCTTTTTTCATTTACATTTATGTTTTCCGCAGAGTATGTTTTTGAAAATTTAATATTTGCAAATGATCCAACATATATTAGATATTCTGATTCTAATGAATATTTAGATTGCCATTTATTGTGTGATTTTACAAGCTGCGATTTATCTAATAATGTTTTTGAAGACTGTATTATAAGAGCTAACTTTTCGTCCTGCTTTATACAACGAAACAAATTTATTCAAACCGAATTCGAAGGATCTGAATTCTACAAAAATAATGTAATTACAGATAATTTTTTCGCCAATTGTACATTCTCAGGTGTTAAATTTGAATCGCCCGAATCTTTTAAATGGTTTTTAGAAAAAAATAATTTTAACTATAATATACTAGATAGCTATGTATTAGTCCCTAAAGAAGAGAAAAGATACGATGGGACAAATCAAATAAATTATTATCTGGTGATTAAATAAGTTGGCATTATACCTCAATTCTTCCCCTCTTTCTCATTCAAATATTTCCAATACCGTTTGGGCACATGCTGAATGTGTAGCTTCATGTTTTTACGGGCAGGAATGTTAGTGCTGTTAAAGTAGTCCTTCCATAATATAGAGGCCAGTTCCTCCTTAGGGTCGAGAACGGCAGCGGGGAGGAGTATTTTCTTGGTGTCAATTTCGGCAACAAAGTCGTAGGTAATTTCTTCAACGGTGTGGGTATTGTAGTACAGGCCATACTTGCGCTTTACGTCATAAATAATCCATTGCTCGTCGGCATAGCGGTTCTTAAAAAAAGAGGCCACAAGGGGCAGCACGTTAAAGTCGGGTTCTATGGGGCAGTAATACATTCCATCTGCCGTTTGCTGAAACCGTATAAACGCCTTCATGCGGTGGCGTTCGCGGCTTACCTTGCGTTCCCATTTATTTACAGCCATAACGTGTGGGTTGCCAAAGTTGTTTTCGGCACCGGAGGGGCTGTCAAAAATATAGCGTGCAAAATTAAACATATCGTTAAACGCCTGCGGGTCTTCGCTAAGGTGGGTTTTGTAAAACATCTGCTGCCACTGGGGGCTCAATTTTTTGCGCAAACCGGCCCATACACGTTTGGCTTTAGCTTCATCATTTATAATTTCAACGGTTTCCTGTAGCATAACGGGTTGGTAATACCTGTCCCAAACAAGATCGACCGCCGTTTCTTTCCGGTCGTAAAACTCGAAAAGGGCGGTAAGGATGCCTTCAAAAGTACCGTCGAAAATATAGGTTGTCATAATTTTTAAAGTCTAAAGTTTGAAAGTTGCAGAGTAGCAAAGTTTTTTTCGGAACGCTTTTTCGGCGTTTGGGGCTGGCTCCCCTCTTGAGAGGGGCTGGGGGTGTGTCTTGCGCAAAATAGTATATTATTTAAAAATAACACACCCCTAACCCCTCTCAAGAGGGGAACAGCTTCACTCATGCTCAAAAGAATTCGCGCTCCTTTTTTTATAAAGAGATTTCTCCACTACGCTGCGCTTCGGTCGAAATGGAACATCACCACTATAATAAAGATTGCTTCGTGCCTCGCAGTGACCAATCTGCCTATTTCTAACAGTCTTTTCTTCACGTATCGTCTTTGCGAGGTACGAAGCAATATTTTATTCAGTATGTTTATAGTGTTGGGGGCTGAGGCTGTATTGTTATTTTACTTTCTGCCTGAAACACACCCCTAACCCCTCTCAAGAGGGGAACAGCTTCACTCACACTCAAAATCCGCGCTGCCTTTTTTACAAGGAGATCCCTCCACTCCGCTGCGCTTCGGTCGAAATGGAACATCACCACTATAACAAAGATTGCTTCGTGCCTGGCAATGACCGCTTGCGGAGAAATCCGTGTAAATCCGCGATTGCGCAGCATCGGTGTAATCCGCGTTCCTTTTAAAACAGGCTTAATTGGTTTTGCGGCACTTTAAGGTACTTGCTGCTGCTGTCGGCCAGGATAATGTTTTTAAGGTGCGGCGCATCGGGTTCGTTAAGCAATATAGGGCTATCGGCACAGCGGATAAAATGCTTTGCACGGTTGTAAGCAATGCCTATTTTTTGCAACTGGTCGCTTCGCAGCCTGCCAAACTTTCGTGCTTCTACAATTTTACGTGCCGACCCTACACCTATACCCGGCACCCGCATGATCATACGGTACTCGGCAGTATTAATATCTATGGGAAACTGGTCCAGGTTACGCAAGGCCCAGCTCAGTTTCGGGTCCATATCGGTATCCAGATGCGGGTTCTTAGTATTAAGGAGTTCGTTTACGTTAAACCCATAAAAGCGCATAAGCCAGTCGGTCTGGTACAGGCGGTTTTCGCGCAATAGCGGAGGCTGGCTACCTATAACGGGCATACGCTCATCATAACTTATAGGTATGTACCCCGAATAATACACCCGCTTAAGCGAGTAATCTTTATAGTACTGGGCGGCACTGTGCATAATTTCCATATCGGTTTCGGGCGTAGCACCTATCACCATCTGGGTGCTCTGGCCAGCGGGTACAAACTTGGGCACACTTTTTATAAGCCCATTTTTCTTCTCATCCTTATATTGTGTAATGCCGCTTTGTATAAATGCAAGCGGTTTCTTAACATCCTCGTGCGACTTATCGGGGGCTAAAAGTTTCAGTCCTGCTTCGGTAGGCATTTCAAGGTTAATGCTCATACGGTCGGCATAAAGGCCGGCTTCGGTTAGCAGTTCCTGGCTTGCGCCCGGTATGGTCTTTAAATGAATATAACCGTTAAAGCGTTCTTCGAGTCGAAGGCGTTTAACAATGCGCACCAGGCGCTCCATAGTAAAATCGGCATTTTTAAATATACCAGAGCTAAGGAACAGGCCCTCAATATAGTTGCGGCGGTAAAAACTCATGGTAAGGTCTACCACCTCGTCTACGGTAAAGGCAGCGCGTTTAACGTCGTTGCTTACCCGCGATACGCAAAAAGCGCAATCGTAAATGCAATGGTTAGTAAGCAGTATTTTTAATAATGATACACAACGGCCATCTTCGGTATAGGTGTGGCATATACCGTTACTGCTGTCGCCTATACCTTTGTTGTCGTTCTTACGGTTTCCGCCACTGCTCGAACAGGAAACATCATACTTTGCTGCATCGGCTAATATATTTAGCTTTTCCCTTATCCTGTCATACATATATAGGAGTGTTTTATACAAAAATAAGGAGTAAAGAACGGGCCGCATGTTCAACGACTGTTAAATATTTAGGGTAAAAATGGTGTTGCCTGTTATTGTTACATTATATAATTATAATGAACTTTTATAAACCGGAAATTCGTGTATTTTTGCCGCAAATTACGTTTAGGTTGCATTTTGTCTAATTTTAATAATGTTATAACGTTTATATGTTTATAGGTGTATCATTCGTTGTTTTTTTAGGTAAATTGCCTCCAAATCTTGAATAGTTATAAAAATTGGTTGCGCAATACAAAATTGTTATAAATTTTTGTTAACGAATAAACATTTATTCTATATTTGCCCTCTGTATTAAAATACTGTATATTAAGTTTTTATAGTTTGAGCCCCAAAGTCAAAAAGATTGCTAGTTAGTTGTATTATGAAAAAACATTTACTTTTTTTAGTCCTGTTATTTACAATAAAAGGATTTTCGCAAAACACAATTGTGGTAGCACCGGCACCGGCACCTACTACAGGAACTGTTCTTAACCAGTGGGTTAGTGACAATCTAATTAGTAGTTCATGTCTTGCCCAGACATCTAACATGACCAAGTCTACAGGGCTTAGCTATGGCTATGAAAGTATAGGTTCGTTTACTAATGCTAACCCAAACTTTGCGTTTTCGAGAGGAGTTTTACTTAGTACGGGCAGGGCTATAAATGCTGCAGGACCTAATACTACGGTATCAAGCGACGAAAATATAGCGTGGACAGGTGATGCCGATCTTGAAGCTGCCCTTGCAGCAGGTGGTGTAACCATGACCTCTATGAATGCAACATACCTTGAGTTTGATTTTGTTGCTGCAACAAGCACATTGTCTATAGACTATATTTTTGCATCTGAAGAGTATGGTCAGTTTCAGTGTAACTCTAAAGATGGTTTTGCCATACTTTTAAAAACGGGCAATGGCGCTTACAGAAATTTAGCCCTTGTGCCATCTACTTCAAATGCCGTATCTGTTGCCACTATTCGTAATAATGCTTATGTAAATAGTGCGCCGGCGGGGTGTACCTCACAAAATGAGGCTTATTTTGGCAGCTTTAATGGTGGTACACAAGACCCTGCAAATCCTTCGGCTACTAATTATGAAGGGCAAACAGTTGTGATGAACGCATCTGCCGTTCTGGTTCCCGGTACAACATACCATATAAAAATTGTTATTGCCGATGATGGTAATGGTAACCCAAATAACCTGAATGGTAACGACGGAAAGTATGACTCTGCCGTGTTTTTTCCTAAAGACGGTTTTAACCTTGGACAAAATATTTTAGAAGGCGGCCTAACTTTAGAGGGAGGCAACGCTCTTTGCCAGGGCGAAACCTACAGGTTAAACTCTAACCTTGATGCTAATGATTATATATTAAGCTGGACAAAAGATGGAGCAAATTTTGCAGGAGATGTTTCGAGCATAGATATTACACAGCCGGGTAGATATCAATTACGGATAGAAACGGCCGCAGGCTGCGTAGATACCCAGGAAGAAGTTGTAGAGTTTGCCCCGGCATTAGTGCCTGGTACGCCTAACAACCTTTATGCGTGTACAAACTCATCTAACAGTTATGTTTACGACCTTTCTCAAAATACCCCGGTTATTAAACTGGGGCTTAACCCTGCTACTACGGTAACCTACCATGCAACACAGGAAGACGCTGATTTAAACAGGGCGGCTTTACCCCTAAGTTATACAAGCACCGGGGGTGTAACTATTTATGCAAGGGTAAAAAGCCATAACAGCAGTTGTTATACCGTGGTTTCATTTACTTTGTTAGCACTGCCTGCAGCTACGGCTACCAGGCCGGCTACATTATCTGCGTGCGAGAGTACGGCAAATACCGGTTCTGCGAGTTTTAACCTTACACAGTTAAGGCCTGCTATCTTAGGTAGCCAGAATGCTAACGATTTTACGGTTTCGTTCTTTACCTCACAAGATAATGCAAATACAAACACCGCACCAATTACCGGTGCAGGTACATATCCATCGGCAAGTGCTACACTATATGCAAGGGTACAAAGTGTTTTAAACCCCGGTTGTTTTGCAACGACCCCGTTTACTGTAGCCGTGGTGCCGCTTCCTCCTATTGGGCCTGTACCCGGAAACCAAACTGTATGTACTAATTACACATTGCCGGCATTAACTAATGGCGGGGCTTATTACAGTCAGCCGGGAGGCCTAAGCCCGCTTCCTGCAAATTATGTAGTTACATCAACGCAAACAATATATGTATACGCAGCTTCAAATACTACGCTTTCTTGTCCTAACGAGGCAAGCTTTGTGGTAACGGTTAATGCGCCCGGTACTGTGCCGCAAAATGTAAATACGTGTGTAAGTTATATATTACCGGTATTGCCTGCAGGACAGCAATATCGTACTGCTGCTAATGGTGGTGGGCGTCAATTGCAGGCTGGGGATGTTTTAACAGAATCGCAAACAGTATATTTTTATATGCCTGCTGCGGCTGCATGTACTGCAAATACAAGTTTTACAATTACAATTACCACTGCAAATATACCTGCTGCAGCTGTAAATGGGGTGGTAAATGTATGTAGTCCTTATGAACTTCCTGAACTTCAGGGTGGCGCACGTTATTTTCCAAGGGCGGGATCCGCAGGTGGTGAGATTCCTCCACACACCATTATTTCTTCTAACCAAACTATATATATTTATAATAGAAATTTAAATGCAGAGTGTATTGTAGAAAATAATTTTAATATTGTTATAACAAATACAACTCTTGACCCTGTTGCTCCTGTAAATTCATGTGGTCCTTATACATTACCTTCATTAAATGTTGGTAGTTACTATTCTGCATCTGGAGGAAATGCAAGCAATCTTATACCTGCCGGTACGGTTATCAATACAACGCAAACAATTTTTGTACATGCATCTGTTCCTAATAACCCTGCTTGTACAAACGAGGCAAGTTTTCTGGTATCTATAAATCCAATACCTACAGTTCCTGCTATTGATGATGTTATATCCTGTTTAAGGTACCAGCTTCCTGACTTAGGCGGAGGGATTACTTACTTTACAAATCCTGATGCTACAGGGACTGAATATCAGCCTAATAGTTTTGTGACTGTAAGTGATATATATTATGCAACTACTCCTGCAAATGCCCAGGGATGCAGAGGGGTTAGGCCTTTTAAAGTACAGATTATTGAAGCTACCCTGGATGCCGGCCCTGACCAGTATGCCTGTGATAGCTATGGGTTGCCTGAATTACCTGTGGGAGAATATTTTACAGAGATAAATGGCGGTGGGCGAAGGCTGCCTGCCGGAACACAGATAACGCAAAGCCGCACTATATATGTTTATGCTACAAACGAAATTTGTACTGCACAAGATAACTTTGTTGTAACCATACAGCCTATTCCTGTACTTCCGGATATGTCAAATGTTACTGTCTGTACAAGCTATACGCTTCCTGCCCCCCCTGCCGGTTCACATTATTATTCGGCAACGGGCGGCCAGGCTGCAACAATTTTGCCTGATAACTATACTGTAACGAGTACGCAGGATATCTATCTTTTTGCAAGTATCCCGGGTACAGACCCTATACCTACATGTGTTAATGAAGTGGCATTTTCAGTAACTATAATTACAGGGAGTGTAGCTCCGGCCGATGTTCCACCTACTTGTGCTGCGTATGTTCTCCCGGCACTGCCAATAGGCGAATACCGTACTGCCCGTAATGGTGGAGGTACTATATTACCTGTAGGTACTCGTATAACTGCTACACAGCAAATTTATGTATTTGTTCCTGTAACCACCGGAACTAATTGTACTGCAGATGCAAACTTTAATGTTAATATTATACAGGTAGTCAGAGTAAATAACCAGCCAAATGTACTTGGGCGCTGCCAAAGCTATACGCTTCCGGCTCTTCCGGCAGGTAATTTTTATTACCTTTTACCTGGTGGCCCTAACGCTACCGGCCAGACACCTGTATCTGCGGGATATGTGGTTACAGAGTCGCGCTTTATTTATGTCCATAATAATAATGTAGATTGCCCTATCGAACGTTCATTTAGGGTACAGATCATTCCTTTAACTATAGATCCTGTTCAGGATAGGGTTGTTTGCGAAAACGAGGGATATGTACTGCCGCAATTAGAAGTGGGTACTTACTACACCGCAACTGGCGGACCTGCTGGTAACGGTACATTAATACCTGTTGGTACGGTATTAAATACTCCGCAAACAGTTTATGTTTATGCAGAAGCATCAGGGTCAAACCCATTATGTACGGATGAAACAAGCTTTGAAGTTAGGGTTACACCATCGCCTGCTATTATTTCGCCGGAACCGGTTGATGCAGATGGTGTTGCACAGGGCTTTAGCTGTGGCAACTATACATTACCTGCGCTAACCGGCCCCGGTGCCTATTTTACAGAGCGTGGCGGACAAGGACAGCAATTAATTGCCGGTGCTATAATAGATTCTTCTCAGCTTATTTATATATATGCCGAAGGCGGAGGTACCCTTAACTGTAGCAGCGAACTTGATTTTAATATAACAGTTAACCCTCAGGCACCGGATGCAGTTACTATATGTGACGTTTATGTATTGCCTGAACTGCTGCCGGGACAATTTTATTATGACGGCCCTGGTGGAAACACAGGATCGGCGAACGTTATACCAGCCGGTACAGAAATAAGGACAACACAGGATATTTATTACTTTATACAAAATGCTGCCGCATGTACAGTTAACTCATTCTTTACTGTAACGATAAATAATACACCAATACTTGCTCCTGTTAGTCCGATAAGTGTGTGCGATGAATATTACCTTCCTGCGTTAACTGTAGGTAATTATTATAATGGATCGAATGCTACAGGAGGATTGATAGATATTACGGTGCCTATAACAGCTCCTGCCGGTACAACATCGTTCTATACAAAAACGGTTTATGTATATGCAGAGACAAATACATTCCCTAACTGTTCAGTTGAGGCTGCTTTTGAAGTAATCATTACGCCAAGGCCAATGATAGACAGCCGCTCTAATGTAGACCAGTGTGATGAATTTGTTTTAGGTAATTTAACAACTGGTGAATACCGCACAGCTTCCTTTGCAGATGGTGGTGGCACTGTAATCCCGGCAGGTACCCCAATAAGGTCTTCTCAAAGAATTTATATTTTTGGTGCATCGCCTAACCCGGTAGACAGACCGGAATGTTACAGCGAAAACAGCTTCCAGGTAAATATTTATGCTGCCAATGCAGATACAATACTTACACCAGGCCAAACAGGTATAACTGCTTGTGATAGCTTTACGCTTCCAGTTAACGGTATATCAGGAAATCCTATAGACCTTGACGGAGATGATT
Source organism: Flavobacterium rivuli WB 3.3-2 = DSM 21788 (assembly GCF_000378485.1). Lineage (GTDB taxonomy): Bacteria > Bacteroidota > Bacteroidia > Flavobacteriales > Flavobacteriaceae > Flavobacterium > Flavobacterium rivuli. The sequence continues at coordinate 4,517 of NZ_KB899971.1, read as the reverse complement.
TTACACAGCATTATTATCTTACAAATCCTGTAGTAACCGGAGATACATCAAACCCATTGCCTGTAGGTTACACATTTGACATTGCTAACGAAGCCCCTACTGTAAATGCTATAAATACTACAGTTTATATTTATCAGCAGCTTAAGGGCAGGTACCAGTGCGAAAGCGTGGTAGAAGTGCCTATTGCAGTTTACCGTACGCCTCAGGTTCCTGATGTGGCAAATGAAAGTGTATGTTTTTCATACACGGTTCCGTCGCTTCCTGCACTCGTTAATGCATCAGACGCTGGTGTTACCTCTGCTTATTATACACAACCGGGAGGTCCGTCCGGTACTGGTACTGTTATACGTGTAGGTACAGAGTTTACGGCAACAGGAAATACAACAAGAACAGAGACATTATGGCTTTATGCTTCTACCGGCAATAACCAGTGTTTTACAGAAGATAGCTATACTGTTACAATTAATAGTATTGAAGTGCCGGAACCTGCAGATGTTTTGGCTTGCGAAAGCTATACATTACCTGCATTAACAATAGGTAATTATTTTACGGCTCCTAATGGTGGAGGTACTCCATTGTTTGCGGGAGATGCAATTACTACTGTAGGTATAAACACAATTTATATATATGGTGTTACGGCAACTACACCTGCCTGTACTGATGAAAGCTCCTATGAGGTGGAAGTTATTGCAAGGCCAAGGGGTATAGTGCCGCAGGCATTACATGCATGTGCCATAGACGATGCTAACAATCAGGGTATTTTTGATCTTACTCCGGCACTTACAGAAGCACTTGACAACCAGGCAGACGTTGCTGCGAGTATTTATGAAACAATGGAGGATGCCCAGTTTGATCATGATGCTATTACAAGCCTTACTGCTTACAGGAGTGTTCGTGCAGCTACCCAAACGTTATACATAAGGCTTTATTCTACCCGTGGTGTAGAATGCTACTCTATCGTAGAAGTAAGGCTTATTGTAGATCCAAGGCCGGTGGCTATAGTGCCTACAGCACCTTACAGCATTTGCGATAATGGTGTGAGCGATACCGATGGTATTGGAGTATTTGATCTTACAACATACGAGTCTCAGGTGCTTGGTACATTAAACCCGGCTCAGTTTGATGTTGCTTACTACAGAGATGCTGCGGCTACAGATGAGATAGCTAATCCGGGTACTTTTGAGTCGACAGGACAAATAGTGTATATTAAAGTATTTAATATTATTACAGGTTGTGATGATATTGTAGAACTTGAACTTATAGTAAACCCTATGCCGGCGGTAGTAACACCTACGCCATACATGCTATGTGATGATACTACTGTGGGTACCACTCCGGATGAAAGGGAAGTGTTTGACCTTACTACTAAAATTGCGGAGATTACTAATGGCGTTAATGGCTTGGTGGTAACTTTCCACACAAGTTTCCAGGATGCCGATACAGACAACAATGCAATATCTGATGCAGATAGCCGTGCTTATACTAACTTAACTACAGTACAGACACTTTTTGTAAGGGTAGAAGATGGTACGAGTGGTTGTTACCGCATAGTGCTTATGGATTTAAGGGTAGAACCTTTGCCTACACTATTAATGCCTACAGCCGATGATCGCACAATTTGCGACAGCGATGGTAATGGTTATGGCGAAATTAATCTTGAAGATCTTATTGAAGATATGATAGATAATGGTGGTGCTAATATTGTGGTTCGTTTTTACATGACACAAATAGGTGCCGAGAATAACAACCCTAATAGCGTAATTACTAACCTTGCCGAGTTTGTAAACCAAAACCCGGGAATGGGCCAGACGGTTTACGTGAGGGCAGAAAATACAATTACAGGATGTCTTTCTCAGGTGTATCCGTTAGATCTTATATTTAACGCTGCACCTACGCTTCCTGCTATTGCTCTTGCGCCACTAAGGGAGTGTGATGATGAACTTGACCAGGATGACCAGGACGGTATTGCCGAATTTGACTTAACGTTCCATGAGGCTGCTATACGCGCATTAAACCCGGCTAACCCTGTATTGACTATAACATATCATGCCACTGAAGCTGAAGCAGAAGAGGGCACGCCAATAATTATCTCGCCAACTACTTACCAGGGTACAAACGAGCAGGTTATTTGGGTACGCATAGAGAATCCGGTTACGGAATGTTATACAGTTACAAGTTTTGAACTGTTGATAGATACTCCTGTAGATGTAGCACAGCCTACAGCACTTGTTAAGTGTGATTATGAGCAGCTGACTGCCACACCACCAAATGCAAGTAATAACCAGAGCTATGTATTTGACCTTACTGAAAAAGACGAGGAGATATTGGGTGCTACAGGCCAGGGGCAGGATAACATTGTTCAGTACTATGAAACATTAACCGATATTACGAATAATAACCCTATTCCTGATTTTACAGCTTATACTAATACAAGTAACCCGCAAACATTACAGGTGGTTGTTACAACTATAAACGGCTGTAAGAGTTATACAACGCTTACTATAAAAGTAATACCGTTGCCTACACCTAACCCAACGCCAGATCCTCTTGAAGAGTGTGATGACGTGAGTGGCGATGGTATAGCAGAGTTTAACCTTACTGAGGCAAATGCTAATATATTACAGCACTCTACTCTAACTACATTAAAATATTATGTGTTAGAGAGTGATGCATTAGCAGGAACTAACCCAATACTAGACTTTACAAGCCACTTTAGTACGAGTACTACAATTTATGTACGTGCAGAGCTTGCAGGCAGTGAACCGGGAGACCCTGTATGTGCAGTGGTAGTGCCGTTAGAGCTTATAGTGAACCCGTTACCGGCAACGTCTATAGCACCTTACGGAATATGCCAGACTAACTTTACCGGTTTTGCACAGTTCGACCTTGGTAACTACCGTAGTACCATACTACCGGCAGGTGCTGTTCTTACAGATTATACTGTTCGTTTCTATGCAATAGACCCAAGGGTAACACCTCCGGGATCTGCTAATGGTAACCCATCGCTGCCATTCCTTTACACTAATACAGTATACAGGACACAGACAATATGGGTTTATGCACAAAATTTAGATACAGAGTGTGATGTGGTATTGCCACTTGTATTATCTGTAGAGCCACAAACTATCGCTAATCCTGTAGACGATACCGTTATAAGGGAATGTGATTATGATGGTGTTAATGATGGTATTACAACGGTAGACCTTACCGAAGCTGATGCTGTAATAATAGGTACACAAGTGCCAATAGATAATACCTACACTTACGTAGTTACATATTACTTGACTGAAGCTGATGCAAGGGCAGGCCAGAATGCGATTACAAATCCATCGGCTTACCCTACAGCAACTACAGTGTTGTGGGCTGCAATAAGGAGTACACTTCCTTACGGTTGTCCTGCTTACACAGCTGTACCGGTTACAATAGACCTATTGCCTGCTCCGGTTATATCGAGCGATAACGACAGCCACACAAGCTGTGTTGATTTTGAGACTAATACTGTATTACGCTATGTGGTGCTTCACAGTAATGTTGCGCCTGCAAATAATACCTTCCAGTGGTTTAAAGATGGGGTAGCCATAGCAGGTGCTACATCGGCAGATTACTCGGCTTTTGAGTCTGGTATTTACACTGTAGTAGTAACTGGTGGTGCGCCAAACTTCTGTGTGTCTGACGCTATACCGGGATGGGACGTAACAATGTCCGGACCTGCAAGCCTTATAGGCGATGGGTATGTAGTAAGCAATGCTTTCTCTGACAGCCAGACAATAACTGTATTGGTTGAAGGGTACGGCGATTACCAGTACAGCATGTATGTAGACGGCCCTTGGCAAAACTCTAACGTATTTACAAATGTTAGCGTAGGCTACCATAACATATACGTTAGGGATGTTACTAACGGTAACGATGCGTGTGACCCTATTACAATAAGTGATGTAAGTACTATAGATTATCCTAAATACTTTACACCAAACGGTGATGGTTATAACGACTACTGGAATATAATTGGGCTTGCTAACTTCCCATCATCAAGGATCTATATCTTTGATAAATATGGTAAATTGCTTAAACAATTAGCTCCGGGCAGTAACCCTGAAGAAGGACAAGGATGGGATGGTACCTTTAATGGTAACCCACTACCATCAGATGATTACTGGTTTACTGTTACCTTCCCTGATGGAGATACAGTAAGAGAGTTTAAAGCTCACTTTGCAATGAAACGATAATCGTTTATAATAAATAGTAGTAAGAAGCCGTCTCAATATTCAATTGAGGCGGTTTTTTCATTTTTAGCATTATTATATTAGGCTATTATATTTTTCAGGTCAGGATATTTTTCAAGTGGCTTACGCCGCTATTTTCTTTCTCAGATTGTGTGCTAAGGCCATTAATCCGAACTCTAATTCTACTTTTTCAAGTCCTTTTAAAGTAAACCTCTTAAAATTGTTATTGTGTTTGAGATGTGCGAACACAGGTTCTACATCGGCAGAGCGCTGTTTTCTTTTTTGTAACCCTTT
>NZ_KB899970.1 GCF_000378485.1 Flavobacterium rivuli WB 3.3-2 = DSM 21788 | reverse complement strand
ATCACCTTCAAAAGCATTTTGGGATGGTACCCAGGATTTCCTTCTTTACTATAGGCTTCAAGTAACGGCTGGATATTTATTTTCTCTACAACGGAGTTAATAACCCGGACCGGATGATGCGCAGGTATTAATTCATCAAACGAATGAGGGAAAAGAGTCGACTGGTTCTGGTTGTAGGGCTTAAATTTCATCGCTTAAAATATTGATAATCAATACTTGAATATAATAAAAAATAAACTTTCTGCCAAAAAAATGCATAAAAAAACCGCCTCAGTTTTGAGACGGCTTCTTTTTATCTGCCGATGTCTTATTTACTATTTCGGCTTCAAAAAGCTGTTCAAAATATTTAAGCAGTTTTTGTTTTACTTCAGCTTCATCTACAGGCACGCCAAGTTCGGCATGCATAGAGGTTACTGCCTTGCCTCTAATGCCACAGGGTATTATATTATCAAAATAACCCAGGTTTACATTTACATTAAGGGCAAAGCCATGCATGGTTACCCAACGCGATGCCCTCACGCCCATAGCACATATTTTTCGGGCAAAAGGCGTACCCACATCCAGCCAAACACCGGTTTCGCCATCACTACGTGTTCCTGTTAGTCCATAATCGGCCATGGTAAGTATAATTACCTCCTCAAGAAAACGCAGGTACTTGTGTATATCTGTAAAAAAGTTATCAAGGTCCAGTATTGGGTAACCTACAATCTGGCCGGGGCCATGATATGTAATGTCGCCACCCCTGTTTACCTTATAATAGGTAGCGCCTCTTGCCTCAAGCTGTTTTTCGTTAAGCAGCAAATTTTCTATATCGCCGCTTTTGCCAAGCGTATACACATGCGGGTGCTCTACAAACAAAAGGTGGTTTTGCGTTTCGGCAGTCAGTTCTTCCCTCCTGTTCTTAATTTTAAGGTCTACGGTATCCTGAAAAAGTTTTTCCTGATACTCCCACACCTCTTTATAATCCTGTAAGCCAAGGTCATTAAATTCTATCTGCTTGTTCATTGCTATAGCTTCTAAATTGTTGTACAAATTTACGAAACTTAATGGCACGCAATACACAATAACAGGCACAGATGTTATATACTAATTGTTACCCTGCTGCAAATTGCTTATTTGTTAATTATCATTATCTTTGCGGGCTTAAAACATTAATAAATCATGCAGCTTTCAGAACAAGAAATCATTCGTAGAGAAAAACTGGATGCGCTGAGAAACCTCGGCATCAATCCTTATCCCGCAAACCTTTATCCTGTAGATACTACATCTAAGCAGGTAAAGAACGATTTTTCTGAAGGCAAGAAGGTGGTGGCAGCAGGACGCTTAATGTCTATCCGTGTTCAGGGTAAAGCAGCATTTGCAGAATTACAGGACAGCGAAGGCCGTGTACAGATATATATTAACCGTGACGAAATTTGTCCCGGCGAAGACAAAACGCTTTATAACGAGGTGTTTAAAAAACTGATTGACCTTGGTGATTTTGTAGGTGTAGAAGGCGAATTGTTTACTACCCAGGTGGGCGAAAAATCGATACGTGTAAAAAACTTTACACTTTTAAGCAAAACGCTACGCCCTTTACCCCTGCCTAAAACAGATGCAGATGGTAATGTATTTGACGGCTTTACCGATCCTGAACTGCGTTACCGCCAGCGTTATGTAGACCTTGTAGTTAACCCGCAGGTTAAAGAGGTGTTTGTAAAACGCACAAAAATGTTTAATGCCATGCGCAGTTTCTTTAACGACAAAGGTTACTTTGAAGTGGAAACTCCTGTACTGCAACCTATACCGGGTGGTGCAGCAGCAAGGCCATTTGTTACACACCACAACAGCTTAGACATTCCGCTTTATATGCGTATTGCTAATGAGCTGTACCTAAAACGCCTTATTGTAGGTGGGTTTGATGGTGTTTACGAGTTTTCTAAGAATTTTAGGAACGAAGGTATGGACAGGACACACAATCCTGAATTTACCGCTATGGAAATATATGTAGCCTATAAGGATTACAACTGGATGATGGAGTTTACCGAGAACCTGCTGGAGCATTGTGCCCTTGCAGTAAACGGCACTGCCGATGTTACTTTTGGCGAACATGCAGTAAGCTTTAAAGCGCCTTATGCCCGCGTTACCATGACCGATGCCATTAAGCAATATACCGGTTTTGATATTACAGGCAAAACAGAACAGGAATTGTTTGAAGCTGCTAAAGGTATGGGCATTGCCGTAGATGATACTATGGGCAAGGGCAAGCTTATTGATGAGATTTTTGGTGAAAAATGTGAGGGTAACTTTATACAGCCTACTTTTATTACTGATTACCCTAAGGAGATGAGCCCACTTTGTAAGGAGCACCGCGATAACCCGGAACTTACTGAGCGTTTTGAGCTTATGATTTGTGGTAAAGAGGTTGCCAATGCTTACTCTGAACTTAATGACCCTATAGACCAGCGCGAGCGCTTTGAAGCACAGCTTAAATTAGCAGAACGTGGCGATGTAGAAGCAGCTCAGTTTATTGATAATGACTTTTTACGTGCGCTTGAATACGGCATGCCGCCAACATCGGGTCTTGGTATAGGTATGGACCGTTTAATAATGTTCCTTACCAATAATGCATCGATACAAGAGGTGTTGTTCTTTCCGCAAATGAGGCCTGAGAAAAAACAGGTGGAACTTACCGAAGATGAGAAGGCAATTGCCGAGATACTTAAAGTGAGCAGCCAGCTTGCCCTTGATGCGCTTAAAACACAAGCAGCATTAAGCGGTAAAAAATGGGATGCTGCCATGAAAGGCCTTACTAAACACGGCCTTATAAAAGTTGTTGTAGATGGCGATTTAAAGACTGTCGAGTTTAAAGGATAACTTACGGTTTTCAATATAAATTGATAAAGCTGCCCCTCAGGCAGCTTTACTTTTTACATATAGATATTTATTACAAATTTAGAATCTTTAGTATTCAACCCGTTGAAAGACATAAACAGCTGAATCTTGCTTTTTATACATTTTAAGAGTAATTTTCTCTGCATTATTTCTTAAATACCATTTTAAATCACCCATTTTTAAATCTTTAAAATAATAGTAGTCTGTTGTGTCTTTCCTTTTTTCAGATTTCTCAAATACTAAAGGATAAGTGTAATGTTTAGAATTAACTCTAATGCTATCCGGCATCTGAGCAAGCGAATCTGTTATATAAAAATTTACCTTTATAATTTTTTGTGGTGGGAACGAAATAACCCTGAAATCAGGAACCGGAAAGCTATTCTGCTCAATTTGCCTTTCATCCATTACATACTTATCGGTACGGGGAGCGCCAATATTCCAACAACCCACGAACAGTAAAGCACCACAAATTATTATGATACTCTTAGCACGCTGCTTTACCAAAATAAATCCCCTCATATTTTTATACCTCATTCGCATACTGTATTAAACAACCTTTATAAGTATATCTAAAAACTAAAAAAAACATTTAAAATTACATGAAGGTATAATTATTTACAAGTTATTACAAACTATAATTTAAATTAACCGACCAACGGTAGTTTGCCTCTACCCTGCCACCGGTCAAGTTTTGAGATATAGGCAGCATGCCATTAACACCTACAGAGAATTTACCCATACCAGCCTCAAGCCCTAATTTACCTAATAGTATATCGCCTTTTGTTTGCGGCACATCCTGGCCATATTGCCTGTTGGTAGCATAAACCTCCCCGGCAAGGCCAGCCTGCGGTACTATGGTAAATTTATCTTTTTCTATTACATAAAAAAATGTCCCTGCATAGTTTAATTGGTTACCAAACTGGTATTGTTCCTTATTCTTCGACTTAAAAGCATAGTTAAGCATAGCATTAAAACCCAGGTTTTGTTTCTTAATCACATACTCAGCAGCCAATAAATAATCCCAGGCTCCGGTACCCAACTGAAAGCTGGGGTTCACACTGCCATTATTAGCGCTGTCGTATTTACCTACCGGTGCTTTTACACCTCCACCCGCTTTTAAAGTATGTGTAAAGACAGTACTGTCTTTCGTGGTTTGATAAATAGTATAAAATCCTAAAACCGTAATATCGCCCACACCATCTATTTGCTGCTTACCTGTAGAAAGTGCCCTGTTATTAGTATGGTAGGGCACCTGCGCAGATATCTCAAAGTTTTTATAAACCGGTATCCTTGCCCACAGTTGTATGGTATTAAAATTCTCGTCTACCCAGGGAGAATTGGCAAAAATACCATCGCGGCTGCTGTAACTTTGATAAAAATAGCGAATGCCCACAAAATTACGGTCTAACATAGAGCTAAAGCCCATACCGCCCCCACTTGCCGAACAGCCACAGGCATCGCAGTCGTCAAATTCATAAAGGTATTTTGCGAAATTGGGCGGGGGAGAATTTCCATCGCCTGCAATTGCAATAGTGGTACTAAAAAGGGCAAAAATTATAATTACTATTGTACTCTTCATTGTATTTAATATTCTGAAAATCGCGCATCGGTTAGATACTGATTATCGGTTAGTGTTTTAAGGAACGCCACAAGCTGCAATCTCTCTGTAGCAGTAAGCGGTATCCCTAAAGTTCCGTTAGATTTTAATAGAGGGTCTAACGTTGGCGAATCTGTTACGCCCGATGAATAATGGTTCATTACAGATTCTAAACTTCCAAACCTGCCATCGTGCATGTAAGGAGCTGTTTTTTCTACATTGCGCAGGCTTGGCACCCTGAATTTATAATAATCGGCATCAAGCTCTGTTACTTTATAGCGCCCTACATCATTTACCATCGGGTTTACGGCGAGGCCATTATTACGAAAAGACTCATCGGTCATTAAATCGGTAGCGTGGCATGAGGCGCATTTAGCGTTAAAAGTGGCATAACCCGCCAGCTCGTCGCTGTTTAATGTCCCTCCCGGCTCGTTGCGTCGGTATTTATCAAACTTAGAGTTAGAAGATGTTACCATAACCATAAACTGAGACAATGCCTTAAGCATATTCTCTGTAGTTATAGCCCCATCTGCAAATGCCTGATTAAACAGTTTTTTATATGCAGCATCGCCTTTCATCATTGCTAAAATAGCATTAAGGTTACCGTTCATTTCTATAGGGCTGGTAAGCGGTATCAAGGGCTGCAGATCCAGGTGTGTACTCACGCCATCCCACATAAAAGAAGTTTGATAGGCAAGGTTTTGTATAGGTGGTGCATTGCGCGTGCCCACAAGGTTATCTACCCCGTGACTTACAGTGTGCCCATGATGGGTAAAGGCATATTCCTGCATGTGGCAAAACCCGCAGGACACTAAACCATCTGATGCTAAGCGCCCATCATAGAACAACTTTTTACCCAGCTCAAAACCTTTCTCTGTAGGCGGGTTTTGGCTAATATCATAAGCCATAGCAGGAAAGTTAGAAGGCACCACTACACTTAGCGGAAGGTTAGTATAATCTTCTGTACCTTCATTATCAGAACAGCTTACAAACAACAGCGCAAACACCCAAAGAAAATAGTATATTTTCATGGTTATAATTTTTAATAAAAACATTGCCCTTACAAACCCTGAAGGGCAATATTTTAAGCTGTTGTTAGTCGTTGTGTACGTGATCTATCCTAAACATACTATTTAGGTTAGCAGTAATAAGTGGCAGGTTAGCCCCACCCATTATCATGGCACCCATACCGCCCATGTTATTATCTGACAGTTTAATTTTATTAGTACCATCAATAATTTCAGAAAGGTCGGCTACGATATGTACAACAGGAGTAATTGTATTGCGCACCAATGCTTTAGATGGCATATCTAAAGTGATTTCGGTGTAATTATAATCCGTACCGGTCTGGCCGGTATGCACCATAAATGGCGTAGCAGTAGTAACTGTAGGCGATGTAAATGTACCTTCGAAAGCTAAAAATTTATATCCGGCCGACCAGCTCCAAAGCATGTCTGCCGCCTGAGCCAATGCCAGGAAATCTCCCTGTCCTGATGCACCAAGGTTAAACTGTTCCTGGTCTACCCCTATACCAAATTTTATCTTTGTATAGTCGCCCGCCGGCACATTACTAAGATTTAAAACGTGGGTATTAGCATTTGCCTCATCTACTATAAAATAGCTTTCGCTTTTAGGATAAGTAAAAACAGACCCATCGGCCTTTATAAGCACAATGTTGCTCACGATGTACTTAATAGTGCTGATTTTTAAAACCTCACCGTTAGATGTTGTATTGGGCTGTGTGTTTAATATCAGGTCGTTTCCTGCAAAAGAATTATCAAATTCTATCCCTATAGTACCGGTACCGGAAACATTGTTAACTGCGTTATCGTCGTCGCTGCAAGAAGTAAATGCAAGTGTAATTGCCAGTAGGGCAATGCTTTTTAATAAAGTATTTTTCATTTTTGTTATTTGTTAAATGTTGAATTATTGGTATGCGCATAACTTTCAGGCAGCAAAAGCCGCATGAAAAAGTGCATAAAATGCAAACTGATTTAAGAAATAACGAGGGGCGGATGAAAAATAGAATCAGAATTTATATGAACATATAAATTGCTGTATAGTGATGTATTCCGAGTATTTAATTGAGTAAAAAACAGTTGGAAAGTAAATGATGATAATGGCTCTAAAAATAAAACCTCAGCTTCGGCAACATTGCTTTTCTTTTGTGATAGTGGCTTGTCCTGTTCGGCAGTTTTGGCAAGCTCTTTCATAAGGTGGCACTTACCGTTACAGTGCATCATAGGCTTTGCCTTGTTTACACAAAGCACTTTTGTTATATAATCGTAATTAATAATATAATCGGCAACCGGAATGACCGGGCGCACTAACATTAAGAATACTATTACGAAAATACTATTTTTCACACTGCAAAAGTAACCCCGAAAAGTTAGTACAAAAAAATATTTTTCATAAAAATTAAACCTTTTTATTACAACTGTGTCCTATAGCTATAATAATTAAACCTATAACTATGAAAACGTGGATTTTAACAATGGTGATGTTAACGGGTTTTGCAATGAGCGCGCAGCCCGCACAAAGAGGAATGGAGGGCCACAGACCCGGAAAAGAGCACCAAAACCCTTTTACGGCAACACAAAGAGCTGAATTACGGTCTAAGAACCTTGCCTTAAAACTGGACCTGACTGATAAACAACAAAAGGAAATTCAGAAATTATTGCTTACCCGCGAAACTGAAAAAGAGCAATTAACAGCGCAGCACAAAGCAAACAGGGATGCCGTTAAAAAGCCGACTGCCGACGAAAGATTTGCAATGATGAGCAAAAGGCTTGATGCCGAAATTGCCATGAAAAAGGAGGTGAAAAAAATATTAACTGTTGAGCAATTCGCAAAATATGAGCAACTTAAGGACGAGCAGCACAAAAAAATGAGTAAAGGCGCTCATAATTTTAAAAAACATAACCGAAGATAATATTTTTAGTGTTAAAGTTTTGTGATGTTTTGTAAATTAAGTAGATTTGACTTTATAAATAATTAAATCAATTGCTATCATGAAAAAAATAATCGCCATTTTGGTCGTTATGCTTGGTTTTGGCTTTACTGCAAATGCCCAGCAAAAAAGGGTTTCTGTAAAATCGCCTACTACAGGTGTACAAGCTGTTGCTAAAGACCCTGTTGTAGAACAGGCTGCTACTAAAGATCTTACTGCCCTTACAAAAGTTGTGACTCTTAATGATGTAGAGAAACAAAACTTTAAAGGCCTGTTTGAATACAAACACCGCGAGCTTAAAAAAGCACTTACTCCGGATCAGAAAAAAGTACTTTTAAACAGTATAGATGCTAAACTAAGAGCTTCTTTAACACCAGATCAAATGGCTAAACTGGATGCTAACAAAAAAACGCTTACCCAGCTTACAAACTAAGATAAGCTTTATACCTTATACAAAAAAAGCTCCCAAATTGGGAGCTTTTTGCATTTTAACCTTGTACAATTTTATAACGCCGAAGCTACCTTATCAATAGCATTTAATGTAAAATCAAGATCATCATACATTAGTGCATCGGTAATAAACCATGTTTCATATGCCGATGGTGCTATATAAACACCCTCGTTAAGCAGGCCATGAAAGAACTTTTTAAAAGTTTCGTTATCTCCCTTTGCTGCCGATTTAAAATCGGTCACAGGGTTGGCATCAAAATGAACCGATATCATAGACCCCATACGATTAATGGTATAGCCAATATTTTTAGCTTCCAGAATTTTACGTATTCCGTTTTCTAAGTAAGCCGTTTTTTCTTCGAGCCTCTCAAAAATTGCAGCATCGTTATTTAATGCCTTAAGCATTTCTAACCCCGCAGCCATAGCCAGCGGATTGCCCGACAATGTTCCTGCCTGGTATACAGGCCCTACGGGCGCAAGGTAATTCATGATCTCGTTACGGGCAGCAAAGGCACCTACAGGCAGCCCTCCGCCTATTACTTTGCCAAAAGCCACGATATCTGCTTTTACATTATAAAGTTCCTGTGCACCACCTTTTGCAAGCCTGAAGCCTGTCATTACCTCATCAAATATCAATAATGTGCCATTAACATCACATAGTTCGCGCAAGGCTTCAAGAAAACCTTCAGCCGGTGGTATGCAGCCCATATTGCCCGCAACAGGCTCTATTATTATGGCAGCAATTTCATTAGGGTTTGCAGTAAACAGGTCGTTTACATTTTGCAGGTCGTTGTAGGTAGCCAGCAACGTATCTTTAGCCGTGCCCTGTGTTACGCCGGGGCTATTAGGCGACCCAAAGGTTACCGCACCGCTACCCGCCTGTATAAGGAACGAGTCGGAATGGCCATGGTAACAACCGGCAAATTTTATAATTTTTTCGCGGTTTGTAAAGCCCCTCGCCAGTCGTACAGCGCTCATGCAGGCCTCTGTACCCGAGTTTACAAAACGTATTTTATCTATATTAGGCACCATGCTAACTGCAAGTGCAGCAATCTCAGTTTCAAGGGCGGTAGGCGCACCAAAAGAGGTTCCCTTTTTTGCCCTTTCTACAATAGCATTTACTACAGGCTCGTAAGCATGGCCTAATATCATAGGCCCCCATGAGTTAATGTAGTCTATGTAGCGATTACCGTCTTCGTCATACAAATACGGCCCTTTAGCTTCTTTAATAAATATGGGAGTCCCTCCTACCGATTTAAAAGCGCGTACCGGAGAGTTTACACCTCCGGGAATTACTTTTTCTGCTTCGGCAAAGAGTTGGCTGCTACGTTGATATATCATTGTTTTATTTTACTTTTAGTACCTGGCCAATGGATATTGCATTGCCCGACAAGCCGTTTAACTGGATAAGCTCATCTACGGTCATATTATTTTTTTTAGATATAGAATACAGGGTATCACCTTTAAGAACCGTATAAGATCCTGCTGCTGCTACCGGAGTATTTGTGCCTTTTGAGGGCTCCTGCGCTGTTGGTGCAGGTTTAGTTGTACTTACAACCGCAGGCGTTGGCTTAGGCTCTGCCACCGGTTTAGGTGCCGGAGTATAATCATTACCTAAAACCTCAGCATCATATTTAGCAAGGTCGTAACGCTCTATGAGGCCAATAAGTTTTTCCGGATATTTAGGGTCTGTAGCATAACCAGCCGCCCTTAAACCTTTAGCCCATGCTTTATAGTCATCTTTTTCGAGCTTGAACAAAGTAGCATAACGACCCCTCGAAGTAAGGAACAGCGAGTGATCATCAAAAGACTCTGACGCTAATTTGTATTTACGGAAACACTCCTGTTCAGAGTCATCATCATGATATACCTTATCTCCGGTCCAGTCATTGTGGCATTTTATACCAAAGTGGTTGTTGGCATTAACACATAGTGTACCCCTGCCCGCTCCAGACTCTAAGATTCCCTGTGCCAATATAATACTTGCCGGTATACCATACTTTTTCATGTTGTTTTTAGCAACATAATCGTATTTTGACACATACTCTTTAACCTGGTCTGAATATACCATGGTTTTAGAGGTAGATTCCAGCACCTCCGACGAGCGCGTTTCGCTACCGGCAGTTGCAGTTTTAGATGTTTTTGATTTTTTAGGTGTCCTGTTTTTTACAACACCATTTTTTGTAGTCTGAATTTTTGGTTTAGTACTGCCGCAGCCCATTATAAGGCCCAGCAAAACAAAAGCTACAATTTTTTTAAGCATGCTCTCACGTTTTAATTGTGGGTAGTTTTTTCCGCATTAGTTCCCTGTTCATTCCTGCTATACCCTGCAAACCACCGGTGTGAATAAGCAATATATCAGAATTTTGAGAAAAATAACCCTGATTAACAAGGTCTATAACGCCAAAAAACAACTTTCCCGTATATACAGGGTCTAAAAGGATACCGGTAGTATCAAAAAAATGATTCATAAAAGCTATTAGCTCCGGTGTTACTTTACCGTAACCCCCAAAGTGATAGGCTTCTGCCAGTTCCCAATTGCCCTTTCGCGCAAATTTACAAATATCATCGGATAATCCTGCACCTTTTAACGCCGGAAACCCAATTACTTTTTGGTGCGGCAGTGCCGAATTGATGATTCCTGATATAGTGCCACCCGTGCCCACTGCGCAGCAAACATGGGTAAAGGCTGCATCATCGCTATTTAATATCTCTTCGCAGCCTTTTACCGCGAGTGCATTTGTACCGCCTTCGGGCACCAGATAAAAATCGCCAAATTGCTTTTTCAGGCTTTCAATGTATAAAGTGTCGGTTTTATAACGGTAGGCTTCACGGGTAATAAATTCAAGCTGCATACCACAACTTCGGGCGAAAGACAAGGTAGCGTTTTCATTAATTTTATGGGCCAACTCTTCGCCTCGAATTATGCCAATAGTGTTAAAACCGTATTCCTTTCCGGCGGCTGCCGTTGCTGCAATATGGTTGCTGAACGCCCCGCCAAATGTTAACAGGCACGAAGCACCATTTGCTTTTGCCTGAAGTATGTTATATTTCAATTTCCGGAATTTATTTCCAGAAATATGCGGGTGCAACAGGTCTTCGCGCTTAACAGTGAGCCGAATATTATTAGGCAAATCGAGATAAACAGGTTGGTTCATACCGCAAATTAACACAAATTATATTAACAATAAATGTGTTATTATAATTTGTACAACTACTATAACATTATATACCTTAAGTATCGTGAATGTTAATTTGTTGTATCTTTGTAGCCTGAATAATCTTATGAAGATGATGGAAGATGAACAAAATATAAGAGGCCCTTTAATTGCTAAAATATCTTTTCATAAAGTATTGGAAGCATTAGAAGAGATAGCAGAATCTGACGTTGATTACCGCTCCGATTATGCAAAGGCACTACTACGCCATACCGCGCCCTATCCTGAACTACGCGATGGTATTACAGATTTATCATTGCTTGATAAACACGAACAGTTAATAAGGAATTTACTGGCCGACCTTTTCCCTACGGCACTTACCAATAACGAAATTAAAGCTGCCGCAATACCCTTTTTTAACTTTACATTTAACCACACTGCACGGTTTAAAAAAATACTTGCAAACGCAGGAGAAGATTTTGATATGGAAATTCGTAATTTTGATGACCATCAATTTTACGTGTTTTGTTGTTGCCTGATACTTAATGACCACTACGGTTGCCATCTTGATATTAGTAAGCCCCTGTTTTATGATATACCTGATGCTGATGGTATAATGAAACATTACCGCATATTATACAACGGCGACTTTCTTGATTTTATACCTACAGATAAAGCAGTTTCTCTTACTCCCGAAGACATTAGCAAACTGATAGATAATTTTGATAACCTTGACCTGTGGAAAGAAAAATTCCCTGAAGGCAGCTGGATATCTAAAGGTTTTGGTATAGTATCATTATTTGATGCTACTACAGAGAGTGCTATTTCTAACCTTAAGAGCAGCCTGCTTGTAAGTGACGAGCTTAAAGAAGTTAAAAAGGCCAACTTTGAAAATATCTTTCGCAGTATCTACAGGATTTCCGATCTTAAAATAGGCTTTACCGAAATAAATGTTGAGGATAACGTATTTAAAATTGCGCCTTTTAAAGATATTAAAAGCCATATTTTAGTAGGAAACAAGGAAATGAATTGTGGCACCATGTTTTGCACCTCTACATTACAACAGCTTATAGATGAACGCAAATATATAATTATCAGCGATGTTGAGCTATTTATACAGGAACATCCGGATGATACAGCATTTGCAGGACACCTGCTGTCTCAGGATATAAGGAGCTGTATACTTGCCCCTATTATTAAAAACGAAAAGTTTTATGGTTTTATAGAGCTGGTTTCGTCGCGCCCTAAAGAGCTTAACAGCATTAATGCTATTAAACTTGCTTATGTATTGCCTTTTCTTACAGATACCATAGAGCGTTATTACTCTGAACTGCAAAATGAGGTAGATGCAATTATCCAAAACGAATATACTGCCATACACCACAGCGTGTACTGGAAATTTAGGGAAGAAGCCTTGGCGCATGTACACTCTAAAAACAATAATCAGGCATTTAAAGAAATTGTTTTTAAAGAAGTATATCCGCTGTATGGGCAGATAGATGTAAAAGGATCGTCTACCGCGAGGAACGACTCTACAGAGAAAGACCTTATTTTACAAACAGATAAACTGCTTGGCCTGTTCAGGTTTATTTTTAAACAGGAAAAACTGCCTCTTATAGAGCAGCACATTTATGAGCTTGAAAATATTGAGGAAGGGCTGGGCAAAGAGCTAAAAGCAGATACCGAAGCTACGATACAAAACTACATTATAAACGAAGTGCACCCTGTTTTACAACACTTTGATTCGGCAAATAGTGAAATTCACCAAAAAATTGCCGATTACTTTGGAACGCTTGATTCTAAAGTAAAAATGGTTTACGAAAGCCGCAAGGATTTTGACGATACACTTTCTATAATAAACAAGCAGCTGGCTGCCGTGCTCGATGAAAAGCAGAAGGAAGCACAGGCATTTTTTCCACATTACTACGAGCGTTTTAAAACCGATGGTGTAGAGCACAACCTTTATATTGGGGCATCTATATCGCCTAAGCATGCTTATAACCCGCTTTACCTGAATAACCTTAGGTTATGGCAATTACAGGCTATGTGCGAAATGGAGAATGAATACTATAAGCTTAAGCCTACACTGCCTTATGAGCTTGATGTAACATCGCTTATACTGGTATTTAGCACACCAATATCTATACGTTTCCGTATGGATGAAAAGCGCTTTGATGTAGACGGCACTTATAACGCTCGTTATGAGGTAGTTAAAAAACGCATCGATAAATCGAATATAAAAGGTACAAACGAGCGTATTACACAAAAAAACAAGATAACCATTGTATATACCCAGAAAAAAGAAGAGATGGAGTACCGCAGGTACATACAGTTGCTACAGCATAAAAACATGCTGGGCAATGTAATAGAAAGTTTTGATGTAGAAGACCTGCAGGGTGTAACCGGATTAAAAGCATTGCGTGTTGCAGTAACCTATAATAATAACCAAAGGCCCGAAGGCACTTACAGCTATGACGACCTTTTAAAAGAATTACAACATAAAGAATAACATTACTTATATAAAACAACAACGGCAGCTTTGTAGCTGCCGTTGTTGTTTTATATAGTTTAAATTAATTATTCATAAAAGCATATACAAATGCAGCTACAGATATTACAATGCCAAACATAAAAATATTATAGGTAATGCGCAGCAGGTTATACTTACGGTTAAGTACTTTACCTAAAAGGTAAAGGTCTTTTATCATGGCATTGTACAGGTAGTCACGATCCTTCATCATGTCGTTTATTGCCCACTCATACTCTTCCATTGGCATTTTATAAAAGTTCCCAAAGAACAATAGGTTAACCTTGCGGTCTTCTATATCCTTACGGGTAAAAGTGCCGGTTGTAACCTTGGGCCTTGTAGATAATATGGCAAACACTATACTGGTTGTGCTAAACAGCATCATAACAAATGTGGGCACAATAAGGTGAGAATTAGCAGGCGCATCAAGCTTAGGTATAAGCGAGCTTAATGCAATAGATATTATAATAGCATTTACAGACAGCAGTATATTTGCCTTACTATCGGCAATTTCGCTAAGACGGGTATGGTTGTTAAGCGTAACCCTAAACATGGTATCTATACCCCTGTCGGGCCGTTCCTGCTTGTCATGCTTTTCTTTTTCTTTCTTTTTCTTCTTATCTTTTTTCTCTTTCACTTCTTCAATATCTTCTGCGGCCTGCGATTGTAATCCCTCAATAACTTCTTGTAGCTGGGCAATATTTATTTCTTTAAGCGGCTGTAAAACAGTTTTGCCATATTCGGTAAAAAAGCGGTGGTTTTGCAGTAAAACTTTCCTGTTCCCCATAGCCCATTCAAGGTCGCTAAAATACCTGCCCTGCGTTTTCTTCCATTCTTCACGCAATAGTTCTGACAGATGCACATAATTAGGGTCGGCAAAATGAGAACAGTCGGCATCCTTAATAATTTTTTCCAACTCATTTTGGGGTTCTAATCCCAGTTGGGTAGATTTAATAAGCTGTGCAACAATAGCAGCCTTATCTGCAGGATAACCATTTTCTTTAAGAAAATCCTGTGCCATAATACTACCACGGTATTCATGCCCTTCCGGCCCCTGTAAGTATCCTGTATCATGAAACCACGCTGCAAGTACCAATAACTCAGTATCATTTTCGTTTATACCTTCAGCTTTAGCTATAATGCCTGCGTTATTAACCACGCGTAAAGTATGGTTAAAATTATGGTAAATATAATTGGGAGATAACTTATCTTTGAATAAATGAAAGACGTAGTTCTCGGCTTTTTCAACAACATCCATAGGTAGGAAAATTAACACCACCAAATTATGAAATTCTTTTGGGTTAACCGTAATAGATTAAGAAATATTAAACTTTGTATCGGTCTTATCATTACAGCCTGTTTTGCCTCCTGTGCAACGCACCACGCCCAGTATGGTAAAGAAGCCACTGCATTTCCTGCCGATAGCGTGGTAAACAGCGAAGTAGCCCACCGTTTTTACCTTGTGGGCGATGCAGGCCTGGCAACGCAACCGCAATCGCAGCAATTGCTTGGCATTATAAAACAAAAGTTAGAAAAAGAAAACAAAAATAGTTCGCTGCTGTACCTGGGTGATAATATATACCCCCTTGGTATGCCGCCTAAGGACCATGAAGACCGCAAGGAAGCAGAAGCATCTTTAAACAGCCAGCTTGCCCTGGCAGACGGTTTTAAAGGTAAAACCTATTTTATACCCGGCAACCACGACTGGTACCACGGCCTTACAGGCCTTAAAGAAGAAGAAAAGCTGGTAAAAGAAAAGTTGGGCAAACACTCTTTTTTGCCTGATAACAGCTGTGGTATAACCGATGTTAAAATAAACGACAGCATTGTGCTAATTGCTATAGACAGCCAGTGGTTTATAGAAGACTGGGACAATTACCCCACCATAAACGACGATTGCGACATTAAAACCCGCGATGGCCTTTTTACAGAACTGGAAAGCCTGCTTAATAAAAACCAGGAGAAAACCATTATTATTGCCATTCACCACCCGCTTATGAGCAATGGTTCGCACGGTGGCGAACTTGCATTACGCAAAGAGCTTTTCCCGCTTAAATATAAATTCCCAATGCCAGTTATTGGCTCACTGATGAATTTAATTCGCAATACAGGCGGCGTTGTATCTCAGGATGTGCAAAGCAAGGTATACACTACATTATCTAAAAGAATCAGGGCGCTTATACAGGATAAAAATAATGTTGTAATAGTATCCGGCCACGACCATAACCTGCAGTATATCCGTAAGGATAATATTAACCAGATTATTAGCGGATCAGGCTCTAAAGTTGAAGCAGCAAGGGTAAAATATCCCGAAGATTTTAGCTATGGGGGCACAGGCTACGCAACGTTAGAAGTGTATAAAAACGGACTTGCCAGAGTATCGTATTTTAAAACAGTTCCTAATGGCGAGGAAAAGATATTTGAAAAAGTAATGCTGCAAAAGCCTGAGGTGGTTATTAAACAATATCCTGATACCTTCCCGGCAACAACACAGGCATCTGTATATACGGCAGACATGACTAAAAAGAGCGGCTTTTACCGTTTTCTATTTGGCTACCATTACAGCAGTTATTATAGTAAACCTATTACTGTACCGGTAGTTTCTCTCGACACGCTTCACGGCGGCTTAACCCCGGGAAGGACCGGCGGCGGGCATCAGTCTAATTCGCTTAGGCTAATAGATAAAGATGGCAAAGAATATGTTATGAGGGGCTTAAAAAAGAGCGCAACGCGTTTTTTACAGTCGGTAGCGTTTAAAGACCGCTATGTGGGCGATGATTATGAAAACACATCTACAGAAAAATTCTTAATGGATTTTTACACCACCGCGCATCCTTATACTCCCTTTATTGCAGATAATCTTGCCGAAACGGCGGGAATATTTCATACTAATCCTGAGCTGTACTACATACCTAAACAAAATGTGCTTAAAGAGCATAACAAAGATTTTGGCGGAGAATTGTACATGGTAGAAGAACGCCCGACCGATGAATTTAAAAACCTGGCAAGCTTTGGCAATCCGGATGGTATAGATGGTACCGACGACGTATATAAAAACCTGCACAAAGACAAAAAATACAAAATAGACGAAAGCGCTTACATAAAAGCCCGATTGTTTGATATACTTATAGGCGACTGGGACCGCCATGGCGACCAGTGGCGCTGGTCGCGTTATGATACTAAAGACAGTATTTACTACAAACCCATACCACGCGACCGCGACCAGGCATTCCCTAAATATGGAGGTGCTTTGCTAACCATCCTTATGCAATCGCCACCATTGCGTTACATGAAACCCTACAAAGACGATATAGGCAGCGTAAAATGGCTTGCGAGGGCAGGTTATGCGCAGGATTTGGCTTTGATAACAAAATCAGGAGAGAATATCTGGCTGCAGGAAGTACAGGAACTGCAAAAAAGCCTGACCGATGAAGCCATTGACAAAGCATTTGCAGAGTTGCCAAAAGAAGTACAGGATGAAACTATGGAAACCATAAAAGCCAACCTGAAAAAAAGGCGCGAAAAACTTGGAAAATATGCATTAGAATACCGTAAAGTCTTGCTTAAAACGGTTCTTATAACAGGAACCGATAAAAAAGAAAAATTTATTATAAACAGGCTGCCTGACGGTGTAACTGATATTAAAATATACACCCTTAAAAAAGATGCCGAAACCCTTGTTTTTTCACAGTCTTATAACCATAAGCAAACTAAAGAAATCTGGATTTACGGCTTAGACGATGATGATATTTTTGAGGTTACAGGTAAGCCCGAAAAGCCAATTACACTAAGGCTGCTGGGCGGGCAAAACAATGATACTTACAATGTAGAAAATGGTAAAAGGGTAAAGATATACGACTTTAAAAGTAAGAGCAATACCTATGCTGTAGACAATAAAACTCAAAAACTATTGACCGACGACTATGAAACTAACAGCTATGACATTAACAAACCGGCATACAATGTTTTTG
Organism: Flavobacterium rivuli WB 3.3-2 = DSM 21788; assembly: GCF_000378485.1. GTDB lineage: Bacteria > Bacteroidota > Bacteroidia > Flavobacteriales > Flavobacteriaceae > Flavobacterium > Flavobacterium rivuli. The sequence continues at coordinate 410,153 of NZ_KB899970.1, read as the reverse complement.
CAGGCTACCCTGCGCTTGGCTATAATCCTGACGATGGTGTAAAAGTTGGTGTGTCAATCAATTACACTGTTAATAATTTTAACCGCAGGCCTTATTCGCGCAAGCACAACTTAAAAGCCAATTACTTTTTTGCCACTAAGGGTTTTGAACTTATTTACAGGGGAACCTTTATGAACATTGCCCATAAATGGAATTTTGCTTTAGATGCGCGCTTAACAAGCCCCAACTTTAGTATTAATTATTTTGGGTATGGCAACGACACTAAAAATTTTGACGACGATCTTAGCATGAACTATAACAGGGTTAAACTGCAGGTTTTTAAAGTAGCTCCCTCATTTTTTAAACAAGGCAGAAACGGCAGTTTTATGGAGGTACAACTTCCTTTTGAAACCATAGAGGTAGACGGCACACATAACCGTTTTGTAAACCAGCCCGGGGCAATACCAGAACGTCTTTTTGAACACAGGCAGTACGCAGGTATAGAAGGCACTTACAGCTTTAAAAATTATGATAACGCTTCTTTACCTGCAAAGGGTATGTATTTTTATATAACAGGTGGCTGGAAAACAAGCCTTGACGAAATAGAGCGTAACTACCCTCACCTTGAGAGCTCGCTTAATTTTGTACACAGGCTAACGCCCGATGAGAAGTTTGTAATATCGAGTACCGTAAAAACAAAAATATTATTAAGTAACGATTTTGAGTTTTACCAGGGCGCAACCCTGGGGGGCGATAACGATTTGCGCGGTTACCGCCGCGAGCGTTTTACGGGCAAAAAATCTTTTTACCAGAGTACCGATCTACGATACACGCTGGGCAGGTGGAAAAGCAGTTTTGTACCCGTTACCTACGGTATTGTGGGAGGATACGATTATGGCCGCGTATGGATAGAAGACGACCGCAGCAATAAATGGCACCAAACCGGTGGAGGCGGCTTTTGGCTAAACGGCGCCGATGTTGTTACCGCGAGGGTTACATATTTTCAGGGGTCAGATGGTGGGCGCCTTGCTGTAGGATTATTGTTTGGCTTTTAAAAGGTCAGACAATTTTACCTCATACAGCTTACCGCCTTCTTTTTTAGATTTTTCGTCGGCTATGGTAATCACATCGTTATCTTTAAAAGCTATACCTTCTTTTTGAGACCAGTTGTTAAGCTCCAGCATTTGCAATGATCCTTTAGCAAAATTATCTTTACCAAAGTTAGTAAGCAGCCAAACCTTATCACCGGATATAAGCGCTACTTTTGTACCATCAGGGCTAATATCGGCACCGGTAATGGCACATTTTCTAAAATTGTCACAAGCCTGAAGCGTACCCAGCAATTGCGCGGCGTGGTTACCTTGTTTGTTTGGTACCTTATATACCTGAAATTCTCCATTAAATCCTTTACTGCGGTTTTTTGTAAAAAGGTAAAAACTGCCTTCATGCTCAAAAAACGCCTCACAATCGTAAATAAGGTTCGATTTTTTGGGAGGAAATTCTTTTTGCTCAGGGTAATAAAATTTAATTACAGTTGCAGCTTTATTTAAATTTGCAGCGTCAAGCTTATAAATGGCAAGGTCTTTTCGTTTACTGTCATTATTACCAAAATCGCCTATGTAAAGGTTACCCTCTTTATCAGATGTCAACTCTTCCCAATCGATATTCTTAACGTTTGCAATAACTACTTCCTGCTCTATTTTGCCTTTCGGGCTAAGTTTATATATGCTATTCTTGTTTCCGCTATCTTCCAGCGCCCATAACGCGCCATTACTATATTCTAATCCTGAAACTTCTTTTAAAGTCAGGTTACCCACCTCTTTAAGCTGGGTTTCACTACCGGAACATGATGCTATAAATAAAGGGAGTAACGTAAGGCAAACGGTTTTCATTATAAATACTTTTTTGTAAAAGTAAAACGCAATTATTTATAAATAGTACATTTTACAGCACATTTAAGATTTAGGAATAAAAAAAGAACCACCTGCAAAAGCCGATGGTTCTTCACCACTATTAAAAAAAAATCAAAGTACCTTAAAAAAGAGGAGCATCATACCATGAAGAGTATGACTTACACACCGGGGCAAATTTGCCGGTTCTTTCCAGTGTAATTCTCCATTTGTAGCATGCAGGCAACTGAGAAGGCAGTACAGAAACTGCCGGATGTGTTGCAACCACATTTGTATATACTGTGCTGTTACTTATTGTTATAACAGAACCTGTATTGCTGCTAAAATCTTCGCAATCTGAAAGCTGCTGAATCTCCACCTTAACTAAAAAACTCCAGTTAGGATTAATGGTTCCTGCAGGGGCATCTGAAACAAAATTTATCACCGGATTGTTTAATCCTGCCGAAACATCAAGGTTTATGTGGCCTGCAAGCCCCTTAAAACAATCTGACACGGTGGCTGCCTGTGCCGTTGTCCCCAGTCGCGATGCTATACTATCGTTAACACTAAAAGTTGTAGCCTCTGTTGCATTTTGCTGGTTAACTATATCTGCACTATCATCTACAGAACATGAAGCAAAAAACAGCATCAATAAAGGCAAAAAGTATAACTTCTTCATGACAATAAATGTTTTAGTAATTTTTTAGTTAAGCAAACTTACACCTTACCATGATAAATTATTTATAAAATCATAAATAGACGTTGAACAGCTAAAAAGTTTCGACGACATGCAATTATGTGCAGTTGTTAATCATGCGTTAATTGTAAAACGTTTACCGTTAGGGCGTAGTAACTTTATAAATACAAAGAGAGGTATGGCTTATTGCAGCCCACTATCGTTAATAAACAACAATTAAGAGGTACGCCTAAATTATAAGTCATGCAGCAGCACATAGCAAGGGAGAACAATAGTGAATCGCGCGAATTAAGGAGCCTATTTGAGAAGCAGCTTAAAGAGTTATACTGGGCAGAACAGATAATGACCGATATGCTTAAAGGCGTAATCCTGCAATCATTCTCTAAGGACCTTATTGCTGTATTGCAAAACCATTTAGGCGAAACGGGTAGCCATATTAACCGGTTAGAACATATATTCAGAAATATAGGCATAGAGGCCGAAGCAGAGCCTTACAAGGCTGTAAAATGCCTTATAGAAGAAGCAGAAGCATTAATTGCTACCACGAAGCATGGCGTTGTGCGCGATGCCGGTATTATTGCCGTATTGCAAAAAATAAAGCATTACGAAATTGCCTGTTACGGCACTATGAGGGCGTATGCACTTGCCTTGCGCGAAGAGGATGTTGTAATATTACTGGAACAAACATTAGAAGATGAAAAAGTTGCCGACCTACTGCTATCATCCATTGCAGAGTCGCACATTAATATTGAAGCAGCAGATAAAGAAATATAACACACCTTAAAAATATATGGAATGGCAAAACCAGAAAAATTACCTGCACAGGAACAGGAAAAACAACCGGGCAAGGAGCATAAAATGAATCCGGACCCGGAAATTATTCGGGATAATTATAAAGGCAGCGGCAAACTGGCAGGTAAAAAGGCTTTTATAACCGGTGGCGACAGCGGTATAGGCCGTAGCGCTGCAGTACACTTTGCCCGCGAAGGCGCAGATGTTGCTATTGTATATTATAACGAACATAAAGATGCCGAAGATACAAAAGCGCTTGTAGAAAAAGAAGGCAGTAAATGCCTTATAATAAGCGGCGATCTTAAGGATGAAGGATTTTGCAGGCAAGCAGTTAAAGATGCCGCAAAAGAGCTGGGAGGGCTTAATATAATAGTTAACAACGCAGCAGTGCAATATCCGCAGGCAGAATTTAAAGACATTACCGGCGATCAGGTTCGGGAAACCTTTGAGACGAACATAATATCGTTCTTTTACATAACCCGCGAAGCACTTAATTACATTAAAGAAGGCGATACAATTATAAACACAGCATCGGTTACGGCATACAGGGGCAGCGAACATTTAATAGACTACAGCAGCACTAAAGGAGCCATTGTTTCTTTTACACGATCAACATCGGCTATGCTGGCAGAAAAAGGCATAAGAGTAAATGGTGTGGCACCGGGACCTATATGGACACCGCTTATACCCTCTACCTTTACTGCAGAGCAGGTAGCACAATTTGGGCAGGACGTACCCATGAAACGGCCGGGGCAACCCAGTGAGGTAGGCCCGGCGTATGTTTTTTTAGCCAGCGAAGATGCCTCATATATTACCGGCCAAATTATCCACATAAACGGTGGTGAGGTTGTGGGCGGATAAACAATAAATCAATAAGACTATAAACCATAAATTTTAAACATCATGGAAAACACAACAAACGGCACTCCCCAAAACACCGGGCTGCCAAACAGCACAGAGGATAAAAAAATCATCCCGAACCATATAGAGGCCACTGCATCTGACGATATTTTTGCAGAAACAGCTCCCGTAAAAATCATCACAATTGATAATGCTGCAACAGCTCATAAAGAATCTTTTGATGACCTGCCGTATGAAGACCCGGCAATTACAAACCCGGCAGAGCTTGCCTCTTTTCCTAAAGCTGCACCGAAGGTTGATGCAAGCGAGGTAGAGAACGAAAGTGGCAACCGCCTGGTAAACCGTAAAAGCAGTCCTGTAAGGGAAGGCAGGAACATTGCACAAAGCGATAACCGCCCTGATGAAAACGGTTACATATAACAGATAAATTTTCATATAACAGAACAGCCCCGCAATTGCGGGGCTGTCTGCATTTTGGGATATTCTGATTCCTTATTCTTTTATAATTTTTTCTACGCTTACTCCTTTTTCAGTTGTAACCTTAACAAAGTACATACCGCTGGTTCTCGAAGATAAATCAAGCAATTGTAAAGTATCGTTTACAACAGTTGTTTGCAATAGCCTGCCTTGTATATCGTAAAGCTGCAACGATTGTATGTTGCCATCTGCTTTAACTGTAACAGTATTTTTAGCCGGGTTAGGATATACCTGTACAGATGCATCTTTAGCAAAGTTACCTGTACTTAATAGTGCAAATACAGTACTTGCATTATTTGTTGCAAGTGGGCTATTATAGTCAAAGAAAATGTTGGCCCTGTTTATCACTATATCTCCTTGTTGTAGCGAAGCACGGCTTTTTAATTTAAACAATATGTTACCATGCGCAGCAACACCAAGTTGTATACCGGCAAAAGCAAACTCTATCCTGTTGCCGCTTATCCTTGCCCTGACATCATGCGACGCATTTAAAATTTCTACCGTATCGATATCATATTCAGTTGGGTCTATATCATGGGTAATTACTACAAATTCTGCAGGTGCAGTACCTGTATTCTCAAAATTAACCACATAATGCAGGTAATCACCTATGGCATCTGTAGTTTCTGTGTCTCCTTCAACACATACTATATTATTCGGGTCTAAAGAATTCACTACCCTCTGGTTAAATTCAAAGTAATTATCATCAGGAGTTTCATCAGTATATCCGCTATTTGCAGATGCTGTAAAGGCTAATACATCGCCATCATTTACAGCCGGCACCTCGGTTGGGCTGTTTACGTTAAGGGTCATGAGTATTTCCCTGCTTTCAAAAGGCTGCAGGTTAATATAATCCCACGAGTAAGTATCGGGTGCCATACCATCAGGAAACGGATCGAGTAGTACCGGAGCTAAAATAGTAGTATCCCAACCGCAGCTTACCCTGCCGGATAGTATCTGGTTACCTTTATTTTTATATACAATTTTATATAAGGCATCAAATCCGGGACGTGCATTACTTACAGGCACCATTACAACCTCTACATCGGGGTGCATACTATTTGCAGTAACACAAAAATTTTCTGTTGCAATGGAGTTATCTACAACAGGAAAAACCACCGTAGCAGTTGTGGGTGCCGCGGTATACCAGTTATCTTCAAACTGAGGTGCTACTGTAAAGATACCTGCCTGTGTATAGTATATATAATTACCATCTCTGTTTGTAAATACACTACCAGTTTGTGTACCATCATTAATGCTCACTTTTATAAAACTGCGTGGGGCATCTGCACTATCACACCCATTATTATCAGCATCGAAAGTTACAGTGCCCGTAATTGTATTGTACAGGCTACCAGGTGTAAAACTACAGTAAGAAGTTAGCTGCAGGGCATCCATGTCTATTCCGGGGGTTGTAGATAAAACAGTATAAGCAATATCTATTTCGCTTTCATCTACACAAACAAAGTTAAGTGCATTACAGTCCCAGAATGTTTCTAAATTTAAATTTTGATCAGTGCCGTTTTTAAGGTAAACTGATTCTAATACCGCAGACCCGTAAAGATTTATCTCTGTAAGGTTGCTTTGTGCGCTAAGGTCTACCGTGGTAAATAAGTTATCTCCGGCATTTAGCAGTGTAAGATTTACAGGGCTAAGATCTAACACAGACAACTGATTTGAAGCACAAAACAACAGGCTTAATGCATTATGTCCGGTTAAATTAAGAGAGGTCAGGTTATTTTCTGAACAAAAAAATTCGGTTAGTGCATAACAACCGGTAGTATTAAGCTGCGTTAACTGGTTACTGCCCGCATATAGTATTTGCAGGTTTGTTAATGCAGATACATCTAATGTGGTTAGGTAGTTATAAGAGCAATAAAGGCCTGTAAGATTTACACAGGCAGATACATTTAAAGATGTTAGCTGGTTAAGATTGCAGCGAAGCGATGTTAAATTTGTAAATGCTTCTACACCCACCATACTGGCAATTGACTGGTTAGCGACAGCGAGCTCATAAACAAGCAATGCCTCACTTTCTTCTATCTCGCCATTGTTATTACTATCAATAACCATATTTTGCCCCGCGGCATCTTTTGCAACATCTGTAGTTGTATTTGCAGCAAGAAGACTCGCTTTAAAATTAGCATCGGGTATAGTTACAATTTGTGCCCCCGCTATACCTGTAAAAAGCAGCAATAGGCAGAGTAAAGTTGTTTTCATAGTTTCTTTTATTGGTAGGTAAATATATATTTTATAATCGCCGGTATACCAGCCCGTTTAGAATTTAGCAGGTTTCACTTAGAATTCGATTTTTATAACGACTTAAGTAACTCCTGCAAGCGTTCTTTTTTGCGCTGCGATATGGGCAGGTTGCTATTATCTGCCATTACTGCATAGCCACCATCTTTTTTTATGTATGATTTTAAATAGGCCAGGTTAATGAGATGCGACTGGTGTATACGCTCAAAACCCTGACTTGAAAGCAGGTCTTCATATTCCTTAAGCGTCTTGGCAATAAGCACCGGCTTATTATTTTTAATATAGAATTTGGTGTAATTATCCTGAGATTCCAGCCTGATAATATCGCTAACATCAAACAGGTGGATACCATCTGAAGTAGATAGTGCAATGCGCTTAAAGGTATCTACCTTTTTCCTGATGTTTTCCAGTAACAAATCTATATGTGCATAGCTGTCGTTATTAGTAAGCACCTTTTTAATTTTCTCTATTACCTTACGCAGCTCTTCCGGGTCTACCGGTTTTAATAAATAATCGAGTGCACTAAACCTAAAAGCTTTTAAAGCATACTCTTCGTGTGCCGTTATAAACACAACGTGACACGTTAGCTTGCCATGCTTTTGCGCCAGTTGCTCCAGTATATCAAAGCCTGTACCGTCTCCCAGTTGTATATCCAGGAAAACCACATCTGGCTTATAAATTTCTATAGCAGTTATACCTCCCTTTACACTATCTGCCTCGCCCAGTATTTTAATATCCGGTGCATACATTTCCAGCAGGCCCTTCATACCTTTCCTCAGGTTGGCGTCGTCGTCTATAAGTAAAGCTGTTATCATATTAGTTAGATGCGTATTGTATTGGTAAATTTAATATAATTCTGGTTCCGTTAGGCACTCCAAAAGCATCTGTAAGTTCGTTTATTTCTACGCGAGACGTTTTAGAGGTAACAGCCTGTATAACTTCAAGCCGTTTTTTAGTAATTTCCAGCGCAAGCGATTTATGTACCGTAACCGACTTTTCCTTCAGCTTTTGCGACCTGTTTATACCTATACCATCATCTGTTACCGTGCAAATAAGCTTATCTCCCGAAACTGCAAAATCAACATAAATATTGCCGTGCTGTTTTTTAGGCACTATGCCATGTATAATGGCATTTTCTACAAAAGGCTGTAATAGCAATGGCGGTATAGCCATATCATCTTCTATATCGGGGTTTTTAGTAATCGTAAACTGAAACATATTATTAAACCTTAGCTGCTCTAACTCGAGGTAATTTTGCAGCCCCTCAATTTCCCTGTCTATAGGTATTAAAGATTCTTTAGAATACTCCAGCGTAAGCCTCATAAGCTTAGAAAACTTGGAAAGGTATTTTATAGCCGAATCTTTACCGTTTTGCACTATAAAACTTGATATTGAGCCAAGGCAATTAAACACAAAGTGCGGATTCATTTGCAAATGCAATGCCTTTTGTTCATATTCTGCCAGGTCACGCTGCAGGGTTAGCCTTTTTTTTAGCTGTAAACGGTTATAAATTAAAAACGCAATGCTAAACAATAACAATGCAGATATGCCAACAAATAACATTTGCTGCTGGTGCCTTTTAGCCTGCTCATCAAAAAGTACCTGGCGCTTTTCGTTCTCTACTTTTTGAAATGCTTCTTTACGCTCAAACTCATAATTCATTTCTTCACGAACCATGTTTTTAATACTTTCGCTGTTATTAATATTGTCTTTGGCAACGCTGTATTTTTTATAATGCAGCAAAGCAAGCGCGGGCTTACCCATTTTTTCGTACAGGTCGCTCAGTTCTTTTTCAGATACTTTAACCTGCTCAGGTGTACCTATCTCCTCCGCCAGTGCCGATGACCTTTCAAGATATTTTACAGCTTCGGCATTTTTATGCAGTAACGCACTTACGGTACCTAAATACCCCAAGGATGCCGATGCTCCGTATTTTTCGCCGGTTTCATCAAAAATGTTTAATGCCTCAAGGTAATATTTCGCCGCATTGGCATAATTGCTTTTCTTTTTATAATAGTTGCCAAAGTTATTGTAAAGCTCTGCTAAACCACGCCTGTTTTGGTGCTCCTTAAATTTAGCTTCGGCTTGGTTATAAGACTGTAACGCTTTATCATCTTCATTTTTAGCAAGGTATATTTTACCTATGTTAGTAATGGTAATTGCTTCAGAATCGTCATCATTTTTCTTTTGTATCCATAAAGCTTTATTAAAATATTCCAGCGCCTTGCCAAATTCCTTTTGCGATTCATACACAATACCAATATTATTATAAATAATGGCAACAATGTTTTCCTGCTTGGTTTCCTTATATAGTTTAAGCGCTTTAAAATAATATTCTAACGATTTTGCATAATTATTTTGTTCAGAACATACAACACCAATGCTACCGTAAGCGCGGGCAAGGCCGTTTATAATTTCTATATCGGGTTTTTTGGTGGTACTATTAATCAGGTCTTCATAAATAACCTGAGAGTTTGTAAAACTTTTTAATGCCTGTGCATACCGGCTAAGCATTATATTAGCATTACCTATATTAAACCATGAGTCTGCTTCGTGCTTTTCAAGATTGTTTTTTTGTGCCAATGCCATAGCCTTTTTAGCATACCGAATCATTAATTCAGGATTGTTCTCTACATATTCATTAGCAATAGCATTAAGTAATTTGGTCTTTTCTGTAGCCGTTTTGGCTATAGAAAGCTTATGCTGAAGGCTGTCCAGTACTTTATTTTGTGCCGATGTTTTTACAAATAGTAAAAACATAAGTAAGGGTAGTAATTTTATAAGCTTCATACAATGTATAATCTACAGCAAATGTATCATTTACAGCGGATAAATTGCAAGCCGATGAGAATTTGAAGCATTTGGATTAGAATTCGATAATAACAAGAGCCTGCAAATAAAAAAGGCCGCCCTTACGGACAGCCCTAAAATAAAACTTATACAGTATTATTTTTTTATTTTGAATGCTTTTTCTCCAGGGAAATAAGCAATATCTCCAAGCTCCTCTTCAATACGAAGTAGTTGGTTATATTTAGCCATACGGTCGCTACGTGAAGCAGAACCGGTTTTAATCTGGCCACAGTTAAGCGCTACAGCAAGATCGGCAATTGTGTTATCTTCAGTTTCGCCAGAGCGGTGAGACATTACAGATGTGTAACCGGCATTGTGAGCCATGTTTACAGCAGCAATAGTCTCTGTAAGGGTACCTATCTGGTTAACTTTAATAAGGATAGAGTTGGCAATGCCTAAGTCTATACCTTTAGCAAGGCGCTCTACGTTAGTAACAAATAAATCATCACCTACTAACTGTGTTTTATCGCCAATAAGTTCAGTAAGATACTTCCAGCCATCCCAGTCATTTTCCTGCATACCATCTTCAATAGAGATAATAGGATATTTAGTAGCAAGTTCAGCAAGGTATTCTGCCTGCTCTTTAGAGGTACGTATTTTACCGGTTTCGCCTTCAAATTTAGTGTAGTCATATTTACCGTCTACAAAAAATTCTGAAGCAGCACAGTCAAGCGCAATCTTAACATCATCGCCAAACGTGTAACCGGCTTTTTCAACAGCAAGTTTAATAGTATCAAGAGCATCCTCAGTACCACCGGCAAGGTTAGGTGCAAAACCACCCTCATCGCCCACAGCTGTACTCAGGCCACGGTCATGAAGTACTTTTTTAAGGTTATGAAAAACCTCTGTACCTATTTGCATAGCGTGTGTAAAGCTTTTAGCTTTAACAGGGAAGATCATAAATTCCTGGAATGCGATAGGCGCATCAGAGTGAGAACCACCATTAATGATGTTCATCATTGGTACAGGAAGTGTATTACCAGACACACCACCTACATAGCGGTATAATGGCATACCAAGCTCGTTAGCGGCAGCTTTAGCCACAGCAAGAGAAACACCAAGAATAGCGTTAGCACCAAGCTTAGATTTGTTAGGTGTGCCATCAAGGTCGATCATCGCTTTATCAATAGCATTTTGTTCAAAAACTGACATGCCCACAATCTCTTCGGCAAGAGCTATGTTTACATTTTCTACAGCTTTAAGAACACCTTTACCCATATAAGCTTTACCGCCATCACGAAGCTCTACTGCCTCATGCTCACCTGTAGATGCTCCAGAAGGTACTGCAGCCCTGCCAAGGATTCCGTTTTCAGTAATTACATCAACTTCTACAGTAGGATTTCCGCGAGAATCCAGTATTTGCCTTGCGTGTACTTTAATAATAATACTCATAAATTGCTTTTTGGTTGTTTTTAATATCTTCTTTTAATTGTTATGTTTTCCTTTTTCAATGTTTGCAATAAACTGGTCAAAAAGGTACGTAGCGTCATGTGGGCCGGGGCTTGCCTCCGGGTGGTACTGTACAGAAAAGCAGTTTTTGCTTTTCATGCGCATGCCGGCAACAGTGCCATCATTAATATGTTCATGGGTAATTTCAAAATCAGGATGATTTTCAAGAGCTTCCCTTTCTACTGCAAAACCGTGGTTTTGAGAAGTGATTTCCCCTTCGCCTGTAAGCAGGTTTTTAACCGGATGGTTAATACCGCGGTGGCCGTTAAACATTTTATAAGTAGGTATACCGTTTGCCAATGCTAAAACCTGATGGCCAAGGCAGATACCAAAAACAGGTTCGTTTTCGGCTAATATATTGCGAGCGGTTTCTTGTGCTGCAAAAAGCGGATCGGGGTCGCCGGGGCCATTAGACAGAAAATAACCATCCGGGTTAAACTCTTTAAGAGTTTCGTAAGCGGCATCATAAGGGAATACTTTAATGTAACAATCCCTTTTGGCAAGGTTTCTTAAAATGTTCTTTTTGATACCAAGGTCTAATGCTGATATTTTATATTTTGCATCAGGATTGCCTATGTAGTAAGGCACTTTGGTAGAAACTTTAGAGGAAAGCTCTAAACCTTTCATATCCGGCACAGCAGCAAGACGTGCTTTAAGCTCTTCAATATCGCAATTTTCGGTACAAATGGCAGCATTCATAGCGCCATTATCACGTATGTAACTTACCAGTGCCCTTGTGTCTACATCAGATATAGCTACTAAATTTTGCTCCTCAAAATAAGTCCTTAATCCCTCAGTAGAATTAACCCTTGAATGGTTGAAACTGAAATTTTTACACACAAGGCCGGATATCATAATGTTATCTGCCTCTACTTCTTCATTGTTAGTACCATAATTGCCTATGTGAGCGTTAGACGCTACCATTATCTGGCCAAAGTAAGAAGGATCGGTAAAAATTTCCTGGTAACCGGTCATGCCGGTGTTAAAGCAAACTTCACCAAAAACGGTACCTTCTATGCCTATAGATTTACCATAAAAAATAGTGCCGTCTGCAAGGAGTAGTATAGCCTTGTCTCTGTTAGTATATTTCATTAAGTTGTTTGTTGTTGTGCTGTGTACAAATTTACTGTAAAAAATTGTTATACTAAAGCTTAGATAAACTTTTGCATTTACCTTAGTCTAAAACGATTAAGTATTACAAAAAAAAAGGACAAACTTAAAAGTTTATCCTTAATTTAGTATAGAAAAATCATTTATTCATGATTATTCAGTAGCTTCTTTGTTTTCGTCTGTGTCAACAGCAGGAGCCTCGGCTGCAACAGGAGCAGTAGCATCAGCTTTTTTAGCTGTTCTGCTACGACGTGTAGTTGCTTTCTTAGCTTCTTTAGCTGTAGCGTTGTACAGTTCGTTAAAATCTACCAGTTCTATCATAGCCATATCAGCGTTGTCACCAAGACGGTTACCAAGCTTAATGATACGGGTATAACCTCCCGGACGATCGCCAACTTTAGCTGCTACTTCCCTAAAAAGTTCTGTAACTGCATATTTGTCGCGAAGGTTAGCAAATACAATACGCCTGTTGTGGGTAGTGTCTGCTTTAGATTTTGTTACTAAAGGCTCAATGTATTGTTTAAGCGCTTTAGCTTTGGCAACAGTCGTATTAATACGCTTGTGCTCTATAAGCGAGCATGCCATATTAGCAAGCATCAGCTTTCTGTGGCCTGATTGCCTGCTTAAGTGATTTATTTTCTTTCCGTGTCTCATTGCTGAATTGTAATTTAACCCTAACCTGTCGGTACCGGATTATTCTTTATCTAATTTGTATTTCGTTAAATCCATTCCAAAGTGTAGATTCTTAGAGGCAACAAGTTCATCAAGCTCAGTCAATGATTTTTTACCAAAATTACGGAATTTCATTAAGTCATTTTTGTTGAACGATACAAGATCTCCTAATGTATCAACTTCAGCCGCTTTTAAACAATTTAATGCTCTTACAGAAAGATCCATATCAACCAGTTTGGTTTTAAGGAGCTGTCTCATGTGTAACGATTCCTCGTCGTATGATTCTGTTTGTGCAATTTCATCGGCCTCCAGTGTTATTCTTTCATCAGAGAACAGCATAAAATGGTGAATCAGTGTTTTTGCTGCCTCAGTAAGTGCTTCTTTAGGATGAATAGAACCATCTGTCAGGATTTCAAACACTAACTTTTCGTAGTCAGTTTTTTGCTCCACACGGAAGTTTTCTATTGTATATTTTACATTCTTTACCGGAGTAAAGATAGAATCTGTAAATATAGTACCTATAGCTGCATTTTGCTTTTTATTCTCTTCTGCCGGAACATAACCCCTGCCTTTCTCAATAGTAAGTTCAAGGTTAATGTTTATTTTGCTGTCTATGTTGCAGATAACAAGATCTGGGTTTAGCACTTGGAAACCAGAAATAAATTTCTGGAAATCACCTGCCGTAAGCTGATCTTTTCCTGTAAAAGATACAGAAACAGATTCATTATCAATATCCTCGATCTGGCGTTTAAAACGAACTTGCTTTAAGTTCAGTATTATTTCTGTAACATCTTCAACAACTCCCGGTATCGTAGAGAACTCGTGGTCTACTCCTTCTATACGAATTGAAGTAATTGCATAACCTTCTAATGAAGAAAGCAAAACTCTTCTAAGTGCGTTACCAACAGTCAATCCATAACCAGGCTCCAGAGGGCGAAACTCGAATTTCCCCTGAAAATCTGTAGAATCGATCATGATAACTTTATCGGGCTTCTGAAAATTAAATATTGCCATATGTTCGACTAATGTCAATTATTATTTGTTATACAACTCAACGATTAGTTGTTCTTTAATGTTTTCAGGTATCTGAAGTCTTGCAGGTACAGAAACAAAAGTACCTTCCTGAGTATCGTTGTTCCAGGTAATCCACTCGTATACACGAGAAGAATTTGATAAAGAAGTTGTAATTACTTCAAGCGATTTCGATTTTGCACGAACTGCTACTTTATCTCCGGGTTTAAGGTGGTAAGATGGTATGTTTACCAACTCTCCGTTTACTGTAACATGCCTGTGAGATACGATTTGACGGGCACCCCTTCTTGAAGGAGCAATACCCATCCTGTATACCACATTGTCCAGGCGCGCTTCACAAAGCTGTAAAAGTACTTCACCGGTTACACCTTTAGTGGCGGCCGCTTTTTCATACAGGTTCCTGAATTGTTTTTCAAGAATACCGTAAGAGTACTTAGCTTTTTGCTTTTCCATTAGCTGAACAGCATATTCAGATTTTTTACCTCTCCTTTTAGCCAAACCATGTTGCCCTGGAGGGTAATTTCTTTTTTCGAAGGCTTTGTCATCTCCGAAGATCGCTTCACCGAATTTACGGGCGATTTTTGTTTGTGGACCAGTATATCTTGCCATTTTAAAAATTTAGGTGAACAGGGGTTATGAATTCAGGTCTCATCCTCCGATAACCTTAGTCCCGTTCGATATTATACTATTAATTAAACTCTTCTTCTTTTTGGAGGGCGGCAACCATTGTGTGGTAGCGGAGTTACATCGATAATCTCTGTAACTTCTATTCCTCCATTGTGTAAAGACCTGATTGCAGATTCCCTGCCGTTACCTGGTCCTTTAACGTAAACTTTAACCTTTTTAAGGCCAGCTTCAATAGCAACTTTGCTACAGTCTTCTGCAGCCATCTGAGCTGCATAAGGAGTGTTCTTTTTAGAACCCCTGAAACCCATTTTACCAGCAGACGACCATGAAATAACTTCACCTTTCTTGTTTGTTAAAGAAATAATGATATTATTAAAGGTTGCACTAATATGAGCTTCGCCTGTAGATTCTACCAGAACCTTACGTTTTTTTGCACTTGCTTTAGCCATACTACTTATTATTTAGTTGCTTTTTTCTTGTTAGCAACAGTTTTTCTCTTACCTTTTCTTGTCCTTGAGTTGTTTTTTGTGCGTTGACCTCTTAACGGAAGACCAGCTCTGTGGCGGATTCCTCTGTAGCAGCCAATATCCATTAAACGTTTAATGTTTAAAGATATTTCAGAACGCAACTCACCTTCAATTTTCAGGTAAGATACAGCTTCACGAATAGCGCTTATTTCATCGTCATTCCATTCCTGAACCTTTTTATCTTCACTAACCTGAGCCTTTTCAAGTATCTCTTTAGCTCTGCTGTTACCAATACCAAAAATATAGGTTAAAGCAATAACTCCTCTTTTGTTTTTAGGTATATCTACACCTGCAATTCTTGCCATAATTATCCTTGTCTTTGTTTAAATCTAGGATTCTTTTTGTTAATAACATATAACCTGCCTTTTCTGCGCACTATTTTGCACTCGGCACTTCTTTTCTTAACTGATGCTCTTACTTTCATTTTAATAGCTATTAGTATCTATAAGTAATTCTTGCTTTTGACAAATCGTAAGGGCTCATTTCAAGTTTCACTTTATCACCAGGTAATAATTTGATATAATGCATACGCATCTTTCCTGAAATATGCGCAATTACTATATGCCCATTTTCTAACTCAACACGGAACATTGCATTTGATAATGCTTCAATGATCGATCCGTCCTGTTCTATTGCTGATTGTTTTGCCATAAATATAATTAAGCGACTGCTTTTCTATTTTTGCCACTTTTCATCAAACCGTCGTAATGCCTGTTCAATAGATAAGAATTTATCTGCTGAATGGTATCGATCGCAACCCCGACCATAATTAACAGCGATGTACCGCCATAAAACAATGCCCACTGCGATTGAACCCCGAAACTTACCACTACTGCCGGGAACACGGCAATAAGAGCTAAGAATAACGACCCGGGGAACGTTATTAATGACATGATCTTATCAAGGTAGTCTCCGGTCTCCACACCTGGCCTTACGCCCGGTATAAAACCGCCACTTCTCTTAAGGTCATCTGCCATTTTATTGGTAGGTACCGTAATTGCGGTGTAAAAGTACGTAAAAATTATAATTAATAACGCAAAAACTACATTGTAAGCCAAACCGAACACATTTTGAAAACTCGATGTGATGGTTTGTGCCGCATCAGACTTAGAAAGTCCTGCTAATGCAGCAGGTATAAACATAATAGCCTGGGCAAAGATAATAGGCATAACTCCCGAAGCATTAAGCTTTAACGGAATCCATTGCCTGTTACCACCAAACATATCCTGCTCAAAGTCGCCCGAAGCCGTGCGCCTTGCATATTGTACAGGTATTTTTCTTACCGCCATGATCATTAAGATACAAGCAATAATTATAACAAGCCATACAACAATTTCAAGAAGCAATTTTAACGGACCACCATTGTTTTCTGTTACTACAGAAGTAAACTCCTGTACAAAAGCCTGTGGCATCCTCGCAATAATACCCACAAGGATTAATAAAGATATACCATTGCCAATACCTTTATCTGTAATCTTTTCACCCAGCCACATAGCAAATATGGTACCGGTTGTTAAGATAACTACAGATGAGAAAAGGAAAGGGAAAGAATCCGACGGCAAAAGGAAAGCCTCACTTGGCAACGTCCTGTAAAGGTTATAAATATAACCGGGACCCTGAACCAAAGTAATTAATATTGTTAACCAGCGTGTAATCTGGTTAAGCGTTTTCCTGCCGCTTTCTCCTTCTTTCTGTAATTTTTGCAGATAAGGAACAGCAATACCCATTAACTGCACCACAATAGATGCAGAGATATATGGCATAATACCCAATGCAAATACAGATGCCTGCGAGAACGCACCACCTGTAAATACATCGATTAACCAGCCTATACCGCCTTGGGTTTGTTTAGTTAAATTTGTTAGCCCTGTAGCATCAATACCAGGAAGGGTTACGTGTGCACCAAAACGGTACACAAGCAACAATCCTAAAGTAACTAAAATTCTGTTTTTTAGTTCTTCTATTTTCCAGACATTAGCAAATGCTTCAAAAAATTTTTTCATAAGGCTTTCTTAGATTATAAACTTATAACTTCACCACCAGCAGCTTCAATAGCCGCTTTTGCAGTAGCAGTAAATTTGTGGCCACTTACTTTAAGTTTGGCCTTAAGCTCTCCTCTTCCCAAAATTTTCACCTTTTCATTTTTAGTAGCAAGACGGCTGCCTACAAGTACTGAAAAATCTACAGTATCTGTAACAACGCCATTATCTACAAGAGCCTGAAGCGTGTCTAGGTTAACACCTGCATATTCCTTACGGTTGATATTTGTAAAACCAAACTTAGGAACACGTCTTTGAAGTGGCATCTGACCACCTTCAAAACCTATTTTCTTAGAGTAACCAGAGCGCGATTTAGCACCTTTGTGGCCACGGGAAGCAGTGCCTCCTTTACCAGAACCTTCGCCCCTGCCTAATCTCTTGTTTTTATTGTGAACCGAACCTTCAGCAGGTTGTAAGTTACTTAAATCCATTTCCTGTAATTGTTAGTTAGTTTCTTCAACAGAAACTAAGTGTTTAACTTTATTTACCATTCCAAGGATAGCAGGAGTTGCATCGTGCTCAACAACCTGACCAACTTTGCGTAGGCCCAGTGATTCAAGAGTAAGTTTCTGCGTTTGTGGGCAGTTGATCTTGCTCTTTACTTGTTTTACTTTAATTTTTCCCATGATTTCCTTTGGATTAACCTTTAAATACTTTTTCTAAAGAAACACCTCTTTGTTTAGCAACAGTAACTGCACTCCTCATTTGAAGTAATGCATCAAACGTAGCTTTAACAACATTGTGAGGGTTTGAAGATCCCTGAGATTTTGACAATACATCGTGTATACCTACCGATTCAAGAACCGAACGTACAGCACCACCGGCAATTACACCAGTACCATGAGAAGCAGGCATTAGCAGTACACGTGCACCACCAAATTTACCTTTTTGCTCATGAGGTACAGACTGACCAGACAGAGGTATTTTCACAAGGTTTTTCTTAGCATCTTCTACCGCTTTAGCAATAGCTTCAGATACGTCTTTAGATTTACCCAGACCATGTCCTACAACACCATTCTCGTCTCCTACAACTACAATTGCGCTAAAGCCGAAAGCCCTACCACCTTTTGTAACTTTAGTAACACGGTTTACACTAACCAAACGATCTTTTAATTCAAGTCCGCTTGGTTTTACCAGTTCTACATTTTTATAACTATGATACATAATTTATTAAAATTTAAGTCCGGCTTCTCTGGCGCCTTCAGCTAATGATTTAACACGTCCGTGGTAAAGATATCCACCTCTGTCAAAAGAGATAGTCTCAATACCGGCTTTCAAAGCTTTCTCTGCAATTAGTTTTCCAACTGCTGCAGCGGTTTCTATATTAGTACCTTTAGCAACACCTGCTTCTCTCGAAGAGGCTGATGCTAAAGTTACTCCATTTGTGTCATCTATGATTTGTGCATAGATTTCTTTATTACTTCTAAAAACAGAAAGTCTTGGTTGAGCAGCAGTTCCGCTTACAATCTTCCTGATTCTGAACTTTATCCTTGTTCTTCTTTCAGATTTTGATAATGACATAGTCTTAATTTTTAAGCTGATTTACCTGCTTTTCTCCTCAATACCTCACCTACAAACTTAACACCTTTTCCTTTGTAAGGTTCTGGTTTGCGGAAACCTCTGATTTTCGCAGCTACCTGGCCTAAAAGTTGTTTATCGTGAGAAGCCAATTTGATGATTGGGTTTTTACCTTTTTCTGACACTGTTTCTACAGTAACTTCCGGCACTACTTCAAGAACGATGTTGTGAGAGAATCCAAGTGCTACATCCAGTCTTTGTCCCTGGTTAGAAGCCCTGTAACCTACACCTACAAGTTCAAGTTGTTTTGTAAAGCCTTCAGATACACCAATAATCATGTTATTGATTAGTGATCTGTATAAACCGTGTTTAGATCTTTCGTCTTTATGGTCTGTAAACCTTTCTACTATTACCTGGCCATCCTCTACCTTAACAGATACATCTGAAAATTCCTGAGTAAGTTGGCCTTTTTTTCCTTTTACTGTAACAATGTTACCGTTAACTTCTACAGTTACACCGGCCACAATTGCTACTGGATTTTTACCTATTCTTGACATCGTATAAGTCTTTTTATTAGTATACGTAGCAAATTACCTCTCCACCAACGTTTTCCTGTTTTGCCTGTTTTCCTGTCATCAAACCTCTTGATGTGGATACAATTGCAATACCTAATCCGTTAAGGATCCTTGGAAGGTTAGAAGCACCTGCATATTTACGTAAACCCGGTTTACTAATTCTCTGGATATCTTTAATTACAGACTCTTTAGTATCTTTATCATACTTAAGAGCTATTTTGATGGTGCCTTGTACAGCGTTGTCATCAAACTTGTAGCTTAAAATATATCCCTGGTCGAATAAAATCTTTGTGATTTCTTTTTTCAGGTTAGATGCAGGGATCTCTACCACTTTGTGGTTAGCCCTTACTGCATTTCTAATCCTGGTCAAAAAATCTGCTATAGGATCTGTATACATTTTTTTTCCTTTTAAAACTTAAATTACCAACTTGCCTTTTTAACTCCTGGTATCAATCCATTATTGGCCATTTCACGGAAAGTAACACGTGATATACCGAATTGACGCATATAGCCCCTTGGTCTTCCTGTAAGTTTGCAACGGTTGTGTAAACGTACGGGAGAAGCATTTTTTGGTAATTTTTGTAGGCCTTCATAATCTCCGGCTTCTAATAAAGCCTTCCTTTTATCTGCATACTTTGCTACCGTAGCCTGCCTTTTTACCTCACGGGCTTTCATTGATTCTTTAGCCATATCTTAATTCTTTTTAAAAGGTAATCCTAATTCTGCTAATAATGACTTTGCTTCTTTATCTGTTTGTGCAGAAGTTACAAAGGTAATATCCATACCTGATATTTTGTTAACTTTATCAATATCAATTTCAGGGAAAATGATTTGTTCAGTTACACCCAGGTTGTAGTTACCTCTACCGTCAAAGCCAGTAGCTTTGATTCCGCTAAAATCCCTTACACGTGGTAAAGCAGATGTAACTAGCCTATCAAGGAATTCGTACATTCTTTCTCCACGTAAAGTTACTTTAGCACCAATAGGCATACCTTTTCTTAGTTTAAAAGACGCAACGTCTTTTTTAGAAATAGTAGAAACCGCTTTTTGGCCGGTAATTTTTGTTAACTCGTCTACTGCATGATCGATTAATTTCTTATCCGATACAGCTGCACCTACGCCACGGCTTAAAACGATTTTTTCAAGTTTAGGAACCTGCATTACGTTTTTATAGCCAAATTCTTCTGTAAGAGCCGGGATAACCCTGCTCTTATATTCATCTTTTAGTCTTGGTATATAAGCCATCACTATAGTACTTGATTAGATTTTTTTGAAAATCTCACGTTTTTATCTCCTTCTTTCCTAACTCCTGTTTTTGTAGTTTCCTTAGTTTTAAGGTCTACAAGTGCAAGGTTAGAGATATGGATAGGAGCCTCTTTTTTCACGATACCACCCTGAGGGTTTTTAGCGCTTGGCTTAGTGTGTTTAGACACCATGTTAGTGCCTTCAACTATCGCTTTGTTCTTTTCACGAAGAACACGAAGTACTTTACCTTCTGTACCTTTATGGTCTCCGGCCATTACTCTTACTGTGTCTCCTGATTTTATCTTTAGCTTTGTCATCTGTAAAATCAATTAAAGCACTTCTGGTGCTAATGATACAATTTTCATGAATTGTTTTTCACGAAGTTCTCTTGCTACAGGACCAAAAACGCGGGTTCCCCTCATCTCACCAGCAGCATTTAACAATACGCAAGCGTTATCGTCAAACCTGATGTATGAGCCATCGGCTCTTCTCACTTCTTTTTTGGTACGTACAACAACTGCGGTAGATACTGCACCTTTTTTTACGTTTCCGTTTGGTGTTGCATCTTTAATAGATACCACAATTTTATCTCCAACAGAGGCATAACGACGTTTCGTTCCTCCTAATACACGGATAGTTAAAACTTCTTTAGCTCCCGTGTTGTCTGCTACTTTTAGTCTAGATTCCTGTTGTACCATAATTACTTCGCTCTTTCAATGATTTCAACTAATCTCCAACATTTCGTTTTACTTAAAGGTCTTGTTTCCATGATCTTTACTGTATCACCAATGTTACAGTTGTTTGTTTCGTCGTGTGCAACATATTTCTTAGTTTTTAACACGAACTTACCATATAACGGGTGTTTTACTCTTCTTGTTTCAGAAACAACTATGGATTTTTCCATTTTGTTGCTAGTAACAACACCTACTCGTTCTTTTCTTAAATTTCTTTTTTCCATCTTTCAGCAGACTACAATTATTGTAACTCTCTTTTGCTTAGCTCAGTGGCTACTCTCGCGATAGACCTTCTTACAGTTCTTATCTGTAATGGGTTCTCTATAGGAGAAATAGCATGGGCTGATTTTAGGTCGGCATATGTTTTCTGTAACTCACCAAGTTTACCTTGTAACTCAGCTGCAGATAGATCTTTAATGTCTGATTGTTTCATAATGAATTGTGATTATGCTTCGAAATCTCTAGCAACAATAAACTTAGTTTTTACAGGAAGCTTTTGTGCTGCAAGACGTAAAGCCTCTTTTGCAACAGATAAAGGTACTCCTCCTATTTCAAACATTATTTTTCCTGGTTTTACAACTGCAGCCCAAAATTCTACTGCACCTTTACCTTTACCCATCCTTACCTCAAGAGGTTTCTTGGTAATAGGCTTATCCGGAAATATTTTAATCCACAATTGACCTTCCCTTTTCATAAAACGGGTTGCCGCGATACGGGCAGCCTCGATTTGGCGGGAAGTGATAAAAGACGAATCTAAAGATTTTATACCAAACATACCATTAGAAAGTTCATGACCTCTTTGAGATATGCCCTTCATTCTACCTTTCTGTACCTTACGGTATTTTGTTCTTTTAGGCTGTAACATTTTTCTTTAGTTTAAAATAATTACTTTCGTTTGCGTTGGTTTGCACGGTCACCACCTGGCCTGTCGCCATTTGGCCTGCCATTACCTGGCCTGCCGCCTTGTGGCCTGTCGTTACGGTCCTGAGATCCTGAAGGTTTAGACTGTTTTTTGTCCATTCCAACTAACGGAGAAAGATCTCTTTTTCCATAAACTTCACCTTTCATTATCCACACCTTAATACCCATCCTACCATAAGTAGTGTGAGCCTCGGCAAGTGCATAATCAATGTCCGCCCTGAAAGTTGATAGAGGAATCCTACCTTCTTTGAACATTTCAGAACGTGCCATTTCGGCACCGTTCAAACGGCCTGAGATCATTACCTTAATACCTTCTGCATTCATACGGATAGCAGCGGCAATAGCCATTTTAATAGCCCTTCTGTAAGAGATACGGCTTTCAATCTGGCGGGCAATACTTGTACCTACTAAGTAAGCATCAAGCTCTGGCCTTTTAATTTCAAAGATGTTGATTTGAACCTCTTTGTCAGTAACTTTCTTAAGTTCCTCTTTTAGCTTGTCTACCTCCTGGCCACCTTTACCGATAATGATACCGGGACGGGCAGTGGTGATAGTAACGGTTACAAGCTTAAGGGTTCTTTCGATAATTACCTTAGACACACTTGCTTTAGATAAACGGGCATGGATATATTTCCTGATTTTGTGATCTTCGGCAAGTTTATCGCCGTAATCGTTTCCACCATACCAGTTAGAATCCCAGCCCCTGATGATACCAAGGCGATTTCCTATTGGATTTGTCTTTTGTCCCATAACTGTTTATGAATTGCTTTGTGTGTTGTTGTTAATAGCTCCAAGCACGATTGTAACGTGGTTAGAACGTTTTCTTATTCTGTGAGCACGTCCTTGTGGTGCCGGCCTAAGCCTTTTTAGCATCATCCCTCCGTCTACTCTTATCTCTTTTACAAAAAGACCAGCTTCTTCAAGGTTACCCTCTGCATTTTTTTGCTGCCAGTTGTTAATTGCTGATAGCAAAAGTTTCTCCAGTTTACGAGAAGCTTCTTTTGTACTAAACTTTAATATGTTAAGAGCTAATTCTACCTTCTGGCCTCTTACTAAATCTGCAACTAAGCGCATTTTTCGAGGTGAAGTAGGGCAGTTATTTAGCTTGGCAAAAGCAATAGACTTGTTAGCCTCTTTTCTTGCATCTGCGGTTTCTCTTTTACGAACTCCCATTGCTATTATTTTTTACCTTTATTTTTAGCACCAGCGTGACCTCTAAAAGAGCGCGTTGGCGAAAATTCTCCTAATTTATGACCTACCATGTTCTCTGTAACGTAAACCGGAACGAATTGACGTCCGTTGTGTACTGCGATAGTCTGCCCAACAAAATCGGGAGTAATCATAGAAGCGCGAGACCATGTCTTAACAACTCCTTTGTTACCTTTCTCGATATTTTCCTGAACTTTCTTTTCTAATTTATAGTGAACGAAAGGTCCTTTCTTTAATGAACGTGCCATATCTTATCTATTATTTCTTTCTACGTTCTACGATATACTTATTACTCGGGTTAACTTTAGAACGAGTTCTGTAACCTTTAGCCGGAATACCCTTCCTTGAACGTGGATGACCACCAGAAGAACGTCCTTCACCACCACCCATTGGGTGATCTACAGGGTTCATCGCTACCGGTCTTGTTCTTGGCCTTCTTCCTAACCAACGTGATCTACCGGCTTTACCAGAAACGATCAATTGGTGATCTGAGTTAGAAACAGCTCCAATAGTTGCAGTACAGGTTAAAAGGATTAACCTTGTTTCACCTGAAGGCATTTTTATTGTAGCATATTTTCCATCTCTTGCCATAAGCTGGGCAAATGTACCTGCACTACGTGCAATTACAGCTCCCTGACCAGGACGTAGTTCGATACAAGATATAACAGTTCCCAGAGGAATTTTACTTAATGGTAAAGCATTACCAATTTCTGGAGGAGCAGTTTCTCCCGAAGAAATTGTTTGGCCAACCTGAAGTCCGTTCTGAGCAATGATATATGTTTTTTCTCCATCTGCATAAAACAAAAGAGATATAAATGCTGAACGGTTAGGATCGTACTCGATCGTTTTAACTACTGCAGGGACTCCCGCTTTAGCTCTTTTAAAATCGATAATACGATACCTTTGTTTGTGACCACCGCCTGTATAACGCATGGTCATTTTTCCTTGACTATTTCTACCGCCTGAGTTTTTTTTCGGTGCGATCAATGAACGCTCCGGCTTATCAGTTGTAATAGTGTCAAAGCTATTAACAACTCTAAAACGCTGACCCGGGGTAATAGGTTTTAATTTTCTAACTGACATGTCTTATTAGATATTGTTGTAAAAATCTATTGTTTCTCCTTCTTTTACCTGAACAATTGCTTTTTTGTAAGCATTTGTTTTTCCTGAGATTAAACCACTCTTAGTGTATTTAACCGATCTATCAGCCCTGTAATTCATAGTGTTAACCTCTACAACAGAAACACCATAAGCAGCCTCAACAGCAAGCTTAATTTGTATCTTATTTGCTTTTTTGTCAACAATAAAACCAAAACGGTTGAAAACTTCACCGTCTTTAGTAATTTTCTCAGTAATGATAGGTTTAATTATGATACCCATAGCCTATTATTTGCTTAAATTTTCTTCAATTCCTTCTAAAGAGCCTTCTAAAAGAACTAAACTATTCGCGTGTAATATAGCGTAAGTATTTAATTCTGAAGTAGTTACCACGTTAGTAGCCTTTAAATTGCGTGAGGACAAATATACATTTTTATTTGTATCACCCAACACAATTAAAGATTTTTTATTCTCTAACCCTAAAGCTTTCAAAAAGTTAATGAAATTTTTGGTGCTTGGCGCTTCAAAATCGAAGTTCTCTACAACCACTACATTACTCTCTTTTGCTTTCATCGAGAAAGCTGACTTTCTTGCTAAACGCTTAAGGCTTTTGTTTAATTTAAAAGAGTAGCTTCTTGGCCTTGGACCAAAAACTGTACCCCCACCTTTAAACAAAGGGTTTTTAGCACTACCGGCACGGGCTGTACCAGTACCTTTTTGCTTTTTGATTTTACGCGTACTACCGGCTACCTCTGCTCTTTCTTTAGCTTTATGGGTACCCTGCCTTTGATTAGCAAGATATTGCTTTACATCAAGGTATACGGCGTGCTTATTAGGCTCAATTGCGAATACTGAATCAGAAAGAGTGATCGTCCTGCCAGTTTCTTTTCCGTTGATATCTAATACTTTTACTTCCATTACTTCTGAATGATTACGTAAGAGTTTTTGTGTCCAGGAATTGCTCCTTTAACTACAAGCAGGTTCTTATCAGCCACTACTTTTAAAACTCTAAGGTTTTGTATTGTTACATTGTCTCCTCCCATTCGTCCTGCCATGCGCATTCCTTTGAATACACGTGAAGGATATGATGATGCTCCTACAGAACCCGGTGCCCTTAAACGGTTATGCTGACCGTGCGTAGCCTGACCAACACCACCAAAACCGTGGCGTTTTACAACACCCTGGAAACCTTTACCTTTAGATACACCCTGTACATCTACAAATTCGCCTTCGGCGAAAAGATCTACAGAAACTACATCACCTAATTTGTGCTCTGTTACAAACTCACGGAATTCAACGACTTTTTTCTTAGCAACAGTACCTGCCTTTTTAAAGTGGCCGGCGGCCGCTTTAGTAGCATGTCTTTCTGCTTTGTCATCGAAACCAAGTTGCAACGCTTCATACCCGTCAACCTCTTTGGTTCTGACTTGGGTAACAACGCATGGGCCAGCTTCGATCACTGTGCACGGAATGTTTTTTCCGTTCTCATCGAAAATACTGGTCATGCCGATTTTTCTACCAATTAACCCAGACATAAATTATTGTTATTAATTATTAATTCCCTTCAATTTATAATAGCGAATATTACAAACAGGGGTGCAAAAGTAATTATTATATTTAGATAATCAAACACTTACAGAAAATAATTTTAAAGAAACTGTAAATAATGAATTGTACTACAAAAACTACCTCATTTAACCATTTATTATGAACTAAACCAATAAACATAAAAAAAGGCCCCGATATTCTCGGGGCCTGATTATATAAAGCGATTTATCACACTTTTATTTCAACTTCTACACCACTTGGAAGCTCTAATTTCATTAGGGCATCAATAGTTTTAGAAGAAGAGCTATAGATGTCAAGCAGCCTTTTGTAAGAGCTAACTTCAAACTGCTCCCTTGATTTTTTATTTACGTGCGGAGAACGCAGTACAGTAAAAATCTTTTTGTGGGTAGGTAAAGGAATAGGACCCGTTACCACAGCGCCTGTACTTTTTACAGTCTTAACGATCTTCTCTGCAGACTTGTCTACAAGGCTATGATCGTATGATTTTAATTTTATTCTGATTTTTTGACTCATTTTCTTAAGAATTAAGCGTTGCCTTTGGCTTTTTTGATAACTGCTTCCGAAATATTCGAAGGCGTTTCTGAATAGTGTGAAAACTCCATTGTAGAAGTTGCCCTACCCGAAGAAAGTGTTCTTAGCGTAGTAACGTAACCAAACATTTCTGATAACGGAACGAAAGCTTTGATGGTTTTAGCACCAGCCCTGTCGCCCATATCATTAACCTGGCCACGACGACGGTTAAGGTCACCCACGATATCACCCATGTTCTCTTCCGGTGTAATTACCTCCATTTTCATTATCGGCTCAAGGATAACAGCTCCGGCAGCACGGCCAGATTCTTTATAACCCATTTTTGCAGCTAATTCAAAAGAAAGCGCATCAGAATCCACAGGGTGGAAAGATCCGTCTAACAAAGTAACTTTAAGGCTATCTACTTCATATCCTGCAAGAGGACCTTGTTTCATAGCTGCTTTAAATCCTTTTTCGATAGATGGGATATATTCTTTAGGAACGTTACCACCTTTTACCGAGTTTATAAACTGAAGACCTACAACACCTTCGTCTGCCGGCTCAATAATAAACACGATATCAGCAAATTTACCACGACCACCTGATTGTTTTTTGTAAACCTCCCTGTGTTGTGCCGATCTTGTAAACGCCTCTTTATATTCAACCTGAGGCTCGCCCTGGTTAACTTCTACTTTAAACTCACGACGCATCCTGTCTACAAGGATATCAAGGTGAAGCTCACCCATACCCGAGATGATAGTCTGGCCAGAAGCCTCATCAGTCTTAACCTGGAACGTAGGATCTTCTTCGGCAAGTTTTGCTAAAGCCATACCCATTTTATCCACGTCAGCTTTTGTTTTAGGCTCAATAGCTATACCAATTACCGGAGCAGGGAAATCCATAGACTCAAGTACAATTGGGTTTTTCTCGTCACAAAGTGTATCTCCTGTTTTGATATCTTTAAACCCTACAGCAGCTCCAATATCACCAGCCTCGATGTAGTCGATTGGGTTTTGCTTGTTAGCGTGCATCTGGTAGATACGGGATATACGCTCTTTGTTACCAGAACGCGTATTAAGAACGTAAGAACCTGCATCAAGACGGCCAGAATAAGCACGGAAGAATGCAAGGCGACCTACGTAAGGGTCAGTAGCGATCTTGAATGCAAGAGCAGCAAACGGCTCTTTTACATCCGGCTTACGAAGAATCTCTTCGTCAGTATCAGGATTTGTACCGATGATACCTTCTTTATCCATTGGAGAAGGAAGATATTTACATACAGCATCAAGCATGAACTGAACACCTTTATTTTTAAATGAAGATCCACATATCATTGGTATGATAGACATATCAATGGTAGCTTTACGTAAAGCATTGTTTATCTCATCTTCTGTTATTGAATTTTCGTCTTCAAAGAATTTCTCCATTAAAGTCTCATCATAATCAGCAACAGCTTCTATAAGGGCAGCACGGTACTCACGTACTTCGTCTACCATATCAGCAGGAATAGGCACGATATCAAAAGTAGCACCCAGTGTAGCATCATGCCATATAATAGCCTGATTTTTCACTAAGTCAACCACACCTTTAAAATCTTCTTCTTCACCAATTGGTAAAGTAATAGCCACTGCGTTAGATTTTAGCATGTCTCTTACCTGCTGGCAAACAGCAAGGAAGTTAGAACCCTGACGGTCCATTTTGTTTACAAAGCCCATACGCGGCACCCTGTAGTTATCAGCAAGCCTCCAGTTAGTTTCTGATTGAGGCTCTACACCATCTACAGCACTAAAAAGGAATACTAATCCATCAAGAACCCTAAGAGAACGGTTTACCTCTACAGTAAAGTCAACGTGTCCCGGGGTATCAATAATGTTAAAGTGGTAAGGAAGCGATTCAGGAAGCGGTTTACCTTGTTCTGTTGGGTAACTCCAAGTACATGTAGTTGCTGCAGAAGTAATAGTAATACCCCTTTCCTGCTCCTGTGCCATCCAGTCCATAGTTGCAGCACCATCGTGTACCTCGCCTATTTTGTGTGACTTACCAGTATAAAAAAGGATACGCTCAGTAGTTGTTGTTTTACCAGCATCAATGTGAGCAGCAATTCCTATATTTCTTGTATATTTTAAATCTCTAGCCATTTCTAAATTTCTTTACGAATTAAAATCTAAAGTGAGAGAATGCTTTGTTAGCTTCTGCCATTTTATGAGTATCCATTCTCTTTTTAACAGCAGCACCTTCTTCTTTAGCCGCAGCTAAAACTTCAGAAGCCAGTTTTTGAGCCATAGATTTCTCATTTCTTCTCCTTGCATAAAGAATCATCCATTTCATTGCCATAGATATCTTTCTGTCCGGACGAATCTGCATAGGTATCTGGAACGTTGCTCCACCCACCCTGCGGCTTCTTACTTCTACGTGAGGCATAACATTTGTTAATGCATCTTTCCAAGTTTCTAATGCTGATTTCTCTGCATCTTGCTTTTTAGCCTCTACGATTGCCATTGCATCATAAAATACTTTAAAAGCAGTTGATTTTTTACCATCCCACATTAAGTTGTTCACAAAACGTGTTACTAATTGATCATTAAATTGGGGATCTGGTAAAAGAGGTCTTTTTTTGGCCTGTCTTTTTCTCATGTCTTTCTTTTAAAAGCGTTTACTAATTACTTCTTTTTACCTTTTGTAGGTGCCGCTGCAGCCTGCCCTGGTTTAGGACGTTTTGCACCGTATTTAGACCTGCGTTGCGTTCTTCCTGCAACACCTGCCGTATCTAAAGCACCACGAACAATGTGATACCTTACACCAGGTAAATCTTTTACCCTACCGCCTCTAACTAATACTATCGAGTGCTCTTGAAGATTGTGTCCTTCTCCGGGAATGTATGCATTTACCTCATTACCATTTGTTAAACGCACCCTTGCAACTTTACGCATTGCAGAGTTTGGTTTTTTAGGTGTAGTAGTGTAAACACGTGTACAAACGCCCCTTCTTTGAGGACAAGAATCCAAAGCAGCCGATTTACTCTTCTTAGTTATCTGGGCTCTCCCTGTTCTTACTAATTGTTGAATTGTTGGCATAATTAATACTAAAAATTTCTTATGTTTAAATAACCCGCTTATTACGGGGCTGCAAATGTAGAAATTATAATTTACAAAACAAACCATAATTCATTAATTTTCAAACAACTCATACCTCTTTTGCCTTACCTATATTTTTTGGGCATTTTTTGCGTTATTTGCATGCTAACCTTTTTGTATTGAAACATTTTTTATTCATAGTTCTTTTTCTCCTTATCGCATTTACTGCCAAAGGGCAAAAACTGCACCTTAAAATTGAAGGCAAAGATGCAGTTGAAACCAAAATTATCGACTCGCTATCATACAATAAACTGCATAACAACGCAAAATCTATTATAGACGAAACCTCCCTCCTCTCAAAAAAACTATACACTTCGGGCTATCTTGAAAACAGGGAACTTGCCCACCTAAAAACAAACGACAGCACTTTTGTGTATTCTTTTACGATTGGCAAACGCACTAAAAACTTACACATTTATACCGGAAAGCTGTCGCAGCAGCAAAAAGCACTCCTTAATATAAGCAAGGACACAATAATAATGACACTCGCCGAAGTCGAGGGCTTTATGAACACCAATATGGCTTTACTCGAAAAGAAAGGCTACTCTCTAAGCTCACTGCAACTTACCGGCCAAACCCGCAAAAATCAAAATCTTGCCGCCAACTTAATTGTAAATATCGAAAAACAGCGCACCCTGGATGATTTAGTACTGGAAGGTTACCCGAAATTTCCGGAAGGTATTCGCCGAAATATTTTAAAACAATATAAAGGCAAAACCTTTAACCGGGAAAACCTGCAACGGGTGTATGCTGATTTTAATGCTTTGCGCTTTGTAACCCAACCCCGTTATCCAGAGATACTTTTTAAGAC
This sequence comes from Flavobacterium rivuli WB 3.3-2 = DSM 21788, assembly GCF_000378485.1. Taxonomy (GTDB): domain Bacteria; phylum Bacteroidota; class Bacteroidia; order Flavobacteriales; family Flavobacteriaceae; genus Flavobacterium; species Flavobacterium rivuli. The sequence goes on along the minus strand of NZ_KB899970.1, from coordinate 379,569 downwards.
CGATACTACCAAAGTATATGTTTATCTGCAAAAAGCAAAACCTAATACTTTTGATGGCTTTATTGGTTTTAGTAACGACGACCAAAGCAAAGTGCGCTTTAATGGCTATGTAGACCTACTCCTTAATAATGTACTTAACTCAGGAGAGAAATTCAACCTTTACTGGAAGAGCGACGGCAACAAGCAAACCACTTTTAACGTATCGCTCGAATTACCCTATATGTTTAAAAGCCCCATTGGTGCTAAGGCGAGCCTTAAAATATTTAAACAGGACAGTACTTTTCAAAACACGGTAAGCGACCTTAATTTAGGATATTATTTTAGCTACAACTCAAAACTGTACGCTGGTTACCAACAAACACAATCGGTAGATATTCAAAACACTAACACAGCGTCTATAGCTGATTATTCTAACGCTTTTTACACATCCACCTATGAGTACACCTCTTATAATACAGACGATTTTTTATTCCCTCAAAAAATATCGCTGTTTATAAAAGGAGGTGCAGGAAACCGGGATGGTAAAACAGTAAACAGCAACCAGTATTTTGCACAGGTTAATTTTTCACACAATTTATATCTTAACAAACGGAATATTATTAACATAAAAAATCAGACCTATTACTTAAAAAGCGACACTTATATAATTAACGAATTATATCGTTTTGGGGGTATAAATTCCATCAGGGGATTTAACGAAAACAGCCTGCAGGCAAATATGTATTCTGCCCTAATGGCAGAGTACCGCTACGTTCTTGCTCCAAACATGTATGTACACACCATTACAGACTATGGTTATTACCAAGACCAGACAGCACAAATTAAAGACAACCTTTTAGGATTAGGCTTTGGGTTTGGACTATTTACCAGCACAGGGCTCTTTAACATAATATATGCAAACGGCTCTGCCAAAGGCCAAACCATAAAGCTTTCAAACTCAATAGTTCACCTGAGTTTTAAAGCGTCATTTTAACACTTATTTAAAATTTAATTATGTTAAGCAAAGAGTTTATCTAAAATTTATCATAAAATTATTGTTTTCGTTAAGTTTAATTCAGATATTTGATATTGACTAACTCAATTAATAATCGATGAAAACAAGGCTTCATGTTTTGCTAACGCTGCTGTGCACGTTAGTGATGCAAATTTCATTTGCACAGGAAAGAACAGTTTCTGGAACTGTTACCGACGGAACCGGGTTACCCGTACCCGGTGTTAATGTGGTAATTAAAGGCTCTACCACAAGTACCCAAACCGACTTTGACGGTAAATTTCAAATTCAGGCCACTCCGGCCCAAACATTGGTCTTCAGTTTTCTTAGCATGGAAACCCAGGAAATCAAGGCAACTTCTGCAACCTTAAATGTTAGCATGAAGGACTCATCAATCCAGCTTGAGGGCGTTGTTGTTACGGCTTTAGGTATCAAAAGGGAAAAAGCTTCCATTGGTGCTGCCACAACAACAATACGATCTGAAGAACTTGTAAAAGGTTCACAAGCAAACATTGCCGATGCGATAAAAGGTAAAGTTGCGGGTGTAATTATTTCGAGCGCCTCTACAGATCCCGGAGCATCATCAGGGGTTGTAATCAGGGGTTTTAGCAGCCTTTCCGGCTCTAACCAACCTTTGTATGTAGTAGATGGTATTCCTATTAATGATCAGTCTAACTTTTCAAGTAGCCTTGATAACGCGACCGATTTTGGCCGTGGGTCACAGGATATTAACCCTGCAGACATTGAAAGTATGACCATTCTTAAAGGTGCCTCTGCAGCGGCGCTTTATGGTGCCAGAGCTGCAAATGGTGTTATCATGATTACCACTAAAAAAGGTAAAGCCGGTAAACTTTCGGTAGATTTTACTTCTACAACAAGTTTTACCCAAGTTTTAAGGACTCCTAAGTACCAGGACCAGTTTGGTCAGGGATGGGATGGTAACCACGATCTTATTGAAAACGGTTCATGGGGCCCACGATTTGATAATCAGCCACGTGTATGGGGTAATGTCGTAAACAACAGTCAGCTATTAAAGCCGTATTCTTTTCAAAAAGACCAGTTAGAAAACTTTTTTGATATTGGCTCATCGCAATTAACTTCATTCTCTGTATCAGGAGGCTCAGGAGACAGTACAGTACGTTTATCTTATTCCAATTCTCAACAGGATGGTATTTACCCTACAAATGCAGACTCGTTTGAAAGGAATACTATTGGCTTGTCAGGAAGTACAAAAGTGGGTAAAGTAAGCTTTAGCGGTAGCATGAATTATGTAAATACTGGCGGTAGTACTATTGCAACAGGACAGGGATTAACCGTGTATAATAATTTATTGCAAATACCTACCGATATTCCTATTACTGAGTTTAAGGATTATAACAACCCTTTCCACAATATATCTAACTACTACACTCCCTATGGTGTTACAAACCCATATTATACATTAGATAAAAACGGATCTGATTATAACAAAGAACGTTTTTACGCGTCATTAGAAGCCAGTTATCAGGTTAACTCATGGTCAAGCTTTACCTACCGTTTTGGTATTGACACTTACACCGATTTAGCAAAGATATGGACATCAAGACTTGATGCAGTCCCTGGAAGTCCAAATGATGGGTCTTCTACAGAAACTCCTGGTAGTTATTCTGAAAGTTCAAATACAATTAAGCAGCTAAATCACGATTTATTATATAACTTGAATTTTGATCTGGGCAGTAATTTTGACATTGCATCAACATTTGGTTTAAACGTTAATAACAGGGAAACCTATAATTATACTGCCGGTGTAACCAGTCAGGATATTCCAGACTTCTATTCATTCTCAAATAGTGCAGAGATTCCAACTGTTTCAACTTCTATTTCAAAAAGAAAACTTTACGGTGTATATAATACTACAACCGTTTCTTATGACGATCAGCTATTCTTAACAGGTAACTTTAGGAATGACTGGTATTCTACGCTTCCTGAAGCAAACAGGTCTGTATTTTATTCAGGTGTAAATAGCAGCTGGTTATTTTCAAGGACATTTCCTGGCATAAATAAAGTTATTAATTATGGTAAGCTAAGGGTAGGTTATGGAGAAACTGGTGTAGATACTGCTCCTTATCAGGTATCTTCTGTAGTAACACCAACAAACATTGGAGTTGGATTTGGAAATTTACAATATCCTATTAATGGGATTAGTGCATATTCTCAGGGAAACAGAGCACCAAATCCAAACCTTAAAGCGGAACGACGAAAAGAGTATGAGCTTGGTATTGAATTAGCCTTTTTTGACAACAGGATAACACTTGATGCTACATACTATGATTCAACAGTAGAAAATCAAATACTTTCTTTACCACTTGCACCAAGTACAGGTTATACAACTCAAACTGCAAACGTAGGTACACTTTCCAACAAAGGTTTTGAAGCATTATTAGGTATTAACTGGCTTAACAAAGGCAATGATTTCAACTGGAACACAACTTTGAATTTCGCTACTAACAATACAATTCTTAAGGAACTTGACCCACGTTTAAATCTTGTGGAATTAGGAGGACTTACAACTACTCAACTGGTAGCGATGAAAGGCCAGCCGGTAGCATTAATACAAGGTTATGTTCCTGAGTACGATCCAAATGGCAATATTGTTGTAGATGCTACAGGTGTACCTGTACGATCTACAAATGGTAATGGGAAAGCTGTTTATGGCGATACACAATATGACTATACCATGGGTGTAAGCAATACTATCAGCTACAAAGGCTTATCTCTTGATTTTACTTTTGATATTCGCCAGGGCGGATTAATGTACTCCCGTACTGCAGATATTACACGATTTACCGGAAATTCAATAACTACAACCTATAATGACAGGCAGCCATTTATTGTGCCCGGGTCTGTAGTTAAAACTACCGCAGATGATGGTACTGTAAGCTATGCGCCTAATACGACCCCAGTAGACCGCGAACACATGGATGATTACTATAGAGCTGATGCTTTGTCAAGATCCACAGTTATAAGTAAATCGTATATCAAATTACGTGAAGTTGTACTGACATATAAAATGCCGGCTAAAATACTTGAAGGCACTTTTATACAAGGATTATCATTATCTATAATAGGAAGAAATTTATTTCTATGGACTCCTGCAAGCAATCAATTCATTGACCCTGAATCTTCAACTTTTGGCACCGATCTTCAGGCACAGTTTGGAGAATTTAGCGCTAACCCATCTACAAGAAGCTTAGGTTTTAGTCTTAAAGCTAATTTTTAAAAAATAACTATGAAAAATATATCTAAAATATTGTTGTTACTAATAGTTGGCATTGCTGCTTCCTGTGATAAGGAGCTCGATATCAATACGGACCCCAACTTTCCCGCAGCGATTAACAGAGGGCTAGCATTAACCGCAGCTGAGTCATCTTTAATAACTGTAACAGGAAGTGACCTTACAAACCTTGGTGGCTTTTACTCCCAGTATCATACCCAGTCTCCAAGTGCAAGCCAGTTTGAAGTTATAGATTCATATAACATTAATGGAACATATTCTAATGCTATATGGACAGAACTTTATGCCGGTTGCCTTAACGACCTAAAATATGTAACAGCACAATCTCAGGGAGATGGTGACACTGCTACAGCTCTAATTGCAGAAGTTTTGCGTGCTTATACATTTCAATTATTAGTAGACTTGTTTGATGCAGTACCATATACAGAAGCTCTGCAAGAAGGTATTATTACCCCAAGACCTACTCCCGGAGCTGAGATTTATGCAGATCTTCTTGTAAAAATAGATGCTGCATTAGCCGCTTACGAGGCTAACCCAAGCGAAACGAGTGTGGGAAGGCAAGACATTATTTTTCAGGCTAATATGAGCAAATGGATACAGTTTGCTAACACCCTTAAACTAAGGATGTATATTAGAATGGCGTATACTGCAAATGCAAATCCTACAGCTGTTAATGCACTTTTGGCAGAAAACAATTTTTTAACTGAAGATAGTAAGTATGATAATTTTGCTGAGTCTGCAAATAAAGGGAATCCATTTTACGAAAATATTATTTCTCAAAATGGATTAGGGGATGTAAATAACGTTGCGAGTAACTCTTTACATGACTTTTACACAGGCAATAACGACCCACGACTTGCCGCTGTATATAAACCAAATGCATCGGGTGCTTTTCCATCCATAGCACAGGGAACAGGTAACACTATAAGTGGTACTGCAATTGCCTTTGCAAGAGTTAATATTAGTTCACTTACCCCTGTATTTCTAATCAGTGCTGCCGAAAGCTATTTTTTACAGGCTGAAGCTTTAGTAAGGTATGCTGGTGGTACTGGTGCAAAAGAAAAATATGATGCTGGAGTAAATGCATCTTTTGCAACTTATAAATCATATTTTGGTTTAGCCCCTGCAGCTACCGCAGCTCCTCTTATTGCAACTGGGGGTGCATATGAATATGTGGCAAGTGGCAACATAGAAACCGATATAAGACAAATTATTATCCAAAAATGGGCTGGATTAGCTTATATCAATAATATTGAGTCATGGATAGAAACTACAAGAACAAAATATCCTGAAGTTGTTGCAACTGGAACTCAAAACTACACAGAGGGCAATCGTATACCGTCACTACTAACTGTACTATCAGGAACTCAGGTGCCAAGTATATTATTTTATCCGGACAATGAGACTAATAGAAATCCTAATATTACACAGAGAAATTCTTTAACAAACAACGTTTGGTGGGATTTAAAACCTGAATAAAAATAAAATAAAATGAAAAACTTATATAAATTACGACATGTAGGGCTTTTAAGCCTTTTACTAATACTTTTCTCATGTACTGAAGACCCTATATCATCAACAGTGACATTCTATCCTGATATGACACTAAATGGCGATAGGATTACTGTATTAACTCAAGGTGACACATATACTGAGCAAGGAATAATTTCAACAGAGAATGGCGTTGATCTTGAAGTTACAACAACAGGATCTGAAGATGTTGATCCTAACACGCCGGGCGTATATGATGTATACTATTCATCTGTTAATAGTGATGGGTTTTCTAAAGAATTAAGACGTACTGTTATTGTTTTAAGTGCTCAGCCCAGCGCTGTAGATTTATCCGGAACTTTTTTTAGAAATGGCTTCGCAAATAACATAACCAGAGTATCTGACAGAGTTTATACATCTGACAATGCAGGAGGAGTTTCAAGGACAGATGCGGCAAACGTAAATAACCTTATAAACTTCACATTTTATAATATTGATGATGTTCAAATCTATGCGCCTTATCAGGAAGATACAACACCAACAGGTATCGATGTTGAAAGCAATATAGGCACAATTGTGAGCCCTAATAATTTTACATGGGTATTATATGCTTCTGCTTTTTACGGCACCGCAGTAAGGAATTTTGTACGATAACAACATTAAAAACTAAGATTATGACCAAACTTAATATAAAAAAGATTATCGTAGCGTTGTTTGCAATTGCTACAGCCGTATCGTGCGATAATCAGGGATATGATGATTATAATCCCGGTAGTACTCCTACACAAGCGTTAAACGGAGAATGGTTTATAGACATTAGCGACGCAGATGGTAACGTATTAGCTCAGCATACGTTACACAAAACATACGATACTAACGATGGAGACGGCACTATGTATTTAAGTGACCGTATAGGCCCTGGCGCAGATGATTTTTCTGGCTATTATCTGGAAAGCAAAGTACAAACTAATGTACCAAATTTTACATTTAGTGCCAATGATGTTGAAAATGCAGCCGATGGAACAAGAGTTACTATTACTAACGGTAAAATAATTAAAGGTGCAGGCCATTCAAGAACCGGCGTAGTTACCGATAGTATTTATTTTGAAGGTGAATTTGATTATGACCCGGGCAATAAAATTATTTTTGCCGGACACAGAAGAACCGGCTTTAATGAAGACGAATTTTAGCCAGAAACTTAAATAGTAAAACCATCTTTTAAAAGCTAATATCCGGATATAAATGTTTTAATATTTAATATAAAAGTACAATCCGGATATTTTGAAGATTCATAAAACAAGCGATTGCTGAATAGATGTAACTCTTTTCTCAATCGCTTGTTTGCTTGTAGCGTATAACAAATTCTGACAAACAAAAAATCCCAAGCAACAACTTGGGATTTTTTTTGTTCGTATATTATTGCAGGATTACTTAACCCTTCTCATTTCTCTTGCAAGCAGCGTGTTTTTAAGCAGCATGGCAATAGTCATAGGACCCACACCACCGGGAACCGGCGTTATGAACGATGCTTTTTTGCTAACATTTTCAAAGTCTACATCGCCGGTAATTTTATACCCTTTTTCAGAGTCATCAGCAACACGGGTAATACCCACGTCTATAACCACCACACCATCCTTAACCATCTCTGCTTTCAGGTAGTTAGGTACGCCAAGGGCAGTGATAATAATATCTGCCTGAGTGGTTATCTGGCTAATGTTTTTTGTATGGCTGTGTGTAAGCGTAACGGTACTGTTACCCGGGAAACCCTTGCGCCCCATAAGGATGCTCATTGGGCGGCCCACAATGTGGCTACGTCCTATCACCACGGTATGCTTACCGGCTGTCTCTACATTGTAACGCTCTAAAAGCTCCAGGATACCAAACGGCGTGGCAGGGATAAACGTTGTCATATCAAGTGCCATCTTACCAAAGTTCTCCGGGTGGAAACCGTCTACATCTTTGCTTGGGTCTACCGCCATAAGCACTTTCTGCTCATCTATTTGCTTAGGCAATGGCAGCTGTACTATAAAACCGTCTATATTATCGTCCTGGTTAAGTTCTTCTATTTTCTTTAAAAGCTCCAGCTCGCTTATAGTACTTGGCAGTTTTACAAGGGTACTTTCAAAACCTACACGCTCGCAGGCTTTTACTTTGCTGTTTACATAGGTAAGGCTTGCGCCATCATTACCTACAATTACGGCAGCAAGGTGCGGCACCTTTTCGCCATTGGCCTTCATTTTATTTACTTCGATAGTAATCTCGTCTTTAATATCTTCCGAGATCTTTTTTCCGTCTAATAATTGCATTCTTATTTAGTTGTTTAAAGTTTAAGGTTTAAAGTTTTCCACTCATCCTCTTAAAACCTGTTTGTAGTTAGTTGTTTATTTAATCGGTACAGGTTTAAAGTAAGGGAATCCCAAAACTTTAAACCTGTTATAGTTGTCCATTTTTTCAGTGTAATTTTCGCGCCAGGCTTTGCAACCTGAACCTTAAACCTGAAACAAAAAATTATGGCTGTGGCATACCACCTTTCATGCCGCCCATCATCCTCATCAGGTTTTTGCCGCCACCGCCCTGCATCATCTTCATCATCTTGCTCATTTGGTCAAATTGCTTAAGCAACTGGTTAACCTGCTGTATAGATGTTCCGCTGCCTTTAGCCACACGCATTTTACGTTTAGCGTCAAGAACGGCAGGCTTGCTGCGCTCACCCGGGGTCATGGAGTGTATTATAGCTTCGATGTGCTTAAAGGCATCATCTTCAATTTCCACATCTTTAAGTGCTTTACCGGCACCGGGTATCATGCCTACAAGGTCTTTCATGTTACCCATTTTTTTTACCTGCTGTATCTGGCTTAAAAAGTCGTCGAAACCAAACTCGTTCTTCGCTATCTTCTTTTGCAGCCTGCGTGCCTCTTCTTCGTCATACTGCTCCTGTGCACGTTCTACTAACGATACCACGTCGCCCATACCAAGTATACGCTCTGCCATACGCACCGGGTAGAAAACATCTATAGCTTCCATCTTCTCGCCGGTACCAATAAACTTAATAGGTTTATTTACTACCGATTTTATAGTAATGGCTGCACCACCGCGGGTATCACCATCAAGCTTAGTAAGTATAACACCGTCAAAATTTAGCCTGTCGTTAAATGCTTTAGCTGTGTTAACAGCATCCTGTCCTGTCATAGAGTCTACCACAAACAGCGTTTCCTGCGGCTCAATCGCTTTATGCACGTTAGCAATCTCGGTCATCATCTCCTCGTCTACAGCAAGGCGGCCGGCGGTATCTACAATTACTACATTGAAACCGTTAGCTTTGGCATGTTTAACAGCGTTCTGGGCAATTTCTACAGGATTGCGGTTACCTTCTTCGGTATATACCTCTACCCCTATTTGCCCACCCACTACCTGCAGCTGGTTAATTGCTGCGGGGCGGTAAATATCGCACGCTACAAGAAGCGGCTTTTTATTCTTTTTAGTTTTTAGGTAATTTGCAAGCTTACCCGAGAATGTGGTTTTACCAGACCCCTGTAAACCCGACATTAATATTACCGTAGGGTTGCCCGATAGATTGATACCTGCCGCATCGCCGCCCATAAGCTCTGTAAGCTCATCTTTAACAAGCTTAACCATAAGCTGGCCGGGCTGCAGGGTGGTTAATACATTCTGGCCTATGGCTTTATCGCGCACACGGGTAGTAAAATCTTTGGCTATTTTAAAGTTAACGTCGGCATCAAGCAGTGCGCGGCGCACCTCTTTAAGGGTGTCGGCAACGTTAACATCGGTTATCTTTCCGTGGCCTTTTAGTACGTGAAAGGCTTTATCTAATTTATCGCTTAAATTATCAAACATAATGCAGGTTCATTTATAGAGGTGCAAATTTAAGGATTTGATTTTGAAGTTACAGGGTTATGCAAATAAAATAGTAGTGCCGGTTGGATAATCAACACAAAATTATCCTGATTTTACTATACAGGTATTTTTTAAGAATTATAGCGCATAGCAATTAACCACAAGGATCACAATGATTTTTACGAGGGAGTACAAAGCTTTTTCTTTTTTTACATACAAAGTTTACAATTCCGATACCGGAATTGAACCACACAGTGCTTGAGCAACAAAGAATATGAAACATAAAAAAACCGGCTCTAACAGTAGCCGGTTTCTCTTGAAAAAAACTTGAATATTTAAAAAAACATAACTTAAAACTAATTCAAACAAGTATTACAATCACCTTCTAATTCATGCAGCGTTTGCACATTAGCCTGGGTAAGCACTTTTTTATAAACCCTAAGGTCGTCCAGATATCCTGTAAAGCCCTGCCCTATATAATAATCCAGCATGGCATTACCAATACTGCCGTTTGTAAACTGTAATGTGCTTTGCAACACTCCGTCACGATATAACTTAGCTTCATAATTAGCAGAAAGCGTAAGCACAAGATGGTGCCAGTTTGTAGTATCAGTTGGTAAACCTGCATCAGCACCCCAGTTGGTATCCCACACTTCTCCGCCCTGTGCGCCAAATCGTGGTTTGTTAAGATCGTAAAGAGAAAGGTCGAAACCATTTGTACCATTTGGCCCTTTTGTAAAAAGATGCTCTAAGTTAGATGGATTGGTATTCTGCATTTTAAACCAAAGGCTTACACTTAACTCATCGCCATCTTTAATAACATTTGCAATAGATGCCCTCACCCTTAATGCCTGCCCACCGTTAAATGATAAGGCACAACGAGCATTACCATTCCTATCGGCTACAAAAACAGTATCAGTTGGTGCAGTAACTGTGCCGCCTTTAAGGTCGCGTACACTCCCCGAAAAAGGTATGTAAATTTTTAAGCTGTCAGTAAGTATACCGGGGTTGCCGCACGTTGGGGTTTCCGGGACTTCGGGAACCGTAGGCCTGCAGTTTGCCACTGCAGCATTTATAGCAAGCTGAAGTTGGGTATTGTTATTTACCACTAAACTTTGCCCCGCTATATTAAGGGTTACCGGGTAATTTATAGAATAATATTCGTTAGCACCCAGGTTAAGCAGTATAGGATATAACTGGGTATTGTTAGCAACAACATACGTGTTTTCCATTTGAAGGCTACTGTTATAACCATAAACAGTAATGGGATAACTAAGGCTTACACAGTTGCTGTTTATAAACTGCGAAGAAGCATTACAGGTACGAACAAGGTTATTATATTGTGCCTGGCTGGTTACTTCCTGCTGTGTACCATCAATGTAAATAATTGTTATAGGAAATACAAAACCAAGATGGTTATAACTCGCCGTACTATCGTTAAACACATCCTCAACACTTTCATAATCGGTAGTATCTGCTACTGTAATCTGCTGTCCGTTTGCTAAAACTTCTACAGGCAGTTTTATCCTGAAACAATCTGTACTATCTATAACGCTTGCATTATTACTTCCATTTGCCGATATAGATGTTAGCAAACGGGTAAGCTCACTTTGCTGGTTAAGCGCATCGGTAACTGTTTCGCTTAAGGCATCGTCCTGGCAGGAATATAGTATAGCCGATGTTATAATTACGACAAATACACAAAATATCTTGGTAATCCTTTTCATAAACATTTGTTGGATATAGTATAAACAATCAAGCAGTTAAATACCCTACCTGTAAGGCACAAAAAAACTGCACATAAAAAAACCGACCCTGATAAAAGGGCCGGCTGGGAGCAATTTTTAAATTACAAAGCATTTTCTTTTTCAAATATCGTACTACTTATATAATAATTCAGACGGCCTTGTTGCATTATAACAGACAACATTAAAAACACCCTACCTCTATTTTATTATTTTTTTGCTTATACATAATAAACCCTGTTGACTAATAATAATTTCAGGCTTCAATAAAACTTTCAATAACAAGAAGCCCCCTGTTTTACCCTACCTGTTTTTAAAAAGAAATTTAGCTGTAGGTTTGCAGGCTAAAATAAAATGTACAATTACCCTTGCCAATCAAAAAAATGTATAATTTAACAGCCACTTTTATTAGCCAAAAATGAAACAGGAACAACCCATAGGCATTTGTGAAGAACTAAAATTCTCCGCTTTTTTTAAGAGCCATGCTAAGGCGCTTCGCAATTTCCTGTACTATAAATTTGGCAACGAAGAGCAGGCAGACGAGGCAACCCAGGAAGCTTTTATAAAACTTTGGGAAAACTGCGCCAGCGTACCGACGGAGAAAGCTAAATCGTTTTTATATACCGTGGCAAATAATACCACGCTTAACCATATTGCCCATAAAAAGGTAGTACTGGAATATTCTAAAAAAAATGTAAACCATGACACTAACAACCAGAGTCCGGAATTTTTAATGGAAGAGGAGCAGTTTAAGGTTAAGCTGCAAAAGGCAATAGCAAACTTATCTGAAGCGCAGCGCAGTGCTTTCCTGCTGCACCGTATAGATGGTAAAAAATACCATGAAATTGCAGAGATACTGGGCATAGGTGTTAAGGCTGTAGAAAAACGTATTCACGGCGCACTATTGCAATTAAGAAAAGAAATTGATACCTTTAGGTAGGGTTTTCTACCTCATAACTGTTATAATAAAAACAGGAAGAAACAATGAACGAGAATGTTACCTTAGCAAAGTGGCTAAATGATGAGATGAACGACAAGGAATTGAAAGATTTCATGGCGCTGCCGGAGTATGCTACTTACAGTAAAATAAAAGAATTTTCGGGGCAGCTTACCGTGCCACAAGCCGATATGGATGCCTTATACCAAAACATTGCACGTAACAGGAATAAAGCCCACCAGCCCAAAGTGCGCAAACTTAACCCGTGGATGCCGCGTGTAGCTGCAATTTTAGTATTGGCTTTAGGCATAACCTTCTTTTTTTACACCACTAAAACCACCACACAGATTGCTGAAGCAGGAAAGATGGATACTTTTTTATTGCCTGACAATTCTGAAGTGGTGCTTAACGCAGGATCTGAGGCTGATTATAAAGAATTTAACTGGGATAGCAACCGTAAACTGCAACTTAATGGCGAGGCTTACTTTAAAGTAGCCAAAGGCAAAACGTTTGATGTTGTTACGCCTGTTGGTACTATTACTGTTGTAGGTACTCAGTTTAATGTTAGGGCGCGCAACGGCCGCTTAGATGTAACCTGCTTTGAAGGCAAGGTAAAGGTAACTAACGGTAAAGAAACTGTGTTTTTAACTCCCGGCAAAACCGTAGCTTATGAAAACGGAACCAAACTTAACTTACCCGATGTTAAAGCCACTAAGCCCGGATGGCTAAACCACGAAACTTATTTTGGCAAAGTGCGTTTACAGGAAGTTATAAGCGAGATGGAACGCCAGTATAATGTAACCATTAATCTTAACGCTAAAGCCGAAAAACGTTTTAACGGCACGATACCTATGAATAATATTGATAACGCTCTTGACCAGATAATACTTGTATATCATTTACAGGCAAAAAAAGAGGGCAATATTATTACACTATCTGCTGAATGATGCAGGGCACCAGGAGTTTTTTACTGCTTAGTTTATTTTTTTTTTTCGCCGCCAATGCATTTGGGCAGGACGAGAAAAAAAGTGTTGAGCTAAAAAAAATACTGGAAGACATAAAAAATCAATATCACGTAAAGTTTAATTACGCCGAAGATGATGTTACAGGGCATTCAATTTTTCCACCTCCTGCACAACTACCTTTAAAAGCAAAACTCATATATCTGTCTAACCGCACTGGCCTTACCTTTAGGCAAACGGGCGGTTACATTGTTATATATACTACCACTAAAGCTCAAAAGCCAAAACCCCTTTGTGCTTATGTGCTGGATGAACTTGGGCAGCCGGTAGATAATGCCGTTATACAGTTTGACAGTACCACTAAAGTTGTAACCGGTACGGATGGTTATTTTGAAATACCTGTCAGGGTAAAGTCTATTTATATATCACAGATGGGCTACGAACCGGTAGTTATGCCTGCAGAGCGCCCGGACACTAATGATTGCCTTGAAATTATCCTTACACTTGCCATACAACAATTAAACGAGGTTGTTGCAGAGCGGTACCTTGCTACTGGTATCTCCAAAAACAAAGACGGCAGTTATGATATTAAGCCAAGAAAATTTGGCATTCTCCCCGGCCTTATAGAACCCGATGTTTTGCAGGCCATGCAACAGCTACCCGGCATAAACAGTATAGACGAAACGGTAAGCAATATTAACGTGCGCGGCGGCACGCATGACCAGAATCTTTTTATGTGGAATGGCATACGCCTTTTCCAAACAGGGCATTTCTTTGGGCTTATATCTGCCCTTAGCCCTAACCTTGCGCACGATATTAAGATATCTAAAAACGGTACATCGGCATTTTATGGCGAAAGCGTATCGAGCGCGGTAGATATTTCTTCACGTCCTCAAAATATCGGGGCCGGAACTGTGAGCATAGGCAGTAACATGATAGGACCGGACTTTTACGCTAAAGTAAAACCTTCAGACAATGCCAATATAGAAATATCTGCACGCAGGTCTTTTACAGATGTACTTGCTTTTCCTACTTACAATAAATATTCTAAGCGTATTTTTCAGAACACCATTGTTACCAGCCTTAATAATAGTACAGATGTAAATTATAAAAGCGATAAAGAATTCTATTTTTATGATTTTACAACATCTTACCATCAAAAAATAGGCGCTAAACATGATGTTTATGTAGATGTTATAGGCATTAATAACAAGCTCGATTTTATACAGGGAACCATAACAGCTACCAATGTGGTTACAAAAGCAAGCCATTTAAGCCAGCTTACCCTGGGAGGAACCGCCGCATGGCGTGCACAATGGAGTGAAGGCCATAGCACTGAATTTGGCATGTATGGTTCTTATTACAATGTAGATGCCCAGAACGAATCGATAGAGTTTAACCAGATAACCAACCAGGAAAACACAATACTTGATGCCGGTTTTCGATTTTCTGATGCTAAAAAAATAAACCCTTTGTTTACTTTGCATAGTGGTTACCAGTACAATGAAATAGGGATTAAAAACAGCGACCGTATAAACGAACCGCAATACAGCCGCAATGTAAAAGATGTTCTTCGCACACATGCTGTTATAGGCGAGCTTGAATACCGCCCGGAAAACAGCAGGCTTTTTGCACGTGGGGGCATCAGGGCAAATTACATTGAACAATTTGGTATGCTGTATGCCGAACCGCGCCTGCAGCTTAATTATGCCCTTGCCGAAAACTGGCAGCTGGAAGTACTGGCCGAGAAAAAAAGCCAGTCGGCATCTCAGGTAGTAGAACTTCAGGGCGACTTTTTAGGTATAGAAAAACGGCGCTGGGTACTTGCAGATAATAACGCAGTACCATTGCAGCGCAGCAACCAGGCATCGGCAGGGATATCGTTTAAAAATAAGGGATGGCTGGTTACACTCGATAATTTTTATAAAAAGGTTAATGGTATTACCACAGCGGGACAGGCATTTCAGGACCAGCTCGAAACAGTTCAGGCGCGAGGAAGCTACAGGGTATATGGCACCGAATTTTTAATACAAAAACAATTTAACGATTTTTATGCCTGGCTTAGCTACACCTGGAACAAAAACGATTATAGTTTTGATGGTGTAGAGCCTATACGTTTTCCCAGCAGTTTTGAACTTAGCCATACCATAAATACAGCCGTAATTTATGAGTGGGATAATTTAAAGATAGCATTAGGGTCTAAATGGTTTACGGGCCGCCCCGTTACACCACCGCTTATAAGCGTACCTACATACAACAGTACAGGTGCTCCATCTGTAGCATATAACTATCCCAATTCAGATAATTTGGACAATTTTTTCCAGGTTAACTTTTCGGCATCTTACGCCTGGAAGATATTCTCTAAAGTAAACCTGCAACTCGGCGTATCAGTACTAAATGTATTTAACAGGCAAAACATCATCAACAAATACTATCGTATAAACACTTCGCAAAATGGCATTGAGGTAGTAAACACATATTCGCTTGAACGCACTCCTAACGCACTTATAAAATTAAGTTTTTAAGTACGTTGCAAAAAAAATCCGCCATTAAAAATGACGGATCTTCTATTATAAAAAAATTCTCTGTACTTCTTTTCTAAAATGCCAGCAGCATACTACTATTTTTTGATGATCTTTTTAGTAGCTACCTGGTTATTCTCAAACTGAACTTTTACAATGTAAACACCACTTTGCAAAGATGACATGTTTACAGCTGCAGCATTACCCTGCATTACAACCTGGCCCAGGGTATTAGTAACTGAGACTGTTTTAATAGTCTGCCCGTTAGTAACGTTTATTGTTGCAACGTCGTTAACAGGATTTGGGGCAATTGTAAATGCATTTGCTTTAAACTTCTCAGTCCCGGCTACATCTTCAGAATAGCCCTGAACATAAACCGACATTGGGAAGTAGCCATCGTTACCACTAAATGTAGCAGCAGGCACATCCATTTTAAAATTGTGAGAGCCTGCCGGCAGGTTACCAAGATCTACAATACGGGTTTCTATACGGGCACCCGGGCACCAGCTACGTGTTAACCATGTTGCTTCGCTCCTTACTGAGTTTCCGTAAACTCCATTAGGCATAGTATTGTAAGCCCTGAATGGCTCACAGTTTTGTCCTGGCCTGTACCTTAACAACTGTACATCATCAAGATATATTTCATGAAACCTGTTCCTGTATTCTTCGCCATTGGCATTAGCACCATGATTAGACATTACTACATAAAACTTAGCATTAGGAACTTCTTCGTCAAAGCTAAAGTTGATGGTCCTTACAGTTTCACCTAATTCGTCTGTACCCTGCCCCAAATTATTAGTTTCGGTTGCCTGTACATAATCTTTAAGCTCAAATTTATAAGAAAGCCATTTAAAGTAATTATCACCCTGTACAATAGTTGGGTCATTTTCTGATACTAATTCTAATGTACCTTTGTAAACATCATTTCTGCCCCTGCAAAGGCCACTTGCCCTAAAATCCCATTGTGCACCACCCTGATCGGCACTTTCTGCACCCTGGTGTCCATAAATTTCAAGTTCTATCCAAAAATCATAGTCAGCATAAAGCGTTTGGTCATGAAGTATTTTTGCAATATTATCGGCCTCAAAAGTATACGGCACAGAAGATGTTGAAGACCTTGTAATGTTATTCATGAAAGGCGTAATAAACCTGCCTATTTCTATCCTTTGCACATCTGCATATAAATAAGAAGTAGCATTTTTAGGTACAAATGCAAGATTTACGTTACCAATACGGTCATAATCATCACACAAAGCTTCGGCGGTAACATTTATGGTTAGCCTGTTGCCTATCGCATTAATCTGATCTTCGGTAAGCTTTTTCCCATAACACCAGTTTTTAAGACGAAGAGATTCTTCCGGTATCGGTGTTGTAGATAGGCCGTCATACATACCGTAATAAACGGCCTCATCAAATACGGTAAGTGTATAAGGCTCCTGTGCATGTGCCTTAAAACCAAGCATAGAGGTACACAGGGTAAAAATAAGTAGTGTTTTTTTCATTTGGGTATTAATTATGCGCCTAATTTAATATAATATTTCCATTAAATTCACACACTTATATATACACCCCATTATTTAACACCAAAAAAACTTATTCGCACAAAAATGTTATGGTTAAAATTGGAAGTAGATAAATGGCTGTGGCCCCGCCGATGCAGCTGCATAAACCAACCAGAAAATAAATCCTAAAACTATAGCTTTAAGAACCAGAGGGGTAAGAAAAAATGCCTCCTTTAAACCTTTAGAAAAACCTTCGGGCATTAAGTGCCATATATAGCCTATAGCCATTAGTATAAATACATTTTTATAACCCAGGATAATAGTTTGCCATTGGTTAGGATCGAACGTAACATGGCTTATGTTAGTTATAAGGTCGATGGCTGTAGGGAAATCCCTGGAACGGAACAGTATCCAGCAAAATGCCACAAAATGAAATGTTATAAGTATAGATATAACCTTCCAAACGCCGCCTAAAAATGTAGGCTGTGCATCTTTTTTTGTTGGGAAAATTTCATTGAACAATTTATGTACCGCTAATGCCAAACCATGTAAAGCTCCCCAAATAATAAAGAGCATGCTTGCCCCATGCCACAGGCCTCCAAGAAGCATTGTAGTAAAAAGGTTTACGTTAGTAAACATGGTTCGCTCTTTATCTTTAGATAAAAGGAATGAAAGTGCAAAAACTACTAACCCGCCAATGCTTAAAAACAGTGGAATATTACTTACGTGTGAAAAATTGATTCCCCATATTATCAGCCCACAAAAGAACAGGCCGGGAAATAAAAAGCCTGCAAACGAGCCGTGCCTGTTACCCCCTACCGATATATAAAGGAAATCTTTTAGCCAGGTAGATAATGATATATGCCACCTGCGCCAGAACTCGGTAATGGATGCCGATTTATATGGCGTACGAAAGTTAGTAGGCAGTTTAAAGCCAAGCAATAATGCTACTCCAATTGCCATATCTGAATATCCGGAAAAGTCGCAGTATATCTGTATAGTATAACCGTAGGCCGCCATTAAGTTCTCAAAAGCCGTATAACTGTTTGGAGAATCGAAAACGCGGTCTACAAAGTTTATCGAAATATAATCGGATATCACCGTTTTCTTGATAAGCCCGCCTATGATAAGGAATAACGCATAATTTACGTCTTCTTTAGTGAGTTGTAATTTGGCGTATATCTGCGGGATAAAATCTTTAGCCCTGACTATAGGCCCTGCAACCAGCTGAGGGAAAAACGACACAAAGAAAAGATAATCGATATAGTTTTTTGCCGGTGTGATTTCTTTCCGATACACCTCTATTATATAACTGATTGACTGAAATGTATAGAAGGATATACCAACCGGAAGCAATACTCTGTTAAAAGTATAATCAGCACCTAAGAGTGCATTAGCACCGTCTAATATAAACGTGGTATATTTAAAATAGCCCAGAAAGGTAAGGTTAACAATAACGCTAAACCACAGGTACACTTTTTTTTGTAAGCTTCTCTCCTCCCGGTACAAAAAGTAACTCAGTGTATAATCTACCACCGATGAGAGCAGCAGCAGTAAAAAATAAATACCGCTTGATTTATAGTAAAAGAATAATGAAAACATTATTACATATACAAGCCTTAACCTAAAGGTATTGCGGGTAAGAATATAAATACCATAAAATACTAAAAACAACCCTAAAAATAAAGGCGTATTAAATAGTATAGGCGCTTTAGGATCGTAAATAAACCATCCCTGCACATCATCAATAGTTATTTGCGGCAAAAAATCACTTAGCTGCATTACTCCCTGTTGGTTTTAAAATTATCATACCCTTTAAAAAAAGCCTCGCTAAAAAGCCTGCCCTGTTTTTCGTAACCGTCTTTACTATAATGAACCCTGTCGGTACTCATAAGCCCGCGGGCCGCATTGCGGGGCACGCCATAAAGGCCACCCATTTCGCTAAACAAATCCCATGAGGCATAGTTAACAGTGCTTTCCTGTACCTGTATTTCTTTAGCGTAAGACGCTGCAAAAGTATTCACGTATTTTCTCCTGAAAAGTGATGGTGGCGGTGTCATGACCAGTACACACGCATCGGGACTTACAGCTTTTACACTGGCTATAAATTTATTAAGCTGTACTATAAAATCAGGCGCAGCCATTTTATCAAAGGTTTCATTAGTGCCCAATGATATAATTACCAAATCCGGGTTGAGTGCCGGAAGTTGTTCGAAAAACAACGGGTATTTATTATAATCAGATGCTTTTGCACCATTTACACCTATACTGTGGTAAATAACACCGGGAGCATCGTTCTCTAACACGAGCCCGCTAAGATCATATTCTTTAAAATCACGATTAGGCAGCAGGTATATTTTAGACAGGGCATCGTTACTATGGTAAAAATGCGACTTGCCATCGGCCTGTAAATCTAACGGTATAAACTCCGATCGTGTTACTTCGCGTTTTTGCAGTTCTTTTGTGGGTATCTTTAAGGTTTTTCCGGCCCGAATGCGGTCATTCTTTAGCCCGTTAGCTTTTTTAAGCTGGGTTATAGATATGTTGTATTTATCGGCAATGCCGCCAAGCACTTCGCCATTTTTAATTTTGTGGGTTATTTTTTTAGGCACCGTACTTTCAAGCACAATGGTTTTAGAGCTTGTGGCAAGGTCAAATTCCTGTTTATTACCCGGTGTAATTACCTTAAGTGTATTAAAACGGTAGGCACTGTCGCGAACGTTAAGCTCTACTACAAAATTCTCGCGGGTATCAAGGGCAATACCACTAAGCCCTACATTTGTTCCGGGTTCTACCGGATATATTACACGGCGGCTGTGCCATGATGCATTGCTTTTATATCGGGTAATATAACTGCCGTTTGTTTTTGCCAACTGGTGCGGAAAACTAAACCCTGCACCCGCATTGCCAAAACGTTCCTGCAATTTCTTGCGGATAACATTGGTCATTAGATCGGCCTGTATGTGCGAGTCGCCTATGTGTACAATATTTATTTTGCCTGCTTTTTGCTGTTCAAGCAAATACAGCTTTTCATAAAGCAGTTTAAGCGACGATGTATTGGTAATAACATTAGGCCCTTTTACCTCAACAGTATCGGTAACAACTCCCACAGCATCTACCTCCAGGCTATCAATATCTACATCGGTAGAATCAATTTGCGCGGTTGCAGCAAAGCCCAAAAGGCAGAACAAAAACAGGTAAAGCCTATTGCGCATTAACGGTGTCTTTTTTTATGATAGAATCTGGTTTTGCCACTTTTTTAGGAGCGGGTTTAGCCTGCTCAGCCGGTTTTGCCGGGATTGGTGTTGGTTTTGCCGGCACAACTGCAGGCTTGCCGGGAATAACAACCGGTTTTGCAGCAGGGTTGGTTATAGGTTTTGCAGGCTGCTGTACCGGTGGCGTTGCAATTTTAAAAGAATCGCGTACCGGTCTTACCGGAGTTACTTCCACAGGTTCAACAGGCTCTGGTGTAGTAACGCCCCTAAGTTTTTTATATTTTACGTAGCCATCATTAAGTTGTTTGTAAATAAGGTCGGATATTTTTTTAGAACCCCTAAAATTAAAGTGGGTATAATCTTTATTGGCCTGTGCCGGTGCCTCGTCTACCCATTTTACCATAGAGCCATCGCCGCCCATAAGGGTATACAGGTTTACGTAAGCCGACTGCGTTTGTACAGCATAGCGTTTTTGAGCCAGTGTAAGTGGCACAACAGCCGAATCGGTTTTCATTTCTGTGCCGTACTTGGTCGATTTATCTGCGGTAGAAATGATAAGTATAGCCACACCAGGGAAACATTCTCTTAAATGATCTACAACTTTAGCCATTCGTTTTTCGTACCATGAGTAGTTAAGCGAGCCATAGTTAAGTACATTGGTACCATAGTGCAGCACAATAAGGTCGTAACCCAGCTTATCGTTAAAGGCACGCATAAGGTTAGTATTAAAACTACCTATAGGCAAACCTGAATTACCGCGATTAGAAAAGTTATCTACATGTACACCTTTGCCATCATCAAAATTAAACCCGTAAAACGGAATAGAGTCTGCCGCAATAAAATTAGCCTTAAAGCTTTTTATACCGCCATCGGCAACGTTTACAGTATTTAAAATATTAGATGCAGGAAGCTTTTTAATAAGTGTATCGCCACCGATAACAACCTGCATTTTTGCTTTTGTATTACCACTCCTGCCGTAAAACAACGTAGGGTTGTTAAGCTCTGAAAGATGGCTAAGCCTGCTCGCTTTATATTTTACCCAAACCGGATTCACAGTATCTCTCTTTACAAAGAATACGTGGCCATTAATACCAAAAGGCTTTATTGGATTTTTAATTTTAAGATACGATTGTGTTTTCCAGTTGTCTGAAAACTGGTGTGTAAGTGTGCTGCGCGATGGCGCCGACTCTGATGTAATATTTACGAAGCCCACACCCTCACCGCCAAAACGTGCCTGAAGGCTGGCGCGGAGGTCTTTCACGATCATATCACCATCGGTCATAGAGTCGCCAAAATAGGCAATACGTACCTTACCCTGCTGTTTGGTTTCCAGCTGCAATAGCTTTTCATAAAACACTACAAGGTGCTGAAAGCCCTTATAGTCTTCGTAATCCTCCGTGGGGAATTTGATGCCGTTTGTAGCCTCAAAAGAAATTCTGGTATTTACCAGCGTGTCTTTTTCGGCAGGGGCGCCTTTGGCCGCCTCAACCGCTTCGAGCATGGTACTGTCTACCACAACATTTTTACCTGCCGCGACAGTCTCGGTAAATATCTTTTCGGGCAAAAACTTTTTAAACACAAGCAGTGCTATGATAGAAAGCATCACAATAGTAAACGACTGAAAGAAATAGGGCTTATTCTGGCTCACAATTACGTTTTATATAAGATAAATTACATGCGCTCCGGAACTTCGATGCCCAATAGCCCGAATGCCGATTTTATAGTTTCGCCCACTTTTTTAGACAGCTGTATCCTGAACACTTTTTCGTTTAATACCTCAGTACCTAATACAGGCACACTTTGGTAAAACGAGTTATATTCCCTAACAAGATCATAGGTATAGTTAGCAATAAGTGCCGGGCTGTGGCTATCTGCCGCAGCTTGTATAACTTCCGGGTAAAGGCTTACTATTTTAAGCAGTTCTTTTTCTTTTTCGTGCAAGTTTACCTCTGCCGGTGCTAATGATACTGAGATATCAAAATCAGCACGGCGCAATAGCGATTGTATCCTTGCATAAGTATATTGTATAAACGGACCCGTGTTACCCGCAAAATCTACCGATTCTTTAGGGTCGAACAAAATGCGTTTTTTAGGATCTACTTTAAGTATGTAGTATTTTAAGGCACCAAGGCCAATTATCCTGTACAGCCTTAATTTCTCTTCATCAGAATAACCTTCAAGCTTGCCTAATTCTTCCGATATTTTTTGTGCCGTATCGGTCATTTCTGCCATCAGGTCGTCAGCATCTACCACGGTACCCTCACGGCTTTTCATTTTACCCGACGGAAGGTCTACCATACCATACGATAAATGGTACAGGTTAGCCGCCCAGTCGAACCCAAGTTTTTTAAGGATAAGGAACAGTACTTTAAAGTGGTAATCCTGCTCGTTACCCACTGTGTACACCATACCGCCTACATCAGGGAAATCTTTTACACGCTGTATGGCGGTACCAATATCCTGGGTAATGTATACCGATGTACCGTCTTTACGCAGTACCAGTTTTTCATCAAGGCCGTCTTCAGTAAGGTCTATCCAAACCGAACCATCTTCTTTTTTAAAGAACACACCTTTTTCAAGTCCGTCGGCTACTACATCTTTACCTAATAAATACGTATCGCTCTCATAGTAATAACTATCAAAGTCGACACCAATGTTTTTATACGTTTCTTCGAAACCTTTGTATACCCAGCCGTTCATTTTAGCCCACAGTGCTTTCACTTCAGGGTCATTAGCTTCCCATTTAAGGAGCATGTCCTGAGCTTCTTTCATTATAGGAGTTTGTAACCTTGCAACTTCAAGAACTTCAGATACTTTTTCTGACAGTTTAATTTCTAAAGTAATGATTGGCTTTACATTTTTTTCGAAAGCTTCTATTTCTTTTTCAGAAATCTCATCTGTTTTATCGTCTTTAAGAATTTTTAAAATATTCTTGAATGTATTTGTTCCATCTTTACCTGCTTGGTATGCATCCTTTATTTTGACACTCAAAGTGTTTACCGGAATTTCAAAATTTGCAAGAACTATCTTTATTTTCTCTTCAAAAACTATCCTTTCAGCATTAATAGGGCTAATTTTTGTTTCAAGTTGAGGGAATTTAGAAAAATCATTATCTAACAAACTCGCTAATACTGGCTTGGTTTGCTCTTGAAGTTCCTTCTCAAAAGCTACATAATATTTACCTACAAGCTTGTCACCTTTAAGACCGGTACTTTCAGGAGTTTCGCCGTGGCCAAACTTTTCCCACGCCAACATCGATTTACATATGTGGATTCCCCTGTCGTTTACAACCTGGGTCTTATACACTTTTTTACCCGATGCCTCTATAATATTAGCTACCGAATAACCCAGTAATACATTACGCACGTGGCCTAAGTGAAGTGGCTTATTGGTATTGGGCGAAGCAAACTCCACCATTACCGCTTTACCGCCTTCTATTGGTGCAACTGTACCAAAATTTTCATCGGCCTTTATGCCGTTAAAATAATCGATATAATAAGCATCAGAAATCACAATATTAAGGAAACCGCCCACTACGTTAAAGCGGTCTACAATACCGGAATTTTCTATGAGGTACTGCCCTATTTTGTTTCCCAACTCGGCAGGATTGCCTTTTATAAGCTTGAGCAACGGGAAGATAACCATGGTAATATCACCCTCAAATTCCCTGCGGGTTGCCTGCAGTTCTATCTTTTCAAGAGATATATCAAACAGGGCGGTAGCCGCCTTTTGTATTTGGGAAGTAAGTATTTGTGATAGTGCCATTTTGAGTATATTTTTTAAAGCGTGCAAAGATAAGTATATTTAAGCAACCTGTTGACAGGAATATATTTAAATAATTTGTTAATTAAAACTTTGAAGCACGGGTTATTAAAACCTAACTGTCTTTACCTATTAAACAAGTTGCACAAAGGAACTCAAAGTTTCGCAAAGCTTAAAGTCACTATGTCTGCTTTGTGAATCTTCGCGCCTTCTTTGTGAGTCTTCGTGAAATTATACCCCCTCAAACACAACAGCTTAAAATAAAAAACACAACTTTTTAAAATAAATCTTAAAAACACCTGTAACAAAAACATCTTCCCTTAGTCTTATAGGCAACATCAATCAACATGCCCCCGGCCATAGCAGCCTAATCAACTGCTGCCGGCATAAGGCACCAAATTAATACCTATGAAACTGAAATTTCTTTTTATGCTGCTTCTTGCAGGCATGACATCGCTTACTGCACAAACTACAGGAAGCATCTCCGGAAAAATTACCGACAAAGCAACCAAACTGCCCCTGCCCTACGTAAACATTGTAGTTAAAGAAAACGGCGCAGTTATAAACGGCGGCATTACCGATGATAACGGTATGTTCTCTGTAAAAAAACTGCCGCTTAAAAACTATACGGTAGAGGTGCAGTTTATGGGATATAAATCTATTACTGCCAATGCTAATCTTACCGAGGCTAACAAAGACCTTAACCTGAACACTTTATCTATTACGGAAGAAGCCACTACGCTGGATGAGGTAAATATTGTTAAGGAAACATCTACCATAGAGCAAAAAATAGACCGTAAGGTTATTACCCTGGGCCGCGACCTTACTACTGCCGGTGGTACCGCTGCCGAGATCATGAACAACATACCATCGGTTAACGTAGACCAGGACGGTAAGATATCGCTTCGCGGTAACCAGAATGTAAGGGTGCTTGTAGATGGCAGGCCTACTAATATAGACCCGGCACAGCTGCTTAAGCAAATACCAAGTTCGTCGATTAAAAAGATAGAGCTTATTACCAACCCGAGTGCCAAGTACAATCCTGAGGGAATGAGCGGTATCATAAACATTATCCTGAACAAAAATGCCAACGACGGTTTTAACGGCAGTTTTAATTCGGGGATAAATTTTGGTATCACGCCAAAATTCAACAACTCGCTTGATGTGAATTATCGTACCGGAAAGGTTAACTTTTTTGGCAACGGCGGCAGTAACTTCGGTAAAAACTTTAACAATGGCTTTATAGACCGCCGCGACATTACCTCCAATCAGGTGCTTGATATTGTAAATGACAACGACTCTTACCTTGGTAAAATAGGAATGGATTATTATATAGATGATAAGAATACCTTATCTGCTTATACTAACCAAAATTACTTTACGGGTAAGGGTACAGTTAACACAGATATATTATATGGTCCGGAAACCGGATTTTCTAACATAAGCCAGAAATCACGCTATGATACCGATAATCATAACAACACTTACAATCTTGCTTACAAACATAAGTTTGAGAAAGAAGGACATACCCTTGATTTTGAAGGTAACTACAATACTACGAGGCAAAATCAGCTTGGCTATTATGACACAACCGTAGGCGATACCATTACAAATTACAACGATAATGTGGCAGACAAAATTAAGAACACGACCATGAATCTTGATTACGTTAACCCACTAAACGATAAAACCACATTAGAGCTGGGTGCCGAGTCGAGGCTTATAAGAAGTGATAACACTTATAACACCAATAACCCGGAACGCCAAAACTCTTTATATGCTTATGATGTAGATATTTATTCGGCGTATGCAACGCTGGGGCAAAAGTTTGATAAATTCAGCTACCAGTTAGGTGCCCGTTTTGAACACTATAAATCAGATGCAGATTTTAACCGTGGGGCAACAACATTCCAGAATAAGTATTTTACGCTATATCCATCTGCTTACTTTACGTATAGCCCTAACGATAAAAACACATATCAGTTTAGTTACAGCCGCCGGGTAGACCGCCCAAGCCTGGAACAAACCAAACCCGTAAGGGAATTCTCTACTCCCTTGGTGACCTCCTTGGGTAACCAGTATTTAGAGCCGCAGTTTACTAACTCGGTAGAGGTTAACTATACTAAAATGTTTGGTAAAGGCTCGTCTATTACAGGAGGCATATTTTACAGACTAATAGACCATGAAATAAGCCGTATATTGTACCCTGATGAAACCACTATAAACACCCAGGACCAGATAATGAGCTACGCCAACTTTAACCACAACAATGCTTTTGGTTTTGAAGTTTCGGCCAACTATAAGATCACAAAATGGTGGGATATCCAACCAGCGATAGATTTCTCGCGCATCTCTCAAAAAGGGTCGGTATCTATATTACAACCCGGCACGATAGACGATTATGAGCCTGAGTTAAAACAGGTAAATGTATCGGCTTTTAATGCAAGGCTAAACAGTAACTTTAAAGTTAACCCAAGACTTAGCTTTCTGCTGTTTGGGTTTTACAGAGGGCCTGTAAACGGCATACAAAACAACAGCAAGGAAATGTATAAAATAGACAGCGGCGCACGTTATAGCCTGCTGGATAACAAAATGAGCCTGAGCGTTCGTTTTAATGATATGTTTAAAACCATGCGTTATGGCTTTGATGCACTTAATCCTTATCCGCAAACAGGAGAGTTCAGGTGGGAAAGCCGCACGGTATACTTTGGGCTAAACTACATGTTTGGCGGTGGTAAAAACAGGGCATTGGCACGCAAACAGCGCGATGACAATACCAAACAGGGTGGCGGCGGAATGTTTTAGCCTGCAGCCCGCATAAAAAAGGCATTAGTAGTGCATTCAGATATTTAGGTTAGCACAGCCCCGAAGCGTTTGTTTCGGGGCTTGCTTTTTTAAATGACTTATGCCTCCGAAAATTATGGATTGATCTCGATAACCGCACCTGGTTTAACAGCTTCATATAATTCGTCTACCTCATCATTTGTAACTGCAATACAGCCATTGGTCCAGTCGGTAAAACGATGCAGTTTATTTAAGTAACCTGCCACCCCGTTACGCAGTCCATGTATTTTAACATCGCCTCCCGCAGGTTTCCTTAACTTTTTAGCATTTATTTTGTCTGTTGCATTAGGGTAAGAAATACCCAGGTTTTTATGGTAACCGCTGTTAGGGTTACGGTCGTTTATGGTGTATTTGCCTTCGGGTGTGCTGCAATCACCTTCATACTGTTTATGCCCTGAGGGATTTTTGCCTAAAGCTACAGTGTAGGTCTTTAAAAGCATGCCGTTTTGATACGCAAGCATTTGCCGTTTAGATTTATAAACTATAAGTTTATCTATTACACTTCTCTGCGGCAAAGATTTAGCAGGATAAAAATACCATCCCGCAAAACCTGACAAAAACAACAGGATTACCCAACGTGCCTTTTTCATTAAAAAACAGGTATTAACTTATTTCCAAAAACATAAAAACCCTCATAAATCAAAGGAATTACGAGGGTATATTTTATTTTCATCTTTTACATAGGCGATGCCCTATGCTATTATATGTGACCCTTTCAGGGTCAGGACAGCATAAATTTTCAGTTTGAATGAAGCTAAATCTACATTCTGAAATCTAAAATCCTGCTTTACCACTTAATGATCGCGCTGCCCCATGTAAAACCGCTACCAAAGGCAGCAAGTACAACCGTATCGCCTGTTTTAATTTTGCCCTGCTCCCAGGCTTCTGTTAATGCAATAGGAATAGAAGCCGCAGTAGTATTACCATATTTCATGATGTTGTTGTACACCTTATCATCTGTAAGGCCAAACTTATGCTGTATAAACTGCGATATCCTTAAGTTAGCCTGGTGCGGTATCAGCATATCTATATCGGATACTTCAAGATTATTAGCCTTTAAGCCTTCCATAATTACTTCGCTAAAACGCACCACTGCATTTTTAAATACAAACTGGCCATTCATGTGCGGGTAGTAACTTTCGTCTTCGGGGTTGGCATCAGCAATAATATCCGTTACCCAGCGCTTGCCCATACCTGGAGCAATAAGCGAAAGTTCTTCGGCATGCTGCCCCTCACTATGCAGGTGTGTAGAAAGTATACCTTTAGTAGTATCTTCTTCGCGGGTAAGCACGGCTGCCCCCGCCCCATCGCCAAAAATAACCGATACGGCGCGGCCTCTTGTAGTCATGTCCAACCCGGTTGAGTGCAGTTCGCTGCCTATAATTAGTATGTTTTTATACATACCTGTTTTTATAAACTGATCGGCAACAGATAGTGCATAGATAAACCCTGAGCACTGGTTACGCACATCGAGTGCGCCTACGGTACGTTTCATACCAAGGTCGCGTTGCACTAATACTCCCGGCCCCGGAAAATAATAATCAGGGCTTAGCGTTGCAAACACTATAAAATCTATATCTTCTTTATCTATACCTGCGCGCTCTATAGCAATTTTAGCCGCCTTAACCCCCATAGTGGTAGTGGTATCGCCATCGCCTTTTACAACATGCCTGCGTTCTTTTATGCCGGTACGCTCCTGGATCCACTCATCATTAGTTTCCATAATTTTGGAAAGGTCATCATTGGTAACCACATTATCCGGAACGTAATAGCCCAGGCCTGATATTTTTGAATGGTACATATAATTTATATTTTTAGAAAATTACGATGCAAAATTACACATTATGCAATTGGCATACGTAAATATAGTCTTTTTTAGAATTATTTACTAAGTGAAAATCGTTTAACCTTTCAATTTGATAACGATGAAAAAAGAATCATTTTATGATAATTTAAATCCCAAAAGAATTCCTGTCTACCGTAAGGCTTACCTCTGTATCTGCGGAGATTTCTTTGTAATGTTCAAAAAACAGTGCCTGCCTGCCAAGAGCTGCCTTAATTAAATAGCGGCTGCCTTTAAAATAGCATTGTTTTACTACAACTTTAAGCGGGCCGTTCTCTACTACTTTAAGCTGGTGAGGGTATAGCAATATTGTTTCTTCGCTATTATCGGTCAGGGTAAGCAGTTCGAGTTTTATCTCGTTTACTTCCCCAAACAATGAGGCCGTATATTTATCTTTAGCCTTGTAGTAAATTTCTTTAGATGGCGCTTTATCTACCAATGTACCTTTTTTTATTACAATAGTTTCATCGGCGAAAGAAAGGGCATCGGTACTGTCATGCGTAGCAATAATACAGGTAACCCCTTTTAGTTTAAGATAAGCAAAGAGATTGCGGCGCAGCGCGTTTTTCCTGAAATTATCTATATGGCTAAAAGGTTCATCAAGCAATAAAACCTGGGGTTCTAAAGCCAGTACTTTTGCAAGGGCTATGCGCTGCTGTTGTCCTCCGCTTAAAAACTTTACTTTAACATCGGCATAATCTTCCATCTCCACAATTTGCAAAAGCTCTGCAATACGACGCTTTTTTTCATCAGGATAAAAGTTAGATAAAAAACTGCCCACATTCTCTGCTGCCGTAGTGTAAGGCATAAGGTCGAAATCCTGCGCCAGGTATTTCATGTACGGCATACCGGGCACCAGGTTAAACTTAGGGCCTGTAACTGCCGCACCTTTATACGTTATCTCTCCGGCATCAAGATCATACATACCGTAGATAACTTTAAGCAGCGTACTCTTACCACAGCCGCTCTCGCCTATTACAGCCACATTTTGCCCCGTTTTTACATTAAAGCTTATTTGGTGCAATATGGTTTTTTCGGTATAGCCGAACGATATGTTTTTTACTGACAGCATCTTTTATCAAATTTCAGACTGCAAAAATATTCATTTAAATATAAACATCCGTAAATAAATAAGGGTGCTGCGTTACTGCAGCACCCTTACAAAACCTAACCAATAAATAACAACCAACCAATCATAAGAAAATCCAGATCATAGCAATTGATCCTAAACTATTTACGAGTAAAATATTATTAAGGTTTTATAATTACAATTAATTAACATTCTCTTTATTGCCACGATATTTATATTTGGAAGTAAATCATAATGCAATAATTAAAATAAATGCATAAAATTGCATTCTTAACAATATGAATATACTTTTATTATTAATAAAGCTGAATTTATGAAAGGTAAAATAATTTTATGTATCGCATTGGTTTTAACAAACTTAGCCGGTTTCGCTCAAAAACAGGAAGGACAATACTCTCTTGAAGCGACTTATGGAGGAAGCTTTGCCAGCAAACCGTCTATTACCCAGTTCGGGCATTACGATCTTGGCATCCGCTATATGTTTGACCCAAACTGGGGTATAAAATTTGATTTTGGCCATGACAAATTCAGGAATGATGAAACCCCTAAACAAGGGGTAGATTATACAAGGCTATCTTTGCAGGCGGTACATAACCTGGGCCGTACATTAAACATACCTAAAGCTACAGGTGGCGCTGTTAATGCTCTTGCACATGCAGGTTTAGGATTATCTGTTTTTAAATCTACACAGCAAAAAACAAAAGATAATATGGGTAATTTAATTGTGGGGGTTACTCCGCAAATCTATATTTTTGAGGATATGTCTTTACAATTAGATTTCTCGTATGTAGTAAACTTATTACAGCATTTTGATTATGATGGTACTTACCATTTTGAAGGTGCCCCAAAATCGTTTACCGGCGGGCATGCTACAGCATCTATAGGTATTATATATTATTTAGGCAAAAGACACTCTGATTACGACTGGAGGTAAAAGCATAACTTATTAAACAACAAAGCCGGCTCATGTAGCCGGCTTTGTTGTTTAATGATAAATCTTAGTCATGTTTATTGCCTACATTAAGCAATACTACTGCGCCAAGTATTAATACTATACCCAGCCATTGCCACAGGTTAACGGCTTCGCTTAATATAAAATAAGCCATAGTAACAGATACCGGCAACTCTATAGACGATACTATACTACCCAGCCCCAGGCCTGTTTTAGGAAAGCCGGCATTTAGTAACAACGGCGGCAATATGGTGCCAAACAACGCCAGTGGTATACCCCAGGTTGTAACTATAGAGAAATTAAAAGAACCAGGCCATGTAAAAGCAGTAAAGCTTAATACAACTACTGCCCCACCCACAAGCATAAATAAACTGCGGTGCGGCGCTGTAAGGTGTGTGGCTATGCTGTTACCTGCAAACATTGTTGTGGTAAACGATACCGCTGCTCCAAGCCCCCAGGCAAGACCCCGCCAGTCTGGCACAACGTCGCTGCTTAAAAGATTTGTAGCCAGTAACGTTCCGGCAAGAACTATAACTATAGCAATTATTTTTTTTACAGATGGCACTACCTTACTTAGTGCCCATTCTAATAACACGCCTATCCATACGGTTTGCATAAGCAGCACAATGGCAATAGAAACAGGTATGTATTTTACAGCAATGTAGTAAAACACGCTTGTAAAACCCATGGAGGTACCTGCAAGTGTAAGCTGCCTTTTATCTTTACCCGATGCCTTAAGCATTGCAGCACCTGATGATTTTTTTTGGAAGCTAAAAATGAAGAACATTCCCAACAACCCAAGCAATATTTGCGAAGCAGTAACCTCGGCAGTGGTGTAGCCCTGCCCGTAAGCAAGTTTTACAAAAGTGGCAAGCATACCGTAACTGGCGGCTCCGCAGCCTACGTACACGACCCCTTTTAATATTGTGTTTTTTGTCATAATTTGCATTTTAAAAAGCGGGCAAAGGTATAACTAAGATTTTATTATAAAATGTTTATGACTAAAATTTGATAAAACAATAATACCATTGCTTACTTTTGGTTTTTTATATTTGATCATGAAAAAAATATTGACACTTGTTTTTATTACCTTTATTGCACTAACATCAATGTCTTTAAGCCATGCAAACGACCCCGAACCCGATTGTAACATACTGCACAAGGGTACGTTTATATATGCAGATGAGCAGGGCCAGGAAGTAAAGGTAATTATAGACGGAAATAAACATACCGAATATCATAAGGGTGGTAAATACTATATAAAATCGCAATTGCGCTGGGATAATGACTGCCAGTATACTGCCAAAATTGTAAAGGTTACCCTTCCTGGGTTTCCGTATAAAAAAGGTACTATTATGAGGGTTATGATAGATAATGTAGATGGTAACGCCATATTTTGTACCGGTATTATTAATGCAGAAAGTTTTACCAGCAAACTTATTAAAACTGAAAAGCAACCTTAAAAATCTATTTTAAATTCTACATACTAAATTAACTACTTTTATAGTTATAGGTAATACCTTACCTCTCAACTATTATGGTGCGTATCCTGTTTTTAGTATTTATACAGCTTCTAAGTTGTAGTGGCAATACTGCCGAAAAGGATACTTCAGCGAAAGATTATTCCGACAAACATACTGAGGCCCTCACCTTTTGCAAACAAAAAAAGTATTGCGAAGACTACTATTTCCTCATAGACCTTAGTGTACATTCCGGTAAAGACCGTTTTTATGTATACGATTTTAGGCAAAGAAAAATTGTTGACAAAAACCTGGTTACCCATGGTAGCTGCGATGCTTTTCAGGATAATGACACTAAATACGAAAAAGTAAAATTCAGTAACCTTGACAAGAGCCATTGCTCATCGTCGGGTAAATATAAGGTGGGCAAACGCGATTATAGTTCGTGGGGTATAAAAGTAAAATACTGGCTGGAAGGCCTTGATGAAACTAATAGCAATGCACAACATCGCGTAGTGGTTTTACACTCGTGGAATGCCGTAGCCGATAAAGAAATTTTCCCACGATACAGCCCACTTAGCTGGGGATGCCCGGCAGTATCTGACAATTTTATGCAAACACTCGATGCTAAACTACAGGCCACCGAGAAGCCGGTGTTATTGTGGATTGTTGATTAAGTTATAACCATAAAAGTTTCAGCACATGTCTTTCAATCTTTCTAAACAAACTATTACCGCTATTGTTGTTTTAGCAATCTGTTTAATTTTTGATGTTTTAGCAGTATATCTATCTTATGTACATAAAGGGATGTTTATTTGTTTTTCATTGGGGATTGCTGTATTAATTCTAAATTTAATAATCGCTTTACTATTTCTTTTTAAATTAGAAAAGACAGCATGTACTGTATCGCTAATACTATTTTTTGCGATCGTACCTAATGAATTGCTCTTGGAGGTCAGGCACTTTCAGATTAAGCAGGAGTGCAATAATATAATATCGTTTTTGGATTCACAAAAGAAAGTGCATGGCGTTTTTCCGGGCAACCTCAGTGCCTATACATTTGTATCATTATCTAACAAAAATTATATTGTTTTTCATTCTGATGGTAAAAACGGATATCAACTTCGGTACGATACAGGTTCACCTTTATCTGCAATGCACTTTTATAATTACAATAGCGGTTACGGTTGGCAATTTTGTGATGATTAACCTCTGTGTTCCCTCGCTTCTTCAATCAAATCGCTAAGGTGAATGCGTAATGCTTTTACTGATATGCTTATTTCCCAAAACGACACGCCCAATGATGCCAACAGCAACAGCAGGCTAAGCCCAAACACATAAGCACCCCACGTTTGTTGCCCGGTAAATAGTAGTGCCATAGCAAATACTGAGAAGAACAGGCTTAGCACCCCATACATTTGCATGTGCCTAATAAGTGTGAGCCGCAGGTTAAGGTTCTTAATTTCGCCCAGTATGCTTTTGGTACGGTGTTGCTCGTAGCTTACTTTAAGCCCGCGCACTATACCGGCAATGGTTAAAAAACGGTTGGTATAGGCCAGTAAAATTAGCGATGTTGCCGAGAATAAAAGTGCAGGTGTTTCTATAGGGAGGTTCATCTGGTTAGTGGTTGACATTGTTGGTTTTGAGGAAACTAATGTACAATGTTTTTAATCATTTAGCAACATACAGGCTATAACCTATTGTTTTGTTAATTAGCATTTTACCAACAATTGTTCATTGCTGTTTGTGGTACTTTTAATGTAAACAAATAAACAGCAACATCATGGACTCGATAAACCAACAACAACCGGAAGACAATTTTAAAGACTTAGTGGGCCAGGAAGGCATCAACAAGATCAAGGAACTTGCAAAAGCGGCAGGCTCATGCTTCTTTTGTACTAAAATAGTTAGCGGAAAAGCATTTGATACCCGACCAATGTCGGCAGAGAAGATAGACGAAAGCGGAAACTTTTGGTTCCTGAGCGCAAATGACTCTCATAAAAACCAGGAATTGAGCGAAGACCCGGCAGCACAGTTGTTGTTTCAGGGTGGGTCGTACAGCGATTTTTTAAGCCTGTATGGTTACGCAACCATTAATACCGATAAGGCTAAGATTGACGAACTATGGGACCCGATGATGAAAACCTGGTTTACCGAAGGTAAAGACGACCCAAGGATTACCGTAATTAAGTTTACCCCTACCGAAGGTTATTATTGGGACACCAAGCACAACATGGCTGTTGGCCTTATAAAAAGAACTTATGGTGCTATTGTAGGCGAAACCTATGATGACTCTGTAGAGGGAACTATTGCCCCTTAGCCATACACACTTCAAACAATGGAGAGAGCCTGCTGAAAAGCGGGCTTTTTTTGTTTATCTACTTTATAACATAACCGATTGCGGAAGCATTTGTAAAAATGACAATGCCTGATTATAGTTTAAGTCATCATACTCTAACCCAAGTTTTCGGATGTTACTATAATAGGTTTGGTGTTGGTTGTAATAATATTTCTCCGACTGGATAAACCATGCTTTAGCACCAAGCTTTTGTGCAAGGAACCATTTTTCGAGCAACCTGCCCGTACGTCCGTTGCCATCTTCAAAAGGGTGGATCTTTACAAAAACCAAATGCAGCATTGATGCGTAGAACAATACCTCGTCAAATTCTAAATCTGAGTTTAGCAAAACTTCAATATCATCATTTAGTCTTTGCATTTCATAGGCAACTTTATCCGGAGTAGCAGCAACATATTCCATTTTGCCATCATCTGTAATAACAAACATGTTGCCTTTTCGTACTGTTCCCTGCTGCGATCTATGCAATATGTTCTTAGTTAATAAGGCATGTGCCCGCAATAGATTTTCAGGAGTCAGTACATGGGCTGCTGCAAACTCATAAGCACTGTATAAGTCATCTATCTTTTGGGTATAGTCAGGTTGATAGTGTACACCCAAACGTTTATGTTTTATAAACGAATCCAACTCTATATCCTCCCCTTCTATTTTAGATGAAAATACCGCAGAAACAGACATATAAAAACTGAAGTTCTCATTACTAATTTCGCTTTCCCGTAATTCTTCAAAATGTTGTTGTACAGTTGTGCTAAAGCTTTTTTTATAAGCTTCGAGGAGTGCAGTGGGGATTATTTTGAGGGCTTGGGTCATTATATCATCTGATAATCCAATTCTCAATTTGAATTCCTTCAATTCTTTCAAATTCAGAAATATTTTCTGTAACCATTATTAGATCTGATGAAACAGCAGTAGTGCCTATGAGTAAGTCAAAATCACTTATCATTTTACCTAATTTCCTTAATCGTGATTTTTCTTTTCCGTAAAGATAGATACAATCAATAATTGGGATAATCGCAATGTTAGTGGTAAACGATTCGATAAGCAGAAGATTTTTTTCAGGATTAGTGCTATGTTCAGCACCGTAAATTAATTCTGCAAGAGTAATTTCAG
This sequence comes from Flavobacterium rivuli WB 3.3-2 = DSM 21788, assembly GCF_000378485.1. Taxonomy (GTDB): domain Bacteria; phylum Bacteroidota; class Bacteroidia; order Flavobacteriales; family Flavobacteriaceae; genus Flavobacterium; species Flavobacterium rivuli. The sequence continues at coordinate 343,658 of NZ_KB899970.1, read as the reverse complement.
AAATAACACAGTTAAAAATTCCTATCTCAATAAACTTATTTTCTAAGTCAAATTTTCCTCTAAAAAAATGAACGCAAATATTCGTATCTAATAAATATTTCATTAGAATTTTTCGATATCACGATTGTTAACTCTGGAAGATTTTATATCGTTGATTATTTCATCTGAATCGCGGTTATCTTCCCACGCACCAAAAAGAGAGGATAGATTATTGCTGGGCGATATATTAGTCTCATTGATAGATTCGGTAAGACCAACAATAATTTTTTTCTTGGACTTAAGATCAATATTTTTAAAGAGATCTATGTATCTCTTTAAAGAAGAATTATTTAAGGTGATACTTGCCATAACGTCACTATTTAATTCAAAGATAGTGAATTTTGCATTAATCATTTATCTTAAAACTGAAACTCATAGCAAACAAAAAACCTGTAGCTTTCACTACAGGTCTATTACCTCACATCTGTTATCTAATGTCTATTTTATCAGCTCAAAGCTTCTTTTTACAAAAGCAGTAAGCTCTTCGCCTTTAAGCAGGTTTTGGCTTAGTTTAGCAAGGTCTAACGCTTGTTTAACCAATGCTTCCTGGTGCGTTTTATCTTCAGTGTTCAATATGCTTGTAGCAAGTTCGCTGTTAGTGTTAACCACAAGGTTATACATATCAGGGAAATTGCCCATACCAAACATACCGCCACCGCCGCTGGCACTCATTTCTTTCATACGGCGCATAAACTCCGGCTGGGTAATAATGAATGGTGCTGCATTGCTATCTAAAGCCTCCAGCTGAACGCTGTAGTTTTGCTTAGGTACAATTTCTTCAAGAGCCGTTTTTAGCTTTTCTTTTTCGTCTTCGCTAAGTTTAGAAATCTGCAACTCATCTTTATTGATAAGTTTCTCTACATGGTCGCCATCTACACGTACAAACGTTACGTTCTCGTTATCCGCTTCAAGCTTCTGGATAAGGTGCGACACAATAGGAGAATCTAACAACAACACCTGATAGCCTTTTTCCTGTGCAGATACTATATAGCTGTGCTGCGCGTCTTTGTTAGACGCATAAAGCACTACAAGTTTGCCGTCTTTATCGGTTTGTGTGTCTTTCAGGTTTTCTTTAAGCTCTTCAAGCGTGTAGAATTTACCATCTACCGTAGGATACAATACAAAGCTGCCTGCCTTTTCGTAGAATTTAGGTTCGCTAAGCATACCGTACTCTAATACGATCTTGATGTCGTTCCATTTTTGCTCAAAGTCCTCACGGTTCTCGTTAAATAACGATTTAAGCTTATCGGCTACTTTACGGGTAATGTAGTTCGATATTTTTTTAACGGCACCATCGGCCTGAAGGTACGAACGCGATACGTTAAGCGGAATGTCCGGGCTGTCAATCACACCACGAAGCATGGTAAGGAATTCCGGAACAATGCCCTCTACGTTATCGGTAACAAAAACCTGGTTTTGGTACAGTTGTATTTTATCTTTCTGAACCTGAAGGTCGGCAGAAAGTTTAGGGAAATATAAAATACCTGTTAAGTTAAACGGGTAATCTACATTAAGGTGTATGTTGAATAACGGGTCTTCAAACTGTGTAGGGTACAACTCGTGGTAAAACGTTTTGTAATCTTCATCGGTAAGGTCGGCCGGTTGTTTTGTCCATGCCGGGTTAGGGTTGTTTATAAAGGTATCAACCTCTACTTCTTCGGGCTGGTAATCTACCGGTGCATCCGGTGGTACAGGCAGGTTTTCTTTATGGGTACCAAATTTAATAGGCACCGGCATAAACTTGTTGTATTTTTTAAGAAGCTCACGAATTTTAGAATCTTCTAAAAAGTCGAGAGAATCTTCTGCAATGTGCAGTACTATCTCAGTACCACGGGTTGTTTTATCGCTTGGTTCCAGCGTAAATTCCGGGCTGCCATCACATATCCAGTGTACAGCAGGCTCATCTTTATACGACTTGGTAATTATCTCTACTTTTTCTGCCACCATGAAGGCCGAATAGAAACCAAGGCCAAAGTGGCCAATGATACCTGAATCTTTGGCAGATTCTTTATATTTTTCAAGGAATTCTTCAGCTCCGGAGAATGCTACCTGATTAATGTATTTTTCTACCTCTTCGCCGGTCATACCAAGACCCTGGTCTGTAATATAGATTTTCTTAGCCTCTTTATCTACCTTAACCTCTATTATAGGGTTGCCATACTCTACAGCAGTCTCGCCTATGTTTGTAAGGTGTTTAAGTTTAAGAGTGGCATCGGTGGCGTTACTCACAAGTTCACGTAAAAATATCTCGTGGTCGCTGTATAAAAATTTCTTGATTAGGGGAAATATGTTTTCTACCGAAACATTAATTTTTCCTGTTGCCATAGTATAAGGTTTTTTGTTCGTTGTTTTAGTGTTGTCAAATTAAGTACCAAAAATGCATTGGTGACAAATTGGCATTTTAGCATCATTACCCCGTAATCGATAAGTTGAAGTGTTAAAGGAAGATAATTTTAAGAAAACATTAATCGGGTAAAAATAAAAAAAATAATCTTCGGCTTTTACTTTAAAATCAAACATCAGGCTCTCATAGCCTTACATTTATCAGTGCATTTATTACACTATTTCCTGTTAAAAAAATAGCACAGCTATTGTAAAGTAGGCATTAAAACCTGTAACTTTATACCAATAAACAAGTAAGATAACCTAAACGTATTACAAATTATGAAAAAGTTTTTAGCACTATGCATGATGGTGGCATTGTTTGCCTCGTGCGGGTCGTTAGACCAGAAATCGCAGACTGGAATTAAAGGTAACTGGACAATATCTAACGTGTCGTACCCGGGTTCTGATTATATTAAAGTAACTTCTTTTGATGTTGCCGACTCTAAATGCTTTGTAGGCAGCTCGTGGAATTTTATATCTAACAATAATAAAGGTACCATGAACCTTACCTCATCTGGTGCAGGATGCCCGTCTTTTACCAGCCCTATTGTATGGACGGTTACTAAAGCAGGCACTTTTAACCTTAAAATTACCGAAGGCCAAAAAGCAAAACGTGTAACCGAAGGTTATATACTTACTATAAGGAACCAGACAGAAAACTCTTTTGACCTTGTAGATAATATAAGCGTGGGCGGTAAAAATGTAGAGGTTGTATACAGCTTCTCTAAAGTTTAAATTCAATAAACACAAATTATAATAAGCATGAAAACAACAAAAATTTATATCCTGGCGCTTGCCTTTATTGCAAGTATGGGCATAACCTCTTGCGAGTCTGTTAAAAACACCAACAATACACAAAGAGGTGTAGGTATAGGTGCTGCCGGTGGCGCTGTTATAGGCGGTATTTTAGGCAACAACATAGGTAAAGGCGGTAACACGGCACTGGGCGCAATTATAGGCGGTGTTGTAGGTGGTACAGCCGGTGGCCTTATAGGAAACAGGATGGACAAACAGGCCCAGAAAATAGATGAGGCGCTTCCGGGAGCTGAAGTTGAAAGGGTGGGCGAAGGTATTAAAATTACACTGGGTGAAAACTCTGTAAATTTCGACCTTAATAAAGCTACGTTAACATCTACAGCTAAGGCTAACCTTGATAAACTGGTTCCGGTATTTAACGAATACCCCGATACCAACATACAGATTTTTGGTTACACTGACAGTAGTGGTAGCGATGAGTACAACCTTAACCTTTCTAACCAGAGGGCTGCTGCCGTAAAAAGCTACTTAGGCGGTAAAGGCATTAAAAGTGCAAGGATAGAAGCTAAAGGTATGGGCGAAGCCGACCCGATTGCTGACAATACTACTAAAGATGGTATGGCAAAAAACAGGCGTGTAGAGTTTGCTATTACTGCAAACGAAAAAATGGTACAGGACGCCCAAAAAGAGGCTAAACAATAATATAGTTATTCAGCTATGTGCGTAGAGGCTGCCAATTGGCAGCCTTTTTTGTTCTATTACTGATAGGACAAGAATTTTAAGTATTCATTTCCTGATAATTTGTGAAATTCGTGTCTGGCTCTACTCTTAAACTTTAAATTTGTTAACTTTGAGATAAACACTACTCTTATGACCTTACCCTGGCACTTGTACATAATGGCAGCCATTTATATTTTGGCGGGGTTAAACCACTTTAGGGTGCCCAGATTATACCAGCGCATGATTCCTCCCGCCCTGCCATCGCCTAAAGCGCTGAACTTTATTAGCGGCATTGCCGAATTTTTATTAGGCGTCGCGCTGTGTATTCCGGCAGTATCGTCATGGGCAGCGTGGGGTATTATTGCATTACTTATAGCCGTGTTTCCTGCTAATATTTATATGTACATAAATGAGCGCGTTGGCCTTGGAGTTCCTAAATGGATATTGCTACTGCGCCTGCCGCTACAATTGGCATTAATAGCCTGGGCATATTTGTATACTTAAATGGTAGATTATTCGTAAACCGCAACATGTATATTTGACTCTTACTTTAAAAACTTTAAGTTAAAACACGACTTAATTAAATTATTTCAAAGATTTTGCAACAAGAATACTAAATTATGGTTATGCAGGCAACCTCTTTTTATCAAATTGTGAAAAAATACTATACCCACTCATCTTATTAGATTTTTTAGTAATATTGATAAAACGAATTTCTTAAACATTTAACCTATTTACCTGATTTAATTTTTTCACGTGATGAAAAAGAGTAGCCGTGCCGAACTGGACAGGGAAGCGTTAGACAAGATTGTTGCGCTGGCCCAGGAAGAGAAAAAACCTTTTGATGAGATTAAAACCCAATATGGATTGTCTGAAAAGGAAGTGACAGATATTATGAAGAAGAAGCTATCGCACGATAACTTTGAACTTTGGAAGAAAAAGACGGCAGCCAAAAAACCAAAGCCAAAACCGCTTAATAGTTTTGAGGATGATGGGCTGGATTCTAAGTATTACATCAGAAACAAGTTTTAAAACTGTAAAGCAAACACATATAACAAAAAAGCATAACCCGCGGGTCATGCTTTTTTTCGTTTTATAAGGCTTATAAGTATGTTTACAGGAAAAAGAAATTGTACAATTACAACAGTGAGAAAAATACCCATCAGTATTTTATAATAAAGCTGGTAATTATCCAATACTACATAAAGCGGCTCTTCACTTTTATATTCAATGTACATATTAAGCAGCAAATATGCCGGTAACCCCAAAACAGTAATTACCGTATGCACTTTAGTTAGTTTTTTATTTAGCAGGATATTTTGCTTATAAAAAAACCAATAGCAAACCCCTAACATAAAATAGATAAAAGCAAGGAATAGCGAAAAATGAAAAGTTGCCATTACCAGATAGATATCTTTAACATTAATATCTACAGTACTGTTTGTTGATATTAATTGCAGCAGGCCTCCCACTGTAAGTATGAGCAATGCCGTTATCCAGAAATACATGTGTGCTTTGTGTTTCATAACAACAATTATTAATGGATGTATATCTTAAATTACTGCGCCGGAGCTGCTTCAAGCTTTTTACGTTCTGCAATAACATCTGTAAGCATTTTACCATAGCGTGATTTTGCCACTTTAGGGGTCATGCTTTTATTAATGGTATCAAGATATTTTAAATTGATATCCTGCGCAATTTCAGATATTGCTACATACGGCCCAACTTCATGATCGGCGTGGTTAAGCGCAAAGTTTGCGGTGTGCAGGTAGCGGCGTTTTTTTAACTGGTCTGCTTTTAAGGCAATGCTATCCTGCCTTGCCACGTTTTTACCCGCCTCATAGCTTAGCTTAGTAAGGTCGAGGTTATCGTTAACAAACTTATTTTTTACTGCTTTAAACTCTTCATACAGCTTTTGGTTTTCAGACCCTGTAATTTTTGCTTTGCCAAAAAATTCGTCTTTTGTGGTTTCTATTTTTATATTGCCGGGTTCGGCAAAAAACGGTAAATCGTTATCTACAGATGCTGTTTTAACCCTGTCAATTACCAAATACAACATCTCCGGCGAATCGATTTTTAAGTGGCTTTCAAAATGAGAATCACCATCTATAACAATGGTATCTATGTTTACAAGTGCTGTATCATTATACTTTTTTATAAAAAGCTGCCCTTTTTTAAAGCCTTTAATGTTTCCTGTAATGTGCACATTAGCATCGCCGTGGTCTTCTTTTTTACAGGCAACAATAACCAACAATGCCGCAAGGGCAAGAAATGTATTTTTCATGAAATGTATATGCGTTAAAATCTCCGCAAAGTAATAAAAAATATGTATTCATCAATCGTGTGCGTAAGCAAATAAACAAGCCATTATTTACAGGTATTTTAGTCAATAATATTACAAACAATATCTGTTCAGGATAAAAAGTTTTCACAAAATAAGCATTTGCTTTACATATAATATAAGAAAGCTTTAATATTTTATTTGGAATCTTCCTTTTTGAGGTTTGTAACTTTGGGTAAAACGACTAACTATGAAAACAATTTACTCTAAGATAATTGATAATGTAAAAAAAGAGATAGCAAATGCCGATGACGCCCAGCTAAAATCTGACCTTTACAAGGAAGAACTTCAGGAAGATTATAACATACAGCCGCCGGAACTGCAAAAAGACTTACTGTCGGTAGAAATTAAATCTAAAACCCTGACCGACAATAACGCCCCCGAAGGTTTTGATTACCATGAGGGTGATGTTGTAAACTATGCCTATTATAGTATTCCCATAAAAGGCGACCACAACCTCCTGAAACAAAAAATTGAAAGCCTGCTAAAAGCAAGTAACAAATTCGCAATAGTAAAAGGATTTCTTTTTATTGAGGAATATTACTTTGAAAAGATAGAAAACAATGATGCTGCCATTGCCTCTGTAAAAGCCGCTATGCTAAAAGATGTAGCCTTTATAGAGCAATATATACAGGAGGTAAATACTGAGATAGAAACTTTTAAAATAACATTACAAAACGAAATTAATACAGAAATTGCCATTGAATTAGACAAGCGCAGGATAAAACAGGAAACAATAAATAAGCTTAATCCTTTTTAATTACAAAAAAAGTGAGCATCCGGCCCACTTTTTTTTGTACAACTATTAAAAATCAATTGATTATTAGCTTCTTAATGGTTTTAACATTATCGCTGTTTATTATCTCCGTGAGATAAGTACCCGTTGCTAAGGCAGAGGTATCTATAGTAACGCTTTGGGCATTTGCATTTACTCTAAAGATAGTTTTACCGGCAAGGTCATATATATTTACCGATGTAATAACACTACCACCTGCTGTCATGTTAAAACTGTTTTTAGTAGGATTAGGATAAAGTACAATATTGCTTAACGTATTATGGCCTATACTTGCCACATCGCAATTAAGTGCGTTAGGCCCTGTAGTGCCGGCTGGGGTAAACATAAGCGTAGCTGGTTGATTGCTTGGGTTTGTAACCATTACAATGTAGTGTGTACCTGCAACAGCATTAGGCATTGTAAATACCTCTGTGAGGCTTTCAGAGTTACTGCAACCCACTTGCGTATTAGGATTAAGATTTTCATGCCCGCAAGCCTCCGCATTTTCAAATGGTCCCCATGCAATAAAATTTACATCAAGAGATTCGCCGCTATTATGAGTCTGATTTATTGTTACACTAACAGTGCCGCTCTCGCCTATGGGTAAAGAGAACCAGCTGGGATTAGGAGTTGTATCTAGGCATCCATAAGAAAGAGCCGATTCTTCGCTGGCAGCAGGCACATTTACAGAATTCACATATGGGAATTCAAGCCCATTGCATAGCGAGTGAGGAGTTTCGCATGTTAATCCGTCGTTTTGCGCGTAAACAAATTGCCCGGCAAAAGTCAGGGCTAATAGTAGTATTCTTTTCATAAGTGTTGGTTTGGTAATTAAACATTTAAACCATTCATTACCCTACCCTGCTGCTGCACTTTTAAACAGTTATGCCGATAAAGCAAAAACCCCTGCCGGATTATCCGACAGGGGTTTGGATTATGATTATTAATCATTATTCTATTAGCAATTTCTGAACGGTTTTAGCTCCTGCATTATTTACTACTTCTACAAAATAGGTTCCCGATGCAAATGCAGCACTGTCTATGGTAAGGCTTGCTGCATTAGCTTTAGTTGTGTAAATAGTTTTACCTGTAAGGTCATATATTTTTACCGCAGCAATAGTATCGCTATTAGCTGATGCCGTAATATTAACAAGGTTTTTAGCAGGGTTAGGGTACAGTACAAAACTATTAGCCACAACCGGTTTAACTGCCAATGCCCTTTCTACAAATTCAGACTCGAATGTGTTTGTTACAATTGCAGGGTTAAAGTCAAAATAAATATCGGCAGAGTTTGGTATGATATCGCCTACTTCATAACCCGGTAAAGGTTTTACCCTAAAGTAAATATAACCGTGGCTTGCAGGCTCGTTATCCTGAGATGCCGGCAGGTAAATATTATTAAACGTCCAGGTAAGGTGATTGTTTTGCCTGTCCATAGTAAAGTCATGGCTTGAACGTATAACCTGTACCGTACTATAGTCAAACTGTGTACCCAGTAGATCTTCTATCCTTGCATTACGCGCATGGTATGTACCCGTATTCTGGAAACGTACCGTGTAATATAAATAATCAGCATCATCAAAAGTATTTATCTCAATTTCCCTGCCTCTTGATTCTGTAATATCATTAGGGTCATAAGAACCCACAACTTCGCGAACAGAGGTAGAGGTGTTATCTTCCGGTTCCACATCGTCTTCTAATGGAGTAACGGTTACCGTTGCAGTAACTAAATCTCCCAGTGCTACATCCGGCAATAACGGCACCTGTACACTTACATATAGTACAGCCGTTTCAAAAGGCTGCAGGTTAGTAAAAGTATATTCAAAACCTGTAGCTGTAGGGGTTACAATAATCGGAACACCTCCAAGATAAACTTCTAAAATCTCAAAACCAGGTTCAATTGTAAAGCTTACTGTGCCTGTAGGCAGTACTCCCACCCCGGAGTTTGTATAAGTAATGGAGTAATCATAACTAAACCCTGGTATCGGCGGGCCTAAAGCGATGATACTTGTATTTAAATCATGGTAATCTCCTGTTGATACCACAGGGAAATTATAAGTAACTATATTGTTAGCCTCTTCTACCGCCAAATTAGTATACGATGGTGTTGTAACCGTATAATAAGCCGCAAATTGTGGAGATACCTCATAACTTACATCATACACATTAGTCAGGTTTTGGTCATAAATAGTAAAATCACCGCTAAACGCTGTTACATTATGGACATTGCCATCTGCATTTGCTTCATAAATAAAATTACCATAAGGAAAACTTATCTCGCCTGTATCCTGGGTGCCATTTGCATTAGCATCTAAAAAGGCGTTAAGATTAATACCGGAGCAATTTAATACGCCCTGCGGGCCCACATTAGTACCACCTGTATTCTCTATAGTTATAGTACCGGGCTGGTTACTAAAATTAGTTATCAGGATCATGTAATAGTCACCTTCTGTAGCTCCTACTATAGTAAAAGTTTCTATAGGGGCAGTAGAATAGCTGCATCCAACCTGCGTTTCAGGCTTAAGGTTTTCTGGGCCACATACACCGTCAAGGCTGTTAAACGGACCCCAGCATATAAAATCTACATCAATATAGGCTCCAGTATCGCTTATTTGAGTCATTGTAAAAGTTAAATCTCCGCTTTGGCTGATTGGCAGGTAAAACCATGCGGGATTTGGCGTGGTAGCAAGGCAACCAAATGAGGCTACCGATGTAGAATCGGCACTTACAGCATTTATGGTGTTTTGAAATGGCTCACCAAGGGCACCGCAAAGTGAATAGGCTGATTCGCAGGTGGCTGCTGTGTTTTGGGCATAAAGGCAATTGCCTAACGCAAAAAATGTTAAGAGTAGTAATTTTTTCATAGTAAAGATTGGTTTCCACCAAATTACAAAAAAACTTAACACGCTCACTATCTTACAATTAAAATATTTAACAATTTCTTATTAATCAAAAAATCCCCGGCAAATCGTATTTGCCGGAGATTATTCTTAATAATATGCCAATAAAATGGTTATTTATTAACCTTTAAGCCATGCTTCCCTAAGCTTAGCTTTAGAAGCCTCGGTAGCATGATAGCCTTCTACCTCATCTACAGGCAGTTTCACTTTTCCTTTCACAACACTTTCCTTACCATCATGTTTAATTTTTACACTTATAGCCTCGCCATCTTTCCACGTTGTGCTTGCCGTGATCATATCATAAATATTATCAAGGTTATAAGCCGTATCGTTAATAGCAAGTATAACATCGCCTTTTGCTATACCAAGTGTTTTAAAAAATTCATTAGGCTCTATATCCGGCCTTAAAAATATTTCTTTACCCTGATTAACCGTAATATAAGGTTCTGTTTCTCCTTTTATAAACGGGTTGCCCGGTTTTTTTATCATGGTTTTTGTAACACCCATTTTAGCAAAATAGGTATCATAAGGTATTGGCGTAGGGCCTGCAACGTATGTTTTTAAGAATTCGCCAACGGCAGGATATGTTAGTGATGTTATTTTAGCAAACAAATCTTCGTCGTTAAACGGTTTGTTATTACCATACTCTTTGCTTAATGCCTGCATAAGGCTAAGTATACCTCTTTGCCCATTGCTGCTTTCGCGCATTTGTATATCTATACACATTGCAATAAGCGCACCTTTTTGATACACATTTACATAAGCAGCCTTGTATGGTTCTTCTAATACATTTTTACTCATTTTAGTAAACGGCATAGTATCATCAAACCTTTTTGCACCGGCAATTTTCTCGGCAATACGGGTAAAGAAAGCATCTTCATCTATAAGCCCCTGGTTAACCTGAAAAAGGTTAGCAAAATATTCGGTTACACCTTCGTACATCCAAAGGTGCTCGCTCATTTTAGGATTGTTATAATCAAAGAACTGTATTTCTTTAGAGTGTATGCTAAGTGGCGTTACAATGTGAAAGAACTCGTGAGAAACTACATCTTTTAATGTTTCTTCAAGCTGCTCTATAGGCATTTGTTCCGGCAGTACCACCGTGGTAGATGTAGGATGTTCTAACGCGCCAAAGCCCGTTGCATCATCTTTACCTCCTGTAGAAAGGTAAATTTGAACCGCATATTTTTTTGTGCTGTTTATAGGCCCAAGGAATTTTTTCTGAGCCCTCATCATTTTCTCCATTGCCGGAGTAATTTCTTTGGCCGATACTTTACCGGTAGGCGAATACACGCTTATAAGTATCTCCATACCATCTACAGTAAATGTAGTATAATCCGGCTTAGAGTACATTATTGGGTGCTCTACAAGGGCTGGATAGCGTGGCTCTGTAAACACATCCACATCTGTAGCTGCATTGGTGTCTACCATAGATGTAGCGCCCCAAAGCGTAGCAGGGTGTGTAATGGTAACTTCATAAGGCACCTCTGTCCTGTCTTTAAAATAGCCAACAAAGCCATGTGTGTTAAGCACAAAGTTTTGGTTTGCCAAAATATTTGTACCCGATGGCGAGAAAATAGGATCTTCTTTTTCCGACTCGTTATCGTAGCTGTCGTTAACAAGGTAAGTTACTTTAGCCAGTTTTTTCGCTCCGGTAATATTCCATGAATTTTCATCGCCTTTAGTAACAGTAAGCTCTTTGCCATTCTTATCAAATGCCTTAAAAGCTTCTATAAAAGTGCCGTAATTATCTACGCTGTAGGTTCCCGGTACGGTTTTAGGAATGTAATATGTAGTAACATCTGTGGTAAAAGGCTGCGGAATAACCGTTACCAGTACTTTGTCATCTTTAACATCTTTAAGGTCTATACTTACCTTAACGTCTTTGCTTTTCTGGGCATGGGCTACAGTGCCCATGGCTAACGCTAAAGCCAGCGTACAGATTATTCTTTTCATAAATTAGGTTTCTTGTTACATGTAAGTCGAAATGCCCTTCGATTTGTTACACCCTAAAGATAAAAAAATATCGGTACAGCAGCTTAAACGTAAATATTACCCCTTTTTATTTCTGGGTACAAATACAATATTGGGATTGACAGACTGCAAATGACCTATAAAACCCGCTTTGTCTTTTGGAGAAATTATAACTGTGCCGTTATTATAATATACCTGAAGCCTGTCTAAAGAGGCTGCCGGAGAGCTAATGGGATTATATGTTTCCACAACTTTGCTAATAGTTGTAATGCTTACTTTTTTATTAACGATAAACCCACTTTGCACGCGCAACATAATACCGTCTATTGTATAGCGTGTTGTAGCTATAAGGTGCACTACAAAAATGGTAACAATTATTAATACGGGCAAACCTGCATAGTCTTGTTTTGCAATTGCAGCATAAAAGCCCGGCACCGTTGCCGTTATTAAAATAACCATAAGCCACACTCCTATTTTAGACGGGTATACTTTTTTCATAATCCATAATTTAGTTCGAAGCCTTTTTAACCCTCATAAACAATAGCAGGGTTTATACTTTTTAAATGATTTATAAAAGCGTCTTTATCTTTTGGTGAAATAACCACGCTGTCGTAGCCATTAAAAAATAGCTCAATACGATCTGTAGATGATGCCGGAGCGGTAATGAGGCTGTTTGTTTTTACAATTTTCCGGAATGCTTTTATACTAAAAATTTTGTTGTAAAAAGGCCCCGATTTTATAGTTAGATTTTCTCCTTCCACAATATAACGGGTTGTAAAAAGCGTATATGCCACAAGAACAAAAACAGGGGTTATAATTAGTATTGCCGGCCAGGAATCATCAAAAAGCATAAGGAGCGAGCAGGCAGTGTATACTACTGCAAGCACACTAACCATGCCCACCCCTATTTTAGATTTGTAAACCATGCATACTATTTTACCTGTTTAAGTATCCATCCTGATATTTCGGCCAATGCAGCAGGGGCAAAAGTTTCTTCGATATCGCCATAGTCAGACGGCAACCCTGTGGCGCTCGTTTGGAACAGGTGGTTTAAGCCCGGGAATGATTTTATGGTTACTTTTTTATTCCCGCCTTTATCAGCTGCACGCTTTATGGCATCAAGATTAGCTTTATAAGGCACCTGCAAATCGTTCTCGCCATTAATGGCCAGTATAGGGCATTTTAGTTTTTCTATGGCAGGCGCAGGGTTATACCTTAAAAAGTAAGTAAACCATGGCGATGTAAGGTCATCTACCTGTGCGGTAATAAGCTCGTTTACCTGTGCTGCCGGAATACCTTTAGAAATAAACAACGGCCTTAGCTGCTCATTAAATACTGCGGTTACTTTTACTTTCATGGCAGCCTGGTCTTTTTCTGTTTTAATAACGCTATAGGCATTTTTAAGAATAACGCTCATTTTGTTAAGTTCTTCCTCTTGCATGCCACCAGCTTTATTTATAAGGAAATTTTGGAGTACCATAAGCTCATCTCCCGGTATACCTGTACCCGCTATAAGTACTACAAAGGCAACATTAGGGTTATTACCCGCAACTATTGGGGCAATAACACCACCCTCGCTATGCCCGGCAAGCCCTATCTTTTTTTTATTTATTTCTTTACGGGTAAGCAGGTAGTTAAACGCAGCCTCGGCATCTGTTGCAAAATCAGCCGCGGTAGCACCTTCAAATTCCCCGCCGGATGCTGCTGTGCCCCTGTCGTCATATCTTAATACCGCAATACCATTACGCGTAAGATAGTCTGACAGCACAAGGAACGGCTTGTGCCCTAAAAGTTCCTCGTCACGATTTTGTGGGCCACTACCGGTTATTAAGATTACAGCAGGATAGTTAGCACCTTCTTTTTTAGGCAATGTAAGTGTACCCGCAAAAGTAATTCCTGCTTTTTCATTTTTAAATGTTACAGCTTCCTCATAGTACGGGTAGGGCTTAACAGGCTCCTGTGGCCGTACCAGTGCTGCTACTTTAACCTCTTTACGGCCAAGTGTTAGTGCCATAGGATAGTTGTTTTGCGTAAAAGTCCCTACAAACTCACCGTTTAAAAGTTCTCCCTTATAATCAATATTTCCGGCAGGTATGGCAAACGTAAGCGTATTGCTCATAAAATCTATAGTTGTAACCGGTATGTCTTTCGCACTCTGGTCAGGGCTATCCATAGTTGCCGCATAGCCGGTAGCCGGTTTTGTAATGTTAATATCTATGCGCAGCTTGCCGCCCGGAAAAGTGAGCAGGCCATGCCATGCTCCGGTAATATCCTGCGCTGTAAGCACCGTACTAAAAAGAAGGACAAGTAAGAGGAATGATTTTTTCATGATGATATATTAGTAGTTAATAGAATACACAATAATCTCGGCAACTATGCCGGCAAAAAAGATACTTACGCCAAATGCTATTTTATGTGTGGTAGATTTTAAGTTGGTAGCGGTTTTAAAGCCGTTATATAGCAAGGCGACAATCCATACTAAAAAACATATAGCGAACAAGCTAAAGAACAGCAGGCCGGCATATTCTACAGGCGAAAAATTTGTAGCTACAGTATTGGCAGAAGCCGCTCCCTTATCCATAGTATTAATAAGGCCGTTTACATTACCCAGGGTAAGCAAATACATAGGGCTGCGCCCTATAAGTACGGTATTTAAAATATCTATAAGCCTTGTTTTTTTATTAATGACGAGTCCTAATACATAGAATACTATGAACAGGGAAAAAGTAGCTATGCCACTATCTATAAACGACTGGGCTATGGTTACGTTTATTCCTGCACCTATATGCAGTACACCGTCTACACGACATTTAAGCAGGTAGCTTAACAGGCTGCCGCCAACGGTTAACGCAACGCCCAGTATAAAAAGCTGGATTTCGGTAAATTTTTCAAAAGGGTTAATAATAATTTTCTTCATGAGGTAAGGTTGGTTTATTCTTGTGGCATAATGGTTTTTAGTTTGGCTATAAGGTCGTCCAGGCGGTTGCGCACCGTGGGGTAGCTTATACCCAACCGCGAAGCCATCTCTTTAAGGCTGCCGCTGGTTAAAAAAAACTGCAGTATAAAGGCCTGGTCATCTTCGGGCAGGCGCACTAATCCTGGTAGTGAGAACATCCCTGACACCTGTGTACTGCACGATGGGCACGTAAGCTGCGATACATTAAGGCCGCTGCTGCAACTGGGACATGTAACAGGAAGTTTAGATAATTGCATAACACTTAAATTATATAACAACAAATATAAATAAAATTAATATAAAACTAAACAAAGTTAAAATTAATTTTAACTTTAAACTATTATTAATAATTAAAACTGCACCAAAAAGCTTTATATTTGAATTTACTCCACAATTCATGAAAATACTTAATCTATTTCAGCTCTTTTTATTTGCGTCAATGTGTAATGCACAGGATACTCTTATTTATTCCCAAAAAGATGCATCTA
The DNA here is from genome assembly GCF_000378485.1 of Flavobacterium rivuli WB 3.3-2 = DSM 21788. GTDB lineage: Bacteria > Bacteroidota > Bacteroidia > Flavobacteriales > Flavobacteriaceae > Flavobacterium > Flavobacterium rivuli. The sequence continues at coordinate 328,324 of NZ_KB899970.1, read as the reverse complement.
TGTTTAGCAACTATTACTATCTGTATCCAAAAACAAAAACATTTGAACATAAATTTAGTACAGACGACATGCAAATCTGGTACGGATATGGTACGTTTACAATAAAAGGTAATAAAATAGCATTCGTATTTGGAGAATCTTATGACAGGCATACACAAAAAAGGATAAACCAAATTTATGATACTGCTAAAACAAGTGATACATTACAAATAACATTTAAAGACAGTGCAAGTTCACCTGCCTTTGCAACTCTACGATACAAGGACACATTTTATTACAGCGATATTGAATCAGGCAACATTACAATTCCTAAAAAAATATTTGAAGAAGATCCGAATCCATCAATAGCAATTTACGGATTTAATAAATTAGAGCTTAATAATTTGGCTCATTTAAAAGAAGTAGAAATTACAATGCACGACTTTTTTATAAGATACCATTATGAATCCAACTTTACAAGGGAATTAATTTACAAGGGGAACAAATTAAAATCAAAAGATTTTTATAGCACGTCCCGAAAAAGACGAGTTCAATTTTTGTTAGAAAAGAAATAAAACTACAAAACCGCTTCAGTTTCCTGAAACGGTTTTTTTATTGAGCCGATAGAGGGACTCGAACCCACGACCTGCTGATTACAAATCAGCTGCTCTAGCCAACTGAGCTACACCGGCGTTCTCAATACGGGTGCAAATATAACAAGGTTTTTTAATATTCAAAGCATTATTATGTATTGTGGTGTTATTTTTTTAGCACAAACATTACAAAATCATTGACTGCAATACGCAAATAGCTTTTAATGTGTAAATTGGCATAAAATGTTAACTGCAATAAACCATCATTTTTTTTTAATTTTTCATGAAACAGTTTTTATTACCCATAAGCTTATGCTTACTGCTTGCATCATGTGCTAAAGAACAAAAAGAAACCACTATAAAGAAAGTTAGCGATACAATTGTTGTTACCAAAGCAGCTCCTGAAACAATAAAGGAAACCGTTTTACAGAATACTGTCATTAATCCTAAATACAACCCGGAAAGCCTGTACGGTATCTGGACTTTAGACAATAATGGACCGCATGCTGATTTTGAATTAACAAAAAAATCGTTTTATGTGGTGGATCATGATGGCGATGGCAATATGCCTTATACTCTTAAACATGACACACTTACCGTTATGTATGCCGATTATAAAAGTACAGGCGTAATTAAAAAAGTAGTCAAAGATACTATGGTAATTAATTGGGACAATACCAGCGATGTAGTTTATATTACCTGGAAAGGGTAATCAATATATTTAAGCAGCCAAATATCCTAAAATTATTTTGTCACGCAAAGGCTCAGAGTCGCAAGCTAAAAAGCACCGTGCTGTGCTAAAAGCGACTGGTAAGTAACAAAGCTTTGCGACTTAACAGTCGATGAGACACACCAGCTTATACATTCCCGCTTTGCGCCTCTGCGCCTTTGCGTGACATTTTTATAAATTGAACCATAATAATTAACACATCATTCCCTCCTAAACGACAAAACCGCCTCAGTTTCCTGAAGCGGTTTTTTATTGAGCCGATAGAGGGACTCGAACCCACGACCTGCTGATTACAAATCAGCTGCTCTAGCCAACTGAGCTACACCGGCATTCTCAATACGGGTGCAAATATAATAGTAGATTTTAAATTTCCAAAATGATATTTGCACTTTTTATTGATATTTTTCGCTTAAAGTGTCTGTAGCTTTCCAATAAGTTGGTTAGCAGACTCTTCCAGCTTTTTACTTATTTGCTTAAAGTGTGCTTTTTTATTTTCAACATTTTTAGCGTTAACCTCTTTGATAAGGCTGTCAAAAGTTGTAATAGCCTCGTCTATAAGCGCTTCTGATTTATCAGTAGCCTCACCACCAGCAGATAATTCAGTAATATATACTGCTTCGATGATATCGCCTAATACAAAATTGATATCTTTCTTTAAATTTTTAACACTTGCCATTTCTTAATGATTTTAATTTCAGCCGCAAAACTACGATTTATCCTTCACTAATTTGTTAAGAAATATATATTTCTAACAATGTTGCCCTGCCGTTAAGCGTAAAAGCCTTTAAAGCCGCAGGAATTAGCACTGTATCACCTTTCTTAAAACTATAGGTTTCGCCCTCTGCATCAATGCTATATTCACCTTCTGTGCATATATACACATTAAAACTCTTGCCGTCTTTAGTAATATCTGCACTTCCCTCAAGCGGAAAATAGTTTGTGGTAAAGTATGGGCAATCAACCGTTACGTTACTTTCGTTAATATTTTTTGTGTACTCTTTTTTAGTATCGGTGGGGTTGTAGTTCATGGCTTCAAGCGCCTCTTCAACATGCAGCTGGCGGCCGTTACCGTTAGCATCTACCCTGTCCCAGTCATAAATACGATACGTAATATCGCTCGTTTGCTGAATTTCGGCAATAACGATACCTGCACCAATAGCATGTATAGTTCCGGTTTCTAAAAAGTAAACATCACCTTTTTTTACCGGCTGCTCATTAAGGATGTCTATCAGGTTTTTATTTTTAAGCTTATCCAGGTATTCTTCCGGGCTCGATTTTTCTTTAAAGCCCACAATAATGCGCGAACCCTCATCGGCCTGCATTACATACCACATTTCGGTCTTGCCAAAAGAGTTGTGGCGTTTTTTAGCCAGCTCATCGTTAGGGTGTACCTGAATGGAAAGATCTTCTTTAGCATCTAAAAACTTAAACAGTAACGGGAATTGCGTGCCAAACTGTTCGTGCACTTTAGTACCCAGCACCTCAGCAGGAAATTGCTCTAACAAATCGGTTAATGGTTTACCCGCATACTCGCCCTGTTTTACAACACTAACGTTATCCTGCACGGTAGACAGTTCCCAGCTCTCGCCGGTAGTTTGCGTAGGGATGTTTTTGCCAAGGTCGGTTTTAAGTTTAGTGCCTCCCCAAATCCTGTCCTGCAGTATGGGTTCAAATACCAGTGGGTACAATTTTATGCTCATAGTAAGTTTTTTGGTTTAGTTTCCTTTATAGGTTACAAAATTTCTTGGTGTTTCATACAGGGTTACCTCAATATCGTGTGCAGGGTTTATGCGGCTGCGCATCCTGTTCCATATTACTACCACAATATTCTCGGCAGTAGGGTTAAGGTCGGCAAACTCCGGCACATCAAGATTAAGGTTTTTATGGTCAAAAGGAGTTTCTACCTCATCGGCAATAATATCCTTTAATATTTTAATATCAATAACATAGCCTGTTTCCGGGTCTACCTCTCCGGTTATACCCACAATCAGTTCATAATTATGCCCATGATAGTTAGGGTTATTGCATTTACCGAAAACAGCATTGTTTTGCTCCTCTGTCCAGTCCTTTCGGTACAGGCGGTGGGCAGCGTTAAAGTGGGCGCTTCTGCTTACGGTTACTTTCATATTTTCTTAGACACGAATTTCACTAATTATTTCTATATGCTTATTTTACCACATAGAGACATCGTTTTATATTGATTAAAAAGGTTTTATCAGGACACAGAGCCAGGCTTAGCCTGTTGTCTTTATTCTCCCTTTGGGGGTTAGGGGGCCTGCTCTAAAAAATGGTAAAACTCATCAAATATGATCCTGAACCAAACGGTATAACTATCGGGGTTGGCCTGCATATCGTCTTTTACATCCTCAATAGCCATCCATTTCCAGCTTTCGGCTTCCTCGGGGTTTATCTGCGGTGCATCATTATAGTAGCCTATCATAACATGGTCAAACTCATGCTCTGTAAGGCCATTATCAAACGGGGCTTTGTATATAAAAGAGAACAGCTCTTTAAGCTCTGTGGTAAAACCCATTTCTTCCTGTAACCTGCGGGTGCCTGCGGCAATGTTGCTTTCGCCGTCGCGCTGGTGGCTGCAGGTAGTATTGGTCCATAACAGGGGCGAATGGTATTTTTCGGCAGCACGCTGTTGCAACATGATCTCGTTATTTTTGTTAAGCACAAAAACTGAGAATGCACGGTGCAGCAATGCTTTTTCATGAGCTTCCATTTTTGGCATCAGCCCTATGGCTTCATCCCTGTCATTTACCAGTATTACTTGTTCTTCTTCCATAATTGCAAATAGCTTTCAAAAATAAGAAAAACTTTGCGAAAATGAAGTGGTTTAACTTTTTGTTGTCGGCAATTTCACAGAGATAAACATGAGATTGATAGTTAGACACTAATTTCACAAATCATCACTGATATAATACCGATAAATTTTGGAGTTACATAAAAGACACAAAGATTAAAAAGAAAAACCACAAATTTCACAATTCAAAATTCGTGAAATTTGTGGTTAAAATTATTTAGATTTCCTGCAACCATCGCTGCAGTATTTTACCTCATCCCAGTTTTTCTCCCACTTTTTGCGCCAGGTAAATTCCCGGCCGCATGTAGCGCAGGGCTTAGACGGCAGATAGCTCTTGTTGCCCTTGTAAGTGGTACTTTTCATAATCATTTATTTTTATGATAGAACCCAGGTCGGCAAGGAGGCTGTATAATCCAAAGAACATGCGGTTTACATATATAAAATGTTTAGAACCGCGGTTACCGTTCATTTTGCGAAGGGTTTTATCGTTGGCAAACTTTTCGCTCAAGGCAGCAATAGCATCGGTAAAGCTTTTATCAGAGAAATCGAATGTTTCACTTTGGTAAGGCCTTGTAAAAACTGTAAGCAGGTCTTTAAACAACGCTGCAAAAAAGTCGGCATCGGCAGGAGAATCATTTGCTTTAAGCACTTCGAGCTCGGTCAGTTTTTCCCTGAATAGTGCTTCATTCTCTAACGTGCCTTTCTCTATCAGTTCGAAATACGGAATGTAAAACGAATCGGGTATTTTTTTCATACACCCAAAGTCTATTGCAATAAGTTGTCCCTTATTATCTACAAGGAAATTACCGGGATGCGGATCGGCATGAAAAAATTTCAACTTATGTATCTGGAACATATAAAAATTAAACAAAGCCTGCCCTATTGTATCACGTTCTTCCTGGCTGTGGTTTTCTTTACAATATTCAGATAGGTGAATGCCCTCCATCCAGTCCATTGTAATTATCTTTTCGCACGAAAGCTTAGGGTAATATTTAGGGAACCTTATGTTTTCTATCTGTTCGCAGGCTTCACGCACAAACTCACTTTGCTGTAACTCTAAAGTATAATCGGTTTCTTCGGTTAACTTATCTTCAATCTCCTGAAAATACTCATCAGATGTTCCCTGAAGATTAAACATGCGTATGGCAATAGGTTTTACAATGGCAATATCTGTACTAATGCTGTCGCGCACTCCGGGATACTGAATTTTTACCGCCAGCTCCTTACCGTCTTTTTTAGCTTTGTGCACCTGCCCTATGCTTGCTGCATTTATAGAGTCGGCACTAAATTCGTCGAACAATACATGCGGGTCTGTACCAAAATATTTCCTGAAGGTTTTTATAACCAGCGGTGCCGATAAAGGCGGTACAGAAAACTGGCTCAGCGAGAACTTTTCTACATAGCTTTGCGGCAGCAGGTTTTTTTCCATACTAAGCATTTGGGCTACTTTAAGTGCACTGCCTTTAAGCTCTTTAAGGCCGTCATAAATATCGGCGGCATTGTTTTGGTGCAGGGTGTCTTTGGTTAGCTCCGGGTTAACCATTTTGTTCCCGTAATATTTAAGGTAATTCCCCCCTACCTTCACACCTGTGGTAACCAGTTTGGCCACCCTGTCAATCTTATTTGTGGGGATAGAATCTAATCTTTTCATATAGGGTTATGCCGTAAATTTTTCTTTATAAATAAATTTCCCAAGGTCGAACAGGCTTTTAAGCGGTGAATTGTACACCAGATCTGCCGATGCCTTAACCGATTTTTCGATAAAAATATCGGTCTTTTCAAAACCTGGCGATGTGTCTTTTATCCAAAATTTAAAGATGGATAAATACTGAAGCCATGCTGCCTCGCGCAATGCATCGCCCTGAAATTTATCGGCACGCTGGTTAGGTATATCAAATGGCTTATCTAAAATTGCCTGTGCATATACGGTAAACTCTTTGCGAAGCTCTTTAAGCTTAAGCAGGTTTTTACCCGGCGACCCGCCTTCTTCCAGGCTGTACAGCACATAACTCCTGTTTGCCGTAGCGATCTCGAAGAAGGTAAAGTAAAATGCCGATAATTTGTCTACTCCTGTAAAGTCATTGTAAGTGGGCGACTGTTCAAGTGTTTCAAGGGCATGGTTAAACATTTCTACAAAAAAGAAACGTTCCAGCGAATCGAAAGACGCAAAGTATTTATAAAAATCGGCTTCTTCAAAACCATTCTCTTTTGCAAACTTATAAACCGTGGCAGGCTTATGCCCGTGCATAAGGCAATAGTCTGTGTATCTTTCTATAATGTCAGCTTTATTAAACTGTAGGGGTTCTGTAGTTATTATTTTTTTTGTAGCCATAATTAATTTCAGATTTATGTTTTTAGATTCAGATTAACCCTGACGCTAAAACAATTAAGTGTATAACAAATTTAATATCTAAATAAACACAACATGCTTGTTATCATGTTAATAATCGTTCAAAAAAAATGAAAGTTTACTTAGGTATACCATTGTGCTTCAACATACTAAAAATACCTATTATTAGGTATTGCCAAAACCTCCATAATTAAATACATTTACCTATTAACCAGTAAATTACACCACAATGAAAAAACAATCTTTGCTTTTTGCCTTTACTCTATGCTCCCTTATGGCCGTATCGTGTAAAAAAAATGTTTCGGTAGATGTTTCGACTGACGGTACCACTGCTGACAGTAGTACTACCGCAGATAAAAATATAGCCACTGTTAAAAAAATGAATAAAGCGTATGTTAAAAATGACATACCAAATATTTTTAAAAATCATGCCGAAAGCTTTACCGAATATGGTGACGGCTCTTTTGAACCTGAAGAATTTAAAGGCACCGACTCTCTTATAGTGTATCAAAAAGAATGGGCTACTGCTTTTCCTGATTTTAAAATTGAGAACGATAAATACTATAGTGATGGAAATGATGTTGTTGTAGTATCTGACTGGAGCGGCACCTGGAAAGGCGATTTTAAAGGGCAGAAACCTACGGGCAAATCGTTTAAATTTAAAGATGCCGAAATTTACACGCTTAAAGATGGCAAAATAACCAGCCACCGCAGCATTATGCCTATTAAGCCTATAGCCGAAAGTACCGGTTTTGTATGGCCCACAGAAAAGAAAAAATAGTTTAGTTTTATTATTTTAGCCTCCGCAAAAGCGGAGGTTTTTTTATCAGTTTATAACAAGATCGGTAGTAGTAAAATGTTAGAAGTGCTATTTTACCTTACATTGTCAGGGAATGTTTATATTAGCTTTTTCATACCCTAAGCATTTACCATGACCGGCAAAAAAAAATATATGACAAGTTTAATACTGCTGTTGCTAACCGGCACGGTTGAGTTTTTTGTCTGGTTTATGATTGACGGCCCCGGTCAGGGAATGTTATTTTTGTTAACAATGTTAGCCTTCAACATAATAATTGCAAGTGTGCTTAACCTTATATATTTTTGGCAGTCAAAACAAAAATTTGTTACTTTCTTATTGCCTGGAGTACTGCAAATTATTGCAATATTTTTTTATTCAGAAAACCACCTCGTATTTTATCTAAACATTGTAATACCACTGGTTAACCTTACAATCGGCTTATACTATTTTTCCCATTCACGTAAAGCAATTTCTCCCATTGACCCCACTCTTTAAAATATATCGCCTTACCCCCGAAGAAGCCCTACGCATAGAAACGCAGCCTAATAAGCCGCATAATCATGATTTTGAGGAACTGATTATTGGGATAGAGGGTGTGCTGGAACATTTTATAGATTTTAAGACCGAGACTTACACTGCACCATTTGTAAGTTTTATTACTAAAGGCAAAATACATCGCGTGAGGCCAGGGTTAAATAATGACCGTTGCGACATGTGGGTAATACGCTTTGCGAGCGAGTTTATACCTGACACTACTTTTAGGCTCTACAGTTTTTACCATGACTATGCCACCATAAGTACACAAAAGGGTAACTGTTTTAACCGTATGGCAGCACTGTGCGATATGATGCATAATGAAATGCTGGCTCACGTGCCTGACTATCCTGTTATACAACATTTACTATCTGCCCTGTTTGCCATGGTAGAATCTGAACGGAAAAAGATAGATGGTGAGAACAGCAACGACACATTAAAAACCAACAATATTACCTTTAAAAACTTTTTAGCCTTGCTGGAAGAAAACTTTCGAAGGGCTAAAGGTGTCGAATTTTACGCATCAAAACTATTTATGACGGCGCGTAGCCTCAACCTAATTTGCCAGAATATTTTACAAAAAAGCGTATCGGAAATTATTGAGACCCGCAAACTTATTGAAGCTAAAAACCTGTTGATACATACTGACAAACCAATATCTGAAATTGGTTACGAACTGGGTTATAACGAAAAAGCTTACTTTACAAGCGTTTTTAAAAAACGGTCCGGCCAGACGCCAAGCCAGTTTAGGGAAGAGATGCAGAAAATTATATAGGCAATAGGCAATAGGCAATAGGCAATAGGCAAAATTATAAAACACGCAATTGATAATACTTTAGTTTTTAAATTTTAAATTATTAAATACTTTTTTGGTCATTGCAAATTGCCCATTGCCTATAGTTAGCTTTCTTCCAAAATCTACTACTCTTTTACCAAAAAGTAATACCACACTGCCCTGTTTAATAGCGACCTTTGTATTGTAAATAAAAGGAGACCGATTATTATGGACCGTAAGCAATTTTTACAAACTCTTAGCGCACTGCCTCTTGCCGGTGCAGCAGTACAGTTAGCTGATTTAGGTAAGCTAACCGGCAGCTTAGCCGCTACACAAATTATGCCTGCCCTGTTTTTAGGCCATGGCAGCCCTATGAATGCTATTGAAGAAAATGAATTTGTAGCTAATTTTAGAAAAATAGCTAAAGAAATACCTAAACCTGTTGCCATACTATGTGTATCTGCGCACTGGGAAACGCGTGGCACCTTTGTAACAGCCATGAAAAACCCGCCTACCATTCACGATTTTGGCGGATTTCCAAAGGCACTGTTCGACGTGCAGTACAATGCACCCGGAAGCCCGGCGCTGGCACAGCAAACTAAAGAACTTATTACCTCTATAAGTATTGGGCTGGATGACAAGTGGGGACTTGATCATGGCGCATGGTCGGTCATTAAACACCTGTACCCTAATGCCGATGTGCCTATTATACAATTCAGTATTGATTATACCAAGCCGCCGCAATACCATTATGACCTTGGCAAACAACTGGCTGCACTCCGTAAAAAAGGCATCCTTATTATAGGCAGTGGCAACATTGTGCATAATCTGGGGCTTATGGACTGGAAGAACATCCATACCGATAATTTTGGGTTTGACTGGGCTGTAGAGGCTAACGAGAAAATGAAAGGCTTTATAAAAAGTGGCGACCACAAGCAGCTCATCAACTTTAAGAGCCAGGGTAAAGCGTTTGAAAAGGCTATCCCGTCGCCGGAACATTACCTGCCGCTGCTGTATACCCTTGCTCTTAAAGGTGAGAACGAGAACGTGAGCATCTTTAACGATAAGGCCGTGGCGGGATCACTCACCATGACTTCGGTTAAAATAGGATAAGCCATGAAATTACTTATAACTTTATTATTTGCCCTAACTATGCAGGCACAAACCACTACAGAAGCTTTGCACTACCTTGTGCGCCAACCCAAAATAAAAGCGGCACACCCACCCGTACTATTTTTACTGCATGGCGTGGGCAGCAACGAGAAAGACCTTTTTAGCTTTGCCCAAAACCTGCCCGATAAATACCTTGTCATTTCGGCAAGGGGGCCTTTAACGCTGGGAGCAAACCGTTATGGCTGGTTTCACGTAGATTTTAAAGACGGCAAGCCCAACATGAATTTTGAAGAACAGGAAGCAAGCCGCAAGCTGTTGATTACCTTATAGGCCAAATGCAGCAAAAGTTTAGCTTTGATGCCAACCAGGTTTACCTGTGCGGTTTTAGCCAGGGCGGCATTGTGAGCTACAGCATTGCCCTTACCCACCCCGAACTTGTAAAGGGCATTGCCGTAATGAGTGGGAGGTTGCTGCCCGAAATTAAACCGTTTGCAGCCCCGGATGCCAAACTTAAAAAATTGGATATATTTATATCTCACGGCACTGCAGATAATGTGCTTACCATAGACTGGGCACACGCTGCCAGAGCTTATTTAAAAGAGCACGGCCTTACACCAGATTATCATGAATATGCCGGTGCCGGCCACGAAATAAATAAGGCCATGTTTGCCGATTTACTGGCATGGCTTAGCAAATAACTAACCCAAAGTTGTTTTGTGAGAATCCCTTTTGGACGAAAGTGTAAAGGGGATTTTTTGTTCTAAGTCCATATGATTTATATAAAAAAATCACATCATAACCTAAAGACTGTATGTAATATATACTTTCTAAAAAATTATATTCTTACAATTAAATGGTTAAATTAGCTGATAAACTAATAATAATCATGGGACTAAGTTCAAATTCAATCATACACTTTACAAAAAATTTTTCTTCACTGAAAGGTATCTTGGAGGGTAATTTCAAAATAAAATATTGCCGTGAGACAATACATTCAACACTAAAGAGCATTGATGTATTGATTCCAATGGTTTCATTTTGTGATATACCATTTTCACAAATATTAAACCATATTGACAGTTATGGTTCATATGGATTAGGTTTAAAAAAAACGTGGGCTGAAAAAAATGGGCTTAATCCCGTATTATATTTAGATAAAAGCTCTAGCCTCTCTAATAATATTTCGGTACATCTAATATCAAGGCTAATCGATGGAAAAAACAAAATAACTGACTTAGATGAAAATGAAAAAAGGACCTTAGATATTGTTAGATATATTAAGAATTACCAAGGTAATTTAGTTAGATTTAGAAAAAAAATAATTTTAAACTACAGATTTTCAGACGAAAGAGAATGGAGATACGTTTTAGACACAAGTCATGAATCCTTAATTTTCGGAAACATAATCAATTTTGATAATAATGAAAATAGAATTAAAAGTGCGAAAGCAAAAAATAATACAAAAATTGAAAATGAAAGATTAGCGTTTACTCCAGAAGATATCAGCTACATTATTGTAAAAGCGGAATCAGAAAGAGATGTTCTAATTAGATCATTAGAGCGAATTAAAGGAAAATATCCTCATGATGAAGTAAAAAGGTTAACTAGTAGAATTTTGTCAGTAGAACAACTTAAAACGGATTTTTAATTATTTCCTAACTAATAAATTAATGAATACTAATACTATAATTACATTACTATCTATATTTTTGCCTCTTATTGGAGCCGCAATCGGTTACCTTTTTAAATACAGCATTGAGAAGAAAAAAGAAATAACAAATGAGATAACGAAAGAGAGAAGAATACTTTATCAGCAATATGTCAATTTAGTTATAGATATATTTGCTGATTCAAAAATAGGCAAGGCTAAAACAACGGCTAACTTGATGAAAGAACTTTACGATTTTTATAAAAAATATGTCCTATATGCTTCTCCAAGCGTAATTAAAGCATTTTCTAACTATTTCCAACATATATATAAGCCTAACGAAAATGCCGATACTAAAAAGACGTTAGAATTTATGACCAAAATAATGGTAGAAATGAGAAAAGACCTTGGTCTGAAAAATGATGGTTTGGGCGGTAATGGAGAGATGTTAATGAGAGCTCTAATTACAGATTATGACACGATATGGAAATAGACTTGATTATTTTAAATCAAATCCGCACACTTCAGCGCACACTTCTCGCCATCAATGGCAGCCGAGATAATTCCGCCTGCATAACCGGCTCCTTCGCCACAAGGGTAAAGGCCTTTAATTTGTACATGCTCTAAAGTTTCAGGGTCGCGGGGAATACGTACCGGCGATGAGGTACGCGATTCGGGCGCATGTAGTATAGCCTCATTAGTAAGGTAACCACGCATAGATTTACCAAATTCGGTAAATCCTTCACGTAATATCTGCGTAAGGAAACCGGGGAAAACCCTGCCCAGTTCGGCGGGAGTGGTTCCGGGAACGTAAGACGTTTTAGGGATGTCTGCTGATACTTTGCTTTGGGTAAAATCTACCATGCGCTGTGCGGGTACCCGCTGGGTTTCGCCCCCTACATGCCATGCCTGCTGCTCGATGCTTTTCTGGAATTCCATTCCGGCCAAGGCACCAAATTTGGCAAACGGTTTAAAATCTTCCAGCTTAAGCTCTACCACAATACCGGAGTTTGCCGTTTCCTGGTCGCGTTTACTGGGGCTCCACCCATTAGTAACCACCTCACCGGGGCTGGTGGCACAGGGAGCAATTACACCGCCGGGACACATACAAAACGAATACATACCACGGCCGCCTACCTGCTTAACAATTGCATAAGGCGCGGGAGGTAAAAATTCGCCACGGCCGGTATTAAAATCGCAGCTGTACTGTATGCTGTCTATAAGGCTTTGCGGATGCTCTGCCCTAACGCCAAGCGCAAAAGGTTTTGCCTCTATAAATATCTTCTTGCGATCTAATAACTCAAAAATATCGCGTGCACTGTGGCCGGTTGCCAGTATTACTTTTTTTGCATTTATAGTATCGCTTTTTTGGGTTACCACGCCCTGCACTTCGCTATTTTTAACCAAAATATCTGTTACACGGGTATTGAACAATACCTGCCCGCCAAATTCGATTATCTTTTCGCGCATGGATGCAATGATCTTTGGCAATTTATTGGTACCAATATGCGGATGCGCTTCAACAAGAATATCATCGGCAGCGCCAAAAGCTACAAATAACTGAAGTATACGGTCTACATCGCCACGCTTTTTAGAGCGTGTATATAACTTACCGTCGCTGTAGGTTCCTGCCCCACCCTCGCCATAGCAGTAATTAGAATCTTCGTCTACAATATGGTCGCGGTTAATGGCCTTAAGGTCACGGCGGCGTTCCTGCACATCTTTGCCACGCTCTAAAACTATAGGTTTTATACCCAGCTCTATAAGTTGCAAAGCGGCAAACAATCCTGCCGGGCCTGCGCCAATAATTATTACCTCGGGCGCATTGGTTACATCCTTATAATCAGGTAGCGGCGTTGCTTTTTCTACATATTGTTCTTTATAATACACCCCAAGTTTAAGATTAACCTTAACCGATTTCTGGCGGGCATCTATAGAGCGTTTTATAATTGTAATATGGTTTATGTCTGCGGGTTTAACCTGCATAAGCTGGGCAACGTGCGCCGTTAGCAGTTCCTGCTGTGCGGCTATTTCGGGGGCTACCTGTATCTGGAGTTCTCTTAGCATGGCGCAAAAATAGTGATTATTTTTTTTGTTGCGATAGATCAATTTAACCACTAAGTGCACAAAGTGTTTTCACAAGGAACACCAGGATGGACGCTTTGCTTTTAAGGACACAAGTCTTAATGATTAATCCTCTCCCCAACCCCTCTCCGAAGGAAAGGGAAGCCGCTACACTCTTGCCGATTGCAAAATTATGAATTCATAGTATATGTTAAATACTAAGTCTAAATGAAGCTACTGCAAACTGAGACTGAACACTAAACACTTACTACTTTTCCTCAAATGCATGTAATGCAAAACTTGCCAGCCAGTGCTCGCCTTCGTAGTTACCATCTACAATAGCAGGCAACGAAAAGTTAAGGTGCGCATCGGCAAGGGTTCTAAGATGGCCTAATTGTTTAGGGTATTGTTTGGCAAGATGGTACAGGTTCCAGGCGCGGCTAAAGTTAAGCCCGTCAAGGTGCACGAGGTGTCCGTCGCTACGATCGGATACTTTGCCGGGTTCCCATTTATAGTTTTTACTAAATAGTGCCGGAGCAAAATCTTTAAGCCATTTCAGGAAATCTTTGTCGGGCATAACGCGTTGCATAATAGCGATCTCTTCAAGGCATGGCGACAGAAAGTCGGTACCGCTGGGTTCCCAGGCAAAAGGGCAGTCGGCATCATTTTTAAAAAGGCGCAGGGCATTATCGCGCAGGCTGTTTTGCAGGGCAACGTTGTTTGCATGCAGGGCATAATCCCATGCCAGGGCCATTCCAAAGGCAGTATTAGGGTGCGTACCCACACGCAACGGGTAGTTAAGCTTTGGCAAAAACTCTATGTAGCGCTGAATTACCAAAGCAGTAAGCGGTTGTAAATTAGCGGCCAGCTCTTTCGCAAACGGTTCTTTAGAAACTTCAAGTTCCAACTGAAGTTTAAGCACCCACGCCCAACCGTAAGTACGCTCAAAAGATTTTTCGTGGGCCTTAGTCATGTAAGCCACTTCCTGCTGTATGTTTTGCTTAGAAAGGTTAACTTTTAGCTTGTTGATTATTTCCTGCCTGTTATTTAAATCAGGAAAATGGTTTAGCAGATATACTAAACTCCAGTGCCCGTGTACGGACGAATGCCAGTCGAAACAGCCATAAAAAGCAGGGTGCAGTACTTTAGGCGCGGCAATCTCGGTAGAGTCTATAAGCATTTGCCCTAACTTGTTAGGATATTCCTGTTGCAGGCATTTAAGCGGAAGTTTGGCAAGGCCATTGGCACGGTCTAATGTTAGCTGTTGCGCAAAAGATATTGAGGTTGCGAACAGTGCTATCGCGATGAGGTTTTTCATTATGATGGGTTGTTGTTTTTCAAAAATAGAATATCTTTTTCTTTTATAGCAACAAAATTTACATTCTGCCCTACTTAGTCATAAAATGAAAAATCTTAAAAACCCAACCACTTGATTTTCGTACTTTTGCAATATGGCAGATTTTATAAATTTAAATAGTCTATATAAACAGTTACTGGGCGAATCTCCTTCAGAAAACAACGTGGGCATGGGGCATTTCAACATCATTAAAGTTGAAGACCTTGTAACCGAAGGCAAACCAAAGCATACCAGTTACAGCCGCCGCAGTTTTTTTAAAGTGAGCCTTGTAAATGGTGACTGCATTGTGCATTATGCCGACAGGAGTATTGTTGTAAATGGTTATGCCCTTGTATTTACTAATCCTGTTGTGCCTTATAAATGGGAAGTAATAAGCAAAAAACAACTGGGTTATGTATGTGTTTTTACCGAAGCATTATTTAACAGATATGCAGCTATTAAAGACTTCCCTGTTTTTAGCAGCCCGGATAAGGCTGTTGTATTACTCAACGCGGCACAGTATAAAAATTTCGAAAGCTTATTTATTAAAATGGAAAATGAGTTGCAAAGTGACTACACCTATAAGTATGATTTTTTACGGAATTTGCTAATGGAGGTTATTCACGAAGCACAAAAACTACAACCTGAAACAGGCATTGCAGTAAGTGCTTCTAACGCTTCTGAGCGTATAGCAACATTATTTACCGATCTTTTAGAGCGTCAGTTTACCATTGAAAGTATTGAAGATGTGGTACTGCTAAAATCACCATCCGATTTTGCAGGAAAACTAAACATGCACGTAAACCATTTAAATAAAGCGCTGAAACAGGCTACCGGACAAACCACATCGCAGCTTATAAGAGACCGCATAGTTCATGAAGCTAAGGTTTTACTTAAAACCACTAACTGGGCCATTGCAGAAATAGCCCGATGCCTGGGTTTTGAAGAGCCTAACCATTTCTCCATATTTTTTAAGGAGCATACTTTGCTTACCCCGGGAGCTTTCAGGAAAGAGAATTGATTGTATTGTATAGTTTTTGGTTTCGCACCCGTACCTCGTAACCAGTGTTCCCGTTTTAACTTTGTACCCTATAAATTTTATATTATGTGGACAAAAGAGAATATACCAGACCAATCAGGAAAAACAGTTATAGTTACAGGAGCCAATGCCGGTATAGGTTATGAAACAGCTTTGGCACTTTACGAAAAAGGAGCCAACGTGATTTTAGCCTGCCGTGATTTACAAAAAGCCAATGTAGCGGCAGAAGCTATACAAAAGATTGCGTCAAACGGAACGGTAGAAGTTTTACACCTTGACCTTTCCGATTTAAACTCAGTAAAAGAGGCCGCCGACACTTTTAAAAGTAACCATACACAACTTGATTTACTTATTGATAATGCAGGCGTTATGGTGCCACCGGCATCTAAAACGGCACAGGGCTTCGAACTTCAGTTTGGCACTAATGTATTAGGGCATTACGCATTTACAGGGCATTTATACCCGTTGCTAAAGGCCACGCCGCAATCGCGTATTGTTACCGTTAGCAGCCTTGTATACCGTTTGGGCAGCATAGATTACAGTAATCTTAAACTGGAAAAAGACTATGACCCCAACCGCGAATATGCGCAAAGTAAATTAGCCAACCTGTTTTTTACCAACGAACTACAACGCCGCATAGATAATGCAGGCGACAGCATACTTTCGGTTGCCTCGCACCCCGGTGTTACGCAGACTGATCTTGCCCGTAATATTAGTGGAGAAGAATTTGACAGTATTGTAGAAATATATGGCCCACTAATGCCGGCATGGCAGGGTGCCTTACCATCGCTTTTTGCAGCAATTAGTACCGATATAAATGGTAATGATTTTATAGGCCCCGACCAGGATGGCGGACTCCGTGGCTATCCTGCAAAAGCTGAATTATTACCTATAGCCCTTGATGAGGCTGAAGCCAAAAAATTATGGAATTTTGCAGAAGAAGCTACAGGCGTGGTGTATCCTTAAACCTATAAAACATGCTACTCTTTGAACCCATTTTGAGTGCCAATTTTATTCGCTATAGACATGATGCTTCTTCGAAGCTCAGTTATGTATGGAATTTAGGACATTAAACTTTGCCGCTTTGCGACTGTATTACTTTGCAACTCAAACTTTGTACCTTTGCAGCTTTGTAACTACAAAATTATGTCAAGAAAAATAAAATTGATCTGGGATTTCCGCGGACCGGCAGCAGCTAAAACAGCTGAGCACCATGAAATTCATTTAAAGGAATTTATTGTGATGGAAAAACTTCCGCTTAATATTACAGGGTTTACCATCCTTAACGATATGCATGCCATTGCTTATATGGTTGTAACTGATGAAAACATGATAGCCGTAAGGGATGCCTTGAAACCGCACAGGGGGGAGTTGTTTGAATAGTTTTCAGTCGCAGTCACAGTTTTCACCGCCCGTGAATAATTAAAAAAATCACGGTAACAATTATTAAACTGTTACCGCGATTTTTATTTTACTGTAAACTGAGAGTGAAACTGTAAAACTGCTAATTAGCTACTTCGCTAATAAACTTTATACGCATCAACCTTAGTTCTTCGGTATCATAGTCGCCATCAAATTCTTTAAGGGCGTCTTTAATACTATCAGACTCTGACCCCATGTAGAAATCATGTATCTCTTCCTGCTGGTCTTCGTCAAGTATATCGTCTATCCAATATTTAATGTTAAGCTTTGTACCGGAATAGACAATCTGTTCCATTTCCTTCATCAAGGCATCCATATCAAGGCCTTTAGCTTTTGCAATATCATTTAGCGAAAGCTTCCTGTCTATATTCTGGATGATGTATAATTTTAAGGCCGAGTTAGCTCCGGTAGTTTTAACCACAAGATCGTCAGGGCGCATAATATCGTTATCCTCTACATAACGCGCTATCAACTCTACAAACTCTTTACCATATTTTTTAGCTTTACCTTCGCCTACGCCATGTACACCGCTTAACTCCTCTATAGATACAGGATATTTAAGTGCCATATCATCAAGCGACGGATCCTGAAATACCACAAATGGTGGTACACCCAGCTTTTTAGCCACTTTTTTACGCAGGTCTTTAAGCATTGCATTAAGCGCTTCATCTGCCACTCCAGCCGATTTTGCTGCTGTAATAGTTGCCTCCTCGTCAGTTTCATTAAAGTCGTGGTCTTCGGTCATCATGAACGACTTAGGGTTGGCAATAAAAGCTTCGCCCGCAGGTGTAAGCTTTATAACCCCATACGTTTCTATATCTTTAGAGAGGTAACCTGCTACAAGCACCTGGCGCAAAAGAGCCATCCAGTGCTTTTCTTCAAACTCCTTACCTATTCCAAAAAATGTTTGTGCATCGGTACGGTGGGCTTTAATTACAGCGTTTACCTTACCGGTAAGTGTAAATAAAATCTCTTTGCTTTTATAGAGCATTTTGGTATCCCTAACCACTTTAAGCAGGGTAACCACATCGTCTTTTGCTTCTTTTTTCTTTTTAGGGTTACGGGTGTTATCGTCCATTTCATGGCCATCCCCGGTTTCCGCATCAAATTCCTCACCAAAATAGTGTAACAAAAACTTACGGCGGCTCATAGATGTTTCGGCGTATGCCACAACTTCCTGCAATAGTGCAAAACCTATCTCCTGTTCGGCTACAGGCTTGCCACTCATAAATTTCTCCAGCTTTTCTATGTCCTTATAAGCATAGTAGGCAAGACAGTGTCCTTCGCCACCATCGCGTCCAGCCCTACCTGTTTCCTGATAATAACTTTCGAGCGATTTAGGAATGTCATGGTGAATTACAAAACGAACATCGGGTTTATCTATACCCATACCAAAGGCAATGGTAGCAACCACCACATCTACATCTTCCATAAGGAACATGTCCTGGTGGCGTGCGCGGGTTTTAGCGTCGAGCCCTGCATGGTAAGGCACAGCACTAATGCCGTTTACCTGTAATACCTGTGCAATTTCCTCTACCTTTTTACGGCTTAGACAGTAAATAACGCCCGATTTACCTTTATGCTGGCGGATAAAACGTATAATATCCGACTCGACAGTTTTTGCCTTAGGGCGTATTTCGTAATACAGGTTGGGCCTGTTAAACGATGCCTTAAAGGTATTGGCATCGCTCATGTCGAGGTTTTTAAGTATATCTTCCTGTACCTTGGGTGTTGCCGTGGCGGTAAGGCCTATAATAGGTACATCGCCAAGATTACGGATTATGGTTCGCAGGTTACGGTACTCCGGACGGAAATCATGTCCCCACTCCGATATACAGTGTGCCTCGTCTATAGCCACAAAAGATACAGGCACCGTTTTTAAAAACGCGGTATACTCTTCTTTAGTAAGCGACTCGGGGGCAACGTAAAGCAGTTTGGTAAGTCCGGACGTAATGTCCTTTTTAACCTGGTTAATTTCTGTTTTGGTAAGCGATGAGTTTAGTACATGGGCTATTCCCGCTTCAGATGACAGGCTGCGTATAGCATCTACCTGGTTTTTCATGAGCGCGATTAGCGGGGAAACCACTATGGCTGTCCCTTCCAGCACTAAGGCAGGCAGCTGGTAACAAAGAGATTTACCGCCACCCGTAGGCATTATTACAAATGTGTTGTTGCCAGAGATGATGCTTTGAACCACACCTTCCTGAAGGCCCTTGAATTTGTTAAAACCAAAATATTTTTTTAACTCTTTATGTAAGTCAATTTCGGTCGATTTCATTATATCTTTATAGTAATTTACATAAATTTGCAGAACATAAAGATACAAAAATCTTTTACACCCGCAACTTTTTAAACAATTCGTAAGCTTGATCAATAACGAAGCAATACTGGCATCTGCCAAAAAAACCATACTTTCTGAAAGTGAGAGCATTGCTGCCCTCGTGCAGTACCTTGACGACGATTTTGCCAAAGCCGCACAAATTATTTATGAAAGCACCGGCCGCCTGATAATTACAGGCATAGGCAAAAGCGCACTTATTGCTGCAAAAATTGTAGCCACCCTAAATTCTACCGGAACCCCTGCCCTGTTTTTACATGCCGCCGAAGCCATTCATGGTGATCTGGGTATGGTGCAGCCCGGCGATGTGGTTATATGCATCTCTAAAAGCGGCAACAGCCCCGAGATTAAAGTACTGGCTCCGCTATTAAAACGCGACGGCAACATACTTATTGGCATTACAGCAAATAAAAGTTCCTTTTTAGGCAAGCAATCTAATTATGTACTTAATGCGTATGTAGACAGGGAAGCCGACCCGGATAACCTTGCCCCTACTAACAGCACTACGGCACAGCTGGTACTGGGCGATGCCCTTGCCGTTTGCCTAATGGAGATGCGCGGCTTTACAAGTAATGATTTTGCTAAATACCACCCCGGTGGCGCATTAGGAAAAAGATTACTTTTACGCGTAGGCGATATGCTCGATGGTACACATAAACCTGTGGTAGGGCCGTATAGCAGCGTTAAGCAGGCTATCATGGAAATATCTGAAAAAAGGCTTGGTGTTACCGCAGTGGTAGAGAATAATAAGGTTATAGGCATAATTACCGATGGCGATATAAGGCGCATGCTTAACGACCGCGACAACATAGCCGGTGTTACCGCTGCCGATGTAATGACTAAAAACCCAAAAACAATAACCAGTAAAGACATGGTAACCCATGCCTTTAACACAATGGAAAACTACGCTATAACGCAACTTGTAGTGGTAGACGACGGAGAATATAAGGGCGTATTGCACCTGCACGACATACTTAAAGAAGGGATACTGTAACATGGCAAAAAACAAAAAGGACGGCAGCGAAATGTCGTTTATGGATCATCTTGAAGAACTGCGCTGGCTGCTTGTACGCAGTACCATTGCCATATTAATAGGCGGATGTGTAGCTTTTACTTTTAGCAAATTTATATTTGAAGAAATAATATTTGCACCACAAAAATCAAGTTTTCTTACCTACCGCATTTTTTGCGAACTGGCTAATAAGTATGACCTCGATAAAAGTTTTTGTATTACAGAGATACCTTTTAAAATACAATCCCGTACTATGGACGGGCAGTTCTCTACAGATATATGGACATCTATAACAGCAGGCCTTATCCTTGCATTTCCTTTTATTTTATGGGAGTTCTGGAAGTTTATACGCCCGGCACTTTACGACAACGAGAAGAAAAATGCGATTGCTTTTATACTATCTACATCGCTTCTTTTCTTTTTGGGGGTGCTTTTTGGGTATTACCTTATTATGCCGCTGTCCATTAACTTTTTGGCAAACTACCAGATTAGTGAAGTGGTAGAGAACAATATTGACCTTGACTCCTACCTTAGCCTTGTAAAAACTACGGTAATATCATGCGGGCTGGTATTTGAAATGCCCATTATTATATTCTTCCTTGCCAAGCTGGGAATAGTATCGGCATCATTTTTGAGAACATACAGGCGTTATGCTTATGTAATTATACTAATTGTAGCCGCTGTTGTTACCCCACCCGATGTTGTGAGCCAGATGACAGTTACCATACCACTTATTATATTATTTGAGGCAAGTATACTTATTGCTGCCCGTATGAATAAGACACCTAAAATAGATGAAACCAATGGCTGATAATATAGTACAGGAATTTAACGACTACCGCCAGAAAATGAACGACAAGTTACTGGCAGACAACAACAAAGTTATTAAGCGTATTTTTAACCTGGACACCAATGCCTATATGGAGGGTGCGCTTGATGTTAAAACAAAAGAACTGCTTGGCCTTGTGGCATCGGCAGTATTGCGCTGCGACGACTGTGTAAAATACCATCTTGAAACCAGCCACAAAGAAGGCCTTACCAAAGCCGAGGTTATGGAGGCGCTGGGCATTGCAACCCTTGTGGGCGGCACCATAGTAATACCTCACCTGCGCCGTGCTTACGAATTTTGGGAAGCACTCGAAGAGCAGGCAGGCGAAACAACAATATAACAGAGTATTATGAAATTAAGGGCAGATAACCTTATCAAGACATATAAAGGCCGTAGCGTTGTAAAAGGCATATCGGTAGAGGTTAACCAGGGCGAAATTGTAGGTTTGCTGGGCCCTAACGGTGCCGGTAAAACCACATCGTTCTACATGATTGTAGGACTCGTTAAACCTAACAGCGGCAAGATATACCTTGACAATATGGAAATTACAGATTTCCCTATGTACAAGCGTGCCCAGAACGGTATTGGTTACCTTGCCCAGGAAGCATCGGTTTTCAGGAAACTGAGTATTGAAGATAATATACTTAGCGTACTACAACTTACTACCTTGTCTAAAAAAGAGCAGGAAGCTAAGATGGAAGCCCTTATAGACGAGTTTTCTTTGCAGCACATACGCACCAACCGCGGCGATTTATTATCGGGTGGTGAGCGTCGCCGTACAGAGATTGCCCGCGCCCTTGCTACAGATCCTAAGTTTATTCTTCTTGATGAACCATTTGCAGGGGTAGACCCTGTGGCTGTAGAGGATATTCAGCGTATTGTAGCACAACTTAAAGACAAAAACATAGGCATCCTTATTACCGACCATAACGTACAGGAAACCCTTGCCATTACAGACAAAACTTACCTGATGTTTGAAGGTGGAATCCTTAAGGCCGGTGTTCCGGAAGAATTGGTTCAGGACGAAATGGTGCGTAAAGTATACCTTGGCCAAAATTTTGAGCTCCGTAAAAAGAAAATCGATTTTCACTTACCTAAAGGCGCTTCGGCACAAGTACCGGAACAGGAAGAATTGTAAATTGACATTCATTATTATACAAAAAAGACAGGCAATCGCCTGTCTTTTTGTATAATAGTAAATAAACGGTTTATTTATTCACCTTATTTACAAAGTTTCTCCAAATCGGTTCTTTTATTATTCTTTCTATTAGGAGGTCGGCACCGTATTTGGTAACATGATCTCTATCATGCATGTACGTTTCATTTTTTGCAGACAACGGAGGAACACTATCGTTCCTAAGCACGTTAATGTATATATCTTTGAGATTAGACTTTAGGTAACTATTAAGTTGTAATCCATAATCAATTAAGTAAAATTTGACATCCACACCGTATTGGTTGTTTCTGGCTGCAATAGTAGGATAAGAAACGCTATAGCTTTCAGTCTGACCTATTACTACAGCTGGTATATTGTAATGTTTAAGATATGCAATAGATTCTTTTATACCGTAAAGAATACTATCCTGCTGAACCTCTTTTTGCCGTGTCCAATTTGCAGTTATAATAACACCATCTATCTTGCTTGCATTTTTTGGAATGAAATCTTTGTAAATATAATCCATCAATTCCCTTAAATTATTTTTTTTATCATAATAATTTTTTACCGTAGGCAAAGTACCGGGAGCGGTGGCCTGTAAGAAATTAATGTTATCGCGAGCAAAATTTTCACGTAAGGACTGCGATAATTGTGCTAAATGGCTATCGCCAATAAGTAAGATGTTTTTTTTTCCATTGGCAAAACACATACATTCTTTTTCGTCAAGAGACTTATAGGACGACACAAAACAAGTGCTTCCATATTGAATATAAAAAGGAGTCTGCTTAGTTTGTGCATTTTCTGCAATTACTATTGTTTTATCATCATAAAGCAGTCTATTTACATTAAAATGCGCCAAAGAAACCACCCCTACACATAATATTACTATACTGGCAAATATTGTTCTTTTACGTTCAAACTGTATAGACTCTATATATTTATAAGATAAATATCCTCCAATTAGAGAAAGCACGCAATACACAGCAGATGCTATTATTCCTGTTCCAAAACCATAATATTGCGCAATTGCATATATCGGCCAATGCCATAAGTATAATGAATACGAAATTTTACCAACAAACTGAAAACTTTTAAGCTTTACAATAATAAAGTCATTATAATTAGCTATGATAACAAAAAAAGTACCTATTACAGGAACTAATGTAAAATAACCTGGCCAAACAAATAACTCCGTAAAAGTAAAGAAGCCTACAAAAATAAGAAAGTAGCCAACAAGCGCTATGATTTTGCGCCACTTTATGTTTCTTACATTGCTTTCTAAAAAAAACGCGATACCACCAAAAAGCATTTCCCATGAACGGGTAGGCAACATATAGAAAGAAAAGTTACTTTTATATATAGACGCTACAATAGAAACTGCAAATAAAATCACAGTAAGTGCTATAAACATAGTCTTGAATATCAATTTCTTTTTAAATACTCTGTTTAAAAAAAGCAGGATAAAAGGATAAATTAAATAAAATTGCCATTCAACAGAAAGTGACCATGTATGTAAAAATAAATTTTCTTCAACACTTGGATTGAAATAAGAAGCAGGATTACGCCAATAATAAATGTTTGACAGAAACAAAATACTGGAAGCCGCATTTTTAAGATTTATTACAAAATCGTCCGGGAGATAAATGAAAAAGCAAATCGTTACAACTATAGCAATAAGAGTAAGCAAAGCAGGAACAATTCTAAAAAGCCGCTTTTCAAAATAATTAACAAATGAAAAACTACCTTTATCAATCTGATTGATTACAACACGACTCATTAAATAGCCAGAGATGACAAAAAAAACATCTACCCCGGAAAAGCCTCCCGTAAAAAATTTAAATTTAAAATGATAAAATACAACTCCAATTATTGCAATTGCCCTGAGTGCATTAATATCATACCTAAAAGAAGTTTTAGAATTACTTTGTAACATAGTGTTTATTATGAATTATATTAATTTCAAGGCTTAAAATTTACTATGGAATTAAAAAAAGAATTAAATAATATATGTCTGAATATAATTACACTATAATTTAAAGCATAAAGCCAAACTGGTTAACAAATTTATCTTTATATAATTCTCCTCATTAATGCCTATCAAATAATGATAAATTAATCGATTTATTGCGAGCCAAATATACAAAAGCTAGAGATTTTTCTTAACATATTATCAAAATTATTGCTACTATTTTCAATCAACACATTTAACATTATAAAAACACACATTTAATGATAATTTATTCTTTAAACCGTTAATTTATAGGATTTATCAACTAAATAAAACGTAATTTATCATCCTTTTATTCGTTTTATATTTTACACCAATTACATGTATTAGTGTTTTCTTTAAACATATAGCCGCCAGACAATTTATGACACATTTTAAAATTTTTACTTACAATAAACTTCTAAAAAACATTTTATATTTCGCTATAGGCTATTGCTTTATAATAGCTAATACTGCATTTGCTCAGGCGGAAAAAGATAAGGTAAGGGATAAATCGCAGATAGCAATACCCTTTACTTTAAAACGGGGCGGTTACGTAACTTTTGTTATAGACAACAAGGACGGCGAGCGGGTGCGCAACCTTATATCAGAAGTGTGGTTTGAATCCGGCGAAAATAAGGTGTACTGGGACGGGCTTGATGATCTTGGCAGAGATATAGATGCTGCAGCCCACGGTTTATATACCATACCCGGCAAATTTGTACAACCGGGAAATTATATTATGCGGGGTATAGTTCACTCTAAGATAACCCCTACTTATGAGTTTTCTTTATACAATGCTGGTACACCTGCATGGCATACTCCTACCGGTACGGGCGGATGGATGGCAAACCATTCTCCACCCCAGGCAGCATTATTTGTACCAGCAAACCAGTCTCCCACAGGAGAACCCGCAGTTTATCTTGGATCTTATGTAACCGAAGGTCCGGATGCCCTTATCTGGACAAACCTTGACGGGAAAAAACTGGGAGGCAAAAAATGGCTTGGGGGTATATGGACCGGTGCTCCTTATTTAGCAAGAGACACAGGCGATAAAGCAGATAAAAATATGTTTGCCTACGCCGCCTCTGTATGGTACCAGGATAAAGAGAGAAAAACATCTGAATTACGTATAACTGGTATTAATACAAAGAAGGATAAAGAAATATTAAAATATACATTAGGCAACAGAGATGTAAATTTAAACATAGAAAGTGAAATAAACGGGCTGGCAGTTTACAATAATAAAGGTGTTGTAAGTTTACAAAACCAACTAATAGTAATTGATCTTGAAAACGGCACTGTAATAAAAAAAATAAATATTGATTCGCCCAAAGGGCTTACATTTAACTCTAAAGGTCAATTGTTTGTAATCAGTGCTAAAAAGCTTTTACGCTACGACGATATTAACGCACCTGTTATAAAAGCTCCAAAAGCAATTATTACTAAAAATTTAGAGACACCTACAGGCATAGCTTTAGATACTAAAGAACATATTTATATAAGCGACGGCGGTAACAGCAATCAGGTGAAAATATTTAATGAAACCGGAACATTTATTCGCGCCATTGGGAAAGCAGGTAAGTCTATAGCAGGAAAATATGACCCATTACACATGAATAATCCTGCCGGAATAACCATAGACTCGAAGCAGCAGCTTTGGGTAGCAGAAAATGACTATCTACCAAAAAGGGTAAGTGTATGGTCTTTAAATGGCGATTTGATAACCGCTTTTTATGGGCCATCTAAATACGGCGGCGGTGGAACCGTAGATTATAAGGATAAAAATAAATTTTATTATGCCAATCGGGAAAAAGGAACAATGGAATTTAAAATTGACTGGAAGACTGGCGAAAATATAATTACCAATATATTATACAGGAACACTGATATATTTAAATTACCAAAGAGGATAGCCTCTCCTGAAACGGCGATTTACCATAACGAAAAAAGATTTTTCACAAATTGCTATAATTCTGAGCCTACTGCCGGTACTAACATTGCCTTTTTATTTACAGAAAGAAATGGTCAACTTTATCCTTATGTAGCTATGGGGGACGCCCTTTTTTGGGATGTTTTATTACAGGACAATTTCCTGCCGGCTTGGCCTGAAAGTTCACTAAATAAAAAAACTAAAAAACCGGATAAAATTGACAGCTTTTTTATGTGGATCGACCTTAATGCCGATGCACAGGTGCAGCCTGATGAAGTAACGATAACAACAGGTAAAGCTACAGGAGTAACCGTACAAAACGATCTTTCTTTTTGTTTATCTCTCAATAAGCAGGCTGTACAGTTTAAGCCTACCGAATATACCAAAGAAAACAACCCCATATATAAAATTGACACGTTTACAGTTCTTGTTAAAGATGTATCGGGTAAAGCATCATCCGGCGGTGACCAGATACTTACTGCCAAAGACGGATGGATGATAACTACACAAGGAATTGGCAACTACAGCAAATATTCCATATCAGGAGCTAAGGATGGCAAACCTTTATGGAGCTACCCTAATATGTGGCCGGGCCTGCATGCATCTCATTATGCACCCCTACCCGATTTTTCGGGAGAGCTTATAGGCACTACCCGTTTGCTGGGTGGCCTTTTTAATACTAATCAAAAAGATGGCAGGGATGCATTATGGGCTGTTAACAGCAATCATGGTATGGTTTATATATTTACTGCCGACGGACTTTTTGTTACCACATTGTTTAAACCCATGCGGGCAGGTATGAAATGGAACATTGAAAAACCTGTACGTGGTATGGATCTTGACAGCCTCACATTATCTGAAGAGAACTTTTGGCCTACAATTGTACAGACCAATGATGGCAATGTATATCTACAGGACGGAGCCCGCAGTAGCTTAGTTCAAATAAATGGTTTACAAACTATTGAGAGACTACAATCTATACCAATTACAATTAGCCAAAAAGACATTAACAAGAGTAACGACTACCTTAATAATGCTAAAACCTTAAGCTCTACAACAAGCAGCACTATACTTAAGATTGCTACTAACAAAGAAATTAAAGTAGACGGAAATCCAGAGGAATGGGGAACTGCGAGCTGGGCAGACATTGATAAAAGAGGCGTAAAAGCAAATTTTAATTCCAGCAATAAACCTTATAACATAACAGCAGCGGTAGCTGTAAATTCCGGAAAAATGTATTTTGCATTTCGTACCGGCGATAGTAAATTACTTAAAAACACAGGCGAGTTTGACTACGCACCTTTTAAAACCGGCGGAGCACTGGATATTATGATAGGTACTAACCCTAATGCCAATGCTAAAAGAACGCAGGCAACCGAAGGCGATATACGATTTTTAGTTACTATTATAAATAACAAACCTTATGCCCTGTTATATAAGCAGGTAGTTGCCGGAACAAAACAGGCAGACAGAGTACCATTTTCTTCTCCGCAGCGCACCATAACGTTTGATAAAGTAGAAAACGTTAGTTCGCAAATACAATTCGCGGCCTCTAAAGATGGCGATTATGAAATTTCTATACCGCTGTCTGTTTTAAAATTAAGCCCAAAAGCAGGTATGACCATAAAAGGTGACTTGGGCATATTGAGGGGAGATGGCGAACAAACAATAGCACGGACATACTGGAGCAATAAAGCTACAAGCATAATATCTGACATACCCTCTGAAGCAGAGCTTACCCCCGCGGCCTGGGGTATATGGAAATTTGAGTAATAATCGTTCTATTGTAAGTCAGTAATAAATCTTTTCCAGGCCGCATCTTTCTTAATTTTTGCCACAATTAAGTCGGCACCATATTTAGTAACATGATCTTTATCGCGCATATAGGTCACATTTTTATGAGATAATGGTGGTACAGAATGTTCATTGAGAACATTAACATAAACACCTTTTAAATTATCCTTTAAAAAACTATTTATCTTTAATGTATAGCCATCTAAATAAAACTGATGGTTATTGGAACCATACTTATAGCTACGGGCAGCTACCGTGGGGTATGGCACAGAGTAACGCTCTGTCTGGCCAATTATTACCACGGGTATATTGTACCGCTTTATATAAACTACGGCTTCTTTAATACCATATAAAATGCTGTCCCGGTCCACTACCCGCTGGCCGGCCCAGTTTGCGCTAATTATAACTCCATCTATCCTGCCTGCATTTTTTGGTATAAAATCGTGATAGGTAAAATCCATCAGTTCGCGAAGATTATTTTTTTTATTGTAATAGCTTTTTATAGTGGGCAGTGTAGCCGGAGCCGTTGCCTGTAAAAAATGCAAATTGTCTTTAGCTAAACCTTCCCGCAACGATTGCGAAAGTTGCGCTAAATGGCTATCACCAATAAGCAGTATGTTTTTCTTACCGGCTTCAAAACACAGGCAGGGTTTATTTTTATAAATACGCATAGACTCTGCAAAGCAGGTGTCTTTACGGTACTGATTATAAAAGTGCTTTTGCTTTATCCCGATATTATTAGCAATTAAAAGTGTTTTATTACTATAAAGTAATCTATTTGCATTAAAATAATCTGCTGCAAAAACACCTGTAAACAATACAGCTACACCCAGCACTACTACCCTTTTACGGTTAAACTGTACAGATTCTACATATTTGTAAGACACATACGCTAAACCACCCGAGAGGATGCTATATACCACAACCGCCACCACTCCGGTACCTAACCCGTAGTATTGAGATATAACATAAACCGGCCAGTGCCACAGGTACAGCGAGTAGGATATTTTGCCAATAAACTGAAGGCTGCTTTGCCTGACAAGCATAAAATTACTGTAGTTAGCTATAATAACAAAAAAAGCCCCCGTTACTGGTATTAGCGTATAAAATCCCGGCCAAAGCAAGGATTCGTTCAGTATAAAAAAGCCGGATAAAATAAGCAAGTATCCTGTAATGGCTAAAGTTTTTTGCCCTGTACTATTTTTAATTTTACCCTCGGCAAAAAACGCAACCCCACCCAAGAGCATTTCCCAGGCACGGGTAGGCAGCATGTAAAAGGAAAAACTACTGTTGTAAAAGTTAGATGTAGCTACAGAGCCGGCAAAAAATATAATTGTGAAGATTATAAATGCAGTACTAAATGTGCTCCTGTTTTTAAACAGTTTATCAAACAGTAACAAAATAAAGGGGTACACAAGATAAAATTGCCATTCCACCGATAGCGACCATGTATGTAAAAACAAATTAGTATCTGCCGAAGCATCAAAATAAGAGGGAGAATTGTGCCAATAAAAAATATTCGAAAGGAAAAGAATGCTGGATTCGGCATTTTGCAGGTTTGCTTTATAATCATAAGGCAGGTAGGTAAAAAAACAAATTACAGCAACTGTTGCAACCATAAAAAGCAAGGCAGGCACAATCCTGTACAACCGTTTTTCGAAGTAGTTACCAAAAGAAAATGTTCCTTTATTAATCTGGCCAAGAATAACGCGGCTCATTAAATATCCAGATATTACAAAAAACACATCTACCCCGGCAAACCCGCCTTCAAAAAAATTCACTTTAAAGTGGTATAGCACTACCCCAATTATTGCTATTGCCCTGAGTACAATTATATCGTACCTGAAAGATGATTTAAAGGCATTTTGCAGCATGATATTTATTTAATCAGTAGTTCGTTTAGCTCCGGTAATGTTCCGTTATAAATATTAACATCTACATTGCCATCTATACCTTTAACAGCACCTTTATCTGTAAATTGCCAAAAAAGCCATTCGTCCCGAATTTTATCTTCAAAAAAACTGTAGTTAGCTATCCATAGGTTATAGCCTTCAAATTCTTCTTTCAGAAAGTCAGTATAAAAACTTTCGCCGCTATAAATAATAGGTTTAACCCCGTAATGATTTTCAACAACCGTAAGCCAGCGCTTAAGTCCGCTCTTTAGGCTGTCCAGGCTTTGCCTGCCCGATATCCTTTCTATATCCAGAACGGGCGGAAGGTCGCCTTTACTAAGCTTAACCATATTAATAAAGTTTTCTGCCTGTTTTACAGAGTTTTCATCAGGCCGGTAGTAATGGTAGGCACCACGTAAAAAACCACTTTGTTTAGCCTTTATCCAGTTATCTTTAAAGCGGGTATCATCATCTACCCCCGTAGTAGAGCGAATAAACATAAAATCGAGTGGAAATTCTCCCTTAATGCGTTCTATACTATCCCATTTCACGTAGCCCTGATAGTGAGATATATCTAACCCAAAAATTTTATCCTTATGGCGGCTTATGATTTCGTAGTTACGAACATCGGCAATTTTGCGCTCTTCCTTAGTAAGGTTCTCAATATGCTTATTGGTTTTAAAACCCAAATAGTATAAAAAACCATGGCGGTACTGGTAACCGGCTGCAAGAATAAATGCCGATAGCAGCAACAGGAAAGAATACTTAAGTATTTTGCCGGGGGTAATTTTAGACGGTGCCTTTTTTTTCACACTTTTGCGAACCCCTTTTCTATGAACGGTGGCAGCAGCATGAATGGGAGACGGCTTTTTTTTAGGTGGCGGCGTGCGCTTCATATTTATGCCTTAGCCCAAAATTTATTATTTACAGCAGATAGCGCTACATAAAACAATATAATAACCGGTATGGCAAGGTATTGCAATACGAACAATAATAAGATAGAAATAATAAGGAACACAAACTGCAGCTTATTGGTTTCCCAGTTAAAGTATTTTATTTTAAGTGAGAACAAAGGTATCTCTGCATTTAGCATAAAAGCGCTAAGCAGGCTTATGCCTATAAGTACGTAAGGATTACTCAAAAAACTAAATACAAAACTGTCGCCATCGCTGTGTGCTAATATAACCGGCAGGCTCATTATAAATAGAGCATTAGCCGGTGTAGGCAGGCCAATGAACGAATCTGTCTGGCGGGTATCTATATTAAATTTAGCCAGCCTGTAGCAGGATGCAAGTGTTATTATAAAACCAAAATAAGGCAGTATGCCTAAGTAAAAATTATCTGCCGAAAGATTTGCTTCCTCCTGGTTATCTGCAATGCCCACCAACATCTGGAACATTACCATGCCCGGTACAACGCCACTGGTAACCATATCTGCAAGCGAGTCTAACTGTAACCCTAATGCACTTGGCACTTTTAGTATGCGTGCAAAAAAACCATCCCAAAAATCGAAAAATATACCAAGGCAAACCCATAAAAAAGCCATAGGCCAATATGTATTAAATGCATACACAAGGGCAACAAGGCCACATGAAAGGTTAAGCAGGGTTATAATGTTAGGCACATGTTTTTTAAAGGACATAGCAGTTATTTATTTTTACTACAAAGTTAATACAATAAGTTAATAGAATTGGAGTTTAGTAATTGAGAATTTTATATCATATTTGCACAAAATAGCCGCATTGAAAAAGTTACTTTTAACACTCTTACTTACAACACCTATTCTTGCTTATAGCCAGGCCGTTAGAAAATACTCTAATGAGTTTATGAGTATAGGTGTAGATGCAGCAGCACTGGGTATGAGCAATGCTGTTACCGCAGGAACCGGCGATGTAAACAGTGGCTACTGGAACCCCGCAGGCCTTATGCAGGTAAAAACCAAGCAAATGGCTTTAATGCACGCCAGCTATTTTGCAAATATTGCCCAGTACGACTATGCCGCTTTTGCTATGCCTATAGACGACCGAAGTGCACTTGGTATTTCTGTTATTCGTTTTGGGGTAGATGACATTCTTAACACCACCCAACTTATAGACGACCAGGGAAATATAGACTATAATCGGATAAGCCTTTTTTCGGCTGCAGATTATGGCGTTACACTATCTTACGCACGCAGCCTGCCGTTAGACGGTTTTACTTATGGCATTAATGCTAAGGTTATCCGTCGTATAATAGGCAAATTTGCAAACTCATACGGCTTTGGATTCGATGTTGGCTTTCAGTACCAAACACAAAACGAATGGAAGTGGGGGCTTATGCTTCGCGATATTACCACTACTTATAATGTTTGGAATATTGATGAAGAAGAATTTGCAACCGTAAGCGGTGCTGTTGCCGGTCAAAACCAGGAACTGCCCGAAACTACAGAAATAACATTACCTAAAGCACAACTTGGGGTTTCTAAAAAATTTGTTTTTCATAACGAAATGAGCCTTAAAGCTGCAGCTAACCTAAACATGCAGTTTGCTAAAACAAATGATATTGTAAACCTTGATTTTGTAAGCATAGACCCTGCTGTAGGTTTTGAGGCCGGATATCTTGATATTGTTTTTTTAAGGGCCGGTGTAGGTAATTTTCAGAACGAGACACAACTGGACAATACCCAAAACCTTACTTTTCAGCCTAACATAGGCCTTGGCTTTAGCTACAGGGGTATACAGGTAGATTATGCCCTTACAGATATAGGCAACCAAAGCGTAGCGCTTTACTCAAATATATTTTCTCTTAAAGTAGATTTAAGTATCTTTAGCAGATAATAATCTGTATCCCCAATGCGCAGCACAACTGTTTTACTGGCTTCATTTTTTATAATTCTATTTTCTTCCTTTAAATCTTTTGCACAGGTACCATTATCCGAAAGTGCAACTATTAGCCTTCTTACCTGTGGGCCCGGTGAAGAACTTTATTCTGTTTTTGGGCATACGGCCCTGCGTGTTCACGACCCTTTACATGGCGTAGATGTAGTATATAACTATGGTACTTTTGATTTCGACACGCCAAACTTTTACCTGAGGTTTATAAAAGGAGATTTGCAATACTTTGTTTCAACAAGCTCTTATCAGGATTTTGTTTATACCTACCAGTACTACAACCGGGATCTTTATGAGCAGCAACTTAACTTATCTGCTGAGCAAAAACAGGCAATCGCAACCGATTTAAGCACGACCTTACTATCTGACAAACGTTTTTATACCTACAAATATTTTGAGCGTAATTGCACCACAATGGTAGCCGATGTACTCAATGCACAGGTACCAGGCAAAATATCTATGAAAAATAAAGACGAGGGTAAAACGTATCGAAAAATTGTTATCGAGTACCTGCACAATAGTTTCTATGAAAACCTTGGTATAAGCCTTATTTTTGGATACCGAACTGACAGGCCAATGGAAAGGCTCTTTCTGCCGCAGCAATTATTAGAAGGTGTTAACAATACAAAAATTAATTCACAGCCTTTATCTCAGCCAACTGTAACGGTTATTAAAAGTACAGCGCAGGAGCAAACTTCTTTATGGAACAATTACTATACCTATGCAGCAGTATGCCTTTTATTAATGATAGCTTCGCGCAATAAAGTTATACAGAGGTCGCTCCTGGCTATTTTCGGACTTTTTGGAGTATTCTTTACGTTTGTAGGCTTATATTCTTACCATACAGAAATTTCTCACAACTACAATGTATTGCTTATTAACCCATTATTTTTAATTCTTTTGTACTTTATATTTACGAACAATATAAAAGCAAAAAAGGTAGTGGTATATCTATGTTTTTTATGTTTGGCAGTATATATTGTATTTATGCTTAACAAACCACATCTAATAATAGTACTGCCTCTTATAGCACTAATAACGATATTATTACTAAGAACAATAATGTCACGATTTAATATTTTGCCTGTGCAATTAATTAAAAAATAAAACCGGGCACTTTATAAAAATCGGTATTTTTACCAGCAACCATAAATATATTTTACTTTGTTTATTTTCAGCAAGCCAAAGAAACGCCTCGTCGATCTTATACCAGATGATTATGTAGATATTCACTCTCATTTGCTACCGGGTATAGATGATGGCTCTAAAGATGACGATAATACTATAGGCCTTGTTACAAGCCTGAAAAACTATGGTTTTTCGCAGTTTATAACCACTCCGCATGTACTTACCGGAGTTTGGAATAATACGCACAATGGTATTACTGCAAAAGAAGCCACAACAAAAAAATTATTAGACGATAATAATATAGACAACCCCTTTAAGGCTGCTGCAGAATATTTAATGGACGACGTTTTTTTAAAACTTATTAAAAACGAGCCTTTACTCACGATAAAAGACAATTATGTTTTAGTAGAGATGTCTTACTTAAATGCTCCTATACAGCTATATGACATACTTTACGAACTGCAACTGGCAGGCTATAAACCTATACTTGCGCACCCTGAGCGGTATTTATTTTACCATTTTAAATTTGAAGAATATGAAAAACTTAAAAGAGTAGGCTGCCTTTTCCAGATAAACCTTCTATCAGTAACCGGCTATTATGGAAAACCTGTATTAGAAATTTGCAAAAAGTTACTCGACAACAACATGATAGATTTTACAGGATCTGACGTGCACCACGAGCGACACATAGAAGCTTTTAAAAATCCGGTATTGTTTAAAAACACAGAACCTTTAGTAAAAGCATTAAATAAAAATTCCCTCTTTAGTTTATAAAGAGGGAATTTTTTTGTTGTTAAAGCAATTACTTTTTGTTAAAAAGTTTTTCTTTCCATGTTTTTGGTTTTTTTATGTCAGGTCCATAGCCATAGCCATATCCGTAACCATAGCCATATCCGTAACCATAACCTTTATCAGTACCGGTATCGTTTAACAAAATTGCCATGTTAGGTAATTTGCCTTCTCTGTAAAGTGTTTCAGGTATTGATAACATTTTCTTTTCTAAATGATTATCACGCGTTACATATACAAAGCAATCAGCGTTCTTAGCTATTATAATTGTATCGGTAACTAAACTAACAGGAGCAGTATCTACAACAATATAATCATACTCCTTTTTTAATTTAGTAAATAAATCGTCAACTTTCTTGTTCATCAATAGCTCGGCAGGATTTGGCGGTATTAATCCCGGAGGCAAAATATAAAAGTTTTCAAATCCTTCATGCTTAATTATGTAATCTTCAATACTTGCATTTGGAGAAGACAAATAATTAGTAAGCCCTTTAGATGGAATATTAATATATTCGTCTAATTTAGGATTTCTAATATCCATAGCCATAAGTAGTACTCTTTTACCCCCCAGAGCAACCGTTGCAGCTAAGTTTGCAGATATAAATGTCTTACCTTCTTTAGGCACTGTAGAGGTAACAAAAATAGTTTTCGCAATACCTTCCGGCACACCCGAAAGCATAAATTCTAAATTAGTCCTTATTATCCTTAAAGCCTCAGCAGTTGCAGATCGGCTATGAGTATTTACTAATTCACTATTAGTTTCAGAACGGGGAACATCCCCCAAATAAGGCAATGATAAATCAGCCAGATCATCAGCACCATGTATTTTACTATCCAGCAAGTTTATAGTATATATTACGCCAAAGGGCAATAACAAACCAAAGATAAATGCCCCTAAATAAATAACATTTTTCTTAGGCGATATCGGTCCCGGGTTAGCATAAGCCTCATCTATAATTTTAGAATTTGGCGCCGTAACAGCTAAATTGATAGAGTTTTCTTCCTTTTTCTGTAACAGATAAAGATAGAGCGCCTCTTTAATGTTCTGCTGTCTGTTAATTCCCCTAACATCCCGTTCCTGCTTAGGAACCATACCTATCTTACCTTGAAATATATTTTCCTGGCGCTGTATGTCTTTTTGAGAAAGCTCGAGAGATCTCTTCATATTATTAAGACTTGCAATAATACTTTGTCGCATACCCTCTATCTGCTGATCGAGACTGATCCTTATCGGATGTATCGCTGTACCATCTTCCTTATATTTAGATTTTGTGAAAATTAATTTATTATATTCCTCAACAAGAGATGTTGCATCTCCTTCAGGTACAATATTAACAGGAATGACATCATCTGAAGATGCAGTTTTAAGATAATTCAGCATCAAGTTAACAACGCCTATTTTTGTTTGGTTATCAGCAGCATTACCGGCATAAGTATTGGAAATACCAACATAGGCTTCAGAATTTATTGCTAAATCTGTAATTTTATTAGTTCTCTTAAACTTCTCTAAATCGTACTCTACACCATTCAAATCTTTTTTGATTGAATCTAACCTTTCCGATATGAATTTTTCAGTTTTATTACCTAACTCATTTTTATCATCAATAGCATCCTGATTATAATTTTTGATAACCGCAGTAATATAATCTACCCCCCTTTGTTTAATAGGGTCTATAACAGATACAGTAAGTATACTCGTTTCTTCACCTACGGGTGCAATTAGTAATTTACCTTTGTAGGCCGAAGCGACACTTTCAATATCCCT
The DNA here is from genome assembly GCF_000378485.1 of Flavobacterium rivuli WB 3.3-2 = DSM 21788. Taxonomy (GTDB): domain Bacteria; phylum Bacteroidota; class Bacteroidia; order Flavobacteriales; family Flavobacteriaceae; genus Flavobacterium; species Flavobacterium rivuli. Next base: position 291,640 of record NZ_KB899970.1, on the reverse strand, counting down.
TAGATTAACTATATATATGTTCTTTTTAAAGTTGTTGTTACCAAAAAAATTATTGGTTATAACCATTGTACCTTTACTAACCTTTACCGGCTGTCCAAATTTATATACCCCAAGAAGCTTTTCATTCATATCTGAAAGCTCAAATTGGTTAGGAGACAGCAAGCTAATAACAAACGACATCGACTGGTTGTAAAAACCCTCTTCAGTATTATAGAAACTGGCCCTGATAGGCACATCATTATAAATCTCGACAGGATTTACCCTACCTTCCTGAAAATAACTAATATTTAATTTTAACTGTTCAACTGTTTTTTTTGCTAAAGAACGAGTGCGGAGTAGCTGCATTTCATTATTAATGTTGCTCTTTGCTCCCTTTACAATTCCCAGTTCTCCAAAGGCAGTAAGCTCTGAAGCAATTCCACCCTTTTTATCATCTTTGATTAATATTGTTGCCGATATGTTGTACATTGGAGACACATATCTTAAATAAACAAATGCAATTAATAAAAAAAATGAACCGCTTACCAAAAACCATTTCCAATAATATAAGTATTGCCCAATAATAGCCTTATAATTAACTTTTTTAGGTTCAGCAAATTCAGGTTCTGTATTTTTTAAATTCATGTTTTATCTTGTTATAATGGAAATTATGGCAATTATTACTGATAGTGACGAAATAGCTATTGTAAGGTCACGGCCTGTTGCAGAAGAATTTACGGCTGTTTTGTTAGGTTCTATATAAATTAAATCATTTTGAGATAAATAATAGAACTCAGACTGCATAAAGTCTACTTTAGTTAAATCTATATAATTATATGTTTTTTTACCTGACAAATCCCTTATTACCAAAACATTGTTTCTCTTTCCGTAAACAGTGAGATCTCCAGCCAGGCCCAGTGCTTCAGGAAGCGTTAGCCTCTCACCCGGATAGGTATAGGTACCCGGCAATTTTACTTCGCCTAAAACTGTAAATTTAAAATTCGTAACCCTTAATGTAATAATAGGATTAGAAATGTACTTTTTAACTTCTTTATTTAATTCTTCTAAAGCCTGTTGTCTTGATAGCCCGCCTAACTTTATAGACCCAACAAGTGGAAGCTGTATAAAACCATCTTTATCAACACGATATGTCCTTCCTTCACCTGATTGTCCCGCACCTGCTCCTGGAGTTAAGTTCACTACTGAAGATTGATTAAAAGGAGCTGCAAGAGCCTCATTTGGAGAAGTTACGTTTACTATTATTAGCACCTCGTCATCCGGCTGCACTTTTGGTTCGTAGTTATTATCAGATAATGAAGAAACATTTTGAAAATAAACTATTTTTTTTCTGGAAACACAAGAGGTAAGCGCTATTGCAATTAAAAACAATACGGTAATTTTTTTAATCATAGTAATATGTGATCATTAATATTAAAACTTTTTCCTATTTGAAATTAATTTGCACTAAATATGCGCAAATATAATTTTTTAAATTTAATAAATATTATAAAATATAATTATTGTAAACCCTAAAAACCTTATAATTCTAACCCTTTAAACTCAGAATTAAGGCTTATAAATTCCGGAACAATTTTCTTCATTTCGGCCACAGCTTCAAAAACATTAAATTGTTGCGCAAGGGTTATCATTTTATTAATACTAACATTAATAACATCATAATCTTGCGGTTCTTCTCTGCTAATCATTATATTATCGTTGTGCGTAGGCAACATCTTAGATGTATCTGTAACCAGCTCTTCATACAACTTCTCTCCGGGACGTAATCCTACATATTTAATTTTAATATCCTTATCAGGCTCAAGACCCGCCATACGAATCATCTTTAAGGCTAAATCTATAATTTTTACCTGCTTACCCATATCAAAAATGTAAATTTCGCCACCTTTGCCCATTGCACCTGCTTCAAGCACTAACTGGCATGCCTCTTTAATAGTCATAAAAAAGCGTGTAATATCAGGATGTGTAACTGTAACAGGGCCTCCGTCCTGTATTTGTTTTGCAAAAACAGGCACAACAGATCCGTTAGAACCTAAAACATTACCAAAACGCGTAATAAGATACTTTGTTGCACTCTCTTTTTCCTGGTGTACAAGTTTTTCATGTAGTGCCTGTACATATTTTTCGGCGACAAGCTTGCTGGCTCCCATAATACTTCCCGGGTTAACAGCCTTATCTGTAGATATCAGCACAAAAGTATCTACATTATAAAGATTAGCACAATCGGCTACATTTTTTGTACCTAATACATTAACCATAATTGCCTGAGACGGATTTTTTTCCATCATTTGCACATGCTTGTAAGCCGCCGCATGGTACACAACATTAGGCCTGTACTTTTTAAAAACCTCATTTACAGCATTTTTATCTTTTACATCTGCAATTTCAGAATAAAACCTCGCATTAGGCATCATTACACCTACCTCTAATTCAAGCAGATATAATGGTGTTTCTGCCTGATCGAGCATTATAACACATTTAGGAGAAAAATCAATTACCTGTCTTACTATTTCGCTGCCAATAGACCCTGCAGCCCCTGTAATAAGAACTACTTTATCTTTTAACTGCGCTGATATAGATTGACTATCAAGCAATATTGGTTTCCTGTCTAATAAGTCTTCTAATTGATAATTAACCTGCTTCATCTTTTTATTAAATTTAACTGCTCTAAAAAACCAAATAATACTGCAGCTAAAGCACTTTTTTTACCAATTGCAAAATTTTGTCAAATTGCTCTTCGATGGTAAGGTCAGAATTGTCAATCTCTATTGCATCATCTGCCTTTCTTAAGGGAGAGTCTTCCCTGTGTGTATCTATATCATCACGCTCTTCGATATTTTTAAGCACCTCGTTATATGTTACATCATGTCCCTGCGCAAGCAGTTCGTCATAGCGGCGTTGCGCCCTAACATTAGCACCAGATGTCATGAAAAGTTTAAGCTCTGCATCAGGAAATACAACCGTGCCTATGTCCCGGCCATCCATAACAACCCCCTTATCTTTACCCATAAAACGCTGTTGTTCTACAAGTTTTAGCCTCACGTCATGAATAGTGGCTATTTTACTTACAAGATTAGAAATTTCCATTGTTCGTATGTGTCCTTCAACATTAACCCCATTTAAATAAACTTCGCTATGAGCAAGGTTCGTATTAAAAAAGAACTTAAGGGTAACATTAGGCAAATTCGCTATGAGTGCATGTTCATTTACATGCCCTTTTGTAACAAAGCCATTTTGTAATGCATACAATGTTACCGCACGATACATTGCACCGGTATCTACATAAATGTAGTTAAGTTTTTTTGCAAGTTGCTTAGCTAGCGTACTTTTACCTGTCGACGAAAAACCGTCTATCGCGATGGTTATCTTTTTATCCAAATCTTTTAATATTGTAACAGTAATAATTTAAGCATGACTATAAGCATCAAAGGTAAAATTAAAAATCGTGAATTATCCGCAAAATTATAATTTACATATTCAAAAAAAGTAAATATCAATATAACGAAACATTACTTTGTTTCTTTTTTACAATACAAATCTGTTATAATATTAATTTAACATTTAAAGATTTTTTCTCAACAGCGTATATATTATAATTTTGATATCAAACCAAAATGTACGTTCTGCCATATACTGCATATTGATTTTTACCTTATCCGGAAACAGCACATCATCATTATATTTATCCGGGTTTGGCTGCAGGAGTAATAATTGCTCTTCGTTCCAGTATTTTATGTTTGCCGGCCCGGTAAGCCCCGGTTTCAGGTTAAGCAATTGCCGCTCCTCTCCCGTTAATTTATCATAATATCCCGGTATATCCGGCCTGGGGCCCACAAAGCTCATATCGCCTTTCAAAATATTATATAGCTGTGGAAGTTCGTCTACCTTATATTTTCTTAAAAACCGCCCTAAGGCAGATATTTTACTTTTCCCTTCGGTGTCGCGCGTCATGGTTTTTAATTTATAAATTTTAAACAGCTTACCATATTGCCCTACACGCATTTGAATAAACATTCCGTTTTGGGCTGTATCTATGCTTGCCCATATATAGAACAAGGCTATTACCCACCCAAATAGTAACATGGAAAACAACGATACCACTATATCAAACAATCTTTTTGCCATGTGGCTTAATTATCAAAAATTTCAAAGTTGGTAGCATAATAATATCCGCCGGTAAGTATTAATTCCAAGGTATTAGGCAACATTTGTTTACGAATACTTGCAAGCCCCTCCCAAATAATTATTTTTTTTGCTTTATCTACAACATAAGCCCCAGGATACGGCTTAGTAGTAGCCCGCACTAACCTGTCTGCTTGATATACATCCATATCTAATGTTATCTCGCCATCTTTAGGAGTACGGCCTTCCCAATAGGTAGCCAAGCTTTCATCCTGAACAATACCTTTTGCGTTACCTGACTTTAAATCAAAATAAAGCTTACTTATTAATTCTTTATGGGCATCATTTACTTTTTCATACAAAACGGTAGCCGTTTCTGTAGCAGATAAAGGTATTTCCTGCTGTGCAAGTATTAAACCTGTATCAACATTTTCATCAAGCTTAAAAAAAGTAACCCCGGTTTTATCAAGCCCCTTAATAATAGCCCACGGAATGGCAGCCCTTCCCCTGCCTTGCGGCAACAGCGTAGGATGCGCCCCTATAGCTCCATATTTTGGTGCATTTATAACCTCTAAAGATGCTATTTGCGACCAACCTATTATAAAAAGCCAATCTATAGCATACTCTTTTATTGCCTGTACAGCAGCAACATCGTTAATATGATTAACCTTAATTACAGGAATACTGTGCAACTCTGCAAAATCGTCTACATATATGCGCCCTGATTTATTTTTAGCTTTCTCGTCGTGCAGGGTAATTATAAGCTTAAGGGTACCATTAACCGCATATAGCTCTTCCATACAGCTTAAGCCTATCTGAACACAGGTTACAAATGCAAAATTCATTACTTTAATATTTGAAATGCTGCCTGAAATGCTTCGGCATATAACAATCCTGACTGCCCACCCCTAAGAGCTGCAAGCCCCTGTAAAACCTGAACCGACCTGGGGTGCGGATATTCTCTCATTACACCCTTGTAAGCAGATAGTGCCTTTATTTTTTTTGCAACACCTGCCTCGCCCACTTCTATAAAAGTATTTGGCTGAAAAGGGGCATTATTAGACGGAAAAGCCCAATCTGTAGAAGAAGGTATCTCCATAAAATACAATCCCTGTAATGGTTTTATATTTGATTGACGCTGAAAAAGCCTTGCCGCCGCCTGGCATGCCCTTGATGTATGCAGGTGATCATCATTAAGGTCTGACGGGTGATGCGTAAAAATATAGTCAGGCTGTACCTGTTTAATTACCGCCTCTATAAACTGTACCAACTCTATATGAGGTATTGTATTAAATTTTATGTTAGGAAAACTACCCAATACCGGTGGCTGTGCCCCTACTATTTGTTGTGCCGTACAGGTATTTTCATACAGCACTTTATCTTCCGGCCTGTGTAATCTTGCTTCTGCATTGCCGGATAGTATACAATTATAAACAGTATGCCCTTGCTGAGACAACGTAAAAGCACTGGCTCCAAAACCTAAAATCTCATCATCTGGATGTGCCGTTACCGTTAAGTATGTTTTTTTTACCATTGTATATACCCGTAAAATGCTGTTATGTGATGAAAGTAAGCAATTATTTTATAGCTAAAAAGAGGTTTTCCTTAAACGGTATTTTTCCACGCTGTAAAGGCATGGGTAATTCTCTGCTTCTCCTCATCTGTAAGGTTAGATCCGGATGGCATACAAAGGCCGGTATTAAAAACATCCTCTGCGCAATTGTCGCCATAATAATCGCAACTTTCAAAAACCGGCTGTAAATGCAGGGGCTTCCATACAGGGCGCGTTTCTATATTCATATTAGCCAAAAATAACCTTAAAGCCTCGCTGGTTTTATTGCTGTCATTCATTGTTAAAGTGGTAAGCCAATAATTACTGTAAAAATCAGTATCAGGTTCTGTTAGTAGCTTAATATAACGCTCACCACTAAACAGTTCACTATAAAAAATATGGTTGTTTCGCCTTAAGTTAATATAATCCTGCAAAACCTCTATTTGCCCGCGGCCTATACCCGCATTTATATTGCTTATGCGATAGTTGTAACCCACCTGCGAATGTTGGTAATGTGGTGCCGGGTCTTTTGCCTGCGATGCTAAAAATATGGCCCGCTCTTTAACCTTGGGGTCTTTGCTTACCAATCCTCCGCCCGAAGCTGTGGTTATAATCTTATTGCCGTTAAAAGACAATATTGAAATATCTCCCAGTGTACCACATTTAATGCCTTTATAGGTACTACCCAAAGCTTCGGCACTATCTTCTATTACCGGAAGACCGTATATTTTTGCAATTGTATTTATCTCGTCTGCCTTATAAGGCATACCATAAAGGTGCACTGCAATTATAGCTTTTGGTTTTTTACCCTTCGCTATCCTGTCTTTTATTGCCGCCTCAAGAGCATCGGGGCACATGTTCCAGGTTTGTGGTTCGCTGCCTACAAATACCGGTTTTGCTCCAAGATATAGTATGGGGTTTGCAGATGCGGCAAATGTTAGCGACTGGCATATAACTTCATCGCCATTAGTTACACCTAAAAGTATAAGCGCCATGTGTATTGCCGAAGTGCCCGAATTGAAAGCTGCTACATAAACACCCTGGCCAAGATAATTTTCAAGGTCATTTTCAAAACCATTTATGTTTTCTCCAAAAGCGAATAAACGCCTTAAATTAAAAGCTTCATCGATATATTTTTGCTCATTACCACTTGGGTGTGGTGACGAAAGCCATATCATTGGGTTTTCCATAACAGCTAATTTAGCAAAAAATGCAGTGAATCCAGGCAATGACTATATTAATAAGCCTTGTCCTCGCCCTTAAATATATTCCACACTGTTAAGTATACAATTTTTATATCAAGGAAAAAACTCCAGTTTTCAAGATACCATATATCATAAGTTACACGGTTTTTAATATCAAACTCATTTTCAATTTCGCCCCTGTAACCATTTACCTGAGCCCAACCCGTAATACCCGGCTTAATAAGCTGCCTTACAAGGTAATTGTTTATAATTTCCTGATATTGTTCATTTTGTATACTCATGTGTGGCCTTGGCCCAACTATAGACATATCGCCTTTAAGCACATTCCAAAACTGAGGAAACTCATCAAGGCTTGTCTTTCTTAATACACGCCCTATAGGTGTAACACGGGAGTCGCCCTTAGATGCCGCCTGCTTATCTGAAACGGCATTTACATACATACTCCTAAACTTATAACACCAAAATTCTTTACGGTCCCTGCCAAGCCTTTTTTGTTTAAACAGCACCGGCCCTTTAGAATTCATTTTGATAAGAACCGCTATTAAAGGATATAGCCATGAGCATATACACACTAATACTAAGGCGCTAAAAACGATATCAAATGTTCGCTTTGTAAATTTATTATGGGTTTCTTCAAGAGGTTCTTTGCGTAATGAAACTGTAGGTATATTACCAAATTGCTTAAACTCATAACGGTTGTAAAACTGAAAGTGGAAATCAGGAATTATCCTTACCCTTACACCTGCTTTATCTACAACATATGTTATTTCTTCAATCTCGCCAATGGTTATACCCGGAGTTGCCACGATAACCTCATTTATGGGCCGGGTCTTTAAAAATGGACCTAAATCATTTATTTTGCCAAGGTATGGCCCTATAACTGCATCTTTCTCTTCATCATCAAAATACCCAATAACATCGTAGCCAAGGTGTGGATTATTAGTTATAAGCTCATGAAACTGATTAGCCGTATTACCGTGCCCTAATATAATTACATGCCTTAGGTTGTAACCCTGCCTTCGCAAAAAAAGAACCAACCTGTGTATAATATATTTCTCTGTACCAAAACATACTATAAGTGCACCAGAGTATATAAATACAAAGTTTGTAGGCAAAAAATGCTGCGAAAAGAATGAAAATACCACAATAGCAAGAGCAAGTATAACAATGCTCTTTACTGTTTTATATATTTCCAGCGAAAATCCCGGTCTTATTCTGTGCTCGTTATATAATTTATTAGAGGTACCACTAAAGAACCAAACCAGCAACAATATAAATAACAGGAAAAATTTTGACCTGAAATGATCAGCAAAAGTTGTAGGCTGTACACAATATACACATACAATAAAAGTGAGTGCTACAACAGATAAATCTGCTATTAGCCTGACTAAAGAAATTTTATTAAGGTATTGTTGCATTTTATAATAATAACAAAAAAATGATAAATATAATTCAGTCAATCTTTGCAAGGAGAATCCTTACTTATTTATTCGTTATTTTTAGATATTAGCAATGCATGTATTGTTGTTGCATAAATAAATCATTTACAATAATGATGTAAAGGTCATCAATTAAATTTAAACTACCCCTACTTTTAATTTATTTTTTTTAACATTTGTCATGATTAAAACATCACTATTTATTAATATCCACTAATTGTTGCTCAAAATCGCGAAGTATATTTTCTTTGCTTAAATAAGCCTCTGCATACTTTCTTGCATTTAATTTGTAAGTGCTTATATCGTTGTTTATTGCATATTCTATACCGTTGCACAATGCCTCTGTAGACTCCGGCTCTATAATCAGCCCCATATTGTATTGATTAACTACCGTATACAAAGATGTACCAGGCTCTGCAGTTACAATAGCAAACCCTCCCGCGGCAAGTATACCTGTTAGTTTACTTGGCATAACAAGATCTGCCGCTGATTTTTTTTGCAGCACTAAATGCACATCGGCGGTAGCAAGCAATGCCGAAAGCTTATTGTAAGGCTGCAATGGAAAGAACATTACCTGGGTAAGCCCGGCATCTTTTGCAGACTGCTCCAATTTCTCTTTACCTCCGCCAGATCCTACTATTAAAAAGTAAACATCGCTACGGTCTTTGTATTTTAATGCTACATCTATAATAACTTCAAGACCTTGTTTTTCCCCAAGGTTACCAGAATACAAAATAACCTTGTCACTGTCTTTTAAGCCAAATTGCTGGCGTAACGATTGTTCTTTAGGCAACGGCATAATATTGTTTTCGTCTACCCAGTTAGGGAACAATATCTGCTGATTTGTATTGACACCCTTACCGCTTATTTTAAGCTGCATGCCTAAACTTATGGTAGAAACCTTTTTACTTTTTTTAAGTATAAAACGTTCTATAGAAAACATGAGGTTAAGGAATGTTTTATTTTTTATCATACCCAGTTCTTTAGCAGCATCTACCTGCAAATCCTGAACGTGGGTTATCATAGGTACACCTTTTAACTTAGAGTATAGCAAAGGCAATATCCCTAAGTGAAATGGCGGTGCAGCGCAAAACACTACATCGAACTTTTTTGTAAACAAAAGTTTAAACCATACCGGTACAATACCTAAAACAAATGAGAATTCGTGAATTATCCTTTTTGCAGAGGTAACATTTTTAGGCACATACAAAGGTATCCTGTGCACGGTGGCCCCATCTATATCTTCTGTAATCCAGTATTTGCCCTTGTATTTTTCATGTACCTCCCACTCCGGGTAATATGGCACTGCCGTTACTACATGTACGTTATGTCCCTGTTGTGCAAACCAGCTACCCATCTCACCGGTATATTTACCTATACCTGTTAACTCCGGGCTATAGTTTATACCAAATATTAAAATCCTCATTTATCTTAATTTCTTTTATGCATCCTGTAAAACAAAAAAGCTCCAAAAAGTCCGCCTGCAATATTCAAAATTATATCATCAATATCAAAAGTACCTATATGCAACCAGTATTGCAGGTTCTCTATAGTAAGCGCTAAAAAAACAATTAAAACAACCATTGTAGGTTGTTTAATTTTACCAAAAAAAACACAGTAAGACCAGGCAAAAGGCATAAGTAAAAAAAAATTTCCAATCGTTTCTTTGATTACAAACAACTTTGCATTGGTTTGAAGCGTAAAGAAATTACTAAAGTAAATCCATTTATTCGAGAAAGGAATTAAATTTATGTTATGCTCATCAAATATCCCGGTGTAACGATTTGCCGACATCATAGTTAAATAAAGAACTGCAAACACATACATTAATGCTATTGTTTTTGCAACTCCCTTACCAATGCTGCGTCTCATTGTTTCTAATTAAATGGATTTTCTTTTATATATTTTTCCCATTTCCAGGCAGAGCTCATCATTTCCTCTATTCCAAGTCCTGCTGTCCATTTAAGTTCTTTAGATGATTTTGTTACATCGCCCCAAACTTTTTCTACATCGCCAGATCTTCTTGGGCCAACACTATAATTAAGCTTCTCTCCGGTACTTTTCTCAAAAGCATCTATCACTTCTAATACAGATGTACCTTTACCAGTACCTAAATTAAATACTTCATAGTTGCTTTTACCTTCATTACCCTGCAACCTGTTTAAGGCAGAAACATGGGCTTTTGCCAAATCTACAACGTGTATATAATCTCTTAGGGCGCTTCCGTCCGGCGTGTTATAATCGTTTCCGTGTACAACAATGGGACCGCGCTTACCAATGGCAGACTGGGTTATAAACGGCACAAGGCAATTTGGCACCCCGATAGGCAGTTCGCCTATAAGGCCAGATTCATGCGCTCCAACAGGATTAAAATAACGTAATGATATTACTTTTAAATCAGGGGTTACAGCACAGGTATCTGTCAATATCTCTTCTGCAATTTGTTTTGTATTACCATAAGGCGACTCTGCCTTTTGCACAGGGGCATCTTCTGTAACGGGTAAAACCTCAGGCTGACCGTATACAGTACAAGAAGATGAAAACACAAAATTTATCTTACCATCTATATTCTCAATTAAATTAATTAACGAATAAAGATTGTTTTTGTAATATTTCATAGGCTCCCTTACAGACTCTCCTACTGCTTTATACGCAGCAAAGTGAATAATACCAGTAATGTCTTTATGAGCATCCATATACTCTTTTACCTTTGCTTCATCACAAAGATCCAGTTCTTCACATTCAGGCCTTTTACCTGTAATAGTTTCTATCTGGTTTAAAACACCGGGATCTGAATTAGAAAAATTATCTACAATAAGCACCTCAAATCCGGCATTATACAATTCTACCACTGTATGAGAACCTATATATCCGGTTCCTCCTGTTACAAGTATTTTACTCATAATAACAATTATTCTTTTATTTTTAAATTTGCTGCAAAAACTTGTAATTAAGCTTCTTTTAGTAAAGCATCGAAGTATTCTATAGTTTTTGTAAGGCCTTCTCTTAACTGTACCTTAGGTTCCCAGTCAAGTTCTTTTTTAGCAAGAGAAATATCCGGCTGCCTTTGCTTAGGATCGTCTTGTGGCAACGGCATAAAAGTTAACTTAGACGACGAGTTTGTAAGCTCTATAACATTTTGAGCCAACTCAAGCATTGTAAATTCATAAGGGTTACCTATGTTTACAGGACCTGTAAATCCTTTAGGAGTAGCCATAAGCCTTACAAAGCCTTCAACTAAATCATCTACATACTGAAATGACCTTGTTTGCTGCCCATCTCCAAAAATAGTAATATCTTCACCCTTAAGTGCCTGAACAATAAAGTTAGACACCACGCGGCCATCTTCAGGATTCATATTAGGGCCATAAGTATTAAATATCCTTACTATCTTAACATCTACATCGTTTTGATTGTGGTAATCCATAAACAATGTTTCGGCAGCGCGTTTACCCTCATCATAGCACGAACGTATACCTATAGGGTTTACATTACCCCAATATGATTCTCTTTGCGGATGTTCTGCCGGATCTCCGTAAACTTCGCTGGTACTTGCCTGAAAAACTTTTGCATTAACCCTTTTTGCAAGGCCAAGCATATTTATAGCCCCCATTACAGATGTTTTCATCGTTTTTATAGGGTTGTACTGATAATGCACAGGGCTTGCAGGGCAGGCAAGATTATAAATTTCATCCACTTCAATAAAAAAGGGTTCTGTTACATCATGCCTTATCATTTCAAAATAAGGGTTGTCTAATAAATGAACAATGTTCTTTTTAGACCCTGTAAAGTAATTATCAAGAGAAATTACCTCATTACCTTCATTTAAAAGTCGTGTGCATAAATGCGAGCCAATAAAACCGGCCCCTCCTGTAACAAGTATTCTTTTTTTCATATAGATATATTTACTTTATTGCTGTTAGTTTATTTAAATTTTTTTACGCTTTAACTCGCGGATTTTAATTTGTATCAAAAATTCATAATACGCCATATTTGCGCTTATTATAAACCCGGGAGTTCCTTCAAGAAACCCAAGCTTAATAAAATAGGCGTATGTAAACCTTAACAAAGGCCACCCAGGCGTTTTTGTTAACCATGACTTAAGCGCCGGATTGCGGACACTGGTATTACTCGAAAATATATTTTTAAAAGGTGGGGCATCATTAAACCTCGCTACTGCTTCATCCGACGAATATTTATTATGCCTTGCTATCCATTGTGTCCATCCTTTAGAAAAGCTATAATGCAGGTAGGGCTCTTTTATGTACTCCAGTACGCCATCTATTTCACCCTCTTTTTGTCCATGCCCAAAATCGGTAAAACGCGCACGCCCTTTTCTAAGCATTCTAAACTGCCATTTAGGAAAGCTATCCGATCGCTTTAACCAGGTATCTTCAAGCATCATTTTCCAGCAGCAGTAAAAACCGGCAACCTCCTGTGGTGCGGTTTCTATAGCTTTACTTATGGCTGCCACAAACGGAGGAGTTGCTACTTCATCTGCATCAAGAAAAAGAATCCAGTCGTATTTTGCATCAATATTATCTAAAGCAAAATTACGCTGATCTCCAAAACTTTTAAAAGCATTGTAACTTATCTTTGCGTTATATTTTGCTGCAATATCAAGCGTTGTATCTTCACTGCCGGAATCTAAAATATGAATATCATCTGTCCAATGCAGCGCATCAAGACACATAGGCAAATCCTGCTCTTCATTTTTAGTTAAAATAATTACCGAGATCATAATTTTATATACTGTTATATAAAGTTGGTTTTTAAAACTTTACCTGAGCGTTATTATCTAAATAGTGCTGCGTTACTTACCAGGTGCTTTTCATTAAACATAGAGCAAAGAATTACACTGTTAGGAAAATCGGCATTTAAAGTTGTTAGTTTTTCTGCAGGTGTAAGCATGTTAGTACCTCCATTATTGATAGGAGAGAAAAATATATTAGGTTGCTCACCTCTATCATTAACCGTATCTTTATAAGTAAGCAATCCCGGCGAATTATTAAACTGAAGTAAATCAAACCTATTAATATAAGTATCATGAAGGTGTTGCTGATTCTGCATAAATGCCAGCCCGAAAGCCCTTATTTTTCCTTCCTTTTTTAACAAATGTGCTGCTTCAAACAATTCATCAGGATTCTTTATACTCTGGTAAGGTTCATGTACAAAAAAATAATCAAGGTAGTCTGTACCCAGTGCAGAAAGGCTTTCTTCAAGGCTTTTACGCATTTCGGCTGCGTTAATATCTATTCTGTAGTGAAACCTGTCTGCAATGGCAGGATTTTTATCATCCGCAGGCTTTGTATTTATCTCCTCAGGCTTAACCTCAACTGCAGACTGCTTTTTTTTGCTTAATGCATAGCGTATTAAAGGTTTTACAGGACTAAGTAATTTTGCCTTAAAATTTGCTTTAATACCAAATTTACTTGCTATAATAACCTCATCCCTTTTCCCTTTTAGCGCTTTGCCTACAAATTTTTCTGCCTCGCCATATCCGTAAGAACGGGCAATATCAAAATGGTTTATGCCATTATCTAAAGCGCAGGATAATGCCCTGCCTGCTTTTGCACCACCTACTGACCCTAATATGGGTGCACAGCCAAAGCCCAACACAGAAGACTCAATACCTTTAACCAGTTCTACTTTTTTCATTTTAATTTTGTGTTAAATGATGTGCAAGCCTTGTTGCAAACGCCCCAAGAAAAAATGTAGGGTTTGCCTGCCCTGATGTTGGGAAAACAGAACTGCTGCATACATATACATTTTTAGTCCCAAACAACTTTAAATCCCTGTTTACAACACCCTCATGCTCATTATTTGCAATTCTTGTTGTACCAGACTGATGAATACCATCACGCGACATTTTTTTAATTTCGCTGTAAAGTTCTTTTTCAGGAAACCAAAACTCTAACCTGCCGGCACCCGTTGCCTGCAACGACCTGTCTAATTCTTTGTGCAAAGCTATAACAGAATTGATATCATCATCTGTTAAAGAATAATCAATTATTAGCTTTTCACCATCAGGAGAAAGTGTCATTGTGTTTTTATCAAAAGGTACCTGTTCAGAATGAAAATGCAATGCATACTTATTTTGTGGACTGTATAAAAACACCCCCGGTAATTTTCGCTTTAAAAGGTAACGTTTATAAAATATAGAAACGGGCTTGATTATAGAAAACGGCAGGTCTTTAATAATATTAAAAACATGGCTCCCTATACCTTCTACCTTACCTTTTGTAATAGAATCTGCAATAGCAGGCGGCGCAAGTTTTTTACCTATAATAGGTGTAATCATGGCCATATACATAAAGGACATAGCACCACTTTTATGTTTGGGGTTATGATAAAGCGGGTTATCTAACCAAATGGCTGTATTAAGAAGGTTATTTTTCACTAAAAAATCAGTGGTAAACTGAAACCTCCTTCTTAAATAAACACCGTCTTTATCTCTAAGAAAGCCGTAATCTGTTTTTTTTGGGTCGCCATTAAATACTACCGATGCTATTTTGCCACTTAAATGTCCCTGATAGTATTTTCCAAGGGCATCAGGAACGTTATCAAGAAGTCTGAAAAGGTTTTTGTTTCTAAGCAATATACGTGTACTTTCCTGGGTACCTGCCGAAATAACAAATTTTTCTGCCTGTATGGTTTTTACATTACCATTCCAGTCACGGATTTGTAAAGCCTGCACATTGCCTTCATCGTCTGGATCTGTAAACGTTTTTGCCTCAAAACCCTCTAAAAGGGTTACATTTGGTAATGCGTTTATTTCATCTATATATCTTGCCCCAAACCTTGTTGGCATACTCCACCTTTCAATTACCTTGTCTGTAACAGTATTTTCTTTAAAACCTTCGGCTACATGAGTATCTTTAAACTCATCAATATCATTCAGGTTAAATTTAGCATCGCCACACTCAAAATAAGCTGCTGTTTTTTCTAAATATACTTTAACCTCATTAAAAAGGTTTACATCCCATGTACATCCATTTTTTACAACTGGCCTGTCTATAAAATCTACTTCATCATACATTACACACCTTCCACCCCATGTAAGTCCGGTACCACCAAACCCTTTATTTGTACATTCATAAGGCGGGTGATGGTTAGCTGTATTAGTTATCTCTATAGAGTCGTCAAGTATGTTCTTTACGGTATCTTTTTTTCCAAACTCCACTAAAAGTATGCTTTTAGCAGGATTAAGCTTAGCATATTCAAGAGCAGTAATAATACCAGCCGGGCCGGTACCTATAACACAGAGGTTAAAAACTTTATCTTCCATAAAATCTAATTACTGTCTTTTAAAAAATTTATTCTTTCCCTTATTTTTTTTGAAGGGTTTCCTGCATAAACTCCCCACTCATCTAAATCTTTTGATGTTATAGCCGCTGCCGCAAGCACACTCCCTGTATTACAGGTTACGCCGGGCAGTACAATGGCCTTTGCACATATCCAGGCATACGGTTTTATAACTATTGGTTTCATAATATAATTAAAATCAATACTGTTATAATTGTGAGTTGCGCCACAAATATAAGCATCCTGAGATAATATAGAATGATGACCTAAGTATACACCTCCGGGGTTATAAACCTCTACACCCGGCCCTATAGTAGCAACTTCTTCGGTTTCAAGCAGCCATGGAGCCCATATAGTACAACTTGGGTATATAAAATTACTTTTACCTATTTTTGCCCCAAACATCCTTAGCACAAAAACTCTCCATTTATGCAGCGGCGCCGGGGTATACCTGCATAAAACCGCCCAGGTAATTTGCCATATTAAACGCTTAACCTTATCTTTTGTAGAAAAAACGGGCTTTACATAAGCATCTGGATTATTTATATCGTGACCAAACATACTATTTTTTTGTAATGAAAATTATTATTTAATCCGGTTTAGCAATTGTACCGCTGCCTTTTCGCTGGAAAATTTTGTTTCGTAAATCTTTTGGGCATTAAGCCCCATTTCTATTTTTTGCTCGTTGCTCATATTTAGCCATTGTTTAAGCATTTTATTAGCACCCTGCTGTGTGTCATCTTCCACTATGCCACCATTGCCTTCTTTAATTTCCCGCCATATATTTACCTGGTTGCTAATAATAACAGCCTTGGCACAAGCCATAGCCTCTACTACAGCAATGCCAAAATTTTCCTGGTGGCTTGGCAAAATAAATGCTTCGCTGCCATAAAATGCACCCCATTTAGCATTACCGGTTAGCATTCCTGCAAATATAATAGTATTGCCCTGCGCAAGCTCTGCCATTTCTTTTCCATAAGGAGTATCAAGACCGGGCCCGGCTATAACCAGTGTGGGCAACTTGTTGTCTTTATTTAGGGCTATATAAGCATTAATTAAAATATCTACACCTTTTTTATCGTGTATACGGCTTAAAAACAAAATATATGAACCGGATAATTGCGGGCAAGCCGCCTTAAATGCATCATCCATTGCAGTAGTATATGCAGGTGGAGCCTGTATGCCATATCCCACATTAAGCTCTTTTTTAGGCCTGTATGGGCTAAATGTTTGCCTTGCCAGCAGTAATTCTTCCTGGCAAGTAAACAAAACACCATCGGCATTGTTGATTACCTTCGATTCTATAAATTTCCAGTACAGGACATTTCTAAGAGCCTTTAATTTTCTGCCCGGTGCTTTTTGAAAATAGGGATCGAGCATACCATGCGGCATAACATATACTTTGGGCAGGCGTATATTTTTTCCGGAAAGCGCTTTCATAGCCTTATTTACAGCATAGCCATGGTAAAGCCATAAACCATGTATTATAGCGGCATCATAATGCGGCAAATTTTCTAAAAGCCATGGTATCAATTCCGGCTGGTGCAGCCACGGGCCTTTAGGCTGGCCTATTGCGTGTATTTTAAAAGAATCGTGCTTAAGAAAATCAGCACCGGGATCATCAAAACTCACAACTTCGTTAGTAACCCCCAGTTTTTGCAAAGCAGGGATGCTGTTGCGTATACCTTGGCATGGACCACCGCCTTCAGGATTCATTGACGTTATTATTCGAAGAATTTTCAAGTTATCTTGTATTACCGGTTAGTATTATTTACAGCACTATTGTTAATTAACAAAACCTGTTGGCCTGCTAAAATATTTAGCCTCCTTAGATATATCTGTTAAAGGTTTTGCCGGGTTACCGCCATACAGTTTCCATTCGTCTGTATACGACTTGTTCAGTAATGATTTAGCCCCTAAAACAGAGTATCCCGGCAAATTTGTACCGCCCAAAATTACCACATTTGTTCCTACAAAACAATAATCGCCTATGGTAATAGGCTTACTATCCTGCCGGTTGTCATAAACGTTTATAGAGTGTGTAATAAATTGCGACTGATATCCTGCAATAGTTACATATTTGCCTATCGTGATTGGGCTTGTGCAGTCTAAATGATGATTTTTTGTTATTGAACTTTGTTCTCCTATATATAAAAGTGACTGCCTATCCGGTTGATGTGCAAAATGCTTAGAGGCAGTACCCGTAGCAAAACCGGTTATCCAGTTACTACGGCCTATAGATGCTTTTTCGTTTAAAACTATTTCGTCAAGGTGCAAGGCTACATTAAAATGCCCGATGCGGCTACCCGCAGCCATAGTAAGTTTTTTAGGATATATCCACGACAGCCCTATTGTTGCTGTAGGATGTACATTATACCCATAAAAAAGCTTAAGCAGCCTCCTTTTTAAAAACATAGGGCTAATACAAATAAATAACTGTATTATTTTACGCATAAATTATTATTTTAAAAATATCAAATCAAGATACTTTTTATTCATTAAATCTGTATTAAAGCGTTTTGCATTTTCTATCCCGTTTTGCAAAAGCTCTTGTGTTAACTCTTTTTTAGAAACAGCTAATAAAGCTTCAGCATAAGCATTTGGATTATATGGATCTACATACAAAGCTCCATTACCACCTACCTCCGGCATTGGTTCAAGACTACTTGCTATAACGGGCGTACCACATGCCTGAGCCTCGATTACCGGCCACCCAAATCCTTCTGAAAAAGAAGGAAAAACAAAAGCCTGAGCCCCGTTAATAAGTGCTTCGAGATATAAATGTGGCGGCTTTTTTATTTCTACAATTCTATCTTTTAAACCTAACTCTAAGGCATGCTGCTGTAAATCAGCATTCATGGGCTGCCCTGTAAAGCATATAAGTCCATTCCATTTCTCGCCAAGCGATGCTACCATGTTCAGCAGCATTTTTCGGTTTTTACGCTGCAGGTTACTCCCTACATGAATTATATACGGATTATTTATTAAACTTTCCTGTCCGTTATTTTTCAGTATACTCTGCCACTCACTACTTTCCAGCTTTTTAAAACCTGCATTAAAACCATTATGAACAACTGTCCATCCTGGTTTTGATACTCCTTTATTAAGTGCTATTAGCTGATTAAGTGTAAATTGAGATACTGCTACTATTTTATCTGCACTAAGCAAATTTTTTAATATCCATTTTTGTAATATTACACCTGTAGACGATGCAGGGCAATAAGCATCTTTAAAGCCAAGTGCCCCCCTTATAGCAAGAACGTCATGACAGGTAATGCTTGTACGCCTTTTAGGAAGATGTGGTATATAGGCAGCGTTAGAATGGTCGCAAATATGGTACATCACATTTTTACTGCTACTCCTTTTTAATCTGAGCAATATTGAAAACAGCAACCATTTATCCAGATATCCAAGCCATTTACCAAAACCAGATAAAGTAGATTTTGATAGCTTACCAAAAAAAACTGTTGGATACCAAATATCAACAGGTATATTTTCTTTTTCAAAACCAGATTTAAGCATTTGCGTAAAACGTTCCATGCTTTCCTGCCCGTCTGGCTTGTAGTTACCTATTAATACTATTTTTTTTGTGTTTTGCATGCAATTAATATTTTAAAGGCGGTTACTTTATATTGGCTCGTACTCCGCCAGAGGTAATGTTATGATATGTATAGTAATTAAGAATTTATGTAATGAAAGTAAATGTTTTCATTTTTTAGTCAACGATGCAGTTATAAGACCTGCAATTAATATACTAAATCCTAATGCGGTAGGTTGTGCCCATTGACCTTGAACTATTAAAAGTATACCATTACTTAACAGCATCCAGGGCAATATATTTTTGTGATTTATAGATTTCCAACCTTTTATAACTAAGTTTGCTGTTATAGAAATGCGTATCAATATTATTATCATTCCCATAAAAAATCCCATTTCGCCAATTAATCTTCCCCACTCTCCTTCAGATATCAAAAATCCGGTTCTGCCCAATATCTTTGCTCCTGCGTTTGTGCCTAAGCCAATTCCCATACCTATAAAAGAGGAATTTTCATCCATAACAGCACCATATAATCCACCTAAAAAACGGTCAATCAATACTCCTTCTAATCCTCCTTCGGCATCATTAGCAACTGTAAAGCGATTTTCAAAAGCAGCTGTAGCTGTTTGAAAAAAGGAAAACATACTGAGCACAAAAAAGAATACAACAGCACCTATTACACCTGTAATCAGATTTTTAATAAGCTTGGTATTTTTACCCGAAACTATTAACATGAATATTAAGGACAAAACAACTCCAAAAAGAACAGACCTGCTTATACTTAAGGGTATCGCTGCTAAAAGAGCTATTGTAGAAGCTATCAACAGTTTCTTTGATACTTTAGAGTTTTCTTCCACCCAAAAATAACAGATATATGCTGCCGCAATACCATAGAAAAGTGACAGGCCGTTTGTAAATGAAAACACACCGGGTACCCTGTAGAAATCTAATGCACCAGAGAAGCCACTACCAGCCTCGTCTCCGCCTATGCCGCGATTTACCCATGCACTTTGAGGGCTATAAAACTGGACAGCCACCAGCACTGTCATGAATATGTTAATTTTAAGCAGAGCATTTCCTACGTTAACAACATCATCCCTACTAAAAAATTTGCCTATTATAAATATTAACGGAAAGTGTAAAAGTGTAATGCGCATTCCATACAAAGCAACATAAATACTGCCATGCCCAAACATTAACGCTGTAGTAAAACCCAGCAGGGTTATGCTCCAAATAACCATTGTATAAAAATTAGGTTTCCATAACGCGGTTTGAAAAGCTTTAACAATAATAAACAACGCAACAGGGTCACGTACAATAAGCAATGGGCCGGACAAGCCCGGTAAGATCCATTTTCTAAGAGCCCCTTCAAATATTAGTAATAAAAAATATGCCCATATAGCTTTTTTTATTAATGCTATATCTTTTATTAATTTAATCTTACTACTATTTGCCAAAGATCTCTTATGCGTTATTGTATGTTTATTTGCACTAATCAACTTTTAACGATTAAAATTGTTATTAAGAACGGCGTGAACACCCTGAGCTAACTCTAAACCATAATTATCCCATGATCTTAAAGAAGCGGTATTTGTAGCCTCTACACCGCATTTTTTTAAAAGAGATCTATCACTTAAAATGTTTTCTAAACACTCTATTAGCGAATTTGTAGATCCTGCATTAATAATCCACCCATTCTCTGAGTGTGTTATAATATCCGGCCCCACAGTCCTATCTGTTGTTATAACAGGCAATCCCTGAGACATTGCTTCTGTGATAACTAAACCAAACCCTTCAAAAAGAGACGGAAACACAAAAACATCCTGAGTTTGCATCAGTGCCAAAATTTCGTTGTGGGGAAGGCTTGGTATATAATTACATTTTGCAAGTTCTGCCTCCAGGGCACTGCAATCTGTTACAGCTCTTCTGCCCACTACTGTAAGCTCTATATTTTTAACCCCAAAATGGTTAACGGCCTCAAACAAATTTGCAATGCCTTTTCGTTGGGATAACCCCCCCACAAACAAAACTTTTAAAGGTTTGTTTGTATCATTATATGTTTTAATCTTATAAACGGGTGGAAAACCATAAGGTATTACCGAAATTTTGGGCAATACGCCAGGATAATCTAACAATGTTTTAGCCGTGAACGAACTTGCAACAAAAATATGCTTAGCATGAAATATTTCGTCGTCCTTACGCTGCAATTTCTCTTGGGAATCTTTAAACCCCAACATAGTTGATGCCCATTCCGGACGTGTTTCTACCTCTGATTGCATAAGACGCCTCGCTGCACGCCAATATCCGATTGGCAAATCATATAAAGCGGGGATACCTATAGATCCAGCCATTTTAAAGGTTTCTAACGCAGCATCTTCATAGGCATAAACAGCATTTGCCCCTATTTTATTTTTTAACAGCATTTTTGCCGTAAAATTATCTACATCATGAGAAACTTTATCAATGCTAAAAACTCCTGCTTCATGTTTAGTAAGGCTTTTAAAACCTGCCTTTAACGATAATAATCTTCCTACTTCTTTTACAGGACTAACATGTGTAATAGAACTTAGAGCCGCATCAAACTTTCTTTTTTTAATTTCTTTAAGTGGCTTTAAATTGCTTAAAGAATCTAAAAGTGTATCAGGAAAGCAGGCAATGGAGGTATTAAATGCAGCAAGCTGCCCTGTATCATTAAATCCTTTCAATGCAGCCCTAACATTTTGATTACCTAATGGGTGAGAAAGTATTATTTTGTCATTATGATCCATCTTAAATTACTTTTTTTAATACTTCGAAATATTTTTCTGCTACAAATTCGGGTATATGGTTTTTAAGGTGGCTTTGAAAATTTAACCTAAGTTGCTTTTCAAGGTCGGGATTTGATAATAATTCTTTTGTTTTATTAAACAATGACTCATCGCTATTCCTTTCAAATACAACTCCGGCATTTCCAACAGCATCCGGTAAACCACCACCATCAGAAACAATAGGGAGGCATCCGCAGGCAATACCTTCTAAAGCTATGTTACCAAAAGGCTCTCTCCATCGTGATGGAGCTAACATGTATTTATGATTATTAAGGCAATCTACTAATTCTTTACCTTTAAGCATACCGGCAAAGGTAACATAATTATTCAGGTTATAGTTATTAACAGCATTTTGAAGGTTTTCTATCTCCGGCCCATCACCTATAATCGTTAACGTAAATTTACGTTTGTTAATGCTATCGTCAGTATTAAGTTTATGCAAAAGATTTATTGCCATATCAGCACCTTTATCAGAGACTAACCTGCCTAAGAAAGCAAAGTCTTTACTGCTGTCTGTTTTGTAGTCAACAAATAAATCATCCCTGTAAGGATTTCCGATAACTATCGATTTATCAAAACTCTTTTCTTTAATTGCATTACTCACTGCAATAACAGCACTGGCTTTTTTTACCCATAAAAGTTTTAATTTATCTGGTAATGTCATATTGCCATCCATGCGGCTAATCCATGTATTTATAGCTATAACAATAGGTTTATTAAAAAATAAATTAAACCATGATAAAGTTAAAGATGGGTTATTTTCAAAAATAACATCTGCCCACAGATATTGTTTGATAAGAGCTGTCCTGCCAGGATTTCGTATTATTTTATAATTAAATATTCTTTTGTCATCATCTTTAATAGAAGATGTTGTTACCATATGAACCTCTGCCCCAAATCTGGAAAAATAATCTGCTAAAATCTCTGAGTTAACTTCTATACCCCCTATTTCAGGATAGAATCTGTATGATAAAAAAAGAATTTTCATTATATATTAAAAATTAAATTTTTGTAAAACAATCAATTCCCACACTACCATTTAATTATCCGGGAAAAACCTTACTTACTCTACCATTATGAATCGAAAATCATTTTGAAGAGGCGTGTATAAATATAATATTAGCACATGGCTAATTATAAATTTACATAAATGCCTGAAATACCAAAAATGTTACAGCAGGATAACTTACTTATTATATCTTAATAAATCATTAATAAATTTTTGGGCAATCACAGGAATGTCGATAACGGTATGTGCACAAAAGGCATTTTTCTTTGCCTCCTCTATATTTTCTATTTGTGGTTTTACAACAACGCTACTGATTAATTTTTCATCAAAAAAGCCTATACCCTCATCTTGATAACCGTCTTTTATAAATGGTGCCGCAACGGGAACGCCATGGTTAAGAAATGCTGCTACACTTCCACTTTTCCCTAACAAGTGCCCTGGCACAGGCGTAATACCTAAATTACAGTTTAACAACTCTGCAGATACACCTTTAACATCTAAAAAACCTGTGTGCCTTATAGTACAATTTATATCTTTAACATTAGTAATCTGGTCTATAAATATCTTTGCCCTGTTACTATTTCCCCCAATAATTCTAATATTTAATTTTAAATTGCTTTTATTGCAAGTTAACGAGAGTTCTTTTAAAAATTCAATAATTTCCTCACGATATGTTACCTGGCTAAAAAAGCCAACATTAAAAAAACCATCTTCATTCGCAACAGATACATCTATAACCGGAATATTAGATAAAACAGGTAGTGGCATAGCTTTTACACCTAACTCCTGCAATCTGTGTGCATAAACCGGTACATGTGTATGCGATATTTTTGGCTTTAATATTTTGTGCATAAGGCCAATAATTTTTCTCTGTAGAAAAGCCAACAGAAGGCCTTTATTATTTTTGTCCTCAACCCAAAGTTCATGATGCATTATATGAACCTTATAGCCTTTAAACACGGGTTTTAGTAAATAGGGAAGATTAAAAGGCAAACCCTTGTTATTATAAGCATAAGGCACAAACTGGAGGCTAAACCAGTCAGGATTAAATTCTGCTACAATTTCTTTAATTTTTAATACTCTGCTTTTCCAGGGGGTAGAAGATGATAACCTGTAAAACATTGTGTTTTTATTATCCTCGCTTTCATCATTAGTAATGCGCCTGTCATTAATAGCAATAATTTTGGCTATATGACCCTGCTTAACGAGTTCTGCCGCTAATAACATAGTATAATCTCCCACACCATCCTGGCCAGGCTGTAATGAACCACAAAGGAAAATTATTTTCATATTACTTTCTATCTCCTATTTTTTTGGCAGGTATACCTCCCCAAATTTCATTTGCCGGTACATTTTTATTTAATACTGCTCCTGCAGCTATTATGGCTCCATCAAAAATTGTAACACCCTTTAAAACAACAACATTTGCACCAATCCATACGTTATTGCCTATTACAATTTCTTTTTCGGGAGACTTTTGTATCCTAATTAATTCAGTTAGCGATGTGCCATGGTTATGATCTACAAATTTAGACCCTGATGCTATCAAACAGTCATCGCCTATAGTAATCTTTTTAGTAATATTGAATTCGCAACCAAACCCCACAAATACATTGTTACCAATAATTATAGATGGACCCTCTTTCCAAATACCATCGTAATGAAAATAAATGTCATGTTCCAGCCTGCAATCATCACCTAGAGAAACCTGATGTGGCCATGTTATAGAGCACTTCGGCACATACGTTTTTTTACCTATTTGCATACCCTGAAATTTTAAAAAAAAATTTCGTTGATATTTTACCACCTTGTTAAAATAGCGATAACGAAATACGAATGCACCCTTTTGTATTATTTTATTCATGTTATAATTCTATACACATCTATATGTACACGATACAAAACCGCTATATATTATTTTTTTATATGCTCTGTCTTTAAATATAATAACAAATTTATAAACGCGCTTCGATAATTGTTTTATATTCTTCAGAGACCTTTTTTGCTATATCATTCCAATTATATTTTTTAGATATAATCTTGGATTCATTTGATAACAGTGCTAATTTTTTCTTGTCCTTAAACAAATCAACCACTTTTTTTGCAAGGCTATGCTTATTACCAATAGGCACTAATAATTCAGGAATTGCATAATCTGATGGCCCCGAAACAGCATAAGAAACTACAGGTAATCCTGCAGCCATCATTTCTAAAGCTCCAAAACCAAAACTCTCAAAATATGAAGGAAATATACCAATATGACAGCCCGACAAATATTTAGGGAGTTCTAAAGGCTCAAATCTGGGATATACCGAAATATCATTCCAGTATTTTTTTGGTAAAAAGCGTAAAACATCTTCTACGGTAGAGAACAACCCTTTCGTACCTAATAATACAAATTTTGCTTTAGGGAACTCTTTTTTAATATAATCTATGATAAACTTAAAGTCCATAGCTCCTTTCCTGAAGTCGAACGTACCTATAAAAGCTATTGTCAAATCGTCGCCCCGATTATCGAAAGTTACTTCATCAAACAATTTATAACGTTCGTCAGATATTCCGTTAGGTACAATTAATATTTTATTTTTACTATATCCTTTAGTTACAAGAAGCTCTTTGTCACGTACACTCTGAACCTGAATAACATCAGCATTCCTTAACGAAACCTCTCCATATTCGTTAGATATTCGTTGTTCTTTAGACACCGCATTAAGATCTAACGAAATTAATTTTTTAAGAAAATGCTTTATTAAAGTTTTTGAATCGTATTTGATCTTTATAGTTTCGTAATTATAATGTAGTAATGCAGGACGGGCAATAAATAATGTTTTTTTTGAAAACAAACTCCTGTCATAAGGTAAAGTGTCATATTCATATAAGACAACGTCATAAAAATCAGCCTTTTTTACAAGATAATCTTTAAGCGATTCCCGGTAAGCTCTAATATCGTAATTATTCGCAGCCAATCCTATTTCAACTCTTCCCATCAAATGGGTTTCCCATCCGTAATTCTTTAGCGATTCCGCTAATTCAATACGATTCTTAACAGCACCTAACTTAAGTGAAATTATTCCTGGTGTAAATAATCCTATTTTCATGTTACATTTACTTTTAAACTTCTAAATCCATGGATGGAATTAGCAACAATTAGCAGCACACCTATTGATGATGTTAGTGTAGACATACACAACACCCCTTTTATCGAAGTAATATCAAATAAGACCAAGCCCAGAATTAGCGTAAAAACATCTAATGGAATTGATAGATAAGTATTAAATTTCATCCATCCTTTAGAATAATTTAATCCTTGTAATAAACCTGTTAGTACACCTACTAAACCTGAAACGAAGACAAGAAACAATTCTGTATTATACCCCCTGTAACCTTGCCCTAATATAGACAGTAAAAAATCATCCAGTAAATATGCCAACAATAAAGTAAATAGGGCAAAAACTATAAACCCTATAAGTGCTATAAAATAAAACTTAATTAATTTATCTTTATTTTGCTGTCTTGCAAATGCAGGTATTACTATGCTTACAATTAAAGATGATACAATTGTAAATACCATACTATACCTGGTAATTGCTCCTAAGCTTGCTAAATTTTCGCCACTACCATAAACACCAATTAAAAAAATCGATATCTGCCCCTTAAAAGTGTAAAACATGGCATTATGCCAGTTTAATTTCATATATTCAATTAATGTGGCCTTATATTCCTCACTAACACTTACATCACGAACATCTGTAAAATCTTCACTTCTTTTGTTTATATATATATTTGCAACCCATGCAGCTATAATAGATGCTCCCAATACCACTTTTATATCAAAATACTTTCGTAGAAAAGTAATACAACCTACAATTAATATTAGCCTTATTACCTGAGCAATAAACTCAGTAATTTGCACCGCACCAATTCTCTTCTTTAAAAGTAGAATAATGCGCGTGAAACTCTTTTGAACATCAGGAAAAACAGCGAACGAGATTGCTATGAGATAAAAAAAAGATTCAAAAAAGGGCACACCCTGCTTGTAAAAAATAAAATATCCATAACAATTAGTAAAGACTAAAGCGATAAAAAACACTTTTGTACGGATATCACGTGCTGTTTTGACCAGACGTGATAATGCAGCATTGTCTGACCACACAGTACCAGCAATTTTTTGAAATCCGATTGTGATACCTGACGAAGATAAAACGTTCATCATTCCTTGTATAGACATCAATACAGTAAATATACTGTAGTCAGGTTTGGACAAATTTCTAACAACTAAAAAGCTTATTGCAAAACCTATTACCTGAGATGAAACCTGTCCTAATAAAACCTGACTTATTTGCTTACCTGCATCAAGGCCTTTTTTAAAACTGTAATTTTTGTTTGGCAGGAAATTAAATAAATATCTCAACTTTAGTAACAGTTTAAAATTTACAGATAAAAATATTAGATACTTTCTAAATCATTAGTTTTCTCTTAAATTCTATTATCTTTTTTAAATATGGCAACATCGCTTGCAACCATCTCTTTGCATAGCGCTGCAAGGTCATATTTAGGCTCCCAGCCCAGTTGAGTTTTTGATTTTGTAGGGTCGCCTATAAGCAGGTCAACTTCTGTAGGACGGTAATAAGCAGGATCAACTTTAACTATAGTTTTCCCTAACAGCCCTTCATGTACTGCCAGGCCTGTTGCCGCAGTAAACACTTGTTCGTTAATACTATCTACAATACCTACTTCATTTTCGGCTTCGCCCTCAAAACGTAATGTTAAGCCTACCTCTGCAAAAGACATTCTAACAAAATCGCGAATATATGTAGTAACACCTGTTGCAATTACATAATCTTCAGCTACATCCTGCTGTAAAATTCGCCACATAGCTTCTACATAATCTTTTGCATGACCCCAGTCGCGCTGAGAATCTAAATTGCCCAGGTAAAGGCAATCCTGTTTACCAAGTGCAATAGCTGCGGTAGCCATTGTAATTTTTCTTGTTACAAAAGTTTCACCCCTTCTTGGAGATTCATGGTTAAATAAAATACCGTTGCAGGCATACATATCATACGCTTCACGGTAATTTTTGGTAATCCAGAAACCGTATATTTTTGCCACACCATAAGGAGAGCGCGGGTAAAACGGAGAGTTTTCATCATAAAAACCTTTTTCGTTTTTATTCTCTGCCAATCCACCGTATAATTCCGACGTAGATGCCTGGTAAATCCTGGTTTTCTTTTCAAGACCCAGTATCCTTACAGCTTCAAGCACTCTCAAAGTACCTATACCATCTACATTAGCAACATATTCCGGAGAATCAAAAGACACTTTTACATGAGACATTGCACCCAGATTATAAATTTCATCTGGTTGAACTTCCTGGATAATTCGTATAAGATTTGTAGAATCTGTTAAATCACCATAGTGTAATTTAAAGTTTACATGGCGCTCGTGCTGGTCTATGTATAAGTGGTCTATGCGTTGAGTATTAAAAGAAGAAGACCTCCTTTTAATACCGTGTACCGTATAACCCTTTTCTAATAGCAACTCAGCCAGATACGACCCATCTTGTCCTGTTACCCCCGTAATTAAAGCTGTTTTCATGTATTAAAGTTATTCAGTTAAAATTATTTTTTTTACATTATCTATATTCTCAAGAAACCACTGGTATGTTTTCTTAACACCTTCTTCAAGCTCTACCTGATGTTTCCAGCCAAGGTCGTGCATTTTAGAAACGTCCATTAACTTACGTGGCGTACCATCGGGCTTTGTGCTATCCCAAATAATTTCGCCTGTGTGACCTACTATTTTAGCAATAGTTTCGGCAAGGTCTTTAATAGTAAGGTCATGGCCTGTACCCACATTGTACAAATAATCCGGAAGTTTGTTCTCTACCGCAAAAGTTACCGCGTTAGCCATATCATCTACAAATAAAAACTCCCTCATTGGCGTGCCACTACCCCAAAGAGTTACGGGCGCCTGGTTATTTTCTTTGGCCTCATGAAACTTCCTTATCATAGCCGGCAATACATGCGAGCTGTTAAGGTCAAAATTATCATGTGTGCCATAAAGATTTGTAGGCATAAGGCTTACATAGTCTTTATCAAACTGTTTTCTTATAGCCTGACAAGCTTTAACACCTGTTATTTTTGCAATTGCATACCACTCGTTTGTAGGCTCAAGGGTATCTGTAAGCAGGTAATCTTCTTTTAACGGCTGTGGCGCTAACTTTGGATAAATACATGAGCTGCCTAAAAAGATAAACTTTTCTACACCTGTTTGCAAAGCAGCATCGATAAGATTATTCTGGATTAACAAATTTTCCATTAAAAACTGGTACGGAAAATTATTATTTGCAAGTATACCGCCCACTTTTGCAGCTGCATCTATAATTACATCGGGTTTTTCTTTAGCCATAAAATCTCTTACAGCCTGTTGTTCCCTTAAATCAAGATCTTTACTGGACGAGCCAATTAAATTTTCATACCCTTTAGCAGTAAGGGACCTCCAGATAGCGCTACCCACCATTCCTTTATGTCCTGCAATATAAATTTTAAGATCTTTGTTCATGTATATAATTGTATTTTATATCATTTGAAACGGCGTAAAATCCTTTAAAGACGCGCCTTTTTGATTCATCGCAAATATAGTCAAATTTCCGCAATGAGCAACTGTTGCAATTATTATGTTAAAATTAATTCACATAACATTATGATAACCTTAATACTACTAAATATATAACGATTTCGAACGCATATTTTAAAATATCAGCAATAAAACAGTTCTAATAACAACGCATTTTTATATGTGGTTTTTATATAATAGTTAAGTTACTATTAATCTAAAAAGCAATATATTACTTGTTCCTCTTCTGCCTTAGAAAATATAATATAGTATAACATAACAATGCCAGTGGCAAAGTTGTTATTACCTGAACAAGCCTTAAATTACTAAAGTTAAAACTAAAAATTACAAGCACATAACCATATAGCAATACAGGGTTATATATTTCATTTTTAAGGAGGCTGTAAAAGAATGAAAAACAAAGTCCTTGTAAAAAAAATGCAATTATAATTCCTGGCATTAAAAAATTTGCATACCCAAAACCAAAATTTTCTATAGGCCATGAACCAGCAGATAATTCTCCTCTTGGTGTAGATGGCCTGTAATCCTTTTGATGTTTTACAATATTCCAAAAGTAAGCACCTTCGTCTATCGGTGGTACTCCGGATTTATCTCCTTTAGTTAAAAAAACTTTTGCCGGATCTGTAATGCCGCTAAGGTGCCATGCATTTTCTTCATTAAAATAATTAGCGGCAAATACATCAATATATGTATACGATACATTGTATATTAGCTTGTAAATATTAAAGTAATGGTCTGCATTCTCTGTATGCAGTTTAGAAAATTCTTCTTTTTTGCGAACTACCGGAATGACGAGTATATATACTGATAACAGTATTGCCATAAACCCTATTAATGGCCTGTTTAGAGTTGAAAAAGAAATTTTTTTTATGGTATAATGGTATGATACTACTACCATTATGAGCAGCAATAAAGTATTTTTACGCGCTCCAAAACTCGAAAAGATAAAACATACAGTTACAAGGGCTGCAACAAATATAATCTTATCCCATTTTTTATTCTCAAGTTTTATACAAAGCATAAAAAGCAGTATTGCTATAAAAAAAAAGTTTAAAAGCTGTAAAATGTATTGCCCGCTTTGCATTTGTATCCTGTTATCTAAATTAGTGAGCAGGTAATACAAACCACCTATGCGATAAATAAAAACTGAATATGCCCCAAGGCCAGTTGCAAAAAATAATATGGCAATAAGCTTAAGTGTTTTATAGTTATATACCGTGGTGTCTTCTACCCATCCCGGCTTTATTTTTTTCCATCTATTATACACATAGATACCTAATAGTAACGAAAAAAAAGCCACCGTTTGTACTTTTGTATATTGCAAAAAAGCATCATTTAAAGTTACCTTGCACACTGTTAGAATGGGCGTTTTAAAACGCTGTGGAGTAAAACATATAAGTAATATAAATGGTAAATTTAGCAATGCATATTTAATAGATATAAATTTTACAGGCGAAAGTAAGTCGCTGTCTTTCGATATTTTAAAGGCTAAGAAATACAGTGCTGTAAACCACAAAAAACAAAATATAACCATTTTTTTACCTATTAAATATTTTACCCCTTAAAGGCCATAAAATATACAATAGTACAAAACTATTACAAATTAAAAACAATAAATAGTTTAAAGAAAAAGTATACACTAAAAGTGTTAGCGATAGTAATACTACAGGAAGCAAATTAGTTAAAAATACAGTTACGGCATGCCTGCTCTTAAAAATAGCTATAATAATTATTAATGCGTAAGCAAGGGCAATAACTTCGCCTAACAGCAAAGCAATACCCATACCCCCAACGTTATTATAATAGCCAAAAACCAAAATACTTAATATGGTGGCACTAACCTTAACCACGTTAGTAACAAGCATTTGTTTAGACAGGTTTGTTTTTTTAAAAAACTCAATAAATATCATACTGTAATTTTGGTATGCTATAGCCATAAATAAATAGCATATCAGGTTTAAATTAAAGTCTATCTTATTGCTTGTCCATTTTGTATAAATATCTAAAAAAAAAGGCATTCCGGCGGTAACGCATAATAGCAGCATCGCATTACTAAACCGCCAAAAAACGGTCATTTTATCTAAAATGTAGTTTTCATTTTTTAGGGTAAATTCTTTTTGAATAGAGGGTAGTATAGGTGTTACCAAAACATTTGACACTCTGTAAAAAGCGTTAGACATTTTTCTGTTAGTATCAAACTGTGGCAATGCAGATGTCGCAAAGGCCCGTACAATTACCAAATTAAGCCCCACCTCATAAATTTTCTCTACAATAAAACTAAATGTAAGCGTAGCCGACTGTCGTATAACTAAAAGGGAATCCCTGAAGTTTACTCCTTTTAAAAACGGAATTGCAAAGGGTACATTTTTTTTTACGTAATAATATATGTAGCCCGAAAAAAGAATAGAAAAAAAAAATAAAGCTAATGAGGTGTAAAATATACTTTTGGTAAAATATATTGCCGCTACAATAACTAAAAAATCAAGTGTCTCGCCTATAACCTGGTACTTAATAGAAACCTGTATTTTACCTATTGGCTCAAAAAGCCTTAGCAAATAAAGTGATATATATTGTAAGATAACCCTCGAAAAAACCAGTAAAACAAAACTATACTGTGCATGTATGCTTGTAATATATGTAATATCGAAGTTTGAAAAAAATGATAGCACAGGCGGATAGGCAATAACGATACTTAAAAGTATCTGGGCCAACATAAACAATATATTAGCGCCCTGCCCGGATAGCAGCTCCTTACTTATATCCTGTTTAATATGGTAGTTAAGATTTACCAGATTAGACGTATAATGCAGCTGCCCTAAATTTATGGCGCGTATCATTAAAACAATGGCCGATAGCACCAGCCAAAAAGCATAATCATGCTTTCCTACGGTAGCTATAAAAACAGAAACTATTACTATTTGCCTTATAAAACTTATAGCTATTGAATAGCTTCCCCATTTTACTGAGTTAAAATACCCGGGTTCAAGTTTAAAAAGGCTCAACAATTACTGATTTATTAATTTGCACAAAAATTACAATTAATATTACAAAGAACAGCATCCTTACGTAAAAATAAGAAAATGATGTAATATAATAAGCCTGCCAAAAAAGTGTATAATTTACAATTTACCTTAAAGCTAAAGCTGTAAACTGCAACACCCTTTGGGGCAGGCTTGTTATTAAATATTATAATAAGTGCGGTTTATTTTTCTCAAGGTGATTGTATACGTTTTTCACTTCCTGAGAGTGCTCTTTGTGCAATATAAGGTTAGCTGTATCTGTATATACAAATATGGTATTTTCTAACCCAAGGAAAGCCGTATAATTATCGTTACCTATTACCATGTTGCCAGAATCATCTACACTATGGCCTTTAAGTTTTAGATAATCATAAACCGAATCGAAAGATCCAAGATCTGACCAGCTAAAAATAGCAGGTACCACTTTAATTTTTTTGCTTCGCTCCATTACTGCATAGTCAATACTTATAGACGGTATATCCATAGATAAAGCCTCGTCAAGCCTGCCATCCTGTGCGGCATTCCAGGCAATTAATGATTTTTCATAAACCTCCGGCTGGTACGCTTTTAATTCTTCCAGCAAAACGCTTGCCTTAAAGCAAAACATACCACTGTTCCATAAAAAGTTACCTCTGTCTATAAAATCCTGAGCTGTTACAAGGTTAGGCTTTTCGCGAAAAGATACTACCTCATCTCCTTTGTGCTCTATATACCCATACCCGGTTTCAGGCTTTGTAGGGTGCACGCCAAAGGTTACTATAAAACCTTGTCTTGCTTTCTCAACAGCATCGCTTATTGCCTGGGCATAAGTACTTTCGCCATCAATAACGTGATCTGAAGGTGTAATGATAAGAATATCATCCGGCTCTGATGCAAATGCAGCAAATGCTATTGCAGCAGCAGTATTTCTTGGCACTGCCTCTACGATATCTAAATACTGAACGCCTGAATTTTCAAGTATGCTCCTGCTAAGGTGGCAATTATCCCTGCTGCCCACCACAATAAGTTTTTCTGCAACAGCACTGTTACGATCGGCAGTCATTTCAAAAAGTGATTTACCCTCAAAAAGCGGAAGGTATTGTTTAGGCTGGCTTTTTCTTGACAGAGGCCATAAACGGCTCCCAACGCCTCCTGTAAGGATAACATGTGTAATTTTACTCATTCTTATCAGATTTAGTAAGTTGTTCTAACAAATTTCTTTATATTCTTCTTGTACTTTATATTTTAATTTTGCGCTATTTAGTCTCTATAAGAGATAATAACTTAGCGCCGTAACCACTTTTTAGCAGCGGCTGGCAAAGCGCCCTAAACTGGGTTTCGTTTATATATCCCATTTCAAAAGCAACACCTTCTATAGCGCCTATTTTAAGGCCCTGGCGTTCTTCTATAACTTCTACAAACTGGGCTGCCTGCATAAGCGACTGAAAAGTACCGGTATCCAGCCAGGCTGTGCCCCTGTCTAAAATACTAACTTTAAGCCTGCCTCTTTCAAGATAGGTTTTGTTAATATCTGTAATTTCAAGTTCACCCCTGTGGCTTGGTTTAATATCTTTAGCAATAGCCACCACCTCGTTATCATAAAAATAAATACCGGGAACGGCATAGCTCGATTTTGGTTTTTCGGGCTTTTCTTCTATAGATACTGCGTTGCCATCCTTATCAAAATCAACAACACCATATCGCTCCGGGTCATGCACGTGATATGCATATATTACCCCGCCATCGGGATTGCTGTTGCTTTGTAATAATTTTGCAAGGCCACTGCCGTAAAAAATATTATCGCCCAGTATAAGGGCCACTTTATCGTTGCCAATAAACGGTGCACCTATAATAAAAGCTTCGGCAAGCCCGTTAGGGTGTTCCTGCACGGCATACTCAAACCTGCAGCCATATTTTACACCATCGCCAAGCAGGTCTTTAAACAACGGCAGGTCTTTAGGGGTAGAAATAATTAATATTTCCCTTATGCCCGCCATCATTAAGGTAGACAAAGGATAATATATCATAGGCTTATCATAGATAGGCATTAGCTGTTTACTTACAGATAGTGTAAGTGGGTGTAGCCTTGTGCCAGAGCCTCCGGCTAATATTATTCCTTTCATTAACCTTTACTTATTTGCTTTGCTTATCAGTATACTGCATTTCGTAATATCTTGTATAATCGCCGGATGTAACATTTTTAAGCCAGTCTTCATTTTGCAAAAACCAGTCTACCGTTATATCCAGTCCCTGCTCAAAAGTTACAGAGGGTTCCCACCCCAGTTCATTTTTAATTTTTGATGCATCTATGGCATATCTTAAATCATGTCCGGGCCTGTCAGTCACATATGTTATCAGTTTCTCGCTGCTGCCACTTTCCCTGTTTAGCTTTTTGTCCATAATACTGCACAACAGCTTTACAAGGTCTATATTTTGCCACTCATTAAAACCGCCAATATTGTATGTTTCAAAATCTTTACCTTTATGAAAAGCAATATCTATAGCTACAGCGTGGTCTTTTACAAAAAGCCAGTCGCGGGTATATTTACCGTTACCATATACAGGCAGCGATTTATTTTCTATAATATTGTTTATAAAAAGCGGAATTAATTTTTCCGGAAAATGATTGGGACCATAATTGTTAGAACAGTTTGTAATAACATAAGGCAGCCCATACGTTTCTCCATAAGCACGCACAAAATGATCTGACGATGCCTTAGATGCCGAGTAGGGAGAATTAGGTGCATAAGGGGTAGTTTCTGTAAACAAACCTTCGGCACCTAACGTTCCATAAACCTCATCGGTACTTATATGATAAAACCTTTTGCCTTCCCAGTTGCCCGCCCATAAGCTTTTAAAAGCATTAAGCAGGTTCATGGTACCTATAACATTTGTAGTTACAAAAGCAAGCGGGTTTGTAATAGAGCGGTCTACATGCGACTCTGCCGCAAGGTGTATAACCCCATCAAAACGATATTCAGAAAAAAGCCCATCCACCAGTGCCTTATCTGTAATATCGCCTTTTAAAAAAGTGTAATTAGTACTATCCTGTATATCTTTTATATTTTCAAGATTACCGGCATAAGTTAAGGCGTCCAGATTATAAATTTCATAATCAGGATATTGGGTTACAAACCGCCTCACAACATGAGAACCTATAAACCCGGCACCGCCGGTAATAAGTATTTTTTTCATCTTAATAAATTACCACTTCAGTATAAACACCTTACAATTAATTATTTTCCTATTACATGGAAAACAAAACCTATATCTGTAAGTTTTTTACCATCTAATATAGCCCTGCCGTCAAACACAAAAGCAGGTTTTTTCATATTGTCATAAATACGTTGCCAGTCATATTCTTTAAACTCATCCCACTCTGTAAGTACAGCAATAGCATGAGCATCTTTACAAGCCTCATAAGGATCCTGAAAAGCTGTAGCTAATTTTGCATTCTCTTCTTTAGTCCTTGTGTCTAAATAATTAAGGTCGGCTTGTATTTTATCTTCCTCAACTTTAGGGTCAAATACTGCTATGTTAGCCTGCTCGTACAATAGCTCATCTGCCACCTGTATAGCTGCAGACTCTCTTGTATCGTTAGTGTCTTTTTTAAACGCCCAACCTAAGAAAGCGATTTTTTTACCGGAAACTGTATTATACAATGTTTTAACGATCTTAGCTGCAAAACGTACTTTTTGGTGATCGTTCATAATAACAACCTGTTCCCAATAATCTGCCACTTCGTTAAGCCCATAAGACTTAGCAATGTAAACAAGGTTAAGGATATCCTTTTGGAAACATGAACCACCAAAACCTACAGATGCTTTAAGGAATTTAGGGCCTATACGGCTATCCATACCTATGGCACGTGCCACCTCATTAACATCGGCGCCTGTTTTCTCGCAAAGTTCAGACATTGCATTGATAGACGAAACCCTTTGTGCAAGGAATGCATTTGCAGTAAGCTTAGAAAGCTCAGATGACCATACGTTTGTAGTAAGTATGCGCTCTCTTGGTATCCACTCTGCATATACATCGGCAAGTGCTTTAATAGCAGCCTGTCCTTCTTCGTCGGTATCACCACCTATAAGTACCCTGTCAGGGCTAAGAAGATCTTCTACCGCTGTACCTTCTGCAAGGAATTCAGGGTTAGAAAGTATCTGGAATTTAACACCGTTACCTGTGTTATCAAGAATACTCCTTACAGCCTCTGCAGTACGTACAGGAAGTGTAGATTTTTCAACTACAATTTTATCATTTTTAGAAACTGCAGCGATTTGCCTTGCACAAAGCTCTATATATTTAAGGTCGGCTGCTTTACCTTTACCTAAACCGTAAGTTTTTGTTGGTGTATTTACAGATATAAATATCATCTGGGCCTCATCTATAGCTTTTTCTACCTCTGTAGTAAAGAAAAGGTTGCGCCCCCTTGCCTGAGAAACAATTTCTGCAAGGCCCGGCTCATAAACCGGAAGGTTGTCTAAATTTTCATCATTCCATGCCGCTATACGAGCAACATTTAAATCAACAATGGTCACTTTTATGTGTGGACACTTTGCAGCAATTACTGCCATCGTGGGGCCTCCCACATATCCTGCACCTATACAACAGATATTCGTAATTTTATTTCCCATGTTATTATTGGTTGATATATAAAAAAATTTAATAAAATTTTATGATGTGCAAAAATACATTTTTTTTCCAAAAAATAATCAATAAACACAGCAGCGTTACAGAATAATTTTCATGTTTTTAACATTATAACGTTATAATTCATGCTGTTTTTATAACTGCGCGTGTGCTTTTTTCCCTAAGACGCCCTTAACATCGTAAATAACACTATCCGGCTTTTGCAATAATGACAAATCCATATCTAAAAATGCAGCATGGGCTACGCCCAGAACAATAGCGTCATAAGTTTCTTTCGGCAGCTTATCCGTTGTTTCGAGGCCATACTCATGCTTTACTTCAGCAGGATTAGCCCACGGGTCGTATACCGTTACAGCAATGCCATAATCATTTAGTGCCTTTATGACGTCTACAATTTTTGTGTTACGCACATCGGTACAGTTCTCCTTAAATGTAACCCCTAACATAAGCAGTTTAGCGCCATTTACAATTACACATCTCTTTATCATGAGCTTAACCACCTGAGACGCAACATAGTCGCCCATGCTGTCGTTAAGCCTCCTGCCGGCAAGGATAATCTCTGGATGATAGCCTGCCTCCTGCGCTTTTTGTGCCAGGTAATATGGG
The DNA here is from genome assembly GCF_000378485.1 of Flavobacterium rivuli WB 3.3-2 = DSM 21788. GTDB lineage: Bacteria > Bacteroidota > Bacteroidia > Flavobacteriales > Flavobacteriaceae > Flavobacterium > Flavobacterium rivuli. Next base: position 253,775 of record NZ_KB899970.1, on the reverse strand, counting down.
TCTACCCCTATGCAGTGGCCACCCACAAGCCCCGGTTTAAACGGAAGAAAATTCCATTTTGTACCTGCAGCTTCTAAAACCGCCTGTGTATCTATATCTAAAAGGTTAAATATTTTTGAAAGCTCATTTACAAAAGCAATATTAATATCGCGTTGCGAATTTTCTATAACCTTTGCCGCTTCGGCCACTTTAATAGACGGCGCCTTATGGGTACCGGCTGTAATAACCGATTTATAAAGGTCGTCTACCATTGTAGCTGCCTCCGGTGTAGAGCCTGCCGTTACTTTAACTATTTTCTCTACTGTATGCTCTTTATCTCCGGGGTTTATCCTCTCTGGAGAATAGCCTGCAAAAAAATCGACGTTAAAAGTTAGTCCGCTTACTTTTTCCAATACCGGCACACATTCATCTTCGGTAACACCGGGATAAACGGTAGATTCGTATATAACAATATCGCCTTTTTTAAGTACCTTACCTACTACTTCGCTTGCGCGGTACAGTGCTTTAAGGTTAGGCCTGTTATTTTTATCTACAGGTGTGGGTACGGTAACTATATAATAATTACAATCGGCAAGTTCATCAGGATTATCGGTGCAAAGCAATCCGTTATCGGTAGTGTTGTAATTTGCCAGTGCCTGCTTTAAAACATCGCTTTCTATCTCCCGGGTTACGTCTTCTCCCTGGTTAAGCTCGGCAATGCGGCCTTCCTTAATATCAAAACCTATCGTTGGATATTTTTTAGACATTAATACCGCCAGCGGCAAACCTACATAACCTAAACCTATAATTGCTATTTTCATTCTTTAATTAGTATGTAGAGGGTGTGGTTTTTAAATTATCCCAATACCATCCTGTTGCCTCTTTGAGGCCCTGCTCCATAGAAAATTGCGGAGCATAGCCCAGCAACTGTTTTGCTTTGTTTACACTTGCTAAAGAGTGTGGTATATCTCCTTTGCGGTTAGGCCCATGTGTTATTGCAATATTTGCAATAGCAGGGTCGTAAGCAGAAAGGTATTTTTTAAGATAACCTAAAAGATCATTAAGGGTAGTACGATCACCATAAGCGGTATTGTACACCGTGTTAACAGCCTCCGGATTATTTGTAAATAGTGCAAGCTCGTTCATGTGCACTACATTATCTATATACGTAAAATCGCGCGAAAAATTGCCATCGCCGTTTACAAGCGGGCTTTCATGATTTATAAGCTGCGATACAAATTTAGGTATCACGGCAGCATAAGCCCCGTTAGGGTCCTGCCTGCGCCCAAAAACATTAAAGTAGCGTAACCCTATAGTTTCTATACCGTATGTTTTACTAAAAATTTCGGCATACAGCTCGTTTACATATTTTGTAATGGCGTATGGCGATAGTGGCTTGCCTATTTTGTCTTCTACCTTTGGCAGTGCTTCGCTGTCTCCGTAAGTAGATGAACTCGCGGCATACACAAACCTTCTAACCCCGGCATCGCGGCTTGCAACAAGCATGTTTAAAAACCCACTTACATTAACATCGTTAGTTGTAACAGGGTCTGTAAGTGATCGCGGTACAGATCCTAATGCTGCCTCATGCAAAACATAATGAGCGCCTGTAACTGCCTTTTGGCAATCGGCTATATTGCGAATATCCCCTTCTATAAATGTAAAAAGAGGATTTTGCAAGTGGTGCTCTATATTTTTTTTATGCCCGGTAGCAAGGTTATCAAGGCACACAACGCTGTAACCTTTATCTATAAAATTATCGCAAAGGGCTGAGCCTATAAATCCTGCGCCGCCGGTTATGAGAATTTTGATAGAAGAGTTAGCCTGCATTAAAATTGTGGTTGATTGCTAAATAGTAGTTTGTACGAATTGGTGACAAATATAGTCACTATTTAACAAACTACTATTTTACCAATATGTTATATTATTCGTAAAATATTAAATTCTTACAGGCTTCTGATAGAATTTTCAAATGGCACCCTGTGAATGATGCTCCTGCCCAGAGTTACCTCGTCGGCAAATTCCAGTTCGTCGCCCACAGCAATACCTCTGGCAATAGCCGATGTTATAATGTTATAATCTTTTATTTGCCTGTATATGTAAAAATTAGTAGTATCACCCTCCATTGTAGAGCTTAACGCGAAAATAAGTTCTTTAACGCCACCTGCCTTTACTTTATCTATAAGGGTAACAATATTAAGCTGGCTTGGGCCTACACCATCTATGGGCGATATTTTACCACCAAGCACATGGTAAATACCCTTAAAAAGGCTCGTGTTTTCTATTGCCATTACATCGCGTATATCTTCTACCACGCATATTACTGTCCTGTCTCGGCTTGTATTGGCACAAATAAGGCACACATCAGTATCGCTTATATTATGGCAGCTGTTGCAAAACCGTATATCTTCACGCATTTTTTGCAGCGATTCTGTTAAGAGGCGTGTATGTTCTTCGGGTTGCTTAAGCAAATGCAGCGCTAACCGCAGTGCCGTGCGCTTGCCTATTCCCGGCAGTTGCGATATTTCGGCTACCGCTTTTTCCAGTAGTTTAGAAGACATTTCCATAGTATGGCAAAGGTACAAAAACTGTGTGTTAATTTACTGATGCCGTTACCGCACTAAACACTAATTTATGAAATTAAAATTCGTTTAATTTGTGTAATTCATGGCTTATAGTAGCTTTGTACAACAAACCTTTATTATGACTTCTACCACTATACTTGCTATAATAATAATTTACTTTGGCATACTTATAATCATATCGCGTGTTGTGAGCAAAAAAGACAGCAGCAACGATACGTTTTTTAAGGCCAATAAAAATTCTAAATGGTACCTTGTTGCCTTCGGGATGATAGGCACAGCCTTATCTGGCGTTACTTTTATCTCAGTTCCCGGCGAAGTGGGCGCACCCAGCGGTGAGCAGTTTAAATATTTTCAGTTCATCTTAGGAAATGCGTTAGGCTTTATAATTATTGCCAAAGTATTACTACCCCTGTATTATCGGCTTAACCTTACCTCCATTTACGGATATATTGAAGGCAGGCTGGGATACTACAGCTACAAAACATCGGCAGGGATATTTTTAATAAGCCGTACCATTGGGTCGGCTTTCAGGCTATACCTTGTGGTAATTGTATTGCAGCGTTATGTATTTGATGATTTTGGTGTACCGTTTTGGGCAACCGTATTAATTTCATTATTGCTCATATTTGCGTACACGTATAAGGGCGGACTTAAAACCATCATTATAACCGATACTTTGCAGACAGTGTTCCTGGTATCATCAGTATTTTTCACCATTTACTTTATTTGTGACAGCCTTGATTTAAACCTGCCCCAGGCTTTTGAAACTGTAAAGAACAGTAACTATTCTAAAATATTTTTCTTTGAAGACTTTATATCCAGCAAGTTCCATTTTGTAAAACAAATACTGGGTGGTATGTTTGTAACCATTGCTATGGTAGGGCTGGACCAGGACCTTATGCAAAAAAACCTGAGCTGCAAGAACATTGGCGAAGCACAAAAAAACATGTTTACCTTTACAGGCATATTTGTAATTATCAACCTGTTCTTTTTGGGTGTAGGAGCCTTGCTTTACATCTATGCCAATAAAAACGGCATTGCTGTACCTACCGAAATGGGCAAGCCGCGCACCGATTTACTCTTCCCCGAAATTGCCTTTAACTACCTTACCATAGTGCCGGCAGTAATATTCCTTTTAGGCTTAACCGCCGCCACCTTTGCCACTACCGATTCTGCCCTTACAGCACTTACTACCTCATTTTGCGTAGACTTTTTAGGCATGGATAAAGCCGAAAATCTTGCCAACAAAAACAATGTAAAGAACAGGCATTTGGTACACGTTGCTTTTTCGCTATTAATGTTTGTGGTAATAATTATATTTAATTCACTTAACGATAAATCGGTAGTAAGCATGATCTTCAGGATAGCATCATATACGTATGGCCCACTATTAGGGCTGTATTCGTTTGGTCTATTCATGAAAAAACTTGCCGTAAAAGACAAGCTTGTTCCTTTTATATGCGTACTCTCTCCTGCCCTTACTTATTTTATAGCTACTTACTCTAAAGAATGGTTGAGCGGATATGTTTTTGATAACGAGCTTATAATTGTAAACGGGTTAATTACCTTTCTGTTAGTACTTACCATAAGTAAAAAGCAACAGCTTACATCTATTACTCGTTCAGAGTAATTTTTTATGTAATGTAATTTTTACCACAAAGTGCAAAGGGTTATCACTAAGTGCACAAAGCGAATATTTGAATTTTATACAAAGATACCAATCCTTAACAGGATTGAAGGACACAACGCTTAGTGCACACCGTAGCTTGGAACAAGCCTAAAATTCTATAAAGCCTTGTGATCTTCGTGATAACCTTTTGCACTTTGTGGTAAATTTCAAAATCATATTAAAAGTTGTAGGCTAAATGATATTAATACTGATTTATCGAGAGCATAACCAGTGTACAGCCCACTTCTATATCAATATTATTATCTTTTAAAAGCTTATAAAGATCAGGGTTCTCTGTACCGGGATTAAATATTACGCGTTCGGGTTTTAGCCCTACAATGTAGTCGTAATACTGCTTTTGGTTCATTGGGTTAAGGTATAGTGTAACGGTATCTACATCATCAAACGGCACCTGCCCTTTTTCTATTTTAATACCGTCAAGATTATCTTCTTTCTTTCCGAGCGCCACAACGGGGTGACCAAAGCGTTGCAACATTTTTACAGCTTTGTATGAATAACGGCCGGGCTCTGTAGAAGCACCCATAACCAGTGTTTTTTTAGTTTTCATAGTTTTTTAGTTTACATAAATATACCAAAACCGTACCCATATACCAACATTTTAGGCTAACAATAACACACTAAGGCGTGTATTTATAGTCGGCCGGTAAAAGGTCGCCGGCCTTAAGTTCGCCCATGTGGCCTGCAAACATAAGTTCATCTATAGGAAAAAAAAGTCCGTTTTGGTCAATATAAAAATGGCCATTGTTCATAGTAATGCCTGATTGTTCTTTTTTATTATATAAAATCGCAAAACGCACATCGCTGTTTTTTCCTTTAGCCTGTTCCCCTTTTTTCTTAAGCACATTAACACTATATTTTTCCCTTTCTGCCCTTGCTTTTTTCACACTGTTTGGTAAATCAACAAGTGTTACTTTTTTAAAATTAAGGCTATCGGTAATTTCAAAATATTTATCAGGATTATCCCGCCAGCTATCTACATACAAATCAAACTTTTGCTCTTGCCAGTCATTAGCCGCAACGGTTTTCATGAAATGCACCGCCGACCCAAGGTAAGCCTCTTTACGTTTTTTATCGGCACTGCCTTTTTTAGATGTATCTGTAAAAAAGGTTGTTCCTTCAAAATAACTGCGGTTTAAATAAAGATTGTCCAGGCTTGTGGTATTATACCCAACCGAAAATCCCTTAAGGTCGAAATTTACGGTATACTCCAGCCTTTTATTTGTAATGCGCAGTGGCTTATAAGCCCTTGCATTTAGTGTATTAGTAGCAGTATCATAATAAAGGTTTATATCGTCTTCATTCTCAATTTTACAGGATGAACCTGCTTTAGACTTTCCTAAAAACTGCTCCCTGAAAACCCGCAGCATCTGCTTGCGCGAAAAAGGACCTCCCTTGGTAATAACCACTTCCTGCAAAGAAATAGCATCTGTGCGCAGTAATACTTTAAATGGCTTGTCGTATTTGTAAGGGTCGTCTATACGCAGGCTTTCAAAACCTATAAAACTTATTACCAGTGCCGCATTATATTTTTGTGCTGTTGCTATTTTAAAAAATCCGTCTGCATTTGTGCTGGCCGATAGTGTTGTACCATCGAGATATACAAACGCACCTTCAAGCGGCTTGTTCTCCTCTTCATCATACACATAACCCGATATGGTTTGTGCAGAAATGCAGCAAAAATTAAATATAAAGGCTATTAACAGTAGTGCTCTCATTAAAAGGTAATTTTTAATAAAGATACTTATTTTATTATATTCTATTAACCGCTGTACAAATCGCGTTTACCTATAATTATAATTTGAGGCTGAAAGAAATTTTACATTTGGGCATAACCTGTTAATTATGATCCATCAAACGCCGGCCAAAATATACAAAGCGCACCAACGCGGCCTTACCGAAAGCAACCGGCAACGCTTGTATGCCACTTTTAATTTTGATAACTATCAGGATAAATCCCGTTTGCCTTTTGGCAGTTTAACAGTTTTAAATGAAGAAACGCTTGCACCAAACCACTCTATTGCAAGACAACCAGAAACAAATATAGTTTCATTACTAATACCCTTAACCGGTGCTCTAAAATATAGCCATTCGGCAGAAGATGACCATACAATAGTACCCGGCGAAATAGCTGTACTTCCTTTTAACAAAACTATGATAACGCTAACCAACCCGTATGAAGATGTCCTTATAAATTACCTGTATATAACTTTCTCAGGAAACGGGCAGGCAAATGAATCAGAAATAGCAACGGTTAATTTTGAAGAACGCAACACTCTTCATCAATTTATAAGTCAGCACAACATTAACGGCTACATGGCAATTTTTGATGGTCGCAGGGAAACTATTTACAAACTCAAAGATCCTGCAAACGGACTTTTCCTGTTCGTAATAAATGGCGCTTTTGAAGTGCAGGGAAGGCTGCTTGAAGAACGCGATGGCCTTGCACTCTGGAACACCAGCGAAGCCGACATGGAGGCACTATCTGAAAATGCTATAATTCTTGTATTTGAAGTACCGCTTATAGGCTTCACCTCATAAAAATCCGGGTTTGCCTCTATTTACTAATATCCTTTAAACACACACGTTACACCTATATAAACAAAAACGAAACTATGGAAAGAAAAGATTTTTTTAAGACACTGGGCCTCGCCGGCCTGGCCTTAGCCGGACTTAAATTTCTTGATGCCTGCAATACTGATGATGGCACTACTGCAACTGCAACACAGGGGACCGGTGCTACAGGAGCCTGTGTTGTTGCTCCCTCCGAAACCGAAGGGCCTTTTCCTACCCACACACCATCATCGCTGGTTACTACAGATATTACCAGCGACCGTACCGGGATACCTTTAGCAATTACAATTGCGGTTAAAAACACTAATGATAGTTGTAATGCCCTGGCAAATACTATTGTAGATATATGGCATTGTGATAAAGACGGCAATTATTCTGAATATGGCGGTGGCGGTATGCAGAGCACTAATTACACTAATGTGCATTTTTTGCGAGGCAGGCAAACCACGAATACCAATGGCGAGGTAAATTTTACATCTATCTTTCCCGGATGGTACAATGGCAGGGCAACCCACATACATGTACACATTTATAATAGAACAGGCACCTCACTGCTCATTACCCAGATAGCATTTCCCGAAGGCAGCAACAGTGCAGTAGTGCAGGTTAATGCCTCATCTGCTAACGGCTACACAAAGGGTATGAGCGGCTATACTTATAATGCATCCGACAATGTATTTTCTGACGATGATGCAGGTGCAGAAGTTGGTACGGTAACGGGCACCATAGCCAATGGCTTTACATTACAGCACACCATAAACGCTTCGGCATAAAAAAAACAGCTCAGGCTGCTTTTTTTATTTATGGGTAACGGTTTCTAAACTAATGCCTAAAGCAAGTACATTAGGGAGGTAGCTGTGCTGCGAATACAAGTTTTTAATAGTAAAAACATACTTGCCTTTTTTAAGGGGCATTATCTCTTTTACAACCGTTGTAAGGTCGCATACATCGCCCACACAATCAGAATATTCTTTACCGGATGCATCTTTAAGCCGGAGCATAACTGCAATATTTTCTTTCTCTCCTAAGGGGCCTTCAATTGTTACTTCAAGCGGTACCTTGTCATACTGCGGGTCATCTACATGCGAGAACAGAATGGCAACATCTGCATCCATATCTTCCTTAACGTCAAACTCAAAACTCTTTACATCTTTTTGCTCCCAGCGGTTACCGGGAAAATCCTCGATAGTCTTAGACAAAGTAAATTTACTGCACGAGGCAAAAGCAAAGAGCAATATAAGAGCGATAATTTTTTTCATACACAGTATTATAATCTGGTTTACGCAATATATATTATTACCATAGCATACAATTAACAAATTTAGTCAAAAAAATATCGTCTATCGGACAAAAGCTACCATTCACCGTCATAAAGTTGCTATTTACCTCAAAAGATAACGTTGCTTCAAAATGAAGTATTATATTTGTATAAGCTAAAATAGCTAAGAGCCTTAACAGCACCTTTTAAAAAGTAATGTGAGGAAATTCAAAATTGTGTTTTATTGTTGGTTATTTGTATATTTGAAAAGAGGGAGTGGTGTCCCTCTTTTCGCTTTTTATAACTTTCGTAAAATTAATCTCGAGCTCCTTTTTTAATTCAGATTGATATTACCCCTCATTAGTTATATAACTGAACTCCATTTACCCTAAAAAAGTTATATTTGTTATATAAACCACCCAGCAAATGGAATTATTCTTACTTATTTTCGGAGCCTTGTTTTCAGTTATCAACCCGCTTGGAGCCATTCCTATATTTGTGGGGCTTACCCAGGACGACAGCGACAGGGAACGCCAGCGCATATCCTTCTGGACCGCAATTAATGTATTTTTAATCCTGCTTATTTCTTTTTTTATAGGTCAGTATGTGTTGGCTTTTTTTGGCATAAGCATAGATGCATTGCGCATAGCGGGTGGATTTATCATTGTAAACTCGGGGTTTTCACTGCTTAACCGCAAGTTTATAAAAAGCCGCGGCGTGCACAAGGATGTAGAAAACGATGCCCAGAAACGTAACGATATTGCCCTTACCCCACTTGCCATACCCATGCTTGCCGGCCCGGGTTCTATATCACTCCTTATAGCCATGTACCAGGACTACCCACTTATAGAGCAAAAAGTTATTGCATGCCTTGCCATAGGTGCAGTTTCGCTGGTAATATTTTTAATAATGCGCAGCGCCCCTTACCTTGCCCGTATTTTAGGAGCATCGGGTATTGTAGCCATATCGCGTATAATTGGTTTTATAATAATTGCCATAGGTGTACAATACATTAGTAGTTCTATTGTAAATATTGTAGAGGCAATAGATTTTACAAAGTAATACCAAATGAAAATATATTATAGTTCAAATATTGTTTCACGCAAAGTCGCGAAGCCACAAAGCTTTGCGACTTAACAGTCCCTTTTTCCACAGAAAATATTCCGTTTTCAACTTTGCGGCTTCGCGACTTTGCGTGACATTTAATCCCCATTGAACAATAATACACATGCAAATGGTATAAACCTCATCACCTTTATAAAACAAAAATGCCCCGGTCAAACCGAGGCATTTTTTGTTTTGTATGCTAACTTGTTTACTCCGCAAAACCTACAGCAACCGTATTGTTAGTTTGTGTGTCTACTAATATAAACGAACCATTAAGACGATTGTTTTTAAACGAATCTAAAAATACCGGTGCAGCCGTTTTAAGCTGAACCTTTGCAATATCGTTAAGTTTAAGCATTGAGGCTTCGTGTATGGCTTCGGGATTTTCGGGTGGAATAACCGCATCTATAGACTGTAGCTTACATACTGCTGTACGCGTACCTGCCTGTAGTAAATATTTACCCGATGGTGTTGCCTGCTTTTCGTCCATCCATACAACAGTAGCCTTAATATCTTTAGATAAAAGTGCCTCGTTAATATGCTTAATGAGCATCATGCCACGGCTGGTATCGATATCATTTTTAAGGCGAATCTGTATCGACTCCCCTGCCTGCGCAGATGCCGGGGTATCTGTAAATTTACGTATCTCGATAACCTCGCTGCTAAGCCCTGATGGTAATACCGTAATAGTATCGCCCACATTTACTTGTCCGCTTATAATCCTGCCGGCATACGATCGGTAATCTGTAAATTCTTTATTTTGCACGTGAAGTACCTGCTGTACATCAAACCTAAAATCATCGGTATCGGCAACATGAGGTTTGATTGTGTGCAATATCCCCGATAGTGTATCGCCGGTATACCATGGTGTATTGTTAGACTGCGTAACTACATTATCGCCTTTAAGCGAACTTATGGGCAACACGTAGATATCAGGCTTATGGGTAAACTGCGCCGTCATTTTATTAATTTCGGTCGCTATATTTAAAAACACATCTTCGCTAAAATCTACAAGATCCATTTTATTAATACAGAAAACAACCGTATTTAACCGTAGCAGGCTGCTTATAAAATAGTGCCTGTGTGTTTGCTCCAGCAACCCCTTACGGGCATCGATAAGTATTATGGAAACTTCGCTGTTAGACGCTCCTGTAACCATATTGCGGGTATACTCAACGTGGCCTGGACTATCGGCGATTATAAATTTCCTGTCAGCTGTAGAAAAGTAAATGTGGGCAACATCAATAGTTATCCCCTGCTCCCTTTCGGCAATAAGCCCATCAGTAATTACAGAAAAGTCAAGGTCTTCAAGGCCTTTCTCTTTTGTTTTGCGTGCTATAAGTTCTTCCTGCTCTATGGTAAGTGCGTGGCTGTCGTTTAAAAAACGGCCTATAAGTGTACTCTTACCATCATCTACACTACCTGCAGTATTTATTCTTAGTAAATCCATAATTTAAAAGTACCCTCCTTTTTTACGTTGTTCCAATGCAGCTTCACTTCGTTTATCATCTATGCGAGCGCCCCTTTCAGACGATTTGGAGGATTTATTTTCATACATAATATCTTCAATAGCCGATGCCTCCGATACAAATGCGGCAGTACAGGTCATATCGCCCACGGTACGAAAACGCACTATAGTCTCAACGATCTCATCAGTATCTACTATGTTCAAATATTCCGACCATGCCAAAAACGCACCATCTCTTTTTACAAGCTTACGATTGTGCGCAAAGTAAATAGTTGGCAGGCCTATGCCTTCCTGATTAATATACGTCCATACATCTTCCTCTGTCCAGTTACTTATAGGGAAAGCCCTTACGTTCTCGCCAAAGTGTATTTTACCATTAAAGATATTAAACAATTCCGGCCTTTGCTTCTTGGCATCCCATTGCCCAAAATCGTCACGAACGGAGAAGATGCGCTCCTTTGCCCTCGATTTTTCTTCGTCACGGCGGGCGCCTCCCATGCAGGCATCAAACCCAAACTCCTCTATGGCATCCAGCAATGTTACGGTTTGCAAAGCGTTGCGGCTGGCATGCTTGCCGGTTTCTTCCTGAACTTTTTTCTGGTCGATGCTGTCCTGTACATAGCGCACTATAAGCTCTACACCCAGCTCTGCAACCAACTGATCACGAAACTCAATAGTTTCAGGAAAGTTATGCCCTGTATCTATATGCAGGAAAGGGAAGGGTATCTTTGCCGGATAGAACGCTTTTTGAGCTAACCGTGCCATGGTTATCGAATCTTTACCACCAGAGAACAACAGCACCGGTTTCTGGAACTGTGCCGCTACCTCCCTGATGATGTATATGCTCTCATCTTCGAGGGTTTGCAGGTGCGATGGTATATTTATATGTTGTGCCATATTAATAATTTTTATCTGTGTGTATATGCAGGCCGCACTCTTTTTTTCCGTCTTCCCACCACCAGCGTCCTGCCCTGAATGGTTCGCCCTCAAGCAATGCGCGGGTGCATGGTGCACAGCCTATGCTCAGGTAGCCTTTTTTGTAAAGACTGTTAAGCGGTATGTTATAAGTATTTATCAACGCTTCTACTTCTGTTAAAGTATAATGCAGCAGTGGGTTAAATTTCACCAGTTGGTTTGCCTCATCCCATTCTAAAAACTCAAGGCTTTCGCGATTGTCAGACTGTTCTGCCCGCAGGCCGGTTATCCATAGCTCTGCACCTTTAATGGCTTTTTGCAGCGGAACTACTTTACGTATACGGCAACACTCTTTCCTACTATCTACACTGTTGTAAAACCCGTTTATGCCATCGCTTTTTACATAGTTGTTTACATCTTCCGGTTCCGGAAAATACGTTTCTATGTTAAGCTTGGGATATTTGTTTTGCGTGCGCTGAAAAACCTCATACGTTTCGGTAAACTGCCTGCCGGTGTCGAGAGTGAATGTCGAAATAAATTCTGAATAAGGCGCTATAAAGTGGGTAAGCACCTGATCTTCTATACCAAAAGAGGTAGAGAACACTTTTTTACCTTCAAAATTTTTCAGGACATACGGAATAGCGTCTGCCAATGGCATGCCCTTTATTTCGTTATTAAGGTACTGTAATTTCTCCTTCATCATCTTCTATAAAGCGTAAACGGTAATAAGTCACAAATATAACTATTACTCTATAGAAGTTGTAGGGTTATGTTGGGTTTTTTATAAAAATACTTTCAACTAATGGAAAATTGATTCGCCATCTAAAACTAAATTCTCAATGACGTAAGCTTCCTTTGATGCCGAATCGAATAAATAATACTCAGGTCCAATTCCCGAGGAACTAAAAGCTTTAGGCATTAAAACTAAAGTATTTATATTGTTTTCAAAAAAGTAATTTAAGATTAATTTTTCTGCTTCAAATTCCATTGTATCGTTATCTACATTAAAAGCTTTGGAATCGTTAACAGTATTAGAAATACATAAACATTTTTTTGATTTTCGATCATAAATTAAACATTGGAAATGATTTGTCGACGATGGTAAATGATTAACCCACGAAAATATATATATAAAATCATCACTTATATCATTACCCAATTTATTAAATATTTTTTTTGAGGGATTGAAATTTTTGTGAGTTACAATAATATTATTGTTTTCGCTTTTGTTATTATAATCCGTTTTAATGGTTTCTATACATTGATAATTTTTGTTACTACAACCCGTTAAAAATGAAATAAAAAATAGTATGATAATTAACGATTTCTTCATATTATTATTTTTTCGTTCTATATTGTGGTAAACAACTCGCCTATGGATTTGATTAATTATGTGCAGTGCAGTCCTTCGCACCCTATAATTACCAATCATAAGATTAAAAGGCTAAGGTAAATTTATTACCCAACCGTCAAATCATACAGCGTTTTTTGCTGAAGCAGGCTAAGGGTATTATCGCGTACGGTAATTAGAAAATGGTTTAGGGAACAAGCCTCCTCATGCGGACAGTCGTCGCATTTTTCGTAAAAGTTATGGCTAGCACACGGCAACATGGCAATAGGCCCATCGAGCACCCGGATAAGCGTTGCTGCTGTAACCGTTTTTGGGTCTTTAAGCAGGTAGTAGCCTCCACCCTTTCCTTTTTTAGAACCAAGAATACCAAACTTTTTAAGGTCGAGCAAAATGGCCTCAAGGAATTTTTTGGGAATTTGTTCTTTTTCCGAAATATCAGATATAAGCACAGGCACCGCCGGGTCCTGGCGTGCAATGTAAATAAGTGCTTTAAGTCCGTACTTGGTTTTTTTAGAGAGCATATTATTTTTTTGGTGAAAATATTTCGGCCATCATGCAACGTGCGCTTCCGCCGCCACAAGCTTCAATAGTATCAAGGTTTGCCGTTAATATTTCGGCATGTTTTTCAATTTTTGTAACCTGGTCTTTGGTCAGCACCTCGCGGGCAGCATTACTCATAACAAGGTAGCTTTTATCAGCTCCCTGTACCTGCAGCATATTGCCTGCAAAATGGTTTAGCTGCGCTTCTGTTAACAACACAATTTCCTTGCCATCTTTTCGCAGATTATCAAGTACCATTTTGCGTTCTTTTTTGTCGTCTATACAGTCGGCACAAATCACGGCAAAGGTAGTGCCCACACACATCATTACATTAGTATGGTAAATTTGTTTGCGCTCGCCATCAACCGTCTGGAATGCTTCAAATATCACCGGGGTATATTCAAAATCTTCGCAAAACTCAATCATCAGCTCCTCATCTGCACGCGGAGAGAGGGCACAGTATGCTTTACGGTTTTCCCTGTCAAGCACCAAGCTGCCGGTACCTTCAAGAAAAATACCATCCTCTTCTGCCGATGTGTAATCCATAATTTCGTTTATGGCAAAACCTTCGTCTTCCACAAGGTCTATTAATTCTTCCCTGCGTTCTGCACGGCGGTTCTCGGCAAACATAGGGTACAATACTACATCGCCATTTTCATGAAACGATATCCAGTTGTTCGGAAAAACCGAATCAGGGGTATCAGGGCTAACAGTATCATCTACCACAATAACTTTTACACCCACAGCACGAAGCTTTTCTACAAAGGCATCAAACTCTGCCTGTGCTTTGGCATTAACCGTTGCAGGCAGCAAGCTGTCTATTACTTTTTGGTAATAATTATTTACGGCCGTTTGCTCGTTCATACGAAAAGCCACCGGGCGTATCATTAATATAGTATCTGTAATCTGTGTCATTTTCAAAAAAAATAAATTTAATCCCTTTGCAAAGGTAAGGTAGAACATCTTAGTAAACCTTCCTGTTTAGAAATTTCGGCGTACGGTACTTCTTCTACCGTAAAGCCATTATCAAGCAGCCATTGTTTTAACCGTACAAAGCCTTTTTCTATAACTACCACATCAGTATCTATCGAAAAAAAGTTAGACGTCATATTATACATTTCCTCCCTGTCTATATGAAAAAGGTTTTCCATACCAAATAAGTTTACAAGGTACATATAATCTGCCTCTTCACGAAATCCGCTTTTATAAATAACGCCTTTATTTTTACCTACCGGCTGAAAGCAGCAATCAAGGTGTAGCGCATTATCACGGGCTTCTATTTTAGACTTTACAAGGTCAAACTCTTTAACTATTTTATCAGGAAACAAGGCTTTAATAAAGTTAACACCGTGCATGTTTGTGCGTGCCGTTATGTAATCTTTATAGTCACTGCCTTTATAGGTCCCTATAAAAATATGGGTATCCCATAGTATAACATCGCCACCTTCTATATGTACCTCAACCGGTGGGGTAAGTACTCTGGCGGGGTTTATTTGGTCTATAATATATTGTATAGCTTCCTGCTCACGTTCCCTGTCGGGTAAAATATTGGCCTTTATAAAAGTATCGCCTATTACAAAGCCTATATCGCGGGAAAATATCTGGTTATAATTTTCAATTAGCTGTGGTCTGTGTACAGTAACACCATATCTTTGAAACACCACTTTAAGCGCAGCTATCTCTTCAAGCATATCTTTTTCAAGCGGATACGTTCCCGACAGGATATGCTCCAGCGATTTAGGATCGTAAGCTTCATGTATAGATGGCGTAGGGCCGTTGCTTTCGGCAGTACCCAGTATAACCGACCGAAGTCTTGATGTCTCGTTATTTACGTTTATTGGCAACATGGCTTATATTTTGCACAAATATAAAAAAAGAAGCCTAATTACATCGTTTTGTTTATCAAATAGCTAAAAAGCGTTACAAATAAAACACATAAGCATTATAAAACAAAAAGCTCCGCACGGTGCGGAGCTCTTATTATATAACTTATTCTGCTTTAAACAAAATTATCTTGCATCCTGAGGCACAAATTCCCTTAATGGGTGGCCTGTGTAAATTTGACGCGGACGCCCTATTGGCTCTTTATTAACGCGCATTTCTTTCCACTGGGCAATCCAGCCCGGCAGTCGGCCTATTGCAAACAATACTGTAAACATCTCGGTAGGTATACCAAGCGCCCTGTAGATGATTCCTGAATAGAAATCTACATTAGGGTACAGGTTACGTGATTTAAAGTACTCGTCTTCAAGAGCTGCCTCTTCAAGTTTTTTAGCAATTAAAAGGATTGGATCATCAACACCTAAAGCTTCTAACACATCATCGGCTGCCTTTTTAATGATCTTGGCACGAGGGTCGAAGTTTTTGTAAACCCTGTGACCAAAGCCCATAAGACGGAACGGGTCGTTCTTATCTTTAGCTTTAGCAAGATACTTATCGGCATCGCCACCGTTAGCCTGTATTTCTTCAAGCATTTCCAGCACTGCCTGGTTAGCACCGCCATGAAGCGGGCCCCATAGTGCCGATACACCTGCAGATATAGAAGCAAACAGGCCTGCGTGAGATGAACCTACTATCCTTACTGTAGATGTAGAACAGTTTTGTTCATGGTCTGCATGCAGGATAAATAATTTATCAAGAGCGTTAACAATAGTTTCATTTTTTTCATAAGGGCCTGTAGGAAGCTCAAACATAAGCCTCATAAAGTTCTCTACATAACCTTTAGTATTATCATAATAGTTAAGCGGGTAACCCATATTCTTCCTGAATGTCCAGGTTGCAATAACAAGGAATTTACCCATAGTTTTACAAACTGCATCATAAAGCTCTGCTTCTACGGCAACATTAACCGGCTGTGGATTAAATGCTGTAAGGGCACTCGTTAATGAAGCAAGAATACCCATTGGGTGGGCATTTTTAGGAAAACCATCAATGATGTTTTTCATCTCCTCGTTAACAAGGGTATATTTCCTTATATCAGTTTCAAATTTAGTAATTTGTTCTTTTGTTGGCAATTCGCCAAAAATAAGAAGGTAAGATACCTCAAGAAAGTTGGATTGAGAAGCAAGCTGCTCTATTGAGTAACCGCGGTAGCGCAGTATTCCCTCTTCGCCATCAAGAAACGTTATTTCGCTCTTGCATGCACCAGAGTTTTTAAAGCCGGGATCTAAGGTAACAGCTCCCGTTTCGCTGCGTAGTTTATCAATATCAATGGCAACTTCATTCTCAGTACCCACTATAATTGGGAACTCGTATTTTTTGCCATCAATTTCTAATATTGCAATATTTGACATGATGTTGTATAACTTTTTTTTGGTTTGAAAATATTATTCAAGCGAATTTACTAAATTACAATGTATCTGTAAAGAAAAATACGCATTATAATCGCTAAATAAATATACATAATATAAAAAGCCAATACTTGCGGCATTGGCTTTTAGAAAGATTTACATTTTAAGAAATGTAAGAATATCACGTCAAAGTTTTAACTCTTTTTACTACTCTTTACTTTTTTCACAGCAGTACTGTCTTTAGTAATTTTAGTCTTAGGGCTAACTTTTACATGATCGGCCGTTACGCCATCCTCGGGTGCAACTGCATCTTTACTAAGCGGCTCGGCAGTATTTACCTGCACCGCAGGCTGTACACCTTCGGCTTCTTTTTTACTTTTTTCTTTAACCTGAGTGGTTACCGGCTCTTTTTTAGGTGTTGTAGTGGGCTGCGTTTGTGCCTGTGCCATACCAAATACCAATATAGCTCCAAGCGTTAAAAATACTTTTTTCATAATTTATAATTTAGATGGTTACTTTATACGTTTTACTGTCGCCATTAATACTGCCAATGGTTTCCCGCTCGCGTGCAGATGCAGCATGTGATGTTGCTGTCCTGCCGTCTTCCTTCATGCTCGACTCCATTTGTTTCTCTGCCATACCCGCAGTAGTACTGTCCGGCATTAGTGCGCCCATAGCATTCTGCAATTTATTCATGAACCCGGGCTCTGCTTTTGCATCGCCATTCATTAATGCTTTATAGCCAGCTCCGGCAACCTCTGCAGGGTCATATAGCGGAGTTTCTTTATAAGTTACTGTATTTTCTGCCTTAGCCTTATGAAACCAGTCGGTATCTGTAGCATTAGGGAGCAATGCCGTAACGGTAACATCAGTTTCTTCCAACTCATTAACAAGCGCCTCAGAGAATGACAATACAAATGCCTTACTTGCAGCATATACAGCTGCATAAGGAGCAGGTGTTTTAGCAAATGACGATGCCAGTTGCAGTATCCTGCCGCTGTTGCGCGATACCATTTCTTTCAAAAAATATTTGGTAAGGCTTATAAGTGCCACAATATTTAATTGTACAATATCTATATCCCTGTCCAGTTCGGTCCTAAAGAACCTTCCCCACTCGCCCTGCCCGGCATTATTAACCAGGTAGTCAATTTCCACACCTGTTTCTTTAACTCTGTCATAAACTTCTTTTGCAGCGTTAGGTTCAAAAAGGTCGGCGGCAATAGTATGAACCTGTATACTGTTAATCAGCCTGAGCTCATCTGCCGTCTGGTTTAAATTTTCTTGATTACGTGCCACGAGCACAAGGTTAATACCGTCTTTGGCAAAGAGCCTGGCCAGTTCATATCCTATACCACTTGTTGCTCCTGTTACTAATGCAAATTTTTGAGAATTGTCCATAATAGTGTTTTTTAGTTTGTTTAATTGTTTGTTTTTAAGCAGTTACAAGTTACCATGTATTGCAGGGCAGGGCTGTTAACCGCAAGTTAATCAAGCGTTAATTTGCAACAGCCTTATTTTGTAGGTGCTTAACTTTATAGTATGTATAATTTACAGGCATGAAAAAGTATCTTAATAAAGAAGGGCATTCTGGTGTTACAGGATATGAGGTGGGTACCGCAGGCATAAGCGTAGAGTTTAACCATGATGCCGTATACCTGTATACTTATAAGAGTGCCGGTAAAAAAGTGGTAGAAAGGATGAAAGAGCTCGCCGAAGCCGGGCGCGGATTAAGCACATATATTAGCCAGACCGTAAGAGAAAACTTTGAAAAGAAAGTGCGGTAATTACCACCGCGCTACATTGTACAATCTTTAAGTGTAATTGTATAATGTTCTTGCAGAGGCAATCACGAAATTTGATAAACACCAAAAATCAAAATTGCCATGAAAAATTTAAATACTATAATGCGCTCCGTTTTATTAGCTTCGGTTTTGATGGGAGGCCTTAACCTCTTCTCATCATGCGACGGATGCAGCCGCAGCAGCGGAACAAACAATGAGGGGACTGAAACAGGAAACAGTACTAACGGCGATACAAGAGGTACAGAAAAATCGGGCGAAAACGAAGATTCCGGAAGTACTGAAGGAACCAACAGCGGCTCCGGTACATCAAGCGACAGATAAGCTGAATTTACTACTGACTGATGAATTCAAAATATGTTTAACCTTAAATGTAGATGATTATGCCAGTTGAAGAGATTATGATATGCAGTAAGCATATTGCAGATAAAAATTTGAAAATAGCATTCGCAGAAAGCGCATCGGCAGGATGGATGGCATCTGAATTTGCACTGACGCCATACTCAGGAGATATTCTTTTAGGAGGCATTGTTTGTTATGATGCCTGCACCAAAGAAGAACTGTTTGAAGTCCCAAAAAAAGTTATTGATAAATACACACCCGAATCTGCCGAGGTAACAAGGCTGCTTGCCGAAAAACTCGACAAGTTTTTTAAATGTGATATTGCTGTAGCAGTTACAGGCCTTACTACTCCGGGAGGCAGCGAAACACCCGATAAACCTGTAGGCACCATGTTTATACACATACTGCTGCCCGCAGGTAAATACTGTGCGCATCGCGAGGTTTTTGAAGGCACCCAGAAAGAGATCATTGGTCAGGCTATACAGCGCACAGGGCAATTACTTACAGAGCTGGTAGAAAATTATGAAGTGCCTCAAATGGCAGAATTAAAAAAACTATGAAACCTATTTATAAAATAATTGCTGCTTCTGTAATTGGCACAAGCTTTATGACGCTGTACAGCTATCACAGATCGAGAAAAGAAAACCAGCAATACCGCGAACCTGTATTATTAAATAAACTTATAAACCGTAGTGAAATACTACCTGTAAAAGTGGGCGACAACCACCCCGCCGGATGGATAGGCCATTATGCCGTGGGAATGCTGTTTGTAGTTACATATTATGCTTTATGGAAAAAAGTATTACATTCTCCGGGTCCTGTAAGAACGCTAACCGTGGGTACACTAAGCGGCGTTATTGCTATAGGTGCATGGAAAACAATGTTTGCCGCAAATGACAACCCTCCTGAAAATGACCGGCAAGGGTACTACAGGCAGCTTTTTGTAGCGCATTTAATCTTTTCACTATTTGCACTTGCAGCCTACAAGACATCAGAAAAAGCGACACAATAAACCGTTATTATTCACTTAACAGTTTAAACCCTTAGCTATTAATCGAATTTCTTATTTTAAATATATTCAATTTAACCTTAAACCAAATGCTTAGTATTGCAGAGATTTCTATTCGTCTGGCACTTGCGGCAGCTTTTGGCGCTGCAATAGGGCTTGAACGCGAACGTAAAGACTGGACTGCAGGTTTGCGTACCCACATGATGGTATGCATGGGATCCTCGCTTATTATGATGGTATCATCTTTTGGGTTTCAGGATATCATAAATCACCCACATGTATCACTCGACCCTTCGCGTGTTGCAGCGCAGGTAGTAAGCGGTATAGGCTTTATAGGCGCCGGCACTATTATGTTTTTAAAACCATCAACAGTCCTGGGACTAACTACTGCTTCTGGTTTGTGGACAGTTGCCGCTATTGGCCTTGCAACAGGTGGCGGTATGTATTATGCCGCAAGCATTGCCACTGTGTTTGCTCTTTTCATACTTTGGGCATTACAGCCGTTACAAAAAAGGGTATCACGTAAATACCAGCAACGTTTCCTTACAATTACTATTGCTGCAGATACTAACCCCTCTGTTATAATTAATACGCTTACCGAAAATAAAAATGCCGAATATTACAATTTTACCGTAAGCCGTAACCGAAAAGAAACAGTAATTGAACTAAAGCTCGACAGCCAGGCAAACCAACAGCTTATGCAAATTGTAGAAGGCCTTAATACTGACCCCAACGTTAAAAAAATATCATGGACGCATTAGTATCCCTGCAATTAAAATTTAACTAAAAATACCTACTAATGGGTATTTTTTGGTGCTGTATAAAAGTTCATCTTTGCTGCATCGCTAAACAGATATGCCCTGTAAAACCTATAAGTTTATAAAATGCAACAGGTTAATACATTATAATAAGCATCCTGATTCATTTAGCTAAAGACATGCCCCCTATTAATACCTTTTTTTATATTGAAAAACCCCAAAGTTAACAGCTTTGGGGTTTTTCCTTTTTATGACTTATAATCCTATAATAATCCTGCTCGTTTAAGCAAAGCTTCCGGCTTGGGCTCCTGCCCTCGGAAACGTTTGTATAGCAACATAGGATGTTCTGTACCACCTTTAGACAGTACATTTTCTTTAAACTTGGTGGCCGTTTCCCTGTCAAATATTCCTTTTTCCTGAAAATACTCAAAAGCATCTGCATCCAGCACCTCAGCCCACTTATAACTGTAATAGCCAGACGCATAACCTCCCTGAAATATATGGGAGAAAGCTGTGCTCATAGCATTCCCGGCTACGTCAGGATATAATTGTGTAGCGGCAAACTGTGCTGTTTCAAAAGCTTTAAGATCGGTAATGCCACTTGGGTCTTCGCTATGCCAGCCCATATCGAGCAGTCCAAAACTTAGCTGGCGCATTGTTGCAATACCCTCCTGAAAACTTGCACTCTCTTTTATTTTGTTAATGTATTCAATAGGGATGACTTCGCCTGTTTGATAATGATGAGCAAACAATGCCAGTGCTTCCGGCTCGTAGCACCAGTTTTCCATAACCTGGCTTGGCAACTCTACAAAATCCCAATATACACTGGTACCGCTTAGGCTTGGGTAAATAGTATCTGCCAGCATGCCGTGCAGCGCATGCCCAAACTCGTGGAACAAGGTTGTAACCTCATTAAACGTAAGTAACGATGGCTTTGTCTCTGTAGGTTTTGTAAAGTTGCATACAATAGACACATGTGGCCTTTCGTTAATGGCATCTTTTACATACTGCGATTTGTACGATGTCATCCAGGCACCATTGCGCTTGCCTTTGCGCGGGAAAAAGTCGGCATAGAAAATAGCAACAAGGTTGCCGTCCTCACCAGTTACTTCATACGTGGTAACATCTTTATGGTATTTATCTATATCCTGAACTTCTTTAAACTTTAGCCCGTATAATTTACCGGCTATTACAAAGGCACCGTTAAGTACATTTTCAAGCTTAAAGTAAGGCTTTAATTTTTCATCGTCCAGGTTAAATAATTTCTGTTTTAATTTTTCCGAATAGTACGCACCATCCCATTTTTCCAGTTGCTCTATACCGTCAACCTCTTTTGCAAAAGCAGTCAGTTCGGCAAACTCTCTTTCGGCAGCAGGCTTGGCTTTCGCCAAAAGATCCTTAAGGAACGTTTTTACTTTTACAGGGCTTTCGGCCATGCGCTCTTCCAATACAAAATCAGCGTGAGATGCATACCCTAACAGGTTAGCGCGTTCATGGCGCAGCTTAACTATTTGCAGCACGATCTCGCGATTATCATACTCATTGCCCCGAAACGCACGCGCTCCAAAGGCTATTGCTATTTCTTTACGAAGCTCGCGGTTATCAGCATAGGTTACAAACGGAATATAACTGGGATGATCGAGCGTGAATATCCATCCTTCTTTACCGGCATCTTTAGCCAGTTCGCGGGCAGCTTCAATAGTTCCTTCAGGTAAGCCTGAAAGGTCTTTTTCGTCAGTAATATGCAGTTGGTACGCATTAGTTTCCGCCAATACATTCTCGCCAAATTCCAGGCTTAACTTAGATAACTCCTTATCAACTTCACGAAGCCTCGCCTTTTTCTCTTCGGGCAGGTTAGCACCATTGCGGCTAAAGCTTTTGTACTGTTTATCTAAAAGGGTTGTTTGCTCGGGCGTAAGGTTAAGATTAGCCTTATTGTTATAAACTGCTTTTACCCTTTCGAATAACGCCTTATTAAGGCGGATATCGTTACCGAATTCTGACAGTAAGGGAGAAACCTCAACGGCTATCTTTTGAATTTCATCATTGGTTTCAGCCGAATGCAGGTTAAAGAAAATACCCGATGCCCTTTCTAAAACATCGCCGCTGTAAGACATTGCCACAGTTGTATTTTCGAATGTTGGCTCATCGGGATTATTTACAATAATATCTATTTCTTTACGGGCTATTTCTATCCCCTCTTTAAGGGCCGGTAAAAAATCTTCAGTTTTTATGCCACTAAATGGCGCGGTATCGTGTTTTGTAGTAAACTTTTGTGTGAGTAGGTTCATAGTATTTCATTAAAAAGGCGATATAAAATCGCCACTTTTGTTTGTATTAATTAGATATATGCTAATACTTATTCTTTCCATTTCCTTTAAACTCTTCCCAGGACATTGACTCCCCTCTGTCTAATTGTTCAATCCCTAATTGAATTTCGAGTTTTCGTTCTTCCGTAAATGCATCATAGAAATTAGCATATCGATCTTTTGTCCATTTCATTACCATTTCATGCGGAATGGTTTCACCTCTTTCAACCTGATCAAGGGCTAAATCAATTGCTTTCTTTTGTTCGTCAAAAAGATGTTCCTCATGCAAATCCATAACTGCTTTTTTATCAAAGTTACTAAATTTTACAATCCCTTAATTCTTAAATTTCTTTAAGGTGTCTGCAGGAAAAACTATAGTATCGCGGGAAATATGTATTTTTTGATTTCTCCCTTCTTTGCCGGTGCTTCTTAAAGCATCTACATTAATTTTACTTTCTGTATTAGGAACATACGCTCTCGCCGATGGCTCCATAGCATCCAAGCTCGTGCCTGTTAAAGGCACATCATTAAACTTGCTTTCGGCAACCGGTTTGTCGGTCACTGCTTTTTTAGAACTTTCGCAGCCTATTATGACTATTGCAAATAGAACACACATAAATACTGCTTTCATAAAAGTTTAATTTAAGTTCATGTTTATTATTTCAGGCTTTCGCTTGCTTTGTTAACCGCTTCCTTAAGCCTCTGCTTATAAGCTATAATTTTTGCCTGAACCAGCTTATCATGGCTGCCCAGTATTTGCGCAGCAAGTATACCTGCATTTTTAGACCCGTTAAGTGCTACTGTTGCAACAGGCACACCACCCGGCATTTGCAGTATAGACAGCACGCTGTCCCACCCGTCTATAGAGTTGCTTGATTTTACAGGCACTCCTATAACCGGCAGCGGACTCATACTTGCTACCATACCCGGTAAGTGGGCTGCACCACCTGCACCTGCTATTATAACACTGATTCCCCTCATGTGGGCACCAGTGCTAAATTCGAATAGCTTCTCCGGTGTGCGGTGCGCCGATACGATATCCACCTCGGTTTCTATTCCAAACTCTTTTAATATATCTATGGCATCCTGCATTACCGGCATATCGCTAATGCTGCCCATTATTACTGCTACTTTCATATTTTAGTTGTTGGTTTTTAGGTAAGTCTCGTACATTTTCATCACTTGGTGCAGTTAAAATCTATAATATCCTGAGATTCCCTTTCGTCGGAATGACAGAACCGTGAAAACTGCGACCGATACTGGACACTATTTACTGAATACTAATTACCCTAATACTGTTCTTAACGTCTTCGGCTATTTTACGTGCAATGTTTATATCTTCGTTCACAATAGTAACGTGCCCCATTTTACGGAAAGGCCTGGTTTGTTTTTTACCATATATATGTGGTGTAACACCATCCTGGCCTAATATTTTCTCTATATTTTCATAAACTACATTGCCGCTATAGCCTTCGGCACCTACAAGGTTTACCATAATTCCGGCTGCTTTGCTATCGGTATTACCAAGCGGCAAATTTAATATGGCACGCAAATGCTGCTCAAACTGCGAGGTATAGCTGGCCTC
Organism: Flavobacterium rivuli WB 3.3-2 = DSM 21788; assembly: GCF_000378485.1. Lineage (GTDB taxonomy): Bacteria > Bacteroidota > Bacteroidia > Flavobacteriales > Flavobacteriaceae > Flavobacterium > Flavobacterium rivuli. Next base: position 229,219 of record NZ_KB899970.1, on the reverse strand, counting down.
TATAGAGTAATGCCCGCTGTTATGCGGCCTTGGGGCAACTTCGTTTATTAATATATCATCATCTTCGGTCTGGAACATCTCTACCGCAAGCAGGCCTACATGGTTAAAATGTTCTGACACTTTTAGTGCTAAGGCTCGCGCTTTTTCGGCAACGGCATCATCTATACGTGCCGGGCAAATTACATATTCCACCTGATTGGCCTCCGGGTGAAATTCCATTTCTACAACCGGGTAAGTCTTAATTTCTCCACTCGGGCTGCGTGCCACAATAACGGCAAGTTCGTTTTTAAACGGCACCATAAGCTCTGCAATACACTGCACATCGGGCAGGCCAATAAAACTTTCGGCATTGCGAATAACCTTTACACCATTACCATCGTAGCCAAACTGGGTGCTTTTCCACACAAACGGCATATCAATTTCTTCAGTTTCTACGGCGAGCTTAAGGTCGGTTAACGACTCAAAACGTTTGTAGGGCGCAGTAGGAATATCTTTATCCGTATAAAAATCTTTTTGTATGCCTTTGTTCTGAATTTGTTTCAGCGTTTTAGGCGACGGGTATACTTTTACACCCTCTGCTTCCAGTTTCTCTAAAGCTTCAACATTTACATGCTCAATTTCAAAGGTAAGGACATCTACCTGTTTTCCAAACTGGTACACAGTATCAAAATCGTTAAGGTCGCCCAGAAAAAATTTGTTGCTGCCTATTTTACAGGGAGCATCATCGCTGGGATCCAGCACATAAGTTTGTATATCAAATTTGCGGGTTTCTGTAAGGAGCATCTTACCAAGCTGGCCTCCGCCCAAAATTCCTAACTTAAAATCAGAAGAAAAATAATTCATTTCAGCAGTGTTGTTTGTAATGCCAAAGATACTCATTGCGCCTTTATTACGCAATTGCAGTTTACCCTTTACAAGGAAAAGTAATTGTACTATTTTTCACATAATTTTAGCATTTAAAAGCCTGACTATTGTGAATATATATTCGTATTTTAGAGGTTCCTTTAAAATGCCTACTAACTAAAATTAAACTGAATGAGATTATCTGTAGAAAGAAAGCCCGTAAAAGTACTGCCTGATACAAGGCGTGTAATAGCACGTTATTTTTTTAATGGCGAAGAGCGTGCTGTAGAGCTTTTAAAAAAAATACTGGCACTGGACAAAGAAGAAACCTTTGGGCTTATATCTCCGCTGCTGCAGGACTTCTCTAAAAGACACCGTAATATAACGCGCAAGTTGCTTAAAAACGCCGAGCGTGTAAAAAAATATGTAGCTATTGCCGGTTATGAATATGAAAAACTGGACGAATATGCCAAACTACTTATAGGATCATACTTTACACACGAGTACTCTATAGAGTCGGCAGCATTTTTTAACCCGTCTGTAGTGCCGGATCCGGACCAGACTAACCTGGAAGAAGGTCAGCTTCGAGTTATCATTAGCTTTAGGGCTGTGGGCGAAGGGCACGTTTCATCTGTTGTGTTTCGCCGTGCCATGATAGACCGCAATAACGATATTACCGTAATACCGGCAGGTAATTATATAGATGAAGCCGAAAAAGTGCATAATGTAATGTACCAAAAAAGGTTGTTCCTTAAAAAAGCGCAGGATGCCGATATTAACGAAGAGTTTTTAAATAAGGTAATACATGAGCTTGAAGACCGCTTTAATTATGAGCAGCTTAAGGCTATTGTAATTGAGGCCAAGGGAGCGACAGATGATGTTAAAATCTTAAAACAGTATAACCTTATACTGGCCTTGTCTGACAGTTACAGGCGTATAAGCTTTAGTAAGGATACCGATATTAGCGACAGGGTTATTTTTCCGCTATCTGATTTTGAGAGCAAAGGTATTGAGGATGCCCGTTTTGTACAGTTTACAGATGAAACCGGAAAAACGGTTTACTATGCTACCTACACCGCTTATGATGGCGTACACATTATGCCGAAATTGCTTAAAACAACCGATTTTTACGACTTTAAAACCAGCCCGTTAAACGGTTCCGGTGCTAAGAATAAAAACCTGGCACTATTTCCACGAAAAATTAACGGCAAGTATGCCATGCTGTCGCGTATTGATGGTTGGAACAACTACCTTATGTACAGCGACAATATTAATGAATGGGATAACCCTGTAAAAATTCAGGAGCCGCTGTACCCGTGGGAGTTTGTACAGATAGGTAACTGTGGTTCGCCATTAGAGACAGAATATGGCTGGCTGGTTATTACCCACTCTGTAGGTTCTATGCGTAAGTATAGCATTGGGGCATCGCTGCTGGATATAGATGACCCGTCTAAAGAAATTGGCAGGCTTAAAGACCCGCTTATCATGCCAAACCCTGATGAGCGCGAAGGCTATGTACCTAATGTAGTTTACTCGTGTGGCTCTATAATACATAACGGCGAACTGATATTGCCTTACGGATTATCAGATCACAGCTCTGGCTTTGCCACTGTAAACCTGCAAACATTGCTGGACAGGTTAAGAAATGGAGGATAGTCTTTTTTAGATTTTTGGATTATTAGACTATTAGATATAAAGAACCCCGGAGTGAAAGCTTCGGGGTTTTGCCGTTTCTATTTGGCGATAATATCCAAAAATATTAATCTATTAAATCTTCTGTATATTGAGAAAATTGTAATTCATTATCCTCATTAGTAACAGACTCCAACATTTTAAAATCTTTAATACTTTCAACCATTTGTGAGCTATATCTTGCAGTAAAAGGCTTCATTTCTTTTGTAAACCATGGAAAAGGTGATTGAATTTTGGACAATCCTACTAACGGAATAATTCCATCTTCGGAAATAAACTTATAGCCGCTGGATTTTTGGAAGGATATTTTTAAACCCAAAGAAGCCTGAGACAAATCTATTACAGGAACTTCTGCACTAGCTTCTAATGAGATCGCAAAATCTGAAGAAGTTGATATTAAAATTAGTGCTCGTTTGGTATTAACACGATCTGTAACAACAACAAACTCTTTTTTCCAGATATGTTTAGACTTTCGATGAATCTCAAGAAGTCTTTTTCCCAGTTCATATTTATTCTCAATAATTTCATATACGCATTCTGCAGCATTAAAAAACACCGAACCTTCTTTAGAAAAGTTTACATCTATTGATGCATTACCTTTAACGCCTTCAACAGTACCAGCTACCTGAGGTTTAATATTAAATGTTACTCCTCTTTCTGAAATAAAAGTTTTCTCATCCTTAGTTTCATCAGTTCGGTATTTAATTTCAAAATCCTTTAAATCTTCTAACTCTGAAATATTACCCAACTGGGTAAAAATATTACCGTTCATTATTCCGAAATCTCCCAGTTTCACAGGAAATCCTGGCTCCCAAACCCCATAAAGAATTTTTTGATTTTTTTTTACCGAGTCGGCATAAACTTTAGCAATCGAATTTGACATAGTTTGTTTGTTATTTAAATTATTAATATTGTAACTACTGCGATATAAGATATTTACATTCACAAATCTCAGGATTTATTTAGTAAGAAAAAATACCTATAAATAGGTATTTTTTCACTGAATATCAACGACTTAAACTTAATATTAAAATAACTTTCATTTATTTTTGAAACTTCAATAATATGTTTTACATTTGAACTATGGAATTTAAAGAAGCAAAAAATAAGTTTGTACAAACATGGGGAGCCTTAGGTTCGCAATGGGGCATAAACAAAACTATGGCCCAGATACATGCTTTGCTTATGGTGGCTGCAGAGCCGCTTTCTATGGAAGATATAATGGAGGAACTGCAAATATCGCGCGGCAATGCCAGTATGAACCTTCGTGCCCTTATGGATTGGGGAATTATCTATAAGGAATATAAACCGGGCGAGCGCCGTGAGTTTTTTACATCTGAGAAAGACCTTGACGAACTAGCTGTAAAAATTGCGCAGGAACGCAGCAAGCGCGAAATTAAACCTGCACTTAAAGTTCTTAAAGAAGTATCGTCTTCGGTTAAGGGGGAAACATCGGCAGAGGCGAAACATTTTACCGACCAGACCACCAAGCTTTATGACTTTGTACTAAAAGCAGATAATATGCTCGAAAAATCTATTGAGTTTAAAGACAACTGGCTGGGAAGGCTGGTTATGAAAATAATGAAATAGTGATATGTTTAAAATCCTAAATTATCTAAATTATTTATTTGTAGCCTTTCCACTGGTAATACTTATTGCTGAATTTCAAGATAAAGATGTTTACTCATCAGTCGCTATCGCTATATTGTGCACGGTTATATTGCAGCTTTTTATTGGGATTGTATGGTTTGTAAGCCAACCGCGAAATAAAAGCTTGGTAAACTACTTTGCATTTATAGTATTATTAGCTATGGTAGCTGCAATGCGATTTAGGTTGTCTATAATTTTAGTACCAATAATAGCAATCTATTTTTCTTACATATTATATATAAAAGCAAATGAAATAAAACAGCCATGAAAATTAGAAGCATCATAAATTATATAACGCTCGCGGTAGCTTTTTTATTGATGGCGGCTGGGTTTAGAGATGATAATTTTTTTATGGCGGCAATGCTTTCAGCTTTTATAACAGGCATCATACAAGTATTCCTTGCATTATCCATGCTCGAAAAAAGAAATAGTAACTTATTAAATGTTTATTTTCTCATTACTGTCCTGTACTTTATTTTATTGACAATATTTGGTAAGCAATTTTTCACTTTTATTGTACCACCTGCATTGGTCATCTTACTAACGTATATTATCTATATCGAGCGTAAAAAAGAAAAATTAATTAATCCAAACTAAATATCAAATCCTGTAAAAGTGCAAAATCATATTCAAATGTTTCATTTTTTTCTGAAAGTTTAAAAAAAATAATCATGAAAACACTTCACTTTATAAATATAGTTGCAACATACATTACGATTGGTTTATACCTGTTTATTTATCTCGGTATGATGGCGCAGGTAGTTTTAGGGCCATTGCAACTGTTGCTTGCTATAATCATATCGCTGAGATATTATAAAATACTTGACCAGCATAACCAAATATTAATAATGTATTACTGGTTCTTAGTGGTAATTTCACTTAGTATTGCGGCAATAACCTGGTTTGGTTACCCAAATAGCATTACTGCTATAATTTGGGTGATTGTTGTACCAATGCTTGTTGCCTGTTATTTTTTATATGTAACCAAAAGCCTGAACAGATATATAAATAGTGTTCATGAAATAGCCGAAAAAGAGTAAAGCATTTGCCATGAAAAGCATTAACTACCTCAACTATTTTTTAACCGGTATACCTGCCCTGCTTATAATAACAGGTTATCTAACGGATTCTGACTTATGGATGGCGGGCGGGCTGTTCTCTATCCTTACAGGAATATTCCATATAGTAGTTGGAGTAAGCCTTTGCATTGAGACCAATTGTAAACCATTGTATCTTTTTTACGTATTGGGGGTAATCGCGTTTTTCAACTTATGGTCAGTTACAGATTGGGAAACAGTTATGCTCATACCACCTGTTCTTGCACTGTATATTTCACTACTTATATATTTCAAAGCCAAAACAAAAAAATATGAAACTTCTCCACAAGATAAATAAGATATCGTTAATCACTACACTGATATTATATGGTGCAGTAGTTACAATATATCTTGCTATGATGGCGCAAATAGCATTAGGCTTCATACAGATAATGCTTGCAATAGCTGTTACAAGAATATACTACGGCGAATTGCCCAACAGGCTTAGAAATTTATTACATATCTATTGGATTTCAGCCATTACAAATGGAGTTACCATTGGGTGGTTAACAAACACAGACCATTATGTATTTAGTAATGCGATAACTGTGGCAGCATATTTTATAGCACCTATCTGCATTGCAGCCTATTTTGTATATGTAACTTATAAAATTAAAAAACACCTAAATAAACAGTCATGAAAACCCTCACCAATCAAACACTTTTATATGATGATGCCTGCCCACTATGCAGCGTGTATACAAGCGGATTTATAAAAACCGGAATGCTGGATGCCGGTGGACGCAAGCCCTATGCACAACTTACTGACGACGAAATAATTTATGTAGATGTGCAACGTGCAGCTAACGAAATTGCACTTATAGACAGGCAGAATAAGACTGTACTTTATGGCATAGACAGCCTGTTGAAAGTTATAGGCAATTCATTCCCGTTTGTGGCAAGGGTTGGCAATTTTAAACCTATATACTATTTACTTGCAAAACTATATTCTTTTATATCTTACAACCGTAAAGTAATAATTCCCAACAAAAAGAGTGATGCTGCATTACATTGCATGCCCGATTTTAAATATAGCTATCGCATAGCATATATTGTTTTTGCTACACTGTTTATAGCCATTATATTATTTAACTATTCAATATTGATCGGGACACTGCCCCATGGAAATTTTGGAAGGGAGCTGGCATTAGCCACCGGGCAGATTATTTTTCAGGGTTTATTACTTTTAAATAGAGATAAACAAACTGCCCTTAACTATTTCGGCAACCTTATAACTGTATCGCTTGTGGGGTCTTTGTTACTTTTACCCATGCTGCTAATGTCTCATTTTTTTGAGATTCATCAATTACTCATACTTGGGTGGTTTGGTTTAACGGCCGCTATAATGTTTGCAGAGCATTACAGACGAATCATACTTTTAAGTCTGCCACATTACTTATGTTACACCTGGGTGGCCTATCGCGTTATAGCCCTTGCCTTAATTTTGAACTTATAATATAAATTAATCATGAAAAAATTAATAATAGCTGCCGGCACAGGCTTTTTAGGTAGCGTGCTTATAGACCATTTTAAAGACACAGCTCAGGAAATTGTTGTGCTTACCCGTGGCAAAGCAGCAGTAAAAGATAATGTACGCTATATAAACTGGGATGCAAAAACCATGAAAGGCTGGGAACGCGAACTGGAGGGTGCCAGTGTACTAATAAACCTGGCAGGAAAATCGGTAGATTGCAGGTATACCGAAACCAATAAGAACGAAATTATGGCAAGCCGTGTAGATAGCACCGTAATATTAGGGAAAGCCATACAGCAATGCAGCAATCCGCCCGCACATTGGCTTAACTCCAGCACTGCAACAATTTACAGGCATTCCACAGATAAACAGATGGACGAGGCAACGGGAGAAATTGGCCATGATTTTTCTATGAATGTAGCAAAAATGTGGGAACGCGTTTTCTTTGAGGCAGATACCCCAAGCACTAAGAAAACAGCCTTGAGAACTTCTATAGTTTTGGGTAAAAAAGGTGGTGCGTTCGTTCCGCTTAAAAGGCTGGCACAACTTGGTTTTGGTGGCAGGCAGGGCAGCGGCAACCAGTTTGTGAGTTGGATACACGAAAAAGATTTTGCCCGTGCGTTAGAATTTATCATCAATGCCAGAATGGAAGGTGCCGTTAATGTCGTGTCTCCTGCCCCTATTCGCAATGCACAATTTATGTCTACACTGCGTACTGCCGTTAAAATGCCAATTGGTATACCTATACCTGAAGCATTATTAAAAATTGGCGCAAAGATTATTGGTACAGAAACCGAGTTGGTACTTAAAAGCAGAAATGTAATTCCGGCACAGTTAATTCAAAGTGGTTTTGTTTTCGAGCATGGCAATTTGGCAACCGCGCTTACAAGCCTATAAGGAACTTGCCAGCATTACTATTCCCAGCCAGAAAATGGGGATGCTCTCTACCCAAAAAAGCGTGTAATATTTCGATCGTTGCGGGGTTGCATAAAGGGTAAAAAGAGCTGTGGTAATTACCATAACAAAATTACCTGCCATTTGTTTATAATCTATGTGAATGCGCAAAAACTCAAGAAAGAAAAAGACCGCTATAAAAAACAGATTCAGCAGTTTGGTGCGGTGTACGCCTATTTGTTGTGGTATGGTTTTTAAGTGTGGGTCATCTTCCTTGAGGTCTATTATCTCGAATATTAATATTAAAACAATGACAAGCATAAAGCGCTGCGAAAACTTTAAATAAACATCGCTGGTTATGGCTTCATGCACCTCTGTAAGAGGCATTACGAGTGTAATACCTGCCCAGCACAAGGCTACAATATATATTTTTATGCCGCTCCAGTTGCGCAGGTTACGCGTGTTAGGAAAAAAAGGAACAGTATACAGGGCCGTGAGTGCAAAGAAAACAACTGCGGTAATTTGCGTAGCCCGTTCCAATAAGAAAAAGCTCACTCCGGCAGCGGCCAAAGCAATAGTGCTGAGAAAGACAATAAACTTAACCCGCTTTCCTGCCGACTTTTTTACACGGAAAAGTCCGTCATACTTCATAAAGTTGTAGCTAAACATAGTGCCGCAAAAACCAAATACAGCCATAACCGGGTTAAAGGGTAACTTAAAGACATGATTGGTCATGAGTATAAGGGCTAATACCGATATACCCACATGCATACTGCCAAAAATGTAAACCTGAAACAACCATTTTATAGCTTTCATACTACAAAAATAATCAATATCACATCCGATATTGATTTCGAATGAAAAATTCACAAAATCTGGTTTCGTGTTGCATTTTAATTTGAATATAAATCACTAATTTTGTGCCTTTAAAAAACAACAGCACAACACACACATGAGAACAGATGCTTTCGCTTTAAGGCACATTGGCCCGAGGGAAAATGACCTTCAACATATGTTTAAAACTATCGGCGTAGAATCAATAGAACAATTGGTTTACGAAACACTACCCGATGACATTCGTATTAAAGCCCCATTGCAACTGGAGCCTGCCCTTACGGAATATGAATATTTTAACCATATTTCGCAATTAGGCAACAAGAACAAAATATTCAGGTCATACATAGGTTTGGGTTACCATCCTGCCATTGTACCTGCACCTATACAGCGTAACATTTTCGAAAACCCGGGATGGTACACTGCTTACACGCCTTACCAGGCAGAGATAGCACAAGGCCGTCTTGAAGCGTTGCTTAATTACCAGACTACAGTTATAGAGCTTACCGGTATGGAAATCGCTAATGCATCGTTATTAGACGAAGGTACATCTGCCGCCGAGGCTATGGCACTTTTGTTTGATGTGCGTACCCGCGACCAAAAGAAAAACCACGTATATAAATTCTTCGTTTCAGAGGAGATTTTACCACAAACATTATCAGTACTTCAAACCCGTTCAGAACCTATCGGCGTTCAGCTTGTAGTGGGCAACCACGAAGAGTTTGATTTTTCAGATGATTTCTTCGGAGCCATCCTTCAGTACCCGGGCAAATTTGGCCAGGTATATGACTATGCTTCATTCATAAAAAAAGCGAAAGCTAAAGATATTAAAGTAGCCGTTGCTGCCGATATTTTAAGCCTTGTAAAACTAACGCCTCCCGGAGAGCTTGGGGCCGATGTTGTGGTAGGTACTACCCAGCGTTTTGGTATCCCAATGGGTTACGGCGGCCCTCACGCAGCCTTCTTTGCTACTAAAGAGGAATACAAACGCTCTATGCCGGGCAGGATTATTGGCGTTACTATAGACGTTAACGGCAACCGTGCACTACGTATGGCTTTACAAACCCGTGAGCAGCACATTAAGCGAGAAAAAGCAACATCTAACATTTGTACGGCGCAGGTACTTCTTGCTGTTATGGCAGGTATGTATGCTGTATACCACGGCCCTAAAGGCTTACAATATATTGCCGATAAAGTTCATGCTTCTGCTGTAACAACTGCCGATGCTTTAAACAAACTTGGCGTGTACCAGACTAACACAGCATTCTTTGACACTATTTTAGTAAAAGCAGATGCTGCTAAAGTTAAGGCTGCTGCCGAAACTAAAGAAATAAACTTCTATTATGTTGATGCCGATACGATCTCTATTTCGTTTAACGAAACAACATCGCTAAAAGACATTAACGATATTATTGCTGTATTTGCAGAAGCTACCGGCAAAACTGCAGAGGCAGTCACAGCCCTTACAGAGAATGTTGCCCTTGCCGATGGTAATGTAAGAACATCAGATTTCCTTAAGCATGATGTCTTTAATAAATACCACAGCGAAACGGCTTTAATGCGCTACATAAAAAAACTGGAGCGTTTAGACCTTGCACTTAACCACAGTATGATATCTCTGGGATCTTGTACCATGAAGCTTAATGCAGCATCTGAAATGTTGCCACTTAGCTTACCTAACTGGAACAGCATTCACCCATTTGCCCCTTTAGAGCAGGCAGAAGGCTACCAGATCATGCTTAAAAAACTGGAAGAGCAGCTTAACGTTATTACCGGCTTTGCAGGTACTACACTACAGCCTAACAGTGGTGCACAAGGTGAGTATGCCGGCCTTATGGTTATTCGCGCTTACCAGAAATCTATAGGTCAGGAACACAGGAATATTGCACTTATCCCTGCTTCGGCTCACGGAACCAACCCTGCCACAGCCCACATGGCCGGTATGGAAGTTGTGGTTACCAAAACATCTGAGAACGGAAATATAGACGTAGAAGACCTAAGGGCTAAAGCTATACTGCACAAAGACAACCTTGCCTGCCTTATGGTAACTTACCCTTCTACACACGGTGTTTACGAAGCTTCTATTATAGAAGTTATAAACATTATCCATGAAAATGGCGGCCAGGTATATATGGATGGTGCCAACATGAATGCACAGGTAGGCTTAACAAACCCCGGCACTATTGGTGCTGATGTTTGCCACCTTAACCTGCACAAAACCTTTGCTATACCTCACGGTGGCGGTGGCCCGGGTGTAGGCCCTATATGTGTGGCGAAACACCTTGTACCATTTTTACCTACAAACCCCGTAATTGCTACAGGCGGCGAGAGTGCTATTACTGCAATCTCTGCTGCTCCATGGGGATCTGCGCTTGTGTGCCTTATCTCTTACGGTTACATAACAATGCTTGGCGAAGAAGGTTTAAAAAGTTCTACAGAGCACGCTATCCTTAATGCTAACTACATTAAAGAAAGGCTTGCCGGCCACTTTGATACGCTTTACACAGGCGAAATGGGCCGTGCAGCACACGAAATGATCTTGGAATGCCGACCATTTAAAGCAAATGGTGTAGAGGTTACAGATATTGCTAAACGTTTAATGGATTATGGTTTCCACGCGCCTACGGTATCTTTCCCGGTTGCAGGAACATTAATGATAGAGCCTACTGAAAGTGAAAACCTTGAGGAGCTTGACCGTTTTTGCGATGCCATGATCGCTATCCGTAAAGAAATAGACGAGGTAAATGCAGAAGATAAAAACAACGTGCTTAAAAATGCACCGCATACACTGGCAATGATCACTACAGACAACTGGGTATTGCCTTACACAAGGGAGAAAGCGGCATTCCCGCTGGAGTACCTTCATGAAAATAAATTCTGGCCTGGAGTGCGCAGGGTTGATGACGCTTACGGCGACCGAAACCTGATTTGCTCGTGTGCGCCTATCGAGGCTTACATGGAAAATTAAAGACCCGTAACTAAGATTTTAAGCCACGAATTGCACGAATTTTCACTAATTTAATCTTGTGAAAACATCGTGTAATTCGTGGCTTTAATTTTTAGCTTGATCTTTTATTTGTAACTTTGATAAAATCTTTCTACTATGGAAACTACTTTTCATTTTTCCTCAGCTGATGAAATCTCTGCCGATTTCATTGATACGCTTAAAGCAGCATTCAAGAAAAAACCAATCTCCATAACTGTGGAAGAGGATTTCTATATCCCTGCATGGCAAAAAGAAGAGACACTTAAAAGAAAAGAGCATATAAAAAATCATCCTGAATCGCTAATTGATTTTGACATTATGATGTCAGAACTGGAACAGGAATTTGGAGATGAAAAATAAAAAATATGTGGCTGATACCGTAAAATCAGATTTACGGGAGGCTGCAGAATGGTACAATAATGCTAAGAAAGGCTTAGGCCTTATTTTTCTGCGGGATATAAATGTAAACATTACATATATTACCGAAAATCCACTCGTCTACAGTATTCGCTATTCTAATATAAGAGTTGCATTTAGCAACAAATTTCCATATGGAATTCATTACGAATTTATATTACAAGAAAATCAGGTAAACATAATCGCTGTCTATCATACTTCCAGAAGTCCTAAACTCTGATTAAAATTTCATGAAATCTGATTAGATAAATTAAAACTTACAATGAAAGACATAGAAAACAGGCAGGACCTTGAAATACTGCTTAAAGCTTTTTACGATAAGTTACTGCAAGACCCGGCCATAAATTATATGTTTACAGATGTTGCCCAAATTAACCTTGCTGAGCACATGCCACATATTGTAGATTTTTGGGAGCAAAGCGTTTTTTACACCGGAGGCTATCGCAAAAACGTTATGCAAATTCACCTTGACCTAAACCATAAGGAAAAGCTTACGGATACGCATTTTGAAACCTGGCTTAACCACTTTAATAGTGTTACCGATTTGTTGTTTACAGGACCTAATTGTGAAAAAGCTAAAACGAGGGCACAATCTATTGCTACAGTTATGAAAATAAAGATTTACGGTGCGTAAAATGTGATATTTTTACTATAAGTTTGCCAAACCTTATTTAACTATAATTTATATGCAAGCATACTAATTTTTGCATTGCTATAACATTTTTTATAAGTAAATTAGCTTGTTAAACCAACAGTTTTAAAAATGAACATAAAGATAACCGGTTCGGGCAGTTACATCCCAAATCGTATTGTTACTAACAAAGATTTTGAATCACATCAGTTTCTTGATGAAGCAGGTAATGCACTGGCTTACTCTAATGAAGTTGTTGCCGAAAAATTCAGGCAGATAACCGGAATTGACGAACGTCGCTATGTGGAGGATAATCTGTTGACATCTGACATTGCTTTTTTTGCTGCTGAACGTGCTATAGAAGATGCCGGGATAGATCCTGAAACTCTTGATTACATTATTTTTGCACACAACTTTGGTAACGTTAAACCGGATGCTATACAGGCAGATATGGTACCAAGCCTTGCTGCACGCGTTAAGCACAGCCTAAGGATAAAAAACCCATCGTGCGTGGCATACGACATCCTTTTTGGATGCCCGGGCTGGGTAGAAGGTGTTATTCAGGCACAGGCTTATATTAAATCGGGCATGGCAAAACGCTGCCTTGTTATAGGTGCCGAAACGTTGTCGCGCGTGGTAGACCACCACGACAGGGACAGTATGATATACAGCGATGGCGCAGGCGCCAGTGTTATAGAAGGCACCCCTGATGGCGACCGTGGTGTACTTGCACATGTAACAGCATCATACACGTATGATGAGGCTAACTTTTTATATTTTGGCGGCTCTTACAATAAAGAGCACGACCAAAATATACGTTACATAAAAATGTATGGCCGTAAAATATATGAATTTGCCCTTAACCATGTACCACAGGCAATGAAAGAATGCCTGGAAAAAAGTGGTGTGGCTATAGGCGACCTTAAAAAGATATTAATTCACCAGGCTAACGAAAAGATGGACGAAGCCATTGTGCACCGTTTTTATAAACTGCATGGCATCCCTATGCCGGAGCGCGTTATGCCTATGAGCATCCATAAACTGGGTAATAGCAGTGTGGCGACTATACCTACTCTATATGACCTGATGCTTAAGGGCCAGTTGCCCGACCAGGAACTTAACAAAGGCGATGTGGTACTATTTGCATCTGTAGGTGCCGGTATGAACATCAATGCTATTGTATATAAGATATAATTTGCCTTAAGGCAACTAACAAAAAACTCCGTTGGAAATAATTTCAACGGAGTTTTTTGTTATACGGCAGGTATCAAATTATTTTACTTTCCCGACATATAACCTAAGGCTTTATCTGCCCATATATTTACCTGGTACACTAAGCGTAATTTGTATATTGCTATACAATTTATGATTAACGATAATCCGGTTTTGTAAACAAGGTTAATTAGGTGTGACTCCGTATCCGGTAAAAAATAAACTACCAAGCCTGAAATTAAAAAAACCAGCCCCATTTTGGCAAAGCTTTTATCAAAAGGCAACAGCCTGAATTTCTTGTATATGAACAGCAGCTTAGATATATTAAACAACGTCATGGCTATGAACGAAGCGTATGCTACCCCTACTATACCGTAGCCGGCGTTAATAAACCAAATATTCAGGCTCACGTTAAGCACTATTAGTATAAGCACGGCTATAAGATTGAATCGAAAATATTTGCTGTATGTAATAATCTCGCCATTAAAGCCTGTTGCCATATTAATAAGTACGCTAAACCCGAGTATCTCTATAATCGGGATAGTATCTTTAAGCTTGTTATAATCAGGCATTAAATGGAAGAGGTCTTCGACGCCTAAAAAAATACAACTGTATAGGATTGCGCCGATAAAAAATAATAGGCGGGCAATTTCTTTATACTTTATTTCTAAATCCTTAAAATTGCCGTTCCTTAAATGATTGCTTATTACAGGCGAGTACAACGCAAACATACCTACCGCGGGTATTTGTAATGTACTGGCTAAGATAGCTCCAATACCAAAAACTCCATTGGCACTTAACGATATCATGTTCGGGATGATAATATTATCAATCCTAAAAGCAAGCACCGACCCTAAACTGCCTGCAAGCGAATACATACTATATCGAAAATATTCTTTACGGGAAATTTCGCCAAAAAGTGTTTTAAAGCGGTAATTAAATCCGGGCTTATAATGAGAGAACAGGTAAAAAGTGGTAAGCAATAGTATAAGCAGGTAACCTGCGAGCATAACCCATAGTGCCGAATTTCTGTCGGCAATATTGTATATGACCAATAGAAATGCAACAGGCAGGGCTATTTTAGGTAAGATCTTTTCGAACAGCGTAGGCACGGCGATTTTTTGTAAGTCTTGTAATTGCTTTTTAAAGACTTCTACAAAGGCAAGTGATACAGCAATGGGATAAGCATAATACAAATACTGATTGTATTCATCTCCCGCAAAATTTATATAGATGCCCAACCCAGCCAGTACTATCAGGCTTACTACGCCTACAGAAACAAGGCTATAATTAAAAAGCTGCTTTTGCATGCGTTCATTTAGAGCCGGGTAAAACTTTATAAGCGACTGGCTTGCGCCAAAAACCATTATGGGGTATAGCAATCCCGATATACCGTCTATATAACGCGCTATTCCCTGAAACTCTAAATCTTTAGGATAAATAAGCAGTGAAGATACGATACCTATGGCGGTACCCATGTAATTAAAAATGGCAAACCATACCACCTGTTTCATTGGGGCAACTTTTTGTTTTTCCATTACAGGGATTTTTTTCGGGCAGCAATAATCTGTCCAATATTAAAAAGTTGTCTTACATAATATCCGCATAGTTTTATGAGTAAGCTAAAAGCTTTGCCTAACCCATAAAATTTACTGAAATATTTAGGCAATCCCAGTACTTCTTTCAGCCCTGATACATACGCCTTAAATAAACCATGGTTAGGATTTAAAAGTGATGCCAATATTTTAAATTTCGACTGGGTAATATCCTTATTAAAATTGCGGGTGATAACACGGTCGTGTACAATTTTGGCATCCGCATCAATGCCAATTAAGAATTTATGGTAGCTTACCCGGTCACAATAATTTCGGTCTTCACCATAATGCCCAAAAAACGGTTCGAAAAAACCAACCATCTCTACACAATTGCGGCTTAACATCCATGCAGCGGCATTTACAAAGGGGGCTACAGCAGTAGATTTATCTAAGTCCTTAGTTTTTCGGCTATAATATGTAGCAAAACTTTGATCAAGGTCGTTTACATCAGCCGAATAATGCAATGGGCTTAAAAGGCCAAGATCGGGATATTTTTGCATTTTGCTTACAAGGCTGCTAATTGTATTCTCAAAAACCCATGCATCCTGGTTTAGCAAAAACAAGTAATCGGCTCCAAGGTCTAAAGCACGTTGCATCCCAATGTTATTGGCTTTACCAAAACCCAAATTAGTTTCCGATTTAATAATGTCCAGCTCAGGATACCTGTTAAGAAGTTCGAGCGTGTTATCGGTACTTTTATTATCTACGACAATAATTCGTACCGGATAGGCAGAATCGAGCAGCGATGGTATATTTTTGTCTATCCAGCGGGCACCGTTATAGGTAACAATTATAACAAAAATTTTCTTATCCAAGTTTTCGCTTTTCCGTTAGCGCAAAAATAAAGATATTTGCATTCTGTTCTACACAAAAAATGAAATACTACACTATAATACCTGCGCACAACGAAGAAGCCTTTATGGGCATAACGCTACAGTCGCTTGCCGCACAAACCGTATTGCCTACAAAAGCGGTAATTGTAAACGACAATAGTACCGATGGTACCGCGGCCATAGTACAACAATATATGGAGCGTTACCCCTGGATAAGCCTTATAAACAAACAGTCGGACGCGGTACACATGCCCGGCAGCAAGGTAATACAGGCTTTTAATGCAGGTTATGAAACCGTTGATGAAGACTATGATATTATAGTGAAACTTGATGCCGACCTGATACTTCCTCTCAATTATTTTGAAACTGTACTTAACACTTTTAAAGCCGATGACAAAGTGGGAATGGCAGGCGGATTTGCCTACATAGAAAAAGACGGCAACTGGGTAATTGAAAGCCTTACCGATAAAGACCATATTCGGGGGGCATTTAAGGCATACCGCAAGGCCTGTTTTTTACAAATAGATAAACTGCGACCGCAAATGGGATGGGACACGGTAGATGAGTTATTGTGCAAATTTTACGGATGGAAAGTTGTTACTATAGAGAACCTGGTTGTAAAACACCTTAAACCTACCGGGGCAAATTATAATCAAGCTGCCAGATACAAGCAGGGGGAGGCTTTTTATACGCTTGGTTACGGGCTTCTTATTACAACCATTGCAGGTGCCAAGCTTGCCATGCGCAAAAAGAAACCGTTGCTTTTTATAGATTACATAAAAGGATTCTTACAGGCAAAGAGCAGCGGCAGGCCATTATTAGTAACTAATGAGCAGGCAAAATTTATACGCAGTTACCGCTGGAAAAAGATGAAAGAGAAACTGTTTTAGTACGATAAGTATTAAAAAACTATTAAGTAATAACAATAACCGGATACAAATAGGTACATTAGCCAATATTTTCCTTTGATAAATGATTAAAATATTAGACCAGATAGGGCGCTACTTTCTTATGCTTAAGGAAGTTTTTAACAAACCCACAAAATGGGTGGTTATGAGGCCGTTGATATTTAAAGAAGTAGACGACCTTATTATAGGCTCTATGGCAATTGTAGCCTTCATCTCTTTCTTTATAGGTGGGGTTGTGGCCATACAAACCGCCCTTAACCTTACTAACCCGCTTATCCCTAAATCGCTTATTGCATTTGCCACAAGGCAATCTGTAATACTGGAGTTCTCCCCTACCTTTATTTCTATAATTATGGCAGGGCGTGCAGGGTCTTACATTACATCGAGTATAGGCACCATGCGTGTTACAGAACAAATTGATGCGCTTGAGGTTATGGGAGTTAACTCGCTTAACTACCTGGTATTCCCTAAAATTATAGCACTTATCCTATACCCGTTTGTTATTGCAATATCTATATGTTTAGGTATTATGGGCGGATGGCTTGCAGCAGTTTATGGAGGTTTTGTGGGCAGCGACGAATTTATAAGGGGTATACAGACCGATTTTCATCCCTTCCACATATTATACGCCTTTATTAAAACATTTATTTTTGGGTTTGTGCTTGCAACTATTCCCTCTTTTCATGGTTTTTACATGAAAGGTGGCGCACTCGAAGTTGGTAAGGCAAGTACAACATCGTTTGTATGGACCTGCGTGGTAATCATACTGATAGATTATCTTTTAACCCAGTTACTATTAAGCTAATGATAGAAGTAAAAGACATAGAAAAATCATTTGGCGACTCTAAAGTGCTTAAAGGTATTTCAACCACTTTCGAGTCGGGTAAAACGAACCTTATAATTGGCCGAAGCGGATCTGGTAAAACTGTGATGCTAAAAACACTGTTGGGCATTCATACGCCCGATGCGGGCACCATTTCTTTTGACGGAAGGATATACTCAGATCTTGATAAAGACGAAAAGAGGGCCTTAAGAACCGAAATAGGCATGGTTTTCCAGGGCAGCGCATTGTTCGACTCTATGACCGTAGAACAAAATGTGGCTTTCCCATTGCGAATGTTTACTAACAAGCGCAGTAAGGAGATTATGGACAGGGTCAACGAAACGTTGGACAGGGTAAATCTTAAAGATGCAAACAAAAAATTCCCAAACGAAATATCGGGTGGTATGCAAAAAAGGGTAGCTATTGCAAGGGCCATTGTAAATAACCCAAAATACCTTTTTTGCGATGAGCCTAACTCCGGCCTTGACCCCGAAACCAGTATCGTTATAGATAAACTGGTACAGGAAATTACTAAAGAATATAATATTACAACGGTAATTAATACCCACGATATGAACTCTGTTTTACAGATAGGCGAAAAGATCGTTTTCCTTAAAAACGGGCTTAAAGAGTGGGAAGGTAATAACGAGGAGATTCTGGAAACAAGGAACAAATCAATAGTTGAATTTGTTTATTCGTCAGATTTATTTAAAAAAGTACGGGAAGCACTCCTTGCCGATGAGCAGGAGCATCACGCTCATGATAATGATAAAAAAGCTTAGGTAGTCCCTAAGCTTTTTTTGTGTTAATAAAACCACCGCAATTAGAAACACTTAGTTTATAGTATTAGCAAACGCCTTAAGAAGCTGCGTGAGCGATTGCAGCGGCATCCCCCGCAGCGATAGCGAAGGGATATAGTGAAAAGCGCGACGGCGCGAAATGCAATGAAACAGGCAAACCCGATAATACACAAGTGTTCATAAATAAAGGTATCTATTATAAACAAAAATGGTTCAGTGTTATACTGAACCATTTTTGTTTATAGCGCCCTGTAACTTTCATAGTAACGCTATAGGTATAAAAAAAAGAAGCTTAGGTTTCCCTAAGCTTCTTAAAGTATTAATTAGAATTCCTTTGGATATAAACCCATCCGGTAACCTGCTTGTCTGCCATTTTAGCAACATAGAAGTAAGTACCTGTAGGAAGATCACCTTTATCTGATTGACCGTACCACTCTTTAGTGTAGTTGTTTTTCTCGTACACCTGTAGTCCGTAACGGTTAAATATCTGTAGGTTTTGTACACCAAGGTTTGTTAAGTCAAAGAAGTCATTTTTACCATCAACTTCTTCCGGAGATATACCCCTTGGTATCATACAGCTTGTACTTGTTACATCAATAGTTTGTGTTTTAAAACAACCATCCGCATTTGTAACAGTTACAGAGTAAATACCTATTGCTTTAGCTGTTAAATCAATAGTAGGGTTATTACCCGCTGTTTCTGATATACCAGGACCACTCCAAACTATAGACTGTGTAGTTCCTATATCTGCAATATTAGTAATGCTCATAATAAAATGCTCATTAACGCAGTCTCCTTCAAGAACGATACTAAACGGATCTGGATCTGCCGTAACCGTAATTGTATGCGAAGTAGGACATCCGCCATTTGCATTTGTTACAGTTACAATATAATCACCTAATGCATCTACCCTTGCAGTTGGAGCATTAGATACCGAAGCTCCGTTAAGAGTCCATTGGTAAGATATTGCAGCATCTGTTAAAGCAAAGTTAGTAGGCACTACAGAAAGCGTTGTAAACTGTGTAGGGCATATTACTGTATTACCTGCAAGGCTAAACTGTGGTAAAGGTGTTACCACTACATTTACCGGAGCAGAATCTGCAGTACAACCGTTAACAGATATTGTAAGAACATAATCTCCGGCAGCAGCAAGTGTTGCAGGGATATTAGGGTTTTGTGCTGTAGAAACTACAGAACCACCTTTAGTCCATGAATATGTTGCGCCAGCTACCGCAGGAGTATTAAGCTGTATAGAACCATTTTCACATACTACGGCAGCAGCTACAGTAGCTACAGGAGCATTAGGTATAGCATTTAGAACAAAAGTTATTACAGCAACATCTGTAGTACCACAAGCAGTTACACTATAAGTAAAGTCATAAGTGCCTATTAAACCTGCGGTATCAAATGTACTGTTAACAACATCAAATGAACCTGCAGGAGGTGTATTTGTAGCTGCAAGAGCCCAAGTACCACCGGCATCAAACGGAGCAACTAAATAATCGGCAAGATCAAGTACAGTACCTGCAACATCGTTACAAATAGGTGTAGTATTAGGATCACCTGCATTAGGAGCAGCAGTTACGGTAACATTTATAGTAGTAGGAGCAGAATCACAAACTCCATTGCTTACTACAACAGTGTAGTCTCCTGAATTAGCGATTACAGCATTATTTATTTCAGCCGTCGCACCAGTAAAAGTATAACCGTTAGGACCAGTCCATGAATAAACTAAACCTGGCGTTGTGGTTGTACTTGTTGCAACAAGTCGAATATTAGAACCTTCACACTGTACAGCAACTGGATCTATCGTAGCGGCAGCAGGGCTTTCTATAAGTCTTACCCTTAATAAAGCTACATCTGTGTTACCACAAGTATTGCTGCTTGTATAGTTAAAATCAAAAGTACCGCCTGTAGTAATTGTGCTGATGTCAAAAACAGAACCTGTTAATGTACCACCAGTACCAGATACTAAGGTATAAGTACCACCAGCATCAAACGGAGCTACTAAATAAGTAGCAAGGTCTACAGTAGCTACACTACCTGTACATATAGCAGGCATAGTAATATTATCTGCACCTGCACTTGGCAATGCATTTGGCGCAACTACATATTGTATTGTCTGGTTAAGACAAGATTGTGCATTTGTAGGGTTTGCAACACGCACCGCATACGTTCCTGCATCTGTAGCAGAATCGAAAGCAGGCAGCGTAAGCGTACCGTTATTACTTAATATTACTGTAGGTGCAGCAACATTATACCACTCGTAAGTAAGGAAGTTAAATTCAGGTAAAGAAAGTACTACATCCTGACCATCACAAGTTCCTGTACGCGCCACTACTAAAGGTGGGGCGTCCTGAATTTGTGCTACCTGGTTTACTGTATTACAACGGTCGGTAACTGTAAAGGTATATGGTGTATTAGGTAAAAGTCCTGAGAATACATTAGATACCTGCGGTGTACCGCCATCTACACTGTACCTTACATAAGAAGGATCGCCTGATGTTAGAGCGTTTACTATAACTTCCCCGCTATTTTCTGAACAAGGGAACGAGAAAACACCCGTAATTTCCGGTGGAATACCCGACCTGAATGTAGCAAGTTCTGTTAAACAACGTGCACCTGTATTAAGGCCGTTAGCATATATAGAATATACCTCTATTACCCTAAACTCGCCTGTACCGCTACTTGCTGTAACTCCCGGTGTATAAACACCATTACTTAAAGTAGGGCCAGTTAACCTTACAGAGTTAGCCGCTGTAGGAGTTGCACCCGGCGTATATACAACATTAGTTACAGGATGAACCCAGTTGTTACCATCTTTTTTCTGTAGCCAGTAACCAGCAGCAAGGTTATTATTGCCCTGCACATCTACAGTAACCTGGAAGGTAACACAGTTAACATCT
This sequence comes from Flavobacterium rivuli WB 3.3-2 = DSM 21788, assembly GCF_000378485.1. Lineage (GTDB taxonomy): Bacteria > Bacteroidota > Bacteroidia > Flavobacteriales > Flavobacteriaceae > Flavobacterium > Flavobacterium rivuli. The sequence goes on along the minus strand of NZ_KB899970.1, from coordinate 207,624 downwards.
ACAGTGGCAGTCCTTACCGTATTATGGTAACCTGTAACATTCATAACATAAGGCGATGGGCCACATGCATCTATAACATTAAATTCATATTCTCCTTCAGGAAGAGAGTTCATGTAGAACATACCATCCGCAGCAACGTTTACAGAAACGTCTACCGGCCTTGCGCCCGGGTTTGCAGCTTCCCATGCAGCAGGGCCACGTTGAATTGTAACGCCTACTATAGAACCACCTGCCGGTGGTGGCGGAACAGCGTGGATCCAGATAGAACCAACACCTTCTTCGCAACCTGCCCTTGATGTATAATCGATTACAAGTGGGTTATTTCCCCTTGTAAATGTAACCGGCACTAACAGTATGCCGTCTTCCGGACATTCGCTTTCTGCAGCAATCCAATAAGTACCTAAATCAGGAAGTGGCCCATAGCTAAATTCTGACGGCTGCAACGGGTTAATACCCGAATCTAAATTTGTTGGCCCTGTATATCCCGGAGGAAAAGGAGCAACTATGTTAACGTGTAAAAAGTCAGTTTGTGTTTTAGTAAACGCACCACTTATAACACCTTCGGTTTCACCACAAGGTATGGTACCGTTAAGAATTAACTCCTGGTCAGGTTTCTGAACAATAATTGCAGGAAATACAACAGTCCTGCCACAGTTACTTACCGTAGCGCCATAAGTCCCGTCTGGAACGTGATTATTATATGTTGCTGCAGGGCCCGCAAAATTGGGGTGCTCTAAAGGATCGTTATGATCTGCTGGGTTAAAAGTAGATGCCGTAGGTGGCGTAAAGGTTACCACAAATGGTGGCGCCCAGTTTTTAGCGGTAAATATTATAGACTCATCACAATGCCCATAGTTAACTTCCCATGTAACTTCAAAACATTCGTTTAAAACATTTATAGGGCTATTAAATACATTACCACACGCATCTCTAAGGCTCATAGTATATGTATACTGTTCGCACGGATAAAACAATATTGGCTCAGATCGGAAAGACTGGTTGTTACTACCGGTTTCTATATGTTGTACTACCGGTGCCTGAACCACTCCCTGTGGGCTTGTAACTGTATACGTTATATCTACAGGGTAAAAAATATTCTGTTGCCCTACAGTAGATATCCTGTGCTGAGGGGCAATATGGTTACAATCTACAAGGCTCCAGTCTTCGCCAAGCACCAATGGTGCCTGTACCGGCCATGTAACGGCATCCAACAATACGTTTGTAGTTTCCTGTATAATATTCACGGAAACTGTTCCAGTATCTCCACATGCATCTGTCATAACTGCAGTATAATCACCAACGGCTAAATTTTCGAACACACCCGGAGCAGGAGCATTTACAGTGGCGATAGGCGCTCCGGACGGAGTGTTACCTGCATAAAGGTCGTACCTTACCGGTACCCCCCTATCTACATTAATAGTTACTTTACCATCTGTTCCGCAACGTGTACCCTGTATTACCGGAGTATATGCTGCACCTAAGGTGGTAGTACTTATAACTACCGTTCGCGGGGCAGATGTAGTTGTAACACCACCTATAACCTGTGTTGCTACTACAGTATAAGTACCTGCAGCAAGATTGCGCAACTGGTACGGCGGTGTAGACGTAGAAGTTTGTGTTACCGTTCCCACCTGTGGTGCGCTTGTATTTGCCCCACCATATATAGTGTAGGTAATAGTAGCAGCAGGATCGTTGCCTGTAACACTAAATGTTAGCAACCCCTGGCCAGCACAGGCTGCATCGGTGGGTGCGACCGAGAGGTTTAACTGAGCCATTGCGCTTAGCGAAAATACTAAGAACATCAGGATCGTGAGTAATGATTTGGTTTGTAAAGTTTGTTTCATAATAGCTAATTTCCAATAAATATAACAGGTTTAGAGTTACGACATTCAAATTGTCTTAAATTTAACATAATAGGTAAGGCGATACTTACCCTGCCGTTTTGTTAAAATATTATCTTTTTTTTAATGTTCCATATACATTTGTTCTTAAATTTATGAAGGCAGCAGCTCTACCTCGGCATTTGGGTTAAACAAATAAATTTTTCCGGTACTTATTTCCCGGCATTCAAAACGCTTAATTCGCTGTGCGCCTTTTTTAAAAACCTTTCCGTTATGAATGCGGAAAACTGCACCATAGGGAACTTCAAATATATAATTCTTATCCGATTTTTCATCAAATTCCTTTAAAGCCAGCGATAAAGAAGCATCTGTATCACTGCTTGCTTTAGGGTTCCTAAAATGCCTTGCCAGCAAAGGCAACAGGTGGTTAGGAAAAACATCCGGCCGTATCATGGGCACCATGAGCTTTTGAAACGTAATTTTCCACTCATCGCCATGCGGCTTAATATTCCGGCCATATTTTTCAAAGGCCGCAAGATGAGCAATCTCATGTACCAGTGTTATTAAAAAACGGTACTTATTAAGGCTTGCATTTACCGTAATGCGATGGTAACCCGATGCATCTTTATGGTAATCGCCATGCCTTGTAACCCGCTCGTTCACAATTTTAAGGTGAACACCATATATTTTTATCAGTTCAAACAACGGCTCTACGGCATGTTCCGGTATATAGCGCGCTAATACATCTTTCACTCCTGCAAAAATTTAAGGCGTGGTAGACGATACCTGCACTACCCTGCCGTTAAAATATGTATTGCCTGTAAGGGCAAAATTATAAATATAGTCAGCCATTTGCTTTGCCGATAACGGTGCTTCATAACCCGGAAAAGCCTCCTGCAACATCTCTGTGTTAACAGCGCCCAGTGCAAGAACGTTAAATGCTATCCCTCTCTCTTTATACTCTTCGGCCAAAAGCTCAGAAAGCGTTATTACCGCCCCCTTACTGCTGCTGTATGCAGCAAGGCCGCTAAACTTCATGGTACCCTGCACGCCACCCATACTACTTATGGTAACTACATGGCTGCCTTTATTCATGAATGGCAAAACAACCCTGTTAAGCGCAGCTACACCAAAAACATTAACCTTATATATATACTCAAACTCATCTGCAGTAATTTCTTCAAATGGTTTAAGCAGCAAGGCTCCGGCATTATGTATAACAATATCTACATGCTGCCATGTACTATCAATAAAATCTTTAACCTTATCTGTTACCGTAACATCTGCGAGATCAAGACCAAGGCACACAATATTTTGGTTTTCTATAAACTCTTTCGGTATCTTTCTTGATATAGCCAGTACATTATGGCCCGCATTTGCAAAAAGCAGCGCAAGCTCGTACCCTATACCCCTGCTGGTACCGGTAATTATTACATTCTTCATTTACTTTTCATTACAATATCACCAGCCTTTGCATTAACCATTTTATCGGTTACGGGTATCATTTCCTGTATAAAGGCCGTCATGTGCTTAATATCCATACCTTCAAACTCATCTTTAACCTGATGGTAGTAAGCAAAATTTTCAAAATCAAAGGTGCAAATGGTTTGAGATGGTTTTTGAAACTCGTTATAAAACGAAAAATTATCAGACCTCCTGAAAAGCTGATATTTCATTTCTACATCAAGGTAGCCTACCAGTTTTTTTCCGGCATACTCATTAATCTTTTCGCCCATAGTACTTGCACCATAACCGGTTAAGTAAGCAAGTATATCCCTTTTCATGGCAACGCCCACCATCTCAAAATTAAGCATGGCATATAAATTGAAATTTTGTTTCTTAAGTTTGGCAGCAAGGCTTTGCGAACCTAAAAGCCCGGCTTCTTCTGCCGAAAAAAAGCAGAACAAAATACTGCGTTTATTTTTTTTTGTTTTACCAAAGTAATTAACTAATTCAGCAACTGTAGTAACACCCGATGCATCATCGTTAGCACCGTTATAAATACTATCATTAGTTGTTGGATTTTTTTCGATGCCAATATGATCGTAATGAGCACCAAAAACTACAAATTCGTTTTTAAGTTTAGGATCTGTACCCTCAAGATAGCCTACTACATTATAAGTAGTTTTATCATAATTGGTAAGTGTATCTTTATAAGAGGTAAAATAAGGCTTAACACCATTCTTTACAAAAACATCCTCAAGATATTGCGCAGCGGTTTCAAGCCCCTTGCTCCCGGCAAGACGACCCTGTAAAGCATCCGACGATAAAAATTTTAACGTTGCCGCAACTGATTTCTCTTCTACCTTATAAGTAGTAGCCGTAACTTTTTTTTGGGCATTGCCACTAAGGCATCCTAAAATAAGTAACAGAAAAAGAGTTTGGTTCATAAAGTTTTGTGTTTCCTTTCGCTAAAATAAGAAAAAAACAACACACAACATTATTAATAATTACTTTGCAGTAATTTAACGTATCGCTTTTATGTTATTTAACAACTATAGTCCTAAAAGTTAAATTAACACGAGGACTGTTTACACCCTTTACAGGCGGCAGCCTGTGCAGCCAGTTTGTTTGGGTTTCATCTTTCATTATCAGCAAACTACCGTGATTTAAAATTACCGAAACCACTTCTTTTGTCTGCTTATTTTTAAATGCAAACCTGCGTTCTGCACCAAAACTTACTGATGCTATAGCACCATTTTTTTTTAAATCTTTTTCTGCATCACTATGCCACGCCATGCCTTCGCTGCCGTCATGATATAAATTTAACAAACACGAGTTAAACGTTTCTCCCGATTGTTGTTCAATAATAGTTTTTAATTTCAATAACTCATCTGTCCACAGCAATGCCTGTTTGGTAGTATTACTGTATGTGTATTCAAAAGGCCGTTCGCCATACCAGGCCACTTTGCGTTTTGTAATTATGTGCTTGCCAAAAATTATAGCCTCATCATTTTTCCATTCTATAGTGCTTAGCAATACTTTTAAATAGTGATTGGCCTCTGCCAAAGTCATAACCGTGCCATAATAATTTACAGTACCCCCATAAGGCAGTAGATTATTTTCCTGCGGAATATTGCTGCTAAAAAGATCTAACATTTATTATAATTTTCTTTTAACCTGCCTAAAGGTAAGATTTATTCTGGGCAATATATCCTTAGCTGTTTTAGGAATATGGTGCTCCCAATGCGTTTGTGTGGTGCCTGCCATAAGCAAAAGCGTGCCATGCGTAAGCGGAATTTCAACCGTTGGCACATCTTTTCTCGTTTTATGCCGAAGCCTGAAGGGCCGCGTTTCGCCGAAGCTTACCGATGCAATAATCTGGTCAGGACCAAAATTCTCTGTGCGGTCGCTATGCCAGCCTACACCATCTTTACCATTGCGGTACAAATTAAGAAGTACACCGTTGAAACGTAGCCTTGTTTCTATCTCAACTTTTGATTTAATAGCCAAAAGATCGGGCGTCCATTCCTGACCATCCTGCTTAGCGCCGGGATTGGCCTTGTCTTCATACCACGATACCATTCGCGGAATAACGTGTGTCTTGTCATATACGGTCAAATCTGCTTCATTCCATTTTGTTTGATGCAGCAGGATATCGTAATAATAATCAGATTCTTCTTTAGTAAAAAATCCTTCATAAAGAATGAGGTCGGTATCCGGCAGGTCGAATATCTTTTTATTCGGAAGGCCGCTGGTAAATAAGTCGGTATCATTAAACAGGTTCATTCTATCCCTTTCATTAGTGATTAAGATTCAACAAAAACTGTTCCGCATTACAAGACTATTTTATCATTAGTTAAAAAACACAGTCCGTATCCTTAATAGTGGCAGGGCTTAGTCCAAAAACAAAATACCCGTCCTGATTTTACTCAGGACGGGTATTTTTATAAATTGTTAACCGTGTGGCTTATGCCAGCATAGTAACCGGGTTTTCTATAAACTGTTTAAGCGTTTGCAGGAACTGTGCCCCTGTAGCGCCATCTATAGTACGGTGATCGCAGGTAAGTGTTACTTTCATAACGTTGCCTACAACTATCTGTCCGTTCTTAACAACCGGCTGCTGAACTATAGCCCCTACTGAAAGGATAGCCGAGTTAGGCTGGTTGATGATCGATGTAAACTCGCTGATACCAAACATACCAAGGTTAGAAACAGTAAATGTACTACCTTCCATTTCGGCCGGAGACAGTTTTTTGTTTTTAGCTTTACCGGCAAGGTCACGTACAGATGCACCTATTTGAGTAAGGCTCATGTTATCGGTAAATTTAAGTACCGGTACAAGAAGGCCATCCTCTACAGCTACAGCTACACCTATACTTATGTGTTTGTTGTAAATAGTAACATCTTCTTTCCACTGGGTATTAACCTGTGGGTGTTTGCGAAGAGCCATAGCACATGCTTTAACCACCATGTCGTTAAAAGATACCTTAGTATCCGGCACAGCATTAATTACATTGCGGCTTGCAATAGCGCTATCCATATCAAGCTCTATAGTAAGGCTGTATTCCGGAGCGGTAAATTTAGACTCCGCAAGGCGGCGTGCAATAACTTTACGCATCTGGTTGTTTTTAACTTCTTCTGTAGCAACCTCTCCAGACGGAACGTATGCAGGTTTTGCAGCAGCAGCTTCTTTAGCAGGGGCAGCAGCGGCCGGAGCCTGTTGTGCCGGTGCAGCAGCAGCCGGTTTAAACTCTTCGATATCTTTTTTAACAATACGGCCATTTTCGCCCGTACCTTTTACTTGGGTAAGGTTAACACCTTTATCCTGGGCTATTTTACGTGCAAGCGGAGAAACGAATACCCTTCCACCATCGGTGGCAGGAGCAGCCTCTTCAGCTTTAGTCGCTTCTTTAGTTTCTTCTTTTTTATCTTCTGCCGGTTTATCAGCAGCAGGCTTATCTTCGCTTTTGCTTTCGGTAGCAGGGGCAGCACCACCTTTACCGGTAGTTGCGTCAATACCAGATACATCTGTTCCAGCAGGGCCTATAATAGCAAGCAGGCTGTCTACAGGAGCAGTTTCACCTTCTTTAACACCAATAGCTAAAAGCGTACCTGCGTTAAATGATTCAAACTCCATAGTAGCTTTATCTGTTTCAATCTCGGCAAGAATATCACCTTCTTTAACAGTATCGCCCACTTTTTTAAGCCATGTTGCTACAGTACCATCGGTCATGGTATCGCTTAGGCGTGGCATGGTTACAACCACAACACCCTCCGGCAATTTAGATGAAGCAGCTTTTTTATCTTCCGTTTTTTCTTCAGCAGGTTTAGCTTCTGTTTTTTCTTCCTTAGCGTCAGGTTTACTTTCAGCTTTAGGTTCTTCTTTTGGAGCTTCCTCTGTTTTTGCACCGGCACCACCTTCAAGAAGCGACTTATAATCTTCGCCTTCTTTACCAATGATCGCTAAAACCGAATCAACCGGGGCAGTATCGCCCTCGTTAATCCCTATATATAATAAAGTTCCGGCATCAAATGCCTCAAACTCCATAGTAGCTTTATCTGTTTCTATTTCAGCAAGGATATCTCCTTCTTTAATAACATCGCCCACTTTTTTAAGCCACGTAGCCACAGTACCCTCGGTCATGGTATCGCTAAGGCGCGGCATGGTAATAATTTTTGCCATGGTGTATATTATAATTTATGTGGTAAAAATGGATAATTTTCCTGATCGTAAACAACGTCATACATAACGCTAAGATCCGGGTATGGAGACTCTTCAGCAAATTGCTCACACTCAGCAACAAGGTCTTTAACCCTGCCGTCTATAGCTTCAATCTCTTCGTCTGTTGCATATTTGTTATCTTTAATAACTTCAAGAACCTGAAGGATTGGGTCAATTTTACGGTATTCTTCCACCTCGTCTTTAGTACGGTAATGTTGGGCATCACTCATAGAGTGGCCACGGTAACGGTACGTTTTCATTTCAAGGAAAGTTGGCCCGTCGCCCCTGCGTGCTCTTTCTATAGCCTCGTTCATGGCTTCGGCAACTTTAACCGGGTTCATTCCGTCTACAGGGCCACATGGCATTTCATACCCTAAGCCCAGTTTCCATATATCGGTATGGTTAGCAGTACGCTCTACAGATGTACCCATTGCATAACCATTGTTCTCTACAATAAACACTACAGGAAGTTTCCATAGCATAGCCATGTTAAATGCTTCATGAAGCGATCCCTGGCGTGCAGCACCATCACCAAAATAGGTAAGGGTTACTCCACCTGTTTCAAAATATTTATCGGCAAATGCAAGTCCGGCACCAAGTGGAATTTGCCCACCCACGATACCGTGGCCACCATAAAAACCTTTTTCTTTAGAGAAGATATGCATAGAACCACCAAGACCTTTAGAAGTACCGGTAGCCTTACCAAGAAGCTCTGCCATAACACGGCGGGGATCTACACCCATACCTATAGGCTGCGGGTGGTTACGGTATGCAGTAATCATTTTATCTTTAGACAGGTCCATAGCGTGTAATGCTCCGGCAAGCACTGCCTCCTGACCATTATATAAGTGTAGGAAACCCCTAACTTTTTGCTGAATGTACAAAGCCGCCAGTTTGTCTTCAAACTTTCTCCAAAACGACATATCTTCATACCACTTCAGGTATACTTCTTTTGTTATTTCTTTCATTGCTTACTATAATGTTGCTCTTGATATTTAAAAATTGTAAAAGAGATACGCAAAAAGTTTGCTCACACTAATTTGCGAAATGCAAAAATACTATTTCCCTTTAATAACTAAAAAATTTAGGGCAAGTATTTTCATTTTTTTAAAATTACGAAATGGTTATAAAAAAGCAAAGAGGCCATAATAGCCTCTTTACTGTGGTTTTATTATAAATCTTTACCTCCAAAAACCATTGGCAGTAAATTTTTTAATGATTCTGAACGGTAAACTTCTCCTGTTTCTCCCATAAACCAAATCTCGATGGGAATATCCTGTTTAAGCTCATACTCTGCAATAGACTGCCTGCAGGCACCACAGGGTGGTATAGGCGCATTTACCTCTCTTTGCGAAGATGCCGCCGTGATAGCCATCCTGATAATTTGAGCATCAGGATATATTGCACCTGCATGAAATATAGCTACCCTCTCTGCACAAAGGCCGGATGGGTACGCCGCATTTTCCTGGTTAGAGCCTAATGCCACTTCGCCGTTGCTAAGCAGTATTGCCGCACCAACGTGAAATTTAGAGTAAGGCGCATACGCATTTTTACGCACAGCAACTGCCTGCTCCATTAAACCCTTTACATCTGCCGGCAAATCTGCCACGGATGGATAAACAGTAAAAGTAGAAGTTATCGTGATGTTTTCCATCTACTAATATTCGTCGTATTCGTCTCCGAAGTTAAAGGTAAGTGAAAAACGCAATGTGTTTTCTAACGGGTTCCTTACTTTAGAAGCGGAGAATAAGTAAGACACATCTACATTTATTACCGAATATTTAAAACCGGCACCCATTGAGAAGAATTTACGTGCACCTTTTAACTGGTTCTCGTTAAAATAACCTAAACGGAAAGCAAAAGCTTTATTATAGGTATATTCTGCACCAAGAGAGTAAGTAACCTCCTGAAGCTCTTCTTTTAAACCTCCCGGAGCATCGCCAAACGATTTAAAAATACCCGATACCCAGTTAATATCATTATATTTTTGCCTGTTCTCTGCATTTGCAGTAGTGGCCAGCATTTGTTCTGCACTGCTTATCTCGCCATCGCCATCAGCATCTACTGCCTGTACAACAGCAAAAGGTGTTGGCACTAAAAGTTTAGAAACCTCTACGTTTACACCAATGGTGTTATACTCGTCAAAAATAAAATCGAAACCACCACCAAGCCTCATATTAGACGGCAGAAAGTTAGAACTCAGATTTGGATCATCATCATAACTGATTTTCGGACCCAGGTTCTGGAAATTGAAACCAGCCCTCCAACGACCATCAAAATCATCATAAGCCACTTCTTCACTCTGGTAAAAACCGGATATATCAAAAGCATACGATATTGCAGCATTAGCATCGGCACTACTACCGGCAACTGCCTCGGCAATTTTTAAGTTAGAGCTGATAAAGCGCCCTGCAACCGACATAGAGAAACGGTCATCAAGCTTTAGTGAGTATGAAAGGTCTACCGCAAGCTCATTAGGGCTTCTTGTAATTACCTGCTCATCTAAATCTCCTGTTTGCCTTAGCTCTACATCGCCAAGGCTAAAGTAACGAAGGCTACCACCAAAGGCACTCCTCTCGTTTATTTTATTAAAATAAGTTACCTGGCCAAGCGAAATATCATTCGCAATACTGGTTAAATAAGGCGTATAACTTGCCGAAAGGCCCTGCTCACGAAGTGAAAAGGCGTATTTTGCAGGATTCCATTGCTGCGAAAAAACGTCGGCTGAAGTAGCCACACCCTGGTCTGCCATACCACCTGCCCTTGCATCGGCTGCAATAAGCAAAAACGGTACACCTGTGGTAATTACACGGTTTTCATTCTGGGCTTTTGCCGCCTGAATTCCTAAAACACACAGGCCAAATAAAAGTATTTTCTTCATTATCTATCGTAATTTTAAGGGACACAAATATACTGTTTTTTACAGCAAAACAAGTTTTTCGTACTTTTCTGCTTTTTTATTACTGGTAACAGACCTTACGGTAAGCTTATAGATATAGACACCCTTACCTATTTTGTCGCCAAAATCGTCGCGCCCATCCCACTTTAACTCACGGCTTAAAAAGCCATCTGTAGTTACCGTCTGGTTAATTGTCTTCACAATTTTACCGGTAACCGTAAACACCTGCACCTGCACATCGAGCGGCTCAAAAGGCCTGTTATGGCTAAACCAAAACTCGGTGTAACTTACAAACGGGTTAGGGTAATTAAGCACCTTCTCCAGCGTAAGCTCATCATCTCCTGCTACCACAAACTGAATCTCGGCAGTAACAAGGTTATTGTAAACATCCCACGCCCTGAAAGTTAACGTATGCAAACCTTTAGAAAGATTGGCAAACGGAAAACGTACCGTACCGTGGCTGTAATCATTAACATCACTTTCGTAATAATCGTTCATAAGGAACTGGTTGGTATCGTCGCCATCCAGTATTCCCATAATATCGTGCCCTATACCGCTGGCAGTATTAATACCATTAGCATCTTCCAGGTAAGCGAGCAATATAGGGCTCGCATTTGTTATACCGCCACTTATAAAAGTTTCTGTATTCATATACAGTTTTACGGTGGGTGCCAGGTTATCTTCGGCAGCACTTGTATTTACGCCACCTATTTTTATAACGCTGTTATAGCCAATATGGTCTTCGAGGGCATTATTTTTTTTAGAATAAAAGCTTACACGCCCCTCTGCAACCGGAATCCTGATATCTCTTGGCACTACAAAACTAAACTCAAACCTGCCGTTAGTTACCGATGCATTACCCCTGAAAATGGTTTCGCCAAGGGTATTAAAACGCCTTATAATAGGTATTAATGGGCTTCGAGGATTGCTAGGGTCCGAAAGCTCAGTCATATTATCATTATTAAGAGTTGCACGTGCAATATCTTTATCAAAAACCGTAACCTCAAGTTCGCCATTAAAATTAGTAAGCATGGTACCATTAGCATCGGTTACATTACCACCCAGCTTTACGCGGCCCAATGCCTGCAACACATCTGTAGATTGCGCTATGGGCACATCATTGATAGTAGTCAGCACAATATTAGGTTTAGGGATAGCCATTTTAAGTGCCGGGTCACCTATAAAACATATCATGCGCACCGTTGGGTTCATTGTATTTTTAGTTAACCGCATAGCCTCTGCCATAGTAGGATATTCCGGCAAACCGTAAGCATACAGCCTTTCTGTAATACGGGGGTTAAATACATTAGCATCACTAATAAAAAGTGCCCTTGTTGTTGTTATCATGGCAATACCACCTCCGGCAGGATTCCAGTAAATGTGCTCGCCGGCAGTTTCTACAAACGGATTATCAAATTTTGTAAGCTCGCACGTTGCTGTAATAAACAAAGGGTATTTATACCGGTTAGTAAGGTTTTGAGCATCGCTGGTTTTAAATAATTGTTCGCTTGCAAGACCGCTTTCGCCACCATGCCCTAAATAAATCACGGCAAGGGCACCGTAGTTAATAGACCTTATTAACTGCTCTGTAGCTTCAGGATATCGCTGCCCCCCCGCAGATGATTGCTGCACATAAGCATCTTCATAAATTTTCCTGACATTTACATAAGGCCTCGCACTTTTAAGGTTGTTTACAACCTGCTCCATGTTGTTTACAAAACCTGTAGAGCCGGCACCATCAAGGTCATCTACCGTAGCTATATATTCACACCGCCACCTTCCATACGCCTCAGTGCTTTCATACTCTAAAACCTTGTTAACCATCTGGTCTGCCTGTACCCTGTTATTTACAAGCATGCGCCCCGTAGCAACATCTACTCTTTCGGCTACAATTACATTGCCATCGCCACTTAACAGTAACTGGCCTTCATTGGGATCCATAAGTCCGAAAAAATCGTCGGTTACAAATGTATTTACAACACTATAATTATTATCGCTTGCACTATGGGCAAAACCATGAAACGTAGGCACAATATTAGAATTATTGCGAATGCGGTTTTTATAATCAAAAGATGCATCGCCAAAAAGGTTAACATACTTTACCTTCTTTGAATCGTCTGACGCATTATTATATACGTACTTAATAAAATTACGGATTGCCGCTATATCCTGCTTGCCCGACGAGAACTCCTGGTAAATATTCTCGAGGTTTACAACCTTAACATTAAGCCCCGATGTTGTGCGGTGGTGGTTTGCAAGTATTTCGGCAGATGCATTAAGGCTTGCAGGCGTAACAATTATATAATCTATATCCTGAAACTGCCCGGTACTGTTCCTAAATATTGTGCCCTTAAGATTTTGATTGGCCATACGGGTATTAGACTCCTTAAGCGGAGCATAATAATCTGAAGACACTACACTTATATACTGCCTTACTTCGCCCTGAGATGCCTTAAAAGAAAATTGCGCACCGGCTGTATTTGTAATTTTGGCAGCATTATAAATGTCTGTAATATCCCAAACCTCTTCTATACCCGCAGCATTGGTAAAATTATACTGTATAGTACCTATGTTATTTGCTGCAGTATTGTAACGAAACCTGAATTGCCTGCCATTACCATCTAAATTTCGTTTAGCCTGTATTATAACATAATCCAGCCATGCATTTGCAGATGGTACCCCGGCATTGTTGTAGGTAAGTTTTACAGTAATTTTTCCGTTAGCTGGCGCGGATATCGTGCCACTTTTTATATCCTCTGTTGCCGAAACATTATCAGGCAGCGACCTAAAATTCAGAGTGCTTACAGGTGCATCATTTGCTGTAACCACCATAGATGATGCCGAAACAGAGCTTGCCGCAGCACCTACCGTTACAGTAACAGGTTCATTAGCAATATCAGGAACATCAAATTCAAATTTTTGTTCGCTGTCTACATTAAAAGCTTCGCCATGCCATTTACGCCCCAGCCTTGCAATGTTAATAAGATCCTGCTCATGGTACTGGTATTCATCAAAAACAGATGTTTGCGTAACAGCATTACCGGAAGGCTGTGCCATTTCCTGAATTCTCTTACCGTTAGTACCTTTACTGGTAACATAATAATAGGACCTGTCGGCAAAAAGGTTATTATTTGTATCACTATCTGTATTCCAGTTATCTACGCCTTCAGCATAAAACAGTATGTAATCGCCACTATCAAACCTGCCGTCCTCTTCGCCCAAAAATTTTATGGCATTTTCGGCAAGGTCATCGGGATAATATGTAGCATTAAGCAAAGGCGCCATACGCCCGCCATTGCCATATATTTTTATAGTACGCGGGTCGGCATTAACATCTACCCCTATTTGCTGTAAAAAAGATTTCGATAATTTGTATATACCCGATTTTTCAACATAAAATCGCGACCACTCTCCCGTGGCGAGAACTGAGCTTGTTATAGCCGTTACTGCGGCGGTAGATCTTGAAGCTGAACCACCAAGGGCATAACTATAACTAAATGATTTTACCCTTTTAAAACCAGACCCTTCTTTAACAATAGGAGAAAGCTTTAAGCCGGCATACCACTGGTCGCGGCCCTGAGAAGCCTCTAACACTGCATTTATGGATGCCGGTATATTACTAATGGTAAGCCCCCCAAGTTGCGACTGGGTAATACCCTCGTAAACAACATTTGTAACGCGTAGTGAAGCCGGATTTACTATCCCGGGGGTCTCAAAAGTATAATAAAAAGAGAGCTGCTTTGCCACCGGGTCAAAGTTCATATATTCATTCTCGAACTGAGGCAGGGATATAGGCTTATCAACAATATGTAAAGGCACATTGTCTACCCAGTTTAATACTATTTGCCCGCCCTGCTGACCGTATGAAAGCAAAGAAAATAGCAATACAAATAAAAGTAACCTGTTTTTCATTGATAAGACAACGCTAATAGCGGTAATATTATTACTGCGAAAAAAAATATTTTTTAAATCTGAATGCAATATTACTTCAAAATGGGCGTTCTTAAAAGGTAGATTTAACATAAATTTATAAATTTACTAAAAATATTAAATTAGTGTTGCGGTTTAATGGTTAATTATTATATTGCGGCTCGAAAATTATTTACCTACAGAAAGATGAAAGTTAACAAAATCACGGCTTTAAGGATGTTGCTCGCACTGGCGGTAACAGTGGGTTTTACCAGCTGCAGCAAAAAAGGCTCCGGCTCGGGGAATACCTCATCAGCTACGGGATGGAAAATCAATGACAAGAAAGGTGGTTTCCAGCACAACTCTAAGTACAAGCAGCAAGATGCTGCTCCAGGACTTGTTGCAGTAGAGGGTGGTACATTTACCATGGGTAGGGTTCAGGATGATGTAATGCACGATTGGAACAATACTCCAACGCAGCAGCACGTACAATCTTTCTACATGGATGAAACAGAGGTTACAAATGTTATGTACCTTGAGTATCTTGACTGGTTAAAAAGGGTTTTCCCTCCAACCGAAGAGAATTATAAAAATATTTATGTTGGGGCATTGCCCGATACACTGGTTTGGAGAAGCGCTTTGGGCTACAACGAAACCATGACAAATAACTACCTTAGGCACCCGGCTTATGCTGAGTATCCTGTTGTAGGTGTTAGCTGGATACAGGCAACTGAATTTAGCAAATGGAGAACTGACCGTGTTAATGAAGGTGTTCTTGAAAAAGAAGGTTACCTTAAAAAAGACGCTAAGTTAACCGATGTTACTGCAGAAAGCACTTTTAGTACTGAGGCTTACCTTGAAAGCCCAACAAAAAGCTTTGGCGGTAACGAAGAAATTGTATATAAAGGTGCACGTAATAAACTTGCGGGTAAAGAAGATGCTAAAAACGTTTA
Organism: Flavobacterium rivuli WB 3.3-2 = DSM 21788; assembly: GCF_000378485.1. Taxonomy (GTDB): domain Bacteria; phylum Bacteroidota; class Bacteroidia; order Flavobacteriales; family Flavobacteriaceae; genus Flavobacterium; species Flavobacterium rivuli. The sequence goes on along the minus strand of NZ_KB899970.1, from coordinate 192,357 downwards.
TGCACAAAGAACATCTGGTTTAATATTACCGGAATACAGGCTTCCTACAGAGGCTGAATGGGAATATGCAGCCGTTGCACTTGTAGGTAACCGCGAGTACAACTTATACAGGGGTAATAAAAAATATCCTTGGAAAGGTATGTATACCCGTAACGGTAACAGGACCACTAAAGGTGACCAGCTTGCCAACTTTAAACAAGGTAAAGGTGACTACGGTGGAATTGCCGGATGGAGCGATGATAACGCAGATATTACTAACAAAGTTAAATCATACCCGCCAAATGATTTTGGTTTATATGATATGGCTGGTAACGTAGCAGAATGGGTTGCAGACGTTTACCGTCCTATAGTTGATGATGAAGGAAACGACTTTAACTACTACAGGGGTAACGTTTATATGAAAGACAGTATAGGCGATGACGGAAGAGCTGCTCTTGTTACTGCTGAGTCTATACAATATGACACTCTTGATAACAAAAGAATACAGTACAGAAGTTTACCGGGACAAATTGCCCGTGTAAAAATTACTGAGGAAGACACTTACCTGAGACAGAACTACACACGTGGCGATAACAGGAACTTTAGGGATGGTGACCAGCAATCTGTACGCAAGTATGGTGACGTAGGATCTGAAGAAGATGTGGATGAAACAAAAAACACTTCTAAGATGTACAACTCCCCTAAAAATAAAGTTGCTATAGATTCTGCCACAGGAAAACTAATAGGCCAGGAAGATAAAACTAAAAGGACTACACTTATTAATGATAACGTAAGGGTGTTTAAAGGTGGTTCTTGGAGAGACAGAGCTTACTGGTTAGATCCTGCACAAAGAAGGTATTATCCTCAGGATATGGCTACAGACTATATTGGTTTTAGATGTGCAATGTCTAAAGTTGGCCCTAAATCTAATAAAAAGACGGCAAGAAACTAATTTTTGCTAAAATATAAATTAAAATAAAAGCCCTATCTTAGGGCTTTTATTTGTTATATACACTAATGGAAATATCTCAGTTATACCAATATTTTACAAGCTGCTCTGCCCTGTCTACAGATACCCGCAAAATCATGCCAAACTCTATATTTTTTGCGTTAAAAGGCGATAATTTTGATGCTAATACATTTGCCTCCGAAGCACTAAATATGGGTGCGCGCTACGTTGTAATAGATAACCCTGCTTATAAAACAGGCGACAGGATGTTACTCGTAGAAAACACCCTCGAAGCTTTGCAACAGTTAGCACAGCACCACCGCAGGCAGTTAGGCCTGCCGGTAATAGCACTTACGGGTAGTAATGGCAAGACCACGACCAAAGAACTTGTTAACGCTGTATTATCTAAAAAATACAGTACAAAAGCTACAGTAGGTAACCTAAACAATCATATTGGTGTACCGCTAACATTGCTTTCTTTTACTACAGAGACGGAGATAGGTATTGTAGAAATGGGAGCCAATCACCAGAAAGAAATAGAAATGCTGTGTGAGCTTGCCGAGCCTAATTTTGGTTATATCACAAATTTTGGCAAAGCCCACCTTGAAGGTTTTGGTGGATATGACGGGGTAATAAAAGGTAAAAGCGAGCTGTATACGTATTTAGAAACACATACTAAAACCGCCTTTGTAAATCTTGACGACGAAATTCAGGATAAGAAAACCGAAGCATTATCACGTTTTACTTTTGCCACAAATAGCTATGATGGTAATGTACGCATAGACGATGTAGATGCTAACCCTATGGTGCGGTTAATTTATAACGACCTGCATATACAATCACATCTTATAGGTATTTACAATGCTTCTAATATTAGCGCGGCAATTGCAATTGGCAATTATTTTAAAGTTGCCGATAGCGAAATTAAAGCTGCTATAGAAAACTACATACCTACTAACAATCGCTCACAGCTAACCGAAAAGAATGGAAACAAGATAATACTCGACGCTTACAATGCTAATCCAAGCAGTATGATGGCAGCCCTAACTAACTTTGTACAGCTTGACGAGGAGCCTAAAATTGCAATACTTGGAGACATGTTTGAATTAGGCACCGAAAGTCTTGCAGAACACAAAAAACTGGTGCAATATCTTGCCGGGGAAGAAGGTGTAAAGGTAATTTTTGTTGGCAATGATTTTTATGCCAATAAAATTAAAAATAGCCACCTCCATTTTTTTAAAACTTACGAAGACCTTAAAAATAATGCGTCGGTGCTGCAAACCGATAAAAAAGCATTGATATTAATAAAAGGATCACGGGGCATGGCGTTAGAGAGAGTACTTGATATTATTTGATTTAAGAATGCCCTGTAATAAAAATCATTAAAGATTATACGCTAAACTAAATTAGAATAATGTATTTTGATGACAAGGTTTATACAGCTTCCCTTTCGAAAGCTAAAAAATGGGTTACTATATTTTTATCGTTGCTAATAGGGATAATTTTAACCTCACAAACATATTCATCTCCATTTTTACGGTAATTAATAATTGTGCAGGCAATAGGTTTAAGGTGCTGCAAATGTTCCCTAATATTTTTACGAACCTCCGGCAGTGTTTTGTTACCCTGAAGAAAATCAGGTTTCCTGCCCACGGCATGCTCTGCAGAGTACCCGGTCATAGCGGCAAACCCCTGGTTAACCCAATAAATTTCCTGTTTAATATCTGTAATTATAATAGCCTCATACCGAGAAGGCATAATTGAATTGAGATCGAGTTTCCATTTAAATTTTTTAGAAAAAAGATTAAGCTGCTGCCTGTCGTTCTCCTGAGTTGTTACCGGATTATTTTTTTGTAGAAAATTAGCCGAGATATCCCAACTCGTAACAGGAAAAACCCGTTTCGATTTTATTTTCTGTGCTATCTTACTGTACTCCGCATCGCTTAGCGACGAAAGGTAAATATCAAGGCACATCATGCTGTTAATATCTTTATTATCATCACCCATGGCATTCAATATAATTATCAGCGAAAGTATATAATATTTTTCCGAGAGACTCAATCTTTAACACAAGTGTGATAATTATTATGATGTGTTCAATAATAAAAAACAACAAACTTATAAACCTCAAGCAAATAAAAACCAAATAGTTACACTCCATCAATACCTACAAGGGTAAAGAAAAAAGTTGTTTCTTTACCTTCTGTACTTTCAACCCAAATTTTTCCGCCATAAAAGTTAACAATTTTTTTTACGATAGACAGCCCAATGCCTGATGACTGGTCTTTACTGTCAAGCTTTGTAAACACGTTAAAAATCTTATCAAAATATGCTGCAGGTATGCCACGGCCATTATCTTTAACGTAAAATTCTACTTCATTTTCTCTTGCAGTATAGCCTATTTCTATAAGGCCAATCTCCTTGTCATTATACTTGATAGAATTTTCTATAAGATTTTGAAACAATTGCCTGAACCTGAAAAAATTGCCATACATGGCAGGCAACTCATTATTAATCTTAACTTTTATAGACTCCGGCATATCTATAGTCCTCAAAATTTCGTCTACCATGTCATTAAAGTCAACCAGCCTGTTTTCAGACTCCAGCCTGTCTATAGACGAGTAATCAAGGATGCCTTTAATAAGCAAATCCATTTTTTCGACATTAAATAATATGAGGTTTAAAGACTTTGAGCTTTCTTCATCAAGCTTATCCTTATTATCTTCTATAATCCAGTTTATAAGTGCGTTAATGCTTCTTAAAGGCGATTTTAAATCGTGAGAAACCACATGGGCATACTCATTAAGCTCCTGGTTTTGCACTTCGAGGCTTTTAAGCAAATCTTCACGCTGCGCATTTATCCTTATTATTTCTTCCGACTGTTGCCTTATATGTTCTATAGCATTAAATTCTGCAAGTTCATCAGGGTTATTATTAAGGTTCATCGAGGCTAATATAAACTCAAGGTTTTTATTAATTTCCTTTAGGCTTTTTGCCTCCTCCCTTAATTTATGGTTAGCTTCATACAACTCATCCGAGCTTAACTTAATAGCTCTTTGCAGCATGGCAATATGATCATCATACGTGGTATACGATTCGCTAACAGCCGTAAGAAATTGCTCCACCGCGGGCAATTGCTCACCGGTAAGATGTTTTTTTATCTGTCTTCTTAATAACGAATTCATTTATTCGCTTATTAATGTTAATGTCATAGTCTGATTATGTAGTTCGCTTGAACGTGTATCATGAAAAGGTGCAATCTCGCCATAAGAATAAAACCCGCTTATAGCAGTATCTTCGCCTATTACTTCGCGCACCAGCTCTATCTCCTCCTCCACACGCTGGTTCATTACCACTTTACGGCCTATACAGCTAATAACAAGTGCCAGTTGAGGCTTTGTAACACGATCCTGCATAGCGAGCGTAGAGGCGGTAAATGCCCCTTGCGAGATACGGTCGGGTGATATCATTATCAATTGTACCTGCGAGTCCTGTGGCACTTCATCTGCAAATATCATAGCTTTGTTCTCCATATCTGTAGCTACAACAGCCCTTACAACCGCATGCGTTTTACCGGGTGCTATAACATTAAGCGGATACAATAAAGCAGACCTTGCAAAATCTCCGGCTTTATCCCCCAGGTATTTTTTATACAACTCTAAAGATGACTGACCGTCTATTTCATACAAAGTACTCCCCTCAGATTTTGTAATTATCCTCTCTGGCCCAAAGGCAAGCCAACCGCCATAACTGGCAAAAGTAATTTCGAGCGATTCGCCATAAAAACCTATAAGCACAATTTCTCCTTCTTTAGGATCTTCTTTATAAGATGTTAGTGTTTTTTCGTACCTTAAATCATCACCGCTTAAACCTCCGGTTATAGCAACATTTTCGTCAAGGATACTTTCTAAACCTTTAATAAGCGATGTACCACTTACAAAACTCCCTTCAGACAGTACAAATAAATGCTTTAAACCTTCGGCAGGCATTTGCGCAGCTAATGCCGCACCAAGCTCGCGGGTATTTTTATTATGGTTAAATATATTATCTGCCTTAACTACAAACGTGCTTTTTTCAAATTCTATGGCGATTACCGTAACCGTGTTCTCTAAAACCTCTACATTAAATATTTCGCCGGCCGTTGAGGCATAAACAATATGTTCGTATGCAAATTCATGCCTTACACTATTTAATATACTTACATCTTCCAGCATGAGACGATTAGCAAAAACCAATACAAGCGGATTTGTAAGCAGTGTTTTTTCTGCCAGATAGTGCCAATCTGAGTTTTTCTTTTTATAAGCTTGTACAACCTTCATATTACAATAAATTACAAATTAAAGCCTAAAACATATACACCTATTTTAAGGACAAAAAAAGAGCCTAACATTAATTATAAAAGGCATAATTAGTAATTAAATATAAAACTGCCTATACTAAGGGGTAAGTATACACCAAATCAAACATACAAAATTGATTTTTGCAAATACATTAAATTAGATAACATTTACCTTGCTATAGACGAATAACCGTTTACTGTAGTCGAATGGAAAATACAATTTAAACTTACCCAAAAAGAGTAATTATGATATAAATATCAACAAGAAAAAACCATATTTAAAGATTAACTATATAGCGTAAAAAGAAAAAAACCACCCTTAAAAAAGGATGGTTTTAATAATTTGCGTTCTATATTATTAGTAACGTCCGCCACGGTTGTAGTCTCCACCACCGCCGCTTCCGCCACGATTGTATCCACCACGATCACCGCCACCTGGACGACTGTCTCTGTTAAAGCCACCGCCTGGACGACTGTTGCCACCACCACCAAAACTTTTTCTGTCGCCACCTGGACGCGGTTCTGATTTGTTAACTACAATAGCCCTGCCTTGTACAGTTGCACCATTAAGCTCATCAATAGCTTTTTGGCCTTCTTCTTCGTCTGGCATCTCTACAAAACCAAAACCTTTACTTCTGCCAGTAATTTTATCTGTAATGATCTTTACAGAATCAACTGGTCCATAAGCCTCAAAAGACTCTCTTAAATCTGCCTCGCTCAAAGAGAACGGTAAGCTTCCAACGAAAATATTCATAAAAAATAATTAATTATTTGTTCCTATAGGTGTTTGTGCTCTTACAAATGTAATCTTATTTACTTAGAAAACACCATTTTATTTTAATTTAATAAAATTTTAATATTAAGCATTAATGTTTATAAAAAACCCCAAACCTTAGTTTGGGGCTTAACTTTATTGTCCTGTTGCAGCGACCAGCGGTACTTTATAAAATACGCCGTCGGCAAAATAAACTATTACACCTTCGTCATTAACCGCATTAAAGCGAAAACTGCCCGAAATATAACCCTGGGCAATGTTGGTTTCCCTTACATCGTCGCTAATTACTATCTGTCCCCTGCCATTTTCTAAGATTGTAGAAAACGTGTCTCCCACACCGCTCTCTGCAGCAATAGAGTAAGAAGCCTGGCTTGGGTAAAGCACACCACTATCATTTTTACCAAATGGGTAAGTACCCGGATCTATAGCGGATGCTTTTAAAACCACTGTTTCAAATCCTGTTGTTGCCGTGATGACAAGCGACCCGTCTCCTGCAATTGTTGCGGTAAAGGCATCAGCTCTCCATAACGCATTATCTTTAAGACCCTGCACAGCGGGAGTATTAAATTTTATATCTTCTTCACACGAGGTAAAAGCAGCCATCAACACTAAAAGCGATAAAATTTTTTTCATTATTATATTGTTAGAAGGGGTAACTCAAATTTTACAACGACAAAAATAGTTTTTTATGGAATATATCCTAATCAAAAAGAGAGAAATCATAATAAAAATTAAAAATTTAAATTGGGCAGTTCAGGAAAAATCATAAATTTAGCGTTTTAAGTTATTAGTACAGGAAACTTTTATATATTTGCACGCTTAAATAATCAGGGGTCGGGAACCCCACAATAATCTAAAAGATGCCTGTAAAAATCAGATTACAAAGACACGGTAAAAAAGGAAAACCATTTTACTGGGTAGTAGCAGCGGATTCACGCTCTAAAAGGGATGGTAAATTTCTTGAAAAAATAGGAACTTACAACCCAAACACTAACCCTGCAACAATTGATTTAGATCTTGACAGCGCTGTTCAATGGCTGCACAATGGTGCACAACCTACAGATACTGCAAGAGCTATCCTATCTTACAAAGGTGCACTACTTAAACACCACCTTGATGGCGGTGTGCGTAAAGGTGCTCTTACACAAGAACAGGCAGATGCTAAACTAACTACATGGTTAGAAGAAAAAACCGGTAAAGTAGATGCTAAGAAAGGTAACCTTTCTGACGCTAAAGCTGATGCAAGGGCTAAAGCTCTTGAAGCTGAGAAAAAAGTAAACGACGACCGTATTGCTGCTGCAAAACAAGCTGAGGCTGACCTTGCTGCTGCAAATGCTCCTGCCGCTGAAGAGGCTACAGAAGAAACGGCTGACGAAAACACAGAAGAAACTCAGGCATAATTTTAAAGGCAGCATCATGCGTAAAGAAGATTGTTTCTATTTAGGCAAGATAGCCAAAAAATTTAGCTACAAGGGCGAAGTACTGGCATGGCTGGATACGGACGAACCTGAGTTGTATGAAAACCTGGAATCGGTGTTTGTTGAAATACACAAACACCTGGTTCCATTTTTTATTCAGAGCAGTTCCCTGCACAAAAATGAATTCTTAAGGGTACGTTTTGAAGATATTGATAGCGAAGATGCCGCCGATGGCATTATGGGCTGCGATATTTACTTGCCTCTTACCCAATTACCAATACTGGAAGGCGATAAATTTTACTTTCATGAAGTTGTGGGTTTTATTGCCGAAGATGTTCGCCTGGGCGAAATAGGTACTATAGTTAACATAAACGACACCTCATCTCAGCCCCTTTTTGAAATTAAAAAAGGCGAAATAGAGATACTTATCCCTATGATAGACCATTTTATTGTTAAGGTAGACCGCGACAATAAAAAAATAATACTTGATACGCCCGACGGGCTTATAGACCTTTACTTAAACGCATAGTTTTTTTGTTTCAGGTTATATAAAAGTTCATGTTTTAATAGAGCATCTAATCATTTATTATCCTATCTATATTTGTAATCATCTTTAGTGATCATAATTATTACCCATAAATTTGGGTTTTCAATCTGAAATCTGAAATGTAAATTCCGAAATTAACATGTTCTCCTTTAAGCAATTCAATATTCAGCAGGATAAAACCGCAATGAAAGTAGGCACCGATGGTGTATTGCTGGGAGCATGGACACCGCTGGACAATAACCCCTACTCTATTCTTGATATTGGTGCAGGCACAGGCTTAATAGCATTAATGCTTGCACAGCGCAGCAATGCCGAACAAATTGATGCCTTGGAAATTGATGATGATGCGTATGAGCAGGCCGTAGATAACTTTGAAAATTCGCCGTGGGGAGACAGACTGTTTTGCTACCATGCCGGACTCGACGAATTTATGGAGGAACCCGAAGATGAATATGACCTTATTATAAGCAACCCCCCTTTTTATACCGAAGACTACACCAGTGGCAATGAGCAGCGTGATACTGCGCGGTTTGCTGCATCACTTCCGTTTGAAGACCTTGCCGAAGCTGCGGGACTTTTATTATCTGAAAAAGGTGTATTTGCCATTATATTGCCTTACAAAGAAGAGACGAGTTTTATTGCCTTAATGAAAGACGAAGGATTGCTACCCTTTAAAATTACCCGTGTAAAAGGCACACCAACATCGGATATTAAGCGCAGCCTTATGGCTTTTAGTTATACCGAAAGCGATATTGAAATTAACGAACTGGTTATAGAAACCACACGCCACGAATATACTACCGAATATGTAGCTCTTACTAAGGATTTTTACTTAAAGATGTGAGTTTACCTGTAAACTTTAAGGCCAAAAGACGGTACGCGCAAAGCTTCTACAGGAGGCTTTGAGTTACCATTTTCTTTATAATCTCTTATAATACGCTCGTTTTGATTAATCCAGCCGGTGCTTATAAAGAATTCAGGCTGATGGAAATATATAGGTTCGGCACTCTGAAAATCTTCATAGGTAATGTAAGCGTCTTTAGCTTCTATAATTTTCCCATTACCGTCGCAGGCACCAAGGCCTTCTATAGATACAAATATCCCTGTTTCAGGAAATTCAATTGTATATTCCGTCAGATCAAGTTCCGTTAACCCTTTCGTGTCTTTTTCCACAAAGCCTATAATATTTGCCGGCGTAACCTCTTCCCCCGGATAGCTTTTGCCTGTAGCACGTTTATAAAAATGCAGTCGGTAGGCAAAACGGTTTTTAGCTTTTACTATTTTAAACAGGAAAGACTTTATATAACCGGCATTACCTGTAGTATTAGGAATGAAAACTGCATCCTTAAATTCGGCCGCAATACCACTAAAATCATTCTTTTTCCTATCTATATACCCTACCGTTACCACATTTGTGCGCCCTGTTATTACCACTTCATCAAGCTGAAAGGCAACAGGCTGCAGTAATACCTCAGCTCCAACAGCGGCTTTATCTAAAGCAACAGCGGTAAAGCCAATGCAGGAAACCTCGAGCACGTCGTAGTTTTTAATACTGATTTTAACGCTGCCGTCCTGATTGCAATAATCACGGGATACAGGCTCCTGATTAAGCCTTGCCAAAACCGTTGCAAATGGCACGGGCTCTTTAGTAACAGCATTTAAAATAACAATGGATTGTGCTTTAATCGCAAAGCAAAACAGCACTAATAGTATGGTGTAAAATAGTTTCATAAGAGTAAACAATAAGATAGCCAATATTAATCAAAAAGTTAGCTTGTAGCTAAACTGTCGCTAATAATTCAATTTTTATTAAAAAATGCAACAAACAATTATTGAATTGTTAGAATTCTGTTTACATTTGTTTTAGTCAAAAACATAAACAAATGAGACCCGATCTATTCCAGGCCCCTGATTACTATAACCTTGATGAGTTATTAACCGATGAGCACAAAATGGTGCGCGACGCTGCCCGCGAGTGGGTAAAGCGAGAGGTTTCGCCCATTATAGAAGATTATGCCCAAAAGGCAGAATTCCCAAAACAGATCATTAAAGGCCTTGCCGATATAGGTGCTTTTGGCCCTTATATACCCGAAGAGTATGGCGGCGCAGGCCTCGACCAGATTTCTTATGGCCTTATAATGCAGGAAATAGAACGTGGCGACAGCGGCGTGAGGAGTACAGCATCGGTACAATCATCGTTAGTTATGTACCCTATATGGAAGTACGGTACTGAAGAGCAAAGGGTTAAGTATTTACCTAAACTTGCATCGGGCGAATTCATGGGCTGTTTTGGCCTTACTGAGCCTGACCACGGATCGAATCCGGGTGGCATGATAACAAATTTTAAAGATAAAGGCGACCACTACCTGCTTAACGGTGCAAAAATGTGGATAAGTAACGCCCCTTTTGCAGATATTGCTGTAGTATGGGCTAAAGATGAAGCCGGCAGGATTCATGGCCTTATTGTAGAGCGCGGCATGGAAGGCTTTACTACTCCTGAAACTCACAATAAATGGTCGCTTAGGGCTTCGGCTACCGGCGAATTGATATTCGATAATGTTAAAGTGCCTAAAGAAAACCTTTTACCTAACAAGTCAGGGCTTGGCGCACCGCTTGGCTGTTTAGATTCTGCACGTTACGGTATTGCATGGGGTGCCATAGGTGCCGCTATGGATTGCTATGACACAGCCCTGCGTTACAGCCAGGAACGCATACAGTTTGATAAACCAATTGGTGCCACACAGCTACAGCAAAAAAAGTTAGCCGAAATGATTACCGAAATCACTAAAGCACAGCTCCTTACATGGAGGCTGGGTGTTTTACGTAACGAAGGTAAAGCTACAACAGCACAGATATCTATGGCAAAACGCAATAACGTAGACATGGCACTTACCATAGCACGAGATGCACGCCAGATGCTGGGCGGTATGGGCATAACCGGAGAATATTCTATTATGCGCCACATGATGAACCTGGAAAGCGTAGTTACTTATGAGGGTACACATGATATTCACCTGCTTATTACAGGCATGGATGTTACCGGGTTTGCGGCTTTTAAATAAATGATCGTCAAATAAAAGACATATTGAAAATTCATTAAAGTGCCGCATCGTTATTTGCGGCACTTTTTATTAATGCAACCATTAACCATAATTAACTTATCAACAAAAACCTTTGCGTAATGGCATGCGTATATAATGTTGTAAATGGCATTCAATATTACATGACCTTTACCGTTTAAAATTTACAAATGCCCAATAAACAGGCATTATTATTGTATTGATAAAAACAATGGCAATACTATACATTGCGCTAAAGCTTTTTTAATTTTGTAAAAAATACTGTTATGGACACAGCTACAATAAACAGTGTCATCCGTCCTCAAAGGGAGATACTGTTACAACACCCACTTTATGAGAGGGTAAAAACAATTGATGATTTAAGGCATTTTTTACAGGGCCATGTATATGCCGTGTGGGATTTTATGTCGCTTCTTAAAGCACTACAGTCAAAACTAACCTGTACCCAGGTGCCGTGGCTTCCCGTAGGCAATCCGGAAATACGTTATCTTATAAATGAAATTGTACTTGCCGAAGAAACAGATATTAATATAGATGGTAAAAGGCAAAGCCACTACGAAATGTATATTGATGCCATGAAAGCCATAGGTGCCGATGTTACTGAGGTTAGTGATTTTTTAGCAGATGTGATTAGCACGCAAAACATTTTTGTATCTATTAAGCAAAGTGCGCTGCACAGTGGTATTAAGGCATTCCTTGATTTTACTTTCAGGGTTATTGAGGAAGGCAAGCCACACGAAATTGCCGCTGCATTTACCTTTGGGCGTGAAGACCTTATACCTGCTATGTTTACCGAGATATTGCGTAACTTTGAAACTAACTTTCCTGAAGTTGACCTAAGTAACCTTATTTACTATTTTGAAAGGCATATAGAGCTTGATGCCGATGAGCACGGACCTATGGCTATGCAAATGGTTGTAGAATTGTGCGGCAATGATGACCAAAAATGGAGAGAAGTTGAAGAAGTTTCCCGCACTGCTCTCGAAAAAAGGATAGGCCTCTGGGATGCCATCGAAGAGAAAATGCTCCACGAAGATTTAGCGTCTATATAAAAATTAAACAAATTACCGCGAATACTGTAAAGCCCAGACACAAGTTTGGGCTTTTTCATTTTTTTTTCACTTTTTGTGTTACAAATTTTCTTTTTTGCGTCCTATACCTGATATTTGCCTTAACACAATTTTAACCAATGAAAAAAACTACCATTAAAGCCTGTATGCTTATTGCCGCAGGTTTGCTTACCCTTGGCATGAATGCCCAAAACAAAACAAAAACTGCTACCATTAAAAAGCCGGGAGAGCCTAAAGAGTTTGTAAAATGTGCTACTGTAGAGTATGAGGCGCTTTTACACAAAAACAACTCAAACCGTGCAACAACTGACAGGTTTGAAAACTGGATCGCTTCAAAAATTGAAGCACGCAGAACACAGCGTACTGCACAAAATGTAAATGATGTAGTTACTATACCTGTAGTTGTACATGTTATACATAATGGCGACGCTATAGGCGTTAACGAAAATATATCTGAAGGGCAAATCCAGTCGCAAATCACGGTTTTAAACCAGGATTACAGCCGAGAAGCAGGCACCCGTGGTTTTAACGACAACCCTGTAGGTGCAAGTATGGATATTGCTTTCTGTATGGCGCAAAGAGACCCATACGGATTAGCATCTAACGGCATTGTACGCCATAACATTGGATCTGATAGACCGTGGGATATGGAAGAACTGGAACTTGTTAAAGCACAAACACAATGGGATCCTGAAAAATATCTTAACATTTGGGTAGTTAACCAAATTGTAATATCGGGTATTTATGAACTTGCCGGCTATGCACAATTCCCTACAGACTCCAGCCTTGATGGCCTTGATGAGGGTACCGGAACTGCTGCCGAAACCGATGGTGTTGCCTTAGGCTATCTTTACTTTGGTTCGGAAGAGATTTACCCTGCCGGATCTTATAGTGAAAACAGGAATTTAGGGCGCGCTGCCAGCCACGAAATAGGCCACTTTTTTGGACTTAGGCATATATGGGGCGATGAAGATAACTGTACTGCCGACGATTATTGCGCAGATACGCCTATTGCGCGCACTGCTAACAGTGGATGTCCTGATGCAGGGTTTGACTCTTGTACCGCAAGGCCGGGTACCGATATGTTTCAAAACTATATGGACTATACTGATGATGCCTGCCAGAACATTTTTACTGCAAACCAAAAAGAGCGTATGCAGGCAGTACTGGCAAATTCGCCAAGAAGGCTTTCGCTAATAACATCTAATGGTTGTGTACCGGGAGAAACATTTGATAATGATGGTTCATTAAACCTGCAGGGTTTAACCAGTACGTGCAGCAATACTATTTCGCCAGCGATTGAATTAACCAATACCGGAAACAACACACTTACATCGGCTATTATTGATTACGCCGCAGATAACGATGCCATAGCAACTTACAACTGGACCGGAAGCCTTGCAAGCGGGGAAACAACTTCTATAGCTGTACCGCAATTAACCTTTACTCCCGGAACGCATACTTTTACAGCCTCTATAACATCTGTAAATGGAACGGATGACCAGGCACCATCTAACAATACTAAAACACAAAACTTTACCATTTTACCAAGTTTCAACACTTCTGAAATTGTGTTTACAATTCGCACAGATGAATATGCGGAAGAGACAATTTGGTATATAACAAATAGCGCAGGCGATTTTGTGGCCAGCAACATTAATTTTGAGGATCCGCAAAATAGCGAGCCTTATGAAAATGAGACCACCTATACACAAAGCATTGATGTTGAAAACAATGAGTGCTATACCTTTACAATATTAGACCTTGAAGCCGACGGAATTTGCTGCGAATATGGTAACGGCTACTACAACATAAAAACAGCCGATGATGTATTAATTACAAGTGGCGGTGCTTATGCAGACCAGGAATCGTTTACCTTTAGTGTTAACACAATACTGGGGACAGGTAATAAAAATGCAGTAAAAAGTGGTATAAAATTATACCCTAACCCATCGCACAATGTTATAAATATCGCAGTACCTCAGGCAACTACCCTGCCGGATGCTTATACGGTTTACAATAACCTTGGCCAGATAGTTAGTACCGGTAAGGTAAACAGTAATAACCAGGAGCTTAATATATCGGGTTATGCTAATGGTGTTTACTTTATAAAACTAAGCGGTAGTGGCACTACACAAACGTTACAGTTTATTAAATACTAAGTATAAAACTTTTTTTAAATAACGAACCCCCGGCAGTGCCGGGGGTTTTGTGTTTACAGCAAAAGCTGTATCTATATGTTCTTGCCTACAACTTTGGGCAATACGGTTTGTTTAAGCCCTTCCATTACAAACTTCCATAAAAAATTAAATACTGATTTGTCTTTACTGCGTTCTACCGCTACATTAACTTTTTTAAGGTCGCCATCGGTATCGTTTTTAACTAACAGGTTACCTACAGCACTAATCAGCTTATTCTTCTTCTTGCCGTCTTTTTTATAGATATCCACCTTAAGGTCTTCATACTTTATGGCAAATGTGCCCGTGGCTCGCTCGCGGTTACCGTTTAAAACAAACTGAACATCTTTCAGGTTTCCGGTTGTTTCGGCATTCATAAGTGGTTTAGAAACAGGATTTGCATCTTCGCTTTTTAAATTCTGCAAATGCCCGGCAATGGTAAATGCATCGCTTACGTCGGGTGTATTAAAACTCCATTTTACGCTTAATGGCGCTTTTTTCATAAAGAGGCATTGCACATCTATAGTAGTGGCAGGCAGTTTATCTTTTTTATTTACAGGGCTGTATACATTAGCAATTGTGGCATAAAATTTAGAAAACACAACCTTAGCAGCGGGTCTACTAAAGGTTAGCTGCTCTTCATATTCTATCAGGCTGTTTTTGAGTAATAACTTCTCTACTTTCAGGTCAAATTTTATAGACCTCAGCAATTCACTGTACAGTTTTTTACGTGTAGGGTCGTCTGCCGGTTCTTTGCTGCGATAAATATTAGCAAATACCTTTTCTAACGTTACTTCGGGTGCATGCACATAAAGCACATTATTTACAAAACCCCAGTCGGCTTTAGGTACAGTAATTTTATTAACCTGAAGGTTAAACTGGTCGAGTTCTTTAGATATAGCCTTAACAAACTGAGGACGCGTTTGCTTGGGTATCATACTGAAGTTATGTATAGCAAGCGTACTATCTGTAGATGTTATTTTATTGAGGGTAATATTGTAAAAGGGCCCGGCATTATAAAACAGGCTGTCGCAGGCAAAACTGTAATCGCGGTAGCGTACCGGCACATTTTCTTTTACAGTAGCACTGTCTACAGTTATTTTATTCAGTTCGAAAGTAATATTAGATGCCTTAAGCATGGGATTCTTTTTTGCATCTACCATTTTAAAATTACCATGACGCACCTCAAGGCTTCCTGTTTCTATTACGTTTTTAAAAGGCTTTTCTATGTCATCTTCAACATTATATTTCTTCTCGCGGTGGTACATAATAATTTCGGGCGTATCTATAACCACGCGGCTTACCTTAATGCGATTATTTTTGTACAGCTGCCATAAGCTTAAGCCGTTAACGCTAATTGATTTTATCTGTCCAAAAATACCGTTTTTAACAGCTTCCTGCATGGTATCTTTAGGTGCCAGGTAGGCATCATGCATTACAAAACTGCCAGTAAGGATATTTATATCAAGCTTTTTATAATTAAGGTTATAAGGAAAACCCTTTTGCTCTTTTATAATGGTGGGAAGTTTAGCCGATACGTAACGGCTTACGCCAAAGTTAAGCAGCACGAGTAGTATAACAAACCCCAAAATACCTATGGCGATTTTTTTAAATAGTTTCATGAAAATAGATTATGAATGAAATTTACTACCAAAAAATTGCACCTCCATACTATTTGTGTTTTTATTAATATTTATCTTAAAGCGTTAAATAAAAGTAGGCTAAATAGTTACATTAGTATGCTTGCATATTAAATTCGCAACATAAGTTTATTTTGTATTAAAAATTCCTATCCTTACAGCTTAAAATATGCAAAATAAATTATTATGAATGCATAATAAATTACTGTATTTTATTGCGTAATCGATAATTTATTATAAATTTGATATGAAGATTATCAATTTGACAACTAACCTGAATTTTACTATGAGAAAATTATTATCCTTAACCATGATGGCTTTTGCGGCTACAACTGCCTTTGCAGGCGGCTATCGCGTAAGCCTGCAGGGGCAAAAACAACTTGCCATGGGCCATACCGGCGTAGGTGTGGTGCAAAGTGCAGAGGTTTTGTTTTTTAACCCGGCGGGGGCAGCATTCTTAAAAGACCGTTTTAACTTCTCTGTTGGTGGTAATGGCCTTTTTGCCAAAACAAGATTTCAAAATGAGGCCAACAACTGGAAGGCATCTACAGAAAATTTTGGTAACCCTTTTGAAATATATGCATCGTATCGTGCTACCGACTGGTTAACCGTAGGCCTTGCAGTATACACCCCTTACGGAAGTGCTGTAGAATGGGACAAAAACTGGGTAGGTGCTAACCTTGTAAATAATATCGATCTGGAAGCAGTATATATCCAGCCTACAATATCTATAAAAATTAACGACCAATTAAGTATTGGCGGTGGGCCAATATATGTTACCGGCGGTGTAGAGCTTAACCGTAACCTTAGCAGGAGCCTTAGCGAAAATGAAGTGCCCCTTGGCGAAAATGGTAATCCTGCAGAAGTTACCATCAGGGCTAAAAACGTGACTGCCTGGGGATGGACGGCAAGTATGATGCTTAACCCTACAGAAAACATAAGGGTGGGTGTAAACTACCGATCTGAAATTACTATGGAAGCGCGTAATGGCAGTGCACAATTTAACCACGTGCCTGCATTTGCCCAGGGTACTTTTAGCAACACTACCTTTAATGCCGATTTACCTTTACCGGCAGAACTTACAGCAGGTTTCTCTGTGCAGCTTACAGATAAATGGCTTGTAGCGTTAGATTATAATGTGGCTTTTTGGAATGTGTACAAAAACCTTACAGTAGATTTTGCAAACAACATACCCACATCTGTTAACCCGCGTAACTATAAAGATGCAAGCACATACCGCATAGGTGCGCAGTATAAACCTAACCAAAAGTTTGCTTTCCGTGCCGGTTATTACTTTGACGAAAGCCCTGTGCAGGATGGCTACTTTGCTCCTGAAACACCAAGGAATGACTCTATGGGCTTTACCGGTGGTTTAACCTACCAGATAACACCTAAGCTGGGTATAGATGCCTCGTTCCTTTACCTTCACTTTAAAGAAACTACCAACTCTTACAACTATACTGCCGAAGACGGTACGCCATATTCTTTTGGCGGAACTTACAAAAATGTGGTATTCTCTCCGGGTGTTGGTTTAACTTATAGCTTTTAATAAAAATTTGCCATGAAAAAAAATACACTTCTATATTTAGCTATACTGGCAGCAGCCGGATTTACAGCCTGCGAGCCGGAGTTTGAACACAACCTTACAGACGCTGACTACAGCGCCGGCGAGGCAGATTTTACAAGGTATGTGGCCGTGGGTAACTCACTAACATCGGGTTACATGGATGGCACCGTGTCTCGCATTGGCCAAACGTACTCGTTTCCTAACCAACTGGCACAGCAGTTTAAAATTGTGGGTGGCGGCGAGTTTACACAGCCAAGCTATGCCGATGATGTAAACAACTTGGGAGGTATTGCTGGCCTGCCCGGTTTTAATACCCGGTTGATTATTGATGCGGGTGCGGGTGGCCCAGAGCCTATTGCAGGCACAAGTACCGTTACGCTTACAGCTCAGCAAAAAGCTTACAACAATATGGGAGTTCCGGGAGCTAAGTCTTTCCACTTGCTGGCCGCGGGTTATGGTAACCCTGCAGGGCTTGCACTTGGGCTTGCCAACCCCTACTTTGTGCGCCACGCAACATCACCTACCACTACAGTACTTGCAGATGCTTTGTCTTTAAACCCAACATTTTTTACTAACTGGATAGGTGCTAACGATGTGTTGTCGTACGCTACATCCGGAGGGATTGGTATAGACCAGACGGGTAATACTAATCCTGCTACTTACGGCGGCAACGATATTACAGACCCTACTGTATTTGCAGGTACCTATACCGAAATTATAAGGCAATTAACGCTTAATGGTGCTAAAGGCGTTGTTGCTACTGTGCCAAACATTACATCAATTCCGTTCTTTACAACAGTACCTTACAACCCACTTACTGCTTCGGCAATTGGCGACGGAGATACTACTGTTGGCCTTGCCAGCATTCGTAGGGCAAATGCGCAATTATACGGCCCGCTTAACCAGATACTAACTGCTTTTGGACAACCGGACAGAATTCACCTTCTCTCTGAAACCGATCCTAACCCACTTTTAATAATAGACGAGTCGCTTGTTAATTTAGGCCCTCAAATTACAGCAGCCGCAGCAGGAAACCCTGCAACGGCACCATTTGCCACTGTGTTAGGTCAAATTTACGGGCAGGCAAGACAGGCAACCGCACAGGATCTTATACTACTTACAACACGATCTGTAATTGGTGAGCCGCCACCGGGCGTTCCGGCACCGTTCGACACTTTTGGGGTGGCCTATCCTTTACAGGATCAGCATGTATTAACCGCTGCCGAAGTAACACTTGTAAACAACGCAACTACAAACTTTAATAATGCCATTCGTGCTATTGCAGCAACAAAAAACCTTGCTGTGGCAGATATGAATGCCATACTTAATCAGCTTGTATCCGGTCTTAGAACTTCAGACGGGCAGATATATACTGCTGATTACTTTAGCACCGCAAAGGTAAACACAGTATTATTTTCTCTTGATGGTGTTCACCCTAATGCAAGAGGTTACGCACTTGTAGCAAACGAGGTAATTAAAGTTATTAATGAACACTATAAAGCAAAACTACCCATGATAACCGCTGGTTACTATCCGGGAGCAACTATTTTGCCTTCAAACTAATTCTTAATATAATTTATTAAAGCACCGGTACATGCCGGTGCTTTTTTTATTTTTACATAAAATTACCTCACTCATGAAAACAATTGTAAAACTCCTCTTTACCACTTTTTTTGTACTAATGCTTGCGCATTTTATGCCCGGTGTACATGTAGATAGTTTTTACACTGCCCTTATCGTGGCAGTTGTGTTGGCGCTGCTAAATATTTTTATAAAACCCATCCTTGTATTATTTACATTACCGGTTACCATTTTTACACTGGGGCTTTTCCTACTCGTTATTAATGCTATTATTGTCATGCTGTGCGACCATCTTATAGATGGCTTTACAATAATAGATTTTGTGCATGCCCTGATATTTAGCCTTGTGCTATCTATTTGCCAGAGTATTGTATCCGCGTTTTACAGCGATAAATAAATTATGTTGTAAGTTACACCGCCTTTTTTAAGGCCATTGAAATACAATATTTTAAAAAGTTGTATGAGTTGTAAAAAAGGTTTAATTTTGCATTCCGAATTTTATATAAGAAAACAATCTAAATAATGAATATTACAAGAGAAAATGTAGATGCATTGAACGCTATTGTAAAAGTATCTATTACAAAGGATGATTACAAAGCTAATGTAGATAAAGCATTATACAACTATAGAAAAACCACATCACTTCCGGGCTTTAGGAAAGGTGTTGTACCTGTAAGCCTTATCCAGAAACAATATGGCAAAACTGTATTGCTTGAAGAGGTTAACAAATTACTACAGTCTTCGTTAAACAACTACATGTCACGCGAGAAACTAAACATTCTTGGTAACCCGCTGCCTAAAGTTACAGAAGACTTTAACTGGGATGCCGAAGATTTTACTTTTGAATTTGAACTTGGCCTTGCTCCTGAATTTACTGTAGACCTTACTGCTGCAAACAGCATTGTAAAATATACCATTACTGCAGATGAAGCTATGCTTGATGAGCAGGTAGCACGCATACAAAAACAGTATGGCAAACTTATACCTAAAGAAACTGCCGAAGCTGGTGATGATATTGCCGGTACTTTTAAAAACGAAGAAAAAGGTATTGACAGCCCTGCAACAATATCTGCAGAGATATTTGCTGATGCTGCTACCTTTGATAAATTTATTGGTAAAAAAGTGGGCGATGTAGTTACACTTGCTACTAAGGGTTTATTTGATGACGACCACAAACTTATGGATTACCTTAAAGTAGGCCATGATGATGTGCACGGACTTGATATTGAAGTAGAATTTGTTATCGAAGAAGTAAACACTACTGAGCCTGCAGAACTTAACCAGGAGCTTTTTGACAAGCTTTTTGGCGAAGGCAATGTAACTTCTGTTGAAGGTGTAAAAGCTAAAATCAAGGAAGATGCCGAGCAGCAGTTTATACAGCAGGCAGACCAGAAATTCCTTAACGATGCTACAGAGGCATTAATAAGCAATACTAAATTTGACCTTCCTGACACGTTCCTTATCAAGTGGTTACAAACAGCAGGTGAAAAACCTTTAACTGCTGAAGAGGCAGAGGCTGAATACAAAAGATCTGAAAACGGGCTTCGTTACCAGCTTATAGAAGGTAAAGTTATGGCAGACAACAATCTGCAAATAACTTTTGAAGACCTAAAATCATATACTAAAGAGGTAATTAAAAAGCAAATGGCACAATTTGGCCAGCTTAACCCTACCGACGAAGATGTAGATGGTATCGTTGCACGTGTACTTGGTAACCAGGAAGAGGTTAAAAGGCTTTCTGACCAGGTTATGAGCGAAAAGATGGTAAACCTTTATAAAGAAAAAGTACCTTTTACAACTAAAGAGGTTACTTATCAGGAGTTTATCAAAGAAATGTACGGAGAATAAATCTCACGAAAAATGATTATCTTTGAACGTCAGTCCGCCGGGACTGACGTTTTTTCGTTTCTTTTAAACAATTAAAAATTTTAAAAAGACTATGGACTACGGTAAAGAATTTAAAAAATATGCCACTAAACACCACGGTGTAAATAATTTATATTACGATAAGCTTGTAAACCGCGTAACGCCTACAGGCCTTACACCTTACATTATGGAGGAGCGCCAGATGAACGTTGCCCAGATAGACGTGTTTTCGCGCCTTATGATGGACAGGATCATTTTTCTTGGTACGGGTATAGACGACCAGGTTGCAAACATTGTGCAGGCACAGTTATTGTTCCTGGAAAGTGCAGATGCTAACAAGGACATCCAGATATACATTAACTCTCCGGGCGGCAGCGTTTATGCAGGCCTTGGCATGTATGACACCATGCAGTACATTAAGCCCGATGTAGCTACTATCTGTACAGGTATGGCAGCATCTATGGGTGCAGTGCTTTTATGCGCCGGTGCGGCAGGAAAACGTTCGGCACTTCCACACAGCAGGGTAATGATTCACCAGCCATCGGGCGGTGCACAGGGCGTTGCTACAGATATGGAGATAAACCTTCGCGAAATGCTTAAGCTTAAAGAAGAGCTTTACGAGATTATCTCTAAGCATTCCGGACAGGATTATGAGAAAGTACACAAAGACAGCGAGCGCGATTACTGGATGAAAGCTCCTGAAGCTAAAGAGTACGGAATGATAGATGAGGTATTAACAAGAGAATAAAAAAGTCACAGTCGCAGTTTACAGTTGTGCGGGCTTACTGCGACTGAAAACTGCGACTGAAAACTAAAGAAATGGCTAAAGAAGTATTAGAGTGTTCTTTTTGCGGCAGGAAAAAGCCGGAAACTAATTTATTAATTGCAGGCATCAACGCGCATATATGCGACCGTTGTATAGAGCAGGCCCATGGCATTGTACTGGAAGAGCTTAAACAAAGCGGATCTGCATCTATTGCCGGCGAGCTCGACCTGAAAAAGCCTAAAGAAATAAGGGCGTTCCTGGACCAGTATGTTATTGGGCAGGACCAGACCAAGAAAGTGCTTTCGGTTGCGGTATATAACCACTACAAAAGGTTAATGCAGCAAAAAAGCGACGATGATGTAGAGATTGAGAAAAGTAACATCCTTATGGCGGGGCAAACCGGTACCGGTAAAACCCTTGTTGCAAAAACCATTGCGCGCATGCTTAATGTGCCGCTGGCTATTGTAGATGCTACTGTTCTTACCGAAGCAGGCTATGTGGGCGAAGATGTAGAAAGCATCCTTACCCGCCTGTTGCAGGTTGCCGATTATGATGTTGCTAAAGCAGAGCGCGGTATTGTGTTTATTGATGAGATAGACAAGATTGCCCGCAAGAGCGACAACCCGTCTATTACCCGTGATGTATCGGGCGAAGGAGTTCAGCAGGCTTTACTAAAATTGCTTGAAGGTACTATTGTAAACGTTCCGCCTAAGGGTGGCCGTAAGCACCCTGACCAGAAATTTATTGAGGTAAACACCCAGAACATACTGTTTATAGCAGGTGGTGCTTTTGACGGTATAGAGCGCATCATATCTAAAAGGCTTAACCGCCAGGCTGTAGGTTACAGTACATCGCGTAACGTAGACAACATTGATAAAGATAATTTACTGCAATACATTATCCCTAAAGACATTAAGGATTTCGGGCTGATACCGGAGATCATCGGGCGTATGCCGGTGCTTACGCACATGGATCCGTTAGACAGGGAAACGCTTCGCGCCATCCTTACCGAGCCAAAAAATGCCCTGGTTAAACAGTACAAAAAACTGTTTGCTATGGATGATGTAGACCTTTCTATATCTGACGATGCACTGGATTATATTGTAGATAAGGCTTTAGAATACAAGCTTGGTGCCCGTGGCCTTCGTTCTTTATGCGAGGCCATCCTTACCGAAGCAATGTATGAATTGCCGGGAAGCGATGAGCGTACCCTAAGCATTGATAAAGAGTATGTAGACCACCACCTTAACAGGACATTGCTTAAAAGACTTAAAACAGCTTCGTAGCTTCGAGTGGTTAGTATTCAATAGCAGTTTTCAACATGGGTGGTCATTGCGAGGAACGAAGCAATCTTTTGCTTTTAATCTTTGTAACGCAGCGATGACGGACCAAAAAATGGAATAACAAATAAATAGTAAAAGCAGGATAAGTAATTGTCCTGCTTTTTTGCTTTGTTATGTTGCAATTAAAGACATACATTATCAGTTGATTATTTTATAACCCGCTATAGTCTGACAATTAGATAAGATATTTCAATTAGAAAATTGAATATGAATAATATATTAAATACCATTTATCTTTTATATTCTTGAATTCATAATTAATATCATATCCAGAATCTTCCTTATATCTTCTATAAGTTACTACTGAGTCTGATTTAATAATATCTTCTTTTATTATATCTGTGGTCGTTTGATTTTTAAAGTCCTCAACCGAGTAAAAAATAAAATTTTCCTTATCCCATAAATATATTGATTGCTCAGAGCCTGTTCCCATTTCATCAGAATTAAATCCTTTCAAAGGGAATTTTATTCGGGTAAATTTAAATATAGAATCAGAGCGAAATTTTGTGAAAAATTCGTCAAAATCCTCCTTTGGAACTTTTATAGTCAAAGATTTTTCGATTGATTTATTCTCAATTCGTTCTTTTTTTTCTACATTATTACAACCTATAATTATTTTAAAAAATAGTAGCAACAGAAAAAATTTATAATTCATGGTTTAATGTTATTAATTACCAAATGGTCTTTGTACTGGTAAACATATTTATATATATCATTGGGCGATGCCCCCTTACGGATGGAGTATAGTCCACCTAACCTCGCTTAGTGAAAAACTGTAGTACTGCATTCTTGTAATAGTAACCATCAATACAATCTATGGTTACTATCTTCGTCACATCGGTAACAACTTTCTCTATCTTAACCTGCCGCAATGTCAAGATAATTTATTTTTCGTGTTGTAAAATAGCTATCTAAGTGCCACAAGACTGTAGAAGAGTTTAACGGCTCCTATAATTATATCTTAGAATCGTTTAGCAAGGTTTAACTATTAACAATGATCTCCCCGGTTCGGGGAGATCATTGTTAATATAACACATTACCTTCTTGAATATTCGATTTCCTGTGTAACTAACAAATAATAATTTACATCATTTTTACTTATCCTTAAAGTATCATTATTTACCTTTTTCGATAACACATAAGGAGGTTTAATATCTTGCAATTCTATTAAACCATTTTTAAAATGAACTCTTGAATAGCTACTTATTCCACCCGCATTATATAATACTTTATTTAAATATAAACCATTTCTTTCAAAAGATATACTCGCGACATATAAATCAATAAGCTTTGTTTCAAATCTTATTTTTGGAGCAATTTCACGTTCATTCAAATCTCCTTTATTCATTATATAAAGAAATAGCATTCCCAGTAAAAAAAGTGGAATGTAAGTTAGTAGAATTAATTTCTTGTTTTTCACTATTTCTTAATTATTGTGATTCTGCTATATCGAATACTTTTGCTCCCAAATATTTCGCCAATGTTTTAGTATTATCACCTTTCTCTGCAATCAGATTTCCATTCACATCAGGCTTCCATATAGCACTCATGCCGTCAGGGTCAATAAACCTAATTGGATTATCATAAGCGTAGATATAGGGCGACCATCGTCTGTATTGCTCTGCTTTCGGGTCAATATTCATCCATCTTCCTGAATTCCTTGCTCATAGTCGTAAACCCCAAGCTCCAGCTTATCTTGCAGCTCTGCACTAGTGCGGTATGTTCGTATAAGCTTTATCAAAGCTCTAACTCCATAATCATTGTGCTTATACTTATTGCTATTACAAATATACAAACCTGCTAAAATAAAAAAGCCCCGCAATGCGGAGCTTCTTATGCTTTTACGTAAACGTATTAATTACTGAGCTGGAGTAGTTTCAGTAGTTGTAGTTTTAGTAGAATCAACTGTAGTAGTAGTTGTAGCAGCAGAATCTGTAGTTGGAGCTGCAACTTCTGGAGTTTCAGTAACTGTAGAATCTACTGTAGTTTCTGTAGTAGTTTCTTCTTTAGCAGTTTCTTTACAAGAAACAAAAGAAACACTCATCATAGCTACAAGGGCAAGGGTTAAAACAACTTTTTTCATCTTACTTAATTATAAAGGTTAATTATTAATTCGCAGCAAAGATATAAATTTTTTAATATCGCAAAATATTTATTAATAAAAAATACTTTAAATCTTTTCAACCTGAAAGTCAGATTATTACCTGTTTAAATTCACTTTTAACCTTATCATTTAACATCCTGCAATATAGCATAATCTGCAAATAATAGTTTTAAGGTAAAATGTAATCATATAAGTTTACAACTACCTTATTTTACCACCTTCATTTCGTTTACTAAATGCGTGGCACCGGCAAACTTGTCTATAATAAATAACACATAGCGCATATCTACCATTATGTTGCGGCAAATAGACGGATCGTAATATACATCGCTCATGGTACCTTCCCACACACGGTCAAAATTAAGCCCTATAAGATTACCCTTAGCATCTATTGCCGGGCTGCCGGAGTTGCCTCCTGTAGTATGGTTAGTACCTATAAAGCAAACAGGCATTTTACCCTTTTCGCCATACTGGCCAAAGTCTTTTTTGTTGTACAGGTCTATCAGTTTTTGTGGCACGTCATACTCATAATCGCCGGGAATGTATTTTTCCAAAACACCGCCAAGGTAAGTAACCGGCTCATAGTAAGTAGCGTCTTTAGGTTCGTAGCCTTTTACTTTACCGTAAGTAACACGCAGGGTACTGTTAGCATCGGGAAAAATGCGCGCCTCTTTAGGGCTAAGTTCCAGTATGACTTTCATGTAAGTGCGCTGCAAGGCAGCTATTTGCAGGTTAAGCTCGTCATACTTAGGCATCACTTTTTCTGTTTGCGTCTCGGCCATAGCTTTAAGCAGCTGGTAGCCTTTATCGGCATTAAGGCGGGCAATGGCAGCAGCAGGATCTCCGGCAAGGAGTTCCTTAACGCCGTCAAGGCTTGTAAGTTTCGACTGGCCATACACCTCAGCAGTAAGCTTTTTATAATCGGCACCGGCAATAGCTGCAGGCACAAACTGCTTAGGCATTTTAGTGCCGTATAACTCTATGAGTTGCTCAAACACCTTTTCGTCTACATTCTTATTAAAGTCTTTGTATATCTCTGTAAGGGTAGCAATCATGTTTTCCCTACGGTCTGTAAACGCCTGTGCACCTTTATTTTTAAATACCAATTCTAATTGGTACAGCCTGTAAGCGGTGGTAAGCAGCTCTGTATTTCTTAAAGCTACTTCGGTAAAATAATCACGCGCAAGCGAGTACTGTTCTATGGCCTTATAATTCTTTTCGAAGTCAGCCAGTAAATTACCATATTCAGCTTGTTTGCCGGCCTTTTGCACACGGGCCATAAATTCTTTTTCCTGTGCTTTTTTAATGGCAACGGCGTTGGTCTTTTTTAGGCCGGTAGTCTCCCCTATCCATTTTTTCCAGTAGTTGGCAATACTTGCATACTTGGCAGCATACTGTATTTTTATGGCTTTGTCTTTTCGCATAAAACCGTCGGCTACTTTTAGGGCGGCCTCTCTTATTTCTATCTTGGCAGGGTTAAGCACCGTAACCAATTGGTCTATGGCTACAGATGGCAAATACTCTGTAGTACGGCCGGGATAGCCAAATACAAGTGTAAAATCGTTTTCTTTAACTCCTTTTACAGATACCGGAAAAAAGTACTTAGGCTTGTACGGTACATTGTCTTTACTGTAAGCCGCGGGGCGGTTGCTTTTATCGGCATAAATACGGAACAACGAGAAGTCCCCGGTATGCCTTGGCCACACCCAATTATCTGTATCATTACCAAATTTACCAATAGATGATGGTGGTGCGCCCACAAGCCTTACATCTTTAAAAGACTCTGTTACGAACAGCATGTACTGGTTACCCTCATAAAAGGTGCGTATACTATTTTCCTGCCACGCTTCTTTAGGTAATGTCTTGGTAAGGCTGGCAATATTCTGCTGAATTTTTTGCACCCTCGCTTTTTCATCAATTGCCTGTGTACCTTCGAGCACCTTTGTAGTAACATCTTCTATACGTACAATAAAGGTTACCTCTAAGTCCGGGTTAGGCAACTCTTCGGCCTGGCTCATAGCCCAGAAACCGTTAGTAAGGTAATCATGCTCTACCGTACTATGGCTTTGTATTTCGCCAAAACCGCAGTGGTGGTTTGTAAGCAGCAACCCCTGAGACGATATTACCTCACTGGTACAGCCACCGTTAAACTGGGGTACGGCATCTTTAAGGCTGGAATGGTTAACATCATAAATATCCTGTACCGACATTTTCATGCCCAGGCTTTTCATTTCTTTTTCGTTCATACCCTGCAGCAGTGAGGGTATCCACATACCGCCTTGCTGTGCCAGTGCAGGAAAGGCAACAAAGAGGATGAGTAAGCGTACTAATTTCATATCAAAGTTTTGTTTGTACGCGCAAGATAGGGATTTTTAAAAACATGAATGGAAAGTTAGAAAACAGAATCGGCAGCATTAAGCTGCTTTCTTAAACCGGTTTAAGTTTTTTGTGACTGGCATTTTAGAAATTTGTATCAACAATTAAATACAATAACATTATGAAAACAAGGATTTTAATACACGAAACAGAACCGGAAGGATTTAAAGTAATGCTGGGCTTTGAAAAATATTTAGCTACTACAGATATTAAACCTTTGCATAAAGAACTTATTAAACTCAGGGCTTCTCAAATAAATGGTTGTGCCTATTGTTTAGACAAACACTCTAAAGATGCCCGCAAACTTGGCGAGACAGAACAGCGCCTTTATACACTCAGTACCTGGAGGGAAACCCCGTTTTTTAGCGAAGAAGAAAAAGCCATATTAGCCTTAACCGAAGAAGTGACACTTATTACAGGCCACGTATCTGACAAAACTTATAACGATGCAATAACCATTTTAGGCGATAAATATACTGCTCAGGTTATCATGCTTATAATAGCTATTAACGCCTGGAACCGCATAGGAATTACTACAGCAATGATGCCCGAGTAATATAAATAAAGCAATAAATGTTTAGGAGGCTTACCTTATACACTGCCCCTTTATTTTGCATTAAATGTAATTTTCACATTTAAAAACTAAACATTTTAATATATTTGGGTTATACAAACCATATTATTTTAAAATGAATTATCGCCTTACCTTAAAAACTGTAGCTCTGCTTAGCATCCTGGCTGTTGGCTGCAAACAAAAACAAGCAGAAACCACCCCGACCCCTACTCAGGCTGTTATAACGAATCCAATTATAGATGGTTATTATGCCGACCCAACTATAGTTAAGCACAATGGCGATTATTATATATATGCTACTATAGACCCGTGGGGTGCCGATGAGCTTGCCGTACTGGTTACTAAAGATTTTAAGACTTTTAAAAAAGAAAAACTAAACTGGCCTACTAAAGCACAATGTACCAGCCCAACATCGGGCGATGCAAAGGTATGGGCTCCCGGAGTTGTTAAGGGTACCGATGGAAAGTTTTATATGTACGTATCTGTAGGCAGCGAAGTTTGGGGCGGCGTAGCCGATAACCCGCTTGGCCCATGGAAAAACATGAAGGCAGATAACACACCGTTGGTCTCTAAAAATGATTTCCCTGTTGTGCACAACATAGACGCCGACTGTTTTATTGATACCGATGGGCAGGCATACCTGTACTGGGGATCGGGTTATAACTGGGTTAATGGCAAGTGTATGGCGGTAAAGCTTAAAAAAGACATGCATACATTTGATGGTACTCCGCAAGACGTTACCCCACCCGATTACTTTGAAGGCCCGCACATGATAAAGCGTAACAACAAATATTACCTGATGTTCTCGCAGGGTAAAGCTATAGATGCTACCTATAAAGTAGGCTATGCAACGGGCAACAGTCCGCTTGGGCCATTTACAAAAGGCGTTAACAGCCCTATACTGCAAACCACTAAAGACAGTGTTACCTACGGACCCGGCCACCACACTGTATTTACCGAGAAAGGTCAGGATTACATTTTATACCACCGCATTAAACCGCAAAAGCAGGATTATGTTTTACGACAGCTATGTATAGACAGCCTGAAGTTTGACAATGCAGGAAACATTTTGCCTGTAGTGCCAAAAGGGATTGGAGAGTTGTAGAATATTGTTTTATAAAAGTGCATTAGTCCCTGATGTATGACATATTTACAGGAAAAACAAAACAACATCAATTGAGCTTTGGAGAAGCGGTATATTATTTATATGCTCTTCTCCAAAGCTCAAGGTCGTTTCGGTGGGATTGGATACAAACATGCCGCCCTCCTGAAGCTTAGAATTAGAGATTCTTCGACTACGTTGCACTTCGCTCAGAATGACAAATCACCGAAACATATCAGACGGAGGCTGTCATTGCGAGGCACGAGGCAATCTAAATTTATATGCGCATTAGTTCTATTTTTCTGAGATTCTTCGACTACGTTATACCCGCCTACCGGCAGGCAGGCTTCGCTCAAAGTGACACCGGCCAGTCATTCCTGTACACAAAAGCAATCGTATAATTATTAATTTTAGATTTCTCCTTCGTCGAAATGGAATAGCGATGTGTGATTATGAATGAAGCGCAGCGGAATTGAGGAATCTCTACTTTAGATTATCATATAAAAGATTGACTCGCCACGCTGGCGCGAGCCTCAGGCTCGTGCACAATATTTAAATAGTTGCCGGCACGAGCCTGAGGCTCGCGCTAGCAAAGGGCCAGTCATTCCTGGACACAAAAGCAATTTATAGTTATTCATTTGAGATTCTCCTTCGTCGAAATGGAATAGCGAGTATCATTCCGAATGAAGCGCAGCGGAATTGAGGAATCTCTACTTTAGATTATCATATAAAAGATTGACTCCCCACGCTGGCGCGAGCCTCAGGCTCGTGCACAATATTTAAATAGTTGCCGGCACGAGCCTGAGGCTCGCGCTAGCAAAGGGCCAGTCATTCCTGGACACAAAAGCAATTTATAGTTATTCATTTAAGATTTCTCCTTCGTCGAAATGGAATAGCGATGTGTCATTCCGAATGAAGCGCAGCGGAATTGAGGAATCTCTACTTTAGATCATCATATAAAAGATTGACTCGCCACGCTAGCGCGAGCCTGAGGCTCGCGCTAGCAAAGGAATTGCTTATTGTCAATTGCAAATCCCTATTGCTTATTAACCCCTTTCAATTGATCCAAAATCCACAAATAATCTTCCTGATTGTTGACAAAATCTTTATCGGTAACATCTATAACCAATACATTTAGCCCGGTAGCCGATTTAATAAAGTCGAGGTAACCGCGGTTAATGTTATCAAGGTATTCAACCGTAATATCCTGCTCGTAGTCGCGCCCCCGTTTTTTAATTTGCTGCAACAGCCTTTCGGTGCTTTGGTACAGGTAAATGTACAGGCCGGGTTTCGGCAGCTCTTTATACATAATATCAAACAGGCGGTGGTAGAGGCGGTACTCGTCTTCGCTAAGGGTAATTTTAGAAAAAATGAGTGACTTTACAATATAGTAATCGGCTACCACAAAATCGCTGAACAGGTTTAGTTGCGAGAGGTCATCGGTAAGCTGCTGGTACCGGTCGGCCAGGAAGGACATTTCTAAAGAAAAGGCATACCGCGCCTGGTCGGCATAAAATTTAGGCAGGAACGGGTTATCAGCAAAACGTTCGGGCACGAGCTGTGCATTAAAATCTTCCGATATCTTTAAGGCAAGCGATGTTTTCCCTGCGCCAATATTCCCTTCTATAGCAATGTAATTAAACCGCTCCGGGCTGTAGGCATCGGCAGGCGATGTAAGTTGGGTTACCAGTTCGCAGTCAGACGTATCTTCAGTTTCTGCTATAAGCTGGTTAATATCCATGTTCAGTATTGGGTGCACCCATTGCGGCGAAATATCACGTAAAGGGTACAGCACAAAATTGCGCCCTGCCATCCGCGGATGCGGCACCTGCAAATGCGGCTTGTTAATCACTTCATCATTAAAGGCAATAATATCTATATCTATAGTGCGCGAAATGTACTCGCCCGTAGCACTGCGCACCCTTCCACACTGTGCTTCGGCAGCAAGCAGGCCTTGTAAAAGTTCTATTGCCGATTTACTGGTATGCACTAATAGAGCACAGTTGTAAAAGGCATCACCCTCAAAGCCCCATGCAGGAGTTTCATAAACGCCGGATGTTTTTATAACCGTGGCTATATGGCTGTGTATATAATCAATACCCTGCTGCAGGCTCTCTAAACGATTGCCCAGGTTACTTCCTAACGATAAAATAGCACTGTTCTGAAATTTCATAGGCTGCAAAGTAAGCAAACATTTTGGTGCCGTTTAAGCCCTTAATGAAATTATTGGCATAGTGTTAATAAATTTAAAGCAGCGCATCTGTAACATATCATGTATTTTTGCTACCTATTATGAGAAATCAAATTTTAGTACCATGAATTTTTTTAAAAGCGTGCTGGCAACAGTGGTAGGGTTATTCCTCTTTGGGTTTTTATCTTTTATATTAATAATTGTTATAGGGGTTGCCGCGGCAGCTGCCGGTAGTGGCGGTGGTGGCAATAAAAACATAGTCGAGGTTAAAGACAACTCGGTAATAGAGCTCGACCTTACTAAGGTAACTAACGACTATGCCGGTAATTTTACCTATACAGATTTTGCAATGCTAAACTCTGAGCCTAAAGAAGGCCTTACAGATGTGCTTAACGCCATAGACGCAGCAAAAAAAGACGACAGGATAAAAGGAATTACCATTACCAATGGTACAACCGGCCTGGGCATGGCACAAAGCAAAGCCCTTAGAGATAAGCTGGACGATTTTAAAACATCGAAAAAGTTTATTGTAGCTTATTCTGACACCTACACCCAGGGTACTTACTACCTAAACTCTGTAGCCGATACACTGTACCTTAACCCGGTAGGTGATTTTGAGTTTAAAGGCCTGTCGAGCGAAGTAATGTTCTACAAGGACCTTCAGGAAAAAACGGGTATTACCATGGAAGTTATACGCCACGGTAAATACAAAAGCGCTGTAGAGCCTTTTCTTGCGAATGAAATGAGCCCTGCAAACAGGGAGCAAATCACACAATTGCTTACATCGGTATGGGGGTCTGTAGTTACAGACATTTCTAAAAGCCGTAACATACCGGTAGACAGCCTTAACAGCATTGCTGAGAACCTTAGTGCGCGCACTCCTGAAATGGCTAAAGCCAAAAAACTTATTGATAAAGTAGGTTATGAAGATGAGTACGTTGCCGGTATAAAAAAAGCACTTAAAGTAGGTAAAGACGAAGAATACAATACTGTTGACATTCTTGATTATGTGAGCGCTGCAGAGATGGACAGTAAAGCCAGTGATGCTAAAGACAGGATTGCCGTTATATACGCACAGGGCGAAATTGCCGGTGGCGAAGGCGATGTAAACATTATAGGCGAAGGTGCTTTGCGCACAGCGTTGCAGGCAGCTGTTGAAGATGAAGATGTAAAATCTATAGTATTGCGTGTAGACTCTCCGGGGGGCAGCGCACTAACATCTGATATTATATGGAGGGATATAGAGCTTGCCAAAAAGAAAAAGCCAATTGTAGTTTCTATGGGTAATTACGCAGCATCTGGCGGGTACTATATTTCGTGTAATGCAAACAGGATCTTTGCAGAGCCTACCACCATTACAGGTTCTATAGGTGTGTTTGGTGTACTGCCTAACCTTACTAAACTGTCTAACAACCTTGGTATTCACACAGAAGAGGTTAGTACACATGGCAATGCATCGGGTTACAGCATGTTTACTCCCCTTAAAGACAATACCCGCGAAATAATACAACAGGGTGTAGAGCATATTTACACCACTTTTGTAAGCCGTGTGGCTAAAGGCCGTAACATGACTCCAGAAGCGGTAGATGCTATTGCCCAGGGGCGTGTATGGACGGGTAACGACGCTCTTAAAAACGGGCTTGTAGACGAAATAGGCGGACTGGATGATGCCATAAAATATGCTGCAAAACTGGGCAAGACCACAGATTACAGCACAAAAAACTATCCTGAATATGAAAGGACTTTTGATAAGTTTTTAAGCAGCCTTACAGGTTTGCCTTTTGCACAGTCAAGAGAGTCTTTTATTAAGGAAGAAGTGGGCGCAGAAAACTACCAGATGATAGAGCGCATAAGGCGTGTTACCAAACTTAAAGGTACACAGGCCATGATGCCTTTTGAAATAAATATTAGATAAATACCTTTTGTACAGGGCGGCTAAAAGTAGTACCTTAGTCGTAAATTAAGAATACTATGGTTAAAAAGATCCTGAAGTGGACAGGTATTGTTTTGCTTGTCATCATCATTGCACTGGCCGCCGCGCCGTTCCTGTTTAAAGACAAAATAAAAAGCATGGTAGTTAAGGCTATCAATAACCAGGTAGATGCTACCGTAGCGTTTGAAGATGTTAGCCTTAGCCTGTTTAAAAGTTTCCCTAAAGCAAGTGTAACCATAGATAAGTTAAGCGTTATTAACAAAGCGCCTTTTGCCGGAGATACGCTGGTATACA
Source organism: Flavobacterium rivuli WB 3.3-2 = DSM 21788 (assembly GCF_000378485.1). Classification (GTDB taxonomy): domain Bacteria; phylum Bacteroidota; class Bacteroidia; order Flavobacteriales; family Flavobacteriaceae; genus Flavobacterium; species Flavobacterium rivuli. The sequence goes on along the minus strand of NZ_KB899970.1, from coordinate 158,686 downwards.
TGGGCGAGCTAAACCTTAATATGTCGGTTAAAGAACTCTTTAAAAAAGAGGGCGAAACCATGAACCTTGAGTCTATAAGCACTAAAAACGGGCTTGTAAACATCCTGTTTAATAAAGATGGCGTGGGTAATTTTGATATTGCCCTTAAAGGCGACCCTAACCAGCCTGCTACCACAGAGCCGAGCAAGCCGTTTGCATTAAGCATTCAGAATTATGACGTGCAAAACCTGCGATTTAAATATTATGATGAGCGTTCTAAAATAAAAGTGGTTATAGACAGCCTGAACCATACCGGTAAAGGAAATTTTGCCGCTAATAAACTGGATCTTGATACCCATACCACAGCTACCCTTACTATGGATATGGACAAGACCAACTACATGCGTGCCGTGAAACTTAAGCTTGATGCTGTTTTAGGCATGGACCTGGACAAAAGTATTTACACCTTTAAAGAGAACAAGGCTTTTATAAACCAGTTACCTTTAGAGTTTGATGGCAGCGTGGCCATTCAGGAAGCAGGCCAGCAAATAGACCTTACCTTCTTTACCCCTACATCATCGTTTAAAAATTTTTTAGGGTTAATACCGGAAGCCTATTCAGGCAGTATTGCCAATGTAAAGACCGAAGGCGATTTTACCATAAAAGGCAAGGTAAACGGGCTTAACGGCGATAACAGCGTACCAAAATTCAACATTGCATTTGCATCAAACAATGCCTCATTTAAATATCCCGACCTGCCAAAATCGGTTGAGAAGATCGTTATTGACACTAAGATCATCAATGAAACCGGTGTGCTTAATGATACCTATGTAAATATTGATAAACTGTCGTTTAAAATAGACCAGGATGTTTTTGATGCCAGCGCAAACATTCGTAATATCATCGAAAATCCGTTGGTAGATGCCAGGCTAAAAGGTATTATTAACCTTGCAAATGTATCTAAGGCGTATCCTGTGAAAATGGATATTCCGCTTACAGGTATATTAAGGGCAGATGTAGAAACTAAATTTGACATGGCTGCCGTAGATGCAAAAGCTTACGAGAAAATACAGAATAAGGGTAACATTAGCCTTAGCGGATTTAATTATAAGGTAGACGGTTTTGCCCATCCTTTTGTTATCAGCCAGGCCGATGTACAGTTTAACCCAAACCGTGTAAACCTGAGCCGTTTTGATGCTAAAACAGGAGGATCGGATATTGCTATTACCGGTACTCTTGATAATTTTTATGGTTTTATTTTTAAAGACCAAACGTTGCAGGGTAACTTTAACATGAACTCTAACAAGCTTATTGTTGCTGATTTTATGGCTCCGGCGCCTGTTAAGACTACTACGACCGAAACAACAAGCGAGTCTAAAGAAGCAACCACCAAAACAGAAACAAAGAAAACAACAACCTCTAACGCCGTTAAAATTCCTGCGTTTTTAGATTGTACCATCACTGCAAAAGCTAACAGTGTGGTATATGACAACCTTAACCTTACCGATGTTTCGGGCAAGATGATCATTAAAGATGAGGCTGTGGCATTGCAAAATGTAAAGACTTCAATATTTGGTGGTAACATTGGTTTTAATGGTAATGTATCTACAAAAAGTGCTACGCCTAAATTCAACATGGGGCTTAACCTTAACAGCCTTGATATAACGCAGTCATTCACGCAGCTTGAAATGCTTAAGTCTATCGCACCAATTGCCGATGTTATAACAGGTAAATTTAGCAGCACTATTAATGTAGCAGGTAACCTTGACGCTAAAGAAATGACCCCCGATATGAAATCGCTTACGGGCGACCTTGCAGGTTCATTAGCCAATACGGTTATCAATACTGCAAAATCTAAGGTACTTACAGCGTTGACTACCAACGTTAAATTCCTTGACCCTTCTAAAATAAACCTGAACCAAAAGATAAATCTTACGTTTAACGATGGTAAGGTTAACATTCAGCCTTTCAACATTAAATACCAGGATATAGATGTAAAGATACAGGGAACGCATGGCTTTGACCAGGTTATGAACTACAATGTAGGCTTTGATGTTCCTGCTAAGTATCTGGGCAGCGATGTAACTAAACTGCTTGCCACATTAAAAACGGATGGCAGTAAAATAAGTATCCCGGTTAATGCGGTTATTACGGGTACTTTCCAGAACCCTAAAGTAAGCACCGACCTTTCTAAGTCGGTTACCAGCCTTACCACACAACTTGTACAGCAACAAAAAGACAAGTATGTAAACCAGGCTACAGATAAAGGCAAAGAACTTTTAGGCAACCTGATTAAAGGGGCCACAAAAAATAATGGAGCCACTACCGATACTACAAAAACTACCACCCCTAAAACCAATGCCGAAGTAAAACAGCAGGCAGAGGAAGCAGCTAAAACTACCGTTAAAAACGCCGTTAATAACCTGTTTAAAAAGAAGGATAAGAAAGAGTAGTATTCAGTTATCAGCCGCAGAAAGCGGACTTACTCAATATAAAACACCCATCAGATTCAGTATCTGGTGGGTGTTTTGTTTTGTAGATTATTTTAAAAGATGCACAAAGATTTTAAGATCCGTAATTCGGCAGAAATGCAGCTGCCACTCTCTTGATAACAATTGTCTGAATCCAACTTTTAAATTAATCTGTGTTTTTGCCATAAAGTGAGCAACTGTGAGTGAAGCTAAGGCCTAAAACTTTGTTGCGTTAAGCAAATTATAAGTTGAGGCGTTAAGAATCACTTGCTGTTTGAGCGCAGCGAGTTCAAATGATTTAGCCAAAGCTTATAATTTGTAGCATAAGAAGTTAGAGCCTTGTCCCGATAGCTATCGGGATTGCTTCTTTTGTTTCAAGACAAAAGAAGAATAAAATAATTAAAGATAGCATAATCTACTGGCAGTAAACCACTTTAAACACAACACACCCCTAACCCCTCTCAAGAGGGGAAAAGCTTCACTCAACCTTAATAAACACAGTTGCATTATAAATCATCACACATTAATCTGCACTACAAAACCTTCATAAGAGCGCACATTAAACACGGTGCCATCTTCAAAAATAAGGTATTGCCCTTTTATACCTGTAAGTACACCGCTATAAGTAGGTGTAGTGCTTAGGTTAAGGCTGCTTATTTTTTTAGGATATTCCAGGACCGGATATTCTAATGTATATAATTTCTCGGGAGTAGTTTCAAAATATTCCTGCACTTCATCGGGCAACAGGTAACTGGCCTCATTACGGCGCGCAATAAGGTCTGTTGGCGCAACATCGTTAAGGAGCATCTTCTTCCAGTTAATCTTGTCAGAGAAGTGGTTTTTAAGGGCAACCTCTGTAATACCGGCAAGGTAACGGTTGGGCACTTCTACAAGCGGTGTGGCGTAGCTTGCCCCCTGGTCTATCCATCGGGTAGGTACCTGCGTTTTTCGGGTTACCCCTACTTTTAGGTCGCTGCTCGATGCCAGGTAAACCACATGGGGTTGCAATTGCACACGCTCCTCATAAGCAAGGTCACGGTCGGCAACACCCAAATGGGCTGTACTAAGCTCCGGGCGCATGATCCAGTCCCCTGCCGATGGGATACTGTAAAAGCAATCGTAGCAAAAACCCATACGGTAAATCTTTTTCTTCTTATTGCAGTTGGTACAACTGTAGCCCATAAAATTAATTTCGAAAGGTTTGCCCAGGAGTTGGTTAACGTGCAGGAAACTGTTCTCGAAAACAAGATAATATTGTATGGGGCTGCCCGCCTCTGTTTGCATTTTTGTGAGTACGCCTTCGTATTGCATGAAAAAATTCAGTATTTTTATGGCATAAAGATAGTAAAATATGGGTTTGCCTATAATCAATTCGATAGCATCGTGGATACTTAAAAAGCGTATCCACCAGATAGAATTGTTCATGAAATACCCTAACGAGGTACAGGAAGAGCTGTTGCACAACCTGTTGCAAATAGCAGAGAATACAACCATTGGTAAAAAATATGGTTTTGAGTCGATAAAAAGTTACACTACATTTTCGCAAAGGGTTCCGGTTTCTACTTACGAAGACCTGGAGCCGCTTATAGAACAGACACGCACCGGCGAACAAAACGTTTTTTGGCCCACAAGTATAAAATGGTTTGCAAAAAGCAGCGGTACTACTAATGCTAAAAGCAAGTTTATACCCGTAAGCCCCGAAGCGCTGGAAGATTGCCATTATGCCGGCAGTAAAGACCTGCTGTGCCTGTACCTTAACAATAACGAAGACTCGCAATTGTTTACCGGAAAAAGTTTAAGGCTGGGCGGCAGCAAGCAACTGTATGAAGATAACAACACCTTTTTTGGCGACCTCTCTGCCATACTTATAGACAATATGCCGTTTTGGGCAGAGCTAAGCAGTACCCCAAGCAACCGTGTATCGCTTATGGGAGAGTGGGAAAGCAAACTGGCCGCTATAGTACAGGAAACGGTAAACGAAAATGTAACCAGTTTTGCAGGTGTACCCTCATGGATGATGGTGCTGCTTAACCGCATACTCGAAGAGACAGGCAAAAGTAACCTGCTCGAAATATGGCCCAACCTGGAAGTGTATTTTCATGGCGGCGTGAGCTTTGACCCCTACCGCGAGCAGTACAAAAAAATACTGCCTAAAAAAGATTTTAAATTTTACGAAATATATAATGCCTCCGAAGGCTTTTTTGCCATACAGGACAGCAACGACAGCAACGAGCTATTGCTTATGCTGGATTATGGCATTTTTTACGAGTTTATCCCTATGGATACTTTTGGCACGCTAAACCAAAGGGTTATTCCGCTTGCTGAGGTGGTTAAAGATAAAAACTATGCAGTGGTAATTACTACCAATGCCGGCCTGTGGCGGTACCTTATAGGCGATACCGTGAGGTTTACATCCATCAATCCGTACCGTATAAAAGTTACCGGCAGGACTAAACACCATATTAATGTTTTTGGCGAAGAGCTTATAGTAGAAAATACCGATAAGGCCATTGCCCGTGCCTGCGAGCTTACCCATACCGAAGTGATAGATTATACCGTTGCCCCTATTTTTATGGAGGGCAAACAAAAAGGCGCACACGAGTGGATCGTTGAGTTTAAATGCATCCCGCAGGATGTAGAGAAATTCAGGCAAATACTGGACGAAACGCTGCAAACGGTAAATTCTGACTATGAGGCCAAGCGTTACAACAACATGACGCTAAACCCGCTTGTGCTTAACGTAGCAAGGCCTCGGTTGTTTTATGACTGGCTTAAAGAACAGGATAAACTGGGCGGGCAGCACAAAATTCCGAGGTTGAGCAACGAGCGCCATTATTTGGAACAGCTTAAGGCAATGCAAAATGAAGGCAGCTTTACAGAAGGGGTTTAAAGACATTAACACATACGTTTACAGTTAGTTGAAAAACTTTGGCATTAAGTTTGTATAATAATATGCAAATACAAAATGAAAAGATATTTATGAAAAAGAAGTATTTATTAGGTTTGGGCGCGGCCCTTGTATTATTAGCATCATGCAGCCCTGCACACCATTATGGCTGCCGTGGCAAAAGATGCGGAATAAGCGTAAATGCCCCGGTTAAAACGCTCGAAAACAAAAAACAAAACGCGTAACCGGTTAAAAAACTTAAACAAAGCAGCTTAGAAATTTCTTAGCTGCTTTTTTATTTTAAGCACTTACAATCTTAAAATTTTATTTAAAAAATAATTAAAATCTAAATTTTAGCAAAAAGTTAATGTTATTTTTTATTATGTTTGATGAATGAAAGCGATGCATTATGGGCAGGACCCACAGGAAGAAGAAAAACGCCTTAAAGAATTAAGGAGCTATGATATTCTTGACTCGCTTACAGAAAAGGATTATGAGGATATAACCACTCTTGCATCTGTTATTTGCGATGTGCCCATTGCACTTATAAGCCTTGTAGATAAAGACCGCCAGTGGTTTAAATCGCACCACGGGCTGGATGCAGAGGAAACCCACAGGCAGCATTCGTTTTGTTCGCATGCTATTACTAATCCTGACGAGGCATTTATAATACCCGATTCCCGGCTCGACGACCGCTTTAAAAACAACCCCCTCGTAATCGGAAACCCTAATGTTATATTTTACGCCGGCATACCCCTGGTATCTAACAGCGGTTATGGCCTCGGCACATTCTGCATTATAGACAACAAGCCACGCGAACTTACAGAAGCACAGTTAAATGCGCTGAATATACTTGCCGGACAGGTCATGAACCTGCTCGAACTGCGCAAAACAAACAACAAGCTTAACCTGCAAAGGGAATTGCTGGAGCAGCGCACAAAAAACCTTGACAACATAGTTGCCGAAAGGGTGGCCGAAGTTGAAGGCCAGAAGATACAGCTCGAAAAGGCAAATAAAGAACTTCAGGCATTTAATTACATATCCAGCCACGACCTGCAGGAACCATTGCGCAAAATACAAACATTTGCCTCGCTCATTAACGACAGGGAATATAACAACCTTAGCGAAACCGGGAGAGAGTATTTTATGAAAATAGGTAAGGCATCATCAAGAATGAGCCACCTTATAAAAGACCTTCTTGCTTATTCGCGTACTACCGAAAATAAACAGTATGACACGATTTCTTTAAAAGCCGTGGTAAAAGATGTTATAGAAGACCTGGAGGAAGAAACAGGAAAGCTAAACGCAAACATAACCGTAACCACCAATGCTTATTTTAATGCTATAGCATTTCAATTCAGGCAGGTTATTTGCAATTTACTTTCAAACTCGCTTAAGTTTTCGCGTCCCGATATTATGCCGGAAATAACAATTGATTACGAACTTACTAAACGTGTTGAATACCAAACAAATATTGCAGAAGAAAAGGAGTACCACTTAATAACATTTAGAGACAACGGCATTGGCTTTGACAGTAGGTATAAAGATAAGATATTCCAGCTTTTTCAGCGGCTCGAAACAAGGGATCTGCAGCCAGGCACGGGCATTGGCCTTGCCATTGTAATGAAGATCATAGAAAATCATAAGGGCTACATTACTGCAGAAAGCAAACCTAACGAAGGCACCATGTTTAAAATTTATATTCCGGTTTAAAAAAACTTATATATTTTAAAGAAAGCAGTTGAGAATAAATTTCTTAGCTGCTTTTTTTTTGGAGAAATTTTATATTTTAACATCTTATAACAATTACCTCTCAATGAAGAATTTTTTATTACTCCTTATCTCAATAATTACCATATTATTATCATCATGCGATAAAAAGAAAGATGTAAAACCGGAAACAAAAGTGTCCGACTCAGTTATTTCTTATAATTTATACGATTATGAAAACGCACTTAAACATGCCAAAGCCAGTAAAAAAAGGTTAATAGTTGTTGACACAGCATGTATAAACGCAAAGAAACGTGCTGTTAAAGACATCAAAAACGGGAAGCTTATTTATTATTTTTACCACGGAAACATGAATACAATGTGTGAAGTTGAAAAAGTAAAAGAATTGTTTCTAAAAAAAGGAATACAGGTTGATTATGCATATGGCTCATCCACATGCATACCGCTAATTGGTGGCGAAAAATTTAATGATTTATGCTATGAGGAAACAATGAATGCTGAATTCGAAAAGCGCCATAATAAAATATTTATTGACTCTATGCAAAGTATAAGAAGTCAACAAAAAACGGATTGCAGCAAAAAGTATTAGAACAATAATTATTATAAATGTTAGATCTTCTTTGTAAACCAAAAAAACCATCCCTCGCAGGATGGTTTTCCATTAAAGTACAGTCACTAAATTATATTTTAAAGGTAACCACCGGCCTTACCGCATGGTTAACAAGGTCTTCGCTAATACTGCCGTTAAAAAAGTGGGCAATACCCTGGCGACCATGCGTACACATACCTATCAGGTCGGCATTTACGCTGTTGGCAAAATGCAGTATGCCTTTTTCTACATTCACATCGCTGTATATATGGGTACTAAAACCATTAACAATACTAAAGCCCGATGTAAAATCATGAATTAGTTTTTCGGCTTCGTGAGTAGATTTAAATTCGTTTGGCGTGTTTATGTACACAAGGTGCAGTTTCGCCTTAAAGCTGTTGGCAAAATTTACTACCCTGGCAAATGGCTTTTTAATCTCGTTGCTAAAGTTAGAGGCAAACACAAATTTTTCAGGGTTAAAGTCGGCTCCTTCCTTCTTAATAACAAGAACGGGAACTTCAGACACCCTTACCACCTTCTCTGTATTAGAACCTATAAACATTTCGTGGAAACCACTGGCACCGTGCGACCCCATAACAATAAGGTCTATATCGTGCTCCTTGCTTATTTTAAGTATACCATCAAAAGCTTTATCAAACTTTACATTTTCTGTAACCGTAAGCCCTTCAAGATATTCTGCCGACCGAACCTCGTCAAAACGTTCATGGGCTTTTTTCAGGAAAAATATAATTTCGGGGGCTTCAGCGCCAGATGTTACAGCATCACTTTCTTCACCGGGAAGCTCTAAAAGGTGCAGCAAATAAATTTCGCCATCATTTTCGCGGGCAATTTGTGCAGCCACTTTAAGGGCATATTCGGCATGGTCAGAAAAGTCTGTTGGGACTAATATTTTTTTCATAGGTGTAAATAATTAACAATAATTGGCTGGATTTTAACAAACATAAAGTTAAGAATAAATTTTACATTACCCAATGATTTTCAAGATATAAAAATTATTTGTATATTTGCGCAGTTATTTAATAAATGCTGAATAATGAGGGGACAAAAGTCCCCTCTTTTTATACAAATATGACATTTAAGGAAAAAGTTATGGGTCTGCTTAATGCCGGCCTGGAAGAGCACCCCAGCCTGTTTTTAATAGACCTTACAATAGGCGGCGGCAATAAAATTAATGTTACCCTTGATGGTGATAATGGTGTTACCCTGCAGGACTGCATAAACATAAGCCGTGCCATAGAGCACAACCTGGACAGGGAAGAAGAAGATTTTTCGCTGGAGGTAGCATCGGCCGGGGCAACCAGCCCGATGACCAACCCAAGGCAGTTTAAAAAAAATATAGGAAGAATAGTGCTTGTTAAAACTAATGAGCAGGAAATAGAGGCAGACCTTACCGATGCTAATGAGAACGGGATAGTACTTGAATGGACTGCCCGCGAACCTAAACAAATAGGCAAAGGAAAAGAAACCGTAGAGAAAAAGGCAGAAATAGCCTATGCGGATATTAAGGAAGCTGTTGTTGTAATAAAATTTTAAAAAAATAAAGTAGTTGGCATGGAAAATCTCGCATTAATCGATTCGTTTTCAGAGTTTAAAGATGATAAGCTTATAGATCGCGTTACGCTAATGGCGATACTGGAAGATGTATTCAGGAATGCATTGAAGAAGAAATATGGATCGGACGATAATTTTGATATCATTATAAACCCTGACAAAGGGGATATGGAAATATGGAGAAACCGTGTGGTTGTTGCCGATGGCGAAGTGGAAGACCCTAACCAGGAAATTTCATTAACAGAGGCACGCAGGATAGAGAAGGATTTTGAGGTGGGCGAAGACGTATCTGAAGAGGTAAAACTTATCCAGCTGGGCCGCAGGGCCATCCTTGCTTTACGCCAAAATCTTATATCTAAAATACACGAACACGATAACACCAACCTTTACAAGCAATTTAAAGACATTATTGGTGATATTTATACTGCCGAAGTGCACCACGTAAGGCCAAAAGCTGTAATTTTGGTGGATGATGAAGGTAATGAGATCGTGTTGCCTAAAGAAAAACAAATACCAAGTGACTTTTTTAGGAAAGGTGACAATGTGCGTGGCATTATTGAGAATGTGGAGCTTAAGGGCAACAAACCTCAAATTATTATGTCGCGTACCTCTGAACTTTTCCTTGAGAAACTGTTTGAACAGGAAATTCCTGAAGTTGCAGACGGACTGATCACGGTTAAAAAAGTAGTAAGGATACCGGGCGAAAAAGCCAAAGTAGCGGTAGACTCTTATGATGACAGGATAGACCCTGTAGGTGCTTGTGTGGGTATGAAAGGTTCCAGGATTCACGGTATTGTACGTGAGCTGGGCAACGAAAATATAGACGTTATTAATTACACGACAAATACGCAGCTTTACATTTCGAGAGCTTTAAGCCCTGCCAAAGTGTCTTCTATTAAGCTTAATGAAGAAACCCACAGGGCAGATGTTTTCCTTAAGCTGGAAGAAGTATCTAAAGCAATAGGCCGCGGCGGGCATAACATTAAACTGGCAGGATTATTGACAGGTTATGAGCTCGACGTAATTCGCGAAGGCACACCTGCTGAAGATGAAGATGTTGAATTAACAGAGTTCTCTGACGAGATTGATGAATGGATCATTGCAGAATTTGCAAAAATAGGCCTGGATACGGCAAGGAGCGTACTAAACCAGGATGTAAACGATCTTGTAAGGAGAACTGATCTTGAAGAAGAAACTATCCTTGAAGTAATGAGGATACTTAAAGATGAGTTTGAGGATTCATAACGTGTAATCACATTCCGCACAACACAACGATTGAAGATAATAGTAATAAAAATTTATGTCTGAAGAAAGAGCAATAAGAATAAACAAAGTTTTAAGGGAATTAAATATTTCTCTGGACAGGGCTGTGGAGTTCCTTAAAGATAAGGGCCACATAATTGAGGCGAGTCCCAATGCCAAGATATCCGGACAGGAATATAATGCCCTTTTTAACCAATTTTCTGCCGACAAGGGTAACAAAGCCGCATCCCTTGAAGTAAGCGAAGAAAAGAGGAAAGAAAAAGAGGCACTGCGTATAGAAAGAGAGAAAGAGCTGGAAGAAAAAAGAAAGCAGGATGAGGATAAACAAAGGCAGGAAGTTATAAGGGCGAGAGCTACACTATCCGGGCCGGTTTCTGTGGGCAAAATAGACCTTAACCCTAAAAAAGCTGAGCCTGCTTCAGACAAAGCTCCTGCAAAACAACAAGAAAACCCTGTTACACAGGAACCTCAGGCAGAAAAACCGCAGCCCGCAGCAGCACCTAAACCCGCTGAAGCAGCACCGGTAGCGCAAAAGCAACCTGAGCAGCCTAAAATACAGGCACAACCACAGGCTAAGGAAGAAAAACCTGCACAGCCTGTACAACAGGAACAAAAACCGGCCGAAACTCCGGCTCCGGCTGCACCAGTTGCTACGGTAATACCGGCAGCAGAAACTGCTCCGGCAGCACCGCAGGCTACAGCCCCGGCTGATGCACCCGCTACACCGGCAACAGATGCTGCAGGCGCACCAGAGGAAGAAAAAATAACTACCCAGTACCAAAAACTTTCGGGTACTACCTTTACAGGCCAAACGATAGATTTATCGCAGTTTAACAAGCCTAAAAAGAAAAAAGAGGAGCCTAAAAAAGATCCTGCAATACGCCCTAATACAAATAATCAGAGCGCTGCAGACAAGAATAAGAGAAAAAGAATTACCCCTAACCCTAACGGCCCTAACAAGCCGCCACAAGGACAACAGGGTGCTGCCGTACACATACGTACACCAGGTGGTGCAGGCTTAATAAGGCCTAACACAGGCGGGCAGGCTACTACCGGTGGTGGTAAATTTGGCCCTAACAAGCGTCCTGCTATTGTAAGCAAAGTAGAGCCTACAGACGAAGAGGTTAAAAACCAGATTCGTGAAACGCTTGAAAAACTTCAGGGTAAAGGTGGTAAATCTAAAGCTGCTAAATACAGAAGGGATAAACGTGACTCTCACCGCCAGAGAACGGATGATGAGCAACGTGCCCTTGACGAAGGAAGCAAAACTATTGAGGTTACAGAGTTTGTAACCGTAGGTGAAGTTGCTACCATGATGGATGTGCCTATTACTAAAGTAATATCTGTATGTATGTCTCTTGGTATCATGGTTACCATGAACCAAAGGCTGGATGCCGAAACACTTACCATTGTAGCAGATGAATTTGGTTATGAAATTAAATTTATAACCACTGATATTGAAGAAGCTAAAGAAGTAGTTGCAGACAGAGAAGAAGACCTTGTATTCCGCGCACCTATCGTTACCGTAATGGGCCACGTAGACCACGGTAAAACATCGCTTCTGGATTATATCCGTAAAGAAAATGTAATTGCCGGCGAGAGTGGTGGTATAACACAGCACATTGGTGCTTATGGTGTAACACTTGATAATGGCCAAAAAATTGCATTCCTTGATACACCGGGCCACGAGGCGTTTACCGCAATGCGTGCACGTGGTGCCCAGGTTACAGATATTGCCATTATTGTAATTGCTGCAGATGATGATATAATGCCGCAAACTAAAGAGGCTATTAACCACGCACAAGCTGCAGGTGTACCTATTATATTTGCTATAAACAAAGTGGATAAGCCAAATGCTAATCCTGAAAAAATTAAAGAACGCCTTGCCGGTATGAACCTCCTTGTTGAAGACTGGGGTGGTAAAATACAATCGCACGACATATCTGCTAAAAAAGGTACAGGCGTAAAAGAACTTCTTGAAAAAGTGTTGCTTGAAGCCGAGTTGTTAGACCTTAAGGCTAACCCGGAAAAAGCTGCCGTAGGTACCGTTGTTGAGGCGTTTCTTGATAAAGGCCGCGGTTATATATCTACAGTGCTTGTACAGGGCGGTACACTTCGCCTTGGCGATTATGTTCTTGCCGGTAAACACCACGGTAAAATTAAGGCCATGCACGATGAGCGCGGGCACAACATTAAAGAGGCAGGGCCAAGTACACCTATATCTATATTAGGTTTAGATGGCGCACCTACTGCCGGTGATAAATTTAGCGTATATGCAGACGAAAAAGAGGCTAAACAAATTGCTGCTAAACGTACACAACTTATGCGTGAGCAAAGTGTACGTACACAAAGGCATATTACCCTTGCCGAGATAGGCAGGAGGATTGCTCTTGGGCAGTTTAAAGAACTTAACATTATCCTTAAAGGTGACGTGGATGGTTCTGTTGAAGCACTTTCTGACTCGTTCTCTAAACTATCTACAGAAGAGATACAAATAAACATTATACACAAGGGTGTAGGTGCTATTACAGAGAGTGATGTATTGCTTGCTTCGGCATCAGATGCGATCATTATAGGCTTTAACGTACGTCCTTCGGCGAGTGCAAGACAACTTGCAGATAAAGAAGAAATAGATATCCGTAACTACTCTATCATCTATGATGCTATAGACGACCTTAAGGATGCAATGGAAGGTATGCTTTCTCCGGAAATGAAGGAAGAGATTACCGGTACTGCCGAGATTCGTGAGGTATTTAAAATCTCTAAAGTGGGCTCTATTGCAGGATGTATGGTTACAGATGGTAAAATATTCCGTAACTCAAGAATAAGGCTTATACGTGAAGGCGTAGTTATCTTTACCGGAGAACTAAGCACTCTTAAACGCTTTAAAGATGATGTTAAGGAAGTATCTAAAGGGTATGACTGTGGTATGCAAATTAAAAACTACAATGACATACAAGAGTATGACACTATAGAAGCTTACCAGGAAGTAGAAGTTAAGAAAAAGCTTAAATAAGCAGTTGCAAATTATAAACAAAAAATCCCGGAATGTTCCGGGATTTTTTTATGTTTACACATTATGTTAATTTAATGCTGATGCTAAGAAAATTATTATTTCTTCTTATTGTATTGTTTTCTTGTTTAGACTGTTATAGCCAGGAAAACAAACAGGCATATCAAAAAATTTTCGATTCTATATCGGGTGCGCTTCCTGCGGTAAAAATAGATTCTGTAAAAGTTGATGCCTATATCAAACTGGCACGCTTAAGCCGCTTTTTAGCTAAGGATGATGATGCAAAACGCTATGCCGAAGATGCGCTTGCCATCTCAAATCAAATTAATCTTTACACAGGTAAAATGAGCAGCTATCTTGTACTTGCTGAAATAGTAAGGTTTAAAGATGAGCAAAAAGAGCGCCACTACCTGTTATTAGCACTACAGGAGGCCAAACAGGCTAACCGGTGGAAAGGCGTTGCATTTATAAGCCGCTTTATAGGTATAAATTATCAAACAACCGATTTTAAAACTGCCGAGAGTTATTTTCTGCAATCGGCCGATGCATACTTAAAACATAAAAAATATAACGAATATTGTGAAGTAGGCCTTGAGTTGGCGTATATGTACCAGCAAAGAAATGACTTAATTAAAGCTGTAGATTTATGTAATAAAGTAATCAGTGTTGCAGATAAAAATAAACTTGTAGCACATTCTGGACGGGCTAATGCCTTTTTATTACAGATATTTAGTACTTTAGGCAGTACTGATAAAGTAGTAGCCCAATGCCTTACCCTGCTTAAAAAAGCTGAGGAAAATAATGCTCCCGGCATTGATAAATGCATTTTATATGCTTACTTGGCAAATGTCTATAAAGACAAAAAAAACCTGAAAAAGGCTAATGAATTTGCCTCTAAGCACAAAAATTGTAAAGATGCAACCTCAAGCAAAGAAAATATCTATTTAAATAATGCAACTAATTACCTAAATGAAGGAAATAATAAGGGTGCGGTGGCAGAATATGATAAAATTGCACAAAAAGCACTTAAAGAAAAAAATAATAGTATACTTACAAATATTGCACAGCGATGTTTTGTTTTACAAGATTATACCAGGGCACTTAAATATCATAGACAGGCCTTAAGCATAGCACAAGAGCGTAAAGTAGCACAGCCTTTGGCAGAATCTGAAGCTAATGTAGGCGCAACCTGCATAACTATAGCTAAAAGCAGTAAAGATAAAAACCTTCTTAGGGAAGGTATTGCCTTACTGGAAAAATCGGTAAAATTTTATAAAACCTCCCTTGACTATGATATGCTTGCCATGGTGTCTGACTATTTACATCAGGGGTATGAATCTGCAGGAAACGACAAGCGGGCCCTAAGCCATTATAAGGCTTACATTAATTATAAAGACAGTGTATACAACAGGGCAAACAGGGAAAAGCTTATTGCCAGACAGGCTGATTTTGCATATAATGAAAAAGAAATCCTTTTAAAAGCTAATCAAAAAGCAGCCCTTGATAAAGAACAAACAAACCGCAATTATGCTTATGCCGGTATTGGCATTTTTGTACTCATTAGTATTGGTGCCGGTGTGGCCTATACGCGCAAGAGGAAAGATAACCGTATTATTGCCCATGAAAAGAAACGCAGCGACGACCTGCTGCTAAACATACTTCCGGCAGAAGTGGCCGAAGAGCTTAAAATTAATGGCGAGGCACATGCCCAGCAACACGGAGAGGTATCTATATTATTTACAGATTTTGTGGGATTTACCAAACTATCTGAAAATTTATCTCCTACAGAAATAATAGCCGAACTTAATTATTGTTTCAAAGCTTTTGACCAGATTACAACTAAGTATAACATCGAAAAAATCAAGACTATAGGCGATTCCTACATGGCTGTAAGCGGTTTGCCCACTGCATCCCCAAACCATGCTGTTAACGCTGTAAAAGCGGCTTTAGAGATAAGGGATTTTATCATCGATTACAAAAAACAACGTGAGCTGCAGGGAAAAGTATTTTTTGAAATGCGCATAGGCATTAACTCCGGTGAGGTGGTTGCCGGTATTGTGGGCATTAAAAAGTTTGCTTACGACATTTGGGGTGATGCTGTAAATATTGCCTCGCGTATGGAAACTAACGGCCAACCCGGTAAGGTAAACATAAGTGAGAGCACTTATAACTTAGTTAGAGACCACTACGATACAGAGTATCGTGGTGAATTAGATGCTAAAGGGAAAGGTCTTATAAAGATGTATTTCGCAGAACCTAAATCTTAGCACACCATTATTTATAGAATACTACAGTACAATGTGCTTAAAAATGTCACGCAAAGGCGCTAAGATACAGAGGCGCGAATGGATATACTTGAGTACCACAGCGACTGTAGCATAATTTGCAAAACCACTAATTAATAGACACAAAAAATCCCGCAGTGCGGGATTTTTTGTTATTCGGGGGCAAGCTCTAAAGCAAGCCCTTCAAGTTCGGGTGTAATGGGTATCTGGCATCCCAAGCGGCTATTAGGCTTCACGTTAAAAGCTTCACTCAGCATAGCATCTTCATCGGGGCCCATTTCGGGTATCTCTACATCGTTAAGTATATAGCACTGGCAGGAGGCGCACATGGCCATGCCGCCACACACACCTATAGTACCATCTGGTGCAAGCTCGTAAGCACGGCACAGCTCCATAATGTTCATGGCCATATCTGTTGGTGCCTGCACTTCGTGTACTACTCCTTCCCTATCGGTAATTGTTATTGTTACGTCGCTCATAAACTTTGTTTAACATTTAAAGTTTCAGGTTTAAAGTTACCCACTCAATCCTAAACGAACTGTCAGGAAACTTTATGCATTAAACTCTAAACAAATTAATCTATTGCTTTTACAACCTGTTTTTCAGCTTCCTTACGGGTACCATCAAAACCATCTACTCCACTCACGGTAGTATATTTAAGCACGTATTTCTTTCCCGGGTTAAGTTTGTTAAACACACTCTGGCACATTAACGTAGCCTCATGGAAACCACAAAGTATCAGCTTTAGCTTACCCGGATAAGTATTAATATCGCCTATGGCATAAATACCTTCTATATTAGTCTGGTAATCTAAGGCGTTGTTAACTTTAATGGCATTCTTTTCTATTTCAAGTCCCCAGTGGGCAATAGCGCCAAGCTTAGGTGTAAGTCCAAAAAGCGGAATAAAATAATCGGTTTTAATGGTGCTGTGTGCACCATCAATTTCTATATCCAGTTCTTCCACGTGCTCATCGCCACGAATGCCCGTAACTTCGGCAGGTGTAACAAGGCGAATTTTACCCTGTTTTTTAAGTTCCTGTACTTTCTCAACCGAATCTAACGCGCCACGAAACTCGTTCCTGCGGTGTACTAAAGTTACTTCAGATGCTACATCGGCAAGGAAAACACTCCAGTCAAGTGCAGAGTCGCCACCACCGGCAATAACAATTTTTTTATCACGAAAAAGTTCAGGGTCTTTTACAAAGTACTCCACACCTTTATCTTCATAAAATTCTATGCTTTCTATAATAGGTTTTCGGGGCTCGAAACTACCTAAACCACCGGCAATAGCCACGGCTTTGGCATGGTGTTCTGTACCTTTATTTGTAGTAACTATAAAAGTACCGTCTTCCAGTTTTTTTATAGTCTCGGCTTTTTCATTAAGTGTAAAACCAGGCTGAAACTGTTTTATCTGTTCCATCAGGTTATGCACTAAATCTCCCGCCAACACAGACGGGTACCCCGGAATATCAAAAATAGGTTTCTTAGGATAAAGTTCAGACAGCTGCCCCCCTATTTGCGGAAGCGCGTCTATAATGTGGCATTTAAGTTTTAGCAGTCCTGCTTCAAATACGGCAAAAAGCCCTGTAGGGCCTGCGCCTATTATAAGTATATCTGTTGTGATCATGGTTATATATGGTAAAAGCAATTTCAGGACAAAGATGCCTAAAATTGCTTTTAAAAATTATGATAAATATCAGTTTACCTGATGTATTTTATTGGGGCAAATTAGGCAATGTTTACCACTGTTTCTATTTGTGGTGCATACTTTTTAATAGTAGTCTCTACACCTGCCTTAAGCGTCATCTGGTTTACGCTGCAGCCCACGCATGCACCTTCCAGGCGCACACGCACATGCCTGTCATCTTCAATATCAATAAGCGAAATATTACCTCCGTCAGATTCTAAGAAAGGGCGAATTTCTTCAAGGGCTCTTTCAACACTGCTTCTAATCTCTTCTGTTGTCATTTTATTTCTTTTTTACAGCCGAACATCCGGCCATCGTAGTTATTTTAATCGCCTCTGATGGCGGAAGGTTATCATTCCTGTTTACCGTTTCCTGAACCACGTTACGGGCAAGCTCTTCAAAAATGGCTTCAAGCGGTGTTGCGGTTTGCAGGGCGGCAGGGCGGCCATAATCGCCGGCCTCGCGTATGCTTTGTACTATTGGCACTTCGCCAAGGAAAGGAACATCAAGGTCTTCGGCAAGGTTTTTTGCACCTTCTTTACCAAAGATATAGTATTTATTTTCAGGAAGTTCTTCCGGAGTAAAATAGGCCATGTTTTCTATAATACCAAGTACAGGTACATTAATACTGTCCTGACGGAACATTGCCACGCCTTTTTTAGCATCGGCAAGGGCAACAGCCTGCGGTGTACTTACAATAACCGCACCGGTAATAGGCAATGCCTGCATTATAGACAGGTGAATATCTCCTGTTCCCGGCGGTAGGTCAAGCAGCATAAAGTCAAGCTCGCCCCAGTCTGCATCAAATATCATTTGATTAAGGGCTTTACCTGCCATAGGGCCACGCCATATAACGGCCTGCTCCGGGCTGGTAAAAAAGCCTATAGAAAGTATCTCTACACCATAGCTGGTAATAGGCTTCATTTTAGATTTGCCGTCTACCATTATAGATATTGGCTTTTCCCTTTCTACATCAAACATTATAGGCATCGATGGCCCGTAAATATCGGCATCAAGAACGCCTACTTTAAAGCCCATTTTTGCCAGGGTAACAGCCAGGTTTGCCGTAACGGTACTTTTACCTACCCCACCTTTACCGGATGATACTGCAATTATGTTGCTAATGCCCGGTATAGACTTACCTTTAATTTCGGGTTTTTCCGGAGCTTCAACCTTAACGTTTACTTTTATCTTAGCGTCAGGATGTACTTTTTCCTGTATGGTTTTAATTATATCTGCCTCTGCGCGCTTGCGAATGTGCATGGCAGGGGTTTGCATTACAAGTTCTACCACAACCTCGTCGCCAAAAGTAAGCACGTTGCGTATAGCGCCACTCTCTACCATATTTTGCCCTTCTCCGGCAAGTGTAATGGTTTCAAGGGCAGTAAGTATTTCTTTTCTATCTAATTTCATTGTATATAACTTTCAATAACAGCCTATTATTTAGACTCGTTCAAAGTACAAAGATAGTATGAAAAGTTTATTTAGAGAAAGTTTTACCGGTTTTATACAAAGCAAAGGAATTATAAAATTACACACTGAAGTGTAGTGATTTTACAATTATGGGATGAAATTAAGTATTTTAAAATTCCAACTCCTTTGCCGGATCCCAAAAATATTTAGCAAAATCTACTATTTTGTAATCTTCCACCTCTATACCTTCACTTTCTAAAAGCTGCTGCATAAGGTTGGTACCCTCAAAATGATGCTTGCCGCTTAATAAACCTACTCTGTTTACCACACGATGTGCTGCTATATCATCATGGTTATGGGCAGCATTCATAGCCCATCCTACCATGCGGGCAGATCGTTTTGCCCCAAGAAAGGCGGCAATAGCCCCGTAAGATGTTACCCTGCCGTAAGGTATCTGCTTTACAACTGCATATACTTTCTCAAAAAAGTTAGAATTATCTGCCGCCATAATTTAAAGCGTTAGTAATGGTTTTTCCATATTTTTAGCAATGTAACTATTGCTACAATTCCCGTTATAGAACCTATTAAGTAATTTACATTGCGCATAAAAAATTCTGTTTTATGCTGAAACTTCTTAAAGAAGGCAATATACAGGTAGAACACTAAAAACGCACCACCCATTGCCCCGGTTACAAAAAAGCATATATAAAAGTTTGTAAAGAAAAATATTTTTACAGCCGAAAGCGATATGCTTAAAAATACATAAAAAGGTATAGGAAAAAAGTTAAGCGCAGATAATGCCATTCCTAAAAAAAAGTTACCTGTTTTGCTCCTTACTTTTACAACAGCATCGGCAGCTTTGGGCTTTTTCTTTTTAGCTATAAGTAAAAAGTATATGGTTAGTACAAAAAAGATGAGCACCCCAATTTCTTCCAGCGTATCTACAATATCCGGGCGCCTGTTAATAAGCTTAGCAAAAGTTACCGCAATGTACGATTGTAATAAAACTACTATAGCCGCGCCAACTGCAAAAATAAGCGCATTACGCCTGCCTTCAAGCAGGCTTATTTTTGCAGCCGTCATGTTTAATAACCCCGGAAGTAATGTTGTAGAAAATGCTACACCAAAGCCCACCAGTAAAGGGAGGATTACTTCCATATTATTTTATTTTAAACTTAATATATGTAATAGGCTTGTCTTTTTCTAAATACTGTGCCTCGTAAAATGTTTGTATAGCAGTAACAATCTCCGGCGCACCGGCATTATGGTATACATTATGGTTAGCATACAATACCTCGTGGCCGGCACCATGCAACAATCCAAGGGTGTAACCGTGCATAAACTCGCTATCAGTTTTAAGGTTTACCACACCATCTGCCTTTAGTATTTTTTTATAACGCTCTAAAAACTCAGCATTGGTAAGCCTGTGTTTGGTACGCTTGTATTTTATTTGCGGGTCCGGGAAGGTTATCCATATTTCAGACACTTCTCCATCGGCAAAAAAGTTTTCTATAAGTTCTATCTGCGTGCGCAAAAAAGCCACGTTATGCAGGCCATCCTCTACAGCAGTTTTTGCACCACGCCAAAAACGGGCACCTTTTATATCTATACCTATAAAATTAGCATCGGGGTAGCGCTCTGCCAGCCCTACCGAATATTCTCCTTTACCACAACCCAGCTCCAGTATAATAGGATTATCATTTTTAAAAAAATCACTATTCCATTTGCCCTTCAGGTTAAATGTACCTGCAACGGCTTCCTCGCGCGTAGGCTGTAAAACGTTGCCAAAAGTTTCGTTTTCCCTAAAGCGCCTTAATTTATTTTTACTTCCCACTCTTTAATTTAAATTTTTGGTAAAATTAACGAAATATATGGCAATCAAAATAATTTTAGATTGCAGTTATTAAATACTTATTAAAAACATAACAACCGGTGTACTTAAAAAAGAAAATTCTTGTTGCCCCACTCAATTGGGGGTTGGGCCATGCTACCCGTTGTATACCCATAATAGAGGCTTTAGAAAATCACGGCTACGAACCGGTAATTGCATCAAACGGTGCCGCCCTGGAATTGCTAAAGAAAGAATTCCCTTTACTTACAGCACTTGAGCTGCCCGAATACCATATTGAATACGCCAAGAACGGTGCATTTTTTAAACTAAAAATGCTGTTGCAAATGCCACGCATGTTTATGACGGTACACCGCGAAAATAAAACAGTGTGTGGATTTGTTAAAGAATACGGGTTATCCGGAATAATTTCTGATAATCGTTTAGGAGCCTTTTGTAAATCGGTACCGTCAGTATTCATTACACATCAACTTAACTTACTTACCGGTAACACTACCCGCTTAACATCTAAGATACATTCGTTTTTTGTAAAAAGGTATCTTGAATGCTGGGTACCCGATGTTGCAGGCAACAGAAACCTATCTGGCAAACTGGGCCATACCGAAGATGAAATATTAAACCTAAAATACATAGGCCCTGTAAGCCGCCTGCATAAAAGAGCTACAGAAAAAAAATATAATCTGATGGTTTTACTATCGGGCCCGGAGCAACACCGGGCATTACTGGAAGAAAAGCTTAGAAAGGAGCTTATTAATTATACCGGAAAAGTAATTTTTATTCGCGGCTTTGTAGAGCAGGTAGAAAAAGTTACGCAGGCAGATAATATTACTTATTATAACTTTATGAATACTGCCGACTTAGAGCAGGCATTTAACGAAAGTGAAATGGTACTGTGCCGTCCCGGATATACTAATGTTATGGACCTTGCCAAGCTGGGTAAAAAAGCTTTTTTTATACCCACACCTGAAGATGCAGAACAAATATATCTTGCCAAAAAATTAAAACGCTGCAACATGGCCCCTTTTGCCACACAAAAAGCTTTTAAAATTAGCGATCTTGCTAAAACCGACATGTATAAGGGGTTAAAAAATATAGAGTGTACTATAAAATGGAAAGACTTATTTAGTCTTTTCGAGGGTAAATGAAAACTCAGAACCCTTACCATGCTCACTTTCTACATACAGTTTTTCATCGTGGCCTTCTATAATATGCTTAACAATGGCAAGGCCAAGGCCGGAGCCACCTTCGGCACGTGCACCACTCCTGTCTACACGGTAAAAGCGTTCAAATAAACGGGGTATATGCCTGCGCTCTATGCCCTCGCCATTATCTTTTACACGTACTATAATTTTATTATTTACAAGATCTTCTATGCCCACCTCTGTAGTACCGTCATCACTGCCGTATTTTATAGAGTTTACCACAAGGTTTGTTATTACCTGTTGTATCTTATCCCTGTCGGCATATACCGTAATGGGCTTAATATACTTTTGGTCGAACATAAGCATGATACTTTTTTTATCGGCTTTCATTTCTAAAAGGTCGAAAACACTTTGTACAACGTCTACAATATTAAATTCTGAATATGATAAATTAAGGTCGCCCACCTCCATTTTGGTAATCATATCCAGGTCCTGCACTATATAAATAAGGCGTTCTACACCTTTTTCTGCACGTTGCAGGTATTTTTTGCGTAGAGTTTTATCGTTCATCGCACCATCAAGCAGCGTTAATATATATCCCTGAACGGTAAACAATGGTGTTTTAAGTTCGTGCGATACATTCCCGACAAATTCCCGACGATACTCCTCCTCTATTTTAAGGGTTTCTATTTCCCGTTTTTTATCGCGTGCATATTTTTCCAGCTCGCGGGTAAGCGTAGCCATATCTGTAGTGATAGATTTATTGCGAAACGTACTGGACTCAAGGAGCGAAATATCGTCGTATATTTTTTTTACCCTGCGGTAAATAAAATGCTCTACGCGGTATTGCAGTACAAAAAACGAAAAGAAAAAAAGCGAAATAGTGAGCAGCAGTATAAACTGCCAGTTTATTTCATAAAAAAATTGCATTAAACCCGCTACCAGTGCGGCAGCGAATAATGCAATATAACTTGCCGATTTTAAGGCAAAGCGGTATGATTTTTTAAATTTTATGGTCACAAAATTTCGAGCTTGTAGCCCACTCCTTTTATTGTTTTAAAAATGTCGTCTCCTATTTTTTCGCGAAGCTTGCGTATGTGTACATCTATAGTACGGCCACCCACAACAACTTCGTTACCCCATACTTTATCAAGTATCTCTTCTCTTTTAAACACTTTACCGGGCTTAGATGCCAGCAGGTAAAATAGTTCAAACTCTTTGCGCGGCAGTACAATTTCGCGGTCTTCCATTACAATTTTGTACTCTTCGCGATTTATTTCAATATTGCCAACCCTTAACACATCGGCTTTACTATCATCTTCTTTAAGCCTGCGCAATAATGCTTTTACTTTGCTTACCAGTAATTTTGGCTTAATAGGCTTAGCAATATAATCATCTGCCCCGGCATCAAAACCTGCCACCTGGCTGTAATCTTCGCTTCTTGCGGTTAAAAAGGTAATAATCACATTACTCAATTCTGGTACCTTCCTTATATTTTCTACAGCTTCCATGCCATCCATTTCGGGCATCATTACATCTATAATAATAAGGTGAGGAATTTCTTTTTTAGCCTTAGCAACAGCTTCTCTACCATTAACTGCCGTAATAACCTGGTAACCCTCCTGCGTAAGATTATATCCTACAATTTCCAGGATATCCTGCTCATCATCAACAAGTAAAATCTTGATGTCTTTTTTTTTCATATTGACACTCTGTGTATGTTTTGTGGCGGTAAAGGTAAAGATAATACAAAACCATGAAACGTGTTAACTATTATTTAATGTGTTAACAATTTAGTAATAAATGCCAAATCTAAACCTAACCATTATGTAACATTAGAATCAAAGTGCGGCATTTACTTTGCAGCAAAATTATAACACACGAAATGAAACTTAAATTTTTATTAATCGCATTCTTTACAATGGCCATGAGCTTTGCGCAAAGTAATGGTACCCTTACAGGAACTATTACCGACAAAGACATGAACAATGAACCATTACCTTTTGCAAGTGTATCGGTAAAAGGTTCAAGCATTTCTACTAACACTGATGAGAGCGGAAAATACACCCTGAGTGTACCGGCAGGAACTCACACCATTGTTTTTGGATTTTTAGGATACCAGACTGTAGAAGTATCAGTTACAATAGTAGCAGGCGAAACACAAACGTCAGACCAAATTTTAACATCGACCAGTGTACAGATGGAAGATGTTGTTATTGAGACAGTAAGAACAAGAAATACAGAAAGCGCCCTTGTACTGGAAATGAGGGAAGCTAAACAAATTACAAGTGGTATATCTGCCGAACAAATGGCAAAATCTACCGATAATAACGCTGCCGAAGCAGTACAGCGTGTTCCGGGTGTAACTATTG
This sequence comes from Flavobacterium rivuli WB 3.3-2 = DSM 21788, assembly GCF_000378485.1. Lineage (GTDB taxonomy): Bacteria > Bacteroidota > Bacteroidia > Flavobacteriales > Flavobacteriaceae > Flavobacterium > Flavobacterium rivuli. The sequence goes on along the minus strand of NZ_KB899970.1, from coordinate 134,433 downwards.
TAGATGGTAAATTTGTAATGATAAGGGGTCTTAGTGAGCGTTATAACAATGTATTACTAAATAACTCTATTGCACCAAGTACAGAAATTGATAAAAGAACTTTTGCTTTTGACCTTGTTTCTACAAGCTCGCTGGATAAAATGGTAATTTATAAAACAGGATCGGCAGATAAACCAGGCGATTTTGCAGGGGGTATAATTGCTATAACAACTGCCGAAAACACATCTGAGTTTACAAGGGTAAATGTAGGTGCAGGTTACAGGACAGGAACAACTTTTGATGATTACCTGCAAAGTGAAGGCTCTAACACAGACTTTTTAGGGTTTGATAAATCTTACAGGCCGTTACCAAACGGTTTTGGATCTAACGCAACAACAAGAATAGTATCTGACGCCCAGGCTCATGAACTGCCTAACAACTTTAACCCAACAAAAAGGACTGCCTTTTTAGACAGCAGGTTAGGCTTTAGCCTTGGCCGTAAAATAAATTTAGGTGGAACAAACAATAGCTTATTTACTATAAACTCATTGTCATATTCTAACACATACCAAGATTACAACAGGCAATTTACACGTTACTCTACCCTAAACCCGGGAGAAACTGTTGCTCCTAAATGGTTTGACTATCAGGATAAAACTTACCAAAACGAAATTAATACTACTTTATTCTCTAACTGGATATTGCGTTTAGGAGATAATACAAAAATTAAGTTTAAAAACCTTTTTAACCAAAAAGGCAGAAACGAAACTACTGTAAGGGATGGTAACAACTTTCTTGACAGGGGTAACGACATCCTTAAAAACTATTACCTGCTATACCAAAGCAGCACCCTGTACACAGGCCAGCTGGAAGGCGAACATAAATTAAATTCTAACAACACTTTAGACTGGGTTGTGGGCTACAATGACCTTACAGATAATGTACCAGACTTTAGAAGGTTCAGGACTTACAAGCAAACAACAGATGTTAACAGCCCGTATATTATGATAGACCCGCCTGCATCTAACCCATTTGATACAGGAAGATACTATGGCCAGTTAAACGAATACTCTATTAACAATGGTGCAAACTTTACCCATACTATTAAAAGAGTAAAAGGCGATGAAGAGCTAAGCGATATTATACTAAAAGCAGGTTACTATGCCAGCTATAGAAAAAGAGATTTTGCTGCGCAATATTACACTTACATCATTCCGGGATATGTTCCTTTTGACAGGGCTGAGCAATTAAGAAGGCTTCCTTTAACAGAAGTATTTAACAGCACTAATGTTAATAACCAGGACGGTTGGTCTTTAAGAGAGGGTACAAACCCTACAGATTCTTACAAAGCAGACAACACGTATCTTGCCGGTTATGTACAGGGACAATTTTCTGTAAACCGTTTTGATATTACAACAGGGGTACGTTTAGAGCAAAACAACCAGACACTGGATTCTCAAACTTATGCAGGCCCGGTTAATGTAAATAATAACGTTACATCTGTATTGCCATCGCTAAACGTAGGATACAGCGTAAACGAAAACTCTTTGGTACGTTTTGCTTATAGCAGGACGGTAAACAGGCCGGAATTTAGGGAACTTGCCCCATTCCTTTTCTATGATTATGTAAACGAAGCTAACCTTGTAGGTAATCCGGACCTTAAAACAGCAAAGATTGATAACATAGACCTTAAATATGAGTTTTACCCAAGCAAGAGCGAAACCGTAAGTATTGGTGCTTTTTACAAAAGATTTACAGACCCTATAGAGTTAACTACACAAATTGCAGGTAACCCACAGTTTGTATTTAACAACGCAAAATCTGCAAACAACTATGGTGTAGAGCTTGAAGCTAAAAAATCATTCAAGGGCTGGACAAACAGTACTATCATAGACCGCATGTCGGTAAACCTAAATGCATCATACATAATATCCGAAGTAGATCTTGGTGCAGCAGCAGTTGCACAGGTTCAAAAAAGGGCACTACAAGGACAGTCTCCTTATATTGTAAATGTTGCACTGGGTTATAAAGATGAAAAAGATTTTTCTGTAAACCTTATCTATAACAGGTTTGGCGACAGGATATTCTCTGCCGGAGACGTAAACTTCCCGTCAATTTATGAATTGTCCCGTAACAACCTGGATATGACCATTGCTAAAAAGGTAAACAATACCACATTTAAACTTGGCATTCAAAACCTGTTAAACGACAAGTACCGTTTTTATGAAGATTCTAACAGGGACGAAAAAATAAACACAAGCAAAGATAATGCAACATCTGTGCTTAAAAGAGGAACATTATTTAACCTGAATATTGCTTACAACTTTTAATTAATAAATAACACAATAATTAATTTTACAACTATGAAAAAAAGTTTTTTTTATCTTGCCGGCGTTGTTATGTCTATGCTTGCAGTAACATCATGTAGTGATGATGACAGCACTACAACTACTCCACCTGTTGCAGGAAGTGACCTTGTTGAACTAAGCGGAAACCTTGATACTCAAACATTAACTAAAGACAAAAAATACCTTATTAAAGGTCAGGTTTTTGTAAACGAAGGTAAAACTCTTACTGTACAACCAGGTACTGTAGTTTATGGAGACAAAGCTACTAAAGGTACGCTTATTATTGGTTTAGGTGGTAAAATCATGGCTGAAGGTACAGCTACAGAGCCAATTGTATTTACTTCAGCTCTTGAAGAAGGTACAAGAGACCGTGGAGACTGGGGTGGTATAGTACTTTTAGGTAAAGCTAAAGTAAACCAGGCAAGCCCTGCTATAGAAGGTATTACACCTGCTGTAGTTTACGGTGGTACAAATGATGCAGATAACTCTGGTATATTAAAATATGTAAGGGTAGAATTTGCAGGTATTGAATTAACTCCAAACAACGAAACTAACTCTATCACTTTAGGTGGTGTAGGTTCTGGTACTGTTGTAGAGTACTGCCAGACATCTTTTGGTGGTGATGACGGTTTTGAGTGGTTTGGTGGTGCTGTAAACGGCAAACACCTTATCGTATTTGCAACTTGGGATGATGCTTTTGATATCGACTTTGGTTTCTCTGGAAAATTACAGTATGCTCTTGACGTTCGTTACCCAAGTTATGCTGACCAGTCTGGTTCAAACTCTATCGAGGCTGATAACGGACCTAACGATAACGCTACAGATTTCCTTACAACTGCGGTAATATCTAACTTAACATCTGTAGGCCCACGTGCTGTAAGTACTCAAAGTGTTAATGCTAACTTCCAGCACTCTATGGACCTAAGAAGAAGAGTTGCCCTTAACGTAGCAAACTCTGTATTTGTAGGTTACCCAAGAGGTATCAGGTTCAACCAACAAACTGTATTTGACAACTACAATGCAGGTACTGGTATCCTTAAAAACAACGTTCTTGTTGCAGATCTTTTAACTTATGCTGTAGGTACAGGTATGACTGCCGATGCTGCTGCTGTAAAAGCACTATGGGAAAATGCTGCAAACGGTAATACAACTATTACAACTACAGATTTCCCTGCTATATACTCAGGTTTAGGCTTAAACACAAACATCTTCTTTGGTAGCAACACAAGAACTGCATATACTGCTAACCCTACATTTGCTGTAACATCTGGTACTTTAGCTACTGGTGCTTCTTTTACAGATGCTAAATTAGCAGGCTTAGAGAATGTAACTTACAAAGGTGCTTTTGGAGCTACAGACTGGACAGACGGTTGGGCTGAATTTAACCCTATCGCTAAAGTTTACTAAATAAAATAATTTTTATACATTTGAAGAGCTTAGTCATAACGACTAAGCTCTTTTTATAATTCTAAAGACTACCTCATGAAATATTTTTCATTTCTTTTTCTTATCCTTGCGCTATACTCATGTAAAAAAGAGATCCTTGTTACTGAGCCATCGGCACATATAACAAAAACCGAGCAGGAAAGCTTTAAATATTCTGTAATTCGCTATGTAGATGATTTAGCCTATAAAGCAACCGAGGCAACAAAGTTTGATACTATATACAACAAAGAGTATACTGCAAGGGCACAAAAAGCCGACCTTTTACATTATTATAAAGATAAAGATGGCACCGTTTATTTTGCAATTGCAAAAATTGCCCCAAGCCTTAAACTCAAAAAAGTTGCCACTATAGGAAAACTAAAATATGGTGCAGATGGCAAAATAGCAGAATATGAAGAGGCAATAAGAACCTGGAAAATGGAAGAGCCCGAGTTAAGGAAAAAAACAGCGATGCTTTTTGAAAAATATGTGCATGGCGATGACGTTTCTCCTTACTACACGGCAAACGCTAAAGGAGAATTTTATATAGAATTTCCTGATGCTAATACTTATTATGATAAAACAGCCCGCAGTTGGGCTGTAAAAAAATAATAAAGCAAATATATGCTTTGCTAAAACTGCCACAATAACATGTGGCAGTTTTTTTTATGCTAAAGCGCCTGTAAAACACAGTAAATTAAGCAGTATATTATTTAAAAAATAATTGTTTAACTACGTTTTAACTGACTGAAACACAGCAAAAATAAAAATGTTAAATAAAATGTATAGTTCACATTTTATTTGGTATGGTTATTGAAAATATTTTATACATTTACAACGTCAATCATTATCAATGAAGAAAAACTACTTTTATATCACTTTACTGCTATTCTTTTTGTTTTCCCTTGGGGCTGTTGCCCAGGAAAGCAAACAGGTTTCTGCTGCCGGAAAAGAAACTATAGAAGGGCTTAACATTTACCCAAACCCGGTAAGTGGCGACAGGATATATGTAACATCTAAAACGGCCCAGAGCAAAGATGTTATAATATATGATGTGCTTGGCAAAAAAATAATGCAGGCAACCATAACGGGTAAAGAGCTTAACATAGGCAACCTTACCCCCGGCGTTTATATTATAAAAGTTAAGGAGGGCGACGCTACTGCCACCCGAAAACTAATAGTTAAATAAAACTGTAAGTTAAAACTGTTATAAAACCCCTTGAATTAACCTTAATTTCACATTATAACACTTTTGTACTTGTATAATGTTATTATCTTTGCCCTACAGAATAAATTTATAGAAAAAAATTAAACACATGAAAAAACTTTACACTTTATCATTAAGCCTATTATTTGGTGCAGCTGCATTTGCACAGGATTTCACTGCAACTTATGATTTCGCAGGAGTAACTCAAACTTCTGGTACAACGGACCCTACCGCCGTACCAACTGCTACAGGAGTTACTTTTGGATCATTCAATGTTGTTAACCCGAATTTATTACCTACCGTTACTGGATCATCAGGACCTGGTCGTTTTTCATTCCCTAACCAACCACTTGGAGCTACAACTGCAGTTGATGATTATTCAGCTTTAACTGGCACTATAAATACAGGTGTTTACTATCAGGTAATAATCACACCAACTGCTGGTGCACCTTTAAATTTAACTCAACTTACATTTAGAGGACAAAGATCTGGTACTGGTGTAAGAACTTATGTTGTAAGATCAAGTGTAGATAATTTCGCTACAAATCTTCCTGTTTCAATTGACACTAATGCTAACGTAAGTGTTCAAGCAGGTAATGTGTTTTTCTGGACATTAGATGCATTTACACAAGGTGTAAATGGTCATACTGTAAACTTAAGTAACCACACTGGACTTACAACTCCGGTAACTTTCAGATTTTATGGTTATAATGCAGAAGGTGATGGCGGTAACTTTAGTATAGATGATGTTGTATTCACAGGTACTTCAGGTGTTGCTGGCGTTAAACAAAGCGAAATCGCTGGTTTAAAAGTATACCCTAACCCACTTACAGGTAACATCCTTAATGTAACATCAAGCAGCAACGCTGTAAAAACAGTAGCTGTATTTGATGTATTAGGCAAACAGGTTATAAACACTACAACTGCTAACGGCGAAGTAAATGCTTCTGCTCTTAACGCTGGTGTTTACATCGTAAAAATTACTGAAGCCGGTAAAACTGCAACTAAAAAACTTGTTGTAAGATAATTTACCCCTACATAAATTTATAAGGAGCCCCGCTAAACAGCGGGGCTTTTTTTTTCACAATAATTAAACTGCACGTTACATTATAATAATGTAAAATGTTAAATACATGTAAAATTTTTCCTAATTTTAAATACAACATAAAACCACCTTTTATTATGAAAACACGTTTATTATTTACAAGCATACTAATTGCCACGGGATTATTTACAGTTACTGCGCAAACCAATTCTGCAACAACCACAATAACCAGCAGGGGTCTTGAAGCAGGAACTTTAGGAACCGGGAATGCTTTTTTTGGGTATCAGGCAGGGAAAGTAAATACTGCAACTGGATTAGATAATACTTTTATTGGACATCAAAGTGGTCTAAATAACACTACAGGAGATAACAATGTTTTTTGTGGGAACAGTTCAGGCAGTTTTAATACAACGGGAAGGTTTAATACCTTTCTTGGACAGGGAGCAGGGGGCCAAAATACAATAGGAGCTGCAAATATTGCAATAGGCAATTATGCTGGAAATACAAATATTACTGGGAGTGGGAATATTTTTATTGGTAATGGCAGTGGCTGTGAAGATGTAGGAAATAATGTATCTGGAAGTATATTTATAGGTACATTAGCTGGATTCGCACAATGCACAAGCAATACATTAGTAATAGATCAAGGTGAAACTTACACCCCACTAATCTGGGGCGACTTTGCCAATGACCTTCTAAAATTTAATGGCAAAGTGGGTATAGGTTTGGGCACTGCGGCTTTCCCTACAACGGGTGGAGGGATAAACGTGGCTGCTTATAAGCTTGTGGTTAATGGCGGCATACTGGCTAAAGAGGTACGTGTGGCTACAACATGGGCTGATTATGTTTTTGAAGATACTTATAAACTTAAACCACTTGCAGAGGTAGAATGTTTTATACAAGAGAACGGGCATTTACCTAATGTACCTTCGGCCAAACAGGTTGAAGAAGATGGTATAGAAATGGGCAACATGGCAAAGATACAGCAGGAAAAAATAGAAGAGCTTACCCTGTATGCCATAGCACAACAAAAACAAATAGACCAACAGGCAAAAGAATTACAAGAATTAAAAGCACTTGTACTTAAAATGGCAGACAACAAATAATATACGTTTAATTAAAATATAATAATTATGAAAAACGTGTATTTATACTTAACGTTGTTTATGCTCATGGGCCTAAAAAGCTTTGGGCAGGCCGATGTGATTATCTGGATAGATAATAGTCAGTCTATTACTGATGCCGAATTTGTAAACATGAAAAGTTCTATAGAAAACATCATTATTAATGTTTTAGAGTGCAACGAAAACAGGGTTGCAGTTGTACATTACGGCGGCACCTATATTGGCGGCTTTAATCCAAAAATATACATAGAGTCAGATTTTACCAATAATGTAACTATTGCCAACTCATTTATTAGACGATCAGTTGGAACGTCAGATTATGCTCATGAAGCATTAGGATTAATTGGTAAGGCACTTGATAATATTTTAGATGCTAACATAATTAGTACTCAAAAAACGCTTAATCGCTCTGCATCAAACAATCTTGTAATATATATGTTTACAGATGCGTTTAGGGCATCTAGCCTCGCAGCCAGCTACCTTGTTAACCGTACTTCTAACCAGTTAAACACAAACGCTGCATTTACAAATTATACTGCATTTAAAAATAACAGACATGCAAAATTTGTAGTTACCCATATACCTCCTACTGAAGCATATAATGAATCATTAAATGCTTCGGCGGCAATATCCAGCTTTGGCGGTACATACACAGGTACCGTAGAATCATATCCTGCAGACCCTGATGGTCCGGGTGTATCGGGAAGGTATTTAATGGTTACAGACGATTTTAATTTAAGCATTGACGAAATAGATTCTATTACAGGATTTATATGCACCATATCAGACGGATGCCCTCCATACCTTACCTTGGTTTCACCTACCAACAATGTAACTTCGGGCATTGATAACAGACAAATAAAATACGATATAATGGCATCAAACACCATAAGCACATCTGCGGAAGCTAATTATTTAGCAGGTAATTCGGTATATTTAGGCTCTGATTTTTATACTGCAAATAACAGTTTATTTTTAGCAAAAATAAATGATTGCGAAACAGGAAATGCCAGCACATCGCGAAAAGCAGCACCTGAAAATAGCATCGAAGAAGTATTGGAAAACAAATCATTGTCTGTTCATCCAAATCCTGCATCAGGCAATGTTACAATTTCATCATCTAAAAATATAACCAATGTAACAATAACCTCTTTTGATGGTAAAACCATGTACAGCCAAAAGCTTCAGGACGACGTAACCACACATAGCATTACAATTACTGATTTTAAGCAAGGAATATATATAGTTAATATCACTATAGGAACCGGCGAAACTTTAACCGAAAGACTTATCGTTAAATAAACATTTATTATCATTTCATGAGCATCCCCTACTACAAACAGGGGATGCTTTTTATTTGTACTTTTGCTAAAACTTTTTGCTTTGCTTACCACTACCGATATTTTTACCATTGCCTCTAAAAAAGAGTTCGAAAAAACTACGCTTAAAGTGTTTCGTCATCAGTATGATAACAATAAGGTATATCGCGATTTTTGCAGTTTTTTAAACAAGGATAAAAACAATGTAAAATTAGTAAGGGACATTCCTTTCCTGCCCATACAGTTTTTTAAATCGCACGATGTTGTAAGCACCGCAGATCCTGTTAAAGTAACCTTTACCAGCAGCGGCACAACCGGAATGGTTACCAGCAGGCACTTAGTAACTGATACTGATTATTACGAGCAGAGTTTTCGGCTGGCATTTTCGCAGTTTTATGGCAACATAGAAGACTATGCCGTTCTTGCCCTCCTGCCCTCATACCTGCAGCGCGAAGGGTCGTCGCTCATATACATGGTGGAAGACCTTATACAAGGCTCTAATAACCCTGACAGCGGCTTTTACCTGCACAACTACGACGAACTTATAGCCAAACTTACCCAACTGGATAACGCCGGACAGAACGTATTGTTAATAGGCGTTACGTATGCCCTGCTCGACCTTATAGAAAAGCAAAACTTTAACCTTAAGAATACCATAATCATGGAAACAGGCGGTATGAAGGGCCGCCGCCGCGAAATGATTCGGGAGGAATTGCACGAAGTGCTTTGCAACGGTTTTGGCGTAAGCAAAATACATTCGGAATACGGAATGACGGAATTGCTCTCGCAGGCCTACTCTCTTCGTGATGGTATTTTTGAATGCCCACCATGGATGGATATCCTAATCCGCGATACCGAAGATGCCTTAACATATATAGACTACGGCAAAACCGGCGGTATAAATGTTATAGACCTTGCCAACATTAATTCCTGCTCTTTTATAGCCACACAGGACCTTGGCAAAAAATACCCTAACCAGTCTTTTGAAGTCCTGGGCCGTTTTGATAACAGCGATATAAGGGGCTGCAACCTAATGGTATTTTAAACTGGATATTAGATTGTCATGCAAAAATAAAAAAGGAGCCCTAAAGCTCCTTTCATTATTTAACCGTTAATACAAACGATTTATTTTTGCCAAACTGTACCAGTATGTATTTGCCTAAAACCAGATCTTTATCAGATAGTTTATAGTCAATAGTAATTTTTTCTTTGTTTACGGCAACGGCATTAGCCACTATACCTTTTCGTGCTTCTCCTCTCGATGGGAATATCTTTGTAACATCAGCCAGCAATTCCACAATATCAATATCGCCGTTTAATTGTTCATGAGTTATTTCAGCATGAAAAAATTCACCAAAAATATCTGTAAAAAAGTCTTCGCTTACTGCATTTAACTGCTCGTAGTTGTATTTAGAAAACACAAAATCAGACCTGCGTATTGCTTCTTCAAGCAATTCAGCACCATGTACAAATGTTGTAACTTCTTCGGCAAGCTTTTTTTGCAACTGCCTTAAATGTGGCGCTTCTTTGTGTGCTTCTATCAAAGTATTTATTTCTTCTTCCGGAAGAAAGGTAAATATCTTAATATACTTTTCGGCATCGGCATCGCTGGTTTTTACCCAAAACTGGTAAAACTTGTAAGGCGATGTTTTATCGGCGGTAAGCCATACATTACCACCTTCGGATTTCCCAAATTTAGAACCGTCTGCCTTAGTAATAAGCGGGCAGGTCATGGCATACGCCTTTGCACCCTCGCCATTCATACGGCGCACAAGCTCTGTACCCGTAGTAATGTTGCCCCACTGGTCGCTGCCGCCAAGCTGCAATAAACAGTTGTACTCTTTATGCAAATGGTAAAAATCGTAACCCTGAATTAACTGGTAGGTAAACTCTGTAAACGACATGCCCGATCCTGCTTCGCCCGTAAGGCGTTTTTTAACAGAGTCCTTCGCCATCATATAGTTCACGGTAATACGCTTGCCCACATCGCGCACAAACCCTATGAACGAAAATTCTTTCATCCAGTCGTAGTTGTTTACAAGTATGGGAGCATTGGCATCGGCCGAATTAAAATCGAGAAAACGCGAAAGCAGGGTTTTAATACCGTTTACGTTTTTGTTTAGTGTAGCTTCATCCAGCAGGTTGCGCTCATCGCTTTTGCCCGATGGGTCGCCTATCATGCCGGTTGCACCACCCACAAGGGCAATAGGCCTGTGGCCATAGTTGTGCAGGTGTTTTAATATTATAATGGGCACCAGGCTGCCTATGTGCAGAGAGTCAGACGTTGGGTCGAAACCTATATAGGCTGTTGTCATTTCCTTAAGCAGTTGTTCCTCGGTTCCCGGCATAATGTCGTGCACCATGCCACGCCATTGCAATTCGGCTACAAAATTTTTCATGTTCTATTTTTAATACGGTTGCAAAAATACAAAGTGAAAACATAAAGCAATTATACATCTGTAAATATTTGCAATAAAGTTTCCCTATGGGTAAACATTATATTCTTTTGATGCCTAAATTTGTTTCTATGATATTAATTACCGGCGGAACAGGATTAGTAGGCGCACATTTATTGCTTAAGCTTTTAGAAGCCGGCGAAAATATCCGTGCCCTATACCGCAATGCAGATACCCTTACCAAAACAAAGAATCTTTTTACCCATTACGGCAAAGAACCTCTTTTTGACACCATACAATGGGTGCAGGGCGATATTCTCGATATCCCTTCGCTCGAAGCTGCTTTTGCAGGTATTACGCATGTATACCATTGTGCTGCTTTTATAACCTTTAACCCTAAGGAAGAAGAACAGCTGCGCAAAGTAAACATAGAGGGCACGGCAAATATGGTAAACTGCGCACTGGCTTTTGGCGTACATAAGTTTTGCCATGTAAGCTCTATTGCGGCACTTGGAGATACTACTCAGGATGGCGGCACTATTAGCGAAGAAACCGAATGGAACCCCGAAAAAAGCCATAACGACTATGCCATTAGTAAGTATGGCGCAGAGATGGAAGTGTGGCGTGCCTGGCAGGAGGGCCTTAATGTGGTGGTGGTAAACCCCGGAGTTATTTTTGGCTACGGCTACTGGCACCAGGGCAGCGGCGCTATACTAAGCACGGTAAATAAGGGGCAATATTTTTATACATTGGGCAAATGCGGTTTTATAGCTGTAGAAGATGTGGTTAATTGCATGGTTTTATTAATGCAAAGCGATATTACCGGCGAACGCTATACTTTAATTGCCGAAAACCTTACCTATAAAGAAATGCTGGATGATGTTGCTGCAGGCCTCAAAAAAGCTAAACCGTCTATACACGCTACACGTTTACTAACTTCTATAGGGTGGCGGGTAGACTGGCTGGTAAGTAAACTATCAGGCAGGAAACGCTTACTAACCCGCAGCATGGCACAATCCAGCCATGCGACTGATGTATATGATATCAGTAAAATACAGGAAGCATTAGGCTATAATTTTACCCCGTTAAAACCTTACATTAAAGATTTGTGCGAAAGGTTTACAGCCTCGAAGCATAAGTAATTATAGTTAATTACTTAATTCGAGTTGCATGATCATATGGTTTTTCAGGTTAAGCAGCCATGTTTTTCCATCAAATGTCCAGGTATCAGGAGCACCTGATAAATCAGTTACTTTAATACGTGGTTCGTATATTATGATTTCTTTAATCTCATCAGCTTTAGTTTTATAATATAACGGATACTTGTTTTGGTCAAGGAGTAAATTTTCTACTGCCACAAATATTCCGTTCTCAGGAAACTCTATAAAATACTTTAATACATCAATCTTACTGGCCTTGTTATCTCCTGAGGATACCGAAAAAATAATGTTCTGATTAAAAATGCGGTCTTTTGGCTCGCCATTTTCATTAAGGCTGTAAAATTGTAAATTCAGCACGCCATTATCTATTTCAGCAAAAGTTTTAACAGATACTGATTTAATAAATTTTGTATTTGCATATTCTTTTTTATACATAAAGCTCCTTCCTATCATCCTCATTTCATAGGGAGGTGTAACACAAACCTCGCGTCCGGAGTTTTTAAGCTTCCCTAACTTTACGCTTTTTTTATTTTGGGCATAAATATCAATATTATTAAGCTTGTAAATTTCGGGATTTAAAAAAACCGTGTCTTTAAGCTCGGCTGCGTTAAGCACTTTATCTTTATACCCCACAGAACTAAACCTAACAATTGTATTACTGGCAGTATCCGGCAGGCTAAAAGCTCCCTGCTCATTTGCTGTAGTACCTAATTGCGAATCTATCCATATATTTACATAGGGCACTGGCTTTTTAGTATCACTGCTGCAAATAACTTTGTTTTGACTAAAAGACACATTATAAAATAAACAGAAACACGCCAGAAACAATATTTTTGCCATACCGTAAGTAATTATTTAATGCTGTCTTTTTTAGATTTCTTTGTGGCAGTTATATCTTTTTTAGGTGTTAGCTCATCCCTTTTTTGCTGTATGCGGTTAGACACCTCTTTTTCTATCTTTTCATAGTCTTCGATATCCGAAGCATAATAAGCATGGTTTTGCGCAAAAGTAAGGCTGTCAATTTTATATTTTTTATAAATATAAGTATGGGCATTTACATTGTTAGTATCTAACACAGCAGGCTGAAACGATTTTATAGATTGCAGCAAAGCAATATCATATAACACGTTTACCAATTCATCTTTAGCTAAAAGATGTTCGGGCTTTGGTGCCGTGTGGCTATCGCAGGATAATGCTAAAACACATAAAAGTATAAGCAGCAGTTTTTTCATGTTACCAGGTTATTTTATACAAATCTATAAAACTATTTTACCAACTGCACTATCAAGGTATTATTTGGCATAAAAAAAGCCGGGCAACGCCCGGCTTGTAGTATCATATAATTACTCCCTGTTAAACAAAAGGCGTTCGCCAGATCGTATATCTTTTACTTTAAAGTTATTGTAAACCAGTTGCCCGTTTACAAACGTATGGCTTATCCTCGATTTAAAGTTAACCCCTTCAAACGGAGACCAGCCGCATTTATATAAAATATTTTCTTTCTTAACATTCCACGGCAGTCCCGGGTTAACAATAACAAGGTCGGCATAATACCCTTCGCGTATAAAGCCACGCTTTTCTATTTTAAAGATCTTAGCCGGGTTATGGGCCATTTTCTCCACAATCTTCTCTACAGATATTTTCTTTTGATGATACGCCTCAAACATGGCCACCACAGCATGCTGTACTAACGGACCTCCGGATGGAGATGATGTGTAAGGGTTTTTCTTTTCTTCCAGTGTATGGGGTGCATGGTCGGTCGCAATAACATCAATCCTGTCATCAAGCAGTGCTTTCCATAGCGCGTCTTTATCGGCAGCCGATTTTACAGCCGGGTTCCATTTAATAAGAGCGCCTTTAGTAGCATAATCGGCATCGGTAAACCACAGGTGGTGCACACACACTTCTGCCGTTATCATTTTATCCTCAAGCGGAATTTTATTGGTAAACAAATCAGTCTCGATACCCGTAGAAACATGGAAAACGTGAAGCCTTGCCCCCGTTTTCTTAGCAAGTTCTACCGCACGCGATGATGATATGTAACAAGCCTCTGCACTACGAATTTCGGGATGGAATTTCACAGGGATGTCATCGCCATATTCTTCTTTAAACCTGGCAAGGTTAGCCTGTATGGTAGCCTCGTCTTCGCAGTGAACAGCAATAAGCATTTTTGTACTGCTGAATATTTTTTCTAACACCTCGGTATTATCTACCAGCATATTACCTGTAGATGAACCCAGGAATAATTTTATACCGGCTACATTTTTAGGGTTGGTTTTAAGCACCTCTTCTAAGTTATCATTTGTACCGCCCATCATAAATGAGTAGTTAGCAAACGATACTCCTGCAGCCCTGTTGTATTTATCTTCCAGCAGCTCCTGCGTTACCGCATTAGGTACCGTATTAGGCTGTTCTATGTAAGATGTTATACCTCCTGCCACGGCAGCGCGGCTTTCGGTTTCAATGGTGCCCTTATGGGTAAGGCCCGGTTCGCGAAAATGTACCTGGTCATCTATGGCACCCGGAATTAAAAAGCTTCCTTCGGCATCAATTATTACACAATCTCCGGTTTTAGGACTTATTTTTTCGCCTATTTCCTTTATAAATTTATCCTCTATAAAAAGATCGCCTTCAAAAATTGTACCCTCATTTACAATTTTGGCATTCTTTATTAGTATCCTGTTCATTATATTGTTATAGTCGGTTTAGCATTCTTTTTATTCTTAGCCTTATAACGCCAAAAATGGCTTCTTTAAATATGGCTGAACTCATTTTAGATACCCCTTTGGTACGATCGGTAAATATAATGGGCACTTCTTCAATTATAAAAGCGTTAACGTAAGCCCTGTATTTCATTTCTATCTGAAAAGCATAGCCTACAAATTTTATCCTGTCGAGGTTTATACTCTCCAGCACTTTACGCTTGTAGCATATAAAACCTGCAGTGGCATCTTTAATTTCCATACCGGTAATAATATTTACATATACCGATGCAAAATAAGAAAGCAATACCCTGCTTAGCGGCCAGTTTACCACATTAACGCCATTACTGTAACGGGACCCAATGGCAACATCGGCACCTTTTTTACAGGCGGCCTGCAGTTTTTCGAGATCGTTAGGATTATGAGACATATCGGCATCCATCTCAAATATATACTCGTATTTACGGCTTATGGCCCAGTGAAAACCGTGTACATAAGCAGTACCAAGGCCGGCCTTGCCTGCCCTAACCTCGAGGTTAAGCTTACCTGGATATTCTGCCTGTAACTCCCGCACTTTTTGAGCGGTACCATCAGGCGAGTTATCGTCTACAATTAGTACGTCAAAAGGTGTTTCGAGTAAAAAAACAGCCTTAATGACCGTCTCTATATTTTCAATCTCGTTGTATGTAGGGATTATTACAATTCCTTCACTCATGGGACAGGGCGAATTTTGGTGCAAAAGTAGTGTATTTCTTAACGCACAAAACATAATTAAATTATAATTGATTACTGCATCCTGAAAAAACACTAATTTTGCAGTATGCAATATCTGGTATTACAAGAACGTATTATTGGCGCAAAAGATTGGGCAACCCTTCTCTTTGTGTTTTGCTTTGCTGTGGTTGCCGTAAACAAATCGGTTTTTGAGGCTCGTTTTGCCGAATTTATTAAACTTGGCTTTAGCGACAAGTACACCAAAATATATAAAGACACATCTAACCTTTTAAGCTGGTTTACCATTTCGTTCTTTTTTGTGCAGGTAATTTCTTACTCATTCCTGCTGCAATTTGTATTAAGCTATTTTAACCTGGTAAAATCCGGCGGCATATCGTTTATACAGCTTTTTACAGTGGTCGCATTTTTTATTCTTGCAAAATTTTTAATAGAAAAAATTATAGCAACCGCCTTTAGTATAGAAGAATTTAGCGAGCAGTTTAACCTGCATAAAGTAAATTACAGGGCATACATAGGCCTGCTGCTTTTGCCTATAAATGTTATCTTATTTTATAACATTGCCCCTACCCGCATTTTATTATACTTAATTTTAGCCATAATTATAGCCGCAACCGTTATTTCATACCTCGTTTCGCTGAGAATTTATCAAAAGTTGATACTGGCGAAATTGTTTTATTTTATTTTGTATCTTTGCGCACTTGAAATAGCACCCTATTATTTCATGTATTATTGGTTTACGAACAGTTAGTTAAACAACAGTTACAATATGAAAGTGAAAACAATTTTGGTTTCGCAGCCGGAGCCTAAAGTAGAAAATTCACCATACTTCGAAATTCAGCATAAGCTAAAAGTAAAAGTAGATTTTAGGCCATTTATCCATGTAGAGGGTGTAAGCGCTAAGGATGTAAGGGCACAAAAAGTAGATTTAAATAACTACACAGCCATTATTCTTACCAGCAAGAACTCTATTGACCATTTTTTTCGCGTAGCCGAAGAAATGCGTTACAAGGTGCCTGAAACATTAAAGTATTTTTGCCAGAGCGAGGCTATTGCCTTTTACCTGCAAAAATATGTGGTGTACCGCAAAAGGAAAATTTATGTAGGCCAGAAAGATTTTGTGGATTTATCTCCCCTTATAAAAAAATATAAAGACGAGAAATTTTTGCTACCGTCATCTGAGCAATTAAATGAGGATATTCCACAGGTACTTAACAGCCTGAAAGTAGACTGGACACCCGGTACATTTTACCGTACCGTAATGAGCGACCTTACCGATCTTAAGGATGTTTACTACGATATTCTTGCCTTTTTTAGCCCTACAGGTATAAAATCGTTATTTAAAAACTTTCCTGATTTTAAACAAAACGAAACCCGTATTGCTGTTTTTGGTAATACAACGCAAAAAGAAGCCCTGGAGCACGGCCTGCGTGTAGATATTATGGCACCCGCACCCGGCACCCCGAGTATGACTATGGCATTAGAAAAATATATAACCGAAGCTAATAAGGGAAAATAATACTTTACTTTTTACAGATATATAAAAGCTGCTCCCACACGGGAGTGGCTTTATTTGTTTAAAAACACGTAACGCTATATTAGTAAGGCAGGTTTATTATACTTCAAGCCACACTCGCCTCACTCTCAAAGCAAGCCATTTCATTACAAAATCCCGCAGTTTTACAACATATTTTATAGCCGGAATATTACTGTTGTTTTATAAATTTTACTTTCGCGCCAAAATCATATTACGCCCAAAAATATTTTGAGGGCTTTATAAACGACCTAATTATTTATGCGAAAAAAAATTACTAAAACAGCTCTTGCGGCTGCACTTTTATTTTCTATATCATGTTGGTCGCAGGAAGCTGCCACTACAAACAACACAGACAAAAAAACCATAAAAAATGTAGAGGCAGGTTTTGATGGTATGCTGGCTGTATCTTACGGCACAAAAGCATTTGGCATAAACGTGGGTGGCCCAAGCCTTAAATATAAATTTACGAAGAATTTTAAAGTAGGTGTTGGGGCATTCCCTTCATTACTAATAATGGATAGAAAAGCACAGCCAAGGCTGGCCGTATCGCCTATTGTAGAATATAGAAACTGGATGCTGATAACACCTTATTACGGCTATAACTCTAAGGACAGAATGATATGGACATTCGGTTTGGGCTATAAATTTATATAGAAACTAAATGCAAAAAAACTCATTTACTGTTTTTTGCAAGTATCGCAACTGCTGTGAAAGCAATCAATACACTAAACGGATATATTAAAATATATGAGGTGTCATTTTTGAAAACCGACAGGTACAACGAATCTTTTGTTATGAACCATCCAATGATTTCTGGCAGGATAAATAATAAAATACTAACCACAACATTACTACTAATTTTAAAGATAAACCTTAACAGTAAAGCGGTTAGACATGATAAACCAAATATAACCATGCTTCCATAAAAATTATAAGCAAATATTTCCCAATCGGCTATGTTTGTCAAAATTAAAAAATAAGCCCCGACAAATAGCAACAGAAATATCTCAGCTAAAAGATATGTAGTTATGATTACATTAGATGTAGTGTTTATTTTCATTGGCAACAATTGTATAAAAAATAGCTGCCCGTCCCCGGGCAGCCTTTCCAAAAACATCTATTCTAAAATTCACAATTATGCCAACGGACCGCCGGCAATAATTTCTTCATTTGAGAACGACTCAAATTTAGCAAAATTTTTCCTGAATTCTCCGGCTAATTCTTTTGCTTTTTTATCATACGCTTTTTTACTTTCCCAGGTATCTCTTGGGTTCAGTACCTCATCGGGCACATTAGGACAGCTTTGCGGTACTGCAAGTCCAAAGAACTCATCTTTAATATAATCCACATCTACCAGCTGCCCGCTAAGAGCAGCAGTTATCATAGCACGGGTGTATTTTAATTTCATTCGCTCGCCGGTGCCATAACCGCCACCGGTCCAACCTGTATTAATAAGCCATACATTAACGCCTGTTTCTTCCATTTTGCTAATAAGCATCTCTGCATACTTAGCGGGATGCAATGGCATGAACGGAGCGCCAAAACAGGCTGAGAAGTTAGGCTGAGGCTCTTTAACGCCCACCTCTGTACCGGCAACTTTAGCTGTATAGCCAGATATAAAGTAGTACGCCGCCTGCCCGGCAGTTAATTTAGAGATAGGAGGCA
Source organism: Flavobacterium rivuli WB 3.3-2 = DSM 21788 (assembly GCF_000378485.1). Lineage (GTDB taxonomy): Bacteria > Bacteroidota > Bacteroidia > Flavobacteriales > Flavobacteriaceae > Flavobacterium > Flavobacterium rivuli. Next base: position 115,794 of record NZ_KB899970.1, on the reverse strand, counting down.
GTATACCAAAAGAATCGGCACTTAAAAAGAAAATATTTTTGGGGTTATACCCTATAGAGCCCGGCTGTATATTTTGAATAAAATCTAACGGATAGCTTACACGCGTATTCGGCGTTATAGAAACATCGGTATAATCTACCTCATAGCCACCATATTTAAAGGTTACATTTTCCAGCAATGCCCCTTTTTTAATGGCACGGTAAATATCCGGTTCATGCTCATCGGTAAGGTTTATAACCTTGGCATAACAGCCGCCTTCAAAATTAAATACAGTATTTTCATGCGTCCAGCCATGCTCGTCGTCACCTATAAGCTTACGTGCAGGGTCTGCAGAAAGTGTAGTTTTACCGGTACCCGAAAGTCCGAAAAATATAGCAGTGTCGCCGTCTTCGCCAACATTTGCACTACAGTGCATAGGCAATGTATTATTGTAAACAGGCATAAGGAAATTAAGCGCAGAAAATATACCTTTTTTAATCTCTCCCGTATAACCGGTGCCCCCTATAAGCACAATTTTACGGGTAAAATTAAGAATGGCAAAATTAGGGTTTTGTGTACCATCTATCAAAGGGTCTGCCTTAAAGCCCGGTGCACATATAACATGCCAGTCGGCAGTAAGATCGTCAAGTTCATTTTCGTTTGGGCGCAAAAACATGTTGTAGCAAAACAGGTTGCTCCATGCATGCTCTGTAACTGCCCTTACATTAAGTCTGTAGTTAGAGTCTGCACATACGTAACCATCGCGCACGTAAACTTCTTTATTGCTAAGATATGCTGTTACCTTATTGTAAAGCGCATCAAACTTTTTACTATCAAAAGGCAAATTTACCTTTCCCCACCATACTTTGTCTGCGGTAATAGCATCTTCAACAATAAAGCGGTCCTGAGGGCAACGTCCTGTAAACTCTCCTGTGTTAATTGCAAGTGCCCCTGTAGATGTTTCTGCTCCCTGCCCCTTTGCAACACATATACGGTGAAGCTCTGCAGGAGTTAACTGGTAATGCACGGAAGCGCCTTTGATTCCAAGGGTTTCCAGCGAAATCGATTTCGTAAAAAGAGCGTAATTATCCATAATCTTTGGGTTAAGTTGGGTTGATAACTGAGTGCAAATATACTAATTATCAACCAACACCTAACATATTACGATAATTTTATCCTTTTCGCTTAATTATGTGTAAAAATAACACTAACCAAGCCGATATTAATAGTAATCCTCCAATTGGAGTTATGAAGCCAATTTTCTTAAAATCGAATGAAAAAAGTGTATTACATGCTAAAAAATATATAGAAACCGAAAAGAATGCAACACCGGTAACTGTTAATGTAAGTATGGTTTTTTTAGCCTTATCGGTAATTAGATTTGTGCTGCCCACGAACAATAAAAAAAGCGCATGGTATATCTGGTACTTAACCCCTGTCTCAAAAACAATGATCGATTCGGGCGAAATTAATTTCTTCAGTCCATGTGCGCCAAATGCCCCAAGGGCAATTGCTATAATGCCTAATATTGCTGCGGTTGCGATAACTTTCCTGTCCATTTTTAATAATTTTAATGATGTAAATTTATAAACTCTGCAAGATTTAACCTTATAAAAATGTAATATAATATAACGTTTTACTACTTTCGTGTTACAATTTTAAACATTGTCATGAGAAATATACTTATTATAGGTGCCGGCCGTTCGGCATCATCGCTAATACAATATTTGCTAAACAAGTCAGAATCAGAACAACTGCACCTTACTATAGGCGACCTCTCTGCCGAGCTTGCCGAACGTAAAACCAATGGCCATCCTAATGCCCGCGCCATTGCTTTTGACATTTTTAACGAGACACAGCGCCATGAAGAGATAAGCCGTGCTAACATTGTTATATCTATGCTGCCCGCACACCTGCATTATGAGGTGGCTAAAGATTGTATTACCTACAAAAAGCACATGGTTACGGCATCTTACATTAGCCCCGCCATGCAAAACCTGGACGAACTGGTTATTGCCAATAACCTTGTTTTTATGAACGAAGTAGGTCTTGACCCGGGCATAGACCACATGAGCGCCATGAAGATATTAGACGAAATAAGGGATAAAGGTGGTAAGGTAAAATTATTTGAATCGTTTTGCGGAGGGCTTGTAGCCCCCGAAAGCGACAATAACCTATGGAACTATAAATTTACCTGGAATCCACGCAATGTGGTACTTGCAGGACAGGGCGGTACTGCCAAGTTTATACAGGAAGGCACGTATAAATATATACCGTACAACAAGTTATTCAGGCGTACCGAGTTTATGCATGTAGAGGGCTATGGCCGTTTTGAAGGCTATGCTAACCGTGACTCGCTTAAATACCGCAGCGTTTATGGCCTTGACGATGTGCTTACGCTATACCGGGGTACCCTGCGCCGTGTGGGCTTTTCTAAATCGTGGAATATGTTTGTTACCCTGGGTATGACAGATGATACGTATGTTATGGAGAACAGTGAAAAGATGAGCTACCGCGAATTTACCAATTCGTTCCTGCCCTACCACCCTACAGATTCGGTTGAACTTAAACTAAGGCACGTGCTTAAGATAGACCAGGATGATATACAGTGGGATAAATTATTAGAACTGGACCTCTTTAACCCTAACAAGATAGTCGGGCTGCGCGACGCTACCCCCGCCCAGATATTGGAAAAAATATTATCTGACAAATGGACACTAAACCACGACGATAAAGACATGATCGTGATGTACCACAAATTTGGTTACGAGCTTAACGGTGAAACCAAACAGATAGATGCCACCATGGTGTGCATTGGCGACGACCAAACGTATACCGCAATGGCTAAAACGGTAGGCTTGCCGGTTGCAATTGCTGCGCTGCAAATACTTAATGGTAATATTACTACGCCGGGAGTTCAGCTGCCTATAAACCGTGAGGTGTATACCCCTATCCTTAAAGAGCTTGAAGAATTTGGTGTTGTGTTTCATGAAAAACACGTGCCTTATATGGGTTACAATCCTCAAAACGTGGCGAGTTAAGTGTTTTTTTTTACCACGAATTACACAAATTTATTGACGGGTATAACTTCTTTTAAATAATTAGTGAAATTTGTGTAATTCGTGGTTAAACAAAACTTATTATTATATTTGACTTACAAACTGTAAGCCATGAAAATAAATTCGTTACAAATAGAAATAGACGGCATTGATAAGGAGATACTCCGTTACCTTATGGAAGATGCCAGAAAGCCCATATTACAAATAGCAAGTAAAATTGGGATTTCCGGTGCCGCCATTCACCAACGCCTGCGCAAACTGGAAACTGCGGGCGTAATAGCAGGTTCTAAATTTATAGTGAACACCCGTATTTTGGGCTATACCACCATGGCATTTGTGGGTATCTACCTGGATAAAGCCTCAAGCAACTCCGAAACGGTTAAGGAACTCCGCAAAATACCCGAAGTGCTGGAATGCCACTACACCACCGGTAACTGGTCTATCCTCATAAAAATGATATGCCGTGATAATGAACACCTCATGCAGTTGCTAAACAAGAAGATACAGCCTATAGACGGCGTTTCGCGTACGGAAACATTTATATCGCTGGAACAACAAATTGAAAGGCAGATACAATTGTAGATTTCAGATTTTAGATTTTAGATTGAGCTACACTCATATCTTAATTACATTACGCCAGACCCTGAAAGGGTCGCACATAATAGCGTGGGGCATCGCCCTACGGAATAAGAGTAATATTTCAGATTTTCAATTTTAGATTTTAGATTGAGCTTCACTCTTGCTTAAAACTACACGGCTACTGACCCTCAAATGGTCAAACATTATTGTATTGTCATCACCTTACGCGAAATAACACCTTGTGTTCCTCAGAAAACTTTGGTATTCATTGTGGTAAAACCCTTCTATTCAACCCACAAAAAAACCGCCTGACAAAAATGCCAAAGCGGTTTTTTCCTTCTATATATAGACAGGGTTTTTAATCCCTGGAACGGCCTCCAAAAACCTGAAGTGCCCAGTACAGTAAACTCGCTACTGCACCTATAGCAGCTACCACATACGTACGTGCTGCCCATTTTAAAGAATCTTCGGCACCGGCATATTCCTGTTGGGTTAACATATTTTTATTTTTTAACCATGCTAAGGCACGGTTGCTGGCATCATATTCTACAGGCAGTGTTATAAAGCTGAATATCGTGGCAAATGCCATAAACACAAGCCCTATTAAAGCTATGTAATAACCCCAGCCCAAACCCGATGCAGCACCTAATACCAGTCCGCCAATTACAAGCCATTGCGATAAGCCCGATGTGGCATTAACAACAGGCACCAAATTAGAACGTAATTTCAGCATATTGTAAGCTGTGGCATGCTGCACAGCATGGCCTACCTCGTGGGCAGCAACTGCGGCTGCGGCTGCATTGCGCTGGTTATATACGGCTTCGCTAAGGTTAACGGTTTTATCGGCAGGGTTATAATGATCTGTCAAACGGCCTGAGGTCGAAATAACGCGCACATCATAGATGCCGTTATCAGTCAGCATTTTTTGGGCGATCTCAGCACCGCTCATTCCGTTGCGCAGGTGCACGCGGGAGTAAAATTCGAACTTGCTTTTTAATTTAGAGCTTACCGCAAAGCTAACTAAAGCTATAAGCCCGATAAGTATATAATATCCTAACATGGTTGTTTTTTATTTTGAGATACTAAGTATATAGCAAAAAGAAAGCCAATCTTTACAGACTGGCTTTAGTTATGTTATTTTGTCATATTATTTATTACAGATAAAAATCCTGCCATAAATTATTTTGCAGACACATTTGTGTTTAAAAGTTACCACATAGATTTATAGGTTTTAGTTATTTCCTGAAAGAAAAACATAGTTGAAGCTACACTTCATTATCCTGCCTATATAAAATTCATTTCTATCTAACCTTATCTCAAAATTAGCATATGTATCTATGTGGTAAAAATTGTTTCTTAAATCATTATTACCCCACAAGGTTAATGATCTTACCCGGAACGATTACAAACTTTTTAGGCTGCTGCCCGTTAAGCTGTTGTATAGTACGCTCATCGGCCATAACGGCTTCCTGAATTTGCTCTATGGTTAAATCCATAGGCAGTTCTATCTTAAAGCGCATCTTACCGTTAAACGATACAGGGTATTCTTTACTGCTCTCTACAAGGTATTCCGGATTAAAATGCGGGAACGGCACTGTAGAGATACTCGTCTGGTGGCCTAATTGTTTCCAAAGCTCCTCTGCAATGTGAGGTGCATAAGGCGAAATTAATATAGACAACGGCTCCAGTATACTGCGTTCATGGCAGTTGATGGCTGTAAGCTCGTTAACCGCGATCATAAAGGCACTTACGGATGTATTGAACGAGAAATTCTCGATATCGTCCTGCGTTTTCTTAATAGTGCGGTGCAGTATTTTAAGTGCTTCGGGCGTAGCCGGGTTAGCGGTTACTATAAGTCCGTTATCATCAAAATACAACTTCCATAATTTTTTAAGGAAACCTGATACTCCTGTAATACCGGCAGTATTCCACGGTTTGGCCTGCTCTAACGGACCTAAGAACATTTCGTACAAACGAAGCGTATCGGCACCGTACTGCTCACAGATCAAATCGGGTGTTACCACGTTGTATTTAGACTTGGACATTTTTTCAACTTCGCGACCTACAATGTATTTACCGTTATCCTCTGTAATGAATTTAGCATCATTATAATCTGATCTCCATTCTTTAAATGCTTCTATATCTAATTCATCTGATGCATTTACAAATGAAACATCAACGTGTAATTTTTGAAATGAATCTATACCAATGTGAATAGCCGTTGTATTTGATGTTGTTAAAGAAAATAATTTTTGTGATAAATTTTCTAAAATATTATTACCAATTTTAGCCCCAACATATACTCCATCTCTTTTAAAACTAATTCTAAAATGTTTGTCAGCTTTAGATTTCTCAAAAATATTTATACATTCTTTTACATAATAGTAAGATATCAAAAGACCATCTAAATTTGCTCCAACATCATCCAAGCCAAATTCATTGTTATTTCCTGAGCTACCAACAGACAGCCTATAAACAAACGCAGATGTTCCCAATATCATTCCCTGGTTAATCAGCTTCTTAAAAGGCTCTTCTTTTTTTACAAAGCCACGGTCTTTTAAAAACTTATTCCAAAAACGGCTGTACAACAAGTGGCCCGTAGCATGCTCGCTGCCGCCTATGTAAAGGTCTACGTCCTGCCAGTAATCTTCGGCTTCTTTACTTACAAAGGCATCGTTATTGTGCGGGTCCATGTAACGCAGCCAGTACCATGAGCTACCTGCCCAGCCCGGCATTGTGTTAAGTTCCAGAGGGAACACGGTTACTTCGTCTATCAGGTCATTGCTTACCACCTTGTTTTCGGTAATGCTCCAGGCCCACTCGCGGCTGTTGCCTAATGGTGGCTGGCCATCCTCGGTAGGTAAATATTTTTCTACATCCGGCAGGCGGATGGGTAAATGCTGCACATCAATCAACTGCGGACTTCCGTTTACATAATATACCGGGAACGGTTCGCCCCAGTAACGCTGGCGGCTGAAAACAGCATCGCGCAGGCGATAATTGGTCTTGCCTTTTCCTTGTTGTATACCCTCTAAAGCTTTAACTACCTTTTTGGTCGCCTCTTTATAATTGGCGCCATCAAGGAAATCAGAATCTTGTAGCTTCACATTGTCTTTCGCGCCGTAAGCTTCTACAGAGATATCCTGTCCGTCGAAAATGTTTTTTATATCGATGCCAAAATGCTTTGCAAAATCATAATCCCTTTGGTCACCCGCAGGAACAGCCATCACGGCACCGGTACCGTAACCGGCCAGTACGTAGTCGCCTATCCACACCGGGATAGGTTCTTTAGTAAAAGGATGTTCGGCATACGCCCCTGTAAATACCCCTGATATGGTTTTTACATCGGCCATACGCTCACGCTCACTGCGTTTCGCCGTAGCCTGTACATACTCTTCCACTGCTGCTTTCTGGGCAGGCGTTGTTATTTTAGCCACAAGGTCATGCTCCGGTGCAAGCGTCATAAACGTTACCCCAAATATGGTATCAGGGCGCGTTGTAAATACTTCTATGGTATAATTCGCATCTGCTGAATGATCTTCAAAACCATCGGTAATGTCTTCAAAGAAGTCTTTAAGCCCCAAGCCTTCAAGTATAGACGGGTTGCCGTTTTGGTTGATGGTAAGGCCGTCTTGAGTATTCTCCTCAAACGAGGAAGTCCTCCCCTTTTCTTCAGGCCTCACCCCCAGCCCCTCTCCTTTGGAGAGGGGGGGAGCATCACTCAAATCATCATCAACTTTATAAGATTTTCTGTTGGATAAGGCAATTCGTATATTGGTTAAGACACTATTAATATCATTTGTGACTTGTTCATTAGTAAATCTAAGTACTTTAAAAAAATGCTTTTGTTCCAGTTCTAAAGTACGATTTTCATCAAGTTCATTTTGTTCTGAACTGTTATGATATCCACCATCAACTTCAACGATCAAACGCTTTTCAAGAGCAACAAAATCAGCAATATATTTTCCAATGGCATGTTGTCTCCTGAATTTAAACCCTAAATTCTTATTTCGTAATGCCTCCCATAGTAACGCTTCAGCTTGGGTTGCATCTTTACGGTTATTCTTACCATGTTCAACAAGCGCAGCTACAATGGTTTTATCCGCAGTCTGATATCCTGGAGTGGAGCTCGCTCCCCTCTCCTTTGGAGAGGGGTCGGGGGTGAGGCCATCAATTACCCTAAACACCACCGATGCCCCAACCGATTTACCTATCCAGTTCCTTTGACTTTCCTTAAGCGATTCGGTCCAGTCTATGGTGTCAAGGCCGGTTAGTAAACGCTCGGCATACGCCGAAATACGCATACTCCACTGGGTCATCTTTTTACGAATAACCGGGTAGCCGCCACGTTCTGATACTCCATTTACAATTTCGTCGTTAGCTAAAACCGTTCCCAGTGCCGGGCACCAGTTTACCTCGGTTTCGGCAAGGTAGGTAAGTCTGTATTTTAATACTATCTTTTCCTGTTGGTCTTTGGTGTAGCCTTTCCAGTCGGCAGCAGTAAATACAGCAATGTTGTCATCGCTTACGGCATTTACATTGGCGTTACCTTCGGTTTCAAAAATGCCAATAAGGGTATCAACATGCTCTGCCTTATCACTGTTCTTGTTATACCATGAGTTAAACAGTTCAATAAAAATCCACTGTGTCCATTTATAATATTCGGGGCTGCTGGTGCGCACTTCCCTGTCCCAGTCAAACGAAAAGCCTATTTTATCCAGCTGCTCCCTGTAGCGGTTTATATTCGCCTCGGTAGTTACAGCGGGGTGCTGCCCGGTTTGTATGGCATACTGTTCTGCCGGAAGGCCAAAACTGTCATATCCCTGTGGGTGCAGCACGTTAAAACCCTGGTGGCGTTTGTAGCGGGCATAAATATCAGATGCTATATAGCCCAGCGGATGGCCCACATGCAGACCCGCCCCACTTGGGTACGGAAACATATCGAGTACATAGTACTTTGGTTTGTCTGATTTATCTTCGGCCTGAAATGTGCCGTTCTCTGCCCAGTATTTTTGCCAGTGGTCTTCAATTCGTTTGTGGTCGTATCTCATTTTTCAGTTTCTTAGGTGCTGAGGTTCTTAGGTTCTTAGATATAGTATTTAGGAGTTATCTTCACCTCTAAGGCACTAAGCACCTCAGAAGCTAAGCCCCTCTTAAAAAAAACAAATTTACGCTTATTGTACGAATGTCAAAACTTTGCCCGTTATAAACTATGCCGAAAGAAATAGTTTATTTATTTTTACGCCTAAATTAAAAAACTTATGGCATCATCTTTTGAAAAATTCCAGAAACGACGGGTAATTTCATCGTACTTTTCCGTTGTGCTGTGTATTTTTATAGTGCTTACCCTGCTGGGGGCGCTGGGGCTGTTTGTTATTAATACCGATAAAATTTCCGGTTACGTAAAAGAGAACATACCCATGACGGTATACTTTAAGCGCGATGCTACCGATAGTATTACCAAAGCTTTTGGTACCCGCCTGGCAAATTCCGGCTATGTGAAAGACAGCAAATATGTATCTAAAGAAGATGCTGCCAAAAACAATCCTGATTTAATGCAGGGTTCTGAAACACTTTTAGAAGAAAATCCGTTACTGGACTCCTACGATATCCACTTAAACAGTGAGTACGTGCAGGCTGACAGCATCAAGAAAATTGAAGTTGAACTGCGCTCTGACCTTGCCGTGGGCGACATTAGCTATGATAACGTATTGGTAGACCTTGCCAACGAGAATATTAAAACAATAACTTTCTGGATACTTATCATTAGCGGTGTATTAGCATTCATAGCGATGCTGCTTATAAACAGCGCCTTAAGGCTGTCTATATTTTCGCACCGCTTTACCATAAAAACAATGCAAATGGTGGGGGCAACAAAATCGTTTATACGTAAGCCTTATATATGGAAGGGTATCAAGCTTGGGTTGTATGGCGCATTGCTTTCTATCGGTGCCCTTATTTACCTTGTATACTGGCTGGATGGCGCGTTCCCTATGCTTAACATTTGGGAAGACTGGATTCCTACCGCTATTGTACTTGGCGGGGTTTTAGCCTTTGGCATCATCATAGCGCTTATAAGTACTTTCTTTGCTACACAACGATTCCTGAACTTGAGGACGGATGATCTTTATTAGATCTTTTGGATTTTTAAATGTAAGATAATAGATAAGAGACATTAGATAATAGACTAACAAACAACATAACACGTAGCTCCTCCTCTCTCCTTTGGAGAGGGGCTGGGGGTGAGGAAAAAACTAAGTACCATGGAAAACAACGAAATAAAAACGCATTTCCTTTTTGAAAAGGTAAATTACAAAATACTACTTATTGGCTTAGGTGTTATTGCACTTGGCTTTATATTAATGGCCGGTGGCGGCAGCGACGACCCTGCTGTATTTAGCGATGCTATATTTAACTTCCAGAGAATTCGCCTTGCGCCTACTGTGGTGCTTATAGGTTTTGGCGTTACTATTTATGCCATTCTTAAAAATCCTAACCCAGCGTTAGCTACTGCCAGTACCGCTGAAACTTTCCCGGAAGACAGAGCTATTAAAAACTTTAAAAACAATAAATAGTACATGGAGTTTTATCAGGCCATTATCATTGCAATTATTGAAGGACTAACCGAGTACCTTCCTGTTTCGAGCACCGCACACATGATCTTTACAAGTTCGTACTACGGTATACAGGACGATCCGTTTGTAAAACTTTTCCAGGTATCCATTCAGTTTGGTGCCATACTTGCCGTAGTGGCATTGTACTGGAGAAAATTCTTTGATTTTAGCCGACTTAACTTTTACATTAAACTTGCCTGCGCCGTAATCCCCGCATTAGTTTTAGGCAAACTTTTAGACGACCCTATTGATGAAATGCTGGGCGATCCTATACCTATTGCCATTGTATTAATAATTGGTGGTGTTGTTTTACTGTTTATTGAAAACTTTTTTAAAAACCCAACGGTATTTAAGGAAGAAGATATCAGTATTAAAAAAGCGGTGACCATAGGTTTTTGGCAATGCCTTGCCATGATGCCGGGCACAAGCCGTTCTGCCGCCTCTATTATAGGTGGTATGCAACAAAAACTAACCCGTGAAGCTGCTGCCGAATTTTCATTTTTTCTTGCTGTACCTACCATGCTTGCCGTTACTGTATATTCTATTTTCCTTAAAGGATATGGGCCCGAAAACGCCGAGGTAAAAGGCTATAAATTACTTATGGAGGCAGATAACCTAAAGCTGTTCCTTATAGGTAATGTTATTGCTTTTGTAGTAGCCATTATTGCCATAAAAGGCTTTATCGGCATCATTAAAAAATACGGCTTTAAGCCCTGGGGCTGGTACCGCATAATTGTTGGCGCTGCACTTTTGGCTTATTTTGTAACTAATAAAGCATAACCATTGCCTACTACTCCAGAAGAATTTACCGAAGGCCAGATTGTACTTATAGATAAACCACTTACCTGGAGCTCATTTCAGGCAGTGAATAAGGTAAAATGGAGCCTTAAAAAGCACCTTGCCCTAAAAAAAATAAAAGTGGGCCATGCCGGCACGCTCGACCCATTGGCTACCGGACTGCTTATTATATGTACCGGTAAATTTACCAAGCGCATCAGCGAACTGCAGGGTATGGAAAAGGAATACACGGGTACGTTTTACCTGGGTGCCACTACCCCATCTTACGATCTGGAGACCGAAGTAAACGCAACGTTCCCCACAGAGCATATTACCGAAGAACTTATACACGCTACCATCCCGCAATTTTTAGGCGAAATAGACCAGAAACCGCCTATTTTTTCTGCTATAAAAAAAGATGGTAAACGCCTCTATGAACATGCCCGTAAAGGTGAAGAAGTAGAGATCGCTTTTAGAAAAACTACTATTCACGAATTCGAAATTACCCGCATAGCTTTACCCGAAGTTGATTTTAGGGTGGTATGCAGCAAGGGTACCTACATACGCTCACTGGCGAATGATTTTGGCGAAGCATTACAATCGGGGGCACATTTAACGGCTTTGCGTCGTACAAAAATCGGGGTATTCTCTGTTGAAGGCGCTATCACTCCTGATGCTTTTGAAGAGGGCGTTACTCCATAACCCTTAGCCACGAATTGCACAAATTTTCGCAAATTAAGCAACGATTGAATTTGTTAGATTATTGTGTTATGATTTACTACCCAGTAACTGTAGCAACCAAATACAGCTTTGTACTATGAAATATATACTTATCTTCCTGTTTGGATATGCTTCCCTTTTTGCTCAAAACAAAATCCAGCTAAAGGATGGCGACCTTATTTTTCAGGATATGGATTGCGGCCCGCTTTGCGACGCTATAGAAGCGGTTACCGAAGGCTACAACGGCCACGACTTTAGCCACATGGGCATGGTATATCATCGCAATGACACCCTATTTATTATAGAAGCTGCGGGGAATGCGGTACGGCTATCTACTCTTGAAAAATTCTCTAAGAATACAAAAAAGCCCATGTATGTGGGCCGGTTAAAGAAGCAATACCGCAAACTCATTAACCCTGCCATAGCATTCTCTTTAAAGCAAATGGGTGTACCTTATGATGATGAGTACGTTTATGATAATGGTAGCTATTATTGCTCTGAACTGATATATGATGCGTTTAAAGAAGCAAATAATGGCAAGCCTTTCTTTGAGTTATTCCCTATGACGTATAAGCAACCCGGCACTAACGGGTTTTTTCCGGCATGGGTAGATTATTACAAACAAATAGGCAAACCAATTCCCGAAGGCCAGCCCGGTTGTAATCCCGGTGGAATATCTACGAGTGATAAGATTGAGATAGTGGGAAAGATTTAAGTTTTCAGTCGCAGTCACAGTTTTCAGTCTTAGTTTGTCATTCTGAGCGAAGTACAACATAGCCAAAGAATCTCAATTTATCATTAGAGATTCCTCCTTCGTCGGAATGACAGAACCTAAATTTATCTACTTTAAACTCATGTTATGTCATTCTGAGCGAAGTGTAACGCAGCCGAAGAATCTCAAAATCTAACTACCACCTTTTTCACGTACTGTCATCGCAAGGCACGAAGCGATCTGTCCACAACACACCCCCACTCTCAAGAGGGGAGCAAGCTACACTCTTACCGTATTCCGTATATGAAAAATAAGTGTAACGAAGTCGAAGAATCTTACTTACTTTATAAATAGAGATTCCTCCTTCGTCGGAATGACAGAGCCTCAAATTTATCTACTTTAAACTCATGTTATGTCATTCTGAGCGAAGTGTAACGCAGCCGAAGAATCTCAAAATCTAACTACCACCTTTTTCACGTCTGGCATCGCAAAGCACCGAACGATCTGTCCACAACACACCCCCACTCTCAAGAGGGGAGCAAGCTACACTCTTACCGTATTCCGTATATGAAAAATAAGTGTAACGAAGTCGAAGAATCTTACTTACTTTATAAATAGAGATTCCTCCTTCGTCGGAATGACAGAGCCTCAAATTTATCTACTTTAAACTCATGTTATGTCATTCTGAGCGAAGTGTAACGCAGCCGAAGAATCTCAAAATCTAACTACCACCTTTTTCAAGTACTGTAATCGTGAGGTATGAAGCGATCTGTCACTAAACAACACACCCCCAACCCCTCTCAAGAGGGGGAGCCAGCTACACTCTTGCCGTATTCCGTATATGAAAAAGAAGTGTAACCAAGTCGAAGAATCTTACTTACTTTATAAATAGAGATTCCTCCTTCGTCGGAATGACAAAACGGATAATCTAAAGTTATATACTCAAAAAATCACCCCAACAACCCTACAATTTCCTGCATGGTGCTTAAACCTTTATCATGCAAATACCATTTTTGCAATTCGGTTTTGGCTTCTTCGTTTATAATGCCATGTTTTTGTTTAAAATCCACAATAAGCTTAGCGGCCTCTGCCGGGCGTGGGCCCCAACTGTTTATCGGCTCTAAAGTTTCTTTATCTAATAAAATTAGTTTAGGTATAGAACGGCTGCCATTGGTAAGGTAGGCATCCATCAACTCAGGATTATCGTCGCGCAAAACAATCTGCAAATCGAGCCTATCAGTAGCTTCCGTCATTTTGTTAATAACAGGAAGTATCTGTGCCGCATCGCCACACCATCCTTCAGAGATTACAAGCAGTGTATATTCCTTGTCTAAGTTTTTAAGGGTATCGTTTATGTCCTGCGGTATTTTTATGGTCTTGTCAAGGCGGTTCATACGCACCTCGTTAAGCGTGCTGTAATGGGTTAGGGCTTCACTTTGTGTAGTGCCTGTGCTAAGGCCTTCTAATAATAATTGCGACACATGGTTCCTGTATTCAGTATACGAGTAACTGTTTTTCAGGCTTTTTTCGATGATAGATTCTGTTGCTGTCATAATGCAAAATTAAGTGGAAAAAATAATTCCGCTTTAAGTACTTCAAAAAAAAGACCATTCAATAAAAAGCAGTAATTTAGTCATGAAATTACATCTACAATGAAATTTGAAGGAAACACCATTGGCATCATCCTATCGGGTGGTGGTACCAAAGGCATAGCCCACGCGGGTGTACTAAAATTTTTCGACGAAATAGGCTTACGTCCATCGCATATTGCAGGCACCAGCTCGGGTGCCATTGTGTCATCTTTATATGCCTGGGGCAAGCAGCCCGAAGAAATACTGGAATTCTTCAAATCCATTTATTTCTTTCACTGGAAACATTTTACATTTAGCAAACCCGGCTTTATAGATTCAAGCGCCTTTCGTGATTATTTTTACCATATTTTTAAAGATGCAACCCTTGGCGACCTGCCTTATAAAATGCACCTTACCGCTACCGATTTGGTGTCGGGAAAGCTTAAGATATTTGGTGCCGAAACAAAAATTGCCGATGCTGTTCTTGCATCATCTGCATTTCCCGGGGTTATATCGCCTTATGAAATTGATGGGCGCATATACAGCGATGGCGGGATCATTAACCATTTCCCTACCGATGTGTTGCAGGGACGCTGCGATACCCTGATAGGTATTTATGTGAGCCCGATACAGAAAATTGAGGCTGCCGATCTGAAATCTATAAAATCGATAACCACAAGGGCTTACGACTTGCTTTCGGCCAACAGTAACATGCAAAAGTTTACGTTATGCGACTGGGTTATAAGCCCTGATGAACTGGCGTTATACAGCACTTTTGAAACCAACAAAGCCAAGATGGACGAGATTTTCAGGATAGGTTATGAAGCCGCAAAAAAGTCGTATACCGAGCTTATTGTTTAGCTTCAAGTTAAGCATATCCATTACTACTTAATTAAAATAATGAAAGTAAATATCGAATACAGAGATAATTATAATTCTCCTTTTCCAGAGGCAGAATTAAAATCCATTAAAAACTACACAAAACTATATTTACAAAATGACATTGTAGTTAAGGAGGAAATATTTGAAAACATGATACTACAGGAAGGTATCTGTTATTTATTACCTGGGCAAGAATTTACAGATATTGTAGAAGAAATAGATACGACAGTGTATTGGAATATCAGAAGCGAAAAGGAAACCAAAAACAACTATGAGGTTTGGCAATCAAAGATTTATCAAAACGGTGTACTCTCCAAAGATTATAGTATAGAGGTTCTTATAAATGGCAAGCTTTTAGCAAGTAGATCTTTTACTTCTGAATTGATACCCATACAAGGCTCTACATTTAAAAAGCTTCATCTTACCGATTTATTGAACGTCAAATCTGACTCGCTATATAGCTTTTACTTTGATGAGGTTGGAAATATAGAGTTAATTATGCCGTATACTAATGGAAGAGACAGACCCTACAATCGTCTTTCTAAGTTTTTAGAGGAGGATGAAATTATTGCGAATTTATCACTTAAACAGATAAGATACTTTACAAATAGAGATCCGCTTATACCTGAAGACTGGCTGTTTTAAGTACGTTCAATCCAAAAATTACAATATAATCTCGTTACTAAAGAAAACTTTTATTATTATATTTGCACCAATCTAAAACAAACCCTGATGAAATACAACCGGATCCTGTTAAAGCTAAGCGGTGAGGCCCTTATGGGCGAGAGGCAATATGGTATAGACCCGCAACGTCTTGCAGAATATGCCCAGGAAATAAAACTGATACATGATAAAGGTGTACAAATTGCAATTGTTATAGGCGGTGGCAACATCTTTAGGGGTTTAGCCGGAGCCAGTAATGGTATGGACAGGGTTCAGGGAGATTATATGGGTATGCTTGCCACTGTTATAAACGGCATGGCACTACAAGGCGCCCTGGAAGATGCAGGAATGCAGACCCGCCTGCAAACTGCCCTTGAAATTAAAGCTATTGCAGAGCCTTACATAAAAAGAAAAGCGGTACGCCACCTTGAAAAAGGCCGTATTGTAATATTTGGTGCCGGTACCGGTAACCCATACTTTACTACAGATACTGCTGCAGTACTTAGGGGTGTAGAGGTAGAAGCCGATGTTATACTTAAAGGCACCCGTGTAGACGGTATTTATACCGCCGACCCGGAGAAAGACCTTACAGCCACTAAATATGACACGCTTACCTTTGAAGATGTGCTTAAAAAAGGGCTTAATGTAATGGATACCACTGCGTTTACCCTAAGCCAGGAAAATGCATTGCCTATTATTGTTTTTGATATGAATAAACCCGGCAACCTTGTTAAGGTATGCGACGGCGAACTTGTAGGAACTACTGTAAACGTTTAATTTTTTACTATAAAAAGAACAGAATTAAAACACGCTATGGAAGAGATTGATTTTATTTTAGATAGTACTAAAGAGCTAATGGAAGGATCGTTAGCCCACCTTGAAAAAGAATTCCTGAACATACGTGCCGGTAAGGCAAGCCCTGCTATGCTGGGTGGTGTTAAGGTAGATTACTATGGGTCGGCAACACCGCTATCTCAGGTGGCAAACATAAATGTGCCCGATGCACGTACCATTACCGTTACACCATGGGAAAAGAACATGCTGCACCCTATAGAAAAGGCCATTATGATAGCTAACTTAGGCTTTAACCCTATGAACAATGGCGATAACATTATTATTAATGTTCCTGCACTTACAGAGGAGAGAAGGCGCGACCTTGCAAAACAGGCAAAGGTTGAGGCCGAAGATGCCAAGATAGGTATACGCAGTGCCCGTAAGGAAGCTAATACGGATATTAAGAAACTTGAAAAAGACGGACTCTCTGAAGATGTGTGTAAAGGCGCCGAAGAAGAGGTTCAGGATCTTACCAATGCTTACATTAAAAAAGTAGATGAGCTGCTTGCCCTTAAGGAAGCAGAGATCATGAAAGTATAAATTGAAAGTCCGCCCATGAGGCGGATTTTTTTTTGGTTGCTAATTTGCTGTCAGATGGATACTATTTCTAAAAAGAATAAAATACTGCTTGCCCTTGCCGGCCTAATATTTATAGTTAACTGTGTTGTTTTAGTATTTGCATACGGCAGCATTCCCAATAACATTGTTGTTCATAGCTACAACGGAGGTGATGACAGTTATGGAGACAAAAGTTCTTTATGGTGGCTGGTTACGCTAAATGCCGTTTTACTTATGGTTATAACGGTTACAGTAGCTAATTGCCAAAAATGGATGCGACCAACACCTGAAATGACTCCTAAAGAGAGAGCAGAATCTATTGATAACGCGAGACTGATTCTTGCAATAGTAGCCATTAAAATATCGATAGTATTTTCGATAATACTATTTAAATAATCAGCTGTTTTGTATCTGTAAAAGTGCGGCAATTTAAGCATCATAAATTTTCAGAAAAGTCGTTATCTTTACATTATTAATACCACCGCCATGGATATAGCTTTAACCAAACTCGAATTATTAGACTGGGTGATGCACATTAGCAATAAAGCTACTTTTGAAAAACTGCTTGCATTAAAGGAAGAAACTACAGAAGATGAAGTTATCGTTGCCTATTCATCGTTAGGGAAACCCCTTAATGTTAATGAGTATAAAGCTCATATTAATGAAGGGATAAAAGACATTAGAGAAGGAAATTTCATAACAGATGACGAACTTCGTGATGAAATGAAATCCTGGTAATTATTGAAGATAAATAGCACCGTTATATAGTCCGTCTTAAAGACGGATTTTTTTTGCACCATAAAATAGTTTAAAACCCGTTATCTTTGCAGTGGCATTTCGTTACTTAAATAAACAGGAACTTACATACTTTCTATTTTAAAGAAGAACCCCAGCATACTTCATGAAAATCCTTACGTTTTTGCTTTTATTATTTACTCTTACCGCTGGGGCACAAACTGCCATTACGGTTACCGTAAAAGATGCTGAAAACAACAGTGCATTGCCTTTTGCTACGGTAATTGCACATAACAAAAACTTTATAGCCGATGTTGATGGAAAAGTAATAGTAACCGATCCCGGAAATAGCTTTACAGTAACATATACAGGTTATAAACAGCAAAAGGTAAGTGTTACCACTTCACGTAAATTTTACACCATTAAGCTCACCCCCTTACCGGAAGTTTTAAAGGAAGTTGTTATTAATGCCACTAATCCTGCCAACGAACTTATGGGCAGGGCTATAAGGCGAAAGTTGCTGACCGACCCGCAACGCAAACTGGAAAGCTTTAAATACAAAACTTACGACAGGCTTGTGGTTACTGCAAACCCCGATTCTATAAGCGGAAAGCTGGACTCTGTTTTTGCTTATGAAAAGCTGGGAAAACGTTTCCAAAAGCTGGATTCTACTATTTTTAAGTTTAAGAAAATTATAGACCGCCAGCATTTATACCAAACTGAGAAGGTATCAGAGTTTAAATTTAACCGCAACCAGGGACTTAAAGAAGAAGTACTTGCCACACGAATGGCAGGCTTTAAGCAACCATTGTACGAATTTATAGGGCTTAATTTACAGTCGTACTCTGTTTATACGGACAAGATAGAGATTTTTGAAACTAAATATGCAGGCCCATTAGCAGATGACGCATTGCTCGAATACAATTTTAAAATTCTTGATACGGTAACCATAGATAACCGCAGCGCCTTTATGATATACTTTAGCCATAAACGCCGTGAAAAATATAAACTTAATGGAGTTCTTTATATAGACAAGCTAAATTATGGTGTTGCTAAGGCAATATTCAGGGTTAAGAATGTAATGGACATAACATCTACCCATTTTTTTACATATAACGAAGAACAGCATTTGTGGTTTCCTGACCGTAAAACGCTTAAAATTGTAAAGGGCAACAACAAACAGGATATTAAAATTCTTGGCGAAACTATTAAGTTTGATGCCATAGACAGCAAGGACCATAAGCGGGAAAAAGAGCCATCGGATTATGTGTACCTTTACTCTGAATCGGATAATTTTGATAAAGAGTTTAATATTCCGCTTACCATAAGAAGATCTTCTGTAGCGATCGAAATTAAAGACGACGCCATAAACAGACCCGAAGAATACTGGAACCGCTTTAGGCCGGACACTCTTGATTCCCGAAGCCTGACTACTTACTCTACTCTTGATAGCCTTGTGGCAAAAGACAACTGGGAACAGCGTATTATACTGGGCAGGCGCATTATTAACGGCTATATACCTGTAGGACCCATAGACCTCGATATACGATCTATAGTAAAATACAATAACTATGAAGGTTTTAGGTTGGGTATTGGCGGAATTACTAACGATAAGTTTGCCGAAACCTTCAGGATAAGCACTTATGGAGCATACGGTACTAAAGACGGGCAGTTTAAATACAACCTGGGCGTAGCAGTACGTGTAGGTAAATTTTCTAACTCATGGATAGGCGGTTCTTATACAGATGACATCCAGGAGATAGGCAGCACCTCTTTTGCTACAGACAAACGTGTGTTTAAAATTTACGACCCACGACCCATAAATATTTCTACCTTTTATAATTACCAGAGGTGGCAGGGCTTTATAGAAACGCGCATACTGCCCAAAACCGAAAGTATGTGGCAGCTTAGCCGTAGCAGGATAGACCCTAAGTTTCTTTATTTGTATAATCCTGATGGAAATCCGTTTACGGTGTTTAACCTCACTACAGCATCTGTAGCCATACAATGGAACCCCTTTAGCGATTTTATGCAGACCCCACAGGGACGTATAGAGATAGAAAAAAGATTCCCTAAGTTTGCTTTTCAATACACCCAGGCCGTATCGGGTATATTTGGCAGCGATTTTAATTTTGGCAAGCTGGACTTCAGGGCAGAGTTTGAACAGAAGTACCTTAACGGGCAAAAAACTACTGCATTATTACAAACGGGGCTTGCCATAGGCGATACACCCTTAACCCATTTATACAGTACATCGCCCAATAACCTTGACAGAGAGGGTGTACTGGCGCGTATAACCATTGCCGGTAAAAACAGTTTTGAAACCATGTATTTTAATGAATTCTTTTCGAGCCGCTACATGATGGTACAACTTAAGCATGGGCTAACACGTTTTACGGTTTTCAGGAGTATAAAGCTTTCCCCTATGCTGGTTACCCGCTTTGCATGGGGTGCTATGGATAATAACCGTGACCATATAGGGCTGCAATATAAAACACTCGAAAAAGGGTACTATGAAAGTGGTGTAGAGTTTAACGAAATCTTCCACGGCCTTGGGTTATCTACTTTTTACAGGTATGGCCCTTACCACCTGCCGCAATTCGACAGGAATATATCTGTAAAACTATCCTTTGTTTTCAATTTGTTTTAGATGAAAAAGTACCGAAATATTTAATTTAAAAAAATGCCCTGCCTAAAATAAGACAGGGCATTTTTTTAAATAGCAGGCACTACGCTGATAATTTGCAGCACCTGTAATACCTGCTCCATCAGGAAAATTGGTTCTCCATGTATCAAAATCCTTACCTGCAACATAAATACCATTATTGTACTCAGCAACATTATCCTCATCAGTATCTATTGAAATTACCGGTAATGAAACCTGTTTTGCGAATTTAGTGCAACAAAATAATTTTGGGTTATTGTCCTGCTGGCCATTGAGCCGGCTTTAATTACTTTTGCCCTAAACCAACGGATTGTAAAAACAAAGGAACGGTAATCCTACAAACGACTCTAAAAAATACTTAATGCAGTATTTACTGGCTTTACAACAAATTTGCAATTATAGACCTCTATACTATTATATCTATAAAAAAAGACTTTTAATATAACAAACCCATATTACATCTTTACGCTTTTTAGTACATTTGCAGGCATTTGCGTTTACGGTTTAATCCCGTTTAGAGCATAACCCTGTAATAAGATAGACAAACAAAGATTTAAATCTTTTAAAAAATGAAGCACACAAAAATTAAAGACCTGTTAAACAGCACAAAGCCAATTGACAATGTAACCGTAAAAGGATGGGTAAGAACGTTTAGGAATAATCAGTTCTTAGCTATAAATGACGGGTCTGTAATTCATAATATACAGGCAGTGGTAGATTTTGAAAACACATCGCCCGAAACGCTTAAAAGGCTTACAACAAGTGCTGCTGTATTAGTAACCGGTAATCTTGCCGAAAGCCAGGGCGCAGGACAAAAATTTGAAATACAGGTAAAACACCTTGAAATACTGGGTGATAGCGATGCCGAAAAATACCCAATACAACTGCGCAACAAACCAAGCCTCGAATTTTTAAGGGAGCAGGCTCACCTGCGAGTGCGTACTAATGCTTTTGGCGCTATCATGAGGGTACGTTCTGTATTATCTTTTGCCATACACCAGTACTTTCAGGAAAAAGGCTTTGTATATGTAAACACTCCTATTATTACAGGCAGCGATGCCGAAGGTGCGGGAGAAATGTTTCATGTAACATCATTCCCTGTAAATGATGCCCCAAAAAATGACGATGGCAGCGTAAACTACAAAGAAGACTTTTTTGGTAAAGAGACTAACCTAACAGTGTCTGGCCAGCTTGAGGCAGAAACTTATGCTATGGCTCTTGGACAGGTATACACTTTTGGCCCTACGTTTCGTGCAGAGAACAGTAACACAAGCCGCCACCTTGCCGAGTTCTGGATGGTAGAGCCGGAGGTTGCCTTTAATAACCTGGACGATAACATGGACCTTGCCGAAGATTTTATACAGTATGTTATTAAATATGCTCTTGATAAATGCCCGGACGACCTTGCGTTTTTAAACCAGCGTCTTACAGATGAGGAGAAAACCAAACCTGCTGCCGAGCGTAGCGAAATGAGCCTGCTGGAAAAGCTAAACTTTGTTTTAGAAAACAACTTTAAGCGTGTAAGCTATACAGAGGCTATAGATATACTAAAAAGCAGTAAGCCTAACAAGAATAAAAAATTCAATTATATTATAGAAGAATGGGGTGCCGACCTGCAAAGTGAGCACGAGCGATTCTTAGTTGAAAAGCACTTTAAATGCCCGGTAATTTTATACGATTACCCTGCAAAAATTAAGGCCTTTTACATGAGGCTTAACGATGATGCCCCTCAGGACAGGCAAACCGTTAGAGCTATGGATATACTTTTCCCCGGTATTGGAGAAATTGTAGGTGGCTCGCAACGTGAGGAACGCCTTGACATCCTTCAGCAAAAAATTGCCGATTTGGGTATTGATGAAAAAGAGTTATGGTGGTACCTTGATACCCGCCGTTTTGGTACAGCCGTACACAGCGGTTTTGGCCTTGGCTTTGAGCGCCTTGTACTTTTTGTAACCGGTATGACAAACATTCGTGACGTAATCCCTTTCCCAAGGACTCCACAAAACGCAGAGTTTTAATATATTTGCTAACATCCTTTAGGCAATATAGTATTTCAATGTTTTATGCAGAGAGATATTATAATGCCTTTTTTTTATAGTTTTAAAGCATTAGGACAATACCGCTAAATATCATTTTGCTATCTTAAAATTCAAAAATTAAATCTATAATGAAAAAGCAGGTTTACAGTTTAATGATTTTAAGAGGGGTAGCAGCCCTTGCCGTTGTATTATCTCATTTTGGAAGGATGTTTACAAATGACCCGAAATTTGGTGATCTATTTGCTTTTTTTCGGGATTACGGGCGTTATGGTGTCCAAATGTTTTTTGTGATATCCGGTTTTGTAATCCCTTTAAGTTTAGACCAGGCACATTACAAACTAACCAGTTACGCAGCTTTTTTAAAAAAACGCGCTTACAGGCTACATCCTCCTTACATAGCCGCTTTAATCCTTACACTTGTATTAAGTTATCTCTCTTATAAAGCTACAGGACAAGTATATGAAGAAAACGCCATATCAATAACCAAGAGCTTTTTTTACTTACATTTTCCTAAAAGTAATCCTGTTTTCTGGACTCTTGGGGTAGAGGTTATATATTATCTGTTCATTGGATTATTTTTTCCGGTATTTAAAAAATATCCAGCACTGGCAGCAATAGTTATATTGCCACTTTTAATTGTACTTTCTCAAACTACATTGGTGGGTTATGTAAAATTTTTTAATTACACCTTGTATTTTTTAGTTGGCATTTTTGGGTACTTTATATATAGTAAACAAAAATTACTATTTAATGCTGTAGGCTTGGCGGCTTCTTTAACAGCTTTATTTTATTTTAAAGAACTGCCTTCTGCATTTATAGCATTATTAACAATTCTGTTTATATTTTTTTACAAATATAAAGTACCGAAGCCTTTAAATTTTTTAGGAGAAATATCCTATTCAGTGTATCTGATACATTTTGTTTTCGGGATAAAATTAATCAATCTTTTAGCAAGATATATTAGCCCGTCCTATTGCTGGGCACTGCTTATAGCGGCTATACTATTTGTTTATGCCGTTAGTTATGTATTTTATTTATTAATAGAAATTCCGTCAGCCAATCTTTCTAATAAAGTAAAATATAAAAAAAGTGTTGAAACAGTAATAGACAGACAAACTTTATAAAACTATAGCTTAAATACAAGAAGGCTTTACAATTAAATTTGTAAGGCCTTCTTGTATCAAGTTGTATTTTATTCTTAAAAATTATTCGCAAACCATTCGTATAAAAATCTGCCATTATCAAAAAGTGTACCCTGATTTTTATTTCTATTAATTTTATCTAAAAAGCATTAATAAGTATGCTGGTTTTTTTGTAATTTTATACTGTACAAAATCACCGTTTTTATTATGCTCAAGCAAAATTTACAATTAAAATTATCTCAAAAACTATCTCCGCAGCAAATACAGCTGATGAAGCTGATACAGTTGCCTACGCAGGCCTTTGAGCAGCGCCTTAAAGAAGAGATGGTAGAAAACCCTGCGCTGGAAACCGGCAAGGAAGAAGATGAGTTTGAACGTGATGAGTTTGACAACACCACAAACGATGAAAGCTATGACGACTATGATGATTATGAAGGCGAACGTATAGAAGCCGATGAGATTAATATAGACGAATACCTTAGCGATGATGAAACTCCCGGCTACAAGCTACAAGCTAATAATTATAGCGATGATGACGAAGACCGTAGTATGCCATTTGCGGCATCTGTAAGTTTTCATCAAAGCCTTACCGACCAGTTAAATACTTTTATCCTTACAGATGATGAGAGGGATATTGCCGAATTTTTAGTAGGCAGTATTGATGACATGGGATACATACGCCGCAGTATTCCTGATATTGTAGATGACCTTGCTTTTACCCAGGGTATTTATACCGATGAAAATACTGTAGAACATATACTGCATATTATCCATCAGCTTGAACCGGCCGGTGTAGGCGCACGCGACCTTCAGGAATGCTTGTTACTACAGCTTAAATTTAAAACTCCTACACAGTCTACAGAGTTGGCTATTAATATACTCGAAGACCAGTTTGATGCTTTTACCAAAAAGCATTACGACAAGCTTTTGCAAAAATATGACATTACAAACGACCAGCTTCGTAGTGCCATTGACGAAATTGAACACCTTAACCCTAAACCGGGCGGTGCTTATGACAGCAACTCTAAAGACGTAGAGCATGTAGTGCCAGATTTTGCCATAAAAATTGTAGACGGAGAACTGGAACTTAGCCTTAATGGCCGTAATGCGCCGGAACTGCATGTTAGCAAAGACTATCAGGAAATGCTGCAAAGCTATAAAGACAGCCGCGATAAAAGTGCCCAGCAAAAAGATGCCGTGCAGTTTATTAAGCAAAAGCTTGATTCGGCAAAATGGTTTATAGATGCCATTCGCCAGCGCCAGGAAACGCTTTTTGTTACCATGAACGCCATAATGCACTATCAGGAAGAGTATTTTCTCGACGGTGATGAAGGCAGGCTTAAACCCATGATACTTAAAGATATTGCAGACCTTGTGGGGTTAGATATTTCTACCGTATCGCGTGTGGCAAACAGTAAATATGTAGAAACACCTTATGGCACCAAGCTCATTAAGGAGTTTTTCTCTGAAGCCATGAAAAACGACCAGGGCGAAGATGTATCTACTATTGAGATAAAAAAAATCCTGCAAAATGTTATAGGCGAAGAAGACAAACGTAAACCTTTACCGGATGATAAACTTGCCGATATACTTAAAGAGAAAGGCTACCCTATTGCCAGGCGAACTATTGCAAAATACCGCGAGCAGCTTGATATTCCTGTAGCCAGGATGAGGAAGAAGATATAAATGCAAAAGTTTTTACAGTCGTTCAGTTACATTTTTCACCCGTTATTTATACCGGCTTATGTTACTGTATTTTACTTTTTTATAGCTCATAACTTTTTTTACCAAAACGAAATTTACCTCGTTTTTGTGCAGGTGCTTATTCTTACAGTACTGTTACCAATATCTTTATATTATTTACTAAGGTCGTTAGGGCTTATAAAGTCTAAAATAATGCTGAGTAAAAAAGAGCGCAGGCTGCCCTTAGCTTTTTATGCCCTGTTGCTTTTCATGCTCATAAAGCACAGCTTTTCCACCTTTATGATACCGGAGCTGTCTAATTACTTTACCGGCTTACTTATAAGTACGTTACTTGCATTAACACTGGTACTGTTTAACCATAAAGCAAGCCTGCACATGATGGCAATAGCGTCGTTTTTTATCTTCGCAGTAAGCATATCAGTTTATTACCACATACAACTTATAAGCACAGTAGCATTTTTAACAGTATGCATGGGCTCTGTAGCATCGTCACGCATTCAGGCTAAGGCACATACCTTAAAAGAGTTAGCATCAGGAACTTTAATTGGTATAGTACCCCAAATTGGGTTGTGGTATTTTTGGTTATTGCCTTCGTTGTAATACCATTTATGAATATATATTAGCCCAATTTTTTCTGCCATTTATTTCACGCAAAGTCGCCAAGACGCAAAGCTATATACTAAATTAAGTTTCGATACAGCTTTGCGTCTTGGCGACTTTGCGTGACAAATTATTTAGACTGGATTATATTAATAATGGTACAAATAATGCAGTAGCATATTTTACTAAACTATATGTTCTGACTGTTTTTAAAGTATATAAAAAACAAGCCCAACCTTTATAGCATGCATGGTTAGTTTATCGCCATTAATTGTTACAGCATTATTGTATAATGGCGTAAGGCCATAGTAAGCATAAAAATTCCAAGTGTTCCACCCTACAGATAAGTACGTGCCATAAACCAGTTTGTTAAGATTAGCATCATTAGTAACTTTTGCAGTAGCACCCTGAAATTCGTACTGGGCTTTATCATAAAACAGATAGCTGGCCTTAAAGCCAAGGTAAACCCGCCAAAATTTATGGCTTATGGAGTCAGAATTTCGCCACCTTAACTCTAACGGAACTTCCAGATAATGCAGCACAAGTTTATTCCTGTCATATTTATCGCTGGATAGTGGCGTATACGTATTTACACCACCTGCCTGCTGCACTGCAAGGCTGTGTTTAATATTGTTGTATGAATACCCGAAGCCTAAAGCAACAGAGTGGTTACGGCGTTTATTAACAGGCATATCTCTTAAAAAACCGGTGCTTAAACCCGTAGAGAATGAATATTGATTATATCCCGGGGGCGTTGCCTGGATAAGGTTATAGGTTATAGTTGCATAAAACTGATCTTCGCGGTATTTGGGGTCGGCCACAGGAGCAAGGCTGTCGGTCTCTACAGGTTTCATTTCCTCCTGGGTTTGAGACCAAAGCGGCAAGGCAAATAAGAATAAAAACAGTAGTTTTAAAAACCGCATAGCAATAGTTATAATTTACAGAATTACAAAGATGCAAAAGTTTAGCAACACTTTTTATATAAACAAGCGGTTATGTTTAGCCTAAAATACATTTAAATTAGGATGCCTGCAAACCGACCAATACTCTAATATCAGCTTTATATTTTTTTTCATTGTTTCATAATCATTTTCCTTTTTAAAGAAACCCTGTATTGTCATTTGGGTATATGCCGTATTTACATCATGCTGGTTTGCCGATGTAGAGTAAAATATATATGGAATACTTTTTTTGCGAAGCTCCGGCACATCATCAATTTTTTTCTTGAAATCAAGCCCATTCATTCTGGGAAGGTTAACATCTGAAAAGATAACAAAAGGCGAATCGGTAGTATTACATAAATAATCAAAGGTCTGATCCGTATTTTCATGCCATATTATAAGGTTTTTATAACCCAATTCTCTTACAATGGTTTCAAAAATATGTTTATCATCCTCATCGTCTTCAATTATAATAATCGGCCCTGTTTTAGACATAATTTTTAACATTTAGATATTCTTTCAAATGTAAAAACATACTGACAATTTAAAACTTAAAATTATGCTAAATAGTTATTATTAAGATAGTTTAAAATCATTCTTACAACGAGGGTTCATCCTTTCCCTTAACCGAAATACGCGTTTTAGGCAGGCAATCGGGATAGTTTTGCTGTATAAATGTGATGAGCTTTTCGCGGATGAATACGCGCAGATCCCACGAAGTGGGAGAGTTTTTAGAGCTCATAAGCGCCCTTATCTCCATACCTGTCTCGGTAGCATTAGTAACCTGCAGCACATTTACATTACCATCCCAAAGCGGGGTCGACTTTAATAACCGCGTAAGTTCTTCACGAAGCGCATCTACCGGAAGGCCAAAATCGGTATAAATAAATACGGTACCCAAAATTTCAGAGGTGGTCCTTGTCCAGTTCTGGAAAGGTTTTTCTATAAAATAAGTGGTAGGCAATACCATGCGGCGCTTATCCCAAATGCGCACCACTACATAGGTAAGGTTAATTTCTTCTATCCAGCCCCACTCGCCCTCTACAATTACAACATCGTCTAACCGTATAGGCTGCGTTATAGCTATTTGTATACCGGCCACCAGCGTACCCAGCATTTTTTGGGCCGAAAAGCCCAGTATAATACCGGCAATACCGGCAGAGGTAAGAAAACTGATGCCTATAGCACGAATACCATCAAAGCTCATTAAAGCCACACCTATGGCAAAAACAATAAGCAGGAATATTACCACCCGTTCTAAAATAGTAAACTGGGTAAAAACACGGCGGGCATTAAGGTTATCATCGGCAGTAATATCATACTTGCGCATAAGACCCGATTTAAAAGACCGCAGTATTACAATGCAGCTCCACGTTACGGCAAAAATGAGCAGGAGTGTGCACACATGACCTATTATAAGCATTAAGCTCCCTTCAAAAACATCATTTAGCAGGCCTATGCGCAATACAAGTGCTATAATTATGAGCAACAGCGGGATTTTAATACGGTTTGCAAAATTTATGGGAAGCAGGTTTTTAGGATCCTTCCCAATACGCTTCAGTACAAAAAACACTATACTGAATGTGAGTACCAGGCCCAGGAACCCAAATACCAGGAACTGCAAAAACCGGCTGTCTGTATGGAAGTTATTCATAGAAAAGCATTAACCCTTAAAATTAAATAATCTGTTTCTTAAAGGGTACGGATTATAGATATCATTAACATTTTACACGTAAAACATTACCTAAATTAAAATAACACTACTCTTAAAGTTTTGCAAATTCCAAATTCATTACAGTTTCACGCTCAACATTTGTACTATAAAAACACTTACAATGAGCGCATTAAAATTCTTTATAACAACTATAGTGTTAGTATTATTTATCTCAAATTGTAATGCGCAGTTAAGCCCTCCAGGGCTTGGCACTACACAATCAGCTTTTTGGGGAGCGGTAGGTGTGCGGCAAAAACTGGACGCAAAAAACACATCGGTCACTTATGTAGGCATCGGGAGGATAAGCGATCCTGAAGGAGACGCCAATCCGTTTAAAAAGCAGTCTATAATTGTGTTAAACCAGGAGTTTTACCATAAACTAAATACCCACTGGCAATACAGCTATGCACTAAGCTACAGGAGCCAGAACCAGTACAGCAGCAAAGAACCTTATGAAGCAGAATCCCCTACTACCCACCAGGAATTCAGGGGTTATGGCAGGCTAAGCTATACTGCAAAAATAGGATCGGTTAAATGGAAAAGTACTTTTAGGGAAGAAATCAGGAAGTTTTACACTCCCGATTTCGAAACGGTAGAAGACGACTTCCAACTGCGATCACGATTTAAAACACAGGCTACCATTCCGTTAGACGTTTATTCGGAAAGCAGCCTTGTAGGTAGTGCCGAAGCTTTATTCTCTATAAGCAACGATGATACTGAGGGCTGGAGTGATTTTGAATATAAGGAAAGCCGTTTTTGCCTTTACTACAGCTATTCACCAGATTCTATACCGGTAACTTTTGATATTGGCTATATGAACGACCTTATAGGCCATGGACACCATATAAAGGATGCTAATTATTTAGCTTTTGATATTGTGCTGGAAAATGTTTTTTGACAAAACCCATTTTCGTGTAACTCTGCCAAAACAAAAAACCATCAGAAAAGCATTACTACTTCCCCAATGGTTCACATATAAAGCCTCGACAAAACAAATTAACCTCTACTATTCATGGCGTGCAGGGCCGCAGCAGGATCGCTTAGGCTTAGTTTGTAGATATCGGCAGTGGCACCGGTATGAATTTCAAATGTATTGTTAGTAAATGCTTCGATTAGGTCGTCTGCAAGTACCGATGGTGCAATGCCATTCTCCCCGCCTATGTCTTTAGAAAAATCAGTGTTTACAAGTGGTGGCATTAACTCAAATACTTTAACCGATGTATCTGCAATGGTAAGACGCAATGATTGCGTATACGAATGCAGTGCTGCTTTACTGGCAGAATATGTTGGAATATAGCCATTAGGCACAAATGCCGCGATAGACGATACATTTACTACAGCACTTTCTTCCTGGCTCTTAAGCACCGGCAGTAATTTCTCGGTTAAGCGAATAACCGACAGGTAATTGGTAATTATTTCTTCCTGAGCGTTTGCAAAAGCATCGGCTTCGCTGCCCAGTTTATAATAGGATGCCGCCCCTGCATTATTAATAAGCACATTAAGCTTAGGGAAATCTTTAGATATTTTTTGTACTAAAGTTTCAACCTCATCAGCGTTAGACACATCTGCTGCAATAGCGGTTACGTTTCCGCCTAATTTTTCGGCTGCTGCCTGAAGCCTGGCCTCATTCCTGCCGGTTATAATAACGTTGTTGCCTTCGGCGATAAATCTCTCGGCTAATGCTAAGCCTATACCGGCGCTACCTCCGGTAATTAATACAGTATTTCCAGTTGTTTTCATTTTTTATTTATTTAATTATGTGGTTATACCACGGTTATATTTTTATTTTATCGTTATAGAAAACATCAATAGTTACCATGATTTTACCACAAAGCCCACAAAGGATTTCACTAAGAACACGAGGCGATACGAGTAAAGCTTGTTTCAAGCCACAAGGACACAAAGCAGTTACGCAAAGCCTTGTGTTCTTCAATCACATTAGTGGGATTGAAAACTTAAATACTTACTTAGTGAACCTTATGAAATCCTTCGTGTACTTTGTGGTAAAGAAATACATGATGTTATCATCTTGTAAAAACTTAGCCTACTTTCTTAAATATTGTACTTGCCGTATGCCCCCCAAAACCAAAGGTATTATTCAGCACATAAGTAATATCGGCCTTTTGTGCTTTGCCTAAAGCAAGGTTAAGCCCGGCAGGAACCTTCTCATCTATATTTACAGTGTTTATTGTAGGCGGAATGATACCGTCTCTTATAGCCAGTATACTAATGATGCTTTCCACAGCTCCGGCAGCACCAAGCAAATGACCCGTCATCGATTTGGTTGCGCCAATAGGCACATTTACACCTTTAAAAACAGTGCTGATAGCGGTAAGCTCACTAATATCACCAAGGCCTGTAGAAGTTGCATGGGCATTTATATAATCTATTTTATCAGGTGTTATTCCGGCATCTGCCAATGCTTTAGTCATGCCCAGTGCAGCACCAAGCCCATCAGGTGGCGTACCCGTTAAGTGATACGCATCGGCAGCCATGCCACCGCCTACAATCTCGGCATAAATGGTTGCGCCGCGAGCCACGGCATAATCATAATCTTCAAGAATAAGGGCACCGGCACCCTCGCCGGCTACAAAACCATCGCGGTCTTTATCAAAAGGACGCGA
Source organism: Flavobacterium rivuli WB 3.3-2 = DSM 21788 (assembly GCF_000378485.1). Taxonomy (GTDB): domain Bacteria; phylum Bacteroidota; class Bacteroidia; order Flavobacteriales; family Flavobacteriaceae; genus Flavobacterium; species Flavobacterium rivuli. The sequence continues at coordinate 84,682 of NZ_KB899970.1, read as the reverse complement.
CGCACCCTGTGGGTCATCATTACGTTTTGACAGCGCATGTGATGCATTAAACCCACCAATAGATGATGGTGTTAATGCTGCCTCGCTACCACCCGCTATCATAATGGTTGCTTTTCCTAACCTTATAGTATCAAAAGCTGCTATAATTGCAGTATTAGACGATGCACAGGCAGATACCGTAGCATAGTTAGGCCCATGCAAACCATTACGTATAGAGAGCACCCCGGCAGCAATATCTACGATCATTTTCGGTATGAAGAAAGGGTTAAAGCGTGGTGTGCCATCTCCGGTATGAAATTCACGCAGTTGCTCTTCAAACGTACCAATACCGCCGTTGCCCGATGCCCAAATAACACCCACATCAAACCGTTCGTGCTGCGGCATGCTTACAAAATCAAGGCCGGCATCTTTTATAGCTTCGTCGCTTGCAGCAATGGCATACTGGGTAAAGAGGTCATACTTACGTATCTCTTTCTTTTCTATATAATCTTCGGCATTAAAACCTTTTACCTCACAGGCAAAATTGGTTTTAAACTTAGAGGCATCAAACTTTGTTATGGGTGCTGCACCGCTTTTCCCGGCAAGGATATTTGCCCAGAATTCCGATACCGAATTTCCCAACGGTGTTATTGCCCCAAGGCCTGTTACTACTACTCTTTTCATTTTTTTATTTCGGTTTTTATCAGGTTGGTATATCCTTTTGCGAGGAGGCGTGTACGATCTTCATTCCACACATCACATTGGGCATTAACTAACTGCCTGCCTTTTTTAATGACCTGTGTGTGGGCAATGATAACATCACCTTCTTTAGCGGCAGCAAAATAATCTATAGCCAGGTTTACGGTTACATGAAAGTACGGCTCGCCATAAGCAATTAGCGTTGCGCCAATAGCATCGTCTATCATGGCCGCGGTTATGCCGCCATGAAGTGTACCAAACGGATTGGTCATTTCATGCCTTACCGTATACTGAAACGCAAGGCTGCCTTCATCTACCGAAAGTATTACCGGTTTAAGCCAGTTCATAAACGGCGACGGCGACCCACTAATCTCTTTACCTATGTGTGTTTTTAAAAAAGTTGCTTCTATACTATCCATAACTTTATATTTTATACCAATCGGTATATTGTTTTTGCTAAAAAACGGCTTATCAAAAGCCGCCTTATATTAAACCGCTATATCTGTAATCATTTTTTCTGCCTGTTTAATAACTGCATTTAAACCGTCCATCTTTCCGGTTACTTTAGCAAGCATTACACCACCCTCTATTATGGCAATGTATGCTCCGGCAAATTCTGCATGGTTAACATCGGCATTTATCCTTCCTTCTTCTTGGCCCTTTTTAATAATTTCACTAATAACACTATACCAGTTGTTAATAGCCGCTATTGCCTTTTTACGTAATTCTGTATGCGTATCGTCCGACTCTATTGCCGTATTTAAAACAGGGCAACCATATTTAAAAGCTTCATTAGTATGAATCTCAGAAAAAACTTTGAGCCAAACCCGTAGCTTATCTAAAGTATCCGGCACTTTATCCATCTCCAGCCTGATGGTAGCCTTTATTAATCCATAATTATGGTCGAATGCAGATAGTGCCACTTCATCTTTATTGCTAAAGTTGCCATATATACTGCCCTTAGTTAAACCGGTAGCCTCAGTAAGGTCGCTTATAGACGTTCCTGCATATCCCTTCTGGTTAAAAATAGGTGCCGTTTTTTCTATAATAAACTGCCTTGTCCTTTCTGCCTTGCTCATTGTATCATTTTCTGTTTACAAAATTATACCAATTGGTATTATAATCCAAGTTAATATGATAATAAATAACTATAGCATGATAGCTTTATTAATCTTATGCTAATTAGCGTGCACGGCTACTTTAAAAAAGGTAAATTTGAGTATATCAATTAAACATTATAACCATGCAAATTTCAATAAGAACAGACAACCACATAGAGGGTAGCGACAGGATGGAAAACTACTTTACCGAAGTACTTACTACTACCCTAAAACGATTTGAAGATAAAATAACAAGCCTTGAAGTACACGTAAGTGATGAAAACGGTGGCGACAAAGGTGGCCTTGACGATAAAAGATGCCTTATAGAAGCCCGTGTAAATGGTATGCAGCCCCAGGCAGTATCTCATAACGCACCAAGCGTAGAACTTGCCATAAAAGGCGCTACAGATAAAATGAAAAAACTACTGGAGCACACATTTGATAAAATACGTAGCCATTAATATAAACAGTCATTCTGCTTAAACAAAAAAACCTTCAGCGTAGTGCTGAAGGTTTTTTTATGCCCCCACGTAATAAGTAAACTACTAAAGCAATTTATTAAGCTGTCGTTGTAACTCCGGGTTAGACGGCCTTTTGGCATCGGCATCAACCACATTGCCTTTAGGGTCTATAAGTATAAAGCGGGGTATAGAATGAATACCATACGCCTTTATAAAATCAGATTGCCAGTCTTTATCAGCCATGAGCTGCACACCACCTAAATCATCTTTCGCTACCATTTCCTTCCACTTGTCGTGGTCTTTTGCCTTATCTACAGATATACTTATAAATATAATATTTTTGTCTCTATTCGCTTCTTCTACTTCCTGTAAAAAAGGTATTTCCATTTTACAAGGCCCACACCAAGTTGCCCAGACATCTATATAAACATATTTACCTTTAAACTGGGAAAGCTTAGTGTTACCACCTTTAAAATTCTCAAAATTAAAATCGGGCGATTTTGTGTTAACAAGGCGTTGTTTATAAATTTCTTTCGAAATTTCCTTAGGCAGGTTTTTCCTGTCTATGTAATCTATTTTAAAGGTTAAGTTCATAGCCATCATGTCAGTTTGTGGTTTACTTTTTAAAACAGCAACCCAGGCATCAACCATAATATTTACATCTTTTTGCAACTCCTCATCGGTAAATGCAGCCTTATATTTTTCGACAAGCTTATGTTTGTCCCGTTCCATCCCTACTATAAAATCGTTCTCCTTTGCCCCTGCCCCTTCAAAGTGCAGCGTTTGCACAAAGTTTTTAGCATCGGCAGTTATGGTAAGGTCAAACTCGTTCTCTAACCATATTTGCGTTTTTACATCGCCAACGCTTAGTGTAAACACATTAGCTCCCTGTTGGATTTTACCCTCAAAATGGCCTTTAGCATTTAACGCCATTGCCTTATGCCACCTGCCCGATTTGCTTGTAACCACTACTGAGTCGGCAGTAGTATTTGTTATTTCACCTTTAAAGTTAATAAGGTCAGTTTGGGCAAAGGCGCCGGTGCCTATAAGTAGTGCAAGCAGTAATATTTTCATGGTAAATTGGTATTAAATAAAAAACCCACGCATAAGCATGGGTTAGTAAATATAATAATTAATTACTTACTTAAGTAATTTATCAAGTTGTTCCTGTAATGCAGGGTCAGACGGCCTTTTTGCATCGGCATCAACTACATTACCCTTAGGGTCTATAAGGATAAAGCGCGGTATAGAGTTAATACCGTAAGCTTGAGTAAAATCAGATTTCCAATCTTTATCAGCAATAAGCTGAACGCCGCCTAAAGCTTTATCACCCACCATTTTTTTCCATTTTTCATGGTCTTTAGCAGTGTCTATAGATATGCTTGTAAACACAATGTCTTTACCGTGGTATTTTTCTTCTACTTTTTGCAGGAAGGGTATTTCCTGGCGGCAAGGGCCGCACCATGTAGCCCAAACATCTATGTACACATATTTACCTTTAAAATCTTCAAGCTTGGTGGTACCGCCCTTAAAGTTCTCGTAGTTAAAAGATGGAGACGGTTTTCCTTTTAGCTTGCCTGCTGCAAGAGCCTGCTGAGCCATTTGGGTAAGCTGTTGCTTTTCCTGGCCTAACTGGGCTTTAAGCCCGTTCCTGAATGTTTCATCATAAGAAGCATCGTTAATAACAACCTCAGTATTTTTTACACGCTCGTCTATAAGTTTAGTAAGTGCGTCGCCATTACCTAAAGATGCATTAAGGTTTTCGCCAAAAACTTCGTCCTGCAGCGTTCTTTTAGCAAGGTAATTATTTTCTTTTTCGCCTGTACCTTTAAACTTAATAGTTTCGTCAAACTGTTTGGCATCCATCGTCATGCTCAGGTCGAAGCCATTTTTAAGGTAAACTGTTGCATACTCGGCACCGTCAAACAACTTGTACACTCCCGGTTGCGGTACAGCAAAGGCGTCTGTAAACTTACCTTTAGCATCGCCCTTAATAACTTTTGTAAAAGTACGCGAGCTTACAACAAGCGAGTCGCTGTTGCGGTTTTGTATGGTAGCGGTAAACTTTACCTTATCGGCCTGGGCAAATGCACCGGCATAAACAAAAAGAAGCAGTAATAAGATCTTTTTCATTGTTGAATTAAATTTAGTGTTCGTAAAATTAAAATTTGTTTACCATATAATACATACCTAATTGCAAGTATTTACCTGCCTTACCCCAAATAACATAAATTAAGCCATATGTTACATATTTAGTATATTGCATTACCAACAAATTAAACTATCAAACCCATGAAATTAAAATTTATTGCCGCCGCCCTTACCTTATTTATACTAACAGCATGTAAGCATACTATAGAAACTGTAAAGGTAGAAGGGAAATATACCTTAGACCTGCCTTCTTTTTTAAATAAAACCGACGACCTTAATAAAGCAGCATCATTACAGTATAAAAACGAAATGCGTGAGTTTTATGTACTTGTAATGGATGAGCCCAAAGAAAATTTTCATGAGGTACTTAACGAAGGCGGCCTTGATTATGATAGAGACCTTAACGGCTACAGCGAAATTCTTGCTAAGGATATTGCGAAATCATCGGGCATAGAGATTACACCTAAGCTGCAAAAAACTACAATTAATAACCTTAATGCACGCTTACTGAATTTTCAGGGCGTTGTTAATGGTGTTAACGTTTACTGGAAAATAGCCTATATTGAGGGCAAAAACAGATACTACCAAATATTAACATGGACTCTGCCTGAAAAAAAAGAGAAGAATGCGGAGGCCATGGATGCTATAATAAACTCGTTTAAAGAAACGGATAAGACTAAAAGTCACTAAAATGTTTTTTATTGCATAGAGCATTATTGGTAATAGTTACTAAATTTGCAGCACAAAAATTTATGTAATGTACAGAAGCCATAATTGCGGGCAGTTAACTGCCGCCGATATTAACAAGGAAGTAACATTAGCCGGATGGGTGCAAAAGACCCGTAACAAAGGATTTCTTATCTGGACCGACCTTAGGGACCGTTACGGTATTACCCAATTAATATTTGATGCCGACCGTACCCAGAAAGAGGTTTTTGAACTTGCTGCCACACTGGGCAGGGAGTTTGTTGTACAAGTAACAGGCACCGTTATAGAACGTGAAAGTAAAAATGCAGGTATGGCCACCGGCGATATCGAAATTTTAGTATCGCAGCTAACCGTTCTTAATGCATCGCTTACCCCTCCTTTTAGCATAGAAGACGATACGGATGGCGGAGAAGACATCCGTATGAAATACCGCTACCTTGACATTCGCCGTAACCCGGTTAAAAACAGCCTGCTGTTTCGCCACCGCGTTGCTATGGAGGTGCGAAACTATTTATCATCTCAAGGGTTTATAGAAGTAGAAACACCGGTACTTATAAAATCAACACCGGAAGGTGCACGCGATTTTGTGGTGCCAAGCCGCATGAACGAAGGGCAGTTTTATGCCCTGCCGCAATCGCCACAAACTTTTAAGCAGTTGCTTATGGTGGGTGGTATGGATAAATATTTCCAGATAGTAAAATGTTTCCGCGATGAAGACCTTCGTGCCGACCGCCAGCCGGAGTTTACCCAGATTGACTGCGAAATGGCTTTTGTAGAGCAGGAAGATATTATACAACAGTTTGAAGGGCTTGCCAGCCATTTACTAAAACAGGTAAAAGGTATAGATACAGGCGCTTTCCCAAGGATGACGTATGACCAGGCCATGAAAAAATATGGCAATGACAAACCGGATATTCGCTTTGGGATGGAGTTTGGCGAACTTAACCAGTGGGCACAACACAAAGAATTTGCTGTATTTAACAATTCAGAGCTTGTTGTAGGTATTGCCGTTCCCGGTGCAGCCACCTATACCCGTAAAGAAATTGACGGACTTATAGACTGGGTTAAGCGCCCACAGGTAGGTGCTACAGGTATGGTATATGCAAAATATGAAGCCGACGGAACTATAAAATCATCGGTAGATAAATTTTATGACCAGGCTGATCTATTGCAGTGGGCAGAGATTACCGGCGCAAAACCGGGCGACCTTATACTGGTACTAAGTGGCGATGCCCATAAAACCCGTACACGCCTTAGCGCCCTGCGTATGGAACTTGCAACACGTTTAGGACTAAGAAATCCCGAAGTATTTGCTCCACTATGGGTGGTAGACTTCCCATTATTAGAGTGGGATGAAGATACAGAGCGTTTTCATGCCATGCACCACCCGTTTACATCGCCAAAGCCGGAAGATATTGCTTTACTGGAAACAGACCCCGGAGCAGTACGCGCCAATGCTTATGACCTTGTACTTAACGGTAACGAGATAGGCGGCGGCAGTATACGTATACACGATAAAGCTACACAATCGCTTATGTTTAAATATTTAGGCTTTACAGAGGAGCAGGCAAAAGCACAGTTTGGTTTCCTTATGGATGCTTTTCAGTATGGAGCACCCCCACACGGCGGCCTTGCTTTTGGTTTTGACAGGCTTGTTGCAATATTAGGCGGACAGGAAACTATACGTGATTTTATCGCATTCCCTAAAAACAACAGTGGTCGTGACGTAATGATAGATGCACCTTCTGCCATAGATGATGCCCAACTTAACGAACTGCATATACAGCTTAAGTAATAGGCAATTTCGATATTATATTAGGGCTATTTAACTTTTCAGTTATTTAGCCCTTATTTTTTGGTAATACTTAAAAGGTTTTATTAAAGGTAGTAATGACATTTTAAATATGATTCCTTTAGTATGCCTGCTATATTAAAAATGTTTTAAAAATCCAGCTAAACACTCATAAATAAATAGTTTAAAACATCAATAGAGGCCTAAACTATAGTCTAAAAAAACTATCATTAAAGCAGCAAAAATTATAATTATTGCTTCTTTTTGAATCAAAATAATGATAAAGTCAAATCTTAAATAAAGCTCTTTTTATAACATAATCTACCTAAACTGTAACATTAATTACCACATATTAAAAAATAACCATTTTAAATAATTATTTTTTAAATTAATTAACATATCATATTGTAGTGTCATAAAAAATTTTACCTTTGATATTATTAATTATTTTTTTACTATAATGCGAACAGGTAAAGTTAAATTTTTTATTGAATCTAAAGGTTATGGATTCATTACAGACGACGAAACAGGAAGAGACATCTTTGTACATGCTACAGGGCTTAATGCAGAAAACCTGCGTGAAGGCGATAAAGTAAGTTACATTGAAGAAGACGGAAAAAAAGGTAAAGTTGCGGCCCAGGTGGCATCAATGAGCTAATATATAAATAGTATTGCTTAACCTCTTTAAAACAAGAATCAGCCGCCCTAACCTTAGAGCGGCTTTTTTTATAAATACCTTTACTAATCGTAGTATTTTACAATTTTTTTTACCAATTTGTTAACAATCAAAATGCTGCGATAACAAGTTTATACAAATAAGCATTTTAACAAATTCGATTTTTATTTAGAACCAATAAAAATTAACCGGTAAAAAATTTTCTCTCAAATAATCCTTGAATTTGTTAGAGAATGACGTGTATATTTGTGAATTGTTACACAATAAAACATTTAGTTTATGCAAACCAGCCAGGCAGATTACTTCCCTATACTAATGCAGTTAATACTTGCAGTAGGTTTTGTAACAGGAACTATTTTTGTTTCGGGCAAACTTGGCCCTAAAAGAAACTCGCTTAACAAAGACAAAAACTTTGAGTGTGGTATAGAGTCGGTAGGTAATGCGCGTATTCCATTTTCGGTAAAATATTTCCTTGTAGCCATATTATTCGTACTGTTTGATGTAGAAGTTATTTTCATGTACCCATGGGCGGTAAACTTTCGTGCAATGGGCTTTGAAGGGCTAATAAAAATGGGCATTTTTATGTTCCTCCTTATAGTTGGTTTCTTTTATGTAATGAAGAAAAAAGGACTGGAGTGGGAATAAATTGGGTATGCTTTTTGAAAGTATATACCTGATAATCAAAATTAATTTACAATGAGCAAGTCAACAGATATAAAAATTGTCGACGCTCCTCCGGGAGTAGAAGGCAGCGGTTTTTTTGCAACAAAGCTGGATACAGTTGTGGGTATGGCACGCGCTAACTCACTATGGCCTTTGCCTTTTGCTACTTCATGCTGCGGTATAGAGTTTATGGCAACCATGGCATCGCACTATGATGTGGCCCGTTTTGGGTCAGAGCGTATGAGTTTTTCTCCACGCCAGGCAGATATGCTGCTTGTTATGGGTACTATTGCTAAAAAAATGGCACCTATTTTACGCCAGGTTTACGAGCAAATGGCCGAGCCACGCTGGGTTATTGCCGTAGGTGCCTGCGCATCATCGGGTGGTATTTTTGATACGTACTCTGTACTTCAGGGTATCGATAAGGTAATACCTGTAGATGTTTATGTACCGGGATGCCCGCCAAGGCCGGAGCAAATACTGGATGGCATTATGACCCTGCAGGACATTGTAAGGAATGAATCTGTAAGGAGAAGAAGTTCTCCCGAATATCAAGAACTAATGGCTTCTTATAACATAACGTAATGGCTTTAGAAACATCTGTAATAGAAGATAAGCTTACGGGTAAATTTGGCGACAAAGTTACCGGCTTTATCCAGATAAAAGATATACTATCGTTTGAGGTACATGCCGATGCGATGAACGATGTAATGCGTTTTCTTAAAGAAGACGAATTGCTTCGCTTTAACTTTTTAACCGATGTTTGCGGGGTACACTACCCTGATAACGAGGTTAACAGGCAGTTTGCCACTGTATACCACATGCACAACTGGATGGATAATGTGCGTATACGCTTTAAAAGCTTCTTAAACGGCGAAAAGCCGGAAATAGATACTGCTACCAACCTGTTTTTAAGTGCTAACTGGCAGGAACGCGAAACCTACGATTTTTACGGTATTATTTTTAAAGGCCACCCACAGCTTAAAAGAATTTTAAACATGGACGAGATGGTGTCTTTCCCGATGAGGAAAGAATTTCCGCTGGAAGATGGTGGGCGTACCGATAAAGATGACCGCTTTTTTGGCCGTAAGCCAGACAACGTTAACAATAACTAACCGGGAATAAATTTTTATATAAAATGTCAGACCTGTTATTACCACCAGAGCACCGCTATGCCAAGATGATTGAGCAAAGGCAGAATGAAGACGGCAGCGAGCTCTCTATACTAAACCTTGGCCCTACCCACCCTGCTACGCATGGTATCTTCCAGAACATTCTTTTAATGGATGGCGAGAGGATACTGGATGGCGAAGGTACCGTAGGTTATATACACCGTGCTTTTGAAAAAATTGCCGAAAACAGGCCGTTTTACCAGATAACCCCGCTTACCGACAGGATGAACTACTGCTCTGCCCCCATTAACAATATGGGCTGGTGGATGACTTTAGAGAAAGCTCTGGATATAGAAGTGCCCAAAAGGGTACAGTATTTAAGGGTTATTGTTATGGAGCTGGCACGTATTGCCGACCATATTATATGTAACTCTGTACTTGGTGTAGATACCGGAGCACTAACAGGATTTTTATATGTTTTTCAGTACCGCGAAAAAATATACGAAATATACGAAGAGATTTGCGGAGCCCGCCTTACTACAAATATGGGCCGCATTGGCGGGTTTGAAAGGGACTGGAGCCCTGCTGCCTTTAAAAAGATCGACGATTTTTTAAATGAATTTCCTGATATCTGGAAGGAGTTTGAAAACCTTTTAGCAAGAAACAGGATCTTCATGGACCGTACTATAGATGTAGGGCCAATATCTGCAGAAAAAGCAATGAGCTACGGCTTTACAGGCCCTAACCTTCGTGCTGCAGGTATAGATTATGATGTTCGCGTTATGCAGCCTTACAGCTCTTACGAAGATTTTGAATTTAATGTTCCCGTAGGGAAATCGGGCGATACATACGACAGGTTTTGCGTGCGCAATGCCGAAGTGTGGGAGAGCCTTAGTATAATTAAGCAAGCACTGGCTAAACTGCCTGAAGGGCCTTTTCATGCTAACGTACCCGATTATTATCTCCCTCCTAAAGAGGAAGTGTACCACAATATGGAGGCGCTTATTTACCACTTTAAAATTGTAATGGGCGAAATTCCGGTTCCTAAGACCGAAGTATACCACCCGGTAGAAGGCGGTAATGGCGAGCTTGGCTTTTATCTTATTACAGATGGTAGCCGCACGCCATACAGGCTGCATTTCCGCAGGCCATGTTTTATATATTACCAGGCATTTAACGATATGGTAAGGGGGCAAATGCTATCTGATGCCATTGCAACATTATCAAGCCTTAATGTTATTGCAGGCGAACTGGATGCTTAAATAAGATTATTTTAAATTATAAGTTTTGAATTTTAAATTGCCAGTTTACGGAAAGGCATTTAAATAAAATAAAAGAGATTGGACTATACGTTAAAGTGCTGAATGGCATTTAAAATTTATAATTCAAAATTCTAAATAAAAAGAAGGATGGAGATTAGTCACGCACATCAGGAGATCAATATAACACCCGCTTTGCAGGCAAGGATAGATGAGCTGCTGAGCCACTACCCTGCCGACAAAAAGAAATCGGCGTTGCTGCCCGTGCTTCATGAAGTACAGGACGCACACGATAACTGGCTGAGTATTGGCCTACAGGATAAAGTTGCCGAAATACTTGAAATTAAACCTATTGAAGTTTATGAGGTTGTATCGTTTTACACGATGTACAACCAGAAGCCTATAGGTAAATTTATGTTCGAATTTTGCAGGACTTCGTGCTGTGCACTGCGCGGCGCCGAAGACCTTATGGAGTATACATGCAATAAGCTTGGCGTTAAAGAAGGTGAAACCACGCCCGACGGTTTATTTACCGTTGTAGGCGTAGAGTGCCTGGGTGCCTGTGGTTATGCCCCAATGCTGCAGGTAGGCGACTTTTACAAAGAGCACCTTACAACTGCTAAGGTTGATGCGCTTATAGACGACTGCAGGGCAGGAAAAGTAGATTTACACAAACTGACCATTACTGAATAACAATGGCTACAAAGATATTATTAGAACACATAAACGTACCGGGCATAAAAACCTACGATGTGTACCGCCAACAGGGTGGTTACCGTTCTGTAGAGAAAGCGCTTAAGGGCATGACCCCGGACGAAGTAGTGGAAGAAGTAAAAACCAGTGGCCTTCGTGGCCGTGGTGGTGCAGGTTTCCCTACCGGAATGAAATGGAGCTTTATCGATAAAAAATCGGGTAAGCCAAGACACCTTGTTTGCAATGCAGACGAATCTGAACCGGGAACGTTTAAAGACCGTTATTTAATGGAGTACATTCCGCACCTTTTAATAGAGGGAATGATCACTTCAAGCTACGCACTGGGCTGTAACCTTAGTTACATATACATTCGTGGCGAGTATATGTGGGTGTACCGCATATTGGAAAAAGCAATTAAAGAAGCCTATGCCGCAGGATGGCTGGGTAAAAATATATTAGGTACAGGCTGGGATTTAGAGCTGCATGTACACTGCGGTGCCGGAGCTTACATTTGTGGCGAAGAAACTGCACTTATAGAATCGCTGGAAGGTAAAAGGGGCAACCCAAGGATAAAACCACCATTCCCGGCTGTAAGCGGTTTATGGGCTAACCCTACAGTGGTAAACAATGTAGAATCAATTTCGGCAGTGCCGTGGATCGTGAATAACACCGGAGCAGAATATGCTAAGATTGGTGTAGGCCGTTCTACAGGTACAAAACTATTTTCTGCATCAGGACACTGTAAAAATCCTGGCGTATACGAAATAGACATGGGTATGACGGTAGATGAATTCATGAATTCTGACGAGTATCTTGGCGGAATGATGAACGACAGGCCGCTTAAAGGGTTAATCCCGGGAGGATCATCGGTGCCTATATTACCTACAAACCTTATTTTTAAAACAGCAGCCGGTGAAGACCGCCTGATGACATACGAATCGCTTGCCGATGGTGGCTTTGCAACAGGATCATCATTAGGGTCGGGAGGTTTCATAGTTTACAATGATACTTCGTGCATAGTTCGCAATACCTGGAATTTCTCAAGGTTTTACCACCACGAAAGCTGCGGGCAGTGTTCGCCGTGCCGTGAAGGTACCGGATGGATGGAAAAAGTATTGCACCGTATAGAAAACGGCCACGGGCGCGAAGAGGATATCGACCTGCTTTGGGATATCCAGCGAAAAATAGAGGGCAATACAATATGCCCACTTGGCGATGCAGCAGCATGGCCGGTGGCAGCGGCGATTCGCCACTTTAGGGACGAGTTTGAATACCACGTTCGCTTCCCTGAAAAAATCAAGAACAGAGACCATTTTGTAAATGAGCCTTTTGAAAAGGTGAAGCATTTGGTAGCTAAACAAGTAGTAGTATAGTAATGAAGAAGATTTTAATACTTTTGTCGGTTTTTTCTTTTGTTCCTGCTTTCGCGCAATGGGAAGCAAATGTTTTAGACCTGACCACCAATGATCTTGTGTATGATGCTGTGACTAATAAGTTATACGCCTCTATACCAAGTGCTAATGGCAGTAATGGCAACAGCATTGGTATTATCAATATTCAGACGCCTACGCTTGAAAATACAGTATTTATAGGAAGTGAGCCTACTGTACTTTGCATAACAGACGACGGGCAGTATATCTATGCCGGATTCAGTGGGTCGGCTATTGTAAGGAGGTTTAATATCGCAGCACAAACTGCGGGTTTACAATTTGCCCTTGGCAGCGACTCTTTCCTCGGGCAGTTTTATGCTGCAGATATTGAGGCAGTACCGGGGCAGCCAGGTGCAGTTGCTGTTTCTCGAAAATATACAAGCGTTAGTCCAGAATTTGCAGGTGTTGCCGTTTATGATGAAGGTGTTGTACGCGCAAGTGTAGTTAACAGATCTGGTGGCGAAATTAGCAATCAGATAGAATTTAAAGATAGCACTACCCTATTTGGGTATAATAATGAAACTACCGGGTTCGATTTTAACAGGATGGCTGTTAACGCAGGTGGGGTTACGCTTGTAGGGAACTATGGTAATACGCCCTCGGGTTATAATTTTTCACTGGATTTTACCTTTGCCCAGGATAAAGCCTTCTTTACAAACGGAAGTGTTGTAGATGCCACGGCTACGCCGTTTATATCAGGTACGTTTGCCAATGCTAATGGCCCAGTAGCCTACGATTATGCGAATAACTTAGCTTGTTATGCAAGTTCTCAAAACGAATCCCTTACATTTAAAAGATACAACCCTGAAACGTTTTTGCTTCAGGATGCACTGGCAATAAACGGGGTATTTGGTAATGCTAAGAGCATTGTAACATGTGGTAATGGCTATTACGCCTTTAATACGACAGATAACAAAGTTGTTATACTCCATGATACCTCATTAGGTATCGAGGTTCCTATAGCTAATGGTTTGAAATTATACCCAAACCCGGCATCGGATATCGTTAAGATTGATATTGCAAATTCGTTAACTATTGAAAAGGCTGCTATTTTCGGTTCAACTGGCATTAAAGTATACGAGAGTAAACCTGACAACAAGAGCATAAACATCAGTAATCTGTCATCGGGTGTATACCTTGTGCAACTAACAGATAACAATAATAATATTTACACTAAAAAGATTATTAAACTATAATTTTAGTGTCACTATAGCGCATAAAACAATGAAAGTAACAATAGACGGCCAGGAAATAGACGTAGAACCGGGGACCACCATCCTGCAGGCTGCGCGCAAAATAGGCGGCGAATCCGTTCCGCCAGCCATGTGCTATTACTCTAAACTTAAAGGAAGCGGTGGTAAATGCCGTTGCTGCCTGGTAGAAGTTTCTAAAGGCAGCGAAGCCGACCCAAGACCTATGCCTAAACTTATGGCATCTTGTGTAACGGGCTGTATGGACGGTATGGAAGTAAAAAGCATATCATCTGAAAGGGTTGTAGATGCCCGTAAATCGGTAACGGAATTCCTTTTAATAAACCACCCGCTTGATTGCCCTGTGTGCGACCAGGCCGGTGAGTGCGACCTGCAAAACCTTAGCTTTAAGCACGGTGCTGCAAAAACACGTTTTATTGAAGAGAAGCGTACCTTTGAGCCTGAAAACATTGGCCCAAACATTCAGCTTCACATGAACCGCTGTATTTTATGCTACCGTTGTGTAATGACCGCCGACCAGCTTACCGATAACCGTGTGCATGGTGTATTGAACAGGGGTGACCATTCGCAAATTTCTACAGCGATATCTAAAGCTATTAATAATGAGTTCTCGGGTAACATGATCGATGTATGCCCTGTGGGAGCCCTTACCGATAAAACATTCCGCTTTAAACAAAGGGTTTGGTTTAACAAACCTTATAACGCGCACAGAAATTGTACTAAATGTTGTGGTAAAACCACGCTCTGGATGTTTGGCGACGAGATACAAAGGGTTACTGCACGTAAAGATGAGTACCACGAAGTGGAAGAATTCATCTGTAACGAATGCCGTTTTGACCATAAAGACACTGCCGACTGGGTAATTGAAGGCCCTCGTAAATTCGAGAAAGATTCGGTTATCAACCAAAACAATTATACAAGGAAAATTACCCCTGTAAAAATTGAGACAGAACATAACATACTTCTTGGCCGCGACCAGGACCGTGTAAAAATAAGTATGCCTGCTGTGCCGCTTAGGCTGGAGGAACAGGAAATATATAAAGAAGGTAACGTATAAACTATGGATCAAGCAATTATTATAGAGAAAGGCATATTTATAGTAGCAATTTTTGCTATTACCATGCTTTTTGCCATGTATGAAACCTTAGCCGAGCGTAAAATTGCCGCATGGCTTCAGGACAGGATAGGCCCTAACCGCGCGGGTCCGGGTGGTATATTACAGCCGCTTGCCGATGGTTTAAAACTATTTTCTAAAGAAGAATTTTTCCCTGCTACACAAAACAGGTTCCTGTTTATATGTGGCCCGGCCATATCTATGATAACCGCTTTAATGACGAGTGCCGTAATTCCGTGGGGAAGCAGCCTTAATATTATGGGCCGTGATGTGGTGCTTCAGGCAACAGATATTAACATTGGTATCCTTTACGTTTTTGGTGTACTGTCTATAGGTGTTTACGGCATCATGATAGGCGGATGGGCATCAAACAATAAATTCTCCCTAATGGGTGCTATGCGCGCTGCATCTCAAATGATATCGTATGAAGTTGCTATGGGACTTTCTATCATTGCATTAACAATGATGACACAAAGCCTTAGCCTTAGCGATATTGCAGCTGGCCAGCACGGCTGGAGATGGAATGTTTTATACCAGCCTGTAGGGTTCCTAATATTTTTAGTATGTTCTTTTGCAGAAACTAACCGTACCCCTTTTGACCTTGCCGAGTGTGAGGCAGAACTTATAGGTGGTTACCATACCGAATATTCATCAATGAAAATGGGCTTTTACCTGTTTGCTGAATATGCGAGCATGTTTATATCGTCTACAGTATTAGCAGTACTTTACTTTGGGGCTTACAATTATCCCGGTATGGACTGGGTTAAGGATAATGCAGGCGCAAACATTGCGAGCATTTTAGGAATTGGGGTGTTATTTATAAAAATATGCTTCTTTATATTCTTTTACATGTGGATACGCTGGACGGTGCCAAGGTTCCGTTACGATCAGCTTATGAAACTGGGCTGGAAGATGCTTATACCTCTTGCAATAGCAAACATTGTAGTAACAGGTATATTAATCTTATTTTTTGATAATAATTTACACCTGTAACAGGGTTAAACGATAAATAAAATGTCAATACAAAACATATCATTATCGGGAAAGAAAATTGAGGTTTCTAATAAAAAGATGACCTTTCTGGAAAGCCTGTACCTTGTGGCAATTGCCAAAGGCCTTGTGATTACTATAAAACACCTTTTTACAAGAAAGGTTACTATAAAATATCCTGAAGAAACCCGTGAACTTAGCCCCGTTTATCGCGGACAGCACATGCTTATGCGCGATGATGAAGGCCGTGAGCGTTGTACTGCCTGTGGACTTTGTGCCCTTTCATGCCCTGCAGAAGCTATTACTATGAAAGCTGAGGAGCGCAAGCCGGAGGAGAAACACCTGTACAGGGAAGAGAAATATGCTTCTATTTATGAAATAAACATGCTGCGCTGCATTTTTTGCGGCCTGTGTGAAGAAGCCTGCCCTAAACAGGCTATTTACCTTACTAAAAGCAGGGTAATGGTAAAATCTAACACTGACAGGGAAGAATTTATTTACGGAAAAGAGAAACTTGTTATGCCGCTTGATATGGCTATCAGGAATACCCAAATGCAAACGGCTAACTAATATGATAACAATTGTATTTTATATCTTATCGGCTATAACACTTGGTACTGCGTTTTTAACTATACTTAGTAAAAATCCTATACATAGTGCCATTTACCTTGTACTATGCTTCTTTTCTATAGCCGGGCATTACCTTATGTTTAATGCGCAGTTTTTAGCTATAGTACACATTATTGTATACTCAGGAGCCATCATGATCCTTATGCTGTTTACCATAATGCTTATGAACCTTAATAAAGAAGACGAACGGCACAAACCTATACTTTCGCGCATTGCTGCCGTAGTATCATTTTGCCTTGTGGCATTTGTACTGCTTGCAACTTTTATTAAGGCGCAGCCGGCATTAAGGGAGTATAAAGTATCCGGACAGGATTACCAAAGCATACAGGTACTGGGTAAAGTATTGCTTAACGATTATATGGTTCCGTTTGAATTTGCATCGGTACTACTTTTAGTATCTATGATAGGTGCGGTACTATTATCTAAAAAAGAACACATCAATAGTTAGTATGGAAAATATTTTACAGGAAATAGGCATAGACAACTACATTTACCTCGCTACCCTGCTGTTTTGCATAGGTATCTTTGGTGTATTGTACAGGCGTAACGCCATTGTTATGTTCATGTCTATAGAAATTATGCTTAATGCCGTTAACCTTTTGCTGGTAGCTTTTTCTACTTACCACCAGGATGCAGCCGGACAGGTATTTGTATTTTTCTCTATGGCGGTTGCCGCTGCAGAGGTTGCTGTGGGCCTTGCCATACTGGTAGCGGTTTTTAGAAACCACAACGGTATTGATATTGATAACTTAAAGAATTTAAAAGGATAACGCCCGATGGAGACAAATTTGGCCTTACTATTACTATTTGCCCCCTTTGCAGGGTTTTTAATCAATATCTTTTTTGGTAAAAAAATAAGCAGGACACTATCGGGTACGCTTGGCACTATTGCCGTGGCAGTATCATTTGCAGTAACCGTATTTTTCTTTTTACAGGTAAGCAGCACTAAGGTTCCCGTTATGGTAGACCTTTTTCAGTGGCTTACACTACAAAATTTTAGTGTAAACTTTAGCTTTCAGCTCGACCAGTTATCGCTGCTATGGCTTATGTTCGTTACCGGTATTGGTACACTAATACATGTTTACTCCATCAGCTACATGCATGATGACGAAAATATTAATAAATTCTTCGCTTACCTTAACCTGTTTATCTTCTTTATGATAACGCTGGTAATGGGCAGCAACCTGCTTATTATGTTTATTGGCTGGGAAGGTGTTGGGCTTTGCTCGTACCTGCTTATTGGGTTCTGGTATAAAAACCAGGATTATAACGATGCTGCCAAGAAAGCATTTATCATGAACCGTATTGGCGACCTTGGTTTCCTTATTGGGATATTTATATTAGGATACCTTTTTCATACTGTAGAATTTACAGGCATGAAAAGTATGATAGATAATAAATGGCCAATAAACGAATCATTATTAGGTGTTGCCATGCTATGCCTGTTTATAGGTGCCTGTGGTAAAAGTGCCCAGATACCATTATATACCTGGCTACCTGATGCAATGGCCGGCCCTACTCCGGTATCGGCATTGATACACGCGGCTACCATGGTAACAGCAGGTATCTTTATGATAACAAGGCTTAACTTCCTGTTTAACCTTACACCGGATGTACTTGAAATTATAGCTATAGTTGGTGCAATAACATCGTTAGTAGCAGCGTCTATAGGGCTTGTACAAAACGATATTAAAAAAGTACTGGCTTACTCTACAGTATCGCAATTAGGCTTAATGTTCCTTGCCCTTGGACTTGGTGCTTATGAGGTAGCTGTTTTCCACGTAATAACACACGCGTTCTTTAAAGCATGTTTATTCCTTGGATCGGGTTCTGTTATACACGCTTTACATGGCGAACAGGACATGCGCAACATGGGCGGACTTCGTAAAGTAATGAAGATAACATTTATCACTTTCCTAATCTCAACGCTTGCCATATCAGGTTTACCACCGTTATCAGGTTTCTTTTCTAAAGATGAAATTCTACTAACGGCCTTCCATCATAATAAACCATTATGGGTTATTGGTTCTATAGCTTCTATTATGACAGCTTTCTATATGTTCCGCCTGGTATACCTAACTTTTTACAAAGATTTTAGGGGTACCGAAGAACAAAAGCATCATTTACATGAATCGCCATCGCTTATAACATTCCCCCTTGTAGTGTTGGCTATACTTGCCTTTTTTGGTGGTGCGATAAGCTTTCCCGGAATGAGCTGGCTTAACGAATATCTTGCCCCTGTAATTGCTAAACCTGCCGTACATGAGCATTTAGGCACAACTGAATATATCCTTATGGGTATCGCTGTGGCAGGTGCCTTTTTAGGTATTGGCCTGGCATATAATAAATACATAAGCAAAGGCGAAGTACCGCCACAGGACAGCGAGATTACCGGTGTAGCCGGAGTACTGTACAACAAATATTATGTAGACGAAATTTATACCGCAATAATTGTAAAACCAATATATGCCATAGGCAGCTTCTTTAAAAATGTTACAGAGGTTGCAATATCTGCCTTTATTTTTGGATTGGGCAAAGTGGCTGTATTGTTAGGCAACGAGGGTAAAACAATACAAAACGGCAGCATAGGTTTTTATCTTTTGTTTTTTGTACTGGGCGTTTGCTCTATTATAGGTTATATATTTCTGGTAAAATAATTCATACTGATGGACGTATCTTTTATACTTATTATTCTATTGTTTGGCGCAGGGGCAACATATTTTGTTGGCGATAAATGGGCCTCTAAAGCGGCGCTAATTTTTAGCTTTGCAGCTTTTGCCGCCACTGCATACCTAACATATCTTTTTAGCACAGGCCATAAAGTAAACTCTATGCATTTATGGATACATAATCCTATGGTATTGTTTGCCCTGCAGGCAGATGGCTTATCGCTTGCAATGACTTTACTTACAACAGCACTTACACCTATAATTGTATTTACCTCTTTTGGAAACCTGTTCCCAAAAACAAGGTCATTTTACGCTCTTATACTTTTCATGGCATTTGCTATGGTAGGTACTTTCCTGGCTGTAGATGGGTTACTGTACTACATTTTCTGGGAACTATCGTTAATACCAATATATTTTATAGCTCTTATATGGGGCAGCGGCGATGCTAAAGAACGCAAAAAAGCGGTGATAAAATTCTTTATCTATACGTTTGCAGGTTCATTGTTTATGCTTGTTGCTTTTATATACCTGTACCAAAAAAGGCACTCGTTCCTTAACGTACATTTATATACCGCCATACTTACTAAAAATGAGCAGATATGGATATTTTTCGCATTCTTTTTAGCTTACGCAATAAAGATTCCTTTAATACCTTTTCATACATGGCAGGCTAATGTATATCAAAAAGCTCCGGCAGCGGGTACTATGCTACTATCTGGTATCATGCTTAAAATGGCATTATACAGTATTATAAGATGGCAATTGCCTATTGCACCTTATGCCGCTGCACAATACAAGTACCTGCTAATAGGATTAAGTATAGCAGGCGTTATATACGGCTCTGTGCTGGCTTTAAAACAAAATAACATTAAGAAGCTCCTTGCTTATTCGTCTCTTGCTCACGTAGGCCTTATTGCTGCAGGAACATATACCCTGACACTAGATGGCCTTAGGGGTGCAGTATTGCAAATGGTTGCCCACGGCTTTGGTGTTGTAGGCCTGTTTTTTGCTGCTGAAATTATAGAGCGCAGATTTGGCACGCAGGAAATAAGCGAAATGGGAGGCATACGCCTTCAGTCGCCTAAATTTACATCGATGTTCCTTATACTGGTACTGGCATCTGTTGCGTTGCCGGGAACATTTAACTTTGTGGGTGAGTTTGAATTGCTTTACAGCCTTGCGCAGGCTAATATATGGCTTGCCGTTATAGGCGGTACAACAATAATACTTGGAGCATTTTATATGCTAAGGATGTTTCAATATGTAATGCTTGGCGAAGCTAACACAAAAGTGTTTAAAGATGTTACTTTTAATGAAGGCCTTGCCCTTGTATTGATACTTGCTGTATTATTGTTTTTAGGAATATACCCTAAACCTTTAATAGATTTTATTACACCCGAACTGGAAAAGACTTTAGTTTTCATAAACCGATTTAATTAAGAATGGATATTTTAATAGCTATTGCAGGATTAGGTATAATATGCCTTGTAGCTGAGATTTTTAACCTTAGAAAAGCAATCGTACCCGTTACTGTTGCCGGCCTTCTTGGTGTTCTTGCTTTTGTGGGAGCAAAGATATTCAGTAAAAATCCGGATATTTTAGGTTTGGGCTTTGATAAAGAGCCTTATATCAACATGATCATAAACGATAAATTTGCACTGTCATTCTCTGCACTATTTATACTGCTAACCGCCTTTTTGGTGGCTTTAAGCCCGGAATTCCATAAAAATCACAAGGCAAAACTGTCAGATTTTGTTGCTATAAAACTTTTTTTGCTTACCGGTGCAATTGCCATGATATCGTTCAGCAATCTTTCTATGTTCTTTTTGGGCATCGAAATTCTGTCTATATCCTTATACATACTTGCCGCCAGTAACCCTAAAGATGTTAAGAGTAACGAGGCGGGTATGAAGTACTTTCTTATGGGAGCTTTTGCATCGGGTATAATCCTGTTTGGTATTGCTCTTATTTATGGTGCAACAGGATCGTTCAACATGCTAACCATTAATGCAATGGATAGGGAAGCGTTGCCATCATGGTACAACATAGGCGCAGTAATGCTTACTATTGGCCTAATGTTTAAAATAGCCGCTGTTCCTTTCCACTTTTGGGCACCGGATGTTTATGAAGGTTCTCCTGCGCTTAGTACGGCTACTATGAGTACTCTTGCTAAAGTTGCAGCAATGGCTTCATTCTTTAAACTTATAACGACACTTAACCCACATTTACCGGGTTTCCTTACAACAATAAATATCATTGCCGTATTGTCTATGACAATAGGTAACCTTATGGCATTAAAGCAAACTAATGTAAAGCGTATGCTGGGCTTCTCCGGTATATCGCATGCGGGTTATATGCTTTTGGCGTTCCAGTTCAGGGATCTCACATTTGCACAGGGCAACCTGTTTTATTATGCGTTTGCTTATACACTTGCCGGTATTGCAGCTTTTGCAGTGGTGCTGTATGTAAGCAGCAGCAAAGGCAACGAAGAGGTGTACAGCTTTAATGGCCTTGGTAAAACTAAACCTTTAATGGCTGCTGTACTTACATGTGCACTACTATCTATGGCAGGTATACCAATATTTTCAGGGTTCTTTGGTAAAATGTTCCTGTTTAACCAGGTGTTAGACAAAGGCAGGATGATACTTGTTGTATTTGCTGTTATAAACTCTATAATCGCTGTTGGTTATTATTTTAAATTAATTTTAGCCATGTATTCTAAAGAAAGTATAGAAAATAAGGAAGATAATAATACCGTACCATTTGTTTACAGTGCTGTTGCAGTTATTGCCATACTTATAAATATAGGCATAGGTTTATGCCCGGAACTGATATTACAATTAATGAGGTAATTATGTAATTTACCATAATAAAAATGGCGCTGTACAAATTGTACAGCGCCATTTTTAATTAGCATGTTTTTATTATTGTATTACCATCCTTCTTTAAAACCGTTTTGAAGTGCGGCAGTATATTTTTCTATGTTAAACTTATAAAGGTTAGGTGCTTTATGTGCTCCTCCCTTACGCGACTCCTCTTGTTTATCTAAGATATCATAACCTATCATCTTGCGGTAAAAATTACCACGGTTAAGCTTTTTGCCTAATATTATTTCATATAGCTTTTGCAGTTCGGGCATGGTAAACTCTTCCGGTAAAAGTTTATTACCTATCGGTTTATAGTTAAGCTGTCTTCTAAGGGTAAGCAATGCCTTATCAAATATACTACGATGGTCCATCATCATGGCAGGTAAATTGTCTATATCTATCCATTCACTATCACCGGAAAACTCGTCGGCCACAGGCACAACATCAGTATAATTGACTAATGCATAAAACCCTACCGATATAAATCGTTGTTTGTGCCATAAATTATCAGGATAGCCCTCAAAAAAATCTTCAGAACGGTTCAGGTCGGCAAAAACCTTAAATTGCTGTAAATAAATATCCCTGACCCCGGTTCTTTCATTAAGAATACGATTTGCCGCAATTTTTATTTCCTCATCCTTGCCCATATATCCACCGGGCAGGCTCCAAAGCTCCTGATCCTTTAGCCTGACAAGTAAAACTTTTAAGGATGATTCGTGAAATCCGAATACCACACAATCAATAGAAATATGAGGAATGCAATCTTTCCAAAGTATTTCTGACCTCTTCTCTAATAAACTTTTTAAACTTTCCTGCTCCATAATTAAAAACAAAAATAGTAAATCTCCGGTAACATGTATAAAATTTACAATTTTTAACTATGGTTTCTAAAAAACAAATACCATAAAGAAATTATTGATTCTAAAAGAAGCATTTATTTTTGTATTTTTGGAAATCTATAAACCTGACCATAATATTTTTTTATAGAGTGTTTTGTTGGTAAAAACCACCGCACGAGCGCGGTGGTTTTTTATGCTTTGTATTTAGAGGATCTATTACTTTTATTATTTATGGCTCTTAAATAGTGAAATTATCATTCGGTGTTCATCCTTTTGATTTTCTTTATATAGCTCTTTAAAATCAGCTACAGATATACTTTTCCTAAACGATTCTACAAACGATTCAAATAATTTATCCTTTTGCGGCTCTATAGCATCAAAGTATTTCAGGATAGGCCCGGTGGCCTCAAAATATAATATGTAAATGGTGGGTATATTATCAAGTCGTTTAAAATAAATATTTTTGCAATTTAATTGTTTAAGTATGGCATAGCATTCATTGTGTTTTGGTGAATTTGCCAACTGTATCTTGTAAATACCATTACCTATTTTAGAGCCATATCTGTAATAAGCGCCAAGTAAAAAAGACAATTTGTTTTGACTATTATCAAATAACAAAGTATCAACAATCCTGTTGCCTTTATAAAAAGAGTTCATCTTCTTGTATAACTCATTCGAAAAGTAACAGCCATCTTTTTCAACGAGATTAATCTTAAAATCTTTTTTTACAAAGCTGTCAACAAAACCCATCAATGGCTTTTCGTAGGGATAATACCTGTCAAAAAGGTTCTCTTTTAAACCCCAGTTCCTGCCTGCATAATCATTTAATGTGCCTAACAAAAAGTATGTGCTGTTTACCTTAACAGTTGTCGTATCGCTATCTTTATGTTTGTTAATAACCCATCTGGTAGTATTAGGTTGCTGTGATAAAACATTAGTTGTAGCGAAAACTGCAAGAATAAGCATTAAAACATTCATTTTCATAACATTGATATTAAATACCTAATTGTAAATGTAGATACAAAAAAGTAATTATAGCAAAAAACCCGACAAATTGCCGGGTTCTATATTTTTTAGAAAAAATCTACTTGCTAAGAATCTAAGTCTCTAAGCACCTGTCTCCTATCCATGATACACACGCGAGAAAACAATCTTGCCATCTCTAAGTTCCAGTACTTCGGCAATTGCCATATCAGGCTCGCCATCCACAGTACGGGTATATTCCATAAACACACGATAGTTATTGGCCGTAAGGCTGTTTACTTTATAAAAAAGTGTTGGCAGCCTCAAGTAAGCTCCTTCCCACCAGTCGCGCAAAGCGTCTTTACCCTTAACTAAACCTTCCGTTTCCGGCTTGTGCACTTTTAATTTAGGGCTAAAGTGTTCGGCATCATCAGCATAAAGGTTTAAAAGCCTGTCGAGGTCGCGGGTATTAAAAGCCTCAATCCATTGCATAGCTATATACTCAATATCTCTTGGCTCCAAGACTAAACGTTTTTAAGGTTTATAATTTCCTGCTCAGTTAAGAACCTGTAATTACCGCGAGGTAAATTCTTTTTAGTAAGGCCGGCATAAGCCACACGGTCTACCTTAAGAACATCATATTTAAACGATTCAAAAATAGCACGCACTACCTTAACGTTCTGTGTACGTAATTTAAGGCCTATCTCTGTTTTTGGCTGGTCTTCAATATAGCTTATTTCGTCTATAAATAACCTGTGGCCATCAAGCATTACGCCCGCAGCAATATTTTCAAGGTCTTCAAACTTCAGGTTCTTATCTAAAGTAACCTGATATATTTTAAATGATTTTTGGTTTGGCAGGCCAAACTTCCTAACCATATCGGTATCATTGGTAAAAATAAGAAGCCCTGTAGTATTTTTATCCATACGGCCTATGGGGTGTAGCTTAGTAGGTGTAGCACCACGCACCAGTTCGGCTACGTTACGAAGGTCGTTTTCCTCGTCGCCACTGGTAGTAAAGTTTTTAGGCTTGTTAAGCAGCACATATTCCTTTTTCTCAGGAGTTATCATCCTTCCGTCAAATTCAACTTTATCGGTAAGTTTCACCCTGTGCCCCATCTCGGTAACAACAACACCGTTTACTTTTACGTTGCCCGATTGTATATAAATATCGGCATCCCTGCGCGAACAGGCACCCGAATTTGATATATATTTATTAAGTCGTAACTCGTCCGGGTTAGACGGTACTTTAGGTGTTGCAGGTTTGCGGTCCCTGTCGGCCGGCCTTCTTGTAAAACCTGGTTTCCCTTTTACAAAGCCGTCTTTTTTAGGTGCAGCGCCATCACCTGCAGGTGCAGCTTTTTTAGTACCGGGCTTCCTTGCCTTGTTAAGTGGTTTAGATGGACCGTTGCTTTTCTTTCTGTCATTGCCGCCTCGTCCTGAGGTGTCGCCATTTCTGCTGTTACCGTTGCTCATTATAATGCAAATATTTTTGCAAAGATAAGATTAAATGGCAGATAACAACTGCCTGCCATGCACTAAAACAGAGGGATCTATAAGTACAATGCAAAATACTCCCGCCACAATGAGCGCTTTAAGGGTATTATGCAGCAACTGGTAGTCTTCACGGCTCACGGCCTTCCATAATTTGAACAGGAAAAAAATCATAATTATCATGCCTGTGTAAAAATAGATGTCCATATACCCCACCTCATATACATCAACTAAAAGGTAAACAGGTATAAGCGTAGAGAATGCAAGCACCATAATAATATTCTTTGCCACCTTTTCGCCAAACATTACGGGTATGGTGC
Source organism: Flavobacterium rivuli WB 3.3-2 = DSM 21788 (assembly GCF_000378485.1). GTDB lineage: Bacteria > Bacteroidota > Bacteroidia > Flavobacteriales > Flavobacteriaceae > Flavobacterium > Flavobacterium rivuli. The sequence goes on along the minus strand of NZ_KB899970.1, from coordinate 58,863 downwards.
GGTAATTAGCCACGAGGTCGCCCTGAATGTTCTCAAGGTCCTTTATAAGTTCACGTATAAGGATAAGTAAATACAGGAATGTAGCATGCGCAAAAATTACCTCATAAAAGTTTTTAAAGTACATGAGTATACCAAAAAAAGGCAGCACCGCCAGCAAAGCCGCAGTAAGGTTGCCTATTAACGGGTACTTTTTAAGCTTGTGCGAATAGAACCAGATAAGGAATATGTATACCGAAAAAAACACCGCTGCCCGCCACGAAACTAAAAAGGCAAGCAACACCACTATAAAGTTAAGCACAAAATATACCTGTAGCTTGGTTCCCTGGCTTACAAGCCTGTCGAGCATGGATTTTTTAGGCCGGTTAATTAAATCCTTTTGCGCATCGTAAAAATTATTGATGATGTAGCCCGAAGCAATGGTTAACGATGATGCCAGTACAATAAGAAAAAGGTTACCATCGAGCAGTACATCGAGGGCACGGCGCTCTTTATCTAATATAAAAATGGCTGAAAGGTATTGCGCCAACGCTATAACAGGGATGTTATAACCACGCACCACAGAAAACAGGCTGAATATCTTAACCAGTACCAGTTTAGTTTTCCTTGATGCCATAGAGTGCTTTTAGTTTTTAACCTTTTTTTGCCTTATTTATTGTAACGGCTTGTAAAGATAAAAGTAAAAGGGGTTAAAAATTTTATAATACTTTAAAAAAGCATATATTCAAAAGTACAAGCTTATTGCAGCTTAACAATTTAATAATAACCAATTGATTACCAGTTAACAATAATAACATTACTTTGAATAAAAGCATAAGTATGAAAACTTTCATCTTAAAATATCTGGTATCGTTCAGGGAGTGGCTTTTGCTAAGGGCAATGAAGTCAACTTTTCTTCACTAATAAGAGCATCGTATTAGCTGAATGGATTTAACCCCTGATTTACAATTGAATAAAGAACTGTTTGGAAACGATTTCAAATGGGGCGTTGCTACGGCTGCCTTCCAGATAGAAGGCTCGCATGAAGCCGATGGTAAAGGCCTCTCTATATGGGATGTTTTTACTGCAAAAAAAGGCAGGATAAAAAGCGGGCACCATGCTATGGATGCCTGCGATTTTTACAATTGCTATAAAGATGATGTTGCGCTTATACGCGAATTAAACATCCCGAATTTCAGGTTTTCATTAAGCTGGTCGCGCATAATGCCCACCGGGCAGTTACCCGTTAACCAGGCAGGCATAGACCATTACAACAGGATTATAGATTTTTTACTGGAGTGCGGCATAGAACCATGGGTTACACTATACCACTGGGACCTGCCCCATGCTCTTGAACTTAAAGGCGGATGGACCAACCGCGAAAGCATTAACTGGCTTACGGATTATGCTACCGTTTGCGCAAACAGCTTTGGCGACCGCGTTAAGAACTGGATGGTTATGAACGAACCATCGGTATTTACAGGAGCCGGATATTTTTTAGGCATACATGCTCCCGGCAGGAGGGGCATCTACAACTACCTTAAGGCAGTGCACCATGTTACACTTGCTACCGCAGCCGGAGGCAAAGTATTGAGAGATATTGTTAAGGATGGCAACATAGGCACTACATTTTCCTGCACGTATATAGAAGCTGCATCGGGTAGCAAAAGAGATATTGCTGCCGCTAAGCGCGTAGACACATTACTTAACAGAGCTTTTATAGAGCCTATATTAGGTATGGGCTACCCTCAGGAAGATTTACCTGTAGTAAGGCGCATGAATGCTTACATACAGCCTGGTGATGTTGAGGCTATGGCTTTTGATTTCGATTTTATTGGCCTGCAGTGCTATACCCGGGAAGTGGTTAAGGCATCTTTTTTTACACCATACATGGGCGCAAGGCTTATATCAGCAAAAAAGCGAGGCATTAAAACACTGACCGAGATGGGCTGGGAAGTATACCCTGAGTCTATTTATCATTTATTAAAAAGGTTTAACGAATATATAGGGATCCGGAAAATACTGATTACAGAGAATGGTTCGGCTTTTCCGGATGTAGTTACAGATGGCCAGGTTAATGATACATTACGCACAAAATACATTCAGGACCATTTGGCACAATTACTTAAGGCAAAACAGGAAGGCGTAAATGTGCAAGGGTATTTTGTATGGAGCCTTACCGATAATTTTGAATGGGCCGAAGGATACCATGCCCGCTTTGGGCTCATCCATGTTGATTTTGAAACGCAAAAGCGTACCATTAAACAATCGGGGCTTTGGTTTAAAGAGTTTTTAGAATAGCATTACACAACTAATAATTAAACAACGAATGAAAATTCTTTATGCAGTACAGGGTACAGGTAACGGGCATCTAAGCCGCGCTGTTGATATTATTCCGTGCCTGGAAAAGCATGGCTGTGTAGATATACTTGTTAGCGGCATACAGGGCGACCTTAAATTGCCTTATAAGGTTAAGTACCAATTTAGGGGCCTGAGCTTTATATTTGGTAAAAGCGGCGGCGTAGACCTATGGAAAACCATTCGCCGCAGTAACCCAAGGAAACTTATAAAGAATATTCAGGAATTACCCGTTAAAGAATATGACCTTGTTGTAAATGATTTTGAGCCAGTATCGGCGTGGGCATGTTATATTCATAGTGTGCCATGTATTGCACTGAGCCACCAAAGTGCCGTACTCGACCCTTCATTCCCGCATGCAGAACATCCCGACAGGATGGGGCATTTTATTTTAGACCATTATGCGCCGGTTACTGCAAAATATGGTTTCCATTTTAAAGCTAACGGCAAAAACATATCTACCCCCGTTATACGCAAACAAGTGCGCGACCAGCAAATTTCTGACAAAGGGCATTACACGGTTTATTTACCGTCGTATGATGATAAAACACTAATAAAACGTCTTTCTATTTATCCCAAGATCAAATGGGATGTTTTTTCTAAGCACAACACAAAAAAAGTAGTGCATAAAAATATTACCATACGCCCCATAAACAGCGAACAGTTTACAGAAAGTATGGCATCTTCTACAGGGGTATTGTGCGGTGCAGGGTTTGAAACTCCTGCCGAAGCGCTTTTTTTAGGTAAAAAACTATTGGTTATCCCAATGAAAAACCAGTATGAGCAGCAACTCAACGCAGCATCCCTGAAAGCCATGGGTATACCTGTGGTAAAAAACCTGAAACCTAAATATGAAAATATTATTGCCGACTGGCTTTTAAATGGAGAACCCATTAAGGTAGACTATCCTGACCTTACACAGCAAATAGTAGATAAACTTGTTTTAACCCATGCCGCTGACGCTTACTTTACACCGGTACAAACAGTATAGATACAATTGCTGCGCAAAAGGCTTTTAACACCTTAAAACACCTCTGCGCAGCAATAAAAAAAATTACTTTACTACAGTAGCTTCAAGCTCTACGGTTAAAGTTTCAAAAAGGCTTTTAACTTCAAATAATGTTGTAGCCTGTTTAATGTTATGCTTTGCGATCCATTCCTGAAGTATAGGGAAATTAGGCCAAAGCTTCGCTGTATTTGTAGTATATATATTTAGCCTTACAATACCGCTGCATTCAAAATCGGCTTGCGTAATAACTTCTTCCAAATTTTGTATTGCGAGTTGTAACTGCGTTTTCATATCGGCAGCACTTGATTGCCCACCGGCACTTATAGCTGTTTGCCCTGATACATATAAGGTACTCGTTACATTCTTCACCTCAACGGCCTGTACATAACTGCGCTCGTCCTGCCATTGCCACGGATTTATGATTCTCTTTTCCATAAATTGATTTTTTAAATTTATTCAAAGTTGATGATAAGCGGGGGAATCATGGTGTGACAAACATCACAAAGAATATACGGTCAAAATTATGTAGAAAGCCTGCTCAATGTTTCGCGCGAAACCCCAAGATAAGAAGCTAATTGTGTTTTAGGCACTCTTTGAAATAAGGATGGATAACGCTTAAGCAACATTTCATAACGCTCTCTGGCATTAGAAGTCAGGAAAGACAAGATACGTTGTTGCGCTGCAATATGGCCCGCATTGGCTTTTTTAAGGAAAAAATATTCCATTTTATTGAGCCCGGAACACAAGCTATTATACCCATCTAAAGTAAGGCACAATACGGTTGTATCTTCCAGGCATTGTAAAGACATGGTGGCTTTTGTACCCTTATAAAATGCCTGAAAATCACTTTCCCACCAGTCTTCCATTGCAAAAGCAACAATATGCTCTTTTGCGTTATCATCTGTATGAATAAGCTTTATAAGTCCGGAAATAACAAAGTAAGTATGCTTTACAGGCTGTCCTGAAGTAATTAAAAATTCATGCCTGCTGAACTGTTTGGTAATAAAATGAGATTGTACAAAAGCAAACTCATCATCGGTAAGCGATATTATTTTTTCTATATGTTCGCGTAAATTTGCCTGCATTATTCAAAGATATAAATATATAATGCCGCAAAGAGAAAAGATAGTTGAATAAAAAGGATCCTAAACCTTAAAAACAGGCTATTTTTCTTAGACTTTATTCTCTTTAAGCCTACCGCTTACCACCATTGTGGTAAATACTATACAGGCAAACATAAATAAGTGCAGCAATACCGCTACAGCAAACATACCATTATCTGCCGATGGCCATGCCCACACTATAGGCATAGTTATTTTCAGTTTGGTTAGCAAGAGCGAGAATACATTAAAAGAATTTAAAAGCATTAGCAACGACAGCACTAAAACTATTATTTTATTCGCTCTTACTTTAGCAATCCAAAATAGCTGTGTGGTAAGTAAAAAGATAAGTGGTGTAAGCCAGAAAATGTAAAATGAACCTCCAATGTAAAAAGGTGGCCCCATGGTAACAGCATACCCTCCTTCTGCAGGAGCGATAGATGTTGCGCTTTGGGCATCTAAAACCCATAATATAAAATAGAGTATCCCTATTAAACGGATTATCTGTATGGATGTGGCAATAAAGATATTTTTAAAATCGGGTGATTTTTTAGGCTTTACATAAAGTAATGCCGGAATTATTAAACCAAAACCCACAAAAAAAGTACGCAATAATGCTATTGTTGTAGCACTTACCGGTGTAGAGTTATCGAGCCATGTAATCATATTAAAACTGGTAAACTACCTCAACTTTATGTCCGGTTAATGCATTTTTAGCCCTGTCTATATCCGGCGCAAAGCCTAATATGTAACCACCACCGCCAGAACCGCAAAGCTTAAGGTAATAGTCATTAGTCTCTATACCTTTTTGCCACAGTTCATGAAACTCAACAGGAATCATGGGCTTAAAGTTATTAAACACTACTTTACTCAGTTTTTTAGTATTAGAGAAAAGTGCCCTCGCATCGCCCTGTAAAAAGCTTTCGATAGAAGCATCTGTATACTTAAGGAACTGGTTTTTTATCATGGCACGGAAACCTTTATCTTTAAGACTCTCCATAAATATTTGTACCATTGGGGCGGTTTCTTTTACTATACCGGAGTCTAATAAAAAGATGGCACCTTTACCTTCAAGGTTTTGCATGGGTATACCTGTAGCCTCTATACTATCGTGAGAATTGATAAGGATAGGAATGCTAAGGTAGCTATTAAGAGGGTCTAAGCCCGAGCTGGTGCCGTGAAAGTACGACTCCATTTTACTGAATATCTTTTTTAGGGTAAGCAGTTTTTCCTGGGTAAGATTTTCAAGAATGGTGATCTTATTATCGGCATACTGGTCATAAATGGCCGCTACAAGAGCACCACTACTGCCTATGCCATATCCCTGCGGAATACTGCTGTCAAAATACATACCTGCCTCTACATTAAGCTTTAGCGTGGCAATATCAAACGTTACAAGGCCCGGCTCTTCTGCCTGAAGTTTTTCTAAATACGCAACAAAACCTCTAAGGCTCTGGTTCGATTTTTTGGCAACTTCGCTATCGGTATCATCTACCTTAAGGCCGCCGTTATAAAAGTTATAGGGAATAGACAATCCTTTGGAGCCCTTGTTAATGCCATGTTCTCCAAAAAGCAATATTTTCGAGTAAAATAAGGGTCCTTTCATTGGTGTCTGTAATGTATCTATTTATGTATAAAGGTACGTAAAAAACAGCACCTTAGTTTAACTTAACAAATGTTTAATTAAGGGGTTGCGCCCCGGTGCCAATTTTGTCGCAAATGTACTGACTGTTTTGGCAATAGCCAAGTAATTCTGACGTAATAAATTGCAAAACTTCAGCGCTAACGTTTTCAGGATACAGCACATGCACATTTGCACCGGCATCAAGCGTAAAACATACAGGCAGTTGGGTTTCCTGCCTAAATTTCCATATTGCATTTATAATTTGCAGTGTGTTAGGCTTCATCAGTATAAAATAGGGTTGGCTGGTCATCATCATGGCGTGCAGCGTAAGTGCTTCGCTCTCTGTAATCTTTATAAAAGTATCAACATCACCCTCAACAAGCGCCTTTTTTAAAGCCGATAAGTTTTCATGTGCCTGCGCAAAACGCCTTTCGGCATAAGGGTGTCCGTGCATAAGGTCGTGGCCAAGCGTGCTGCTTACCTGTTTTTCGCCCTTATCTACGAGCAAAATAGTATCCTGGTAGGTTTTAAAAACGTTGTGAACGGTGGCCGGAAATTCGACACCAAATAAATCAGAACTGCCTTCTATCTCTGCATGTTCACCCCAAACCACTACGCTACCCTTAATACTCCTGCAGGCACTACCAGAACCTAAACGCGCAAGGAACGATGCCTTTTGGTAAAAATAAGCATCGGTCATTTCAGGGTTTAGCAATCGCTCAAGGCTCATAAGGTTAATGGCAAGTGCTGCCATACCCGAAGCCGACGATGCTATACCCGAACTGTGCGGAAACGTATTTTGGGTATTTATACTAAAATGATACTCTTTTAAAAACGGAAGGTAAACCTCTACCCTCTCAAAGAATTTTTCGATCTTAGGACGGAAGCTGTCTTTAGGCTGGCCTTCAAATAAGAAATCGAATGAAAATTCACTATTATTATTTTTCTTTTCAAAATTAAGAGTAGTCACTGTTTTACAATCGTTAAGCGTAAAGCTTACAGATGGATTTGCCGGTACCTGGTTTTCCTTTTTACCCCAATATTTTACAAGGGCTATATTGCTGGGAGCGCTAAATGTAAAGCTGCCGTTTTGTACTGTTTGAGTATATGCTGAAGGTATAAAATCGTGTACCGATGCCATGCTTTTTCTGTTTTGTGCAAAGATAGCATTTTTGTACCGATGCAATTTGAGGAATTTAAACTACTAAAATCTTTGTGAAACTTTGTGCCTTCTCTGCAAATCTTCGTGTAATAACTTTAACTTTGGTATTGCAAAAAATACACGTATGTCTAAATTATATAAGATCCTGGTAATGGTAGTTACCTGCCTTGTTGTGGGTTACCTGTCCAGTAATGTAACGCAAACCAGTGTAAACACATGGTACCCCACTCTTAACAAGCCGTCCTTTACCCCTCCTAACTGGGCTTTTCCTGTTGCATGGACAACACTTTACATTTTTATGGGTATTGCAGCAGGGCTTGTTTGGGGCCGCATAGAGTATGAGGCAGATGTGGTTCGTAAGAGCCTTACCTATTTTGCCATACAGCTTGCACTAAATGCCCTGTGGTCCTATTTGTTTTTTGGCCTGAAAAACCCGTTACTTGCATTAATAGAGATCGTGCTGCTCTGGCTAATGATCTATGAAACCTATGCACAGTTTAAAAAAGTAAGTAAAATTGCCGGTTATCTTTTTATACCTTATTTAATTTGGGTAACCTATGCATCAGCACTTAATGCCAGTATATGGTGGCTTAATAAATAGCTACAGTGCTTAGGTAAAGTTAAAAAACGTTAAAAATTATTTTTTTTACGCAACCCTTTTAGTGTTTATGCATCTTGGTTGAAAATAAGCTAAACACTATGAAAACTACATTTTTAAAAAAACTCCTACTTTGCGTAGTGACTATTGGGGCACTATCATCATGTTCATTAGACAGTGAAAACGATTATGTCTCTTATCCTCAGCCAGAAGCAGCTTATGGTATTATTGCCAACGCGAGCCCTGCATCCGGCGACCTGTTCTTTTTTGCCGATGCAAATAAGATAAACGACAATGCACTTACATTTGCTACTGCGGCAGGTTATTATAATTTTACTTTGGGTAACCGTATATTAGCTGTAAAAAATGCATCGGGCACAACACTTGCTACAAAAGCTGTTACACTTACCCGTGGGCAATCGTTTACTGCTTTTGCCGTAAATACTTTTAACAACATTGAGATTGTTACTTACCGTGACAGCTTAACATCGGCAACAGCGAGTAAAGCTTACGTAAGGTTTATTAACCTTTCGCCAGATGCTGCCCCTATTAATATTACCGGCACTACGCAAACTTTTGCAACAGGGCTTGCCTTTAAACAGGCTACTCCGTTTATTGAAGTATCCGGAGGAAACTATGATTTTACCTATAAAGCCACTGCTACCCAAGACACGTTAGCTCAGGATAGGTCTGTTGCACTTAGGGCAGGGAAAATATACACTATTTACACTAAAGGCTTTACAACTCCGCCTACCGGCAGTAATGATACATTTAGTACAAAAGTAATACCTCATAATTAAGATTTTAGGTTGTTTATCAGATTAGGTTAATTGGAAAAGGGAGGCGTAGTAATACACCTCCCTTTAATTTTAGTTACTATTTTTCCAGTTCAGGAAGCTTATTGTAAAGTGTGGCATACCACTTAGCACCGGCCCTTGTAAAATGTTTACAATCCTGGCTTATAAATTTACAATTAGGTGTAAATACGGGTACCTTACCATCATTAGCCATAACCTTACCCATAAGGTCTATATATTTATCCCCCCATTCTTTTTTATAAGCCGCATTAAGCCTAATATATTTATGAGATAAAGCAACCTTCTGGCTACAATAATCATAGTCTCCTCTTTTGGTGTAAAATACCCCATTATTAACTCCAAAGTTTTTAAATCCGGTGATTTTTACCTTATCCATATCTATAAAAAATTCCCGGCTTAGCATTTCAAATTCTTTTTTATGCATTGGAGAAAAGTAGATAAAATCGGCCTGCTGTATTCTTTCCTTTGCATCTTTAGCCAATTGGAGTTTATAGATATACGAAATTTGAATGGAGTTTTTATATTTCGTCTGTAACAGCACATTAGCCCAATCCCGTGCAAAACTATGGCCCACTATTAGGATTTTCCTTTTGCCATTTTTTACAAAAGGTTTATCTAACTTATATATACTATCGTTATAAAGTGCGTGTGCATTCCTTACAACATTCTCACTACCTCTTATATCCAGTTCAGGAACCGGACGTACTACACCAGCATTAAAATAAATTATTAAAGATGTTATGGTTGTTGCTAAAAACAACGTACCTGTAAAGGTAAATAAAGCAAATTGTGATGTGTTTTGCTTATACCTAAACGTTTGCTCTATGGTATAATAAGTAATAATAGAAAGCACTATTACAACTATTAAATAACATACTATAAATGTTACTGTAATTTGCGGATTTATACTATAACGCAAAAAAGCCAGTATTGGCTGGTGCCACATATAAACACTGTAACTTATAATTCCCAGACTGCGCACCATCCTGTTCTCTAATATAAAAATCAATATACGTGGAGGTGTGGTATTTGTAGGTAAAAGAAACAGTACAGTTGCAATAGTTATAAGCGGACACCTGTAAATAAAGGGTATAGAAAGCAACTCACCTAAAAACATTAATGCTAACATTGCAAATACAGCTATTAACCGTATTACATTAGCTTTTTTTAGTTCATTTACAGCAAAAGAAGCTAACCCGCCCGCGCCCAATTCGAAAAACCGGGTGTGCGGAAAATAGTAGCGGAACATTTCGGTCCCGGCATTGAAATAAAGAATCAATGATACAAATGTGAGCACAAGTAACCCTATAAATAACGACCGCCTGCTTTTAAAAAAAAGTAATAATACAGGATAAAATAAATAAAATTGCTCCTCTATGCCTAATGTCCAGGTGTGCAGTAGCGGTTTGTAGCCAGCATCTGCCGCCCAGTAACTTCCTAATGTAAGGTACTGCAAAATATTATTAGAAAAAAAGTTTGTAGCTATAACGCTTTCCGCTAAGTTTTCAAGGTCATCAGGCAGCATTATCAAAATACCTGCAATAAGCACAATACCATTTACAAATAATGGCAGGGGCAATATGCGGCGTATACGCCTGATATAAAAACTTTTAAGAGAAAATGTTCCCGCCTCTCTTTGCCTTTGTACAATCCCGGTAATCAGGAAGCCACTTATCAGAAAAAAAACATCTATAGATAATCCGGAAAGTAACCCTAAGTGTTCAAATATTATTGCAAGCACACAAAGGCCACGCAAACCTTCTATATCTTTCCTAAAATAAATTTGCTCCATATATTATAAATAGCCGCTATTTTCTACAATGGCTTCAGCAGCTATAAAACCTCCTGTCCATGCATTCTGAAAATTAAAACCACCTGTTATGGCATCTACGTTTATAACCTCTCCGGCAAAGTAAAGGTTTTCTACACGCTTGCTTTGCATAGTTTTAAAGTTAACCTCTTTAAGGTCTACACCGCCTGCAGTAACAAACTCCTCTTTAAAGGTGCTTTTGCCGTTTACGTTATATTCGCCATTAACAAGCTGTGCTGCCAGTGCCTGTAATTCATTACGGGTAAGGTCTGCCCACTTGGTTTCGGCATCAATATTTGCTGCTGTAACAAGGCTTTCCCACAAGCGGTTAGGAAAATCGAAAGGCGATTTTTTACTTACGGTTTTTTTAGCGTGTTCCTGTTTCAGTTCCTTTAAAATAACATCACACTCATCAATATCAACGTCATTAAGCCAGTTAACCTGAATAACAAATTGATAACTCTTAGCAAACAGTTCTAAAGCTCCCCAGGCAGACAGCCTTAATATTCCCGGGCCACTCATACCCCAATGGGTAATAAGCAATGGGCCGGACGCTTCGAGCTTGGAGTTTTTGACTTTTACGGTTGCCAATGCAGATACACCCATAAGATCTTTTATCCTTGGGTCTTTAATATTAAAAGTAAATAACGATGGTACAGGCGGAATGATGGTATGCCCAAGTTCTGCCAGCATATCCCACATTTTGGGGTTGCTTCCGGTTGCCATTACCAGTTTATCCGCTATAAAAGTACCGTTTTGGGTTTCTATTTTCCAGGCATGCTCGCCCTTATAAAGCGACTGTATACTTTCGCCCGTAAGCACTTGTATACCTGCTTTTTTTACTGCCGCATTAAAACAGTCTATTATAGTCTGAGAGCTGTCTGTTACAGGAAACATCCTGCCATCATCTTCAGTCTTTAGCTCTACGCCGCGTTTTTCAAACCACTCTATTGTGTCGCCTGCACCAAAACGGTTAAAAGGCCCACGCAGTTCTTTCTCACCACGCGGGTAAAACTTAACCAAATCGTTAGGTACAAAACACGCATGGGTAACATTGCACCTGCCCCCACCAGAAACACGTACTTTAGCAAGCGTCTCTTTGCCGCGCTCTAAAATGGCTATTTTAAGTTTAGGATTAGCTTCGGCAATATTAATGGCAGTAAAAAATCCTGCCGCACCACCGCCGGCTATTATAACATCATATTTTTTGCTCATAGTAATTCGGGGTAATCAGAGATGATGCCATCTACATTATAGTTTTTTATACGGGCAATATCTTCGGGTTCATTCATGGTCCAGGTATACACTTTAAGCCCGGCCTGTTGTGCCTTGTGCACGTTGCTTTCTGTAAGGAGCGTAAAGTGTGGGTGTATGGCTTTAGCCTTAAACTCCATTGCCCATTGCCAGGCCTGGGTTACGCTTGCCTGTGTAAGCACACCTAAATGTACATTAGGGTTTACCTCGCTCATTACCTGCAATTCTTCGCGCTGAAAACTGGATACTAAAAAATCAGCATATTCATAGCCCTTCTCTTTTACATAAGTATTTATAAAATCAGATACGGGTATAGCAGTATGCCTGCCCTTGAGTTCTATGTTTACAAAGCAGCGTTTGTTTATTAAATCGTACACCTCATCAAGCGTGGGTATGTAGTGGTCACGTTCTATAGTAAGTGCTTTTAATTGTGCCAGCGAAAGTTTATGCACTTCGCCGGTACCATTAGTAACCCTGTCTACCGTAAAATCATGAATTACCACAAGTTCTCCGGTGGCGCATACATGTACATCGAGCTCTATACCATCTACGCCAAGTTCTAAAGCCTTAGCAAACGATGCCATAGTATTTTCGGGCGCATGCCCTTTTGCACCGCGATGCCCTATTTTAAGGATTGCCGCCATAGTATAATTTTTTGTAAAGATATTATAAATAGATTTAGTCACAGATGGTATTGTTCTTCTGTTAGATAAACTGAAAGTCATAACCGTCTGCAATTTTACCCAAATGAATTTTTAAATACTATTTATAAACATGTAGTTGACAATTCGTTTTTCTGATGTTTACCACTAAGGACACAAGGTTTTTCACTAAGAACACAAGGCGATATGAATACAGTATACGCATAGCCCACCGTAGGCGGGAGTCCACAAAGCTAATAAACAAAGCATTGTGGACTTCAATCCTGCTTGCCAGGATTGAAATTTTTATTCATAATATCTGGCTAAACCTCGTGCTCTTTGTGAAAAACCTTGTGCCCGTTGTGGTGAAAAATTAAACTATAGTATATTATTATTTGTGTAATTCGCATAATAAAAAAGCAAAAAGCGCAAACCGTAATGGCCTGCGCTTTTCTATCAATAAAAATAAACCCACTAATTCTTAATTACTCTTATGGTTTGTACGGCATTTGCCGATGTTACTTTTGCAAAATAAACACCTGATGCAAAAGCTGTAGCATCTACTACAGAAGCAGTACTGGCCATATAAACTACTTTACCGGTAATATCTATAATTTGCAGGTTACTGATAACATTGTTACCTGCACTAAAATTCCAAACACTTTGTGTAGGGTTAGGGTATACTTTAAATACAGCTGCCTCAATATTGTTGAGCCCTGCTGTAACATCCATAAACATATAATCGCCTGTGAGCCTGTTGAACATTACATTGTAAGTGCCTGCCGTAATTACAAGATTTGGCGCATCTCCTGCGGTGCTACCCGTACCGTTAGGAAATTCTGTACCACCCCAGCCTGTTCCCCACGCATGGTTAAGCCTGAATTTAGCTTCGCCACCTGCAAATGTAAAATTGTTTAAAGTATAGTTTACACCATCTGTAGTAGTAAGATCTGTATCAGTATCCCAGTTAACAACACCGGCACCTATAAGGCTTATGGTAACGTAACCAAAGTTGTAAACACCTGTTGTTTTATTAAAAGTGATGTTATAGCTATTGTCTAAAACAGGTATTTCGCTGCCTTCAACTGCTGTTCCCGTTGGGAATGATGAACTACCCCAACCCACTGTTGCATCATTAACCCTAAAGGCCATAGCCCCGGCCTGTAGCATAACGTTATCTGCAAAATAATTAACACCGTCGCTGGTTGCAAAAGTTACAGAAGCATCTGCCCCCATAAGCGCTACTGCATCATACACCACACCCGCAGGAACAAATGTGTAAGCACCGGTGGTAATATTAAATGTTACATCCCATGTGTTGTTTGTAGCCGGAATGTTAGCACCACCCTGTGTACCGGTACCGGTAGGAAACCCGGCACTTCCCCAGTTAACCGTCCAGCCATCATCCTGCCTGAATTTAACTCCGGGATCTGTATCAGGAACAGAAATAACCACGTTGTTTAGGGTATACGTTATACCATCAGTAGTTACCATATCGGTATCCGATCCCCAGCCTGTAACTGTAGATCCGCCTAAAATACCAATGTTTGCAAACTGGGCGAACGACATTGCAGTACCCATTAAAAATACTGCACTCAATAAAAGTAATTTTTTCATCATGTAAAAAATTTAAATTAAAGAAAACGTTATAGTGAATTGGTTAAAAAAATGGCTGCGCAATAGCTACGCAGCCGGTATTATTGTTTTACTGGGTTAAAACCCAATATTGCCATGGCGTGGCATTAATTGTTTGGCCTTTTTCAAGCGTTACTTGTTCGCCTGTTACCGCATTTGTAAAGCTACCTGCTATAGGAACTTTAAATTGCAATATCTGATTTGTCAGGTTGGCTATATAATATACTTTTTTACCTCCTTTTTTCCTCTCAAAAGCAAGTATCTTTTTATCATTTGAAGTTTTAAGCCTTGTATACGATGCCGGTTTTTTACCGCCATTTAGCGCTTCGTCATTGTTTTTAAGGGCACCCAGTCTTTCATAGATACCAAACATTTTTCCTTTTTTTCTTTCTATAGGATCCTGCTCAAAAAATTTGAGGCGGCGTTTATTATCATACTCCTGACCGGTATAAATAAGCGGCATACCCGGCATAACGTAAGTTAGGGCCGCAAAAGCCCCGGCAGCATCGCCCATACGTTCATATTCGCTTCCGTTCCATGCATTTTCATCATGGCTGCTGGTAAGGTTCATCATGATATCGTCTTTCTCATATTTTTTAGAAAGATTAACCATAAGCTTATCCCAGTCGGCAACTGTTTTTTTACCCTGGGCTATATCGTTCATTACGTGGTGGGCTTCAAAACCATACCCCATATCAAACTGGCCTTTCAGCAAATACTCTTTTTCCGATTCCATAAGCATAAACAAAGGCTTAACTTCTTTAAGCTTAGGTATCGCAAAATTCCAGAAATCGGCAGGTACATTATCGGCCACATCACAACGGAAACCATCTATGTTCTGGTCTTTAACCCAGTACAGCATGGCATCCTTCATAGGCTCATACACTTTCTTGTTGGTATATTCAAGGTGGGCCACGTCTGTCCATCCCCACGGTTCGCCTGTTTCAGGGTTTAGTGGGTCGGTTACTTCGCCCTTGGCATTGTGCTGGTAATATTCTGGGTGTTCAGTAATCCATTTATGGTCCCACCCGGTATGGTTAGCCACCCAGTCAAGGATTACATACATGCCGTTATCGTGCGCTGTTTTTACCAGTTTCTGAAAATCCGCAAGCGTACCCAGATCAGGGTTTACCGCAGTATAATCGGTAATGGCATACCAGCTGCCCAGGTATTTTTTCTTTTCATTAGGGTCGGTAATATCCTCAATAGATTTGTCGGCAGTAGCTTTCCTTTTTTTCATTGAGATAGGATAAATAGGCATTACCCATAATATCTTAACCCCAAGTTTTTTGAGCTCCGGAATGTCTTTTGTAAAGGCGTTAAAAGTACCTTCTTTAGAATAGTTACGAATGTTTGCTTCATAAATTACAGCATTCTCCATTGCGGCATCACTTACCGGTGGCAGCGTTGCTGTGGTGGTCGTTGTTTCGGTTGCAGCTTCTGTTTTCTTTTCCTCTTTGCAACCCAACAACATAGTAAGGGCAAGAGCGGTTATTACTATTTTTTTCATATAGAATAAGATTTATTATAGCTTCTTATTTCAGTTCTAATACTATTACACTCTTCGGCTCCATCGTGATATCGCCCGTAACATTTACGGTTTTACCTGTAATTACATCTGTACCCGATTTATGGTTTTTAATACTCTCTGCAAAGCGCGCCGACTTAAACGTCCTGCTTTCGCCACTATTGTTTACCGCTACCATAACAGTTTCTTTATCATTATACCTAAAGTATACATACACATTATTATCGGGTATGTACTGTGTGGTTTTACCGGTATGAATAACTTCTTTGTTCTTTCTCCAGGTAAATAGTTTAGACGTAAGGTCAAAATATTGTTTTTCCTGAGCGTTACGGCCTGCCGCTGTAAAGGCATTGTGCGCATCTGCAGCCCAACCTCCGGGAAAGTCATGACGAATGTCGCCATCGCCCTTGCCTTTATCGCCTGCCATACCTATCTCGCTGCCATAATACAACTGAGGGATACCCCTTTCGGTAGCCAGTATTGCCATAGCCATCCGGTATTTTTTAAAATCGTTTTTATAGATCTCGTTTATACGGCCTGTATCATGATTCTCGGCAAAAATGAGCAGGTTGTTTATGTTTGGGTACAAAAAGTCGTTCGCTAAATTGTTGTACATTTTCATGGTTCCTTTATCCCAGCCTGCATCATCTTCGTTAAAAGCCTGGGCAAGTGCATCCATACCCGTAAAGTCCATAACGGTAGGCAGGTGTGAGTTGTAACTCTCGATAGCGCCCACTTTACTGTCTTTTTGCCAATACGCCATTTGCGCCTGGTCGTTCATCCATACTTCGCCTGCTATATTAAAATGAGGGTACTCGTCTGTAATAGCTTTTGTCCATTTAGAGATACCGTCTTTATCATTATATGAATACGTATCTACACGAAAACCGTCAAGGTCGGCGTACTCAATCCACCATATAGCATTTTGCTTAAGGTAGTTTAGCACCAATGGATTGCTTTGGTTAAGATCGGGCATGCTTGGTACGAACCAACCGTCTACACACTGCCTCTGGTCAATTTTAGAAGCGTTGGTATCAAACTGTGTCGCCATGCGGTAATTAGACTGCGAGTAACCCGGAAACTGGTGCACCCAATTGTACATAGGTAAATCTTTATACATCCAGTGCTCTGCACCCCAATGGTTGGTAACATAATCAAGCACCAGCTTCATGCCTTTCTTTTTTACTTCAGATGACAGGCGCAGGTAATCTTCGTTAGTACCATAGCGCGGGTCTATTTTATAAACATCGCTCTGGCCATAACCATGATATGATCCCCGTGCATCATTATCTTCGCACAATGGCGTAACCCAAACTGCTGTAGCACCCAGCTCTTTTATATAATCCAGGTTTTTAATTATACCTTCTATATCGCCACCGTGGCGGCCGTTAGGATTGTTCCTGTCGGCTTTTTCATTGGTGTTTTTAGTATTGTCATTACCTGCATTTCCGTTAGCAAAACGGTCGGGCATAATAAGGTACATCATGTCACACGAATCGTAACTGTCCCTGTAACCTGAGTTTGCTTTGCGCTTCTTAAGCGAATATTTCTGGGTAAAGGCAACCTTATTTTTGTTTTTGAACGAAAAAACAAGATCAGATGCCGGTACGTTTTTAGTATCTATTGTTACAAAAATATAGTTAGGGTTTTCGGTCTTAACCACGCCCGTAATTACCACATTGTTTGATACCGATGGTGTGTATTGTGCTATGTTTTTACCATAGAACATAATTTGAAGTTCGGGGTTATTCATCCCTGCCCACCAAAAAGGCGGTTCTACCCTATCGGCCTGGGCGAATGCAATACTGCCCGTAAGAAGTAATAGTAAAAGTAATTTTTTCATTTGTTGTATTTATAGTTTTGGCCATCGGGCCTCACTTCCTGCAAGGTTTCTAAAACCTTGTAGGTATAATTTGTTTGGTTAATTAACCTACAAGGTCTCTAAGACCTTGCAGGTTATCAAAATGTACTATACCGTTACCAGCATATTAGGCTGTACGGTAATATTTTTACCGTTTACCACCACATTAATCTCAGTATCTCCTTCTAAGGTAAAGCTGGTATCTGCAGCATGAACGGATACTTTAAGCACCTGATTCCTAAAGTTTATTTTAAATGAATAACCCTCCCATTGTTCCGGTATTCTTGGTTCAAAATGCAATGTGTCATTTTTAACACGCATCCCGCCAAAACCTTCTACAATACTCATCCATGTACCGGCCATACTGGTAATATGCAGGCCTTCTTCCACCTCCTTATTGTAATCATCAAGGTCAAGGCGCGATGTCCTTAAGTAAAATGTATATGCCTGCTCCATCCTGCCCAAGCCTGCTGCCTGGATAGAGTGCACACATGGTGATAATGACGACTCATGCACTGTAAGTGGCTCATAAAACTCAAAGTGTTTTTCAAGCTGGTCTTTTGTAAAGTGGTCTTCAAAAAAGTAAAAGCCCTGTAAAACATCGGCCTGCTTGATGTAAGGCGAACGCAATATCCTGTCCCAGCTCCATTTCTGGTTGATAGGGCGCTGAGAGCGATCTAACTCACTAACGGGGATAAGTTCCTTATCAAGAAAACCGTCCTGCTGCAGGTATACACCATGCTCTTCAGAGTATGGGAAATACATGTTATCCGACACTTTTTTCCATTCTCTAATTTCTTCAGCATTTAAGTTTACTAAAGACATAATGCGGTCAAAGTCGGCACTGTATTCGTCTTTTACTTTCGTAATTTGCTCTACCGTATAATCTATACACCACTTAGCAATATAGTTGGTATAAAAGTTATTGTTTATATTGTTTTCATACTCATTAGGGCCTGTTACACCCAGTATCATGTACTTGTTTTTATGGCTTGAGAAGGTAGCCCTCTGGTGCCAGAAACGCGCAATACCTATAAGTACTTCCAATCCTTTTTCAGGAATGTAGCTGTAATCTCCGGTAAAGCGGTAATAGTTATAAACGGCAAATGCAATAGCCCCGTTACGGTGAATTTCTTCAAACGTAATTTCCCATTCGTTGTGGCATTCTTCGCCATTCATGGTAACCATTGGGTATAAAGCAGCCCCGTTTTTAAAGCCTAATTTTTCTGCATTTTCTATAGCTTTACCAAGCTGGTTGTGGCGGTACGTTAACAAGTTCCTTGCAACCTGCTGGTCTTTAGTAGCCATGTAAAAAGGAATACAATATGCCTCGGTATCCCAATAGGTACTTCCACCGTATTTTTCGCCGGTAAAACCTTTGGGGCCTATGTTAAGCCTTGGGTCTTTACCAAGATACGTCTGGTTTAACTGGAATATATTAAAACGGATTCCCTGTTGTGCCTTAACATCACCATCTATAGTAATATCGGCCATTTCCCAGATAGAAGCCCACGCCTGTTTTTGTTCTTCAAGCAAAGCATCATATCCTTTGGCTTTCGCCGATGCAATCACTTTTTTAGCAGCAGTAACCAATATTTCATTGTCATGGTCAAGCGACACAATATAGCCACCAAACTTAACAATACCCGATGTTTCTCCCTGGTTAACCTCTACCGCATAACTAAGCTGTACTTTATCTTTACCTGCCGTAACATTAACCGGCAGCACTTCAAGATCGTTACCATTTAAGTGTATGCAGTTGTGCATAAATGTAGCAGCATTAAAATGTGTTTTAAATGTACGCGCTGTTACAAAAGCCTCATTACCATTATGCTGAACATCCAGCGGCTCCCAGAATTTTTCTTCCCAGTTGGTATCCATGTTTTTTACACCGGCATCTACATACGGTTTGTACACAATTTTTGCTGCACGGTTTACCGGAGTAACGCGGTAGTTTATAACACCAAGCTCATCATCGTTTATAGACAGGAAACGGGTTACGTTTACCTTAACCTCCATACCGCTTGGCATTACCGCCTCAAATGAGCGGTGGTACCAGCCCTCCTTCATGTTAAGCTCGCGCCTAAAATTTACAATCTCGCTGCACGTGGCAAGATCCAGGCTTTCACCGTTAACTTCTATATCTATACCTATCCAGTTAGGTGCATTAAGTACCTTTGCAAAATATTCGGGATAGCCGTTTTTCCACCATCCCACTTTAGTTTTATCCGGGTAATAAACACCCGCTATGTAGCTTCCCTGAAAGGTATGCCCTGTGTAGTTCTCTTCAAAATTAGCACGCTGCCCCATGGCACCGTTACCTATACTAAATAAGCTTTCGGATGATTTTACCCTTTCCGCATCAAAGCCTTCTTCAATTATACTCCAATTGTCCGGTACTATATAATCCTGGTTCATCTTATTTATTAACTAAGGTTTCTAAAAACTCTGTGTCTATCTCTGTAAAATCGTTAAAGTTGTACTGGGCTTCATGCAATGTGGTTTTATCGCCAATGCCTATACTTATCATGCCTGCTACGTTTGCCGCCTGTAAGCCTGCTACCGAATCTTCGAATACTATCGACCCTTTGGCTGGTTTGCCCACCAGTTGCGCTGCCATAAGGAATACTTCCGGGTCGGGCTTGGCATTGGTTACGTCATTACCATCTACAATAGCGTCGAAATAATCCAGTATGCCTACCTTTTCCAGTATCGGCCTTGCATTTTTACTTGCAGATCCTAATGCTATAAGCTGGTCCTTTTTTTTAAGCCAGTCCAGTACTTCTATTACGCCAACCAATATTTCATCGGCCTGCATGTTTGCAATAAAAGACAGGTAATCCTCATTCTTTTCTGTTAGCCATGCGTTCTTATCCTCGTCTGATGCCTGTACATGGCCAAGCCCCAAAATAATGTCCAGCGAACGGATGCGGCTCACACCTTTAAGCAGCTCGTTATGCTCGTGTGTAAAATCGATACCCAAGCGGTTCGCTATTTTTTGCCAGGCCAGGTAGTGGTACTTGGCCGTGTCTACAATGACCCCGTCGAGGTCGAAAATAAATGCCTTTTGATTCATTATGTTGATTGATTGATGTTTTATTGTTTAATGGTAACACTTGCCCTGTCGTTAACCAGTAAGGCCATAACGCCGGCAAGTATCATAGAGGCACCTCCTATAAGCAGGGCATAAATGGGCTCGTTATCAAAAAAGAACGATACTAAAAAGCCCAGTATAGATGCCGCCAAAAGTTGTGGTATTACTACAAAAAAGTTAAATACCCCCATGTAATACCCCATTTTAGATGCCGGCAGTGCGCCGCTTAACATAGCAAATGGTATAGAAAGTATACTGGCCCAAGCTATGCCTACACCTATCATAGAAAAGTCGTACATATAAAATGTAAAGCTTAGCCATGACCCTTTAGTGCCAATGCTAAATATCTCGTTGTTAAACGTGCCCGCAAGGCCAAGGTAATAAATAGAGGCAAGCCCAAGCCCGCCTGCCACCAATGCTAAAAAGTGTGTAAACTTACGGCTGGTACGTTTTGCTATTAATGGTATAATAAAAGCTGCGAGAGCGCCCACGAGGTTATAGTTGGCAAACATTTCGTTAACCACATTGGCACCTGTATTATATGCAACAGATGTAGTATCGGTGGTTTTAAAAATGTGCTCGGTTACTGCACCGGTGGTATAAATCCACATAGAGAAAAGGGCAAACCAAGTAAAGAACTGTACCCATGCAAGCTGTTTCATAACCTTAGGCATAAACTGAAAATCGTTCATGATGGTAATAAAACCATTGCGGTAGTTGCCAGCCTTTTGGCTAAGGCCGGAGATAATGAGTGCCACACCACCAAGGCTTATTAACCCAAGCGATAAAACATAAAGGTCTTTTTTAAGATCGTTTGCATAAATTACATACGTAAGCAGCAAACCGAAAATAAAGGCTACGATCCCTATTAGTAAATGCCTGCTGCCATTTGCTGTAAACCACGATGCCGGCTTTTCTTCCTCGTTGTATTTTTCTTCCTCATTTTTCTCAAAGGCCGCAAGCTCTTCCGGCGAATATTCTTTTGTGGTAAAAATGGTGACCAGCACAGATAGTATAAACGCTGCACCGCCTATGTAAAAAGAATATTTAACAGAGTCGGGTATCTGTCCGGCCGGGGCTACATTGCTTACATTATAATAGGTAAGTATGTTAGGCAGCTTAGAAGCTACATAAGCACCAAGCCCTATAAAAAAACTTTGCATGGCAAAACCTGTTGTGCGCTGTTTTTCGTTTAGGACGTCTCCCACAAAAGCACGAAAGGGCTCCATGGTAACATTAATAGACGCATCAAGCATCCATAATATCCCGGCGGCAAACCAAAGGTGCGGAGAGTTAGGCATTATAAACAATGCTACAGATGCTAGCAGTGCGCCTGCTAAAAAGTAGGGCTTACGGCGGCCAAGCTTTGTCCAGGTCCTGTCGCTAAAGTAACCGATTATGGGCTGTACAATGAGCCCTGTGAGCGGGGCTGCTACCCATAGTGCCGGGATATCGTCTATAGATGCTCCAAGTGTCTGGAATATCCTGCTAACGTTGGCATTCTGGAGGGCAAAACCCATTTGTATCCCTAAGAAACCGAAACTCATGTTCCAAATTTCCCAGAAACCTAATTTACGCTTTTCCATTATCGTATAAATGATGTATTAACGATAAGCGCGTATGGCTTATCAAAACTATAATTGTGTTGAAGTGAAATTATAAGCTTTGATAATCAGTTACAAATATAGCTATTTTTTAATTTGAAAAACTTTTAAGCCAAAAAAAATTCCGTCTGTAGTGGCGGAATTTTTTTTTAACCATTTGGATACAAATATTTTACGCAAAACTACATCGTTGACGTAGATTCTCTTTCAACTAAGTGCGTTTCAATTAATTCTGTCCTGTATTGCTCGTTTTCCTCTTCTTCTTCCATCTCCAGGCGCTCTATAAGCATCTTGGCAGCGCGGCCACCCATGTAAATCCCGTTCTGGCTCACGGTGGTAATACTTGGACTGGAAAACTGTGAAATAATACCATCGGTAAACCCTATTACAGATAGTTCTTCGGGTATTTTTATGCCCATTTTTGCCGCCAGTTTAATACTTGTTACCGCAAAAAGTTCATTTACGGCAAATATGGCATCGGGCCTTTTATCTTTTAGCAACGCTTCAATTTTAGAGGCACAGCCTTCTATATCTTCAATCTTTACTATCATATCCTCATGCACCGGTATATCATGGTCGTTAAGTGCGTTTATGTAACCATCTGTGCGTAAGCGGCCCACACTTACATAATCTACCGTTGTAACAAGGGCAATGTTTTTAAAGCCTTTGGCAACCAGAAAATCAACCGCTTCGTAAGCCGCGAGCTGGTCGTCTATAATTACCTTATCACAAAGCACATCGTTAGTAATCCTGTCGAACATTACAACGGGCATCCCCTGGTTTATAACCTCCTGTATATGGTGAAAGTCTTTTTTTTGTTGCGTTTCTTTAGATAATGACATGATAAAACCATCGGTACTGCCATTTGCAAGTATCTCCATATTTATTACCTCTTTGTCAAAACTTTCGTTGCTAAGGCACACAATTACGTTGTAGCCATTTTCGTTTGCAACCTGCTCTATACCGCTAATTACCGTAGCAAAAAAGTGGTGTACAATTTCTGGGATAATAATACCTATGGTCTTTGTTTTTTTATTCTTAAGGCTTAGTGCAATATTATTAGGTTTATAGTTGTAAAATTTGGCAAAAGCCTGTACCTTTTGTTTTGTATCCTCACCTATTTCAGGACTGTTTCTCAACGCTTTAGAAACTGTAGATATAGACACATCCAATTCTTTAGCAATTTGCTTTAAAGTGACCTTTCTTTTCATAACAGGGATAAAAATTATTGAATTACAGTTAAAGGTAAATTTAATTTTTAATAATAGCAATATAACAGCCTAAAAATGAAAAGTTTTCAACACGCCAACGTTTGCGTAGCCCTATTTTACGAAAACGTTTTTTTTGTATTAACAAATTGAATAATTTTAATCTCTGAAGTGGAATTATAAGCTTAAAAAGCAAAATTTAACCTAAACAATTTGTATGAAAACTATGTATCAAAGATTACTATTTTTATTGCTGATGCTACCGTTTAGTGTGCTGGCCCAGAGCACGCTAACAGGCGTAGTGCGCGATAATACTACGGGAGAGCCCATACCCGGCGTAAATGTAATTGTACAGGGCACCCCAAACGGCACTGCTACAGACCTTGATGGTAAGTATACCATAGGTAATGTAAAGAGTGGCGATAACCTTGTTTTTAGCTCTATAGGCTTTGCAACCCAAACTGTTGCCTATAGCGGACAGCCTACACTGGATGTAGTTTTGAAAGATGATGCCACCCAACTACAGGAGGTAGTTGTTATAGGGTATGGTACCACAACTAAAAAAGATGCGACCGGTGCCATAACGACGGTAACATCTAAAGATTTTAATAAAGGTGCCATAAGCAGTGCCGACCAGTTATTAACAGGCCGTGCACCGGGTGTAAGAATTACCAGCGCGGGTGGACAGCCGGATGCCGCACCAAACATAAGGATACGTGGAGGCAGCTCGCTATCGGCACAAAACAACCCGTTAATTATTATTGATGGTGTACCGTTAGACTTTGTTAACCCTGCCGGTGTAAACAACCCACTATCGCTTATAAACCCTAATGACATTGAGTCGTTCACGATACTTAAAGATGCCTCTGCAACTGCAATTTATGGTTCAAGGGCTTCTAACGGCGTTATCATTGTAACTACTAAAAAAGGATCGTCGGGCGCGCCGCAGTATACATTCTCATCTACTGTTTCTATTGGTAAAGTTACCAAACAGCTTGATGTTATGGATGGGCCTACTTTTTCGAGGTTTATACAACAGTACTACCCTGGCCAGGTAAGCAAATTAGGTATTGCAGACCCTAATGCTCCTGCAGGAACGGTTGATGACCCTTTAACTCCAAATATTATTGAAGGCAGAATATTGTCTAACACGAACTGGCAGGATGCTATTTACAGGACATCTATATTAACAGACCATAACTTTAGCGCTCGTGCTAACCTGTTTAAAAAAGTTCCCTTTAGGGCATCTGTTGGCTATACAAACAATGAAGGTGTTGTAAAAACAAATGATTATGAGCGTTATACAGCATCATTAAAAATTACTCCTACATTTTTTGATGACCACCTTAAAGTAGATATCAATGCTAAAGGCTTAAGGGCTCAAAAAAATACGATAGATGATGGTGGCGCTATAGGCGGTGCATTAAACATGGACCCTACAAAACCTATTTATGCTACCGGTACTGCTAATAACTTTGGCGGATATTACCAAAACGTTACGGCGGCAAACCCTCAGGATTTTGATGGCCAGTACAACCCTGTTAACTTACTTGACCAACGCAGAAGGCCGGAAAATGTAAATAAACTATTAGGAAACGTACAGTTAGACTATAAAATGCATTTTCTGCCGGAACTTAGGGCTATTGTAAATGCAGGTTTTGAAGGGTCGCGCGCTAAAATTACAGAAAATTATGGCGAGTATGCTTTTGCGAGTTACCAGCTTAACAACCAAACCGGAAATTATATTTACAACCCGGGTATTAACTACAGGGAAGAGCAGCATATATCAAACAAAACACTTGACACTTACCTTGCTTACACTAAAACATTTAATGGTTTTATAAGCCGTATAGATGCTCAGGCGGGCCACACGTTCCAGAGTTTTGTAAATGATGGTAACAAAGAAATTTACAGGTATAATACAGATACCGGTATAAGGGAAATTACACCAAACGTACAAAACCCAAACAACAGGTATTACAACAAAACTGTATTAGAGTCTTACTTTGGCCGTGCTAACGTAGATCTTGCAAGCAAATACCTGTTTACGTTTACAATGAGGGCAGACGGATCGTCGCTTTTCAGGAAAGACAAACGTTGGGGCTACTTCCCTGCGGCAGGTTTTGCATGGAGGGCTATTGATGAGAAATTCCTTAAAGACAGTAAAGTTGTTACAGACCTAAAAGTACGCCTTGGCTATGGCCAGACGGGACAACAGGATATTACAGGTATAGCAGGTTACTACCCTACATCTGCCCTGTTTAGCATAGGTGCTACAAACAGCCAGTACCTGCCGGGAGTAAACACATATAGTGCGAACCCTTTTAACGACCAGTTAAAATGGGAGGTTACCACTACATATAATGCCGGTATTGATTTTGCATTCTTTAAAAATGATGTACTATCCGGTAGTGTAGATGTGTACCGCAGGGATACAGACGATTTACTTGTTAAGTCTTTTGTACCATCAGGACAATACCTTACAAACGAGATTACTCAAAACGTGGGTTCGTTAACTAACCGTGGTATAGAGGTTAACTTAAAAGTAAGAGCTATTACAACAGATGATTTTACATGGGAGATATTAGGTAACCTTGCTTATAATAAAGGTAAAGTAACCGACCTTAATAATGTAAACTCTATCGAGGCTTCAGAATCCGGGCTACCTGTACAAACAGGTTTAAAACTTGCGCGCCATGCAGTGGGCCAGCAGCCTTACTCTGCTTACGTATTCGAGCAATTGTATGATGCATCAGGCCACCCAATAGTAGGTGCTTATAAAGACCGTAACGGCGATGGTGTTATTACTAACGACGATAAGTATTACCAACCTTTACGCCCTAACTATACTTTTGGCTTCAGCACTAACTTTACGTACAAGGACTTTGATCTTTCTGCAACCTTCCACGGCCAGTTTGACGGTAAAGTATACAATGCCATTAAGCTTGCAGGCGGTTATACAGAGCGTGTATTACCTAACAACACGAACAACCTTAATAACGCACTTAACTTTTATAGTGGCGCTGCCGACCCAAGCTTCCAGACCATTAATGGTAACGTACCGGCATCTGACTATTTCTTAGAAAGTGCTGCTTTTTTAAGATGCGATAACATTACACTGGGTTACAGGATAAAGAACATTACTAAAACAGGTACACTACGCCTCTATGCAGGTGTTAATAATGCCTTTATAATTAAAAGTTACTCAGGCCAGGATCCTGAAAACTTTAATGCAATTGATAGTAACTTTTACCCACGCCCAAGGATGTACAACTTTGGTTTAAACTTTGACTTCTAAAAAATTGAACATGAAAAATATTAATAAAAAGGTAATTTTAGCACTAAGCACAATAGTGTTACTTTTTTCTTCGTGTGCCGATGACCTGGACACTAAGCCAAAAGTAGAATTATCGTTAGAAAATCTTTTAATAAAAGATCCTAATGCTATACAGGGGCTTTTATCTAAAATGTATGGTACGTTTGCATTATCTGGCCCATCTGGCCCGGATAGTTCTGACATTAGTGGACCTAACGCCGGAGAAACCGCTTTTTTAAGGGGTATCATCAATCTTCAGGATTTTACTGCCGATGGCATGAAAAACCGTTGGGGAGATGATGGCCTTGACCAGCTTACTACTGCATCTAACTGGGATCCTAACAATAAGTTTTTCAGGTATTTGTATGACCGTGTTTACTATATAGTACCACAAACTACGAATATTATACTGGCTCTCGAAACTGTAGATGTGCCTAATGAAGCACAGGTAACGAGTGAGCTTAGGTTTATAAGGGCTCTTGCTTATTACTATATGATAGACTGTTTTGGTAAAGGTGTTCTTGTTAACGAAAGCAATTTTGGAAGCACAGTGCCATTAACAGAATCTTCGAGGACAGAATTATTTACATATGTAGAGCAGGAACTTTTAGCAATAGAAGGCGATATGCCGGCAACTAACGGTTACGGAAGGGCTAACAAGGCCGTTGTACGTATGTTATTAGCTAAATTGTACCTAAATGCAGAAGTATATACAGGCACAGCCCGCTGGAACGATGCGCTTAGCTATACAAGTAAAGTGATAACAGAAGGCAACTATACATTAGCACAAAACTTTGTGAGCAACTTTTCCGGAGATAATAATACATCTACCGAAATTATTTTCCCTCTTATTGCAGATGCTGTTGTAAGCCAGAGTTACGGTAACACTACCTACCTTGTAAATGGTTCTACAAGTACAGAAACCATGAACATTAACGATTTTGGCACTACCGATGCGTGGACAGGCCACAGGGCAACTAAAGCATGGTACAGCCTTTTTGGTAACCTTGCTACATCTACAGATGATAGGGCAAAATTATTCTGGACAACAGGCCACACCTATGAAATGACCGATTATAAAGAGTGGAGCAACGGTTATCCTGCAGTAAAATTCAGGAATAAAAACTTTACCGGTACATCAATCTCAACATCGTTCTCAGGAACAGATTTCCCAATGTTCCGCCTTGCAGATGCGTACTTAATGTATGCCGAATGCGTGAAAAGAGGTGCTTCGGGAGGATCTGATTCTCAGGCTTTAGATTATGTAAACCAGATTAGGACAAGAGCCCATACGAGTACAATAACATCCGGAGAGCTTACCTTAAACTTTATCCTTGACGAAAGGGCACGCGAGCTTAACCTTGAAGGCCACAGAAGGACAGACCTTATACGCTTTAACAAGTTTACAGGCGGTTCTTATTTATGGCCATGGAAAGGTAATACAGTAAACGGAACATCAATACCAGACACTTACAAGCTGTTCCCTATTCCGGCAACTGCATTGCAGTCTAACCTTAATTTAACCCAAAATCCTGGTTATTAATCTTCGAATAAAAGAATATGAAAAATATAACTAAACTATTCATTTTACCGCTATTGCTATTTGCGGCGGTATCGTGTAGTGACGACGACAACAAAACTACCGTTGCCGGATTAACTGCCCCTACGCTAAGTTCTGCACAAAGTGGCACGGCATTGGTACTTACACAAGCTACACAGGACGATAATGCAATTACGTTAGACTGGACTAATGCTGCATTTACCCTACCTACAGAAATTACTTATACAGCAGAAGCATCTCTTGCGGGAACACAATTTGATTCGATAGTTGTTTTAGGAAGAAGCACTACCGGAACACTGTCGTTAAGTGTTGCCGAATTAAATGGGTATGCAGTGCAGGCAGGCCTTACCTCTAATAATCAGGGACAGCTTGATATTAGGGTAACAGCCTCCATAGGTACATCAAACACGATAGCTTTACCCTCTAATGTATTAACTTTTACTATAACGCCTTATACTAATGCTAACCCTAAAATTTATCTTAGGGGTAACTTTACAGGTGCAAGTGGCTATGGCCCGGATTGGGGAGACAATACAACACCTCCTTTCTTAGAAGCTAATGGTTTTGGCTCTACAGCTTTTGAAGGTTTTATATATATGAATGTTGCAACACCAGAATTTAAATTAATCCCTACCAATGTGGGCTTCGACGGCGATTATGGTGATGCTGCTGCAAGTGGTGCCAGTGGTGTATTGGTTCAGGAGGGTGAAACAAACATTAAACCGGGTCCTGCAGGATATTATTACATTAAAGCAGATACTGATGAGCTAACATATAGTGCCACAGCTACCGTTTGGGGAATTGTAGGCAATGCTACTCCGGGAGGATGGGATAACAGCACACCAATGACTTATGATGCTGCTACAAAAAAATGGACAATTACCGCAGTGATGTCTGCACAAACTGCTCCAAACGATGGCTGGAAATTCAGGGCTAATAATAACTGGGACATAAGTCTTGGAGATGCTGTTTTAAACCAGACAGATGGTAAACTGATACTTGGTGGCGGAAGCAACATAGGTATTGCAACCGCGGGAACGTATAAAATAACTTTAGACCTAAGCAATCCAAGGGCCTATACTTATACAATAGAACGTCAACCATAAATTTATATAAAGGCTGCCTGCAAAGGGCAGCCTTTTATTAATTAATAGATATGAAAAAATTTATACTCTTTTTATTCTTAGTAACCGGCATGCTTAGCCAGGCACAAATTACTACCAGCCCCGCGCCTGCCATTGCTAATGCTCCCGTTACATTAAACTTTAACAAAGCGGGCACGCCGCTGGCCAGCTATACCGGCACTATTTATGCACACATAGGTGTTACGGTAAACGGGGCACGCTGGCAGCGCGTTATAGGAGACTGGGGTCAAAATAACGTACAGCCTGCGCTAACATTAGTATCGGGCACTAATTACAGCCTTGCACTGGGTACAGATTTGTATACCTACTTTGGCGTACCTGCTACCAGCACCATATCAGAGATATGTGTTGTGCTAAGGGCGGCAACAAACAGCCCCCAAACCACAGATACGTTTTTACCTGTAGGTGCTTTTCAGGTAAATCTTACCGCACCGGCAGTAAACAGCACAACCATAATAAACTCCGGAGGGAGCTTTACGGTAAGCGCAACTAATACAGGTGGCAATGCCAGCTACAACTTAGCCTCTAATGGGGCAACCGTAAATTTAAATACTGCTACAACAAACTACAGCTATACGCAATCTAATATTACGGCAAATCAAAATTATACCTTAACAGTAACATCGGGAACAGAGGTTGCCGTAAGAAACTTTAGTGTTATAGTAAATCCCAATACTGTTACGGCCGCATTGCCTGCCAATGTAAAAGATGGTATTAATTATGACCCTGACAATGCTACAACTGCCATATTAGTACTTAATGCACCGGGCAAAGATTTTGTGTACGTTGCAGGAAGCTTTAATAACTGGCAGCCATCATCGGCGCATGCCATGAAAAAAGACAGTGCTACCGGCAAGTTCTGGTTAGAGCTTACAGGCCTTACGGCAGGTCAGATAGAAACCTATCAGTACTGGGTGGTAGACCAAACGCCTTTTACAAACTCTCAGGCAATGGTTAAAACCGCCGACCCGTTTTCTACTTTAGTACTTTCTCCTTATGACGACCAGTATCTTACCGCTGCACAATACCCTGACTTACCTGTATATCCGGCAGGCCAGAATTTTGATGTAACAGTATTGCAAACAGCGCAGCCGGCGTACAACTGGCAGGTAACAAACTTTGTTAAGCCTGCTAAAGAAGACCTTATTATTTATGAAACCTTAGTAAGGGATTTTGACAGCGAAAAAACGTGGGATGGCCTTGCCGCAAAAATAGATTATTTTAGAGGGCTGCATATAAATGCCATACAGCTTATGCCTGTAATGGAGTTTGAAGGCAACATATCATGGGGCTACAACACGGCTTTTCACATGGCAAATGATAAAGCCTATGGTACTGTAAACAGCATGAAAGCCTTTATAGACCTGTGCCACCAAAATGGCATTGCCGTTATACTGGATGTGGCATTAAACCATGTTTATGGCCGTTCTCCGCTTAACCGCATGTGGTGTAACGACCCGGATGGCGACGGTTTTGGCGATACTACAACAGAGAATCCTTACTGTAATGTTGTGGCAACGCACTCTTACAGCGTGGGTACAGATCTTAACCACCAGAGCCTGCTTACGCAATATTATGCAGAACGTACCATAGAGCACTGGATGAACGATTTTCATATAGATGGTTTCCGTTGGGACCTTACAAAAGGGTTTACCCAAAACTGTACTAACAACGAAACCTGTACGAATGCTTATAATGCCGACAGGGTTGCCATTCTTAAACAATATGCCGATCATCAATGGGCAATTGATCCTGATTTTTATGTGATATTTGAACATCTTGGTGTGGGTACAGGACCTAACAGTTCGGCTGCTGAAGAAACAGAATGGGCAAACTACCGCGTGGGCGAAGGAAAAGGAATAATGCTTTGGGCTAACTTTAACCCTGCTTATAACCAGCTTACCATGGGCTATGCCGACAACAGCAACTTTAACAATATAGACTTTGAAAACAAAGGCTTTACAGCACCAAGGGCTGTAGGTTATGCCGAGAGCCATGACGAAGAAAGGCTTATGTATAAAAACCTGTTATATGGCTATAACTTTGGCGGCTATAACGCCAGCGATCTTACCACTGCCCTGCAACGAACGAAAGCATTAGGGGCTGTATTTTTAACTGTACCCGGCCCTAAGATGATATGGCAGTTTGGCGAGCTTGGCTATGACTATGGCATTAATCGCTGTCCTGACACTACTTATAACGTGGCCTGCCGCACAGACCCTAAACCTGTACCATCAGAAATTGGGTACACAACAGATCCTGCAAGGTTAGCAATATATAACACCTGGGCACAGA
Organism: Flavobacterium rivuli WB 3.3-2 = DSM 21788; assembly: GCF_000378485.1. GTDB lineage: Bacteria > Bacteroidota > Bacteroidia > Flavobacteriales > Flavobacteriaceae > Flavobacterium > Flavobacterium rivuli. The sequence continues at coordinate 27,266 of NZ_KB899970.1, read as the reverse complement.
TAAACAACCTTAGGCTAAACAATGCTGTATTTCATACTACTACCTTTACAGTAACATCCGGCACGCTTACACCAAGGATTGATATAACAAACAATGCCCTGGCAGATGATACATTAAAATCGGTTGTGGTGCTATCCAATTTTAGTGCAAGTGCACAAACTATTGCCACTAACTTACCACTTGCCGGAGACTGGTATAACCTTATGGACAACAGCATTGTTGCAGCAGGCACAACATCTATTACACTTCAGCCTGGCGATTTCAGGATACTTGGCAACAGGGCTGCAAACATATTAGGCAACGAAACAGTTGCTACTACTAAAGCGGCACTATATCCTAACCCTGCCAACACACAGTTTAGCATAAACATCCCTGCCGCAAAAGTAGATGTATATGCTATAACAGGACAGCTGGTAAAAAGCTTTGGTATAAATGCTGCCGGTAATCTTTATGATGTAAGTATGCTAAGCAAAGGTATGTACCTTGTAAAAGTTACAGATGCTGCTAACAGGCAAAGCACCGTTAAGCTTGTTAAAGAATAATTTTTTCGAGTTAGTTAGATAAGTTAAGTTTCGCAAAGGGCTTCCTGCAAAGGAGGCCTTTTGTTATTTATATCATAAACGGCTGTGATAATAAAAACCTAAGCTGTACTTTTAAGTTTGATACAATAGCTTTATTCATGAAAAAGATACTTTTTATACTTCCCCTGCTCCTGTTTTTTACAATGTGCAAAAGTTCTAAAACCACCACTGCGCCAGTAAAGGAAACAGTAGAGGTACGTTACCGCGACGATTTTAGGGCTGCCACAGCAACAGAGAAAACAGCAGTATTAAAAAGCCTGAAAGCTGCAGCTGCCAATTACTCTGTTTTAATATTTACCCAAAATTTTAAAGGAGAAAAAATCGTAGTAAGCAATGCTACAAAAAAACTATATAGCGATTATGTAATATCTAACCTTAAAACAGGTATTGCAGATAAAACCCGTATAGATAATACCGTTGACACTAAAATATACGATAACCTTACAAAAAAAGAGTTTGTATTGTTAGCAAAAGATGCTGCAAAATATAAGTTTATTTACCTAATGAAAAACCCGGGTGGCGAAACCACGTTTATAGTTACCTATAGCAATACTTTAAGGCCGCTACAGGAATAGGTTTTATATTCAACTATTACTTTTAAAATTCTATATTTAAATAAGATGTTCAATACTTTGAACTTGTCCTGACTCTTTTGATTGAAGCGAAAAATAGAGATTTTTGTTTCAGATTTTGGCTTTTTTGCATTGCATAGCAGCGCTACGGAATAATAAAACAGGTAAAATATAAAGCAAAAAAATCATTTTGTAGCCAATTGAAAAAAGTCAAGATAAGTTCTTTATTAAGTTGGCATAATTTTAGACAAATCGGTAATTATGCACTAAACAAATATCTGCTTGTATATACAAGGTAATATTTGCTAAATTTATCGCTTTACCGGCAGTTGGTTTACACCTGCCGAAAGCCTTAGATAAAGCAGCCGTTGATGTTTAAATACACTTACATATTTTTAACTATATTCTTATTATTTATAGCCCCTGTATTTGCACAAAATAAACTGCAAAAACAGGCAGACAGCGCACAGGCAGTTTTCATGACCATTCGCATAGAGGATACTACTCAGATACTGCAGACAGGAAATTATATTATAAATAATACCTCATCATATAACCAGAAGTTTGATGTATTGGAAAGAACTTCTGTTATGTATTTTCTGGTAAATAACCTCAACAAATCTATAGCTTACGCCTTTAAGGCAAAAGATATGGCAGAAAAATCTGCCGACCCTGAAATGATGGCTCAGGGTTATGGTTCTATAGCAAACCTGTACTCTCACCTTAACTTAACCGAAAAGGCCCGCCCCTATTTAAACCAGGCCATACAACAAATAGAAAGAATGCCGCAGGGCGATAAAAAATTCCGTTTAAAGGCATTAAGCCACCTTGAATTGGGAAACCTCGACCTGAATGACAAAAATTATAAAGGGGCAAATAATAATTACAAACAATCGCTACAGCAATTTAATCTTGTAAAAAATATAGACAGGAGTAACTACCATTACAGGCGGTCGCTTTATAACATAGGCAATTCTTACAAGTACTTAAGACAAACAGATTCTGCCGAAATTTACCTTACTAAAGCTCTTGCAAAAAAAGGCAATGAAGAAACCGACCTTAAATACTTTATTAATGCTTCATTGGCAGAAGTATATAGCCTGAGGGGCGAGTACAAAAGATCCATTGACACATTACAGAAGGTATTAAAAGATCCGGATTTTGACATAATCACTCTTAAAACAGATATTTACCTCACCCTTTCACGCAACTATAAAAGCATTGGCGACAATACAAATTATACTGTTTATAACGAAAAGCACATTGCACTGCGAGATACGGTAAAAAGCAATGAACTTAAAGCTATAAATACAGCCTTTAATGTAGAACAAAAAGATTTTTCGGCATCAATACAAGAGTCCGAAAAAAATAACCGCTGGCTTGTTTACGGTATTATAGGTATTGTATTAATTAGCTTTTGCACCATTATTTACATCAACCAAAAGAAAAAAAGGGAACGTTTAGTATATCAGTCTATAATAAAAAGGTTAAAAATCCAGGCTGAAATTTTACCCGTTTCAGACGAGGATATACAAGAAGACACTAAATCTATATATAATGTACCCACCTTGGTAGAAGAAGAAATACTGGATGGGCTCCAAAAATTTGAAGATACAGAAGGCTATCGGAATCCAAAGCTTACTGTTTCTATGCTTGCCGTACAGTTAAAAACTAACCCGGCCTACCTTTCGGCAGTTATTAAATCGCAAAAAGACAAAAACTTTAATACCTATATCAACGAGTTGCGCATTCGTTATATATGCAATAAAATACACACCCATCGCGAGTACGAAAAATACAAAATAAGCTACCTTGCCGAAGATTGTGGCTTTACCTCGCACAGTGCATTCTCTACAGTATTTAAAAAAGTAACTGGTATTTCACCTTCTGTATTTTTACGTGAGGAAGAAAACAGCTACGCAAACAAATCTTTAGCCTGATTTTAAACTACTATAAATTAGTAGTTTAAAATTTTTACTGTTTCAAAATATGATATTTTGAAAGCCTTGTAAAATTTTAAGGACCGCCTTTTATATATCTTTAGAACCGAAACTAAAACTATCAGTTATGAAGAAGAAATTACTATTTGCAACTTTATTATTAGCAGGATCGCTATCTGCATTTGCACAGGAGTCATGTGCAAACGGCACCGTATCAAACAATACTGCCAATGGAGAGAATATATCTGCAGGCGATGTAAATAATGAATACTCAGGGGCTACAGATTTTGATGTACCGTTTGGCAAAGTATTTACAGCAAGCAGTATTAACTTTAACGTGCTTAAAGGACCGGCCGATGTTACTTATGTAAACATTACGTTTTACACAAGTGTGAGCGGGGAGCCGGGAGACGTTATAGAAACGTTTACAAATGTTGTACCCACAAGCCAGGAGTTGGCTTATGAGGTAACCGGAGAAGCTTTTGATGCCTATACGATTACTGTAGACCTGCCAACAGATCATGTATTCCCTAAAGGTAAATATTTTGTGGAATTAGCTGCAGCCCCGGGCGATGAAACTGCTATAGGGTGGGAAATTGGATTAGAAACCCAGACGTCAGGTGTTTTTGATTTTGTAAAAAACCGTGACAGGTTTGGCAATATAATCTGGGGCGGTGGCGGATACTACAGCAAAGTATTCCAGATAATGGGTGAGTGTGCCGATTCTGGAGAGACTTTGCCTGATTATGGTGAGGAATGTAACCAGTCCAACGCATCAAACAACCATCAGGGTGGTGTGTCTTTCTTTGATTTTGGACAAATACTTTCTTTAGCTGATGATTTTGTGGTTCCGGCTAACACAACATTTACCCTTACCGATTTTACATTGCATACTATGCTATTAGGACGCATGAACAACGCAACCATAAAAATAAGGAGTTCACAATTTTCTACTCCAAGTACTGTACTGTACACTTTTACAAACAAAGGCCCTGAATACACACAATATGACGGCACTATACCTGTTCCAGGTTCAGACGCCTATACTGTGGCGGTGCAGACAAACTTTTCGTTTGATGACGAACCTATAGAACTATCTGCAGGTACTTATTTTATAGAAGTAATACCTACCCCTAATTATAGTGATTATATGGTATGGGAAACTACTACGCTTCCCGGCATAGGCGGATACGGCTTTACATCTGGTACAGATGGCAACACATGGAACGTTCAAACAGGTAAAAACTTTGTATTTGATGTAAAAGGATTTTGCAGGTCATCTTTAGGTACTGATGCGCCTAAGGCTGTAAATCTTACTTATTACCCTAACCCGGTAAAAGATGTTTTACAAATCACTTCTCAAAAACTGGTAACCGGCGTAGCTATACACAATATACAAGGCCGCGAAATAAATGGCTACAGTTTAAATAACAATACTGTTAATATGCAGTCGCTTGCAAGTGGCTTATATATTGTAAAAGCCCAGCTTGAAGATGGTACTACAGAAGTTTTTAAAGTATTAAAAGAGTAATTTTTTTATATTTTATAGTGTATTTGAGATCCGGCCTGCAAGAAATTGCAGGCTGTTTTTTTTATTTAGCCACTATTTTCCAGCGGGCATCCCTCCACTCTTTTTGCTCCTGTTTACTAAGAAACGACCAGGCTACAATACGGGTAGATTTATTACCGGTGCCCATCTCTATTGTTTTAACATCTGTTGCCTTAAAATCTTCCAAAGCCTTGTAAATACCCTTTAAGTTAGATTGCTTAGATACTAATGTAGAGAACCAGTAACAGTCTTTAGAAAATCTTTTACTATCGGCAATCATTTTATGTATAAACCGGTGCTCGCCACCTTCATAAATAAGTTCGTTGCTTATTCCTGCAAAATTAAGTTCTGGATTTTTTATCCTTTTCCCTGATAAATTTTGCACTTTCCTTTTAGTTCCTGCGTGTGCATCCTCAGCCGAAGCGTGAAATGGCGGATTGCATACTGTAAGGTCTGCTTTTTCATTTGCCGCTATTATACCATCAAAAAAAGCGTTGGGGTTTTTCTGCAGCCTGCATTCAATTTTACCTGTAAGCTGCGGGTTAGTATTAATAATATTTTGTGCAGCGGCAAGAGAATCAGGACTTACATCTGTAGCTATAAAGTTCCAGCCGTATTCTGTAACCCCTATAATGGGATATATACAATTAGCGCCTGTACCTATGTCTATGCACGTAATTTTATTACCCTCCGGCATTCTGCCAAAGTTACTTTCCTTTAGCAAATCGGCCATGTAATGTATATAATCTGCCCTTCCCGGAATGGGAGGCACAAGATTTTGATCGGGAAATTCCCAGTACTTTATTCCGTAATAATAATTCAACAGTGCCTTATTTAAAAGTTTTACAGCAACTGGGTTCGAAAAATCTACCGAATCATCTCCGTATTTATTAGGCTTTACATACTGAGCCAACTCAGGGACTGCAGCCACAAGGGCATTAAGGTCATACCGATCACGGTTTTTATTTCGTGGATGTAATGTTGTTTTTTCCTGAGGGCTGTTTTCTAAAGACATAATTTAACGTATTATAGCTGCATAATTAGCAGCCACTTAAAGATAATAAAAAAGGACAAAGAAGAAATAAATCTGCTTTGTCCTTTAACCTGTGGAGAATATCGGAGTCGAACCGATGACCTCTTGCATGCCATGCAAGCGCTCTAGCCAGCTGAGCTAATCCCCCATTTTGAGTTGGCAAATATAGTATAAATAAATTTTAGAATACAACTGTAAAATGCAAAATTCTAAAAATATATTGAGGCGTATGGGCTATCGTTAGCTGCCACGTGTTTTAAGCCATCCGGTAATGCTTAAGCGCTCTCTTTTTACAGGCTTTACCTCATGCTCCAGTACCTGGCTTTCAAACACTACAAGGCGGCCCTGTAACGGATAGATATCCTTACTGGTTTCTGCACCGTCCTGATTAAAGTATAAAGTAAGCTCGCCACCATAGTCCGGTTTCCAGTCTTCATCATTAAGGTAGCAAACAATGCTTAGTTTCCTGCTGCTGTCGTTCATAAAAGTATCCAGGTGGCGCTTGTAAAAAGTACCTTGCGGGTAAACTGCATAGTGAAACTCCTGTTTTGCAATGCCCATAAAACAGGTACGGTTAAGGTATTGCGTAAAATCCTGAAGTTTATCAAAAAAAACTCGCTCTGCACCTTCCGCATTGGCTTCATCCAGCCATAATATAAAGTCGCCACGCACAGCATCGATAATCTTCTCGTTTGCCTGGTTGCCTATGGCCGACTTTTTAAACTGGTCTTCCTCATACTTTTGCAGCAACGCACTACGCAGCCCCAGTACTTCTTCTGCCGAAAAAAAGTTATCTACAATGCTGTATTTATGCTCCATCAGCCCATCAATAACCTTTTCATACAGCGGGTTAAGTGCAAATTCCTCCATAACATAAAGTCTTTTAACTACTGGCAAATATAGCAAAAACCAATACGCTAATAACGCCGTGTAACTAAGCCAATTATTTAGTAAATTTGCAGCCTTAAAGCATACCCATGAGCAATATAAGGATTACCAAACAATTTACTTTTGAAACCGGCCATGCACTTTACGGCTACGATGGCAAATGTAAAAACGTGCACGGGCACAGCTATAAACTGTCGGTTACAGTTATAGGCAAACCCATAACAGATGTTAGCAATGTAAAATACGGTATGGTGATTGACTTTGGCGACCTTAAAAAAATTGTAAAAGAGGAAATTGTGGATATTTTTGACCACGCCACGGTTTTTAATAAAAACACACCCCACGTAGAACTGGCTAAAGAATTAAGCGACCGCGGCCATGATACAATTCTGGTTGACTACCAGCCTACCAGCGAAAATATGGTAATTGATTTTGCCCGAAAAATTAAGGCGCAGTTACCGGAAAATATAAAACTGCACTCGTTAAGGTTACAGGAAACCGACACCTCTTTTGCAGAGTGGTTCCAGAGCGATAACGAGTAATTTTATCTGCGGTAAACACTTTTATATTTAGGCAGAAGTTATATTGCTACTACTGTCTGAAGTCAAAATCTATCATCCATTCAAAGCCATATTTATCTCTAAACATACCAAAATAAGAACCCCAGGGGCTATCGCCAATAGGCATTTCTACTTTTCCACCAGCCGAAAGCCCATTAAATAAAGCATCGGCTTCTTCTTTACTTTCTGCGGTTATTGATATCTTAGTCCTGTTTTCATTCTCGTTTACCTGCCCCATAAATTCAGGAACATCGCTTGCCATTAGCACACTATTGTTCCCGACAGGCAGAGAAATATGCATAATCTTATTTTCTTCCTTTTCAGGCACGGGATATTCGGGGTTTGAAAGATCTTTAAAACGGCTTACTACCGCGAACTCTCCGCCAAATACCGATTTGTAGAAAGTAAACGCTTCTTCTGCATTTCCGTTAAAATGTAAATAAGGGTTTAATTGTGGCATAGTTGTTTAGATTTTAAGTTGTTGTTCGTTATATACCTAATTCGTACAGTTATATAAACTTACAAAAAATCTGAACATAAAATTCACAGCAATATTTTCAGCGTTTTCATAATTATCTAAAATTCGAATTTTAGACTATTTCCAAAATTCATCATTAAGATAAAAAACAGTATCAATAAAATATAAAACGTCGTTCTTTGTCAATACATTTTCATCATGCAAATCTTCTAATATAATTCCAAGTTCTAAGTTTTGATAATCATTATTCCTAATATTTTCAAAACCATTAGAAGTTAAAAATAGCCTGACATCATTTAAATCAGTATTTTCTTTAGTTAAGACGAACTGTTGTTTCACTACGGCATACAAGATATCGTTTTCTGCTACAAAACCTCTTAGGTTATAGGCTGTGTCAGGAAAGAAAAAATTATGAAGTAATAAATTATGGAAATAATCCTGCCATGAAGAATAGTATATGGCGTCGTTTAGTTTAATGACATAATCAGCATCTTTAAGGTAAACCCGTTGTTCGGCTCCCTCACTTACGTATTGAGAAAAATCAATGTCTGTTACCCAAAGGTTATTTTGAGTGCAATAAGCTTCTAACCTCTTTGTTTCTTGTTCTTTGAATGCTTTGCGTTTTCAGCTTTCGGGCCTGTTGGCGTGCCATTGCCAAGGTAACTGGCAATTGGTTGGATAGTTGTTCCAAAGCTAACTGTGCTCTTTCCTGAAATGATATTGTATAGTTCATCTTTTAAACGATTTTGCATCTATGCAAAGATATGAAAATTATTTACCTTTAATTCCTACTCAAACACCATACTCAACATATCCAGTGCTTTTTTAAGCGACTTAATATTCTCCCAGGTAAGCAGCAAGCGCAGGCCGTTCTTAGTTTGCTTTTCTTTCATTTTACTTACGGTAGGGTACTGCTGTACAAACTTAAGCACATTACGAAAGTTAGCCGACTGGTAGTAGTCCGATTGCTGGTCGGCAACAAAATAGCCTACCATTTTACCCTGTTTTAAGATCAATTTTTCGATACCCATTTTAGTAGCCAGCCACTTAATGCGCATACTTGTAAGCAATGCCTGCGCCTGTTTTGGCAATGGCCCAAAGCGGTCTATCAGCTTTTTCTCAAAAGCAATAAGTCCTGCTTCATCTTTAATATCGCCTAATTCGTTATAAAGGCTAAGGCGTTCTGTAACGCTGTTTATATACTCATCCGGGAATAACAGCTCAAAGTCGGTATCTATTTGCAGGTCTTTTACATATTCCTTTTCGGTGTCGCCATCTACCTCATCATATAAGTGTTTAAACTCATTTTCTTTAAGTTCATCAATAGCCTCATTCATTATCTTCTGGTAGGTTTCAAAGCCAATTTCGTTTATAAAGCCGCTTTGTTCGCCACCCAGTAAATCTCCGGCACCACGAATTTCAAGGTCTTTCATGGCAATATTAAAGCCACTGCCCAGTTCGCTAAACTGCTCAAGGGCCTGTATACGTTTGCGGGCATCTTCGGTCATGGCGCTATACGGCGGCGCTATAAAGTAACAGAAAGCCTTTTTGTTACTCCGGCCTACGCGCCCGCGCATCTGGTGGAGATCAGACAGCCCGAAGTTATTAGCATTGTTTATAAAAATAGTATTCGCATTAGGCACATCAAGCCCGCTCTCAATAATGGTAGTTGCCACAAGCACATCAAAATGGCCTTCCATAAAGGAAAGCATAAGCTCTTCCAATTTTTTGCCGTCCATTTGTCCGTGGCCCACTCCTACCCGTGCGTGCGGCACAAGGCGCTGAATCATACCAGCAACTTCTTTAATATTCTCAATACGGTTATGAATAAAAAATACCTGCCCGTTACGCTGAATTTCATAAGATATAGCATCACGGATAATCTCTTCGTTAAAGCCTACAACCTGGCTTTCTATAGGGTATCGGTTAGGTGGCGGAGTTGTAATAACCGACAGATCTCTTGCTGCCATAAGCGAAAACTGAAGCGTTCGCGGTATAGGCGTTGCAGTAAGGGTTAGCGTATCTATATTATGCGCTATTGTCTTTAGCTTGTCTTTTACGTTTACACCAAATTTTTGTTCCTCGTCTACTATCAGCAGGCCAAGGTCTTTAAACTGTACGTTTTTGTTTACCAGCTGGTGTGTACCAATAAGTATATCTACCTTACCTTCGGAAAGGCCTTTTAAGGTTTCCGATTTCTGCTTTGCCGTGCGGAAACGGTTAAGGTATCCTACGGTAACCGGCATATCTTTTAGGCGTTCGCTAAAGGTGCGGTAATGCTGGTAGGCCAGAATGGTAGTGGGTACTAAAATGGCTACCTGTTTGCCGTTATCTACAGCTTTAAAGGCAGCACGAATGGCAACCTCTGTTTTACCAAAGCCCACATCGCCACATACCAGGCGGTCCATAGGACGCTCGCTTTCCATATCGGCTTTTACATCGCGGGTAGCCGTTATCTGGTCGGGCGTATCTTCATAAATAAAAGACGATTCCAGCTCTGATTGCAGGTAACTGTCGGGCGAATATTTATAGCCTTTCTCCAGCCTGCGCTTGGCATATAGCTGAATAAGGTTGAAAGCAATGTGCTTAACACGTGCCTTCGTTTTGTTTTTAAGGGCTTTCCAGGCTCCACTTCCCAGTTTATATATCTTGGGCGGTGCGCCGTCTTTACCATTGTATTTGGATATTTTGTGCAGCGAGTGAATGCTTACATACACAATATCATTATCGGCATACACCAGTTTAATGGCTTCCTGTGTTTTGCCCTCTACCTGAATTTTTTGCAACCCGCCAAACTTGCCTATACCGTGGTCTATGTGCGTTACATAATCTCCAACTGATAGTGAGTTTAACTCTTTAAGCGTAATGGTTTGTTTTTTGGAATACCCGTTCTTGATGCTGAATTTATGGTAGCGTTCAAAGATCTGGTGGTCGGTATAGCAGGCAATGAGGTTTTCTTCATCTATGAACCCTTCATAAATAGGGAAAACAATGGTTTTATATTGCTTACGAATGTTTTCGTGGCTGGCTTCGTCCAGGCTTTCAAAAATATCATGAAAGCGTGCAGCCTGAGCCTCATTGGCACAAAATATATAGTTTTTATAACCGTTGCTGTTGTTATCGCTCAGGTTATTAAGCAGCAGGTCGAATTGTTTGTTAAACGATGGCTGCGGCTGTATGTAAAACTCAAACTCTTTCTGGGTTTTGAATATTGGCTTGGCGCCGAGTTCTACCAGAGTAAAATCTAAAGCTTTTTTTACAAAAGTGCGTTGGTTAAGGAACAACTCCTCGGGTGCAGCATGTCTAATATCTTTAGACAGTTTATCAAAAGCCTCGGTGGCCTTATCAAACATGGTATCTAACTGGGCAAGCAGCGCATCTGTATTCTGGATAAATAGCACGGTGCGTTCGCTAATGTAATCAAGGAAACTCTCACGCTTTTCATTCAGCGTTTTGTTCTCCACATTCGGGATTACCGATATCTTTTTCTTTATCTCTAATGACAGCTGCGAAGCCACATCAAACGAACGGATGCTGTCTACCTCATTACCAAAAAATTCTATACGGTACGGGTTGTCATTACTGAAAGAAAACACATCGACAATACCACCACGTACGGAAAATTCGCCCGGTTCGGTTACAAAATCTACACGGCGAAACTCATATTCAAACAAAACCTCATTAATAAAGTCGATAGATACCTGATCGCCCACCGCGATCTTAAGGGTGTTCTTGTCAAGTTCCTTTCGGGTAACCACCTTCTCGAACATGGCTTCGGTATACGAAACTACAATCGCGGGTTTCTTGCGGGAGTTAATGCGGTTAAGCACCTCGGCACGTAAGAGCACACTTGCGTTATCGGTTTCTTCTATCTGGTAGGGGCGACGAAAAGACCCCGGATAAAACAGCACGTCTTCCTGCCCTACAAAGCGCTCCAGGTCGTTTAGGTAATAGGCGGCCTCCTCTTTATCCTTAAAAATAAGAAGGAACGGCAACTCACTTTCCTGGAAAAGCGGGTCTATAACAAATGATAATGCCGAACCTAAAAGACCATTTACATGTATCTTACCTTCACGCTGCTGTAATGCGGCAGCAATTTGTTTTACTTTGGGCAGCTGCCCGTATGTATGTAATATTTCGTTTTTCAATTGGTAGGTTTAGTAGCGTTTGCAGCTTTACCCACAGGAGCCGCCGGCGGTGTTAGCTGCCTTGCCTGTGGCAAATTAGTTTGTGGTGCTCCCGGCTGGGGCGTAGTTGTTTGCGGTGTGGCTAATCGCGGAATCATAGCGTCCGGGTTGGCCATACGGGTAGTATCGAGTGCGCGAAGCATCTCTTCTTCACCCTGCTCTTTTGGTATTTCACTAATGCTGATAATCTCGTCAAACTGGTTTTCCAGTGCCGTCAATTCGTGGGTTATTTCGCCAATAATGGCTATAACTTTTTTATCCGGTATAGTCTCTATATTTATGTACGTGTACAACGATTTTATTTTAGTAATAAGCACCCCCATACGGGCACGCACCTGTGGCTTGTTGAAAAATACAGGCACATTGTTTCGTAGCAAATCGGCTTTGGCAACAAGCGTTTTAGTTTTTTGCAAATAAGCATTTATAGCATTGCCCGCAGGCTTTTGCCTAAGCTCGTTGTTAAACTGCTCCCACTCGTTCCAGGTGCTTATGCGTTGGGCTACTTTTGGGGTGGGCGCAGGCACATCAAACCTCCAGGCCGCGCTAATCACTTTTAATATAGAATCGTTTTGTTTCTGGGTGCGCTGTGTCTCGGCAATGCGTTGTTTTTCATCATCCTGGCAGGACAGCACGGTTATAGATAAACACAGGAACAAGACTATTTTTAGGTACTTCATGTTTTTGTAATTGCATAGCAAATTTACAAATCTCAGGCCAAAGTTTTACAATAAGTTTTACCCTTGTTTTTATGATCTACAGAAACGGATTAGACGAAATTTTATATGCAGTATCGAGATTTTTCGACTTCGCTGCGCTGCGCTCAAAATGACAAACAACTTCTAAAATAAATTTTTCTTTTTAAACATCACTACACCAATTACCGACACTATGAACGATGCCAGTGCCACGATCCAGAAACCGTTATGGTTATCCTGCAATGAGTTGGGCACGTTCATACCATAAAAACTGGCTACAAGCGTGGGTATCATTAAGATGATGGATATGGATGTAAGCCTTTTCATGATGATATTAAGATTATTAGATATGACCGAAGCATAGGCATCCATGGTACCGGTAAGGATATCGCTGTATATATTAGTCGTGTCCTGTGCCTGGCGCAGTTCTATCTCTACATCTTCTATAAGGTCTTCATCATAAGAATCTTTTTGTGCTTTAAGGTTACGCACCCTGTAGAATAAAACTTCATTGCCTTTTATAGACGTAATGAAAAACACAAGGCATTTCTCTATTTGTAACAATGCCTGTAAATCTTCGTTACGGATGGATTTTTCAAGGTTGTTTTCGGCCAGTTTTATAAGCTGGTTTATTTGCTTAAGATATTTTTGAAACCAGATGCTTGACGACAACAGTAACCTAAGCACCAGGTCAAAATGATTCCCAGGCTCAATGCCTTTGCGTTGGGTATACTTTGGAAAATCTTCTATAAGTTCGCTTTGTGCAAAACATATAGATACAAACACATCTTCTTTAAAAACAAGCCCTAACGGCACGGTGGTATACGGCAGGCGCACATCATTACTTTTGTAAGGTATGCGCACAATAATAAGGTGCCACCCATCCTCTATTTCTATACGGGGGCGCTCGTCTATATCCTCAATATCATTATAAAATGCCTCGGGCACTTTAAGTTCTTCGAGCAAAAATTGTTTTTCCTGTGGGGTTGGGCAAACTACGCTTATCCAGTTTGCTTCGTTACGGTTTTGGGCCTGGGTTAGCCCATTTTGGTTTTTATAGTACGTTACCATTGCAATTCCCTAAAATTAAATAACAGGGAATTGGCACGGATGCTATCCCTGAAAGGTTGTTAGTATTTCCCGATGATGATCATCCATTTTGAGTACAAAATTTTTGCAAAGGTAAACAAAAACAATAATATATATTTTTTGGAATGCGGATTTTACGGATGCTTCGCAGTCGCGGATTTTGACGGATTATTAAGAACTGATAATTATTTTCCCGCGAAGTGCAACTTTGGGGAAATTCATAACTCAACAATACTAAAAGACATTGCAAAAATTTGTATATTACTATTTGTGGTATTAGTTACAATTTCAAAACAAATAAGGTTTTCTATTCCTTTATAAAGTTTTATCCATTTATCTTTGATCAACTCCGCCTCTTTACTTTCTTCTTTAATATGAGCTATATAAATACTATCTTCAGCGATAACACCGAAATTCATGTTCAGATTTGCTTGATAAACATTTTCAAAAACAATTTTATTCTTACTTTGAGATGGCCACTTAATTGTTAATTCTATAGAATCAACATTTTTCACCTTATCTGAATTATATCTATCAATAGTAATTTTTTCAAGTCTGGCATCGTGCCATTCTAAATCATTGAATTCTTTTAACATCAATAATGTTTTTATTTCCAAATTTTGATTACACAGTGATTATACAATGACTCTCCAACACGAATTAACACTAAATCAATTAGTGAAGATTACCGTAATTCGTATCTTAAACCACTACTCCTCTTTTGCCACATACCTCGCGTCTACAGGCATAATAGTTCCGCATTTATCGCAGGTGCGTAGTTCTTCACTATTGTAAAAGTGTTTGTAATGAGGCAGAAAATCACGTTCTATATTATGCAATTCAAAGAAAACCTCATATAGTTTATTGTTGCAATTTTCGCAAAACCATAATAGCCCGTCGGTAAAGCCACGGCCGGCACGAACGCGCTCTACTACAAGCCCTATAGAGCCTTCGCTCCTAACGGGTGAGTGTGGCACACTGCCCGGGTGAAGGTACATATCTCCGGCATTAAGTTCCATTTCCTTGCGCTCGCCTTCGTCCTGAACCACAACTTTTATACTGCCTTCAAGCTGGTAAAACAACTCTTCGGTTTCGTTATAATGGTAATCTTTTCGGGCATTGGGGCCGGCGACAACCATTACAATATAATCGTCAGACAGCGGATAAATATTTTTGTTGCCCACCGGTGGTTTTAAAAGGTGGCGGTTTTCATCAATCCATTTATTCAGGTTAAAGGGCTTCATCAGGGCCATGGTATGCGTATTTTAAAGTTACCACCAAGGTACTAAAATATGACGCAGTAAATGTAAAGGAAAGCCTATATTTTGCTAAAGACCTTGCCTTTTAATTTTATAAAAGATAACTTTACTCTTTATGCCCAAATAAATCCTCATGAAAATAAACTTATTTATAATTTTAATAATAACCGGTATATTTATGTCGTGCCAAAGAGAAAACAAAGCAGAAGTTATAGGCGAAGATAACCCCCTGTTAGCCACCTGGGATACCCCATACGGAGCACCACCCTTTAACCTTATAGAGAATAAACATTACAAGCCGGCACTGCAGGAGGGCATACGTATACAGCAGGCCGAAATAGATGGCATTGCCAACAGCCATGAACAGCCTAACTTTAAAAACACGATTGTAGCACTGGACCGCAGCGGCACCTTACTGACAAGGATAAACACTGTTTTTAACAACCTGAACACTGCCAACACTAACGATGAGCTACAGGCTTTGGCTAAAGAAATGGCTCCCTTATTATCTAAAAACTACGACGACATTTACCTTAACGAAAAGCTGTTTGCCCGTGTAAAAAAAGTATGGGATAATCAGATTTCTTTTAAGTTGAATACCGAAGATGCCAAGCTTTTAGAACGCAAATACAAAAGTTTTGTACGCAGCGGCGCATTACTCAATGCCGACCAAAAAGCACGCCTTAGGAAAATTAATGAAGAGTTATCTGTCACTTCATTGCAGTTTGGCGATAATGTTCTGGCCGAGACTAATGCATTCGAACTTGTTGTTAAAGATAAAGCAAAACTCGCCGGACTGCCCGAAGAACTTATTACAGCCGCCGCCCACGAAGCCAAAGAAAAGGGTAAAGACGGCAAATGGATTTTTACCTTACAAAATGCCAGTGTAATGCCATTCCTGCAATATGCATCTAACCGTGAACTGCGCAAAGAGATATGGAGTGCTTACCAAAACCGCGGCAACAATGGCAACAAGCTTGATAACCGTATTAACATTGTTAACCTTGCCAGCCTGCGTGCAGAAAAAGCCAAGCTGCTGGGTTATAAAAGCCACGCTCACTTTGTTTTAGAAGAGCGTATGGCTAAAACCCCGGAAAACGTATACGACTTATTAGACAAGCTTTGGAAACCTGCATTGGCAAAAGCCAAAGCTGAGGAAGCTGATATTAAAAAACTTATGGTTGCCGATGGTATTAACGATGCCGTGCAGTCGTATGACTGGAGGTACTATACCGAGAAGATTCGCAAGCAGCGTTTTGACCTTGACGAGCAGGAACTTAAGCCATACTTTAGCCTTGATAACGTGCGCAACGGTATTTTTACCGTTGCTAAAAATTTATACGGACTTAAATTTGAGCAAATCAAGGATGTGCCCATTTATCATAAAGATGTTACCGCCTGGGAAGTTACCGAGGCCGACGGTAAATACGTAGGCCTGCTGTATATGGATTTTTACCCGCGTGCCAGTAAAAAGGGCGGTGCCTGGATGACGTCTTTCCGCAAGCAGCGCACTATAGATGGCGTGCGTACGGCTCCTATAATATCTATAGTATGCAATTTTACCAAGCCTGCCGGCGATGCCCCTGCCCTGCTAACTTATGACGAGGCAAGTACATTCTTTCATGAATTTGGGCATGCGCTGCACAGCTTACTAAGTAATGTAACGTACGAAACCCTATCGGGCACGAGTGTACCCACGGATTTTGTAGAACTCCCATCGCAAATTATGGAGAACTGGGCTGCCGAACCCGAAGTACTTAAACTATACGCCAAACACTATAAAACAGGAGAAGTAATTCCGGATACACTTATAGCCAAGCTGCAACAGTCGGCTACATTCGATCAGGGATTTGCAACGGTTGAGTTTTTAGCGGCTACCTATTTAGACCTTGCGTATCATACCCGTACCGATGCTATTACCCAAAACATAGCGCCATTTGAAGAGGAAGCTATGAAAAACATAGGGTTGATATCATCTATCATTCCAAGATACCGAAGCACTTATTATAACCACATTTTTAACGGAGGATATTCAGCAGGATATTACAGTTATATATGGAGTGGCGTGCTTGATACCGATGCGTTTGAAGCCTTTAAAACCACATCGCTGTTTGACCAGGCTACTGCCAAATCATTCCGAACCAATATACTGGAACGCGGCGGCAGTTTAGATCCTGCACTAATGTATAAGAACTTCCGTGGCAGCGATCCGTCTATCGAGCCATTACTGCGCAAACGCGGCCTGCAGGAGAAAGAAGCTATACAGGATGATAAGTCTTAAATCACAAACATCAAATTTCAAAGTACAAAATCCCAATCTTTGCAGGTTGGGATTTTGTGTGTAATGGCGTTGAAAGAAGCATAAGGTTTTACATTGTAGATTGAAACAAACACACCCCTAACCCCTCTCAAGAGGGGAACCAGCTACACTCAAACCGAAAACTGCAACTGAATACTAATCACTAATACTGTTCACTATGGGGCCAATATCTCCACTCGCCTGCGTATCTCGTTTCCGGCTTCGTCCGTTATGGTTATTATGTATTTACCTGTTTGGGCAGTAACCTGCATTTCATGAAAGGTTTGCGTTTCGCCCAAGTACTTATCGCCTAAATACCAAAACAACCTGGCATTTGCCGATGTATGTGCTGCCTTGAGAATAAACGGCTGCACCTTACCATTAAAATCCTTGGTAAGGTATATTTTACCATCTTCTTTAGGGTAGATAAAATCCATATAGGCACCCGCAGTTCCTTCGCAATCGGCACGGAATGGAGGCAGCGGCAGGTAATCCATGTGGCCTCCTTTGTAGTACCATTCCATTACCGGCGGCAACACAAACCATGTTTTAGTAACCATGTTATCTACACTCTCGCAGCTGCTGTTTACACGATGCATACCGCTTGCATCAAGATGAACTACTTTATGGTAAGGACATGTTTGTGTTTTGCTTCCGTTTAGTGGAATCCATTGCTTTTCGCCGGGGCAATGTTCGCCCGCAATATGTCCGCTTAATTTGCAAATATCAGCCTCTTCAAGGTCGTTATAGGGTGTTGCAAACCACTTTTGACGCGGTAGTAAATTAAACACATCAAACAATACCGGCGCAGCACTGCCTACACCCGTAAGCGACGGCCTGCCCTCCCCGGATGCATTGCCTACCCACACCCCCACCACATAACGGGAGCTCGTGCCAATGGACCAGGCATCACGGCTGCCAAAACTGGTACCCGTTTTCCAGGCAATCTCCAGCGATGAATCATAAAAACGCCAGGCCTCATCACCCTCGGGGCGGTTTACTTCTTTCATGGCATTATAAGTTAACCATATAGACCCTGCTCCCAGTTGTGGTTTGTTGTAGACCTCTTTGCCAAAATCGCGGGTTACATCGTGGTTCCAGTTCAGTTCGGCAAACTCATTGGTCCGGTATTTTGCTTCGTGGCTCGTAAAATAATTAAGGGTAGATGTAAGGCTGGCGTAGGTGCGGCACAAATCCCAAAGGTTACTTTCAGCCCCACCCAAAATAAGAGATAATCCGTAATGATTAGGGTGCTGCTTAATGTCCCGCAGTTTAAAATGCTGCAACTGTTCATAAAAGCGGTACACGCCAAAATCTTTAAGCATAAGCACTGCCGGAATGTTAAGCGAACGCGATAATGCGCGTTGCGCGGGCACGGCACCGTCGTACGTTAATTCATAATTTTTGGGGCTGTAACCCGCAATTTGCGTGGGCACATCAGCCACTAAAGTATTAGGCAGGATCTCTCCGGCATCCAGCATCGACGCAAACAAGAAAGGCTTTAAAATACTGCCGGTACTTCGGGGTGCAGGAATAATATCCACATCTTTCTGGTGGGCAGCATCCGTGGGCGAATTACCCACATAAGCAACAATGTTATGCGTTTGCACATCTACCACCATAATGGCAAGATTGTGTACTTCGGTTTGCTTATATTCCTGGTAATAACGTGCCGCAATCTGGTTCACACGCATTTGCAGCGCATTTTTTACTGTCGTTTTTATGCGCTGTCCCTCTTTTGTCTTAGATATATTCTGTAATAAATGCGGTGCAACCTGTGGCAGGTTAAATGGTTTTTGGGGCAGCGTTTCCTGTAGAGAAAGTTCGTAGGTTGTCCTGTCGATTACCTTTTCATCAAAAAGTTTTTTTAATAAACGGTTGCGCTTATCGCGAAGTTTAATCTGGTTCTTACCGGGATAAATAAGGCTTGGCGCATTGGGTAATACCGCAAGCGTAGCTGTCTCTGCCCAAGATAGTTGCTGCGGCTGTACGCCAAAATACCGCCATGAGGCCATTTCTAATCCCACCACATTACCGCCATAAGGAGCATGTGCGGCATACAGCCCCAGTATATTGTTTTTGCTATGACGAAATTCGAGCCGGGTTGCGAGAACCATCTCAACCAACTTCTCGAAATAGCTGCGTTTTTTATGCTCGCGGCTCAGTCGGATTACCTGTTGGGTTAGTGTACTACCACCGCGCACCACCCTGCCAGCATCATGGTTTTGCTTCATGGCTTTTACAATTGCCACAGGGTTAAAACCGGGATGGCTATAAAAATGCTGGTCTTCAAAATAAACAATGCATTGCCGAAATTTATAAGGCACACTATCCTGCGCCGGGAAACGCCACTGCCCGTCTTTTGCAATGCGCGCACCCAAAAGTTCACCCTCGGCACTTTCTATTACCGTGGCATACGGGTCGCTAAACAGCGTTAGTGGAAGGCAAAAGTAATAGGCAACCAAAAGCACTACCGCAATGGCCGATTTTATTTTGTTGCGTTTTATGTAATTGGTAATGCGCTCCTGAAGTGTTTTAAAAAAACTTTGTATGTAATGAAGGAGTGCTCTAAGTTTGTTTTTCATCCTAACGGATTGGTAGGTGTAACAGCATTGTGATTAATAGAATAAACTATGAAAAGTACTTAATATAAACATTAATACTCTCTTGGATTCATACTTGTATGCCTTACCGAAATTATAAATATTGTGTCATTAGAAACTTTATAAGAAATCCTGTAATGAAAAATCTCATATGCCCTATAATTTCCATCATTCAATGACTTATAAATATCAGAACGATATATTTCGTAATTGTGGCGAAGTATGTTTACGGAATTATAAATTTTGTTGATTAATTTATCGGCAATAAACTGAGATTTAGAAGTGTTAAAAATATATTCGTGTATATGGTCAAGATGATTTATGGCAATCCGGGTCCAGATTATCCTCTTCTCCATCTCTTAACTATTTCCGAAACTTCATCATGCGTAAAAACATTTCCACTTGCTATATCATTGTCAGCAAACTCTATTTCATTATTATATTGCTCAATTGTCATAGGTTCAGAAACTATATTATATTGAATATGATTGTAGTTTTCAATTACATCCTCAACAACTTTAAGAAGTTGATCATCTGCAACATTAATTTCCTGAATAAGTTTTTCTCTTAACTTAATTGCTTCCATAACATTATAATTTAATCAAATATACTAAATATTTTACTCCAATTATATGGAAACGGCATTGCATTAACCGTTTCCATATAATCGAAATAAACACCTACCTTACCACTTTAACCCATTGCCCTTTAGTCCTGGCAAGGAACGAATTATCATACATGGCTTCGCATTGCACACCCGGCAGGTAGTAACTACCCAGGTAACTTGCATTAAGCAATATCCTGAACGTTTTAGTCTCGTTCGATTTTAATGAGAAGTAAAAGTTAGTCCTGTCATCACGAATATCGGTATAGTCAACTTTGTTCTCTGCAAAGCTGCCAAAATCAGTAAACCTTGTGTTCACGATTTCCCACCCTGACGGAATTATCTGTGTAAGCGCTACGTTATCTACAAACTCGCCTTTGATGTTACTTATGGTAACTTCAGCTACAAACTCGGTGCCCTGTGCCAATGAAGATGGGTTGATAACCTTACCGCCCCTGTCTTTAAACACAATGCCTGTTGCAAGACCGCGTTCTTCGGTTTGTTCTTCTCCTACAGGCAGCACGCCGCTGTAAACTACTTTTACATAAAGCGTACTCTGCTTGTTATTTTTAATTGTTACAGCATTATTACTACTTAACTCCAACACCCTGTCTGCAAAAGTTTTCGGGGTACTAATAGCAAGCGTTTTACCTTTATTAGTATAGCTAATATCAATTCCCTTGGTGCCATTGCCCTGTGCAAATTTAGACATGGCATACAAACAGTACGCCGTGGTTTGCGTACTCATCCACTGGTTAGACGACATTTCTTTAGCCAACTTGGTCGCCATAGTAAATGCCTGACCTTTCTGACCTAATACAATCAACGTTTCCAACGCCATTGCCCTGTTGCGTTCCGGTGAACCATAGTAGTAATAGTTATAATCGCTGTCGCCATCAATAGTACTCTGGCTCAGCAATTGCTGACCCACATTCTTTTGTCCAGCCAATGCATAAGCAGCGGCAAGGCGTAGTTTACTCTCATTACCAATGCCCGGCGTTTCTCTTAATCGGTTCATTGATGAAAGGTCCGGCGAGCCCGCCAATGCCAATGTATACAAACGATAGGCCTGTGCAAAATCGTTATGGTATTCTTTATAATAGCGCCATGCCCTTGCCGTTTTTTGCTGATAGCTTAGCCATTGTTTTTTCGCGTTAAGCGGAAGCGCATACCCTTTTTTCTCGGCTTCAATAAAGAAGTGTCCCGCATAACTTGTGCCCCAGTCATCAGCTTCAGGGTTACCGGGCCAGTAGGCAAAGCCACCGCTCGCTACCTGAAACTGCCCAAGCCTTTGTATGGCTGCCGTAACGTTGCGTTGTATTTTACTTTTTCTTGTAGCATCTACATCGGCAATATCTGCCAGGTATAATTGTGGGAATACCGATGATGTTGTTTGCTCCACGCAACCATGCGGGTATTGTATAAGGTAATCCAGCCTGCGGTTAAAATCCATAGGCGGGAAGGATGATACCTCAAGCCTTGCCTTGTTTGTGCCTGTCACCCCAAAAGAGGCCCAGTTTATAGTGCCTTGCTTACCCGGTTCTAAAATTACTTCCTTGTAGTTTTGAGTTACCGGATTAGGGTTCATGATATCCAGTTCTACATCATAACTGGCTTTCTCTTTACCGCTCGTGGCAGTAACAGTTACCTTCCCTAAGCCTATCAGGTCATTTACTTCAAGGTCAAAATATGCCACCTTTTCATCGGGCCTTTCAAAAGAAACTGTTTGTTTAGAAGCACCAATTATCCTGAAACCATTGTTGGTTTTTACCTGTAACGTTACATTTTTAATACTGTTCTCCATAGCAAACAGCGTTACCGGCAGCGTTACCTTTTCTTTAGGTGTTACCTTGCGTGGCAGTGATGCCAACAGCATTAACGGACTGCGAACCGGCGTAGTTTTTTCGGCACTGCCGTAGGCACTTGCATCGGCATTGGCAGCGACTACCATAGTACGTACCGATCCAACATATTTAGGCAACTTGATAGTGTGCACCCTTGTTTCTCCTTTGCCTATAGTGTAAGGGCCCATATAAATAACCACCGGTTTAAAACGGTTGGCTTTTTTAGCCTGCCCACCGCCTAAGTCGGCATCTCCACCAATACTGAATATCTGGTTCACCTGTCCGCCATAAGCACCTATAACATCGTCATAAATATCCCAGGTTTTTACACCCAGCGCTTCTTTGGCATAAAAGCTATCCCATGCATTAGGAGTTTTAAATCGCGTAAGGTCCAGCAATCCGTCATCTACAATAGCAACGGTATACGTCATGGCCTTACCTGTTTTTTCGCTAACTTTTATCGTTGTTTTCTGTTCCGGTTTTAATACTGCCGCCATGCTTATTTGTGGCTGCAGAATGGTGTTTTTATCTACCACTTCTATGGGTACAATGCCGTATAAGCGTATAGGCGAATCATTAGCAGTGTTAGCATGCGGCTGTAACAGCGTTATGTTTATATACACGTTAGGCGCCATGGCAGCTGTTACCGGTATGGTTACCTGCGTTTCGCCCTTAGTAGTAGGTGCCCAGTAGGTTTTTACTACCCTGCTTCCGTTTTCTAACGATACTAATGCCCTGCCGCCTTCGCTCGATGGGAACGATACAATAGCATTTTCGCCTACAGCATACTTCTCCTTATCGGTGCTGAACATCAGCATTTTTGCCTCTTCGCCACTGTTGTTACGTGTACGGCCACTCCAGTAAGGATAGTCAATCAGCACGGTAGATCCGGCAGAATGTCCGCCCTCTGCATCAGTTACCCTTATAAGGTAATTGCCCCATTGCTCTTCATCGGTTTTAAAGTTAAAACTGGCCTTTCCGCTTGCATCTGTAACAAGGCTTTGCGAATAAAATGGCGTGTTAGACACCGCATTACTATAAGACGATACATTGTCATGGCTGGCATCCCACCACCAGCGCCACTCTACAGCATATACTTTTACCTCAAGCCTGCGGCCGCCTTTAGGTTTACCTGCTTCATTTACGGTTGCAACATCTACACGGTTGCTTTTGCCGGTTTCCAGCATGCCGTATTTGTTACCCTGTGGCAGTTTTACACCCACGTATGTATCATAAGGCGAATAGGTTGCCTGTATAACATCGGTACTAAAGTCACCACCCTTTTCGTAGGCTTTAGTTATAATGGCTGCCTTGAGCAATCCCGGTGCACGGGCCTTAAGCTTAGGCTCAAGCGTTACGGTTGCATTACCGTTATCATCGGTTACACCGCTGTAAATATTTACTTCTTCTGTACTGAAATTCTGCGCAGGGTCATCAAAAATATAGTTCAAATAGCCTTTAAAGTCGGTTTTTTGCTTAATGAACTTGGCCTGCATCTCTACCTTAAGCCCTTTTGCAATAGCCCCATGCAGCCACAATACCTGCAGGTTTCCTGTGGTTTTGGCATTCGCCGAAAGTGTCTTGCCTTCAAAACCATTTTTGATCTTTAAACGGTTAGGCTTAATGGTTTCTATCTTGATGCTTTTGTAAAAATGCGCACCTCCTACACTTACCATTGCCTCCCAGTTACCCGTAGGCGCACTGGCCTGCGTGGTTACCACAAACTTAAAGTGGTTCTTTTGGTTATAACTTTGCACTGCCTGGAACATCATCTTACCGTTAGGGTCAGACAGTCGTAGTTTAATTGGGTGCGATGCCGGTAGTTTAGCCGCTTTGTCATTTAATATAAAGCCAAGGTACAATGTGTCGCCGGGACGCCAAACGCCACGCTCGCCATATATGTAGCCTTTTAACCCCTTTTGAAGCTGGGCACCATCTACATCAAAATTACTGACGGACTGCGCATTGCCCTCATTTAGTTTTACGTAAGTGGTATTGCTGCCTTTTTTAATGATGGCAAAAAATGGTTTTTTGTCCGATGATAACATTACGGTACCCTCGGCACTTGTAACAGCCGACCCTAATTTTTGTCGCTGAAGGTTAAACAACTCCACACTCGCGCCAGAGATTGGCTGGGTAGTTGTAATGCTTGCCACGGCAAAAAAGAAGCTGTTATTCTCTCCTTTTTTGGCTATAACACCCAGGTCACTTGCCAATACATTAGTCTCTACCTGGCGGTCGTAATAGTAAGAGGTGCTGCAAGGGTTTTCGCGCTGCTCCCATTCATAATCGTCATGGTAGTAGTTGTAATCTTCATAATCCGTAAAGTCTTCTTCTCGCTCTTCCTCCTGTTCGTCTTGTTGTTCATCAGCCTCTTTAAGTACGTTGCTATCTTCACATTTATAAAGGGAATACGCAGGGCGCATGGCAATTTCTATATGGTAAATAGCTCCCGGCTCCGGCTTAACAAGTTTAGAAAGGTCTATGGCAAACGTATTCCACTTGGCATAATTTACCATTTTATTGGTGTTAAGCACAAGCTTGGTCTTCGCTACAGGTAGCGCTACATTGCGCAGGCCATAGTTGCTTTCCATTTCGTTATCCTGAAGGAACTGCATTACGTTATTTTCGAAAATACGGTATACTTTTACATCTACCGCACTAAGGTTAACCGCCTCAAAGTTTATTTTAAGATTGCTGGATGCAGGTAGTATGGTACCGCTTTTTACAAAGCGCACTTCGGGCTTAAGCTGCTCAAAAGAAATGTTTTCGGTATGGCTTTGTTTGGTTTTAAAACCCTCTGTACTTTCTATGCCCTGAAATACTTCTACAAGGAAATTACCGTTTAAAGGGTCGCCAAAAAACACTTTCAGCAAATTGCCGTCTACTGCGTACTTAAGACTCTGCACGCCCTGTACTGCCACAAGCCCGCTAAAATCCTGGTCTTTACGAATAGGATCGGAGAAATTGATAAGCAGCGTTTGGTTATCACCCTCAGCAGGCTGAACGGTAAGTACCTTGAAATTGTCTTTACCGGGCACTACGTAGTTTTCATCACCTTCGCGGGCTATGTCATAGGGCTTTCCATTCCAGGCTATCTTAAGGTTACTGTCCTGGGCACCGCGCTGTATACTGTCTATTATAAAATGAAATTCGCTCGATGAGCCTGCATTATTATCAAACCGTAGTGGCAGTTTTTTACCATTGTGGGTTACAGTTACGAGTTTTTTGGCAGTTGTCAAATCCATATTATCGCTCGTTTTTACAGATGCGTTGAGATACTGCATGTCGCGGTTGTACGACTGCAGGTCTTGTGTAGTAACAAGAAAATCCTGCTTAAGGGTTTTAACGGTAAAATTAAAGTCGCTCAGGCTATCGGCCACCTTTATAAATTTAGAAAGGTGTAATGTTACCTGATATTCCGTATCTTGCTTTAGGCGTTTGGCAGGGCGAAAGGCTATTTTATTATCCTGAAGAAAAAGCACTTTACCCTCTGCCGAAGGCGATACTGTAAAGTAATTATTGTCGATTTCGTGGTTTACCTGCCACTCTTTTTTAGTAAAGGCAAGCCCCACCTGAATGTCGGCTTTGGTAGAAATGAGACCTGAGGAGAAACTGGTAATATAATCCCGGTATAAAAAGGGATCTGAATCGAAATCCTTTCCTGATTTTTTTGAGCAGGAATGCAGCAGCAGTGTGATGACTGTTAAGAACAGCACCAGTTTCATGGGTTTCATAAGGGTAATGGGAGTTAAATTAATTGGTTAAGAACAGGTTGTTATTTATAAAAAAATACGGTTTGTTTTTAAATGTACAGGCTTTTCTTATAACCACAATGATTATAAAGTTTTCTTTAACATGATTTAACACTCCCGCTGCTTACATAAAGTGTTATAAATGTGGACTACCAATTACTTTTGGCACTACCATAATTCCTGTTAAATGGTTACCTGTATTTCATGCTATAACTAATAATATGGTGCAAATATTATAAATAAAATAATGATTATTTATAAATATTTGTTAACAATTTAAACAACTGTATTTCAGCCCCTTCTTTGCTTAAAAAACGTTTTCACAAGAGTACTGCATTCCTCTTCTAAAACCCCCGAAACTACTGTGGTTTTAGGGTGCAATTTAGTACCCATGGCGCGATAACCACGCTGAGGATCGTGTGCCCCAAAAACTACTTTGGCAACCTGGCTCCAGTACAATGCACCGGCACACATCTGGCAGGGCTCAAGCGTTACATAAAGTGTACAGCCTGTAAGGTATTTACCTCCCAAAAAATTAGCCGCAGATGTTATGGCCTGCATCTCGGCATGTGCAGTAACGTCATGCAGCAATTCAGTTAAATTATGGGTACGTGCTATTACTTTATCGTTTACCACCACAAGCGCACCTACCGGTATTTCGCCCTTATCAAATGCAGCATGCGCCTCCTGTAATGCCTTACGCATAAAGTATTCGTCCGTAAAAATATTTTCCATAATGACAAAAATACGATTATGGTTTTAAATGAATGAAAGAGGTATTGTAAATAATCATCAATGGTATGCTTATATATCTATGCCCTATTCCTCTATTATTTCTCAACCTTTTTTGAGACGCATTCAATGCGTCTACCGGACACCGCAATTTTGTAATGCACCCATACAATTTACAGATATGAGTGCAGCTACTCCCTCTCTTTTGGAGAGGGTTGGGGTGAGGTCGGTAATTGTGTCCACACGACAGCTTGAGAGAGGTTGGGGGTGTGTTTAAAACAGTAGAACCGAAACCCATTCGCTTAACCATAAAAAAAGAAGCCGTCTCAATATTCAATTGAGGCGGTTTTTTCATTTTTAGCATTATTATATTAGGCTATTATATTTTTCAGGTCAGGATATTTTTCAAGTGGCTTACGCCGCTATTTTCTTTCTCAGATTGTGTGCTAAGGCCATTAATCCGAACTCTAATTCTACTTTTTCAAGTCCTTTTAAAGTAAACCTCTTAAAATTGTTATTGTGTTTGAGATGTGCGAACACAGGTTCTACATCGGCAGAGCGCTGTTTTCTTTTTTGTAACCCTTTTTCGCTTAAAAGC